>CAVQMO010000005.1:0-342270 GCA_963713605.1 uncultured Nitrososphaerales archaeon | reverse complement strand
ACTCCTTATGCAATTATGAACCTCTAAATAATCTCTGACCATTAACCATCATGATCGTAATACCTTGTCTAATCTGTTGCACGTTAGAAAGCACTTAAGAACGTTTGAGTAAGATTGATTGAACCATTTACACTATATTTAACTACTATATTTACAGGTACTGATAATGTGTTCCAATGCAGTTTGGACTCGAAGCCTTTTACTATTTGTCCTAGTCCCATTATTTTCAATAATCTAGCTATTGGTACACATAATTTCAGAGTAATAGCTTTCAGATGGCACTGGAAATGTAATATTCAAACCAGCATCTTTCACACGGACTGTGACTAACGCCAGCTCAAGGATACAAAAACTGAAGAGTTTTGTTAGTAACATGCAAGATGTGAGTGCCAACTCAAAAGCATCTCTGAATGCTAGATTAGATGGAGCTCAAGATATCTAACTGATAGCAGTACTTCAAATGATAGAGGTGCATGCACCCACTAGATGGATTCATCAGAACAGCAAATTCATTTGCAAGAGTAGGGAACATATCTACTACAGGCAGCTTAACCAAATAATACAGACTCTACCTTATTCAGCGCAGGCCATCAAGACATCAATAGGGTGTGCATAGAAGGACACGTCTTTTCTGTGTGGAACCTAATAGTATTAGAGAACTAATGGAACCTACCGAATATGCTATAAGTAACCACATGTTCTAGCGGACTCCATGATTGGCACTGATAGTTACATTCTCTTTACCCATTGAGATCGCCACTCAGGTGGTTCGAAAGGATCTGCATAGTAGTGTGTTTCATGTGCGACCTTACCATCTCTGAACTCCATGATTGTTACCACACTGACCTAAATCAGATTTAGCCCATTACTATTGATGGAATTGAAGAAGCCGAGAAAGAATTGAAGATATACAATGATTCTTCAGTTCCTATTAGAGAAAAGTTAATGGCATTGAAGTTAATCATCCAGTCAAATGAAGCAAGATTTAGGTTTCTATCAGAGGGCCCTTCCGAATTAGCGCTGAAAGCATTGGAGGATAGATTAAATCGGATTGAAAGCATGGAAGGGCAACAAATCAATCGATAATTTATTTAATAGACGTATGCAATTCGATTAATGCCCCAATCAATCCTACTGTGCAGGCGCTAACGTGGTGCAAGATGCAGTTAAGAGTAATGCTAGAAGGACCAGGGTTAGATATATCTACTTCCCAACCTACATTGGTTGAAACAATATAGGGTCCACTACTAAGTATAGAATAATTGGGATTGTTACCTGGATCCCTGATAGCAAATGTGCCTGTTACAACGGGCCTACTTCCATCCGTAAGGTCTATCTCACCGCAGTCTACCGGAAGACTACCAGACTGTCCGGCGGGGACGGTGATAGAGCCAGTTGCTCTTGAAACCTTCAGTGTTTGTTGCGGGGCGGGTTCCCCTTGTGGCCCTGTAGCACCTGTAGGACCTGCTGGTCCTGGATCCCCAGTATCACCTTTTGGTCCTGTCGGTCCCGCTGGACCTGCTGGTCCTTGCTCTCCTTGAATTCCCTGTTCCCCTTGTGGCCCTTGCCCACCAGTCAAACCTTGAGGACCCTGTTCACCTTGCGAACCAGTATCACCTTTATCACCTTTAGGACCTTGAGGACCAGGATACCTCTTGTTCACC
Organism: uncultured Nitrososphaerales archaeon; assembly: GCA_963713605.1. Classification (GTDB taxonomy): domain Archaea; phylum Thermoproteota; class Nitrososphaeria; order Nitrososphaerales; family Nitrososphaeraceae; genus TH5896. The sequence continues at coordinate 340,606 of CAVQMO010000005.1, read as the reverse complement.
TTGTCCTCCACCATTAGATACTTGTGTGTTCATAGGACTACTGACGCTGCCGTCGGCCTGTATTTGAGGACCGCCATTTAAGCAGAATGGAGATTCGCCAGAGTCGCCTGACAGGCACTCATTGACAAATGATTGTGCTTGACTATTCGAATACTTTGCATATGTCGGTGAGTGAGAAACTAGTACGACCAAAAAGGCTAAAGAAGCAACAGTCGCGACAACGGTCATCGTCAACCCGGTGAAACGAGGGAGAACAACGTTGAAGACAACTGGAAGAGTGGTGGCTGTAGACGCAAGGGTGTATGTTCCTTACCAAGGGTATAACTGCTCCTTTGAAGGGCAAGTCATAATTGTAGGAGATCCTGATCCGAATACGCCGTTTTCACTGGGAGGCGATTCTGATAGTTTCATTGTCTCCTCTGAGGCTAATCCTAGCACTGGTGCATATAGAGTAAAGGCACTTCTCTTTGCAGGTGGTGAAAACGAAGAGACAGAATTTGACGAGACAATTGGCAGCCCTATAGGAAAAATAGTTCGTGATTTTGACTTTACGATTTGACTTTTTATGATAATGGTGGTGCATATTCATGCAGCAAAGGAGAAGTAGTCAATATCAGCTTCTTGATTAGTCTTTCCAGCGATTCTCGGAAGTCTCCTTCATTCGACAAATTACCTAATATTAAATGAACTAAACATGTAATAAAAATCCATAATCCTACAAGGGTTTTGGACATTGGTTGCGGAACCGACTTTCAGTCCTTTTTTATTGCAGCGGATCATCTGTAGTTGGAATAGATATTTCAGAAAATATGATAAAGTCTGCCATGAACAAGCGTAAATCTTTTTTGATGAATGACAAACTAATTCTTTTCCCTGAGAGTGAAGTTGAGGCAGCAAACCCGATGGATTTCCATGTCTTGTGAATGTATTCATCGGTAAGACAGCTAACGATGGTCCAGACTGTAATCGCATTGGCGATATAACCAGTTGATTACGACGAGGGAGGGTGTATATCTTTGCCTGCTTCGAGATTAAGAAAGATCCAAAACTACGAGTTGCTATTACATTCATTTTTACTGTTATGGTAATATCATCACGTGTTTTCATGTTTGCTAATCCAGCTGCAAGTGTTGGCTGCTAGTCTAAATAAAGTCGATGTCATCAGTTATCACTCAACTCCACTTATATCAGAGACTACTTCGCCGCTATCTTCAGATCGAGTGTTAGCTTTTGGTATACTGGGTGGTATGTGGAAAAAGCAACATATACTAACCGTCATAAAATACAAAGATAACTCTTCTGATAAAGAAGTCGTAGTATTTGACTTTGAAAATGGTTTACAAAAAGTAAACAACCACTAATCTATGAAAAAATGCAAACACCAACTAGGGTCTAATCAAGTATAAGAATGCAGAGGAGTATGAATCATACATGGTATGTGGTTAGTGAATGAGAGAGTTCTAATTGATTAATTATGTTAACCAAAAGTGGTATCATAACAATACTTATGTTCTACCATTCATTTGCTAATCAAAATAAGTCCATCGTTCTAGTACAAGGTTGGCTTGTTAATCAAAAGGTCATCTGCTACCATTCATAGGACTGTGTGTCTATCATTTCTTTTGGTTATTAGTACCCTAATCGGCAATTGCGTGGAATCAACAACTGCACAGATTATACCAGCTGCTGTTCCTAGTGAGGGTGTCACGCCACCAAGTGATGCTAACCTGGGCTCTTCTGATCCTATTACACCCAGTGGACCAGCAAACTCAACTCTAAGTGAGAATAGCCAGACTTTGGAGCCTAAATATACTACCACTCCAGACCATGTTGGTACATCAAATGAGGAGTCCTTGTCTGAGAGGATATTCAATAATGTTAATGAGAATTTGAAAGCAAGCGGAATTACTGGATTCTATCCTTAGGTTCTTTTGAGGGTCCGACTTCCCCTGCCTTCACTTCCGAAGCGGTCGACTCTGGCCTAGGTTAATATTTAGAGCTCTAGATAATCTGCCTGAAGTTCAAGGCCAGCAACAGGAACCCTGAAACTACCTATGTCTGCGAGAATCTAGTTTTCGTGACTTTTCCTCTTGTATATGACGGTATCTGTCGCTTTCCCTCACAAATTCTTCACCACAAGTTTGGCAGCGTGATACGGGACCATGGTGCTTTGATTTTACGTGCGCAACCAAGTCGCTATATTCATGGAATTTTTCGCCACAATTATTGCATACTTGCTTCCGGGGGCTTAAGAGCTTCCCAAGTATCATCTATGATGTATATAGTTATTGAACTATTTATCCAATACTGAAAGTTTTTCTGTAGTGAGTATAGCATAGCTTACTAACAATCATCCCGAGCTTACAAATCAGGAATTATTATTATTATTATTATTATTATTATTATTATTATTATTCTGCTCGGCTATCTTGCTCAATTTCGAAACTTTCCTTAGCACCACCTAACTCTCGAGGTGGCAAAGTGACTAACCGATGAAACTGACACTTCGCTGCTTTAGTCTTTCATTTTTTATGACTATGAGGACATGGCACATCTGGTTGGTTCAAGATGTCAACAAATATAGCTAGGGGTGTACATGAATATTACACTTCAGAATATAATTTCCACTATAAAGATGGCTAGTTTTGCAAAATTTTATAAGTTTGTTCTGTGAACTAATGCCAAGTGAATTAATTTGGTTTGTAAAGGGATATGCAATAGACACAAAGCTGCAAAGCCCAGTGGAGCTGGACGTTATGCGTCCGGTCAGAAAAGGTGTCAAATTTGCGAGCTGTTTATCAAATGGGATGGCCCATGGTGTCCTTGCTGTGGGTACAGATTACGGGGAAAGCCCAGGAACTTGAAATACAAGATCAAGCTGAAGCAAAGTCTTGACGCTATATCAATTGGAGAAGAGGGGCTCGGAAATAAAGGATCAATAGAAAATCCTGTATTCGTTTAGCCTTTGAGTCGAAGTAGCGTTTTTACTGTGTGGCAAGTCCTTCGAGAAAGCTTAAATCATGAGTCGGTAACTCGAGGTCATGCGTTTCCTAGCCTAGCCGCCCTGCCCTTAAATATTCCTTATATTTTGGTCCTCTTTTCCTCTTTTCATATTTTCTTATTTTAAAGTAGTCTGTTAAATGCATTAAAATTATTCCAAGACCAAACATGTGATTACCCAGGTGATTATTTTTCTATGTATTGCTGTTACCCACTGATTCTATTTAAGGCTGACATTGACACATTTTCAAGCGCCTTACCAACTTGCACCATGAAACCCGATTCTGAGCATATATACCTTACCTGTGCCCTCTTTTTCTTGGACTGTATTGTTTTATAGATCAGTTAGCGTCTATCAAAGTAAAGACTAGTTGAGTTAATACGCGGGTTTTTCTTTTCAAGCCGTACAAGCATGATTTATTTTAGTTGCACAATATGGAGAACGTCTAGCTGTTAACGTTAACTAATTGTATTCAACATTTTTTGAAATCTTGGTTAGTTATTGTTATTTTTGCTTGACTGACAAATAGTGTCAGTACACCCCTAGCTGGATTCAATGATGTCAGTCAGGATTGTTCAAAATGTTTCAAAATGTTTCAAAATGTTTCAAAATGCTATCTTTTACGTTCGGATAGATCGGGCTTCATCCCGTTGCAATACGTTCATGAAGATATGCCAATTTGGGTTCAATTAGACTTAGAAAGCTGTTCAATTCAGTTCATTTAAACATGATTCAATGAGTTATGATGATGACCATCAAGTTAATCATGGAGTCAAATGACTCATGGAGATCGTCATCACGGTGGTTACTTGCCTGGATGTGTAATCGGTGTGAAAAGGCTTTCTAATATGGTAAGTGCAGCCCACCCATAAAAGTACTAAAATTAGACGAAGTATCGAAAGGGCAAACGATTTCTAAATGCCACGTCATATTGCTGGTCTCTCAAAAATAGAAAAAATATGGGGACGGGAATCACCATTTACCGGTATGGTTGTCTCCTATACGAACCAGAACCCGTGCCCCATCGCTAAGTCCTCCAACTTTTACAGGACGTTCTCTGCTGTAGCAGAGGTTCCTGAAGTAGAAGGTTCGTGAAGTATTAGGTTCTGGTTATATCTGCTTCATTGTACTTTTGGTACAGCAATTGGAATTACGTATAACGCACATATAAAATATTACCTTGGCAAGCAACCCAATCATAGCCATTGGCCGAATTCTCGTGTTCTAACCGATATAGTTCAATCCCTTGAGTTCGGATATTGTTTCAGGACATTCGGCCTAGCATTTGGGTGCTGGTTGCTGTCAATGCATGATGTGTGGTTTGGTGTGGCCAATAATAGCTGTTAGATAATGTGCAAGTAGATCTTTGTGCTGAACACTCCTGAATCAGTGTTAGTGAATGTCAAAGATAATGGTTCTTAGATCAACTCTCAGGTTTTGTAAGTCCAGATTTATTCAAGCCAAGAATAGAGGTCTGCAAGGACGTACTCAGGTATAAGACCTACTCGAGTAAACCATTGAGAGGATGGATGAAATTCGTGTCCAAGATTTGGATAGGTGATGAGAGGATGTTCACAATGCTTTAACTGATTAATCTTTTGCTGCAGTAATAACGGCTCCCTGAACTGGAGTCTGTGTATCATTTTCTCCGTTGAGTAGGAGAATGGTAGTGTTTGTAGAAATGCTACCAATAGTGTTTAGGTTCGGCAAATCTGAGAAATGAGTTCGAGTATGCTGGACAACCTTCTAGAATAGGTTTAGGTTAGGTTTATGAATACCTATCGGTCATTGCCGGAACATTCAGTTCGTTAAGTATTTCGAACAAATTTCAAACTTGCTGTCTTGATCGATTAGATACTTGTACCACAAAGCATTTATGAGACGGCGAGAAGGCAAAATTTTGGATTCATCGAAAGGCAAATTTGAAATTCTTATTATTACCCACAGATGACTGTTAGTTTGTGGTGCTGAGCCTGAAAACATGGCCGAGAGAATATTATATTTCATTCAAAATAATCCAGGTTGCCACCTACGTAAGATTAAAGAAAATATGGAGATCTCAATGGGAACAGCACAATACCATCTAGAAAAATTAGGTAAAGCGCAAAGGATAGTGTCTACTAGGCATGGTTTGTACAAACACTATTTCCCTATTGGGATTTTTCAGGAGAATGAAAAAGAAATCCTCCAAGTTCTCGGCCAAGAAACTAGTCGTGAAATTCTTATGTTCATCATCGAACAACATGCACCTACGCAGACAGATATAGCCAGTAGAGTTGGAATATCTGCAGCATCTGCTAGTTGGTATTTGAAACGTTTGAATCAGTACAAACTAATTGATGAAATAAGGGAGGGTAGATACAAGAGATACCAATTACATGATAGAGAATCCTCTTCAAAATATATTACGATATTAATGCGAAACTACTATCCAAATATATGGGACAAATGGAGCAATCGATTGGTGGAGACTTTTCTTTCTCTTTCGAGGGCGGATGAGAAATAAGTTTGATAATAATTGGATTAGAGGTAATGTTACAAATTATGTTTTCAGGATTGTTACTCCAAATGGAGCTTTTTGACGGTATTGAGAGTGCCATTCAAGTCTGCAACAGGAATATTCTCAATACTGCTTTTGGCGTTATCAATTTCAGCTTATAGAAGAACAGGCTTCAAAAAGATAATATATGCAGCTGCTGCATTCGCCCTATTTGCAGTTCAATTACTATTCGAGTCATTAGAAGATACCTTCGAAGTATTAGATACGGGCTATGGGTCTGTGATAGCATCCTCGATGACCCTTGCCATTCTAATTTTATTCTTTCTAGCAATAGTACAAAAAAATAAATAGATAAAAGAACAAATCGAATCGAGCGATCTCTAGAAACTTATTAGGCGGGGCGGCAAATAGATAAGTTCATGTCACTGATGAAGTTACGCTTCTAATTGGACGATTCTCATGCTCCTAATTAGCATACTAAGATCATAGATGATCCTATGGGTGGAGATACCTTTAATGATTCAGTAAAATGAATAACCTCATCGGTCGGTAGAAACATTTTCAGTAGGTAAGTTCTGGGATAGCATGAGTCAAATCATGCATTGGGTAACAGAGGAGCAGTGGTCTTCACCTTCTACAAACTCACCAAAAATCCTGACTAACAATTAAATAAATAAGGTATTTACGAATTAAGATATGTTTTGCAACATTTCGAATTACAACCAGTGCGTGCATACAGGAAGTTGCTTTAGTTAGAAAAAAGGAGGGGAATTATTGGTGTTCTTTCGGAGTGAAGTAAGGCGTTTTAGTCTTCCTTATCGTTTGTGTCTACGTCCCCAGGTTCATCTTCATCCTCTCCAGATCCTTCTTCTTCTCCTTCGCCTACGTCATCACTTTCGACAGGACCAGAGGCTAATCCTGTCACGTTTGTCACATTGGTAGTTTGTGTAGTATTCTGAGCATACGCCTTCATGGAGATTCCAATAGACATTACTGCCAATGATGCTAACATCAGGACCGCCACTATTCTGAACGAATATTTTGTTTGCATTAAAACACCTAATGGCTGTGGATGTTAATAAGAAAATTGATACAAGTATCTAATTATTTCGTAAACTTTGCTAATGATATTCACCGCTTAATTAGATGCTTGTACCACAAAGTTTTTATATATCAATTAAACGGGATATCAGTTTTATTGGTATAATAGGTTTATGATACAAGTATCTAAACATTCTGGGATTTAATATCATAACTCTTCATATTCATTTAGATGCTTGTACCATATTATTTATTAGCTGTAGGTACAGCATACCCAATTCAATGGAAACAAAATCTTATACAACATCTAATGTACTCTCCTTAGTCATATCAATTGCAGTAGCCACAGCGGTATTACTAATTGTTGGTACTTCGTCGATGGCCAACGCACAGAACGAATCATGGACAACCTCGTTTAACATGGGGGATTGTAATTTCTCCACCACGGGTACCAATCCATACTTAATTCTACAACCCGGTTATCAGCTTGTATTCGCAGGAACAGCAGATGGCGAGCCCGTTAATGTAACTGTGACGGTAAGCAATGAGACCAAAATTGTCGGAGATGGGATAGTCACAAGAGTTGTTGAAGAAAGAACTGTTAACAGCGAGACTAATGACCTAAAAGAAATGACCAAGGATTACTACGCCATATGCGATAGGACAAATACTGTATTTTATTTCGGAGAAGATGTTAACAATTATGAAAATGGTCAACTAGTTGATCATGCAGGTTCGTGGTTGCATGGTTCTGATAACGCAAGAGCTGGTTTAATAATGCCTGGAACTATCTTACTTGGTTCGAGATATTATCAAGAAATTAGCTTCAGACGTTGCTTTAGATAAAGCAGAAATAGTAAGTATTAATCAAACGGTAAGTGTTCCCGCAGGAAGCTTCAGAGATGTCATAAAGATGATAGAAACAAGTGATCTCGAGCCAGGAATCCAGGAGTACAATCTGCACGCTCATGGAATCGGACAGGTGATAGATAATGAATTGAAACTGGTCAGCTATGGCTATTTAAAATAAGTATTGCACTTAATGTTTACACCACTGCTCCCCTCTCTTTTTCATTTTTTTGAATCGAATCGAATTGGATCAATCCAAGATCTTTTTTATCGCAACTCAAAAGAGATAATTATGACTACACATTCCACAATGTCAAAAGTTTTTATACTTGATGTCATGGTATCCTGATATTGGTAATAATAAGTACCAGGCTTTCAATAGTGACCGTAGCATTATTTTTTGTCATTCTGAGCACTCTGTTCGTAAATGTAAACATAGGATTCTCCTCCCCAAGTGGAGGTGGAGCAGCAGGAGCAGGATTAGCAGGACCAGGCTGGCTTACCTGCGATCCAGACACAGAAGTCTATGATGAAGCGTCACTCAGCTGTGTACTAAAGCCTGTTGAACCTCAACGGGATCCATGTGAAGTCGATCCCAACAGCCCAGTTTGTCCTCCAACTTCCCTTCCAGAAGCACCCCAAACATCTTGTCCAGCAGGTCAACTTTTACAGTCCGGTCTCTGTGTACCCAAAGAATTAGAAACAGCAGAGGAGCAACCAGGTGCATTCCAACCAGAGCAGTCTCAAATAGAGGAACAAAAACAAGGATCATCTGGAGAAGAAGCTAATGTTGACGACAATAGTGAGGAGTCAGAAGAAGACTAATGTTGACGACAATAATGAAGAGTCAGAAGGCTAATATATAGAATCATCTCCGGTAATTCAACGGCATTGGAATTACCTATACCGACGTCAATAAAGTACGTATTAGTTAATGGTACAGACTCCCGAATTGGGGGAAGCTGGATCTAATGAAGCAACTGCAGTCACAGAATCTGTTTGTCCGATGGGAGGCAGTGCATTAGTAGATGAAGATGTTGGTCAGAAAGAGATAAGTTACGATAGATTAATTGGAGTAGTGTATTGCAATGGCAGCTCGACATCGGTAAATCAACTTCTATTAGAATAGGGAAAGGCCATCGTATATGAAGACATTAGTAGTGTAAGTGAAATTGCTAGTGATAGATGGGTTGTACTGAGATGTGGTGCAGGATCTAGCGTGGATGAAACTTTCTAACAGATAGTACAATTTGGTCTTGACAGACAATCACTATGAGAATGTATATGTATATTCTCTTTTATCTTAAATTTCATACACGCTGTCATTTCATCCGGATTAATGGCATGATATTCAAACATGTGTGTGATCGTCGTATCGACGACTTTCTCGCCACTATTCCCATACATAATGCAATTACAGTCTAGCCCAATATCTTTACAGCAAATACAAAATGAACTTACACAATCTTCGAATGTTTGGGACATCAGAAATACGTAGTAAAATTACCTATATTAGCGGTGTGATAAATTCTACTAGGAGACTACAGGCTAGGATATCTCGGGCATCAACTGTTCCCCGTCTATAAGACTTATGGACTAGTGTACAAATTCAAAATAAATGACACGGATAAGGTAATTGAATTGAATTATATTATGTACTATTCACTAGAAAAAATATGATCAGCTAACCAATATTTCGTATCTCTTGGAACCTGTTTAGACAGGCAAAATATTAGTATTCATATTATCATCTTCATCAGGTCTAATAGAAAAAATATCAGATTTAAGAGAGCGTCTGAATCTGCCTAATGCAGATAAACGAAAAGCTCAGCTCGTTCCAGAAACATGATCTTCAAATATATCGCAATGTTCGCGATAATAGCAGCAACATTAGTGGGAACAACAGCAATAACAGCAGATACCGCTCTTGCCTACGAAAAGAGTCAGGCTATCTCACAAGTCAATGAATGTGGAAATGGCGAACTACCGTTTAATGTCGGATGTCAAAATGTTGGTTCACAAGTCCAAGGCGATGAAAATGGCGTTGCTCTAGCAGCAGACCAAACATTCCCATCAATCCAAAACAACGATCCAGAACCAAAACCTGTAAAATAAAAATAATCTAGCAAACTATTTTATTTTTTTTAGTTATGAGCCTGCAATTATGTAGTTTTGTATTCTATTACTATTAAGCTTACTACACCGTAACCTCTTTTCGTTCTAATAGAAAAAATATCAGATTTATTCCAGTGTTTTTATTTGCCTAATGCAAATAAACTAAACTCTCGTTCTACTACCAGTATGAACACCAAATATATGGTAGTTATAGCAGCGATGGCAGTAATGCTCATCGGGGCAACAGCTTTTACAGCAGACAGCGCATTTGCAGACGGGAAAAAACGCTACGAGAAAAACCAGGTAGTCTCACAAGCTAATGCATGTGGAAATGGTGAATTACCATTGAATGTCTTCTGTCAAAACATTGCCTCACAAGTTCAAGGCGATGAGAACGCTGTAGCACCAGCCGGTGCCCAAGGCGTAGTTCCCTAAGACAATACGTTAACCCACTTCCTCTTTTTTTGTTTAGCTAACGAATGCAGGATTTTAACTAATTAACATAAAAAACAAAAGATATGCCATAACAAATGTGTGACATTTGTATGCCATTGTTTTTTCCTAACTGACATAGAATCAAGCGGCATAAGATGAATTGATACAGCATGAAATACGCAGCGATAGCTGGATTTGGAGTAACTATGACATTATTAGTCAGTATATCACTCATTTCACACTCACATCCCGTATTTGCAGGGGGTTATGAAAAGAGTCAGGTCGTATCACAAATTAATGTATGTGGGAATTATTGGTTTCCAATTAACGTAATATGCTCAAACTTTAACTCGCAAATCCAAGGTGATGAAAATAATGTTGCAGTGGCAACAACTCCAAATGGTGAAGATGGAGATTCAGGCACAAATTAGGGACTCCATTTTCATAGTAATTTAGAATCGCTAAATTGAATGATAAGATCGAATCAGATTCATATCCAACTATCATTACAAAATGCCATGAACAAACAAATCACTGTGGCGTCATGTTAATAGACGATATTCCATAATTTTTGTATCTCTAGGTAACTTGAAACTGACGATCCTCTAATTTTGTGTACAGGTTCTAAAAGTGGAATCTCGTTTCTTGACACGATATTCACTACTCCTCTGACAAATGCGGGCAAAAATTTTTATTGAATCCACACTAAGTTAAGATGAGTCTGTGTTCAGACCTCCTGGTAATGGGCTAAACACTTGATATACTACTCAGGTTTGACTGGAGTACATGCAATTAAATGCGTTGCAGATTCGTGGTATGCTGTTGTTGTTGTTACTGTTCCTGTTCCTGTTCCTGCTGCTTGACGTTTATTAACGGCTAGTTTCTCTACCTTATACAAGCGAACATAATCTTATTTGGCAAATCTAGCAAGCTGCTTTGTTATTTCAATCATTTCACTCATATCCTTTCCTATAGAAGAGAATATGTGACCAAAGATAATATGATCCGTGCCCATCGCCTTAATCTGTTCAATGTCGTTTCCTATTTGTTCGATGGTACCTGTCATTGGGACTCTTGATTGATTGGAGGAAGGAGAAGTTTTTACATCTACATTTGGGTATGAACCAATATAGATACTGACCTTAGAAGGGTCCTTATCGGCCTTTCTTGCAACTTCTCTTAAGCCGTTTATCACCTGTGCCAACTGTTCCAGAGGACCAAAACCAGCAATTCCTATCCATCCATTTGCATAGTTTACTATACGCGAAAACGTCTTTGGACTGAATCCACCTAGTAGTATCGGCGGATGTGGTTTTTGCAAAGGCTTAGGCCCTATCTTCGAGGCAGGTATAGTGTAAAATTGACCTTTAAATTCTACAACATCATCAGTCCATATCTTTCTTAACGCTTGGAGATATTCGTCTGCCCTTGCCCCTCTATCTTTGTAAGGTACGCCTGAGACTTCGTATTCATCCTTCGACCAACCTATACCCAATCCAGCAATAGCTCTCCCATTGGAAAATACATCAAGTGCAGCAAATCTCTTTCCTAGTACCACTGGGCTTTGAAATAACATATCTATTATGGACGTGCCTAAAGAAATTCGTTCGGTAAGTCCAGCAACATACGTCAATGTCGTCAATGGGTCAGGTACGTTTTGATACTCCACAGGTAGAGAACCATCAGGAGTAGCCACATATGGTGTCTTTGGATTAATTGGCCACAATAAACGATCGAGTACCCAGAGAGAATCAATGCCTTCTTTTTCTGCTTCCTTAGCAACGTAAAGAATATTCTCTCTAGTAGCATTCTCACCGACTTGTGGTAGGAACAGCCCGACCTTCATGTTGAAGCCTATACCCTTGTACTATTAAAAGAGTTTCAAAATCAGGATGCATTGACGTTGGTCACACTGGTATTTTCCATTATTGCGTCAATGGATGGAGTAGTGAAGATTATCTGCTCCACTGAATCATGACTCCCCTTGATATTCTGAGTTTAGATGCAGTGATGGCAAAGACGTCGTTGAGCCAACTAAGATCCCATTACCATTACCATTACCATTAAAACACAGCTCAGCTATGCCAATACAGAATACAATAATGTACTTTTTATTCTACCACCCCCATATTCAGGATGCGAAAAAAATAAAGATGAAGATTTCTCTACAACGTTACTCAAATATTTCTCTTAGTGTTGGTTGTCAGTTGGGGCTTATCTCTGGTTTCAATTTTCTCTGTACAAGAGATTAGAGCACAGGCAGAGTCTCAATTAAGCTTGTATACAAACCCCGAATATGGATTGAGAATTCAGTATCCTTCCGATTGGAGTTATTCCGAGTCTGAAATACCATCTAATGCTACGATATTTTCAGTAGCCGACTTCGCGCCACCGGAATCAGTTGATCCCAGTATGATGACTAATTTTCAAGTAGGAATAGAATACCTTGAAAATCCTCTCTCTCTCGACGCCTACGTTAGAAACACAATTAATAACTACCGAGCAAGTTACGAAAACTTTAGTCTAAAATCCGCAAGTACAGATATTACACTTGCTGGACACCCCGGTTACGAATTAGTTTTTACCAATGATTACGATGGTTTGGAAGGAAAATCAATAGAAAGAGGCTTTATTGACGAAAACACAAATACTGTGTATTTCACATCATTTGTCACTTCCCCATCATTGTACGACCAATTGAATCCTGTAGTTGAAAATATGATGAGCTCCTTTAGCTTGGATGAATCAGTACCAAACCAATCTGAGTCGACTACGAATTTCGACTTTGACAATAATAGCGGTAACGAAGATATTCAGAGTCTCCAGCTGTTTATGGACAGTTTTACGAACAGCATATTTAATGGGACTTCTATCTTTGGAGGCGTAGGAACCAGTCTAGTTGATGGGATTAAGATTTCCGGAATAAGTATCATAGATAATAAAAATCAGACCGATGATAAAGTCACAGTCAATTTAAGCGCTGATTCAAGTGCATCCATTGCCGATAATAACTCGAGATCAGTTACTGTAGTAGCAATGAGAATTCCATTTAACTTACAAAACCTTATCTCGCTGGGAGTCTTGAGCTCAAACCAACAAGATTCGAGCCTCCTTAATGGCAACATTGCTGATAATAATATTCCTTTTGGAGGAGGAATGATTCCCCCGTTTGTAGGGAATAGTGAAACAATGAATGGCGGCGACGTCAATCCATTTGATTTCCTTTCAGAACTGCAGATTGGGAGTACCAACTTGGTCAATCCAGACTGGTCAGCCCCACAGTCGGTAACCATGGAGTTAAGTGGTAGTATGTTATCTGGTGCAGATGCAGGCCAGACACCGAATTCACAGGATACTTTGGATTTCCTTCTCGTCTCGGCTATCCCGTTTACAGGTGAAGAATCAACGAGCTAGGAAGTCCTACAAGTTGTTCACCAAGTGTATCATTCCGATATTTTTGGGTTTTTGATTATGTGTAAGGAAAAATATCATGTTTTTGGACAAAACTGACATCAATAATGAAATGTATGTCTTGTCCTTCATCCCTCTGTGTTAGAAAACCTTAGGAGCCAATTCAATATGGCACCAAAATAATTCATTCAGTGGTGGCGGGTCACTTCTGGCACATGCGAATATTAATCTAGGCGGTATCTGCAACATTGAAATAAAACCAGCAGGCGGCCTATAAAATGGTCTACCTAGCCTTTTTGGACTCTGCCGATATTCATCCTATGAATTTTCACAGCAACTGTAACTATCTAGTAATCATCCGCTTGCAGTAACATTACCTAATAATGATGCTACTTTTGGACGAACCTCATTAAACTCCCATTCTAATATGGCCAGAATATCACTTATTGCACCTGTGGTATTACCACTTTGTAACGCTTTGCGTGCATCTTGTAGATACTTTTGTTCTATTTCTTCAGCGGTTGCTGCAAAAGCCTGTTGTTGAATAGTACCATAGAGGCTTAAGGCCATACTACCAAATACTCCAATAATAATTGCCGTCGCTACTCTATTCTTATCTTTAGAACTATTCATGTGTCTATTTTACTGAAGATCGTTTTAGATAAATCTTTCTGTCTAACCTCTAAAGATATCTTCCGATGAAAGATGACTCAGAAGACATAGGAGCAGTCTATGACGAGAATGTAAATTGTGAATTAGCGGATAACGATAACTACAATGAAAATAATAGTTGAGAAGCCTCACGCACTGCAGTGCCAAATATATTTCGGGGCTAATACTGTATCGCATACGGTATTGTTTGTCTGATCGAAGATGAAAGTTTTGCAATATTGGTTGGAATCAGAATCCTTTATAGATCAAGTTGAGACTCCGTGGAACTAAAGCAAGGACAGCAGGTCAGGCATAGCTGGGAAACTATGACCTTGGTAGAGGCAAAGGCATCTTGACGAATACTGGCATACAGGCTTTGTTGAGTACTCAAAGTGGCTTCAACTAATCCATTATTGCATCCAAAGAACAGTCCACATTTTTCGAAGAGCTTCTACTGGATGGTATTACACAACCATCGTTTATTGGTTCACCTCATCCGTCATTGATCCAGATTTGCTGGTTAGGACATTTTGAAAGCTCTTCAGACTTGAAAAGGTCTCATTAGTTGTCGAAACCAAATCCTTGTCAGGATCAGCTATTTTCGTACCATTCGAATCAACGTACACAATCCTTTGGGTATCTGATAAGTTGAGTGACTGAAGCTCCCGATTAAGGAGGCCCAAGTCAATAGATCCAACCCAGATACCTTCAATACTATTGTCATCGCTTTCAGAATGCACTGGAACCGCTATAACAGACTTGTTTGAGGCCGGAGTCTGTAGAAGATATGATGTCTCCCAAATACGTATGACCTATAGGCATGGCACCTCTGAAGTAGTCGCGTAATGCAAAATTGTACCTCGTCTGTTCTGTTGGAGAAAATAGGGCTCCAAGGGATACATATTGCCAAACTTAATCCTCTCCCGCTCGCCATAGCCATGTCTTCGACCAGACGGTTCCATTATTGGCATCCCGGGCGGCCATGGCGAAATCTAGGCTTTTAACGTTCAATCATTTTTGACATGACTCTGACATAGAATATCCCTTATCTCTGCATTATCCGTTAATAGGGCGCCGATAAGTTCGCGTCTATCTTCAGTAGGCATTCCCGCTGTAGATAAAGAAGTATCCAGTGAATCAATCGCTTTTAGTTTCCACTGATTGTGGATTGCAAATCGTATTGTCTTATGAGTTTCATAGACTACTCTTCCAAGTGAAGTAAGGATAAATCTACAACCCTTCCTTCGAATTAAACCTGCTTCACGTAACCGGTTGATACGTGAATAATATTGCTTACGACTCAGATTCGTACGTGATACAAGAATGTCAGTGATGGGTTGCTGCCGTTGTAGTTGTCCATCTGCTGATCTAGGATTTGACACGTTCGCAACGGCAATGGTATTGAACAAGGAAAGGGATTTGTTGTCGGACACAACGGACAACACCGATACAACTGTCCTAGTCTCTGAGTCAATTTGTTTATATATGTCATTGGCGTCCCTTTTCTTGGAAACCAGACTAGATTGTTCCAGGGCTACGCGCAATTTCGGCATTATTCTCTATATCACCCTTGCATTAGTTGCATATTTAAGCATTGCTTAATTGGGCAAAACTAATAAATACCATACAGGATTTGTAAATACTACCCTGTCGATAGTAGTAGTTTGAATTGAATGTACTGAAAATAGTAAATCAACAAATCGTAAACAAAGCAACTCATGTTTCTAGGGATAAAATTTCAAAGGAACGACTTGCCCCGCGCCTTTCAATTAAAATCCATCAAATAGGCAATTTAGCTAGATTTAGCCAATGCTATGGCAATTGTGCGTTGAAAGTGATAAAAGACGATCTTTCTTGCTCAATGGATATAATCAGATACTTCGGCACATTTTAAGTAAAATATGGCAATAAGTTTCACAGAACCAATATTAGCTTCTAGTCCAACAAAATATTATGAAAAAGCTTTCAGTAACAGATGTATTTAACGCGCTATCTGATGAGAAATCGCTTAGTCTTTTCAAAACCATTTCCATTAACGATGCTGATTCAGAAGAGCTAATCGCTGGTTTAGAACTTTCGAAACGCCAATACTACGACAGAATCAATGATCTTCGTTCTGCTTCATTGATCGGTAGAGAAAAGGGAAAATATAGGTTGACGTCATTTGGAAAAGTAATTTACAATATCTACAAGTTAGCAGAAAAGGCCACAGAGAGTCAGTGGAAATTGCAGGCGATTGATATGATATGCGCTAATGATAAGGCAGATAATATGAAAATAATTGATCTTTTGCTAGATGATATTGAGATCAGAAAAGTATTGTTCCAAGAAAACTCCGATATGAGTCAACAATATCTGACTCCGAAAACTGCTGGTACAGCTGGTCAAATAAAAGCGCTTTGGAGGTAGCTGAATAGTGAGCTTACCCCTATGTGTGATCAATCCTCTATAAAATCGCTGAATCGTGCAGTCATCGTTCTTACCTAGCTGCTTCTTCTTAAATGATGTCAAACATAGCTACATAGCGGATTGGGCATCAGTGAAAATCAGTAAAAATTATTTCTCTTAAGTTCCATGTCAGTTAAGCTAAATGAATGGACTAGAATTATTCAGAACAGCTATCCCTTGATATGGTCAAGATAGGAAGTTAGTTCTGGGACGTTTAGGTATTTCTAGATTTAATCAGTCAAGACCTAAAAATCATTGAAATGGTAAAATCGGAGGTGCGATTGCTTGTGGTTGCTGTTGCGAAGGAGAAGATGATGGGATGCAATTGTCAGTAGGAGTGATAAGATCGGATGCTACAAAACATGTTGATACTGTATTGCTAGTATCGTCTGTCATTATTACAATCGGTGCAGTTTGGAAAGGACAGCCAGATTCTGGAGAGGATCTTAACGAATTGACAGGAATATTACCACTAGCAATGTCCATACATGCATAAATCGTCGACGGTGCACCACTTGATGGGGCAGAAGCAGAGACAGGTGATGTTAATGATACCTGAGGAGTCATAACTTGAGATGGTTGTACAGCGGTAGCAGGATCTTGAAGAGGTGATCCCAGAAATGGATCATTAAGTCCATTAAAAGTAGGCATAGGACCTGGAATTATCGGTGCCTCGGGGAGAACTGGAACTATCGGTTGTTGCAGTTCCTGAGGTGGAATGGAGAGGGGTGGAGCTATTCCACATAGCTGCGAAACCGAACCTGATAAATCGGTGGGAATGTTAAAAGGAACAGAAACTGGACAGGAGGCGTCCATACCAATACTCTGTTGTAATAGTCCCTGCCCGAGTACTGGGGAAGTAAATATGTCTGCGAGTGGAATTAACAATATTATAGAGACCGGTAGCAACACCAATGATTTTATCAAAGCCAAATGTTTCAATGTATTCAATCAAGAGTTGTTACAAATGCATTTAAAGTTATTTCAGTAAATGTCATTTAAATGACAATAAAGGGTTAAATGGCGATATTGTTGCCAACGTATAGTAAGTTGTCGTGGTAGAGAGCGTTGGAAGGTATTTTCATGCTTTTGTTATTATTTACTCGATGTCACAACCGTTTCACTCAAAGATCCTTTGATTGGACTACCGTAATTTCATAAACAAGGGTTTCTAATTAAATATGTACAGTATATGCTTGGGTACCCTGGATAACTATCCTGTCCGAAGGAGGCTCGAGCCCGCTACGAATTAGGCAGGATTCCCGTGGAATTGACTAATTGTGCTGTTGACTTAGACCAGCAACAAACCACACGATGGATGAGTGGACAGAGAAGAAATGGAAATATGGAATTGCAAGCGCTGTGATAGCAATATGCTAATGTAATCTTTGAAATTTGCTCGAATCACTACCTTTTACAACTCTCGCTTACTATTTTGTTCCACTGATCATAGTCCTCAACATCCCACTTCCGAGAAAGATCAAAACTGTTTATATTTCAGAATATGGTTATATATCATATGCATAGTTTGAGCCTCGAAGAGAATGGGATCTCTTTCCGTTCAAAATCAAATCAGTGCAATACTAAATCGCCTTTTGGTTTGCTAGCGTTGACTACTGTCATTCTCACCCTCATGATACCACAAATAATCGACAGCGGCTCGATAACACCTCTACAAGCACAAATTCTCCCTTCAGTATTTTCCGATGACAATGTTATACCCATGTGCTTAGGCGAGCTCTCTTTCTTTTATTCCTGTTTCAACTATAGGAATGGTGAACTGTCCCGTTGGGACGTTCCCGATCGTAATGGTCACAACTCCGCTATCCGTCAGCAGTACTTCGAGTAACTTCATTTGGGTCTGCACATATACAATTAGCTCTGAATTTGGATTCCTGGGTTTCAGTTTGGCTCCTAGTATCACGCCTACCGATTGTATCCCTTTTTCCTCACAGCTTTCGCCTGTACTGGCAAGTTTACCAGCAACGGCTTTTCAATCACAACTAGTTCCATAGTGAATTGCCAGATAATTGGCATAAAATCGCAGGAGCCAGAGAAACTTCTTTCGTTATAATTAGGAATTTAGACTTCATGTTATGATTTAGGTCCATTTGGGGGATCGTCATGGCCCGATATTCTTTTAAATATTATAACTTCCATAGGTTCAGGTTTAGAACTATGTTGGCCAATTTCAATTTTGAGGGTGCTAACGGTAAAAGGAATCTGGTCCTAATACCTTTCATTATATTAATACTAAATTTTTTACTTCTCCACGTTGCTCTTGGCGAAGTCATCATCCAACTTAGGGCACAAACAAACAACGGTTTTGTCCCTCCTCAAGCTTCCTCTCCTTCACTGCCCCTTCAACTAAGTAGCAACACTCCTTTTGCGTACGATCCGCAAATGGTATCATCTCGGACTAGCAACGACGTATTCATAGTTTGGTCAGGTAGGTACAACCGGATCTGGGGAAGCGGATATATACTTTTCAAAAAGTCGTGATGGAGGAAAGACATTTTCCCCCCCTAAAGTCCTGTCTGCCTTGGGTGAAACACGAGCAGGTACGGCCTCATCCCCTGGACTCCAACAAGAGCCCAGAATAGCGGTATCGGGAAACAATGTGTATGTCATATGGTCTGACTACTCGGCAGGGCCAGCACAGCTTGCTTTCGTGAAGAGTTCTGACAACGGGACTACATTTTCGATGCCCATCTCTCTTGGTACGGTCTTTGCGGGCTGCTGGAGAGACGAGACTCGCTGCCTTCTGACAACGGTGTTTACGCAGTATGGATTGGTAGCGCAGATGACGTAAACGCAGGGTCAATCTTGATCAGAAAGAGCTATGACTTTGGTGCTTCGTTTGGCGCGACTGAGAGCATAAGTGATACGGGAGTTGCATCTATGCCCGAGCTCACCACTGGAGAGCATAACGAGATCTATCTAACCTGGTTTAACACCACCATTCGTGAGGATGGAACCGTAATTAATAACGACATACTATTTTCAAAAAGTGTCGGTGCGGGGCTTAATTTTAGCGAACCACTGAACATTAGTAATAGTCCAAATGAATTTTCGGTAAGACCTAAGATATTTGTCGTTAACTCCGACAAACCTATTATCAATAATACCGGCATAGCTGTTTCTTCTTCTTCTTCTTCTTCTTCTTCTTCTTCTTCTGTCAGTGCCTGTAAACCCTGGGATTCTAAATGAAACCATTCTAAATACTACTATGTCCAAGACATTTAAGGATAAGACGGGGGAGCATATGAACAATGATATAGTATACCTAGTGTGGCTTGAAAGTGGCCAGAGTGGTAATATTGACATCGCAAATATCTTTTTCTCGAAGAGCACAGATGGAGGAGAGAATTTTACCCCTCCGATAGGTCTGAGCAATAATACTCGTGAGGTGAGTCAAATAGAAGTCGATCCAATAATTACCGCATCTGAAGACGGTCAAGTATTTGTTGTATGGAATTATCCGGCAGCTTCGCTGCCAGGAAATAATGGAGTTAATTCTGCATCACAAGGACACGTTGATCAACCCTTCGGTACTATTGATTCTTCTACGAATGCCGAAGCCCGTAGCTCTGAATATTACGGAACAGTTGAAGCGCCACAGGAACGGGAACAGAAATATCTGGGTGGACATGTGAATAGTGAGATATTTGTGACAAAAAGCACGAATGGAGGGGAAACATTCGGGAATCCGTTAATTATAAGTAACAGTCAGGGCTCATCGATTGATCCATCTCTTCTGCTCCTACCAGATCGTAATGAAAGTATTGGATCTAATGCTATTGTAATGTGGTTGGACAACAGGTACCCGATGACTCGGGGCTATTTGATATTTTCTTAACAGAAGATTCTGATCAAATGGTTAGCAGTCGTGGTAACAATAATATTAGCGACATATATCGTGACCAAGTGCATGTCCTGACAACTCAAGGCTCTGCTACCTCTCCGCAAATGGGCTTAGTACGGCAGGAAGAAAATGGCATCATCACTGACACCTCTCAAACCAGTCAGAGATACGGCTATGCCCTAATAGTTAGTTGGAGTGAATATAACTCAGGCTATGCCGGTGTTTTCGTTTCTAGAATCGCTTTGTGAGCTAACTATTTAATGTATTTGAACTTCAAATTACCTTTACTTTTTCTTCATAACATCTTGACATACCTTCATCTTGGCTGCTACCGTTTTGTCTTGAGTACACACCTTAATCTGAATTAATAAAGCCTTGGAACGCAAACTCCTCTTACATTGTTCTCATAACCGATAGGACAAGTACTAAGAGTGCTCCTAGGATGAAATCCAGTTTGAGAAGTTAAAACATTGGTAGCCTCTGAGGATGGAGTCGCAGGAAGAGGAGTCTTAATATTTACGTCGGGGGAAGAACTAAAAGCAAGGGTTCTGCAGTTATTAAACAGGTTTTTGACAACAAAATCATCTCCCTGATTAGTCTTTATGTTTTTCCTCCCCACAAAAATTTCTCCCGATATTTCATCATCATGTTTGGAAATAGATCCCAAATTAGTATTATCCATCTTGATCTGTAAAGCCATCAACTTATTGTCCCCGTCATCGTCGTGATAATCCTTTTTATCATCGCTTATAGAGACGTGCACTCCCTCGTCCGGAGTTCCTTCGATTGTGAATGAGAAAATCCCTGCTCCACATGAGATTGCAGGTAGAGACGGAAACCAAGGTGAGACTACTTGATGATATATGGGCAGATATGGTAATAATAATGCAGAAGAACCGGAAGGAGCAGTGGAAGAAAATGGAATAGTTCCTAATGATGATGATGATGATGATGATGATGATGACGAGGATTGAAGGCCTTCCGGTGAAGAATGAGGAAGAATAATTGCTTGGCCGTACACCGGCGGGGAGTGACCTGCAGGACTAAAAAAAATCAACCATCCACTAGCAAAGAAGATAACAGTGGCTAGCATTTTCCTCGAAAATCCTACTACAGCTTTCCCCTTCAATAGAACATGTACAGTCATCCACCATAATAGGATTTGGTCAGTTTTTACAATAGGAGACCAGAGTTAATTTGACATAGAACAAGATTAAGACTTTTAAACATCACACAATTTTCGATTTAACTTTTCCCATATTTATTACTAGGTATCCTAAACTTACCGAAAATACAACTGAATAATGATTCGATTGGTCTTACTTTACGTAGGTGTAGTGAATATACATATAGAACAGATCCTTCACTTTCTCAAATAAGCAATTACAAGAACACGGAAAATTTCAGTCGTGTCAAAATGAAATGTGCTTAAGATAATTCTGATGTCTACCCATAAAGCAAAGATCTCGCTGAAATAGAGTTAAGCCTGTGCAGAGATCCCTTACCGCTTGTTTTGCTACTCTTGTCATGATTTAGTATCCTATTGAGATGTATGTGGTGCGCACATTCCTTCTTTCCTCCATTTTTTTAATATTCCTACTTTTAATATTCCTAGTTTCCTACACTTTTTCTGACATTAATAAGTCGCTGTGATATGAAAGATAGGTTCTTAGAATTACATGCCACTGCAAATAATTAGATCATAGCTTACTGTACGTAACGATTTGACAATCATTAAAAATGGATTTGATCTCAAAATCGCTTCCTTTATTTTGATCGATATTCTTTTTTCCTGTGAATATTTTTCCAAATATTGCGTCGTCGTCCGTAAAAATTCTTGAGTTATCTGAATTTACCTGCAGGGAGAGTAAGCGTCTGTCTTTGCCATTTTCATATTTTGAATCTTTGTCATCGTCGTCGCCGTTGTGTGGGTCTGATGGTTCTAATTTGGCATTTTCGTGGTCACCTGCTCGAGGTGTTCCTTCGATCGTCAACAGAAAAGTCCCTCCGCAATACATAGCAGGAAGAGACGGGAACCAAGGTGATACGATCTCAGACGTCCCTCCAACGGATGTGGTTGTCGCACCAGTACCTGCATTTCCAAGGGTTGTCGAGGGATATCCTACTGTACCAGTAAAGGGGGAGCCGTAGGGTTGGATAGAGCTCACTGGTGGATACACGGTAGGAGGAAAAGTAGTAGACAACGGTGGTAAGACTGATGCCTGCGGTAGAATTGTTCCGGAGGTAGAGGGTAAAATGTTTTGGGGTGTTGGAGAGGTCTGCGCGGACAACTGCGTTTGAGGAGTTGTCTGAGTCGGAGACGGGGGTTGGATAGAGCTCACTGGTGGATACACGGTAGGAGGAAAAGTAGTAGACAACGGTGGTAAGACTGATGCCTGCGGTAGAATTGTTCCGGAGGTAGAGGGTAAAATGTTTTGGGGTGTTGGAGAGGTCTGCGCGGACAACTGCGTTTGAGGAGTTGTCTGAGTCGGAGACGGTGCAGACTGTTGTTGGATTGCTGATTGCTGTAGAGGTTGAGGATACTGTTGTAAAAGAGGCTGTGGTAGGGAAGTGCTAGGTGGAGCAGGAGCAGAAGGTGGTGATACTGTTGTTGAGGGGCTTAATTCCGCTGTCATTGATGAATCCAGAGGGGACGAACCTGTCACAGACGACGAGTCAGTACCGGGATTAGTGACAGGTTGAGAGTCAGGAATGTTACGTGTTGACGGAGGGGTCTGTTGAGATGCCTGAGTAGTGAAAGTTTGAAGGTTTGTCCCTAAAGTCAATAATGGCGTCTGATAACCCTGGTTAATTTGCTCGGATACATGCGGTGGGAAGGAAGATGGTGGGGGACTCAAAAGAGAATTCTGTGGATATTTAGCCACTTCTACTGCTTCTCCGGCGCTCGAGGCTTCTAACTGTGGGTTTTCTGCTCCTTGATGGCTCGCCACTAGTGAATGAGGGCGAAGACGTAGCATTTGAAATTGTAGATGTCTCCGCTGACAAAGATGGATTACCAATGAATAGCGTTACTGCAATATAGACCATTATAATTGAAATTACGAGCCTTATGTGCTCGGCGCATAGAACGCGCAAGATACTAGTGGTACTGGTCCATGAAGTCACTTCTTTGTAGACCGTAGTATGTGTAGAGTTATCTTTATAATTGACTTTTGATAAACCGTTAGATAGTATTCTTTCTATTCCCTTTACCACTGAATTGAAAAGAATTAGTTTAGCTTATACTAGAAGGATTATTAGCTTTTTGTTAAGAGATAGATCACATAAACTTTATCCTACGCGTTTGGCATATACAAGGAACCTCAATAAAGTTCAAGAGGATTATTACCGTGTTGCGGACAGAATCATTAGATCACCAATCACAACAAGTATCTGCAAAAATTCTAACTATTACTTCGAATTGTAAACATGTATTCTACAATTGTTCTGGATTCTCTGTATATCAAGATTATGACTCTCTGGAGCAAATTTATTTGTGGCATTCGTATTATAGACATCATCAGTTTCCCTGACACTATGGTCACTAGCATTGGCATTTTCACTAAAATACTGATTATTTCCTATATTCAATTCTCCAGTCACATCCTTGTTTCCGTCCGTGTTCGTAACCCCTAGTTTGTCGGTCAGAATTTTAATAGTCACCGGGTATTGGTTAGCTATTTTCAGTTTGTCTAAATCCAATTTAACTGTACCTTCGATGATAAAAGAGTACAAGAACCGTCGCAGTAATAGGAGGGAATTGAAGGAAACCAAGAGGATTTTGTAACTATTTCCTTTTGATTTCTTGCTTCTGGACTAGAAAGTTGCTTGATTGGGTAGGTTGGTTCATTCAACTGTCCCAGATGCTTTAGTTGGAGATTTTCATTTAGTTGTTGTTGCTGTTGCTGCTTGGCTTTGTAGGCCTAACCGTTTGGTCATGCCGTCAAAGAATCGTTGCGATTCTTGTGATCGCACAGATTGATGGGTTTGTTCTGAGTTCATATCAATGCTATTATCTTGGTCAGTAGTATTTTCAAGTTCTTGCAACATTATGTTCCCCATTATGGTCACCGTCCTATCGAGGACTACATGTCTGTATTCCTCATAGGGGTCAAACACCAAGGAGGAAGGGAATGGTGTTGCACTGAAGTTTGTTGAGTATAGATTATCAAGCTTCGAGGCAGTGGCTACCTCATCGATAGCAATAGTGGGAGGAGTCATGAAAATGATGGCAACGGGTAAAAACAGCATTAAAAGGAAGAATATTGAACTCCTAATCAGAGGTTTTGCTAGAACATGGTGTATGAACCCTTGTAGCATAATATATTGATCTCTCGAGGATGCATGCTATATCTAAATTGAGTAATTAAGTCACTTAAAATATTGCTTATGTAATCTTACGGAGTTGAGCCAAGGGATGCTTAAGATTTCTTCTCCCACCGAATGGGTCAAAATTTTGTCTTCTAGAATGAATGCATAGTTAAATTACTGGTTTGGCACCCTCAAATATTGCATATTGCCTATCGAGTTTTAGAATAAGTGTAAATAAATAGGGTTATCTTTTGAAACAGAAATATCACACAGATTGGTGCGTCAAATGATCGGGAGGGTCACCTACCAGAAATTAATTGCCATCTATCAGTATATTTTCATTATCTGTGTTTTGCAAATACCAAATGCGAAAAACAAACGGAAGTTCTTCCTTTTCAATTTTTGGCTTCTACTTTCCTCCAACAATCCATCATTTAGATGAAATCATATTTCTAGTAGATACTTGAAACAGCTTGGTAGGTACAAAAGGTTAGGAACCCTTGTAAATTTGACGTTTCAATGGGCACACCTCCCTGAAAAATATAGAAGTGGCTATGAAAGATCACCGAAGTAATTCATTTTCCATTTGTGTATTTGTGCAGACTTGACATAATTGTTGTCAACACTATCCATAATTCAATCAGGCAGCACAAATGCGTCAAGGAATTCGTATGACAATTAGGAACTTGTGGTACCAGGCAAATTGCAGGACAGACGATAATTCCAAAATCCACTTAGATTACAATCAACAATTTGACTGACAGAGTATAGGTAATAAGTTAGGTTATAGCATTGAGCAATTGCAGGATCGCATCAATCCACAACAGCGCGGACTCGTTGAATACAGTATGCTTCTGCGCAGCATATTCGATATTATATGCTATAGCATGTCACTAGAAGAGAGAATGATAATGATGATATAAATTAACCTTTTATGCTTCGCCGCTCCACAAAGAGGTATTGAGTGCAGAAGAAAATATGCGCCTTATGAAGACATTAGATGATGCGTGGAATAGTCAAGATTGGGACAAATTCGCCAAGCGTCATACTCAGGATGTCATAGTGAGGTGGCCGGGTCAATCTGAACCTACGAAAGGTCTTGATGCACATCGAAGCGAAGGTACAGAAATGTTCAAGATATTCCCTGATAACCATGTCCAAAACAACCCGTATAAGGTACTATTTGGTCAAGGAGAGTGGACTTGCTCGATTGCGATTTTTACCGGTACCCACAAAGGTCCTATGGTGGGTGCAGCAGGAAAAATGATTCCCCCAACCAATAAGACCTTTCAGGTCGACTTTTGTACAGATTGCACACTGGAAGAATGGTCAAATCGATGAAGAAAATCTTTTCTTTGACCAAATGGGTATGATGAGACAATTAGGTTTAACTTAAGAGATATCAAACTGAATCACATTACATAAATCACACTCAAATAATGAATCAATCACGCAATGAAGTGAATTAACAACAAATAGCATGGCGTAGAGATATGGAACTCGACCTAAGTAGCAAGGGTTTTACTGAAAGAGAGATAGCAAATACTTGAATATTTCACAATCTACTATTCATAGAGACTTAACCATTCTAATGCAGGAAGCAAAACAGAATATTTCAAAATATATCGACGAACAACTTCCAGCAGAATATCGTTATCATCTTCAACTCCTGGGGTCTTGGGGTCTAATTTTGGTTCAGAATTAACTTCTAACTAATTTGCACGATCAGAAATCCCATTATGATTATAATAGTGATAATCATAATTATTTGAAGGAATTTCATTTCCTATCTCATTATGTTGTGGGTGCTATGTTGACCCTTGATCTGTGGGGCTCTGTTTTTGATCGTTATCTGTCCTACTGCTAGAAATTAGTCCATTAGTTCCCATTTGCCTTTTTTGAGCGTGTTTGTCACCAATAGTAGGACTAAAGCCCTCATTTTTTGGGTTTTCGATTAGTGGATTGGTTCCCACTTTTTCTGGCTGAGATCCCGATCCCGTTTCTGGCCCGTTATGCTGTTTTGGCTCCTCTTTTGGATTCGGCTTTGCCAGGCCATAAACAGACCATAATTCATTATCTTCTGCCGTATCCTCGAAAACTTCTTCGTGATCAAGGATCCTGATCTCTGAAACCACTTCAAAGTTCTCACCTGCCTCCTTGACTAGAGAATGATAATAAGCTAAATTCCAAGATAAGTTTTAGATTTTACATGTAATAATTGGATTAGGTTCTTTGACAGTCAATAATTAGATACATGTGTCTCGGGATATCTGCTGTGCCAAGGCGTAGGAAGTTGCTCTACATTACAGTAACTGATTTCGCAAGGTTGCGTGGATAATCTGGATCTATATTCCTTACAAGTGACAGGTAGTAGGCCAGAATCTGAAGAGGTATCACTTCTATAATAGGATAGATAGCACTGCATTCGATTGATGGGATCTTGATAAAAATGTCGTATACTTCATTTGGTAAGTCAGAAATACCGATTATTGTGGCCCCTCTAGCTTTTATCTCATGAGCGCTAGCAATGTTACGATCTGAAGTAGAATCGCTAGGATTCAAGATTATTACGTAGACTATCTTTATCTATCAACGCCAATGGTCCATGCTTTAATTCACCAGCAGCTATACCCTCTGCGTGAATATATGACAATTCCTTTATTTTCAGTGCTCCTTCAAGGGCAATAGGATAGTGTATCGATCTACCGAGGACGTAAATGTCTCGAGCAGAATGAAGCTTCTGAGCAATATCATGGAATTCTTTTTCGGAATCTAAAACTTCACAAAGTGCATCAACAACAAGTGAATTGTTAGCCTTGAAACCTAAGCAGCCGTTACATAATCTATCTGCTATCATATAGATTAGAGATAATTGAGCCGTGAAACTCTTTGTTGCCGCTACTCCTACCTCAGGCCCACACGAGGTTGTCAAGAATGAATCACTGATTCTGGCTAATGAAGAAGTCGGAACGTTAACAATAGAGAGTATTTTGGCTCCCATTTGTTTAGCAGCCTTTACAGAATGCAATACATCTGCTGTTTCACCACTCTGAGAAAATGCCAAGACCACTGATGAATTATCAACGCCCGCAAGCGTATATTGGAATTCACTTGACATCACAGTCTCTGCGTGAATTTTTCCAAAATTTGATAACAAGTGTTTTGCGATTAGAGCACAATGATAACTTGTTCCACTACCCGTCAGAAATACAGTCTTGGAGTTCCGAAGGACATTACAAACTTCCTCTATCTTATCTAAACTGGAGATCCCTACTTTTTCTAATACCTTTGGTTGTTCATGAATTTCTTTTAAAGTGTGGTGTGAGTATTTTCCTTTATCTACTGCGGCTAATTCCCACGCCACCTGAGTAACTGTTCGATTCACGTTTTTTCCCTCGGAGTCATAAATTTGATAGTTTTTCGAATCCAAGATCACAATGTCCCTATTATCTAGAAAAATGGCTTTGTCAGTAAATTCAATAAATCCCAAGATATCACTTGACAGGAAATTCCCTGTATCTACTATTCCGATTATTAATGGCTCATTGTATCTGGATCCGCAAATGGTCCCATCCTCGAATGCCGCCACAAATGCATAGGCTCCCTTTAGTCTACTGCATGTTTCCATTATACTTTTCTTTATATCTTTTAGTTCATTGTAATAGTTTTCAAGAAGATGTGCGATTACTTCGCTATCTGTATTACTTTTAAAAACATGACCTGAGTCAATAAGCTCTTCCTTCAACTCTTCGTGATTTTCAATGATCCCATTGTGGGCGATTGCAATGCTATCTGTACAGCCATAATGAGGATGGGCATTTTTATCGGTAACGCCGCCATGCGTTGCCCATCTAGTGTGCCCAATACCCGTGAACCCCTTCATACTTTTCATGTCAAGCGTCCCATCAACTTCCAAAACCCTACCCACACCTTTCTTGAGCAGGATCTTGCCATTATTTATTGTCGCTATACCTACACTGTCATAACCTCTATATTCCATCCGCTTAAGACTATCTACTAATAAAGGTGCTACTAATAATTGCCCATTGTATCCTATAATAGAACACATACTGGTGTAGGTACCTGAGTTGTATTAACACCTTGTTAGTCAAAAGTATATTATTTGTACAATATGCTGTAATTATTGTTTCTTTTTGCGAGGATTTTGTATATTTGAAATAACAGTCACGTCTCCTGCCTATCGATTTAGCAATCTGTATGGTAAGATGATTGTACAGTTATCCATAATCAATATGTTTACAGGATGAGATGCTATTCCTCCTCCTCTTCTCAGTCTTAAGCACGGAGTGAGACATTTCTCGATCTGATAGCTAGATATCGAAATATTCAACAACCTTTGGAGTGAGGGAAGAGCATCTTCCTTTGGCCGCTATTAAACGATATCCTGACCTGAGGCTACCGATCTCAGGTAACCTGGATTGAACTTGTCATAATTGACTAAAAAATCGGGCTAATATCGGCAGGCTTTGCTAATAAAATATTTCTGTTTTTGTCATGTGTAACAGGTCTTAATATCTGCAGATTTTTCTCTTTTAGAAGTATATAAGTTTAGTTGAAAGCTTATTAGTTAAGTCTACCTCTGTTTAATAGACATGCTATGAAAGTAGATGCTACTAGAATTATAGGTATAGCATTGACAATGATAATGATAATGTTTATCGTTCCTTTTGTCTCCGCTGTGTCCGCCCAGTTGGTACCGCCGGGTTATACACAATTACAGAAAGCATCAGCATTACAAAACAAGGCTGGATTATTGTTTCTGGGGTTGCAAGCGGGCGACACAATACCTTCAACCAGAAATTCTGGTGATGCAAACCAGTTTAGTTTACAGTATCCAGCTTTCGGATATTTATGGATTAATTCACAGAGTAATACCGGGTTAGTAAATATGATTATGAATCCTGCATTTGCTCCAATGGCATGGTGGACGTATACAGTAACTTTGTCCTCGGATAGCAATACCGGACAACAGTTGTGTATTCAAGATTTTGAAATGCCAGAAGCAAATATTATCGAAGTACAAGAGAATGTCTTACAAACTGAACTATTAAATCCGTTGTCTAATAGTCCTGTACCGAATATCAGTGCTTCGTTCGTGATCTTCGGTAATCCAAATTGTCAAACAGGTTTAGGTATGTATATAATTTCTGCGATCTGGATATGAATGGTTTTTTGGATTTGATTAGCAAGATAAAATGTCACAGTACAACTTCGATCATTTAATCTGTAGTCAATATAATAATCCTATATCTCTAAATGTGGTTGTCCATATCGAGATGTAGAGCCTTCTACCTCTTTCAGGCAGCGAAATTTTCGATTGGCACTGCCCGTATTCCGAAAATCTACCCTCCTAAAAATTCTTGATTAATTTTTTTCACCGATTTGGAATAAAAATAGTTTTTGGTTGTACCAATGCATCACCTAAATCTAATCCGCCACTTAAATTAGAAGAGCCGCCAATATCTGCGTTAACTTCAGACAATAGATGGATTTGCGGCCCAGATTTTTTTGGCTCTCCTTCAAAGTAAAGTACATACGTCCCAGACATCAATTTTAGGCTGTTTTTTTGATCCAGATGTCTACCGGTCTGGCCAGCACCTCCCCAGCATAACAATACTCGGCATTCGGCATAAGCGAACGGACGTAAGCTTCTCTCTCCATCCGCTAGTCATATCCTAAAGACTATTAATTTATCGTCATCAATAGATCATGTATAACGAATGTTTCTAAGATCGCAGTCAGAGAGTACCTTAAGTTGGAAATATATAGATAAGGTATTACGATTATTGACATTTACTTATCTAATACTCTAATTTCCTGCAAAAGCATCAAGATTTACTATAAGGATTCTTAAGTATGAATTAGATAAAATATTTACCCATATGTCAAAAGAGCAGTCTTGTGTGGATGTAGAAAGTGGCAAAAGAATTGATTTCAC
Organism: uncultured Nitrososphaerales archaeon; assembly: GCA_963713605.1. Taxonomy (GTDB): domain Archaea; phylum Thermoproteota; class Nitrososphaeria; order Nitrososphaerales; family Nitrososphaeraceae; genus TH5896. Next base: position 310,020 of record CAVQMO010000005.1, on the reverse strand, counting down.
GCCCATTAATCATCACAAATACAAGTATCTAGAAGAGGTCGTTTTGGTTCTGAAAAGACTTTCTGAAGGACACCAAGCTTCTAAAATAGCTAGCGACTATTTTGAAAATGACTTAAATCTGGTGCTTAGGTGGATTGAGTTTGCCAACGATATCGGATTGATCGATAGCAGTAATAATAATAGTTTGACGAAAAAAGGTAGGAAATGGCAGAAGGAAATAGGCAGTAGCTTTTGGGGTAGCACATTAGATCACAATTAAACATAAACCAGTATGAAATATCCAAAACTTACATTGTAATCATTTGCTAAAGTAGGGAAGCCTTATTTGCAATTTGGATTGAAATGTTACCACCGTATGTCATAAAGGAGTTAGAAATTCTCTTCTAAAGCCAAATGAAACAACGTCTAGGCATTTGCGGGATCCAAGGCTATCTTTCAAAAGTAGAGCCGCTAAAACTCGTCAAGGCTACCACATATATATCGTCACATCTGGTGTCTGAGCTTCGTCCTCGAAAAACTTCATCCTAATACTACGCTAACAATTCTCTCTCGCCTTCATTTAGAACATTAACAAGTTATATCGGAAGGGCTATGAGAGATGACGGCCCCGACTCTAAATCATGTTTTCCCCAACCCAGATTGAATCTGCACCGCATCATTTCCTGTTTTGTTACGAGATCCACTCCTGCAAGTATTTCTTAACTGCATGTAACCTCGGCACTAAAGAATTGATATACCTTCGCATAATCTGGAGGGGTAGTAGACCCCGATCTATCGCCAACAGAATTTAGGTATTTGATGGGAGTATCGTCAATACATTCTGTTTCTATAATGATTCTTTCATTTTCTGTTCCACAAATATCGTCTTGTGTTTCGACTCCATACAACAGGTAAGAGCCTCCTTGCAAGGACATACCAGTTATGATACCTCCTTGATATAGGAAATGGTCAAACTCTATGGTACCGTATTCTATCTGCCATGTTCCAATTGCACTATCATCATAAAATTGGTCATTATCTTGCGGTGCCTCACTAGGGCGACCAGACGAAAATGTGATTAAAGATCCCTTTTCAAAAGAGAAATATTTTCCGTCAGAACACTCAACAAATGCCGAGAAACTATTCCCATTGTTTCCAAATCCTTTGCCATAGATAGACGTTATACTGTTAGGACTAGCTGATGGAACAGGTATCCCTAAAACACCCTGCGCATCGGCAGCTTGTTCTGTGCCAATAAAAACGAAAGGAGATAAAATGAAAAGCAGGAATCCTATAATACCAACAACCATCTTGAATTCTGCCACGACAAAGAATATGCCATATACGTACAACTATAGTAAAGTGTTAGTGGTATTAATCTATGGATGGTTAACATCAACAATTTATTCCTTCAGTTGGTTACACCGAGTTACGATGAAGAAACTGATTGTGCTAAATAAGGGAATTTGCGCATCGATTTGTGGACTAATACTAATTCTGTCAGTTCTTCCAGTGGACCGATCATCTACCGAGGATAACATATCTGCTGTAGAGGCAAAATCACACAAAAAGAAATGATATTCCACTCATATTACCTTTACCTATACAAGAGATGACAGATACAAATCCTACAATGGAAGCTACATCAACCTACGCCACAAGTACCAGTGGCCGATGATTTTGAATGTGGATAGTATAGACTGAAAGGTGGACCGATATCCCCGTGGATGGAAAGTGGAAGGACATTTACGCTGGCTATAGAACAGTAAGAGTGCTCCAAGGTGGGAGTAGCAATGAATCTATGTACCTTGAACAAAACCATTTACCTCCCAAAGCGAAACGCATGCCGCTCTGTTAACTACCACTCAACTATTCAAGGACTTTGAACTGAATGCAAAAGCAAAAAGTAATTACATTTAAGCAACAAAGACAAAACTTTCCCTAAACAAGCCACATTTACATATAGACGATATTAGCATAAGGAGATAACATACAAGCTTTAAGTCAGTATCCAATTGTTAGTACATAGTCATTGACAAAGGTCAAAGGGCCTTAATGCCAACGACTGCATTAACAGGGTAGGTGGCCGGGTCGGACAGCCTAGGTGTTTCTCCTGGTTTACCTTACCTTCGATAATTCCTTTCGACTCTGAAGATCATTGGAGGTTAAGGTTAGCAATCCAGTCATCGGGAGTCTGTAACGAAACTAACTTGTTGGTCATCCCGGATGAGGTTTGTACCTTAAGATCGCAGTAAAAGCCGTGCTGTTTGGAATCACACAACGACAAGCATTAGATTTTTGCTGTTGAAGTTGGATTTCCCAAAAGATTTTAACCTGCCAAGTCTGAAGTTACTTCCCGACGGTAAATTAAGGAGGTGCCGGTGAATGTACTCTCCAATGCAGGATCAATAGGAATATGCATCACATATTAGCCAACATTGAAACTTGCACAAGCGTTTACAACGCAATAAATTGTCAATCCACTAGAATCTCTACGATTCATGTAGATAGCCCTATCTCCACCCCGGATAAGTAGATTTTTTCAAGTCAGTTATATGTACCTCTCGGCTCGGATAAGAAGAGCTAAAGTAAAAAGACCGACAAATCGGGTATCATAATCAATATAATTGGAAGAGAATTCTATCCTTATTTGCTAACACTCGAGGACAGTAAAAAAATATATATAAGTTTTTCAAAAGTTTATCTTTCAGCATCTATATACTAAGTGGAAGTGAGTATACGATACCATTGATCTCGTCTATAATCCATATTTTTCTTGCAGAGATCAAGATCTGTGTTCTTGTCGTATTATGCCTATTGCTCCTGTTACCGTTAAACCTCATTGACAGTAATCTGAGTGTAAATACAACGATGATCCCAGAAGTATTTGCACAGACATCAACTTATCCCTATAATCCCTACTATAACCCTTATACCTCCAATCAATTTAGCTTCAATAGAAACCCATTTTTCATAACTAATCCCACCTCATTGGCATTATCTACTCTTGTGAATGCCCCTCTGGGTCCCCCATTTGGACAGCAGCAAATCTCTCCGTGGTTTCCATCTATTCCCGCTATAGCATGCGGGGCTGGTCTATTCTCATTCACCATAACTGGAGTACCTGATAAGGATGTAAATATCCCAATAGCAGATGATGACGATGACAAGAATAGCAGAGATGGTAATAATAAAGAAAAGGATCTTGTTTCATTACAAATAATCCGCGATAATAATCGCTTCAGAATATTTGATGATGACGTACAAGGTCAGATAGCAGTAGGGGAGAAAAACATAGAAAGACAGAAATGGAAAGACTTTGAGGTTGAAGATCTGTTCAATACCTGCAGAACATTGGCATATAGTTCATCACCAGATGTTAACAAGAATATAAAGACGCCACTTCCAACTTTGGTGCTGTCGGATGATGGAGTTCCTATAACACCTTTGTTGGCAGCACTTGCAATTAATCGAAACAGCAACTATAATCCTTATGGACCTCTCTATTCGGGTGCTACAACGGGTTATCCCTCTACTTCCCCTTACTACCCAACTTCTACAACGGGTTATCCTTAGCCATAAACACCTAGACTTAATGGCGTACAATTGAAATAGGAAGTTACATGATGCCTTGTCAAGAAAAACGTTAACAGGAAGTTTCGTTGTTAGAAGCGATCCCAAGAGTGCCTGGATGCAGATAAGACAATTCAGTGATTCAATAATGGCTACTCATTCGGAAGCCTACCAAAAAATTAAATTCAGACTCTGTGGGCAATGTAGAAGCGAAGGTAAGGCTCGGTATATCGTTATCTATCATGCATTTGGCCATATTATCATCTCTTGGCATGATAAGTAATCAAGAATTACAGACGGCTTGAACCTCGCCCATTCCTCCTTTTGCTACGATTAAGCTAGCAACCTCAACAGTAGGTCATGATGTACGAAGGGACTGATTGCTTGCGTAGGCAGCATTGTCCGCCCTTATAGTAACAACAGAAAACTAGCATTCACAATAGTGGCCATATTTCGATCTTGTACTAAGAACTATATAGGCCACTTTTACATATACTACACTACAGGATAATGTATTCTATGCTGGAGCAGTAGAAAATAGATCGTATTATTATGAAAAATCTGCACAATTAATATCGGGCACAGTGTGTGTGCCTAATTATATGTATGTACTTGCAGGTACAAAGTTAAGGCTAGAATTTGTATACATTGTTGAAATCCTAAATCCGGACTCTATTGGACATATCTCCCGACAGTTTGGTATTCTGGAGGATTTGCTGATTGGGGACGGCTCATACTGCAGTTTCAAAAACACAGTATTACTAGGTCATCAATAAGGGGCGGGGATGTTTGCAGCGACCAAAAGACCACCTCTTCGACGAATATCCCCACCTAGATGTATGTGGGAGTTCAAGCCAGGTACTACCTTTGTTTCTGCTACTTCACAATGCTATTCAACAACAGATTATCATGTTTGGTACTTGAGTGGGTAAATGGAGAGAATTGGGGAGGCAGCCTGAATATGAGGCGCTCAAAACAGATGTATCTGGGCCTTAGGCCAAAGGCCACCATTGCAAATATTGCATTTGCCGTAGAAGAAAGGCCTTGTGCATCCATTTGTTCTAATCTCAATCGAATTTGGTCCACTACATTGGAATATGATTGCACATTTGGTGCACTGGTGGTAACATGATACCAGCCTCTGTTGCAATATTGACTTTTTGCCTTGAATCTGACATTAGGAATTTAATCACTTGTATACTACTAGTATATTATTTGAAGAATATTCATAAAAATCCCAAGAAATGACGATCAAATGTAATTCTACGCCATTTTTACAAACAATATGGAGTTGCCTTATGCCGATGACTTGATTTGGGGTTATAGTACCAAATCAGAGACATAAATTGCTGTTTGACTATGCATTTGGGTTATTTTCATACATGATACATTCCCTTCGAGATCGAACTGCAGTTTTTTACTATTAGTTCAGCTACAAATGGATTTCAATGAAGGGCAATAACCCCCCCCTTTTCCCACGTTCACTCATGCTGCCATGGTAAGAAATATACCTTAGTTATTACTAGACTGGCCTGTGACCGGCAGGAGTGTCGAATGTAGCCCCACAGTCAGGATATTCATATTTTATAGTTGTAGTAGATAACCTTAGATTCTGCTTTTCCTGATTATTACCTTCTACTAAGTCTATTGCTTGCCGAGTATCTTTTTGCTTCTGGTGAGCATCAATTTCTTCTTTCTCTTCTTCAGGAACGATATTTATAATGTTGACTAATGAAAATTTCTTGTTTGCAACGGAATCTTTCACATTAATACTACTGTATAAATTTGATGCTTCTTCTAATAGCTTATCAAATGCCTTCTTATCAACTTGAATACTAGTTGGAGAGTTATAACCAGCTTGATTAAATGCATCTATCAAAGAGGTTACTGCATCTAGGAGCAAACTTGTGTCAACAAAGTTCTCTTGTTTCAGTCTTCCTTCTCCTGAAATCATTTTATAGCACTAATAACAGACAGCGACTACATTAGATTTATTAGTTTTAGATTTATTCACTCATTTTTTCTTGTTATTGCTGTAAATTATTTATTAAGCAAGTATTAATCAGCTAAAGTTAATTTATCAATAATATGAGATTATATCAATGATATGAGATTAGAGAGTTAGAATTTAAACAATCCTCATATATAGAAGTCCTTAAGTAAATAATATGTACTGTTTAAGGTATTGGAAAATTTTGGTTTTAAGGTTTTAGTTGCAGTAGGCATTGTACTAATCCTGACCTCATTTCTATTTGTATTCCCTTATGTTGGTTTTATTCTTAACAAGCGATACGCCCATGTAACCGTAGACTCTATAAGTATGACTGGACTAAATCCCGAAGACCCTAGAAATTTACTCATTTTTGCAGTTCTGTCTCTCGGAGGAGCAGGACTGATTGCGAAGGCTTTTGTCCTATTACAAAAAGGAAGTTACGTCAAGCATCCCTAGGACAAAACCAGGTCAAAGATGCCTCAGTTCTAATAGTTGTCTGCTCAAATACCTCAAGATCTGTTAATAGATACGGAAAAAGAGGCACAGAATTCTATAGTGTTATCGATGGCGCATTTGCCTCTATAATTATTCTATTAAGTGCTGCTAATGATTTGCCATTCCTTCTTATTTTCCAGCCTAAAAGTAGTACTCTTGTCATTCCAGCATCTATCGCTAAAGCATGAAGTCATATTGAATTCATAAAATTATATCTTGCTTCGTTTAACTTCATTCAATACTTCGTTGACATAAAGCTTAACATCATAATCGTCTACTTCTAAGGGAGGAATAACTTGAGCGTCTAAGGCTTGTTGTTGTTTTTTTACAACTTCCTCAACCTTTTTCTCTATCTCTATTTCCATTTGAGCATGTCCTAACAAGTGCAAAAACTCAATCTTATCAATTGATCTGATACTTCTCCTTATTGATGAATCATGGGCAACGTATACTGCAGAAAGATAGAAGCCAAGACTAAACAGAAGCGAAGATAATAGCTCAAGAGATCTCCCGGCCACTCCATAAGTTTGTTGTAATGCAGATGGCGAAAGTGATATCCCAATCATTGCTGCTCCAATCGCAGCGACAATGAGACAATCCTTAACCTTACCTGCTGTTGTCATTTTAGCGATGATAAAGAACGCTAACCCAAATAATATACTTCCCCCTATGACGCCTATTCTAAATAATATTCTGAATAAATACGGATTAGGCAAATCATCAAAACGAATTATATTGCCGGTAAATAAAGTGTAAAGCTCCAAACTTCTCCCAATAAAATAAAGTACAAGCGGGAGAATCATGACAAAATTAATCCAACTCGGCAGTTTGCCTTGCCTTTGATAGTACTTCCTCAGGACTATCAAGGTAATAGCCCATGTAAAAATAAATGAGATAGTTATGGGTATCCAACCGTTAAGATATTGATACAGCATCCTAGATTCTGCAGGTACGATGTATACAGTTTTCGTGTCGGGTTTAATTACTTCATACTGGATGTCTCCGTTGTATTTGTCAGATTCTTTATACACAAAAGTATCAGATGAGTTACCACTTATTGGTACCGTATTCAAAGATGGTTCTTCTATCACTCTAACCATAAGTAGTTTGGCACCACCGTCGAATATCATGGCTACAGCGAGTGAAGCGGCAGCTAAACCATAGACCAATATGATCTTATTTCGGTTGCTTGCTCTAAACCAAAGAAAGAATTTAAAGGCAGTGTAACACATAATGAAACTAGCTGAGATTGTACTGATTGCAAATGCCAACGAGGAGAGAACATAGGGTACTATTATCGAATAAATAATACTCTACAAAAATCAGTGAGAAAAGTATCAATAATGAGAATTGAATTATCATCGCAAACTTGATAAGATGACTAATGAAGGACTTAGACACAATGATCTCCTCACTAATTTTTTTTACGTACTTGAAAAGAACCCATGACCCTAGCCCGTATGCTACTACTATGTTTAGGACAAAGAGCACTGAGCCTGTAGTATTATTATAGGGCAGGATCTGTCGAGTAGTCAAAGTATCCACTATTAGAATCATTATGATAGCGATAGAAACTCCAATTGCTATCTTTCTGTAGTCAGATAGTGAACGATTTCGGCCTAGATCCTTAAGCATTCGATTATAGAGAAACACTTAATTTATGGTATTTAAAGTTTCGATGCTTTCTAACAGTCTTCACTTACTGGTATGACCATGCTAGCGGCTATGATATGTGTTCTAATCTGCCTCAAGTCTGACCCTGTTACTTTACCCAGCTATTAGTGTATATTTCACAAATATTCACGAGCGCATAATCATTGTTCATGGTTCTGGTACAATGCCTAGTTTAGTTGCTGAAATCGGATATCGGGGTGGTAAAGCTACCATGTATGTCCTCGAGTTTAGTTATTCTATTTTGCCTACCTGTCTGTGGTCCATTGATCCATTATTACCAGGTCGGCCAGGGACAGGCCTTGGGCATGTAATTATTCGACAACTATTCGGTCAATATATGGATTGATTTTCCTCTAAGTGAAGATCAAGTTGATCCAACAGAGAGAAAATCGTTGCAAAATATTGATAAATTAATTAATAATCTCGAAAAAGATAATAATATAAGTAGACTACTTTACGGCGGATTACCAGGACCCCATCATTCCAGAACCCCATCATGGAAAGATGTTTTAATGGTATCGACACGTTTAAGAGAATCTGACTATTTACAGGGTCGACAACTACTCGGCTGAAGTTCCCATCCTGCCCTATTACCCAAATGGTGTATGCAATAAATGCAAACGAAGAAATCGATAATTAGGCCGTAAAAGAAGATTTTCATTAGATTTCAGATATGCAATGCTGGGGTACATAAGTGATCGTGAAATTCAAAGCTCCTTGTAAATACTTTTTAATAGCCACAACAAGGAGCATTGAACAAACAGCTTTTATTCAATAAAGGAACGTGTGCATTGATTTGCGGATCTCTGTTAGTCATGTCAATTCTTTCTATGTCTAACGTAGGGATAAATTACATATCCAAGAATAACATACTTGTCGCAAATGCCAAATCAAACACTGAAAGAAATGATATTCCATTCATATTACCTTTACCTGTGCAAAAAATGACAGATACTAACCCTACCATGGAGGCTACAGCAACCTACGCTACAAGTACAGTGGCAGATTATTTTGAAAGCGGACTGTATACTTTGAAGGATGGACAGATATCCCCGAATGGAAAGTGGAAGAACGCATATGGAGGATATGGAACAGTAGGAGTGCGTCAAGGTCTGAACAACAATGAATATTTGCACTTACAGCCAAAAACATCCACTTCGAAAGGAGAGACGCATGCTCCTTTACTAACTACTACTAAACTATTCAAGAACTTTGATATGACTGCAAAAGTGAAAACGGTTAAACAACTAAGGCAAAATTCACCTCCCAATAATTGGGAAACTGCTTGGATTATGTGGAACTGGCAAGATAATTATCATCAATATAGTTTCCTTCTTAAGAAACAAGGATTCCAGTTAGAAAAGAAGGACAACAATAAACAGGACGATTCAGCTGAAGTGTACCTTGTGACTAAGGGTTCTCCGTCCGTGAAGATGAATACTTGGCAAAATTGGCACATACGGGTAACTGGAACGGGGACGGGAACACCTCACATAGTAGTATGGATAGACGGTATCAAGAATCATTGACTATATCGATAATAAGGCTGGCATTCCAAGAAACAGCTTGAAAATGAAGCAGGGAGGATTTGTGGGATTATATACAGAAGACGCAGCCGTTGCATTCGATAACGTAGTCATTAAACCCTTATGAATACTGGAGTAATGAAATACAAAATATTAGAGAGCTACCCTCTCTGATTTTGCTTGCTGATTATAGATGAAGCTGGCTTCACCTACCTAATAGAATGTCGATTGGATTCTTGTATGTAGCGGCAGCTTGCACCTCTTCCTGCGATTGCGAGGGCTGTGGAGGGGTTTCCACCACCGGACTCACAGTTGCTGATTCATTGGACGTTTCATTTATGCTTGGCGCAGCCTGCACCTCTTCCTGCGATTGCGAGGGCTGTGGAGGGATTTCCACCACCGGACTCACAGTTGCTGATTCATTAGACATTTCATTTGTACTTGGCGGAGATGAACTACCTCCGGAAATAGACTGATTGGACGTTGCGTCGGAAGTAGCATCGCCGTTCGCGTTTACAAGTACATTACCTATAGACCAGGTCTGATCTCCAGCACCATAATCGGCTCTTGCTTTCAATGTATGAGGACCCGGTGAGGGAATGTCTGTAGTGACTGACCATTCGGACCAATCACCTGGTACCTGTGGGGTCGTAGGCATATAATCGCCCTCGTCGACTTTCACTCCAATAGTCTGTATGTTTGCGGTTTCAGTATCACTGGCATTACCACTTACAAGAAGTTCCCCAACGGGAACCTGGGAGTTATTGCTTGGAATAGCAATTATGATTTCCGGCACTGCGCCTTCTGATGATATTGTGTCTGTCGCATTCTCGCTTCCCGAGGTTCCGACGGTTGGCTGCCCTTGAGCATTTTGGAAGAAATGGTTCTGCACATCAATACTAGAAACAAGCAGAACTACTGCTGGGACCAGCACCAATAGACAATGTATCGGTCTGAAGTTTAACTTTCTTGACATCAAGAGATGAAATAGAATGCCTATAATTTAATCCTTGTACGTAGATTTGTTGGGTTTTTTCCTAGGAAGGGGAAAATTTTATTAGTTAGAAAGTATTCGGTATCTATTAACTATCGAGGTTGTGTGATTCTGCACCTTGCGAGCAAACTATCTCGAGTAGTTATCCATATTCAAAACGAATCTCGATCCTCATGGTAATAAATAATCCTGTATATGTAAAATAATTAGCGTTTTATGCCTTACTGAAAAAAATTATTAGATTTACCTTTTAACGGTAGAAAATAGTAAGTTGTATCTAGTTAATATTAAGTCCATTTTTCGCTTAAGTGTAAATGAGAATGCAAGAAACGATAACGGTAGAAAAATCTCTAAAAGCGGTGTCAGATGATAAGGCTCTAACCTTGTTTGAGATGATAGCTCATCAAAATCTTGATACACAAAACGTCTTAACTACATTAGGATTAACAAAACGACAGTATTATTCTAGAATGTTAAGCCTGTTACATGCAGGACTAATAAATAGGAAAAATGGAACGTATAGCATGACATCATTTGGTAAAATTGTCTATAAAGCCCAAACACTCGTTGGACAAGGTATTGGCAGCTATTGGAAGCTTAAGGCAATTGATTCCCTCGAGTTGAATTCTTCTGTTATTGATCGAGAAGAATTCCTTAAGATATTAAATTTAATCATTGATAACCAAGAACTTCGGGAGATTCTTGTCCTGATTTCTAAAGATGGTAATAATAAGAAGACCACTCAACCTCCACTAAGAAATAGCCTAATTAAGCATTCAGATTTAGTCGTAGGAAAAGCGATCGAGTCTGCCAGTATTAATGCGGAAAATATTTCAAAAATTATTTAACTTTCCTTTATTCTTCCTAAAAATGATAATGTCGGTGAACATAGCGGCTTCTAATTGCGATAAGGATTAAACAAACACAAACACAAACATAAACAGAAAGGGATGAATTAGTTGTTTGTTTATTGCTAATGCACGCTCAATACATTCCAAATGATACCTTTAATCTCCACGGAAACAAAGAATTTCTTTTGTGTTACGCCTTTGTCAATGCGATTGTTAATTATTCAAGTTTTTTTGGACTTATGAAGTTCTGCTTCAATAGCTTCTCTTATCTCTTCATCATTAAGATTAGTATAATTAATTCCCAATGTACCAGCTATCCCTTCAAGTTTATCTCGGTCATCACTTGGAGATTGTCCCCCTTTTTTTATCTTCCCTAACTCTCTTTCTGCCTCGATTCTCGCCTTCTGATATTCTGATGAAGCCTTCCCAAAACTCCTAGCAATTTCAGGTATCTTTTTCACACCAAAGAATATCAAGACAATTACAACTATGATAATAATCCATTCGATCCCAGCTGGAATTTGCAGTATGTAGGTATCCAAGGTAAGCATATTCTACCCTACAAGCATATATTAATTAGTTTGATTTAAGTCTGTCGAGTTAGGTTAATAGTATTCCTACAAGATGACGATTTGGTACACTGAATAGTGTGATATAGATTGAATTTGCACATATAATGTAAAGGATAAAGAATAAGCGATAACGTAGACAGCTAGGCAGACTACAAAGGTCCCCTCCCCCGATAACTTAATTTCACCAATTTTCAGTATTCCCAGAGCGTTACACATCACGCGACCAGAATTTCTCTCACGCTAAAATTTTTAAAGTCCCAGATAATACCATCGGACCTAAAACCTGCTCTTGGACCAGAATTGGAAACCACATAATTTCGTGTCCTACCACAATCAACTTCGTAGAATTGTTTATTATCAGAGTACCAGTTGCCGCTATCAACAAGATCACCTATTTTTACCCAATGATTATTACAACCATAATCGACATAGGATTCCATTTTCACAGCTTTGCCGTCTTGGATATTATACATCACTGCTTTCCAACCTATCCATTTACCTATGATCGGATAGGCTAATTGGGTAGTTTCTTTTTCTGTTGTATATCCTCCCGTATGCCATATTTCCTTTATCCATCCTGTAGACCCATTAGGATGAATCCGAGCTTTAAGTGAAGTGCCTTCGCACGGAAAAAGATCGTTGTGTCTGTTCCCTCTTGCATACCATTGCAGCCCGATTGATTTAATATTTGCATCCTCGTCTATGCCTAGTATCCTGAAACATCCTGTAATTTCTACATCTCTCCAGAGATTGCCGAGCCAAGGAGTCGTAATGATTTCAAATACAACATGATATTTTCCATTGAACCCGTTATTTCTGTTTGTGCTTCCAATCCTCCATGACCCGTCTAAACTCTTTGTTGGTCTGCCGGCGCCAAGATCAAGCGCAGGATCGCTTCTAGGGTCATCCATGTTCATGAACCATTCCCTTCCAGAGTGGCGAGTAGGATATATTTTTCTTATACCAAACACGTCTAAATTTTCGTCGTGTTGCTGAAAAGTTCCTAGACTATCTGATGATGAGTTTTTTGGAGTCCCGTACGTCGAAAATAGCTTATTGATATTTATTATTCCCAATGGAAAAGCTATCCCACTGCATAGCAGTAATTTCAAAAAATCCAGCCTAGAAATTCGCCCTCCATTCATATCAAATTCGGTTATCCTGTTATTGGGTATTGGATGATTATATAACAGTTCGGGATTCGATGGTATGTTGGGATGGAAGGTCTAAGGTCATTACAATGAAATGTGTGCTAGTTTAGCCACGGACAAAACTATTATCACATAAGAATTCAATTAATCCTTTTCTTGGCTATTAGTTTGAACGCTATCAGAGAATTGTTGGTTTTCTTCATATCCTGGTGATATTAAAGTTAGCATCCCCTTAAAAAATATAACCATGGCCAATCTATAGAGACTATCACCACCGCAATATTCCGCGATGCCTTAACCAACGACTTTGTATGGCATTAAGATATTTAAAACCACAATAGTTCTATACTAAATAAGTGGCATCAACCTAGCCACCTAGTCAGCGCCTCACCCTAAACAAGCGGCACTTATCAGTGTTTCATTATCTAACTCATAGGATATATAAAAATAAAATCAAGAAATTAGAGATCTAGTTCATGTCTAGTGACTTTGACATTGAATCAGATCTGATTTTGAATGGTTGAAGTAAAAACAATGGCATCATTCAAAATCGGCGTCGAGAAATTCGCCGTCTCTAACATCTGTTCTTGACCATTTTGGAGTAAATTGAAATTAGGGGTAAGACTCATCTGCATAACTTCAAAAGCTTCTACAGCTGTTACCTTTGCTCCTAGCCTGCTCTGCATTGCACGATACTGAGATAATCCCTTTACAGCATGTGATTTGATAAACATTTTTTCGCTCTGAGAAACGAAAGCATTTAGGAGGTCAATCTTTTCGTCTATCACATCGGAGATGTCACAATAAACTTGAGGCTTGAAATCCTTCGTCACAGGCATTTCATAAGAAAGGATGTTTGGAACGAATCTTGCTGCTTCATAGGTAGCAGCAGCTACCGCTCTATGGTCATGATGAGTATCTCCTTGTGGATGCGTGTAAATAATATCGGGCCTCGTCATTCTGATCACTTGTTCAATATGATTAATGAGATCTACGCTTAATGTCAATTTTGTATCTTCAAAGTTATCTATCCAAGATGCCCTTGCTCCAATGATCCTTGCTGCTTCTTTCTGTTCAGTTGTCCTCTGCATTGGATCTCCTGCTGCTGCGCCTCTCGTAAGGATATACATAAAAACATTGTGACCTTGTTTTGAAGCCTTTAGAAGTAGACCACCACAGCCTAACTCTATATCATCAGGATGTGCGCCAAGTGCTAATATATTCATTTGATCCCTGATTCATGAGAGAATAGATAAACTGTTCTGGAATTCTTGGCATAGTTTTTTCATCGGCATGAAATTTAGATATCTTTTAACAGATACTCGGTACTATTCGACTGCGGTTAAACAATTACTCTACCAAACCGTCATTTTTTACTTCCAGTATGTATCTAGATACCAATTGGCAAAACTATGCTATTCTTTACTCATATTACCAAGTTTACTCTTTACTCATTTTTCAAATTGTAATTACTAAATTTTTTACCAGATTTTGTAACTTCATGAAGGAGTAAACATCGGCAATGAACATTAATATCCAGAGAAGGAAATACTATCAATAAATAAATTTCCCACCTTCAACTCGAAGAGTTATCGAAATTCAACAGAATAATTTGTTTCGCTTTTACCATTATATATGTCGATGAGTAAAGATAACCAATATAGGGTAAATTTTTCAAAAAATGGCGTTTTGTGAAAATCTGCATAATAATGTGCTAAAGAGGTGTTAAATATGAGTTTTGATGCAAAGCTGAGTATGAGAGATAATATTGAATCCATTCTTGAAAGCCTAAATGTCTCCTATACTGCAGAGGGACAGTCAGTTAAATTCGAAGCAATTCGTTCCGTGACAGAAGCCTCCGAAAAGGATCTCACGTTCTGTTATTATGAACCTGAAAAGGCTGTGTCCTTAATCAATAATTCGAGAGGAGCGATCATTTTATGCAAGAAAAGTTTGGAAGGAACGGTCCATCCTCGTCCGGAAAGTAAGCAGCAACTTATTTTTGTAGAAAATCCTAGGTTTGTCATTGTCAAAGTTATTGATCTAGTATATGAAAAGAAAAAACTTTCTGGAATTTCCCCACACGCGGTTATTTCTGACACATCAAAGATTGGTCAAAACTGCTACATAGGACATAACGCAGTTATTGGTGAAAATTGTATAATTGGTGATGACACCATAATCTATGATAGAGTCAGCATTGTTCAGAACACGACAATCGGAAATAAATGCATAGTCCAACCTGGTGTTACCCTGGGTGCAGACGGTTTTGCATTTGAGAGATTTGAAAATGGAGAACTGATTAGATTTCCTCATATTAAAGGAGTTAGAGTAGGAAATAATGTCGAGATATGCGCAAACACAAATATTGCTCGCGGCTCTCTCTCTGATACAATTATTGGAGATGGGACCAAGATCGATGCTATGGTCCAAATTGCACACAACGTTGTAATTGGAAGAAATTCAGAAATAACGACAGGTACCATCATCGGCGGTAGCACAAAAATAGGCGACTCCTGTTGGACCGGGTTGAATTCAACACTCAAAGATAATATCCGCTTAGGAGATAATGTGCTGGTGGCCGCGGGTGCGGTTGTTATCAGGGATGTTCCAGATAAAGACATTGTGGCCGGGGTCCCTGCTCGATCGATAAAGGAGAAGGTAAAAACAGACATGCTGTTTGTAATGGCGGGACAAAAAAAGTAAGTAAAGAGCATACAGTCCCATCATAGTTCAAGGATTAAATAGCGAGCATTCGCATGTACTCCGTCCCACTAATTCACGCAGGTTGAAGCGTTGAACTTATGCATTCTGATAAGATACCTTGTTGATAAAGAGAATTTCCATTATCTAGCAAATATAATCTGAAGTTAATGTATGACTGAAAGTTAACAGGTACTTTTTCTCGACATTAAGACGTTCTCTGTGATGATCGTTTGATAGATGTACAACTTTACCAAATAAAGGGAGGATATGGCAATACAGAAAAGTAGGGATATTTTTTCTCAAGATTTTACTTAGTTATCATTATTATTAGGCTAAGTTATACCACTCGCTTCTATTACTACCGCTTCCTTGACATAACAATTGAAAAAGCCCAAGTCTACTTAATATTATTGATATTTACTCAACTGAATTCAAACCACTACACCCACCTTTATTTCTAGAATAAGATAACCAACATTGACTAATGGATATAGAATAAGATTCTTCATAAATCGTTCACTGATTTGAGCAGTAAAGAGTCGAAGAACTTAAGGAATTCTTCATTATTTTCTTTTATTAAATTCTCACCATATATCCCTATAACTATTACGTTTCCTTTACCAACAGGCAATTCATAGGTAGCTACTGTGGCTCCAGAAAAGGCGTTAGATGGTGGGATTCTCGCCTCGTAGTCGAGAATAGTAGTAATGTTAGGATTGTTTACAAAGTTATCCTCAAAGTGCGTATAATTAAAAGGGTTATTAGCAAAGGTAATATTCTCGTTAATATCAGAAAGAAGAAAATTTGATCCTATCCACTCTCTATTTTCATCAAACCACCTTTCGTGAGGTCCTGGTCTTGCGACTTTTTTATCGAAATCATATTCCCAATCGTGGCCTTTTACCAACGTTATTGTATTGTTAACAGGACTATATTTGACCTCCGCATAGAACGTATTGCCGTCAAGTAATATCATAGTGCCGCCGTTTTGAACAAATTTCCTATAATTATCATACATCTGTTGGGAAACATATTCATCATGGTTTACTATAAGAATATCATAGGCATTAGATCCATTGCTGTCACCAAAAATGTATCCATTGTGAACATCTTCATCTCTTACTACAATAACGTCAGATCGATTTGGTAACAACTCCTTCTCTATACGGTCCTTCAATATTCCAATTTGCCTATTGTCTGGGTCTATGCGCGAAAACATAGTAATATTCTTTGCCGAATCTGCCGGTGTGAAACGTTCAATATAGACACGGGGATCAAGTTCAGCAGTCAACATATCTAGATCAGTAGTTACATGTGCCTCAGTCGGAAGGATTTGATCGTAAATGCCTGTACGGTCATACTTCTCATAAAAGATATAGAATGCATTTGGTCCATACGCTGCATCTGTAAATGTTGGATTTACAATTGCAATTCTCGTTGAGTTAGCCCATGAATTATTATAGTTGTTGACGCTTCCCTGAGCTTGAGACTCTTGCAATAGCGAAGACGACGGCGCTGATGAATTAAATGGTATGTATACATTAACATCGTCCCATTTATGATTTCTAGCACTATCTTGTGCATGAGCTAGTATTCTATATACACCAGAAGAGTAAAAAGGGACCTCAAAGGACCAATTATAATTTTTACCATTGTTAGAAGTCACTTCGCTGTCAGAGTTGTTTCCGACAGGCTGCGAATATACAAAAGTGTATTTTCCATCAAATGGATACCTATTGATAAATACTTCCACCTTTTCCAGATTACCATCTGGATCCGTTATGCTTCCATTGATCGTCACTAAATTCCTTGGGATAACTGAGCCAGGCACAGGAAAATCAATGCTTATAATTGAGGGTATGTCGTAGCTCGTTGTCCCATTACTGGACTGATTCGACAGTTGCGGGTCCAATATGTCCAGTGGTCCATAGGTCGCCAAGACTTCGCCAAATGGCGGGGAGGCAAAAGGATATGAGGTAATCTCAAGTAGGAGTAAAACAGAGTAAGTAAAAATCGTGAACAAAACTACCGCTTCGATTGAGACAGAATTACAGTGCACTAGCATTTGCTTCCATTAAATGCCGTTTAAAAGTTTTTCTGCTTTTGGTTAAACTGGCGAAATTTGACCTCAGCGCGCTTTCGTTATTTCAAAATGAGAGCGCTGACTAACTGCCTCTCACTGTTGAACTTGACTCATTAGCAAATGCGGTAGAAAATGGCGTAGTAATTGATCCAGTCACAACCGCTGTATTACGGCTGATTGATGTATCCACGGAAATAAAAGATATAGAAGAAAACTCAGAAGAAGCTTTATAATTTGAGGGAAGCGCTTCCGAAGATAAGGACGGAGGCTTTATCATACTGAAAGGCGTAGTATTCAATGACGCTGAGGTCTCGGTAACAGGAGCAATTTCAGATGAGGAGGTTAAATGATAGGTTATAGACCCCGAAGTGGGCAAGAAATCCGTAATATTTTGGCCATAAACGGAATGCATGCCAAACGTGGCGGCACTTGTGAGATAAATCAAGAGGATAAAACCCATTGCTATCAAAATACAACCGGACAAATTCATTGTAATGATCTCAACATCCCTGTTAACTGATCCTACCGATTCTACCTAACTCGTCTGTAAAGTATATGCTGCCCGAAGGAGCGATGATTAGACTAAGAGGGGTATTATCTACTTTCCACTCTGTAGTAATACCATTGTATGGAACCCATCTCCCTAACTTGTTTATGCCTTCAGAAGTAAAATATATCATTCCTGTTGATAGATCGTAGCCTGCATCTGAAAATCCAGTTATATTGTTCTGGATGGTCCATTCAGTAATATTATTCGTTGATGGATCAAACTTCCCTATCTTGTTTATGTTTTCATATGTAAAATAGTAACCATCAAAGCCTCTGCTAAATGACGTGATATTTGTTGAATTACTGGGGATCGTCCATTCAGTGATATTATTTGTTGAGGTATCAAGCCTAACTATACTTGGTGGAGATCCATTCTTTAAGATATAGAAATCGCTTGAACTAGGATCAAATGCAGTAAAAGTAACCTGAGCCTTGTCTGTAGAGTTACCAGGAACAGACCATTGTGTTACCGTATTGGTTTCTGGATTTAGACTTCCTATCTTATTTGTACTCGCTAGGGTAAAGTACACTTTACCTGACGACGAATCAAATGCTAAGCTTTCTAAACCAGGCCTATCAGTAGTTGCATTATTCTTAATCGTCCATTCAGTAACAATATTGGTTCCTGGATGAAGCCTCCCTAATTTATTCATATTTTCATAAGTAAAGTATACCAACCCTGACCTTAGGTCAAGCGAAATTTGAGATATAGGGGGATTACGATCAAATGTCCATTCGGTAATAATATTCGATTCTGGGTCTAGTCTCGCAATCTTATTCATATTCTGATAAGTGAAGAAAATATTCTCTCCAAAATCAGATTT
Organism: uncultured Nitrososphaerales archaeon; assembly: GCA_963713605.1. GTDB lineage: Archaea > Thermoproteota > Nitrososphaeria > Nitrososphaerales > Nitrososphaeraceae > TH5896. Next base: position 291,050 of record CAVQMO010000005.1, on the reverse strand, counting down.
CATATCAGAAACGCGATTCTGAGAAACAGGAATGGACCAATACGTTAGTGAAACTGTATCATCGTCGACCGGTATGGCATGTGCTAAGTCGGAGGTTGAAAAGCCTACGCTACAACTTACCAAGATACCAACTGAAACGATTATTCCTACTTGCACTAGTTTTATCTTAGTCATTGGAAAAAGTATCGGATTAATGCGCGGTAACTCATATTTAAATTTTTAATAAGTAGATCTTCTTATTCTAGGATATAAAAAGCGGCTATCAAGCCAGCCCAAGGATGAGTACCTTATGGTGTTAAAGGTAGATAATGAATACCGTCAACCTTTGCTTCCGATTTTAATGACCTCTAGGTCAAAGCAGTCTAAATGTGCCTCAGGCTTTACGCAGGGGTTATAACCAAGCGCCATTATTTTGACATTCTTTGTTTCCACCAGGCATGGGCACAACCGAACCTGGACTGTATAGTTGACCATTATACAAGCAATCTTTAGTAAGCACGTCATCTCCGCCAATGAACGAATCGTTAGGAGGTATATTTATTCCAGGCGACGAAGATTGATTCATTCCGGTTGGCGAGGCGAACTGACTTAACGCAGATTGAGGCATAATTGGCGCTGTCACAAATGCAGCAAAAAATCCCAATGTGACTATAATCCCCCTCAATAAATGGTTCCCATTCACTTGGAATCTCATCGTGTAAGTGTCATCGTGCCCTACTAAAACTTTTCTAATGGGGACTAACTGATTCTTTGTCGATGTTTGTATATGAATAATCAATTTTAGTACATTTCGAGTCGAACCACCATACTCGAAGGTTCCGCATAAAATCGTCAAAATTGAGATTACAGACACCAAAATGAAATTTGTTATCGTTCTACTATACTTTTCCGATCTAACTGTAACTTTTTATCAACTGGCTAATTCTATGCTGTTGATTACTCTTTGAAAATCTATCGATCTTTTATCATACGCTTTATCTTCATTTCCATATGTAATGCAATACATTTTAGTTGTTATTACAACGTTACAATGGAGATATCTTTCTTTTCCCCAACTATCTATTATTCCATATGTTATTCTTTTAGCCGTCAATTTGGCAACAGTTAATGGAACCGATTCAATAGGAGTGAATTTTTGTGACTTCTGAGATTCTTCAATGTATTTATGAATGTAATTATCAAGAGCGCGCGCCGTCCACTTGGAGTATTTTAAGCCGGGCTTCAATGGTCATTCTGTCATCGAACAAATATTCATCATTCTCGGATGGTGACAGGATCACAATCTCATAGACCTGTTGCTTCGATGTTCTGTTAGCCAATTGTCAGGATACCTCAATCTTATTCTTAAGCCAAGATTGTCATATGCAATCTCATGGGACTTTAGAGGATTTGAAGGCTCTAAATCTCTTGTTAACTCGAACGAATCGAACATTTTGTTGGCTAAGGAGAGCCGCATTTTTTTGGAGTCTATAGACGCAGACGATTGAACAATCTTTGGTCATGTAATAAAAAAGGCCAGATAATCCAATTAATCACCACTAGGGGTATCTTCAGGATATGGATGTGAAACACATTGGTAGCTTAAGTGATTGGATTCACAAATTATGTAGGATTCATGATCGATAGGGTCACTCCTAACAATAATAGCATCATCTGAATCTACTACATCACCTGAGGCCATCTTACCTATAGAGGCTATATTACCTTCAGTTGGATCTCCTTTAGTTGGAACATCTACTATATCACCTGAGGCCATTTTACTCGTCGGGAGGAACCTTTCGATATCTGGAATACCCTTTACGAGCATCGTCTTCCTCTCGTTTTCAAGAGTTTCCAGCTCACTGTCAACGTTTGAACCTTGCTGTTCGGGTTGACCATTATCTGCGTCCTTAGACTCTACATCCGCATTATCTCTATTGGTATCCAAGTCTTCGTTGTTTTGGGTTGGGTTTCCGTTAGTTGACTGGTCGTTGTTCACGCCATTTTCTTCTGCATTAACTTGATCATCTTCGTTAACAGATTGATCTTTACCGTAGATAGCTATTTGGACATAATTCGTCTCTGCCGAAGCAGCAAGGGCTGTCACTAAAATCAACGTCCCTACTACTATGGCTATTACAATCCCAAATTTGGTATCACGGTTGACTAGCATTATGAGTGGAGATGGTTCCTCATCTAACGCTATTAAATCTTGTTGAACTTATTGCTTGTAAATCAAAGCTTTTTTACAAGGATGTAAAGAATGCCACGAATTTTCTGAATATCATCTAATATCGGACAATTTATTCCAAAAAGGTAATAAAAAATATATTTTATATGAAACAGTAATTTCTGGTAGGACTACAGAAAGTTCTAAGTATCATCTCATGTTTTGACGCCCGAGCTTAATCTCTGTACTATCCTAAGGTGAGGTATGGTAACCTAGTTATTCTTTTCCGAGTCGGAAAATCTCAACCTCGGGTTGAAAAATATATATGATTTTATTCAAAGACGATCAAGAATAATGGCGTTCAGAATTATGTATGAAAACCTACTCGTTGGAATGCTATTTGTTATTCTGTTATCTTCTCTTATATGTACTGAACAATCAGATGCTCAATTAGGCCCTGTGCCTCTGCCGGCTCCCCAGCTACCTCAAACTGGCAGCAGTGACAAGGGCAGCGAGGACACGGATAAAACACCTTCTTCTCCCCTTAGAATTCAAATCACCAATCAGCAACTAACAGAGGGAAAGAATGTTGTAAGGATACAAGTTTCTCCGGAGAGGGAAATCAACATTTGTATGATGTATTTTGTTATCCATTCAGAGAACAAAATAGCACAGTGTGTCAGGGAAAGCTGGAGTATTTACAAGGGTCTAATAGAGGCAGAGTATCCAAGTCAGACAATTAAGGTAAAGGTGTCAGATAGTTTAGGTGAAAAGGTTACAATACAGAGCGTTCTTTCCGTTCATAAAGCATTTTCTTTTGAGGATGTACCTCATGTTATTAGAGATTGGATTTGCAAGAACATCCTAGAATGCTAATAGCAGAAACAAGAACTGTGTGGATTATTCAAAAGAGCCATTGCACTGGCTGGAAGAAGCGTCTCATAGAAATAATGCAAACTGTTGTAGGAAAGGACAATCATTTACTAATTATTATTCTCGCCATAAATAACTATTCGGCCATTAAGTCCTTGAAATACTGGAATAGTAATGATATTTGAGCTGCCAGTCTGGCTGCTAGAGATCGAAAACTCTGTCGGATGCTCAATACCTGACTGAGATACATTGACGGCATTCACGTTGGTTAGAACAGAGGTAGGGATAGTTACATTCAGCAGAGAAGTGTTCGAAATTGAAAATGTATCCTTCGATTCTGCAGGTACAGCAGTAGTAGCATTTTCTACAATTGTGGCGTTTTCATACCCAGTTACGCCCCCTGTAGATACATCCAAGTAAGCAAAACTCTGATCTGGATTGACCTGGAGTTGTGTGACCGTCAAATATTTAGGCATTTCGACACTCACTGGAAAGAAGTCTTGATAAGCATCATTTAGATCTAGAGATGTCAAATTGTAAATATGAAAAGCTCCAAAGTAAAGATCTCCATCAGGTGATTCAGCAATGGAGATAACGGGCTCAAAAGGATAATTTTTAAGAAGTATATGTGATTCAGAGTCTATTTTTTTGGTATCATTATTTAAGGTTACAGAATATAAATTTCCGGTATATGTGCCAAATATGAAGCTATCTTGTAAATATGGAAACTGCGTACCGTTATAGTATATGGCCTGAGTGGGCGATATAGTATTCCAGTAACTCCTTATAGGTTTAATATCTATAGTCGAATTTGATAACTCTGGAGGTGCATTCGCAGGCTGATAAACAGGAAAGCCATAGTTTCCCCCTTTCTTAAGAACATTTATTTCATCATATATAACGTCCCCGCTCTCAAATACTAACCCTGTTCCATTATTATCGAAGGCGATACCATACATGTTTCTGTGCCCTAGAGTATAAACAGGGGAATCTGGATAGGGATTGTCCGAAGGGATTGAGCCATCTCTCTCAATGCGCAGGACTTTTCCAATTGGAGTTGAAATAGATTGTGCAAAAATGTGTTGAGTTGCATCTCCTACTGTAATGTACAACTTATCATCTGGACCAAATGCGAGTGCGCCGCCTGAGTGATACCCCCTGGACGCAGGTATACCATCTAGGAGAATTTTCATTTCCGTGGCTGTATTATTTTTTTCAGTGAACCTTACCACTCTATTCATGGGTTCTCCGGTTTCGTTATTTATGGTAGTATAGTAAGCGTAAACAAAATGATTCTCTTGAAACTGTGGATCTATAGCAAGGCCCAATAGACCTTGTTCCCAGTTAACATAGACTCCCTCTATAGTCGCGAACGGATTGGGCAATAGCGTATTATTTTTCATGATCATGATTTTTCCCGTATTCTTCTCAGAAAGGAACATACGGCCATCCGGTGAAAATACAATGCTCCCTATTGGTGTAAAAACGGTTGCATTATTCTTGCCACCAGACGCATCTTCTAAATTCCCATCAAAACCCCAATATCCAACTAGATCAGTAACTTCTTGAGCTTTGTCTTTCTCAGACGATCTGTTTCCGGAGACTGACTCCGAATACAATAGTTTTGCCTGGTCGTTGGAGATTGTACCGTTAAAAAGCATAACTTCATCGATAATGCCATTCCATCTTTCACAAGAATCACAGAAGGATGCGGATCCAATATGAATAGGAATTATTGGGTCTGGAGTAACATCCTGATCACCTTCAAATTGTCGAACATCATATAAACTTCCATTTTTATAGACAGCAATAGTTGATCCATTAAATGTACCAATAATATGTGTAAATGTCGTGTTCGAAACCGGTATTTCAGCTGACATAGTTGAGTTTTGGAGACGGTCTGATAAATTGAACTGGACGTAGTTATTATCGGAGTCAAATACACTATTGAAAAACCATCCTCCTTTTGTCTGAGAATTACTGTGGGAAATTATTTGCCCTTTTTGTGTATTTGGATCAAATACCTGTTTGATCCAGAAAGAAACCGAAAAATTGTCATAGTCGTAAGGATGGCGATTATCTTCAATCTCTATGTATTCCCTATATGGTGCGGCCAGCTCTATTGCATTCCCAGCAACGCCCGGTACATACGTTGGATCTGTATTTGTTACTGGTATAATTTCAGACTTATTTCCTTCTAATGCATAAGAACTTAATGGGTAAAGTGTAGGATCACAATGATATCCGAAACTCCCATAGTCGCCACAACCAAAATGCTGGATTTTGGTGTGTTCCTGAGCTTCCGCCATTGAACTTGTTGTAACGGCAATCATCAGCAAGGATGTGACTATGACCGACAATTGCAGGAGAACTGTAACCATTTATTGATGAATATTTCTCCATAACTAATCTCTATTAACCTTATCGATGTGTTAACCTAATGCGTAAGCCAAGATCTTGTGGGTCTGCGGCCTAATCGCAGATATCAAAGGTATATATGGATAAGTAATCTCGCAGATTGTGGTTTTTCCGATTAATGAAATTATTGTACTAGTCTTTTAAATCGACCTGGAATAACAAACTGCTGATATGGTACTTCCTAAAGTTACAAATTAGTTTTGCAGTTCAAATGCCAGTATGGTGGGAGGGATTATCCAGAAATTCATTAGCAAGTATAGAAGTACAGGGATAATAGAGCCAAAAAAACAGGACTGACTTGCAACGAGCCACGCGAATTGGCTTCTGAGTTCCGGTAGGATAATTGATATTAATAATGAAGATATCATTATTCGGGATGATGCACACTTTGTTGGCAAGAAGGTCCGAATTGTCTAGGTCTAGGATATTCTGAGAACTATGAGAATTTCCGCACACAAAGACACACGATCATTCTAGGAATGATTATATTATTGAATCGCATCGACCAACTGATAGAAATCAAGGACTGCGGGGCATGGACTAATATTGAATGAGAAGAAGTGGATTATCTTCTTATTTGTGGTGTTTTACCTTTGGTTCATTCCTATTGCGACTATCTTGTACTATTATACAACAGGCTTTCAGGTTTTGGTCGACCCCGACGTTAATTTGTCTGCCATAACTCTACCTTTGGTTGGGTATGTTCTTGCGTACACCATTCTAACATTCTTCTTATTTGTAATATACTTTATAGCATACGATAAGATCAGGCTAAATCAGCAAGAGCGTTATGAGGAATTTAAACGATCTCCAAATAGTCTCGCCCCGACAGCGGATTCTTCAAGTATCGGCCTCTGTAGTATAATCGTCTGCAGCAAGAAACGAGGAAAACGTTATCAGGAAGACTGTAACAGATGCTCTTAGACAGACGTACAAGAATATCGAGGTTGTAGTGGTATGTCATAACTGCTCAGACAAAACCTATGAGCAAGCTCAAATCGATACCGATTATAGAGTTAGGGCACTAGATTTCAGGACAGAGGAGGCGGGCAAGGGTATCGCATTGAATTACGGAGTAAAAATGTCTCGTGGTGAATATATTATGATTCTTGACGCTGACGGCCTCTTAAGCGACGATTTCATTGAAAAAGCGCTCCCTCTGCTAAAGGGTAGGATTGCAGCAGGTACAAGGCCGATATGTGCCCAGTAACCGGGATTATAGTTTAGTAACGAAACTCCTGTCGCTTGAAGGGGACTTGTGGTCTACACCATATATGACTACAAGAGCATTTATTGATAAAAGAGGTGGTTTAGGCGGAACGGGTTATATTATTAGAAGAAATATGCTTATCGAAGTAGGAGGATTTGCAAATCACCTGGTAGATGATTATGAATTAACCACCAGGCTTTTGAAAAGCAAATATCGAATCTTATTCGCCCCTCTCTGTATAAATTATGATGAGAAACCCCCAAGCCTTGACATTATGCTGCGACAGCGCGCAAGATGGGCAAAAGGATTTATAGACATGCTTCAACGGAAGGCAGTTGAACGTACTGACATTATTAGCGCTTTGCTGTGGCTGAACCCAGTAGCGGCAATTCTCGGGTTGACATTGTTATTTATTATTGGGTTTGCAGCCACATTTAATATAATTTTCGGATATTTTCCGTATTATTATTCTTCTATAAACACCGAATTGTGGTTGGCTCTCACGGCTGCTCTCTTCTTTCTCCAAGGTTTGACTCTCGTAAAAATGTATGGGAAAAAAGGCGTACGGTATGGCTTGTACATTCCTTTGTACAACATATTTAGCCTATACTTTTTTGTAACGTTTATCAAAGCATTCAGAGTAAAATCATGGGGAAGTACAAAAACTATGCATGGATTCACAAAAAAGTAATATCTAGAAAAATCCATAGATAAGCAGTAGTTTCGGCAGACTGAGTAGAGGCTGATTTTATATAGTTTTCTATAATTTTTATGTACTGGATAGGCACCCGAGCATCGAGACATTCGAATATCGTTTTTCCCATAGAGCCCTCATCGACATACCCGGATATCGTTTAGATATTTAGGACCCACTAATTGGGAACTATTATTAGAATTATAGATATTGAATTTGAAATTTAAATCCGTGCTAACCTTCATCGCGCGATTATTGACTTACTGAATGGCCTAAAACAGACTCCTGATAAGGTCAGAAATATGGGAAGTATACTACTTTCTCAAAGTATTAATAACAGTCTGAGAATGACTGGATATCTAATTTACTGAGGTTTAAGATGAGCAATAATAATAACAATAGGTTAGTCACAATAGCGGGAACGCGACCAGAGATAATAAAGCTAGCAGATTTTATCCCTAAAATGAATGAAAGGTTTGATCACTCATTTATCTACACAGGTCAACATTTCTCTCCCAGGATGAAGGATATATTTATTGACGAACTAAATGTAAAGCCAGACTTTGACTTAAAGTGTAATTCATCTGATATTGACCTAATGAAGAACAAGGTTTCACCAATACTAAAAGAATTGCAGCCAGAATATGTAATAATCTATGGGGATACAAACTCGAGCATGGCGGCCGCGCTCGCGGCTCATGAGGCCAGAAGCAAGATAATCCATCTTGAAGCTGGAATTAGAGACTTTGACATTGCTGTTCCTGAGGAAAGTATTAGAATAAGAATAGATGAAATGGCTTCTCATCTCTTTGCTCCTTCAGATTTCTGTAGGAGTGTGTTGAGTTATGAAAATGTAACGGGCGACGTATATGTCACCGGCAACTTGATAGTCGATGTGTGTCTGAGGCTGTCAAGAATTGAGCGAGCAGGGAATTACCTGTTGATCTGCCGCCTGAATTTTTGCTATTGACCATACATAGGCCAGAAAATGCAGATAATCCCGAGAATTTGAAGTTACTTATAAAGCATTTTGAGACAGTAAATCATAAAATAGTTTTTCCGGTGCACCCGAGGACACAGAAGAACCTCAAGAGCCGAAATATCAAATTTCCTGATAATGTGATAATGATCGATCCTGTTGGGTATATCGAATTTTTGGGGTTGCTATTGAAATCCAAGTTGGTGCTTACGGATAGTGGAGGTCTTCAGGAGGAGTCGGTAACTTTAAAGAAACCCTGTATTACCCTTAGACACACTTCCGCGAGATGGGAGACAATACTCCTTAAAGCAAATGTGTTATTCCCCCCTGATACAACGGCTTCTCTTAGCCAAACAGTTGAAATGATGCTTCAGACTAAGATTAAGAGAAATCCGTACGGGGACGATGTAGCAAACAAAACCGTCACACTCTTGGATAAAATCTTAAATTAAAATTTTATAGAATGGCAATGCCAATACCCATAGATAAAACGGGTATTAGTCAGTCTCATTTCAATCTCTGCTTCATCTTTTAATCTCGTGACCTGCTACGGTTTTTCAGCTAATTCTTTTAAGTCGTTATATACCGAGTTTATCTTTTCTTTTGCAATCTCCATATCTTCATTTTCTATTGCGTTTAATGATTGATTCGCATTACTCAGAATTTTTTGAAATATCGTATCCGGCACAGATAAAGTTTGGTTTGTGCTGAGGCTTCCCATAGTCGACGGGATAGATTGATTTGCATTCAATTCGGTTAAATTAGTCATTGTCACCTTAATCAAATCTTCCGAGGCCAAGACTTGGGATGTGTGGCTCATCATTATAATAAGTATAAAGGGCATCAATACTGTGAATCCGATTTTTATTTTATTATTAGTCCTTTGCCTTTTTTCTTCCATTTGCATCACAAGTATGTTGTATATCCTTACTTTAAAATATATCTAGCAAAGGCAATACCAAAAATTGGTAAAGTAGTACTCAATTTGCGCGTGCCCTATACTACATTTATTGTTCGTGTGCCTGGATTCCATGAAACATTTCCTGCATTATCTGTTACCCTGGCTCTCAATGTGTGAGAACCTAGTGCTGTGATGTTAAGTGTAATTGTCCATGTAGACCAATTACCTGGAGCTTGTGGTGTTGCAATAAAATAGGTACCATATATCTACTCTTACTTCAACGCGCAGTACGCCACTACCGCCTACATTATCTGCGGCAGTCCCACTTACCGGGACACTACCAGCAGGTACTGTTGCGTTATTGGCTGGGCTTGTAATTGCCACTGTGGGGATTGTCGTGTCAGGACCCCCTCCGCTTCCTACATTTATTGTTCGTGTGCCTACATTAAATCCCACATTTCCTGCATTATCTGTTACCCTGGCCCTTAAGGTGTGAGAACCTAGTGCTGTGATGTTAAGTGTAATTGTCCATGTAGACCAATTGCCTGGAGCCTGTGGTGTTGCAATAAAATAGGCACCAGAATCTACTCTTACTTCAACGCGTAGTACGCCACTACCGCCTACATTATCTGCGGCAGTCCCACTTACCGGGACACTACCAGCAGGTACTGTTGCGTTATTGGCTGGGCTTGTAATTGCCACTGTGGGGACTGTAGTGTCTGGACCAGCAGATCCAGTTGTCCCTGATGCCTCTGTTGATAAAGTACCTATATTGTTGGCGTTATCTACTGCAGCAACCTTGTAGTAATAAGTAGTCGATGCCGTTAGCCCGGTGTCGGAATAAGAGTTGGCTGGCGCTGCTGGTGTTGCAATTGGAGCCGTAGTACCAGGAGTTACAACAAATCCTGCCGATGTTCCTCTGTATACATTGTAATGATTGAGATCGGCTTCGGTATTTGCTGTCCAGGTCAGATTAAGTTGGGTAGTGGTACCGCCTGGAGTATTAACGGCTAGGCCTGTCACTTGTGCGGGTGGAGTATCACCACCACTTACTACATTTATTGTTCGAGTGCCTGCATTCCATGATACATTTCCTGCATTATCTGTTACCCTAGCCCTTAAGGTGTGAGAACCTAGTGCTGTGATGTTAAGTGTAATTGTCCATGTAGACCAATTGCCTGGAGCTTGTGGTGTTGCAATAAAATAGGCACCATTATCTACTCTTACTTCAACACGTATTACTCCACTACCACCTACATTATCTGCAGCAGTCCCACTTATCGGGACATTACCAGCAGGCACCGTTGCGTTATTGGCTGGGCTTGTAATTGAAACTACGGGGACTGTAGTATCTGGGCCGCCGGCTCCAGTTGTTCCCGACCTTTCTGTTGATAAAGTACCTAAATTGTTTGAGTTATCTACTGCAAGAACCTTGTAGTAATACGTTGTAGATGCAATTAACCCGGTGTCGGAATAAGAGTTCGACTGTAGATGTTGCTATAGGAGCCGTAGTGCCAGGAGTTACAACAAATCCAGCAGTTGTTCCTCTATATACATTATAATGATTGAGATCGGCTTCGGTATTTGCTGTCCAGGTCAGATTGAGCTGAGTAGAGGTACCACTTGGAGTAGTAACCGCTAGACCTGCTACTTGAGCTGGAGGACCTGGTGGATTATCTCCTGTCGGTCCAGTTCCTGGAATTTTGATAATATTCGCTACAGATGGAACCAGAGCATTATCCAATACATGAATCATATAATAACCAGCGGGTGCAATGTTCGCACTAATAGGAGCAGAAACAGTTACAGAATTTGTGCCACGACTGGTTATCTGTAACCAAATTAATCGCATATCTATATCATAATGGTGAGTTGTGCAACCAAGTTTTACTAGCGAAACTCTCGCAATACTCGTAGGATTGGGAGTCGGAATTGTAATAGACCCACCATATCCACCAACAGTAGGATTGCCTGATATCGTTGGCCTTGTGCTGGAGAAATAGCTCGGTCTAAAGAACTCTGTCCGTAATTCCCAGTTTCCTCCTGATCCTGGAGTGCTTCCTGCGGTCCACACACTTCCGTCAGTCATTAGCAAGGCCGTACCATGATATAATCTAGGCACAGTAGCCGGAGCGTGTGTCGTCCATCCCTGACTTTCGTTCTCAGGATCAAAACTCTCTGGAACATAAACTGGAGTATTTCCACCCTGAGAAGACCCGCCAAAAACCATGATTTTTCCATTAGGCAGTATTATCGGGAGAACATACCTCCTTCCAAAGTTTAGTTGACCTACTGTTCGCATAACAGGATTAGTATTTGTGCCCTGGTTAAAGTCGTGTATTTCTACGACACGCGTAGCAGGCGCCGTACCATTCGGAGCTCCTCCTACTACCATAACCTTTCCTCGTTCAGCTGTAGTATTCTGCAAAGGCAGAAGAATTGAAGTACCGTAATCTCTATACTGGCCCAGCAGTGTTGGGCTTAGTGTTGTCCATATTCCAGTTGACGGATCATAGATGAACCTGATTTCCCTTTGTGAGCTTATGTAGACAAGACCGCTAGGCATATAGATCATTCTGGGGTATAATGAGAGCCATGGCGCCACACCTTGATTAGGACTGCCAAAGCATGGTGAACCAGCTCCAGCACATGCTTCACCGGCGCCGACACAATAAGTGTTATTCGTAGAAGGATCAAATTGTGTACTCCACGATCTAGTAGTGGGATCATATATCTCAACCAGACGATTGTAAATTCCGTATTCATCGCTTCCTGCAACAACTACCACCCGCCCATTAGGGAGAAGCATTTGGGAAGGATACCACCTACCTGTTCTCATATCTGGCAACCGCTCCAACTGGCCAGTAGAATAGTTGAACTCTAAAGCATATTTTGCACCATGCCACTGTCCATTACAGCTGTTTATATCGGTGTCATACAGGAGCGTACCGCCTGTTAGGAGAGTATTTCCGTTTGGTAACTGATTCATGCCGACACAAAAGAGATCTACACTGAGAGGTACTGCAACATCTGAGCCTGTAGATAAGTCCAGATACCTCGCTTGAAATGGCCCATTCGGACTATTGGCGTTATTCCAACCTGAACCGGCAAAATAAAAGATTTTGCCATTGGGAGTAAGAGCACATCCGAGGGCAACTGTCTGGGTATTCTGTCCTGGGACCCAAGTTCCTGTACTTTGAGCATATGCTAATTGGGATGCAAAGGGGGGGCTACTCCCACCGGGACGACTTGTCTGTCCTTTCTTGTATTGTTCATATAATGGTCCTATCCCTCCAAACCAACCTATACCGAGAACAATGCCTCCGGCTCCGAGAAGCTTTAAGAAATCTTTCCTAGAAATGGGTTTATCGAACATCTAAGAATTTATGTTGGACAAAAGTTTGATATAAATATGCCTGAAGATGAAAGGAGTTCTTACTGTGACATAGTAAGATAATCTGTTTCTTACCTAAACTTGCAATATTTCTACTGGCTTTATAAGCTAATGTCATTATAAGACGTTTTGTACATTGTTAGAGAAAAACAGTGCGGAATACCAGAATTGTTTTTTATATGGATGGGGGTATTAACATGTTGTATCCCTAATATGCAATTGTTAATTCCAAAGAGTTTGACGCTTATGGCTATCTTTTGTTTCATGTCAGTAGCAAGTTTAGGTGTTGTTATCTCTGCACAGTCTATAGGTATAGTGTTTGCGCAGCAAACGCCTGACTTTCCATTACTGTCAATCGAAGAAGATATCCCCATTACTACTGCAGGTGATGTTGCTGCATTAACGGTAAGAAATGTTAGTGCAGGGGGTGGATCAATATGTGAAATGTGCCAAGTTTTTGTATACAATACCGGTGCCTCTCCGGTTGGGGATGTTGGTGTTGCGTGTACACTCCCTCATCTCCCCTTGATTTGACAGGAGCGAACAGACTTGTCTTCTTTGCCAGAGGAGAACTGGGTGGAGAAGTTATTAAGTTTGCGGCAATAGGGAATCAATCGGTTTCTAATTCAACGGCGCCTTTTGAGAATCTAAAGTATGCTGTGGAGAGTAATGACATTACTCTGAACGGAGATTGGAAAAGGTACGAGTTTGATTTGGAGGGGCTTGACCTTTCAAATGTAGCAAGTCCATTTGCAATGATTATCTCTGATCATAGAAATGCCAGCCGGGGGGAGCAACCAGATTTTGAGACTCCAGGCATTGATACCAATGTGAATCATATCACTTATTACTTTAAGGGCTTGAGCATAGATGATCAAGAACCCCTGACTCCTCCCATCAATATTCCTGCCGAGAACCAGACTGCACTTGCAGCTAATCAAACTGCACCAGCAGCAACTCTATCAATAGGGAACCAGACTGATCTTGCAGCTAATCAAACTGCACCAGCAGCAACTCTATCAATAGGGAACCAGACTGATTCTTGCAGCTAATCAAACTGCACCAGCAGCAACTCTATCAATAGGGAACCAGACTGACTTCCACTGCAGCTAATCAAACTGCACCAGCAGCAACTCTATCAATAGGGAACCAGACTACTCCTGCAGCTACAGCTAATCAAACTGCACCAGCAGCAACTCTATCAATAGGGAACCAGACTACTCCTGCAGCTAATCAAACTGCACCAGCACAACTCTATCAATAGGGAACCAGACTACTCCTGCAGCTACAGCTAATCAAACTGCACCAGCAAACATACCAACAGAGAACCAAACTGCTGCCTGCAATTTCGCCAGCTGCGACCGTTCAGTCCGAACCACGCACTTTTAGTCTTCCCCAGGACTTGGCCACTACAATGGATATGATAAAAACAACAAGTATCAACGATTTGGAAGATGGAAGCGATTTCAATTCCACCTTATCCAATATGCAGAATGTGTCCACGTTGCAAAGTCCCAATGCCCTTCCACTGACTGTGAACTCATTGCCTAATTCTACAACGCCAGCAACAGATTCACAATTGCTTACAAGTCAGCAACCACCACCTCTAGATCAACAGATTGGACAACCAACCACGCAACAGCAGATTGTGAACTCATTGCCTAATTCTACAACGCCAGCAACAGATTCACAATTGCTTACAAGTCAGCAACCACCACTCTAAATCAACAGATTGGACAACCAACCACGCAACAGCAGATTGTGAACTCATTGCCTAATTCTACAACGCCAGCAACAGATTCACAATTGCTTACAAGTCAGCAACCACCACCTCTAGATCAACAGATTGGACAACCAACAGTTTCGCCGCCAGCAACAGATTCACAATTGCTTACAAGTCAGCAACCACCAGCTCTAGATCAACAGATTGGACAACCAACAGTTTCGCCGCCAGCAACAGATTCACAATTGCTTACAAGTCAGCAACCACCAGCTCTAGATCAACAGATTGGACTGCCTCCAACGAACTATCAGCCACCTCTTGATCAACAAGTTGGACTGCCTAACATCGAGCTTAATGGCTACACGCCTGGATTTAATACAGTTCAACCCATAACCATTCTACAAGTACTGGACAGCAATAACCAACCAATAATCAATGATAGTACAACATCATCCAGTAGTATTGCATTGCATCTGCAGCCAAATGAAAATGTACCGATTCAGAATGTCCAGTGTTTTATTGACAATTCGCCAATAATGCCATGTTCAAATAATCCTGTGATCATAGATAACCTTCAGCAAGGAAATCATGTCTTTCAGTTACAAGTGATCGATGGATCGGGAATATTGGAGCCCAGAACTAGTACCTTCCGTTGGACTGTAGTCCCACAAACTCCGGAACAAATGCAGCAGCAACAACAAGCAACAACAACAGCAACAACTTCAAACTCCGGAACAAATACAAGAAATACCAGCCTATCCTTTTCCATATTTTTCTGACCAGTATTCGCCTGTAGCCGGCGATCAGTTTCAGAGGCGGCTTGCTTACGACCCAAGAAATATCAACGAGCAACTTGATGGCTACACGCCTGGATTTAATACAGTTCAACCCATAACCATTCTACAAGTACTGGACAGCAATAACCAACCAATAATCAATGATAGTACAACATCATCCAGTAGTATTGCATTGCATCTGCAGCCAAATGAAAATGTACCGATTCAGAATGTCCAGTGTTTTATTGACAATTCGCCAATAATGCCATGTTCAAATAATCCTGTGATCATAGATAACCTTCAGCAAGGAAATCATGTCTTTCAGTTACAAGTGATCGATGGATCGGGAATATTGGAGCCCAGAACTAGTACCTTCCGTTGGACTGTAGTCCCACAAACTCCGGAACAAATGCAGCAGCAGCAACAACAACAGCAGCAACAACTTCAAACTCCGGAACAAATACAACAGCAGCAACGAATACAACAACAACAACAACACCAAGTTCAAACCCCGGAACAAATGCAACAAATACCAGCCTACCCATATCCAGACTACTTTCTAACAGATTCATCTCTAGGCTATTACAGCTAGTAGTATTCATCTAGGGTGGATTTGGACGTTGAAATTATTTTTGTGGCTAGACTGTATTAGTTACAGAATGCATCACTCGGGGCAATAAAAACGAATTATCGTTCTAAAGAACGGATCAAAAAGTGCCGTAGGATAACACAAAAGGTGGAAAAGAAGGCACTAGTGTTCCAAGGTCAAGGCAGGGATGCTGAATGGCTCTGAATCCTTGATATCTGTATTGACGCCATCAGTGGCAATAAGTCTAAATTTTGACAAATTAACTGTATTCCCTTGTAAGGAATCGCCCGGAACGGTAAAAGATTTTTTGGATGTATAATCTATTACCGTATCCCATGTCAATCCGCCGTCATAGCTATATAGCAAAGAATAGGTTATGTTATCTCCATCTAAATCTTGCGCATCCCAATTAAGACTTATATTTGTCATCCTTGGAAAAAGCATACTTTCATTCATATCTTTATTGAAGTCGGTTTCAATCCCTACAAATTTGATATCCGGTTTGTGGGGTGAGACAGATTGGTACGCTAACTCTTTGTCGTTCATCTTAAAAATAATTCTTGCTGTACACTCATGATATGGGACAGCAGCTGATATCAACGCTCGATCGTCTGTCGTACTATTTGAGCTTCTTGCATTCGAAATTATTAGATCGAATGGATAAATGGCTAGTTCATCCTGATTTTTATCGACCAAATTAATAGTAAATGTTCTGTTTGCTGGTATAGGTGTAAACTGAGATGACGGTAAGATCATGGAGGGCTTCAATTCTAAGTCTGAGCTTGAGAGATCTAATTTCCCCCTGATTGAAAGAGTTTGATTCTGTGGCATGTTCATTTCTGGGCCTCGTCCAGTTGCGTTATCCTTATCGCAATGAAGATCTGAACTCATAGAACCGCTTGGTGTCGCGTTGCCTGTCGGGATACATCCTGCAATTATGAACATGGCAAGAATAGTACTAACAATTCCGAGCACGTTAAATTAGTCTGTCGTGATAGCCATACTATTTCAAAAATTACTAAGCCATCTATATATTGTTACTTCCTCACCAATTTGAAAGGAACAACCCCCACCTGAAGTTGAGATAAATGATTTCGAGATGCATCAAAAAAGAAGGTATAAGCGGGCATCCCCCAAAGCTTATCCTCACCATATTCTATCAGATTACCAGTAGTATTACCAGAAGAACTGACAGATTCATCTCCTAGTCAGTATGACTAGTAGTGTTCCTCAAAGTTCAATTCTGACACGGATATTAATTTTGTGGCTAGACTGTGTTATTCCGGTAGCAAGATTGAGTAGTCGTACGCCAGAAACACACCTGAATGCAAAAACCGGATTATCCCAGAAAGAATGGGTTCGATATGTGACCCTGTAATTAGATTTTCGAATGTTATATAATAGTGCCGATATAAAGTAGTTGGCCATAAGTAAGGAAACACCTCGAAAAAGCAGAATTTGGCGATTTAGGCGAACAAATACCAAAGATCTTAGGCCGAAATTTTGGTATGAAAATAATTGCCTATGTTGGAAAAGACAAATTTCCACATTTTGAATGCTGGATTGATGATGCATTACCCGCAGATAAAAAACCAAAGAACAATTGGAAATTATTCTATAAGTGCGTGGACAAGAACGATTGGGATGGACCCGCATATACAGAAAATCAAGGCATAGCTAATGGTGGTAATACGGTCATACTATGTCAGGTTCGATACGGTCACAAAGAAAACGGTTGCAGATCACATAAGTGTAAGGGAGATTACTTCCCCTAACTAAGTGACTTAAAATGCCCGTACCAAAAGCATGTAATTGGAATAAAGCAAAACATAAACGCTGTGTAAAGAAGGTCTTAGCTAAAAATAGATCACGGGGATATCAGACTAATCCTTATGCAGTCTGTAACGCAATTTGTCTTAAGCGAAAATGAGTTAGTTCTAAATATCGCCGAAGGTATAAAGTTAGGTAAGTAGGTAAGCATGAACCGAAAGAACGATAATGATAATAAAAATCTCTTACTCGTAAGAGCTGGACTATTGTCTTTAGTAATTGGTGCGGAGCTACTTATTTTATGAATCAACAAGGTAATGGCTCAGCTAGAAAAAGCATTAGCGGTATGAATCCATCTCCAATTAAGAAGCCTTGCGGTTGTGGGAAGAAATAGGTAGAGAAGCATCCTTAGGACGTATCTCATTAGCCTTCATAAAAAAGGCGTCTAATTTTCTTTGATCTATTTCAGCCCTACGTAATTCCCATAGTCTGATCCTCACACATTCATTTATAAACTCGGTTGGATTTCTGTAAATATTTTTTTCCTTTTCCAAGTACCTTTGAATTTCATTAAAAATCGAAGTGGGTAAACTTAGTTTTGTAAATTGGTTCTGCATAGATCCATATCAGAACAATGAATTATTAAACTTTATCCATGAGGTATCCATATTAAATCTACACAATACCCTGATTCTACATCATCTTTTATATCTTTTAAGTAATAGAAGAATCTCTACGATACGTAAAATATAACTATAAGACTAAAGAATGTATATAAGACTCTGTCTATTTCTGTAAGATTCTTTTCCTTTTCCAAGTACCTTTGAATTTCATTAAAAATCGAAGTGGGTAAACTTAGATTTTTAACCTATTCGAAATCCAAACAAATCTAGCGCATATATTACTAATTAGATTTATTTATTCAATATTTTCAATTCATTAATTCAAAATCCAGTAATTAGGAAAAGGTCTAGATCTCAGCAAATAAGAGTTAGAACGAATTGCTAGAGAATTAATTGAGATAAGAGTAAGGGTTAACGAAACAAAAAGGACGGCAGTTAAGAACGTTCATCTTGCTTTACAGATAGATATCTTTGAATTTGCGGAATATTTGGATCGTAACCGGACCAAATAGAAAGTCGGTGAGTGTGAGCGACACCAGAGAACAGTTCGCTGGTTCGCTTAGAAGCATTGGGCAACTAAGACGTCTAAAAATTCCTGATGATATAAAATGGTCGATGTTGACACAAATAGATCAATCTTGATATTCGTATAGATTCAAAGCAAGCCAAGTCCCATTATAAGGATTGCAATGTCGTATCTAGATCAACTTCAAAGTTTTTTAATAGTCTATCTAAACTCTTTTTCAGGTCTGCCATCCTTTTTTGTGTCTCTATCTTGAAACTTTCCCTATCAATCGAAGCATACACATGATAATATCCTCTTTCCTTCAAAGTTCTAGTTTCCTTGCTCACAATGCGTTGGTTTGCTAGTTTCTGTAGGGATCGAAATGCTGTACTTTTATCTCTATCTGTTTTCTCAGACAACTCTTCCAAAGTAGAAGACTCCGGATTTATCCTTATCAAGAATAGCAAGATTTCTAAATCCAACGGGGAGAGATCATAAAGAAACGCGATGAGATCCTTTACTGTCGAATTAACTCTCGTGATCGAGAGAACCGATGATGAATGAATTGACATAGCAGTAGTGATCCTTCCCTTCCTATTCCAACACTTCTGGCTGGCCTACTTTTAAAGATGATGGGTGAAGTCTACTGACTTTGCCTCATCTAAGCAAGACTTATATGTAAAGACCATTACGCATAATTAAATAATAGATTGCCCGTGAACCAGGAATTATTTAACCCATTTTCTAAAAGCGGGACATGAATAGCATATTCAAGCAAATTGACGAGGATAACAACGCACTCGCATCTGTGCTCTCTGCTGTATACGACCATAAATCCCTTTTATTGTTCTATGCCATTGCTGTTGCAAATATATCAGATCCAAAAGCAGATAGATCACTGCCGCTTGCAGAAGCAACCCAGCGTCGAGATATTAATATCACGCATGAATCTGACTCGTAAGCAATACTATTCGCGTATCAAGCGCCTACTTGAGGCAGGTATGATACGAAGGAAGGGAGTGAGATTTGTTCTTACTTCACTTGGAAGGATAGTCTATGAAACTCACAAGACAATAGGGTTTGCAATTCACAACCGATGGAAACTACAAGCAATTGATTCACTGGATACTTCTTTATCTACAGAAGGAATGCCTTTTGAAGAAAGATACAAACTTATCAAGGCATTAGTGGGAGATCACAAAGCTATAAATGATATTCTACTTCGCCAAGCCGACAGCCGACAGTAAACTAGACATTTCGCATTTAAAAACCAACACACAAGTTTTAACTCCATCGGGTAGCCATGAATGAAATTTAGATATCACTTTTAAGGGATTTATAGTAGCTTTCCCATCATACATTTTAGTGCATCGACTGGTATGCCACGGAGGTCGGATACGTATTTACCTCATCCAGATATTAACCCCCGTGGAAGATCATGAAAAATTTCTCAAGCTGACAATAGGAATAGCAAGAAATCAAAGTGGGATCATATATCAAGATGAACAGGTATGCTTCAAAACAAGGCAATGACGACCATTTTATGTAAGTGGAACCTGGTGCATGGTCACGATACCCCTCGATAATTTTTACGCTGTACCTTTCATAATGCAAGGACAATTGCGATTACCAGATGAGGTTTAGGTAAACCCATGAGGCCTTGCACCTGCTAGAGTACGTGTACGTGATATACTATCAATTAAGGATTAAAGGTTTGGTAGTTAGATGTCTCAGCGTCCTTAGACAGATCATGTCAAGATTCCGTCCCTGTCCAGGTCCCGTTCCCATGAACAGTTTTGACAGGTAACAGCTGACAAATAGCTCGCTTGTGATTAGGGCATTCCCCTGAAAATAAATCAGATTTTTGTGCTGGCCTTATGTTTATGAATTCACATAAGTGAGATCTCTCATAAAATCATTGATAGTATCATGAATAAGGAGCGTATATCTTTACTTGTAATTCTTTTAACATGTCTCTCCTTCCTGTTACCATTGAGTCCAGTTGAAAGTAATATCGGTATAAATACAACAGCTTCAATCGCATATGCACAGACTACATATCCCTATAATCCATACAACCCTTATTACAATCAAAATGCTTATCCTCCAGTAAGTACTTACCCAAGCACAGGACTTCCCATGACAGCTGGAGGTATAGGCAGCGTATCTACAGCTTCGCAAATAGTATCTCCATGGTTTCCTTCGCTTCCCGCTATTTCGTGTGGTGGTACCTTTGTTATGACTATAGAAGGAATCCCTAGAGGAAGCGAAGATGGTCGCGGTAATGGTAATGATAAGATTACACCTTCAGATGAGAATGGTGACAAGGATGATGATGATGACGACAAACAGTACAGTGGCAAGAGTAATAGAAGGCTTGTAGTGCAGGTAAATTCAGATAATAGTCAAATAATCACCGATCAACAAGATGCTATATTTGGCCAGCTGTATCAAGGACAAAAGAATATAGACCAAAACAAAGTGAATGACTTTGATATAAGATCAATATTCAATGATTGTCAGGTTTCGACATACAGCAAGTTAAGTTGACATTTGATCTGATTGGCCAACTCTATTCTGGAATTTGGTTAATGGATCCTACCTCCATGATTTTAGGAGGTAAATCCGCTTAAAAATAATAGAAGTTTGTACTCCTAAATCATGATGTCGCGCGCCATGCCTAACGATAGGATTTCGACATTGCGGCTGGCACAAATTCAATTAGCTTCCGACTTTTTCTTTAAGTATCTAAAAAGAATAGACTCCCGAATTATTTCAGATGTATTCCCCTGGCCAAAAATGACCCTACTATAATTTTTCTTGGGCTCTGCATCATGGTGTAGAAGAATGTCCACTATTTTATTCTTGTCAAATTCACATAGTGTATTCCATCCATAATCCAGGGTTTCAACCCATTCAGTGCTCCTCCTAATTGTGATGCAGGGAACTGAGCATAGGTAGGCTTCCTTTTGAACCCCTCCTGAATCAGTAATAACCTTATAGGATTCACTTAGTAACCTCAGAAAATCAATGTAGCCCAAAGGTTTTGTTATCGTAACGTTATCGCACTCCGTTAGCTCTTTGTAAAGGTCGTAAGATTTTAGTAGCTTTTCAGTTCTTGGATGTACTGGAAATACTATTCGTATTTTGCGCCGATTGTCATTATGCGACATGTTATGGCTTGAAATCCCAAGGCTCGAATTCTTTGGTTCTTTGGCAGTAAACGACAACGGATCAAAACTTACTGTTCTCAATTCTTGAAACAGGCCTATGATTTCTTTAAGATTCCCATATGAGTCGGTGCTTTCAGCCCTGTGCATAGTAAAGAGAATAAAGGATTCCGGACTAAGATGCAAATCACTTAGAATCGTTGAATTTTTTGAAAATTGCAATGCTTCCTCTACCACTTCGACCGATATGTCCCCTGAATTTATGACCTTTCCGGCAACGTTTTCAACCTTTAGATTCCTTGCTGCAGTATCAGTGGGCGCAAATAGTAAATCACTTATATGATCTGTTAGAATTCTGTTTCTCTCTTCAGGCATTCTTCTGTCGAAGCTTCTCAGACCTGCTTCAATATGTGCAATGGGTATATGATTAACAGATGCCGCAAATGCACCCGCAAAAGTAGAGTTTGTATCTCCGTACACAAGAACCAAATCTGGCTTTGATGCTAAACTTGGCAGCTGAGGCTTCCTGTTTTTGGCTAAGCCGAAATACCACATCCAATTTTCTTATCATCTCGCCAATCTGTTCTCCGGGGGAAGCCGACCCAATTCCAAGGTTAATATCAGGCCTGGGAATACTAAGCTCTTTAAAAAATATGTCAGACATCTCATAATCATAATGCTGCCCAGTGTGGATGATAATGTGGTTACAGTACGGCAATAATGACTTGTGAATAGGGCCGAGTTTTACAAAGTTTGGTCTAGCCCCAACGACGGACACGATCTTCATGCCAAGATAGATTATTGCTAGTTGTTTATTTCTAGAGTGGTCAAAAGAAGGGATAACCAGTTGGTTTGGATACTTGTCTTGACATGCAGTATAACTTTGAGTGTATCCCAGCACACTGTAGTGAGCTGTCTTAATTCGGTCTGTACTTTTTTGGGTCTAGTAAGATTGTAACGCTTTCTCTAGGCTTTAAAAGTTTAGTTTATTACTGATTGTAGATTTCATTATTTGACCGCGCCTTGAATTATGCATCATGATTCTCTCTAAAGATTAATTTGCACCGCTGAAAGTGTGACTAAACTTGTTTCTTCAAAAGATTAATAAAGCGAGATTTTCTTAGTGGAATATATAATTGATAACTGAATCTCAAGTTTTAAGCTGTATCTCGGACGACAAATCTAGAGAAATGCTATCTGTTATTAAAGAAGGTCGATCTCCCTCAATAGCTAGCCTAAACTTGACACGGAAGCAGTACTACTCTAGGCTTCACGCATTGATAATTTATAAACTAGTCAGCAAGGAAAATGGTAAATATCATTTAACCTCATTTGGCAAAGTAGTTTTTGATTGGCATCTTGTATTAATGCAAGCTATATCAGAAGGATTTTGGAAGTTAAAAGCACTAGATGTGCTTGATTCCTCAGGAATACCTCCTTCCGAACGCAGCAAGATCATGGATGTCTTGGTAAAAAATGAAAAGCTCAAGCAGTTTATCAAAATGTAACGCAGACATCTCCTTTTTTTCGACTAGAATATTTTCGATAAATTCAGGGGTAGATACTCCTTTAGTAGTATCGGTGGGAATCCTTGAATACAGGTAGAGCATATGTTATTCACCATTATCCTTGCGTGGAGTTCCAGAGAGAGTGTAAAGTGCCAGGAGAAGGCCTGAAAACGGCGAAAGCCTATATAACCTTGAGGTACCAATGTATATGAGATACGTCAGTGGGGACTAAAAGAGGAACTTCAGAGTCTAAAGGAACGAAAGTCAGACTTAGGTCTGTTCCAAGCACGTATCAGATTTTTCAGGTATTGTCTGATCCTCTGATGGCTAAAATGCTGAAAATTGCATACTCAGGAGTAAAGGGTGACTTTTCCAACGTCGTTGGTAAATTGACGAAACGGCAGTATCTATCTCGCCTTAAGCGCCTCAAAGACATGGGTCTAGTCGAAAAGCAACGAGATAATATGTATAGAACTACATCCCTTGGCTCCCTTGTATACAAAAGCAATTTTAGAACGTTGGAGAAGATCCTAGACGGTTTTTGGCATCTTCAGGCAGTCGATGTCCTCAAAGGTCGAAGTGACCTTCCAGGTACAGAGAGGGACATTTTGATAAAGGAGCTTCTAGAAGTATCAGAGTTGAATCAAATAACCAATGACACGCATTTGTCAGGCTTTACTATTATAAGAGATTATGAAAGCCTGATCGTTGAAGTGCTTCGTGTGTTGGACAATGCAAAGAAAGAAATTTACTTTGCATCGCGTTATCATGATCCTCACATTTCAAGCCTTGCAATCAAGAAGTTTGCTAACGGAGTAAGGTTACATATTATAGACGGAAATCCTAAACAAACTTCCCTTGATTCCAGAATCAATGCAATTCTCAGGACAGCACCCAATAAAGAGACGTACCACCAGGTTGTAAACATGGTTCGGTCTCCCAGATTTGAGTTATTCAGACTGGAGAAACTTCCAACTAGCTTCGTAGTCGTTGATGAACGACAAGTTGTATATGAAACTGTAAGTTATGTTAATCCGCATGAGTTTACGATAGCAATAGCCAATTACGATGACAGTTATCTTGCTGAAAAATACATTACGTACTTCCATCTCCTCAAACAGGATGCACAGTCTCCGATGTTTATCGAAGAAGCTGCTCGGGCATCTTCCCGCTAGCTACCAATTCAGCTTTTCATTTACAACAGGTAAAATAACAATCTTAGACTAGTCCGAGCCTTAGGCTGCTTCTACTCATTTTATGACTTCGCCTAATACATCAGTCCAAAGCCTAAATCATCAGTGATTTGTCGTTCTTACTGTATTAGGCAACCGATAACTAACGAAATTTGCAGTAGTAAATGTAAGGGCATTGACTTCTTACCGACTGATTCCCTAATGTAATTTAGGTCATCTATCCGTTTAAACACAGACATCAGGTGGACGACAATCAAAACACACATCCCCGAGATCAAGAGAGGTAACGCAATTGCATAAATGGTGTTGGTTGAAATATCCAGGCTAGTTGATTCGTATACAATCATGGATGTCCGTAGTGCATAGAGAATCCACGATGAAAGGGCAATTCCTATTGTTACTAACAAAGAGAGCCTGAGGGTATTTTTCTTTCCAAGCACTATCGGGATCGTCTTCCTACCTGCCTCTTTGTCTCCCTTAATATCACCCAAATCATTCAACGGAGACGTAACAATGACCATCAGAGCAAGCATAACACCTGCAAACAATGGATACAAAAATTGAACTTTCCGTTTGAAAACTAATCCCAAAATCATCACCAAAATACATGCTTGCTCCAAGAAACAATGAACATGCCATAGCGATTGCAATAGCACAGGTTTTTATGACAAACCTGTCTTTCAGTGAAATTTTTGGAAGGGAGTACATAATGCCAATCATTGCAATTGTTGACGCCATCACGATTCCCAGTGTATTATTCGCAAAAACTGGCAGTGAAAGCCCAATCACATTCATCGATACAACGAAAACAAGGGCTTGTCTCTTGCTAACTCTTCCAGACGGTATTGGCCTATTAGTTTTCCCGTTGATCCGATCAAGGTCAGCATCGAAAAGATCGTTGAGGACATACATGCCTGTGATGATTAAGAGTGTAGATACAGGAAGAACTGAGTTCATCAAGAGATTCAACCGGTCATCAAAAGATCCCACTATGGCATTTTGAATTTGGTATATTGCATTCGGCACACAAAACATTCCTGAGATGGTAGCCAGAGCGAACAGCAATCCCCATTTTTTTCTTGAATTGAAAAGGAGTATCTGAGACCTAAGGAGTAGAGAGACAGGTATGAATTGGCTGCTCGGGCTTGACCCCAAATCCTTTGTACTTTCAGCCCAATGGAAAATTGGTAGCCATTTTCTCTCAGCGCTTAATCTTCTTACTTGCTCGACCTGTCTTTCTGCCTTTTTTTGAATAGTGGTTTGACTCATTCAGGATCTCGTCGGTCTTGGCGAGTAAAATAGATAAATGCTCTGTAACCGACCTTACGTTTTTTCTTGGTCATCCTACATCAACGGAACGTGTATGGGCACCAAGTGCTGCTAGCGACGTTTAGAAGACACTTTGTGACAATTTCAGTGATCTATGAAGGCAAATTCACAATGGATAGTCTATATCTGCGGACTTTACACAAGATCTTGTAGTACAAGTTGCGTAATCTATGCACTCAAAGACAATGAGTCGTCAAGCACAAGCAACCTCATCACCAATCGTCGCAATGGTCTCCGGTATTAAGCAGATAGACACGTTTTACGGTTTCGACGTGTACATTCTATGTGTTCCTGCCCATTGCTGAGCTGATGATATATTAAAACCCAGGTAGAGTTTATTCGCCACGTTAAAAAGATAGGTAGAGAAGCATAAGCTTAGTCTTTAATTTCCATAGAGAGTACCATTCCAAGAGGTAAACAGAATAGTCTTTGAGTTGGTCATTCATGGATTACATGTCTCATATGCCACCACAGATAGTATGCAGCAGAGAATGATGCTCATGGAGTTACCAGTTACAAGTTGTAGGTGGGCGGTTGCGATTGCTGTCTGCGAACTGCGGTGGAATTCTACGTGGATTCAGTGGCGGTGTCGAAGCATGTGGTGCCCGTGAGGAAGACTCCTCATTTAGTATGCACGGAGGCCGTCGAGTTGTTGATAACAGGACCAATATCATTGGTACTAATGACAGTAACGCAAATAATAGAGCCCGATCAAGGGGAATGACAATATTAGGGGAAAAGCCGAACGAAGAACGAAGAGAGTAGTCTGAGGAATATCATTGCACAGAGCACCTGACAGTGATATAACCGAATTAACCAAGGTTACCGAAAATGCTCACAGATTTCTACAGAAAGCATTTGCAGAGGATCTTTATCTCTATTACGAGCCGCCAGTACCTTCAGTCTGATCCAGGTGAGCAATTAGGTTTTTGTTTACGTTACAGGAATATTCGCTTCCGAATGCTATAGTTTGAATTTGAATCATATGCCTCACTATGCCAATAATATGTCATTTACAGGCGGCTTGATAAATCTAATACATATCCTTATCCAGTGCCTGACGACACTGATGATGATGCTAACACATGTCGCAGAAATATGGTTGTCTCGTTCGCATTTGTGAGCGATATCGGGGAAATTATCACCTTTCTGTCAAAATCAAAAACCTTCATTTCTAGCGGTCGAAGATCTGTTCAATCTTGGAAATGGTTTGAACGACGCGCGGAAACATGATCTCATATGGCTCCAGTATACTATTGCAAAATTCAAGCCCCTTTTGTGTTGGTTTATAGATGGTTATCACTCGCTTACCGACCAGAATCTGATTTCTACTGATTAATTGCTTTGTTTCCAAATTATCGATAAGAGGCTTATGCTTGGTCATATTCAATCCGCAGAAGCTTACCAATGCAGTTTGATTCAGTTCACCGTACTCTACAAGTTTCAGAATAATATCTTTAATAATATAGATCCTGTCCCGATACAAAATATTATGTGAACCGGAGGACACGTCACAAACAATCTATAGGCTTCGCCCTTGCCCTTAAGTTTGTTTTGTTCCTGACTGACGCCCACTTGGATAGTGCACTCGTGGATTGGAGGTGTCCTTATTCGAAGGCTCGATCAGGGTCAATATAAACGAAAGCAACCAGCAAAGAACTGTAAACATTCACATTACTGATAAGTCCCCTTTCAAAGTTATTGGAATGGCAATTAATGGGATTCTCATGTCCAATGTTCAGGTTTGTCCTATAAGGTACTTTGAATGATAGGTAATTTTAGAGAGAACAAATACTGGATCTGTGTGGGCCCCAATGACTGAATAAGAGCAAGAGAATTAACGACAACCTTAGAATTTGGAATGCAATTCCTGTTTCGTCATACAAGCTCGCAGGTTTCCCTTCTAACTTCCCTTTCAGATATCTGGATTCCTTTTCAGCTCCTAACCAAGAGCAATAATGGACATTGATCCTTCAAAAGATTAATAAGGCCAGATTTGCCTATTTAGAGCATACTTGTTAACAGAATCCCAAATCCTGAATTGTATTTCAGACGATAAGTGTAGGGAAATGCTATCTGTGATTAAAGAAGGTCAATCTATTTCAATTGACAGTTTGCAACTAACGCGAAAACAATTCTATTCCAGACTTCACGCATTGATAATTTATAATCTGATTAGCAAGGCAAACGGAAAGTATCATCTCACTTCCTTCGGGAAGGTAGTTTTTGATTGGCACCTAGTATTGTTGCAAGTTATATCAGAAGAATACTGGAAGTTAAGAGCATTAGATGTTCTTGATTCATCCGGTATTCCGGAATCTGAACGTAGCAAGATAATGGATGTTCTGGTCAAGAACGAAAAGCTAAGACAATTTATTAAGGCGTAACTAACCCTACGTCAGTCCACTTTCTGCTACTATTTTCGATGAATTCATTTGTGCAAAGAGATATTTGCCAAATCAATTAAGAATTAACTAAAATAATCATCCAAGAGGATAGGTGATGCATAACAATATCCTACTTGATAAATTTATTTCAACATCAACCAATTTACAACAGTGACGAGATGGAAACAATGAAATTGCATAATCTAAGATATTTTAAGCATTGAGATTAAAGTAAGAAAAGCAATTAAATCGGACAAATCGAAAGTTTTAGAATTCTGTAAAAATACGTTTCGGTGGGGAGACTACATTCATGAGGTGTGGGATACTTGGTATTCCGATCTCAATGGCGTCTTGATGGTAGCCGAAATAATATCCAACCTTGCTGATCTTGACGACGCAGACGTGGTCAAGGTTGCGCCTGCGCTTGATGACAAAAGCACTTATTCTAAAACAAGTCAAATTGTAGGGGTATCACATGCCTATGTTTGTCCAAATAGGAAACTGGTATGGGTTGAGGGAATTAGAATTAATTCTAAATATCGACGTATGGGGATTGCTTCTGAACTCATAGATAGAATGATAGAATATGGAAGGGAGATGGATAATAACATCAGAGAGGCAGCCGCCATAACGGCTGAAACGAACATTGCGTCAAGGCAAATGTTAGAGAAGAATGAATTCCAAAAGAGAGCTAAATGGATATATTACACAGGACACAAGGAAAATGGCAATCGGACAAACATAGCGAGTTTAAGAATTAGGAAGAACATCTTTGAAAATAATCAAGGTAAAGTTTCTAATGATGATGATGCTAACACACGTCGCAGAAATATGGTTGTCTCGTTCGCATCTGTAAGTGATATCGGGGAAATTATCACCTTTCTGTCAAAATCAAAAACCTTCATTTCTAGCGGTCGAAGATATGTTCAATCCTGGAAATGGTATGAATTGAAATTGGAAAACTCTATAATCTCAGAACTGATAACCAACAAGAAAATAATAATTGTTAGAACCAAAGGTATTTGGGGAATTAGAGCATTAGCAATTACAAATAATCATGTTCGTGAAAAATATCGTGCTGAACGATTGCAAAGTGGAGATGAGGGACTAAGACAGATTTCTAGTGAAAAAGATGATTCAGGGTATAACGATGATGATGATGCATCTTTTCAAATAGTTTATCTTGATGCTCCAACCTCGACCTACCTAGAGGATTTGTTGCTTTTTACAGTGAATCGGGTCATCTCATCAGGTAAGTTTGATAGAATTCAGTTATTTATGCCGAATCAAATGCATGATGAAAAAACTGATTTTTCTGAAATTACAGATGTGCTTGCAAGATTTGATATATCTAAATCAGAAAAGTTCTTGTTATACGTTAGAAGTATTTAGGGCCTTGCGTAGACGATTTTGGCGAGCACTTTCTGAGAAGAGGGTATTGTAGTCCGCAAAGATGATTTAGATTATTCGGTCGTTTCGTAAGTAAAACTACTGGATCCCTTCTCTTACAATTGGATTCAGGTAACATCTCAGACTGAGAATTAGTATTACATGACATGATATTTGCCTGGTCCCCAATCTATTTATTTGATCATGTCAGTTCGGTTGACAATGATTGTAAAAAAAATGTATAAGAGAGGCACCGTGGCATGCCAATAAGTTCTGGCCGACATGGATTGTCGTTTACCCTATTTCGGGTAATCTATATTGGTGCTTCGCTCACGATAGCTACCTTAACTCTGGATATCTCTCTCTCAGGCAGAGAAGATGTATTTTCATCAACACCGAATATGACTACGATTGATGGTATACGATGTGATACTATGGAATTTACCAAGTTTCACATTCACGCGCATCTTGACATCTTTGTCGATGGTAAACCATTCACAGTACCTTCACAAATCGGGATTGACCCCGAAGGACGATGTCTGTACTGGCTACACACTCACGACAATAGTGGAGTTATTCATATTGAATCTCCCATTGAGAGGGAATTCACAGTCGGAAACTTTATTGATATCTGGAACCAGACCTTCAACAACACTCAGATATTCGATCACAACAACCTCAATGATACAAATAGCGCGTTGAGCACGTACGTAGATGGCAAAAAGGTACCAATAAGTACTGACTTCAGAAACATCAGTATCAGCGCTCATGACGAGATCGCATTAATCTTTGGGCCCCTTCAAGCTGATAAAATACCTTCGCACTATCCTTTTCAACAAGGATTATGACCTCATGCTCCATACACCAGGCAGACCAGCTAAAAGTGAAATGCTAATGTATCATATTACAATGGAACACTTTAGAATGATGGAGATCAACATATAATTACTAATGATAGGTCATCGCTAGTAACAGAATATCAAACAGCTATAGAGAAAAAGAGAATAGGCCCCTTATTGATAGAAGTGTTGGTAAGAACAGGATCATTAAAGTCTTGTCAAACCTTTTAAATAATGCCTTGAATTCTTCAAATCAACGAATTACTCGAGACAACGAAACTGTTCTCCCGATTGAAGTTTCTATTAAGAAAGATGATACTTCAGAGCAAATTGTCATAATGGTAAATGATGGAGGTATTTGCATTGATAAGAGCATCAATGAAAACCTATTTGCTAAATTTGTTACTTCGTCTGATGGTGGAACCGGGCTTGGTCTATATGTATCAAAAAGCCTTGTTGAGGCACACGGTGGCAGAATATGGGCCTACAATAACACGAATAAACAGGGTCCTACATTTTGTTTCACGTTACCTCTCAAATCCATAGCCCCAGATCTTAGTTCAGAAATATAAAACTCCTTAAGAGGTATCACATGGGAATTAGTTTTGTGGTTAGCAATGGTTCAGCGTCACCAATATTTTCGATAAAGCTTCTGTCAGAGAGAATAAAGGCGGGGCAGATATCGCCAACTGAATTAATTGAAGTATCGCTCGACAGGATCAAAAAATTGAATCCTATCCTTAATGCATTTATTACCATAATAAGAGAAGACAAATTGTACAAGCAGGCTCAAATTGCCGAGAATGAAATTCGTCTCGGAAATTACCGTGGCCCTTTGCACGGAATCCCATTTTCTATTAAGGACATCATGTATGTAAGAGGTATTAGATGTACCGCAGGCTCGAAAATACTTACTAATTGCGTTCCCAAGTCGACTGCTACTGTTGTGCAACGAATGAAAAGAGCCGGGGGAATCCTCATCGGTACGAATAATTTGAATGAATTTGCATCTGGAATAACTGGCATAAATCCATTTTACGGAACCTCTAAAAATCCATGGGATACATCTAGATTATCTGGAGGCTCCAGTGGGGGATCTGCTGTTGCTGTCTCAACAGGAATGGTTTTGCTTTCATTAGGAACTGACACAGGAGGGTCAGTTCGAGTTCCTGCTTCACTATGTGGCGCTGTAGGACTGAAGCCTACGTTCGGTAGGATCAGCATGTACAATATTTTTCCACTGGCCCCTACTCTGGACCATGTTGGTTGCATCACAAGAAGTGTATGGGACGCGGCTGCAGTGATGGAGTGTGTGGCAGGCTGGGATACATCAAATGGCTCTTCGGCAAACAGAAGTGTCCCTTCCTACACAAGAATCATAGAAGAATCCTGTAATAAGAGGTTACGAATTGCAGTTCTAAAGAAGTATTTCTGTGATAACATGCATCCTGAAATAGCAGATTTATTTTGTAGCTTCGTTGAGTTCTTACGGTCCATAAAAACCTTAGTTATAGATGACCTTAATTTGCAGAATACAGAAAAATACTATAACTCATGGAGAAATATCAGACTTTCAGAGGCTACAAATGTTCACTTGAAATGGCTTAATACGAGAGCGGATGATTATAGCCCCGAAGTGAAAGAGATGTTGGTCCAAGGAAAACGTATTTCTGCAGTCGATTATATTCAATCTCTCAGAGCGGTAAATGAGATAAGGAACGAAATACTAGCCATATTATCAAATCGAAAGATTGATGCCATTGTCGCTCCTACGACCATTGTAGCTGCCCCAAGAATCAGGGATAGTGTAGTTAGTGTAAGAAATAGAGTTGTTGTAGAAACTCGCCAAGCCCTATTGCAAAATACAGTAGTATTTAATAGTACTGGTCTACCTGCAATTAGCATTCCAATTGGTTTAACCAAGGAGAATATGCCGGTAGGAGCACAAATAATTGGACCTCCATTTAGGGAGGAGATAATTCTTGAAATTGCAAATTTGAGTGAGAAATTTTTTGAGGGTACTGCACAAGTACTCAATACTGGGCCATCAATCAATGAAAATATTCCTATATAACAATGTGGATAACTTGAATTTGGTTATCATTGAAATTGTGGCTATCACCACTATTATTAACCTCTACAATTTAGTTTACAACTAAATTTGCACCTTCACGACTCTAAATATTTTGTTTGATTTTCTTTCACCACATAGTGATTCTTTAGATTTTCTACTGTTTGGTCGTCATAATGACTTTTAGTATCCCCTCTTTTTCTTTCTGTTATCAATTATACCATTATATCATCATTCTAATGATTAAGATTTATGAAAACACATGGAACACGTCATGATCCCGATGATCGAGAAATCTACAATAATAGCCTGAGAAAGGTTACGTGCTTTGACAGGGTTAAAAATCAGCTGTATCACACCTAATAAAAGTTGTATCTCCTATTCAGATCACATCATGTTTCATATTAACTTGTTCGAAGTCCGTTCGCTTTTGGGAGCTGAGATTATGAAGCTACTCTAATTGGGGATGGAGAAATGACTTTTGATTCCAAAGCAGCCATTACTATTGGATAGCAAACAGCTCGAGTAAGCAAAGCGAGTGAAAGCTGAATTAGGTCCTTGGCTTAACGTTGAGAAATATGACCTAGATTTAATTGAACCACGATTTGAACTAAATGCTTACTATGTTTTAGAACTTTAGTATTAAATAAAGAAAGTAGGGGTGATTAACACATAAATCCTGGTTTGCAATCTCTCGGGTTGAATATGTGATGCCGATCAGTCCAGTCGTCGTGGTGATGATGGTCAGCATGATGAGGATGATTATGTGTTACAGTATGCGTATGTCCTTTGTGCACGAACACGTGCGTATGTTCATCCAAGTTCTCGCCGTTTTCATCAGTTGTCACTTTGCCAAGTATATCCGAAAGCTCTCCTATTATAGCGGTCAATTGCATAGTTACCGCCGTAGAGTTTCCATTTCCGACTGCTTCCTTTGCCTGACTTAAGTTTGAGACTAACTGGTCTATAACCGCTGTCTGGTTACCGCTATCCATTTGGGCGTTTACAGGATCAGAAGAGATCCAGACCCCTTGCGGCACAGCGGTTGTCGCGAAAAGGAATACCGCCGCCAGTACCCCAACTAGGCTGAGATTATTATTATTTTTCAATGATGATCTTCTAAATGCCACAAGTAGTATTTAAGTTATCAACTTTGCGAGCGGCCGCGATGACTGTCTAATCCGTGACCAATGTTAAAATGAAAACATTTTCAGTGGCTGGTTTTAACTCACGTTAATGGAGACCAAAGGATAAGAAGAGAAACGGGCTTCGAATAGGTGCCTCACCATGAATATACCCGTTACCGTATATTAGTAAATTGGTCCAAGGCTATTCATTATGCTTTCTCAATTATCTAACATTCGTATGGACTTGTAACCGATATACTAAAAACAGCTCCAATCTCCTGTTCCTCCCATGCCTCCAAAACTATTGCTTTATTGACGTTCGAATTTTTGAAGACTTACAATACATACATACAGAGAATATCAATATAATAGGCGACAATAGACTGTAAGCTGACTGAAGCAAGAATAATTGTCTATAACTAGAGATGAAATAACAAAGCAACGCATAAGGAAACTCAGGATTGTATTCTATCTAGTTGCTGGATTTCTGGCCGTGGAGGTGGTTTCTGGAATATTAGCAGGTAGCTTAGCGTTACTTGCTGATGCCGGTCATATGGTAGCAGATGTCGGGGGGCTGGCACTGGCTCTCTTTGCAATTTCTTACACCCGCAAGCCTCCCACCCCCCAAAGAACATTCGGATTTTACAGATTGGAGATACTTGCCGCGCTAGCCAATGGCGTCATATTGATATTGATTTCTCTTTATATTCTCTATGAAGCGTATTGGCGCATTATAGAACCTCGCCATATCGATGTTCTTCCGATGCTAATAGTAGGGGGCATCGGACTTGTCGTGAATGTCGTAGGAATAGTGCTTCTCAAGAGTCACTCACACAATATCCCTCTCAATTCAGTCAAAAGAGATGAGCATACATTGGGAGATCGGGATCATTCTGGAAACGAAAAAGATGCCGACTTAAATATGCAGGGAGCATATCTTGAGGTCCTTAGCGATACGCTCGGATCAGTTGGTATAATTATTGCGGGCATTGTCATATACTTAACCGGCTTTTATTTGGCTGATCCCATCGTAAGCATCGTGCTTGCTTTGTTCATCTTTCCCAGGACTTGGAGGCTACTTAACAAATCGCTTCATATTCTCATGGAAGGTGTTCCTGCCAACGTATCACACGAAGAAGTCAAGAATGCAATCCTTAAGATTAAGGGTGTAACTGGTATCTTTGAGTTGCACATCTGGACTATTACCTCAGGTCTGAATGCATTATCCGCTCATGTGGTAGTGATAGATCCAAGTAAGTCCTTGGAAGTACTTCAAGAAATAAATTCATTACTTGAGAAGAATTTTAGAATAGCCCATGCGACCATCCAGATAGAAGGATATCATGACCAAACAGGATCTATTTAGATATTGGGCATCTCTTCTAAACTTCATTTACTCAGGATCTCTTATTTGAGATAGATGTGGGTTGGCTCATTAATTTCACTATTGCCTCTATATCGTATTTCAGACTCCTTCATTTCGAGTCCTAATTCCGTTGCTTTACCTACAGAGAGACATCAAAGATTTCAGTAATATCTTTAGAGTTAGATGTTAATTCCAATTTTATTTCCATCGCTTCAAAAACCTTTAGCTTCATCATGTATATTTACAATTAGTTTTCAGAGCATTGCATCATATACAGTAGTAATATTATCTGAATCTATTGCTCATATCGAATTCGAGGACAATTCAATAGAAGCTCCTAGTTTACTTTATGACAGTTCCTTTGCCTGCACTGCGTATGAGCAAATGCGCTGAATTGATTCCTCTTAATGTCTACTTTGTTTAATCTACTCAAGAGCATACCCCTCTCCCCCTCCCGATCACGGTATCTTCAGCTTAAATATTGACATCTGATGCATCTATAGATGGACGATCGTCTCCTGGCATACGCAAGCACCGACCGTCTGCAAAATTAATGAATTTAGAGGGGAGGGGGAAAATATAAACTCGAATAGTGATATTATTGATGTCAGAAAAACATATGACTATTTGCGAAAATCCCAGACCCATCTCGTACAGTCCTCAGAAATTGCCACAGCATGTGTCTGCCAAAATCTTTTCAAACTTGATTACCCATTCGGAGCAACTAGAAGTGATAAGGACTACTTGGTCGCCAATTCTGTTCATGACATAATGAGCTTGTGCATGAGCGGCCCAATTCTTGAAAATTGGCATAGAGGATTAGAGAATTATGAACAAATTGCCAAAAGAATAGTAAATGAATCTTCCGAAATAATAAACACTATAATTAAAGATACCTTAGACGGCGTGTACCGAGAAAATAGATTTGTCCAAGACGATTTTGAACTCCAAGTCAAAGATATCTATAATGGTCTTATCATGGGAATGACCAGGAGATTGATGAAGAAGCATGAAAGACCGTCAAGAGTCCTAACCGAAGTTACAATTACAAATATCAAGGACCATCACGAAGGTAGGATCGACGCACTTTTAGAGTATCCTAGTGGATATGGTTTGCTAGACTGGAAGAGTTACAATCTTAGCAATGCCATTAGTGGCCGAGAGAAATGGCAACTCATTGCCAACACTCTGCTTGCAAATTTTAGATACCGACGCAACGAAGATGATTGGACGGGACACAATTTTTCATGCATAGTACACAACGGTGGAGTGTACTTCCCTAAGACAGAAACAACCAGAAAGGAGGTAGATAGAATTAAGACTAATAGACAATTTGCTCACATGGTCCTTTGTGGGGAAAGGGTTCGCGTTCAGAGACCAAAATTCTGTCCCATCTGCGATAAAGGCTTAGAGGGAAGCAAAGAATGTGTTTTCTACCAGCGTGATGCTAGACTAGCGTACGAAGGCAAATTACCAGCTCAGTATGAAAAGATGACAAAGCAATTTTTTGCTAAACGCTACGCCATCCTGAAGGAGAGAGCAGAAACCCACTTACACAAACATGTGGTTTCTGCGCTGATAAGCAAACATGGAGAGGGAGAAGCCCTGCGTAGGCTGGAAAAAATCGGCATACTCTGCCGGGGATACTCTTATGATTTTGATATTGATGAAAAAGTTATATTTTCCAGAGCTGACGATAACATTCCGCTTGAGCCACGTAGGATTGTAAGGATAATAGGTATGGAACCAGGCAAGTCAATTCTCTCTTGTATCAGTGAACAGGCTAGTGTAATGGACGTCAGAAATAATAAAATTACTCTTAGCTTTAGATCTAAGATTGCTGTACGAAGGGCTAAGAGACAACTCTTTCATTTACCGATCATCTTACTTAGGGATGAGCTTAATCTTACTCGAAGTATGCTACGACCTATCCATCAGTTTCACAAATTAGCTGCTGATATGTTTATTCCAGCTGAGCTTTTAGTATGACGATAAAACTCAATCCAGATCAATCTAGAATATTGAACTGGCGGGTCAAATCAGGAGGGGTGGCTGGTGTGATCGGACCGGCAGGATGTGGAAAAACAACTACGGGTAGTTTTCTTGCAGTCAAGATGATCTGCGAAGGATATGCTAAAAATGTGCTCTTAGTAGCCTTTACCAATTCGGCTGCCAACGAGTTTACTAGAGAGTTGAGTATGGTTTTAGGCCCTGAAGGATCAAAATTCCTATGTGTTAGATGCGGCTACGCGCCTGGAGCTGATCCTAGACTCCCTATACCTTTTAGCAATAATATTGAATTCGTCAGAGCTGAAGAAAATCGTGATCTGCACTACACAATCTCTCAAACGGTTATCCGCTTCGATAAAATTTGATAATATGATTATTGATGAAGCTGGTATTGAAAGGCTGGAGCATCTTTTGTCACCTTTTGCTCTCGGAATCAATCAGTTAGGTATTCATCTGATGAAAGGGAACATTTCCTATGAAACCAATAATATAATCGAACTTGCATCAAAGTGTGGAATCGTAGCTACGGTTGTGGGTGATCCTAAGCAATCAAGACCTATAGGGTTAGCGGATTATGATCTTAGTGCTATGGAATGGGTACTTAAGTGTGCCAAGTATGACACACTCTTTACTACCCATCGGCTACCGGATAGGCTGGCAATGTTGGTTGATGAGTTTGCTGATTATGGTGGGTTAAATTCGGCTCCTGAAATTGCAAGTCGGAGGTTTGGAGCGAAGTATCCTATTGATGAGAACTTTAAGCAGATTCTTAATCCAGAGGAAGTTACTACCTGGGTAAATCTGAATGGCAACGAACAAATGGGAGGTCCCAGTTCATGGTATAATGAAGTAGAAGCAAAAGCCTGTGTTCGGCTCTGTTGTGAACTTAAAAGGGTAGCTCCCTCAAAGTCGATTTCATTAGTAACAAGATATACAGAACAAAGGCGTACGATATCAAAATATCTTCAGCATCTAGACATTGAGACCAGAGTCTTGACAACGACGGGTGCATTGGGAACACAAGCAGATATCGTAATTTTCTCCTTAGTCAGAAATAATCCAGAAAGATTGGTCGGCGCGCTTGGTTCACTACAAGATCTGAACGTAGCAATTTCTCGTTCGAAGGAAAAACTGATTATTGTTGGCAGCTTCGAAATGATGCTAAATGGATTACCTAGTATGTATGGCTTGAATACACGGTATAAACAAAACTTCCCTCAAAAGCTAGCCCGACTTGTTGATAAAAAATATGGCGTCGTAGTTGAGGCTCCTAAGATCTTGTGTAATTAGGGTTTACGGCTTTGGGAAAAGATATGCATCTGCCGATCAAATTTAATACCGCTAATGGTTTATCTAAGGTTATATAGTTACTTAACTCTCATTATTTGTAGTACTCCCTCTTTTAATGATACTAGCATATCACTATTCACTACATTATTGGATGAGAGTTTCTTGTGAACAGTCAATTGTTTCCGTTATAGGAATGACGGTTAAATCATATCAGTAGCAAAACCGAATCCATATTACGTAATTGGATCAGCTAGTGTTTCTGGACATCAGTATTAGGTCTGGATAACTAACAAGCGGAACAATTAAACAAACTAAACACAGAAGGCTAGTTTAACTCACAGCTCTCCTTTACATTATTTTCACATTGGCTCTAAATAAACTATTTCAACCTAATGAGGATTGGCTCCAGATTCTCTTCCGTCATTACCCTTTTCAATATTAGCTCTTATCTGGTTGATAAAAAATTAGTGAAGCGGAGGTTCTTTATTCTCCTGTACTTTACTACCTTCCTATACACAGACCACTTGGATTACTTGTCTGACAGCTGTTGTCCACATATTGATTTGCGTTGATGTTTGTTGGTAGTCCGTTTGCATTGTTAAGGTCAATTACATTCTCAAGTACGTTATTTGCTGATATTGTATTCTGTTTGCTCTGTCCATCTAGAAATACTCCATTCTGACTTCCAACTACATTGTTCATTCCTACACTGGACTGTTGTGTGTTGACAAATGTTATTCCTGCTAGCAAGTTGCCATTCATAAGGTTTGAGTCTATAGCACCACCTGTACTTGAGTGAGATGCTACACCTATACTATTACCCTGTATGATGTTTTGTTTTACTTGTGCATTTTCAGCTCCTGTCATAAATGTACCTATCTGGTTGTTAGATAGTATGACAGAATTAATCGTAAATCCATTTGCTCCAGTAAGAAGTACTCCTGCTTGGAAGTTGCTGAGTGAACCAGGTCCATTTACTACTACATTATCAACATTTGGTACCATAATCCCAACTTTAGAGTCTGTCCTGTCCAGGTCCTGTGATTGAGAATCCATTCATGTTAATTACTGTGTTTGGACCACCTACTATGATACCATCTCCACTGCAGTTAAGATTTGCAGTTAGATTTACTACTCCGCTTACCACTTGTCCACATGCTGCGTTTGTTGATGCTGCTTGGGTCTGTGAAGCTACCGCCTGTTGCTCTGACAGTGAAGCGAATGACGATGCATCGGCTCCTGTAGTCATTCCATCTTGCTGTTGTTGCTGTGCTGCTACCGACATAACGCCCATCGTCATACTACTCAAAGTCAACAAAGTTAGCAATGCTAGCCCGCTTCCTGCTTTGGATAGAATACGTCGTTTCCTTTCTAGTTCCATTCCGAAATCGAAATATCTGTAGTATCTGTATTATATATATGGATGTATTCATTGGTACTGAACCTAATAATGGGTTCATTTAATCTTCACCATTATGTTAAATTATTGAATCGAACTGACTGCTAGTACAATTTATAGATGAATTATGAAGGACCAAATCTAGTCCAGTAGTTGCTCGATATTCCTTTTTGCAAAATATGAAGGGAAGGCATTAAGAATGGAACTACAGTGTTGTTATAGTATCATGACAGCCGTAATACCGCCTTCCCTTCATGTTCAATACGAATGCATGCGTCTATTTGCTTTATACCTTGCAGAATATTCGTATTAATACTAATCAAATTCAAAAGATTGTGAATAATCTCCAGGTACCGACTAACGAACTAATACAATACCACTTCTATTCTGTAATAAGCAGATTGCTTTAAGCTGACAATCAATGAATCAAATATTACCTAGTGGCGTCAAGCCAGAAATTCGATAGATTTTCCCCCGAATAAATTAGGTTCTCAGGCGCTCCCTGATATGATGAAGACGTCTACATCATTTCGAGTAAGTAAATCAAAAATATTTGGATCGGTACTGAATATGGCAGCCAAAACCTCATTTGAATATGCTCATCTACTGTATTTTTAATAGTACGAGATCAATGATCAGATGGACTTACTTAGATACTGACATGCAAATTAGATTAAGCCTGAAACTTTGCTCAAGCGCTAAGTACGCATTTGCACTATCGAACCAATAATCAAAGTGACTATACATTAAATACTTGGAATACAGAATTGGTTATCTGTGTCACATAGATATTATGCTACTATAGTTACACGAATATAGTCATAAGACTTGCATACCTTAGAGATTGGCCTAATTACAAATTTCCTAACCACTTTCGTACAGCGGCTCTGAAAGTTTCATCTTTCATAATATCTGCTGGTCGTGTGGTCGAAGCAGCAGTCTGGCTTTGTTTCATCAAGTAGCTTGGAATTGGGTTAGGAAATAGACTCCCTGCCGTCTCCCAGCAATATAATCAATGAATGAGACGATATTTGCTAAGCCATCATGCAAATTGTTGATGTGGCGCTTTACGCTGTACTTACGAGGAATACATTACACACATAACACAAGCCCATCTAGGATTGCCGGTCAATGTGTAACACCCGTGTAAACAGATTGGCACAGTGCTTCACCGTGAAACCCATGGTTGCTGTTCAATATATGGTAGAACTATCTTATATAAAAGTGTGTATCTGTTAGATAGATACGTATATATAGCCTGTTTATTAAATTTCAAAAAAATGATGGATGTGTGTATGTATCGGATTAGCATCTAGATTTGTTGATTATTTCTGATGCCGTTGCCGGTCTGGCATCAATGAAGATGAAAGGTTGAAATATTTTGTTTTCAATTCATGGTTCGACATGGCAAAGTTAGTTGAGATGGATGAACGAGTTGGAATCTTCACACAAATGGAAGAAGACGTTGGTCCAGTTATATTGATAAATAAATTCAGTGTAGACCCTGAAGAATTTGATCAGTTTCTCAAGGGGTATGCTGCCGATAATGAGAAATTTAAGCAACAACCAGGATTTATTTCGACACAGTTACACAAGGGTATTGGCGGGAGCGGCACCTTTGTTAACTACGCAGTTTGGGAATCTGCCGCGCACTTCAAAAGGGCAGTTAATAATGTCATGAACCCAAATGACAGAATGTCTGCGTTTCCAGCAAGCACAGTAGCATCTCCTCATCTATTCAAGAAAGTAGCGGTCCCAGGAATTTGTGTAGATTGAATTCTATGAATTCTCTTTTCGTCCATTACCTTATTGAAGTAGATACAGGTCCACTTCATAGTACCTCACTGTTAAGAGAACTATCTCGCAGACTTCGCTAATATAAGATTCTTCTATAGTTCTAAAAGAAAGTTTCACTACCACCGCTATCGGACTGGCGCTTTGGTTACCATTGATCATAAATTTATGAAGTTAGTCACTGCACTTGGATCACGATATCGTTTAATAAATCTAGAGTTCCACCTGTAAGTTATTATTATTACTAGTTTGAAGTTCCTCAAAATTCTATTTCAATTCCCCACCGGCTATTAATGAGAATATACCATTCAAATTTCTTTCTTGTGAATTTTAATCGTGGCCGACACGAGTGAATTATTGGATGCAATGATTATGTCGCCTGTATCTGACAAGAGTCTGCTGTATAGGAGGCCTATTTCATAAATCAGGCCAGTGTTTCCAAATACCGTTATGTTGTCTCCAACTTTGAATGGTCTTGTGCTGGCCAAATACAAACCAGCTATGAGGTTTCCGATAAGCGATTGCGAGGCAAATCCTATCACCAACCCTGTGATTGTAGTTATGGAAGCTGCTACAAATGGGTCTTTACTAAGGTATGAAATTATAATTGCAGCGATTACGATTGCAATAGCAATTCTCATGAAAATTTTGATAGAATGTGCAGTCTCTCCAAAATAAGTGGAAGTCAGCCGGAATACCAAATTGCTTACTATTTCCACAAAGAAGTAACCTATAATCAAAATCTCTGCAATTCTTATGTATGTCATGGCCCAAGGAGGAATCATTGGTGAAAGAACATAAGCTGTGAAGTACCATGTCAACAATACTATCCCTCCAATAACAATTATGTCCTTGAGAGCTTTTCGTTTTGCCTGCGTGTTGCTTAAACTATATGAAATTTCGCCATTACTTCGTGTTTGCTTGTCTTGTACCATGGTGGCCTTTCGATTTACTTTCAGTTAAGGATATCCGTTAATATACAAGAATAAATACTTTCAGAGTAACAAATTGGACTAGAAGAGGGGGAAAGGGGCCTATCCAATTCATGAGAGCCATTTTTGTCATGCACTTTCGTCCCATTTCGAACTCATAATAGGCCAATGTATTAACGAAACTTTGGAAGCATTCCTTTTATTCAGCCCCCTTTGTCCTTAACATAGCCATGAGGTTGTGAATTTGTTGATGAATGCTCAAGCTTTACTTAATGCCTTTCCTGAATAGCTTTTTTTAATAGGCCAATCATTCTTTAGATGGCTGGAAGCCATTCAATAATGACCAAAAATGATGAGACCCAAACGAACCCTAGGATAGAAATTCAGTACTCCGGTGACGAAAGTTTCATGGCTGACAGGATACTTCTGGAATTTAATAGGGATAAAAGGATACTTTTGATCGAATACGATGATAGATCCGAAAGAATGGTGGCGCATTTTGTGAATCAAAATCAAAAAATTGACGAAAATACTCAAGAATCTGAACACTGGACCTTAGAAAAAGAGGATTTCCAATCTGGAAATTTGAGGTTCAAAATTGTGATTGGTCAGGCTATGTTGCGATTTCAGCGGATTAAAACGCGGATAGAAGTCAATGAAATAAGAGGTATAACTAGGAAAACAAGGAGCGATCAAATTGTCTACGAGTATGTAGCTCCTTTGGCTGAATTATCTAAAATAGAGATTGAGAACCGTT
This sequence comes from uncultured Nitrososphaerales archaeon, assembly GCA_963713605.1. Classification (GTDB taxonomy): domain Archaea; phylum Thermoproteota; class Nitrososphaeria; order Nitrososphaerales; family Nitrososphaeraceae; genus TH5896. The sequence continues at coordinate 247,885 of CAVQMO010000005.1, read as the reverse complement.
TAAGTGATTGAAAACACACTAAAAAATCGTGAGGAAGTCGTTAACTTATTGGCATACTTTGCATACAAGTACAAAAAAAACTTGTACTTTGTTACTGGTCTAGCTTTTGAGTAACATCAGTCTGCTGATACAACAAAACGAATGTGGGGACTTTAATCGCTTTTTTTGGACCTCAATTTCTGAGCGGTTTTACCGTGAGACCTTAATTTTTCTACTTCTCATTCTTGATGCTTGGATTTCCCCATTCTCGAATGTCCTTCTTGTGAGACCATTTGAAAAAAGGCAGCGCTAATTATGATGATTTTACATCAAACGCTCCCATCCAGCCTAAATCAGTGAATTCATTAACGTGGGCATGTATCATCATGTGGCCTGTTTGCTGTGGCGTAAACTCTATAATTCCTCTATCTCCTTGTGCTAGTGTTACAACGTCTGTCAGCGTTGGAGGTGTGGTCATTGTTCCTGATGCTGTGAAGTTAAACATCCCTGAATGTAGGTGGAATGAATTCACTGGGTCAAACTCAGTCATTGACAATAGGTAAATTCTAACTGGTTCTCCCTTCACAAGTTCTATGGGGTCATTCATGTACTGGTTTGCCTTACCATTAATCGTGTAAATCTCGTTACCCCTGTCCACTTCTAATTTAGGCCTTACCTCTTCCTGCTCTTCTGGTGTCAAGTCCTCATCTGGATACATAATTTGGTTAGCCTCAGCAGCAGTTGGCACCCTAAACGTTGGTGACATATCTTCATTCAGATCCAAGTCATAGGAATTCATCATCATCATCATTTCATTAGCTGCTGGTCTAGGCTCCTTGGGATCAATAATCATGGCACCGTATAAACCACGGTTTATGTGATCCAATATGGGAGCCACATGGCAATGATATGGGTATAGTCCTACAGGCCCAGCCACAAACTGATACGTGAATCTTTCACCTGGTGGGATATCTCCTGATGCTCCAAATGTACCATCCATTGATGGTGAATGTAGTGAGTGCATATGCAGTGAGTGGGAATGCTTTGACTCTGGACTGTTAATCACAGTAATGAAAACATGATCACCTTCCGTCATTCTCATCGTGGGTCCTGGTATTGTACCGTTATACGTCCAACCAGGAAAAACTATCTGGTCCATCGAGTTGTTCCCTGGTACTAATGGGAACTTGATGCGTCTCTTCTGTTAACAGTGTGAAATTTCTGACTGTTGTTCCGTTCGTCAAATTGTTCGTTATGCCGGTGTTAAACTGCTTCAGATAGTCTGGCTGTCCTATTTCGTGTTTTGGTTGTTGTTGTTGTGCCTTTGCTTCACCACCTAACATAAACATGCTATACGCCGAACCTGTCACTAAGATCAACGCAAGCATTATCGCTATTGCTTGCATTATTAGGAGCGCAAAGTTATGTTATTTATATATTGAATTCTTCTATATGACAATATTCAGCAATATTCTTACTTTTTATTGTTAAATGAGCAATCTGAGTGATTTTGCTGTAAAAGAGATATTTAGTTGGTATAGTAGTATGAAAGCCTCTAATTTCCTTTCTTTATAAGTATAAAGTTACGTCAGAGGACCAAATGAACTTCTGGCACACTTCAATATGACAGTTGGAGTAGTATAGTACTAAACTCATAAAGCAAACGGTGGAGGTCTACGTCCTCCATCTAATCCAATCCATTACGATCCTTTTAAGGTGACATGATTATTCACTCAAGTAGGTAGGTAACGTACATCACCCATTCTAAGAAGTAATCTTCACATCTTTTGCAAGTTCAAAGGTATTACCAGACGGTTCATCATGTATCGTATACAAGAGCCTATAGTCGCCTGGCGGAAATGGTTGAGATTGAGATAGCGTAATTACTAGATTTATTTCCTTATTTTGATGATGGGAAACTATCTGCTGTATTGGGAGATCTTGAAATCCTCCAAGGACGTTCCCCTCAGTGTCTGAAATTACTATGTCGGCCGTAAAATTCATCAAGTATAAAGTTTGATTATCTGGCAAGGTTGGTCCTACAGGTTCATGTGAAAATCCGACTGGCTCTACGTACAGCACAATATCTTCTCCAGGTGAAAAGGCATTAGAAGGATGTTCTTCATATACACCATACCCTCCAATACTGTCTGGTATTACAAACAGATCCAATGCGGAGGCAAAAGTTCCATTAGTCGACCCAATTGTCGGCCCCATCGAATTACTGCTGCCATTAATGCCAGTCTGTGCATAAGATTTGTCAATGGAAGTGGTCAAGAGTATAAGGGAAGCTAAGAAGGCAACAAACACTATTGTGAGATATTTGTCCACATCCTGCATAGTAAATGATGTTATATAAAAGTCTCTTGTTCGTTGCTATTAATGCTCTCTTGCTCGTTGCTCATGACATGATATTACCAGCGGGAACATGGAGACTATAAATTTTGTTCAGCCATACATGGGCACATCTGAAGCTGAAAGTAAGGTGGGTCTTCTTGCCTATTTCTGATCCCAGTGCCTATATGAGATCCATCAATAGAGCTGGATGCGGTGATGCACCTCGATTTATTTTCTACAATTCTAATTGGCTGGGATTCTAGTTTGTAATCCACCGCAGCAATCTAAAAATTTCCTCCTTCATATGTAATATCTGATCTAAAATAAAGAGCACCAAAAGTCCCGACTCTCAAGCCTTCTTACAGAACATGTTGATAGTAACAAGACATAACATTGTATTTCAGTCTAGAAATCGTTAAGTTAATGATAATATATCTGCGATCAATTAGGTTGTTAGCAATTTACGTTCAATTTACCATCACCTTCTAATCATGATATCGGTTTCTTGTATTGAATACATTTCTTCCAATTCCTTCAAAGTATAAACTTACAATTTGTTCAATAAACGGAGGTTGTTGTGGTGATCATGTTAGTAGTAACCTTAGTGGTCAAGGACATCTCCTTATCTTCTTCGGCTATCCGGCATGAATAATCCAGAGCATCTGTACTCATCGCTTCAGAGACAAAAGCATATTAGAATAGTGACGTAATCTTATATCAAGAATATGTCCGATACTTCTCCATCAAGTATTTTGTTAGACGAAAAGAGCATGGCAAGGATTGTACAAATGATTCTTAACAAGGACACTGAACAAGCGTTATCAGATTTGAGCGACCTTTACAGAATTTGTCCTCCAGAAATAGTTGTAGGAACTATCAAGGGAAAAAGGAAGACTGTATATGCTGTGTATGTTCAAAATGAAAACAGGATTTATGCTATGAATTCTGAAATCTTTTACAATCCTTTTGTAGTACTTCACGAGTTCTACCACCATCTGAGATCAAGAGGGGGTGTGCACAAAGGGTCAGAGAAGAATGCTAACATGTATGCAAAAAGATTCATTAATGCATATTCGAAAGTACGGATAACAGATTTATGTAGATGTGATCTAGCCGTAGATAGTTAAAGTAGACACAACTGTACCTGATTATAGTGATCTGATAAGTTTCATGATTAACCCGGTCGAGCACGCGTAACAACTTGGTAAAATCTAATCAAATGCCATCCTCGTTCCAAGAGACTAGGAACATGTAAATGACAGAATTCCTCACTGACCAACTTCGAGTGACATATTTAAACATGTTAAAGCAAAAGGAATGCAGGCTTGAATATATCAACTAATTGGAAGACACTTGAAAATAATCGAATTTATGAAAATCGATGGATAACACTATACCAAGACAAAGTTCAAGTATCGAACAGTGGAAATACGATTGAGTATACCTGGTACAAATCTCCCGATGTTGTCATAATTGTGCCTTTTCTTGATGATGATACTTTGGTCATGATTAAACAATTCAGGTATCCTCTGCAAAAGATCTTACTTGAATTCCCCGCAGGCCATATAGACCCTGGAGAGAATATGATGACGACGGCAAAGCGTGAATTATTAGAAGAAACAGGATACGTTGCAAGGGTAATTGAGCACGTATATAGTTACCACCCTTCAGTAAGCAAATCAAAGCAATTGGTTCACCTTTTCAAAGCGACTGACCTAACTAACGACAAGCCAAGATACGAAGCCACAGAGGTAATCACTGACATTGAAATAATAACCGTATCCCAGTTGAAAGATTTAGTAAAAGAGAAGAAAGTTGAAAATGCGGGCACACTCATTGCTTATCTGATCTGCTGCACTTAAAATGGTTACATAATCATGTCACTAACAAAGCGATTAATACTTCAGCAGGAATTAAATCGTCCTATTTTCAAATGTGAGCAGTTTGACTGTGAAATCAGTAAAAGTAGAGGATTCGATGCACCTGTTCGGATATTCCATCACTTGTAGTAATCTTTGCTTTATAAACTTAAGGTGAGGTGGAGTTACTTGCAGAACGAGGAGCCGGTTGATATGCATTTATTCGCTGTAGAGAAATAGCATGATTATCATCCAATGCTCCGACGCCCAGACTAAGATTTCTTATAGTGATGTCAAGACTTTGTCTTTCCGTTGCATTCAACGAATATTCTCTTGTTAGAATGTCTTTAACCTGGGTATCAGGATTCACAGTCTCATTTGTCCTTATAGGTACCGTGATACTGAGTGGTTTGGAAATTAATTCTGCAGGCAATTTTCCATTTGTATCCTCTCTATTTATGAAGTACTCGACAAGTTGCAATACAATCTCTCTACTGGGTACCTCGAGGGCATTTACGGTGTAGATAGCATCAACACTCAATACGTTGGTACTCGGTTCGCTTGTTGCTTCGCCTGAAGGTTGAGATATGACCATCCCCGTAGAGGAGGAGGATATTGCAGCTTGAATTGATGGATCTAAATCAACACTTATAGTGGAAACTCCTTCAATGAATCTATCAACACCGTCCGAGGTATTTGAGTATAACGAAAAAGAGGGCACAAAATCCTTGCAGCTCATGCTAATTGAATCTCCTGGCGCTAAGGTTTGCAATCTGTAATTAGTGTCAACGGTAAAAAGGTTGGAATCAAGGGATGTTTCTTTGTTCGGTTGAAGGGTTGAAGAGGGAACTGCATTCCAGAGAAAAGAGACTGGATACAGTTGCCTGTTAAAGATATTTATGTCTGAATTATAGCGTCCGGGCCTAAGAGGACCGTCCTGGCCAATAATTGTGCCACAGAAATACCTGGCGTTATATTCTATACTTCCAGGACTGTTGTCCAGACTAGCTGAAGTCAAAGATTTCGATGAATTTGCTTCGTTATCTAGAGTCGCAAATGCGTAATTATGCCTTGTCGCCTCATCGGTATTTAAATAAGTGAAATTGAAGGTGCTAACAACAAATGTACTTGGTAGCAAGATGATACTCACCAATATTAACTTCGATGCAGATTTCAATGTTAATTTTGGTCTCGCCTTCACAAACTCTGGCCAAATTCGACTCAATTTTTCAACCTTGCAATATTAGAGCAATGAGCAACTAAAAATCTTTCCAGCCAACAGTTATCTTACTATAGGATCTGCCCAAGAATGCGGAGATCGGCAAATGGATACACATGGAGTTGGCCGTCATTTGATGTTCGGTCTTCAACTAACCTTAATTATTCTGTTCCTCGTACGCTATATATTCGTCATATTCGTCTTCCTGCCCTTTTGTTCGTTTTTGATTGATTTTAGTCAGTGCTTTTTTCCTTCTTTTGCTGGTACCTATTTCACGAGTATTTGAAGATATGATTTCGATTAGTTTGGCTTTTTGATCAGTACCGTCAGTATTAGCCAGCTTAGGTCTCAGAAGCCTACCGAGTCTTTGAATATATTCTCTTCCACTCCCTGTCCCACTAACTATGATGCCTAGTTTTGCATCAGGGACATCAACTCCTTCATCTAATACTTTAGATGTAACAATGGCCAAATAACGTCCTTCTTTGAAACCTAATAAGACATCCTTTCTTTCTAATTTGTCTGTTCTATGAGTTATTGCAGGAATCAAAAACTCATTGGCAATTGTATAAACCAAGCTATTATGTTGAGTAAAAATTATAGTTTTCACACCACTATTCTCTGCAAGAATATTACGCAATACCTCCAGCTTTGATTTGCTGTTTAAGGCGATTTCCATTGCCTTATTTCGGGCAAGCAAGGCTTCACGGGCTACCTTATTCTTTGTCGACATCATAATCAATCTTCTAAATGAGCCATGATAGTTCATCCGAATTCCCAGTTTCTTAAGGCAGAGTTGGTATGTCCCGAAGTTGTTCTGATATTCGATCTGCTCCTGAGGGGTCAATTCGACTTGTATCCTCTTGATTTCGTATGATGCAAGATGTTTGCTCTTTGCAAGCTCTGTCGGGTGGATCTCGAAGACTACGCCACCACCAACTAATTTTGGAAAGTCCAAATGTAATTTATCTTCCCTTTCTATCGTTGCAGTAAGACCTAATCTGTATGGACCAGCCAGTTGTTCAGCTATTGATCTGTATCCTGGCGCAGCCAGATGATGCACTTCATCAAATATTACAAAAGAGAATCTATTGCCAAGGCTTGATGCTCTGATGTATGCAGAGTCATAGGTAGCAACAGTAATCGCCTCTATTTCTTCGGATCCACCACCTAGATTTCCGATGGATGTATTTGTTATGTGGCTTGATAATACTTCAGTCCATTGATGCATTAGATCTAATGTAGGCACTACTACTAACGCTGCAGAGTTTACGGTTTCTATAGATTTAACCCCTAATATCGTCTTGCCAGCACCTGTTGGCAGTACAATACAGCCTCTCATACCAACTCTAGTCCATCTATTCAGGGCCTTTTGCTGATAATCCCTCAATAAAACATCTTTTACCGTGAAATGGGGTGAAGGTATGAGTTCGAAAACCCGGTCAGTGTAACTCTATTTCGCTTTCACGCAGATACTGGATAATATCGTAATATTTCAATGCTTGTGCTCTAAGAGAATTGGTCCGAGGGTCTAGTGTAGCGAATGGGATATGCATAAGTCCCGTTATTATAATTGTCCCTCTATCATATGTTAACAAAACCATATGTTTACTATATCCTTTCAGGATGAAGTTAGACTAATAATAGTTAAGCTACTCATACAACGAGGCTAATGGTAAAAGGCACAGACTAGTTGCATGCCCACTAGTGATATTTTGACACTTCGACGCTCAGGACTTTGTTACTCGAACCAGGAACTACTCCTTACTTACTGCTGCCTTTGCTCCTATTGCTGCCCGTCAGCTGGCTGTAGAGTATATAACATTGAGTAAACATTAGTTAACAGGAGATTCAAGCACATGCCTAAACTCATGTGGCCAAATCACTCATCTGGTTATCTCCAAGTTACTACGACAAGATATAAAGAAGTATAGAAATTTAACCCCCCATTTCCAGCAGATATTAGACTAAATGTTTCTGGAGTAATTGCAAGCCAGGGAGATAATATCCAGTGTGTTCACACAGACTCAAATCATACTGGGGATAGGAATCGAGAAAAGAGGAAGTTTTTCAATACGATTTCACAAATAAAATCAGATAACGATACTCCTTATGAGAAACTCCATGAAGGAAATTTAGAAGGGTAAATGGAGCCTCTGATGAATTCCTAGCTGAATTTCGTCAATGAATTCCATCCCACAATGAAGGCAATGAAATGAATCTAGCTTTTCTGCATCTTTCCTTCCAACTACTAAGATCTTCTGCTGGTCTACAGGATCCGTGATTGCTACAAAGTCGCGAATCTTAAATTGAATCAAAGTATCCTTTATCTTACTTTTTACATCATTGATGCCATTTTCCCTTTCATCTTCACCTTGTATAATTACTATGTCTGGTTCATTTGGTTCTGGTTGTATTTGTTCTGCAAATTTTGATTGATGCATAATAATAGATTTCAAGGTGCTAGGGACTTTAGAAAGATCCAATTTTACTACCAAACTAGTTATAAAAATACTTCAATACTTTTATTGTTATTGATCAGAACCTGAGATATATCCATTCCGTTGACAAGAAAAAGTAAGACTTCGGCCTCTGCCAATCGTAAGAACGAAATCGTTAGCAAGAGATTCTACCCTCATCTCAGCCTACAAACAATTTTAATCCCCTAGGTATATTTTCAACAGACAGTTAAATTGCAGGGTCAATTAAAAATATGGATAGTCCTCTTAGCACTTTGGTTAATCAATGGTTCAAGTTTTCTTGCCATCAAGATATCGATTGATACAATCCCACCACTGCTTAGTGCAGGGATTAGATTTATGATTGCCGGCTCTGCTCTTTATTCAATCTATCTAGTTAAACCATTTTTGACCAGACACAAGACACCGAATCAAAGTGTGCAAGAACACATAGGTAAAACACAGTGGAGAGATGCCATAATATTAGGTGCGTTGTTGATGGTGGGTGGACAGGGCATTCTGACATGGGGAGCTCAATATCTTCCATCAGGAATCACCGGACTTTTGAATTCGACTGTTCCGCTTTGGGTTGCTATTCTTGCGCTTGTAATTTTTAAGAGGCATTTATCAAAACTAACGATATTAGGGCTTTGTGCCGGATTTGGAGGTCTGATGCTCCTAGTTGCACCTTCGCTTAGTACTGGAGAGTTGAGTCCCGTGGGGACTACGGCTCTAATACTAAGTTCAGTATTATGGGCTCTTGGTTCTCTTTACTCAACGAAATCAAGATTGCCTGTAAGTATTCTTGCTTCATCCGGAATGATAATGATTACAGGTGGGTTAATGCTCACTGCGATAAGCCTTTCTATGGGCGAATATCGAGGCCTTGAGGTAACTGATATATCATGGCAATCTTCAATTGCATTGGTTTATCTAATTCTTATAGTTACAGTGATTGGCTTCACCGATTTTTATTGGCTATTAAGGGTAACCACTCCTTCGCTAGCCAACACATTTGCTTATGTTAGCCCTGTCATCGCCGTTATCCTAGGTTGGTTATTTCTTCACGAATCAATTACAAGCACTACTGTAATCGCAATGATTGTAATCCTTATAGGTGTAGCATTAATGGTCACCACACCTCATAAAAGAAAGAAGGACAATCATACGAACACCATAAAAGGTTAAAGTCACTAGTTAATCTAAATGATAGTCCCAATTTTTATCTGAGAATCTTATGCATTTTCAATTATCACGGCTACAATTGCCGTTGCCATTCGTGTCAATGTCCACAGTTTGAACACTTATTTTTCAAAATGATTCCTCTTCGAAATACTTCCTTATCATATCTGTGAATGTTGCAAAGTGACTTTCTCGTAACGACCGACTTAGTTAAATCATCGAATGTTGGTTAGTAGACATTTACTTATAAGGACATTTTTCTTACAGGAACAACATCGATATAGTTGATTTCTTGGACAATCATACAAAATGGACTTTTACTCCACTTTCACGAGGGAGATTCAAGACTATTTTGATCTTTGACACCCTAAGAAGGATTATGTTGTGCCTAAGGAGTGGTAACTAAATAATGGCATATCACAAAGGTCGACCGGCACTGAACAGAGGCATGCTGCATAGTGAAGAATATGCGGTGGCACTAAGGAAACCATATTATCCATCAATTGAAATTACTTTCACGCGTGTGAAATAAACAACGTCACTCATGACGAGTTAAAAAAAAGTAAAGATTTTTTGTATTATCCTTATCCTTGCATATTTGAAATTCCCTTTTTCAAATCATCTAAATTCATTGCAGGATGTACTTCTACTTTGGCCTCGTAGTTCTGGAATAACGGTTCTGCAACTGCCGGTATCATGTCTTGACTTGGTAGATCCAAGACAAAGACCATGGTTCTCTCGCCATTCAATGGAAAAAAGTATGCGGCTTCACAATTGAATTTGTGAATGTAGTCCTCTAGATTCTTCATGAAATTAGGGTCTTTCACCATCTTATTGCCTGCCGTTGCCGAAACCATCGCTCTAACTAATACTCTCATTTTAATTCCGAACATAGGCGGTCTTTACATAATGATAAATTTATCTAGTGAAAAGAAGGTGAAAGTGACGTCTTATCGATACGTCTGAGGAAGAAGAATGTACACACGGAGTAAATCTATAATCACCAAATAGGAACAATTCTTGCGCGCACATAAAATCAGACTAATTGAATGTCGTAACTTAACTGCATTAATTTCTTGAACAAAATATTGATGGGATTTTGGTAATTAGATGTCAATTTATCATTTTGACTGTGATTAATATCATCCAAATATCGAGTTAGGCAAACTGAAGATGGTGTTTGTATCTATTTTTGTAGATTGTGCACGCAGAAATTAATTTTTATTCGGAATTCATTCAATCTCATAATTTCCTAGGATCCCATTTTTTTCAATGCAGACTTTCTAGTGATTGTACCATCGTCTTCCTACATACGCGCAAAAATTATAGTACTTGTGAATCTGTAATTAGTGGACAAGGACAAAATTTGCGCGCGAAACATCGTTTCATCATCGACATTGTGAAATAGGTACTATCTACAGTTCATTTGTTTGTAGAATTACCCACAGTGTATTTATAACTAAATTTACTGATTAATATTGATGTCCCAGACACCGGAAGAATTGTTTCGATCCCTCTTTGTTCAGATGTAGGATTAAACTGTGACTATATTATCTTCGGAACCGGTGAGGAAAAGGTTATGGATACAATGATCATACACATGTACGAATGTCATGCCATAAATCCTGAAGAAATGACTACATGCATGAGATTGAAGATAAGAGAGAATATACACCTGTACCGTGATTTGGTGCGCGCACAAATGTTACATGAATTCTCTGATGTTTCTGAAGAATTACTACCCATTGTTTGAATCTCAAGTGATGCGCGCAGAATTCGTATGTAAGTTATAAAACAACTTAAATACATGAAAAAGTCTTCTTCCGTATGTTAAAGATTCTAGATGGTAGTGGAGAATCTGGTAAATCTCTTAGTGAACAAGACGTAAAGGATTTCTTAACGACCAAGGTTCTAAATTTACACCTGGGGACTGTAGACGAAGAAGGTCATCCAAATATCCATCCCGTAGGGTACTATTACGATCAGTCGGATTACAAGTTCTATATCCTAACAGGAAAAGAGTCGAAGAAAACGAGTAATCTCAAAAAGAATCAGATGGTTTATTTCTGTGTCGACGATCCAAATCCTCCCTACAAAGGAGTACGCGGAAAGGGAACTGCAAGAATACTGAAAGAGGTGAATTTTAACCTTGGTATTTGGGAAAAGATCATGGCCAGATATTTGGGAAATTTAGAAGATCCGATGGCGATTGCCCTTAAAGAAGAACTGAAGAAGGGTGATTCAATAGTATTGGAGATTAGTCCTAAGTATTACTCAACTTGGGATTACGGTAAACAGTAAACAGATTCTCGCATAGAGATGATTAGTTACGATTAACATATGATATCCGAATGCAGTAGTGATCACATATGTTTTGGTAAAGGAGACCTTTCATCGTGTGCGATGAGGGATTGCGGAAGACCAACCGTAATTATAAGTCCCATAGACATACAATGGTTCTACAAAATAAATGAATCAGGTCTTTGCATCAATAGAAAGGACTTGCATATGATATTAAAAGACCAAAACATGCCCAAAGATGCTAAGAAAACCATACTAAAGATCTTTCCCCATTTAGAACGTAACTAATCGGGATACATGAAGGTTAGTATGAGTTTCTATCTTATGTTTTTCATCTGTCATCGATTTTCAGGGTGACAATTACACTGACAACCTGCAGCAGCGAAGTTAAGAGTGCAAAATTCATGTCTATCTGAAAGGCAAGCCAATGATAGCAGCCGCGACGGTCGCATCATTACCATTACTAACTAAAATAGGCGTACCTAAAATACAGGTACTAGCAGTAGAATATCTTTAGTATTTTCAACTGTCCTCGAAAGAAGAAGTCTAATCAGAAATAACTTGATTCGTTGTTTCCAATTCATTCTTACAACATGCACATAGGTATACCCAACCACCTGCCAGTCGAACCTGATTATACCCTTCACTATTTCTACAAAATGTACACGTTGCACTTTTTCTTTGCAAAAACTGCCCTCCTTGACCGTTTTCATCCATTTTTGTCTTCCTATCGTCATTGAATTATATTCACGGGATAGGGGTTAGCCAGGCCAAGGCCGATATTGCAATATGGTGACCAGGTCTGCCCGATCCACCGTATGATAGCGCGTTCGATTGAGGTATGAAGATTAAAAAGTTTTCCGGAACTTGGTTACCCTTATGCCTCCATAGAACCGGCATTTAGTCATTCAAAAACACTATTAATCACCAGTGATATTCTTTCATTCTCATTCGTGGAAACTGTTACTATCGTATTAGAACCTTATTAACACTAGATTCTATAACCTATATTTGACCATAGAAATCACATCCAACTATAGAAAATATATTGAACTCTAGATTCTGTGTTCGGCTATAGAAGATATATTTTATAAAGTATGTTGTCCAATATTTGCTTAGACTTCTGCATTAACTAAGTGGATGCGTGCATGCGGTTCATGGGAAATATACTAGTTTGGTCATACCGCACCCACCTTAACTAATCTAATAGTTCCTAAGATACTTCGGGACACACACTAAAAACACTAGTATAATATCATATAATGAAAACGAAAGCAAGTACGTAGAAATCAATGGAAAAAGGTTCCCTCGACATTTGTTAAAAGAGGTTAAGGTGGGGAACAAACGACGCAGTATGTCTTAGACGAAGATAGGATACTTCAATATCTTTTGGAATTCGATGCAGGAGGTCCTAATTAGAAATGTCAAGTGAATTCAGAAATTACCTAACAGGTAAGTGGTTGTACACTAGAAAAAAGGACGCAAATAACGACGGATTATTCATTGAGTTAAGGGTCGGCGGAGTTACAGTCGAACGCGAGATAGATACTAGTGCAGTGTCATGATCAAGAGAATAACTAATCATAAATCCAAATAATCCCATTTTTTCATTGTTTTACAACAAAAGACCTTAAGCGTGTTTATCTAACTATCTGTACACCAGTGTGACGTATTCATTTGAGTGTTAAGTTAGGGGGTTTGTAGAGATTCCCCCTGACCCAATTGTTTATCTTCTTACTATTATTGAATCTGAACGTATTCCCCAGCAACCAACTGAAGCAGGTCTCATAACTTACAAAATCAACGACCCTTCACTTTCTTATTTTCAAAATTTTACTTCTAAAATTTTATACGGGTTTTGCTAATATTAAGACACCAAATTCAATGGATACCTGCACAGGGATGGAGGTATGGATGTCGTCCGCATCCATTTACCCTTACTAACCCATACCTATCCTAAAAAATTATAAAGAAGTTTTTAACTTAATATGAAATGTCCGTAACTGGACTACTTCTCATACAAGTAGAACAATTCGGCAGGCAGGTTGTCTACGCCTGCTTGCCTATCTTATAAAAAATATTTTAAGCAGGAATTACTCTTATAAAACGGGTAGGTAGTGGTATTAAGCCGCTGTAAGTGTTGTATCCTCTCATCGGCTACACTACCTACATACTATTATCTTATGGTTTCACAATAATGATCATATTACTCAAGTCTGATTGTTTTAGTAGAACAAAACAATAAACTAATCGTCAAACTTTTTCGTAATGAGAGGTGTACCTGATCTCTGTTACAATTCTCTTTGCTATTGTTGTCGTCTTGTTAGTTGACTTGAGACTTACTGCAAGTCGTTATGATCATAAGCATCAGACTACCCGTGAAATACTAACTTTCCTTTTTCAAGACTGGAGGTTGTATTATGCATATCTAGCGAGAGGCCGGACAGTCCATTCCATTTTTCTAAACCTTTATTACTTTTTTCTTCTATAGAAGTTCACCCTCATGGATTTGGACTAATCTGACTAGTTACCAAAACTTCGACCTGTAATGTGCTGTCTGCATGTTGAACTAAAGGATAGCAATTTTTGTAAATTGTAAATATGCTATTGAATCTAAACTATTAAATATGAAACCAAATAACAAGGTGGATTAATTGAATAAATCTCTTCGGGAAAACCATAAAAGTTCGAAGCCCACTATAGTCATATTGGTCAAAAAAGATGAGTGAATTTGCCTTCTTCCGGTTTATGAGTCTCAATCTGCTAACACAAGAGGAAAAAGACAATAAGGCTGAAATGATTTCTGCCACCGAAGAGGTATTGGATGCACAAGGAATTGAATGTGACGCAAAAATTGCTAAGGTCTCAGAAGAAACTATTCGCGAGATCCTCAGTGAAGTAAGAAAGAGGCGGCGAAAACGCGCAAAAGAACTTAATGAATTAGATGAGGAACAAGAAGTCCTTATCACCAGTAAGAAGTCTGATTAGAGTCAAGTTCAATTGACTTTGATCAAGAATTACAATGGTTTTTGATCATGTTCATGTTCAAGATCTTGTTACTTTTCTTATAGAAGAACGATTAGGTCAATCGGACTTCAATCAGATCATACTCTCCACTGTGGAAATATTCGATGGCTCCAGAACTATAGAGCCAGACCCAAAATGGACCATAATTCCATTCTAGAATTCAAATTCAATAGGTTAGCTCAATATTAATTAAGCCCAAAAACAACCAGGTACTATAACCATATGGTTAATGACCTGGATAATATTAGGACTAAACCAAAGGAGTGCCGACTTCAAATCAAGATACGCCCTCAATTCACCTTCGAGAGATTTGGAAACCAATAGCCTTTTTTTGTTCAAGATTGTACGAATTAAATTGACATTCAGACACGTATTTTATGACATAATTGTCAACATATAAATAGCAGAATGCGCTACAACCTTCACATGCACAATCACCTTTGGATTTCCCTCATAGCCATTTTGGCTACCTCTCTGTTTTTTGGGATAGCCTCACCACAAGCAATAGCCCAACAGCAAGATGAGAACTCGAGCAACTCTGGCAGCGCTAATTCGTCATCGTCATCACTATCAAATTCAGTAGCATCGACATTGCCAGAAATCTTTAACAAGACCGAAAATTCTGTTGTACAAATAACTAGTACGAGTCCCGTTAGCAATAGCCTTGTAATAAGGAATGGGGAACAGATCCCTCAGGATGATGTTGCTTTAGGTTCAGGTTTTGTATATGATCAGGACGGACACATCATCACCAACTATCACGTGATTTCCGACCCGAACAGTGTTGAAGTTACATTTGTAGATGGAGACTCCTACTCAGGTGAAAGTAATTGGAAGTGATCCTTATTCGGATATTGTCGTGTTACAAATAACTGATGATGGCTTTCATAAGCAAATTCCGCCTCTAAAAGGCAGCAAATTCATCAGCCTTACAGGTGGGAGAACAAGTTATAGCAATTGGTAATCCATTCGGTCTTAGTGGAACTTTGACTTCCGGGGTCATAAGCCAGATGGGACGAGTCTTACCAAATGACATCACTGGATATTCAATATCGAACGTAATTCAGACTGATGCAGCAATAAATCCAGGTAATTCAGGTGGACCATTGCTCAATTCTAAGGGAGAAATGGTGGGTATGAACACGGCGATTTTCTCAAATACGGGAGTTTACTCAGGAGTGGGATTTGCAATCCCGTCAAATATGGTTCAAAAAGTAGTATCATCGTTATTAAAAAATGGTTCTTACGAGCATCCCTATATGGGCATTACTGGAGTCACTCTATCTCCTGAAATCTCAAATGCATCGCAATTGAATGATACAAAAGGGATTCTCGTTGTAGACATCACAGCAGATAGTCCTGCTGATAATGCAGGAATACGGGGAGGAGACGTACTTACATCAGTTGATGGACAGGACATTAGATTAGGAGGAGATGTAATTGTGGCAGTCGACAACCAAAGTGTTAGAGCCATGGAAGACCTCCTTTCTTATTTAGAAGAACAAAAGGCAGTTGGTGATAATATTGAACTATCAGTTATTAGAGATGGAAAGACCAAAAATATTGATTTGATACTTGCTACTAGACCTAGTCAGGGAGTTGAAGACCAGCCAAACCAAGGGCCGGAACAGCAACAACAGAAACCTGCTTTGGGAATAAACGGCATTAATATGTCACCGGAATTGGCAGAAAGAATGAATTTAACACAATCACAGATGGGCTTCCTCATAGAAGATATAATCTCAGGTGGACCAGCTGATTTGGCTGGGATTAGAGGGGGGTACAAAGTTGCCAACATCAACGGTAGTGATATTAAGCTTGGGGGAGATGTTGTTACTGGGATAGATGAAATGGATATTAACACAATCCAGGATATCCAATCTTACTTGGACACAAAAAAAGTTGGGGACAACGTACAAATTCAAATAATCAGAGACGGCCAAGAAATTATTGTTCCGTTGAAATTGGGAATGCTCCAAAGTAATCAGACACTCTCCGAACAGCCACAGCTCGCCACAATTACCATTTTCACAAGAACAGCCCTTCGGTGGTGATCTTTTTGGTGACATGTACAATCAATGTGTCGAAGGTGCTGGTAAGGAAGTGTGTGATCAGTTATTTGGTAGGTAAGTGTCATGAATGGCAGGCAATATTCCACTATCGAAAAATGGTAAATAGAGCAATTAGAAGTTAGGATGCAAAATGAAATGAGCATCGAAGTAACTAGAAGCCATTCAGCTTAAGATCGAATCAAATTCAATCATTATTTTTTTTGAGAGTGTATTGAAATATTAATTGAGTATCTACTGCTACCAGTTCCATGTCATAGTTGATCATGCCTCGGTGTTATTATTTGTGCTCAAACCTCCGATGCTGTAAGCGATATTAGGAGTAAAATACCTAAAGACATTAAAGGTACAATCCGAGATTGGTTTCTAGACTTTACGAGTCGAATTTGCGATCTACTAATTCACTACCCTATTCGATCGTTTATCACAACGTGAATCTATTCATTGGTCAAAAATAAACTAATAGAACGTCGTCCATTATCTCGCGGCCTTCAAGAGCCTCTCCCTCCGTTAGTATGAGCGGAGGCATGATTTTCATTAATTTTTGTCCCGCAGGAAGAATCTTGAATAACTGAAAAGTCTTCTTATTCCTAATTTCACTAAATTCTATTCCAATCATCAACCCAATTCCCCTAAAATCTGTAAAGGTACCATTTTTATTTTCCTTATCGTTACCGAAGACATCAACACTATAGATCCTTTTTCTCACCTTACCTAACATATCTTTATCTTTATCTTTTATTTTAAGAAGCCATCACGTGACTCGCCCCCTAATTCGCTCACATAAATGACATATACAATCTACAAACATGCGTTAAGATTGTGGACTTGGTTTATGGGATGTTTTATTGAAATTAACAACTCTCGAAATCCTAGATTAACCAATAGAAGATTAAGTAGAACTATCGCTTACATAAGCTGTTTTGTTCCTCATTGGAGAAACATCAATCCCTAAAGCAGAGAAAAAATGTTTTGAATATCATTTCATGTGATCGCTGTGTTTCTGATTTGGGCATCGCGATTTAACTAAAATTGGGCAGTTGTAACTACGTCAACCACCAATAATGCCTCGACTAAAGTAAACAAACTATCACAAGCTGTACGGCATTAAATTATGAGTCAAGACTTCGTATTCCAATCGCATTCACCTAATCCTGGCTTCCCCTCGACCGTTCTCACTTCTGCCTTACATTCACCTGAGGAAGTCAGCTGTATACAATCCTCAGTACCATCGCAATAACACGTGAATGTGTTTGAGAGACAAGCATATGGTAACGCAGGTTCTCCGGCGAGGCTAGTGATTGTTTGGGTAATGGTTGAAGGTGGTGTGGAAGTTACGTTGGACGTTAGGGTGCTCGTAGTAGCGTTGTCCGAAGTAAGATCACTATTATCTTCTGTTTGAATTGTACCATTTCCATTACCCTCTCCCCGGTTTGGTACTGAGTTACTGGGTGGTGGTGGAATTGGGGTTGAAGTTGCGTTAGTGACCTCGCCAAGAACGCAAATATTGCCCTGCCTCACCCAGAACTGACCGACTTCACTGCAATCAGAGACACATCTTCCGGTCTGAGTATTCCTATACATGGGGGGTGTTGCCGCTCCACAGTTGTCCCATTCACATTCGTTAGCGGATCCTACGTGATGTTGATTTGGAGGACATTGCCCAGAAGAGACGCCTACGTCAGGTCCTTGTCGACCTTCTGGCCCCCCTTCTTGACTTTCAGAATTTGGTAATCCAACACCTTGCTGTGCTAGGGCATCATTTAGAAATAAAGGACTACCTGATAGCGCGAAAGTGAAGGAATACGTAAACAATGAGGTTATTACCCCAAGAACTGAGAGGACGACGAGGAAAGATCTCTTCATGTCAATAGCAAGAACGTGATAAATAAAAACCTTCTGCCGCGATCGACGACAGTTGAATGTAATTGACTTCTTAACTAAGGTCACAAATTGCGAGGTTCTCAGAAGTCTTAGTGGCATTTTCGTAGGCTTTTTTTGAAGGAAGCTAATATCAATCTGATCACAAGATACTTCTCGTGTCCGAGTCGTTTCAATCACGAGTGCCAAGATTGAGAGAACAGGAATTCGTTCTTATTCACTGCTATTATGTTCTGGACTCATTGGCACTATGGGGATAGGACCAGATTGATCCAGAATTTGGCTCCTCTAGAAGATGGCATGGAGGATCATATATTGACCACATATTGCAAAGGATTTCTCAAAATTGTTCTTCACACGATTTTCCTTCAAATGAAGGAGCATCATTACTGAGTCTAAACAGAGATAAGCCGATTCATATTTGGGAGGATTGAGAACGCAGATGAATTCTATAATATCCCTTGATGTCAAAGTTTCCGTAACTGACAAAAAATAGAATTTGTTTGTATCAGGACCCTGTCCTAATCCATGGACCAGTTTTCGCCAGGCACATTCTAATCTTTAAGAATATAACCTTATACATGGTGTTTTAAAAACGATCTCCCATCAGTCTTCGCCTTCACACTAATTATCGTCGCCTCCACCACTACCGTTTTCGCTATTGTCATCGTTATTGCCTTCTCCGTCACCATTAGATTCTTCTTCTGGCTCTTGTTCAATATTATCTTCATTGCCAGCTCCAACTGTCTCATCTCCTTCAGGAGGCAAAGTTGTGGTCGGAGAGGCAAGGGGAATTGACGGAATAGAACCCGCGGATGAAGACATATCTAAATCTGCAGTAGGTAATATCTTGAAGATCTTGCCCTGTCCCAACGATACCACATACATATATCCGTCATATGGACTTACTTCAATATCTGATATGCCTGCAAAGCCGCTCGCAAAAACTATTGCTTCTGAAGCGGATTCGCTATCGGTATCTGCTACCCTGTCAATGAGTGGTTCAGGAAGTAGGAGTTCTGTCCTGTCCTGATTAAGTTTGAAATGATATATTTTGCCAGCATGAATGTCACCCAGAAATAGATCGTTCTGATACCCAGCACCATACTTAGCTGAATCTAGGAATTTCACTGCGGTCGGACCGATAGTATAAAGGAAAGCCAGTTTTGGGGGTTGGTATTGTCCTTTACCATCAAAATCAACAAGTCCTTCAGGCTGATCAGAGGCAATAGTACTATCGCCTTCTCTTGGATCTCCTCCATCGCGCCCCCAAACTCCCATTATTTGGTTCCAACCGCTATTAAAGCCAGGCTCTATGAGGTTTAGCTCATCACCGTATCCGGGACCATTCTCCGAATCCCAAAGATTTCCTGTAACAGGATCAAAATCAATTCCAAAACTATTGCGTATGCCATAGGCATAGTACAAGTTAAGAGGATAATCATCTCCTAGGATATAGCTTCCAGTACTTGGATTTATAACCGGTTCGCCGTCTTGAGTTACTCGCAGTATTCCTCCAGATCCATCAGCAGGGAGCTCATCATTGTTCTGTGTTTGTGTCGTTCCTCCGGTTATCTTGTCCGTGTCACCAATCGGGATATACAAGTTATTATCAGGTCCAATTGTGATTGCGCCTCCGTTGTGACGAGGACCAGGAACTGCAGGCAGATCCAGAAGTAATTTGGGATTAATCAGTTTAGCCGATAAAGGAGAACTCGCTGCAGAATTTGAAGCATCGGCGGCTCCAGTCGTACCCCTTGACTGCCCGTTTTCGAGTTCGTATCTATATAGCCTATTTCCTATTGGAGCACCCCCATCCTCACCTTGAGCTTCGGTATAGTACAAGAAAACGTTCGTCCTTCCTGTCTCATTGTTTTGAGAAACAGCAATTCCACACATACATCTCTCGACTTCAGTTGCCACGTTCACATCCAACAAAGGTTCAGGTTGTACCACCCCGTCGATAACCCTCATGACAGTTCCCTTATCTTTTTCTAAGACCAGAATGTCATTCTGAGATAGGAAAGCCATGGTGGTAGGTAAGGTTAGTCCTTCGGTTACTACCTCGGAAGTAAAGCCGGGCAGGTTAAATACAGGGCTACCAACATCATCAGAATATCGAAGTACAGGTCCTTCCGTTGACTGAGCAAACGCAGACTGCGAAGATAATGAGTATGATGTGGTAAAGAATTTGAAATCTTGCAAACCCAAAAATGAAATTGTAATTACTACACAAAATGCAAGTACTGTCGCCAAAGATATCTTACTTCCTCTTCCATTAACGCTTTTATGGATCAAGTTAACAATTTCTTCGTATTGCTACATCTTATAATGATTGCGGTATTTTGTTCCAGTTGGATCTATGCAATTCATTTATTCAACAAGTAAAAGATATGGAATAATGTGGAAATTGTCGATTAGAGAGAAACTAACCGCTCTCTAGCGATCACCTTCGATGAAAATTTGATAGAATAAAGGAAAGAATTGTAATTGTTCACGTCGCGGGGCAGGGGGAGCGAAGAGTTCATTATCTTTCACGAAATCACAGACGGTTTGAAGAATTTTCGAACAACCCTAAGCAATTTAAATTATGTGTTTCTGAATTCCTCAATAACCCCTCGCCCTTAATAAAACGATGAGGTGATACATATCCCATGCTACTTTTCTACCTCTACATTGCCAACACACCGAAGCACTTCTATCAACATAGATTTATGGCAGAAGTTTATTTACCGTTCAGACCTAACCCTTCTTAAATTTTGTTCACATGTTTTTCCCTTGGTAACAATGGATTCGCTGTCACAGGGATGACCTGGCAGTAGCCTCGTCTCTCCGAAATTGATGCAGTAGGACCATATTCCGAAGCATCTTGCACAGTTTTTACTTAACAAAACAATGACAGCAAATTTGTCTTGTATACACCATGGAATTCGTGTTTCGTTTGTGATCTGTTTGATTCTTCATCATCGATCAATTACTTTCCCTGCGCTTAATACAAGCTTACATTAATTTTCTAGCGCATCATAGTATAGCTTTTGAAACATAATAATAAATTGTGTGACCTAGGTTCAGTTCATATATGAGAAAGGCATTTTTTTGAGTTTCTCGTTTGCGTAAATCCTGGTAGGATAATTTGCGAACCCCGTCGTAGACCATGGATATTGTGGAAAGCCGGGTGAATCCATTCCCGAAGCAATGATGATGCAACTGAATTTCTTAATCCTCCACTTGGAAAACCACCAACAAGCGTTCCTCTCTTAATATCTACCTTTTTCACGCTATGATCGATTTGGAATCCAAAAGGAAATGACACAGTGATCATATTTTATCTTAAAAATATCCGATTGGATTTTCAACAGGTCACATCAGATGTAATCAATAAATTGGATAGAGAACTGAATAACACAGGAAACAGAGTGATTAGGTCTTCATCTGCAATCAAGACATGGCTACCGCTGAGTGTTGCAGTCGGCGCAATAACTTTTTTGATGATTTCTATACTAACTTCCATTCCTCTCGAAAGAGTCTATCGTAGGCTCTGCATTAACAGCAATTTTGGTCTTTAGTGGGATGCTATTCAGATCATTTGGTAAAGAAAAGGATCGATATGATCACTAGCAGAGATTACTTACTTGCTGAAGTTTTAAAATGATCGGCGGTCCCTATAATTAATGTTATGCATGGCAAGCGTGTGGTTGTTTTGTTGGATGAGAACGGAATTTGATTTTTTGTCAACTATTTACCTTACTATCGTCAGAAGAGCAACACTGCTACCATATCCAAGAGTGATGGTTTGATTGGATTCATTATGTAAATATAACGCCTTGATATTGTCTACGATGCCTTGCTTTCCTGTAAATGGATTTGTACCTTGAAACGCCTGCTCCTAGAACGGTCTTATAGGAGTTTTCCAAAACGGACATCTTCACTGATGGAAGAGTAACATATTGCTGAGTATCACCATCAAGTGCTATTAGCTTAAGATTGTTAGGAGTCGCGACAAATGCAGAACTGACGAGCGGGGAAGAGGAAGAAGTATTGGTAGTAGGGAGGTAAACTATTGCGCTACCACCTATAAGTCGAAACGGATCAAATGTAGAAAGTAGTCTTGAATCATTCGCCTTAATCATACCTTGAAGGGGGACTGTTTCCTCGCCAACGAGTAAGGTGTTCTCAGCTAACTGTTGTAGAACATTGGTGTTGTATGTTGTACTAGAAAATGCTTGTGCTATAGCGTTGTTAATAGTAATGATAGTCGTATTACCAGGGCTCGTAGTATTATTTACATTAGGCAGGGGCTCTGGCTCTGGTTGTGGCTCTGGCTCTGGTTGTGGCTCGGCTCTGGTCTGGCTCTGGTTCTGGTTGTGGCTCTGGCTCTGGTTGTGGCTCTGGCTCTGGTTGTGGAGCAATGCACTCACTGGGAATATCACCTTCTGTTGGACAGGGCTCGCATAGCGGATCCTCATTGATATACATACCAGGAGGACAGTTTTCAGGCATTACTGCACAAAAACCCGACTCTCCTCTGGTCTCACCTTCAGGACAAGGTCCTAGAATCGAATCGCACTCTCCCGTGGTCGGGTCCAACGCAAAATCTGCTTGACACCCTTCGACAGGGGGAGCCACTAAACTATCTGACTGGGAGGTTTCTGAATCGTCAGTCGTTCCAGGACCATTCTCATTGTCAACCTGTTGATCGTCAGTGCCTTCTAGGTCATCTGGCTCGGAGGAACCGTCTCCATTGGGTTGTGCTTGACTTGGTTTACCGACAAGGGTTCGCTGGATAGAAGAGAATTTTGAAATTGACTTGTCGAAAACGACATAAATGAAGTCACAATACTTGCAACAACAACGAAAAATGGTAATAAGTTTACCAATATTACCAAGTTAGATCGGACTTATAAAAACTTTCAACATGTGTAGCCCATTGAGGCATGTCAAACGCATTATTTACTACTGCATGTCATGTCTTTCGTTAATAATATCACTGACTTTGGCTTACATGATGATATTGTAACCATTCTTAGCGCCATTCACGAGGCGATTTAGCCTCCTATCCTTCGCAAACTATATGTACAACGATTCCTTTAATTGCATCCTGATCGTATTAGCACCAGGATACCGTTAGCCAATGACTATCCTTTTTGGTCAGTATCATAAATTAATCAGAATCCATTTATTTTCACTACCCTCGATACTTATCTCTTCTACACTGACTTGTCCTACGGCATGTTTTGCCCATATTCATGAGTAGTACCGCTGTGGGTCGAATATTGTATGCCGCTGAGGTATCCTTAAACACGAATATTTGTTAAATTGTGCCTCCTTGTCGGTGTAAAGTCGACGCTAGACCCAAATTGACTTTATATAGTATGGAATCGGAATATTTTGTATCAATAGGTCCAATACAAGAAATTGATATGTCCCATGGAATAACACAAATGATCTGTATATCGTAGTTAAATGTACCACTATCATGATGACTAAATTGCGACAGTCATTAATGTTAAGATAGCGAACCACATATTAGCATAGAATGCCAGTCATTGTTAAAAGAAAAGAGGAATGGGTTTCATGACTTCAACATTAAATTTTAGCTATTTCCCGTGAATAAGCTTGAGGGAAATGAATGAATATTTCATCCAAAATTAGGTTCCCTAAAAGACTCGAACAGTCAGTTTGGAGACTTGTTGTTGGTATCGTGGTTGCCTTCCTCTTTTTTGTTGCATTTATGTTCTCCTACGCTCTACCCGCTTCTGCGCCCACAGTACCATGGCAATTTTACAGCATTGCAGGGATCTTCGCGATTACAGCGTTGATTCTTGCGATTCTGGCATTTGATAAAGAATTACGCTGGCGGAAATAACCCACGAAGTGCGAAATCACCTGTAATTATGCATTATTGTGAGTCTATTTCTTGGAAGGATCGAATATGTTTTGAGATCGCTGATATTACTAAAGAGGATTAGGACTAACAAGACCAGTGCGTTGTTGGGCGATACTGTGGCCATCAAAGAACCCGGACAAATCATAAATCGATAATAAATCTCCTCTGCGTGCTATCCTTTCGGAAGGCAAGCTTTAACTCAAGCGACGATCCCTATGATTAGTAAAGGCACTTAGACCGCCACATTTGACTATTGTCAGGCAATTCCTGATGAGGGGTTAGTGAGAAACGTTTTTGAAATTAATCCGGGTTAATCGATGTAGATGTCTAACTTATGTCTGCTGACAACCTGTAATGGTTATAAATCATTGGTTGTAATTATTGAATATGATCCCGTCGTATGACAAAAATACTAAAAATGTTTCTCAACCCTTAAGCGATAACCAATCTGAACAAAAGGAGGTAATCGTCAGAATTAATGGAGTGTTACCTGATAAGAGGCGTTTGGGTAATCAAGAAAAATCTGAAAGATATGCAGAGATAATACAATCTAGGATGGAAACCAATACGTCGTGTTCAATAATTATGCGAGATACCAGACAGAATACTCCAGATTCAGACTTTCATATCCTCTTCGATATCGGCGAAGGAGTAATCAGTAGTGTCGAAAAAGGACTTTCAGATCTTAGATTAGAAAAATATCGATCAAGGAGAAATCGCGGTCAGCCGAGCTTGCATTCCGGCCCTGCAATAGGTTCGCCATTGCTACTCTCTTCACACAACTCTGAGACTGAGAATTCAACTCTGCAGGAAAAGGAATCTCTTCTTTTTGACGCTTTACTAATTTCTCATCCACACGAAGATCATATAAAGGACCTTTCCAACCTTATTCAACGACAATCCTTAACTGCAGATCATAGAGGAAAGAACAAAATGAGAATTTATTGTACAGCTAGCGTGCGAGGAATACATAATGAAGGATTTGTTATCCCGCACTTCTTTGACGAAGAACACTGTTGAAAAGTTCATGGACTTCCAAATTGTAACCCCCAACGAATTTTTCAATATTGGACCATTTTCAATAGTCGCTTTTCAAGCGTATCACGGGAATGAATCTCCGGATGGCGCTGTAATCTACGTAGTGAATATTCTGAATATGAAGATAATAATGGGATGGGATTTTTTGTCCCTCCCAGAGGTTAACGAAAATATACTATGGAATCCGGATCTGCTAGTTCTTGGGGCTGAAACGTATAATCAGCATCCTGAAACAGGGATGATCTCGGTAACTGAAGCATACGAACTCGTAAGAAGGTGGAACGCAAAAGAATGTTATATAGTTCATTACAGTGGACTTGAGGATTTTGACGAAGGTTCGAACCAGTGGTTCAGGGGACCGATAAAACCGATGTCCTCTGTAGAACTTCAAAGTACAATTGACTCACATCTCAAGATAACCGGGGCGCAAGGCAGGTTTAAGATAACTGTTGCAAATGAAGGGATGATATGGACTAAAAAGGAGGAATCAGAGTCTCAGGCCACCTCTAGTGATGAGGTGGGATCACCGATAGGAAGTAATATCGAGATAGAAAGTCTGGAAAGGTATGTATTGAAATTGGAAAACGATGAAAAAGTCGGCAAATTAAGACTGATTATTGAAGATAGTATAAACAGATTCAATCTCGTTTTTGAGAATCCTAGGCTAGAAAAAAGTAAAGAGAATAATTTCGCCTTATATGCTCTTGGTGAGCGGGGGATGTTAGCGAAGGGACCCGACTTGGTTGCAGAACTAGTAAGAGATTCCTCCACCCTCAAGATTTATGTGTTTAAAGGGAGAAAGACTATCTTTCATGATGCTATTTTGTTAGGGAAGAATGAAATAAACAAACTTGAAAAATATCTAGTTACGAATTTCAAGTGAAGCGAATAGGTGCATGATACTAATAATCGACAGATAAACTTCTATTAATTCGCATTTGTTCCTTGTGCACACCCTCACACTAGTTAATGTAATTCAGTAATTATATTATATGCCTATAGACATTCTCAAGCCTAATCAACTTGATAGAATTAGCGGAGAAAGAATCGATGGAGATCAGTTGGAATGGTTAAGGGATATTGGATTTGTGGAAATAGACTGCTACTAGAAATGGTTTGAGATGGCTCTGTTGAAATGCTACAAAGCATAAATGGCAGTATTTTAAGTGCTGACATTAGATTTACTTCGTCCAATCAAACTGAGCTAATTATCGCCAAATCGATTATACTTGCATTCAATCTAAATAACATCTACCTCCGTCCCAATCGGACAAGATATTAATCCAAATCACGTGGAGTGTCGTGTTCTAAAAAAGTCTTCTATGTTCTGCCATCATACACCTATTGAAAACGACGTCTAGGTCGTTTTCCTTTGCTTTCTTCTCTGCTTCATCATTATAGATTCCTTCCTGCATCCAAATTACTCTGATTTGATCCTTTTTGCGGATTGCATCATCGACTACTGATGGCACATCTTCTGATTTTCTGAAAATGTCTACAATGTCCACTCTGTTTGGAATATCAGATATCGTAGAATATGATTTTCGTCCTAATACTTCGGGAACGGTTGGGTTCACCGGAATCACATTATATCCATGCTGGATGAGATATTTTGGTACAAAATGCCCCGCTTTTTCTTCGTTTGTTGACATACCCACTACTGCTATATTTTTCAACTCGTAAATTTTTTTCAGCTGTGAATCTGTATGAGAATCCTGTTTCGTCATATAATTAAATTAGTGTTCATAGAATAAAATAATTACTATAACTGCCAGGGTAAATGTCTCCATCAAGCTCTTGATGAAGATGAGCTGTAGTTTACTATCAATTCTTTCGGTGCGAGCTCAACCTGACCTGAGCCGAGACATTAATGAAAAGGGGAGATCCCTTAACGCATTGCTAAGTACCATATTCTTTCTACAATTATGGCTATAATCATGAACGAGATTGCATGCCTTACAATCTCTAGTGTGAATGACTCAATGAAATACATTTTACAAGTTAGGAGGCATTACTTTTGTCACTGACATGCTCAATACTTTCCTGGGGCATTTCGTTTGATTGTCCTCAATGGCGATCATGAAGAATTCTAGACACTTCCATTTGTTCGTTCCATTGAATCAACATTATCTTTTAATATTCTTGTTACCAACGATCCTATATATTGGAGCGATCAGCCTGAGATTCTGTTGGGTCACCTAATACATGCTTCCTTATTTGTCGCATATATTCGACATATCCATGATAAGCCTATGATGACAAAAAGCACACAGATGGAGAAATTGGACGATATTGGTGACGAAACCAAGTAATATCTCACAAGCCGCAATGTTGTGAAAATGTATCATACTTAGACAATGACGAAAAACAACAAAGTCCAATTCTGGAAGAGTATTCAAGACTTCAGATAAAATATCTTGGTCTAAATCATATTGTCATTCCATTTATTGATTTCTACTTAGTGTTAGATGGACTCTCAACATATGATATATCCTCTCATAGGAGGTCCAGGGATAGATTTTGCATTCAATAATTTCCATTGATTTGCCTGGAGTACTCCATTTATCTCACATTCTGATATGTTCTCTGTTCTTTCTTCAATAACAATATCTGCCATCAGTCGTTCCTCGTCGTAGGAATGTCCAAGACCAAGAGCATGTCCCATCTCATGTTTTGCTATCTGCTCTATAATGCCATTATTAAAACCGAAGTTCAATACATCGTCAGAAATGGTTATTTTGACACTGTCTATTAGTCCTTGGTTTGTGAATCTAAATTGGGTCCAACCCGCAGTTGGTATTACCGTCAGTTGATCGTCTATATCATTTTTGAAATTGTATTCTCGGTTTCCTTTTTCAATACTTCGTAGGTTGTCAAATGTTATTTGGAGATCAGGAGCAGGGGAGGATTGTTCTACTTCTCTCAGTTCCAATCCTTCAATATTAGAATCCCACTCTTTAACCGCGTCTTCAACTGCATGTTTTGTTGATTCATCTACCTCCACCGTTTCTATCAAAGCATAAGTCAAGATCCCGTCAGCTATTGCGTTTGACCAAGAGCAACATATTTCTAATAGATCTAAATCGTGGGGACTATCATTGTTCTCGTTAGTACCAATGTAGCGGAATTGACTTCCACCGTAATATTCATCGTAACTAAAAGACAGTTTGACAGAATTGATAGAGAAAATGAGAATGGTACTGAGTAACATTGCTAATGAAAAAGATACAACATGTGGATCCTTCGAAGTCACACTAAGTCATTGAAATCAATAGCAAAATAAAGAGGTTGCGATACATATGCTTGTAGTACTATTGACTAATTATTGGCTTTGTTGACATATGCTCTTAAAGTCATTTGCCTACTCATCCATTCTAGACTAAGTGGACGTGGTTCTATTGGTTGCCTGATTGAATGGTTAGTCAATTTAGTGTTATTTAAGGATCCCAAACAGTCATCTCTCCTAAGTGACATTCAGCTCACATTTTGTTACGAAACTCATTTAGATCGAGACTCACAAATGTTATCTAAAATTGGTCAGCCGATAAAAATATCTGATGATATCGTAATAAGAATATGAAGTCAGTTGGCGTCGCCGGTTGGAAAAGGTCTTCTATCGAAAGACCATCTCTAATGACTACTACTTTACCACTAGGTACTGGGTTATGTGAGTAGTTGACGATACCCGATGCTACACTCCCGAGCAATAATTTACTGAGTCCAGTCCGCCCTCTTGTCCCAATGACGATTAGATCGATACCTTCCTTTTCTGCATATTCTAGTATTACATAATCAACAGGCCTTTGACTATTGACAAGCTCAGCTTTTAGTTCAATTTTATTCTGTATTGCTCTTTGAGTAAATGATTCGAACCATGTCTTTGCTTTGTTCATTTCAGAAAGTCCGGCACCTACTTCAATTGCTTCTTGTTGAGAAAGACGGGATTTTGCTGGCATGGACATGACTGTAATCGCAATCAACTTGGCGTTATATTTTTTCGAAATATCCATTCCATATTCAGCTGCCCTGAATGAATGGTTTGAACCATCTATGCCAACAAGTATTTTCGATACTTTCATCATGTCCTTCTGATAACGGATATTTATATAAGGTTGACTCTTGACAAGACGATCGTTTTAGCACTTACAAGTATACTCGCAATTAGTCACTTATATTCACAGGTCATATGTTAGTATAAAGTTCACCCTTAGGCAATTAATGCGCGATGATTGCATACTTTGTGTCTCGTCGTCGTTACCTTTAGGATCGACACCATGAGTTCAGGGCTGGTCCGTCCAAACTTATCGCATCTGCTCTAGTAGTTAATTTCATTTATCTACTCTAGCACTAAAAGAAGTGTTTTATTATTTTCAATTTATACAAGAGTTTGCGAATACAATCTGTCACTCCCTCATTTGTTGAATCCTTTTTCCATATCGATTCATTAAATATGATTATTTCTAAAAATTTATTGAAGACATTGCAAATCTCAAAATTTACAATAGAATCACATGGGTTTCTTGCTTAGCAAGTTAATTATACTGGATTCGCTGCTATTAAGTCATGAAAACATTAGCATGTCGAGAAGCAGGATTTGATTGCGACTACATCGTTACTGGCGAAACAGAAGAAGAAATATTTCGGAAGGGAGGGGAACACGCAATGAAGGATCATGGAATGAAAGAAGAAGATATTACTCCTGAATTTAAAGAAAAACTCAGAGGATTAATTCGCACGGCTGGATAATTGGCTCTGGTAACAGATGTATACATTGTGGTTTCCTGTGAATTGATAACGTGCTACCTTCAGAACTGAAGATGGCCGACAAAATCAAATGTTCGCATATCCTTGTGAACAAACATAGTGAAGCACTTCAAGTCCTAGAAAGATTAAAAAGAGGAGAAAGCTTCGCCAACCTAGCAAAGGAACTATCTATAGATAGGGGGAGCGGAAAGCGCGGCGGCGATTTAGGACTTTTTGGGAGGGGACAGATGGTAAAACCGTTTGAAGAAGCGGCATTCAAGCTAAAGAAAGGGGAATTGACCAATGAGCCAGTTCGGACCCAATTCGGTTATCACATTATAAAGAGAGCTGGCAACTAGAAAACAACAACTAGAACAAGAACAATAACAAGTTGTACGCTGGCCGAAAATACATCATTACAAAAGAAAGACTAAACTGGAACTCAGGCTAATCGCCAATGGAATGGTTGCAGGTAGTATTTGCTGCCTACATATACTAAAAATGAAATAAGAATTAATCATGCTATATTTTAATCTTGGGATAAATGAGAGTAGCTATTAAGGGGATGAAGGTTTTTTCCTCTCCCCTCTACCAGAATGAGCAATTTTTCTATGTTTTTTTAGTCTTTCTTGTTCTGTGAATTTCATCCCACACTCTTTGCAAGGAAAAGACAAGTCACCGTTCAAGTTCTGTTTTCTACTTAGAAAATTTGATATTTTCATTAAACATTATTTCCTCTTGTGTAATTTCTACCGTCATTTTAGGGGACCGATTATTTATGGCATGCTTAACTTAGTTAACGATAGGGACCGTTAGTAAAGTAAAAATGCTGAGTTGAGGATAAAGTCTAGTTTTTAGCAAGTTATTTCAAGAATCTAATATCTGTAGATACTTATTGGGTCATTGAGCACAATACTGGCTAATAATCATCGGAAAGTTGATTTGGAAATTGTCCTTATTTAATATTCTACGAAAGTTACATTCTAAATTTTAATCACAATTCTCGTAAACCGATATTTTTGATTCTCGAGAGAATGTGCAAGAAATATATGGTGAGGCAACACAACAAAGATCGGCATTGACAGCGGTAAACTCACATGATATATTCAGCGAGCCAATCCTTAAATTCTTTGCAGACAGGAATTTTGCGTTCATATCTACTATTAACAAGGATGGCTCACCCCAGGTGACCCCGACTTGGATAGATATCGATGAAGAGCAGGGGTTCATCCTAATCAATACAGCAGTCGGAAGGTTGAAGCAAAAAAATGTGTCAAGAGATCCTCGGGTATCAATATCAATGATTGACGGAAAGGATAACCCTTATAGTATGGTTACCATCAAGGGGAAAGTGATCGAACAATCAAAGAGTAGAGCTGACGAGCATATTGATAAGCTCGCAAGAAAATACCTTAATACTGACAAATATCCCGCTCACTCTCCCAAAGTAACTAGAATAATCTTAAAAATTAAACCAGAAAAGATATCGTACCTGCCACCCAGATACACCCAGTACCCTAAAGAGCCATTAAAAGGTTCGATCCACCGAACAATAAGAAAAAACGACAGCATGAGAGGCTTTCAATTAGCATCTCCACCATCACAACCTCCTTGAATAGAAAGAGTAGTGGGAGGTAACGTGAGCTAAATTTTTTCGGACGTCCATTAATGTGCCGCGTAGAGCAATTCAAGTATGGCGTCAATATGACGTGTCAGCGTTGAACGGCTGATGTGGGCGTGAAATCATTGCACTCCCTCATACTATGCCCCACAATTAAAGCATAGATTGTGAAAACCCATAATGTGTACTTTGGGGACTACCTTAAATCAGTTCAACCTCTCACCAAAGTATTCCCCTTACTCAACCTGGTATTGGATTAGGCCCTAAGAATTTTGAATTCTGTCTATACTAGAAGTATTGGTGCACAATAAGTATTATGGCTTTTGGCCTATAAAAATGGAATTAGGATATGAAAAATAAATTTTGTTTCCTTCAAAACGACTATCTAGTCCAAGTACGTCATTCTTTGTATCTTCAATAAACAATTGGCGAATCTTTTCGATATTTGCAGGATCAGGAAACGAAGTTTGGAGTTGATCTTCAAGTCCAATTTTCATCCTATAAAACCCTCGCTTTAGAATTGGTATTCCCGCTTTTTGAAATAGATGCTCAAGTTCGGAAATTGTTAGCGATTTTACATGTGAGGGATCCCGAAGACGTTCTACTTGATTATACTGAATTGCTTTCTCAGGAGGAGGGGTTGGATCCACAACTACAATTTTTCCGGTGGTAGAACAAACTCGATTCATTTCGATGAGGACTGAAAGGGGATCCAGCAAATGATGAAAACTATACTTGGTAACGACGATAGAAAATGAATTTGATGGATAGGGCAATTTCTGTGTTATATCCCCCATATCCCAAGTTATGTTATCTAACGAGTTCATTTTCTGCAGGATTTTGGCTTGTTCAATCATTGCTGGGGTTATATCAATTCCGGTTACTTGCCTACATATCTTAGCGAACTCAACAGTTAGTGAGCCCGTCCCAGAGGCTACATCTAATACGATATCATTTTTAGTAGCGTGAACCAGAGTCTGGATTTTCTCAAACACTTCCCCAATGTATTGGCTAGATTTTTTAGCGAATGGCACAGCTTGCTTGGTGAATTGATCGATAATCAGATTTCTATGATTATACACTGGATTGTCCATGATACTATCCATTAACCCAAAGATTTAAGCTGTTGTATTGTTACCAATAACGGAAGGTGAAAGCAGGGTTGCGTCCATTCCTGCCCTGACCACATCGAAAGTAGCAAGGTTGTCAGCCTTCCGTCAAATAGGCAATTCATATTGATGATCCACGTGCATCTTTAATATCAAAATAAAGGGTAGGATATCAATGGACCACAAATTCCTCAATAAAAAATAGTGCTATTTCATAGATTATTTCCCCCCCCCATTGACTTCCGAACCTTATCATTGGAAAGTTTTATTTGAAGGGAATTATTCCAACCTTAATTTTGTCTTATTCAACCAAGCTATCAATATTCTTGTGAGCTCATTCTCTTATTCCCAATTAGCTGATTAAGGACGTGAGGACATTGTAGAGTCCTTAGGCAAGGTATAATTTGCTAGTGCAGAAGAGTGGAGACAATTTAGATTTGGAGACTTGGACAAAAATGATCAGCTTCTCAAACCAGAGAAACTTCAGTATAGATTTGGGCGCCAATATCTGGCCAGCTAGAATATTTCTTTTAACCCGATCCAAACGCCGTGTGGATCTGACTACGAGTTAATTAGTTAGATTATTTAAAGCGCATTTCATAATTCGATCTGCATGTCTTCAAAGCAATACAAGAATCCTATTCCGACTGTTGACGTCATCATTGAACAGAATTCAAGGATTCTAATGATAAGAAGAAAGAATGAACCCTATAAAGGGTACTTGGCGCTTCCAGGTGGATTCGTAAACGACGGAGAAAGAATTGAAGACGCTGCGAAACGAGAGGCAAATGAAGAAACGTCTTTAAGTGTTGGCTTAAGGGAAATTCTTGGGGTTTATTCTGATCCAGAAAGGGATCCAAGGGGACATCTAGTGTCGACAGTATTTGTGGCAATGATTCCTATCGATAACGAAACCGAACCGGTGCAGGCGTCAGCTCAGGACGATGCAGCAGAGATAGAATGGATCAATTTAGAAGCTCTCGATAACCGTAGTTTAGCTTTTGATCACAAGAAGATTCTCTTTGACTACAAAGCTTGGAAGCTGTCTGGAGGCACTTTCTGGTCATCGAAGGACGAGTCTGACGCTTGAGCCAATTGAGTCAACTACATCAATCTGCGCTAAAGAGCTTTGGCTCAAGCTTATAGAGAAATTTATTGCAAATACGATAACGAAAAAACTAAGACTACAAACTCACAATTTGTTCGACATAGAGCCGCATTTCATCTCTGCATATTTTTAGTTCCTAAACTGTAGAATCGGTTTCATTAATTGATTCTTACTACAGAAAGCATTAATTTCATAATAGTCTGTGTAACTATTTGCAATGAGGCAATATTTTGAACTTTCAATTTATTCGAATATCTAAGATAAGCAGATAATTCGTGTACTTTACTTTTGAGGAAGTAGTTATATTGATATTGAGGTAGCAGAAAGTCCACCCGAAATTCGAAGTATAATTTATTTCCTACACAGTATATAAGTGGTCCCATATGATAACATTGTTACAGTAAAATATA
Source organism: uncultured Nitrososphaerales archaeon (assembly GCA_963713605.1). Lineage (GTDB taxonomy): Archaea > Thermoproteota > Nitrososphaeria > Nitrososphaerales > Nitrososphaeraceae > TH5896. Next base: position 213,656 of record CAVQMO010000005.1, on the reverse strand, counting down.
TTATTTTTCTAGTAAAGCCTTATCGTCAATAACTTGAATGAATATTTATAATCGAATGCAATCAATCATAGATTTAGTACTGTGCATGCATCCGTATATATAATACAGATTCTTTGATTCTGGTTGATTAAGAAATGGAACTAGAAGGCAAACGTAGTAGTATATCATCCATGATAGCGGCATCGGTATTGGTCACGCTAATCACATTGAGCACACTGACAATAGGTACAGCAACACCCGCGACTGCACAACAAGGTGGTGGGACTCCTCCAGGAGCATCAACAAACGCAGCATGTGGACAAGTGGTAAGCGGAGTAGTAAATCTAACTGCAAATCTTAACTGCAATAGTGGAGATGGTATCATAGTAGGTGGTCCAAACACAGTAATTAACATGAATGGATTCTCAATCACAGGACCTGGACAGGACAGACTCTAAAGTTGGGATTATGGTACCAAATGTTGATAATGTAGTAGTAAATGGACCTGGTTCACTCAGCAACTTCCAAGCAGGAGTACTTCTTACTGGAGCAAATGGATTTACGATTAATTCTGTCATACTATCTAACAACCAGATAGGTACATTTATGACAGGAGTGAAAATGCACAAGTAAAACAAAACATCATACAGGGTAATAGTATAGGTGTAGCATCTCACTCAAGTACAGGTGGTGCTATAGACTCAAACCTTATGAATGGCAACTTGCTAGCAGGAATAACATTTGTCAACACACAACAGTCCAGTGTAGGAATGAACAATGTAGTTGGAAGTCAGAATGGAGTATTTCTAGATGGACAGAGCAAACAGAATACAATATCAGCAAATAACGTACTTGAGAATGTAATTGACCTTAACAATGCAAACGGACTACCAACAAACATCAACGCAAATCAATATGTGGACAACAGCTGTCAGACAAGTAATCCAAGTGGTCTGTGTATAGGAAGGTAGTAAAGAGACCCAAAAAAACATACTTTTTTTCTTCTTTTTGTCAAGTCGTCAGAATGCTTATTTGATCAACTCTTTAAAATTCCATCTCAATTAAGAAGAACAATAGGACACTCAACGAGCAACACACAACAACAGTGTTACTAGTAAAAGCATTGAATTCCTCCGAATTGATCTACTCTACTACTCATTATTTCAAATTAGTCCCCCAACCAACTTAGGGTCAATCTGACCATCTTATACGACGTCTTTACAAAATTAATATGCATTTTATGACTTCAAAGGCTCACAATTCTTGGTAAATTGCAAGATGAATTCTGAACTACATTATCTAACTTTCTAGTCATGTCCTTACCGTGAAGCACGATTTAATGTAAGGATATATCCCGACCCGTATTGAGCCCGTGATTTCATGTCCCGCTAATAGAATGAAGTCTGTCCTGGAGATCAGAATGGCTCTACAGAGGCGCTAGGAAAGTGTCTATTTTTGTACTTCTCCGCATCATTTGCAAGCACCTCGAAATTTATCATGTATTCATCATAGTTTCTGGAAATCCTCCTTTTCTGAACGATAATTCTCGAAGCATTCCACGAGCGGAGCGTAATATTCCAATATACATCAAGAAACAGGTTAGTTGATACAAGGCCCTTCTTCAGGAGAGCACCTACTTCATTAAAATCTGAGATAGTCCTATTTACATACTCCTTATAAAATTCATTCTCAAAAATGGAATCATTGCCGGTTTCTTTATATTTTCGATATGCTTCAAACAGCATTGCTCTGGCTTCACGTTGTTCCTTACCATTAAGCAGCTTGAAGATTTCCATTAACCCGGTAAATTTCCTCTGTCTGCTCTGGAAATATACAACTGCTATAACCAAACCAATCGCGGCGACACCTGCTATGTCAGCAAATGTCAATATCCAATCAAGGATACTTGAAGGACTGGATTGGTTTATGGTCTGACCATACTGAAGTGCTATCGAACTAAGACATTGCCTACATGTAAGGTCTAACATATCGGAGATTTGAACTATTGGGCTAAGAAATGGAAAGTTAGTATCCATTAAGGTTCTTTCTACATTTATTCTTTGGTTCTATAAAACAATATTTGATTTCGTTCATGATACTAATCGCTCCTCTCAACCACCGCTGTAGCTCGGTATGATTGTAGGTGAGAATGTATCTCAGATCAATCAAGGTGCAAATCAAGAGGAATACTAGTTCGCTGCCAGATGCAGTTAGCCATTTGTGATAAAATACTTCCAATAACAAAATGGAAATAAATCTTTAGGCGGAAGATGCCTAATAGGGACATTTCTTATTAACGATTATTTTTGCTGGTATTATGATTAACCAAAAGTAATAAGCAATCTGAATATTAACAAGCGAAATCAAGATCAATATTGAAAACACGATTGGAGTAAGGATGGTTTGTAGAGTAACATTCTGAATTGCAGATAGGATGAGAGTACTGTCAATTAATACATTCTTGTTTACGTGGAGCCAAATTATGGCCAACAATGAACCTGCAAAAATCAGAACTATAGCATAAATCGAAAAAACAATTGGATAAAATCCATAATCGACTTGGAGGTCAACTGCGAAAGATATCAAAGTAATGAAGAATAAAAAACAGAGATTTAGCCAGATCATGGTTCCATGGGATCGCGCGATGTGGCCTAAAATTTGATGGTATGCAATCCAGTAAATCCCTATGATAAAAAAACTAAGCGCATAAATCTCAAAAGGGGAGCGTAGCTCTATTAACCTTTCAAAGAGGCTGTGTTTGAGTAAGATTTTCTGGGAGGTTCGGTATCTGAATTGAAATGGCCATGAAAGTTATTGCGAAAGCGAAAATTGCGTCGCCGAACGAAATTACATGTTCTAATCTTATCTGTCAAGGGCAATTATACGATGCCCTTCGACTAATTCCCGTATATAAACATTGGAGAATAGGCACTCAAAATCTATTTTTCATTTCTGCTAGCAGCTTCCCATCTATCCATGTTATTAATTCAAAACAACTACCAAAATGGCGGTACAACCACATTATCTGATAACGACTAGGAAGATGTGATTCATAGTGTTATAGGAAGACTTCTCTCCTCCTTCATCGGTCGAAAGTTTCGTGGTAAGTATTGTTGCCAAACGGTCACCAAGTTTGCAATAAAAATCGTCTTCTTAAAGCATCCTGTGTCCGTTCTTTGCACAATAGCACTGTGATTCTGTATTACATTCGTTATGTCTTCCTTCATCACAGTATTCGCAGACAGCTCTAGAAGACGTCGCCATACCAGCTCCGCTTCCCGCCTCGATATACTCCTTTTGTCCCTTGGAAAGATCTCGGCGTTCACTCAATCTTGTATTTTATAATAATCTAATTCTAAATAAAAGTTTTTTTTTGAAAGTAATTCAGGAAGTTAGAATCATCGTCACTAACTGAAAATACACTATCACAAGTTTCAGGATTAACAACCCCATTCTTTATTCTTGAGGGCTACGGCATTTCACAGAAAAATATCACCAGACAACTCTCATGGAAAGCCAGAATAATGTCTATTTGTGCGTCTCAGGTTTAGTCGCCGTTAGGCCCTTTCTTCATGTTCGTCCTCTTCCAGTTCAACGTTGTCCAATTCTTCAGCAGACAGCGTTTACGGTATAGGTTACAAGGCAATACAATTTGCTGCTTGATAAGTATCGTCTCCAGGGAGTGGTCCCTGAACTGGAGGCTGTATTTTTGTCATCTCACCACCTTTGGGAGTTCCTCTTGTCCTAGAACTGGGGCGGGAAACACGACCGCTCCCGAAATGGGTACAGCAAACAGTACGACGAAAAAAGCCTCTTATATTTGGGATCCTTTTTAAAGAATTCAAATGTTTATACTGTATGCAGTAAATTCGGTTTTGGCATCCATTTTATCTCTCGAGAGAACCGTACATTATGTTCATTTTTTGATTCATTGAGGATCGACACGTATAAGATAAAGTTCCTCAATATGATATGAGTGAAGGAAGGGTAGGTATTATTGACAACTTATCAGGCATCAAAGTACTCAGATTTTCAATTGGCTATTCTCATATACCTTGCATCAGAGGAGAGATTCTTTCGCACGGAGCATCAGCATGCAGATAATCAGCTTCAAACTCGATTTTCAAATCGATCAAGTGGGACTGTTTTTCCCGATTCTATTAAAATTCTTATTGGAGACATCCCTTATGTCTTGCCAATTTCAGCAAAGCCTGTTTCAAGGAGGCTAGCTGATGTGTCTGCAAGATTACATGAGTTGGAACAAGCATCTTTGCTCCAAAGAGGTATTCCCTTTTATCAAGGTACAGAATACGAGTCGTACTCTATTACCGTTCAAGGTAGTCGATATATTAGTGAGTACCCTGTATGCTCTTCTTCCATTAGTTACTAATCAAACACACCTTCGCAAAGTCCTCGAGAAGGCTGAAGGTTTTGAGAAAGCAAAGTCATGGCTACTAGAGATTGGCACAAGATTTAAAGATAGACCTTTAGAAGAACTAGTGAATGAACTACTACTTGGAGTGAGAAAATTTCCTGCGACTGGTATCAATTTGATACTGGTTCTAGGGAGAGAAACTCAGTCAGAGAAGAGTTAAAGACTAATTTAGTTCGAAACATTTAGTCTCGATCCTTGAGAACTGGAAAAGCAGATATGAGGAGAAGAAAAAACAGGAAATGGGCAAAATACTCTCAACCAGACCAAATTCTTTTTTCAGGGTGGTCTATTTAATGTCCATGAGCATAAATTTAATGTTTAGTGTCGTCGCACTGAAATTTATCGCCGTGTAACGGATCTTCGTAGACTGTTTTGTTCTTGTCAATTTTATTTCCTGAACCCACATAAACTTATTTATCCTGGGCTAACAACTGTATTAATACTGACGTAAAATATGCAGGAGGATACCTCTTCTTTACCCTCTTCATCTGCATTGTCTGCAAACGCCTCTACAAAAAGTAAAAGAATCCTTTTAGTGGATGATGAACCAGATGTGACTTTATCGCTTAAAATGGGCTTAGAAGGTAAGGGGTACGGGGTCGATGCGTTTAATGATCCTGGTGAAGCATTGACTAATTTCAAAGTGGGTGTCTATAATCTACTTCTCCTTGATATCAAGATGCCAAAAATGAACGGGTTTCAATTATATGAAGAATTGGAGAAGTTGGACAAGAAAGTCAAGGTATGCTTTATTACGGCATTCGAGGTATACTACCGATCCTTACGAGAATTGTTCCCTCAAATTGAAATTGATTGCTTCATTAAGAAACCCATTGATACTGAGGAATTGGTGAAAAGGATTCAGGCAGAATTACAATAGTTTTTGCTCAAAGTACTGTAGTTCTGTGACCACTAAACTAGCCGCTGCGTTGCACTAGAAAATCCATTAGGCTGCCTGTCTCGGGTAATTTAAGTAGATCAGATGCTTCGATTCAGGATTGTGGTAATATTTTTCGGTCCAAGAGCTTCAGATTTATGCTTCATAAACAGGATTGACATCTCGCTAAGCGTGGCCAATCCAGAAAGAATTCTATTGAAAATTGTATTTCGCTGCGAAAAAAGGTGAATGAATTTCAAACCACTACACTTATAAAGAAAGGTCCGTGTTCGTTATCTGAGAACCCATCGGTTGAACCTTATTGAAAATCAACTGAAAAAAAAAGAGCTGATGGAAATTATCAAAAGAAATGGGATAGTTGTATCTAGTCAGCCGATAGTTCTATCGAGTGGCGAGAAGAGTAATTATTACTATGACTTAAAAATGGTTTTGGCTGATCCAGTCGGAGCCATGCTGATCGGCGAATTGTTATATGACATCATTGCTAGAGAATTTAGTGCAAAATCAGTTGGTGGGTTAGAGATGGGCGCTATTCCGGTATCAACTGCAATTATAATAAGTAGTGTTAGTAGAAGCAGTTCAGAAGGAATTAGGCAGTTCATAGTTAGAAGAGAAGCTAAGACACATGGAAGCGGAAAAAAAGTGGAAGGGTATCTCAATGATCCTGTTGTGATCGTGGACGATGTGATGACTAAGGGCAATAGCGTGATACATGCAATAGAGGCAGTAAGAAGTGAAGGTTACTCAACAGCTGGAGTTGTCCTTGTTATAGATAGAGAGGTTCCTTACAATTCTGTAAAGAATAAAGTGAAGTGTTTCTCCATTTTCAACCACGCCGACTTCAAGGGTTATATTGATGAAAAACTCAAAGAAATCCAATAGTACGGTATTTTGTTTTACATATGGACTTCTTGAGGGCACTGGGGTGGTGGGGTAATAGCTTACCTCAGATTACCTCTTATATGTAATTGCGAGGAACAAAATATCAGACCTATCACGATTGAAGTAAGCATAAGAACGTGTTAGTGGAGTAGATTTGATGGAAGATTCTTGTAGGATCAAATATTATCGTGGATTGTGCAGAGGATCAGACTGTTGATGCGAGTTGTAGGAGATACGAATCATCTGAGCGTTTAATAGCTCTATCTCCTTAGAAATCATGAAAGTAACACGCCGAAAGCTGAGGATCCTCTTGCAAATAGTGACTAATTGGATTATAGGGAATTTGAAACCAATGCTAATTAGGTAGGATTTACAGATTTTTGCCTCGTACACTGTTAAGTTAGTTGCTTCTTGTTAAGGACTGAGATGTGGATATCCGTAAGGTAAAGAAAAACTTTGCCCCCTTACCATCAGGATTATTTTCAGCCCATATCCGTCCTCCATGAGCTTGAACAATGTTTTTTGCAATAAACAATCCTAATCCAATCCCCTCGAAGGATTTGGAGCTGAACTTCGTAAATAAATGAGGCACTATACTTGGATCGATACCCTGACCAGTATCTTTAATGCGTATTATCGCTTCATCGCCTTCCTCATAAGTGTTGACTTTGACTGATATACTTCCATTCTTCGTGAACTTAATAGAATTTCCTAATAAATTAGAAATTACTTGAGTAATTTTATCCTTATCAGCGTTTACAAGGATTGTGCTAGTGTCGCTTGCAAATTTCCCTTCAAACTCAATTGTAATACTTATATTTCGTTCAAGTTTACTAATTCGCTCTCTAGTATCTGTCACAATATTAGATAATAACGCGACGAGATCGAAAGTTTCCAGATTCAAGTCAAATGCCCTGCTCTCGATTCGAGTTACATCCAATATCTGCTGAGCAACTCCACGCAATCTCTTTGCATTCTTAACTATAATATCTAACAGATCTTCTTCGTCGCTTTTGGGACTCCCAGTATTATCTTTTCTTATTTTTGAACGAAGAACTTCACATAGTCCCAATATTGGTTGTATAGGTGTGCGCAATTCGTGAGCAGCCACATTGATGAATTCGTCTTTCAACCTATCTTTTAATTTGAGACTCTTCATTTACTCGTAGGACCTCTTCGGTTCTCAGCTAAAATGGTCTTTCGCATGTTTTCGAGGCTTGATGACAATTGTACTAGTTCATCACCGCCACTTTTTTGTATATCCACCTTGGTCTCAAGGTTGCCCTTACTTACATCATTCGTAACATCTCTCAGCTTTATTATCGGTCTAGAAATGCTCCTTGCAAATAGGAAAACTAGGCAAGAAGAAATGGACAATATAATAACTGCCACAATAATAAACTGGGTTCTAAGCGAAGAAACGCTCTTAAATGCATCTCCGGTGCTTACTCCAAGGATTAGTGACCAGTTGTTTCCCGTGTAATCCAGGAATCCCGGTTCATTGCTGCCGATGTAGATAGTATCCATAACCTCACCATCACCATTATCACCAGCTTCTATTTCAGACTCTACCCTATTGGTCGAATTCTGAAGTTTGTCGATTATCTTCAGGCCTGTTACCTTTTCTTGTAAAACAGCGTTTGGATCATTGTTTGAATAGATGAGAAGGCCGTCATCAGAAACTAGTTCTATATTTGCATCACTTGATATCGTTCCGCCTGCCTCAACCATAATCTCATTTATTTTGTTGAGAGGAAACTTTAGTACTAGGACTCCTTCTATCTGTTTGTTACTAGCGTTGTAAAGAGGCCCAGAGAAATGAATTACGTGTTGGCCCAAACTCCTAGAATAGGTTGGAACACTATCGTGATAGTAACCACCATTAATGGCATTCCTATAATAAGGCTCGCCCGAATCGTTAGCACCAATGTCGATACTTCGCGTATCACCAATCTTAATTCCACTTGCGTTGTATATTGAGATGGAGGCATATGCCTTATTTGATTTTTCTATTTGCCTTAGATACTCCACCTTTTCTCTTAAAGCGATTATATCGTCCGGATTAGTACCTATAGTGTTACTTGAGTAGGTGAGAAATCTCAGGTCTGCAAGTCGCTCGAACATGAGTCTTGACAATTTATCCATAGCGTTAAGGGCGCTTATCTTAAGTTCTTCAGTTATTTCCGTTTCCAAACTCCTTGTGAAAGTATTCAGTGCTATAATAGAAGGAACAACAATAGCTGCCGTAACAAGAGATATCATGATAATGAAGAGTCTCGATCGAATCTGCATAAATCAGTTAACCATCACGGATTTTTTCGTTTTTAGATATTGCATAAATGAATCTCGGATCAATCATCTCATCGAAATCCGGTACTTGTCGTATTTGGCCTCTCTCTAGTAAGTAATTGGCTATAATATCACCTGATTCATACATTGTTGTAAAGTTGCCTACATTTGAGCTCGATCTGTTCATAGCTTTAATATTATCTTCTAACCCAAGAACCTGTATCCCCTCAAACCCATCTTGCACTTCCTCCGTAGTCATATTGAAAAAATCTGAAAGAAGCACATATGCGTTCTCCCTATTATGATCAAAGTATTCCTTTCCTTGATTAATCGACTTTACCACAGCTTCGACAGCTTCTGGCCTTGTTTCAACTACTTTGGAATTGAAAATGAGAACGTCTGCAATAATCGCAGGTGCGTCTTTGGCAGTTGCTATAATATCATACCCGCTCCGAATACCAGCAATTTTTGCTGGTCCATACGTATGACCTGCGTCAATTCGTTTAGTGTCTAACGCCTTTACCATCTCCTGAGTGGCGATATTTGCAAATTGGACATCCTTTTCATATAATCCAGCTTTAGCCAAGGTTTGTAATACAAAAATGTGAGAATATGTATTTAGTCCTTCAACCCCAATTTTTTTACCCTTCAAACCTTCTACTGTCATATTCTTCGAACCAAGGATAACATCACCCGTACTCGAGTAGTCTAACACCCATACTATTCTAGAATTTACTCCTTCTGAATTCTGGAAGATGGTCGTTGTAAATATGCTACATAACCCATCGACTGAACCATTAAGAAATAACTCTTCTGTTATAGTTTGATTCTCAGGTTGAATCAGTTCCACCGTAACGTCATTTTCCTTGAAGAATTTATCCACGGCCAATACTATTGGGACGTAACCTACCCAAGGCTCAGAGCACGCTATTCTTATGGGTCTGCTCTCTTGAGTGGTTTCTGAATTTAACGTAATGTAATCTTGTGTATAGAACAGTAATAATGCGCTTGCAATCAATACTATCACTCCGATGGAAATTATGCTGAGCTTCAGTTTTTTGAAATTTGCATTAGCTAAATAAATAGTGAGTGTACCATAAAATGTTTGTGAACTGCGGGAAAAGCGAAGACATGACGGTTAGTTTTATAGCCCATGTCTACTTGAAGTATTTTGTGCTAGATTAAATGACTGCAACAGAGTTCAACAATACCCCAGGTTGATTCGCCTGCAAAACAATATCACCCAAAAGAGCTTGTTCTGTGAGTTTTACCAGAGGTTAATACCAAATCTCTAGAATCATTTAGAGGATTAGCAACTTGAAGCTTTTCTTAATAGGCCTTGCAAAGGTTTTGACATTAAATAGCATCTTTAACTTCTTCGAGATGACTAGTAGCATCGACATCTAGTTTAAGGCCCGTTGTCCCTGAGACTAATATCTTTAGAACCTTGATAGTGTTAACTTCTCCCGAGAATCAATATTATTTCACTTTCGTATCGCCGTAATAAATAAGGTAATGGTTTGATTCGTTCTTCCTTACATGAAAAATGTGGAACTGCCCTTACGACAGAGGCTCTAGTCGAACACCCTTATAGAATTGTTTAATGTACCTAGAATTTCTTACGAAAAATGGCTAGAGGCATAATCTATGATCAAAATGAATTAATCTTACTTTGGGTACAGTTCATATATCCACATAAATAATACTAATACTACATCATTCTTCGATTAGGAATGGAGAAAAGTAGAACGAATAATGGAGGTTGTAGTATCTCGTCAATGATTGTGGCATCAGGAATGATTGCCCTCCTGACCTTAAGCATCATTGCGGTAAGCATTCCAACCGCGACTGCACAACAAGGTGGTGGGACTCCTCCAGGAGCATCAACAAACGCAGCATGTGGACAAGTGGTAAGCGGAGTAGTAAATCTAACTGCAAATCTTAACTGCAATAGTGGAGATGGTATCATAGTAGGTGGTCCAAACACAGTAATTAACATGAATGGATTCTCAATCACAGGACCTGGACAGGACAGACTCTAAAGTTGGGATTATGGTACCAAATGTTGATAATGTAGTAGTAAATGGACCTGGTTCACTCAGCAACTTCCAAGCAGGAGTACTTCTTACTGGAGCAAATGGATTTACGATTAATTCTGTCATACTATCTAACAACCAGATAGGTACATTTATGACAGGAGCTGAAAATGCACAAGTAAAACAAAACATCATACAGGGTAATAGTATAGGTGTAGCATCTCACTCAAGTACAGGTGGTGCTATAGACTCAAACCTTATGAATGGCAACTTGCTAGCAGGAATAACATTTGTCAACACACAACAGTCCAGTGTAGGAATGAACAATGTAGTTGGAAGTCAGAATGGAGTATTTCTAGATGGACAGAGCAAACAGAATACAATATCAGCAAATAACGTACTTGAGAATGTAATTGACCTTAACAATGCAAATGGACTACCAACAAACATCAACGCAAATCAATATGTGGACAACAGTCTGTCAGACAAGTAATCCAAGTGGTCTGTGTATAGGAAGGTAATGGGACTACAATAGTAAACCCTCCAAACCTTTTTTCCGATTATGCGATAGATCGATTCGGTAAATTTTTACATTAACCTGGTGGACGAACACACACACTAGCTCATTTCTATTGATGCACTTTTACGACTGATTTTCTCAATATTCTGGCAGAAAAAGCTAAAATTAATAATAGTCAGATATCATCAATATGTTATGGTGAATAAAATATTCCTGTCATATAATATCAAAATTTTTTAGTTAAATCATAGTACTTAGGTGAGATGTTAAAGTCTTCGAACCTGGAGAAAGGACAGAATGAAAACAAGGAGCAGTAGAACCATTACTATATCCAACATTCGTGCGTCAGTTCTAAGCGTGAGGAAATATTCATAAATTGGTGTTGACGAGTATTTTGATGCGTCTAGATTTGCACGAAATTAGGATTGACAAAGATGAGCTTGTTCAATTAAGAAATGCTGCCGAGTCAATTACTTAGAGTTAGAACAAGAAAGGGAGAGATAATTCCCCTCTTAAGTGGCGCAGAGAATAAGTCTAGACATCTAGAACTTGCCAAACTAATCATCAATGAATTCGAAGAATCGGCTGCAAAGAAGGAAAACAAAAAGACTCTATACGAAAGGATTTCACTCGTAGAAAGGAATTTCGAGGACTATAAGCTTGTTAGAGGACTTTCAACCCTACTTGAGAGGAGATGTCAGTTTAGCACAAGCATAGGTCAACGGGACGATAATTGTGAGAATCTAGCAAGTCCTGTCGACATTCGGAGGCTCTTGTGGGAGGAATCGTCAAGACGTGGTCATGCGCTTACAGAATCTCGCCGTGAGGAGATAATAAGTGCAATCGCATCGAAGACCAAGGTTTCACCGACTTCCATAATACAATCAATATGGAGTGACCTTGATGAAAATACGATCCTAGAGTTGTTCGATTCTGTCGGTTCTGAGGAACTACTAGGATGGTATGATCTGTCCCTATTGCAGACGTTGCTTTTCACGTGTACCAGGCTAGAGTTCAGCGTAAGGGGAGGGGCAAACTGGAAGAATATCATTAGAAAAGTAAAACGCCTCGGTCTAATGTACAATTTGAAGGAGCAGGGAACTGCGGGTGAGAGCTATGACGCCGAAAATGGTTATGTCGGAAAGAGTAGAGAGCACTTGATACATTCCACAATGAAAAATAACAGTGACAATGACAGCAAGTTGGTGTGTTCAATTGATGGGCCGGTCAGCCTATTCAAGTTGACCGACAGATATGGAACTTCTATAGCAAAACTTGTTCCGTTCATCATTTCTTCGTCTTACTGGTACTTGAGAGCATTTATAGTTAGAAAGACAGTGTCTGGCAAGAAGATATATGAATTTAGAGCTTCATCTACAGAGTTTCAGCAACTCAAATTGAGGGAACCATCTCCCAATCACCGGAATAATAGTGTCAATACTCGACTAACTTCTTCCTATTTTGATAGCTCCCTCGAAGAAAAATTTGCAAGTAGGTTCGAACATCTTGCCAATAGATGGAAAATTAAGAGAGAGCCTGATCCCCTAATTGTCGGAAATGGAATTGCGTTTATTCCTGATTTCTTATTTGAGAAGTATGGTCGAAAGGTCTATCTAGAGATAGTAGGATTTTGGACAAAAGAGTACCTGGAAAAAAAATTCCAAAAAGTTAATGATATTCTCCATAACAGTAACGTCGATCTTTTTGTTGCGGTGGACGAAGAGCTCTCATGCTCTAAGCTCTTCAGTCCATCCTTTCATGACCAATCTAATAACAGGATCATATTTTTTAGGAAAACGTCAGTTTCCGTTAAGAAGTTACAGGAGTATTTGAAATCGATTGACAGGCAGCAAATTCAATCAAAGATGTTGGAATCAGACCTAAGGATACGGTTTGACGGTACAAAAGATGTTATTTCTATTGAAGAGATTTCCGAGGCATATAAAGTGCCTATTGAAATTGCTACGGCACTTGCGACCAGAGACAATAACGCAGACTATCTAATAATAGATTCGTGGTTTGTGTCCAAGTCAAAGGTAAATGCGTTAGCCGAGCTCTTAAATGGTACTAAGAAGTTTACTGAGGCGTGTCGTATCCTATCTGATAATTCTATCCCTGAAGTTTGTCACGCCGAACTAATCTCAATGCTTGGCTACGACGTTATTTGGCAAAGCATCGACACTGACAACGCTGTGCTTGTGAAACGTAAATGAATTATCGATATCATTGTACATGTTGTACATGTATTGAGAATTGGTTAATTTGACATCATATCTTTAGCTGTATTGAAGAGATCCTTAGCCATCGCACTCTACCATAATCCCTGAATTGCTTTGCTAGTGCAATAAAACTACAATTTAACATGAACGGGTTCATTGGTAGATGCAGTATCATGTCACAAAGGTTTCTGTATGTCCTTTGCATTTTTCCTATAGTTGTGATATGACAGTATCATGTCACAAAGGTTTTGTATGTTCCTTTGCATTTTCCTATAGTTGTGATATGAAAGCATTATATTCACTGATATTAGGTGAAAAGTTAGATAATTCGAATGGCAACAATTGCGTTGATTTTAGGGTCTGTTAGACGAGATCGTCAAGGGATTAACGTTGGGATGTGGCTTGAGCAAAAGGTTAAGACGAGAGACCATATCGTATATCTAATCGATCCGCTAATTTTGGACTTGCCTTTGCTTGATCGTATGTACAAAGAGATGAATCCGCCTTCCAAGAAACTCACAGAACTTCGAGATAAGATCGTAGAAGCAGACGGCTATCTTGCTGTTACCCCCGAATATAATCACAGTATTTCTGCTGCGATGAAAAATACACTGGATTACTTTCTTGAAGAGTATTATTTCAAGCCTTCTGCGATAGTTTCTTATTCACCGGGAGCATTTGGTGGTATAAATGCTACTCAACACCTTAGAAACATATTTGCGGAGTTAGGAGCACCTACGATACCCTCCTCCCTGCCAATTCCTAGAGTCCATACCGTTTTTGCCAAAGGGGGCAAACTTTTGGATGCATCGTTCGAACATAGATTTTTGAAATTTGTTGAGGAATTTGAGTGGTATATTGAGGCTCTAAAAAAACAGAGAGCTAAAGGTACTCCGGTACTGATATTCATTATTGACCTTCACCAGTAAGGGTCTTAATTAAAGCGCGGATAGTAATTGCCTCAGGCAAATTGCCGCCGGCGATCAAGATCGAATAGACTTTTCTTAGGAGTAGTCACATTATCAAGTAATGTGTCGGCAAATGAATGGAACCAAAAAACGAAATATCATTCCTGGATAGTCTGTTATTAGTCTTCTGTGTCAGTATCCAATGACTTTAGGCTGGGGGAAATAGGTAATAGCATCAATATTCCGAATTACGATAATTCATTCATTTTGGACTTTGCAAGTATTGGGTCTATTTTTTCTTCCTAAGCTAGCCTAAGATCAGTTAGATTACATTAATGCAGCCTAGGTTCCCTTACTTTCCGAAGATCAGAGTCATGTTTCTTTAAGCTTCGTCGACCGTTGCATAAAATGAAAAAAGAAACCATGAGCATGAAAAAAACTCAAGACGACGCATGACCGATGAAGCAGAACGTGATCCACAACTTAATAATATTTTGAAAATTGTGACAAAAATAAGACCATAAGATACATAATAATTATAGCGTGTTCTACCAAAACATTATTTGCAAATACCTTGAGAGAGATTTAATACCCTTAAATCGCAGTCTTCAAAAAACATTGAAAGGTCTCAGACTAGATTTGTGTTTCGTTTTTTAATCGTCTTAATATTTCCTTGTCAATTTCTTCATGCTTTATTATCTCTCCTCGGCGACCTGGAGTCTTCATTTGTTGTTGATTCACCTGCCGTCTTTCCTCCACTAGTTCGTCAATCCCAAAATAGTTGTTAAAGCCATGTTGTCTCTTTTTCCTCAATTCATTCATGTATCTATTTCTAAAATCACTCTCATCTGCAAGGCTTTGAGCAGAATGATCAATACTGGCCGAGAAAGTTTCAACCGCAAGTCTTGATTTGTTCTCCATACATCCTTCGTGATATGAGTACCATATAAGAATGTAATTAATCCTGTCTGCTGCTTCAAAATCAGGTTTTCTGCAATTTATATTCCATCCGGGAGGGCTTGGAAATTAATTCTGATGTATTATTATTGCGAGTTGTAATTCTGCGCGTTGGATAATGGCTCGAAAACGAGTAAATTCCCATTTCGATCTTTATCGCATCCTTAAAGTGGTAATGGCTGTAAATCAACTAACACCTGTCCAACTATGCGTGTCATTAAGACTGAACAGTGTCCACAAGTGAGTGGCACACAAGGTGACATCTTCGTTTAACATAATATCTTCTCTAGACGGTATGGTTCTCAGTTAGTTAGTTAGTAGTTAAGGAGATGCTAACCCGAACGCGCTTCCAAAAAATGATTGTGTTCGTCCTCATGGCTGATGTTGTAGCTAAAACGAATAACTGAGGTTGAAAAGGAAAAGGCTTTGCCAAAGTCTGCAGTAAGAAAGTAAATTGGCCATGAACCACATGAAATGACAGCATAAAATTTATTTTTGCAAAAAAAACGGTCCCTAGATTGTCTAGCCTCTCAAATTCGAATTGCACGAGGAGAATTATATTATATTATAATGTTAACGTAGATATGTTACTAAAATCAAATAACAATGGTCATGAAAAGAAGTTTGTAAGGTCCATTTGCACAATTTACACTTCGAGGGCAAGGTCAGTTTATCATCCCTATTCATATTCATAATGTTACTGATGATTATTCCCGCAGGGATAGGCCAGTTTAGCAATATCGCATCAGGTTTATGCTCAAAGATCCTCATCCTGTGATGGGGTTGTCGTTTCTCTAGTAGACTGTTCTTCCCCAACTTCGTCCTCACCCTCATCCGATGATTCTATTGCTACGCATGACAGCGATGAAAAAGATAACAATGACGGTAATAATGACAACGATAACAGTGGAGATCAGAAAGAGGATACGAAAAGTGGCGACATTGAATCAAAAATCCCATCTACAGCAGGTGGGGGTGTTCCGTTTCCATAACATTTCCCAACGATAGTCATCCACGAATTGAGTTTGACATATTTTCTGGGATAAGGGCGAGCGGGTGGACATCGGGGTTATCCGTTTAAGTTGTTCTCAACGGCAGTGATGGTTATATTCAATTCCTGAATATGTATACCTAAGCTTCTTGATAGGAATATGAGACCAGCTTAATACTGGACAACTATATAACTTGGCCTCGACTGTAGTATTAATGTTCAGGATTTGACGAAAAAAGATTCGTATTTCACCAGTCAAGAGAGGGCAGGCCTGCTGCAGCGAAATCCTGTTTTACCTTATTAATTATTTGCTCCATTAATGGGTTGCTCTCGCCAGAATCCGAACCAGTGCCTTCTTCCTCAGATATATCCTGACTTTCACTATCATCACTTGAACTTGACGATTCTGAAGAGTCCGTGTTACTGCCACCGCCCCCTTCGTCGCCATCACTCGATGGGTTATTCGAGGAGGGCTGGTCACTGCTACTACTACCACCAGTCTTCTCTGGCGCGGGCGTTATCTGTGCTAGTGCATGGTTCTGAAAATCTCCGATGGTACCAAACATTGTCACAAACACTCCCAACAAAGACTGACAAGGCGACATATTTCACATATTTGGACTTGAACATATAATTACTAAGGAATTTGAGCTATCAAGGTTATTGTCAGTTGTTTCAGATTTATCTGATAAGTATTCCAGTAATATTGATTTGGTTCGGTTGGAATTCGGTCACGTTTATCTGGCATCATTTGAAACAAGCGCGAACAATGGTGAGTCTATCAACTCTAATGCCTTCATTCCTAATTTATCGTTTCTTTTTCTTTTGTTAATTTGGAATGCCGTTAGGATTTTGTGAAATGACTTTTGACATCTGAGTACGTTTCGTTTAGCAATAAAACGATAGGCTGCTCGTATAATAATCTAACATCAGAAATAGTCACATTGGACTTAACCTAACTGAATTTCTGTCGCTACCCCGCTATAGTCTTGGGCTTGGTTTCAGATATACAATCTAAGATATTTATTTAACAATCTTCTACTATATAATATTGAACACCTTGTTGAACGTCTTGAACACTTTTGCAAATAGGTACATAATGTAAATCGGTTGGTGATAGAATCATTACTGAACAGTCATTTTGAACATTAACAAGCTTGAGCGTGAAATCTAATTGAACGACTCATAAATCTGTTAACGTTAACAACTCGATAGCAATTCTGCTAGCACCACTTGTTAACAGTTAACAATAGCCGTTAACGCGAGCGATAGCCCATTCTTTAATTTAAAACCCCAAGAACTAATAACACACAGTAATTACTAGTTCACCTAACTTTATTTGCTCTGGTTTTAAGTCTGTAAGACTTGCTTAGTAAGGTAACTAATGCTAATGTGCTATCCCAAATACTTGACATTCACTATGTGATCCACATTCGAGATGAAAATCATTCCGTCCCCGTGTTCACCATTCTTCCCGGATCTTGCAGATTCTATTATAGTCTCTACGACTTCTTTAACTTGGGAATTTGGAATCACCAATTCAAATTTGGCCCTCTGAATTAGGTCATAAGATACAGGTTGACCTCTCCACTGGAGGTGAAGCTCCCTCGTCTTGCTCCAGCCCATTACTGTTGAAATGGTCATTCCTGCCACACCCATATCCCTTAGACGCTCCTTTATAAGAGGCATTCTCTCAGCTCTTACGATTGCGTCTACCTTTTTCAATAGGACTCCTTCCGAGGAATTAGTTTATATTCATTTATTAAATGCACTACACAAAAGGTATTTGAATGACCGGCACCGAACTAGAGGATCTTTGCAAACAGATTATCCGATCCGATGACGCTATAAGGTTTGCAGGTATTGCCGACAAGTACGGCAAGCAAGTACTGTTCAGCTACCGAGATGGTCTTGTCCCCTACTTGAATCAGACCGAATCAGAAATATACTCCATGGATACTGTAATGAGAATGAACAATAGGATGGAAATGGAATCGAAGACTTAGGTAAAGTGATTTATTCTTTTACTCTTTATGAAAAGCTTAAACGTGCCACAATATACGTTGGGAGTGTAGACTACCCAGTACTAATGGCATCATTCGACACACATTCGGATCATGATAAAATCATACTAAATAAAATATTGCCTATTGTGAAAGATAAGCTATTCAAAGAATAATAGATAGCTAGGCTTGCACTCCGGGAAAGAGCAAGATAGTAATAACCTAGGGAATTGGCTAGTCAGGGCGATGCCAGGACGTATGACATCTATTAGTTGTCCTTTGTTGGGAGTTTACAGGTTTTGAAGAGATCTAAAATTTGTGCTATCGAGAAAGGAATACTTGCGACTATTCTTCCAGTCTCCCAGTATAAACTATTGTTTGTCATTTGTTAATGGATGTATCCACTATGAAATCTGCGTACTATTAAAATTTGTTTAGTTGGCTAGTAGATATTTATCCTACTCTTCTTCCAGTCATCGACCCGTTTCGACAAGCAGTAGAGTGTCTAGACAATCACATTGATGCGACAATGGTAAAAATTGTGATGCCAGTTCTATCGAAATATTGTACGTGTCCTTTGGGAGCAACGGTGAAGACAGAGAGTAGAGAGATACAATGGTCAAGGATTATCAGTATGAAAGACGTCCTTCCCTACTATAAAATGGATGCAGGATAGTACACTCTTAGTAGGAGTTCTAGAAGATGACATGCTAGGCGGCAACGTCTTTAGTAAAGATTTGACAGAAACGAAAGGTGGCAGCCTAGTTAGGGATTCAGACACAGAAGAAACCTTAAGTAAGGTTACTCATCTAAATTAGAATTTAAGGAATACGGATATGAGTCATGGAGAATCTACTGATGATGCTTTAGCGCTAATTTTCACACAGAGGCGGAAGGCTGTTAATAGTCTGGTTGAACAATTGAATGGCTTGGCAGGAAAGGGTGCTTCAAATGAAGATATAATCTCTCTGTGTATTACACTTGGTCAAGAACTTGGCAACTTTTATAGGTTTTTTGAGCTTGAATCAAAAATGATAAATGCTCTGCAGAAAGAAATAGAGGTGCTGGCTATCGCAATTTATCAAGCAGAGAGCAAGGAGGAGGTAAGACGAGTAATTGATACAATATCTAAGGATCTTTCGAGTGTTCTGAAAAGTTCTAGTATGGAAGAAACAAACTAGTTATTCTAACGTAATTGTAGGTCATTAATTGATTCCCCTAAAATCTCCTCTGTATTACGTTTCTAACCTTCAAGGTTCATCTGTGACTCATTGGTAGAACGCCCCCAGTTTTTAAAGTCTTTCTGCATCCCTTTTCCTCTTCAAAAGATATTGATAATTTAGGTTGGCTGAAATGGTCATCAATAGACTCTAAAAGTTACTGCCCCATAAAAGAAACAAATAACCCCCTATTCTCTTCTGACAGACGATTTGACTCTACGGACTCCAAATTTATCACTCTAAATATTCGCAATACGTAATCTACCGTCACTTGCATTCTGTTTTACGCGCCTAACTTTGATGTCGCTCAAATTTCGGGTTCGAAATTTGATATTGTTATTGCGCATTGCATATAGTATTACGTCCATCAAATCTTCAGCTCTCTCTCTAGGGATTGCATCAATAATCCTCTCATAACGATTCTTTCCCCCCAAGATACCATGAATCATGCCCAGTCCAACCGCGTTAATCAAGGCTGCCGATTCAAATTTAATTGCCAAAGTAGAGTATGGACCTTCTTCTAATTTTATACTAGTCACTAGATCATATGGAATACTTACTTTGGTCCCATCGAACTCTGACAAATGTGGATCAACTACAATGATTCTCTCGTTAGTAGCGTAAATGATATTAGGTTTTAGATAAGAACCACCAGGTAGTGTTCTTGGTTGCAATACGACAGCGATAACCTTTTCACCCCTCTTAAGCACTTTTTGGATACTACGAATTTGATTCAGATTAGAACGGTCCTTAGGCTTAATCGAATTAGCGCTAACTCGAAAACTAAGTAGGCCTCTAGCAGTCTCCTTTCTCGGTATTGAGCCTCGAAGCAAATTGCAGTTTAGTATTCTACTAAGGCAAATTATTTAAGAGATATGAATAATTTAGGGAGGAAAGTCGAGTGACAACACTTACCCCAATTATTTGATTGGAATATTTGTTTGGCATTTTGGTATAGATTGATGTTGTGGCTTATAGTTCACTCCAAATTGGAGTGTAGTCTGAAAACACTTCAGTTACGGATAATAGTGTTTGCTTAGACGACAGATATTCTTGTACTCAATGAACCTATTTCATCTAACAGATCAGCACTGTTAACTACGAGCTCGCCAATTGCAAGTTACTAAATGGATTTTCACTGAAATTACATCTAGTTGTAATTAGATGTTTGATATCAAATCCAATATACTTATGGTACCTTCTCCATAGTAAGTCACATGAAAGTTGAATCGAAGAGTGATAAGAATCGTGAGCTTGCTACTATGAATGCCTTACAAGTCAAGTATTCGATCAATAAGAGCACAACTGTAATTATTGTCATCGGGGCATGTGAAAATCACGGTGATCACATGCCATTTGGAGCGGATTTTATTTTTCCGACTGAACTGCTCAAGAGAATTGCAGTCAAATTAAAGAATGTGATAATTCTTCCCTACATTCCATACGGTCTAAGCTCACATCACGGTGATTATCAAATGACTATTAGTCTTCAATCTGGGACCGTAGTAAGGATAATTCAGGACATTTGTCATAGTATAATAAAGAATGGCATTAAGAGGATTCTAATCATAAATGGTCATGATGGAAACATTGCACCAATAGAGATTGCATCCAGGTTTGTAAAAAGCAGGCACCCCGAAGTAGTAATCGCCTGCCTAGAGGCTTGGTGGATGTTGGTGGGTCAATCTAGGCGTAATCTTTTCGACGTCTGGGATGGCTTAGGTCATGGCGGCGAAGCAGAGACTTCTGCAATGCTCGCCGTAAGACCTGACCTGGTGAAAATGAGTAATGCTCCTAAAGACATGATACCGAAATTGCCACCCAAGGTGAGGATTTATTGGAAATTCAACGAACTGTCAGATACGGGCACCACTGGAGCCCCGAGGAAAGCCACTGTCAAGAAAGGATATGTAATTGTGGAGATACTTGAAGCTATTCTGATATCATTTCTAAATGACATGGATAGGCATAGATGGAAATATGGCATATCTCGTGAACAATAAGGAGATTACCATTATTAGTTACTCAAACTCCCCACAAACCTATCCTTGATTCAACTCAAATCCTGTAGGAATGCCTGTCTAGAATTAGTGATTGGAAGTAAATTATGCAGAATCCCTGCAATCTCATCCCAAGTCATTAATTGAACAATGTCTGCTGAAGCCAAAAGACCAGGCGGCAGACGTTACATATTGCATAAATGCAGCGAAATTATACAAGTATGATTTACAAGTGAAAGAATATTATGCTGAACCTCTCGAAAATGTAAATAATTTGGAAGCTGAAAGATTATATATTTTACGACTGTCTATAAAATAAATAGTAAATTGTCATACCATCCCAAAGGAAGTGATTATGATACATACATCACAGACGTTGATGCTAATCGTAGCATAGGATTTTCAGAAGAATTACAACGTATCGAGTTTCTTCAGTTTAGGTACACTGATCTACTTGGAAAATTTATGGCTAAATACGTGATGAGCGACTATGATGAGCTATATGGGTTTTTAAAAAAGGGCATTGGACTAGACGGTTCCTCAGTAAAGGGATTCGCAGAAATAAATGAATCAGATCTTCTTCTAGTCCCTGATAGGCATACATTGAGATTAAATCCATTTTTTACTAACTTCACTCTTGGTTCGGTAATTGCTAATGTCCACAAAGGCTTTGGCTTCGGACGCCTATCTAAAGACCCGAGATTCGTCTCAGAAAACATGGAAGAATTTCTCGCGGAGTCGAATTTGACATGTCAAATTGGGCCCGAAGTGGAATGCTTCGTATTTGATGATATTTCATTTCGGGATAACGTAGAGAATGTTATTGGTGGACAGAGACATTCCATCGATAAAGATAGTGAATCCGTCGCTAACTCACAATCTTCAGCATCAAATATGATTGTGTCTGAAGAGCAGGTACGGTGTAGGGAAGTATCCAATAAACAGAAAGGGGGGCTATGATGCACCTCCATTCCAAGATTCTCTCGTAGAATTTAGGTTCGAAGTTGCAAACCTCCTGAAGAAGTATTATGGAATAAAGGTCACAAACTTGAATCACGAAGTTGCAAGCACAGGACAAATGGAGATCAATTTCATGCATAGCAAGCTTACGGATGCTGCGGATAATGTTCAAATCTATAAGGACGTTGTAAGGAACGTAGCCAAAAGACACAATAAAATCGCAAACTTCATGCCAAAACCCTTGTTCGATGAGACTGACCCTGCAGGTGCTAAAGCAGATAACGGTTCGGGAATGCATGTGAGCGTGAGTCTATGGGATAAATCCTCGTCATCGCCCTCCGCATCTTCCAGACACTCCGCTTCTAGTAAGACCTTATCTAGCCAAAATATTTTCTTTGATGGAGATGATGAGTATGCTAACATCAGCCAGTCGGGCAGATATTTTATCGGGGGCATCCTGGATCACTCCAGATCGCTAGTCGCGATAACGTCTCCCACCGTCAACTCGTATTACCGAATGGTTCCTGGGTTTGAAGCGCCAGTTTACATAGCCTGGTCTAGAGGAAATAGGTCGGCGATTGTGAGAATACCTATTAACGACAAACTTAGCAGGGATTCAAAACGTATAGAGTTTAGGGCACCTGATCCTTCTTGTAATCCGTATTTGGCATTCTCCGCTATTGTAGCCGCTGGTTTGGATGGCATGAAGAGAAAAATTGATCCTGGAGATCCTGTTGATGAGAACATTTACAAGATGTCTGATTCACGAAGAAATGACTTAGGGATTAAATCAGTTCCAGGGAGTCTTGAAGAATCCATTGCCTCACTGAAAAGTGATCACCTCTATTTAACTAATACATGTTTCAACGACGAATGCCTTGGAACCTACATTGATCTTAAGCAGGATGAAATTTCTCAGGTACGAGGGTTTGAGGGAAAAAGTGAATCGAAACTTCAGCAATTTTATATGTACTATGATGTATGAGGTATTCTGGTAAGTGGATGAAGGCAAGCTTGGCACAGGATCTCACTCACATTTGATAACAGGAGAATAATTCCTGCGACCTACTAGATTTAGGTTCGAATTCGGTTTGTCAAAGTATCGAATTTTCCACGGCGGGCATCATGATATTGAATTAAGTATCATGAGGACGAATCGACAACTTATTTTTCATTCAAGAAGTTGTCCTTGAACTAAATTTTGAGATGCCTCCTCACAATGGCGTCAAAGGTATTAAATCCTCGATTCGCGTACATGAGTATGTGTAGAAGGCTTGTGTCGCCGCGAAATGAGGTAATCAAGTACTGCGATGGGGAAAAGCATTCTTCGGTCGTCGCCGATCCGGAGTCGGGAGAGATTATCTGTGTCGGGTGTGGAACAGTTATTACAAACAGGATGTTCCAAATATCCCCAACTTGGGACATGAATCATCATGATGTACAGAGTTTCACGCGGGATCGGGTAAATGTTTCTTTCTCATTAAATCTGCCGTTCACAAATTTGTCCACAGTCATAGGCAAGGAAAACCGCGATGCATCAGGGAGACGTTTGGATCCGAGGTTACATGAAAAGTTGTCGAATTTGAGAAAGTGGGATCACATAGTGCAGTTTGACTCTGAAACGAGGAACCTAAATCAAGTGATTTCTTTGATTAGAAGATGCAGAGAAAAATTAGGATTGCAGTACTCAGTAATTGACAGAACCGCACGCATCTACAGAAAAGTTCAACTTAATAAGTTGGTAAGGGGAAGGACAACTCAAGCCGTATTAGCGGCATGTGTATACATTGCTTGCCGACAGGTTGGTATTCCAAGGACTCTAACTGATGTTGCTAGAGCCAACAACATTACGTGTAAGGAAATCTCTAGCGCATATAGGCTAATAGTATTGAAGTTTGATTTGAAGATGCCATCAATAGACCAAATGCACTACCTGGTTAGACTCGCTAACTCTACGGGCGTCGGCGAAAAGGTGAAGCGGCATTCTATAAGGGTCATGAATGAGATCATCAAAAAAGAACTGTCTGCCGGCAAGGACCCTATGGGGCTGGCAGCCGCTGTACTTTACCTGATCTGTCAGCAATACGGAGACGACACCAAGACACAGCGATATTTCGCAGATATTGCCGGAGTTACAGATGTTACAATCAGAAACAGATGTAGTGAGCTGAAAACGGAAATAATGACGATGGTAGAAGGCCCAAAGTCTTGAATTTTCAGAAAATACTCAATCTTCCAAGCATAGAAGAGTCATATTGTCCTTCGGAGATCACTTGCCTCAAATGGTACGTTACTTGCAAGATATTGGCTTCAAAAATTCGATCGAATGCAAGATGAAATCAGTACCCTGACTAAATATGACGTTGCATAAAAGAAGCCGGCATTTCCTATTCTCACTTATATACCTCATTCCTGTAATTGTGTGTGAAGTAAAGATCCGTTCAATCTTCTTCCTTTGGAGCATGAAATATCGATTGTTTGGTATCCAATTTTGAAAGCTTCCCTTTCTTTACAATTGGAATTCTACGAACTCGCTTCACCGATGGAATGTTTGCATAAATCTCTTCATACCGATGAATGAAATTGTGTGGGGCAATTTTTTTGGGCGCCTCCTCTTCATACCAATCTACGTTTATGACATGTTTACTAGACATCCCTGTTAGGTGCTGAACGACCTGTTCGATTTCAGAGGGAAGCACGTGTAGGAGAACCTCGCAAGCAAGCACCAGGTCGTATCTCTGATTAGAACTCAGTGACTGAATATCAGATACAACAAATTCCAAACGTTCAACTTCCCTGCTTTCAATTTCGGAATTAATCGGCACGTCCCTACCTTCTAGATAGGAATCTTCGACGAACTGCTTAGCGTTTCTAATCTGGTCAGGTGACAGATCAACTGCTACATACTTAGTAATTAATTTGCCGAAGTTTGCAAGAATCAATCGAGTAATCCGACCGAATCCGCAGCCTACCTCTAGAACTGACAATTCTACTGGCTTGTCCTCGGGATTTATTGTAGTAAATATGTTAGTTGTTAAGTATTCAATCAGAAAGCGCTCCTGTAATTCAAATTTGTTGTTGTACCTAAAATTATTCTTGTAGACCTTTCCTTGTTCTATCCAGTAGTCCTTTGGGTTGTACGATGCAGAAGACATGTCAAAACTACCTCATGGTTACGACAGTGCCTTGTGGAAAATCAAAGGCACTATTAGCGTTATCTAGATTCAACTTTTTTACATTACGCCTACTAGCGCTCGCAACATTATAAGTAATCAATTGATAGGACAAAATTTTCTCGCTCCAGCTAAACCTTTCCAATTCGATATTTTATCGTTCTGTCTTTTATAAGCGATTTTATTAACTGTCCTGTCCCTCTAAAGGATCTTCGCTGTATTGCAATTTTAAGCGCTTGGTCCTGGTGGACAATCCTTTCTGAACTACCAGTTGACAGGATGAGTGTAATTTCTTTCAATTGAAGATTTTGGTTCAAAGATATTACTAACAAAAACGCTCTGTAATCCTACTGCACCTTGTATTGGTGTACCAAGCATAAAAGCAGCTAAAGGATCTCCTTTCGATCACTTGAAATGTTTCGCTTTAGACAACAACAATGCACAGATACATTACATCTTCAAATAACTCCTTTGCTAAAGCCTCTCGGTTTTTCTCTTAATCCATGTAGGAAGATAAATACAAGTTCACGGCATGAGCGATTAAAGAGCAGTCTTTTTAATAAAAGGAGCTTACCAATTCCACCAAATTTCCTGCGACTGCAATTGAAGTGGGAAGGGCGAGCTTAGTTTCAATGCAATCGAAAGCAGACTCCAAGTACGAGCACAGTTTGATTGAGTCCTCTTCAAATTATTGTTTCTTATCAGATTCTTTTGGTTATCTTCTGTTCCTTGTGTAATTTTCACTATCTGACCCTCCTCTGCGCCTCCCAGGCCTCTGACGAAAATTAGTTGCATTGTAAAAGAATCATAAGATATTCTCTCGCTTATACCTGCTATACCCCCTTCTTTCAATAAACAAACAAAAAGATCGAACGGATATTCGGCGCTGTTGCAGGTGAAGGAGTACACTCTTGAGGATCTGCGCACCGTTGCTGGCGACTTTCTAAAAGTTCGTTAGGTTGGCGAGACTTGCATACTCTGGGTAGTTACATATAGTACTGCCGATATCAAACCCAAGATCAAAGCGATTGCGATTGTCAGTCTAACTGTGCTGATAACCATCCGAGAATACTCAAGCTATAATTATCAATTAGCACGAATGTAAAAAGAGGTTGACTATTTGGTGATTCAATATTGGACGATTAAGATTATGGGAACTTGACATTGACGTATTGAAGCCACAATGGAGATCGCATGATGACGAGCATTTTGAGTATGGCTTGATTACAAACGGGTCGTATCGCTAGTGATATCTATATATACGATGATATCCTATCTTGTACATGAGAACCCTAGGAATAATTAAACAAAATGGTTCTGCAGATAACTCTTTATTCAAAATTAGAGCAACTTCTGCGCTCTTCATATCCGTCGTGGCTGATGCTCTAGACTATTTTGGCAGCTCCTCTCTTCGGAATTCCAATTTTGGGAGATATATTTGATGCAGTCATTGTCAGTTTGCTGTATAACATTACGAGAAGCAAGATGTCCACTGCTGTGAACATGATTGAATTCATCCCTTTTGTCGGAGATTACATCCCTGTGTATACTCTATCAACACTCATGTGGATTGCTAAGGAACTGAAAATCAATAGGAAGCAAAGTAGAACAGAAACTAAAATGGTATAATAAATTTGGCAAGTATCTCCACCTGAAGAACCTCTCGTAATAGCTATATCACTAGTAAACACCCAATTAACCTAGTGTGTTAAACAACTCTTGGGGATTGGCTAGTCTATGTCGCTAATGCACTTGGGAGGCATCAACTTAAAATGCCCTAGAAGAAAACAAAAAATATGGTCGGAGTCTTATCTGATTACGATTGACCCCAATTCTTAGGTTTTTATCTTGTCAGTAGCTGTAGTTTCGGTATTTCTCATTAACAATTGGATGGCAGAATTGTCAACTGTTAAGATTCATGGTTTTATTTAAGATAGTTTAGCCTAGTTTCTATAGCATGATTAAGTCTAGTCTGCACGTACTGGTCCACTATCGATTCAGTTGAATCATCATTTGTCGATCCATTAGTAGGCACCTGAGGTTGATGAATGGCATGCTGAGTTGGCTGGGCTGACGATGAGGGTAAGGGTGCTAATGGTGGACTGCCTACACCATTCTCGGCTCCGCTTTCGTCATCTCCTCCTCCATTTTGGACTGCTATAATGTTAATTGCATTTCCATCACCTTGTAATTGATTCGCTACGTTCTGACATAAGATATTGGTTGAAAGAACGCCGTTACCACAAGCATTCCCTTGTGAAAGAGCTTGATTGTTACCTTCTCCGCCATTGCTCCCTCCATTGTCACTATCATGTCCTCCGTTATTGTCATCACCCTTCTTACCGTTGTCATTCTCATGACCCCCATCATTTGAATCGTCGTTATCGTTATTTCCTGAGCCAGTTACTTCAAATGACGAATCTTCAGTCTTTGTATCAAAACTATCTTTGGAAACCTTCGCTTTTACCTCGTACGTTCCATACTCCGCATTATCAGATATTTTTACATCGAAATTAGCCTTTCCATTTTCATCTGTCTCATCGTTGGCTGTGGTCGTGTCAGTTTCTGGGGGATACACAGTAAGTTTAACATCAGCTCCAGAGATCTCGATCGTTGGAATTGCCATCTTCTGTTACAGTAACGGTAATCTTCTGTGTGTTTCCTTTTTCTATTTGATCGTCATCTACTGAGATTCTTACGTTTAGATCCTTTGCTGCATACACATTTTTAGCATTATCAAATGATACTGAACCTACAACTACAAATAGTGCAAGAGTAGTTATCGCTATCCAGATACCGGGGATCAGAGATCTTTTGGAGTACATTGATCTATACATTTTTGTTCTTACTCGTGCTATTGTCGATCGATTGTAATAAAGAGTAAGCACAAACAATCAAGTCGATATTCATATATTTATTTAAAGGTGATCATACTAATATGATAATTGTATACAAGTAAACCCCTAAATTTTCCTAATATTTTGTAATGGTAGATCATTGTTTAAAACAAGATTCACAGAATGAAAATCACACCGGATATGAACGTCACGTTCTTTCACGGAGTAACGATTGTCCTATTGCATACTGACGCATTTTCAGTTTTTGCATTAATGATACAAGAGGAAATATGCATTCGAATTGATGCAGAGGTAGAATAACACAGGCATATTATCGGTTTCATCTGAAAAAAATAAGGTCATCGACGTACCCATAATCCAGCGGGGGTGGGGGGCTGGGTGCTTTCGCTTGTGACGTTTATAATGGTTTAGCAAAGTGAAAAGTCCAAATTGACATAGTAGCTAGACTTCAATCGGAGCAGTCAATACAGCAATTCTCGTGGGCAGTAAACCAAGTCCTGAAATGCTTCGCGAGAGTTTTAGTTGGAGTTAGCAGTAAGTTTGCCTACGATTATTCCTATTTTTTCACTGTTGATTTCGTCATTATACTTGCAGGTCAAGCAGGTCTGCAAATGCAGCGCTGTTAAAATGGTTCTTTCAAGATGGTCATTGACTTTGGCCGTTAACTGTATACATATCGGTTTTATCTTAACGTAGTTCTCCAATACGGGAGGTACTTTTTATCTCCCCTAAGACCGACAAAAATTTTTTGATAGTTCAATGACCTTCAAGGATCCTTGTCGGAGTGGAGAAACTTAAGAACATAGATGATAAGGTTCATTTACCAATTGACAACACTAGAATGCATTCTTTTGAAGGTATCAATGAAAAGGATTTTCCACCAATACTCAATGTATAGGGATCATAGTTGGGATGACTCGTCGATGCAAAGTTGAACGGAAATATGAGGATAGAACCTTTGTCACCGGTCTCTGGATGGGACTACGACATGGAGGCTCGCAGGGTTCCAAAATGATATAGTGTCCAGCAAATAGTCAAAGAAAGTATATTCATATTAGTTCCCTCCCTCTTGATTCAACCCCCACCTTTCTCTTACACTATCCTCTAGTTTCGAAAAAAGGACACGGTCAAACACAAGTCCGATGGCGAATATGGTGATCATAGATGCGATTATCTGATCCATGAGTTGGAACTCTCTACCCACCAATAGAATATGACCTAATCCAACTGGCAGCAGTTATCAATATTTCTGCACCTATTAATGCATGCCACGCAAATGACCATGCTTGTTTTATTCCAACGATCAGCGATGGTGTAGCTGCAGGAATCATGACATACCTGAACAAAGAGAAACCTTTGGCACCCATATTTTTTGGCACGGATATAGATCGGTGATATGTTTCTTATACCTCCATATGTGGACATCATGACCGAGAAGACAGAGGCTCATAATCACGACGAAAAGTATTCCTGCGTCGTTGAGTCCTATTAATAGTATAGCGAATGGTACCCATGCTACGCTAGGAAATGATTGTAAGCCAACAGCAAAAGAGCTCATAGTTTTACCGAAGCCAGGGAATTTTACCATTGCTAAACCAACTGAAACTCCGATGATAATTGACAAGGCAAAGCCAATAACAAGGCGGTACATGGTTACTGCAATACTTATGATCAAGGTCAAATTCTTGACCAAGTCAACAAAGGATCCCGCAACCATGGCTGGAGATGGCAACGACACGTGAGGCCATATCCCTAACATGAAGACTAGTTGCCATATCCCTAAGAAGGCGGCAATGAATAGGGTTACATTAGCAAGATCCTCAATATCTAGCTTGATCTTTCTTTTTTGATTGATCGGTGATGCACCAGAAGTAATGGTCAGGATTGTTTCGCCTCTTCCACTAGAATCACGCTTTTGCATCTTGTTGGGTTACTTAATTCAACCTTAATTCAAGAGTCGTGCATTCCAATAGGCCTCAATCAGAGCACAACGGATTAAATTTGGGATATCATTTGACTTTAAGGGGCATCTTGCACGATTGCTAATGAGCAAAGTGTCCGAATTTGAAGTACGGAAAAATTCGGTATTACCGAAATGTGGCATTTCTTAAAGACAAGTCTAAACCAGGATATATAATTGCCTTCAAATATGACAAATTGAATTGTTTGATGAATTGATTGCATATACTTCGCTCAATAAGACTTATCTGCAGACGCCTAAAGTGTGCCCTCAAACAGGCAAAAAATATTCTTCTAGTATCGAGATAAAAGCAGTATCCTCATGGCATCAGGAATAGCAATGTTTGAGTTCAGTATTAATTCCATTCAAAGTAATTTCATTCAGTCCTTGATATGATCCAAGGAGGAGAGGCACATATTTTGGTTGATTCGTACAATTCAAACAGATAATATTGGTTGACGTAACTGATCTAAATACACCACTAAAATTGGAGAGGCAGAATATTTCAAGGAGGATTTGATAGGTAACTATGAAGGTAAGGACTAAATTCTTATTATCGGGCGTAATCATCCTTGTAGTAGCCGTTAGCTCACAATTTAATTCGGATCTCTTGTTGAGCATGACTAACTCCTTAATTGGTGGTGCTCATAGTGGTGACAATAAATCCCTCCGAGAAGCAGTAGTACAGGAGTCAGGTTCCCGATCGAACGAGTTGCGATTGGGCTATTTTCCCAATCTAAATCATGCTCAAGTAATCATTGGATTAGCAAATGGGCACTTCCAAAAGGCACTGTCAGAAACTAACTCTAATAGCAGTGAAGGAGGGGGTAAGGGTACCAACATAAAAGAATATGTGTTTAGCGCTGGTCCATCAGCTATTGAAGCATTATATGCAGGTCAAATCGATGTGGCATACGTTGGACCCAATCCTGCAATAAATGGTTACCTAGCATCCAACGGTGAGGATCTTAGAATAATTTCCGGATCTGCTAGCGGGGGGGCCGTATTTGTGGTGAGAAACGATTCTGGTATACTATCCGCAACCGACCTTGGCGGAAAGAAATTTGCTTCTCCTCAATTAGGAAATACTCAGGACGTAGCGTTAAGAAAATATCTGATTCACAACGGCTACGAAACAGTGGAGAATGGTGGCAATGTTACAGTGGTTCCAGTAAAACCATCGGACATTCTTACGCTGATGCTCAAGAAAGAAATCGATGGCGCATGGGTTCCTGAACCATGGGGAGCGCGTCTCGTCAAAGAATCCAACGGTAGGATATTTGTAGATGAGAGGGATCTGTGGCCGCCAGATGGCAAATTTGTAACGACGAACATTATCGTTAGAACTGACTATCTCAAGAATAATCCAGACATAATAAAAAGGTTGATCAGTGCCCAGATTGATGAGACAATGTGGATAAATGATACTCTAAAGGATTTGCGGAAAACCAATGTCGGTGGAATTTCAGGGAATGCTGAGAATCAAACAAATAATGATGAATTTGATAATGATGGCGTCGAGCAGTTCATACACGCATTTAATGATGGACTCGAGCGGATTACTGGTAATACAGTACCCTGATGATGAGTTGAGGGATGCACTGCGAAGGTTAGAATTTACCTATGATCCAATTGAAGAATCACTTTTTAGAATGGCAGATGACGCCTATGATCTAAGTTTGATAGGAAGGGGAAATAAACCGGATCTGAAGAATATCTACGACCTGGGATTGTTAATGGAAGTACTCAAAGAGAAGAAACTTCCGGTTGGTAATTTATGAGAAATTAGATGGCGATTTGAAATCGGTACTGTCTCTTTTACCTATGCTAGAACAGGTTTCTAGAGTATTCTTTCCTAGGGATACCATCTAAGCTGAACCTCTATTTACTTGCATCTCTTGAAATTAGTTCGTCCAATCTTTGAAAAGGGGGGGTCGGGAGGTAACTAGCCTGTATAATTTATTCGACTCGCATATCATACAGAGAAATGTTAACGATGTCCGATTTTTCCCCACCAAGAACAGTGCTAACGACATCATAACCGATCGATGGCAAAATGGATTACTTTCCCGACAATTCAGACAACACTTCCTAAAATTATGCAAATACCCCATGGCAGTAAAGGTCGTCGCCATTCATCTCAATAATTCCTTGTTGACAATTGTAAGAGGCGCTTCTCCGCGCGAAACCCTTTCGATATTTATCGAAATTATTGTAGTAATAGCCTCAATTGCTTCAGCAGTCCAGCCTGCAATATGCGGCGTAAGTATAAAATTTTCCAGTGAAAGAATCCTGTCTGTCGGATCAGGAGGTTCATCCCAAAACACATCAAATGCAGCTCCTGCAATTCTTTGATCACTCAAAGCATTGAAGAGTTCATCCTTGTTTACTATCCTGGCTCGTGCAACATTTACCAAGTAAGCAGATTTTTTCATCGCACTAAATTCCTTCTCCCCGATCATATCTCTGGTCTCTTCTGTTAGTGGGGTATGAATTGAAACAATATCCGCTCTGGCCAAGACCTCCGGAAGACGGTCTATGCCGGCCAATTCGTCAACAAAGTATCTCTTATCATACCCCTGACTTTTCGTAGAAGGATGTTTGGTCACGGCTTCCACTCTCATGCCTAGTCCTCGTGCAATCTTTGCAACTTCTATGCCAGTTACTCCTAAACCAATAATTGCCAATGTCTTACCATGTAACTCCATACCTGCAGTAGTTTTCGATCTTGTATGCAACAGGCTTATTGCTGGAGTTGAGTGCCTAGTCCAGATAGACACATTCTTGGACAAGAGGAAGATAAGAAAAAGAGTATGTTCCGCAACAGAGATTGCATTAGCAAGCGGAACATTTGCTACATAGATCCCCTTCGTAGAGCAATATTTAATGTCGATATTATCTACTCCAATCCCTGATTGCTGTATGAGTTTAAGGTCAGGACAACTTTCGATTACTGATTTGTCTATCACATGGAAACCATTTACGATAATTTGAGCAGGGGCAATTTGTGATATTAAAGATTTATCAGGCCCAACGTATTTGATCTCGAGATTGTACTCCTCTAACTTTTTCGATAATGATTCTCTAAATGATAGACCTTGCGAAAGTCCCACTATATTCAATTCTTAATTAATATTAAAGTAGCAGCCTCTTCATATTTTTTTGTATGCGAATCAAGCTACTTTGAATTAGGTATAGTATTTCATGAAGACAAACGTATTTTGAAACTGCGCGGTGATTCCTCCGGGACACAATGAGTGGGTCATCAGTGAACCACCTCTTCGCTACAATTGCTAAGTTAAAGTGGGTTATGACAGGAAGAGATATCTTGTTGGTAATAACGTTTCAATATAAGTGGGACCGTGAGAAGACTATATCCTGTCCTCAGAGGAGATAATCTGTCCTGAATCAGGTGATTGCACTCGATTATGCCTATTCATCCGAATGGAAAAAAAGATTATAAGTCAATCCAATGGTCCAAACTTACCTTATACGCTACCAGATCACAGCCGGGCTGTTTATTGTGATATTTGTAGGAATGATCTGGAGGTCTCCTTTGTGATTTGCCAAAATGATTTCTGGTGCAGACTTCAGAATGCTTGTCGTCGCATTTTCATTCCATCTGACAAGGTTAAGATGAACCAGAGGGCTATAATTCTCATCGTCAGGGATGCTGCTTGCAACAGGAAGCTGAAAACCAAAGGCCCCTTGACCCATTATACCATTCAAAAATTCGTAACCCTGGCTTAGTTCGTTAATAGGTAACTGTGTCAGAAGAGGAGCAAAATTCACGCGCCAACCAGTGTTCTCAAAGATTGAATTGGCAGTTTCATTGTTTGAAGCGTCTGTTGCAACAAAGTATGCAACTTTCCCGTGCGCGTATCCTTTGGAAATTGGAAGTACCGCTACTTCGTCATCTCCAATCTCATTATAACTTTGAAAATAAATAACATTCGATTCTTGCGGCTAGATCGTGCTCCGCCCAGGTTGTTCCTTGTGCAAATATGCGAATATCGTGAAATGTCCATAGTGAACATTCTACTAACACACACAGAAAAAAAACTCCAAGTAAGATTTTAATTTATTACGCTCTGACAATACCAAAAAAATAAACGGAATGCCATGATATAAAGCTCCTTTCCTCTAATATGCAGTAGAAATGGATCTAAAAATAAATTCTCCTAATTATCCTCAATAAATCCTTTAATGATTTCGTTGATTAATATCGGCTTTTCAACATGTGGCCTATGACCACAATTCTCTAATAAGTACAACCGGCAGTTTTTCATCTTTAAAAAGGGAAGTACGAACCTGACTGGGATTACATGATCTTCTTTTCCCCAAATAACAAACGTAGGTGATTTTATCTTATCGATATTGATTCTTCTAGCAGTGGTACTATATTTCAGGGCAGAAACAAATGCATCTTTAGCTCCTGGCATTGACATTCTTTTTTGGACCATAGAGACATCTTTGCCCCTGACTTGCACAGTGGTGGTCTCAGACAATGCTTTCTTAATTTCTGCCTTAGAGGTACTGTTAATAATGCCGACATATTTTTGAAGCCCAGGAGAACCTGAAAAGGATTTGGGAGTAAAGCCTGCAGGACTTATGAGTATTAGCTTGCTCACTTCATTTGGGTTTGTTATAGTAATATTAGCGGCGATTTGGCCTCCGAGTGATGATCCTATGATATTAATTGGAAGCCCGACATTTAGTTCATGAACTGCGCGTATAACGAACGATGAAAAAAATTCTACAGTATATTTCCTTTGTGGTTTGTCGCTAAGTCCAAACCCTGGAAGGTCAAAGGCGAAAGTCCTATACTTTGTAGCCAGCTTACCCGTATTATTGTCCCAGCTTTCGATGGACCCGCCTAAGCCGTGAAGAAATACTAAGGTCTTTGCTCCGATCGTGGCACTATCTTGATAGCGAATAGTCAAATTGTCGACGACGGCGTATTTTGTTTTTGGCCTCCTTACTCTTTTCATATGATTACTTTCTGAAAGTAACTAGTAAATTATTATGTTAAAAAAAAGAAAGTACCTATTAGTAGCCACTAATGGGTAATTCTGTGGAATCATTATTACCACCGCTGATTCAAGAGACATTTTCGCTTTACAAATGAGCTATTTCATGGAAATTTAGTTAAAGTTATTTTATGTACATTCATGGATTGATTCTGCGAACAGCTTCGCCTATAGAGTTAGTTATGGATCAAGGAAATCATAGTAACTATATATGGGTGCGGTGATACATTGTTCCAAAACCTTAAGCCACTTCCAGCCAATGAACATTCAAACACTTCCAGTTGCTACTATTTCATTAATTGCATTAAATCTCCTGGTTTTTGCGTTTGGTTCTCTCACCGATAGTCATACCTGGATAATCAGAAACTTCGGATTTGTTCCTGATTCTGTATTTGAAAGAAATAGTGTAGATAGTCCTCGCCAGTCCCACACGTTTCAAGTAGATTCGACAAGCCTAGAAAATGGTGCAACTTCTACTCTGGTACCATTGGTGTCTTCCATGTTTATCCATGCCAGTGTTACTCATATTGTCTTCAACCTGGCTGCCTTAGCATATATTGGAGGTTACTCAGAGAGGTCAATTGGAAAAGGTAGATATGTTGTAATCTATTTTTTATCTGGCATATGTGCAGCCTTGTTCCATGGGGTAATAGCCTCTTATGTTTTGGGCAGCGGTCAGACATTATTGATAGGGGCATCAGGTGCTATTTCGGGGGTATTAGGTATAGCTGCAGCAATGGGAAACCGAAGCGCATACTACTGGCTTATAATTCAAATAGTTTTTGCGTTCGTAGGTTCATTAGCTTCGATTCCCATTGCATTCACTGCTCATATTGGAGGATTTTTGGCGGGCGTAACGCTTACCAAGCTTATGGTAAAAAGTAGAATTATTCCAGAGAGAAAAGCAAATAGGATGGATGAAGGCGGGGTGTACTAGGACGTACAATCTGATCTTCATATCTTGTGCCGAGGCAGCATTCATCAAAACTGACAATCTTGAAGATGAGTCTAAACTCCGTCTCCCAATATTTTCCTACATTCAATTAACCTTATGCTAATTAGGATGGTCTACAGGAATCGACCATTTGAAATTCAATGCAATTAATTTGCGGAGCAACATACTGATCATTTTAGAACGCTACTCTTTGTCTTTGAACCATATCATATCACCCATTAGCCATACCATGTCTCTTCTGAGAAGCTTCAGATACATCTCTTCATGCTTAGGACAATAATTGGTCCTACCCGCAATTAATTCGTACGAAATAGATGATAACTCTTCAAAGTGCCTTCTTGCCTCTGCTTGGAGAAAATCCTCCCAAAATTTTCCTAGCCTACCCTCCGGCTTCATTCATTCACAATAAGGTATGCATACAACCTAATTATGGATATCTTGATCGTACTATTTTTATCATATTATAGCTGTATGACACTTCCGGAAGCCGTTTACCGCGAAGAATGTATTCAAAGCCCATGCTCCCAATCAACTTGATATTACTTTTGTCCGCCGATTGGTTGAGAATGATATCTCCCTAGTAGTTTGTTTTAGTATTAGTTATTACTGTACGTACGCATTTGACCGATAAACGATAATCTTGTAAATCAAATAACTAATTTCTTATTTCATTCAATTGCGACATCCACATGGTGCCTCCTATGAAAACCAGTTCACATCGCTTTACTAGGCGGCGGGAAAAATTCATCGATCAAGGTAATCCTGCGGAAACATAGAGCCAGAATCAAAATTTGTGAACACAATCGGGAACGAAGGAGTATCCTAAAAATGGCCAAGAAAGTCAATGTGCTGGTGGCAGTACTTAGTGAGGTAGTTCAGAACTAATTTGAGGCCAGCTTCTTGAGACTCTATGCTAACTTAGCTGTCAAAATGATATTCAATCAGTTTTTGCTTCAGTTAATGAAAGTTAAACACTCGCGAATTTACTACTTGGCATTCTTGTTAGATAAGTCATCACTAATAGTTCTTTTACTTATACTATCAATATCTCGAATTAAGGCGTAAATGCTTAATTGGAACCAGCTTCTGTTTTTCTGTATTTTCTAGGTAGGTGGAGAAATTTGAATCGGACCATCGACAAATTGGGACTGGATCCTTGTTTTGAACTTCATTAGACGGGGTTTGAGCCTTAACCTTTGTCTACAGCAAGGACACCATAGTCCTGACCAATTCACAAAAACCTCACAAATTTGACACCGCTTCTGACCACTCACATATCTCCCCACACCATAACGCTTCTGAGCCCTATACCTTGTGCACAGCCCCTTACATGCCATATTTATCCTAATTGTATCCTACATTCATTCAAGATATATGAAGGTTAAGTTGTAACACTAAATTGCAATCTCAAATTTGGGCCTATACCTCAAACCTGCGTCCTTATTCGTTCGTATGCTCGAAACAAAATTATTCCGAGGCCTTGCAATTCATTTTTTTAATTATTCTTCTTTTTGCTTCTTACATAATCAAACATGTAGGTAGAAAATCCACCTACAAAGCCTGCCGCCACAAGGGATATCAAAAGTCCATAAGAGCTCCAGAAATCATAAAGGATTTCCGGAGTAGAAGGTGGTTCTAACACCGAAAAAGTCAGGTTAACATACTTGGTAACGAAATTCTCAGTTGGAACTGAAAGATTCATACCTGGCAGGTCAATAAATTCTGAAGGAAATAGAGTCCCTGTTGATATGTTCGCTAGCACTGGCACACTGTGGAATCCCACGTTCGCTCCCTCTGGGACCCTTAGCCTAAATGAAACAGGTTGGCTAATGGACGAGCTAACGTTGTCAGCTTCAGGGCTAATTTCTTGAATTTCGATTTCTGTAGAGTCTGCTTCGGGCAAAAATGAAATAGAATTAGGAAGAGTACCAGTGCTCGACACAAGTTGTAATCCTACTTCTTTCTCCTCACCGCGCACGATTTCAATTGGAGAAGGTGTAGTTAAAAACGAATAGATGGGAGGAGGGATGTCAATCCAACTGCTAAGATCTACAACTATTTTGGATATGCCATTGTCAGCCGCTTTATTGATAGGAGACGAAGTCGATTCATCATCACTATCTTGATCTATTTGGATGGGTGTATCTCCATAAATTACTAGGCCGTAATAAAGAACCTTGAATCGAGATGGCGATGTAATCGATTCTAGCTCAAGTGGAATTAGAACATGTGTCTGGTTCTCGTCAAAGAATCCAGTAAAATTGCCTTCCAGCTCTAATGTGCGTGAATGCTCTGGCGAAGAATATTCTACTAAGAGACTGTTCCAGTTTCCAATTGTTGAATTCCATTGAATTTCTCGTTGGAAGTCGACACCAAATTTGCCTGTATTTTGGTTATTGTCAGAATCCACTAATACTCCATAGACTATAGCCTTAGCGCCTAAAACTGATGGATTCGACATCACCTTCCCACCGAGCCACAGTGTCGCATTAAGAATTTTCCCCTTCGCGTTAGAGTACGTGATAGTCTGGATATCGGTTGAGTTGTCGTAAAATCCAGTATAGTCGGCTCTCTCCTGAACATATTCATAGAGTGACGTGAAATTGGAAACGGTACTGGAAACTTGTATTCCATTACCTGCGCCAGTATTTACTTCTTGCCGAGAAAATAAAGGAATTATAGGGGAAGGAGACAACTCATCAGATGTAGAAGCCAAAAAGGGAGACGATGATGATGGCGTCGCAACATTTGAAGACTCTTGAGCATAGAGTCCAGTATCAATTACCTCGAGTCCAATTGGGGTGTGACAACTTATCAGGATGCTTAGCAGTACTAACATGACTCTGACCATTGTTGGACTAAGATGATATCTCATTGGTCAATAATCTCTGCTCGCTCTTATGGATAATTTCATCGCAACATAATAAGTAGTATTGTCATTTAGGATAGCCTATCCCATTGGAACACGAATCTGTATAGTCAGTCTTTCTTGTCTGACCCCAGGCGAGGTCCTGTAGTTAGAGTAGTAATTGTATCATTCAAAACTCCAGGATGTGGTAGTAATCCGGAGTAATGGTGTGGTCTACCTCTCATAGCAGTAAACAAAGCAGATTCATTAATTGCTTCCAAAATCAGGTCAGTTAAGATCATTGCTGGACCGTATCAGAAGAGTTTAATATCGAGCAAGAAAACAAAGCTTAAAGCAAAGAAAAAGAGGAAAATGCATGCAAGGCCAAACCCTATTAATGCCAAATCATGTATTTGTAATGACCATTCTTCTGGTTTCGGTAATTTCAATGCTCTTGATTATTGTGGGACTACAGTACGCTATCGGTATGACCGTCATCAACTCAACCAACCAAAATTCAACTGTTAATTCAAATCGTACCGCTGCCTATACTATCAAATGAAAGGATAGCCGTAAACAATTCTACTGTCCAACCGATCCTTTTGGCACCCATTAAGATCAGTGGTGATAGCGTGTTTATAGTCTGGCCAGACAATAGCACCAAGCCATTTGTATCGGCGGAAGTCTGGCGCTAACAGAATGACCAATCTCTCCACTTCGACGCCTCAGAATTGGGAAATCTTTTTTGTAAAAAGTTCTGATGCTGGAAAAACCTTCGGCACGCCAATTAATTTAAGCAACTCACCTAACGGATCATCAACAGGACCTGAAATTGATATTCATAATGCTGACGGGGGTATGGATAGCATATTCGTCACTTATTGGGATAATAAGACTGGCAGTCAAGCACCTTACTTAGTCATAAGCCGTGACAGCGGGACCACGTTTACTAGTCCAATTGGACTCGAAAAAACAATGAATTAACTTACAAGTAATGAGAACTAAGCAATAATCGGAATCTAATGATTAAATCGATATTTTCCGGGAAAGAGGTCGAGTATATCAAATCTCAAAGTATCGCACGGATTGCGACAGTTGCTGAAGCGAAGGCAAGGTCAGTGAATAAATTAGAGGATAGTTTTTCGAAAATTGTCCAACCTGATGTTGTGCCTGTTGGTTTTCACTTTGACGGTGAATATTTTTACATTGGAGGATTCGATATGTCTCGATCTACCAAGTACAAGAACGTTCTCAGAAATAGTTCAATCGCATTGGTAATTGATGATTTAAAAAGCATCAAACCCTGGCACCCTCGAGGAGTTAGAGTGTATGGTGACGCCGAGATCACCAAACGACAGGGGGCTTCCTTAGAAGAATATGGCTATTTTGAGACTGTATATTTAATAAAAATAACACCTACGAAAAAATGGAGTTGGGGTATCGACGACAATTAAGCTAATGACGAGTATGCCCGTCCCGTCCAAAGTGAATGGTTCACTCCACTGCCTATGACAGTCGATCAAGAACAGTGCTTGATAATATTCAATATAATTTCGAGTGAGATTGTGAGTGTCGTGAACAGTATCGGCATGGCATGCGTTTCGCCTCAATCTCGAGGTGATGATTGAGCGTTTCCGAGTTTTTCTTAGTTTTAATGTAAAATCATAACCATTCACTGTAGCTAGTGGGATGGAGCAAATTCGAATCGGCTTTCTCACGGCCAGGTAGTCATGGGAATGGCAGAAGGAAAGTACTTCCATCATGACCGCTATCTTCTGATTCCTCATCTTGACCGATAGAATCTCCGTCAGCATCACGTGATTGGTCTCCTGGCTGTTGTTGTAACCCTGGAGCCGCGATATCATTCTCTGAAGGAACAGGCAAAGACAGATCTGATTGTGCACAAGCTGCATTATCCTGAACTGAGCAATCGTTTTGAGCAAAGGCATAAGAGCTTATTATAGTAAGCACCACAAAACTCATCGTAGATATCCCCATCATAACTGCTATGAAATTATTCCGCAGCACTGTTCCAATCCTATTAACTAGGTTTTCAGTAATGAATATTAATATTAGGATACTATTTTACAGAAATGAGTTAAGTATTTAGAATATGACAAGGTTCTATCTAAACGGTCTTACTCTCATTTTAGATCGACTCTTCTTGAACTATCTACTCATCATTATTGGAAAAGGTACCTATTTTGCTAATGAAGCTCCAATATTACGTGAAAAACTTTCTATAACTTTATACGTTATGTATAATTTGAGTGTACTAGAATGAAGTGCTGACTTGCTAACCAATAATTCCCCTCTCTAATTTTCTCTAAATACCATGACCAGATTCTCCTTAACGCGTTGATCGAATATTAGAACTTGGTCTTACTTTAGAGAGAACATCGTTAGAAAAATAAGGCTTACGATAAGAATTCCTATGTTGGAAGATTAAATTCAACATGAGTCCCCTCAGTAATCCCGTTGGAAGATGAAAAACCTGCAACCGTTTCCAGAACATATTGAGCCTGGACATCTGGGGCATACGATGGACATGGTAGCAATGGGCTACATGGTTGAAGGCTCTCTTCAATGTGGACCACTTTTTTGTCAGCACCCAGCCATAGAATATCTATTGGAAATTTCATATCTCTCATCCAGAAGCTTAGAATACGTGGCGCTTCGTACGGAAATAGCATTCCTTCATTAGATTGGAGGGTATCCTTTATTGAAAGACCTTTTGTCTGCTCATCAGCAGTAAGTGCCACGTCCGCTTGTAGTATGACATCGTTGATTGTAATGTTAACTTTATTGGGGAGTGACTTGGTGTTTGCCTCATCAGAATTTAACCGTTCACCTTCCCCAAAAACATCACTTGATAGAAGATTGAAGAAGGAGACTGCAAAGAGGACCACAGATAAAAATACGATTAGTGTCTTAAAGTCAAGGACCGTGCTAAATCTATGTAAACGTCCCAATTTTATTAATGCTCCTTGCTCAAGGTGGGCAATATAATCTGTTCTGATTCTGGATCAAAAGGTGTTGAGGACAATTACAAGTCACTCAATATTTTAATCAAACAAATTCCCCATCCCATTTGGACAAGTGTGAACTGTGTCTTTACTTGTTTCTGATCAATTGAGCTCGGTATTTTCCAAGTGATTTTTTAGCCTTAATGCCTAATGGCTAAAGATCCTTAAATTTGACTACTGATGAATTATCATTTGAATACCCAACCGATTAATGGTAAAGTCTAAATTGAAAATGTTACGATCTATCTCAATTGTTGGCGACGATATACCTGGAGCCGATCCGATCTCTATTGGGAGGGTCAAAGTCTCTTTAGCGGGGCTTCCACTACCTCTCTCGTTACCTGATTGACCAATGACAGCAACCCATTTTCACCCATCCCATTTTCTAGTATCCTCCCATTTTCACCCGTACACCCCTAGCTATTATTATCGCCTTGTCTAATTGTGTCGGACAATGCCTTTATATTCTTTGAATTCAACATTAGATGAGACTTCTAGTGAACGTTATCTCGAATAAATTGTCAAGCTCGCAAATAAGATCGGCGATTGTGTTTGTCGGAATATTGTCTTTTGTGTTGCCTACATTAATTTTTTCGCTAAATGAAACTGATATGGCGTCAGGTTCAGTTCAATCTATAGGCAAATTGGAAGAAAATGTCGTTAAAGTAGTTAAAGATTCAATGACTAGCTACAATATAGTAAATAATGAGACCGAATTCATCGGCACTTTTGATACAACCTATACTATTTCGGGAAACAGCGACTCATTGATGAGTTCTCGTGATGCTGTCATTTCTGTAATTCAAGAGGACTTCAATAGATCCCCTACAATCGGATATATTATGGCAGGAAATACTTCAATTTCGTCTACCGCCGATTCCCAGCCTTCAAATAGCCTAACTCTACCTAACCCTTTCGCGGATTCAGCCGCGATTAACAATACTATAAGCCAGAAAATCGCTAATGCACTAGAATCAGTGGACAGACTGGATGTCCTAATTGTAGATATTAAATGTGATTTTGATATGAATATTACAGACTGGAAGTGTGTGAATCAAGGTTTGATAAGATAACACATTCTTTTTTTACGTAATTACAACTAACTCTATCTATCCGAGCAATTGAAATGACCTCAAACGAGACTTAGCAACTGGATTCGCCCGATCAAAGTAGAGCCTCATAAACTATTACATAACAAAACTTTTGAAGCAGTATTTCAAAAAATATCTTTCATTGTATTGCATCTACTCATCGCTTCCTCCTTTTATCTTATATATTATCTTGTGCCTTCGCGTTGTTTCCTTATTCGAATAACATGAGACGCTTTTTTAATATCCTACCCAATACTAACTTAGCCTATCTTCAGGTTATCACGCTTATTATTGCTTCAGGCTTGGCTAGTGGCAGACAACTTTGAAGAATATTTGGTACTATCTATTCTTTCTCATCACTTTAGCACACACACCCTCAAGGCTAAAAGGTTTAGGTCAATTTTTAGTTTGCTTATTAGTCATCTTCAGAATCAAATGGCGTTGGAGTAACAAGTTCAAACGGAGTTCTCATTTTAATGGCTTCTTCGAGTCTCTCTTCAACTGTCCCTTGGACTCTTGCAATAAATTTGTCCACTGCCTTCTTAGTTTGTGTAGATATTTCCTGATCTACTGAATCAAGCAGACCACTACCTGGCTCCTTGCCCTCTTCAAGGACTGAAAAGCTGTTTGCAGGTATTTGCTCTTCCTGCTGGGTAATAGAAGAATTTTGAATAGGAATTTCATCGGATAGGGAAGAGGAGGGGGTTATCCCATAGTAGTTAGTTTGTGGTGTTTGAGGTTGTGGTGTTATACCCCCGATTGCAGGAGGGTGTTGTTGTACATTCTCAGGAGGAGAATATGTCGACATTAGAGAAGTTGAGTTACCCTGAACCGGATCAAGGTTATTTGCGGTGACGTTTTCACCGCTTTGCAAAGGGTCTGCAGTCTGTGTTAAGAGGGTATTTGAATTGGTGGAATTGGAAGATACACCAGTCACGTTCAGACTATTAAACTTAGTTGCATTTATACTACCATTCATACAACTGATTTTCGCGGTCATTTTGTTATCCCCTTCGGTAATCAGTCCATAAGTTGGTAAAAAGGTGAATTTCCATAGCGAATAATCCTTGGTACCATTACTAATACCACTTTGTTCTGTGGGAGTTACTCTTTGATAAGGTTTAATACCATTTAGTAAAACATAAACATCACATGTACTAACTGGACTGTCAGATGACACCCCATGTATTGACAAGGTGCCTTCAGAAACTATTTGATTCTTGGTATGTGAAGTAATCTTTACTTGAGGGATAGGACTTTGTGTTTTAGTCGCGTTTGCTAGATTATTCGTACTATTTGTCGCCGTTGTCTTAATTAGTGGCGAATTAGAAAGAGTACCGGTTACGTTAGAATTTTGAGTGTGATTGATTGCAGATTGAATTGAAGTCATATTTTCTTCCGCCGTCTGGGATGACAAATTATTATTTTCAATTACATTACCACTATTGTTCGCCGGCATAATCTGAGAATGTCCGATATTGCCTGTGCTCATCTCGAATATTAAAACTAAAAAGACCGCAATGAGGGCAATGAATAATGATGCAATAATTTTTGGTTTACCCTTTAGATAGAATCCA
The DNA here is from genome assembly GCA_963713605.1 of uncultured Nitrososphaerales archaeon. Lineage (GTDB taxonomy): Archaea > Thermoproteota > Nitrososphaeria > Nitrososphaerales > Nitrososphaeraceae > TH5896. Next base: position 168,841 of record CAVQMO010000005.1, on the reverse strand, counting down.
ATATTACGACTATTTGAAGACTTTTTCATTTCTGTAATCCTCCATTTACCACGAGTAGGATATCACCTACACCAATCCTATTAAAGGTAAACAAACATGAATACGTATTCATAATATATGCATTACGTCACTTAAAACAATTGTGAATGTTTACTATATGATAAATCTATCATAATTAGGGGAATACGCCGTCCATCTTTTCCTTTGGCGGATAAAAAAACGTGAATTCTATTTGCGACGAGAGACGATAATTCAAAGTATCTCATAAGCCCATCAATTCTAGAAATTACCCCTCAAAAGACAATGTCACCATGTAAGGGTTCAGCCTTTCAATGGCTTAAGGGCATTTAAGCCATACCCTGCACGCCTAGGATATTCATTGCGTTTCCATCAACCTGAATTTGGGCAGCCAAATTCTGGCAATAGCCATTCAATGGAGGTTTGCCGTTTTCCACAATCATTTGCTTGAGATATTGCTCGTACTTCTTTTTCTTTCCTGCAAAGGCCTCTTCTTGTACTGTCGCTGCCGCAGGTGGGGGTTTCAATCAAAGCGTCTTTTTTTGATATATTTGAATTAGAATCTTTAAACAGCCACCTAAATCTAATAAATCTTCTCTACACTTAATTCTATGTTCTAGTATGTATTTATTCTATAGAGGTTGAACTAGAAATTTGTAGTAGTAAATGATCTTGATGCTGGAATGTAGGGAGCCTTAAGTTATTTGTCAAGTATTCCTCCGAATTTGGTATCAAAATTAAATGATGTTAGTTAGGGCATCACCGTGGAAATCAACACCAGTCTTGACAACAAAGCCATCTTGAATAGTGTCTAAACGATAGCATTCACTATCTGTCATAGAAACCGTCATCCAATAAGATCTCAAGAAATCCAACATTGTTAGCGCCAAATTGCCCGAAAGATTACTTCATCATTGTCGAGCGAACAATACAAACCCCTAAAAAGGGAGGATTCGGATTTGGCCTCTCTCGCTACCAGGATGAATGGAATAGATGATGCTTCTAGTTGAGGAAAAGTGAAAAAATGAACAAAACAACAAAAATAAAGCACAATTCTTTTAAACGGCGGTTTAATTGAAAGGGATATAGGGAAGTAGTTAAAGATTATATCCAGCAAATAACCTTAAAGGTGAACTTCCGGGAGGTTTGATTTGCTATCTCTTTTCAGGAGCGTCAGGATTTCCAAAATCATCAGCATATGCCGAATAAAGCGTCAACACTTGTCCGTGTTTTATAGTATAATTGCCAATATAGTTTATGATAGGTTTATACTCGTCCTTCAATGCAAGCAAGGCCTTTGCCAAAGAATCAGATAAGAGAATGTGGCCTTCTCCTCCTATGTCCATAACCCTTCGTGCTAATATGATCCCGGGTCCCCAGAAATTTTGATTATTCTTTATGTCGCTCACAGAAAAAACAGGTCCAGAACTTAGTCCAATTCTTACTTTTATTCTGTCCCTTTCACCTTTACCCCTATTGTACACCCTCAATTTCTGATGAAGTTGGATGCCAAGTTTTAATGAGAGTTCCGGATTCATAAGAAAGCCAATTACCATTCCATCCCCTGTTGGCAAGATAATCTTCTTCTCTTCCAAGTTGTACGCGGTGCATGCCATAATCAAATTGTTAAGAACTTCAATCTTTTGCCTTTGAGAACTAACAGAATAGCTTGGATCGGAGAGCCCGACTATGTCTATAAAGAAGAAACTGGCGTCCATGACCTCCGATGAAAATCCTAGTTCAGATAGACTTAGTCCATATATACCTACTAGTTTCTTGTAGACTTCCAAATGAGTTACATGAAAATAGAGTCCTGAATATGAAATAGGATTTTCGTTGATTTTTGATTTGCAAACATAGCAAATAAAATCAGAGCTTTTTTGGAGAAATCGAACCAAGCCCTCCTCGGTGATTTCAAAATCGACCCATTTGGGGGTAAAAACTACCCCCCTGATCAGAATCATCTTCATTGCTCGAAGTCGAGACTCTATTTCCTCTTTGAATGCCATTTCCAAGATGGCATCAAAAGAAAGACTTAGGCGTTCAAACTGTTCCTGGTCAAGTGATGGAACGGTAAGGCAACAGATTCCAGATAATTCTTGAATCTTAGACGTGAAATAAATGTCTGTCACAAAAGCTTCAACTTCTTTTAGTCCGAATAGGGCGATCAGGTGGTTCAAGGAATCAATAATTAGGGTGAAATTTGATTTCTTCTTTTCCATGAGGTGCTCAGTTCGATTCCACTCTCTGTCCGAGCCGAGATTACGAATTTCAGCTGTAGAGCCAAGATAACTCGCAGTGATCTCTTTTATTTCTGAAATGATCCAAGGTAACTTTGAACTACTTTCTTCAGTATTTCTTCGTATGTACGGGTTTATAAAGTGCAGACTAGAATCTATTTGAGCGCGGGAGACTCCTGCACCTAACATCCAGTTCTGAAATTGTTCCTCTGTGTTAGTGCATGAAATGAAAACACAATCTGAACCGTCATTTATCCGTTCTAACAAATATTCTCTGCTGTAGCAACTCTTTCCAACGTTTGAATTTCCTGTCAAAAGTATCATACTTTTAGTAATCTCTTCCCGATCAGTGAGTTCAAGCAAACCAGGGATATGCATCTTATTCTACCTGAGAATTAATAGTTATGGACTGTTATACACGTATATGAAACTTTTCTCAAAGGTGAATTTTCATGTTGTCTCCAAATTAATGATAGAGGTCTGTTCTAAATTGGGATTTATGGCGATTGATGTAGGTACCAGACCGGCAAGAAAATTCGGCTTTGGGGGGCTCAATCAAACTCGGTACAACTACAAGACCTTCAAGACCTTTCTTCTACTCCCATAAGGAGATTCATTGTGACATGCTGAAATATATAATTGCCACCTCCCTCGTATTTCCTAAGCAGTCGTCCCAATTCCAGTGATAAGCTCATTAACGTAATAAGAAAAGGGGTGGTCAGGATAGTTCAATACTGTCAAGAATTCTTTTTCCGAAAATTGAATATCACAGAAGCATGGGATAGAAGTAATAGTCTTGATACCTAGCTCCTGAGACAATTTAGGTTCTCCCATCGAAATACCCTGTTTGATTAGATTCTCCTTTCCAGACCCAGGAATCCCTTTGAGACTGTTAGGTTCGGTGGTCCCGGCTCGAAGAAAATCTTTTGGTGGCATACAGTAGCCTTGCACCCTATTGTAGAGCAGATAGGATTTGCTCCCATGCTTGGTGAAGGTATCATAGATATCCTCAACAAGACGTTTTGTACCCTTGCTGTCAATGTCTCCTGATTTTAGAGTAAGAAGCAAAATATCAGAAACTGCCAAGGCATTAATTGACCAGGTGCGTATACCTGGGCTTGTGTCGATAATAAGATAGTCAAGCCTTAAATCCGTAAGCATTTTTTCTTTCAGAAGTATGAGCTTTTTCAAAATTTCCCTTGCAGTACTAGTGCCGGTTGTTTCTAGCTGCAGTATTTCCTCACTGCGTGGATTACTAAAGCCTAGCCACAATTTGCCGCCCTCCAGATTCATTGATTTTTCATTTGAATTGTAAATGCCTGGATTAACTTTTGTCGAACTGACAAATTGACTGCCATCAATAATTACGTCCGACAAATCGGCCGAAGAATTGAGATAATTATTAAGCCACCTTTTTGGCTCGATTTCGAAGTATGTCTGGATACTTGGTGCATAAATATCTAAATCAAGTAAACCGACCTGACTTCCCCTTTTGGCCAACTGAGCAGCGAAATTACAGGCGATGGTAGTCTTTCCAGTACCACCCTTATACGAATGAAAAGCTATCGAGACTGGGTTCATGAGGAGATCTTACTAAATCTAAGAGGGGGGCTATATTTGGGACTTTTGTTTGCTTAGGTGGTGTGTCTTTAGCACACGAGGCCTTCTAGTTGAAAGGCCATTGATATGAATCAAACGTCCAAAAGTAACCAGGTACTTTATCATCATTTAGGGGGAAGAAGCTTGTTTGCCGCATAAGAACTCAATGTTCTTGAGGATACGTGTTTAATTAAATTGGAGAGAATTTCAAGGATTGCTTTCTTCTGTGCAAAGAGCAGATGCTCTTTCCTATGTCAATCGGAAATAGTAGCCCTTGTATTAAGGAAATCTTAATTGTCTTGATTAAAGTTTTAATGGATATATTTATGTTTGAATATCTAATGCTAATTTTCTCATAGATTTCTTATCTTGAAGGGGAGAAGTCATTTACTCAGTTCTCGTTTAATGCGCCCAATAAGATCGTCATTTGAGACCGGTTTTTGAATAAATGATGAAGGGACAAGATCGGGATAAATCTCCTTAAGTGCGTCATAATAAACCTCAAAGGCGGTAATGAATATCACATGTGCCCTCGCATCCATTTTGTTGATTTCCTCATAAAGCTCAAATCCCGTCATTCCGGGCATTCTAACGTCCAATAATAATAAATCATAGTAATTTGGTATGAACTTTTCCAGTGCTATGTCCGGGGAACTGTATGAGTCAACAGCAAAACCACTTGACTCCAAAGCACTCACCATCGAAAATAGTACGTCGGGATCGTCATCGACCAAAAATATCCTCGTGATGTCTGATGCGTCTGTGTTATTTTCGAATTGTTTTCTTGCCGTAACCTTCAGAATCTGGCATTCTTAATAATTGTTTGTCAATAATTATAGATACTCTAAATGTTTGGTTCGGCTAACAATTCGAATACCTTATATTGTTTGACGCTCGGAAGTTTTAGTGTTTATACCATAAATAATGTAAGTAGATGAGCTTCAATTTGTTCATTATTCTGACCACTAATATGGTTCCTACAAGAAACCTATTCGCAGGACGAAGACTTGAGCGTGTAGAGGAACTTCGACACAACAAGAATAACACCTCTTCAGCGCCTAAACCGACTCGTTTCAGCACATTATATCTGCCAGGCATACTATGAACAAACTCGAAGAGTGCAACCAACCCCCAATAATAGAATTGCTCCCCTTGTTCTAAAGGAATAAAATTCAGTACAAAATTATTTGAGTGTTAGTACATTATATTGCCTAATAGCTATGCTTGCTAATATATGGAATAGCCATTGGGATATCACAAAGGTAAACTGATTTCCAAGAGATACGCAAAGATATCGAAATTGATTCTTCTCCCTACAGTACACAGTACAAATTATATGGGTCTTGGCGACAGAGAAGAATCCAAGATATATCAATGATATCAATACTAATAGTAGTGAGATAGTAGATGTTGATATTCTTGATCATAGTAATGACTAAAGTTAAAATAAGTGTCGTTGATTTCGCGGGACCGGTGCAGGCTCAAGAGAAATCGGTAGCTTCCATCATAAGACTTAGAGATCAGAAGTCTATGCCAAATGATTTTCGCGTTTCCGATAGACCCCCTTCCAATTGTAATGCAAAGAGAGGTTTCTGCTTTTAAACCACAAGATAAAAAAGTTGAATGTTATTTAGTGGCTGCATCCAAAATATGCCCACTTTGCATCGTTACTATGGTGGAAGTCACAATGATATAAGTAGATATATGCTTCACATCATAGTTCATGTGACGTATCTTTCAATGATCTCCAAATTACCAAAAATTCAGATAAATAACATGTATCTCTAATATAATGATAAATCTTCAAATCCAAATCCAACTGGAGCTCGGAATAAGTCATAATGACTACAAAGACTCAATCTGGATGTCCACCGAATGCCACTTCTTTTTCCTTTTCTTCCAGTCTCATCTGTCCTCCGACTTGTATAGAATCGCTATTGCGTTAATTATTTAGTTTAGAAAGAACAGGGCTCACAGGAGAAGATGAGGGGGTAACGGTCGATGCTGACGGCGTCGTCTGCTTGTAGAGTAGAGGCTCTGCCAAGGTGTCTAGATCCCCCGAAAAGTAACCATGTGCTGCTCCATCACAAGGAGTATCTGGTTTAGAACCTGATCCTAAGACGGCGGATATCACTTCAGGCGGCATCGAATATGGATGTTGTGCTTTGTATACTGGCAGCTGCTCCTGTAACGTACGGCGCTGCCATACTCGTTCCACTATCTACGGCATATCCAGTACCATTGTAAGTCGAAAGTACATTTACGCCAGGTGCTGCGATCTTGACTACTGGACCGAAGTTGCTAAAGAATGCAAATGAATCATCAGTTACCGTTGAGTTGTCGCCTTCAAGTATGAGATCAGGCCCTTCCGCACCGCACACCCCATCACTATCACCTATTGCAGAAACAGTTAGTACATTGGGATTATTAGCTGGAGTAGTCATCGAAGCATCTTTACCCCAATTTCCTGCAGAAACTAGGACTGTGATGCCAGCTTTGACTGCCGCATTTATGATGTTGTTGAGTGCAGGAGAGTTCGGATTTTCGATACTAATATTAAGAACGTCAATTTCATCAGCATGTTGAATAGCATACTCTATCCCCTTTATTTGGTTAGTAATCTTACATTCGCCAGTAGTATCACAAACCTTTATCGCCCAAATTCTTGCTCCAGGAGCGACGCCAACAATACCTATATCATTGTCCTTGGCAGCTGCAATGCCTGCGACATGTGATCCATGCCCGTTATCATCGTTCCCGTTTGTAGTTCCATTGATAAAGGTTACATCTCTATACACATTTAGGTCAGGATGAGTCATGCTAACTCCTGTATCTAGTACCGCGATATCCACATTGAAGTCAGAGGGCGACATATTTGCATCCGAGCTAACTGGAACTACTCTTTGAATTTCACAAGATGCAGCCAATGAAGTAGCGTTAGTGATTGTTGCGTTCGTAGTGGTGGCATTATCTGCAGTATCGATAAAAGTGTTATTTGCAAACGCCAGATCTAGAATGGTTCTTTTTAGTCCAGTTGGTAATTCTTGACTTGCTGTGAGTATATCCGTGTTATTATCGACGTCTTCTGCTACCTGAGCTGTGTGACCTGATGATTGATCTAATTCGGCGTTACTATCAGCTCGGGTGGCATTATTATCTACAAATCTTTGATCGTTGAGAAGCTCAGGACCTGGGTCACCCCTGAATGAAACAGCTTGATATCCAGGAAGATCATAGACATGTATCAATGCGACACCAGGGATTGCCTGTATTTCATTTGCGACATCATTGATATTTATATCAAGGCACAGCTCTGGTCTTAGCTGCAATATGTATTCTGGTACTATGGGAGTGAAGACTTTCTGATAAATAGCTCTGTTTACGAGCTGACATACACCAGAGCTCAAGCAAGCTGCTAGATCGGTTGGTACCGCAGCTGGTGCTGCTTCAGTTGGAGTAGGGGAGTCTGCTGGTGCTGGACTATCATCTGTCGGTTCGGGTGTTGGTTCGGGTGTTGGTTCGGGTGTTGGTTCGGGTGTTGGTTCGGGTGTTGGTTCGGGTACTACGCATTGACCACCTACAGGATCACTACCATCTGCACATGACTGGTCCGCAGGGACTTGAACGGTACATTGACCACCTACAGGATCACTACCATCTGCACATGACTGGTCCGCAGGGACTTGAACGGTACATTGACCACCTACAGGATCACTACCATCTGCACATGACTGGTCCGCAGGGACTTGAACGGTACATTGACCACCTACAGGATCACTACCATCTGCACATGACTGGTCCGCAGGGACTTGAACGGTACATTGACCACCTACAGGATCACTACCATCTGCACATGACTGGTCAGCTGGAACCGTGATGAACACTGACCTTCAACGGGCTCGCTACCATCGGCACATGACTGGTCAGCTGGAACCTGTGATGAACACTGACCTTCAACGGGCTCGCTACCATCGGCACATGACTGGCCAGCTGGAACCTGTGATGAACACTGACCACCTACAGGATCACTACCATCTGCACATGACTGGCCAGCCTGGAACCTGTGATGAACACTGACCACCTACAGGATCACTACCATCTGCACATGACTGGTCAGCTGGAACCTGTGATGAACACTGACCTTCAACGGGCTCGCTACCATCGGCACATGACTGGTCAGCTGGAACCTGTGATGAACACTGACCACCTACAGGATCACTACCATCTGCACATGACTGGTCAGCTGGAACCTGTGATGAACACTGACCACCTACAGGATCACTACCATCTGCACATGACTGGTCCGCAGGGACTTGAACGGTACATTGACCACCTACAGGATCACTACCATCTGCACATGACTGGTCAGCTGGAACCTGTGATGAACACTGACCTTCAACGGGCTCGCTACCATCGGCACATGACTGGTCAGCTGGAACCTGTGATGAACACTGACCTTCAACGGGCTCGCTACCATCGGCACATGACTGGTCCGCAGGTAGAGTGTCAATAACACACTGTCCAGCGCTATTCTGGGGGCTATCCCAACACGAGCGTGTTTCAAGCGGCACGATTCTACAGTTTCCCGGTAATCCCGCTATATCCCCGTACTGGCATTCATTGTTCTCATTCTGAGGATACACACAGAATTTAGCCCCATCATGGTTTATTCTATTACTATTAGGAGGACAATCATTCGGCGGTTTTGTTATTTGACATTCAGCACCTACAGGATCACTACCATCTGCACATGACTGGTCCGCAGGGACTTGAACGGTACATTGACCGCCTACAGGATCACTACCATCGGCACATGACTGGTCAGCTGGAACCTGTGATGAACACTGACCACCTACAGGATCACTACCATCTGCACATGACTGGTCCGCAGGGACTTGAACGGTACATTGACCACCTACAGGATCACTACCATCTGCACATGACTGGTCCACAGGGACTTGAACGGTACATTGACCACCTACAGGATCACTACCATCTGCACATGACTGGTCCGCAGGGACTTGAACGGTACATTGACCACCTACAGGATCACTACCATCTGCACATGACTGGTCAGCTGGAACCTGTGATGAACACTGACCACCTACAGGATCACTACCATCTGCACATGACTGGTCCGCAGGGACTTGAACGGGACATTGACCACCTACAGGATCACTACCATCTGCACATGACTGGTCAGCTGGAACCTGTGAAGAACACTGACCACCTACAGGATCACTACCATCTGCACATGACTGGTCAGCTGGAACCTGTGATGAACACTGACCACCTACAGGATCACTACCATCGGCACATGACTGGTCCGCAGGGACTTGAACGGTACACTGACCGCCTGCAGGATCACTACCATCTGCACATGACTGGTCAGCTGGAACCTGTGAAGAACACTGACCTTCAACGGGCTCACTTCCATCGGCACATGACTGGTCAGCTGGAACCTGTGAAGAACACTGACCTTCAACGGGCTCACTTCCATCGGCACATGACTGGTCAGCCTGGAACCTGTGATGAACACTGACCACCTACAGGATCACTACCATCGGCACATGACTGGTCAGCTGGAACCTGTGATGAACACTGACCACTTACAGGATCACTACCATCTGCACATACTTGTCCTCTGGAATACTACCAGGGGTCTGGCCTGGAGGTAGAGCCTGGCTCGGAGGTAGAGCCTGGCCTGTAGGTAGAGCCAAGCCTGGAATGAATGCAAATGGGGAATTTGTTGATGCTCCAGCGCCAGAGCCTGAAGATGAAGATGCTGCAGCGCCAGTGCCTGCAGATGAAGATGCTCCAGCGCCAGTGCCTGCAGATGAAGATGCTGCAGCGCCAGTGCCTGCAGTATCGGACGTTCGGCTAACTTGACGTGCACTCTGATCAGGATTCTTTATGTTATTGCTACTGCTTTCAGCCAAACGCTGAGAAGAGGAAGTACTCCCGCTGTTACCACTAACTTCGTTGCTTTGAGATGTCTTCTCGCTATTGGCATCGTTTACGTCATTGTTGTCTGCCATTATCTGCACTATCTGCACTATCTGCACTATCTGAACTATCTGAACTATCTGCACTATCTGCACTATCTGCACTATCTGCACTATCTGAACTATCTGAACTATCTGCACTATCTGCACTATCTTCTGCATTATCGCCTTCATCCTTATTGTCATCCTCCTCCTCATCTTCTTCTTGTGCTACAACAGAGCTAATAGGGGAGATTGACACCGGGGAGAACATAGCGCTTCGATAAATCGAAGCAGCCGAAAAAAAGAGGTCAAAGTCAGACTTATTAATAAACATACTAGTACATACTGTACATTCTTTTGCACGTTGCAATCAAGAATTGATGTTATATTCCCGCTATTAAGCCTTGATGAGATATCCTTTCCATCATAGTGCATATTTGTGTTAGGAAATGGTCCCTATACCCTTTTTAGGTGAACATCGGCCGTTTTAGGTATTAAAGCAAAACTGTGGCTACATGACGTTGTTCAATTAACGATAGGGCTATGGGTAGCAACCTCGTATTTTCTCATAATGGCTATATCTGTTATGTCATTTTTATGTCAAATCAAAGTAATGGCTCAGCTAGAAAACGCACTATGTACCCATCACAACCAGGAAGGGGTTGTGACTGCGACGCGGGGAAGAAACATTAGCATTCTAACTACGCATCTCACTAGCTTTCATAAAGAATCTCATTTGAAATCGATATAGATATTGCAACTCTAGTATAATTGAGATTGGAATCAGACAACAGTATTACAATAATAAACCGGGCTAATATTTAAATTTGTCAATGGTATGCCAATAGTCTATCAGTGACATACCCTAATTTACACCATTATTTATATCTCTTAAGTAATAGACATAAGTCCAGATAGGTAAAATATAACTATAAGACTACGCAGAATATATAAAACTTTGGGTGTCCGAAATCTAAACAAAACCAGCACATTCGTTACTAATCTAGAAAAATCCTCTAGCCAGATACGTAAAAGTGTAACTATAAGACTATATAAGCAAATAGGGGTATCCGAAACCCAATGCAGGAAGGTTTTTTGTTCGGTCAAGGAAATTAAAAAAGACCTACTGCGTATATTGGTACGAGCCTGCCCCAGGAAGGCAGAAATGCTCCAAATTAGCATAGGCCACCACTGATAACAACCACGAATCCTACATGTATAACGGCTACCCATCCTATGCTAATTAGACTGTGGCCTCTTTTGTTCGTTAATTTCGCTTGCTCTATCTTCATAGGAACTCCACACGTATGTCGCACACCGAGTCGTGCTGACAGAACGATTTCATCGGTTTGCTCGTACCTCGTAGTGAGGCTACTAATCATCGCGATTCGATTCATGATTCGAATCCTTGCTTTAGTACTTGCCTGCATTTGTGATATCTACGTCGAGAAAAGCAAACTTAAAAAAAGCTAACCGATCCTATCTTATTTCTGGTAAACGAAACAGTATTTAACTATTATTTCATTCACTCGGAATATCCTAAAGCCGTAACGATGGCCACATATCTTATCATCTTTGCTCACACCTTATTTTCTTCCTGCTCTTCTACCTCCTCCACGTAATTCTTGATATCATCTTCAGAGAGAGAAGTTCCTATTCCGATATCTTTGACAATAGACTCTTGCTGCCGTTTTGCCTTGTTTAGCACAGTATTGACTATTTCCTTCTTCCGTTCTCCTGCAGATGTTCCGATGCTGTGCAGAAACTTTGATTCTGACAGGGTAGACTTTCTTATCATGGTTCTCAATTGTTCATCCTGAGAAACTGACAGAGCTGATAAATAAATCCCCAAAAGTATAAGATAGGAACCGAGGCCATAACTTGAAACGGTTGCAAATCCAAATGGAGGATAAACTGTGGTTATTATATTAGCCTGGGTCGCACTGAAAAATAACATAAATCCAAAGCCAGCCATTAGTAAATAATCTCTTAAGACTGGATTGCTTGTAAAATTTTCCGAAGTAATTTTAAACGCTAGGTAGAAAAGAATCCCGCCAAAAGTTGAATTTAAAGAAGTGAATCCTATGAATATCAAAGTTTCCAATTCCTCATGTGGTTCATAGATATGGAAATGGTAAATTAGCAATGTTGAAAAATATGCCACCGGCAGACTAAGCAAGAACCAATACTTCACCTTTCCGATCTTGCGAGAATAATGATATAAAATTAAGGCAGTTCCGCCCCATTTAAGAAAGAAAGAGGCAATATCGCTGTATTGATAAATTTGGCTGAGAATCTTCCAGCTGAGTACCTTTCTTTAGATTTAGCATAAAGGACATCGGAGGTGGGAAAGACTGTGCCGGGAATCTGTTCACCGTAAAGATGTACCCAGAGAGCTAAGATTGCTACAGACGAGATAACAACAGTTGCAAATGACAGACCGTATAGCAGCACCAATACTGAGGAGCGATTGATTCTATACCAGGAAAGGAAGAGGAAAGTGAAAATCCCCATCAAGGAGATGCTCACTAGATAACTCGCCGCTGTTAGAAGTAGAGAGAGGATTGAGGAATATTTATCTGTTAAGACAATTTCCAGAATAGCAAATAAAAATAGGAATATTATGAAATACTGAGATACCATTACTGCAATATGCATTCGTTTAAGGTGGTTAACTTTACTCCTAATTGCTAAGCTCGTTCTGCTAACAAATTGCAAAATAAAGAGTTGGCAGGTAATGGTTACGAGTCCTGTAACAATAAAAATAATAATGCCCGCCTCCGACGGAAGTAAGTTGGCACCCAATGAGGCGCTTAATTGATTTATTATAGTATCCAGAGAAAGAACGGCAATGAGGACATAGACTATGATACTAATTTGCCTTATGCCAAAATCTCTAGCTTTATAAAATGAAAACTGGAAAAAATTAGATTTTTTTTCTTTCACAAGTTTACCCGAAAGGCAATCTATGGTGCCGTTACCATGCCCGAAACATTACCGGATCCGGGGTCTGTCATATTACCTGTCATATTCCCGGTCATGTTCCCTTGTGCAGAAACCTCTGAGACTACTGGCATCATCATTGTTGCAGCTCCCAATCCGACAAGAGCTATCATTACTAACAATGCCATCATTATCATATTTGCCATTGCTTTACGAGCAGAGCGTGAGTATATAAAGCTTCAGTCTACAAAACGCCAAGTGCCGGTTTATTGACTGCCTTAATGCGAAGAATCTTCAAACAATCCAGTTACGGTACCGGTTATGAGGAGGCTATTAACACAATGATTGACGTATACCTATGCTTGTCAACAACCCAGATTAATGACTCTAAAATATTAGTTGCTTTCAAATTTCGCATTTCTAAAGTGGTAACATTTCACATATAGGCTGGCCTTACCGTTGATTTTTGTGAGCAATTCATAATTAAAAAAATTCTCAATGCATAGTATATATTTTTTGTATTTGCATTAGGATGTGCCTCCTCAGCAACTCCTCCAAAAACAACATGGATTAAGGATTTACGCATAAAGACGAATCAGTTGTCGAAGCTTATTTAAACATCCCAAGTACTATTGTGTCCAATGTCAGCGGAATATTCTTCTTTAGTGCTCTAGCGCCATCTTATACGCGCAGAATGACATTAGGGACAATTAACCAAAGTAGTTGGACTTGGACCGTACAACCTTACATCAAGGGATATAAACAGCACTGAATTGGATGGAGTAGAATTTCCATTTTCGGGGAATCTTAAAAAAAACTTTTCTGCATACAAAACCGTTTTTATACCAGTCAAATAATCTATTTGTTATGAAGAATTGTAAGACGGCATTGACAGCTCTAACGATCGCCTTGGCATTGACCTTTAGTGTTAGCTTGGTGACGAATTTGACAGCAGACTCTTTTGCACAGAACAACGCTACAACTATGGCTAATCAAAGCGCTAGTACGAATTCTACAGGTGGGGCAAACATGACTGCTGTAGATGAAGGATCTATTTCAGGGTATCAAGGTAGAGGGTAACAAGCAAAAATTCGTTGACAGAGCAACTGAAAAATTCCCACCGAATGGGGAATTCAACTTTTTTCATAATTTTTGCAACAGCGGTTGTCGTATTTGCTGTTGACGCTTCAATTAGCCAAGTTGCAGATTTTCTCATAGAACAGACAACATCATTTGAAGGTATCGCCCTGTTTCTATGCTTTTTTGCAGTATTGATCCTTATTTCCTTTATCCTTATACGCTTAATGAAGTATATTACTTCTGATATTAGAACCAACTCTTTGAAACTTCGGATCGTCTACGGTATTTCAATAGCGGCGCAGTTGGCGATGATAGGAATATATGGATTGATTCTCAGTCAGATTATCATTTTTTCCGAATATTACACTATTTTCCTGATTTTGGCTGCGTTGATAGGTTACTCCGCGGGCGCGACGGTAATGGTTATATCCACTCTGACGTTGGTTGACTGGTACAGATTCAATAGGAATTCTTACTTGGCATTGGTCTTTGCGACAGCATTTGCAATTAGCGCCTATACATACAGCTATCTCCTCATCTATGGAACGTATTATTTATCCGAGAAGAACCAGGTTGTAACAGCTGATTCTGAGGTGATCTACACGTCCGACACATTTCATCCAAATAGTTCAGAGGCGTTCTTTAGAGACTTTTATGACTACGCTGCGACAGGGGGATTTTTACTGCTTGTAGTTGGCTCAGCGACACTGTTACATCATTACGCGGCCAAGATAGGCCGAATCAAATTTTGGACGCTTCTTTTACTACCTTTGGTGTATTATGTTAGTACTTTAATAGATACACTTGGATTATATGTTCCGGAATCAGACTCTGACTTCTTTAACTATTATCTATATGTTTCACTTAATGGAGTCGTAGGAGGATTATTGTTAGGATTCGCTTTTTGGCGTGTGTCCAAAGCACTTAGTCCAAACAAGTCTGTTGCAGGCTATCTCCAATTGTGTTCATTTGGATTCGTTTTTCAAATGATATCTGATGTAGGTGGGGTTTCGGCAGCATCATATCCCCCTTTTGGTTTCGCGAGTTTCTCGATTTTGGCTCTTTCTGCATCAATGGTCATTATGGGGCTTTATTCAACAGCGGTCTCTATATCCCAGGATATCAGGCTAAGACAGTCTATTAGAGAATTGACGAAAACAGATTCAGGATTTCTAAGCAATATTGGGAACGCTCAAATGGAGAAGAAGGTTCAAGCAAAAGCTTTTGACTTGGAGAACGTCGTAAAGGAACAGAGAATGGAACTTGAGAAAAAATCTGGTATTCAATCTTCTATTGAACAGCAGGATATTAAGCAGTACCTTTTAGAAGTATTGCAGGAAGTTGATAAACACAAATCGAGTGGACGATGACTCGTGACCGGGTTGGTCATAAAAATTTGGCCAGGTATGCTAATTAACGATACATCTAGTTAAAGCGGTATGTGTTCTTTGATATCTCTAGGTGTACATGAGACGTTAGCAGATTAACGTAACGGGTCATCTGTCTAGCGTATCGAATCATACTAGAAAATATTTCTAACAAATGATTAAGTAGTATTTATCGCGATACAAGTTTAATGTGGGTAAACACAGTGACCGGAGTTACTCCGGATAATCGTTGTGCAGTTTGTCCATAAGAGATATAGACACCACTGCCTTAACTGTAATCAGCAATTCTCGATTAGCTGGAGCATTGAATATTCCTTAGAATACGAAGCGAATTAAGCGGAATAGAATAATTTTTGATGCCTGTCAATTGAAGACAGCGACTCTCGTCCCTCCACTAGATGGATGCTGGGATCTAGAATAGTTCCTGTACCATACGATTTATTAGATAGTCTCTAGTTGCTGGTTTCTTTATAAAGCAGCCAAAACTATTAACAGGATGACGGATTTCTCGTATGGCTTCATAATTCACTTCTCCAGATGACATAAAGCAAACCTTAATGTTGAAATCAAGCTTTATTATTTTGTCAACTACACTCATAGCCATTCACAGTAGGCATATTAATATCAACAAGTAGGAGATCGTAGTAATATGGTCTGAAATCTTCCATGGCCGTTACTGGGTTTGAGTACATAGTAACTTCCATTACCTGAAATTCTGATCCTTGAGCATCTTTCTTGAAGTCAGCTCTCAAGGCATGTCCTAATTGCGATGGCACTGTCTATGTCGTCATCTATTACTAGAACCTGTTTGATAACATTGTCCAATTCAGCCCCTACCTTGGAAGGCTCAGTATTTTTTGTAGTCTGCTTTCTCCGATCGTGATGGTACAGTGAGATTTGGATCCGGTGAAGTCAGATTTTTGTAAGATTCGGAATTGACTAGATCATCTGCAGAAATATATCGATACAACCTATTAGGTGTTTGAGACAAATCTGTTGTGCCCGAAAATACTTTGGAATTCTGGTGAATCATCTTTATTCGCTCTGTAAGTATGACCAGATAAAGTTAATATTAATTTATAGACACCATTGTTAATTAGTCCGAACTGACACTTAAATTTCAGCTAGGTTTGTAGTGAGGAATATTCCTTCTCGACCACCTGAATCTGACGACGTTGACTTAACAGATTATGATTCAAGGATCGTCGTGCAACCTTTGAGCGGAATAGAATTGCTCACAGCATTACCCTGCTGAGTTTTGCTACTGTAGCAAAAAGATGGAGGATCCATTTCGTATTAGGACTGTAGGTGCCAACGCAGATCAACAACCTGGATGAGATTCCCACTGAATTAGTTGTCAATTTTCAGATGTAATGTTATATAGCATTTCTTGTATCTTTGAGTGCTCTGCTAGAAAAATCCACCGCAGACTAGGAAATCCAGGATACGAAATGAAGATGAAAAGATTGTCCAAATCGCATAGTTTTCGATTACATGATTTGTTCCATCGAAGAAGGACACTGTGATCTCGTGTACACTAGATGGAATATTGATGCCATTCTAACTTTCAACAATAGTGAAGGAATACTCAGTCTTAAGAAGGAAAGTCCAGATCCAAATTATTGCAGTTATCTTTCAACTCCTTGGATTCACCTATGTCGACTTTACCCAGACTATTTCTATCAATGGACCTCGTATCTGAATTCCCCAATTGCAACTCTTAAAGATTTGAATTCTCACATTGTTATTACTTCTCTACAACTATGCCAAACAAATCGCGTACACTTAGATTGTAATATCTCGAAGTTTTATGATCATTAGCAACTATGGTCTAGACATGTTCCAATCTCAACAGCGACTGGTCGAATTCTGACGCCAGAACACTAAAACACATTGGTTAGATGTAGCTCCTACAGTGAGTTATTTCGGGCACCGATACCATTGAAACAGCCTTTGAAGTTGTATATTGTTACCACATTACCTTGTGAACAAGAAGAGTTATAATTGCCAAATGAAATTCTGACCCGTGTTACCAAAAACGGTGAACCTTTCATGCGACCATCGGTCTATACACACCTATTGTGTTGTTACAATTCTACCTTTTAGAGACAGGAAACACTGGCAAGATCCATTGATCTTGCCACACCAGATTACATTGAGGGCAATTCGCAGTTTCGATCACCATGTTCTGTTTGACTGGATGGTTCAAGATACTTAATACTTTAGAATTGCAGCGGGGACAAACATATGTACTTCGGTCTTTGTTTCCGGATGTTTCAGAGAACATTGAATTTCCTATATCCTCGATCTATATTTATTTAAGATCAGACTAAATGATATTAGACTTCTTATCAGAAGATAATTTCTGGGATACTGTATTCAACTAGTGAAGTAGGTGTGACCGTTATTAAAATGTAAGTCACCTTAATTCTCATTGGTGGGCTGAATGACCTTGGAGTGAGTGTCAGTCAATCTGTTGGAGATTCATGATAACCCCAGAACATCATATCATAATTAGTTAGGTTTCCTTGCTCCTTTTTGCTCAAAAAGCCATTTTCGCCTGTATTCTTCTTGTCGCAATCTAAATCCCTTAAAGATATTAAAATAGGCCTGCTTGGCATGACTCTGCTTATCAAGTTCCGACTGGATCCACAAAGTATCAAATACGGAAATTGTAGCAGAAATCCTCGTTTCATTATTGGAGAACGTAGCCTTACCAAGTATCTCTGCGAGCATCTTTTTCGTGCTATCGACTATATCTACTGAGAGTAATGCAACCTGATCAACAATAAAAAACATGTTTCTCATATCTCTCAATTCCCTAGTCAGGAAAGATATATTTGCATAAAGGTCATTACTTTTGCTTCTCAATGCATCTCTAATCCTTTCTTTTATGGTTTCGACCTCACCCTCATCTTTGTCAATGTGCACGATCGCCCTGACTACGACGTTATGTTTAATTTTATCCCCCAGCAATGCTATCACTCCTGCGCTCTCTGCGCACCAAAACGTATTTGCATTGGGAAACACAACCAGAATTTCACTTCTTGATGACGCTATAATTTCTGTCACGGCATCACTTATCTCTGAAGGATTGGTTGGTAGCTCCTTTGGCATATTATGTTGAGAAACACCTCTTTCAATTTCTGCGATCTTTTGCATTGCAGGAGTTGCCACGCTCCAAACTCTCTCAAAAAAGTAGCTTTGCATCTGGATGAACGATTGGTTAGTTGAGAGAATCAAATCAGATTCTGGATTGTTCAGTTTGGTTGATTCAACGGCAATGTTCTCTAATCCCCTTGAGACATAGATAAATTGCTCATCGAGGTCTTTTATTCCGAGGTAACCAGTAACGTTATCGATGTGCCTTAACTCTACGTATTTCATCAATCTAGTGCAATGCTCTAGATTTTCCTGATTTATTCTCGTTATAAAACGAGAAGCGACATGCCTGAACTTTAGTTGAACTTGCTCGTTCCAAAGTAATGAATCATCGAGAAGCACAGCCAACCAATCATCATCGAATATGCAATTATAATTCCTTACCGCCGAGGAAACGATTCTAGAAATCACTCCCATTACCTCCGTTAAATCATAACCATTACCCAAATCCTCAGAAATGGTATTTGAATCAGTGGAAGGCAGATATAATGAACCTTGAGTTCTTTACCTCATCCTAAAGATATAAATGCTTATCAAAAGGCAGTTTGAAAGTAGACGGATCAATGATTAACGTTTAGAAATTGGGCATTCGGGGATATTTGATCGTATTATCTAATGCGTATAATCCAACAAGAAAGCACTTATAACTCTTATAGTGGAGGTAATACCCTGATTTGCCTACTTATTTGGACGTTCATAAAGTGCCCTTTAAGGAAGACCAACTGAAGGAATTGGTACACTCTCCCAAAGACGAATTTGGTGTGAGCCATGTTAACCTCTTCTATAATCATGATGCAAACGTTTGCTTCTGCCTACTCGATGCCCCTGATGAGGAGGCGGTTGTAAAACACCATAACAAAGTAGGGATTAATTGTGAGTGGATAACAAGAGTCTCAATGGCTACAGGTAAAGAGTTCTCTCCCCCAGGGCTTCCTACTGTTTCAAGCGGGTAGCATCAAGTGTTATTTGATGAACTCGTATCGATTTATCAGAATATGTTAGCGACAGAAAGTATTACTGAGTTAATTCCAATTCCCAGATTATCAAGGGTTCTATTGCAATCTGAAAAAGTGAATAATGGGAAGCAATTGCGTCAGCAGGTTCCTAGTAGAGATTCCACTAACCTGCAAATGCGAATGCTCCTCCCCCTCCTGCAGATGCGCTGCTACCTCCGTCTCCGTCATCATCGCTATTATCACTATCATCGCTATCATCACTGTTATTGTCGCTGCTACCACTATCGCTTTCGTCGTCATCATTGCTGCTAGAACTATCGTCAGAGTCTACATTTCCTTCACTTATTGGAGTAAAAGTTGCGGGGGTGATTGGCTGATTAGCTGCTGAAGGGATAGTAGCAAGTTGGGTTATGTTCGCACTAGTACTATTTTGCACCGGCTCAGCTGAATTCTGTGCCATAAAACCTATACCAGTATTTGAAGATTCTACATTTGACGATGGGGTTATCTGAGCTGACACCTGACCTGGCACCATCTCAGGTAATGACAGGAAAGCCAGCACAACAGCAGTAACCGCAACAATACCCATCATAGAGAACTTCAGGACTAATTGATTCTGAATAATTGCCTCCGTAGCCACTTTCTATACTATGTGATAAGATCATTTAGGTACTTAATAAGTCTACTAAATATGAGTTATATAATATTATTCTAGAACTCCTCTGCTCATGATTTGTGTATTTTTGAATCTGAAATAAGATAGATATAGCTGAATATAACTATTAATTTCAATAAAGACGGATATAGTATCTATAAACGTTTTATGCTGAGTAGTCATTGATATAGACTGGCGGGTCAAAAAGAAATGGTCTCCACTAGTTGGTATAAGGTACTAGAAAACTCATCAATAGTATACTTATTCATGATCTAGACATATAAACATAATAACTCCCTCTCTGCATTTAACAGGTGAAAGATATGGATTTTACATGTGTCAATTGTAGTAGATTGACAGCTATAAGTTTCACTTCCGAAGATCTCACGGTTTACAGGTGTAACATTTGCGATATGGAGTACCGATTGATAACTGGAGGCATAGAAAAGAATGTTAGTATGAGGAGGCAGCAAGGTGATAAATGAAATTGATGAGTTCAGCGCTATGCCAATAAGGGTCGAAATTAAACAGTCTTAAATTCCATATCGTTCTACTTTGAAGGATCGGCAAATGCGTGTTATAAGCTTGAATAGTGTATAACTTTCACCAAAATAGATTAAAGATAGAGAACTGATTCCTTAACAAGATTTGTCTCAATGTAATAATGACACAGAAATTGATGATTTATTGATTGCCCAACTGTCCTATTCAAGTTTCTGTTAATTTTACTGCATTCTATTTTGATTTTCTGTGAACGCGATATCAAGGTCTTATGCTAATTAACGACAGTTCGATCACGCTCTTATACTAATTAATGCTATTGGCTGATCAGTGCCGATTACAAGTTGCAAGCAATAAATTTCCAAGATTATTGGAACCATCATATTGCAAATACTTAAGCGGCTTATTATATTAATTGAATGGCCAGAGAAATTTCTAATTTGATCAAATATATTTGGTTTCATACGTTGAATTCCTAACAACAGCTTGAGATTTATGAAGGTTAATGACTATACAATTCGACCCGCATTATTAGTCATCGATGTTCAAAATGGCTTTGGGCAAAAGGTGGTTCTTACGACCAATTGGGTATCGATATTTCAAAGTATATCAATGTTATTCCAAAGATTGCAAAACTTATTAGTGTATGTAGAAACTCAAAGGTTCCTATTTTTTATACCCAAGTCTATACGCGAACCCTCAGGAATTGATCTCCTAACGAATGTTCACCGAATTCTTCCAAAATCTCGTGAGGAAAGAATAAGAATGAAACCCATTTGTGTGAGAGGTACTCTGGGATGCGGAGATCGTGGATGAAATAAAGCCAACTGATTCAGACCATGTAATTAGAAAGCGACGTGATTCTGCATTCTATGACACCGAAATAGGAGTATGGCTTAAGAGTGTAAGAGTAGACACTCTGATATTTTGTGGAATAGATACTTCAATCTCCGTAGAATCCTCATTAAGAGACGCCTTCAATCTGGGTTATGACGTCATATTGATATCCGATGCTACAGCATCGAATATAGAAAAGCATTATCAGTCGACTTTAGAAAATGTTAAGTGGATATTATGGACTAGTTATGAACATAGAAGAGTTCACCAAATTCGCACTTACCTGGAGCACTCCGTAAAGCGTTGTGCAGAAGACTAACGTGCCCATGCATTCGCTTGTTTCTTCTAGCCCCACTGCATAGTCGCATGAATCACTCGCCAATGACTACAGTATAAAGTCCTACCTGAGGATGGCTCTGTGGTAATAGTTTATAAATTTCACTTAACCAATTGTCTTTCTAATGTATGGTCTTAGTGGAACCGACAAAGAGAGTCGGTGCGAACATTTTGCCGGGTTAGATGAAAGCAAAGTAACTCCTAGTACAAAGTCATGTCAGGAGTGCGAAGTAGAAGGTACTGACTGGGTGGCATTACGAATGTGTTTGACGTGCGGTCATGTGGGCTGTTGCGATTCATCAGAAGGGCTTCATGCTACTAAACACTTTGAGCGAACCGGTCACCCAACCATGGTAGCCTTACCTAACAAACAGTGGAGATGGTGTTACGTTCACAAAAGCTATTCATGAGAGTTATCATATCTAATATTTTAACTCTCAATGCATCGATGGGCATATGCATTGTAGCCAGTATAGATAAATCACATACATAGCTGTGACCAAGTTGGGGTATTGATTAGATAGGAGTCAACAATTATTTTTATGCCCGAATTCTATCGCTGGGGAGCTCCTGAACTGCTAACCCCAGCTAGTGCCAGAGTTGCATCCAGGTGAAGATAGCACTTTGGCACATTTTTGATTCCAATAGGAGTAGAATTGGACTCAAGGAAGGAATACTGACCATTATTGCTGTAAATGGGAACTTAAGTATCCCCTCCCCCTTCTGGATTGGTATTCCATATCTTAAATTCTCGAATTCATGATCTACATTTATGCCTAGGTCAAACGTGGAGTAGCAGCAACAACAACAATACTACCCAGGAGCTAATGAATTGGTAATTCAACGAGTTTATACCGTGGTTAGTGATCAAATTACTCAGAAAAGATGGGAATTTCAGCACACCGATATGGATCCAAGTCGATTATGGAACATTGCAAATCAGGTTGAAGCCCTCAATTGGGTATCCAAAAAATTGAGTGGAATACTTATGCAAAACAAACCGGTACTTTATTCTTCGGTTAAATCACTAATTACATCACTGATAAGAGTGCTGGTCAGGATCGACAAATGTCTTTTAAAGTTCAAAACAGCCAAGCAACACTCCTATGAATTTTATAGATTGAATTCACGAGCAACAATAGTTGAATGGTCTCTTTTTCAGATTCACTTTATATCCGCTGATATATTTAGATCAGTACCTTGACGGAATATGATTAAAGCTTCGGCCTCGATCCCTTCTCTTTCATATCGAAAGCAAATATTTTTTAGGTATACATCTTGTTATTGTTCATTAAATTCAACGGAAAACCATAACGGCACGAGGCCCCTTTGAAGCGCCGAGCCCCTAGATTTTAAGTTCAGGGACAGGACACATCAGTTCCAGCCACATTAAAATAGTTCCTCTAACCTAATTAAAAAAACTTCTCGTTGAAACAAATAGATGCTTTAATTATTCCTATATTGTGGGGGACATCCGCCACAATATATGGAATTTGGTAGATCTGAATTCTGGGCCGAACTCACTATTCGCGACATTAGACAAGCAGAGTCACAACACCGTGGACAAGATTAAAATCGCCTGCTCACAAATACCTTCGATATCGTGTTCCTAAAGAGAGATAAGGACAGAAAGAAATGGAAAATCGAATATGAGGAAACGATTTACAAGATATATGATAGGAGCAATGATTTAGCAGGGTACTTTTTTCCCAACTACGGATTTGTAACCGATCGGAAATCAAGTAATGAGACAGAGGAGGATGAGGAGACCATCATTGAGGCCATGAACCAGGAGCACAAAGAGGTCCCTGGAGGTGAGGTTCTTGTTCCGCTAGTGAAACTCGGTCTTCTTGACATCGAAGATGAACACGTAGATTTAGATTTTGCTTATGGGAGGATGGAGGAAGATTTGAAAAGAATGGATACATGGAAGACGTGGATGAAATCTAATACGGATAGATATAATATAATAGGAAACGGAATTTACACCTCCAGAGAAGACAGAAACATGCTATCCATCGCCCTTCAATTGAATAGTAAATTCGTTTTGCACGAAAAGGATATTGGTCTTAAATTGAGACCGATTCTTGATAGCCTAAGTGATTGTGGATTACTATAATCGAATGGTTGTAGGTTTGCAATCGTACAACCATTAATCGAGTTTCATCGCCTTGTTACTATAGTGGGGGGCATAGCTAAGGTTCAACTGGCGTTTCATTATGAATTTCTTTATCCAATTCGAGAACAGCTGTAATATAGCAGCAAGGGCATACTGGAATATTGGTTCCTAACTTTTTCTCGAGTTCGTAGTCCATGAACTTCTCTTCCCCGCAACTGTGACATATTCGGGTTCGGATTTTACTCACTGTTAATACCAACCTACATAATACTTTGAATTATATCTTTTTTATGATGAACTTCTAGTAGATCATTACATAGTAACACATCAGAAACCCCTTTCTTATACTCATATTCTAGTTTATCCATTTCACTTACCTGACATTGACAGAGTTCAGCTCATGTAACAATTCTAATATCAACCATAAATCGACTGAAGTCACGCTTAATGAACCTCAAATCCGCATTGGTTTTTGATTCCGTAACTCTTTTCCAGCCAAGTTAGGAATGGGCTGATGAAGAACGAAGCAATTTTGGCAATAAAGATACTTCGATATATATTGGTTTTTACAGTGCAACTATCTAACTTGAAATCCTTTATCTGCAACGATGCGTTTGGAATCTGAGTTATCGCCGCCCCTGCCGAAGCACCACACGAACCTCTTGGGAACGACTAAGAGAATCTTAAAAATAGACGTAGGAAAATTTAGTCTTCTGTGAATTCAGAAATTTTCGTTTTCCATATCCATAAGGTAATGAGTGAATTATTAAATTATATCCATACAGTACCCATATCGTAACCTGCCGCATCCCCTAGTTCCTATCCATTTTTTTATATCATTTAAGTAATAATAATCTCTAGGATACGTAAAATATAACTATAAGACTAAACAAGTATTCCAAATCTGAATAAAACTAGCGCATAAGATACTAATCTAGATTTATTTATGCAATATTTTCAAAATCCAGCAATTAAAAACCGTAGTAGACCCCAATTAGAATGAATAGCTAGAGAATTAATTGCGATACGAGGATACGGGCTAACGAAACAAAAAGGACAGCGGTTAAGGTTCACCTTGATTTATTGAAGAATTTAGAGAGCTAGATATCTTTGAATTTGCAGAATATTTGGATGAAGAAACGAACGCTATAGTGAACAGCAGGAGAGAAGGACGTTTATATTGTTTTTAAGAATGACAAATTCCAAAGGTTAGCTTTTGAGTACGAAAGGAAAAATAATTTGATGATTGAGTTCGACATAGAGGATCGGAGGCTCTCAGTCTACTCGCCACTCATTAATTGGTGTATGGAGAATATCGTACTCGATGATAATTTTGAACTTGTGTCGTAAGAAATGATTTTTGGTCAAATAGATAGTGCATAATGCAACGACTTGCCATGATAGGAAAAATCAAAGGGCTCAATTCAAAAGTTGTACACAGTGAAAAATGGTAACAGGTTGTCGATCAATTATGATTTGACATGTGTTCTAAACTGAATGATTTCACTGATCCAGGGATAGTGCATAAAGGCCCCCAATCCCATAGGCTATTCCTATCAATAACCGAGAAGCCAAGGGAGTAAGATCAGTTAAATTGTGAAGGATTGTATAATTAATAATTAATGCCAGAGGTATAAATGAGATTGATAAAATGCCCACTAAATATTGCTCCTTGTTTGACGCATGGTTATATTTGCGTAACAGACTGTAGGTGCAAATATTCCCTGCCCCAATCCCCAATAGGACCAAGTACGGATACATAAATTGGAATATAGGTATCATTGCAAAGGGACCTGCCCAACATATGCCGTTTATCACTTTGGCGCTCATAGGCCAAGTGCTACTGTTTTTCATCCTATCCCGCAATGGGAGCAACATGTGACGAAAGTAGGATAACAGGATAAGCGTGATAATGGCAAAAATTACCCACCAGATTGTTAATGTGGCAAATGGGGGCAAATTGTAAGGTAGAACGGCCCAGTCCAGAATCGTTGCAGAGGTGATTGAAACAAAAAGGATGAGGAATAGAATCGCGAGTGATCTCTTCCCCTCCTTGCTAGGACGAAATTGATCAGTAGTCAGTGGTCAAGATTTATTTTGTGCTTAATAATAATGTATAGTATTATCAGGATTTATTGATAATAAATAATAGTTTACGCATGAACTAGTTGTGCTAGTAGATGAGACTCAAGGCGAAGGGGTAGCAA
Source organism: uncultured Nitrososphaerales archaeon (assembly GCA_963713605.1). Taxonomy (GTDB): domain Archaea; phylum Thermoproteota; class Nitrososphaeria; order Nitrososphaerales; family Nitrososphaeraceae; genus TH5896. The sequence goes on along the minus strand of CAVQMO010000005.1, from coordinate 142,813 downwards.
CAGCAGACGTACAACATCAGCAGTAGCAGTACAAGCAGATTCCCCAACAACAACATGACAGACATGCTTACGACCCTGAAGTATTCAATAACGTGATAGAGCAATATATCCAAGGCAAAAGAGGCTTACCTTGAATTACCTGATATGTACTACATTAGTTATTAAGATCTTTATGTTGGAGATTTTCACTTGAGTTGGCAGAATACTAATCATAAGAAACATGTAAAGAACATTGTCAAGAAATTTCCTGAGGAAAAATGACGTGCCAGACACAATCATAATATTAGACCCAACCTAACTCAAAGGTTGGTTGTCCGTTGCACTCTCACCTTTGCCAATAATAATGATCGGCTACAAGATTTAACTAGGTTTTGTTACCATGCCGTTCGAGTTCGTGTCTAACACTGTGTTCTGTACAATATTTTCTACCGCAATAAGCACACTCTTCTGTAGCCGGAAGATCACAGTCGAGCCAACTACATTTCTTCTTTGCGTTTTCATTATTGGTGTCGTTGTCCTTCAATGTATTTATCAATTCTTGATATTGTACTATGGGCGGCGAGTGCTTATAAATACGGTATATATAGTTATATGAAAAAAACTAAGGTAAATTCGACTTATTTCTTATAGGGAATGAAATGTCTACGAGTCCATGAAAACACATTCCGTAATAGCATTATGTGAAAATTAAATATATTTCGATATTTGCAGTAGTTTTAGTCTTAACTTCGGGTTTACCACTATTATCAGGTGGCATCGGCATTACAAATTATGCAAACGCCAAATACGCCAATACCATTACTCAGTCACAAGGAAATGGTATTTACTGTGATACTGGTACCAACTGTGGTAAAAACCAGCCCACAAACACAGGATGCCGGTACAGCCAACTCACCTACTACCCTACAGATTTCAAAGTTTAATGAAGAGGAGGAGCAAGTAAAAGAATCACCTGCGGGACCGTTTCATGTAACGGTAGAAAGTTGCCAGGGTCAGGGGATTATTATAACAATGTACTGTTACTGCTCCTGGAGATTTAAGAGGGACTGTATCGTGCTTCATATCAGCACCGGATATTCCGCGTAGATTTCATGGATAATTACCAGAGACCTCCTTTGTGAGACTCCCAGACTTTTTTGTACTCGGACCTCAGACGATCCAATGCAGATTCATATAATAAGGGACTACTGTCGAGCGAGAGATAGTGACACAAGCAGTTTCATAGACTGACTTGGATTTCCCTCTTTAATTTTTAATTGCTGAGAAATGAACTTCTAGGTAGGGTAGGCTTTGTCCTGTTTCCTTACCTGTGCCTCTAAGAATTTTGTATATATGGGTGGTTGTGCCGATCCTACATCGACTAGGAAATCTATTACTACCGTTTGTTCCTGTGAATTAGAATCTTCATATTTGATGACTGTAATTACCGCCTGTCTTTACATAAACCCTTCGGCGAGTACTAGAGGTAATGCAATAACCGCCAACGGGGCGGCACGATTCCAATCTGCTTTTTTCCTCCATCTAAACTTGACATTTCTGTCAGAGTCATAAAGAGTCATAAGGAATTGTAATTAGAGTACTCTTCTTAGGCTTTCTAAGAAAATCAACAGCTACTCTGTCTCTATAAACATGGCAATAAATTGGCTGTGTCCAGGGAGACGCGACAGTTTGGGCATTACTCTAGTCTGCAAGTAGTCGCCAAGCGTGATATTCTACTTTCACTTCTTGATTGCTGTTTTTGTTGTTGTCGCTTTGCTTTATGAACTCCGTAAAGTTTGTGCAGTCCATTATGCTATTACAGTGAATGCAAATCCATCTCATCCGATGGTCATCTTCGCACTCTGGAGAAATATTACTGAGTCTCTTTATATAAGATTTTTACATGATCTTCTCCAGAACATTTTTTCCTGCCGCTGTGAATATTATCCCTAGGCTTTAATGACTTGATTCAATTATTTTGTGCTCCTACTACCCCTTTTGGGAAAATGATTAGTTTTACGGCATATCAAAAATTTGGGTAAAACGAAACCACATATGATTTTTCCATAGATACTTCTGTAATTGGTTTCCATAGGTAAGTAATTAAAAACTATAAAGAGGGGGTATTCAGTGAATGACAAAGTTGTCAGATTACCGCAAACTATCTTTAAACAATATTTGGTTTGCCGTGATTTTTGCACTAGTGAGTAGCCTTATGATAGTGCCTTCTTTGCCAAAAGGCTTGGCATCTTCTATGTTATCGCCAAACTCTGTGCCCCCAACTGCCAAGAGGACAAATCCATGAAGAAGATCGCCCTAATGTTCTGATCATTATGGGTAACGACTTAGGTTTTTCTTATATCGGAATATTTGGCAGTGAAATTTCCACACCTAATTTAGATGCTTTGGCAGGAGAAGGTAAGATTCTACCCAACTTTATAAAGTAGACAAACACATTGGGTAATGAATTGTCCCAAGGAATTTGTAGTGTCTGTCAAAGGGTATGTGTTCAACAATGTCAAGAGTGCAATCAATATTTATGCGGAGTCCATATTAAGGAACATGCGTCTACGCATAGAAAGAACCAATAACTGTCATATCATAATATAACGTCTTCTAACTTTAACTTTATAAGTCAACAAAGGATTGAATGAGTAAATGTCAGAGGGTAACACGTGCAGTAAATTTGCCTGCACTTTTATGGCCACAGAAGAATGTGAAGATTGTAACACAGATAAAAAATACTGCGTAACGCACAAACTAAATCATAAACATGTAAAGTAATTACTTCTTAGTTTAATCTTTATCGCTACTAATACCAAGTCTCCGTCTTTAGATACCTCGAACGATCATTCTGATTCGTCACCCGGTTGTAACTTCCATTGTTTCACTACAAACATAGAAATAGTATTACGTAATGGCGCCTTATTCTTCGCCTTTAGTGTCAGACTGGTTCTTTGTCAGATACTAATCAATGATACCCTTTGCAATCGTGACCGCAAAGGGGGGATATTATTCTCCACTGCACTTACACTTGTCTGGTCTTGGATAACTAAGAGATAACCTGATTCGTTAATTCCAATTCCTTCTTACAACATGCACATAGGTATACCCAACCACCAGCCAGTCGAACCTGGTTATACCCATCACTATTTCCACAAAAAGTACACGTTACACTTTTTCTTTGCAAAACTGCCCTCCTTAGCCGTTTTCATCTATTTTTGTCTTCCTATCGTCATTGAAAACTATCTCTAAAGCGAGGGGTCCTAAAAAACTTTGTATAGTTGTGGTAGACAAAATATTTGAAGATTATATAGAGTCGACTATACTAAATACATTCACGGGATAGGGGTTAGCCAAGCCAAGGCAATATGGAGACCAGGTTATTGCCCTGCCCTATCCACTGTATGCTAGTATGTTGTTCGATTGAGGTATAAAGATTAAAATGCTTTCCGGAATTTGGTTACACTTATGTCTCCATAGAACCGTATAAACCTTATCAGCAACTCAAAATGAAAATCCAACCAGTGACATAGTTAATATATCAATTTGGTAACGCAAAACGAAACACTATGATATTATATAATGAAAACGAAAACAAGTACGTCCAAGTGTCCTGGAAAAACGAATTCCTAAGTATTTGGTTCGCGAAGTAAAGAAAGACCTATTCCATGGTGGACAGCAGAAAGTAACATATGAAGAAGACCAGTGGCAATTTGTAACCTAATGTTATCATTTGGTTCATTTGGAGGCCATAATTAGGAAATGCCATTTGAAGATCACTCAGCACCGCAGTATAACCTATATACCAAAGAGGAAACCCCAGGGAATGACTCACTGTTTATTCGTTATGAATAAGAACTGGGGATTAACCGAGTTTAAGGTCACTGTTACCGAGGTAGAGGAATAAATAACAAAGTAATCTTCCATTTACTTTTTTACTTTTACTGCTATGTCATGTCATGATTAAGGCAATAACTAATCAAATATCCCAATAATCCTATTTTTCGAAGTTTTACAATTAAAAGACCTTAAGCAGGTCTATTTAACTATCTATACACCTAGTCTGATGTATTCATTTTGAGTGTTAGGTATGGGGGTTTGGTTAGAGATTCCCCCTAGCCTTGCTAATCATTTTATTGATTGAGCTATGCTTAGCATAAAATTGTCACTTGACGAAGTTAATCAAGAATTGTTAAATCCAAGCAGTCAGTTCGCAAGGGGAGAAGGGCGCCTACACCCTTCCTAAATTCTTGCACGTAGGCTGTCCTTCTCTATCTACTTTTATATTATATTGTGCATATAGTCGCAGGCAGTTGAGGCCTTTAAGTCACTCAAAGAACCTCACTTTCAAGCATAAAGAATAATAGGTCAGGCAACCAGGTTTCTGATCGCATACATACTGGTTGTCTGCTTATCAATCCATTTTTATTATATATGATCTGTTTGAATACTTTGCGTTTGCCACAGGGTAGGAAGTAGCACCAGTAAAAGGGCTAAAGAAGCAACAGTTACTATAATGATGGCCATCAAACTAGTTCCTTTCAATCTGACAATAAGACCGACAGATTTCGTTTAAGTTCTGGCCTATCAGTCTATATATTAAATCATAGATCTCTTCTCGAAGCAGGATCTATGCTGCGAATCATGATGATTTGCTCGATGCATTTCGAATGAGTCTAATCTTCTGGCATTAATCATTAAGCGCAACCATAAATCTATAAGTTGATCCTTTGAATATTCACGTCGAAATCTAATAAGGGTAACAAGAGTCTTTATCGTGCAGATAGGTTGGATTAACCAAACCTGTCCGCTAATTTATGAAAGTAGGAAGCCCATCAATCCCACCAAGGCCCAGGAAATGGTATGATCGGCATTCAGAATGAGTTTATTATTCTTCCACTAGTAAATTCAGGTACTAATTTATCTTCGATACAGTATCAAATTGTGAAATAACTTATTTCGTGGTTGAGGCTAGCAATGTCTTCACCCGCCGCCCCTCCTACTCGTCCGCGTTCTAGTCCTAAATTAAACCGAATGCTATTCGATATTACTTGTGATGTAATCGATTGTCAACAAGAAGCGAAGTATGAAAAGGAGATCACAGTTAGAGATATGATGGATCGGCCTTTCACATTCATTGTCTATTTTTGTGAAAAGCATAGGAACGATGATGGAGTTAGCACCCCATGGGGTCATATACTGGTTAAAAATAAAAATAGTAATAAGAATGATGCCTTACAAAATGGAGACCTATCAACAGATTTTGACGATACTCTCACCTACAAAAACTGATGAATTTACTCAATTCACTCTCTTCACAGAATTACCTCCAGTAGAGATCGCTCACAGGCTACCAAGTCGGTCACGTGCTTGTGTTAACCAATGTCTGAATGAATTAGTAAGAAACAATTCTTGCTTTGGCAATATTCAGATGAATTTACAGGGCCCTACCAGTATCGAATTTCAAAGCGAGGACAGCGATATCTAGCGTTATTTATAGACCAACGAGGACGATTTGATGCCCTTGACAAACGGGAAAATAATTAGATGCAAGATAAAATGGTAACAAACTGCTCGAGTCGACAATCTAAGCTACTCATCGAAGACTTTACCAAGAAGTATCTGGTTCCCTACCAACAGCAGCGACAGAGGCAACAACAGCCAGAGCAGACGCAGTAGCAAACCGTCGAATAAGGGGGCCTTTCTATATAAATAAAGGGGAGTAGCCTAGGCTACTCTTTGAAGTGTTACCAAATCATATTGTCCTACCATGGCGTAATTCTTGCCGAAGATACAGACCGATGGAGAATACGATGAGGTAAAAAAACCAAAGATAATGCCTCCCATGAAAATATTCTGAAGGCGGGACGAACTACTCCAAAAGCAAGCATAAAGAATAGGGTAGTACCGCTAAGTTTTTGTTACCAAATTCCCTGGTCGTACTACCTTTTCTAGAAATAAAGGTAATCAAGTTCCGGAATGTCTTTTATTTATTACTATAAAGCGCAATGTAAAGTGGGATATCGTGCATTGACAGGTAGGACGGCAATCGCGCTCTAACCTATCTTTCTTTTGAATAATAATTACCTAATTGTGTAACAATTCTTGCTTGTTACGCAATTAGGTCTGTTTTTATTATAAATCACGGGTAACCATGTTCCGGAATACCTTTTATTCATGATAATGGCACCTGACTGACGTCGTAACAGAATGCATTGACAAATAGGATAGGACGACCAATGGTCTAGCCCTCGCGGTCGTCCTATCTTTCGTTTCCTCCTAACAATGATATCAAACAGGCAACTATAAGAAAGAGTACTATCATAAGATATCAGGAGAGAAAAGGTAGGCTGTATATCATTACAATGGTGGGTAAGATGAATTTCCTCGACACAACCTGTAGGAACTACTGATAATAAACAACTTTCTGGCCTGGCGTTAGCAAGAAACGTACTAGACCGTCTAGTAAACAAGCATGAGACTATAGAGGGGATATCCATGGACTTTGACAATGATACAAAATTAATTTCTGGAATTGCTAATTTCCTTAAAGACATCGGATGGATGAGACAAGATAAGTATGGAATCTATAACGCGACAAGAAAATACAAGGCATACACAATTGTACGACGTAGTCCAGTTCACAAGTTTAACCGTTCTTACACCTAACAGATACGCACCGGCGTAACTAACGACTGTTACTAGTTCAAGATAACTAAATCCTGAGCGTAAAATGCCAGAACCAAGCAAGGTTAGACCGTCGTGGGCTCTGCCTATATCAAGTAACACGGTAGCCTCCCCAATGGTTATCTAGGCCAGCGCATATTTCTTGATTATCCACTATCTTAATGAACCAAATCAAAAGCCTAGATTATTAGTCTTCTCTTTGGTCAGACAGCGTTTGGTAATGGAGAAGGCTCATTAGACAAGGAAGCAATTAGCCATGATGATCTAATGGACGTGTTTAGATTATCTTTGATGTTCTGGCATTAATCTATTTAGTACTTCGATAAGGATGTCTCCAACAGTGTCCTCAACTGCAAGCAGTCTAATCATGCCTAATGCCAGGATCGCATTCATTTCATCCAAATCGATACGGCGTGACGGACTGCCTTCCCTTTTGGATACTTTTACCATATAGCCGTGAGGCACATTCATAACTGATATACCTCTCTCTTTCAACAATGCCTTGGCTTCCTCAGCATTCAATTTTTCAGTTGTACCTGGCCGATTTCGCTTAAAAATACTACGGAGAAGAGAATGGCGAAGGGTCTTTAGACAAAGAAGCAACCTCACACGATGATTTGTTTGATGTTTTCAGGTTATCACTTTTATTCTCGCATTAGCCATACTTAAGACTCTTGTAGAATACAGGAAGAAGAGTTAGTGAGAGTTGACAGACCTTATGAGTCTAATAGCAATAGGTATCTCAGCCTTCGTTGCTACTAATATTGACGATATTTTTGTGCTTATGATGTTCTTTTCTTCTTCCTGTTCTTCTTCCATGACCTTTCCAACTAGACAGATAGTATTGGGTCAGTATATCGGAATATTTGCTTATCGCTATAAGTGCACTTGGTTCGCTTATCTCACTAATAGTTCCGCCATATATCATAGGGTTACTAGGCATAGTGCCGATAGCAATAGGCACTAGCAGACTAGTTCAGATCATAATCAAAGGAGAAAGGGCATCTGCCCCTCCTTCGATGGATGCAGCAAAAAGAGAGCAACAATAGAAGAAGAAGGAACAAACAGTATCTACCTTTTCTGGCTGTTGCTGCTGTAACTTTTTCAAATGGAGGTGACAACATTGGGGTCTATACTCCTATGTTCGCACAGTATAACTCTATAGGTCAAGTTACTACACTAATAGTAGTTTTTATGTTAATAACTGCGGTATGGTGTATAGCAGCATATTATCTTGTAAATCACCCATTGATTGCTTCGAGAATACGCCGTATAGGACATGTAGTGATGCCATTTGTGCTCATCGGACTTGGAATATATATCCTAGCACAAGCGTTTCTCATTGGGTAGTGTAGGCATCCGAAGCTAATCACTGCGCTTAGAACAGAGGTTGAAGATGGAACGGGATCATTGGATAAGGAAACAACTTCACATGATGAATGCTTTGATGCTTTCAGATTGAGTCTAATGTTCTGGCATTAAGACTAGAAAATTTAAAGAAAAGGAGAGAGGATGGTCGAGTCAGGGTGCGTCGACTAGTTTTACGCATTCTGCAAATGCTTGATACACGAATAGAGTATCACCTATATTTGTACCCGTTACAGTCCACGCAGGGATAGAATCCGTGACCGTTTCTCCTTGGAACGCAACACTTATGAGTCCTCCGGAGGAGATAGAATATCCACCACCCGTAACTATCTCATCAGAATTGCATTCAGCATTGGCTGTAAATGTTCCTCCTGGTTGGACAATAGGGATACTGCCAGGAGGAGATTGAGATACGGCCTGCCTCTTTTCTAAAATTTTATCAGGTCCTGCTGGTCCAGTAGCACCTATCTCACCCTGGGGTCCTTGCGGTCCTGCGTGATCCTGTAGCGGCCTCGTCCGCACCTGTCGCACCCTGGGGTCCCTGCGGTCCCGTTGTTCCCGCGGGTCCTGTAGCGCCTGTCTCACCTTGGGGTCCTGTTGGTCCCTCTTCGCCAGCAGGACCTTGAGGACCAGGTGGGCCAGGAACAGGCGAATCACACCTTATACAAATATCAATATCAATGTCAATAGATCTCCTATTCAAATCCAGTCTACTGCTCGCACTTACTTCCTCGACGGTAGTGAATGAAATCAATATCGCAACTAAAGATAATGATACTATGAACAAGATAATTTGAAACGAACAAATACCCTTCAGTCTCGTCATGAGAACCAGTTAATTATTCTTGTTTATCTGAGATTGTGAGATCTGGCTATTACTTTAATGTCAGAATTCTTCTATGGAATATATTTATGCTTTTAGGATGTCATTGCAATGACATTTCAGTCTGATATTAGGTTTAATCCGTTACTCATCGGGCCTTGAATCGAATGAATTCATTCAATCGACGGACGATTTAAGGTCAGTCGAGTCTACATAATAATTATTATAAAGAAATCTTTCTGATAATGTGATAGTATTATTAGGAAAATCATTACTTTTTGCTGCGTACACACTGTACCTATGTCATCCCCGAATGAGCCTGACCAGCTCCGCCACAGGATAGGAGACTATCTCCAGTGTCGGGCATGGCACAAGTCTAATTAATCAACCTTCGAAAGCTAAGAGGAGTTTGATTCTTAGACCGATGTGTAGTATCATTTCCGTTGAGTTTTTAATGACTAGATTAAATTTGACAGTATCTAATTACTCAGGTAGTATGATTTGAATTTAGCAAATACTACTGGCAGAGACATCTTAGATTTCACATCGTTAAATTCAAGAACCAATCCTGATAGTAGACACGACGCTGTCACGTGTGGATCCGGCCAAACGAAGCATTCATAAACACGAGTGTAGATGGCTGTAGCAAATTGCGAGAAACATTCATCGGTAAATACGTTAAACGAAGAATCTTTTCATGATCTGCGGCATATTAAGCCTAACTACGTCCTTGTCGCTTAAAACTTCTGGATGCTTGGTCCTCAGATGTCGCAATGCAAACCTTACCTGATCGTTGCACAATCTGGCAGCGAGCCTTTGCAAACATGACAACATATATGTATAATATGCATATTGATAACCATTTACCCTTTCCAAGCATGCACCGTAGTATAACTTGAGGATAGGCAAAATTAATTAGCTTAAGACGGAGGACATGATGTCCTTATCTGTGTTTTTATTCTTAAAGAAGTCATGGAACAATTGTTTGTTTCTTCCTTCCATTGGAGATATGATGTCGTTTCATCGATTTAGGGTTTGTTATGGAATGATCCGGTGTGACCCGAAATTCGCACTAGATTATGAACTATCATCCTTACCAATGTTTGGAATCACCATTTAGATCTAGGTAGGAAGAATACTATTGATTTAGGATTAACTTCTTTTCTTCTAATTATCACTCACGTCAGTTTTTATAAAGATTCCGACTAGTATTGAGTTAAATGTATCTTAAACCCAATGGAGCACTTCATATCGAAAAGATTCTTGTCGAGATTACCGTCATAGTGAGCACCTGTATTCTTGCTATAATATTCGCTAATTTCCATTCAAATGCAGATCTATTTCCCTTAGCACACGCTGAGCAAGGATTGAAAATTGAGCATAACATTCAGGCAAAAAATCAGTTAAATAATTGCTCATACTTTGTATTAGTTTCGGTGTGGGATAATATGACAATGAGATCTATCCCTGATGCACTGGTCGAGTTCAATACACCCTTAGCTGGCACTATAGCAAATACCACAGACCAAGAGGGAAGCGCAGCGATTTCTTTATCCTTGGAGAAAAAGCAGCAGCAAGAAGGCTGTATTGAGACATTAATTTCCCAGGGCTATTCAATAGAAGCAACAAGCAATGGGTACATAGGACATGGGATCGGTGCAATCTCTTAACAACTGTGCTAATCATTTGCATATATTAGAGACCCCCTCCATATATGAAATACAATGCCAGTAACTTTAGCTGACATGTTACTGGTTGATAACGACCTCTCCCTGAATATCTCGCCATGTCCATTCCATTAAAATAAAACCCGTTTAACGGCAATACTGAGAAATTCTAGAATAGATAGTTCCCCAAGTTCATACGGAAGGAAATCATCTTAAATGCTTTGTGTTCCAATGATGGATGAATTCGCTGACGTCGTCCTCTAGTCTTGCGCGTGATCGGAGAAAAAAGGATTTACCAAAACTCCACCCCAATCGATCGCATTCTTTACACGTCTGTTCGTACGAAGAGGAATAACCATGTGCTTCTCCTACTATACATTTAGTAGGTGAATCCAAATCAAAATACCATTTAAACCAAACTGGAGATAAAGGGAAGGGAAGGCTCATTTCTTTACCGAATAGCCTCTCGAACCATTTTGGTGAAATATCCTTTAGCGTTAGGTAATTTTCAGTTACCGAGTGGTTGTCGGCTTTATCAATTTCTTGCCGCTGGACCGTGGCAGTCACTCTCATGGTTTAGTGATATACACAGTCGTAGATGAACCTTTCCACCAATACCAATACCAATACCAACACCCTGTCTCTTGACTTTGCGCAGATAGACGCCCATGAAATAGATTATTTTCAACTAAAACCTACCAGGCAACGCAAAATGTAATTCGTCAAAGACTTAACATGTCGTCAACGCGTTGCAATAGCTTCGTAAAGTCTACGGGTTTTTGCAAATAATATCTTTTGCCTGACATTGGAGATACACTACTCTTGAATTTAGCATACATTGAGAATTCGTTAACGGCTGTCAGGAACAATACTTTGATAGAAGTATCCTGTTCCAACAATTTCATATACAATTCAAATCCATTGAGACCTGGCATTCTGATGTCCAAGATGATTAACTCATACTTTTCAGGTCTAAACATTTCGAATGCAACCGAAGGATTGGTGAAGGCGTCTACAGAAAACCCAGCCTCAGTTAAGATAGTCTTCAACGTGAAGACTATGTCTTGCTCATCATCTACCACCAGAATTTTATGTGAATGGTCTGGTTTGGTCACCCCAACACTTCGAGCGTCATCATCAAACAAACGGTTATCTTCAGCTTGTGTGGAAGAATCTATCCCTTCTAAGCTCAAGTACAACGTATTATTAGTTGGTTCATACTTAAAACAATTCTTGCTTGAAGACCCAAAATGTAACAAAATAAGAATTGTTACAATGAATTTGCCTCTAGCATCGAATATTCTTAAACCTAGGATAATACATCTTCGGAAACATTCGAATGCCTAGGCAACTATTTAAAACCCGAGGTTGATGAATATTACCAGGTTTGACATCGGGCAAATATTTCAATAAGGGTGTGAAGGCATTAGACGCTCCTCACATAGGGCATGTAGTTAGAGAAACCCCTGATAAAGTAGTAGTTTTTGGTGGAAAACAAGAAAGATACGACATCCCGATCAAAGAAATACAGCAGGTGGGCGGAAACGTTCTTATCGGACTCCCATTTGCGGATATAATCAAAAAATATACCGTTAGCCGAAAGGAACCCTTACCCACTAGCAGGAAAGACCCGTGGCCAGATGACGATAAAGTGGTAGATCTTGGAACTTATGAAGGAAAGTATCCAATGTCATTGTTCAATAAAGGAGTCAGGGCTAATAATGAAGACGATGTGGGGCATGTTATGAAAGAAACAAATGACAAGATAGTTGTGTTCGGATATTCGAATTCGAGATTTGATATACCAAAGTCCCATATAATTGCGGTTGGTAGAAATGTGATTTTGGACATAAATTTTCCTGACATATTCAAATACGAGCTTGACAGAAATGCTCCCTTACCTTCAGGAGAGCCTGTGAATAAATTGATTGATGAGGCATTCCCTCAGGATTGACAAGACTCGGGACAAAAGTAGTATTTTCGGTTCTGGCTACTATCGTCTCTTATCTGTGAGTTGGGCTCGACACAAACCTAGTGCCAGAACTGCATGGACAACCTGAATACGTGCCTCTGTAACATAAAACTGGAGTCAGGCTCTAGTTGCCTCATTCTAAAGCTTCGATGGATCCTCATTGTTGATTTCGGATATTTTTAAGATATTATGTATTGCCTCTGCTACGATGCCGGGATTCGTTTCCTATCAAGCAACCCTATCATGTCGGTCGATTGGCCATTGATTAACATTAAAGAATATTAATATTGCCAGCCTTACTACTGCTTCGCGTCATAGCATAAGGTTCAGTGCCAGAACTGCAACGACATACGAAGGGAATCGAGGACGTCTGCATCGCTTGTTGCTTCCTTGTCTAGTGCACCTTCGCCATTTTCCACGGAAGTGAGCAGGGCAGTGAATAATTTGCCATCTTTGACCGGATTAATTGCAATGCATCCATTGTTATACTCTAGCAACTGCTTGCGGTGTGCTAACATAATATTGCGCTCTGCTGAAATGTACAGGAACTACGAACAATTCATCGTCGCCAACATTTACTTCTCCGTATATCATGGCCATTTGTAGCAAATTCTGATACAAAAGGTCTGTTTTCTACGCAATATTATATTTTTATATTACAATTGGAGACATTTGTACATAAAGCACCTTATATAGCCAATTCTACATAGTACTTAGGTTGACACTGTCGGGTTCTCATCAAAGTGATAGAAAAATAATTAGGGAGGCTACTGAGGTTTTTCATGGAGTTGACGTTGTAATGAATGCTATATTACACTTCTTTCACCAATCTGATAGTAGAATCGATGCCTGTGTTGACTACACTCGACCTTCATTAGCAATCGACATTTTATTATTAAAGGAAGCTTTTCTTGCTGCTAAAAAGAGGGGTGTTAAACTGAGATATGTTACTGAGATTACCAAAGATAACATCTCTTATTGCAAACAGATCATGACGATGGTTGACGAGCTTCGACATTTAGATGGAATTAAGGGAAACTTTTACATCAGTGAAACAGGATACATTGCTCCTGCTACCTTCCATGAAGCTGGAGAGTCAGCAGCACAGATCATCTATAGCAATGTCAAGGAATTAATTGAACATCAAAAGTACGTTTTTGAAACCTTATGGAGTAAAACGATCCCCGCAGAGCATCGAATACGAGAGATTGAAGAAGGAATTATACGTTATGAAACCGTTATAATAGATAATTCAGACGAGATTATAAGAGAGATTTATTCTCTTACCGCTAGCTCAAATGAACTTGATACTTGTCTAACCTCAGGTGGGATGCAATATAGTCACAAACACTTCTTTGACATTAAGAAAAAGTTATTAGATAAACAAAAGAGAGGAGATCACAAAGGTCTTAGATACATTACCAATATAGATAACGAAAATCTAGAGCTGGTCAAGCTATATCTAGATCATGGTATAAGGATTAAGCATGTTAGAAATCTGCCTCCAATGAGCTTTGGTGTTTCAGATAAGAAAATAGCCGTTACTATAGAGAAGATGGAGAATGGAAAAGTTGTTCAAAGCCTTCTATTAAGCAACGAATCTCAATATATAAAGCACTTTTCTTCCGTTTTTCAACGATTATGGGAGAGTGGAATTGATGCAGTAGACAGAATACGAGAGATTGAAGAAGGAACCGAAGCAGAATTTTATGAGGTAATCACTGACAACGAAAAAGCAAGTCAGATCCTTGTTGATATGACAAAATCTACAAGCAAAGAAGCCCTAATCTTCCTGCCTAACGATAAAGCGATGGTGAGGATCGATAGACTAGGTATGATTGATTATCTTGTGAGGGCATCACAGAATGGAGCGAATGTAAAGATTATCTGTCCATTGTCTGATGATAATTTAGGAATTCAGAGAAAAATAATGGAGAACGCACCAGATATCAAAATACTAGATGGGAACAGCTCTCCCTACGGCATGTACATAATTGACCGTGAAAAGTTTCTTAGAGCAGAGCTCAAGAAACCAAACGCTGATAAATTCTCAGATGCAATTGGTCTAGTGGTATACTCTAATAGAAGAGCGACCGTTGACTCTTTCGAGTCAGTCTTCGAATTACTTTGGAATGAACGCATGCTGGTTGAAGAATTAAAGAAAGCAGATAGAATGCAAAAAGAGTTTATCAGTATTGCAGCTCATGAGTTAAAAACACCGATACAAGCTATCCTTGGTATGAGTGGTCTATTGAAATACTATCCAGAAAAGACGGATCAGGTAATAGAAGTGATAAGCAGAAACGCTATTAGATTGCAAAGACTTTCTGCCAATATTTTAGATGCAACAAGGATTGAAGGTCAGACTTTAATACTAGAGAAGGAGCGATTTGACATTCGTGATTTGATACCCGCTATTATTGAGGACTACAAAGATAGAATTAAACACATTACCAATAATAAAGTTGAATTAATTTATGATGACAACCCTAATAACAATCCCATCGTTGTAAAAGCAGACAAGGAAAGGATAATCCAAGTTATTTTTAATCTCTTAAGTAACTCTATCCAATTTACAAAAGAAGGTTATATCTCTCTTAATATAGTTGCTGATAATAATAGTAAAGAGGTTATTATTACTGTAAAAGATACAGGTATAGGAATCAACCCCGAAATCTTACCAAGACTATTTTCAAAGTTTGTTACGAGATCGCAAAAGGGAACAGGCTTAGGTCTTTTTATTTCCAAGAATATAATTCAATCCCATGGGGGCAAGATTTGGGCCGAAAATAATGTAATGGAGGGACATGGTACAATATTTGGGTTCACCCTACCTTTAGAAATAAGAGATGGAGTTGAAGAAGAAGAAGAAGAAGAAAAAAAGGAATGAGCCATGGCTAATGGATGAAAAAGTAAAAGGAAAAAGAATCATGGTAGTAGATGACGAATCTGACCTTACTTTGTTTTTTAGTATGTCTTTAGAATACCATGGATTCGAAGTTGAAGCATTTAATGACCCCAGAAAGGCACTTTCAAACTTCAAACCAGATCATTACGACTTGATTGTTCTTGATATCAAAATGCCAGATATGGACGGCTTTGAATTACACAAGGAAATACAAAAGATAGATAGTAAGGCTAATGTTTGTTTTCTTACTGCAAGTGAATTATATTATAAGGAGTTTCGAGAGAAAGAATATAATGCATTAGATAAAAACCTGTTCATTCGCAAACCTATTGGAAATGAAGAGTTGATTAAAGAAATCAGACACTTAATCTCAAAATAGGTAGAAGTACGATGTTTTAGATTCCTGGATTTAGATAAATATTTAATCACTGGATGATCATCGCCTCATAATTCTAACTTCCATTTGCAGTAATGACTCCTGTGAAAATTGAAGTGCCATCTCACTGAATCGTGTGTACCTCCCTTTCTGTAGCTCTCAACAACGGTACCATCATCCAGTCTTGTTGTACTTAACAGTAGTTAGTCCCATCTCCATTACTGCAGTCCTAAGTGCAGTGATGAGTTTGAACTTAGGATTTATTGCTACATATTCATCCTATACTCAAGCATTTCTTTAAAATGTGCTAGTCAAGGAAGTGTAATACAGCAGCAACTTCATTATGAATGGTGCCATGCTTTCGTTTTCTGGAATCGGATAGAAATTTTATCCACTGAATAATCATTGCCTCAATAACTCTAGCATCTTTTTCTACTGGTGATTCTCGAGTTATCCCTTTAAAGTGATCAAGAAAGTTTTTGAAATGATAAGCATACTCAGGGGATGGTATTACATCTGTAACGTCATAGATAAATTACTCTTTCATCTTTCTTCAAAGGATCTACTACCATACCTATATGATTTGGTCAATATATGCAAGTCACTAAGGCCATGGATATGCAAGTTTTCTGTGCATCATGTGTAGAAATCAAGACTATCCAGTGTTCTGTTATATACGCGTTGACCACTTTTGCTCTGAAAAATGTCATGAGGACATAAGATTCAGTGGAAAAAGCATTAGGCTTGTTGAAAGTGAGGGCTTGCGATAGGATCATTGTTACCTCCCAAAAATATGTTACTCCCTACTATACTGCGGGTACCGGAACCGGGAACTGCCAGATCTACTGCTAGAATCTATTGCCTGTGAGACGACTGAAGCGAGCATCTCAAAAGACAATTAGATAATGACTAGGCACTATTGGATTCAAAAAAATAGGTGAAAGATTTTAATTCTTCGATAATGCATCATATCGGCATGTCCTACCCTGACAATTCAAACCCAGACAAATCCACTAAGCCCAATGATACTCGACGGAGAAGGCCATCGAGACAAGAATTGAGAGAACAGAAGATTATTGAAAATCAAGAAAGACTGACCCATTCTACTGAGACATTGGAAACAATCAAAAAGGATATTCAGATCCCTAAGAGAATTAAAAGGTTGATAACTGAAGCAAACTTAATGCTAAAGGATGAAAATAATGGAAGCATGTCGGTCCGTGCTGCTAATGCTATAAGTATAATGGAAGAGCTCACTTATAGTAGACATGTGCAATCTCATATCCGGACGAAGATCTGGGATGTTGTATCTTCTCTTGAGGCCATAAGGGAATAGCACGATAAATAGGCGGGCCACGTAAAACATTCCATTTGGATCCTTTAGATATCGTTATTCGCTCCTTTCTAGTGTAAGCCTTTCAAATGTTGCGGGACTATCAGAATCTTCTAATAGATCATCTTCCTGTGAGATAGGATGAACTTCGAACAATGGTGTAAGTTAGACGAAATGCTGTATGTCTGCCAAACGGATGAAGAGTACAAACAATATGCAGGACTCGACTATGACGAAGGACTCATAATACAACTTGCAGAAATGAAGAGACAGAATTCGAAGACGTATATTGATCTCTTTCCGAACCAAGATGAGGCATTATTTCTTGGCGCTGTCGAAGATATCGCCTACTCTAGAACAAAAACCCAAGAACTCGAAATCCACCGGCTGAGAAATACAGATATTGTTTCAAAAAAGCACCTGTTCAATGGGATTCCGGTAAATTGGAGTAATTGGAGACAATTTAATAGCCATGAAAAGGAAGATAAAAAGAGACGAGAGGTTTTCGATGAATTTGTTGGCAAAACAAACAAGATATCGCCAATAGTTGAATCGAGATTCTCAATGATGAATCAAACATATGCTGAATATTCTAAAATAGCCAAGTCAAATCTTGGATACAGCCTAACTCCGGTCTCCGCTTATATGACCAATGAGAATTTCAAACGTGATTCCCTCCTAGAGTTCGTAAAATCATTAGGTGAAAAAGCTAAAATTCCTTTTCGCAAGGCATTACTGGATACGAGTAAGGAATTGTTGAACAGGCATCCTGAATATTATGACGATTTCTATTTTTTTAGAAATCGAATCTATTCAGATATCGAAGAAGCCTTCGCGTGCTTGGATCCTGTGGATGAGGTTAAGAGGATGCTGAAAACAATGAATTTTGATCTTTCCAATATTATATTTGATACCGAAAGCAGAAAAGACAAATACCCGTCTCCCATTTGCTTCTTTGTAGAGATTCCATCTGACGTACGAGTACTTTACAAGAAGGAAAGTCCCTACTTCGATTTTCAAGGCTGTTTGCACGAAACGGGGCATGCGATCCATGCCACCTCAATAGACAACGGCCGTAGTTACTCTGAGAAGTATCGAATATCTATGGGTATAGCCGAGATATTTTCTATGTTCTTTGAAAGGTTATCAAGGAATCCTTGTTACCTCAATTCTCTTCGCTCTAAAGTTAAAAGTGACATCCTAGTCGACCAAATAATTGCCAAGAACAATTTCATGGACCTCTTCTTCATCACATTCTACACTGCGAATACCTTAATGAAGATCGAATATTGGGAGAAGAGCCTGACTGCCGACGGGGCGTCTGATCTTTATTCTAGGTTGATACGGGAATATCTGGGGTTTGATATGCCAGGCGAATATTGGCTCTTGCATCACATTTTACCTGAATCGATAATGTATGTTCCAAGTCTATCTCATTGCCGCTGTGAGAGCTTTTGAACTGGAGAGGTATGTAATGACTAAATTCGGTGAGACATGGTGGAAAGAGAAAGAAGCGGGCATTGAGCTTAGAAAAATAATGAATCCAGGTGCGAAATTGGATTTATCAATCTTTTCACGTCTTGACATTGACGGTTTTCTGAATGACCTGTGTGCAGTCCATTGAGTCCAACGGTCTAATCGAATGCTGTCAGGGACACAGGTACTTTCCCAAAAATCTTTAGCTATCTTTTCAGGATAGGAACCTCTTCCAATTCACTTAGCGCTTGACTTAGCTGATCAGTAGTTTGATTACCGTATATCAATAATATTCTGTCATCATCCTTTAAAATATAGTCACCCAATAATGAGGGAGACTCTAATTCTTTCCCATTAACAAATGCTCGGAGTTCTTCCGTCCCATTTGTGCAGTATTCTGGTTGTTGTCCCTGTTGTTGACGTTCCTGCTGAGTAGAGAAGCAACTGTCCTCTAGATTCATATTTTCGCTCCTTAGAAATTCACCGAAGGGTACCCTATCAGTATGTCTATGTAAAGTGAATCCGTCACCTCCTTCGACATGAATTAGTCTCGACTGGACCTGATATTGGGGTTGACTAAAATCGATAGGCGTACCATTTACATTAATAATAAAAGCGAGCATGCTCATGTGCAGAGCCAACGGTGCCGAATTTATTTATCTCTGACGAATATCTGGTACCTGAAATAGCTAGAATTGCCACCACCGCTGCTATAATGGGTATTATTATCATTAGATACTTTTGACGCTTCTTTTTTGAAGCATCCAAATAACTCCCGCTTCTCTTCTTATTTTTAACCTTTGCACTCCCAGCACTGGAACCGCTTTTTTTCTTCCCAAACAAACTAGATACGACTCACACTATTATAGCTCTGGGATATATGTACCTATGGAGTAAAAAACTTTGCTAATCAGTCGGAAATCTGAAATGGATCACCAAATAGTTAACCGTCCTCTTGTACTGACCAACAAATATTCAAAATCCTCTCCTATTTCGCTTAGCGCCAGTCATGAATTCCCCACTTCACTATAAGGACATTGCACCATTCTTAAGTTATGTAACACTTTTGGTGGCATTGGTTGTTCGTCATTAGAAGTTAGACTTTAAAGATGTTTGATCAAAAATGCAACCTTAGACATGCGAGGCATTGTTCATCAATACGATACATGATCCTATAGTATGGTAACTATAATTAGTTAATACATGTTGCCTCAAGAAACACATTTTAATTAGTTTTCAATGTATTCAAATAGCCAATATCAATGAAGTTTACGTAAAAATTGGATGGATGGTCATATTTAGGATGAGTTAAAGTTATTGGATATTAGTATGCTAGTTAGCACTTCAGATTAAAGATGGAGCACCCTTTGGGGAGAGGACAACTCACCGAACTCAAAATGAAGTACTTCACAAGGTCAGGAAACCACGGATCCAGTGTCATTTTATATACCTCTATGAGTAATAGAAAGATATGAGGGGTAATCTTGATCCAAAATAGTTTTCCCATGAGAGAATGGCATATTCAGCATATGGAGAAGACCGTTATCAAGTACATAAAGGGACTCCCTGAGAATGCAACCGCCTGGGAAAAAAGGCAACATAGGAGGTACGGCGGAATAACAAGAGTTTGTAGGCAAATAAATTATGATATCAAGCACGGCGTAACTAATGAACAAGTGCTTGATCTTTTAGAAGCCATAAAAACGGATTCATTATATCTCGATCTGAGGAATGATTTGGATTGTATGGATAGGTTGACTGAAATTGAGAGTCTGTTTGTTCAAACGACACAAAGTGTTGCGAGTCCCAGATTTATTGTAGAGTAATATCCTAGGAACAGTTAAAATGTATGCGGTACGAAATATAAAATTGCAACTTACTCGTCGAAAGATACCGCTTAGAATTTTCTTAGTTTGCAGATTCTCTTACTAGTTCCTATTCAGTTACATCTTAAATATTAGTAACCTATTAGGGTAACGTCCATCATTACTTAATCTCTGTCTTGCATTCGACTGCAACTTTTCAATGGTAACTCTCTAATATGGTTGTAGAACATTTTAGTTTGGGTGCGACAACATTACTATTACCAATACTATTCTTTGGGTGCGTTACTATTAACCTAAAAACAAAACGGAATCAGTGGCTATGGCCTTCCAACATCTGAAATATGTGCAGGATACCAGGGAACAATGAATCAAGTGATTCTCTTACAGCCCTTACACTTCCAGGGAGGTTGACTATCACTGTACTTCCTCTCACACCTCCGATACCTCTTGACAGCATCGATAACGGAGTCCTCTTTTGACCATATGCCCTCAATGCCTCAGTTATTCCACTTACCGGCCTTTCAATCACATTACCAGTGGCCTCGGGCGTTACATCTCGTGGACCAGCTCCAGTTCCTCCACTTGTGAGCACGATATCAACTCCCAAACTGTCGCACAGTCTGACAAGCTCAAACTCGATAACTTTTTGCTCATCAGCTAATATTTTGTACTCCTTTAATTCCACACCGTATTTGGCAAGTCTTTCGAGGATGACCTTACCTGATTTATCCTCTTTTTCACCCCTTGAGTCGCTCAATACCAATACAGCAGCTCGAAGTGTCCTGTTGTAAGTTTGGATAAATGAATTTAACCCGCCAGTTTTTTCCAAAAGCCTGATAGATTCAATCTCTAAATTATTGTCCACAGGTTTTAACATATCATAGATGGTTAGGGCTGCTATGCAAGCACCCGTGAGCGCCTCCATTTCTACACCGGTTTTATCTACATTTTTCACAGTGACAATAATATTGATCCTCCCTTCGGCTATCATATTAAAGTTCACGGCAATATGATCAATAGATATTGGATGGCAATAAGGTAATAAATCCCAGGTCCGTTTTGCTGCCATATTAGCTGAAATTTTTGCAGCGTCAAATATATTCCCTTTCGGGATTTTTCCCTCATTTACAAGAGTTACTGTGGTTGGGGATACTTTAACAATGGCTTGAGCCACAGCCGTCCTAAGGGTATCTGGCTTATCACTTATATCATACATTCCGCCCTTGGTCGTTTCCAAGTTTTCCCAAAAGTTATTTCTCTGTCGGGAGTATAAGTGTACCCCCTAACCATTTTTTACCTCTGCTAGTTATTTCCATCTTCCAAATAGGCACTCTGGTCTTTACATTATCTATTATGTACCTACAACAATCAAATGCTTCTTTTCTGTGTTTGGATGATACGATTATGATCACACTCACTTCACCCACGTTCAAGGTTCCAACACGATGCAAAACTGTAATCCCTTCTATTTTCCATTTCTGTCTAGCCTCAGCTTCAATATCAGAAAAAATCTCTTCTGCCATTGTTTCATATGCTTCATAACTTAATTGTGACAATTTGAGATTTTCATTATTACGTTCTCTGACCGTTCCTAAGAAAATGACCGTCCCACCAATACAAGTGTTTTGCCGTTCTATGAGTAACCTATTTACATCGATTACTTCGGATGTTAGATAGCCCAATTAAGATTCACCCTCCGCTAATTGGAGGTAGTAATGCTAATTCATCGGCCTTTTGAATAAATTCACTATCACCAACAGCCCTTCGATTGACCGATATTGTGAATTGGATATTGACGATTGATAAGATTGGAAACGATTCATGAAGCTTTTCTCTAAGATCTCCGGCAGTCATATTATCAGTCAAATCGACTTCTATTCTATCCTTACCTAAGAGGTCCTTGACCGAAGCGTATAATCTTAGGTCTATTGTGCTTCCAGTGTCCGCTATCAGATCTAAAATTCAACTCCCATCCAAGTCGTGTATCCCAAATTGGATCTTATCCAATTAATAACCATAATACATATAATCCAATTGGTTTTGCACATCGATTCAAGAATATTATTTAAATATGGATTGGGAAGATCGTGAAGCCATCACACCGGAAGTCAGATACATACAATATCTACGGAAAGACCTTTTCAGTTCCGAATTCGAATTATCGGGGTTCCCTTACTCAGACAGAACGGCTACTACTTTGGCCCAGATCGAATTATCGATACTACCCTTAAGGCATTCTGCCCCTATAAAAGGCACTAAATACGAAATACTGATCAAAAAATTCCAGAGGGAAATCCTCGAATGTACAAAATCATTGCTATTCCCAAACAACCAATCACTACCTGTCGTGTCCCGTCATGTTTCAGTCACTGTCCTGCCAGGCTCTCTCTTGTATGTTCTTATACAGTGTAACTTCCACAACTTCGCCTTTTTTTAGTTCACTACTATGAGTGATCCTGCTATTCACAATTACTATCCCGTTTGAGTTTGTCAATGTAGAAATCAAACTTGGACCGCTGGCGCTAACCGGTTTAGCCAAGAAAACATCATTATGGCGATACACTATAACTCGCACGAATGTCAGAAAATCCTTGTGAACGCTAATGTCTTCGGTAATTCTCGCTTTTAATCTTGCTTTAACTGGTCCCTGAGTTCCTAATAACTTGGACAATATTGGTAATCCGAACATAGAGAAAGTCGGCAAAGGCAGAAACCGGAAAACCAGGACATATAATAATCGGGGGTATTTCTCACAATTCCAAGTCCCGTGGGGGACCCTGGTTTCATTGCTATTCCATGAACCAAGAGTCCAGGTTTTCCCAGCCTGTCTACGAGCAATGGGGAATAATCCTTCTGTCCTACTGAGGCTCCACCGGAGACGACTATCATATCCAGTTTTAACGCTGATTTCAAAATCTCAAATATCGCATCTGGATCATCTCTGCACAGTCCCAAATCCACTGAATCTCCGCCAGCATCCCTTATTAAACAAGACACCATGTATCTATTGCTCTCAAAAATACTTGCATCATTTAGTGGTCGGCTTCCAGGATCTGTAAGTTCGTCGCCAGTTGCTAGTATACCAACCCTAGGTTTTTTGACCACAGAGATTCTATCAAAACCCATGGATGCAATTAAGGCCACATCTTGGGCAGTAATCCATGTTCCTTTTCTCAAGACTAATTGTTTTTTTGTAACGTCGCTACCTTTGTAGGATACATGATCACCTCGATTGACAGGTTTGGAAATCTTGACTAATCTATTGGTGGTATCTAAGGTGGTATCTTCAACCATGATCACAGAATCTGCACCTTTGGGAAGTTTGGCTCCAGTGGCAATCTCAACCACTTGTCCCTTTCTTATGCGAAGTAAGATTGCGCGTTGTCCCGCATGGCTCTTACCTATTATCTTAACATAAATCGGAGAGTGACGTGATGCATTAGCCGTAACAGATGAGGAGACCGCAAAACCATCCCTATCGGCTCGATCGAATGGAGGAACACTTATAGGAGAATACAGGTTTTCCGCTAGGACTCGTCCATTAGATTCTAATAGATATGCGCATTCTACCCTCCTTGCATCCATTTTCGGAATTTTAAAAGACGAAAATAGGCTGACCAGAGCGCCCTCCACCGAGGTGAAGTTCCTAGAGGTTTTTTTAGATCTAGGGATTCTATCCATTCACGCTGAATGTCATGAATACTAGCCAATAAGTTTTTGTTTTAGTAATCATATCTTCAAATACTTAGAATCTCGATTCTTGATGTATTTATCTAGACTTTTTCAACTAGATGTGCCGGTATAGGAAACGGAATAAAATCGCTTTCGACTTCGAATTGGATGTCCATTGCATTTTGAAACCGTAAGAATTCAGAGACCAAAAATATGCATGTTGAGCACTTTATCTGACTGTAGAGGGCAGAAATGTCTGAACTAATCCGTTCTTTTCTAAGGTTTGGCCATTCCGAAGTAAACTGAAAGAAATATTCGTCCCCTACTGATTTGTGTTCCTGAATGTATGCCAAAAGTTGCTCAAACCTATCTACAGAAAACCCATCTATGGAAGTTATTATGTCTCCGCCAAGTATTTCCCCGTATTCATTTGTGACACTCCCCTGCAGGCCTGCTAAATCCGCAGTCCCACCCCTCTGCAATTTACTTACGAATACACCATGCATATCAGATGCTATATTTGTAGAGTTGACCATACGTTGGATTAGGTCTGGAGTGAGCGTTTCTCCAATGATCCCGATACCTGGATGAAGATAATAACCGTTTTCAACAATTGATGAAGCGACTCGATTGACTATATTCGAGGGAATGACTGCTGTCATCCCAGGGAATTGTCCCAAAGGTACACCCACCGGATTTAGCCTACCATAAATCATTCCTACGATTTTTCCAGTTTTGTCTATCAATGGTCCTCCTGAGTTGCCAGGATTTACTGTTACGTCGGATTGTATTATGTTAGGTATAGAGAATCCACCGGCCGGAAATGCTAATACATAATCGGTTTTACTTACCAAACCACCGGTCATAGACGGTCCGGTCGAGCCAAAATTGTAACCAATAGTTACGACAGGATCCCCAACGCGCAATTCGCTTGAATTACCCACACTCACTGGCCTAAGGGTGTCGTTAATAATCGATAATTGGCTCTGCTATGCAGACGTGGTAGTTATCGTATTTTGAATTGAAGCAGTAGAATTGACTTCTAAAATTGCTACGTCACTATAGGGGTCAGCTCCCATTAGCGTCGCTGGATATCTTTCTCCTTCACTTGATATTATATCCACGTTCCGAGCCCCTGATAATAAGTGATAAGCAGTAATAATGTGTCCCTTGTCTCCAAAAACATAACCGGTACCTAGTTCAGTTAAATTTTGTATCTGGGGATTAAAAAGATTCGTAGGTATCGTGTTCATGACGCTCACTGTGGAGTGTTTTAACTCGTCAAACATCATCTGTGAAGAGATTGACTTATTGCCTTTCTTGCGAAGCAAAAGACACATCCTGTGTATAAAACATAAATGTAAATACAGCCAAGGTCAACGAGAAATAGATACCATAACGTTTTCAATTAACACCTTCGTCGTAAGATATGGGATATTCCCCTGTTATAAGTTTTAAAAATCTGAATGTATTTAGGCCGTGCCAATTCTGAACTGTAATCAAAAATAGCACTATCGGTTAGAAGTTAAGCGGTAGAACGGCGGTTGTATTTCAAAATCACATTCTTCGAATTGTTGGCAGAATTGACTTGACCCATACGATTTCATGATTGGGTAGCTCTGCCGTCCAAGATAGTGAAAAGTATTATAAAATTCATGTCCTATATCATGGCATTGAAGATAGATATCTTTCATCGCCCTAATGATACCGGGTTTACCGGATTTGATACCAACATAAAGTATGAGGTCACTTGCTGGTTTTCGTAGTAACAGCCTTGTCTTTCGTCCGAGTCTGCTTTTTGCCCCTATTCTTTGTTTTTTTGCTTTGTAAGTACCTTTTCTAGAACCTTTGTAAGTTTTTTCACGTTCTCTGGATGGGTTGACCTTCGCAATTTGTCAACGGGGATGTGAAAGGCTCTTACCTTCGATATATTTTGATTTGCTAGGCCGATATTTGCAGATGCCTCTGCAATCTCCTTTTGGGAATAGCCTCTTCCTCTCCTGCTACTGGGTACACCTTTGCGATTGGTGAAGACAATTGATTTTTCCTCGTTGGTTACTGAAATCTTCTCCAAATTAGGTTCACGCTTATCCAAATCGGCTTCGCCTGAGTCTACAGAGCTCATATGTCGATTTAATTTGACAGCTTATAAAAATGATTTGGCATCGTGCACCTAAGTTTCTCATAAAATAGAAAACATGCATTCGACCCATCTTACTACAAGTTCGTTGCTACTAACAGGGCACATAATTCTAAGTACCTAATGGCGTGGTAGTTCGAGAGAATCTAACATTGTTCTCCTCTTTCATTTCAGTCGCGGAAGTATATCACTCTGCAAAAGTTTGTCAGCGCTAAATGAATCCTGTCAATTTGAGAACAACAACAGTAAACCCGATTATCATTGCCGCTCCGACAAGGAAAACATCCCATTGTCTTGCAAAATATGATAGCAAATGTATTCTACTTCTAGCTTCATCACACAATGACATACTTATCCTTTTGCAAATCAGCACAGAAATTAGACCAGTTGGGTCGTTCGTGAAGGATGTAGCCTGTTCATACATATCCCATAGAAAGATTAAGTTCGATGTAATAATATTCACGTTACTAAATTATGTTCTAGATCGAAATTATCGGTTGGTCAGTCTTTCACAGTTAAAGGATCCTGAATTGCGTCATTCCGGGAAATCAAGACAAAATAAAAACAGATCTGTTATTTCAGGCAGTCGGAACCTATGCCTGGAGTATTAAAAGAGAGTTATATAGTATTGAAGAGTATTGAAAAACAATGGATCAGAATAAGGTAGTCAATTATATTTCACCAGATGCCAAGTTAGGTAGGAATGTGAAGATTTGGCATTTTTCATATGTGGGAAGTAATACCGTGATCGGAGACAACGTAAGTATCGGGTCTTTGGCCCATATAGACTATAATGTCAAGATTGGGGAAAATACTAGAATAGAAGGTTCTGTTTACATTCCACCATTAACAGTTATTGGAAAAAATGTGTTTGTGGGACCTGCTGCCGGCGTTTACTAACGATCCATACCCTACAAGTCCCAGAATGTCAGGGGTTATAGTGGAGGATGGGGCCATTATAGGGGGGAGAGCCGTCATAAAACCGGGCATTCGAGTGGGAAAGAACAGCGTTGTGGCAATGGGTGCAGTAGTTACAAGAGATGTTCCCTCTGATACCGTTGTAATAGGTCATCCTGCTAGAATCAAATATTCACGGTCTGAGTACGACCTAAAAAGAGAAAAATGGAATTCTTCACAAAGTGGAACAAAGTAGGTCAGATTTGGCTTGCAGACCGTTACTGTATTTATTACCTAAGCCCTCCTTGTAATTAAAATAATCAATATTGACATTCTCAGCTCCTCTCCGTGATCTACAACGCTAGAATTTATCTACCTAACCTTATTTTCCTCCTCCCGCGAAATCTGGATCTCAAAATTTAAGCATTCTGCTCCCGGTCCATATGTAGAGATCGAGACTCCCACTTATGTGGAAACTGAATGTTAAAACATTAGGATCTGTCAGCTAGTTTTGATTCTTTGTGAAGCCCCATACAATCCAACAATGCGCTAATTTGGCCTAACATGCCTTACCTTGAATTCAAAATCTTCGTCCGCCATCGATAATTTCAAGGTCAAATCCGAAGACAGCACCCCTCCCAGATGGATTATTCCTCGCCCATATTCTGCCACCTTGAGCTTCGACCAAGTTCTTACAAAGGTAGAGTCCAAGACCTGTCCCATCATAAGAATTAGTAGAAAACATTGTAAAGAGATTACGTTGCATTCCAGGATCGATGCCTTCGCCGTAGTCAATTACGTTAACTGTTGCGATTTTTTTACTGCCTTCCGTACGTTCGCTCAATGTTACCTCGATAACTGCTTCTTCCTTTCGTGAAAATTTCAAGGCGTTATTCATTAGGTTTGAAATTATTTGTATAAGCCTACTCGTGTCTGCTTCCACTACTATATCTGCAGGGTCACCGTTTATTTGGGGATGGTACAATAGTTTAATCTGTCTTGTGCGATTTTCCTTAATAATTTCTGTTTGATAGTCATTTACCACTGATAGTAACAGATTGTGCAATCTCACTGGTTCCTTATTTAACTTGAGCATTTTGCTTTCAATACGTGTTACGTCAAGTATGTTCTCTGTTAATCTCCGAAGTCTTTTGGCATTTCTAAATATTACTTCAAGATATTTGTCAAGCTCTTTGTCTTTATTTTCCTTCATTACAATTTCAGAAAGCCCTAAAATTGGCTGAATAGGAGTTCTTAATTCATGAGCCGCAATGTTAATGAATTCTTTTTGTAACTTATTGTTGCGCTCCAACTGGTTATTTGCGTCCATCAGTTGATCATTCGAATCATGCAACTGCTGAGTTCGCTTATTCACCTCTTTTTTAAGGGAATTATTCCATTTGAATAGAAATATCATAAGTACAATCACTCCAGCTAAGGTGGCAGCAAAAAGCGAAAATAGTTTTACTCTTTCAATGAAAAGCGAATTTTCCAAGTCAGAATATAGGCTAACTGTGGGTGTGACGGTCTGTGCGAAGAATTCAGGCCGTCCATTTACCGATATGGGTTCTTGGGTTGTGATTCTCTCCCCTCTTCCGTAGTCATAAATTCCAAAGCCTGAGTGACCCTGTAGAAGGTTCCTAGTGAGATTGTTCAGCACCTTATTTCTGGCTACAAAATCCTGAACAAACTCTCCAAAATAATTTTGTCCAAGGAGACCGGCATTGCCAGGGTTAGTGATGATGTTACCCGTTTTATCATAGACCACCAAAAATTGGTCATCAAGGTCTTCGAGGTTACCATACGTCGAGAAGAATGGCAGGGTAGAGATTGAAGCACCCACGATTCCTAATTTCTCATTTGTCTCTCTGTCAAGAATTGGGAATGTGATAAATTCTTTGTATATGCCCTGTCTCTCGAAGCCACCTGAAAAATATGGTGCCTCGGACTTGGTTCTTGTATCCTTGACCCATTTCCTCTGAGATAAGTCATCTCCAGCCCTCAAGTCTGTATAGTCTGTTGTCGTATTTGGCCCTGGCATCGCCACAGTCACTATATTGTTACTATCAAGTAGAAAGATGTTATTAACCTCTGCTCCGTATCTTTGCAATTTTTCGTTGACGAGCTTGGTTGTTTCATCTGAAGCAAAGTCACCTCTTTGAAGTAGATCAGAATCTGCAAGACCATCCAATACAGATACTAAGTTCCCAAGGTCAGAGCCGATACTCTGGGAGATGCTAGTTGTAACTTCCTTTTGTCTGTCAATCTGCTGTTCGTATATGTTTTTTCTAACGGTTGACTCTGTAAAATTTTGTAGAAAAACTAATAAAATTAATGAGGAAGTCGCAATGGAAACTACCACTATAATGCCTATCAGAATTAGTCTTTCCGTTTAGAGTCCCCCTCTTGATTCTATACCCACTAAGTAATATCGCGGATTACTTTAACATTTCCACTTCCTGATAACGACAGCACAAATGGGTGTCAGGTATCATGAAAGTTTTCCTGCCTCTGATTTACTGAATCATCCAGGGTAGAAGGCACATTTGTTGATGTTAAGATAAACATAAATATATTTACCATGCCATATCTGGCAAGGAATTGCCTATTGAAGTTCCATCTTTCCTTCAATTGAACTATTACCCGTTTCTCTTGGGATTCTTAGCAATTTTGGTTATAATCATTTTTTTTCAAATTAATGTTTATTTGTCTTCATATAGTCAACATTTTAGATTGGATTTACAAGGGGTCTCCCGTGCAAAAGTAGACCCTTTCTTTGAGGAATTCACTCATTCACTGGCATTTGCATCTACTGACAGAAGGAATTCATCTGATTTGGACAGCATAGAATCAGGAGATGGAAATGGAACGGAAATTGCTTTAAGAGGTCTCCTTACCGATTTGGGCGACAAAGGAAGGTGGAAGTCATTGTTGGACAAAGGTCTGGAAAAATTGCAGCAAAAATATCCCGACAAAAATTTGCATCTTGTGTATCAAGAGCTGCCAACGAATGATACTAGGGAAGAATTCCTGCGATTGATGTCCAATAAATCAGCAATCGATTTCATATCTGTCGACCAAATTTGGTTAGGTGAATTTGCTAGCAAGGGATTGCTTTCCAACTTGACTACGTATACTGACAATTGGGAAAGAGCATCCGATTGGTATCAGCAACACTGGGACGGTGGAACTTATAATGGAACGGTATACGGTATTTGGACTTGGACCGATGTAAGAGGTTTATGGTATTGGAAAGACTTGCTCCGACAAGCTCAGATCAATGCGGGCGATATAAAAACGTGGAAGGGTTACATTGAATCTGCACAGAGGTTAAACCAAGAGTTAACGCCTAGAGGGATAAATGGAACTATCCTGTTTGACACATATTATTCTCAAGACCTGTGGTTTCCCTATCTGTGGATGCTAGGAGGCGACATTGTACAACTCAAAGAAGGGCATCCGACTAAGGGGACATATTGGTTTCCCACTTACAACAGTACAGAAGGGGTTCAGGCTCTAGGCTTTATCAAAGATCAAGTTGATGCCGGAGTGAAACCAGATAGTCTGCCAGCTAGCGATAGCCTCGAATTTGCTAAGAAAAAAATCGCGATGATCCTGGGAGGTTCATGGATACCTGGATACTTTGCAGACATAAAAAGAGCCGACTTTGAAAATATGATAGGATTTATCCCCTTGTTTCCCGTGCCAAGTCTTGATAAACAATCAAGTACATTGATGGGAGGCTGGGAATTAGCCATTCCAATCACATCCAACCACAAGATGCTTGCATGGGAATTGATCGAGACAATCTTGGAACCCGAGATCCTTGGGCCTTGGATTCAAGAGTACAGGATATCTCCCCACTCAGATCCCACTAGGGCAAGGGCTAATTCTCAACCGATCAGCTACCGAGTTACCGTACTACGATACCTTGATATCGATGATTCCACTTGGCAATATAAGACCAAGTATACCAGAATACCCAATTATTGCAGGACACATACATGAAGCAATTGATCGAGTTTATTCTTCAAATACTACTCGTTCGAGTATAAGCACGATTCTGAATGAAGCGGCTCTTAAATCCGCATTAGCTCTAGGTTGGTAGGCTATTTGTTAAAATAGAAGTATTGAGACAAAATTTTAAGATATTAATGGAAAGTAAAAATTGCAACTCCCTCAAAATATTCTACTGAATTATAAAGTAAACAGTCAGAAGCTGCGGCAGGAATTGGCCTACTGTATTCAATTTCATCTAAATTGAAATTATTTTACTGTTTATATCCGCATGTACCGCAAAAATTCGTAGGTCGAAACAGAACGGTTCCACAGCCAACACACTGCCTTGGCACAAAGCTCGCTAAGGGATACTCTTTAATGTTTTTTTGATCTTTACGATATTGGATCTTGTCATAAGATCCGTCAGTTTCGGTACAATTGCAGATATTGCACGGAGCGTGGATCGAAGTTGCGTTGCTATCTGTCAGGATGACTCCACCATCTCCCGATCTACCATGAAAGGAGCTTCCGAGAAACCCCTCAATACCAAGGCCGAATTGTGATCCAGGGTCTGATTGATCATCCACAACTATCCCTCCCGTATTATCTTTCATCGAAGATCCCTTTTCGAGCGCCGTTCTCATCTCAAGGATTACGTGTATAACAAGAAAATTTAAAGCTGAAAGAGATATAGTATAGGTAACTACTTTATGAACAAATTCCTTCTTGCTAATCTGCTTATTTTTGTACATCCGAATATCATTTTCAAACGATGTTCTGACTTGTTCTGTATCTTTGAGCTGCAGTTCCATCTTGCTTGCCAAATTTCCCATTACATCAACGCCTCCTGGTCCTAATGGCATGGGCGAAGAATACATTAATTTTACTAATCTGTTCGCCCGGAAGTAATAAAACTTTAGATCTTAGCACTAAAACAAAACGGGATAATTGTCACAGTTTCCTATGATACTAGATGGCTACTTAATCAAAAAGGCGTAATTGGAACCGGTTATGCCAAAATAACCGCGAGAAATGTTTACGCTAGTCGCTACTTGGTAAACAGGTTGTATTGAACACTTTTACCAATGCAATCTCAGCCTTTTGACTCGGTCTGAACAAATAAGGTGTATAATAAAATGTAAAAATGCTTCTCTAATAGCAGTGCGTCAGGATTTTCAATACTGTCAGTTAAGAAGAATAGGCTAGGCGATCGAATCATAAAGTGAAAATCTGAAGGAGAACCGTAGGATTCTAGCGGTCTTCCTGGTGACAAGCTAAAACATCCTTTTTTGATCATCATATTGATCATTCATTAATCTATTGTTTCCCCAATATTTTCCAGGTCAGTAGGATTTTTCTGAGACCCTATTCCTAGTGCTTGAAGTTTCGTCATTACCCCACCTTGGGTCAGAATTTCTTTGCTGCCTAAATCAGAAAGCACTACTTCACAATTATCCGCGTGTGTGTCACCATTTGTCGGATTAAAGTCGATAATAATATCGTAGCCATCTCCACAATCGAAATAATCTGGCCCAGGTCCGCCAATTAGTACGTCATCCCCAGGTCCTCCATATAGCTCGTCATTTCCTTTATCTCCTACCAAGAAATCTCCACCAAAACTGGCCATAATAATATCGTTATTTGGACCACCATACAAACGATCGCTACCGTCCGAGCCGCTGAGCTCATCATTTCCTTCATCACCATAAAGAGTATCATCTCCGACGGATCCGTGCAGAACATCATGTCGTTCTAATCCTCTTAGTGTGTCACCCGAGTTGCATCCAGTACCATCCGCAGTAATAAGACAACCAATGATAATATCATCGCATTCGGTCCCCTTGGTGTAGGTTCTTGTACCAATGATTATGTTTGTTTCACTACAATCACGATCATTATTATTGTTATTGTCACCATTGTCATTCTTGGCCTGTGAAGCGTTCATGGACTCTATGCTAACTACAAATCCTACTATCAAAAGTAGCCCAAGTAATGAGATTAATAATAAGGGAGATCTACTATTATCTAAATGCATTGTATATTCTTACCAAGTACTTCCTAATATTGAATAGCTGGAATTTCCTGCCCAAACTGTTATGTAATACTGTATAATATTTATCGCCTAATCAATAAACTTGAAACCGTGTCATAGAATTCTTCACTAACAGATTTCTAATAGTACTAGGTCACATGCAAATGTTCCCTTATTGAGAAACCTATTACATAATTCATATGTAGCATTAACAAATACAGAAATTAAGTGCGGTCAATATAAAAAATAAAAATAAATGCATAAGCAAGGGGCCCCCAATCGGTATTGATGGAAGATTGATAATACTAATCAGCGCTCGCTCATTTCGCCTAAGTTGAGCCGGGCCTCCAGGACGTTAGATACAGGAATAGCCTTCTCATCATCTGTGAGCAATGCTACTGCGGTTATATTTTTCAGATTGTGATCATTTAAAGTGGTAGCGAGTTGGATGGTTCCCTCAGAACTTGTTAGGTTTAATGGATGAGGAAGCGATGAAGTTCGTATCAATGATTGGTTGGCGGCATAAATTTCCATAATGGCGTTTATAGGGCTATCCATTAAAGATGATTCAGTCACATTATAGTTGAGAAGTAATTTGACTTGATTTCCTGGGCTATTGCTTAACGGACTCAGTGGTACAAAATGTGAGTAGTTGAGTGCTTGAGAGATACTATTCGGAGAGTACTTTGGCAATAGCCTTATCTCATCATTAGCATCATTTGACAATATTTCGTCTCTGACTGACATTTCACTTGCACTAGGGGACTGATCTTGCGCGATAGCAAGATTTTGTTGAGAACGTGGAGATATTGCGAGCGAGAGGCATACCGATAGGAGAAGCAGTCCTGCTGAAAAGCCGAGCAGCGGCATTTTTGAAATCCGTCGTCGCGATAGTGGTTTCATATTCTTTTACCCATCATAGTCTTTATAATAGTAGCCTCAAAAACTCCAGAACGACTATACCTTTATTAATTTTAGTAACTAACAAACTTCTGATTATTATTGTAAGGCTTGCATGCAAATTTTCCTACTGATTTCTTTATGACCGTATTTGCTGTTTGATTATCCTTATCATTAAATCTGAACGATTTCCTTTTTAGCCATTTTCTCTGTTTTCTCCAGGTCAATAAAGTGTCACCATTCGCGAATCGGGATCAGGGATGCCATAAAATTAGACTGTGTCCAGTTGTTGGTCGCTGTAATTGATTAGCCATTTGATTCCTTTTGGGTTCGCTTCCCATGGACAAATTTGCTAATTATTGTCTTTGAGAGTTGAGGGAATTCGCTCTTTTAAAGCAAAGAAGCGTTTGCTGAATCATTTTACGACCATACAATTGGCCAACCTGATTAGTGCATATAAATTACTCATGAGAGGCATTACGTTGCAACACAACGTAAACCAATAATTTATTATAATTTGCGAGTACCTAAGATAGCATATGTCTAGTGACGTTAAGGTTAACGATAGTCCAAATCATTTCATGGTGCTAGATGCAATCGGCAGAGGAATGAAAACAGCAGATAAGATTAGCAAGGTGACCCGGCTTGATAAACCGCAGGTAGAACTAATACTCAACGATCTTGCACTGCAGCGATTAGTAATCCGAATGGAAAAGAAAGGCTTCTTTCGAAACAAGATAGAATTCGTTATCAATCCGACTGGTCAGAGCCTGCTTGACTCCAAAAAACGAGAATTACAACAGAAGGCTAAGGACATTGAGCAAGCCTACAGCAATGGTAACACTGCGCAGTTGCAATCATTTATGGAAGCTGATAGAGCCTGGATCCCGATGATGCTTTTCTCTGGTCTGATTAATGTAATGTTTTTCGCTTCGATGATGTCCTTCATGGGTATGGCAATGAGTCCTCAGGAGAGCTCGATGGCTGGAGATTCCGGAAGCGCCTCTGACTCGACAGACTCTGGCTCGGATGCTGCTAGCCAAGAAGACGTCGGTGCTGCAGATTCTGGTAGCGACAGTAGTGGAGGAGGGGGTTTCGATAGTTTTGGAGATTCGGGAATGGACTTCGGCGGTGATTTTAACTTTTAGAATAACGGATCCAATCAATTAGTCAGTAGTTCGCTACATTATTTTCATGAACAACAGTAGCATCATAAGATGTATCATTAGGATTAAAATATCAATCAAGCGACTATACGAAAGTCACAGTCGCAGGAAGGAGTTGTAATTATTTCGTCGGGGATATCAGAATTTCTATTGATATACATGTACCCCTTCTCCTTCAGTGATTTATTCCGTTAGATCTATAATTATCGACCCACTTCCCTACCGGCACAATTGGAGTAACAAACAATTACTCTGAGTATGCAACAGGTAAAAGTGATTCTGCGATGGAGGAAATAATTACTAAAATCGCAAAGACAGGGCACCTGGTCAATGAGCTGCGAAGGGATGGAGCGCAAGAGCATTTTCGACAAAACCAGTAGAGAGATCTAAATTATTATCCATATTAGAAGCTGCAAGATGGGCCCCATCTTTCAAAAATGAACAACCGTGGTAGATAATCCAGTAATATTAATGGAGGCTCAATCTGTCTTGCTTGAATCCAATTCTTATGCTAAAAGATCTCCGATACTCATGTGCAATAGCAAAAAAAATTGTTCGGAAGGAGAGGAATACAATAGGCTTCATTTTTATGATCTAGTGGCCGCTAATGAGAATATGTTTCTTGAGGCATTTAACCAAGGTCTTATCATGCACGAAATAGGGGGTTTAGACGTTCAGAAGGCCATCGAAGTCTTTAAAATTCTAGACGGGTTTGAAGTTGGAGTCATGATCGCAATAGGATATCAAGATAAGCACTACGTACTCCCCGAAAGATTCTCAGAAAAGGCATATTCCCCACGAGAGAGGAGGAAGTCTGTCAGAGATTGCATTTGTCGAAGAAATTGGGAAAAGTTTAGAATAAAATCAGTAATTTTACCCCCTTAGCTTAAGGGGTTGCCTCATAGACTTAGAGCACCGACCTTGGTGGATTTAAATTAACAAATTGAACTGAACCCAATATGAACACTCGGTCTTGATTAAGTTGAATTGAATTACTGATCTTAACTTAAAGCGGAACTTAATGATTGATGTGTCATTCATGGTTCTAGATCAACAGAACGAGTGTTCCTAAAAAAAGAACCTAACTCATATAGCTGTCACGAGGCGACGTTGGCATGGGAGCGAAATGCTAAGTTTAGGGATCTTCAGCAGGATATGTAGTGTTATCCTTGACACCATTTTGAGAACTTAAGGATTGTAAATTATCCTAGAAGATAGCCGTCGTCACCGATAAAAATTTTTCATTATTTGGTATTTGGTACCAAACCAAATCAAACCGACAAAAAATCAATAGGTATAGTAATTATTATTGCCAGAGTGAAAAGGTTCAAAACAGGTTTGAGCCTGATAGAGTTCCCGTCTACCACATCTAAAAGATATATTGATAACTGCTCTAATTTTCGTGATTGGTTTTTATGTGCCGCAGGAATATAATTGAGAGATAATTATCCGACTCCTGTGGGAGGATGATGTTCCTTATGTTCTAGCTTGATATGTTCTTCTTTTTCATTCAATGTACTGAATGTGATTCCACATATTTCACACGTGTAGCTAGATGATGAAGTTGATGTTGACAATAGCTCAGCTAATCATCTAAGCAGTTACTCTTATAAAAGGAGTATCTTTTCAACGGCGATGGGAAGGAAAACAATAATAAAAACGGATTTAACTTTGAAGATATGTCATCCTCCGATCCAGTTTCAACGCTTTCTCAGTATCGCTATCTTAAGCTCGAGACTTTGAAAAGAAACGGAGAAGGTGTTGCTACCCCTGTTTGGTTTACTATTGACGGAAAGAAGATTAGTGTTGTAACTAGAAATCAGACCGGCAAAGTAAAGCGCCTGAGAAATAATCCAAATGTACGTGTAGCGCCGTGCGGAATGAGAGGTCAGCTCAAGGGTCAGTGGCACAGAGGAAAGGCTTCTATGGCAAATCGAGAGGAGCTAGATAATGCATTGAGCTTGAGGAACAAGAAATATGGATTCTGGGTTAGATTGGCAGGGATTCTATCTAGAACTAAGGGACAACTGGTTGGGATCAATATCATCCTTGATTGAATGCATTGATGTCTATGCTGGGATACTTGAGGTTGTAGCTGGTTGTTGGAGTCCTAGTATCGATACTATTCATAATCGAAATGATAGGTGCGATCTTTCTCAGCTAAGATCTTCGAAGGCTTGGTAGGCGGTTTTGAATTGGAATTATTGTTAATGTCCA
Organism: uncultured Nitrososphaerales archaeon; assembly: GCA_963713605.1. Taxonomy (GTDB): domain Archaea; phylum Thermoproteota; class Nitrososphaeria; order Nitrososphaerales; family Nitrososphaeraceae; genus TH5896. The sequence goes on along the minus strand of CAVQMO010000005.1, from coordinate 105,372 downwards.
TTTCGATGAAGTCTCCTGATAGCTGGTCCAGGAAGAATTCCTATTGAATTCGATATTCAGACGAGAGATATTCCCCCATGGCAGGGACCTAATTCAACATCCCCCCATCAGTCAGAACTTAGAAAATGAGTATTAATTATGTCCTTTTTTTGTTTTAGGTCAATTCCTTAGTTGAGAACACAGTATTAATATTAATTGTAAGTAGAGAGGACGCCTTCGGGGTTCGATGCACAATTTACCACCATAGAGAAGAATACATAGAAGCTTGATTAGTTGATCGCCTATCCTGCTTGGATGTCTTATGCCGATAGCGACAGATGATTTGAATTCTACTTGAGGAACAGGCAATTTTTATGTTAATCAGATAGCAACAATAAAGTTATTGGTAACAAGTGAGCAACCATAATTTTAGCAAATGGAACATGCATTCTAATAGGGCAGTAAAAATTTCCTAATAATGATGAAGGACGCAGGTGAAATGACAGCTACCGTATTTTGTGGGTTGCTTTTAGGCTCCTGACAAATTCTTCAAGTTTCTTTAAAGTCTCAGAATGTAGATGGTGTTCTATTCCCTCTGCATCTTCGTTAGCGATATCGTCCTGAACGCCAATCATCTTAAAAAACTCGGCGAGTATACCGTGCCTCTTGCGTATGGCTTTCGCCACCTCTATCCCCTTGTCTGTTAAGCTCACTCCCCTGTATTTTTCATACCTGAGGAATCCCGTTTCATGTAAGCTTTTTCATCATCCTTGTAACGCTTGGTGAGGAAACATTGAGGTAATCGGAAATGTCAACTGTTGTCGCATAACCCTTCTGTAGTACAAGCTCATAAATCACCTCGAGATAGTCTTCCATACGGTCAGTTCGGTCATCTCTAATTGTCCGATTGGCATCACGAATTGAAGTAAGCCTGGCATCTGGCCCGCTCTTCCCCTGATGAAGCGATCCACGATTCTGCCTTACTGCTGTTGTAGCTGATGAAGCCTCTGAAGGGTCATCTGCACCGCCGCTGTCACTATGAATCATATAATGACCTCCTCCCAACATCTCTAGTATTCATAATTGAGCATCCTTCATATAAGTAAGCCCGTAATAAAGCCTGATACAACAGGTCCAAGGATGAGAGGTAAAGATTTTGACTTTTGATGTCCGGAAATTGGCCTCCAGCAGTCTCCGGTGATTTACCTACGATTCATGGAATCGCAAAAGAGGCTACTATTTACTGGATTTGATATCCGAGACTCTCTCACACCCGTTACAAATAACGTTTCCATTCACCCTTTCTCTCCAAACCCGGTCTTCTGTGCGTGAGACATAAATTTTCCAGAATATTTGTATTTGAATTCTAAAAATGCCGCGCCCTATATCAGTCTGCTTTTCCAATTAAAGTGACCCGTTAGTCTGATGCTTATTGCCACCAGTTATGGTAGAGGCAAAGATTTTTTCTAATTGTTATCGAAAACGACATAAATTGGAGTTATAAATAAGGAGGTCGTGTACACACCCGTGTACATCTTCGTTCCAATCTGTATACAGGTCCCACAATTCCTGTATGGTGTAGACACTGTTCATAAGAAGTTCAATAGGCTTTTACGCTTAATCCATTTGAACTATGTTGTTGAACAAAGATTTTATTCAAAACAGTATTGATTTCCCTTATTGCACCTAATACAAAGGCGTTCAGAACGTTCAATGACCTTGTAGAGTTCCATAGGAGTGTTCTAACATTTGTCACAACAGCCAAGTCTAAAATTATCCAATACCTTGTCACTGACCCCGAATTTCAATTTTGAGTAGACTAGCAGAATACCCTCGTTCAAACGGACCAAAGGTAAGGTAAGGTGATATATTGACTGGGAGTTTAATAGGTGAATTTTCTATATGCATTAGAAGGTAATTCTAACTCTGCAAAAGCTCCAGGGTTAATTATTTTTGCCAGAATCTCCAATCCCACCACTACTCTTGGTCCAGGTTTGCTAAAATAGGCATTCGCATTTACGATATATACTTCTCCTCGCTTAACTGCGCCCAGTGCCTTCCATCCATCATTATTGTTTAAAGCACACATTTCCTTGCAGGTCCTATCAATCTCGAACCCGCAAGGCATAAGAACTATCTTATCCGGCTGATATTGGGAAATTTCTTCCAGACTTATGCGCCGTGAGGGTTCTCCATGTGAGCTAATGCCGTTCATCCCTCCTGCTATCTCGACCATTTGAGGTACCCAATGGCCAGCCACATAGAACGGTTCGATCCATTCTATACATATTACCCTGGGCCGCTTGATTTTCTGATCCAGTTTCTGCGTTGCCTCATTCTCCACTCTTTGTATTCTCTGTCGCAATTTGGAGACCAGTAGACGACCCTCTTCCGTTTTATTGACCTGGTTGGCCACATCACATATGCTGTTTAAGATATCATCAAGCCCGTGAGGGTCGAGTACCGACTAAATCTGGTTTATACCCGAGAATTTCGAACGCTCTTTCTATTTCCTTGGTGTGTGGAGCACATACCTTACAAACACCTTGAGCAATTATAAGGTCAGGCTTTGCTTCCTTTAGGACATCGCTATCTAAAACATATATTTCTCCTCCAGTCCTAGACAATTCTCCAACCCGATCATCAATACCCCTGCTGCTCATTGCGGAGCAATCAATGGTAGCGTTTACCACCCTTGGTTTTTCTCTAGCCGAATCTGGGTATTTGCATTCATGCGTTACTCCGGTGATCTCTGCTTCTAGCCCCAACTCGTAAAGGATTTCCGTGGAGCTGGGCAAGAAAGAAACAATTTTTTTAACCAAGTTAATTAGTTCACCTGTTTCCGATCTTTTTAACGGATACGGTTCCTATTACTCTTTTGCCTAAACATGGTTCTCAAGACGATGAAGGTGCATGAATTTTCTCATATTATTCTTATTCCTCACTAAGGCCGACGTTATCATTTTCCTAGACAGGCATGATTAGCTTCTTCTTCTTGTACATACGAGCTTGCAAATGTAGATATCTAATCTATCTTGTTCTCGTTTAGTTGGTAACCCCTAGTTAGTCACGTTTATATATCTGAGAACCATAAATATCCGTAAGGTGAATTTGAAGAGAAATGAGTTTTTGGAACATAGAACCAAATGGCTGGTTTACAGGAGCAAGAAAATTACTGCCGCTGTTAGATAGAGAAATTGGACCAACATTCTTCGATGAATTACTTTCGGGTTTTACAAAAATGGAAGAAGAGTTTGAACTTCTAGAGAGGCAAGCGCCCAAAGAGCTTGTCTCAGAATACGAGAATTCAGATGGAACCAAAGCTCGGAAGATAGGTCCCTTAGTATATGGGTACTCCATGACAGTAGGCCCAGATGGTAAACCATTGATTCGCGAGTTTGGTAACGTCAAGAGAGGTCAAGTATATGGTCTCAAAGCTGACGCCAAGCCTCCTAGACCAGAAATTGGGGAAGAAAGGGAACCCATGATTGACGTATTGGCGACTGAAGGTAATGTCAAAGTGACCGTAGAAATGCCTGGAGTTGAGAAGGACAAGATCAAGATAGATTCCTATGACAACACCGTAGAGGTAAGAAGCCTTGAACCTAAAAGAAAGTATCACAAGTTAATAGACCTACCTACAGAAACAGATGTAAAAACAGCCCGATTGAAGTACAACAATGGCATCCTAGAAATAACCTTTGACAAGAAAAAGGAAACAAAGCCAAAGGGAAAGCAGATCAAGATCGAATGATAAACAGGTAAATGAGACCAATATTTTTGTAGTGGTTACGATCTGTTTACTTTCATTCATTTTTTGCGATTATTACCCCTAATGACTTATCTCACTATCGTTATTAACAAATCAAGATATTCAAACAGGAACGTTTTTTAGCCTACAATAAATTATTCAAACCGTATATGCTTTTGATGGCTTATTCGAATTGTTATCGAAGTGCTTGCTCTAGAAATCATATTACATCGGGTATCAATATGGGTTGACTTCCAGCAAAAACGCATACTTTATGATTGATGTCTGCTTACTAAATTGTCCATCATTCCATGAAAATGTGTTGTAAGAATCCGTATTCGCAATACAGCCCAACTTTAGAATTTTTTAAGAAAACCGTTTCTTAAATCTCGTAAGAAATGTATTACCAACTAGTGTACTAAATTTAGCAAGATAACTTAACTGTTTTTTGAGAGTCCTAGATACTGTGCCTGCATCACTTGCTACTCTAATCCCTTTTCTTGTCAGAGCGTATTGTCCTTCATCGGTTTGATACAACAAGTCTTCTCCCACCAGTTTGGCCAGCAATGGATAGACGATCTTAGGTGAAGGTTTCCATGTTCCTCCACTGTTATTTAGTAAAGTTTCAATTATCTCTTTTCCGTTCATCGGCTTATCCTTGAGCATGTTCAGAAGATACATTCGTGGGAAGCCTCTATTTAGCAATGTGGTGGCCTTATCTGCCCAACCGGAACGCATTTGTGTTATCCTTATTCTTACTAACCCATACGACATATAAAAAGTTGAGCCACATCTAACTCCGAGTCCTATTCATAACATCCAACTCTAAGTATCCTTACTTGTTTCAATATGCTTACTTGAGATAAAGGTTGACAAGAACTCGAAGAAACAGACAGTTCACAAACATGAAGTGAGATAGTATCAGGAGAAAAGTACAAGGTCCTCTAGTCCTGACAATGAAACTTATAACTATATAATGTCATGATACTAGCCTTTGAGAGATTTGACTGACCCCAGCAACTAAGCGTTGCTTACTTATGCTGTGACTTATTTGTCAATCTCGGAAAAAGTGACATATACGAGTGTCTTTGGATGACATGAGAGAGATAGACAGATGGTGGCCAGTCAATGGATTTTTCGTTAGTCGAATCGGAAATGTCACCTGCATATTTTAAGAAAGTATAGAGGATTTATCTAGCTTCATTTTCCGTTTCACATATTAGACCTATCAATATGATTACACTCGTGCTCGGATTTGACCCAAAATATCACCTCTTTCTGGTGCGACAGTAAGACACCATAGTGGGATTCTCCTCGCTCTACGCATTGAACGAATTGACTATTGCATTCCTCGATTTCATGACTATTGATAAAAAGTATAGACCGCGGCGTGAATAGTAACCTGTTCAATTATACTTTAAATGCATTAAAGCAGCTTGTGACTAATTCCATTGGCGTGATTTTCAAGGTTGAACGTGAGGGCACAATAGAGCATGATAAGAATGGATTGAGCCACAGACGAGTGGGGTTTTACTGAAGACATCGTTAATGTACACTTTATGCTACCAGACCTGCACGGTGGTAAGCCCCATGACATGTACTTGATGATTATTCCGAGCAGGGAACTTGCTCATGTTGAAGCTTTGTTGTTCGGGTAATAGAGCATTTATCTGACAAAGTGCCATTATCATAACGAGGCTGAGCTTTTAAAGCTCGTCCCTGATGGTATGCCCCCGACGATTAGATTAATCTGACTGAATTCACCCTAAATTAATCCTGGTATTATCATTTCTCGTCAACATGATGCTTAATAACTTCTCTCAATTTGTCTGAAACAGTTGGTAGAATACGCGGGTCGTCGATGGGTGGCAAAATATAGTCGGAGTGCAAATGTTCTTGTTCCACAAGATCCGCGATGCCCGTCGCAACAGCCACTAGAAGATCCTCACTTAGCGTTCTAACTCGAAGATCCAAAAGGACTCGAAGCATCGACGGAAAAACAGAGACGTTGTTAATTTGGTTAGGGAAATCGGATCTCCCAGTCGCAACTACTTTTGCTCCATTAGCGAGTGCTTGTGAAGGATGAATTTCCGGCTCAGGGTTACTTAAAGCAAATACTATAGGATCCTTACTCATGGTCTTGACCATTCTGCCATCTAATATATTTGGGCTCCCAGATACGCCAATGAATACGTCTGCCCCGACAATTGCGTCTTGCAGAGATCCCTTCATACGCGTTGGATTTGTGATCAAACTTATTTCTTTCTTATACTTGTTGTATATTCCCACTGGTCTATTTTGGTAGATTATTCCCTGACTATCAATTACTAATATTCGGTTACATTCAACCTGCTTTAGTATCTTTGAAATTCCATAGCCGGCTGAACCTGCGCCTGCTATTACTACATTGACTTCGCTAATGCGTGGCTTGTTAACTACTTTTAATGCATTAATCAGAGCCGCAAGGGCGACAATTGATGTTCCATGTTGATCGTCGTGAAAAACTGGAATAGGTAATTCTCGCTGCAACTTCTCTACTATTTCTAGAACCTTGGGCGATTCAATATCTTCTATATTTATCGCACCAAATGTTGGTTCTGCAGCTTTTACAAAACCAATAATTTCATCCTTATCAGTAGTATTGAGGCATAAGGGATAAGCGTTTATGTCACCTAATAGTTTAAACAGTACCTGACTTTCCCTCCATTACAGGTAGGGCACCTTGAGGTCCAATGTTACCTAGACCTAAAACTCGGGTGCCATCACATATAATTGCCACATTGTTCCACTTAGAAGTGTAATCATATGCGAGTTCGTTGTCGTTGCTTATCGCTTCGGCAACAGCAGCGACTCCTGGAGTGTAGATCAATTCCAGAACCCCAAATTTGTTGACCTTCTTTGCCTCATTGCTAGTTTCATTAATTCCTTGAGCTTTTTCACCTAGAGTACTGGGAACGGAAGAACCTCTTCCGAAATTTGCTGATACCCTGCTCTGTATCCCAATCTTTCCCTTTAAAATACGGTGCAATGCAATTGCATCATTCTCGAGAGTCAAATTAGAAGAATTTTGCGGTACGCTCCATATTGCTTTTTGTATTTCTCGCCCAGTCAAGCATCCGATTGAAATTTTCCTCTCCTGTATCTGGCATCGGCTTTGGAATCCTACTATATATTATTCATACCAGTTTCTCGTGTAACAGAATTGTGAAATCAATCAGTTAGGATCTCACTGTCAACTGTCCTTGATAATTTCCCTCCCGTCTAGGAAAATCACTAATGAACCTCGTTCCAAAAAAATGACCTGCTGTTTAGTTAAGATTGTGTCTAGAAGAGAATTTTTAACAACTAGGAAACGACGAAAGACACTGATAAATTTGCATAAGATACTGATAAATTTGAAAATGTTGGAGCGATTGAACTCAATTTGGGGGAAGAATGAGTAATGCTCTACTATTGAACTACTATCATTAATCATATCTTATAGCAAATGTTTACTTTAGATGTGTCTGTGCAGGTAGTTTCGTCGATAATTCGCTCATGCGTTGGAAAATAATAGTTTACCTAAACAGGTTTAGATCGGGTCCTTATTTAAGGACATAAGGACTTTAGTACATGCATAGGAGACTAAAGCTAAATCAAAGTAAGCAGAGATATGCAATTCTATGACCACAAGTTCAGTCGAGGTTCAACCCATATGGCGTTTGCTTTCATATCCCCTGCAATACCAAATTGGAAGAGACCTAATTGATTCTTAAGCAGACAAGCCACTTAATTACCATCAAATTAATTATTTATTGGAATAAGGAATAAACCGATAAAACTGAGTTTTGGCATTTCTTAGTTTTTGTCTGATAAAGGCGACAATGACTTGCCTCAAAACCAAAAAAATTATCAAACATTAACAAATGGCAATGTTTCGGTCTCGGCGCTCATGCTTCACAGTCCCGATCTTCTGATTACCTAAAGGTCTTTATTCGAACTTCAAATAATAGTTATTTAAATCAATTGTTTTTAATATGCGAAGGTTTTAATTTCAGAAGATTCGCTGACCTAATTGTAGCACTTGGCCAGCTCTTCTTCTGGAGAGTCATCCACGCCTTCATATCGCCCTCAAGAACACCACTTGGTTCGCTCCTTGTCCCTTCTCGACGTAATAATGGTCGGAATAGCCGCCATGATCGGTGGTTCGATTTTTGTACTCACTGGACCGGCAATTGGACTAGCCGGGAGCGCAGTAATAATTGCATTCGTAATAAATGCAACGATCACACTGTTCACTGCAATGGCTTACGCTGAACTTGGGTCAGCAATGCCCGAGGCAGGTGGTGGTTACCTTTGGGTACGAGAAGGTCTCCCTCGTCCAAATGCTTTCATTAGCGGATGGATGGCTTGGTTTGCACATATTGTTGCCGGGAGTTTGTACGCGGTAAGCTTTGCCTCTTTTTTCAATGGTCTGCTGATGCAGCTCAATCTCTTTAAGGATGTTGGTTCAGAGGGTACCCTGCTTATTTTAGGTATAATCCCCTTGGACAAGGTTATTGCCGTTGCCTCCGTTGCTGCATTTACATACGTCAATTTTAAGGGAACTTCGGAAACTGGCAAGACTGGCGACATTGTTACGGTAATCCAGCTGGGATTGATATTTGCATTGATAGGTGCGGGCTTGTGGACCATGCATACTAACCCAGAATGGACGATGAACTTTTCCGATTTTATGCCTATGGGAGTTGCGGGTATTGTTGCTGCCAATGGGATTGACGTTTATTGCCTTTGAGGGATACGAGGTTATAGTTCAGACGGGCGAGGAGGTCAAGAACCCTAAGCGAAATATTCCCAGAGCGATTTTCATTTCTTTGTCTGCGGTCGTTGTTTTGTATTGTCTCATTGCGTTTGTGTCTATTGGGGCTATCTTTCCGGAAGGTGGAGTACCTTCATGGAAGTTCATAGGCGATCAGGGTGAATTGGGAATAAGTGCTGCTGCCGAATTGATTATTCCTTATGGTGCATTCATAGTTCTTGGAGGAGGAATGATTTCCACACTAGCTGCCCTAAATGCAACAACCTTCTCGTCAGCAAGGGTCGCTTTTGCTATGGGAAGACATTATAATCTGCCACATAAGTTTAGCGCAATACATCCTAGGAACAAAACACCGTACATCGCAATTCTACTTTCAGGTCTTATAATGGCAGTGATGGCCTCTGGTTTACCTTTAGATCAAATTGCTATCGCTGCTGGGGTAATCTTTCTTTTACTCTTTACACAGGTCAATCTGGCTGCGATAAATATACGAAGGATTTATGGAGATAAACTAGATTACGGGTTTAAAACTCCCTTTTTCCCCGTTATCCCGATCATTGGAATCTTTCTAAAGATTGGCCTAGCAATATACTTACTCGTAACAGAACCCTTGAGCTGGGTCATCACAATAGTCTGGGTTGCAATTGGTTTTGCTGTATATCGTGTGTATATCTTTCGTAAGGAACTTGAGCATTATGCTCCTACGGTTACCAGCGAAGGGGCATTGGAAAGGAGAGACTTCCGAATCCTAATCTTGTATACACCGGAGAACCCCGATAGGTTGATAAAATTTGCAATCAGAATAGCAAAAGAAAATAATGGGGAAGTAGATGTATTGAGGGTAATAACAGTCCCTGAGCAGACTCCTCTCTCTGCAGGGATTGCATTTGCCGATTCAGCAAAGAGAGCCTACAAGCCTTTAGAAGACGCCCTCGACAAAGAGAGTATTACAAATCACTATTTGGCCAGAATATCACACGATTCAACCGAGGCTATCCTTGTGACCATCGAAGAACAGCATATAGATCTACTACTGGTTGATTTCGAAACACTTCGAACAAACAAAAAACTACAGACTCTCGCCACTTGTGATGCTCTAGCCATAAAGAGAGCCGATGATGATCTGCAACTTGAAGCAACCTCTAGGATGGCTGGTAGCAGTGACTATATCCAAGCGCGGAATCTAATTTACGGACAGCAGACAGCAGCCGCTACAAGCGAATGCGGGACTAAGAAAAGAAAATAATAACAAGAAGAAAAGACTCGTTGTCCTGTTCGAGCGTGGAGAACATTCAGATATAGTTTTAAGGACTGCGAGGTGGATTGAGCACTCCGGTTTGTTTACAGTTACTATCCTCTCTATCAACAAAGGCCATGAAGAACATGCTGAAGAGAAAAAAGATCCCAATCACAGGAACCATTCTCATCAAGCACAGCATTTAGGTATGATTGGGGTTGAATACAATGAAATCTACCTTTCAAAAGAAGTAGAAAGCAGCGTAGAGAACTTGACTATGCTAATCCAGTCAACAATCAACGCAGCCCAACCAGATCTCTTAATTGTCGGAGCAAGTATTGCAAAATATAGTTGTCTGAGCGACCCCCATTTGCTGCATCTATTGGAATATCTGGAATGTCCTACAATTGTTGCAAAGAGTTACAGCATCCCGGTTATAGGCAGAATGAAACTTCTATTGAACATGGTGACGAGACGGTAGCCATTTGAGTTAAGAAAACAAGGACCGAATCTTTCGTTTCTTTTTAGTTTCATTCATTTGATATTTCCCCCAATAGTTGATGTAAGTTGGTGTAAGTTCCCAATATGGAGCGAGCCTCATTATTGTGCTTGTTCTAACTCGAACCCACGTTAAAATGAGTAGCAAGAACATTTGGTGCAAACTTTTGATTAATTGGTTCAGGGGGTCGGTACAGCGATAACTGAGAGAGGACTATTGAAATCCTTTCTAGAAAGTCAATTTAGAGCTCAGCTATGAGTTCAACAGAATTATTATACAAATAACTACCCATTTCCGATTATTGATCGTTTCTATAAGATAGAGGTTGTCAGATTATCTCACGAATACTCCGATTTTATCGATTTTTCGGAGGCCCCGGTGGAACCATTTTTATTGTTTGCAGAAACATTGCAAAAAAAAATCCGACCCATCAAACCCGCCAAGAAAGATCGCAAATCGTCTTCTAATTGGCCGAATAACTGCACACACCGACGAACCTTCTTAGTGATTTCGTAATATGAATATGGTTTGAAATCCGTCAAAAAGAGCAATCCTAATTCTACTTACTTTCTAAGATATTTGACGGTTCGAAGATGAGTCAGGTTAGCCTCATCTGATTCATTTGGTTGCGATAAGAGGCTCTGTATCATAAACTATCCTGATGTGATATTCAAGATGGTGCTAGATTCCTAAGTCTCTTTTTCTCTCTTATCCGACGGCCGGTCAGACATAGTTACCTCTTATTATCCACTAAGATATTTAGAGATAGTTCATTCATTCAAAGTCTGTCGACGACGATTATCATTGCCCAATAATGTCATCCAGTGAAAGGGAATCGAGAGAGCGACAAGACAAACACTGCCGCTTAAAAGAATCTGGAAACCAGATTAGTTAAATTATCGATAATGTTAGACACACTGAGAACAACTCTTTATCTCTAGATCTTTATTGGAAAGTTTACATAAAACTTCGAACAGTAATATCCTACTAGAGTTTGTCCGTATTGAAGATAATCGCTTCAAAATCTCTGACACTTGCGGCGATAATCACGGTGATTAATTTGATCATGATGGCTTCGAGCGGAGAGGTAGACCAGGTAAATGGCCAGGTAACTAGCTTGCCGTCGCTCCTTGATGGAACTACGTCTAGCGGAAACCACTCTGTGACAACAGCTAATGCAACTAATGATGACACTCTTAGTGCTATAGGCGCACGGAATACAATTGCCGTAAATAACCAGATAGCAAAAAATACTACCGCAACATCAGCCTCAAATCAGACTGTCCAAGAGCAGCCGCAGCCTACTACTCCGTTGTTACAGCAACAGCAGCCGTCGACGCTCCAGCCACAACGACAACAAACACTCACTCCACCATCTAATGCCACTCAACTGCAACAACAAACTCCTGCCCCCGGACAGGTTATACAACAGCAACAACCACTCTATCAACTACAATCTCCGACGCCGCAGTATAGTACCCCACAGGAGCAACAACAATTCTTCCCGTCTTCGCCCTTAACATCCTATAACCCTTCTATCGGTAACACAATACAACCACAAGCCTCGTACTACCCGCCTTCAGGTACCACATTTCCCCCCACTGTCTATCCACCCTCTGGTACAACATTCCCATCTACAGTTTATCCTCCCGTAAGTACTTATCCCAGCACGGGACTTCCCATGACAACCGGCGGTATGGGCGGCGTCGCTACAGCTTCTAAAATAGTATCTCCGTGGTTTCCATCACTTCCTGCTACTTTGTGTGGCGGTACCTTTGTCATGACAGTAGAAGGAATCCCTAGAGGGAGTGATGGGGGTAATGGTGACGGTAATGATAAGATTACGCCTTCTGATGAAGACGATGGCAATGGAGACAATGGTGATGATGACAATAAGCAGTACAGTGGCAAAAGTAATAGAAGACTTGCCGTACAGATAAATTCAGATAATAGTCAAATAATCACGGATCAACAAGATGCCATATTTGGCCAGCTATTTCAAGGGCAAAAGAATATAGACCAAAATAAAGCCAATGACTTTGATATAAGATCGATATTCAACGATTGCCAGGTTTCGACATATAGTAGGCTAATTTGATATAAGCCCTAGCGTTTATGTCAGAGTAACGATCGCTTGTTGTGTGATGGCAAAATATTCCTGATAGACCTCCACGTGTTAATTTTATTGTTCTGCTAGAAAATAGCGTAGATCGTAATCTCGATGGCTATTTTCTAGTGCTAATAGCAGCAATAAGGAGATGCTGACTTAACAGCCCAAGTTATGGATCATTATCATGGCTAATTTGTTGAACGGAACTACTAAGGTGACCAAATCGCTCGGTATCAGTCATGACAAACAACTACAGAAAAAACAGATTGCCGGAAGAATATCTAATTAAAATACGAAAAAGGGCTTGAGAATCTAGATCCTCTTCTTATTCTGATCTTTCTCCGTCATCAGGTTGTTGTACCCCGTCTGCAGATGGTTGATCTTCTCCACCTGCGGCCTTGTTGTTCTTCCGCTACTGGCGCTCCCGGAGGTGCCCCTTCAGCAGGTTGTTCCTCCTGTTCGTCTTTAGATGCAGCCACCTGAGCCAAGGGTTTCTCAATTTTCTCCTGCTCCGTTTCCTGTGCCTCACTTGTTGCTCCCTCGTCGGCAGAAGATGTTTCCTCTGGATCAGCACCCTCTGCAGCTGCCTCGCCTACTGCTACACCAGCAGCTGCTGCTGCTGCCGCTGCTTTTTCATCCCCACCAACTGCTGCCGCCTCTTCTGCTACCGCTCTCATCTTCACCGGCTCTGCAGCTCCTGCTGCCTCCTGCTGCTGCCGCGGCAGAGTAACCTGATGGTGCCGCCGCATGTCAGCTGCTACTCAGTTAGCTATGCCATATACCGTAGTATGAGCTCAGTGATACCCAAACTAGTAGCTTACTTTATCCAGACAAGCTTCATGATTTCAGTCAGAATAAAATGGTGATCCTATTAGTAGCTTCAGCTGCTTTATATTAGTATTTCCTGATAGTTGATTGTCGTACCTAACCAGAAACTTGGTGAGGTTCTGCATTGTCATTTGAGTTATTATTCGATCCAATATCTTTCGTATTTACCTTTATTAACAGCATATCTCAATGTTTGAGGAAGTGTGTGCTATTTGTTTTCTCTTTTCTGTATTTCAATCAGATGTGGGGAGGGTTGCTGTTGCGATTGAGTTGGTGCCGGCATTAAGCTAAGTGGTGGCCGGAAAAGTGGTTGTGGTTGTAGCCTGCGAAGCGTTAGTAACCATCTCTGTACTAGTTCCATTTGCGCTTGTATCGTTAAGACCATTGGTAGCTAAAGTAGTCTGATTCTCTGAGGCTGTACCTATCCGTTTGGTTGAAAATTGCCTTGTCTCTTGAAGAGACATTAACATTCTCTGACGGGCTCAGGGTTTGATTGAGTACTCGGGTCTACTGTAAGCGAGCGGGATGGCTTTTACGTACTCGGCAAGCCGGTAACTAGCATCCTGGTTGGGTAATTTATGCCTACTCTCTAGGAGTAAAAGACATCCCAGATCTATCGCATTGGATAATGAAGAACTATCTAAAGCCATGGCTGCGCATTACTTCCCTTTTCATCTAGCCTGGTTTGACCTGGTTAACACCTGCTTTCTTTAGTGCTTCTTCAAAGAGAAGTGGAATGACCCTCGTCGATAAAAACTTTGGAGCCTTGAAGTAGTTGTCCATACTGAACTCCTCCCGAATGAGAGGAGACTTGTAATTTCTTGGCTCTTCTATTCTTTTGCGATACGCAAGATATTCATCGATTGTGGAGGCACACTCTGGAGTGCAAAAGGTGTAATGCCTAGCCTTCCCAGAACAGTAATAGACCCAGGTTAAATAAAACCCATACTCATCGATCCTCTTGATATCGCCTATCTGCAACTCTTAATTCCACCGATTCGCAGGTCAGTAGAGAGAATGATCAACACGGCAGCCTTGTCACGCACATCACACTTGTTGAGTATTTGTCAATCTCCTTTATGGAATAGGGTCTATTCTTGCCAAAATAATCAGACTCACCCTTTGGCAGGAAACGTTTGATCTGTCTCCGTCTAAGATCATCATAATCATTTATCTCGAAAAAGTGGAAGATTGCAGATAGATGCACTAGTATGCTGCCTATATGTCAACCCTTCGACATCCTATAGGTAAGTAATATGATCTATAATCTTGTCCTTTATAGACAACTGAGTAGAGTCAAGTGTGTGCTTTACTTTTATTAAAGTGAAGTTAGGGTCAAAAATGAAGTAACTCAATTGCCTTGAATGAAACTGCCGCAAATAAACGTGGGAGTTGTTAAATATTATGTTATCGATAACAAACACATGAGCGGTGCCCCTACCGGAGAATTGAGCAATACAGCCTATGATATACTTAAAGTCTTGGGAAAGGATGCTGATTTCCTATATGATACCATTGACAGCTATATCAAGGACGCAAATAGTGCCGGTAAATCTGAGTTGGTGGAAATGTGGAACACAATTAAGAAAGATAGACAAAAACACGTTCATATGTTGAAGGAAGCCTTGGAAAAAGAGATTCATGGGTGATGTGCGTCCTGATAGAGGATTGTAAGACAGATTTGGTTTTTTCTCTCCGAATTTCACTGGTGGTCTTTGATTGGATTCAATTGAGACCCATTTAATAGTAATAGGTCAATTTAAAAATCACATGATGTCTACCATCTACAATAATTTAGCAATAGCAAATAATCAATTCAGTTATCTAATGGCAAACTAAATGAAAATGTTGCGCCGTCTCCATCACCCTTATTCTCTGCCCAAATTCTGCCACTATGTGCCTCTATAATGCTTTTTGAAATGTACAAACCAAGTCCGGTGCCACCGTCTCCATAGTCGAGAGCAGATGTTGATGTAAACTTTGTAAATAATTTTGGAAAGATTAGTGGATCAATGCCCGTCCCTGTGTCTGATATACTTACAATCATCTCGCCATTCAGTCTTCTTGCCTTCACATTTATCGTCCCTTCCCTTGTATATTTCAGGGAATTATCTATCAGGTTTGATATCACCTCGGTAATTCTATTCAGATCACCTTTGACATTCATACGCCCAGGTTCAGAATTTTCAAAATCTCCGACGTATGTGATATTCGTTTCAGGCACACCTTTATTCTGATTTATCTTCTTATATTCATCAATGACAGATAGGGCTACCTGACTTATATCAAACTCCTCCTTGTTTAACCGAAGTTTCTTGCTTTCAATTCTGGTAACATCTAGAATATTATCGGTCAGTCTTTTCAGCCTGTTGGCGTTTCTCACGACTACTTCCAGCAGTTGCCTTTGCTTAGGATCTTGCACCTCGGAGTACATCACATGGCTCAAACCAAGGATAGGCTGGATGGGCGTACGCAACTCATGCGCAGCTATATTGATGAACTCTTTTTGAACTTTATCAGCATTCTTGAGTTCTTCATTAAGAACGTGTTCCTTCCAGAGTAAATCAAAGAAAGTTTTAAAAGAGTCTACGCTCTGCCGTGTATTCGAATACATAGTAAATCCAACAGAATCAGCAAAATTCTCAGAGTTTGCTTTCGTTAGTTCTGCACGCAAGAACTTTGAATTGTCCACTATGAACATCACTGATGTTGAATTATTCCCATTTACAATTTCTATTTCTGGTGCTTTCTCTTGTATCCTTTTTATGATGTCGGATCCACCTTCAGCACCGGGACAGACAAGCCTTATTTTGGCGTGCTTAGACGAGGCTCCCTTGATGATGTGATCGATTGCCCCTATCTTCTCCAAGTTTAGTAATGTTCTTTCGTCTGGAATCAGTATTTGAGCTTCCTGTTTAATAGAATGTACAAGTTCCAAGAGTATGCGGCTTGTCTTCTTACCGTCGTTTAGGACGTCAATAAATTCAGGCTCTAATCCTTGTTCTAAATAAGCGATCCTTTCTTTTGCATCCGTCCCATTGTTCCATAACTCGCTGAATGTGTAGAGAAAATAATCGATATAGGCCTGTTCGGTGCTGACCAGCACGTTCTTTACATCCAGGCTCATGTCGCGATTGCTAGAACCATGCTTTTCGTCGGTTATTTCATGTTCAACTTTGTGCACCTTGGCCACAATTTCCTTATCAGATACGGCAAAGTCAATGGGAGGGAGATTATCGACGTGTCTCACCTGGACTCCTGCTTCCAGAAACCGTTTGATCATGTTTGCGCTATGTTTTTCGACCTTGGTCACAAATCTAATTCCCTTGTGTTCTCCATTCACGAATTTTTCGTGCATTATCTTCTTATAAACTTCAAAATTGCTGTTATATGTTAGACGAATTCCACTAGAGTTCAAACATGCTACAAGCTCTTTTGACGACTCCAGGATTTCTCTCTCTTTACGAACTATGTCGTTATAGCCCTGGAGTAAAGTTATTTGATTTAATACATTTGATAAATAAAGCTTCATTTCACTCTGTGTGAGCGATGGCATTACTCCACTTCTCTGGACTAGTTCCTCTTCCTGCTTCTGCGCCGTGTAAAGTACGCGCCGCTCTATCTCTTGTTCAAGATGTGGAGTCCCCAAAGTTACCAATAGTTTTGACTCTTCTAGGGCGGATTTTTTTATGGAACTTCGCAATTTTGCATCTTGGGTCAGAAATACAGCTGACGCATAAAAGCCTATGGCAAACAAATAAGATGACAAAAATACGAGAGAATGAACTGCGACTCCATACGTCTGCTGAAATGCAGATACGCTAAATGCAATTCCACCCAATGTGATCCCTATGGCGGCTATTGTCAAATAGTCCTTTACTCTTTCAGAAGGTACTCTTCTCAGCTATAATATAGAACGCTACGCCAAATAACAGACTACTTCCGATATTGCCGGCTCGATAAATAATTCGCTGATAGTATCTATAATCTGAGTCGTCTGGCAGAGTTAATACTAGTCCACTTCCAACCAGATATAGCACAAACGGGATGATAAGTAGTATCCAATACTTGATTGGAAATTTAGTGATCTGTTGTCCAGTCCTCTGATAGTACACGTGCAACAGAAGACAGGTGCTTATCCACAAGAAAACATACCTTGGATAGGAAGTCAAGCGGTTGATAAAAGAGTATAGTTCATCGTCTTCAGGCGATACAACATACAACGTAGAGCCCTCATGATTTGTGACCCTATATTGGACTTCGCCATTATACTTTTCGACGTTTTCGTACACAAAAGATGAATCGGGAACCGTACCAGGCTGTGACTGTTCTTCTACGATTAATCCTGCCACCATGAACTTGTCAATCGCATCTCCTGCAATGGACATAGAAAGGGCAGCAGCCGCCAAACCGTAAAATAATAAGATGAGGTTTCGATTGCTTCTTTTATACCAAGAAAGGAATCGATAGCTAAATAATCCTAGTATTACTGAGGCTGAGGCTGAAGCAATTGCGGTAAGTGAGACCGTTGACACGGGTGAATTGCAAAAACTGAAATAATCATAACAATACACGCTATTGTAAAAAATTACTATAACCATGATGGCAAGTAAGACAAATTGTATTATCGTTGCGGCCCAGTGAATTCTGTTTATAGAACGAGATTTGGCCCTTAGTGCAGAGCTTGCCCTCTTGGTGTACTCCAACAAAATCCAAGATCCTATCCCAAACCCCAGAGTCACAACCAAAAGAAAAAGTAAAGTTTGAAGATTATTGTCAAAAAAGATGATTTGACGAGTAGTCAATAACGCGATGACCGCAAGCACGATTAGAACACCTGCAACGGATATTGCTATTTTTCTAAACGTTATACGTGAATCAAGTACCGGGTTAAGGTATGATCTAATCGGCTGCTGCATTCCTTTGGATGTATGATGTCGATCTAGGCTATATAGTTTATATTAACACCAGATCGAGATACTCAGTCTCATCTCTTGTCCAAATTAGAATCCTCCTCAAAATTCACATATAGGTAGATAAGATGCCGCATTACTATAGATCTGGAATAGTTATGGTTCTCCAATGATTCCAATTTGACGAACAAAAGAATACCTTGATTTGTATCACTTTTAATTAAATTATTGTCGTGTTGCACTACCGAAGGCTAGGAGACTGAAATTACTAATAGTTCTAACCTTGTAAAATATTCTGCTCTTCGTTAGGTACTCAATCTCTGAAATAAAAGAATGCTCCATTAATGAATAATTTTCAGTTCTCTCCCCTTAATTGGGTTAGTTGAATGTCTCTAACGCAATTAGAGATAGAATACAGAAACGACTTAATTGAATGCTCAAATCTTGTACAGAACAGAAGTTGTGGTTACGGATCAGTAGAGGGATTTCAAGTGTCATACGCTGTTGTAAGAAATTATTTTCAAAACTGCACCCAGAACAGACCTGTTTATGATGACGCGGAAAAGATAAGAGATTGGAAAAGTTATCACGTAGATTCATAATTCAACGGAACTCATTGGTTGACGATTAATCTTCTTATCGTCCATTTCATATGAAAAATCAGATTTATCTGATAACATTATCATTATCAATCCAAATAAACAATTGAGATATCTTTCTTAGTAGTAATATGACCCAACCTATAAGGATGAACGCGAAATCATTAGCAGTGATGGCTGGAGTAATGCTAGCTATAGTAGGATCACTTGCGAGTGTCAACGATGTATCAGCTACAAAATATGAGAGCAGCCAGGCAAGTTCTGGAGTTAACGACTGTGGAAACGGAGTACTACCTCTAAACATATTCTGTCAAAACATTGCTTCTCAAATAGACGG
Source organism: uncultured Nitrososphaerales archaeon (assembly GCA_963713605.1). Lineage (GTDB taxonomy): Archaea > Thermoproteota > Nitrososphaeria > Nitrososphaerales > Nitrososphaeraceae > TH5896. Next base: position 86,321 of record CAVQMO010000005.1, on the reverse strand, counting down.
GGATGGTAATGCCATAAACATAATTGCACTACAACCACCGTCAGCTGAGGAGGGAGACGGTTTGGCAGTGTTACCTTAGTAGAGTGAGTGTAGATCCGGAAAAACCTACATTCTTTTTTTATTATTCAAAAATTGCACAATGCTAGTTGTGATTGTCAGTTAGCCAATAGTATTAAATGCGAATTTGGTTTTGCATACAGTCTGGATTGATCTCTGTTCTTGAATGTCGCACTCCGGGCCTCCGTGTCTCCGTGCCTCCGTGTTTCCGTTGGTTATTTTTTAGAAATTATTGTCGTATTGGTATTTGTGTTTTGCTTTAGACGCATTGCATCGCAAGGTTCATATACAAATACGGATTGGATTGGATTCAACCTACACGGGCATATGTAATACAATACCTCCCTGTTATGGAACCAAACAGAACACTTTAGTGCAAGTTCGTGATCATTAACTTTGGGCTGATTATCCTGCCCCCTGTAAACAATGACGACCATAGAAATTACCTAGATGAGAAGCATTCAGCTAATGTAGATAATCCTCTCGCTGATTCTTTTCCCTGGTGGTTTGAGCTCTACAACAGGATAAAATTATTCTCCTGGTGGCTCAAATACAATATAGGTATCGCACATCAAGCTGCGTTAAAAGACAAGATAATCGAACTCGCCAGTTCTATGGGTCTGCAAGACAGATGGACAGATAGAATCGTAAGACACGCTGTATCCGAATTTTCAAAGAAGGGACTAGGACCAGACTACTACGGTTATCACAATATAGATCATGAACTTGAGGCTACATACTTTGCATTGCTAGCACTAGATGGACAACTGAGAGCGTCAAGCGTGGAGTATAGAAATTTTAATGATAATGACATTAAATATCTGTTCGTAGCTGCTCTTTTTCACGACTATGATCCTATGAAATTGTCAGACAAACCGCATGAAGATTCGGTTGAATATTTTTTAAGACATGACAGTAAGATAAGAAAATTCATTGATGATATTGATATTAGCCTTGATCTGGTGATCGCGACAATATACCGTACGACTTATCCTTTCAAGGGGGAGAACGCAGAGCACGCAAAGAAGCGAATGGGCGAGTTATTTCTGAACGCTGGTATACCCGAGAATGATATGAGAACAAGAGAACATTATGAATACTTGGGGTGGCTTTTGTCTGTTTGTGAACGAATGGCCGGGTACGCCCTGGGAGATTATGAACATGCAAAGACTCTTGCAAGACGCAATGCTCATGCTCTGGGTTGGCATCCTTCGTTCATAAATGAGGAGTCAGTCAAGTATTTCAGCACTCTAAAGGAGGAGAAAGAAATGACGCAAGGTGTATTACGTTATCTACCCGAACAGTACAAGAAAAATTTTTATAACAACGTAGAGGCCTTCAGAGAGGCTTGGGAAGATGAAAACAAGACGAGAAGTTCCATTAGAAGAAAAGAATTGTCGTTAGTTTGCAATGTAGAAAAGTCTTCAGACATGGGCCTCTCTTCTGAAACAAGAGACGCTATTTTAAACATCTATCAAGAATTGCGTGTTCCATTACAGCTCGATAAGGCTCAATTCGCACGATCACTTCACGATCGCAATACTATTCTGATAACACTCAAGATCAAGGAGGGATCTGATTTCAATAGGAGCAGCACCAGCAGCACCAGCAGCAGCACCAGCACCAGCAGCAGCAGTAGTAGTAGCGGCGGTGGCGATTACTATGTTAGTACCAGTAACGGAGATGTTTCCGTCAGCGACAAAATAGTCGGCTATGTAAAGGGGGGACCGTTAGAAAATTACACGCTTAGGAGAGGCACACATGACGAAAATTGGGGCGACCACAACACTGTATATATGGAATGGATCTGCATCAAGCCTGGATATTGGGGTGAGGCGGGCGGTCACGAGCTTAGAACTAACTTTCTACGAGAGGCGAAAATCAATGGATTTGAATTTGTAACTAGCTATGTTCATAGAAGCGTCATAATAAGCAGAATTAACAGAGGAGAACCAATTCAAATAGTACAAAAGTATGATCCAGACAAATTGGATTATTACAGGATCGATTTAAACAGGTTATTGATAGATATCAAGGAACCTTCGCAATCATATTCGACGTCACGATCCTCATTGTAGGGGGTATTATGACATCGGCTTCAGATTGATTCTGATGGAAAAGATATTTGCTCTAAACGGTTCTCCTGAACCTAAAGTTTACGTTTTGCAGGCTCCATGGCGGTGAGGACTTAAAGCGTTATCAGATCATCTACAGGCGATATTACTATTACTCCAGAACTTGTTGTGCCAGTACTTCCGGACTCCTTTATTACTGAAATTACTTGATCCAACTTGTCTTCTTCAACAATAGTTACTATCGTGTTTCGAGTTGAATATCTCATTTTCATGGTCCTGCCTTTGAAGCTCAAATCCCTTTTCTCACCTTTGCCCATCCCTTTTGATTCGAAAAACGTCGCTTGAAAATTCGATGACTCGAGGGCCGACAGTACTGCTTCTGCCTTTTCTGATGATACATAGGCTTCAACTCTTTTCATAACAATATCTACACCACTATCAGACAGATGTTACTTATATTTAATATCTTTTCTTTGGGCGTCCTATCCTCTTTCTAGTCTCTTAACAATAATCTAATGCTAGTTCACATGCAACTAGTTGATATTGGATCCTTGTGATTCGTAAGTTGATTTGGTAGGGTTGTTAGGCGAAGAATTTGATTCATAAATTAAATTCCTCGGTCTGGCAGGACTGTATTGGGAGGCGTTATCATACATCTATGGCCTGCATTTCTACTGACTAGGAAGATTCCCTAATAGATTTGAGAGTTCATGGTATCTTTCCAAGAAGCGTAGCCCCTTTTGCGTAGTTTGATATGTTTGTTGCTCCTTGTTATGTGCTAACAGAGGAGCATTTAGAGTAAGCGAGAGAAGCCCCTTAAGCTGGGACTGGGATAATAATGCACCATACATCATCTTGGTCTTCAAAACTGGCCCCTCGCTGGCAACCTGTAGCATTTGAGCTATGAGATCTATTTTACTTCTATATTTCATCGAATATGCGGATCTATTATTGGAACAGAAACGATAAAGATATATCTATCGGTAAAAATTTGCTCATAACACCTCAAATCTATAGATCTTCATGCCAGGACAGAATTTATCCATGAGAGTTCTTGCTCTCTAAGATGAGATAACATGGCCAGACTATAAACCTTTGATATAAATAACATCGGGATGTGGCCGTTGATCCGTAGCGACATTCGAGTACAAGCATTGACATTTGAATAGAACATCTCTGTCACTACTATTACACATCAGAGCGTAAAAATAGTGCTTCAGCCTGGGGAAGGAAAAAAAAGCGTAGCCTTATCTTCCAATGAATATGTGTGGGATTCCGTTTTACTACCTAAATTCTCGCTATTCCTAATCACGGCTTTATTTTAGTTTTCGTTGCCATCATCACTAGTATCAGCATTTTAGTCGCCACTTGTAGATGGGTTGGAGAAATCTTAACCGCCTGAGGAGGTATCACTTGGAGATGAACCAGTTGTAGTTGTGCCCGTATTATAGATTGGGGCAAAACAATCTCTTATTTGTTGTTCTGGAGCGTAACCATCTACCTCAGCATCAGAAAGGCATTGCCTAGCAGATAGCCTCAAATCCTTGGTCATTCCGAAGTCGTAATTCTCAGAGTCCTAATCGCTATGTGACGTTAGCACGTTGTTGAAATGGTTTTCAAATTGACAAACAACGTACTGAGTAGTCTGGAGTGAGTGCTGAGCACTACAACCCCGTACCTCATACAGGAACAGCTAGGACGAAATCAAACATAGCATATAAAAAGGTATTGTGAGTTTACATCTCTTACCCTGCTTAAGGAGCTATGTGTGTGATAATTGTGGAAATAATTCTAAGAAGTGAGACCGTTGATTACATACTGACTATATGTGTAGTATGGCTGATAATGATAGGATTTTTTCTACTTCTAACCCGGGAAGTAATGCTTCTAATAGGCGTCGCCTTCCCAATATTGATTATCATACTTTTAAAAAACAGTAAAAACAGGTATAGCTAAGAGTTCACCAGAGCGCTAACCATCAAATTCATCTTTAATTTTTGACAGACAAAAGCTTAAACACATCTGTATCACAATGGTTTCATGTGCAAGACTTCTGTATTGTTAGGAGATGAGCTTGCAAAATATGGCTTCGGAAGCTCTCATCCTTTTAATAATAATAGAATGGAGGCATTTTGGAATAAATTTAGGAAACTTGTTCCAGATAGAACTTTAATCGAGGTAGTGGAACCAACTGCGGCAAATGAAGAAGCCATATTGTCATTTCATGACAAATCGTATGTTGATCTAGTTAAACGGTTCTCGCAACTTGGTTCGGGATATTTAGATGCAGGTGATACTCCCGCTTTTAAGGGGATATTTGAGTCGGCTGCTACAGTTGTTGGATCGAGTTTGAAGGCTTTAGAAGCAATAGTCGAGGAAACGAACGGATGCCGACATGCATTCAATCCCATTGGCGGATTACATCATGCCTATCGTGGCAATGCGTCTGGGTTTTGCGTCTTTAATGATATTGGGATTGTGATACAGCGAGCCAGACATAAATATGGTATTGATAGGATTGCATATGTAGACATTGACGCACATCATGGCGATGGAGTCTATTATGGGTTTGAAAAGGATCCACTAACTTTTATCGCGGATGTACATGAAGATGGCAAATATTTGTTTCCAGGATCAGGATCAAGAGAGGAAAGAGGAAAGGGAGAGGCGGAAGGAACAAAACTTAACATTCCAGTTGCTCCTGGTTCAACAGATAAAGAATTTGTAGCATCGTTCAGTGAGGTTGAGAGATTTATAGACGAAGTTGCAAAGCCAGATTTGATCATTTTGCAATGTGGTGCCGACTGCATCGAGTCGGATCCCCTAACACACCTACGATATTCTCCTGAATCTCATAGATACGCTTCAAAATCTCTACACAAATTAGCGCATAAATATTGTGATGGTAGAATAATGGCACTAGGTGGCGGAGGTTACAACTTAGATAACATTGGTAATGCATGGACTAACGTAGTACTATCCTTTATTTCAGAACCTTGAATAAGTTGAGCCTATTACTGCAATGATTTGTACTGAATTCCATTTGTACTAACATAAGTATATTAGAAACATAATTCGTCCAGGTAATAACATATAACGATAGGTCATTATAAGGAGATATGATGATATATCTTATCTATCAGGATTAAAAGAATCATATAGAAACGGGTTCTTTTTGATATCGATATCCCTTGATCAGTATGCATTACTCATAATTTGTTTGGATCGCCAGAAAGAAGACCATCGAATCGGTAGAAAAAATATGGAGGTAAGCCTGGCTGTGTGCTTCATTTCCTATAGGTGACTATCGGGATAACTATTCTACGAAATTTAATGAATAACTAGAGTTGGGCGGCCATACCGCATAATTTTCGATCGTTGAGACAATCGCATTCGGGTATGTAACTTTTATATTGTAAATGTCCGATGGAAGTGCACCAAATGAATAAATACCCTTCTCATCTGAACTTGTAACTACGGTATAGCCGCCTTGCTTATCTATTGTATCCGCTGTACTTGTAAATGACTATAGAAATCATCTTCAATTGGCTGACCACTAATATCAGGAATCGATTCGCTTAGCTGAATTATATCCGTCCTCGCTAATTCAGCTTGCATGAGTACTTACGACGTTGATAATCCAATATGTTCTTCTGAATTAGTCCAGAGGGCTGACAAGTGGAGGGAAATGTGTCCTTCGGTCATATACGACAGCCCCAAGACGACGATCCCAATCAAACAGCCTAATGCTACAATTAGGATAATGTTCGGGAGTCTATTAGTAATAGTGTAATACCCAGTAAAATGATTATGACTAGCTGTTACTAATGTCACCTGATTTTATTCACCTCCTTTCCTACCAATAACTCATATTTGATCCGCCATCATTATTACTAGTAGTATGGCCGAATCATTAGCTAGGTAACCTGGCGCTACTTTTGCAAGCTTGTTCGGCTTTTTTGTAAACGAATTCTACTTGTAATGCTATTTGAATAAATAGGAAGTTCAACAGAACATAAATAGGAAAGGAAGTTTAACAGAACAGATTTCTTTTTCGTGTAGCATATCTGTCTTTTCCAAAAAAAAAGAAAGAGTGCCTTCAGACACTTAACCAGTCATATTACTCATGCCGGAGGTCATGTTTCCGCCGGTCATGTTATCTCCACTCATCATCGTATCATTCTGTGCGTATGCGCTTGAGATTCCTGTTGTATCAAAGAATCCTGTCGTCGACAACGCCATCGTAGCACCAATGATTGCGAATGCTGTGAATACGACCAAGATAACTAGGTTTGTTCTTGATGACATGTTCGACACTATAAAAAACTCAAACGTATATAAGTATTATCTAATGGCTTTCTATAGAAGATTCAATTTCCCTTTCTCGGGTTAGGAATAATATGAAACACCTTTATAGGCAACCAACCCAACGTTTTTCCCTTGAGTCAATACGATGGAAACTCTGACCTCCCGATGTAAATGGTTCTCTTCTGACAAACTTGAAGCTAATCATCTGACCTAAAATATCTCAGATTTTTCTAAGAATCTAATTCAACCTAATCCAAATAAGCGCTTCTAGGACAGATAATTCGATAATAATGGATAATAGGAGCCTCGCAGTTGTAGCAATAGCAGCCGTAGCAGCAATGCTGGTTGCATCTTTTGTAGGGACAAATGCAGTGTTCGCCGGTGGATATGAGAAGAATCAAGCAACATCACAAGCAAATGCCTGTGGCAATGGTGAACTACCATTGAATATAGGATGCCAGAACGTTGGTTCACAAATCCAAGGCGATGAAAACGCAGTATCTGCAGCAGCTGAACAATTCTTCGATTAGGTAGCGATACAGATACCCGAACGAGAACATGCAAATCCTTATCTTTTTTTTATTTTGAAGCGATAATTCACATATTGGTCACCTTTTTTTCGGGACTCTATTTAGCCTGTTAAGCAAAATTGAAATCTCTTAACTTCTGAGACAATGTGAAATTATGACGAGTTTTCACACGTTAACCTTCTGTTGATGCTCGAGTTCTAACCCTTCGTAAACATTTCTAATTTCTTTACTCCATGCCGTTCTGTATTGCACTTTATTTAAAGTACTGGAGTAGGATGAAATATAAAAATTAAAATGTTTTCTCCATGGTAAGTCTTATTAAACCTTTTATCCTGCTTTTTCAACACTGAGATAAGTCACCCTTCAGGCCAGTCCTAACATAAATAAATTCTGCAGGCTTATTTTAGTACTTTGTGGATGAAAAATTAGGAAAAGCCAGAAAAAAAGGATTTTCATTCCCTGCAATTACAGAGGCTTTGCTAAGGATTCTATTTCATTATTGAAACTGCTTTTGTGACTGTTCCATATATTGGGGTATCTCCAAAATGGTTGTCTATCAAAGATGGGTCTATCCATAAACTTATGACATTACCATCCATTACTGTTGCACTCATAGGTACATCAGGGACAGGGCCATCTCTCATGGTTACCGTACCAGTTCCATTGTATATCATTGTAGTATTATTTGGCATGGACATTTCAGTTAAAGTGAAATTGTATATTTGATGTTCATGTAATGCAGAGCCATTAGTCCTTACCATGTCAAACGATGATGCAAATTTGGCAACTTTGTTAGACATATCTTGTCCCATAGCCGAAGTTGAGTTTGATGGTGCGGACGTTTGATTTCCATATTCTCCGGCTTTGCCTTCTAATATGCTCGCCTTCCAATGCCCAGACACTACCCAAGCAGGATTCCCGCTTTCATCATTTTGAATACTTGCTATCGTACCAGCAGCGTAGTGACCTGGTTTCATCATACCGTGGCCGTACTCACCTCGTTTTTCCATCGGATATGCCGTTGCGGCTTGATTGCCCTCAAATATTATCGGGACAATCCCTGTAGTGAACAGGAGCGCGGCTCCCATCACTATTGTTAAAAAGTGTGGTTCATCGTAAGATGAATAGTCGCTACAATCTTATTAAGAATATATGCGTACCTCCACAGGTAGAACCACAATCAGCATCAGACACGAGGTGAAGATAATACACATCTATCCATCGTGTTGCAGGAGTTTTAAAGAGGGGATCTGGAATAAACCCATCTAATCTCGCACTAGTTGATAAGTATTGTATTTTAGCGCTCGCTTCGCGAACGCCGTTCTTATCGTTGTCACTTAGCCATATGAATTCTGTAAAGTTAGTCTTATCCATTAGCTCTGCAACATAGCGCTTGTCCAGAATTACAGACATCGGCATGAATCTAGGGCATTTATGCCGATCCATGCAGGGGAGTCTCAGGGAGTTCACGTATCCTAGAATTACGGATATCGTCGTGTCTTTTGATGGGCCTTATATGACGATATTAAGCTGGAAAGTTCCAGTTTGGACCATGTATTCGCTAAATCCAGGGACGATTAGTGACAGAAAGTTGAAGTTCAATTTTTGTGCCAAATATTTTATTATGAACATTTTTGTAGCCTTAAACGTATTTATTAGAATTAATTCAAATCGATTGGCTGTGATAGGTCAATCGAGTCTCAGGTCATCCGCGTTAATTTTGATTGGTGTTCTCATTTTAACCATCCCAACTGTTACACATTCCCTCTATGCCCAGATTGCCACAGCAGGAGATCCGGAAATCCCAGGTTCAAACTTTTCTGGCGGATCAGGTGCTCCTAACGTTACTAATCCTACCCTCAAAGCAGACCTAGTCTTCAAGGGATTAGAGTTCCCAACAAATATGGCATTATTGGGACCAGATGATTTTTTAGTGCTGGAGAAATCGAAAGGAACCGTAAATAGGATTGTAAATGGCGCAATGTTAGCTGACCCTCTGCTACGAGTCAATGTTGCATCCGAAGTAGAGAGAGGGATGCTAGGTATTGCAGTTTCAAATGCTACAAATCAGACCAATGTTGGTTACAATAATCTTACTACCCCAAGCGGACCATATGTATTTCTTGTATTACACTGAGGCGGTGTCACCACAAGACAATATACCCCATGGTAATCAGAGTCTATAGATTCGAACTGGCTGACAATAAACTAGTGAACCCAAAACTTCTCCTGGATCTTCCAGCCATACCTGGACCTCGACATAACGGAGGTCCATCGCTATTGGCCCAGATAACAACCTGTATGTTGCAATTGGAGACGTTGACGGTCACACCACTGAAGCGCAAAATGTTCATGATGGCGGCAAGCCAGATGGAACAGGAGGCATTCTTAGGATAACTCAAGATGGAAAACCAGTAAAGAGTATCATTGGAGAACAGGTTCCTAGCAACAAATATTTCGCGTATGGCATCAGAAATAGTTTCGGTATTGACTTTGATCCTTTAACAGGCAACCTTTGGGATACTGAAAATGGGCCTGGGTCAAATGATGAAATCAATCTTGTTGAGCCAGGCTTTAATAGTGGCTGGCTTGCAGATTCAAGGTAAGGCGCCGGCTGATTTTGACTACCAGCAGCTAGTCAACTTTGGGGGAAAGGGAGTTTACCGGGATCCAGAATTCACATGGGTTGACACAGTAGGACCTACAAAAGTCTTGTTTTTTGATTCAGACAAACTTGGTGTGACATATGAAAATGATATGCTTGTAGCAGATGTTCATTTTGGAAGGATTTACGATTTCAATTTGAATGAAAATAGGACAGATCTTGTTCTGGAAGGACCCATTGCGGACAAAGTAGCTGAGACAGATGCCGAAGTGAATCAATTAATATTTGGCTCAGAGTTTGGCGCAATATCTGATCTTGCAGTAGGTCCAGATGGTAATCTATATGTCCTTTCCTTCGGGCAAGGAGCAATTTACAAAATCCATCCCATTTGAATTAAGCATAAAGCAATTTGCATGGGTGGCACATCCATGCTCGCCGCTTGAGTGGTTGAGAATCAATCTTGCACGCGAATGCTTGTAGAAAAAATTAGGATAAGCGTGCAAGTACCTTTGCAATTTCTCAATTCTACCTGCTTCATTTCAAAATCATGCGATTTGAGATTAACACCAGTGCTCAATTTTGCTCTGGAGTGAATTTCTTATTTATATATATGACAGGAATTTCTGAATAGGATATGAATTTGATAGTTGGTATGCTGATGTCTGTGTTGACATCACTGACTATAGCGCTCTTTGCATCGTCTTCGTATCATATTCAATCTGGTGATGCACAAACTGTATCTTCCGGTGAATGCAACTGTGTACTCGATTCAACAAGTTATGCCAGTATCCCTTATAATAATTTGACCGGGCTAACAATACCCAGTGTTGACCTATTGAAGAATGAGACAGTAGTAAGTGCAACAGAGGGTAATTTGTCTTGGATAACAGACAAAGGAACAGAGTTACTCGGTGTGCTCTCTGAAAACTACTTCCTTGGGAATTTTTCAAGGGGAACCGGTAGAACTGTCGCACTTAACATGTTAGATATTCAACAGAACGAGTCACTTGGAATAGAGGTAAGCAGTGGTAGTTTTCCTGACCATATGAAGGCAGAAATTATTCAAGCTTCCGTTGACAAGAACGGGACACTTGCAGAAATAACAACTATAGGACCCAAGATAGCGGAAGTTCCAATTCTTTACGACGAGACATTAGAAGATCCAACGGTGGATAAGAATTCGTTAAAGGTCAATGTGCCAGCTGCTGGTGACTATCTCCTCCTATTTGAGCTATCCTATGACAGTAAGAATCGATCATCTCATCATCAAAACCTCTTACCTTAGTATATGAAACTGTGCTTGTGGCCGAATAATTTTGATATTGGAAAATGGACATTACTGAAATCCAATGGGTGAAACTCCTGAATGATCCTCACTGAGGTATCACCTCATAGTTTTTTTACAGTATCATCACTGTGACAAGTGATTCGGTAGGTTATTCCCGTAGACTTTTTCATGAGTACCTAGTACGGCTCTTCTGAAGCAATAATCATCTTTAATGATTGTGCCGTAAAAAAGGTAGGGTACCCAGATCGCTATATATAACATTGATCGTTGGCCTCAAGCAAGTTTAGTTTAACCTGCCCATATTCAGATAGTGTTTAACCTTCCAGGTTCAGATGGTAGTTTATCTATTTTTTCCAGGAGCTGCATGGTATCTTTGGACAGAACTTGCTAATACTGGTCAGCTCATCATTAGCTCTGCATGAGTTGAATTGGCAGACATTATCTGCCCTCGGATTTCTCCGTCTGGGTATTCGACTGTATGTAAATCAACGTATACTGTACCGTTCTTCATTGCTAATGCAAGCTCAGGTAGTTGTGTAGCACCAGACGAGCTTATCAGCATGTCTCCTGTTACGTTGCCTTGAGTGAGTGTGCCATTTATATCCCCTGTCACAGTATCATTCGTAGTATCAAACAGCAAGGCTATTATTGGCCCATTCTCTCCTATTTCTCCGCTGTGAATGTGAGTAGAAGTAACTTTGTCAATACCGGTAACATTAACCAAATACCACATACTGTCTTGTGTGCTCTTAAAAACTGCCATACCTGATGCAGATGTTTCCACCTTCGGTTTCTCGAATTCACCTTCAAGCCCTGCCCAGTATTTTTGTTCATCAACCGAAGCGTCGACGTAGGTCGCAGGATGAATGAATATCATCAATTCAAGACTGTAGGTGGAGAGACACCAAGCCATGATTCCGACTAAAGCGGCAAAGATGGACATTTACATTCAATCTTAATACGTTCAATAAAGATATAAGAATTAACAATGGAAATGGAAGCATGTACGGTATTAGAACTCAGTTGTATCTGCATATGTGTTGAGATTGCATTTGGGTGCGATCCTTCATTTTTAGTTCGAATCCTATACGGATTTGGAAAAAGGCTTAAATCGTACAAAACGAGGAAAAATTGTGACAGATCAGCATTGACAACTGTCCGAATTTCTTCCAAATCATTTTTTGTAGGAGGTTTTGTGGCTGGGACGATTGCTGTTGCTATATCGCTACTTCTTCGATTATTTGCGGGAGGGTTGTTCGTTCCAGAGATTGCTTCATTGACCCTATTCTCTCTCACACCTGGAGAAGTCGAGTCGCAAGCTGTTCAGACCCTTGGTCCTCTGGCCAAATATTCTTCCTTCATTGGTGCTACCTTTGCTAACATGATTGTATACGGACTAATCGGCATACTAGTAGGGAGACTATACGATAGACTCCCCTGGAAAAATTATTTGGGAAAAGCACTACAGTCATTTGTTATAGCTTATGTGCTATTGTTGATTATAACTTCAGTTCTCCTAGCCTTAACCGAGGCGTCTGCAGGACCTGTCTCCTTAAATGACTTAATCCTTTACCTTATTCCACCTAATATCGCATTTGGGTTTGTCTTGCCAGGACTTTATCAAAAGATCTCACTACATTGGCCTACAGTATCAAATCTTGCCCACAAAAAACAAGTTGGTACGGACATGAGCGGGGGTGTTAAACCAAAGTTACTGAAAGAAGATGTAAAGATAAATCGAAGGATGTTCCTCCGCTCTGCAGCTGTATCGGTAGTTGCCTTACCGATTCTCTATTTTGGAACCAATCGCCTACTATTTTCAACCCAACAACAAGCAGCACAACCTGTTGTGCCAGTTTTGCCGGCATCCCAGTCTAGTTCTGCTCCAGCAGGCTTTGAAAATCCTGTGCTCTCACCTCTTCTTAAATATGAAGTGACTCCGACTGAACTGTTCTACCGGATTGACATCAGTCCCGTAGTTCCAACAGTCAATGCGCAGACATGGAGGCTGAATGTAAAAGGATTAGTCAATAATCCAATCGAACTAACCTATGAAGGATTGAGAGCAATGCCTTCAGTGGAACAATTCTCCACCCTAGGGTGCGTAAGCAATAAGGTAGGTGGAGATCTGATTAGCAACGCGATATGGAAAGGGGTACCGCTAAAAAATCTTCTCGAGCAGGCTCAAATAAATCAAGGAGCTGAATATATTGTTTTTAGGTGCTTTGACGGATATGATGTAGGGATTCCCATAGAGAAAGGTCTCGAAGACGGTACAATTTTGGCATACGAGATGAATAGAGCGACGCTCACTCCTGCACACGGGTTTCCCGTTAGAGCTATCGTTCCTAACATTTATGGAATGATGAATGCCAAATGGATAACTGAGATTGAGATTGTTGATTATGTCTATGAAGGATTCTGGCAGCGCAAAGGTTGGAGTAATACTGCAAGAATCAACACTTTATCATCAATAGTGATACCTGGTGACGCACCGATAAAGACCAGGTTCAGAGGTTTCTTGCCTGCTGGTTCCAGTCTTGCCGGTTCAAGTAATAGCTCTAATTCTTCTTCCTCTTCTCCTCCTGGGAGAGCTATCACTGTAGGAGGCATAGCCTTCGCAGGAACGAGAGGAATATCGAAAGTTCAAGTAAGCATTGACAATGGAGCTACTTGGAAAGAAGCGTCTATCAAGGAACCATTGTCGCTATATTCGTGGGTTATGTGGGCAACAGAATTGAATCTACCTGAAGTTCAGTCAAAGGAATACAAATTAATTGTAAGAACTACTGATAAAGCCGGAAAGGTTCAGACGTCTGAGGTCAAAGAGCCTTTTCCAGAGGGTTCAACAGGATATCACATGATCAATATTCAGGTATAACGTAATAGATGAACGGGTTTAACAAAATAATATTTGGATATGAATGAATTATTTTACTCCCTATTTGGCATAGGTGTTGATACAAACAGTTCGTCCATTCTATTATAGACCTGTAGAAATTGCATGCCTTTAGGTGTAGTTTTGAACATTCTTTCCCCTTCTATATACTCTACCAAATCATTTTCGAGCAGGTGAACAAGATATTCCTTCAGAATGTTGTAGGAAAGATATGTTTTGTATTGTATCTCGGTCACTCTGGCTGTGTTGCCATTGGTGACTTGAAGGATGGATGACATTATCTCTGATCTCAATCTGTGTCTTAGCTGTTTAGGCATCTTATTCTAATTTGATATAGTGAACATATATACTTATTTTAAACTCATGTAAATTATAGCTAAATCTTCTATAACAAGGCTGCTTTGATTCTCTGACTTTCTTCCTAATCTTAGTATGACGCTTAGTTGCTGCAGTCTGAAGAAGCATTGTACGACATTGTAACAGAACCAGATCAGAAAATGCATTTGTTTTTCGCTAATCTACATTATTAGTATTTTGTGACTGAAGAGGCCGGCTGGAGTGAGGGTCTATCCATAATTTAAAAAGCATTGTGAAAAGATTAAATTTCAACCTAGTCTTGGAATTTCTGTAGCGATAATGTTCCTTTTCATCTCCATGATTTGCTTCGAATGTTAATCATGGCCACAGGCAACAACCATGTATAAACAAAGGTTGTGAGAAGGGTAAAAGCAGGTCTATACAACCAAAGTTTGTTATCTGGATTTCTAATCTTATAATCTACCCCGTAAATCATGGCAGTGAACATTATACCTCCCAACCACAAAAGAGTAGAGCTTCACTCACCTACGAATGGCAACATAAATACTGCATGAAATACCACATATGGACGTATGAACTTCATCACCGTCATTATGTAGTAAATCATGGCAATATAAGCCGGTCTCTTCCAATAGTTTCCTCCAGTGGTGGAGAGACTTCTGATAAAGCTCTTTTTCCATCTAATCTGCTGCTTTACCAGTGCTTGCATCGTGTTCGGAACACCCACATGAACTTTGATACTATAGCTATATTTGACGTTCCAATAACCATTATCGGAAGAAGGCTTCCCGTTCCCGTCTCCTGTGGTAGGGCATGCTGTGGATGTAGGCGAATAAATTGAGTTAGAATAGTCCTCATATGACCTATCAGGATATACTAATGGTCGTCCACCTCTGTAGTCGTTGTTGTGTAGTAGTCCAACTCTGTTCGTTGAACTAACACCGCTAGGTCCAACTAAGCTTATTGGGGACTCGAGTTTCTTTCTGGGAGTAGTGAGAACATATGCGGTCATTCTTCGATCAGTACAGAATTTGAAATCCATACCAAGGAATTTATCATGTGCCCATTCATGAATGAAATCCTGAACGCATTCTCGCTTATAAAAGCTGAGAGCCCCTGAGCAACAGGTAACAGAATCAAAAGTGCTTTCCGCACCCTTAAAACCTCTGCAGGCTGCATCAGCATACACTGCCTGCATCTTTTCATAAACGTTACCTTTGGTTGCATTTCTGACAGTTACATGCCCCGTAAGCGCACCCAGGTTCTTATCAGCCATAAAGACCTTGGCTGCGATCTCAACAGCATCACGATCCATGTCACAATCACTGTCCATAAACGCATAAATGTCTCCCCTTGCAATCTGACTTGCAGCTTCAACTGCTCTTTTTTTGCCTACACTTTTATTGATATGAAGAATGTAAAAATTTTTCATCTGTGAGTTTTCTCTCTTGATGGAATCAAGGATTTTCGGCGTCTCATCAGTACTTCCATCATTTACAATTATTACTTCTCTATTCTTATAGGTCTGATTTATACATGATTCCACACAATTCCTAATATTTTCTTCCTCGTTCTTCACAGGAACTACAATCGAGAAGAAAGGAGAGTTTTCCATAATTGCATGGTTGTCTTTTAATGCTTTGGGTAGTTCAAAATTTGGGTCGCGATAACTTAGGTACGAGAAGAGCAGAATATTCAATAAGATAAAGCTTGAAAAGAAAGTATATAGTCCTAGAACGAAGTCCATTACGAACAACAAGAGGTATACCTTGAGCACAAGAACTACCGATACAGCCCCAATTAGCAAACAGCGGATGAAAAATCCCCTTCTATCTATTTCCTTTGATATTTTCAAATATTCTAGGACGTTGATGTGTATCGCCTTCCTGTATTCACTTTATATGTATACTTACTGTTTAAAAAACGCATGTCTGTATTTTAATGAACTATCTACTAGCTCCTTTCTCTATATGATTTCAATATAACTGTATCAATTCGGAATAATAGTACTGTCTTCTTCAATAAGTTTAATTGAATGATTACGGTGTTGCTTTTGAGTTGAGTACTAAAATGCAAGATAGGAGTAAGCTATTGATCATTCTGCTACTTGTGGCTTGGGTGATTAGTGCGATCGTAGCTCTGTACTATATTCGCATCGATTTCATTCGTTAATGCTTTGCTGCTTGCATTTTTGTTTGTGCCTTGTAAATATTCAAATATCTGAGTTTATGATTGCCCCTGTTTGGAACTAGCGTTTCGGCTACCTTAAGATGGAATAGGCAACAAAACTGACGGATAAAGTGTGCGCCTTCTCTTACTCGATTTACGTTATGATCACTCGAATTTGGTTCATGATAAGAATTAATTAGAAAAAATTCATCGCTTTTTCATCGCTTTGAATTGTGAACGTCTGAAAATTCGTTATTACGTAACGCTGTTGGTCAATGACGGAGGTTGTCGAGTATTTTAATGCCTATGGCTGGTTATACATACCATTTGATACCAATGTATATATAGGTGAATGGCTAAAGAAAGGTGTCAAACATGTCATCAGAAAATAAGAAATCAAAAGACAGCACGACAACTACCACAAATGCATCAATCAACGTATCTCAGATAGTAGATGCCACAAGTGAAAATGTCACAAAATTAGTGAATGAGTCTTCAAGGGTTCAACCACAATACGCACAAGCAATTTCGAATTTACAGCAGGAGTATATAGACGCACTCAGAAACGCCATTCAGAGAACATTTTCAGTTCAAAAGCAGTTATTAACCAGCAGCAATAATTTTAGCACCTTCGCTGTTCCAGAGGCGGCAGCACCATATGTTCAGGGATTGGTAAAACAATCAGATGATATTACGAATAACTTCATTAGTGTGGCAGACATCAACAACCAGCTAACAATCAATGCATTAAATGTATTAAGAGAAAACGTGAAAAATTTTAGCAGGACGGTCGAAGCCGCTGCCGAATACAACTCTAACCTTGCAAGATCGTGGGCATCGTCATATCCATCATTTCAGGCACAACAGTTTACCACAGGCAAACAATAACTAAAGATCCTTTTTTTTACGGTTACAGCGAACCTTTTTTGCACCTGAGCGGTGATTCCTAGAGGATATCTTGTTATGAAATCGCTAAGCCTATTGCCTATAGATTTAACCTTTTAGAAGATAGATTGTATCCTTATACAATTAGCAGCATGGCTCTTACTCTACTCAATTAGGAGAATTTATCACTGATTTAAATTGAAAGAAGCTGACCCGAATATGAAACCAATTTGGTTTTAGAACTAAAATTCCTCCCACCCAATAGTTAACATGGATAATTGTGTCTTATCAACATGGCTTGCTATAGTTCTAATTGCTTCATCCCTAACAAAGTGTTATCTTTACCTTCTTAAGGGATCACTCCGGACCGTTAATGATACCAACATGATACCTAAAGCATTACAAGGTCATCTACTGGCGAAATCATGACAACTGCCTTTTCCCCTGCAAGGGCACTTTTCATTCTTTCTACAACACTGTCGACATCATGACTCTTCACCACAGTAGCAACAACTTTCCTTGTGGTGTACGCTAACTCAAAAGTGCCGCTTTCCTCTGCCTGAAGCTACTCTTTGCTTGTCTTTACTTGCACCCTTTACATCATAAATTGTGGCTTCAAGTCCCACTTCTTTAAGGGCTGCTATCAGGCCATCAATGCTTTCTGGTTTGACGATTACTGCAAGCCTTTTCATACTTTTTGATTCCTTGCTAGGCTTTTCGGAGTAAGCCACTTCGAAAGGTAAAGTCGTTTTTTCTCCAACCATAATTTAAGGAACTGATAGGTGCTAGAAAAGGCTTATGGTACTTACAAATACCATCACCAGATTGAAAGTAAATATGCACATCCCCAACTTGCTTCATCAGATGGTAAGCTTGCTGCAGTAGTCATTGGATATAGCCTCTGTTAGAATTGCTACATTGTATCTGATGTTTATTGGCTACAAGCCGTTCACGAATCAAGTATCGACTAATAAGAGCCCTACCAGAAGCAAGGAATGAGCATTCCCTGCTCGGGTAAACTGTCTTATGCTGTTACGTGAGTTGCCGTTGCCGAATACAACTCTAACCTTGCAAGATCTTGGGCAGCTTCTTGCCTATCCTTCCAACCACAACAGTTTATCCCAGGCAGACAATAGCTAAGTATGCTAAGTATGCATATTTTTGACGTCGAAATCAATCCCCATTTTTTCATGCTCGGGTGTTAGTATAAACAGAGCCAATTTTGGGGGATTGATCTTCACGTAATCCTATGATTCTCGTGCATCTTCAATTATC
The DNA here is from genome assembly GCA_963713605.1 of uncultured Nitrososphaerales archaeon. Classification (GTDB taxonomy): domain Archaea; phylum Thermoproteota; class Nitrososphaeria; order Nitrososphaerales; family Nitrososphaeraceae; genus TH5896. Next base: position 67,912 of record CAVQMO010000005.1, on the reverse strand, counting down.
AGTCTCGATACGTACGAAAAGAACCCCGTTTCTGTGATAACAGGCAATGGGCTACCTTTGTGCTATTACAGAGGTAATTCAAGATATTTAAGTAGTTGAATAAAGGGGCCGAGCAAGCGTCGCGTGTAATGATTTGGGGAGATGAAACTCTGCTCATGAATCTTATTTCTTTTCATGTTTTGTTCGTGCCACGATGGCACGATTCAATAATCAGGGTATTGAGAGATTTTTTCACAAATTCAAATTGTTGTACATTCTAACACTGTAAGCATTAGGTAATGGCATAATATGATATCTTTCCTAAGCATATAGCACTATCGAGATATACCACTCTATCTATGGTCATGGTTACTAATGAAGGTCAAACGAGTCTAATCTCTCCGCATATTCAACCTGTCTTTAAGCGAATCAGCCATTGATTTCTCGCTTAACTCCTTTTTATCTGATCCGTTTGTTGAGGATATATTCGAGGAATTTGTAGTGATAGTTTCACAATCCCCATTAACACATTCAGTCTTTTCACAAGGTCCCGCACCGGTGCAAGTGATCGAAGTGCTCTTGTCCTGTGCAAGGATATCCCCTTGACCGATCATATTCACAGCCATATATATAGCCGATATGTATAAAACAATTGCAACAACCTTGCTAGCCGCCGTTGTCCTTCTTGGCACTATGTTGTACATGAAGTACCATTGTCACTAGAGAATATTTGCGTTAAATCATATCTTTAGTGTAAATTAGGAATATTGTTTGTTCGAGTCCAAAAGTTCAGAGAATTGTTACTGTAGTAGTAGTAGTAGAGTAGAGTAGAGTAGAGTAGAGTAGAGTAGAGTAGTAGAGTAGAGTAGTAGAGTAGCGGCACGACTATTTACCATACATGATATTAAATTGCACAACGAGGATATAAATATCAACTCCAGATTAAAAACTATTTAGAGCAATATTTAGATAAACTGTCCCTATTTGGGTACTGAGATAGGTCCGATTGCAATAGCATCCCTTACTGTAAATCTAGTATCTCGGAATTAGATAGAGTAGATATAACATTTCAACCTTGAGGTCGACTTTTTCCTGCACCAGACCATTTTCTAACTCCCACTAATTATGCGTAGTTCAACCATACTTACTTGAGAGACAGTCGAGCGAAGGCTAAGGACTGCATCTGGCATGTGCGGATATGAAAGGCCAGTTTGCCAATGAACACGAGCGTGAACTTTATTTATCTAAGCAATTACTTCCTCTTGTTGACCTGTCGACATAATCCTCAGGATATTTTCTGGGTTGATGGCCGATGAAATTAATTATCCAACCTATTGAGTTGAGAGGAAAAAAAATCCTAGGTAGTATTCCATATATCATATCTGCACTTCTACCCGTGTTTGGATTTGAAAAGGAGATGGTTATCATCAATAAGCCTATAACCGAGATTCCTAGTCAATTATTCGACAGCAAGAGAAATCAATACAATTCGGACTATTTACTTTCATGGTTACTGCGAATTCTGCAGGCACCAAATGCCTCGAAAGTGTTGGCCGTATGTGATTTCGATGCATACTTCGGGAATTATAATTACTGCTTCGGAGAGGCCATCATCGGAGGAAGGGTAGCAGTAATCTATCTTCAAAGGCTGTTACCTTGGTCTGGTGATGGTAGTGACAACAGATTACAAACTCTCTTCCAAGAATCGCCTAGTCAAAGAAGCTATACATGAACTCGGCCACACTTTTGGGTTGCGGCACTGTTACCTCGACACTTGTACAATGTACAAGAGCCAGACCATTTCTGATACAGATAGGAAGGGTAAGGAATTCTGTCACCGCTGTCTGATTGCTCTTTTATCTCCTTCAGTCTTGCACTCGAAATAACCTTGAAAAATCTGGTCCAAATGATTCCACACCAACATATCACAAAACTTCAAGGTTTCATGTTCTACTTAGCCCAACTGGAACAGCCCCTGTATTCCCGCTGATACTTCCACCGACGCTTTCATTGATGTACTATGTTATCAATATATTATCAATATTTTGCCGACAACCCAAGATTTTGAATTTAGGATAAACAGCAGTTCGTTGAGGTGTTTTCTGAAATGATATGAACCCTTCAAAAGTGATGTACGGAATATTTTACCCTACTAGACCGTAAGAAAGACCTAAATTCAGCTGGTTTTATTCGAAGAACATGTTAGAGAGCAAAATCAAGGTACTTTTGTCGACAGTTCCGTTAGCTTTACTTGGCACTTTGATGGTATTGGTGATCCAGTCTGTGACCCTACCAGCATTAGCACAGCCCGCTCAAGAGACATTTTTCGAGTCGGCCGTTCGTTCGGGGAATGAAACTCAGACCGGGTCTTCGGCAGCAGCTACCTCAACAAGCCCAGGGGCAGCCACTCAAGATGAATCAGGACCAGGTGGTGGAGGAGCGGCAGCAGCAGCGGCTATGTTGCGACAAGGACAGATTTCGTCTTCACAAAGCGACGTGCCTCAAAGGGAAGATACACAGTCCGCAGTAATTGTACCTCCTAGAGATGACAATGCTGTATTGTCAGGTATTCTGACGTTTCAGGCTAGCAGACCGGTAGATTTAATCGTATGGAATAACGTTGAACTTGAAAACACTTCTGCAATCCCTGAAGAATTCGGCGACCTTGGCGACATTGTGAATATCGGGAATAAGACATATGCATTGGCACAAGTTGGTTCAGGAAATTCTGCAACAGTTCCGTTTACAGGTAATGCCGTTGAAGTGGTCGGCGACGACGAGCCATTCATCGTGACGTACTCTCTCAATGCATTTCCGGCTTTGGCAAACCTAGTTAATGACCTTCAAAGCCTGAACTCCTTTAACGCCACGGCGGCAGAGGATGGAGACAATACCGACTAACAATAAAATAACTCTAGTAAGAGGAGACAAATCAGTCACAGGAGGAACGCTCACCCACCTTTTATTTCTAATCCTGTCGCGGAGATTACTTGGTTTTTTCTTGTTTGGCGCCTATTTTAGTTAGATTAAGGCTTACACTTAATTTGGGGTAACGCTCAAATTGTCGGTACTCATAAGTATTATCTTGCAACAGCACAAAGGAACTTCTACCTCAGCTCTATCTTCTTTAGCTGGTAACTTCTCTCTTCACATAATTCTGTAAAAAGCTTAAAATATACCTCAAATATTGATAGGAGCAATGTCAAATGAAAAGAGCTACAACAAAATAACAGTCTCCATAGCAACAGCATTGATGATCGTCTTGACTGTCTCAGTAGGATATCAACTTGTACAACCAGCGATGGCTCAGAATATGACTCAGGAAGTTGGTCAGGCAGTTGACAATGCAAGCGGCAATCAGACAGGCAATCAGACAGGCAATCAGACAGGCAATCAGACAGGCAATCCATTAGAGCAGCTAGGCCAGATGCTAGGCTTTGGCAACAAGTAATAGAAGCTTTATCTGCTTTTTTATTCGTGCTTAAAGAACTGGAACTGGTTACGATCTTTTTTTTTAGTTTAAATTAATCACCCTAATGTGTCAAACTTAAAGAAGCCACGTAACGGCAAATTCCAAAGTTTGAATACTTGCTTTTCGTTATAAATCTATTTGCCGGTCACTCCAAAATTATATTAGGGCAAAATGTGAATACTATCTCGAGGAGATAAAGGGATAGTAAATAACGAAGAATTCGAAGGACCGTCTAGGGAAAGTGAGGCCCCACCATCTTCGCGATCATTTAGCGTACCACCATCATCTTCATCGCACAATTCAAATTCAGTCGATACCCATATCGACAATACAAAAGAAGACTTTGAAAGACGTCAAGAATACTATGTGGATAAATTGCAGAACTTACGCGGCTTCGACGATGCATTTGAACTAGTAAAACAAACAGTTGAGCAAAAATTCAAGATGCATAGAGCAGGACTCTGTCTGGTATTACAAGGGCTACCTGGCAATCTAGGAGCTTACCACGTATTAGGCTCCAATATGATAATTGTAAATAAGCGGATATTAAGTCTCATCAAGGGAATCAAAACTCCTGAACAGTATAATTCGTATCTATTTACGGTTCTCACCCATGAATATCTGCATAGCTTCGGCATTACAGATGAGTTTCGTGTCCGAAATATGACCTACGAAATATGTAGCTCTTTCTTGGGACAGAACCATCCTGCAACGATAATCGCAAGATATGAACCGTGGTCGGTATTCCCTGAGCTTGGAGCACTTCAGAATAGCTTTGATCATAAGTTTGAATTAATAAAAGAATTCGACAAGAATAACCAATCCTACATTTCATAGTGCAGGTTAAACCCTCTCATACCCGTTTATGAGACCTTCTCAGGTTGAACGTGTCATATTTCATAATGGATGTACACCGACTGTCCAACGGTATTCAGAAGTCGGAAAAGTAGTAGTAGTAGTAACAGTAGTAGTATTGGTAGTAGTAGCTGCAAAGGCTAGAGAGCATGAAAGTCATTGCAAGTTTTGGATGAGTATCACGTCCCATCATTGAATTATTCGAAAAACACTGCTTCCTCTTTTGCTGCTCTTCTTTAGCGTCCCAGTCACTGATATTCGATATCCGCAATTTGTGCATGAATTAGTCTTGTCGAGGTTCCATGACAAAATATCGTATCCGTAGCGTTTTATTGCAACGTGATTGCATTCAGGACAATACGTGTGCTCTAAGGGATGCCCAGGAACATTGCCCAGATAAACATATCTTAGCCCTTCTTCCTTGGCTATAGAATGGTGCTTTTCCAATGTCTCAATGGGAGTATAGCCGAAATCCATCATCTTGTAGTCGGGATGGAATCGCAGGAAGTGTATGGGGGTTTCGGGCCCTAATTCATCATAGACAAACCTACAAAGTTTCCTAGCAGCTACCAAGTCATCACCCACCTGGGGGACAATAAGATCGGTTATCTCGGTATGGATCGAGGTCATTCCATGTATGTCCTTTAATGTCTGAAAGACAGGCTCCGCAGATGGTATGCCAATGTACTGTCTTACAAATTCCTGCTTCCCACTCCCCTTAAAGTCGACTGTTATGCAATCGAGAAATTGGTCCATTAGTTTGACTGAATCTGGTGTATCGAACCCATTTGAAACGAAGATATTAAAGAGTCCTCTTTTTCGTGCTTCGATTCCGCAATCTCTGGCAAACTCGATGAATATGGAGGGTTCATTATATGTATATGCAATGCCATCGGCACGGTATTCCAGTGCTGTTTGAGCAACCTGTGATGGACTCATGTCAACTCCTTCAATCTTACGCCGTTGTGAAATATCATAGTTCTGGCAATACTTACATAGCCAATTGCACCCTGTGGTGGCAATTGAGTATATAGCGCTACCGGGCCTGTAATGAGTGACCGGCTTCTTTTCTATAGGGTCAATATGTCCTGAGATGACTTTTCCATAAACATACAAAAATAACTTGTTATTGGCAACGCCTCTAATGCCGCATAACCCTGACTTTCCTTCAGGTATTTCGCAATATCTGGCGCAAGCCGTACATTTGACCCTTCCATTTGGAAGATTCTCGAATAACTCGGCCTGCTTGCCCAACAGGCTGTCACTGGATTGCATTACAAAATACTCTGCTCAAATCAATCTTATAAAACCTGCCTAAATATCAGATTGTAAGGTTAACTCAGCAGAGTATAACTACATCGAGTCACCTAAATGTTCTGCTTTGGTAGTTTCCATCTCGTTCCATGGTGTGACACGAGGGACGCGATTGATACAGTAGGAATTGCCGCTCCGTTTTGTCCCTTCAAATGGTAGGAATTATCGTCGTAATCACATACCGATTGACTAGCGAAATTCAAGTTTTAGAACAGATTATCTGCTCAGAAGTAATGAATTAGGAGAATAAAAGCAAAGAAAAGAAAGGAGGTTTCAGCTGACTAGAGCTTCTTAATTGTCATCATCGCCGTTCCCCTCATCATCGTCTTCGCCGCCATCGTCACTTGCAGCTGCGGGGGCAACTTCGATAGTACCTCTAATCTCACCTGGTGGATTGGCTTCAGTGTGCACATTTACATATGCCTGTCCGCTCTCAATTGCGTCTACTAGATCGGTCATATTTTGTCCTTGCAAAGGTCCTTCAAAGTCCTCTGCGGCAAAGTCTCCACTTTCTAGGGTTCCATCAACCTCATCGGTTGGCTCGCTTGCGTTGAAGAGTGTTACAACAATAGGTCCATTTTCGCTGTCACTTCCTTGGTGAATGTGTGCGAAGAGGACTCCTTCTATATCTTCAGCTTCTAAATCATACGACATCTCGTCCCCGTCATCATTTAGGTCGAATTCAGCACTTCCAGTGGCATTTGTCGTGACTGGTGGAACTTCTGCGTCACCTGTTAAATTAGCGCTAAATTCTTGAGCTTGTTGTTCCTGCTGTGCTGCTGGTTGTTGTTCTTGAGTTCCAGCGGTTTGATTCTGTGCGTATGCAATAGGGATGCCAACAACACTTACAGCTGCTCCCGTCAGGATGATTGCTGTCAGAAGTGTTGATAGTAACAAACTTGTTCTAGACATATCCTGTAGAATAAAATAGAGGGTATATAAGAATGTTGTAGAAAATCTCACTGGCATTCTATATTAGAATTTTGTAATCTGTAAAAAATTCAATCAAAATCGACATGGCTTGCCCAAAGTAAATCTCCACCGAATCTTCTTCCTCCCTGATTAAAATTTTCATTTGCCTATTGCATAATAGCCAGCAGATGTGCCAAAAATAATGTCAACTAATCTGACGACGAAATTGATTATGAAATTGACCAGTCACAATGACGAAGTTAACTAAGATTTAAATAGAGGAATGTGTTACATCAATATATGAGTGGATTCTTATATAAGAATAAGTAATCCTATTACAAACGAAATAAAGTCAGAAATAATACGCCTTTGGTTGTGATCGTTGGGATTCGGCGAGACCGAATCGCCGACAGTCTCAACCTGGTTACAGGAACTGTATCGTATGTGGTTTCAGAGCGGAAAAATCAAATCGGTGAATCGGTGCACCTACATCCGAATCAATAAGAGATTTTTGAATACTAGCAAAAACTCAGAATGTCACTCCACTTCAGTGCACCGAAGGCTACCGGGTTCAGAAATTGCTCATGAACACCCGCATCCCCCGAGATCAGGTAATGCCGCTTAGGGTTGGCTTATATGATAAGTGCAACTTTTATAATGAGGATCCAAAAAAGATATTTTCTGTTTGTATTCAGATATTAGAACTACAAGAATCAGTGCCCCTGACGAAGCTCCCGGAATTCATTTCAGAACAAGTCGAAAAGAGAGGTCCTTAGAAGGCGATCTAGTGAAATTAGAACTAGGCAAGAAAAAGTTATAACAAGAGTGTTCTGAGCTCTTTGATCAATCGGGTCTAATTCGATTTGATCTTGAGATATATGGAAACTGAGCAGAGACTCCGGAAAAATGATGTATCTCTTTGAGACACTCCGAGGATTGCCAACATATTAGATAGTATAGATAGGTTCGGACTTACCTCCCCCAATTAAATCGCCAAGGAACTAGTGAAGATCAAGAATTCTCGACAGGAAAAAAGTGTCCTGGAAGAGAGGGTTACTGAACTAAGGTCTGCCATAAAGAGCGAGATGAGCAGAAACTCCAGGTAATTGAGCATAAATTATCTGGAGTAGGCACTAAAGTGATATGAGAAATAGGAATTGGTCCTAAGGGACTAAATGACCTGCGAAATATGGTTCTCGGAATAGCAACCGCAACCAACTCACTGAATCCCGAGATCGTCTTCAGAAGATTCGTTGATGATGCATTGACAAACTAGACATAAAGCTGGGCCTGGACGGAAAAATTGCTAGTTTGACGGTGGAATTGTCTGAGGTTCAACAAAGGCTCGACCCGACACATTATAGTGCCGGGTGCATCGAGGTATTCTAACTTTACATGTAGCATAAGTTGCTACATGTTATTCTTGCTCTGAGAGAGGTCGTGCTTTGAACTAGAATGGATACTGCTGGAAGTGACCAGTCCATTGACTTTTCTGATACTGGTCTTTAGACTGACAATACTATTCACATAAAAGGCAGCGCTTGCAACAACTCCCATTGCAATAAGTGGACCTAGCAAATTCTCGTATCCAATATTGAATAAGGGTGTAAATATAGACTGCATTCCATTAGACTGGGCGTAAGTTGCTTCATTCATAGTCCCCTCTTGAGATGGAAGACCAGATGGAGACGATGACAAGGAGGTTGAAGATAATCCTTGTGGCGCAGTAGTCAGCATCGGATTTACACTCGACGTAATGAATCCGATAGCATTTCCCCGCTGTGCCGCAAACCACACTCTTCCATCATTGTCTGTTGTCAAATACTGTACAAATGGTGATGAGGAGGGTATAGTCACTTCCTTATTCTTACCATTTGAAGGATCGATTACAGCCATTCTATTTGTTACGTGCTCTGCCACCCACAGGTTCCGATCTTTATCTAGCGTCATACCGAATGGCAACGCATCTTCAGCGAGAGGTGGAAAGTCTCTGAACGTCTTGAATACAGGATTGAATACAGAAACTACATGTCCATCATGTTCGGAAACGTAAATACTACCCGTGTATGGATCTATTAACAAGGCAGTAGGGCTGTTCAAAGTGTCATTTTCAATCCCACCACTTACACTAGCACCTCCGTCGCCACCACTTTGAGGCCCTGGGGCATATTCATTGATAGTGAAGTTGGTTGCGGGATCGATATTGGCGATTTTTCCGATACCCTCTGTAATCCAGATTTGTCCTGTAGATGAATCTACCGCGATTCCAAGTGGATTCGAATTGGGGGTCGGTAAAGGTAGAGAATTTGTAAAGTTTTGAGATTGAGGATCAAATATCAAAACTTCACCTGTAGAAGGAGATGTAATCCATACCGTGGATCGGCCATCGACTAGTCGGTCTAGAGCTTCCGTATCTCCCCCGGGAAGATTCCCATTGGTAGTTCCATTAAGGGGTGAGCTATCTCCAACAACAGTACTAGAGTTCGCATTTTCATTAATGGGAAAATCGGCACCTCGGTACTGCAATCGAAGATGGAACTATACGATCATTGGGAAAGCTATATAGATGACTACTATTTGTCTGAGGATCATATAGCCCCAAGACTTTCGAAATAGGATCTACAAACCATATCATGTCATTTGATTGGTCTAAAGACAACGTTGTGATTATATTAGTACCGTAGATTTTGTGTTCACGGTATTCATTATCAATAATATCATATTCGAATATTCTTCCAGACCCTAGAGAAGTGTCACCTACCCAGATCGCGTTACGCGAAGAATCGTAAATTGGATAGAGAGGCTGGCTTCTGTTATCTGGCATCGCGATCTGGGTCACCCGGTACTCTAATTGATCCAGGTCAGGCTTTACAAAGAGATTAAAGGTGAGCGACGAAGTTTAGCGCATTAGTCTCATTCCTGACACCTTCTACAAGTAAATCCCATGGGCCTTCAAGGCCAAACGATGCGTTAGCGGTAAATATCCCTTCTGAGATTTTGTTTGTTTGAATTTCGATAGGACCAATATTTTCTTCAGTTTGGGTCATCTTAATCCTGACTGTACGCATATCAATAGGATTGCCCAACAGGTCAAGAAATTCGACTTTAAAATTGTTGTTTCCCACTACAAAAGGATCTATCGTTAGCTTAATTTTCGCCGTGGCATTGTCAAGATATTGTGTGGCCGAATATCCAGCGATGCCTTGATCTCCGATATTGTTATTGGTGCCGGATGTGGTGGTGAGAAGATTTTGAATATCTGTCTGTAGGCTGCCTTCACCGCTCTGCAGAAGCCTGCCCTGAAACTCGCTTGCCGGCAAACCAGTATTCGTAAGGACCGCGACCGCGCCAAGCAACAGAATTCCAAGAGTAGCTTCGATCTTGATACTCCGGTTGAAACGAGAAATAGTTTTCGGCCATCCCTTTGCCGAACGTATTGTCCAATCGTCTGCATGATGATCTGATTCTTTCAAGTTTTCACCTTTTTCAATGTGAATATCATTGTAGATATCATCGCTATGTTGCTTCTTGTCATCATAATCACGCTCATTCTGACTCCTCTCGCGTTTACCTTGAATGATTTTCTGGAATAACTGAAAGAGCTTATTCCGCGATGTAACATATTTTTTGTCACTTGAACACAATTCTGGGGAGGAGGAATAGGAAGAGAATGAAGTTGAATGAGATTTTTTTGATTCCGCCGACCGGGAAATAATTACCGGCTGCTTATTCTGTCCCTGAGTTGCAGTTACAGCACGCAGGGCGTCTCTATGAATTACTCTCTGGTTATACCCGCCGAGTGTTAGCATGACCGCCGCAATTATTAATTTAGCAAGCAGTGCCTTTCCGTAAAGAGAAGCAAGCGTCAAATTCAGATCATCTTCCAAGATGTAAAGCAAGAATGGACCAGTTATAACGATAATACCCAAGACTACTACAGGTAAGGTTGAGAAGCGGGGAATCGTAATACATAAAATAATGCATTTGACTTGTTCATCCAATTTATTATCACGTCTTAATCTAGGAACTACCACCAAAGCAAGGTAAATCACACCCCCAATCCAGATGGCGGCCGCCAAATTATGCACAAAATCAATAGTGATGGGTAGCTGGGCTCCAGTAGTCATGGCAGCCCCGTGACCCATCAAAGAAGTAGTCAAGAGAGTAAGAATGCCGATGATCATAATGACCGCGAGCTCTCGTTTCAAGATGAGCCCACCTGTTGCCAAGGGATTCGTACCTGTACTCTCCACAGAATTGCTTTTTCTTGATTGTGTTGCCCTTCTGCCTACTTTTAGGTAAACAAATAATATCATAGCAAGGAGTAGGAATGATATACAAGTTCTCACAAGCCAGATACTTCCAAATTTAGTAGTTATTGCATCTACCATCCCTATGTTAAGTGAGTAAGCCAGGGCGTAAATCATCCCAAAGTCTGCTATGATTACGACGGCAGCACCAATCAGCATCATCTTTACCAATCGCTTGTCTATGCGTTTTCTGAATTGTCTTAGATCGTCAAAAGTTGTCTGAGTGAGCGTTCTTCTTTGCTTCCTATCGCCATACCCCTCGCCCATATCATATGAACTTCCAGCCCAGTTCAGGTTAGCAAATGGCTTCCATAGCCAGAGTGATGCAAATGCAGATCCTACTACTATTACTTGGCCCACAAGTGCAGGGTATCTGGCTATAGCATCAGGCACAGATAACTGGTCAAAAGCCGATTTTTTTGTAGAACCCTGCTCTGACTGACCTGGCCCTACGGCTGAGGATAATGGTGCTGATTTACCGACTCCGAATACGAACGCGTCGTCTGTGACATGTCCATCTATTTGAGATAGCATCTTTGTGGACACGGTATAGACTCCATCTTTGAGACCTTTCTTAGGCAAGGTTACACCAAGTATGCTCTGGTCCCCTTCAAAATGCTGCGTATCCTTATTGTCGATTTGGTTCCCATCAGGTCCTATGACTCTGACCTCGCTGTACCTATCGTCTACAGGTTCGCTTAGAACAATTTCGACTTTCGCAGGGGGTTTTTCCAAGCTCTCAGAAGGCGCGGGACTGCTATCCAGAACAAAAGCATGACCTAACACATTGCCTGCCATTGGGAAAAAAACTAGTAAAGTGACCAACGACAATAATATTAGAAAAGAGAGAGGAAGGATTGTAAATGGGGACCAAGGTCTTTGGCCCTGCAGAAAACAGAAAAATAATCTATAAACGACCATATGAATATACATAATTGTAGGATAAAATGGAATTTATAGTATTGTAAGGCTTTATTTGATTCATTCTAGCCCCACTCCGTGGAGACAGAATCTCATACTCTAAACATTGTTCCGTACTCCCACCTGAACCCAGCAGGCAAAAAAACCCAATCCCTATTGATTCTCCAATTAATCCAGTGATAATTAGGACCAATTCACCAAACCAATGGTGTGTATGACAAGAATTAGAATATGCATCGGAAATGTATTTTCTTAAAGGATAAAGCGGCAATCTTAGAATTTCCTGTAAACAACTGTAACGAATGAATGTGGTTAGCCCCACATTATCATTCTTAAGTTAGTAGTATTGGTCTAAGGCTATACATACTATGGGTTACCCAACGGGCCAATCACTGCTATGTTTTTCATTTGTCCTTATTATTCGCGATAATAATGAATACGAAACATGTCCAAAAGAGAACCGATCGAGGTTCAATTGTTGCCATCCATTAAAGACAACTTGAACATACAAAATCGTCATAACTTCGAGTGGATTAGCATAAGAATTCACTGGATCATGCAATTGCGTTGCAGGTTGCTAGGTAGGATAAATTTGTGATAATAAATTCATAAATTCATACAATTCAAAAGGTCACGTAGCAGTTGGTCTGCCCTTTCTGGCTTTTTTTCGTTTCCAATGAAGCTCGTAAATCAAGATAGCAATAATAATCGCTGCGCAAACGGGAGTGACAAAATATACCATTATCATTTTGAAATATACCGCTGTCTGGTCCCCAACGATTAGGTCAAATGTTGCAGTCAACGGTTGTGCTTGATATTTTGAATCACCAATAATTCTTGTTTCCAGAGTGACCAAGTACTCAGAATTGTTAGTAAATTTGTAAGGTATTGTTATGTCGCTGTACATGTATTGCTTGTATGGAATTTGGGCTATAGTCTCATTAGATTCCTTATCCGTAATTACTAATGCCGAAAAAATGTTGTGTATGTTCAAGTTCTCTTCGTCAAGAATACTAAAGTTTAAGGTTGTATTGTCCCCGGCCATGGGAGCAAATGGAAATGGCTGAAATACAACTTGATATCCATCACGTGTTATGTTCTCTCCAAAAAAATGTCCGTAAGCGAGGAATGAATTATCTCTTTGTAAAAGATTTAAGAAAAAAATAAATGTTAAAGCCAAAATGATCCCAACGATAGTAAAACCTCTAAGTGAGATTGGCTTCATAAAGTTAAGCATCTGGGAGAGTCAGATACTTCCTGTCTATCATGGCCATATAACTTTTCTGAGTGGAAAATCGCCTTTTATTTCAATTCGAGTTAATCTGCCGGGGCCTATTATTCTGGGTTCAGGAAAAGGATTTGTTCAGTGATCTCGTACCAGATATCGTTAAGAGTTACAAGTATGAATGTCATTGGGTATTCTCCTCGCTCTAGAACCAAACACTACAATAGATCCTTGAATCAATTCTAGGAAAATTTTATTGATTTGACTATAGTCGGAGAATTTCTCCTTTTCCCAAATTGATCTCATTATTATAATTACTGTTTTGATGGAACGTTCAATAAACACCTCTGTCTAACAGTAATCTCAGATTAGTTAAACCAGCAACCTTGATCTCGCATCTCTAAAATTCTTAACGTAATGATTTCTATGTTTTGGCTTGCGAAGGTGAAATTATCATATAAAACCTGATAAAATGCACTTGTAATTGCAAAATAAAGAGGATCGAATTTAAAAGTCACGAATACGTATGTTGAATGCTTGAGTACCCAACAACTAGAACAAGAAAATGAGGAGGAGCAGGAGGAATCGTTTTCAAGCGTCCCTGTCTGTGGGGCAAATCTTTCAACGCCAGTTATCGACAAAGCGTTTTACATTAGCGAAATTCAATACAAGATAGGTGACAAGCTTTACATAGAGAATGCCGATTGAACCGTAGTCATTCTACGACTTAAACCCCAAAAATCATATTTTTTAACGCTGTAATAATTCTAAAAGCTTGAATCAATAAACCTGGACAACATTGTCACCTAAGGCATGAATCATGTACTGGCGATTTTACCAAATACAGGTTCATTTAAGGTCATTATTTAGTATGATGCACCAAATTATCTGACAAAGTGTCTATATCATGTAATAGTGGGTCTTCCCTTTCACTCAATCGTGCCTTTACTGATTTTTCTCTCCTGTTTGCAAATTGCGACATTTGCAATGAAAATTTCTCTAGGGAAGCAACTGCGCCAAGGTCTAGGTTTAGTTTGTACATATTAACCTTGCCTATTCTTCTGGTATTGAATATAAGTTGCCTATCCTCAAGGTCAGGAATTTCTCGAAAAATGGTTCTGAATGATAAACCTGTCTTCTTCGCAATCTCATTTGCAGAATAGTCGAACTCCTTGTGATCAAAAAAGAAATCAAGAATCTGAGCCACTGCCCTTGAACTGAATATTCTGGACAAAACTCCATAATCGTCGTTGGTCTCTGCTGTAGTTTGGTCCATGTGCATAATTTACTACTAATGATGCTGTCATATTTGTCTGTTTCGTTGACAGAACAGAAAAATTAACGTGCCAAGAATTACAATGTAAATGACAACTGTGTCAATAGGTATATATTTCTATACAAACCAAAATTGTAGACGAATGAGATCTGAAGAGACAGCAGTGCTACGAATTCTGTACAAACATTGTGGTCCTATCAAATTATCAACCTTAATTGAGGGCTTTCCTGACCACTCTAAATCGCTCGTCGCTGATGCAGTATCGAGACTCCAATTATTGTCATTTTTGAGCTTGACCGATTGCTCCTCTGAATTATACGTCTCTTTAAACCGACATATGAGAAGAACAGCATTCGAATTACTCGAGGATGATTCGGAGCAATACAATGCAAACAGAATAATGGAAAATGAGATTCAGCAGAACCATTCCATTCCCTTAAAACAAAACAACAAGCGTATTAACTCTTACGAACCAGATTTGAAAAGGCTTAATGGAATAAATCTATGGCGTAGGTTACTACAAAGACGAATACTTAGCACAATTTTTGTTTTTACATTTGTGTTCATTGGTTCTATTACTATCATAAATTCGCAGAGTACCACCAGCAGTAGAACATACGCTGGTTTCGACGAAGGTGTGCCAGGTAGCTCATCTCTCGTCAGTGAGATGCAGAAGGGAAAAACCATTCCGATTGAAAATATTTACAATTCCGAACTGAATCAAGCGCATTCGACTGGCACGGCTAACTATGAAGGAGTTTTTACCAAGTTGAACTCAGAACAATCCACATCTAATGATGATCCCCCAATGTATTATCATTATATAATATCTGAAGAGAAAGGATTGCTACTGCTGGAACAAATTCGTCTAGTAGGCCCTGCGGACGATTTAAATTCATCACTATCTACAATTTCAGACGATCAGCGTAAAGAGATTTCTTCAACTTGATTAATGGGCATTAGTTCCTGACATTAATTTAATTAGAATGTGACCCAAATGTCAATATATAAATAATCGTGTGTCAATATTTGCTATGTGTCCAGATATTTTTGGATTATTGTCTTATTTCTCGTAGTAGGTGCATACTTTGCAGGCACATGGAACCTCATTCCATCAATCTCACTTTTAGTCGGCAGTACCTTATCTGCTCTCTCGACTACTGAGCCAGCGCAATCACCATCATATGCTGCCTCCGGCTGCGTCATCATTAGACTCCCCTGTGCTGAGGGTTCAGCAGCAGAAATCTAACTCAAATGAAGGAACCAAAATTCTAACTACAGGAAGTCTTCAATCGCAGATATCGCTACCTGAAATCTTCAAGAAAACCGAGAATTCTGTCGTACAAATAACAGGTACCAGGCCCGGATCCAATGAAGTTGTCATAATTAATGGAAGAGAAATTCCTCAGAACAATGTAGCGCTTGGATCTGGTTTTGTTTACGATCATGATGGACGTATAATAACAAATCATCATGTGGTTTCTGATGTTGAGGAGGTGGATGTTACATTTGTAGATGGTGACACATACACTGCAAAGGTTGTTGGAAAGGATCCTTACTCGGATATAGGGATCTTGCAAATTACGGATCCTGAATTTTTTAGAAAAGGAGTAGTTCCACTAAAAATTGCAAATTCCTCAGAGATACAGGTTGGGGAGCAGATTATCGCAATTGGTAACCCCTTTGGGTTGAGTGGGACCTTGACAACGGGTGTGATAAGCCAGATCGGTCGATTGTTACCCAATGATATAACTGGATATTCGATTGCGAACACAATACAAACAGATGCTGCAATCAACCCTGGTAACTCAGGAGGACCTTTGCTTAATATGAATGGCGAAGTGGTGGGTATGAATACAGCCATATATTCAAACACAGGAGTTTACTCAGGAGTAGGTTTTGCAATCCCATCAAATATGCTGTCGAAGGAAGTCCCTGTGCTCGTTGAGAAAGGTAGCTATGTACATCCGTGGCTAGGATTTACAGCCAAAGACTTGTCCCCAGTTATTGCCGAAAGCTTAGGACTGACAAGAAATTACAAGGGTGCGGCTGTAGTATCCGTTGTAGATAACAGTCCAGCAGATAAAGCGGGGATAAGAGGTGAAATAGTTAAAGAAGGCTTTGGAGGTAGCGCGGAGCTTGTGAGTGGCGGTGATATAGTAACCAAAATAGATGGTCAGCCGGTCAAGTCAATGGACGATGTGATTTCTCATCTCGATGAGAATAAGAAGGTGGGAGACAAAGTAGTGCTAGCAGTCAACCGGGAGGGCAAAACCGTCGATGTAATTGTCACTCTTGAAGAAAGGCCTTCAGGCTCGCCGCAGTTAATAGCCGCTTCATCCCAACAAGAACAAGATCCAGAACAAAAGCCGAAAGAAACCAATCCGCCTTTATTCCAATTTCCTAAAATTCCAGGATTCCCGGAACTACCAAAAATCTTTCCCTGACGGGAATCTCCTCAAGAGATAGCACTGCCGCATAGGCATCGAGGGTACACCTGAATTTAATTCAGAAAGTAGCTGCGGAAGCTTACTCTGTGAACCAATACGCCTTCAATGTAAGATTTGGTCTCGCCACCGCATCTGTAAACGAATGGATCTTGTAATAACAAAGTCATTCCCGTCATACTTATTTTTGCTTCGTAGGCACTCTGTGGCCATATACGATCTATATACTGACCGTCGTTCTATTTGGACTAAGTAAGTAGTATCCAAAGTTTATCAGACCGTGGTCGCGGCGATAATTACCGTAATGAGGATCTTTGTTGTTATTTGGGCTATTGTATTAATACCGTCGCAAGTTGTCAGTCTCAGTACATGGTACTCATCATGGTAACTGTATTGAGTGTAATTCTATGACCATTACATCGTGAGCTATTCAAGATAAACCATTTTTGAATTAATTCCACTATCTCTACAAATTTTTGATTAAGAACTTAAAGGTTAGATGGGGCATTCGTAAACAAATCAATTTAAAACTCAATCATTATTCCTCACAAAACACATAAACTAAGAAAATCAGTAATGATTGGTGCGGGGAAATAATACGGTGAATGCATTAACCTTGGGTTTTATGGGGATTGCATTAGGAGTGATCGTCGTTTTCTCTCTAGACAATCAATTTTCCGTTGATAATCTTCGGGTCGCCGGATACAAACAAAATAATGATGGTTATACAGGCATACAACTACTTTTGCAGGCATATACTAATTCTTGTGGTAATGGAATTCTTCTGGAAACATACTTGCAATGATGCCAAAGGCGATAAAAACATCGTAAATATTGCGAGAATAATTTTCCCGTAGAAGTTCTCCTTTACTTGTCGGTAAACCTCTGGAAATTAAGAAGTAATCGGTAACCTGCCTCTGCGAATATGATTGTATTGGATCCAGAACCTAATGCTAATAGATTTAAGTCAGATTCTCCCCATAGAGAATTTGTAAAATACACGTTGCTTCTCTCCAAACTAGTTGACACTTTTGAAAAGATGGAAGAAACCAAAAGTAGATTACTTCTTACAGATCATCTTGTTACATTACTAAGAGAAACTAATAATGAAATTATAGACAAGGTTATTTACTTAATTCAAGGGAGACTAGGACCACCCTACGAAGGCATAGAATTGGGCCTGGCAGAAAAGATGGCCATTCGGGCCCTTGCTCAGTCATCTGGGAAGGGTGTTTCAGATATAGTGACTATTTATCAGAAAAAGGGAGACTTAGGTGATACGGCTGCAGAGACAATGGAAACAAAAAATCAAAACACCTTATTCTCTCAAGAGATGACTGTCGAAAGGGTATTCACAACTTTGTTGAAGATAGCAAGGGCTACAGGTTCAGGCTCACAAGAAACTAAGCTGAGACTTGTTAGCAGTCTGCTCAATGAAACTACTTCACGGGAAGCAAGATACATTATGAAGTTTCTTATGGGAACATTGAGATTAGGGATAGCTGACTTTACTGTTTTAGATTCGTTATCAATAGCATTTACCAACGATAAGTCAAACCGTTCCTTATTAGAGAATGCTTATAATGTTTCTGGGGACCTTGGGCTAATTGCAAGAGAATTGGCCTCAAATGGAATCGAAGCTATTCGCTCAATACAGATAACTCTTTTTAAACCGATTAGACCAATGCTTGCCGAAAGGGCATCTTCCATTGAAGAGGGGCTGGGTAGAATGGACGGAATCGCAGGCGCCGAATACAAACTTGATGGGGAGAGAGTTCAGATACACAAAGGTAAGGATAAGGCCGGCATTGCTAAAGATAACGAAAGAGTAGAGCTTTTTCGAGGCGGCTTGAAAATATTACAAACCACTACCCAGATGTGGTGAAGGCTGTTAGAAAAATGGATACTCTAAAGAAAGTGATACTAGAGGGGGAAATCGTCGCTATTGATCCAAGTACTTCTGAATTTCTCCCATTCCAAGAGCTTATGCATCGAAGGAGGAAGTATGGTGTTGAAGAAGCAATGAAGAGTCTACCCCGTAGTAGTCAATATATTTGATGTCTTGTTCAACAATTCTAAATCAGTTACTAGCTCCCCTTACAAAGAACGGCGACATATATTAGGAGAGCTTGTTGAGATTGCGGGTACTGATGATAAGTGTGACGTAGGCAATGGTAAAACAAGTTCTAATATTAAGGGAAAGAGAACAAGTAAGAAAAGAGGACGCGGAGAAAAATTGGTTACTGTAGAGGGGGCCACAGCAAGCCTTCCACTGGAAAGGAGAGCAACTAATATAACGACAGAAAGAGTCGGCTCCAAAATGCAACAAGAGAAATTGCTCGCGCGTAAAGATGATTTGAGACTGGTCCCCAAGGAAGTAAAAGATAGCATACGACATGGTTCAAATGATACTGGTGCAAACAGGATACAACTGATACCGCAAATTATGTCAAGCAATAAAAAAGAGATTCAGAAATTTATGGATTCGGCCATAAATGCGGGATGCGAGGGTATAATGCTTAAACACCTGAAGAGCGTGTATCGAGCCGGTAGCAGAGAATACCTCTGGATGAAGGTAAAACGTGAATATCGAAGCGAGTTGGCAGATACCCTCGATTTAGTAATAGTGGGCGCCTTGTATGGAAGAGGAAGAAGGGTGGGGAAATACGGTGCCCTTTTATTGGCAGCATATGACGAAAAAGAGGATCTTTTCAGAAGCGTGAGCAAGGTTGGAACTGGGTTTACTGACCAGCATCTTGAAAGCTTCTATAATAGCCTTGAAAGTTTGCGTATCGGACACAAATCTCCGAGAGTCGACACGAGGATGGAACAGATGGATGTGTGGTTTGAACCAAAGATTGTCATCGAAGTAATTGCTTCAGAAATAACACTAAGTCCTGCTCACACAGCTGGGCTCAATTCGATCAGGGAGGGTTATGGTCTTGCATTGCGATTTCCTAAATTTACAGGTAAGATTAGAGATGATAAGGGTCCGGAAGATACGACATCTGTTCACGAATTAATTGAGATTTTCAAACAGCAACTTAAAACGCAGCCAAAGAAGAAGTAGAACTTTTTCAAATGTCCCTTTCTTTGTATGTTGCAATTTTCGGAGTGGAGGGGTTGCATTTTTGTGTGGGGTACTTGTTGCCTATAACTTAAAGTATCTTGTTAGCAATGAAAAGATCAATTGGGGGAAAATATATTCTTGTCAAGCCGCTTGACCCCTGACACTATTGTAGCACAAGTCTGTTTGATGTAAGTGCTACCAGTATTAGTAATAGTATGAATTATGGCTTGGGGTGGAATTGATGATAACGCCTGCAATAAGGATCATGACGACGGTATAAAGAAACTTATTTCCCAGATTTCGTAGGCGTCTTTTCGAATCATCCATGTGGCAAACCAAATACCCCTGAGGAACATATTGGATTCATAAACCAAGTAATTGGAACTCATAATTCGCCGCATTATGTTGGAAGTCTAGCAGAGTAATCGATTAGTATCATTTAGTTTCAATATCGCTATGAGGATGGTTTCAGAATTTTGGATTAGGAATAGAAAATGGATAGTCATCGAAACTTAAGCTCTGCTATAGTCGTATGATGTTAGGTAAGCGTCGGTAAGATGTTTAAGGTTCTTCAGATAGATTTCTACTAATATGCAAACAGCGATTCTTGTTCTAACATATATATATGCAAATTGTTGAATTAAATCATGAATTTGGTTTCACTGCTAGTGCTATCTCAATACGATCGGTTAGACAGAATTTGGTTTCTTACTGCATTGAACATGGACTTAAGGGACGATGAAAATAAATCCATTTAAGCGTAAGGATAATGATAACCCGTATGGTTCTGGTGGTGGGAGCGGCAGCGGAGCATCTCGAAGGACCACTCCTGAAGGAGAACCTCTTGAAGATCCTCATGGTTCACCCTATTCGAGGGGTTCTGCTCCTGGCCGTGGCAGAATTTCTAGCCCACTAATCAAGATCGTGGTTCCAGCCGTCATAGGTATAATCATTGTAGCGATAGCTGTAACTGGTAGCGTAAAGATCGTGGATGCGGGCTATCGAGGCGTACTCCTCTCATTTGGTGCCGTGGATACTACCAAATCTCTTGAAGAAGGAATCCATTTCGTCGTTCCTGTTCGAGACAACGTTGTTCCGATGGAGGTGAGGACTCAGAAAATTACAGAAGATGCAGCATCTGCTTCCAAAGATCTTCAGGATGTCAGAACACAGGTAGCACTAAATTATCACATTAATCCCGATAATGCACAGCTTGTGTTCAAGGAAATTGGCTTGGATTATGCCAACAGGGTAATTGTGCCAGCAATTCAAGAATCAGTCAAACAGGTGACTGCTAGATTCAATGCAGAGGAGCTAATTACAAAAAGGGAAACAGTAAAGGATCAAATAGAAGAGCAAATTAGGAACAGACTTGCAGCCTATAATATCATTGTGGATGCAATCTCAATTACCGAATTCCAATTTTCTCCAGAGTTTGTAAGGGCAGTAGAGGCAAAAGTAGCAGCCCAACAGAGGGCATTGCAGGCACAGAACGAGCTGCGTAGAATAGAGATTGAAGCGCAACAGGCAGAAGCTAGAGCAGTGGGAGAGCAGCAAGCAAACATTGCTAGAGCTGAAGGAGTTAGACAAGCGAACGTACTACAGGCACAAGGTGAAGCACAAGCTATAACCACAATAGATGAGCAGCTGCGGCAGAGTCCTAGCTATTTAGAATGGCTCAAATCCCAGAAATGGGATGGCCAGTTGCCTCTGGTCGTTGGTGGTGGATCAGGAGCAAACGGTCAATCAGTGACTCCATTCATAGAGATTCCAACAAGTAGGAACCCAGTTGATCATTCTGAAAGTGATGCCGCGACTGGAACTAATACCACTGCTCCTTCACCATAGTAAACCTTTCTTAGTGATTCCTGTTATACCGCTAGGTTTCATAAAACGGTAGACGGAGAGGGAGTTATAACAGATCCTGGTCTAAAATGAACGCCTGCTCACAAACCTACTTCACAAACTGTCTTGTTCCTCTTACAGGCAAATTCCATTTATAATGTATTGCCACGATCCTGAAAACGGTTACAAAAATGATGCAAATAATACTCGAAATTTCTAGATTGATCCCCTCAGAAACCAGCAGAGCATACATAAGCACTCCAACAAAGCTTATAGACGCATACAACTCTTTTCTGAAAACTAGAGGTGTCCTATTTACCAAAGCGTCACGGATAATTCCTCCACCAATCGCCGTGATCATGCCTGCAAAGACCATCAGAACATTGAATCCGTAGATGTTTAGCGCTATTATGGCCTCGATTATGGTAAATACTCCTAATCCGACTGCATCAAATGTCAAAAATAATCCCATTTGACTTTTGATTCTAGGATATAGATAAAAAACGGCCACTGCTGTAACAACTGCAATGCTTACGAAAGAGAGTTCTGAAATCCCAGAAGGAGGAATTCTTCATAGTACTACATCTCTTATTATCCCTCCAGTTAACCCAGTGATGGTCGCAAGAAATATCACACCAGAAATATCTAGTATAAGTGAAAAAGTAGACTAAAGAAAGCGCAGAAGATTATCTCAGACTAAAGAAAGGTTCAATACTCTTGTATATCGAGCATAACACCACTGCTGCTGAGATTGCCCCGCAGACAAAATAGTTTAGAATAAGCTAACGAGGTATGCTTAGAATGATAAAATGACGATTCAAATATTAAGGCAAATTCATGCATTATCACCTTCTTCCTTATCCAATTCTGTCCGAATTCCTATATAGCATTTCCATTTCAACTGCCTGCTGTGAATTTGATATATGATGCAGCTAGATGCACCTTTCCTGTAAGGCTGCAACTTATATTGAAACGTCTCATAGGATTTCTAAGGCTAATACAATATTCAATATAGTAGTACCCATCGTAAAACTCCCAGCAGCAAAATTATGAACATTCTTAAGCGATGGGACCGGTAGGATTACGTTTCATCGCTTTCCTTTTCATACGGGGTTTCATGACGATCACGAGTGACCAGGTTACGGTAAGACTATGGCTAATGATGGTACGGTGGTTTTCACGTATGATTTTAAATTCTGAGAGAGGTTCGAGACATTAGCAAGGGATTAAGTTCATCTTTTCCAATTTTATTCCACCCAAATGAACGTTCAGCTACGGTTCAAAATCAAGTAAATATTAAGTCCCTTTGAGCATAATATCATCATCATAATTAGCGCTACCATAATTTCATCATCATCATCCTCCTTTTCATTCATATCGCCCTCAATATCTCCCAGAATCAACTCACAGCTTCACTATAGGTTTATACAAAAGGAATGGGTATTTGGATCATCATTGATGATGAAAATTTCCTTCAAACTTCTACTGGGAGATTCTTAATATAGATGCCGAAAAACCCATTCAAGCGAGGAAAATCTAGCTATCCTTATGGAGATCCATACCCGAATTCAAGCTCTAGCAAGAGAATCTTGAAAATTGCAATTCCTGCAATAATAGGTGTGATAATAGTTGCGATACTTATTGTGTCGAGTATCAAAATTGTTGATGCTGGCAATAGAGGCGTACTATTAAACTTTGGTGCGGTGGATACTAGCAGATCGTTGCAGGAAGGGATCCATTTCGTGGTACCGGTTAGAGACAACATTGTCCAAATGGAAGTTAGGACGCAGAAGATTACGGAAGATACAGTGTCTGCCTCACGCGATTTGCAGGATGTCAGAACTCAGGTCGCTTTAAATTACAGACTTGATCCTGATAGCGCTCAACTTGTATATCGGCAGTTAGGCCTTGATTATGCCAACAGGGTAATTGTACCAGCAATTCAGGAATCCGTCAAACAGGTGACTGCAAGGTTTAACGCAGAAGAATTGATCACAAAAAGAGAACAGGTCAAAAATGAAATCGAAGAACAAATTAGGGCAAGACTTGCCGCGTACAATATTACCGTAGACACAATATCCATTACTGAATTTCAGTTTTCAGATGAATTCGTAAGGGCAGTAGAGGCAAAAGTAGCAGCCCAACAGAGGGCATTGCAGGCACAGAACGAGCTGCGTAGAATAGAGATTGAAGCGCAACAGGCAGAAGCTAGAGCAGTGGGAGAGCAGCAAGCAAACATTGCTAGAGCTGAAGGAGTTAGACAAGCGAACGTACTACAGGCACAAGGTGAAGCACAAGCTATAACCACAATAGATGAGCAACTGCGGCAGAGTCCTAGCTATTTAGATTGGCTCAAATCCCAGAAATGGGATGGCCAGTTGCCTCTGGTCGTTGGTGGTAGCGATGGATCAGGAGCAAATGGTCAATCAGTGACTCCGTTCATAGAGATTCCAACAAGTAGAAATGAATTTGTATTAAGTAGTGGGGAGGGCGGTGCAGCAAATTCTGGAAACACATCTTCGTCTTCGTCAGGTCTGGCTGGAGGTGACAATACTCTGCAGAATGTGTTGAATAACACGGTACTAACTAACGCAACTAGATAATCTATCGAGAAGGATGCATTGCAAATTTCCCACATAATCACCTCGCTAGACATGATGAAAGGTGAAAAAATCAACATTTTTTTGGCAGAAATCCACCCTCATCCCATTTTCCAAGACTGGATGTCAAGGTTATCCAGACGGCCTTTTGAAATTTAGTGATTTCTATTTCTTATTTTATTGCGTCGATTTTCCATGAGTAAGAGTACTGATTCTTTCATGGAGGACTAAGCAGTGCCTACCGTTAACATGTGACTAATATGTCGTATGTCCCATTTTGTCACGGGGCCAAAATCTTTCGCAGGATCAAACTTTTCAGCACTGGTAGCGCGTATTGAGGATCGTAATCTGTCCTGCTTGATTAGATGATCAACTATTAGTGCTGCCACTGGCAATGCTCCAGTTGCCCCTGGAGAATTGTAATTTAGCATATGTACAGAGTCATCATTTTCTGCGATAAAGATGTCAGAGACGAATTTACCATCTTCATCTACTATAGAAGATCTTATTCCTGATGTTCCTCTATTAGTAAATTGGGAATGATCGAGAGCGGGAAGAAACCGCTTTGCCCGATTTATCATTACCTTCTTAGATAGGGAACTTCTTAGCTCGTGAAGAGCCAGTGTTACAAATTTCTTGTCTGTGAAGAGACTAATAAGACCTATTCTTCCGGATTCTCTAATAGATTGTAGTATTTTTGGTAGTACTAGTCTCATATTTTGGTTCCAGTTGTATGCAAACGGGCCTGATACCAAGACCGCATTTGGTCCCACCTCCCTTCTTCCATCAATCCTGACGATCCAGTGAGGATCAAGAAACGGATACTCTGGATAACGAGGGACCGAGTAAATGCTCATCTTTGTTAGATTTCTAAGAGAATATGGGGCGACCCAATACTCACCTCTAAAATACAAGGCCGCAAAGCCTTTGGCCAAACCCATACCATGAGCAATAGTAAAAGCCGCCCCTCCTGCCACATTAATTAGGTAATCTGCAGATAGCTCAATAAAAGACAACCTTTGCTTGTCAGAGGTGGAACGTGTAATATTTGCCTCAGCTTTTACATCTGGAAATGATCCAAGTCCCACGCCGTCCGGCATTCTTGTTTCTGGGATTCTACATGTTTGGAGTAATTGGAGTCGAACTTTATGATGATGCCGCTGTATTGAACCTTGATGAAGACTTTCGAAACCTTGGTCTAGATATGAGTATTCTTCTGATTTTACTGACACGACTTTGGTTCCGAACATTACTTCACATCCAAGGTTTCGAGCGTCAGACAAAAGGCTCCTGGTAATTTCACCGTAGTTAACTGAGGCATCCTTTGTACAAAAGATAGCGCCAGTACATCTGACATTTGGTTCCAAAGCCGCAACCTCCTGCTTATCTAGATATCGGAGTTCCTCTTGACTTAAGCCATTTGAATACCCCCACTCAAGATACCTGTGCAGATGATCTATTCCGTTTTCGTCTGTGGCGACCTCCAAAATGCCATCCTTTATGAATGGCAAATGCCTTGATTTGCAATAGTCGGACAGCATTTCGAAACCAATTGAAGCAGACCTTGCAAACAATTTTTTCTTTGACGGATCATAGAGGAATGGAGCATGCACTTTTCCAGTATTTCGAGAGCTAGAATGATACGCCGGAGAGGCTTCCTGTTCAATAAGAAGTATTCGTGTACGTGGTCCGAGATTGTAGGACAATAAATAGGCTATAGAACATCCGAGGATACCTCCACCGATTATAACAATGTGATAATGTTTTCTCTCACTCAATGCGAATTACTTTGTTGTGCATACATATTTCCTTCGACAAGTCATTTTATTCTTTTTAAGGCCACTAATGAAGTACAGCTCATGACGAATATAACTATATATTATTTCCTTCCCTAGAACTATGCATGAGAGTACTTATAGCTGAGGACAATCCTGATACTCGGTTTTACTACGATGTACTTTTTTGAAAAGTACCGGCATGTGCTTGTTTCAGCGAAGGATGGTTTGGAATGTTTGCAGATATACCACGACGAATTGGAGAATATAAGATTGCAGACCAACGCAATGCAAAAGATTCAACCTTTTGACGCTGTAGTATTAGATTATGAGATGCCCGGGCGCAATGGGCTTGAAGTGGCCAAGGAGATCCTAGCAGTTAATCCTCATCAACGAATAATATTTGCTTCAGCTTATGTGAGAGACATTCTAATGGAGGCAGTAAGGCAGCTCAGGCAATTAGTTGAGCTAGTTCAAAAGCCCTTTAATGAAAGACAATTCATCGATATCCTTGAAGACAAGGAAGTATATCGAGAGCTTAGAAAATTTGATGTTGATATAAATCAGATTAAATTGGGTCAATTCAGACACGAACAATTGAGGAAGCTTTTGCAGATCTTAAAGGAACTTAAAAGGCGAGCATGCTAGAAAATAGATCAGATTTCTAATTGTCATTTTCTGTCGGTCCACACTCGACCCAGATCTGGATCAAATTGTTCGATAGCCGGTGTAGCGGATCGTGTTGCATTCGTCGTCTAGTAGCACCCCACAGGTAATCAACAAATTTAAACCATTTATTTTTTCAAAGATCAAACTCATCATAATACATTTGAGCATTTTATTCATTACCGTTATGGTTCTAACGGTAGTACTTACACCGTTAGCATTAGCTCCACCTAAAGTTTACTATTTGACTTTGCATCAGCTAAATATCTACCCTATGAATGGTCTTGTTTCTGCCTCGCCGCTAGAGGAGCACGACAACTACGGTATTAACGGACCAAAAGGATTTAACGCAAATGGAATTACTGGAGGGAATTCCACTGAGGCAATTTATCCTGCTTTTAACTATAATCTTTCAGAAATCGAGCAACCAGAGAATAGGAATTTGACCACCGATAGTTCTTTTCTACCAGTTCCTGATCTCGTTTCCGAAGCCAGGACGCCGCCACAGGAAGCCTCTACTGCAGAAGATGCAAGTGAAATTACGCAAAGTGCGATTGAGAAGATGGTAAATCCTAGCTCTCTACTCTCTTCGGCGATAGATGACATCCGTCGGAGTGGGAATAATGGCGCTGACATATCTCAAGATGTCCAAAAATCGACTAATAAGACTATAAGCTTTCTCAATACTGAGTTTTCAACGATTCCACTGTTTGGCATGAATATTCCACCCAAGGATTATCTTATAGTCTCCAGCGATGAGGCGGGCAGCGACGGGAGAGGTAAGCTTTTTGCAACTGCTAGAATTCCCTGCAATGATAAACATCAAACTCCGGTAAGGGTTGTATTGCTGGAAAATTGGTCAAGTATTGCTTATCCGCCCCCTGAAATGCATCTAATTGAAAGCGACTCTGAGGGACAGCTATGCATGTTCAGAGTGGAATATCCAGAGAATGGGATTGTTGATTCTTACATTACTCCAACTACTGCGGACAAGAGTTCAACGCGCAATGTCGTCACTTCCACTGCCATAGCACTATATAACTCGGGGGCATCTGCCTTGAGGCTCCCCATGGCTAGTTCAATTACGATATCACATTTCAGCTTCTCTGTAGTAGTTACAAATTGACTATAGGAAAATAACCAAAAGCGCAAGGTATGACAATCTTATCAAGCTTCAAACTAGCTGACAAAGCGTTCCCCAGGCCCCTCGAATGGACACTATAGACCCCAATGCTAATATTAGTGGTATTCTCTCTATAAATCATACAAGCATTGATTGAACTTGAAAAAGTGATAGATTCATTAGGCGACCGAAAGTCCTTGTCTATATTTAAATACATAGCCAATCAGCCTTCTGATACATCGACGCTGCGAAGTCAGCTTAGCCTATCTCGAAAGCAGTACTATACAAGGCTATCTGAGATGGTAGAAGTTGGACTCATTAGAAAGTATCACAGCAATTATACTTTAACATCTTTTGGGAAGATGGTATACGATGCTTTAGAGATCATTGAACTGGGGTTGACAAATTTTTGGAAATTAAAGGCTTTAGATAGTCTTGAATTTGCAAAGACTGCTCGAGTCCCGAATGAAGAAAAAGAAAGGATCCTTGAATCTTTAATAGACAATATGAAGATTAAAGAGATACTTTTGGCCCACTAATACTCTCTTTGTTTATTTATTTTAGATTCGAAATTCCGTTGATGTGAATATTATGGTTTAATACAGTCTTCTACTTTGAGACTCTAACGTAAATCGAATGGTTTATTCAGTTAGAAAAGTGGCTAACAAGCTTTGATTATAATCAAGGCAGTTGTAGGATTAATCGGCATCAATAATCGCAACTACGAATCATAAAAATAAAAGAATATATATAGCAATATTAAATCAATACGTCAATAAATCTTCTGAATCTAAATACTTGCGTTGAAAGTAATGACAGCTAGTTATTTATAAAGTATTTTGTAATGATTAGGATATATATATTTATAACACTTAACCTGTAAACGATATCACATGAAAGCAAAACATTCAACATCACATAAAAAAAGAGAGGTCACATCTATAAAAGTCGATCCTGAATTGTGGAAAAAGGCAAAGATAGAGGCGATTAACCGGGAGATAGATTTGTCTGAACTAGTAGAAGATGCATTACGGAAAGAAATCAAGGGCGGCAGTTCTGTAACGAAATGAATTGCTTCAACGGACAGTTGATAGGCTTCATCGGGATTGGCAGCAAGAATAGGCATCTGATCCCAGATATAAAATTTCAGCTCCGGGCAAGCATTAGTTAGCAAAAGTAGCGCCCGTGGAACTAAATAAAATCGACACATATACGAAGCAACCATAATAACTACAACAGCATCAATAGATACTATAGTGAAACTGGAGGTTCAGTTATTTCTGGCCTTCTACCCCTTTCCTTTGACACTTTAAATAAATTCCTTTTGGCGAATGATTGGGATCATGAGGCAATGGCATATGTGTAGATAACTATCTTAGGATTTGAGAATTTTCGAAGTGACGCTTAGTTGATTTCAGAAGCTTTAAGATATAAGGTATAAGATAGTATAAATGTCAAGTACTATTTTACACCAAGATATTCCCCTTGACGTGAGGGTGGCCGTTTCTTGAGTGATTTGATATAAAAACAAAATAATGTAGAGCAGGCTTGGATGTATTGACAAAGTAAATATGTTCTTCTCTAAGACAAGATATTTTTCGTCGAAATGATACGACACGCGAGTTTGTTGAATGAAGCTAATCCGAAAAGAGTTGAGTTTAAGAAAAGTTATTCACTATCTTACTGTATGAAGAACGCGATCAGCAAATTCTCGCTTAACCAGACGTAATACTAGTTAAAAATTATAAATATTGGTTGTAATCATCGTAGCCAATCAATAGGGATGTCCTGATAGAGACCGCTTGGCAGAACTCTTCGAATTGAGATTGGTAAAGCTCTTGCTTCCAATTCAGCTACCGCTAATGATATTGAGTCTTTGATTCCACCAGGGATGGCGATAAGGCTTGGGGCTCCTAGAGAAAGTTGTAGAGATCTTGCTCCAGTGATTCTTGCCTTCTCAAATCGCGTAAGAGTCTGAGGACCAATCAGAACTTCGGTGGAAGAGCCTGAAATCTCTTGGAGGTGGAAATCGATTTCATCATACGTAACGACCTCGTCTTTTGGCCTAGTGCTTAATGAAAGCTCTTCCATGGAATCTCCTTTCCCTCTCCCTATTGTGTTACTCTCAACTGATTTGGCCAACCCCTTGACGGCCTTTTTTTTACTTGTGCCTGCTTCTTTCTTAGTGCCTGGTGATGAGACTTTCTTACTCTTTGGCACTGCTGGACCGGATGACTGCTGTTTCTTTTTAGAAGTTCCCTTTTTCGAGGAAGGCTGTTTATTAGGAGAATCTTTAAGTACCAAGAACAAACCAAAGGGGAAATAAATATATAATTAAATGTTCCGAATGTTGAGAAGTGGGTTACGAACGGGTCTAAATAAACGTTTTCCTTCTTGTTGGAATTAATTATTTACGCTTGCACTTAAACATAGAATAGGTAAAATATACCCTTACTGCTATAGAATGTTAATGTAACTTTTATTTTGGTGATTCAAACTAGTACAATAAGATGTGGGATAGAAGTCAAGACGGCCTGAAATCAGTTTCAAGGTTAACCGTTATGCTCGAAATACAGGGACAAGGCATAATTGAATATGAACTTGTTCGACATCTAGCACCTCTTACAGTCAGCAGAGTTTTCAATGCACTACCAATCACCGATACTGTACATTTTTACGACAATAAATTTGCATATATACATACGCAGCTCCAAGTCGGGGGTGAGAAGCCAAAAACCACTTTTAAGTCTGGAGAAATTGCATTTCTAACCAATTCTTCGTCTGTATGCTTCTTCCTTCAAGATAGTAGAGTTTCACCGATGAATTTAATGGGCATGGCAAAATCTAGCATAGACATGCTTAGTGAGTGTAAGGCCGGCAACAACTTGATTTTAAGGAAATAATAAGGGATAGATTCACCTTCGTCAGGCAGATATTGCGTATCCTACCTATTGAACAACTTGTTGATAAATTCGATGTCCGCTATATCCGCCAGCCAGTTTGACCAAACCTCTGGCCTCCATGGATCTCAGAAAAGAATTAGCCACAGATATCTTTACACCTAGAGTTCTCGCTAGAGCTTGGACGGTGATGGCTTTCATGTTCTGCAAGGCCTTCTTTCCTGCAGCTTCCTCTATTGCAACTGATAGCCTTTGCTTACTGCCACTTGATTTTTTTGAATCTTCTTTCTTCTGGGTCTGGGATTGAGTTTGATTAGAGCCTGATGCTGCGGTTGAGTCTTTATTCTTCGCACTTGAACCTACTGATTTCTTTTTCGCGCCGCCCATGGAATCCCAACTTGTGTTTGTTTAATATAAGTTGTACGCTAATATGAGATGCTGATGTTCTTAATTCCAGCCAATTTTTGACAACAAATACCTTCTGGATAGATGTTCTAAACTCTACTTAACCTGCCTCCACGGTTTAGTCAATTGAAATCAAATTCAGTACAAGTTCGTTTCAGGAAAGTTATCACTTTTGCCGTGTTTTAATAACCCATGCCGGGGACATAATCCGGGAGCAAGCTTCTGTTCTTAAAATTGGTCTGTCGGACTTTGCTAGCCAAACATACTAATCCATTGGTATTATACACATCTTTAATCCTATATCTGCTTTAGATTATGTACTACATTGAATTAAAAACATCCTCTTTGACTTGTACGTTGTCATTTTGGCAAACTCAGCGACGCAGCATTTCAATAAGACAATCATCAGTCCAGTCTAGCCAATTATTACTTATTTGACACTTCAATCCAAAGAATAAATAGTCTTACCCTTTATGCAATGGTCGTACTATTACAGACATCTTAAATGAAGACAAGATGTCCTTACACCTATTCCGGATGGTTACTTCGGTAATGCCTGCAAAACTTGAAATCTCCATCTGTAACAAACTTACCCCCAATAACACTGACGCAAGATATATGTAAGCTGCTGCAAGTCCATGTGGCGATTTACCATCGGCCAAGAGATGATTGTTTGTTTTGTGGGCTATGTCGATAGCCAGCCTTTCTACCTTAGTATCAATTTTTGCCATGTTGGCTAATTTAGAGATATACTGATCTATTGCAGCAGAAACTGGGTAAGTATCTGTGTTGCATAACCGAAAGAGTAGGAGTCCGGATTGCAGCAGGAAGCGAGCGCCTGGTTTGCAAAGTTGCTTCGTGGTAAACTATTTTGCCTAAGTGACTCTCCATGATAATATTGACTTATCCCAGGCTTTTCTGTTAGATTCTCGAAATGCCGATGCTCGTATCTGCGCCGGATATAAGATTCAGTAAACATTCCCATTTCCATAACCATGGATCTGTAGTATTTGGAAGCCAACCTAGTATTTGCTTTGGATTTTTCACTTGAGCCTAATGGATTAACGATTTCCTCAAGTGACCTAACCACATTACATTTCTTGCAGGCAAGATAGATTGTAGCGGCCGCGATACAAATTACAGATTTTCCTTTTGCTTCGCTCCGATTCTCAAAGAGACGATAGAACATTGCTGCGGTCTCTGTAATAGTCTTGGGAAGAGACAGCAGCGAGCATATTTCATTTATCTTGTACAAAACGTTTGAGAGTCTCCTTTCCTTCGGAGAAGCAACCCTGATGCGGGATTGCCATTTTCTCATAGTATTCATTTGTTCTACAATTGCATAATCTATATTTTTGCCGCTGTAATCCTTCGAACTAAAACCGATCTCCGTCCTTAGGCCATAATCATGCAAGGAAAAACTTGTATGGCCACTTGCTCTAGTTAACTTACTTTTCTCTTCAAAATCATTAGAGTGGCTCTCTGGGCCGTAATCATTTATCTGGTCCATAACGACACAACCACACTTTTCGCAAATGTACTCGCCTTTGCTTTGGTCATGTATCAACCGAGAATTACATTCAGGACAAATCGTACAATAATCCATACTCGTCATACTGGATTGACAGCCCCTGATTCAATTCCCCCGTCCTGACCTTGCTCCACACCTGATTCACACAAACAATGGAGTGGGTGTTCGGCATAAATAGATCCTGAATTTACAACCATCAATTCCCCAAAATTGATTGAAAATAACATTTTCCATCATTTTTCTGTTGATCCAAATTTCGTGAGCATATCCAACCACCTTGATCGTCAGAACGCAAAAGTCAACATTATATTTATTTGAAATGGTCATAAGTATTTATTTCAATTGAAAACTTTTGTAGATACAATTCATATTCTGAATATCTAATTCTAAAGGAGGGCTAGGAGCCATATTTTGTCAATCTATGCGATAATATTTGACATTAATGCTTATTTGCGAAATGACCAAAGTGGGTTGTGCATCAGCCGTCTGATTAATAGATTGGAGGTAACCACGGTTTGCGTTGGTGTCATGGATCGGCGGAGGACTAAATGAGATGTCAAGGGGACCTGTCATCTTGTTGTTCTGGGTAATAGGCTTCGCAATAGGGTTCGCAGGATATCTCGTGGTGCCAGATATAGCGGAATGGTTAGGCCAGGCTATGCCGAGGCTTTATAGATCACAAGACTGTAGGTGCACTGGTAGCTGGAATAGTTGGTTCAGCCGTAAGTACTTTGACAATCGTTAAGTGGGCTAACAGGATCGACAGTTTACTGACCTTTATCTATAGTTCTTCTGTCCAGGCAGAAAATAACTGCTATCTGTCTATTTGCCGCTAAATGGCACTGATAAGATCGATTTATAAATGATATTTCTATATGTTATGAGGTGACGCAGGTCCTTCAGGATTCGCTAGAGTCCCTAACAAAAGAATTTAAGTCCATAAGGCGAACTACTCTTAATATATTCTCTCAACTTAGGCACGAGGATGCCGTGATTCAAGGAAGTGACTTTGGCAGCCCACCGAATTGGCACTTGGCCCATGTGAGCTGGTTTTACCAAAAGGTTCTGGAGAAGCATGGAGCAAAAATAACGCTACCGGAGGAGATTAATTTGGCCTACTTAAACTCATACTATCAAAAGTACGATTTTATTCTAAGCAAAGTTGAGAGAGGAAGGTTTCCAAGACCCACAATCAAACAGACATTGCAATATAGATCGTTTATTGACAAGGAAGTTGTAAGATTTCTAAAAAATAGGAATATCAAATATAATGATGATACCTACTATGACATAAAATTAGCCAATCAGCATGAAATGCAGCACCAGGAGCTAATGATTTATGATTTACAGTATTACTTTAATCGGTTTATTGATCCAGATGATAATTTCCGACCCTCAACTATGAAATCTTTCGAACCTCAGGCAGATTCTTTCAAGACCCCTAATGTTCACGACGTGCATTCTTCAATGGTTAAGATCCCTGGAGGATTATACAATCTTGGTTATCCTAGTGACCAGTTCTGCTATGATAACGAGCTTCCAGAACATAAAGTCTACCTCGAGAATTATTTAATGGATACTTTCCCAGTAACCAACGGAGATTTTCAGCGATTTATGGATGACGGCGGGTATGATGATTTCAATTTATGGTTGGCTGACGGGTGGGATTTGGTCAGAGAGCAAAAATGGAAAGCTCCTCTTTTTTGGAACTATGAAAAGAAAGAAAGATGCTGGATGAAAAAGGACTTTAGAGGCAACACTAAGGTAGATCCCAAAGAACCTGTTGTGAATGTAAGCTACTATGAGGCAAACGCATATGCTAGATGGGCAGGAAAACGACTTCCAACTGAAGCAGAGTGGGAGAAGGCCAGCCAGCTGGAATGAGAAATTACAATGCAAATTTTTGTATCCATGGGGAGAAGACATTGACCGTTCAAAAGTACGCAAACGTCCTTGAATCTAACAATTGGGCCCCCTCTCGTATCGGAATGTACAAACAAGGGAGAAGCAATTTTGGATGCTTTCAAATGATAGGGGATGTGTGGGAATGGACTTCCTCAGAGTACAGTTTGTATCCGCGATTTAAGTCGAAATTTTCAGAGTATACTGATAAGTGGTCCGTTAACCAAAAGGTTCTTCGAGGTGGATCATTTGCCACGCCATGTTTGCAGATCAGAAATAGCTATAGAAACTATTTTAGACCAAATGAGCGAATACTCTTTTCAGGTTTTAGATGCGCTGCTGACCCCTAATTTTTTCACTTTTCTTGATATGATTTAATACTCTTAGTTGTTCGCAACCATTAGAGCCACACAATATAAATTATCGCGGTCGAGAAAATTTTCTGCAATTTGAAACCCTGAATGTTCAACAATATCTTTCATCTTTTCTAAAGTGAATTTATATGAATTTTCTGTATGAATTCGTTCATTTTCAAAGAAGGAAAATGATCTCCCAAGTCTATTCACATACACCTCGTGTGTTGTTTTCGAGATCAAATTCATTTCTATCCTATTGTGTTCTGTATTGTAAAATGCTAAATGACGAAAATTGGTCAGACTGAATTCTCCTCCTAGTTCGCGGTTTATTCGGGACAGTAGATTAAGATTAAATGCAGCAGTAAACCCTAAACTATCGTTATATGCATCTTCAAGTAATTTAATATCCTTTTGCAGATCAAATCCTATGAGCAAGAAATCACCTGCTTGCATATTCGCTCTTAATGAAATCAGAAATTCTTTAGCTTCTCCGTATTCAAAATTTCCAATAGTAGATCCTAGGAAAATGTACAAATTTCCTTTCAGGCATCGTTGCATTTTTAGCCGAAATATTACAAGCCTCTCGGATCCCCTCCGAATAGTCAGCAGCTATACCGAAGGTTTCGAGCCGAGTGAACTCGCGATTCAGCTCATGTGTAGTTTTGAAGAGGATTTCTTGAGAAACATCAATCGGAAGGTAGAAAACATACTTTTGCTTTTCAAGTAGGGAAGAAAGCAAAATCCTCGTCTTTGCTGAATTACCACTACCTAATTCGACGACAGTGACATCACCATTCATAAATTTGAATATACGTCGTCCGTATCTCTTGAGAATTCCTGTTTCAGTTCTGAAAGGGTAGTATTCTGGCTGCTCACATATTCTCTCAAAAAGACTGGACCCGACTTCATCATAAAGATACCTTGGCTTGATCCATTTCCTATTAGTCTCCTCGGAAAGCCCGTCAACTATATCCCTGGCAAGTTGTTCGATTAAGGAGATTTCGCGCGATACGAATGGCTGCATTTCTATTCCTTATTCATTTAGATAGCAATATTAGGTTCATAAATAAGTTGTGCAAAAGAGCGTGCTCTCCGAGGCTTATGTCATGCTCTGATGTTTGTAGAATCTAGTCCTTTGATGTAGATGATCCCTTCCCTTAATGAATCAAGATAACCGATCTGCTCCAAGTTTGGTTCAAAACTGATGTATCGCTGATAGTTGATCTCACGTAGGGCATTCATGATTGTGCCAAAATCAAGATGGCCACTTCCGGGCATTTTTCGATTGTTGTCTGCAAAATGCATGTGGAGCAAGAAATCTTTTGCCAATTCTATTGCGTGTGAAAACGAGTCTTCTTCAATATTCATGTGAAAAGTGTCCAATAGTATTCCAAAACTTGAATTGTCTACTGCGTTACAGATATGTACCGCATCTGCTGCAGTACAACAATACGGAGTCGCGTATCTGTTTAGAGGTTCCAGAAGCAGGAGAACCCCATGGTCTTTGGCGTAGTTCGAAAGGCTCCTTAAAAGAGGAAAAGATTTTTCAACCACTTTAAGTTTCTGTTTATGAGAAAGTTACTCTATGGCTAAAGTCAGGCATTGTGGTATACGGATCGGTGAAAAGACAAACATTGAATTCCTGGCCACCTAGTTGCCTACATAGTTTTATACATCGAATCACATACTTCTTAGCAGTTTCGACCCTACCAACATCAACGCTGAGTAGACGTCTATCCCCTGCCATGCTGTTCGCGTTGCCCCACATACCTGTAACCCCTGAAACTTTCATGTCATTTGAAGTCAAGGCCTCAGTGAAATTATCTAGTTCCTTCCTTGATTGATCTTCTCCCATAAACTCAACAGAATCATAACCTAGTTGTTTTAGTACAGGCAGGGCGTTGGTGAGCGATTCAAATATCTCCTTTAATGAACTCAGGGTAACGGAGTATTTCATCGTCCATCACCTATTTCAAGTGTACCATTCTATAAGATATGAACCTAGTTCTGCTGAAGTTACTGAAGTCTTTGCCAAGAGCGAATTTACTCTTTCACTCTTTCTGTTTGTAATAAAAATGGAAGACGAAACATCACTATCTGATTGCAGAGGCCGTCCATGGGAGCTTTTCACAAGACTCGCGTCCAAAGGAATGGATTTCTTGTGATGGTCGAAGAATAACTCAACAGGATCATAACCTGGTTTTCTATGGATGTCCACTGTAGTAGCAAATGGAGGGGCCAAAACTGGATCATACCACCAGTAGTAGGTAAACCATTTATTTTTTTCAGAGATAGCAATCAGATCACCACTTTTGGGATGATCTATTTGATATTTGTGCTTCTCACTTCCTGTCGACAAAACTTTGTCTATTCCAGGGAGCTTTTCCAAGTACTTCTTTACTTGGTCAATCTGAACTGGTAACTTCACGTATATGTGAGCTACCTGATGATCGACCATTGCGAAAGCATCACTGTACTCGAAATCGATGAATTCGTAACCGCCTATCTGTCTAACTTGCAAGAAGCCCTCGTCCCGGAGCATTTGATTCAAATTGATAAACCCTTCTACATCGCTGAATGGATATTCAGACAAGACTACAAATTCTGTGTTATCGAACAGATCTAGTTTTTTTACCCTTTCAATACACCCTCCTATTAGATTATCTGCCTTAACCAGATCCACCTTTACTTCCCTGCTATTTTTTCCAAATCGCTGAGCTGAATAATCAACATGAGGAAAATAGGTAAAAAGTATCGATGGCCTTTGGGTCTCGAATGTAACCTCCGTCGCTCCAGCAATCCACTCAGTTGATTTGGATGACGCGAACGGTCCCCAATAAGTAGCTAATTGAAATTCGCCTAACTTGGGTTTTAAAACTTCATCGTAAAAACTGGGAGGCCTAGAATAGCACCACATAATCATCCTATTTTCAAGATGAATAGGTTTTGGAGTTACCACGACGTCTGATTTTGCGTAAAGGGTATTCTGCCAGAATAGGACCGCGCTCTTTACTTCTCCAGATAAGCCACCATCTAGGATATCCCAAATCCTCCGAGCCTTAACAAGTGAGCTCATCTTGATCCCAAAATGAAACGGAATAGTTTGATCTATCGTATGTCCCATTTGATATTATTCCATGTTCGTTGGGATATTTACCCGTTAACAAACTTGCCTGTACAGTAGATGTGACAGCAGGGAAAACAGGTGTGACCGGGCAATACGCCCCTTGCTCTGCAATCTGTTGAATGTTGGGCAGGTCCTCAGCAAAGACATTGGAAGATTCTAAACCCACCACATTAAAGACAATTAAATGTTTTTTCAAGCCACCTACGAATATTGAAGGCTCAGTATTTAAAGAATGTCTGAATGAAATGATAAGTTCAAACAGTTCAGGTCTTACTTTGTGGGCCGTAGTCGACCTCCATTTCTAATTAGAGAGACATTATGATAGTTCTTGAGTTGTTGATCCTAGGTGTGAAGACTACTGTTCAGGTAATTGTGATCAAGGCTATTTCGACCTAGATATTGAAACTTCAATGGTGGATACATTACGTGTCTTTCCATCTTCGGATGAAACTATTTCAGTTCCCACTTTTACGGGTCCAATTTTGTAGCCCAATGTATCCATTCGCTTAACAATAATTTGTGCCACATCGACGGCCCTAGTGATGCTTTTTCCTCTTGCCTTGATAACAACAGTGGGTTCGTTTGCCAATTGCACCAAAGTTGCAGTTACGTAAGTCATGAGAGGTTTTTTGCCGATGAAGATCGCGTTTCTTGGCTTGGTTCCATTACTACTACTACCCTGTGCTGACATCCTTTAACTCTATCCCTTATATTACTATATATAATGTTATTGCAACCTAACATCGATGCTATATTTCTTAATTATTTCCTTAAAATCATCTGGGTGTTCCTCGATTTCGCTCACGACTTGTTTGTCGCCTATCTCATAACAATGAAGAAAATTCTGCGAATCCTTATAGAACAAATATACTATCCCATCAAAAACACAATGATATAATTCTTCAACTTGCATTTCATTCAGCTTCAAAACTATTCCGTCGTTACCCGGCAATATAGGGTCACCCACTGTTTTCAATATTATCATCCTAGTGACATTTATGCGTAACCGTTACATCTACCCTCTAATTCTTCAGGCTTAAACAGTAATGACAGGATGGATCGCAAAGAATATCCTTGACCTAAAGTACCCTGAACCTACGCGGTTGAATCGAAAATGAGCGTCCATCAAATCAAGAACTATTTAACACTGGTCAGATTTCCAAACCTATTTACACTGCCATCTAATATCTTTGCTGGATACTTTTCAACACACACACATAACACAATTGAAATAAATACCATAGTTCTTGTTATCCTAGTCTCCGCATGCCTTTATGCTGCTGGGGTGATCTTTAATGATGTGGCTGATAGACAAATAGATCGTAAAGAACGTCCCAATCGTCCAATCCCATCTGGTAAGATTACACAGAGAAATGCAATCTTTCTAGCATTGTTACTCATTGTAATATCGATCACGATTAGCTATTTCATTTCTGTTGCAACCTTTACTGTTGTACTGCTACTTATCACCATAATTTTGCTTTACGATTTTGTGCTAAAAGACTCCTTATTTGGCCCCGCAGCCATGGGTGCCACCAGGGTATTAAACATCCTCCTAGGAGCCAGTCCGAATCTGAGCAATTTCATTGAGGGAGAGACCGATCAAGTGTTTTACAGGCTATGTTTAGTTTGTATTTCTGAGGCAATTTATATTTCAGGTATTTCATCTCTCAGTAAATATGAGACTCAGAAGAGGCCATCGTTCCAATTAGGTCTACATGCCCTACCATTTCTCTCTCCTTTAATTATTGGTGTTTATGCTGCAATCATTGGACTCTTTAATGACAATACATGGATTTATCTCTCTATTTTTGGTGGCTTTATATTATCTATGATTAAAGTTACTAACTTCTTCCAAGTCTATTATGACGAATTCTACGCTACAAAAAATGATAGGTTTACTGATTGTCGGAATCATTGTTCATGATGCAGTTTACATTGGAGGGTCTGTGGATACTTGGTACTTGGGGATGAGCACTTTTGTATTGCTGGTTCCTACGATACTACTAGGTAAGAGGTTTTATGTCACCTAATTAGAAGAAGAAAATTAGATTTGTTACTTCCATTAGTACCCCACTTCATACTGTGTTCAATACCTAATGTAGAAACTTTCCAAGATTACTCGATAGAATAGGAATTGTCCTAAATTGGAGTTCTGCAGAATATATCTCAGCTACTACTAGTATTCTCATTTTTTCATAGACCCCCTGTTCCTTCTTAATACAAAATCAATAGATGTCTTGTATAATTTCATTGTAGTTGCTAACGATCAGATGATGAACCCTGCACAGCAATTTCAGCCTACGTCAAATCCACTCCTTTTTGGTTTTAACCTGCATACAATCAGGCTATAGTTTGCAAATATTATCTATCATGCTATAAGCCTTTTACTACCTTCTCGACTCCCGGAGCGCTCACTGCTGCCCAGAATAGGGCACTAGAATTTTCCTGATAACTTCATCATTAACCATATCAATTCTCCCTTTTCACTTCTTGCAATCGCTCAAGGTTGGCCAAAAAAATCTCAAATTTCTTTGATGAGAGGTCGTGAGGATATTAGAATGAAGTAAGTGCTCAATACAACCTGCTATCGATCCAAAGCTAGATGTTTGCAAAAATCAAGTCACTCTGTGAATTGGAATATTGGATTTCAATGGTGCCAGTTCTTTTGACTTGATGAAACTATTTCCCATAGCAAGTTCGAACGGTTGGCTAAAACACCGGTTACTATAATAAAAAGAAGTTTAAGCACCTAGTTATCAATTGAGGACCCTTGCTAACCAGCATCATTACTAGGAGGGACCAATAGGCTTCAAAAACGGCGTTCCAACTGGTACGATCGAGAGATTCAGTATAGAATAGTCGAAGTCACTTCCCTGCTGGACTGTAAAATAGTCGAAGATCCTAAAAAATAGTGATAGTCGATGCCAGAATTTCCACAAGCGTCAACTTAGTTGACACGCTCGAAAATATTAATAATTTGACTAATACCAAAAAATCAAGGATAAACGAAATGCATCCAGGCAGTTATGTCTAGTTGAAGTTCATCAAACACCTAACCCCTTCAGAGATAAATCAACTGTGCAAGGAAGGCAAGGTAAAGTTTGGGATTACCGTTACGGTTGATGACGAGGAGATAGTACTACATCTCCCTGATGGTGATTCAGTCAGTATGAGCAAATCATTTACCAAGTGAGTTCTGAGATTAAATCCTGGTCGGACTTATTTCAATATGACAATAAGCATGCAATGTATCTAGTGAATAAAGAAGGCGACAGTCTAAGATAAATAATAATAATAAGAAAGGCCCAGAAATGGTTTTACTAGCCAAAAAACGACTAGCAAAGATACAAGACCCCAAGCCAAGCCAAGCCAAGCCAAATCAAGGCAGGTCTAACTAACTATAGGCCTTCTATTATCCTTTGTTGCAGTTCCAATGTTTTGTGAATGGTCAGACGTTGTTTCTGAGCATTCAATTCTTTTATTTCTTCTGTAGATAAAGACCTGTCCCTGCTATTTATTCTTGCTACAAATGGATATGTCCTAATCTCGTTAATCCTTTTGATATATACGAATCTAGTTCCCTTGTTTCATATCTTAGAGAATCTATGCGCTTATCGATATCTTTATTGAAGACACAGGAGGGATGCAAACTTCATGAAGCATTATATGCCCTGTGTTGTCCCTTGATTCCTCTAATGCCCATTGCTTCTTTAACCGGTCATAATCATAGGCCATATCGACGTCTGCTGTCGTGCTGCATCTATATACTTATTCCTCGCCGGCCTTCTATCATCTTGATCTATTGCTTCCTGCGTAGAATCAGTATTCGCACAAGACGAAAAAGACCCAGAACTTGGTCCAGGAGAGGTTTCTCATATTCCTGGATAGGACCCCAACGATGCAAACGATGACGCTCCAGGCCAGCAACATTGTACCGGTTGCACTGATGAGACTTCTCCAGGTCAGGAAGGATTGGAAGCAGGAATCATCGGACCAGAATTAAAGAAATAAGAGGGGTATCGATCCCAACTTCTTTATTATCTACTAGTGCCAGAACTGCAGAGACAATCTGGCGGCGTCATAGGCTTCTTTGATATGAACTATTGATGACAAATCAGATTAAAATACCAAT
This sequence comes from uncultured Nitrososphaerales archaeon, assembly GCA_963713605.1. Classification (GTDB taxonomy): domain Archaea; phylum Thermoproteota; class Nitrososphaeria; order Nitrososphaerales; family Nitrososphaeraceae; genus TH5896. The sequence continues at coordinate 25,766 of CAVQMO010000005.1, read as the reverse complement.
CATATTCTCCAGAACCCAGATAAACTGTTTAGCACTCTTGTTGTCAATGAGCATGATAGATAATAAGTCAATAACCGTGTTGCTACTTGTTGCAGGGTTATCGACAATACAATTATCATCTATGGTACTATCTAACGGTAGTGTAGTCTATGCATATTCGAATAGCCAGGCACAATCTTTTGTTAATGATTGTGGGATAGATGAAGTTACTGGAATCAATTGTGGTAACAATGGTCCTCTAATGCAGGGTGATGGATTGGCTAGTTCGCCAATAGTAACGCAATTCAGTGGAGGACAGGGTGAACAAGGACCACCTGGGCCACAAGGAGAGCAAGGACCAGCAGGACCAGCAGGTGCTGAAGGACCAGCAGGACCAGCAGGTGCTGAAGGACCAGCAGGACCAGCAGGTGCTGAAGGACCAGCAGGACCAGCCGGAGGCTAGCAGGAGCTACAGGAGCTACAGGAGCTGACAGGAGCCAAGGAGAGCCAGGACCAGCAGGTGCCGAAGGAGAGCCAGGACCAGCAGGAGCTCAAGGAGAGACAGGAGCTACAGGTGCCGAAGGAGAGCCAGGACCAGCAGGTGCTCAAGGAGAGCCAGGACCAGCAGGACCAGCCGGAGGCTGCAGGGGCTACAGGAGGCTACAGGTGCCGAAGGAGAGCCAGGACCAGCAGGTGCTCAAGGAGAGCCAGGACCAGCAGGACCAGCCGGAGCTGCAGGGGCTACAGGAGCTACAGGTGCTCAAGGAGAGCCAGGACCAGCAGGTGCTCAAGGTATACAAGGCCCAGCAGGTGCTCAAGGTATACAAGGACCAGCAGGTGCTCAAGGTATACAAGGACCAGCAGGACCGATAGGACCTTCTGGCTGTACGAAGCAGGTTAGAATCCACGATACATCCGCACGTTGGATCGGAACAACCCAGAACCCAGATGAGCATTTCTTAGTTGAAGGATATTCAATATCGAATAATCCAATTCGCTTCCCAGGATTACCCGGAAGCGCTAACACATACACCGGTACTGCAGGGGGCGGTTACCCTGACCCGATTCGAAGGAAATGATGGCAACTATGTCACAGGGTTAGACGTATGTATCCCTGAGGGCGACAATTCAATACCCCGACCATTCTTCCCACCAGGTGCAACCTTACCTTACATACCAGGTCCACGCGGCAGTATCGTTAGCAGCAAATCAAACATTCCCATCAGGCGGTAATGGGGATAAGTAGCAACAAATAGGGTTCTGAAATACTGAAACCTCCAACCTTTATTTTTTTGTCAAAATCTATGTGAAAAGTCCTTTTTCGTAAGCCTGCCACGACTATAATTTAAAAGTACCTAAAAATAGTGTAGTCAGTCAATGCCAGAACTTCGACCTCCTGAAAGCATCACATTCATGCTGACTGTCACATATCAGGTTTATGCATTGCATTATGATTAGTAATAATGATGTCCGACTCTGGAAGTACTGCTTCCCCTAAGGATAAATTCCATTGCTACCTAAGGAATGCCACGCAAAAGATTGAATCTTCTGCAAAAAGTGCAAAGGATATCGTGATGGGGTGTGTGGAGGCTACGGAGCGCCAAGACTTTCAAACGGCCAGAGGCTATTTGAAGGATAATGTATCGTACGCGTAGCCGCTTAATTCGTTTGATAGGGCCGAACCATACCTGAAATATAATTTACACCTGTACCAGACTGGGCAGTTAGTCAGGCGTATGTCAAGGACAAACTAAAGCAAGATATTTTCGATAGCGTATCTCTATACGGTTAAAAGGAACATCAAAAAGAGTATAGGAACAAGACTTGCTTATCTACAAAAGCACAGAACTGCTTTCAGGTGCCACCTCTGCACCTGAACCTTAAGCTGCATACAACACTTTATTTTTTTGTCAAAATCTATGTGAAAAGTCCTATACGCTATCAAAGAGAATACATCAAGGAGCCATCTCTGGCAGAAGCACTAATGGTAACAAGATTTAAGATTTTGTCGACTCGCTAGAAAGAAGGTCGAGCGCGGATCACAGGAGATGCCGATGACTGCTAGTGAAGTCAGCGAAGTCATAAGACGAGAAATCCAGCAATCACAATCTCAATCACAAGCTAACAATAAGGATGGGTATCAGGTTCCTAAGTAAACAGTTTGACCGGGTCTGTAGCGAAGAAGCAACTCGTTAGCGCCAGATGATCCTTCCGAAGCTTAAGTATCACTTTTACAGCAAAATCATTCAAATTACTTATATAAGAATAAAAAGTAATATTTTTACTGAATATTGTCATATATAAGAAAAAGTAGTCCTAAAAGGCAAATATGGCGAAACATGCTTGTTCCAAAAGAAGGTCGACGACCAGTACCCGTAAACCTTCCGCTATTACTTATGTTGACAATGACCATGATGTTGACGGCAACGGCGACAGCCGCAGCAGGTACGACAACGGAGGAAGCCTATGCATTTGGTAACCAGATAGTCCAAAATAATCAGCAATACAACCTAGACTGTATGAGTGCTACGACCTGCTATAACGGACCACTGCCAGCTTTCTTTCCCTATACCAATTTTGCAGACGGTACCTTCAGTAATTTTGCATTCGTTAACCAAAATGCATTTCAGTTAAATGGGATGTGCCTTGATGCTCCTAACTGTATCAATCTAGCAACAAACTATGATATCCAGCAGCTTACCCTTTTCAGTAATGTACAGCAATACAACAACCAGCAGAACTTGGGGGTTATGGGTCCAGGAGCAGTCGCCTACAATGAAGGTCTTAATCAAGCGATACAGATTGGCACAGCGTTCGGTGGTATTTACCAATCAAATGATCAGTATAATGTGAACTGCATAGGATCTGGATGCTACAATCAAGCATACAACCTAGCATCACAAGGTTCCTCTACAGCAGATACCATTACTCAATCTAATATTCAACTGAATGGTCAGTGTCTAGACGGTTCTTTATGCCAGAGTTATGCACTTAACTATGCGTCACTAGAAGGCACAGTAGACAATACATTGAATCAACAAAACGTACAATCTCACTTTAATTGTGTTCAAGGATCTGGATGCTTTAGTGCTCCTGAGAATACAGCTCTATTTGGACCCTTTTCGGTAGGCAATACTGTGACACAAAGCAATATACAAAGTATTGATGGGTGTGCAGATGGGAGTATCCTTGCAGCAGCTCTGGAGCTAACTTTGTTCGGTTCAATTAGACATTTGAGCTAAGCTATGCTCAAGGATAACTACCAAGACAAGGAATCAAGGACTTGAGAATAAACGTTATAAAAGCTGATCCGGCAAACACTTACTAACTTAGCCACCATTGCTTAAGAGGGATTAGAATATAGAAGAATCGTCACAGAGGAGTAACTAAGATAAACAATGCTTTTCTAACGACCATCAGCAGTCGTAGTAGAAGAGATATAGCTGTGTTAGAGGAGGAGGAGCCATCGGATCGCGTAACCCGAAGCGGTCTAGGTCATTTATGTGACTACTGTAACATTAAACAGGGTTGGAGTGTCATATTCAACTCATTCGACGAGTACGTTAATCATGTTTTCAAAAACCATCCAGGAAAGAAGGCGTGTCACGATCATCATACCACTGACCTGGATTCATTTGCAGAAAAAAATAGGAAAGAATGGGAACAGTTCCTAAAGAGGCGTCAAAGAGAATATCTGAAGCATATTTACGGACCCGGATTTGTCGGTCTTCCTCCTGTTACTACCTCTTTTTCTACTATTACCACCATTACTACCACAATCTCTAATAAAAAAAGTCAGAAATGACTAAGAACAATAACGCGAATGAAAGGTATATTCAAAGTGTCTAATAATGGATTGATACATGGCAAAACTCGTAGCCACTAGAACACTACGACAGAAGGATTGTACTTCATTCGTAAGAAACGCCAAACGGAGATTAGATGATAATCAAAGATACGAAACTGACCATTTGGTCTATCAACGACATATATCAGTGTTGGATACTGGTGAAAAGGCGACTGGAGTATTATGCTATCACTGTAGAGAACTAATAAAGATAGGAAACAAATACGTCAAGATACATGGGCGTAAAGGCGGAGGACCATATCATCCGTCATGTGCAAAGAAACTGAATATCATTTAACATAACAACCCATTCACGATAATCTTGATTTACTTATTTTGTAGTTGTTGTATTAGTTGTAGTTGTTGTATTAGTTGTAGAACTCTTTGATTTGCATTGTGTCTCTGGACAGCTATTAATAAGGGTATTTTCAGTCGTTTTACATTCTCCATCAATACAAACAGTCTGTTTGCTATGCTGCCGAATGACTGCTTCTGCTTGATCGAATGTAACGACGAGGACTAGGACGAGGACTGTAATCAGAATAGGAATACTTACAACAAAGGAAGTAATAGCAATGCCAACAATCTTGTTTATCCTGCCGTCACAGATAGTTTTCATAATGTGGTATACACAAAATTCTTCTTAAGTGTTTATCAAAGGTGAATGCCTCATTTTTTCTTACATTCTTGTTTCAAGGATGTTAGGCACAGTAAACGAATGCAGGAAAAGGCCTTACGCAGGCTCGGACCCGGTATAAACAAGTATTTTCTGAGTGTTTGAAGATTGCCACTGGTTCCGCTGTCATCAATTCTTTGGAGGCTCATAATTGCACAGTGCCAGTCTGAAAGAATCAAGAATATCATCATGCGATGTCTGCCGTTTATCCAGTTTCCATTCGTCTGACACTACTGCTGTGCGAAGTGAAACTACCAACTTTTGCAACATTGGATGAATCTTGATAAACCTCTTCGACATTAACGTATATGTCCATTGCAACATCTGTTTATGTCTCTCCTGGAAGTTGACAGGTATAATCTGCATGTCTCCCGGTACACATCAGCCAGAGTTGCTCCTCAGAATAGGATAGTTTTCGTACTCGCCTATCCTTGACTTTAGTTCTCTTATGACTTCTGGATTCGCTCCGTCTACGTACAACTTTGTTATATGATGTTTCTGTTTCAGTTGTAATATATGATTTATTATCTGATTCATTTGTGGCTTGTCAAAGCTTTCTGCATAGAATACTTCTACCTTGTTGTTTCTATATTGAGTAATGACAATTGCAAACTTTGATGTTTCTCCCCATGCAACATCAATCCCCATGCTTCTTCCTACCATCGTCCTTGTCGACCAGTCCAGCATTTCCTGGCCTTGCTGTTGAGTTACAATGGCTCCCTCTATATCCAGCACATGGAAGACATTGCCGACCTTATCCGTGCGGATTTACGGCGACTGGCAGTCATTCAAAGTCAGTATGGATGTGCTATCTAAACACACTATCAAAATACCCTGTGAAACCACTTCCAGAAACGAACTACTGAGCGACACCCAAGGAGTGTTAGATTCCCGTAGGTAAAGGGGTTCATCATCTGTATGAGAGATATCTGGTTTACTGATAAAAAAATGTTTCAGTCTATAGAATCATGTAGATCAATACATAGTTTAGATAAGCATTATCTTTAATCAGATTTAGGGCTGGTGTTGCCATAAGCACTATATTTTTGAATTTATCTGGGTTATTTATTGCAATTCTTGGTGCTAATACGGTGCCTTCACTATGTCCGATTAATGTTATTCCTGCACTTTTATTAACTTCTGGCTGTTGCAATAGAACATTCATAGCCTTCTCTGCATCGTTTTTCAAAATTACCTACTGTTATATTTCTCCATACATTGCTATCCAGAATTGTATGATTTGTACCTACTCCCCTCTTTATCGTATCGAAGTACCGCAAATCCTCTTTCTGAAAGATATTCAGCGATTTCAAAGAATATGGTTGGTGGATATATTTTTGAGCCTGTCTTATTATCGACATGAATAGAGCCTAAAGAATAATTCATATCAGTAGGTCCACCACCGGCCAAAAGGACAACGCCAGGAAATGGACCCTTACCAACAGCAGGAAAAGTTAGTTGAGCGTTTGTCTTTAATCCATTGCCAAGATCAATAGTTAGATCTCTGTGTTTGACTGTCTCTACATAAGGTTGAGCATATGCTTCAGAAACAGAAACAATTGCATCATCAGGAAAGAATGTAGACGCAATAGAGTGAAAGATTGAGGAAGACAGTATGGATTCATAGAGAAATGAAAACATCAAAACAAATGAAAATATCGTAATGATTGCTATTGTGTGACATACAGGATCATATTTTCTTCGACTATAATCGGGACTTTTCATCCCATTTTGTGTACTAACCTTCTAATAAAGACTGCCTCACATCAATACATACCATCAAGAAAGATTACGCTAATCTTTGAATCTTTCTTTCCCGCTTTAGTTAGCAAATGCAACTTCAAGTCCCGATGGCCCATTCTTTGTAATCTAAATTAGTCATTTACATGGAGTTTAGATTTCATATTTCCAACGTCATCGTTTACACCCTTCATACGGACATTGAAATCTGATTACAACTTGGCATGGATATCGCTGAGGAAGGGTCAAACAATTTGCCACTAATACCAAAACGTCAGCGACATCCTAAATGCAACAAAGCAATCATCCCAAGAAGTAGCCTCTTTGTCTAATGATCCTGTTTCATCCTCTACTGCAGTTTGTATGTCCAATATGAATGGCAACCTGTCCGTTCTTGGTTAAAATTATAGATCAGTCATTTTGCATTTAGTTGTAGTGGTCGATGAGTGGCAGCGTAAAGTAAAAGGTGGCTCCCTTTTCTTCGTAAGTTTCATTATTATTTTCAGCCCAAATCTTACCGCCATGTGCTTCTACAATATTTTTGGAGATGAATAATCCTAAGCCAGTACCTTCGAATGATTTTGCAGAGAATTTAGTAAACAATCTAGGTAGTATTTCATGGTCTATGCCTGACCCGGTATCTTTGATACTAACAATAACTTGATTGTCTTTCCTTTGTGTACTGATAGATATAGTTCCTTCTGTGGTAAATTTGATAGCATTACCTACTAGGTTAGAAATGACTTGAGTTATCCTGCTTCTGTCAGCTTCTAAAATAATATTCTGATTGCTAGGGCTTTCTAATAATTTAATGTCTCTATTATTTTTTTCAATTTCATTTCTATAGTCCTGTACAGCATTTGATATCAATTCATTCAGGTTAAACCTTTCTTTCTTTAGTTTTAATGAATGACTTTCAATCCGAGTAACGTCTAATATATCTTCTGTAAGTCGCTGCAATCTCTTTGCATTTCTGATAATGGCATCTAGTATCTTTTGTTCGTCTCCTACTCCACTCCTACCATCGGGGACTATTTTAGAACGAAGTATCTCAGATAAACCAAGTATTGGTTGTATAGGAGTACGTCAGCTCATGAGCTGCTATATTGATGAAATCATTCTGTATTTTGTTATGAACTTTTAGTTGTTCATTAGCTTCTGTAAGCCGTTTGTTTAATTCTTCTAATTGTTCATTCAACTCGGTTTGTTTCCAAAAACTTTCAAATATAGAAATATATGATGAAACAATTGACTTGCTATCAGAATATGTAGTTAAACCTGCTGCATTGTAGGAATTATCTTCTGCGTCGTCCTTCAATTCTACGATAACACATTCCCTTCTGTCAACTAATATTATTGAAATTTTAGTCTCTAGATTCCTATCTATCCTTCTAATGTCAATCTGCCGATAGGTCGATTTTGTTTCCTTCATTGCTGTTGACATAATATTACCCTCGTCTGCAGGAATTAGCACCCTTATCCTTGCGCGATTCTCCTCTGATACTTCTTTTAATAATTGTAGCCCACCCATTTCTAATTGATGACGTGCAGCATTCGCTGAGGAAAACATTATCAATACTTCTATTTTTGCTGATTTTATAATATTCCAAGCACGTTTAATTCCTTCTTTTGGATTTGAAATAATTTCTATATTAGCTTGGTCAACTCCTTCTTCAATATCTCTTATTCTATCTGAAGCATCAATTCCATTCTTCCACAACTCTTCAAAAATGGAAACAAAGTGATTAATATATGCTGGTTCATTACTAACCAACATATTCTGGGCCATCTCGCCGCCTTCCATCTTCTCTATTGTAGCCATCATAACTCTATCAGAAACAGCGAAATCAATTGGCGGCATATTTTTGACATGTCTTATCTGAACCCCTATATCGAGAAACATTCTAACCAGATCTACACTATCTTTGTCTTTAATAGAAGTAATCCATCTTATGCCTTGGTGTTGTCCATTTCTATACTTCAGCATTACTCCTTCATATGTATCAAAGTAGTTGTTGTAGACCAATCGCATTCCATCAAATTTTGAACAAGCCAAAAACTCTATAGAGCTCTCCAGAATTTCTTTTCCTTTTCTTAAGATTTCATCAACGTTTTGTAATACTTTAATTTCTCTTAATACTGTTGACAGATAATGTTTCATGTCATATTCTGTAAGAGATAGTTGGACTCCAGTCTGCTCTGTCATACTAATTGCACGGTCTTTTGCCTTCCTTATCACCTTTTCCTCTATTTTCTGCTCCAAGTTAGCAGATCCGATGCTAACCAGAAGTTTTGATTCGTTTTCGGCAGATTTTCTAATTGACTGACGTAACTTTACGTCTTCAGACATAGAAATTGTTGAATAATAAATGCCAATTAGAATCAGATAGGATGATAATCCTACCAGTGAGACGCTGGCAAGTCCAAGGGGTGGATAAGAGGCTAACATTACACTACCTGAGGTTGCTAAAGCAAAAAGAGCAAAACCGGACCCGGCAATAGTCATATAATCTTTCAAAACGCTACTACTAAGGCTCCTTGCTATCATAAAAAAGGGAAGACCAAATAAGATGCTGCTGACAGCTGCAGGAAGAGTATAGCCTAAAGCATCTACTATTATTTTGAAATTCGTGTCCATTTCATTACTACCATGCGAAACACTCATCACTAATGGGGTTACAATAACAAAAATACTTAGAAAGGATACTATAGGAATAATGATGATAGTCCAGAATTTGACTTTGCCTAACTTTTTAGAATAAGAGTGTAGAAGCATGGCTGAGCCTCCCCACAATACCAAAAAGCTCAAAATATGCGATACAACATAGACAATCTGGACTTTACCCGATAATGTAGATTGATCAAATTTTCTGATATCTGGTCCATGGCCAACTTCTTCTTGTTCTGAATGGCCAACTTCTTCTTGTTCTGAATGGCCAACTTCTTCTTGTTCTGAATGGCCAACTTCTTCTTGTTCTGAATGGCCAACTTCTTCTTGTTCCATTGTGAGTTTTGAGGGCGACACCATCTCAGAAGGCATACCTAATAGTATAACGGTGAAAAAAACAAACGATGATGCAATACTGAAACTAGTAATTATAGAAGCTGCACCATATAACAAGACTACAAAATTTCTATTCGATCTGTACCATAAAAAGAACTCCAGGGCAAGTATCACCATTACAATACTGGCCATTGCATAGCTGATTGACGAACTCCAAATTAACATAGAAGTAGAGTAATAGGAGTTCAGAAATATTTGTAGAATAATAAATACGATACTGGCTGTTAGAACATACTGTACTATTGTCATTATAGTGAATAGTTTATTGAAAAGTCGTGACTTCAATCTTATACTCTTACTTTTCTGTTTCACGAAGTCTAAAATGAGATACTGTCCTACTCCATATACAATTGTTATAGCAATAAAGGCAGCAAAACCCCAACTAGAAGATACGATTATCATATCAGAAATGTTGCTAAGTGATATATCCATTATTAATAAAGAAGCCACAATTGAAATGATGACTAGAAATTTCCTACTGTCGTATCCTGTAACGGAGACAGGCAAGAGTGAAGTCATTTCTCAGCCGTTGTCATCTATATTTTACTTGTAACTAATAAATTTATTTTTTATCAAGATGCGAGATGCTATGGTATGCTGGTATAGGTCTATCTTATCAGATGCTATGGTAGCCAAATGAACAATCCGGCCAAAAAGGGGCTAACATATTAGGGATCTGTTAGCAGTTATGTTCTAATTATACAGAAAACCTATTATATATGAGATAGGTAATTGACAATATCCGCTTATCCTATCGATGAACGCACAATTCGGCACACAGGCATGGATAATCCGATAGCCATTAAACAAGAAATGTTAGTTAGACAGGGGGCGAGGCGGCTTAAGTGCAGATCTACCAGACACACAATTCTCTTTTTGGCAATTTTGAAGATCACTGCTGCTGCATCAAGTTATTACTAGGTACTATTCTATAAATTGTCCCTTCTTCACTATTAAACGCAAGTATATATAAATAACCATCATCTGGACCTACCTCTATGTCTGTAATACCACCAAACCCTTTGGCAAATGCCATTTCATCATTAAATGTGGTTTCGTTACTACTGACAACCCTATCTGAAAGAGGACTATTTGGCGATAATAGTAACTCTGTTCTCTTTTTATTTAAGTCAAAATGATAAATATTGCCGTTGACAATATCCCCCACAAACATGTCATTTTCATATTGCTTACCTAACTTGTCAGAATTAAGGAATCGGATTGCGGTAGGACCAACATCTTCAAACCAAGTAATTTCAGGTGGACTGTATTTGCCTTTTCCATTAAAATCAACTAGGGAACTATTTATTGTCTGGTTTGAAGCTATACGCGTCTCAGTATCTTCAATAGCATATCCTCTTAGCCATATGCCGTCAATCTTATTCCATCCACTGTTGAAGCCAGGATAAACAAGATTGATTTCATCACCAAATACTACGCCATTTTCTGTATCCCATATATTTCCAGTTAACGGATCAAAATCTATTCCAAAGCTGTTCCATAACCCATATGCATAGTATTTATTTAGCGGGTCTTTCATTCCAAGAGTACTATTTTGCAATGCAACCTTTCCATCCAGATCAATGACTAATATGCCACTTGTTCCATCTGGCTCTTCTCCATTCTCAACATTTTGGGCCTTGGTTCTATGATCGTCGATACCAACCCCACCAATTGTTAGATACAAATTCTTGTCTTTTGGATCGACCAGAATTTTGCCGCCATTTCCGATAGCTCCCGGAGTAGCAGGCAGATCCAGTAATAGTTTGGGGTTTATCAACTTGTTATCTACAAATTCATATCTATACACAACATTTCCTATTGGTTGTTTACCTTGTGTAATATCTTCGCCATCTTCTCTTTGAGCCGAAGTATAGTATACGAAAACATACTTGGATATTATATTTGCGTTATTTGAAGATGAAATTCCACTACTGCCATTATTATCATTGGTGCCAATTTTATCGTTACCGAAGGTATTACTATTGTTGTTACTAATGGCAATACCCAACATTCCTCGGTGTCCGTAGGTTGCAACATTAACATCAAGCAAAGGTTTTTGTAACATTACCCCATTTAGCACCCTTCGAACTATACCTGTGTCTTTTTCTGTAACCAAAATGTTATCAGGATCCAGAAATGCCATATCAGTAGCGTATGTTAGTCCTTTAAGAACCAACTCCACCTTTAGAGTATGATCTCTTATGAGAGGTTCTTGAGGCGAAGGGATGGCGCTTTCAGGATAATTTTTTTCCTGAAAAGCATTCACATTTATCTTCTCTTGTAATGAATACGGCACACCTAATAAAAATGCGTCGGAAATGAAAGCTGCACATAATACTATTTTTAGACCATCGTATTTGTTTAACATGGATTAATTGACAGTACGATACCCCGGTAAATAGTGCATACTGTTAGATGGAAGAATATCGTAAATGAGCTGCTCATGACCACTTATGTATGACGTGTTCATGAAAATAAGTGTTTAAATCGGTTTTAAATCGATTATTAAGATACCCTCTAGCCATTCAACACAGCAGTTAAAGATGGTCGATATACTCACTGAGCAAAATCCAAGCGAATGATTGGCGTAAGAAGAGTTAAGGAAAGCGATATGTCCAAATTAGTAATATTACACTGGGCCCAAGGGTGTTAGATTCCCATAAGTAAAGGGGCTCATAATTATCCGATGGACAAATCACCGTTGAGCCAAAACCAAAACCATGATCTAGTTTTCGTGCTATGGCTATCTTTCCATTCTCCATGCATGGTGTAATCTTAGCAAAAAGAATATCTCCCAGACCTTTGGTCCATCGGTAGCTACAATCGAACAATTGTGTGCGTTCATAGCAGCATCTGGAGAAAGAAACTATCGAAACTATCGGTAGTATCTTACAATCCCTTGCAGATCCAGTCAGTGATCTTCCATCCCAAAATAAGAATTTGTATCCTGGGATCATTAGCTTCCTTGAGATTGGTCCTTTCATAAGGACATTAAAATCTATCAACTACTTGACAAGGATATTGTGAAAATATTGAAGTGATTAAGGAAAATATGGTCTTTTCTAATTCATATCTTCTCTGTGTCAAGTTGCTTAACAAGTTAGTCATATTTTCATGTTCTATGAATCCTAGCATATGTGACATGATCCATTCTTTTTTATTCCCTGGCCTCAGTCTATCTAGCTCTATTAGCACTTCTACGTTCAAACAGTCTTTACACCATTACATATACTACATCTACCATGATAGAATGGATTATCGCACCTATTAGGAGCACGTACCAGCTTACAACCAATTAATGGAAGGATGCTAGTTAACGATAATAACATATAGGGCAATCATAGTTCTATGAAATGTTTATCTTTAAGGCAATCATATGCAAACCTTTTAGTGTCTGGAAGGAGGACCATTGAGGTAAAAAAATGGAATACTAACCTCAGAGGAAAATTCCCTATTCCCACTTCAAAAAATGTAAGTATAAATAAGGACCCTGGGAGAAATTCTAAAGACCAGGGTCCCCCGATGCAGGGGGTTCTGCTAGTTGTGTTCCATTTGCTATCTGCTGCCTTTCATGGACTGGACATTTGAAGCAGCATTACTATTTTGATAATGTGATTTAATTAAATAAGATGAAAGTAACTTCGGGATTTCGAAACAGGATCTAAAGCATGAATAAAATTACCTACTGTGGACGGAATTAAGTAATAGTAATACCCCTTCTATACATCGGAACAGTATTGACACCATATTTAGATGCATTTAATTTTATGCTAATCAATTTATAGCAAAAAAGATGCTGACAATCTTGCTATCCTATAAGGAATAGGACACTTCCGTAATGCATTTAAATATTCTGTGTAAACACAAATACGCTAGAATGTGAAACCAGAATTGTCGGTTATGATAATAATACTTGCAGCTGTCTTTGCATTATCTTTATTATGCGGTACCTCCGTTCATGCATCATCATCAACAGATGATCTGTCCTCTACTGAGGCAACTGATTCATCATCATCATCACCATCACATCACCATCACCACACCATCACCATCATCATCACCTTCCCCTCAACAACTAACAATACCAATTGTGTCACCTTTGACGCTGAAGCAAGAGTAATTACGATCACTTGTTCGGCTACTGATCTGACACATGTTAATGATCAGCTCAAAGATCCTGACGTATTAACCAGAGACAATTCTTCTGACAAAGGCTGGATACTGAATGCGGGAATTACAATAGCACAAAATGCAATACTTTACATCAATTCTAGCGATACCTCATGGCTCAAAATATTAGCAGATGAAGAGACTGCATATCCTATCCATGTTTCTGGAGGTTTGAAAATTGATTCGGTAAAAATAACCTCATGGAATCCGAACACAAATAACTACACATCAAGCATTGATTCCCAGAGAGATGGCGAGGATGTCCAAATCGGCACTCCAAGGCCCTATATCGTAGTCGGTACTGAAGCAACAGGAACTACGGATATAACAAATTCAGAAATAGCTTATCTTGGATATGAATCAGGATATGGTGGAGGTCGTACAGGACTTAGATTTGAGGCTGGCGACGGTAGTCTCATTAGAGGTAATAATATTCATGATCTGTATTTTGGTTTCTACTCAAAAGGCGTTGGTGGTATCAAGATAGAGGATAATCATGTACACGATAATATTCATTATGGCCTAGATCCACATACCGGAACTCACGACATGAGTATCAAGAATAATAGAGTACATGACAATGGTGGAATTGGAATCATTTGTTCATTGGACTGTTATAATATTACAATAGAGGATAATGTGGTGTACAATAATACCAAGATGGGTATAATGTTCAGCAGGCACATGACGGATTCTGTCGCCCGAAATAATGATGTTAGTAATGAAGACCGGGGAATAGTGGTTGGTGATGAATCTTCAGATAATGAGATTTACAATAACAGAGTTTCAGATAGTGGCACTGGTATAGACGTGGGTGAAGATACGGCTGGAAATAGTATACACAATAATACAATTGTGGATATAGCGAATCCTGAGGATGCTTTGAGTATTGACGAAGATTCTGGTCAGAACACATTTTCTTCAAATGTGCTTATGAACTCTAGTAGTGGATCGAATGTAAATCTCGATGAGCTATAACCCACGTACTCCCTTATGGCTGAAATGAAGAACAAATTGGAGTCATGCCAAATTCTTTCACTAGGGGTACGCTCCCAATATAATGCAGCCACTTATGTGTGTATGTGTAGGGACACTAGATGATGAAGAAACCGTTCTCAAAATCAGGACCTGCTCCATGTCATGCCTAAAGACTTCCATATTGTAGACCGGCACAATCATTAGCACTCAAATACAACATCACCGATTCACTAACTTTCTATGGTAAAGTTGTTAGTATTGAAAATATATTTCTATAGCTCAATAATAGATTATAGTTTGTAATTGCTTGAATGTTCTTTGATGGAAAACATCATAGCCAATCGTAGAACAGAATTAGATGCTCCATGTAAATACGTATTGGTCCATTTCAATAGAAGAATTGCGCGATTGGTTATCGACGAGTAGGGCTACATCAGTCACTTTGCTGGCTGTTATTATCTTTTCTGTCATGTGTAGTGCAGACCTACGCGCACTTCCGAAACTCGATCCTTCTTTGATCGATAACGAATATGACATTCCTATTAGTATCCCAACCACTAATAGTTTGAATTCTCCTCGTCTTCCTACTAGTGTAGAAAATGAATCAACGAACCTGTTGGCCGATAATATGATATCGAACTCACAAATAAGAGCTCAGGGGTCAGAGGGTCTTGTCTCCACGGTGTCCAGTACCTGACGCGGGTACTAATGATAAATTCGGAATAAAGAAAATCTATCCGACAAAGCCTGGGGGTGAGGAATGGTTTATGAATATGCAAGACCCGAACAACGATCCGCGAACAAAGCAAATACCAATGTCGAAGAATGCTGATGGTTCTTGGAAAGTGACTGAGGATCAGGTCAGATATGGTGTATACACGTCTTCTGGATACCATCCCGACCTAGTCGTCAAAGATTATTCTATTTTAGCAGATAGAGGGTACATGCAATCTCCAAATGATTGGAAGAATGTAGAGATGACGGGACAGGTAAAGTTCAATTCCGGTGGAGATGACGACTGGACATGGTATGCGAGAGGTGGAAGAAATACAGGTAACGGTTGGCCAGAAGGCTGTGAAGGCACTCAATACAAGGGATCATTAGAATACACCTCCGGTCGGGTCAGATGGGCAAAAGAGCAGTGGCATATAAGCTACGTCTTTTCCCCGTGGAAAAATTCGCCCGCCTCAGGTGACCACAAATTTGTGGGCTTCAAGGTAGTAATGTATAACTTCCTACTGGATGGCAAGACGGCAGTTAAGATGGAGAGCTATGTAGATCCTAATAATGACAACCAGTGGCAGAAGGTATATGACTTTGTAGATAAAGGAGGTTGGGGGAGCGCTGGAGGTGAATGCAAGGGAGCTCCAGATCAAATCATTACTTGGGGTGGCCCCCAAGCGACATTCAGATGGGATAATGCTAACATAGATCTAAAGAACCTAAGTGTAAGAGAGAATCGTTCCCCCATCAGCACCAACTCAGTGAAAGAAGACTTTCTCCCTTTTATACAAGGAAATTTCACCATGTCTAGACTAACCATAGGTCTAGACAAGAAGTCAACCCATATTGTACTACCTACTTTATAATAAAACGCATTTTATATAATAAGTTAGGGATTAGGAAGGTAAGGTTAAAAAGCCTTGTAGATTCAGCTCGTCATAAATATATCCTGGAATCGACTCTACACAGAGGGTTGTCTACCTAATATTATTTTATAATTTAGTACTTGACTAAGTAAACAGCACTACCTCATATTCCTACTAGGAAATAGGTATGCGACACAACAACATACCTCAAGTGAGATCGAGTTTTGTTATACAATTGATAGTGGGAAAAATCAATCCTTGCTTTGGAAATAAGTTAATGAAATTCTTCTGAATAAAATTGAAAAAATGTTGGCTATGTTGTTTGCAAAGGGGCAAACTTTGGTAACGATTTGGTATGGATTTGGGTATGATTTGGGAAATTCGATATATACAGATTAGGTGAACTCATGATTACATGATTAAAGTATTAACTACACATAAAATTGAAAAGAAGCATGATCACAAGCACCAACAAGAATCAACTCGTCGAAAAGGTAGCCCGAGTTTCGGCTTTTAAATCAAAATTATCCTTGGCTGTAATTATCAGTGCAATGATTTTATTGGATTTGGTTTTTATCCTGTGGTTAATGAGATGAACAGGAATAAAATGGATCCAGTTAAGCCAAAAAAAGTGATAAGTGAGAAATGAGCAAGATTATAGACTGGTGTCCAATTTGTGGAAAGCCTATCTTCATCTATGAAAATCAGGCATTTCAGAGGCAAATTATTGAAAAAGTAGAAAAAGAAAAAGATCAAAGTAGCATGATAAGGGCTGATGATAGAAGATCTGTTTTTGATTCCTATGAATGTTTGAACATATTTAGGAAGCTTAAGAGGGCGTATGGAAGTAACAGCAGAGCATTTTTTTCATTCGTCTATTGTAATTAGAATGGAAAAGCAAATGGAACTACACCAATATGATTTGATTTCCAGACCGATACTCAATTCCCAAAATTGAACAAAAAAATGATGATGGTGTTCCTATTATAACATCACCCTCAAGAGTTATATGATGATGATCTGAGTAGTTAAAATAATCATCATCATCATCATACTTGCCAGTATATCTACCACCACCTTTCCCCAACGTCACCGCCATATTCTGAGTAATCCCCGCTGCCATGACCTATTTCATCATTCTCTCGTGTCCCATCATGCCTTCACGTCCCATCATTCCCTCATGTCCCATCATGCCTTCACGTCCCATCATTCCCTCATGTCCCATCATCATCTTTCCTTCCCCACCTGTGCTACTGCTATGCATCATTTGTTGCATTTTCATCCATTCTGTGTGTGATACCTCATTTGACGCCAATACTTGTCCGTTTCCAGGATCTACTATAACCTTATAGAATTCCATATCGGGAGTACCTAGTAGGATCGTATATGCCAAGAATCCATCGTGATCACCACCAAAGGCTGCTAACGCAAATGAGTTATTTCCTACCGATTGCTCTGCGGTGGTTATTGCTTGAGTGAGTGTTGTATTAACTTTAGAAGCAATTGCTTCAAAAATAGTTTGCTCTAAATTAATCGAACCATTGATCGCAGGCATCTTCTGTTGGTATCCAGAGGTCATATTTCCATAGCCACCATAGTCACCCCCCATCATTGACTTTTGTGCATTAACCTCTTGCCCAGGTGTAAAGGTTGTAAAACTTGTTATGGCTAATAAAGCGGCCGTAACTATCGCGGTCGTAGCCAAAATCTTTGCTTTCATTTCAAGTACATAAAGTTCTATATTCTATTTATCTATTTTTACAAATCACAACAGATTTTCTTGCGGATAAAAAGTGAATTTATGTCATCTATATAGCTACCATACTATGGAGGGATTTTTCTGGACTTCTGGTGACATATTCCTTTCGGTGATTACGATATTGAAGATTAACAGATCGTCAACAAAATCGACAGAAATAGCTATTCATGGTAGAAGTTTATGGGCAAGTTGTAACAACTAACGTGACATTTACCCATATGGATAATTCTTGATAGTATCAGTATTCAAAAATATCAATCCTATCTGTTAGGTAAAAGCACATTACACTTATGCCTCTGTTGGTTAATTCAACAAATTGAAAGATAGTAATATGTTATATAGCTGTTCTTTTGTTACTATATGAGAGATGAAGGATATCAGTAATAATAGGTGGAGCCAATCTTTTGTCACAGTTAATATATTTATGATAATGGCAATATCAGTGATATTGGTGCCAGTTGTCTACTTATGCACCATACCATTAACAAGTCCAATCCATGCACAGGTTCAACAAGAACAACAGCAACAATCATCCTCATCACCATCATCACAACAACAAGAGGGACAAAGTTTGTCCACTCCTTCATCACCCTCGTCACCCTCTTCAACCTCCTCAACCTCATCATCTTCTGGGAGGGTGTTAGATCTTAGCACTGAATCAGAAAGTAACGATGGGGATACAATACCTGCTTCTACTTCATCGTCACTACAAGATAATGGTAATGACAATAACACTTCTCAAGAAAATCTCATAACTGGATCCTTCGGAGGTGACCGTATTACTGGTACCGATGGAAACGACATAATAATTGGCCTGTTGGGTACCGATACAATTAATGGTGAAGGAGGGAATGATAAAATCCAAGGAAACGAAGACTCTGACAAATTATATGGCGATGCAGGAAATGATATACTCCAAGGAGGGATTGGAAGTGACCAGATCTTCGGCAGAACAGACAACGATGTGATAGTAGGAGGACTTGACGATGACTATTTGGTTGGCGATGAGGGTAACGATAAACTGTATGGTAGCGAGGGAGACGATATTCTAATTGGCAGTGCTGGGGCAGATTACTTTGATTGTGGTGAAGGTACAGATGTGGTAATAGACTTCAATGTATCAGAAAATGACGATAATGCAGGGGACTGTGAAGAAATCATAGGTACTGGAACAATCGTATCCGGTTAAAATCGATCATTCGGAACCATTCACCCCTATTCCGATACAGTGACTGATGCTCTAGATGTTCTTAGCCTCTTCTCTTTTCATATGAATGTACTTTCTACATGCATATACATATGCATTATTCAATGTATGTACTATTACCGGGTTACTTGATGCTTGAAATAGTGAAAGATGTACGATGAAAATTGTTAAGACGATCATACGTGCAAATATGATATTGCTATAGGTTCTATATTTTGGTCTTTTGGCATATCTATCTCTCGAAAAGTCATCCATATAAGCACAACATAAAAAAAGGTCATGAAAATTTTTAACAAAAAGACTTAGGAGCGCCTTGTAGTTTATACTATGACCACGACAAGCTTCTTGCCTACACTTTAGAATTACTTCAATGAAGGCAGTGATTATGTATTTATCTACCCGCTTAACTATAATATCTTGTGTCCAAACGGAAGCCAGTTTTGCTAATGGATGAGTCTGACGAATCTTTGAAGGCAATTGATCTCTTGAAATTATCGGGGATTGAGTACGTGGAGTATGATATCAAGAAATTTGAGGATAGCTGTTGTGGTGAACTTCCCACAACCAATGCTCCTTCGATTTTCGCAATTGAGGGAATATTTAAGGGCCTTGAAAAAATAAATGAGTATATCTCCAACAGAAGCAATACTGATCCTGATCTTGAATCTGAAAGCGCTTATTGGTAAGTGTTGAATGTGAGCTAAGCATGTTGAGTATGTATCTTGGAGTTAATCCTACAGAGATAATTCAAAATTTAAGACAAAAATAACCTATTTCTACTTTGGAAATTAAGAAGTTTCACGCAAAAAAGTGTCAACTGTAGTAGATCAACAAACCTAACTCGGTCTAGTGTCTTCTATTTGATTGAAACCTTTATCCCGTATTTCAGCGCGTTTGACAATGCTCATACAGGTCATTGGAATTGCGATCCTATGATCTCTTAACTAAAGTTAGCTCATATTTACATTCTTCATTTTACCATAAATGTAAAAAAGCATTAAATAACCGATAACCAGTGCATCAGGATTTAGAATTGACCGAAAAATATGATTCATATGATCTTTTTACATTTTACTGTAATCCCAAGTTGAGTAATATTTTGGGCTAATTTCCAAGACAACTGATTGACCATTCTTTATCGCATCCATAAGTGCCTTGGAGATAGGATTCTCTAGACTTCCTAAATATCTTAAATGTATCTTCTCCGCAACTGGAACGTTAAAGTCTACATCTTCATAAATCTTTACAGTTCCCTTTCCGTGTACACCTTTGTACGGAGGATTTTGATCGTCGATGCAAAAGTAAATTATATCACTTCTTTTCAGATTGTTTGTTTTCTTTGATTGTCTTCCTGTTTCAACGTATATTTTGTCCTTTGAAGAATCGTAATAGTACCATGCAGGATGAATATTTGCATGACCATTCTCATCAACTGTCCCAAGATGCACATTCAAAATCTTAGAATTTAAGAAATCTTTAGTTTCTTGTTCACTCAGAGGTGCGCCAAAACCTGGACTGGCATTTAAAATCTTTGACATAAATATTATGGCGCAAATGCGTATTAAAACTGTTTCCAACCAAACCGAAATTCTATGTGGAATTGGAGAACACATGTAAATGTTCCGGAATTTTAAGTACTTTTTAATATCCATTTCATATCATAGTCACTGAAAATGATTATTCTAGCATAAGGCCTAATTCATTGGCTATTCAAGCTTTGTTGTACATTATTTCAGATATGTGTAAGCATTTATGAATCAGGTAATGGTGTCCTAAAATAATCGAATACTCAAATATTGCCCTAATTCAATCTGGGTTAGATTTGGATGTGAATTGGAAAAAAGTATAATAGATTTGAGAGTAGAAATTCGTATGTGTGTGTAATACTCTCATTAAGCAAAAGGAATGGTTATTTTGGATTTGTTATAACACTTGCTCATTCATTTCAACTAATGAAATCATATTTTCGAATTCCATGGTGGTGTGACTATTGCAAAATTAATCCAAACAGTTGCAAAAAAAATATCGAGTGGTAATAGGACAAGAATGCTAGATTACAGTATACTCGTATCCGCGTTAGCTGGTTTTGGGTCATTTTTTTCCCCTTGCATTCTTCCGATTTTGCCTGCCTTTATCTCATATCTGGCAGGAAACACAATTAACGAAGTGCAGACAGCAGTGAATGAAAAACCACCCGATTCCGTTACTTCATCAGGATCCTCTTCGCTTACTTCAATAAAGAAATCATTAGCTTCTACCGATGATGCCTCTTCGAACCAAAATGACGAAATGAATCGCGTTTATTCCTCTAAAGGAAGTACTAAATCAATAAGAGAACTGCAAGAAATTAGACAACGACAAAGCTCAGTTATCATAAAAAGAGCTACCAAATTAAACATCTTCTTAAACACAGTGTACTTTGTTCTAGGTTTCTCGCTAGTATTTGCAGTATTAGGAGTGGTAATTAATAGTGTACTAGTTCACCTTGGAACAGATTTTCAAGGAATACTTACGTCAATTGGTGGCATTGTAATCATAGTGTTTGGAGTATACCTCATCCTCTCAACCAAAATAAGAAGCTTGAACTTTGAAAAGCGGATGACGCATTTGTCCAAGTTCAAGACCAGCTATATCACATCGTTTGTATTTGGAGCGGCTTTCGCAGCTGGATGGACTCCTTGTGTGGGTCCAATCCTGGGCAGCATCTTTACTCTAGCTGCCAACCTTTCCTGGAGCTGCATACAATTCACTATTGGCATTCTCAATTGGGCTTGGAATTCCCTTCTTAATTACAGGAGCCTTTTTTTCTCAAGCTACTGGTGTGATTAGAAGGATGGTTAAGTATCTAAAATACTTCAATCCAGCAATGGGCGTCTTGCTTATCATCCTTGGTATACTGGTGTTTACTAACCAGCTTTCTTTACTAGGAAATTTTCCATTAGCTAATGAAATAATTAACGTTGAACGAGGGTTGTAACATCAATAGGCATGAATAGAGATAACATTTCGGCTCTCTTGACGGCAGTTACGGTTATTGCCTTGATAGTGGGATTTGCAGTATACTTCAATAATCCCGAGTTAAATACGGCTGGCCTAGAGTCACTAAAGCAGCAACAACAGATTGAAAGGATTCTTACCCCAGAGCCTCCTGTATCTACATCTTCAGAGTCTATTCTTATTAGAGGATCATCTGAGCAAGAAATGACAAGAAACACGCCGGTAAATCTCGCATCGACGAGAGATAATAATCCTGTTGTGATTAAACTAAACCGAACAGAATTTGATGAGATAGACAAATCAAAATTTAGAGTAGCTCCTAATTTTAAGGAGCTAACAGGTTATATTAATACCAATGGCAGCAAACCATTAGATTTGCAAGACTTAAAGGGAAACGTTATACTTGTGGATTTTTGGACATATAGCTGTATTAACTGTATTAGAACAATACCATACCTTAATGACTGGTATGAAAAATATTCTGACAAAGGGCTTACAATTGTAGGTATTCATACACCAGAATTTGAGTTTGAGAAGAACTTCAATAACGTCAAATCTGCAGTCGACAAATTCCACATTAAATATCCTGTGTTACAGGATAACGATAAGGGAACTTGGAATGCCTATGAGAATAGCTACTGGCCGAGGAAATATATTATTGATACAGAGGGAAATATACGATATGATCATATAGGTGAAGGCGCGTACTCTGAAACAGAAAAGGTAATACAGTATTTATTGGCAGAACGAGCTGCTAAAATGGGTAAAACAGAGATAACATTCTCCAATATCTCGATTCCCGCCACTTCGGAAGGTGACAAAAATTCACAAGCAAGTGAAACAGACTTTTCCAAAGTAGAAACGCCTGAAATTTACTTGGGTTATCAGTTAGCACAGGAACCCATAGGAAATCCACAAAACTTTCAACCCGATCGAGCCATATTGTACACTATTCCGAATAACAATGATACTTCTAATCTCAAACCAAATATGGTGTATCTAGAAGGCCAGTGGAAGAACAATCCAGACAATATTCAGTTGCAAGGCGAAACGGGCAGGATCACCCTAAATTATTCTGCCAAATCTGTTAATATCGTCGCTGGCGGACCTCCCGGTACAATAGGAAGAGTTTCAATAGATGACTTTACCAGTATGTTATATCGTCCAACATCAATACCACCATCATCGTCAGCAATACTGCAAAAGGATGAAGAAGGATTCGGAACAGATATCTCTGATAGGACCTCTCAATTTTCAATTGACGGTCAAAGACTTTACAATCTTATCAATAGTGATGAATATGGACAACATGTTATTACTGTTGACGTAAGAGGTAAGGGATTCCAACTATATACCTTCACCTTTGGATGAAGACCAGATTGATATCTCGATTCAAATTGGAAAAATGAAAGTATGAAAATGACATCGGCCTTGGTTATTCTATTTCGGCCACTACTAATGCACAAAATTAGATATGCAAAAATCATGACTATCAATCTAATTCCTTATATAGGGCATTTGCTTAGAAGCAGTATCGATGAGTGTAAATCCAATAAACAAAAGACCACTTATTGAAGAAGAAGTATACGACGAATTGCCTTCTTCTGAAATCCCCAAGAGGATCGGTTGTGATATTGAATACAAGAATTTTAAGTCTGATGAAATCATCTTTTTAAGAAATTCAAAGGAATTGCTCTCTGTTTGTATTAATTGCTTGCTCCCAACTCTTGGCATCTTGACACTTTCGTTGGGCTAAACAAGCTATCGAACTAAGTATTTCTTTGTTGAAAGACTAAAAGTTTAGTATTGAAATATAATATATGGTTATGTACCTCATTACTATTACATTAAATTATCATCTCATTATATCACTAATGATATTATAACACTGATGTGTCGTTTGAGTAGTTGGTGATGTTGCAATCTGGTGTTCATGTTGAACTAATAACGCATTAAGCAT
The DNA here is from genome assembly GCA_963713605.1 of uncultured Nitrososphaerales archaeon. Classification (GTDB taxonomy): domain Archaea; phylum Thermoproteota; class Nitrososphaeria; order Nitrososphaerales; family Nitrososphaeraceae; genus TH5896. The sequence continues at coordinate 1,797 of CAVQMO010000005.1, read as the reverse complement.
TTGGATCTGCTTCAATCCAATACAACGTGCTGATTTTTTTACATGACCTATAGGTATACGAAACAGCAATACCACCCTGATACGATTCCAGTGAAGATTGAGGGTGAAAGTCGTCAGGTGGATAAGCGGCTACTAATATAATTAAGACAAGCGAAAGAACACGTATTGATAGACGAAAACAAAAGGGTAATTTACATACGTGCATTAGAGAACCTGGCTCAACGAATAGACGGTGTAAGGAGAGATACTTCTTTGACAGAAAACCAGTTCATAAGACAAGATCTGATAAAGTATGAGGCCGAGGTAAGTCGAATGATACAAGAATGGACACAAGAAGGCGATAGTTACCCGAGTAACAAAGAGTGTGTGCACTGCTCTTGATTTGTATAAGAAAGACTTACAGGAGACAACACAGATTGTTAAGAAAAGACTTACCTTAGAAGGCATAGGTTTTCCACTTGTTGAAGATGAAATAAGGTTTATAGAAAGCGCAATGGAAAAGCTGTCAGAATAGTAAACTCGTCTAATCTAAAGATTTTTTCAGAGTCTGGTTAACGTCTTCCTCGTCATGAGGGAGATTCTCTAACTAGTAACTAAATGTAAGGACAATCAGAAGAGATCATACTAGAATATGCAGAGTTATTATAAATCATAATGTTTCGTTCAAACAAGTAGGACTCCCTATTAATCATACAGAGAACATACAACGATAATTGAGTAGCGTTGCTGTATCAGATATTATATGATGGTTATTAAAATATAATTAAGTACAGAAGTCTTTCTACCTTTCATTTACATAGGCCTAATGTTAGGTATTAATTACAGGTATAATCTTGTATCATAAATAAATACCTTGGATTCTTGGCTGATATAGGTTAACAGTGTGAAAATAATTTTCTATAATACTTATCATTTTATGCATCCCGTAATGGGTGGGGATTGGGGAACACATGGATGCATTTCTTCTTTGAGCTTCATGGGCGAACCAATCATAATGCGGAATATCCGTCTGTTATCACAAATTGTGAATATTGAAAATGTAGCAGTTCCCAAAACAATGCCTTATTTGAAGACATTCGTACAAGTATGGCACCTGAATTTGAGATAGACACTTATGATGAAAATGAATTATTTGAGACTAGTAAGTTTCAAAGTACAGAGACAAAATTGGTAGACCAATCACCCGCAGGAACGAAGACGTTCTCTGTTAGTAGTAACAGTTTTAGTGTTAAACAGACCACCAACTATAGCATGGCTTACAGCACAAGGCTCTATGAACATTAACCTACTGCACTTGACAATTCCTCCTATCTTGTTCCTCTCAACTCTATCATTTATCAATCTGAAAATTCTAGAGAGCTTTTACTTACTGTAGTAACATATCCTTGGGAATTTCTCGACGTCGTTCAGAAAGTAATGCGCAGTTGTGTAAAGAAGACGATAATTTCTTCAACGGCCTCAGTTGCAAAAACTAGTATTATCGAAGATCCATGCATAATAGAAGATGATGTTATCGTAGATGACTTTTGTAAGATAAAGGGGTCATGCTACATCGGTAAGGGCAGCTCGTTGGTATTACTCACTCATACGTAATTGTGTATTTGAGAATAATGTCAAGATAGGCTTTAACTGTGAAATTGCGAAATCCTATTTCAAGGGCCATGACAAGATCACTCATCAGAATGTAATCCTTGACAGCGTCATTGGCAAGAACGTATGGTTTGGAGGATTTTCTGGAACCGCCAACGTTCTTTTAGACAGAAGAAATATCAGATATGAAATAGGGTCGGGAAAGTT
>CAVQMO010000004.1:0-123920 GCA_963713605.1 uncultured Nitrososphaerales archaeon | reverse complement strand
TTTTATGAAATTAGTCCTTTCCTGCTGATGGGATAGTTACTGTAGTGGAATATGGCGTAGTAATTGGTGCATTGAAGGAATAAACGGTAGTAAGGAATAAGCAGCATCTATGAAACATCATTATATGCCATGAAGACGAATGTTAGCTATGGAGCAGGTCGTGTCCGCTAATAATGATGCCTGACATACAAATGAATGAAATAAGATATGTCTGGCATGGACTTGAGACTCTATATCAGACATATTTTCCAAAAGTAGATCCTGTACTTCTTCATGGCCTCCTGGTACGTGAGGAAGAAAAATCTGAACGTGCACCTTTTTACATGGTAGAAGTATTTACCAAGCCTGGTACCGATTCAGAATGGTGTAAAGATCATATATGGAAAACTACCGGCTTTGTTCCAGCAATATATGACAATGGTACTCACTATGTTACGAATATGAGATTAACACTTGAAATTCTCAAAACATTGGATAACTTTGACTTTGTGACAGAGGTTACAGGTGACTACACTGGTACTTTAACAGCTCTTGGAGCATCACATGAGCCTAAGATACATAATAATATATATAATAAACTTTGATTGTTTAGCAGCAGAAGGCGAGTATTGTGACTCATAGTTTTGCCGGTGGCCTAAATATGGTTACTGGAGTTTCATGATGATGTCAAGTTCAGTGGAGAGGCAATCAGAGTTAGAACTTTAGAATTATTGATGGCACACATGGAGAATTTACTGGACGTGCACATTGTTCAGAATTACTATCCTTTGCTTGTATACAAAAATTACGCTACGCTACAAACCAATAGATTAGCTGTACTTGACAACCTTTGCATCAAATAAATCATCATGTTCATGCAGGCTTGTGACAATAGAAAGTCTTAGTTATTGCTCTTCCTTCATGACTTGAGGTAAAAACCGAATTTCCTCTTATTATTCGTATGATTACTATGCTGTTCTCCTCTATTATATGCTGGAATCCAGAACATATGTTATAGGCTTTAAGCCTAATACCTTGCAGAAAATCTAATCATAACTTGTTGATAGCTTATGTACAGCACTAACCCCCCTGCCTATTTTTCATCAATTTGGTCTGGCGAATCTACAACAAGTTAGTTACTGTATTGCGTAGGCAGTCGAGAACGGAGAGGGATCGTTGGACAAGGAAGCAACTTCACATGACGATTATTCGATAGTTTCAGATTGTCTTCGATGTTTTAGCATTAACTTGACAAAGAACTATCTGGCTCTGAATGGGTAATGGCATTCGCATTGACAATCCCTGCTTTCGCAATACAGGTGGTTGTCTTCGAGACATCCTAATGACTTGACTATGCTTATTCTACTCTTTGTCATACTCCAAAAACTATCATTGCAAATCATGAACCTTTGTAATCATCACTCTTGACAAATCTAGATCGTACCTGAGGGATCAATATTACCAATGCCGTTCGTGGCCACAGTACGCGAAAATTAATTACTGCGCTACTAAATTTACGAATTGGACAAAAATTAACCTCAGGATTTTTTGCGTCTGCTCTGATTTTGTTAATTGGATTCAATAGTCCTCTTGTATTAGGACACAACTTTTCGCCTGATGAAAGTGCGAAATTTCTTGGATTAGTTGACATTATTAAGGGCGAGGCTCAGTCAGTTCAGGATGATTTGGCAAGTAAGAATGTGTCTTTGGCTAACCAACATGCAAACAGAGCATTGGCACTTGTGACAGATAACGTAACAAAGGAAATTGCAGAAAGAAATCCAAGATTGTCTGATGATCTTAAGACTACCTTGATTACATTGAAGACTTCTTCAGAACCGACTTCCAATCCCAGTACGGCTAATGACATTAACTTTACAGTAAGCGACTTGAATGGTATCCTTGACGAGATAGTCACCGCAAGAATAGATCCAGAAGAATTGAGTAACTCTACAATTCAAGCATTAAGCTTAGTAGAGATACTAGACGGTGTCCTTAGAAACTATGGGGATGCTTATGCGGTTGGATTTGATATGACCAACATGTCCATGATGATGGGAGATGGTGGCGGAGGGATGTCCTCTATGGATATGGGTGGTGTCGGAATGAGTTCAATGTCCTCTATGGATATGGGCAATGTCGGTGTTGGCGGTAACATGTCCAGTGGTGGAAATAAGATAGGAATGCAAGTAGGGGCGCCCACAACAGAAGGTGCACCCACCGGAATTCAGAAGCAATCTGAACCTTCAATGGGCGGTATGTCCATGTCAATGGGCGATATGTCCTCATCGCAGCAATACAAGATAGTCAACATGACAGACTATCATACAGCAAAAATCCTAGCCCAGAAGGTACAAGAGCTATTTAATAATCGACTAGTGAATGCTTCCATATCTGGAACTCCAGCAACGGTAACTAATGACATAACAGCGGCATTCCAGGAATTAAGCTCGAGCATTAATGACAAAGCTTCTCCAATGGACATAATGATGATTGTCCATACAAAAATACATCCTAACCTCATAACTGCATTCGGATTGCAACTAGGCAAGAGCACATGAAGAGATATTGGCGCAGGGAAGCAGAAACTTTCGCCCCCGACGGCCCCAAGATTAAGAACTCTCAGTCTGTAGCTGATCAATTAATTGATCAACAGTAGATAATATTGTACTGATGGGGGTAATGTCCCCTTGTATTTCCATTATTATTACTTAAAAAACATTACGGATGCCTAGCACAATTTTCATTTAGTATAGCCAGCTTCTGTATAATCGTCAAGGCCTTTACTTCCAGTCGTCGAGAGGAGAGGAGAAGCCTCCGTGTGTAGCGAATTTGGGTAATATCTCTAACAAGGAGCTACTGCAGAACAACCATTACAACAATCCCAGCCTATTGGCGGAACTTCTGGTATAGCAAATGACGTTTTCAACTGAACTATAAAATGTTTTTTTCGAGTTTGTCCGGCAGAACCATATTTCTGCAGGCATAAATGATAAACACGCATCTTTCAGTATCACTCTTCTACTGCCTCACCTTCACCAGATCCACCACCGGTTTCACTTTCTTCTTCGAAACCCCGGTCACAGTCGATTGCTAGTGAAGGAGGAAGGAAGGGTGCCCCAATCTAAATATATCAAGTTTCCATCTCCCTTGTCTGGCAGACTAGACTAATGCCCGAATTGCAGAGACATTGTGTATCTTAGATGCTACTAACAGGCAACCTCATGATGAAGCTGTGTAGATAACTATGGATTTAGGCTGCTAACAAATAATCATTTTTAACATTGACATCATTCTGGCAGAGTAGAATATCTTGTATAACCTCGTGATCTCCAATTAACGCCTTGATAAGTTTGTGTCTTTCTTCAATAGGCATTGCTGTTGTAGATAGAGAAGTATCCAGTGAATCTATCGCTTGTAGTTTCCATCGGTTGTGGATTGCAAATCCTATTGTCTTGTGGGTTTCATAGACTACTTTTCCAAGTGAAGTAAGAATAAATCTAACTCCCTGCCTACGAATCAAACCTGCTTCACGGAAGAGGTTAATACGCGTATAATATTGCTTACGAGTCATATTCATACGTGATATAAGCATCTCGGCGATGGGTCTGCTGCTGCTCATCAGCTGCTGATGCGGGATTTGACCCGTTTGCAATGGCAGTGAACAATGTGAGGGATTTGTTGTCGGATATAGCAGAGAGCACTGGTGAAAGTGTACATGCTATCTGAGTCAGTTTGTTGATATTTATTTTTATTACTTTTTCTAGATAATGAGCTAAGTACGCGCTGATTTAGGGACATTGCTTCTTAATGTTATTAGATAGCAGTAGGATATTTAAGGCTTGCTTAACTTGGGCAAAACTAACAAATACCACACAATATGTATAAATACGCTTTGGTAGAAAGAGGTAGACATAGGAAGGAGGGGATAATCACTACTAGTATGTCAATTCATTCATCATCGGTTCTTTCGATTACCAGAGTTAACTCAGCAATAAGAGATCTTCTTGCCTTTATTTTTGATCTATCCCCTTTGGATTTGGAAGTATTGCTATTCTTGATCAAGATCAATCCAAAGTCTAGCACTCTAGAAGAGTTGTCTGAAAAAGCAGATAGGGATAAAACTACAGTTTTTAGATCTCTACAGAAACTAGCAAATCAACGCATTGTGAGTAAGGAAACTAAAACTTTGAAGGAAAGAGGATACTACCATGTGTATGCTTCAATGGATAAGGAAAGTTTCAAGACAGAGGTAGAAAAAAGAATAACAGACCTAAAAAAGAGCTTAGATAGATTGTTGAAGAACTTTGAAGTTGATTTAGATACGGCATTACAGTCGTCATGACGAGCTCTAGAGTTGATTTGACTTTGAACGACTAGCAGAATGATGATTGGACAATCAGTATAAGCCTGATTGCTTTTATTGGGTCTTCTCATCTGCTTGGATACAGAACAATGCATAAGAGATTTTCGGGTTAAAAAAACAGTGTTATTTGCATGGTTCAATCAATCTTACTCCAGTACTTGGTGCTTTCTAACGTGCAACAGATAAGACAAGGTATTACGATCATGATGGTTAATGGTCAGAGATTATTTAGAGGTTCATAATTGCACAAGGATAGTACTACAGGAGCAGAAGACAACAGTCCGAGCTTCATAGTATAGCATTCCTTTGCCAGTGACAAGGCTTGCATTCTTTCCTTATTGTCTGAATCTGCACTTGTTGATATGGCCCAGCCTTCTTGTAAGATGTCATTTAGTCCATCGAGACAGTTCTCATACTCCGCTGGAAGATACTCTTCGATATACTTGGAGATGCTAGCCTTAGTCTGCATTCCTAAGAAACTGCAGATCTTCATTAACTGATGCTAGACCTACCTTCAGAAGAGCCGCTATCTGTCTTTGGTTATGCCCCTTAACAGATAGTTCTCTTACCTTATCCCTGCGCCATTGTAATCTTTGTACCACTTTACCGCTCAAATGTTCCACTTATGATAATTATTATCATCTTGCCTTCTAACTAATTTCTTGTTCCTACCTTGACCATCCGTTATTGTTATTTCTGAACGAAACAGTGGTACTAATATTCACTAGTAACCAATATAATTGCTAGTTAATAATGTAGGTCTAGGTCGTACTTCCTCTGCGAAGCGCCGAGACTCTAATTCGTTTAAGTAGATTTGAACCTCAGATTTTGGAAGCCCGCTTTGTGATATTATATTACTTTCGAATACGTCTGTTTCAGTGTTATTGTGCGCTAGTTCCGCAAGAATATCTAGAACATTTCTCAGTCCCGGACTCATTGACATAACAATTATGATCATTCATTGGTCAAAAGAAATGGTTACACCATTTTATTATAGAATATATCACACCCTTTTTATCAAATGCTCTATCCATACACTAAAGTTAACCAAAGAGGATAGGCGATTTAGAGATCTGGAGAATAGCACTTTTGGTCGTCGATCCTCTGCCAATGAATCGAAAAGAAAATGAACCTGCTAGACCTTGCTATCAAGGGAGATTGTGTAATAATAGAGGCTAATGCTAGAACTGCAAGGATAGTCTGAATGCATCATCTCCCTCTCCTTAGTGTTATAGTATTTTTGAACCAAGTCGCATTCATTATTTCGAGATCGCCGTTTGAAAGATAAGCAACATTGCAAGAATCCGAATCACAAACGCCATGTAGCAGATTTTGTCAAGAATTATTCTTCGGCTAAGGACAGGGTACCGAATACTATCATCATAGTCGATCCAAATTATTGGTCTATCGATTTAGAACATCCCAATAGGAATACGAGCGAATGCTGCCAATTCTGCAGTATTGCAGAAGATATAGCATGGGCTAGGACAAACATGCGCCTGCCAGTGGAAAAAAAGAGTTTAGTTAACGTTAATAGTAATAGTACTAAGTGTCATCCAGATGGGCTAAGCAAAGCAAGACCACAGTTTGCCTTTTATAGACGTCTTCGTCTCATCAACTAGTAATCTGGATTGAACTCCAGTCTTCAACTTAAACCTTGATTCTACTCGCTGCAATCTTCTCTGTGCAATGATACTTAAAACAGATACAACGATACCAATCCCGGAGAACATCACGAATACTGCAATTATCCGTCCAATTGTTGTAATCGGAGTGTAATCGCCATATCCCACAGTGGTGATTGTTTCCACAGCCCACCAAAAGGCGTCACCCAACTTAGTTATATTGGCACCTTGATGTTCATGCTCTGCTAGATACACACCAATACCTCCAAAAATTATAATCAATATGACAAGAATAGTTGGAACAACAAGAATCATGTTTGCCTGCAGGGTGGTATAGAGGCGGTGAGTTATCATAAATAGCAATCCTCTTTCTTTAGTTCTGTTTCCAGTAGTGCAATGATGCGACCTAATTTGGCATTCAGAATTTTTGCAATGGGTTCCGTGATCACCGTCGTAGATTTTTGTGATTGTGCTTGTTGTTGTTGGCTACTTTCTAGGTAGGTGTGTTTAGTTCCCTCCACGTTCAAATTCTTGGTACGGCCTTGCTCATCCTTTCCATCTAAAAATACTTGGACTTCATGTCCTGCTTTCTGGCATACAAAGCATGTGTAGGTTTTACGCGAAGCCATTTCTAAGTTCTCCCTTCTTGTATCGCACACGGATAGATGTGACAACATGGTACTGTCATTTCAAAAGTAAATGTGAGACAGTCGCAGATAAACTCGTCTAGTTCTTGATACCACATCACACAGTAAAACTTGCTAGGAGTCTTTGGATTGCCTGAGCCAACAAGCCAGATGTTACGATTTGCTTCACACCTTCTCACACGTTTGCTTGCTGCGATAATACGAGCCTTACGTCTGGTTTGGCTCACAAACTTAAGAAATTCTCGACTAACGCAAAACCCCAGCGTGAAAATGAATAGGCCTTATATTTCATGAATGGCATTATGAATAGTTTGTATCCATCTGTGAATAGTCTAGAATGGCGAAGAAGCAAGGTACTCGAATTGTCCAGTCAGGGACGTAGCCAACCTGAGATAGCAAGGATTTTGCATACAAGTCAACCAACCATCAACAGAGACCTTCAATACCTATGGCAGGAGGCTAAAAAGAATATTATGAGGTACATTGATGAAAAACTTCCAGAAGAGTACGAGAAAACACTTTGTGGCCTTAATAGCATTTTACGAGAAGCGTGGAACATATCGGCGAGCAAGCAACACCGGAAATATGGACAAGGTAAAGGCGTTAAACCTCGCAAAGGATTGCTATTCAATGAAACTAGAACTTCTGACTAACGCAACAGTAGTTGATGATGCGATTAGGTTTGGAGTCCAACCGAAAATTCAGTAACTCAGGAGATTCTCGTTGTGAAATCATTGAATCGATCAACGGAGTGAAAGAAATGAAACTGAAAAAAGAATTAGATAGGTTACCTTCAAAAAGTAACATTGAAGTGGTAACGGTCAACAAGACTTTCTGAATCAAACGTTTCTACAGGGATTCAACCATCGCTAGGTTAAATTAGTAACACTGACGTTTAACCTTAGCCACATAATCACAGACTGTGCGTTGGTGATACCGTCTGCCTTATTGTCTCACGGCTACTTCGGGGGTTGATATGAATTTCAATTCGTATTGAAGTAATTTGCATTAGTGATATTAAATTAAAAAAGATTTGCAAAATTTGAGTCGTGTCATAAGATTTCTTTATTTTCTATTATAAAACAACATAAAGTTTTTATTGAGACTATGTGTGTCTTACGTATCGAACAAGGAACTTCATTTGACTATGCAAGGCATAGTAGTAATAAAGGACCACATTATGGGACTATTGATAGTGGCCAAAAGCAGTCGAAATCGGATGTTATAGAAGGATCAGCCATTTCATCAGAATCCGGTCTAAAAAGAAGAATTATGGTAATAGATGATAACTCTGATATTGCACTTACTTTAAGAATGGGTTTAGAAATTAATGATAAAACCTTGCGGGTAGACTGTTATGACAATCCGGTAACTGCCTTAATGGAATTTAGGCCTGATTTCTATGACCTATTACTTATTGACATTAACATGCCTGTGATGAATGGGTTTGAATTGTGCCAGAAACTGTTACAAAAGGATATCAATGTTAGAGTATGTTTCATGACTGCGGGAGAGATAAATATGAATGCAATGAGGGAAGTGCATCCACTCAAGAGTATAGGGTGTTTCATTAAGAAGCCCATTACTACAGATGCACTCGTACAACGAATCAAGGCAGAATTAGAATAGATTTCTCGCATCGGTAGAATCACAAATGAAATCTAGATGATTATGTTAAGAGAAAAAGTATCAGCTTTGATCGAATCAACTTGGCCCTCTCTCAATGATACCTTACGCATCTCTGATTTCGCTATAGGAGTTTTCAATACGTAAATTGTTTGACTGGCTTGCATGAAGGTTTGAATACACACAAGAGGTAGACAGCACTGCCTCATAACAAATTGTAACCGGCTAACAGAAATAATGAAAAGTCATTCAAATCAGGTTATTCTGCAAGTGCAAACGGCGATATATAAGATGGTGGGGAGTTTAGGCAGAAAAGAATTTGGGCTATTCCAAATCATTTCGCAGAACTATCCTATAACGCGCCTTTCCAGATTCAAGATGTTTTAATGCTTCATTGACGCGGGAGAGTGGGAATTCTTCTATCATTGGCTCAATCTTATGACGACTGCAAAAGTCAAGCATCATCAAAATTTCTGCAGGTCCTCCAATCGGTGAGGCACCAATTGACTTCTCTCCAGCATTTAGGGGCGATACATTAACATTTATTCGAGGAGCTGCTCCAACGATATGCAATCTGCCTCCAGGACGAAGTGTGCTAATATATGTATCCCAGTCCAACTCGACGTTTGCAGTAACGAGAATAAAATCAAAATTATTTTGGTATTCCCTTAAACTATCTGATTTTCTCGAATACAGGAAATGCGATGCTCCAAACTCTCGGGCATCATTTTCTTTTTCAGCATTACTTGAGATGGCTGTTACTTCACAACCCCATGCCCTTAGTATTTTAATAGCAATGTGTCCTAATCCTCCAACTCCCACTACTGCAACATGATCTGTAGGTCTGATGTTGTTTTGAATGAGTGGATTAAAGACCGTAATTCCACCACAGAACAACGGGCCAGCAGTTTTAGGGTTAATACTTTCAGGCAGCGGAAAAGCCCAGATACCTTGGCATCTTACTCTAGTAGCGTAGCCTCCATGCCTACCAACAATAACATCTTCCCCTTTTGGGCACCGGTTGTGATAACCGGCTAAGCACTGGTCGCATGCCAAACAGGATCGAGCTCGCCATCCCAGCCCTACTTGTTGCCCGACTTCTAAATGCTCAACGATGCTTCCTTTCTCAACCACTATGCCAATTACCTCATGTCCGGGAACCAACGGATAGCGTGAGACACCCCAATCATTCCTGAGCATGTGTATATCGCTAAAACAAATACCACAGTAATTCACTTCTATCTCCACCTCGTCAGGTTTCAAGGGGTCTAGATCGAACTCAAACGGGTCTAGATTTCCTCCTATCTGATGGGCAGCAAATGCATGAATAGTCAATATAATCATGATAAAATAGTTTTGGCCTTGTATAAATGCAGTTGATATATGAGGGAGTGCTACCAGTATTCAGACTTTTTTACATGGTTTTGTCGATATTAGAGTTCAAGAATTCAATCCACTAGTGGATGGATACCCAAAATAATACATCTATTAAATAATGCTGGATCAGGTACTGATATGGATGATACAAACATATGGGCGGCCGAGAAACTAGCGTAGATTTAAAGGCAGACGAACAAAAATTTGGAGCTTGTATCATATTGGCGAAAGACATTAAATACAGAATATAATTCTATAATTTAATTTAAATGCCCCTACTAACTGTCAAAGGAGTCGGTACGTTTTACAAAGAATATGGAAATTCCAAGAATAAACATGTGTTATTTATACATGGGCTTGGAGCCTCGTCTCTTGCATGAAGAGATATTCCAGACGCACTATCGGAATACTTTCATACAATAACACTTGATCTAATAGGTTTTGGTGCGAGTGAAAAACCAGAGAATGCAGATTATACAATCAAAGGATTCAGCAAATTCATTTTAGATTTTCTGATAGAAAGAATTAGAATAAAGGAGAAAGAACATAAGAAGATAAGTATTGTAGGCCACTCATTGGGTGGATACATAGCCACGCAATTTGCTATTGAAAATAAAGAAATGGTTGAAAAGCTTGTACTGATAGATTCTTCCGGTCTGCTTGAAGGACCAACGCCGCTGCTAAAAGATTATCATGCTGCAGCTACCGAGACTAATCCTATAATCAGGTATGAAAAAGTCACAAGAGTATTAGGTGATCTTTATGCTAGTCCATCCAGGCTCCTTCCTATAGCAGTTGAATTATTTGATTACACAATTGAAAAGCCAGGAGCAAGGCATGCCTTTGAATTTGCCTTCGAAAATAGTACAACAACACAGATTGAACCGGAAGGATTCAAGCAAATTGGGGATATACCTTGTTTCATCATATGTGGGAAAGAGACAACCTCATACCAGTTGATTATTATTATCGGTTTAGACAGGAGCTGTCGAATGCAAGATACGAAACTATAGCAGATGCAGGTCATGAAGTATTCGGCCCGAAATGATAGAAGCAGAAAGCAAGAGTAGGAAATGACTAACCGACAACAAGAAGGTTTAATTCATAATAAAATACATTTGGACACCAGACGAAGATTAGACAAACTCAAGATTAACAAGAATGAATCAGACCAAGACCTAATAGAAAGAATAGTTACGGAAGTTCAAGAATACAAAGACGTTTGTTTGTTAATGAACAAACATACAAGACTTAGAAATCAAGAAAAGATATTAGATAAAGACAAAGAATCTAAAAAATATCGTAAAGAATTCGGCCGTAGAAGTATGTTCGAAATTTATCTAATGGATTACATACTGGATTATGAAATGATTCAACAATTCAAACAGGACCCCAACTTCGAAAATGAAGTTAAGAAGTTTAAGAATATTAGGAGTCAAATAAGAGACCAACAAGACCAATTACTAGCACGTAAGGACCGAGATAAATTTGAAAAATACGGAAACATGTACAATCGTAAATATCATAAAGACTTAAAGTAAATACGACTAAAATTTTCAGGAACGTTATCTATAGGGTAGATTGCAGCGAACAAATTCAAGATAAAGTAGCGTAGATTCTTGTGATGATACTCCATAACTAATAATTAAAGTACGAGCTAATTTTTAGTATGTACGTATCTTAGCTCATCTAAAGTGGATTTCCCTCTAGAAGACTCCTTTCGTTAACTAGTTTGCGCCAAATCATTATCTTACCGAATATTTGCACGAACAAATTTTGTTCTGTCTCATCGACTGACTACTCCTCCATCAACTAACAACGTGTGACCTAAGACAAAAGATGCTTTGTCAGATAATAACCAGACTACTGCATTAGCAATCTCTTGTGGGTCTCCAATGCGTCCTATCGGCGTTATGGATTTAAGGCGTTCTATAAGCTGCTTGTCGACTCGTTTGACCATTTCAGTTTCAGTTACACCTGGAGCAATAGCATTTATTCTGATTCCAGATTTAGCATATTCAAGTGCAGCTGATTTGGTCAGTCCAAGCACAGCATGTTTGCTTGCGATATATATTGGCTGTTGTGGATATCCTACCACGCCAGCTCCGGAAGACGTGTTTACTATTGCTCCACCTCCAGTTCTAATCATCTCCGGAATCTCATATTTCATAGACAACCATACGCCTTTGACATTTACGTTCATGATCTGATCAAAAACTTCTGATGTCTGATCTACTAACGATGTCGTCATTTCTTCTATCCCAGCATTATTAAATGCATAATCCAGTCTATTGTACTGCTTGACTGTCTTCTCTACCAATGACCTGACATCATTTTCGTTTGCCACATCGGTCTTCACAAAAATTCCTTCACTTCCGGCTTCCTTGACTAGGCGCACAGTTTCCTCTCCTTCTTTGGCGCGACGTGCGGCTATCGCAATCTTAACTCCTTGTTTTGCAAGTGCAACTGCGGCTGCCCTTCCAATACCAGAACTGCCACCTGTTATGATAGCGACTTTTTGATCTGTCATTTGTTTTACATCGTTCTTGCATCATTTATCATTAGCGATACTAGTACTCCGAATAATGGACAGCGGATTCACATCATTGACTAAATTTTAATACTATCTGTGATCATACGATGTAAGACAATCTGAACATTTTTTGTTCTCACTATTTTCATTATCTAATCATCACCACCGAGAAATGATGTCATGCAATTCCTTGTTTTCAGCGGCTAATTTATCAAAGCTTACTGGTAGATATTGATTCTTTTTACTATTTCTGATATTCTGTCTAATTAAATTTTTTACATTAAAATCTAATGATCTCATGTGATCGCATTTGTTCAGCCAGGTCTGCGTTAAGTCGATAACTTCGCTCTCTGATAGCTTCTTAACGTTGAAGAGATATGGCATAAGAATACGCCAGATTGCATATTTTCTACAATCGACTATTGGTGTCTGAAGTAGTTTTTCGATGCATAGAATAGTATTAACCCCGCCATAACGGTGGTGGCTGTTTCTGCTTGAATTTCTATAATTTGAAATCTTGATTTCTTCCCGTTTATCATTTATATTTTCGGATACTAGCCAAGTTCTGAAATCTATGTTAAGTTAGAAGTAATGGAGGCGACTTTGAATTTCGCATGGGTCACCACCTTGGACACCTAAAGCGAGGAAAATGAAACAAACTCATGACTGAATTCGCAACTAGTGGGATTGATGAGACAAGAAAGTATGGAGCTCCCTATGGATCTAACATTCCAAAGCTCGATGATGAAAGATGGAAACTAAACATCTATTGCAGAAAGAAAGTAAATGGGGCATCTGCGGCTGCAGCAGAGGAAATGTTATTGAATTAAACAGGGTATTAAAGAAATCAAAAGACCTCTTGCAGAGTTTCTTAAATCACATGCCAAAGCAACACATCATCGTACATTCGAATAATAATAATTAATAATAATATTTGGCTCATTCTGGACTCTTTGGTGGATGAGTTAAAATACAACTCAATTTTTCATTAAATAAGTTGGATCTGAAATTGTTATTAATGGCAAATTACACTACTCTTAGCCAAGAAATGGTGCATATAGGTTGAATACATTAAAAGAGAATGCAATCGACCTTCATAGAGCGCTCAGAGGAAAGATTGAAATACACAATCGAGTTTCTATCGATACTGGTTTCGGTGATAACGAAGAAAAAGGGACACTTGGACTAATTTATACTCCGGGAGTTGCATTTGTATCTCAAGAGATAAGCAAAAACAAAGAGTTAATTTACGATTATACCTCAAAGTGGAACAACGTAGCCATAGTATGCGACGGAACAAGAGTTCTTGGCCTTGGAAACATTGGTCCAGAAGGAGCACTCCCTGTCATGGAAGGAAAATCCGTTCTGTTCAAGGTCCTAGGTAATATTAATGCAATTCCATTATGTATTGCTGCACAGGAAAAGGAGGAAATAGTCAAGTTTGTCAAGGCAATTGAACCATGTTTTGGAGCAATAAATATTGAAGATATAGAATCACCCAAGGTTTTTGGTATAATGAAAAGGCTCAGAGAGGAGCTCTCAATACCGGTATTTCACGATGATCAGCATGGAACAGCTGTAATCACATTGGCAGCACTTATAAATTCTCTAAAAATAGTAGATAAAAAAATAGACAATATAAAAGTAATAATTGCTGGGGCGGGCTCTGCCGGCTATGGAATTTTCAAGATTTTGAAAGAGGCAGGCTGCAGAGATATTATAGTAACGGATCGCAAAGGAGCAATATATGAGGGAAGGGAAGATCTCCTAGTAACTGCTGCTGATTCTCAAAACTTGGACAAGTTAGAAATAGCAAGAAATAGCAATTTCAATAAATTGCAAGGAAGTCTAGAAGAAGTAATTAGAAAAGCCGATGTTTTCATAGGGGTCTCTAGCAAAGCTGGACTAGTAACTGAGGCTATGGTTCAGTCAATGAGCCATAATGCGATAGTGTTTCCCCTTAGCAACCCAGATCCCGAAATCATTCCATCAGATGCTGTTAAAGGAGGTGCAAGAATAATAGGGACTGGGCGCTCTGACTATCCAAATCAAATAAATAATGCTGTAGTATTCCCATCAGTTCTTAGAGCTCTATTAGACACTAGAGTAAAAGAGTTAGATGAAAAAATGCTTGTCGCAGCATCATATGCGATTGCCTCCCTAGTTGAAAAGATTCAATTAAAAGAGGATTATATAATTCCCAAAGTAAATGATCCACGAATTCTTCCAGTGGTTACACAGACCTTAAAAGAAGCTATCGGGAGTATTCTACTAAAATAGTACAATAGCTAAACCAGACAAAATTATGCTCAAGTTCGATCTATCTAACGTATTTTATCCATTCCTCCATTTTTTTCAGTAGACAGGCTGTCTATTTTTTTCTATGAATTTATGATTGACCGAGTTCTCATTTGGTTATGTTCTCACCTTGTGGCTATATGGGAATTACACCAAATTCCCCTAATGAAAAGCTGCAGGTGGTAACCTTGTGCATTCATATCAGTCAAATCACAACTAATCTATCCAAAATTGCAACCTGATGTTAAGGCAGAGCAGAAGAGTATCGAACCAACCCGATCAGTCATTGAACTCACAAATCGCATGAATCCTTCATCCGCAGACGTCTTGCTGCACAAGATGGTCCTTATGCACAAACATCAGAGTTTGGTATAGAAATGAGAGGGCTGCGCTTGAATAGATCACTGGGCATCGAAGGCCAGATGAGAGAAACATAGTCGTTGAAGCACAACCAAACTTGATTTGATTGCTGCGGCAATTTTGACGATCATTACGAAACTAAATGGCGAACCATACAATACGATGGAGCAAAAAAGAGGGGAGATCTTTATCTATATCTTGGGGCGATCATGGCATAAGAAAGTGAATCAATAACATTGACGAAAAGAGTAGCGGATATAATAGTCGACTCACTAATAGCGTCTGGAGTTAGGAGGATATACGGAGTATCTGGAGATTCTTTAAATGGGATTACAGATGCTGTCAGAAATCGAGGCAATGAAAAAATCTCATGGATTCATGTTCGCCATGAGGAAACAGCGGCTTTTGCAGCTGGAGCCGAGGCTCATCTCACTCGAGAGCTGGCTGTATGTGCGGGCAGCTGCGGACCAGGGAATACTCATTTGATAAATGGACTTTACGACTGTTATCGAAGCAGAGTTCCTGTCCTGGCAATTGCTGCTCATATACCAAGCAGAGAAATTGGAAGCTCATACTTTCAAGAAACACATCCGGAACTTTTGTTCAAAGAGTGTAGTCACTATTGCGAGCTTGCCTCACATGCAGACCAAATACCGCGCATTCTTGATATTGCTATGAGGACGGCCCTTTCACTCTCCGGAGTTTCTATCATTGTCCTTCCTGGCGATATTGCACTGCAAGAGGCTGTATCTGCTAGACCTATCACACAAGTAAAACAATCCGAGGTAATAGTTCGTCCGAGTTCGCAAGAAATTGCAGGGCTTGCAGAAGTTCTTAATTCTGCTGAAAAGGTGACTATCCTAGGTGGTGCGGGTTGTGCTGGGGCACATTCGGAACTGATCAATGCTGCTGGCATCCTCCGGGCTCCAATAGTTCATGCTATGAGGGGAAAGGAGTTCATAGAATATGAAAACCCATACGATGTGGGAATGACTGGATTAATCGGCTTTTCTTCAGGATACTATGCCATTATGAATTCTGACCTGCTGCTAATGCTTGGCACTGACTTTCCGTATCAGCAATTCTATCCTCCTCATGCTTACATTGCTCAGATAGATATTCGAGGCGAACAGATCGGTAGGCGCACAAAAGTGGATTTGGGATTAATCGGCAGTGTCCGTGAAACGCTAATAGCATTGATACCATTGCTTAAGCAGAAAGAACTAGACAAAGGTAGTCGTCATCTGGAAAAATCCCTTAATCATTATAAAGAGGCGCGAAAGGAGTTGGACGCGCATGCAATCGGCAAGTCAGGGCAAAAGCCAATACATCCTCAATACGTGACAAAATTAATTGATGAGCTATCATCACCTGAGGCGATATTTACCTGTGACGTTGGTACACCTACCATCTGGGCTGCGCGTTATTTGCACATGAACGGTAAGCGAAGGCTGCTAGGATCTTTTTCACATGGCTCGATGGCAAATGCTCTGCCACAAGCAATTGGAGCACAGCAAACCTTTCCGGATCGTCAGGTGATTTGTCTCTCTGGAGACGGCGGCTTCTCTATGCTCATGGGGGACTTTATCTCATTAAAGCAACTAAGTATGCCTATCAAAATAGTGGTCTTTAATAATAGCTCTCTCAGTTTTGTAGAACTTGAAATGAAGGCAGCCGGATTTCTCTCCCACGCAACTGATTTGGCAGAAACCGATTTCTCCAAGGTGGCTGAGGCGGTTGGAATCTTAGGGCTACGAGCTGAAAAACCAGAGCAGGTAAAGCCAGCACTAAGTCAGGCTCTAGGGCACGAAGGTCCGGCCTTGGTTGATGTAGTAGTGAACAGACAAGAGTTGGCTATACCGCCAACGATCACTCTGGAACAGATCAAGGGATTCACACTCTATATGATAAAAGCAGTACTGAATGGCAGAGGAGATGAAGTTGTAGACCTGGCGAAGACAAACCTGTTCACGTAGCATTCATTCTATTTTCTCTTGTTTAATTATTATTCTTACGAATATATTACTACGAATATATTATTATATAACTTCTCTACCACTCTGCTAGAACATTCAGTTCCATCTTCTTTCTTATTTCTACTCTAGATGAGAATTTGCCATGAGAAGTGATTTAACGGTTATCAATAATAGATATGCCATTTCTATTCTGTATATTGATTATATTATCGGCAAACCCTTCCAATTCTGTTTCGTGAGACACTACTATGATCTGCGGGCATTTCAATTCTCGAAACACATCCCTCATTGGACACCATTTTGTTAATCCTTTCCTTTACAGCGCTTGGCATTATTCCAACAGCAAAAGCTATATTCCTATACGGAGTTCTAGAATCTCTAGATAGTAACTTCATAATCCTTAAATCGGTGATATCCAGCCTTGTCTGTTGCGACATTTGTTGATGGTTTTTGTATCTAAATATGGTTTTATACATCTATCTTCTTCTGACCTTAATATGATTTATAGCAAGCAGAGCCATCAAACGAATGGATGAAGAAGTTACAAGCATCTTTAATATCAATAACACAGAGGATATAGCCGTCACGTAGACCGCTTTATGTTTCTGAGCAGTGGCTTAAAAAGAGCGTATTTCTTAAATATATGCAGGCGTTGTCTCAATTAGTATGACGTACCAATTGGAAGAGCCATTTTCCGAAGAAAAAGGAAAGATTACAGCTCGGATAGAAATTGGCGGCGATAAAACACAAAATGACATTTTCAGCTAATGGGACATTTAAGGGCAATATAGAAGTAACAAACACAGGAGATTTTGTAAGTGTGTCTAAAGGTAACAAGGGAACTTCAGCTCAAGGACAAGGAGTAGTGACTACCAAGGACGGTAATGAAAAGGCAAGCTATACTTTCCTACAAGTAGGAAAGACAATCACTAAAGATGGTAAGCCCGTATTACGTGGAGTTGGGAGCGCAGTTTGGAGTACAGAGTCTACTGGCAAGCTAGCATTTCTTGATAACATGCTATCTTTCTTTATTATAGAAGTAGATGAAATGGGGAATTTCTCAAGCAAAGATAGAGAATTGAAGTAATAATGTACCTACTACCAATCCCAAATTCTTTCTGAAGGAGTTCCTTCAGCATGTGACGATGCTAGGAGGCTCTTGAGTCTATCTATTCGTGTGCTATTTCTATCTGATTCTAACCTCTGGATTTCATTTCAATAACATTTGATCTCCTCCATTGCATTTGTTCAGATTTTGTCTACAAGAAGCGATCAATGGATTTTCGGGTACAGCCATCGTCGCAGCAATCTACTCAACAGAGGCATTGCGAAATATGTAAGACCTATGACCAGTATTATATTCATAAACAAATTAAAAAGTAATGGCTGCAATCCTAAGAAAGATCTAAGAATAAACGAAACTAGCAAGCTGATGCAATATGCTCCAATAAATGCGACTATTGCCATTTTCCATTTAGGAGGAGGTACTATAGCTTTCAAGTCAGGTAGAGTAAACCATGTCTCCAAACCAGTCGCTTTCTGTAGGTAGGGAGTAGAGTATTTGTTTGCTTCTTCTGTTTGTTTGTGCAAGTCTTCTGAATTTTCCCATGCTTCAAGAGAGGCCTTGTCTCTAAATCTGTGAATTATATGTCTCGCACTTGAATCTGGGTCCGTTTCCGTTATCGTTGTTGTTCCTAGGTAACCAGGTACTTTCCTTTGTATATCAAAAAGCGTCCAAGCCATTCGTCATAATCCTTTTCACAACCAGGTTTTATTCTTAAATTAACGACTACAGTAACTTCTTTTGAGGCACGCTCAGTATCTTGGTTTTCTCCACCCATTGTTAGAGTTTAGATAGAAAAGTTAATAATTCTGTTCCTGGGCGACCTCATCTGGAATTACGTCCCAGTGTTCGACAAGAACCCCGCCCTTGATGCGAACGATGTCAGCTGCTAGTCAAAATAAATGCTCTAAAATATGGTTGATGAGAGCATGCTAAAGTACTCTCACCTTATGGAGTCTTCGCTATTTACTTTCCTTTTGTTGCATTAAGGATGAAGTCGGCAATATCAGTTGGATTCGATACATAGGATGCGTGGCTAGCATTAAGATTAAGTGTAGTGGCATTCATTTGTTGAGCGAAGGTTCGCTGGGCACCTGGAGGGATCATATGATCGGCGTCTGAAATCTGATACCATGTTGGTATCTCTTTCCATGCGGGAGGACCAGATGGTGAAGCAAAGATTGATTGATGGAAAGGCTTCTGTGTAATTGCCATAATATTGGCCTCATCAGGAGTTACATCCTGAGCAAAATTATCTCTGAATATTTTAGGATTTAAGTAGATAAACCCACCACTGTCAGGCATGAAGAGTTCCTTCGGGAAGTTCGCTGGATTGACGAAAGTCGACAACGATTGGCCTTCATCTGGAGCAAAGGCAGCAATATAGACGAGCCCTGTGACGTTAGGATTATTGTGAGGCAGCATTCGTGATTACTGCTCCGCCATACGAATGGCCTACAAGGGTTACTGGTCCACCAATATGCGATATAGCGCGTTTCACAGTTTCAACATCATCAGCAAGAGAATGAAGAGGAAGTTGAACAGCGATAACCTTGTGTCCTGCTTTTTCCAGAATAGGGATTTGTTTGTACCATCCAGATCCATCAGCCCATCCACCATGGACTAGTACGATATTTGTGGCGCGGCAGCTACTGAAGAACTTTATTATTATATGAGAAAAAATGACGAGCGCACAAATACGCTATTATTGGAGTTTAATGATCGATTCTATAAAAACATATAAAAATACAAAGAGTATAATGATCTCGATTTTAGTTAATTACAAAGATACCTTTTAATGCATATGTCTTACAGCATAATACAACTTAACAAATTGCTCCTTGAGCAGAGTAGTCCGTATGATGGATTACATCTATTTGACACAATTACGATGATTTGGACTACACTAATAGTGTCCATCATAGATAGATGATATTATTCATCACTTGCGACTTTAAATATAAATCTAATATTTGGAATGACATTATTCCCCCATTATCTGAAGTATTACATTTCGTTCTCTTTTGCTAATATCCATCTCCAGAAATACTATCTGTTGCCAAGTTCCTAACATTAGAGTACTGTCCTTGAATGGAATGGTCAGACTTGGACCAATCAAAGAGGCTCTTACATGAGAGTGTCCATTACCGTCATGCCACATATTTTCATGCTGATATTCCATGTTTCTTGGCACTATTATAGACAATATATGAGGAAAATCTTGTTTTAATCCTGGTTCATATTCGATTGTTGTTACAGCCGCGGTTGAACCTGAAACAAAAATAGTAATGATACCATCTTTAAGTTTTGACTGAGTGACTATTTTGGAAGTTTCTGGAGTAATATCAATCATATCTCCCTCACCTTTAGATCTTAAAAAAATAGTTCTAGTTACTACTTGCATTTATCTACTTCATACCTAATTTCCGTAATAATCTTTACCATCTTGTTACAAGAAGTAATTTCCAGAATAAATTTTGAAGCGGGAGGACAGTTCATATTACGTTGGTAAATTAGATTTCCAGTTCTATAGAACAATTGAAATATTATATTATCATCTAGTATATATTTTGTGAATGTAATGCAGAAATTAATAGCAAATCTCGCTGAAGAAGACAGACTGTAAGAATACCTGGAAAGCTATAGATCGCACAGATTCGTCGTCTATCCGAAACGAGTGGTAATTTTCTTATTGCCGTTAAATTGTTAGAAATAGCCGATATATTCAAAAATATAAAGTGGAAAAAGAGGCTCTTATGCTTTCAGCTTAATTCGAACTAGCTAGAGTCTAGTAACCTTACTTTTTAATATCTTTTAGGTATTTCATTTTGATTAATTTCTTTACTTTACTTGCAGAGTACCCATATAGATCTAGTCCTCTTATCCTTGAAACTGCCAAATCCGAGCCTATAGAAATTGCGAAGTTATCTAGCATAGGACTTTCAACTTTGTACTCTTTTAGGGTACGTCCTTGTTCTTTTATCATGGAATAAATATTTTGTGCAGCAATTTTTCCATGTTGTTCTGCAAAATACGCAGTTGTTGGTACTGGATATCCCTTATTGTTAAGTATGAGTGCAGCATCACCTAATACGAAGACATTCTTTCGTCCTTCTGCTTGTAGAAATTTATTGACTACTACTCTTCCATTGTAACCTGTTTTGAGGCCAATTTGTTGAGGAAGGGGTAAAGCAGTAACACCTCCTGTCCAAATAAACATTGTAGTTCTAATAGTTCTACCATTCCTAAGGCATACCAAATTTGATTTGACTTCCGTAATATAAAACTCGTCTCCTAGTAGTAATTCAACATTTAAAGCCTGAAGATATGCTCGTACCCAGTTCTTGGTACGACTAGGAAAGCCGGCCAATAAATCTGGCGATATCAGCATAACCTTAATGTTACTATATTGGCAATTCCTCTTTTTAATTAACGATGCAATTTCACCAGCAACTTCAACTCCAGTTGCTCCCCCGCCTCCGATGATTATGTTTATATTTTCTGTTGGATCAATCATATCTTTTGTCGATAGTCTTTCAGCAATTTTTTTTGCATTTTCTACACTGTTGAACTGAAAGGAATATTCTCTAAGTCCAGGAATATTAGGCAAGAATGGTCTGCTACCCAAAGATAAAACTAAAAAATCGTATTCTAACCGATAAGATGGATTAGTAGTAAAAACCAGTTTTTTATCTAGATCGACATCAACAATATTGGTTTGAATAAAATCAATTTTCTTACCCTGAATAATATCTTTATAATAAATAATTGAGAATCCACGTTTCGATAAGATTTCTGGCAAACTTGGTAGTAATGTATGATATATATTTTTATCAATTAACTGAATCTTTGAATAATTCTTTTTAAATAGTTGTTCCAATCCTAAAGCAGTTTGAATACCAGCATATCCACCACCAGCAATTAAAATATGTACACCGTCACTTGCTAATGGCATTAATTAGTGATATTAATTAATATTTTCTCTCTTATGTAAACGATATTATTGATGGTTTTATCACTTATGTAAATGATACATCCCATCCTCCTTATACATTCTAGCAAGTCTGTATTAATCATTAATTTTCGCCCAGATCTATAAAATAGTTACTTTGGGTATAAAATTGTATAATATTTCCACGAATATCCATGTTTATTTCGAATAAAAATAAACTTTATTTATCAGATTCCATTAATGCAGAGATAGCTTCAGATGGCAATAATGTAATTGTCACATGGTGGGAACGTAATGCAACCAGTGTAGAGCCAGTAGTTAGAGCAAGCGTAGATAACGGGGCAACATTTGGGCCATTACTAAGACTAGCGCCCAATGGAACACTAGGCTGATAGCGGCATTTTTAGTAGTTGTTGAACTATCGTAAGAACGTTTTTTTATGTATTCGAGATTGTGAAGTTACCTCGAACCTCAACAGTCTCTTTAACAGTATTCACTTCCCCTTCAACTGCCCATCTGCCTCCGTTTAGATGTGATAACCCAGGAGAGGAAGTCCACATTGTTCCCTCGCCTGTAACTTTCGCAATCCCCCTGCGGTTTGGAGCCATCTGAGTTCCAGTTCCAATTCCAGTAATAGATTCCCCCTTATTAGTCATATGCAAATACCTGATCGTCAGGGTCGCGCTTCCATCTGCTAACATTGTTGCTTCCACCGTGTCCCAGTGAACTCCTGAATAGTGTTTTCCAGTGACTTGTCCCTTATCATCGCTCTCAAGTCTCACGATTTCATTATTAATATCAACAATTCTTGTAGTTGTTGCTTTGGCTTTTATAATGATGTCAAACTTGGCAGTTGATCGTTTTGTAGTTGATCGTTTCTTTAGGGCTCTAGTCATATCGACTTAGTATCTGTCGTTGTGACTATAATAGTTTTTTAATATTTGTTCATGCTTTTGCTATATTTTAATCAAAGTCCGTTAGTTGGTTGCATAGTACGGCTGATGAATAATTAAGCTCTGGGGGGAGCAAGCTATTTCCCTTCAAAATCCACTTTTATTTCTCTTTCCCAGTACATTTCTTATTTTTCTAAACCGTAAAATTTGATATCAGCAGGTCCAGGATCCGATTCTACTGGTCCTATTTCATAAACAATAGTTCAAAAGTAGAACATATCTATATTATCATCCACATGAAGAATATGCTATTGGCGGGTATTATACATACCAATTGCATTTCTGAATAAAGTTTAAATTTACAAATTCAACTATAGGAATTATAATTTATCAATACTTATTGGCTTTGAGCTGCTACCAAATTGCACGTTCTCACAATCTCAAAAAGTAACTAAATTACAGATTCGATTCTAATGACAAGATAGACATGTTAAAAATTTTAATGATAATTCAATGATCATACAAAATCATAACCGTTTCTATGATCTTACAGTTAATTTCTATTGGTTCTTAATATAGTTTCTTAAATTCTGCTATTTTGCGTATCGCAGTTAGTCTTATCAAACTAACTTATCTTGATTATACCTACCTCATCTTTTCTGTCATTCACACCAAAAAACGTATCCCGTATGAAAGCGATTATTGAGTACAAACAAGAAAAATATTGCAAAATTTTGATATATTGCTTATGATAATGATATTTAGTCGCATTATCTCTCTAAGATAAGGTGATAAATCCACCCACAAAGTATGATTACAATAATCTCATATAAGAAATATATGCAAGCTCTACACTGTGTGGAACTTAAATACATCTAACGCGTATAATGCATTGAAAGGTGAATTTTAGAAGCATATATGTATGAAGTTACTTGTTTCCCTTGTGGGATTCGAGAACGATTTGCCGAAGAAGATGAAGCAATCATACACGCATATAACCACGAGAGAGTACCAACGCATAGTACATCAAGCGGATATTTTGTCAGTGTAGATGAGGTCTCATAACTAGACACCCCTTCGTCATTTTTTCTCTTTGATTATGATTATTTTCATTTTACTGACTTTCGTCTCACACTCCCACGAAATGTTTTTTTTTTGATTGTAGTGTTAGTTTTCCCTATCCATGCTAAATTAGGGCAGGGTAACAAAATCGCTAGTGATATCTAACTGTCTTCACTATCATGACTTTGTTGTTCGTGGGCTAGCTGAACGATTTGGGTATTTGATCATCTGTCATAAAACATTGAGAATGAAGTAGAAGTGTCAAATAATAGTAGTAATAACGGTGGTGGGGATGATTTGGCAAATGATGATACACCTAATGGGGAAGACGACATGAGTAGGCCACAGAATAGTCTCGGATATTGATCGCTATTCAATAAAATGTTAAATAAAATGAAATAGGTTAGATCTAGTACAGCGGTACATGAGTAGTCTCATGCAAAATAAGCACAGTGTTTCTGCTACTAGATTCAATAAACGTTGCATATGTAGATCATAATATTACAACCATTCCAAAATGTCATATCGATGATAACTTGTCTTATCAAATATCTTCCTGTAACTATTGTGGAGAAGAATAGACGGAATCGTAGATTAGCTACAAATACATATTCTCTTCGCGTATAGATCAACATCACATCAGGCTAAACGCCAACATTAGTATCGTACGTATAGTGTATTAGGATTTACTCAACATATTATCATTCACATAACGAATGATAGTCTATCTCTTATTTCATCCAATCTCTATGTTCAAGATACTCAAGTAGTTTTAAGAGTTCTTCTATTCTTGCCTGCCCACCACTTTTATTTTTGCATAATTCATAGTGATGCCTTATCACTTTATCTTCATCATTGGATATAATACCTTTATCCTCTATGATATCAAAAAATTTATCTTCCTTTCCTAGATGATCTGTAATAAAAACGGCATATGATTTAAGAAACCTAGCCATAGGTTCCTTTGAGCCAACTTGTTTCCCTTCAATGATGCATCTCCTCCAAATTAACAATTCTCTCTTGAACATTCTGGATATCCTTCTTCCAAGCTCATGTTCTATCAAAAACTTTCTAATATCTTCTGAAAAGCTATTCTTATTATGAGTACTTGGAAAATATGCCTTCTCTTCTTTACCGTGATGAAATGTGTCAATAAGTTCTTCCATAACTACTGAAGCAATCTCAAGATCTTCAAGTAAAATATCACTATCTTCCCCAGCATAAATCTTATCCGAACATTTCTGTATTACCTCCCCAAATCTTCTTACAAATAAATGATCCTTCTTGAGATCTGATGTTGCCACATGAAACACTTTATATGACATTTGTACTTATATTTTTTGGTTGGGATCTATAAGAAATACAAATAATTCAGATATAGTGGAGTTATATCTGAAAGCAATGCAAACGGAGACCAACTCAAGCAAGAGCTACGAAGTTAGTACTAAAATAATTTTAACAAGCTTTTCCAAGTTTCACGATAGCAAACCATTTTCAAGAATGGACAGGGATGATGTTATAGCATATCTTGATTCATTCAGGAAGTCAGAAAAAATAGATCCGTTACATAAATGGATAGGAACATACGCTACCTTACGAATAGATTGGATTAAATATTTTGATCGTCATCTGACAGCCAATATGATTACCTCAATTTTAGATAGCGAATTTATGTACATGATAGGACCAGAATCAGATTATGTGGATGGCCCAAATAAGTATTTCATACATCATATAAACAATGAATCAAAGATACTAGTCTCTATAGCGTTATTCGAAAGAATGTAGCTGTTAGAGAAACTGTAGACTGCTTATAATTTATCAATCATTATCCATATTTAATGGATTCAAGTAGCAACAATCATGTTCATACATCCCTAGCTGCAAGTTCCTCTTTGATTGCTCTAATGGTAACTATAATGCTATCTCAGCTTCTCAATGCCTACTCCTGAATCGGCCTAGGAAGATATAGAGAATAGCAATTATTTCAAATCTACCTATGATCATATTTACTGATAATATGATCTTAGAGGATATATCCAAGTCCATGCTGGTAATTCCAGATGTTAGACCAGTATTTGTGATTGCAGAAACTGATTCAAAGAAGGTATCGAAGAAATTGCTTCCGTCAAAATAAGATCCATGAATGCAATAAGTTACTTGATAGTTAGTCTACCTAATAACCTACCTCACTCGTGATATTACTACACACACACAGTGTGAAATGAGCTTCTAAACATCAGAAAAGCTAGCAGAATACAACCGTATTGAACACTGATTGTTTTCTCTATTTTTAACTAGATCTTATAAGATGATTTGATATTGAGATATATGGATAAAGATAATTGGATTCTAGTTTGAACGGAATTGGTATTGGGGTAAGGCCTACAGATTTGTAATCCTCCTCAGTATTTGATTCCTGACTACTCGGTTCCTTTTACTTTTATTGCCATTAACTTGAGTGTTACAAAATTCTATGGTGATCTAATAGACATGTTCTCACTTCATCTACTTCCTACTTCTTAATCGGCCTAGAAAGATATAAAGAATAGCAATTATTTCAAATCTACCTATGATCATATCTACTGATAATATAATCTTAGAGGCTATGTCTAAGTCCAGGCTGGTAATCCCAGACGTTAGCCCAGTATTCGTTACCGCGGAAACTGATTCAAAGAAGGTATCAAAGAAATTACTTCCATCAAGATAACTAATTGCAATAGCAGTACCGAAAGAAACAGCTGGAAACAAGATAATGACGAATACTGCATCTCTCTTTGTTTTGTTATTGGGTATAGGTGATAGTAGAGAAGTCCTAGTTGTTGATATAGAGCCTATTTTTATATCATTCCTGTAGATCTCGTCATTTGAAATTTGAGAACTTTTTGAAAATGTAGATTTATGCGGAGGTAATATCTTTGATATAAACCGAAGGAAAAATATCTTCCCTTTTCGGACATAGAAATTGTTCTCTCGTGAAATAGATCTCAATACAAGTATCAACCTATCAAATTTAATTCCACCAGCAGTCGAATATGCCATACCTCCTATCAACATGACAATAACTAAGATAATCTTTGCCTCAACAGAAATTGATTCAAGGTTTACTAATTGGAAACCAGTGGTTGTGGATGCGCTGATTACATGGAATCCAGAAGTTATCCACCGCTGTTGCTGATTCGCCGTAGTAGGTGATTCAGTTAAGATCGTAAACAATACGATAGATATAGCCATAAAAGCAAAATATACTAATATTGGCGACATAAGCTGTCGTGCCTTGATCTCTCTACTGAATAAACCATAATGAAATGCGAAGGGGAGAGCAGAGAGAATCATTCCAATCATCAAAATTATTAACTGCTCAATATTATCTATTATAATAAATGTGGAAACAGGTACAAATCCTCCCCCTGTAATGGTAGATAAAACAAGTGAGATAGAATCTATTATATCCAGTTCCCCAACATCAAAATAGTAAATAGTTAAGATCAACGCAACTGTATACACTGTGAAAATTACCGTTATAGTCTTAAGTAATTGCTTGAATCTGAGTATTCCACCTCCTCCGCCAAGAATGTCTTTCATGGAAACCAGCTTTTTATCCGGATAGAATAATGCCATGAAGAGATAAACAAAGCTTAAACCACCTACCCATAGTGTATATGCTCGATAAAATACAAAACTACTTGGTAGATCTTCAGGATCAGATAGAGTGGATAAGCCAGTAGTAGTAAAACCAGAAACACTTTCAAAGAAGCTATTCACAAACAATGATGAAGGTTCGATTCCATCCCAAAAGGGATTCAAATATATATATGGAATACTGCCATAAAGACTCAAAACTACGAAACTAAGGACTACAAGAATTGATGCCTGTCTCAGATTTAGGGGTGTTCTTTCTCCATAAGCGTTAAGTCCAAATCCTGTTGCTAGTAAACAAGTACAGCAAAAGAATATCCCTGTAGCCGACGTTACTTCACCCATAAACGTACTTACAAATGCTGGAACTATTATGAGTATCCCAGCAAATTGCAATACAAATCCAAGATTGCCGATGATAGGTTTCGAATGCTCTCTTACCAGAGTTCTATAAGGACGGAATGTCTTTTCAAGTACAGATGTCCTTATAGCGTTAGCCAACGATTCCTGTGTGATTATGCCAAGAATCCGTTTATTGTCTGTCACTGGGATTCGTTTAATCGTATTGACCCTCATCAGTTCCAGTGCATCCTTTACGGTTGCTCTGGCGGAGATAGTTATAATAGGGTGTGACATAATAGCCTTTACGAAAATCTGATCTGAATCTTCGCCTTTCATTACAACTTGATCCAAAATATCGCTGTCTGTTATAATGCCACTGAATTTTCCCTCATCGTTAGTAACGATGATTGTCTCAGCGTTCTTTTTATTCATTGTCTTTACTGCATCTGCCACATTTGATTTTTCATTTATAATAATGAATTGTCCGTGTATGTAGGAGATTACTGAGCGTTCAAGTGGATCAGACGTCATGAGCAGAGATGTTGTGCATTTTTCTTCCTTCGTCCTGCCGAATATTTTTTCTATGCTATGATCAAACCAAAAGTTAAGGTAGCTTGACGGGAAAATAATGGAGACTAGATTTTTCAGATCGCTTCGAATTCTTATCGTGTCTGTTAGTCCCGAATCCTGGATTCTGACAAAATTTACCATCAATTTCATAATGGATCCATGGGTGGTGTAGTAAGTTGAATCTCATGCATTTCGTTATTTAAACTGCCTATTATTGCTTTACTTGTAAATGAAGTCTTCTGATTCAATTCATCCTTGCTAATGATCTATTGATTCTAAAAATTGAATTTATGAACTAATATTTCTGGCTGGATGGATCTGGATGGTTGTTAACATTAGTTCCTTCCCTTAAAGTGCTACCAAGTATCATTTTGATCCCTTACCAACTTATTAGGTAGAACTATTTACTTTGGGATATGCCAACAATAGTACATTTTGAAATACCAACAGATGATGTAGAAAGGTCAAAAAAGTTCTACAGTGATTTGCTTGGATGGAACATTGAGAAAGTGCCAGCAGAAAAACTACCAGAAGGTGTGGAGGCCTGGGGAATAACCACAAAAGATCATGAAGGCAATAATGCTGTTAATGGAGGGCTGATGAAGAGAATGAACCCAGAACAACAAGGAATTCTGAATTCTATTGGTGTCTCATCTGTTGATGAATATTCTAACAAAGTAGAACAATTAGGGGGTAAGGTTAAGGTGGCAAAAATGGCAGTTCCAAAGATGGGTTATCTTGCTGTGTGCTCTGATACAGAAAACAACACCTTTGGTTTATGGGAGAATAATACTTCAGCAGAATGATAATAAATTAGATAATAAATATGAATCAAGTTAAGCTGATTTGTATTATAATGCCACTTTTGGTTAAGGTTTTGGGCCAGAGAATAAGAAAGAGTTCTAATTAATACCAATGGATAGATAGGCATTGTGAAGCCTCACCTACCCCTTGTGAAAGTACGTCCAGTTACGGACATTATTATATGGTTTTTATTATTAAATAACACTTACAGAGGGCAGTTCTTTGAGGGCGTAAGAGGCAGACGACCAATAAGCAATACAGTCTAACACATTTGGTCGCCTGAAGCATTGGACAGTAGGACTTTATGAGTGATTTAAAGGTCCAAACTGCCATCAGTCATTATAAAACATATTATAAAATTATATCAGCAGTTGCGACCAAGAATTTGTCCTCGATTGGCCGCAACTACCATGCCAATCTGGGGTTGGTTGTAATAAAAAATATAGTAAAATAACTATTAAAGTCTTAGGAAAAAGATAGGGCATACATATCGTAGCAGTCTAAACTTAGAAACTTAGTTATTGCCGATTCTAATTTTGTTGCATAAGATTTATGCTAATAACGTAAAGAGCCTGCTGATGAGCCACCCGCTGCCTGCAGCTGCACCGTGTCCGCTTGCTGCTGCCGCTGGCGAGTTACCAGCGGCTGCCGCTGCTGCTGCACCACATTATGATGATTATGCTCTTTGTGTTTCTTGCCGGCCATGTCGTCTTGTGCGTATTAATGCAAGACTAGAGTCTACTAAACTAATAGCAAAGTGAGTGACCTTTACTAGACGATTGAATATACTAAGAAAATCTAATTAGAGGATATGCGTGCTTAATCAGTAGTAAATGCGTTATTATCCTAAGGTTATTAGATTAGGTACTAAAGGTAAAGGGTATCATATTCCATTACTATTCCTGCAAAGTTGATCAAGAATGTCAGATTCCTACTTGTTACTGTATGTTATGATATATCTCCGTTTATCCAAATCACTCTGTACCAATTGGAATGGATAATACAATATTATTTAAAATAATTCACATCATAAGGCAGGCTATAAGCATAGGATCCCACCTAGTTTCATATATACACATTGTCTTTAACCAGCTTTCCTAGTTTAACCAATGCATCTGAAAGTGGCTGCTGTGTACTATAGATTAGCAATGTATGTTCTCCAGATTTATTGTCGGGCCAATATTCTCCAGGGCAGTAATCACATGTAGCATAAGTAAAATTGTATTCACTTAGTATATCAAATTCATCATTGTTAAAAGCTTCTTTATAATACTGAAGTGAACCAGGATGCGATATACCATCGTTGTCCTCAGGATTCTCTACCTGGTAGGTTGGTGTGTAAAATCCTCCTACTATGCTATTACCAATGGATGTTTCGTTATCCAAAACCGTTATCGTGGATTCCTTTGTGTCATACGCCTTGTCAACAATGTTATAAGTACCTGGAGATGGAAGTACTACTGGTTCAGAGCTAAGTGTATAATCTAGCTGACCAGTACCTGTACACAACATTCCCAGTACTATCCTGTACTTCAATAGTATGAGGGTTAGGCGTATCCCAAGGTGCATCAGCATGTAGAAAAACTATACCAGTTCCATTTGGTATAATCAGATTAGTGGGTACATGATATGAATTCCTGTCAGTGATTAGCTTATGTTGCTCGTCGGACCAATTCTCATGCGCTTCATTAGGAATAAGAATGACAAATGTTCCCACAGATGGTGGAACTTTCATCGATTCCGATGAATGAACAACTTCAGCTGAAGGTATAGAACCGGCTGTATTTGAGGTAGAGTTTGCATAAGATATTGGAGATAATGTATATGAGTTAAAGAGTAAGCGGAGATCACGAATAACATGAGTATTGCAATTTTTGACTGGAGCATTATGAGCTAGATACTATATATCCTAAATATAGATTTCTGATGACTACCCAAATGTTCTAAACCTCATATATAGAGGCGATAATTAAGTTTGATTTTTACATTAACATCTACTCTTCCAATTCCCAGGCATTCAAGACATCGACATATTAATGGGGTACCGTATGGTTTAATGACAGGTTTGGTTTCATGATTGAAATTAAATGACAGGTTGTGGACGTCAATATAGGTTACTCTTGAATTCAATAAATTAGGCCATAAGTAAATATGATCTTTCATCCATGCAGACCGTTTTAACTTAGCTTAAAAAGATTCTTGGTCCCTAATTAGAGATACTTCTATGCTGTTCAGATTCCTGCCCTACATCATTTTCAAGGATAAGCTTGTGCCCGGGCTCTAAGATGAAATATGGATTTACTCCAGTGGATTCAAAATTACAGCTTTGCAGATCAAAAGAACTTTTCCAATCAGCAGAAGACGTATTCTGAGCTATTATCGCAGTCATAACCTTAAGGATTAACGAGGTCTCTTAGCTTTCACATTACCTGACGGCGACAACTTTGAGTATATTACTAGTTCAAATGAAGGTCTAGACTACTATACGGATGAATCTGATGACTCTAGTTCAAATGGAAGTCTAAATGCAAATATGGATGAGCGTTACTAGCTTAACGACTATGATAATGTAATAATGATAAGATACCTAATAACTAGTCGGATTCAGACTTCCATAAGTTGTCTCTCGACCCACTGAGATCGCCACTCAGGCGGTTCGAAAGGATCTGCATAGTAATGCGTTTCATGTGCGACCTTACCGTCTTTGTACTCCATGACGGTTACTACATAGACAGGACGCCCATCATAGGTGATAATTAATTCGGTTATCCAAAGATTGCCTTCTCCCCGGTGGACAAGATGCCAATATTGATACGTATCAAGATGGGTATGTTGTTGATGCTGGAGTAATCTTTATCGATCAAGGTAGCTCGACTTTGGATACAAACAATACGATTCTTATTTATACGCAGAGCAGGTTAATTGAAAGATAGGGGTTAACTAGGATTGGTAAATATGTATGGAATAAATAAATCTCATGCGAGGTTCTTTACCGACGCGGTTGTTGGAGTCGCGATCACATTACTCGCTGTAGATTTTGCAATTCCACAGGTAGGAGAAGACGGCCTCTTCAATGAAGATGATCTTGAGGAGTTGGTATCTGATATTATCTTGTTTGTTATTACTTTCATAATTATAGGATTGTACTGGATTACTTATCAATCAATAT
The DNA here is from genome assembly GCA_963713605.1 of uncultured Nitrososphaerales archaeon. Lineage (GTDB taxonomy): Archaea > Thermoproteota > Nitrososphaeria > Nitrososphaerales > Nitrososphaeraceae > TH5896. Next base: position 91,639 of record CAVQMO010000004.1, on the reverse strand, counting down.
CTGCCATGTTGGCAAAGACCACAGATCTGGCGATTTGGCTAAACATCATTTTTCTCATGTTCATAACAATGATACCATTTACATTTAAACTAACAAATATATACGATACCAATATCTATGCCTATGGATTTTACTGCGTAGTTCAAATTTTTGCTGGTTTTATGCTCTTTGGCATATGGACTCACGCGCTGAAAGCTAAGCTAATATCTCCTAATAAGACTATTGATAAAAATATAATATATTTGACATATTTCCGTACTACTGTGATACCCGTGGTCTTCATGATTTCATTAGGGATTTCGGTTTATTCTCTTGATTTTGCCTTGGGAGTCCCCGCCCTCATCATTCCTGCCTCATTGGTGATGAGATTCATATATCGAAAAAAGAAAGATCTATACCTGACCGACTGAATAGTGAAGTTATCCCTCATTACTCGATCATGTCCAAACTTTAGTCTCATAGATTTAGAAAATTAAAAAGAATGGATAACACGCTGTAGACTACCTACTATTTGATCTTAGTAGGCTCAATAATAAACAAAGTCAATGAAGCATTTTCTGCTCCTAGAATATTTGGTCCACAAATACCAACTTTCTTTTTGAGATGTAGATGTCGTCTATCGTATTGACACTAGCTGTCTATCAGTGGTAGTAGTGGATGTGTCTTAAGCCATCTGTTCAATTTGAAAGTTGGTAGTGGCAAAACACACGCTATAGGGATAGCAGAGCCAACAATAACTACCAGCAAGTATATCAAAAATTAGTATATATCTACATCAACTTCAAGATTGACATCTTAGTTGGACGAAAATCTTAAGATAAGATGTATGTCTTCTCTTTAAACACATTTCAACAAGAAGCTCCAGCTCTCACAAGAGTACACTAACTTATCAAAGCTGGAGCACAATTCCATAATATCATTACATCTTGGGCATTGAGTTTCAATTTCTAGCTCAGACAACTCCGGCTCTTCTCTTTGCTCTGATATACTGGATTCTTCTATCGGTTCGAGAACTTGGTTTTCCGGGGGAACTAGTTTAGCATGGCTTTGTCTGGACATATCTTACTCTTATCAAAAATGACGTTACTCTACTACACCGGAGTTATCCAAAAAATAAATATTTTTTTATAAGATAGGCAAGAAGGCAAGACAACCTACCTGCCGAAATGTTCCACTTGTATGATAGGATAACCAGGTTCCGGAATGTCTTTTATTTTAAAACGCAATGCTAACTTTGACCACAAAGTCTAAATAAAACCTAAATAGGGTTGGGGTAGAGGATGACGACGAATCTGTTCCTTTCTTCAAAGGCAAGTTTTCATATCGGCGTTCTTCTACCTCTTACTATGTATTGCAGCAGTGCATTGTGAAATCGCACCTAAATTAAAACTGAATTACCACTGAAGTACTCTATTATAAAGCCACTAGAACAGCAACAACAATTGCAACAGGAGATATAGGGGATGCTAAACCTGATGTCATGCTAGGGGTTCTGATATCATTACTTTAATTTTTTCAAGAAAAAGTTCTTTGCCAACTGGTTTTTTAATTATATATTTGTCTGATTTAATTCCAGGTAATAGACTTAGTAATTCGTCCGCTGCTTCAAGTGCAGATACAAAAATAATCTTTGTGTCCGTTTCAATGGATTTCATTCGATAAAATAGTTGAAGTCCATTTAGACGCGGCATTCTAATGTCTAGCAATACCAGATCATAATGCGAAGCTTCGCACTGTGAAAAATGTTTTAATGCATCCTCGGGGTTACTGAATGCATCTACCGTATAGCCCTCAACTTCTAAGAAGGATTTGTATGTCAAAAGAATGTCTGGATCATCATCTACTAAAAGGATATTATCAGAACGGCTAGAATTCGAAATTAGACTTACATCTACTCCTTTCGATTTATTAATTGGTTCAGTGTCATTCAATAGTTGATTCTGTCTTAATCGCGTGTATTTACTAGCTACAGAATAAACAGGATAAGCTATTTTTAAATTACCAAGGAAAGAATCATCTGCTAACTTACATACATATTGTTCAAGAAAAGGAGAAGGAAAAGATTCGATGATCTGATATAGACTCCCACCTATTACCATGGTATTTGGAGGAGCTATACGATTTATCTCTGCGCAAATATTCATGGCCGATCCGAACAAGTCAAGATTATCAGTTCTATTTGATCTAGCAATTTCGCTTCTACCATAATCAGAGCTTATTCTGTAACCTACAGGAGGAAGGTCTTCTCCAGACATTTTGAAGTTAATGAAATTAAATGCTGCCAACATGGTTATGCCACAATCTATAACGTCCTTGAAAGCGCGTTTATCATTTTTGTTCGAAGTCTGAGGGAAATAAAGAACAAGGCTATCCCCGCCCGTCTTAGCGATTATCGCTCCAAATTTCTTTCCTATAGCTGCCATGTTATTGATGAATATAGAATAATACCTTCCGAGTTTATGTGAAGTTCTAATATTGGCAGTGATCTCTGTTGACCACAACGCTTATACAACAGTCTATCGGTTCATTGAAGCTTAATTCATAATTATCTTCTCTCCGGCTCACCATGTAAACCTATGGAAAATTCTAGAATAAAAGGCTATTTTTGCGCATTATGACACATTGCATTATAATTGGAGCTAAGTTTCTAAGGCGGCCTCATCGAGACCACTCCGAAACTAGATTTGGCGCAATTTTTATACTACCGCGATGTGTTACCAAACCGAAGATTACTGCTGATTTCGTCTTATAGCGGGCCCAATTAACACTATGAAATCACTGAAAAAGGCATAAGATACTTATAGTTATTGTGTAAGATTGAGGACGATTTATAACCAGAAGAGAGTATATAAAAAAGTAATTTCTAGAAACCTGAAGTAAATTGACTTTGGTTGATTGGTTAACCCTATGCCGAGTAGGATTTTACAGCAACCTCATTGAGAACAGTACGAAATCATTCAACAGTTACTTCAGACTGCAAATTCGAAAGTAGAAGCCTGTAAACAATTTGAACTAGCGTATGAGAGTCAGCTAAACTGGCCGCGGTTCACATACTATAGGGACTTTCTAATCAGCCGTGAGTTGCTGATCCCGTCTGATAGAGGGCCAACTCAATACTATGAAATAACACCCAAAGGGGAACAGTTTTTGCATGTATTCGCAGAAATAGAGGCTGATTTGCGTCCAGACACTGTTTAACAAAGCGCTACTAGTTAGGAAGTATCGCTTGTGAATAAAATGTACGCAGACAGCATTGTATATACCTCCTAACAGAACTCTTGGATGTATTCCACGAATAATTTACATAAAATCGAACAAAGATTGTACTAGAATCGAATTCAATATGGATCTAGTAGTAAGTTTCAGGCAGTGGTTCTAACTTCAGACTAATAACCTTGGATTCCAGATACCACAGGTAATCATTCCAATCTGAGATTTCTAGGATTGGGGAATGATGTGATACATACGTTATGATAATAACTGAGCCTGAATCGTTATAATGCATATTATTATAGAATTCCACTACATAGGGGTACATAATTTTGATTATCACATGGAAATTCTGCTATAGACTGATTATCTATTTTATTCTGAATCGACCGAAATCTGAAAATGTGTTACTTTTTTTTATGAGATAATTTCAAGAGTTCCTGAAAAGCAATTCTGTTTAATCCTAAAGCTTCTTTTCCATAAGCTATTAGATGTCATTTCACTATTGAATTAGAGACTTGATTTTTTGTTCTGTGGTAAATTATATCACAAGTGATATCTTACAGAATCAGGAAAAAAGAAGGAAACCAATACCTATTTAGAGTATGTCTTGCAGTTGAAATCAAGAAAATAAGATAACAATTTTAGGTACATTTCCTTGGAATAAACATTTAAGGGCCCAAACGATGAAATAGAAAAAATAGGTTTAGTCGCATTTACTATTTATGAATATCCATGCGATTTATGGTGTCATCATTGGAGGCGTTGCCATTCCGCTTCCTGCCATATCAGGGCCGGTCATATTTCCTTCCGTAGCATTTCCTCCGCCTGTCATATTACCGCCTTGTGCAAAAGCTGGGGTAATCATTGTTGTACCTGTTGCTGATGCTATCGCGGCTGCTGCTACAAATAATATTGCCAGCATTTTTCCGTTTATATTCGACTTCATCGCTGCAATTAAAACTACCGACTGTATAATAGTTTTACTATTCATTATTGTTCGTTGACGTTTTAGTCTACAAGTTTTGATAATTTCCTAATTGTGCTCGAAGCATGATCAGAGTAATGCAAGATGGTATCAATCCAATTTTAAATGACAATGATTATCCTGAAATGGGAGTTCGTATTGGAATAGACGCGGGAGAAAATGTAGTAGTTCAATATGGTTGGAGTACTAACTCGTATACACTTATTGAAGAGAATCATGTTAATGATACTGATATTCGTAACGGAGAAGATGCTCAATACTATATTAATAACAATGAAGTTGTAAGTTCAATAACAACAACAGATGGTGGCGATAGCATCAAAACTAATCGCGTCATTAGAAAACCACATCTAGATATTTTGGGATATACGACAAGTATTTCAGCAAAAATGACAGGATTTACAACATCTAATCAAATCATGATTGGTCAGTCTGTTTACGAGATCCTAGATTCTCTTAATAAGAGTAAATTTAAGAAAATAAATATAAGTAAGGATCATTGGGATTACATTAACCCTTCTACTAGCAAGGTATATGATATATATAGTAATATTGACGTTGTGGCGCTATAGCTGAACACATCATATCTATAATGATATCATTAAGTGACAAAGATAGATGAGCAAGCACCAAGATATTTAGTAGTATTCAAACGCAAGGACAGGAATATCATAGATTTATGGTATTGCAAAGGTGGTTACATGGCTATTCATCCAAAGTTTAACAAACTTATTACTGCGTTAAGGACTGCTGTAGAAAAAGGGGATGGTAGTCTTGATAAGATGCTACGTCTTTCGATTATTGCTTTGATTCATTCCGTTTGTCGATGTTGTTCTGGCATTAACCAGATCTGCGCCAAGTGTGATACTGCACTCTTGCTTCTTTAACGCTGTTTTTGTCATGGTCTGACTGTTTTATGAAGTCTGTAAAGTTTGTCCTATCCATTATGCTGCCACAATAGATGCATTTCCATCTAGGCCCTTTCTGTTGGTGTTGATGTTGGTGGTACATAATCTCTCATCATCTCACCACTATGGTAAAGTACAGGTACCGAAGACATTACTTATATAACGTTCCTCTTTTCTTCTGCAAAAATCTTTCACCCTCTATATATCTATTTTAATATTGTGCTTTTTTGAGCGTGTTCACTTCGTGAACAAGGTTTATCGCTTCAGTGAATGTATCGATTTCTCACTTAGTCTGTCCCCCAAGGATTATCTATGACAAACTGCCAAGTCCCATCGGCCTGATGACGCAGAACGTCCGCAGATTTGGCAGCCATATTAAAAGGATTGCCATCAGGTCCAGTTCCACTGAATGACCATTCAGTAGTTACAAGAGCAAGATCGCTTGCTTGAAGTACCCTCTTTACTTTTAGATCCAACTTGCCCTTCGAGTCGATGAAACTACGCAGACTTTGGCATACAGATTCTGGACTCTTTGCAAGTTGTCCTGGCTGCGATGCAAAACACGCATCAGCATCATAGAGTGTCATTAGGGAGTCTAGATCCCCTGCGTTGATACCTTCAACTATTGAATTAAGCACTTTTTCAGGTGTCATCTTTTTAAGCATGCAGTGGTTTTGCGATTGTTGCTTTTAAGTTTGTCACGAAATGTAGAGACGAGATTATGACAGACTGTGTAAGGCTTAGAATGAGATTTAAGGTAGCCCCAGAAGAATGATTTAAGAGTGGTACTGAGTTAGCAAGTATCACTATTTCACGAATGATATTACCTAGGATATTGTATATCAAATGTCGATTAGAAGTTTATTATACGTCTAGGAGTGCAACAAATGGTTTGTGTGACGACTATAAGTATTATATATAGAAGTATTATGCCTATGTTACTTTCATTATGATTGAGAGTCACGTCTAAAGCCTCAACAATCTGCAATAACTTTATCGGAAACTATTCATCTGGTTAGCCAAGACAGATAGGCCTTAAGAGTTTCGACATCAGTTTAGAACAACGGACCATAAAAAGTCTGAGGCTATTCATTAAGTACCACCAACAGCTTACAAAGAATCACTTTTAATTATCTCATACTAATTACTAATATCCATGCCGCATAGTATTAGAACAAAAAATCGTTATCCTTGATGAAATAGTTAATAACTTTGCCGTTCATGATAGGACGAGAACAAGTTGACAAAATATTCAATATATATTCTCATATTTTCTATGATCGGCGCCTTAACTTTGCTGTCATCTGATTCTGCATTTGCACAATCGAATCAGTCGTCTCAGCAGCAACAGTCCCCTTCTTTGCCATCACCAAGTGTCATTCCGCCTATGAATAATGAGACTAGTGAGGGTTTTGGTAATGTAACAGATGTTCAAAATTTGACAGGACTAAATCAGGCTGCAATGGAGAATGAGACTGGAGGACAACAGCAGAGTAATCAAACTAGCAATCAAACCAGTAACCAAAGTGCGGGAGGAGGACAACAGCGAGACAACAGGGCAATCAAAGCGGTTCTGGACTAGCACAAAATGAAACTGGTGGTAACGAAACCGGTGGCAGCATATTAGAACAGACGGGAGAAGCTATCAGTAAAACATTTGGCGGCAAATAGTGTAAAGTAACTTTTTATCTTTATACCTCAGTTAAGATCACTTAACTGATTTAATCTACCTATCATATATTTTATATTATACAATGACAGTAACGAAGCAAATTCACAAGATGTTAAGCTAGCAGCAGATAGTAATAACGGACCACCAACTGTGCTCTAATCTTTTCATTTGTGTCCATTATATCGAGCAGTGTATGTCGTCTAGTCTTCAGCACACTCCCTGTGAATATAATGTTTTTGTAGACGACAAGTCTGATTTAGAATATATTCTTACATTGATTACGCAGGCATATGAGAAAAACTAAACCAAAATCTTGAATCCCGTTTGGAGCAATGTGGGGAAAGGAGAAAGCTATTGAGGTGCTAAAAAACTCTGGCTTTACCAATGCCGAAGTCAAGACACTTGCACATGATTTTCAAAACTATTATTACATTGCAAAGAAAACCTAAAAGAGTATATCTTTGAATTAGCGACTCTTATTGCTTACTATTTTACATATATGATCATATCGTTCTGTTAACTTTGGAATCGGTTTCTCACCTCTAACCTTATGTTATAGATATCAGAATATTTTTTTCAAGAAGGTAAAATCAAATGCAAGCTCGATGAATTTCATAAGCAAAGATTGTTTTTAACTTGGAATAACGATCCAATAGATACGTTTGACTAAGCTGAATGTACATTTACATTTAACATAATTAATCTAGCAATATTGTCAGCCATTCTTTCGGCTTTTCCAATGTATTAGACAGTATGTGCTCTCCCTGTGTTCGACACTTCTCTAAATACCTCATTGATATACTCTTGGACGTCAGTAGGTTCAGAAGTAATAGCAAAGATTTTTTCAGATCGAATTTCATCATTTCAACATTATTGAATCAATGCATCACGTGATTTCTTTATACAATATGATATTTCTCTTAAGGGTATGATTGAGAGGAAGGACTGGGCTCTCAATTGGGTGAATGACCAAAAAAAACATTGATATTTCAAATAAAAAGCTTAGGCAGATTTTATACAATGAATTTTTTTTATAATTGTATTATCAACTAGTTTAAGTGTCAGATTCACTACACAATTCATCATAATATGAGTATTCAAATGAGAGTGACCATGGAATTTGTAAAAGAAGGAAAAGGAAGATCCTATGAGTTTTGGATTTCTGGTTATACTCTTGATGAAATAGAACAAAAGGCTAGAGTTCTATATACTCGAATACACCAAAGAGATTATAATGGAACTCAGGAATTTCCTATAAAGTTCTTCACTGAATTTAACCCTAATCTGTAATATGATTATGCTGCGTTTAATGTATCTGAAAATGAAGTATGTAACTAACAGATAAACTCAAGTATATGCTAATGAATGTGGATTTCCTAAAATCGTTATTATAAACTGAGCCTTAATTATATATCAGCCAAGTACTCCAAAAAAGGTGTTGGTAAACCTTCTTCTGGCTGCGTGAAAAGCCTTCATGCCTCTGGGGGTAAGACTATAGGATATGGTCTTACCTATTTTCTCTTCTTCGTGCAGATATCCTGCATCTGTAAGGCCTTTAATAGCAGGATATATTGTTCCTGGACTTGGTCTAACTCCCCTCCGTTTTGCAAGCTCATCAGCTATTTCCTGACCATGCATCAACCTCTTCTCATATAGTAAGAAGAGAATCAGAAATCCTAGCATGCCTCTCATGTCGCAGCTTTCTTCGTCACTGTATCTGGTCACGCCTTATATCGATATAGGGTGTCCGATATATATAAATACGTCTCTATGTATATATCGTATAACCAATATGACATATGGATACTGTGGTTATGGTGGCGGCTGGGGAACAGGCTTTGGAAAGGTAAGAAGCTTTCTAACCAGAGAAGAAAAGATTTCAATGCTAAAAGAGTACAAAGAAGATCTTAGAGAAGGAAGCTCAGGGAATAACTGAAAGAATCAAAGAACTAGAAAATAAATAAGCGATCCCACTTCAATTTTTTTTATCGATCAGGATTGGTTCAGTAAGTCATGATATTGCTTAAGCTGGGGAAAAGGTTACGACAGGACCGTTACCCCAGTCCTTATAGTAGATTTCAGTCCCGTCCTTGGTAGTGATTGTGCTAATGCTACTTTGTCATCCCTTTGGATAAAAAATTTTATGATTTCCTCATAGTAGTGATGCTATTTCTCTAATTACTAATTACTTAAGGGCCAAACAGTCTTCATCTCAGTTTGCTGCACAGATGATTTAGTAGAATTAATACTCGGCCAGTCTTTGGGTCGTCTAATGCACTAAACATCAGACACTCTGCCTCTATTCGACACTTCTCTAAATACCTCATTAATATATTGTTGGACGTCAGCAGGCTCAGAAGCGATAGCGAAGATTTTTTCTGATTGAATATCATAATATACTTCCTTACTGATGCTAGCTACTTTGCTAATCACAATTTCTTCCGAAGCGGAAGCACCCATCGCCTTTAAGATATCATATTCCTTTTGAGGCGACCTTGCTATTACTCTTCTCAATGAGGAATCTGTTGCCAGATAGAACGTTGCAGAGTCTAAACCAACTATTAGAAAGTATGAACCTGGTATCAGAAAAGTCGTTGATATAATACCCCATGGAGGGTAGAGGGTCATTATTATAAGTGATGAGGCATTTGCACCCAAAAGAAGTATTAAACCGATTCCAGTCATATTTAGAGAATTCTTCAGTTTAGGATGAATGACAGTTCTGGCAAGAACGAAAAATCCAACTCCAAACATTATCCCACCTGCGGTTCTAACTGTATTTTTCCTTGGTTTGGGGATGCCACTACCGTGGTTTGAATTTTCACCTTTCTCACAAAAGAAATAGATCCCATTATTTGGGAGTAATTTTAAATCAAATGGATATTTGAAGATGGGTAGAAGCTCTAGTTGTTCATGAAGCCATGTACAGGTTTCGGACAAAGCATAAGCACCCCTTACTGATTGGTGATTTCATTAAGATGAGTAACTAACTTTATCTTAGCCCTCAATTCACTGCTCTTTAAGAGTCTCTTGTATAGCTTGTGAAACCTGCCTGGATTATGATAAAAATAAATTTCATCAAATCGTGAGAGAGACCTATCAAATTTACGAACTAGCTGGTTAAATTCATCTGTAGTAACCCTGTTTGGATTCTTATCGTACCATTCATGTAGATCATTTGAAAACCATATACCGTACTTGTCAGAGAATATCGCCCAATTAACTCCCTTGTTCTTGCATTCACTCATAAATCGTTGAGTAGGAGTCGCTGTGTATAACCTATCGGGGGTAACCCTATTCTTGTTATCCATCAAAACTGGATCTTTCTTGGCGGAACAATGTGTTATGTAGATCTTCCTTGTACTAGCAGGCATTATGAGATCGTCATTCGTAAGTCTCATTTCCTATCAACTATATATCCTTCATTATTGATAGCATGAAAGAAGACTGGAACATTTTGTGTGTTCGTTGCTTTGAAGCTTGCCATAAGCCAGTCTCCATTTTGAAATGTCAACGTTCTATCCATGAATGCATCGTCAATTGCAAATGTGTCTGATATCAGTTGTCTGTCATATGGTCTTGGCATTGTACTTACAAAATAACTGTGAAGCTGCTGAAGTGCATTTGTATTGAGATGAGCGATTCTTTGTGTAGATATCCATCCATGTAAGTTGTACTTACGTCCATGTCTGAGTAACTTTTCTACAGCTCTGCTAGAATATTCTGTTCCATCTTCTTTTTTCTTATCGTATGGAATAAATTCTTGTGCCTCATCAAAGACAAAGGCAATCTTTGGTTGAAGAGTAAAGCTATTTTTTCTATATCTAAATACTCTATTGATGATCTCTGCGCAAAATGTTCTCGCAGTATCGGCTTCAGGAAGATTGATTACAAAGATCCTTGGCGAGTCTTTACTATCATCCATGATTTCTCTTACTAGTCTTGTTGAATTATAGTCACCAAAATCCCTCTGAGTAGGATTATCTAGCACGAGTTTTAGATTATTGAATATAGAAATTAATGCTGCATCCTGTCGTAGCTTAGCTGCCAGCCAACAGACTTTCTACTGACTCTATCAAAGGCATTATCTCCTTACCAATCGCCGTTGATTCATCCTCAATTTTATTGTCAACCATGAACTTTCTTATCATTCCCGCAATGGTTGGAATCAAGATTTTCTGAGCAGCTGCACCATATTTCTCACCTGCAAGATCAGCGAGGGTTCCCAATAGACCTCCGTAACTAGTTATCCCCTGAAGTCCCTGTTCTGATTCTGACTGTATGAAAATTTTCTTTATCTTATTCTGTCTGATCGTTTCTTCAATTAACGCAGGAAGTGCATCATTCACATCCTCTAATGTCTCCGGAATTACATGCCTCCTAAGATAGTCTTTAGCTTTTTCAGCAATATCCTTTCCTCTTAGTTCATCTGTAAATATGACTCGACTTGGAATAGATTTTAGTAAATCGAGAATGTTGATGCCGTATTCTGAAGATATGTCAAATATTACAAATTTCATATTTGGAAGTGAATTAACTGATTTTCTCAATACAAGTGATGTAAGGTTACTCTTACCAGACCCTGTAAATGCAAATACGCCTACGTGATAATGCAGAAGTTTTTCTATGTTTACTGTAAAAGGTACTTGTTCTTCTGTGACACCCAGAAGATAACCAATATCATAATTTTCTAATAGATCCTCTCCCTTAGGCGTATAGCAAATAAATTTTTGAATAGTTTCTTTGTTTAGCATGTATACCCGAGATCCTATTAGTGGGGCATTACTCTTCCTGATGAATTTCGGTTCACTTGGTATGTCGTTATCCAATGCGACAATATAACCGGTGGGAGCTGCAACAATCTCTATCCATGTACTTTTTGAGATAGTTTGCCACTCATTTTCGATTAATGTCATAAACTCATTACGAATGGCTCCAGGTTGGCTCTTATCCAATGTCAACATACTGTAGTGCATAGGATATACATCGGCCACCTCATAGATCGAATATACGCTATTTGTACCAACTGACATAACATTCGGAATTGCTATGAGTCTACCTGCCTCTATCTGCTTGACGATATCTGGTGAATATACTGCCTCTATTCTTGCGGTTCTAAACGTAATCGTCGCTTTTCCATCTGCAGTTATCCTAGTGTTCAAATATATTTCTCTTAACCGTGCAATAAAGTTGCCATTAAGAGAATCAAATAGATCATCAATTTTTTTGGACATTTTCCCTTCGCTTGCAGTTTCAGTCAAATGTTCTTGCTCCTCCTTAATGATTCCACCTGTGATCTATATTCTCTGAACCGGGTATCGTATAGTATTTGCTGGTTGAACTCACTATTTGCCATTTCAAAAGATACGGCAGATAAGTAAGCTCTTCTAGTTTCCTCTAGTACCGACTTGGCCTTTTTGTCTGCTAAGAATAACGGGTAATTATGACCTAAGCATTCTGGGATTACCTCTGAAGACATAGAACAGAGGATGTCCATTACAAGGTGGGATAGATCAGCGTCTTCTTTGAAATGGAGTATGGGTTCAATCCTCTCGATTACCTTACCGTCTCTGTGAATTAGAGTTAATTCTTTCTTTAAGTCAAATCTTGGATAGCATGGTCTATCATACGAGAATACATGACTTCGTACTGATGGATCATTTTTGCTAGACCAGAGTTGAATATATGATTTGACAAACATCCTCTCTTCTGAAATGAGATTTTTGAAAGCACCAGTGACATTTACTTCATGCTCAATCTTATTGTCCTGCATATCTTGAGCTGGAAATATCTTATCTAAAGTATGTACATGTGGAGGAACAACTGTTCTAAAGCAAGCGTCAAATTCAAATGTCCTCCAGGGTGCAGCCATGCTTTTCGCATTGACTATACTAGCAGTCTGCAAGAAAGATTTGTCGCTATTTAGGGATGGAAATTTGCTTTTCAGAGCTATTATGCCAGTGCTTTGAAGTATAGGGATGACTGTCTTCGTCATCTCTGCTGCTGATATATCTTTGATAATTCCTATTACGAGAATATTTTTCTCCCATGCCGCGTGTAACAAAGCATAAATCATAACAAGTATCAAATAATCAATATCACTAACAGTGATCCAGCGTGCATTCCCAATATTTTGTGGATCACTGAGTATTAGCGGATGTTCGTTAGCCGGAGTATTGAAAATATGATCACAAACCTCCATTGCTGCCGAAAAGACTCGTTCCCAGTATCCAGATATGTGTGATTTCAGGGAATACATCTGATCTCCATCAAGGAAAGAATAACGTTTATTGAGCTTTGCCATGTCCTTCTGTAGTTTGTCGAGTCGATTTCTGTCAGCCCCAATTGCCGTTAGTAGGTCTTTATCCGATATTCTTTTATCCATAACCCTTTGCGATCTTGATACCAGCGTACTATCTTCTCCAAGTTCTTGATCCTGGCTTTGCAGCAGTTTATTTATCGCTGCATATTTGATCAATTGGCTCCTAGCAGATGGTATTTTAAGGTCTTCATTTGCACGAAGCATTCTCGTAAGCTCCAGATCAAGGCCTGTTACCTTGCCATACTTCGTATCCTTTCCTTGGAGTATACAAGATCCATCCTCTTCCATAGTTTTGGCGACGCTCCAAATCAAATGAGCAAAATCTCCTGCAAGCGTTCTGTCGAGGATAACTATTTGTATACTAGGATTCTCATGAATTGTCTTAACAGCCATATAGTATTCTGATAACTGCATAAGTGTACTGGGTAATCGTTCTGATTCAACTTCAACTCCTCCTTCAGTTAGCTTACCGGCTACACTTGCAGAGTCTTGTTCGTGAATAGATACTGTTGTAGAGAGACCTAGACTACCTTCTATAGGAAGCGGTTCATCAAATCTACAGCCGTTTGTAGAATCATTAAAGTGCAACTTACCTATATAGCCGAAGGCTCCTGCATAAAATATCATCATATCCAATTGTTGGTCTTGAGATTCGGTTCCATCTATTGCCAGGAACGAAGTGGTATCCTTGCCAAATAGATTTAGTGCAGTTCCATACGCTATTTCCTTGTTGTATCCTTCTCTAATCAGTAATCTAATATCTTCTGAACGATCATGGAGAGCGTTTGCCTTGTCACGAAACGAATGTAAAAGATTTCTTGTAGAATCTTGAACTACTCTGATAAGCTTATCTGGATCCTGTAGAGGCATTAGCTCTATTTTGAAGTATATGATTATAAGGATTAGCTAATGTTGTACAACTGCTAACTGCCAAATCCAATCTTAATACTATTCAGGAAGGAAAAGCACAAGGAAATAACTTGAATAGGAACTAAGAGAATGCAGTGAAATTGAATACGATTATAAATTGGCTTAATATTTTTTTGAAATCTAAGAATTTCATCTTCTTCTGCTATTGAGTTTAGAACCTAAACACTAATCAAAACAGATTTTCAAAAAATGACACATCTCACACTCATTTTGTCGTGCTATTACGACTAAACGAATTTAATCTTATGAACTAAACTAATACAACTGGAAGCATAGCACAAAGAGAACAAGCAAATGTTAATGCCTCAACAGCATTTGAAATGCATTCTATGACGTCAATAGTGATGTTATGCTTGAACCATAAATTTTGTCTGTCTCAGACGATAAAAGAACTCATAATATAGATATGATAGAGCAGAACAGAAATGTGCCAACACATTTATGATTTACGCTGATTCATACTATTTCTTGACAAGTCTCACCTTTTACGGCGGAGTAAATGAAATAGGAGGAAACAAGATTCTTTTAGAGGATAAAGATACTAGGGTCTTTCTGGATTTTGGTAAGGGCTTTAGTAGAAGGGCCAAGTTCTTTGAGGAATATATCAATCCACGAGTAGCAAATGGAATAGAAGATTTTCTCACTATGAGACTTTTACCAGATATTAAAGGACTTTATAGGGATGATTTGATGAGGATGGCTGAACGGGAGATATTAGAACTCGATGTAGACGCAGTTTTGTTGTCACATGCACATTCTGATCATGCCGTTGTAACCAGCGGTCGACCAAGACATTATTATCATAAAGACTGCGCTATTAAACATCACATCATCATATGAAAAATTCTATTGATGCAATAAAGATAACACTAAAATATTTTGTCGCAAAACTTCTCAACGTATTATAGATGAGTCAGCCAACTGAAGTGTTTTCATGTAAACTGGGCAATAGTGAAGCCAGGTGTAGCGCCCCGGGATGTATCTGTATTCAGTACGGGTCAAACGAAAATGAGTGCGACTGTAGATGCATCAGAGATATTTATAAGACCACACCAGATAATTCCAGAGAAGTTTCCGAGATAGACGAGTTCATTAATAAAGCAAGAGAAAATATTGACACTACAATTTTTACCATAAACATGGCCGAGATGCCGTTGTCCGAAGTGGCAGACTTTCTAGAGATGTTTGTATCGGAAATTGAAGTGCCAGAATCAATTAAAAATAAGATTGTTTCTTTAAGTGCGGACATGCAAACAATGAAAGAAATAATAAGCGATCTGGGTCTAGAAACGGGTCAGAATAAATAAGAACTTCTGCTGACTGAACTATCTGTTGTCGTCTAACTTTGATCTTTGATAGAATAAGTCGATACCAATTTCAGGAAATAGTAACTGCTTTCCACGATCCAAATAACCAAACAAACAACATGACTTACCGATAAGTTATGACATGTGATATCCTGGCGGAATATTCTGTTCCAATTTGTATTACGAAGAAACTATATTCTTATCTAATTGGAGGTTTAAGTGCAATGAGTACAAGCTAACTTGGTTATTTGAGGATAAAAGCATCTAAATAGTTTATTGACATATGCGTCCATGAGTCGGCAGATACAATCTGGTATATCGGATGGAAAGATAGTGGTGTTTGACGCAGAGACATTCAGAGAATGTAAGCTCTATTTACTTAATGATTATAGTAATACATACTATAATGACTTCGTGGATGAATGTATCAAACAAGTCGGCCAGACTGTGCATACATGTGTCAAAGTGGTGAAAGATGCAATCTAATAGATTGGTGTTAATCATACTTGCTTTAATTCCAATGGTTCAGACCGTCCAGTGGTCAGTGTAGGTGTGAAGATAAGATATGACAAGATGTAAAGTAATACCATTTAAGACAACGTAAACTTCTGACCAAATATTCTGACTATACTAAATATGTTTCATCCAAATAGCCTGATTGTCGCTAGAAGCATAAAATACAACTTTAACACGAATTACAGATCAAAAAATATATTATATCGATAGGTTGAGAAATCTCATCATTTTCTATGGCATTAGCTGAGAGCTTAGTTGTCTGCAATAAATCATACACTATGTTAAGTCTTACCAATTTTATAACATTCCTGAAACCCTCTGATCGTGGCTATAGTGAATCAAACTTTTCAAGATAATCTTTGCCATCAGGTGTTACGACGAGCTCATTAAAAGAATTCTTAGTTATTAGACGTGTTCGCTTCAAAGCGTCCACCCAAGTTTTTACTAATACTTTATCTCCATCAAATCTTTTCGCAATCTGGTCTTCATTTTTTCCCTCAGAAATACTTCTGAGTACGTAAAATAATGTTTGGCTCCTCTCAATACTACGCATTTAGTCCAACACCACTAGATAATTTGTCATTTACGAATACCGGCTTAGTTTTCAAACAACAAAGTAAATAATGGTTGACTGATTTTCTACCAGAAATCCATAGATTAATGATATACGATAGAAAAAGTTACTTATTATAGTTAATTCAGCTTGTATTTACTTATTATAGTTAAGTTTTTTTGACAGCAAGATCTTGCAGTGTCTGGCTGTATTTTTGTACTTTAGGGCTTGTAACAAAATGATGAATACTATTTCCATTCAAAATCCGCTTCATGCCAAGATCTTTCTTTAAGTTTGCCATTTCTTTCTCCCCAAACTTAGTCGTCTTAATATAAATGGCTCTAGTCTGAATTATAAATTCGCCTCGTACACAATGTTGTATGGTGTTTGTGTCGTACGTCTGAACTTTTTGAAGCCGCCGGCCCTAACAACTTTACCTATTCTTGATTCTCCAGCTTGGGCTCCCAAAGCAGGTCCGTTGGACGCCATTGAACTTAGAACACAAACCATTGTTGAAGCACCGTAAAGCAGTCTACCTATTGGGTTTAGATTATCCTCTATTTTGTCATTTGCGAATGGTTCCACGATCATTACCGTTCCATCTGATTTGAGACTTTTTAGCGCGTGAGTAGCAGCACCTGCAGGATCTCCCAAATCGTGAAGACAATCAAAAAATGCTATGAGATCATACTGTTCATTAGTCTGAGGATATAATGGATAATCAGTCACAGAATAAGCCTCAAACCTAACTTGTTCTTCACTCAGACCCTCCTCTTTTGCTAACTCTCTTGCTCTTTCTATAGAAGCCCGATGGTTATCAAATCCAATGAACTTGGATTTAGGATACGCTTTGGCCATAAGAATAGTTGAAATACCATGTCCACAGCCTACGTCTGCTACGACTGCTCCGCCCTCCTCCAGTTTCTTTTGTACTTTTCCGTTATCAAGTGATGGTATCCAAGACGCAACTAGGTTAGACACATAACCTGGCTTGTAGAATTTTTCTGTACCCGAAAATAGATCTGGATCATGTTCACCCCATGAGAGGCCCCTGCCCGTCTTAAATGCTTCCATGATCTTGGAAGAGTCTTTAAAGAAAGACGTTATATTCTGAAAAGCACCGATTAAATATACAGGACTGTTCTCATCTACCAATACTAATGCATTTTCAGGGGGTAAAGAATATCTCTGCGTCTGTGCGTCGTATAGAACATAACCACCTGCTGCTTGACTAGCTAACCATTCTCTTATGACACGTTCAGAAGTTTTCGTTATGGTTGCTAATTCCTGAGATGTTATCGGTTTTCCAGCATCTGCCATCGCCCTATACAAACCCAGTTTATCCCCTATGTATACTAGAACAGCGCTGATAGCACCTCCTAAATCGGCTACAACTTTTTCAGCAAATTGTTGAAGATTTTTCTGATCGATAGAACTATTGTTGCCATTTGAATTATTGATCAATGTCATTCCCTAAAATAAGAGGGGTATAAATTTATTTTTACTTTAACTTCTTTTGTTATAATGATAAATCATATTGGGTTGATCAGTGCTAATGTTAACATTACTCCCCTACTGGCGTTCCTAACGGAACGAAGACTAGTTACCCCGGTCGGTACTCATATTCTTACTAAGACCAGCTACCAACACTAAATTGCTGCCACATTTCAACAATTTTGCCATTATAAATTCGAAAGAGATCAATGCCCACAAAAGTTATTGGTTTGTCGCTTGCGGGTATTCCGAAAAGCTCTTTTTTTGCTGTACCAGTTATTGTCCAACGAATCATAACTTTATCATTTTTAGAAATTGTTTCATCGTGTGTAATTCTAAGATCTGGCATGGTATCAATTACAGCAGAAGCAATTTTCTTTGCACTTTCTGGGCCATGTGTCAGTTCTGACGGAATTAGTGGATTTCTCCAAACAAAATCAGTCGCCAGAATCTCGTCGGCAGTGGACAATTCTCTCTTTTGAAACATATCCATATGAAACCGGTGTGCTAAAACCTCATTTTCCTCTTGATTCTGGAAATCTGACATTAATTTTATTTTGTATTATGATATATAACTCAATAGTTCTCTCTACTTCATTAACTAAAGATTTCAGGTGGAATTTTTTATTGTAAGTTCCATGTATCATTAAAATCTCTCGACTCATCAACCCCTCCGAAAAGAACCACGAGTTTTCTATCGCTGTCATATGCCATTGAGTGCAAACCTCTGCTAGGGGGACCCATATTTTGACGCTGTGTCCATAAAGTACTTCTCCAATCCAAGTGGTGTGGCTTATCGTAATGCCGTCAGAACCACCAAAGAGTACGTTCAGAGCAACTCAGTAGCTTTACAAGTGGAGAAGACGATAAAAGAAATAATCGGTGATCTGGGTTTGGAAATAAGTGGAACAAGTAAGTAAAGTACCATAATTCAACACTCTTCTACTTTGTTTATACGAACATTTATGAACACAGCGTATGCTGATATATAACATCAAAATGAGTTCCTATCAGTTATGACTAAACTCATCATATAGAAAACAAACTGCTAATGCACCAAGCGAATCTACCCACAAATCAATTGCAAGATCCATCGGTTCAGTTTGAATATATCCGCCCCCAAAACCGGTCGCCACTGCCGCGAGTTCATAGACTTCCCATAAAACAAATGCTATCCATGACACACCTATCGAAACAAAATAGTACAGCTTTCTCTTTCTCGTCAAATAAAAATTCAAAATCAATGCAGTGATAGCCATTCCAGACAATCCATGAGTAAATTTGTCAATTGATGTTATATCGTAGAGATGAAATGTATATTCAGCTAGGAAATGCGCGGAAAATGCAGATAATACGAGGAAGCCTGTGAACAGCAGCCAACCGGTGCTGGTATCTATGAATTTGCGTCCAAGAATTACTCGTTGTATGTCGTTATGGTCGCTGTGTTGATGATGCCTATATTGTTTTTTTGTACGTAAAGCTCTATAGAGCAGATAGAATGCGATACAAAACAGGATTATCGATAGCGTGGGATTTTCTAGCCACCATTCACCGTGCATAGTTATTATTGTCTCTATGCTAGAGTTATCAAACTATAAAACCATATTATTTGATTCGAACTAATCCAAATCGTCTCATTTTAGTTCATGGTCTGAATTGATAAAGACTCGGTCTACTCAACTCGGTCTACACAGATACCAGGGACAGCTATTTTCTTGAAAAGATGTGGAGACATCACAGTATTGGGCAAAACTTTAGCCATGTTTGATCTAAATTCTGGTCTATCAAATGGATGCTTAAAATGTGCTGCAGACTCCCATACAACATAGTTAACAAATGTAGTACTGCCACACCAATGCCTCGATGGAACTGAGCTGAAGTAAACATTCAAAGTCTTTTATATCATAGATGTAAATTATTACTATGATAAATGATTCTAAAAATGATGATTCAATTTATTCTGAGAGTAATGATTTACTAAATGGAATGAAACGTTATTTGCGAATAGAACATAAAGACGATGATAAAGAATTACTGGAATATCTCCAAAAGCAGGCAGGTTTACGTCGAGAATAGCGCTCAGATAGTTAGATGGCGCAATCGTTCCCATTCCCATTAGGCTATAATGTGAATAGCGATACCTGAGACTAAGTTAATCTTAAATCACTGGCCGTCTGTCAAGACATCATAGTCGCGCGTGTGCTGTCAAACATAGCATAATCTTTTATCGGGTTGAATTCTGCTGATGTAAGATGCATGCTTCATCTGAACAATTCATCTAATAGTCATTATAGTTAGAACATTGACTCTAACATATCCGTATGTCTGTTCAGACAAAGTATTAGAATTGAGATGGTTTTAACGTAAATACATTAGTTCATATTACTGTAATGTCTATTTAATGTGATTTTTAATGAGTTATGGACAGAATACGAGCAGTTTCTCAAGACCTGTAGAAACAGGTAAAGAATATACAGTAGATGTTACTGACACAGGTAGAGGTGGAGACGGTATCGCAAGAATAGAAGGTTTAGTAATTTTTGTAAAAAATGCTAAAGCAGGAGACACAAACATAAAGATTAAGATTAATTCAGTGGGTAGTAGATTTGCTACCGCAGAGGTAGCAACAGGTTTGACAGATACGACATAGATTTTTGTTTATATTATTAGACCAACATAGAAGAAGATATTCTTTATTATCTTTTTTTACTATGATTGACATATCCTCCATATTTGATGAATAGACATAAAAGACTCTGTTAGTCTGATAGTTATAACCATAGCATGAACAAACACATTATTATATTCACAGTCGTAGCTATGATTAGGTAGGGGCGATCATATCATCTAGCAGTGATACATCATCTGACTTGGAACTATTAGAGATACAGTTGACAGCGAAAAAAGATGCTCTTTCACTTCGAATAGTAATAAGAGTAGAATATTGCGACTGCCAGGCGATGCATATTTAAATACAGCGAATCATTCGAACCCATCATGATCAAGCTATTAGTTTTTATCATTATTGCAGTTGCAGCATTAGGGATGATCGGAACTACAACAATTATGGGGATACCAGATTTATACGCAACAAAACAATCTAAACAGGTTCCGCCAGAAAAGACGACCGTACAGCCGGAAAGACAATCTCAACAACCATCGGAAGCATCAGAAGGCACTGCTGCACGGCCGGAAAGACAATCGCAATTTAACTCTGAACAACAAGAAGATGGAATTAATGCTGCCTATAGAACAAAAAGATGAGCAATTTAGAGACGTACTACAAGAAGATGATAATGCTAATGATGAAGAAGAATTAGATGAACAAATTGAAATTGATAAGAAGGCGCCAATTGCAATCTCTGGTGACAATGTTTACATTGTCTGGTTTAATGACCAAAACACCCCGAACAACACTTCTGAAGTATTATTTAGATCATCCGCTGATGGCGGTATTACATTTACAGATAAGATCAATCTAAGCAATACAACGGCTGCTGATTCTATTAATGCGGAGATAGCCGCTGATGGTAATAATGTAGTGGTGAGCTGGTGGGAACGTAATAATACTAGTAACGAACCAGTAGCTAGAATTAGTAATGATAACGGACAAACATTTGGCCCAATACTGAAGCTTGCAACTAATGGAACTATCGGTCTGGTTGGATAACTAAAAGCTAATATCCAATTTTTTTATATAGCGTTACTCACTCTTTTTAGCTCTTTTACATTGAACGACTTAGTATTAAATGAAACTACCATAAATCTTATCGACGTATCATCACATAATATGATCTAGAAAAGATATGTGATTAAACTGGTAGCGATATGACTATGAATTCACATAAGCGAAGATCACACTGAATCATTATTCAAAGCATGAAGTGCCAACTAGTGTCTGTATTCGCAGTTCTCTTATTGATGATAGTTACGTCGATATACGTACCCACGGGATAGCAAATGTCTAGATATAACAATAATACATCAGAATACTTTCAAATTATTGCAGCTGGAATATATGCAGAGTTATACAGTCGCGACATTTCGACGAACGAAGAGAAAAAACTAACCGCTAACTCAATATGGTTAGCAATAGTTCAACTTTTGCGACTCCACATAGTTCAGAGATTAGCTATCCTATAAATACAGCAGATCTTGCAAGTTTGGAGGGGTGACACTATAATTGGTAAATATATACGGAATAAATAAGTCTCACGTAAGATTCTTTACTGATGCAGTATTTGGAGTAGCGATTACGTTACTCGCCATAGATTTTGCAATTCCACATGTTGGACAAGACGGCTTCTTCAATGAAGATGAACTTAATGACTTGGTACTGAATATTAGCTTGTTTATTAGCAGTTTCGTGATTATCGCATTGTACTGGATTACATATCAGTCAGTATTTAGTATGATAGCAAAAACCACAGATTTGACCATTTGGCTAAACATGTTCCTCCTCATGTTCATCACTATGATACCTTTTACATTTAAACTAACAAACGCATATGATACCAATATCTATGCCTACGGGTTTTACTGCGTTGTTCAAATTTTCGCTGGGTTTATGCTATTTGGTATATGGACTCACGTGCTAAAAGGTAAGCTATTTTCTCCTAATAAGGCTATTGATAATGATATCATAAGGTTAACATATTTTCGTACTATTATAACACCGGCGGTCTTTATCATTTCATTAGGAACCTCAATCTATTCTCTTGAACTTGCCTTGGGAATTCCGGCCCTCATTATTCCAGCCTCATTGGTAATGAGATTCGTATACAGAACAAAAAAAGATCTTTACCTGACTGACTGAGTAGTAAAAAGTGTAGCGGCTGTTAGCCCAGCTAATCCTCCTCCTAATACAACTACTTTCCCTTTATTAATTTCTACACCACTCAACTCAAATTGATATTGGTTGGTCATCCAACTTAGCTTGAATAGCAGAGTATATAATTGTTTGGCTGGCTGTCCAACACATTTTATATATCATAGGTTCTCAATATATGCGAAAACAACATGTCTAATAGCAGAGAAGGAAAAATAAATCATATTTTGCAAGCAGCACTTATGGTACTTGCTACCAAAGGTTATGAAAATTCCACCATAGCAGATATATCAAAAGCTGCAAATGTTAGTAGAGGGATATTACACTATTACTTTACTGATAAGGAAGATTTGGTGAGTAAGGTATTAGCAAATGCTTCAAGCAAGCTAGTGCAATCTGCGTTGGCAGGAATAAAAGGAAAATCTCAAGAGGAAATGATAGACAGTATATTAAGTGTATATATAAAGAACCTTGAAAAGAATCCAGACTTTTACGCATTTTTATTTGAAATGTGGTGTGCTAGTAGGCGTAGCGAAAAGATAAGAAAAGAACTTCAGAGCTGTATATCTAAGGTGGTTGATGCTATTAGAAAGATATTGGAAGATGCATTGAAAAATAGCATGGTAAAGTTTGATGCAAAAAAGTCAGATGAGATGGCAAAGGCTCTTCTTGCACTGTCGGATGGGATTGCATTTCATATGTTGATAAATCCCTCTGAAAATTTAAAGGATAAGAAATTTTGGTTAGCCATAAGAAATATGATGTTGGGTGTACTGAAGAGGTGACAAATCCATCTTGTATGTGAACTTTAGTCCCTGAATTACACCTCAGCTGCTATATGGTACTGATGGAAAAATAGGATTAAGGTCTAATTTTGAATTGGTCCTTAATCAAATTTCCAAATTCTCTATCAGACATATTTTTCCTTGCTTCTATTCTTCTAATTGCATCATTTCCCACCACATATCTTAGTTGAGGATCATCTGACGTTATGGCATCAAGGATAGACTTAGCAACCTCAGAAGGATGCATTGCATTTTCTCCTATCCTCTTAAATGTCTTCGACATATTGGCTGCTAGTTGAATATAGGGAGAATTAGGACTGGTCGCCTTGTTAGCAATTTTAATACTCTTCCAGAAGTTTGATCCAACTGCTCCAGGTTCTATAAGTATTATTCTAATGCCAAAAGGTTCTAGTTCATACTGTAAATGTCAGTCCAGAGGGTATTAGTAAAAGCGGTACCTTCGTTGTCTATGCAGTTTGGGAATCAACCGAACATTTCAAGAGAGCAGTAAATAGACTTATGGATCCGCAGAACAGGTTTGTTCTTTCTTCACATTATATGGTGCTATTGTCCACCAGAAGACGTTTGGCAAGCGTGTGCTGCATCTGGGCCACATACAGTGGTGTTGATTCCAGATTTTGCACTTTTATCATTACCAGAGGATCCAAGTTCAACTATACTGCTGCCTGTCATTTCCTCCTCCTCTTGTCACTGCATCTGTATTGTTGTCAGTTAAGGCAAAGGTTGTACTGACTGCATGTATTATAACGATTGACATCAGTAGAGTCATAGCTGCGGTTGCCATGACTACTACAATCGTTCTCATATGAATCTATAAGATAATATGTATGCATGGCCCAAAAACTTCTCAGAAAGAAATGTAAGATTAGTTGTATCTTACATTTGATTAGAATAAAAGCAATATTACAATACAACATAATTTACAATATTTCTCCAACCTTGATATTTCTATAGAAGACATTAGATCTATTATCATGGTTTTGCAATCCTATGTAGCCTTCAAGCGATCTGTTTCCAGTAAAATTAGATATCACTACAATACTATTTATCATGACGGTATACTTCTGCTTCTCTGCCGTAATTTGAAGACTATTCCATTGTCCAGTTGGTTTTGAGTTCATTATAGACGGAGCAGCAGTTTCATAAATTGCCCCCGTACCATGAATAGGCTTACCATCTGGTTGTGCAAGATCATCAATTTGTATTTCATATCCATATCTAACTGCAACATAAGGATCATTTCCTGGATTTGGGAACCTAACAAAGACTCCTGAATTATCTCCCTTACTAGACGTCTTCCATTCTAGTTCCAAAATAAAATCTTTGAATTTCCTTTTGTAATACCATAGTAAGCCCATCCCTCCCTGTGTTTGGAGTACATTCTCTTTTTGAAGTACTGCAAAGCTTCCCTTTCCAGTCATCTTCCAGTCATTCAATGTTTCTCCACCAAATAAATTTAGAAAGTTAATAATAGGCACACAAACTCAAGATGGTTAAAATACTTATTAAGTATTTTATTCGGTTTCACCTGAGGAGAAAATTGATTTTCATACAGAAGGGAGAACTTGCATTTGCATATCCGAGGCTATTCCCACCAATACGACAACAGAATCATACCTTGATCATAGCTCAATTACCATGGCTGACAAGGGTGTCCGTTCACTCTCGCCGTTGGTGGTCATGATGGTCTATTTGATGGTGATGAAAATCCCTTAATCTCTCGGGGACCTGGTTCCTAAACAAAGTCAAACCGATTCTCTTAGCATATGGTTGTCCCTTCGCAAATGATTCGGCCATTTTTCTAACAAATTCCATTTCTACTTTTGGAGGCATGGGTGGATCAAATGGATCTACGTATGCTTAGGTTTAGCCAGAATCGAAGATCTTCTTACATATCTCATCGCTTCGGCCTACAGTAATAGGCTTGATTCAAATCCTCTATGGTAATCATGCCATTCATAATCCTATGACTAACCGCAGCAAGAAATTTCGCGTTCAAGTTATCGATAATCATAGGGGTTTCCTTCGAGCCCTAGCTCACGGATCTCCTTGATGAATCGCCAGATGTCGGGGCGTGAGCCGTCGACGTCAGTGAAGCTGTATTCAGAGGCAAGTTGAGCGGAACTTATTGATTGTTTGTTCCATCTGGCCCTATCAGGATCAGTTGCCAACGCGACAACGGCTCGGCCGACGTATCTAGGCGACTCAGAAAGGGCGAAATCTAGTGGCGCACTAGATCGGCTCTTATCAGCAGTTGTCTTTATGGCATCCTCCCAGTTCTCCTCCGAGACACCAAAGTTGTCAAGCATCATCTCTGAACGCAGCCATCCAGGGGTGATTGCTATCGCCGTTGCTCCATACGGTTCCAACTCATGTCCCTGGGAAAATGCCAGCCGATTCACGGCTACCTTGGCTAGATCATAGAACACAGAGATCCGATAATGCGATGCATTGTATTCATTTGTGCCATCAGTCACCTCGACAAGTAAGCCTCCTGGCTTTTGAATGAGAAGTGGCAAAAGATAATGAGAAGTGATTAAATGGGTATCAATGGCCAGCCGTAGTATACGCAAACCGCTATCTAGGTTGTGTTTCCAAATAGGGGTGTTCCAATCAACGGGACCCCCCTTAAGTAACTCTGCGCCCCAGATATCGTTGACAAGAACATCGATATGCCCATGATCCTTCCGTATCATCTCAGCCAGACTTTTTACTTTGCCTGGTACAAGGTGATCTGCTGCGACAGCAATTCCTATACCGCCGAGTTGTGTTACAAGTTCGACAGTCTCTTCAATCGTCTCGGGACGGTTGTACTCGGACTGATTTGATCTTGTAGTGCGACCTGTGCAGATTACTGTAGCGCCAGCTTCGCCCAAAGCCGCAGCTATGCCTTTCCCTGCGCCACGAGTCGCACCCGCAACGACAGCGACGCGTCCACGAAGGGCGTCCTTATCTGGGGACCATTCAAGTAATGTGCCATTGTCTCCTGTCATATTGTTCCTGATCTGTTATCGTTCTTAACGCTAACTGTTTTTGTGAAACTCAGGGCGGCAAATCTTCCAATAGTAATTTTGATGCCTTGAAAAATCTACCAACTCGATCTAAGATGTAGGAACTCGGTGAACTGGAGCATCCTCTTCAAAGATGACCGTGTCAACTGGAACTTTGATCGGGTAGTAGTGCATTTAGCTTCTGCATAGCTAGTTCCTAGGTTGTTTCTACTCCGTACCTGGTAGTTGGATCGTATAATGTTGGACATCGGAATAAATGCAGAGTGATAAGAGTATGTTCTCATTAACTTCTTAATTCTGATTAGATGGAACAACATTGTTCCCATAATACAGAAAGGAACTGAGGTTATCTGAGTTCGGTTACTTTGGAATAAACATTTAATATTGGAATTCCTATACAAGATTCGAAGGATGGAATCAATAGTATATGATATCGGGAACTTCAAAGGCTTATTGCTAGTCGGATTAAGTTTTTTCCATAATCGGAGGATAGTACCGCTTATTTGCTCTTTCAAATCTAGTATTACCAGCGCATCTAATCGTATAGAGTAGCACACTATACAACTGCGGTAATCAGTGATTCTTCGGAGGCATGACTCTTCCAGGCAACAGCATGAGATTTAATTGTCAATCCTAAAAATATATTTCTTTTGAGCAGCAATCGAAATAAGTCGAAATAAGTTGAAATAAGTCGTATTCTCAGGTTAGACTTCCCAATGTAGCAATTGTTCAACAAGCAGACACGGGACAGATAGATGTAGCAGATTCACTTGTTATTTTTGCAAAGAGTAACCTCAGAATAATTTACTCCTTCACTACAGATAATTATGGTGTGTCTTCCTTATCATTTTTGTCTGTCACCGGCTTCATCTACATCCTCCCCAGTTCTTTCTTTCTACCTCCCTCATTTTCATCTTCATCATCAGCAGCAGATCCAGTTCTGTCAACGTCTCTAGCTGATCTCCAGCCACTACATCAAATGTTAATAATCCATCTAAAACCTTCAAGTATATGTTGAAGCCAAGGTAACTACTTATAATTATGTTGGAGATTCAAAACAGTTGATACTTTCTTATATTCCCATTATCATTTCTTCGCTACCAGTAACCTTTCTCATTATAGCATCAAAATCTGACGGAAACGGTCTATTCGGCAACATAATAGAAACCATTGCTAATTGGATTGCTAATTTTGGCTATCCTGCCATATTTGCTGCCAGCTCTCCTAGAAAACCTTATTCCTCCGATTCCCAGCGAATTAATCTTTCCACTTGCAGGATTAGCAGCCTATACAAATAATCTTGGGATACTTGCGACAGTTGGGATGGCCATTGTTGGAGCGCTAGGTTCAACCGTTGGAGCCCTAATTATCTATTATGTTGCTTTAACGATCGGTGAGCCTACTATACTTAAAATTGGTAAACGGTATCATTTACTCTCTGAATCGGATATAGTAAGAACAAAGTCATGGTTTGATAATCATGGCGAATTGGCAGTATTATTAGGAAGAATGGCGCCTGGAATTCGCGAACTAATCTCCATACCCGCAGGCATTGCAAGAATGAATATCATTAAGTTTACCTTTTGCACTTTTGTTGGTTCGTGTATATGGAGTCTATTATTGACGTTGATCGGATTTTTTACAGGAAAAGCATGGATTAGATTCTATGATGATTATTCTAATATTTTTGATATTGTAGGCATCATGTTAATACTGGCCGCAGTTGGGGTGGTCGTTCTTAAATATTACAGGATAAGAAAAAAATCCGTCTAGGTAAGCATCAAATAGCTACTATGGGACGAAATAAAATAGTGTATTTCCACATTCTAAAACTAAAAACCGATCTTCTTGGAACGCAGGTGATTAATAGACCCTAGTACGGCCACTAATACTGCAGGAACTCCAAAAGTAATTAGATAAACATTTCCTGGATTGAGATTGAGTTTTGGACTCACGGTCAAAGATATTTTGGAACTCACGACAGGAGATGTAACTAAATCGCCATTGCTATTAAAGAGAACAGCGACAGTATAGGCCCCAGCTTTCACAAGCCTCACGTCCCATTCTAATGGAAGGAATGAACTAACACTAATTGACGACACTACACAGCTTATATAAAGGATTATGCCTCTAAAAAGTGAAAATATAATGATATCTAAAATAGCGTGTATAAATTTAGCCTTAGTTATGGTTATGTTAACTACGCTTTCAATTTTTCTGATGCCGCTCGAAATAATCGATCAGTCATTTGCTACAATTCAATCTAATACTATTACCAATACAAACCAAGTTCCAAATAATAATGCATCCTCTATATTTAATACTCAACAAATGATACTTGGGAATAATGTTAAGAATCTTGTCGTTCTAATACCAAATGAAGGACATCATGGCCCTCAAGCAGATGAAGATAGATTCCTAGATCAACCATTTATCCCTCAAAATGCAATTGTAAATAAAGGAACAAATATTGTTTGGTTCAATAGCGATGTAGGCCATGACCATAATCTTGTAGTTACCAATAATTCAACCGGTGGAACTGTGCATGAAACTGGTGTATTTCCACAATTTGAAGTAAGGAGTTTAGCTCTTAATGGTACAGGTAACTATCATTATACGGACACTGAAGATTATGAAGAAGGATTTGTAATGAACGGGGATATTCAAGTAGTAGATCAGATTCAATCATCATCATCACCATCATCATCATTGTCAGATAATACTCAAAGTTCAGGCGATACTGTCGGAATACTAATGGTTCCTACACAAGATATTCAGACGTACACTACTGATCTTGAGAGCAGAGGTTTCACCATAGACAGCACGCATAACTTCAAAGATCTTAGAGGAGGCCAAAGTGGAACAGGTGATGAACAAACATTGATCGTATGGACAACAGCTGGTATGGATTTGCCCACCTTAGCAACAAATCTACAAGAATTCTCTTCAGGACTTCCATATAGCTAGGAATTTTTTCTGGCTCTTCAAAGGTATGGGAATGGTAGTAGATGGACTATCATAGGGCTATAGAGATTACCAAAGGAATCAGGAGAAGCACAAAAAGAGTTAGAAATAGAAAAGGATGCAATCTACGTTACGTTATTACAATTATGATCTAAAGATACAAAAAAGAGAAGAATACTCGCTAACAACCAGAAGCTCCAAAGTATCCAGAATCCATTGTGAAAGATTTTAGTGATAGTAAGGATTTTGTACCATTATCAAGGAACTTGAAATTTATAGACTACCAAAATACACAAATAATATAATTAGTGCAGGAGAGGGAAAAGCTGCATTATCACAAGAATTAGGGATAGCTATTGAAAATGAAAATGAAAATGGAGTACTCAGCTGATATATTTACCAGATTAAGGATACAAAAGATGATGGTTCCAATAAAACCATTGATATATGAAGAGTAGGATAGCTATCCTAGTGGTGGGGAACGGGAAAACTTATGAGTACTCATTTGGCTGTAGTATCATTCTCCCATAAACCAAATGTATTATTTTCTGTATCTGAACATACTGCCAAATAGCCCATACCAGGCACTGCCATTTTTGGCATTCTAACTTTGCCCCCTAGTTTCTCTACCTTGGAAGAATACTCCTCAACTGATTTGACATCAATATAATTTGTTATTCCCTGTTGTTCTGGCATCATTCTCTTCATCATCCCACCTGCGACAGCATTATTTCCATTGTGATCTGTAGTGGTTATCGCCCAATATTCGACTCCTTCTGGCAACTTTTCTGGTGACACTTTTTCGATATTCCAACCAAACAAGCCATTGTAGAATTTTTTTGATCTTTCAACATCGTCTGAAGGAATTTCAAAATGCACTATAGTAGGCATAATTACACAATGAATTTTCCACCTAATAAGTTAGTAAGGGAAAGAAAGTATAGCGGGTAACATGTTATGCTTTGAAACAATGTACGTACCAATTGGATCTTGATTAGCTGTTCTGCTAAACGTTATTTGAGGCTTGTAACCTGCCCTTTTTCTTTATATATTAGACTGAAATAATAAAAGAAAAGTGTTTCTTGTTCGGTCTTTCGTGAGATCTGACGTTGCATTCAAGTTAATATTGTGATTATAAACCAGTTTAAATATTTATTATTGTTAATGCTTTTTTCACGTCTATAACAAGCAACATGAAGATAAGTCATCTCACGAATAACTCTAGTTGTTTTTCTTCCTTAATTAACTTCTAATTAAAAAAGTTAAATCATGAAGATTTGAGAAAACATATCCGTGTCAGATTGTGCTTCAAAACATGAGAGATAACAATCTACTTGAAAGCAGAGAAATTTGAACTAACATCAAAGAGAGGATTTATCGCCACCGCTTTCCAACAGACAGACATAGAGACAGATGTGTTATAGATGTAAAGAAGTTATGGAGATATTCTTCAATTTTGACAGTTCATATTATTTTGCAGAAGCTGTCATTCAGGATTGGATATCTTATTATTCGATATATTCAGAATATCAAAGAATATTTTTTTGTAATGCATCAATCTCTGCATCTAGAGGAATGATTTGCTCTTCCTTAACCGACTTTAGTACGGTTAAGAGTTCTACTTTTACGATGTGGGGCAAGTTTCTTATTTTATATTCAATAATATTTCTCATGTCTTCCAGGTTCTTAGCACGTATCTTCAACATTAGGTCAAATCTTCCATACATCTCATGTATCTCTAGAACAGGATCTAACAATGAAAGTTTTGATATAACTATATCTGTAAATCCTGGCTTTGTATGTATTCCCAAGAAGGCGAGATGATCGTACCCTATCACATCATAGTTGAGAGCAATAGTAAATTTTCGTATTATCCCTTCAACCATCAACCTTTTTACTCGCATATGCACAGTTGCATCTGAAATGCCGATATTTCTAGCAATTTCAACAAATGGCGTATTTGAGTCATTGCAAAGCATAGATATTATTCGTAGATCAATCAGGTCTAAGGAGTGGGGTTTACTATACTTATTACTTGCTTTATTACCATCGAGATTTTGAGGGAAATCCATTCGAATCCTTTACCTTCAATAGAAACTATTAAAGGACATAAAAACATAGTTATGGATAATATTTTGTTTGTTTTGACCTTGAATGCATGACCGAGTATAATAGCAATGTATATCTCATAAATTTATTATAAATATAAGTAAGAATATCAAAATATATATTTATTAATTCTCAATCCTTTAAAACCTATGAAAACGATGACCTTCAGTTACACTGACTACTGGAGTCATCTGGTCTTCCGTTGTCATAGAGATTAAATAGCCATATAATAGAATCTTCCTACGAGCATATGTTTTGCGAGTCCTGCAAAGAAGTAATGAAGATCAGTGAAGATCGTTTCAATAAATTAATAAAACGGGTATTTATTATGAATGTCCATAACTGGACTACCCTCATACAAGTAGAACAACACGGCAGGTAGGTTGTCTGCTTGCCTGTCCTATAAAAAATTATTTAACCTGGATATTACTAATGCAAGGTGTCCATAATAAGACTCTTATAAGTGGGTAGTGGTAATAAGCCGCTGTAAGTGTTATATCCTCTCAACGGCTGCCCTACCTACTTTTTATAAAGTTACTATTCTGCTTTAGTTACCAAATGTCTCTCCACCATCAGCAATTATATAGGGGATTCCAAACTTCTATGAGAAGCATTTTGTTTTGTTAAAACTGATACTGTATATTATCACAATATGCCACTTCTTCGAGTGTTTTTCTCTCACCTTGTACCTATTCAGCTCTTTAATTGTCTTGAGAGAAAAATCTGCATTCTGTAATATGGAAGGAGATTCAAGGTCGGTTCTAACTATTCTTGTGACTGATCTTATGACTGCGCCATAGTTTTCTATTAGTGTATTGTACTCTTCCTTTATCCTTTCTACCTCTTTAGCATCGAGCCTTGAATGGTCCACTAGCTTATCAAAGACTTCATAAAGTCGTTCTATCAGTTGAATTTGTCTGGTAATAAGTCTAGACATTTTGATATTGTCCATATTCTTATCAGAAAAGAGTATGTCTTTAGCTCTACTTTCAACTTCTGCCATATTAGAAGGAAGTCTGTGAATATTTCGAGTATAATTTTCTACAATAAAGATATTTTTGTCATTTCGTGGGGATGCAGAAAGTCACTTCTCTTACCGGGGTATTGCTAAGCAGACTACCATCCCATCCATAAACTCCCTTTTCAACCTCAATCCAAGGAAATCCATATATGGGATAGCCAGAGCTTGCTAGAATGTGTTTTGCTTTGATTTCCATTTTGGTATTATCGAATATAAGTGGTCTAGAAGTCATGACATCTACTGAGGTTATTATAAGTCGAAGGACTTCTGGTAGCTCTTCTTTAGTTGCGGCCAGATTAATCTTGCTGTAATCTATGTATTTGTCAAGTGTCTTTACAAGTGGCGAATGGTCGTATAGATAAGTCCACTCCCGTGGGTCAGCAAAATACGGCGGTGGTCGTTGTCCGTAGTCTACGCCATCTGGCAATACTTCCTGCTTAGTAGGTTGTAGCTTCAACCATCTTGGAATAAACACCTTTGGAACTCCGAATATTGCAGCATTGGCTGAAGCAGAAGATATTTGCTTTGGTATATATCTCTGATTATGGATATCGTAATCGATCAGATAGATATCGGGAATCATCTTATAATTGCTCTCTGCAATCTCTAACCAAAACTCTTCAAGGTCATTCTCAGGACGGTCACTTTTACTTCCTACAATTATAGCTCCATTAATGGCTCCCATGGATGTGCCAGCGACTATATCTATTCTTATTTTCTTTTTTACCAAAGCTTTGAATACACCACACGCAAATGCTCCTAGAGAACCCCCTCCTTGCAACACAAGCACATTTTCTGTTTGTCTTGATTTCTTATGACTAAAATGGCTTTCTTCTTTTGCTCTGAAACTCATAATTCCTATAAAATTTTTAGTATTTTCGGGGATTTACACCTTTCATTTCTTAAAGGTGTGATGATATTATGCGACCATTACATTTTCGCTATATTGCTCCGTATTATAGAGGAGTAACAATTAGCGTTTCGTATATGATAAACTGGTTCGACGAGAGTGGAATAGTCTTTCACCAATCTATGATAACGTTATCCCCTGGCTCAAGTATTAATTGCAACTAATATATGACTTTGACTTCAAAAAGGGCATAGAATGCAAGTAAGAAGCCGATAGCATATACAGTCATCACCAATACACTCGACGACATAATAGTCATGTGAACACAAATAAATTGTATCGCAGTATTAGTGATTACAAGGTTCAAGCTTTGATTACTATTATCACTAGTAATAACCTAGTAAGCAAAGGCTTGAATCTAGGCCATATTTCAATCATAAAAGGATAGAAGTCCAAACCTAGCCCTCTCGTTGTCTCGCATGCTGATAGCTTGATGAGTATGAGTTCGGTAAGAAAGAGATAGACTTGCCTCATCATGAGAAAATAAAATTTCGTTTTCCTATTATTGAGAATGCTTATCTGTAAGTGTTTTGTATGCTAAACAATTCTTAACGTTTTTCTTGTCCCATTGAAAATTATATATTCATGTGTGCGCCAGGAGTCCCACACACATGCAAAATGTACAGCCAAAAAGACATCAGATAACCGGTTGCTGATGCAATATTCTCCTGGCAGATGCCCTTTGCATTCCTATGTTTTGCTGCAGGATTTATATTCGTAGCTACTTTTTACTATTATTGAGAACGAGAATGTCAATCCATTGCTGAGTCGGTTCATTCAACTTTAAATTATTCATCTTTAGAATATCGTTCCCATTATCTGTTAGATAATCACAAAAAGGTGTGTGTGCCAGAAGTCCCACACACAGTGTAAGATGAAACCATTTCGGCACCTTATGGTAGATGGCACGATTCTACGATTCTCCTGGAAGATGCTTACTTGTAGTAGTACATATGTCTCCATGGTTTATATCCGTAGCTACGATTTTCAAATATAGAGAATGAAAGAATAGGAGAGGTCGAATTATTCACTTCTAGATTCCTTTTTTTACCGTACTCACACCTTAAGAAATAGTGTTGATAACGAAATTGTGCGCGTGCCAGGGATCCCACGCACCTTATTCTGTACAATCAACCGATGGGATTAATTTCCCCCGGAAGAACTTGTCCCTGGACGTGTCTCCGTTTTTTGTCTGTTTTGTTTTCCTACCTTCCTCGTAAGCTGAAAGGTCCCATCTACCGTCACTATGCATGCCTACAATGCAAGTGGGTTTATGACAGTAGGAGTACTGGGCTACTAGTCAACTTGCGAGGATGATTGGCTGCTATACGGGTATGGCAGCATGACTACTATAGCCACAGTTTGTTATAGGAGTTTCTTTATTTCTCAAACCTTAGATTGAGATTGAGAGACAATGACGAGAGTAGCAGAAAAAACTCAGTTCTCACGGACCACACGAACAAATATTATGACTTGGCATGATAGGCTTATTTTACTACTATCAAGACAATAATCATACCAATTTGCATACGAGTTTTCTCTTATGAAACAAACCTTTTGAATGGCAGTAGGCTGGAATCAGAAATTCTAACTACTATAGGTACAAATTAGACTAATGAATAGAATCACATCGAGTGATAGATAGCAATTCCAGAGGTTTTCCGGAGTGGGATAGTATGTATAAGAATCAGCAAGTGGAAACTATGCCATGGTACAATGAGAAACTAGATTCTGATTTGGAAGAGGAGATATCGAAACAAAAAGCTCTCCACAAAGGGAGATTTCTTGATCTTGGCACAGGTCCGGCTACTCAAGCTGTACAGATTGCTAGGAAAGGACACTTGGTGACAGGTTCAGATATTTCTCAAGCTGCAATTCATAGAGCAAAAGAGGTTTACGGTAGCGAACCGAATGTCAGCTTTGTGGTCGATAATATTCTGCATTCTAATTTCAAGGAGGATGAATACGATTACATATTTGATCGTGGATGTTTTCATGTTCTACATCCTTCAGACAGGCTAACATATGTCAAGCAAATAAAAAGGATCCTCAAAGAGGATGACATACTGTTCCTAAAATGTTTTAGTATTAATGAAAAAAGAGAAGGGGGACCATACAGGTTTTCTAAGAAGAAGATAAGCGAAATATTCGAGAAAGAGTCGTTTAAAGTCATAAAAATTAAGGACACGGTGTATCAAGGCACCTTAGATCCGTTACCTGCTGCATTATTCGTAGTATTAAAAAACTCAAAAAAGAGATGACGGCCTTTGTATCCATGTATTAGAGTATTACTTTTAACATCATTTGAATTAGGGCATCTGTGAAGATACTATAGGTAATTTTACACGCGAAACTTATTCTCCTCAATAATATGAAAGTATACGTATTTGGAGCAGGTGTTAATAAGGCAACAAGAGTAAAGCACGGTGTGCAGAAGATCGGTGTAGCTCACGAAGATATGAATGTAGCATCTCCTCCACTCTCAACTAACTTCTTCGCTGAGGCGTTTTCTATAAGAGAACGTTTGAAACAGAAGTAAGACTCAAATCCCAAATTTTGGAAGAAGAATCTCTTGGACCTAGAGAAAAATAATTTTGATAGTTATTAGATCAGGTAGACGGCCAATTGTTGTTGTGAAGCCCAATTTGATCGCCACCTTCCGCATGACAGACAGTTTAGTTCTTTAAATGATTTAAAGACTCCAGCTGCCTGTAGTCTAATGTACTACATTTTATAATATGGTGACTAGAAAGGTAGGGCGGCCAGGTCATTGAACAACTCAGATTCTGGCCGCCCTTCGCATAGGAACTTATAGTCTAAGAAAACATTAAGATAAAAAGATGTTCCGGAACTTGGTTATCTAATGGAAGTATCAGATAGGACTTTCATCCGTTTGGTCATTTACTAAAAAGCCAGACGGACCAAACTCGTTCCAGATGAGAAGAATTAGGTAGACGAGCATTGGAATAGTGCGTAGATATATGGCCGTCTACCCCGGATTTTGCTATCAGTTTGTATTATCATTATTCAAAACTAAAGATCCTATCCCCGAGTACGTCTCCAATCATGCCACCTAAGCCTCCACCTCCGCCTTTACCTTGTTGACAACCACTTCCACCACCCATAAAACCAGCTAGTAGAGATTGTATTCCTTGTGGATTACTTCTGGATTGTTCATTTAGTAAGTCTACCCCTTGTTGGGTATACTGCTTGGCTTGTTCTGGATCTTGCACTTCTGCCTTTTGCTGCACCTGTTTGACTAATTCGTGATCCCCATTCAAGCTTCCTAGACCTAATAGCATTGATTGCATACTCCCCAAGTTGCCTTCGCCACCTCCACCTGACAGCATATTGCTTATGCCTTGCCCCATCATCTTTTGAACAACGAAACTAATTATAACACTCATTATTGTGTGCTGCCCATCGACTGCTGAACTCCACTTTTCTGGGACAACATACCTGCTAATTATCTAGGCTCATAAATTAGCGATTGTATCTCCTTAGATATCAGGATTCTGACGTTGCTTCGTGTTAGATTAAAGTCCAGCTAAAAATATGGATCAAGTAAAGGATTACTAGAGCCAGAACAAACTATTTACATTTACGGCCGCGGCTACAATTCATGGTCGTCCTATCTTTATCTGAGATAACCATGTTCCGGAATACCTTTTATGAATAAAGACGTAACTGACCCTTATGGATAAAGATAAGAACATAAAGATATGTCCTATATGTAATTACAAATATAACCTTGGCTACGAGTACTGTGAAGAGCATATTCCTGTAGTAAAACTCGTCAAGTTCTATCGATGACACCTATCTATTACTGTTACTAGTCTAAGTAACAATGACCCGAGCGTGAAAGTGGTTAGAATATCACTGCTTGCTAATAAGTATACTCGAAGAATTAGGTTTTTCTATACTTCCAAAGTCGTTATTAATCGCCAGTGATATTAACACAGTCTACGCATAAGAAATCGTTACCCATGGACTAGAATGCTATTAACTTCCTTAGAGGGGAGTGGTACTCACGTGAAGGAAAACGTAATGATGAGGTACCCAGCGAAGGTACAGCATATTTTGGTGGCCTTCATCCTGATGGCACTGTCGGTTGGAAGAAATCGATCTGGTGGATCGGAAGTTATACTGAGAAGAGATGATATGTATAATATAGAAATTGGTAACATAACTGCTACAAGGATGTTGGAATCATACCTTGATATCAACAATGATGGAAATTGGACAAGGTTACCGATTTTGTGGATAGTGGAGGTTGGTATGCACGTACTCCTGATGCAGAATTCTATAGTGCACATTGCGGAAAGCCTAAAGACAATACAGTTATTAATTCAGGGCCAATCGCTATATTTAGAGCAGACAATATGGTATTGGAACCATGAAGCAAACTGTTGGTCAACACCAATTTGTAAATGTAGATCCAGAACAATTTGTAGTACAAACAAATATCACAGAAGGACCTGTCACAGGTAGTAGATTGCTTACATTGAGTCCATCTGCTGAAAATAATGCAACCACGAAGGTTGATGCGGTCTGGGAAATTGACTTGTCTGGTATTCCTCTTCTTGGAAAGGGTTTCGCAATAGACAGCTTCCAGAAGACGACAGAAGACGCATTGAGTAAAATAGCAGCAGAGGCTGAAGTCAAATAGCGTAAACTCTTTTTTTCTTTTCAGCTCATACATCCATGCTCATGTCAAAACACATCAACATACGGAATCAAATCAAAGTTTACAGTAGGCTACTTGTCAAGTCAGATTAGTGATCCGTCACGAATTAAAGGGCATAATCATACCGAAATTACTACTAATGGCTTGTGTTAAATAGATATGGAGGTTTGGTTTAATAACAAGCAAACTTGGAAGGAAGGCCTAGAAAGGAGAGAATCATATGAGTCTTGAGAAGAATCCTAGCACTGGCAAGTCCTCGAACTTTCACTACTATTTTCTAGGACAACGTCAAGTTGAGGATGCCTGTTCTAATAGTTATATGTTCAAACACATCAAGATCTGTTAATAGGTACAGAAAAAGAGGCACAGAATCCTACAGCGTTATCGATGGTGCATTTGCTTTCATGATTATATTATTGAGTGCAATTAATGAAGGTATTGGAGCTAGTTTTGTTAGAGCATTTGAAGATAATAAAGTTACAAAAATTATTGGACTACCAGTACATGTTAAGCCGATAGACATAATTGCATTAGGATACCAGATGAAAAACCAGAAAGATTTGAAAGAATTGGATTTGAATAGTCTTGGCCATTACGAAAGATATGATAGAACAAAACCGCTAATATCATAAAGTAATAGATTCTAACAATAGGAATCTAACTGACACAATTCAGCTCATGTGTGACTTTGATCATGTTCGTTGTGGAGAGTTTCTACCTTCTTAATATCTATTATTGTTGTGTGGACCATTTGGATTACTGTAAATCAAGTTCTGCAGAGATTAGATCGCTATCTTATCAAATCTGACAAGTACTAATATCAATACTCTTCTAATAGTCATGAGGATCGGATTTAGTATTAACTATTTCTTCGGTATTATGCAGTTAGTACATGCCACAGACTAAAGAATGCATTTGTGATCGGCTAATGACTAATTCCAATACAGCCAAATTTGTGATAATCGGTTCGAGAATAGAATTGCGATGCCGCAAATGTAATGGCATGATTAGATGGTGGAATGAAGATAATAAAAAAATTATACCTCTTAGACGAGCATGGTCTGAAGAAGAAAGTTTGGCTATGCGTTAGCTTCTCGTTCGTTCTAATAGAAAAAATATCAGATTTATGAGAGCGTTTGAACTTGCCTAATGTAAATACAAAACTTCTACTCTGATACCAATTATGAACACCAAATATTTGGTAATCGTAGCAGCAATGACAGCCATGCTGGTCGGAGCAACAGCACTTGCAACAGCAGACAGTGCATTTGCAGATGGCAAGAAGAGATATGAGAAGAACCAAGTGATCGCACAAGCAAATGCTTGTGGAAATGGTGAACTACCGCTGAACGTCGGATGTCAGAACATTGGATCACAGGTTCAAGGTGACGAGAACGGAGTAGCCTTAGCAGCAGATCAAACATTCCCAGAGATCGGCAATATACTGGTGCCGTAAGTAGCATTCACGGAAATACTGAAACTGACTTCATCCCCTTTTATTTTTGTCAATAGAAAACCTATTAGATTAGCCCTTATCATCACCGAGTAATACTTATTCTTAGCATTATGAGAGATATTTAGAATATATTTAGACATGTATGAGAAATTAAACGTTCCTTCAAACCAGATGAGTTATAGCAAGGGGAATCATGCCTATTTACTTATTTACTTCAGCCAAGTTACTACCAGGCAGGTCAAGAGCTATTCTATAACTGTTACATTTTTCCTGCAACAAATGATCTACATGTTCATTTAATTCTTTCATAGTTGTTGGCTTTGAAATATAGCTAGTACCTTCATACTTTTCCGCCTATCATTCTATCTATCATAGCTACATCAGATTCCATAGAAATAGGATCATTATTAATAATGTTATTGAAGATGATCCAATTTTCTATTACATCTATTATTGGAACTATAAAGAACATGAAGAGATGAATAAACCGATGGAGGAAAGTGAAGTGGGTCCTACCTCAATTGATGTGACAGATAAACACGACTCATGGCGATATGAATGAGAAACAAAAATAACAAAAAAAATATTGGATGGTTACGATGGCGGTGGTAAGGGTACTGATATTCCATCTAATCTATCATCAAA
The DNA here is from genome assembly GCA_963713605.1 of uncultured Nitrososphaerales archaeon. Taxonomy (GTDB): domain Archaea; phylum Thermoproteota; class Nitrososphaeria; order Nitrososphaerales; family Nitrososphaeraceae; genus TH5896. The sequence goes on along the minus strand of CAVQMO010000004.1, from coordinate 51,302 downwards.
GATCTCATCTACATCATCTTCGTCAATACTCCGTTCACTCGGACCGCAAAGGCTTCCTGGGGGAGATCCGTCTATCTCTTCTTGTACGCATTGCTTAACTTTCACGTTGTCGGTATTTGCAGCTGGACTTTTTGCATACGTATTTTCAGTTGTAGTATACGGAATCGATGCTGTAACTACTGCCGCTGTTGCCATTAAGACCACCATCATCACCATTGGCGTCTTCACAATTTTTTGTATGACTTTTGTCATACAAGACCATCCAATATAAAATTGATATAGTTATCTAACAATGTATTAAACTCTCATATTCTAAGGGATTTAGAATGTATTCATGATATTTAAGAAATCATCAATCTTTCTATTGTAGTAGGCTATACTATTTTGGCAAAAACTATAACTCATTTCATAATGCATCTTCCTAGATTTCTGGCTACATAAAATGTGTATGTATCTCAGTTGATGTTATTATCATGTAGAGGAATAATACGAATAATAGCCTCCATCAACAGTCAATAAATACTCCATCAACAGTACAAATAAATACTCCATCAACAGTACAATAAATACTCCATCAACAGTAAATAAATAACACATTCATATTGTCGAAGTATATTAGAATATAAGACTTTAACGATTATTCATAAAAGCATAAATATTTTTCCCTTATAATATACAATATGCTGTTATCCAACAAGTATATTGCGTTTATCTTGCTTACAGGAATTTTTCTTGTATCACTTTTATTTTCTGCTGGAGAATTTTTACAATTAGAAACAAATGATCCATTACTTGACTTAAATACTGCATTAGCTGTATCAACTCCAAACAGTACCATAAGTAGTGAAGGTAGTAACTCAATCTTGAGCTCCAATATTTCTGCTCCAACAACAAATTCAACAGATACAACTGCCGCTAATGGCAGTATTTCAATAATCACTCCTCAAGAAATCAAAGATAGACGACATGCGCCTTCTTGAGTAACATTAAATGATTATAGTTGATGCTCTTCAGATTCTAAGATTAGCAGCAATATGGACGGAGCTGGCTGTTATAATTTAGCCGTTGTCAAAGGCAAGAGTTAAAGTAAGTATAGGATACTTCTTGGTATATCAGCTCTACTAATGAAGATACAAGTTCAAATACCTCACATCAAGAACATTGATATACATCGAAGGTTACGGCCATGAAAATTGCACATATTTCTGATACCCATCTTGGTCGTCGGCCTCGACAAACACGTTCTGGGATCGTAAACCAAGAAGTAAGACCACTGGAAGACGACTTCCACTCTGCTTGGATCAAGTTTGTCAATGAAATAGTAGATAAGGCTAGAAATAGGCCAGATGTCATACTACACTGCGGAGACTTCTTTGACACCCCTGCTGGCTACGATCCTAGTCCTCCTCCTGAGTATGCACGAAAAATTGCTGCAATGACATTCAAGCAATTATATGATGCAAATATTCCTCTGATTATAATAGATGGTAATCATGGACGATACATGGAATATCGTAGTTCAACTCTATCTGTATTTCCAGTTGCCTTCGATAATATCCACTTATTCACACATTATGATGCAAGAGACTCATTAAGAACACAACAGCCTCTATTCATTGACATTAATAATCTGAATCTGAGGGTGATTACGCATCCCTCAATTGAGTCTCGGGCGCTGTCCACACTGGGTATGCAATCCATATATAAAAACTGGATTCAAGTTCAGAATAACTCTATTTCTTCTGATTTGATAAATATAGCCATGGCGCATGGTATGATCGAGAATTCTACACTACATGAAGATTTTCTAAAAGGCAGTTATCAGTACATTGCACTGGGAGATGATCACAAAATGCGTAAGGTGGCGGATCATGCCTGGTATTCGGGGTCAACCGAATTATGGAATTTCAGTGAGATTAATACTGAAAAAGGATATCTTATGGTCGAATTAGAACAAGGAAATTCATCTCCAAGGATTACTACCAAGAAAATTCAATCAAATAGAAGGATCATTTTTGATATAGTTGAAATTTACCCAGAGGATACAAATTTCCAGATAATAAAGAGGGTTAGAAATACTTTTGATGCCCATGGGCTTAATACACGATATGAATATTCAACTGCTGCAAGGGTAAAAATCATTCTGAAGGGTAAGAAAACATATGGATCGTCATTCAATATTGGTGAGGTGGAATCAGCCCTGAGAAAGCTAGCCTTAGATTCAAATGATTACAATATTGTTGAGTTCATCCTAGATCGGCCAAACTATCCTGAATATATCAAACAAGAAAACATCGACGACCAATCATTGGCTGATAATATAGAATTCCTGATAGAGGATCCTCAAAAGGAATTCAAAGAGTATGTAACTATTATGAGAAACAAAGATTTGGAAAAGCAAAATTTGGATCCGAATTTATTAGCGAAGATATTTGCAAAAGTACTTAATCGTAGTTCAGAGAAAACTAATGACACCTCAGCGATAGAAAGAGGCAATAATTGATTTTTGAAGATATTGAGAATCGAAATCGAGAACTTTAAACCATATACAAATGTGCTGCTTCCTGATGATCCTCAGGATCCAGAGTTTCCTGAAGGCCTATTCGTTATAACTGGTAACAACTCTATGGGTAAGACTAGCTTCATTCAAGCAATATTATGGGGCCTTCTGGGTGACGAATTGATAGAAGATCAGCAACGAAAAACACTTGTTAAAGCTGGTGAATCAAGTTGCAAGATCGATGTCACTTTTGATCTTGGAGGAACCATATATCGGATAGTAAGAAAACTTACAATCAAGAGATCAAGAACTCAAAAAGGTGAAATTGATTTTAATGAAGACGCTGTCTTATCTAAAAAAGTGAACGAACATGATATTGATGAGGATGATAAATTTACTGTGATAGTTAATAGGCCCAGATCGGTTAACGAAGAAGTTGAACGGATGTTAGGAGTTAGTGCTTCTATAATTGAAAAGACGGTATATGTTAGACAAAAGGATGTAGACAGACTAGCATTAGCAGATCCAGTAGAATTAAGGAGGTTAATCACTACACTTTTTGGACTTGATGAATTCGATAGGGTCAAAAACGATCTCTCGAAACTTAGCACAGATCTTCAAGACTCTATCAATTTACTAAAAGAAGAGGTTGGAGTTCTTGCTATTGAAAAGGCGGAACTTATCAAGAGAGAAAATGAATTAGGAGTCAAAGAAAAAGAATGCATTGAATCTGAATCTGACTTGAATAAAACTCTCGAAAGTCTTTCGAATTTGCCATCTGAGGACACACTGAGGAGGATTAAGAACAACGATATGGATATAACAAACAAAAATAATGAGCTTGCATTAGTTAATAGTTCCTTAGTGGAAAAGACCTATTACGTAACAAGTCAGGATGAGAGAATAGACACCTTAAAAATATCCATGAAGGATCTAGACGATCAGAAAGCTGTTGTACAACAGGCCTTAGAGAGTCTTCCAAACGATGAAAATCTACTGCAATTGGATAGATTATTTATGGGGATAAAAACATATGAAAATCAAATTAAGCAAGTTGTAGAGCGTTCTTCAATTACCTTAAATTTTGATCCAGTTTCTCAGCCAGAACAGATGAATAATCAGTTACAAGAAATATCTAATGTAGTAAAAAGTTTAGAAAAATATGAGAATACTTTACATAATAATATTGAGTATTTGAATCAGATTCTAATATCTAACGAAGTCATTTCTGGCATAAAAAAGAATAGCATAAAGTATATCGTAGAGAGGATGAAATGTCCTGTCTGTAACAAATCAGTCGATGACAAAGGAAAGATGGTAACAGAATTAGGTAACGAAATAAGAGAAATAGACTCTGATTATGATAATGTCAATTTTCAGGTTAAACAAGCAAAGGATGAACATGATGAAGTACACAAGAAGCTAGACACCAAAAACAAAACTAAAGTCGTATTACAAAATATGCTTCCACTTTGTGATAGTCTTATAAATCACAGAAAAAATGCTCGCTCCATACTTGATTTACATCATACAAAATCAATCGAGGATCTCCTGTCATTTCTGGGTTTTTCGACAGTCCGCGACGTCATTTCAGAAAGAACAAGTCTAAGATTGGAAATAGAGTATTATAGAAAGGAGATACACCGAATCAAAGAACAGATAGATGAAGAAAATATACAGTACAAGAAGTATGGAAATGAGCTATCAAAATTAGAAAATCTAAAGAAAAATATAGTTAATGATATTGACCAATTGAAGAGTAAGCTGCAAGAATATCTGCAAGAACTTTTGGTTACAAGTCTAGATGATTTATTAAAAAATCTACATTGCAACACTATTGATGAAATTATTATTAAAAGGAAAACTATGGAAAATAGTCTTGGTGCCAAGAGAAGATTCTTAGACATACTTACTAAGCAAGCCTCGGCATTAAAAGATGACATAAAAAATAGGGAATCTAATATAAAGAAGCTCTCGCAAAAAGTAAGAATTTTATCTGATAAAGAGAATGAATTACGACACGTAAAATATTTACGAGGTGAGATCGACGGATTCATTTCAAACTATGTAGTGGAAGGAAAAATGGTAGGAGTATTAAGACATGCTACAAACGATTACATGGCACAGCTCACAGAAGGTCGCTATGCTATAGATAAAATTTCTTCCACCATAAGAAGAGTGAGAGGAGGTATGGAATCTCATGGATTGGAAATAACACTTATGGATAGTAAGGACAATGTAATAAAGAATAAAGATCAGTTAAGCGGAGGCGATGAAACTGCTCTAGGACTGGCATTAAGAATTGCAATGTCCAAGTTGATGGCAAGGATAAAGCCCTTCAAGAACTCAGAGAGGAAGCCACCAATAATTAATTCTATAATAATGGATGAACCAATGGCAAGTTTGGATTCAACCAGAAGAAAGATCCTAGTTAGTATGCTTACTCAGGCTATAAGCTTCAAACAGATCTTCCTTGTAACTCATACGGAAACGGAATTTGGTGATTATCATTCGATTACTCTAAAGAGTGATGAAAATGGTAATAGACAGGTTGTTTATACACCTGTCAAACTATAATGGGGTGTAAAGAAGGATTTACAGGAATTCCCCCTAATTGTGAGACCACAAGGCTTGGCTTCACCTCTATCTGAAGAATGCCCAGAAGGAACTACAGGAACACTTCCTAACTGTGAGCCTGTAGCGCCAGCGGAGGAGGAACCACAATCGCCGCCAGCGGAAGATAGTGAAGACTTAGACAATGGGGATAGCAACAATGAAGAAGCATCTGACGGACAGAATTAGTAAGCAGATAACCTAATTCTCTCGCATCCTTTTTCTTTCAATATTTACCTCCCCCTCGATATAGCATACTCTAGTCAGTAATAGGCTCAGTTTAGTTATTATGGAGTACAAGTTCTTATATGTATGATAACTACATATAACGATGAGAAACAATCCGAAATTCATAGTTGCTGCAGATGCGATGATTGCAGTATTGCCAAGAAATACAATCAACGAAACCTTCGTAAGGGTGAAAGAATAGAATGGAAAGAATATTTTCAATGTTAAGGGCATTTGTTGATCATAGTGATAAGACAAAATTCTGTGTAGCCTGCGGTAACAAGGCCACACAGGAAGCATTATTCGCTGTAGGTGATGGAGCTATCCTCATAGAAAAATACTGTGACACATGTGCGACACATGTGCAGGAAAGGTAATAAAGTACAGCATCAGAAATCAAGCAGATCAAACAAGCAAATGATGTACTTGGGAGAATGAAAGTCAAAGAGAAAGATATGGGGGAAAAAGACAAGGAGTACATGAAAACTAGCAAAAAAAGATATATCTTTGAATTAACACTAACACCCCTTCTATTTTGAAAATTTGTACTTGGACTTGAATACTAGTTCATCATACCTAGTTTACATGATTTACCGTAGTTAGAATATAGTTCATATCACTAGTGATGTTACATTAAGATTATTATCATAAATAATTGAAATAACCTTCTGATATTCTATTCAAAGTTATAGCAAATATTAGTTAAGATAAATCTATAGGATGAGTTACAGCATGAAGAGAAGTAGTATGAGAAGAGTCTAACAACAAATTTGATTCAGTTGCTAAATCTTTTTCATTCTAAGGGAATATAGCGAATGTATCATAAAATCATAAAAAATATATATATAAAAAGATTCTAATATTCTGTGTCTAATGGTTAGAAATGCTCTTATTGATCCTCATTCAGTCAAAAACTCGGCAAAGTTACTTTCTATCTTGTCAAGGAAAGATAATTTGAGTATTTTTATGCTTGCAGATGGTGATAGTAATAATAATGAAGGTCTTGAGGCCAAATCATCTACCATACAAAAGCTTGGGATATCAAAGAAAGTATACTATACTAGATTAAAACAGCTAATAAATGCAGGTTTAGTTGAAAAATCTGACGGCGTTTATAAACACACAACACTCGGAAATATAATTTATCAAAATCATATTCTCAGCTTAATAGAAGAGTTAAAAAATATAAAACAGATGAAAATGGTTGATACTTTGAAGCATACTAAACAATTCTCTAAAGATGAGATTGCTAATTTTGTTAGGAGGGTTACAGGTAATAAAATCAGTATCCCAACAGATTCAAACGCATCATCAATAAAAATCGAATTTGTATGGACATATCAGGACATGGTATCAGCAATGGTCGAAAGGATCGAATTCTGCAAGAATGAAATCCTGCTTGCAAGTAGGTACCTTAATGAAATAATAATCAACAGTATACTCCGCAAAGCAAACTCTTCAGGAATCGATGTTAAAGTACTAACTGACTCAAATCTGGTTAAGCAATATTTTGAAGCAGAAGGTAAGACTTTAAAGTTAAGAGATAATGACAAAAACACTAGTGAGCGGATGAATGTTGTGTCCAATCCGTGGTATCCAGGCAAAGTAAGTAGAAGGATAGCTAGTATTCCATTTAGCATGATTATATTAGACGACAATGAAGTAGCTATAGAAATAGTCAACTGGAATGATCCAAAGGATTTCTATGGTGTGATCTTCATCAAAGGGGATGAAAAGACTTTAAAAATAATGCAGGAGCTCTACTATGAAATATGGACTAACACTTCTTTTACTTCTTCTTCATACACTCATAATACAGAAGAAGTACCGAATCACACCAGTTATGGCAGCAGCGTACAAAAAGCAGTACAGTAATATCCAGTGAATTTTGTGCATATAATCTGAGAAATCAAGGTTTATTTTTCTTTCCTTGTGGCTAACAAATATTCATAAGAATGTTACAAGTAATGAAATTTGTAGCAAAATATGGAGAAACCTCATTTTTGGCCTCGTGGCCTTGATTGTCAATGTATCGTTCACTTTTTTGCTTATTCTTAGAATAAACGCCAATGTAGCCATACAAGTGCTCACAATAAGGGATATTCCTGATAGATGCATGAATATGGCTCCATTTTTCATATCGTTATCGTAAACATAGTAAGCTACTGATATTGACATGAGCATTATTATTAGAGGTACGGAGAGCATTATTGTTATAGTTGACCTTATTCCAAGAACTATTGGAAATGTACGTCTACCAACTATTTTATCCCCCTTCAAATCTCCAATATCTCCAAGAGGTCCTAAAATAAAAAAGAAAGCAAAAAAGAATAATGCAGCATATACTATTGGTAGCATAGATGAAGAGGAGAAAGAATTATTTTCGACATAATTGCTATTCGTTGCAGTAAGAGCAGCAGTTCCTCCTAAAAGAGATAATAATCCTGCGCCAGCAGCAGTTACCACTGTTTTCAAAGGAAATTTCTCTTTAAGACCTAAACTTGGATGCGAGTACGCAATGCCTAATGAAATAAACAATACTGAAACATACAAGGCATTTAAACTTGCAAGGGATGTGAGCAATAATGCAATCCCGTTTAAAACAGATACTATAATAATAAGTTGTCTTTTTGTAGCTTTTCCAGTCATCGAGGGTCTATTTGTCTTATTTATTTTATCTACTTCAAAATCTACTATGTCATTATAAATATAAGTTGCAAGTGCCATAAAATAACTAGCACACACTACACAAATAGCAATACCGTAATCTACTGCATTTCCATGAAATCCCAGTATTAGTGATATAAGCGTAGCAAAGGCAAATATGTATACATTTGATCGTGCTTTCACATAATATACAAAAGCTCTCAAAAGTTGCAAGACGGCATTGTAATTATTGATGTAATTTACTTGCAGTTTATTGAAGATCCTTTTAGATCCTATTGTCGATGTTCTGTTGTTAATTACCGGTTTTTCACTTCCGTCATTCGTAGCTTTGATTATTTTTTCACCATTTGTGGTAACTTTTTGACGAAAGTGTTGGGTGTGTTGCATTATTTGGGTACAATACCCTTTCATTTATAAATAGTGTATACCTTATCGGTTACAGAATTTTTAAGGGCTGTAAATAGCAATAATATTTGTGGTCGTCAAATGAAAAATTCTATAAAATAATATATGAGTATCATCCTACAGATGGATTAGATATTCATCTTTTCTAAGCATCAAGATAACATTATAATTTTACAACTAATTTTGATTGCAGTAGATTTTAAGTAGAACGTTCTTTCGTCTGAACGATTCATACGACTTTAATAATGGTAAAAAGTCTTATGATTTAATTTTAAATCGGAATAGTAATGGCATGGATTCAATTTGTGGCTATTCACGGTAACTCTATTGTATTTGTTTCCTTGACCAGGAAGAGTAGCGATATATATTGTTTCTCTTTTTATCAAGCATTGAAAAATAATTGTGATAGGTGTGGCTGAAGCTGATATTATATATGCAATTTCTGATGAGATATCGTTAGTCATCTTTAAAGCAATTGCTACCACAGATAATAGTAATAACGATCTATTTAAAAAACAATTTAAATTCACAGCAAGGCAATACTACAGAAGAATATCCCGTATGATGAAGGTTGGATTGATCAAAAGAGAAAAACGGAAGTATGTTTTAACTTCATTAGGTAAAGTAGTTTATGAGGCCGAATCTACAATTGCAATGGGCTCACTCTATTACTGGAAATTAAAAGCATTAGATGCAATATTAATACATCACCCTCGAAAGGAACCACTAATAGAAGAATATAGTAGGTTTATAGATAATTTGATAGAAAATCAGAAGATTAAGGAAATTCTCAAATAATAAAAGAAAAAAATATTATCTTCTATATTTTCAACTGAGAATGAATTAGAGTTAGTAATACATCCCTAGATCTGACTGTTAAGCCATATCAGTGAGCAACTAATAGCATTTCTGATTATGAATTTTATATTTTTGAATATTAATATACTAAAAATATGCACTGATTGTTACTACTTAATCCTAAGCAAATAGTACAAGATCTGTTTTCCAGGTTTTTCAATAGAATCACATAGAGATTATTATGATCTGACGAAGAATGTTCTGCAATGATTTGACTTGAGAGCTCAGAGGAGGTGAATTACTTTTTAAAAAGCTAGAGGGTTATAAAAATAATGACAGAAATGTCCAGAAAAGAAATTAAACAGTTTCTTATGCAAGGCACTTTTACAGCAAAACTTGCTACAATTAAGAAAGATGAAAGTCCACACGTGATTCCGATATGGTTTGTTTTGGACGACCAAAAAGACCGAACAAGAAAACGAGCAGTTGGAGATGTCGTTTTTACCACTTATGACAGCTCACTTAAGGCAAGAAACATCCAACGTGATAATAGAGTAAGCATTTGTGTTGACGTTCAGACACCTCAGTTTTCTTTGTAACTATTCGGTAATGCAAAAATATATCATCTCAAACAGAATGAACTTTTCAAGTGGGCTACCAAAATAGCAAAGCGGTATATAGGAATTGATAATGCAGAAGAATATGGTAAAAGAAATAGTACCTGAAGGTGCAATTCTAGTACGCATAAAACCTACAAAAGTAATAGCAGAAAAAAATACAGCTGAATGGGAATGATAATAATGACGATAACTGTTTTCACTGATACTAGCAATAATGGGGGAACACAGATTCAATAGAGTTCAAGATGGCTGAAACTGTGTAATTTTTGTCAACTATTTCTGATATATCTTTCTAAACATTCCAACGCCAATAATTTTATACATTGCGGATAATTATCTGGCAATGGATAAGAAAAAAACTCAAGTTATAGCTGTAATAGTAACAATAGTTTTAGTACCTGATTGTACCAGCAAGTGTGAATTATGTTACGCCATTAATAGCGCAGACTGACGGAACAGGTGAAGATACCAGTTCAGCTAGTCAGGATTATCAGGACTTCCAATCTTGTCTTTCCAATGCTGAGGTTGATGGATCTGTTTCCGAACAACAAATAAGAGATTGCTTCGCTCCGATTTACAATACTGGAACGGCTAGTGGTAGTGAGGGTACTACTGCTTCAACCGATAGCCCTTCTGGTGATGAAGGCACTAGCAATGCAGATAATACCGGAAGTGAAGGTGATGAAGAAGAAGGCGGTGCAGCAGAATAAATACAAGTTCATCTGATGGACAGAATTAGCAAATAAATAACTTAATTCTCTCGCAACTTTTCTTTTATTTTAACATCTTGATTGTGGTAATGATTGGCATTAATTACCATGAAAACCAATGTCGTGAGGGCCATTAACCTTATAGCAGTTATAGTAGTCACTGAATCCGTTAGAATAAAGGGGTATAATCACATCCTATGCTTGTAACCCTGTACTTTTAGTTCTTGGATGTCAATGACTTTATCCGTAAAGATCGTAGCCTTTTTCCATAGCATATCAAAAAAGTACTGCTGTTATTCCACAAAAGCCTTTACCGTACTTTCAATAAGTAGTGGGGGAGGCGAAGTTTCGACTGTTTTTGCACCAGCAGTATAGTAGATCCCATCAGCTATTCCAAAGTTCCCTTTGGTTTCGTCTAAATGACGTAGCTCACATATCTTCATAAGTTCCTTTCAATACACTATGTTATCCTTTGTAATTTCAGCCATGAATCTTATTCCCTCTTTCTTTTAGTTCTCTATACGCATTTGCTATGGAGTGATTAGGAATTATAAACATCGATGGACCATTAGAATCAGTACAATTATCTACAGATTTTTTGAGAACAGATATTAAATTCAAGGCGTGATTGATTATATTTTCAGCACCATAGATAACTTCTGTCTTTTCCTCAACGTCTTCTGGCGTAGGAGGTGCTGAGTTCATTATATAAGTATTCGTTAATAGCATGAATATGTGTTACAGTATTTCAATCCTTAGATGAATCCTCGTTAAAGGATTCAATGACGGTTCAATTTCACTTCTCAACATCAAAAATTGTTATGTATACCATACCATTTGGAGTACGATGTAAATCCTACATGGGGATTTGGGTTGGTTGGATTGGAGTACGATGATATATCTAAGATAAATAGGATGAAGACGAAGAACAGCACATGCAGGAGGAAAGAGAAGAAGGATTCTATTATGACTGAAGAGATGAATAAACCGTTAGAGGAAAGTGAAGTAGGACCTACTTCAATTGATGTGACAGATGAACAGGCTTCACTAGTCGAAACGTTTCCAGCAGAACACGAAGTGCAAGAACAGAACAAACAAATAGAGCAGGTACAAGAGGAATCCGGAATTAGTAAAAAGAAGTCTAAGAGGCGAGTAACATCTTATTTGTCAAATATATCAAAGCAAGTAGAGAAGCATGGAAATCAGATTAGTAAGATAACAATGATGATTCAATCCATACAGAAGCAAAAGCAGGCCAAGTCGACAAAAGGTGCAGGAACAAGCCAATCACCTTTACAATCAATAAAACAGATTCAATCTCAACTCAGTCAGCTACAGAAGCAAGTGACACGAATTCAAAAAGATATCCAGAGAATTAGAACACCTTCTGCATCAGGAACAAGAACGAAAACAAAATTTAGAAGACAGGCTTCCAACATTAAACCAAGATCCAGGAAAAACAAGTCACTTAAAAGAACCACAGTCAAAAGAAGCAGAAAATGATCACCTTATAAAAAGGTTAAACTATACATTCATTAAGTTAGACCAGTTAAAAACAGTCTCCTTGGTAGTAAAACCAGTCAGATGTGGACCTGAATCCACCTGATATGGGCTATAATCGACCTGATGTATTTATTATAGATGACTGGCGCTGATTAACGGGGAGACGGACTTCTGATAGAGGAGCAATGATGGATATGAGCTCGATTCGATTGAAGGCGGCATACTAGATGTTAATGTATGCTGCTCTTAGGCTCATAAACAAAACTACTACTAGTTACTCAAAACTAGTATCCGTCAATATATCTTACTGATACATATAAGATCCAACTGCTTCCATCAACGCATAACAATGTCATGCACTATCAGATCTTAAGAAAGATGGGATAAGAAACACTTTTCTTTTATTATTTCAGTCTATCCAAACCAAGACGCCTCAGAAGAGCTGTCCAGAGAATGTATACTCTGTGGCTGCTGTGTAACACATTGTATGCATATCTAGAATTCGATTAATTCCTTAACCATATACCTATGACAATAAGGATCGTCATTCTTCTCATTGCATAATAATGTTACATTTGAATGAGTATTAATTCGTCTAAGCATCTCAATAAGATGTGAAAATTGAGGTTGATTACTATTAAATTCATTCATTAGTTTATTCTTGAAATCATTCCATCCCATATTCAGTAAATCCATATCATTGTTTTTCTTGCATACTCTTTTGAGATGTAACCATTGGTTGACTAATCTTTCACTTGGTGCTAATGCAATACATCGCATATCGATACTTGACCGATTAACCCCTTTCGGCCAATATCTTGCAATCATTACTCTAAGTCCATCATGTACTATATCAACGGGATCTCGAACGCACTTTGTTTTAACTGCCATTCATATCATCAGGTCCTACTTGACTACCGTTAGTTATGTTTCTATACAATGACTCAATTTCGAAAGTAGTCAATCTATCGATTGTTTTGTTGGATTGTTGATATTCATATATCTTTGCCGCTATTTCGTCGTTTGACATATTCGTTGGTTGTTCTGACTCCAATGATAGTATTGTCATTTGAATTGCTGTGAATCGCATTCTATCTAGTGTTGTTAGGTTGTCGGGGTTTACTGTCTTGTTTTCTTCTGTTGGCGTTCCTATGACGAAATGATTATTGATAAAGCATGCTGTTATCAAAATAGCCAAGATGGCTATAACGGCAAATAGCAATTCATTCATATTTTTCAAATCCATCTTATTATTCATCCTCGATTACCTCTAGGAACACATGCACTTTCTTGCCTATCAATGACCTGTCCACGTAAATTAATGCTCCGTTGCCTACAAGTTTGATAACGGTTGTAAACTCTTGCTTGAATACCTCCTTTATTGTACTATACTTTATGATAAAACCATCAAGAAATTACAATATAAACTCACTTCTTTTATGAAAGTGCTGACACACCCCATTCATTAGTATCGCCTGAGCATTATTTTCAAGTAAGGAACTACAAAAATGGATAAATATGGGTAGGCTATTAGCCCTATCCTTCGAATGCAGTCCTGTTTGAAGGTATAATTGAATAGGAGACAAAATATTTGAAAGATTCTATAGAGGATCGCACTCGGCGATAGTACCATTTAGAATTGCAAGTATATCTAACCTCTAAATTCTCCTATGTAAGAATCAGAAGCAAGAATATATATTAGTTCTCCTAATAGGTAAATCTCTCACCTACTGCTGGTAGTGGCGTAGATCCTGTGGCTATAATATCTGAGATCCGCAATTTACTAAATCAAACATTAGATGCATACAAAAATCAGGACTATAGTGGAACTGAAATATTAGCTATACAAGCATATCTAGATAACTTCGAGTTTATTGAAGATCCAATAGTGGAGAGAGATCAAGCCTTAATGATGAAGAATACAGAAGTACTACTTAGGGAGGAGTTAAGACAAATAATACAAGATAAAGTACCGATAGAACAAATACAGCAACATATAGATAAAATAAATAGTAACCTTGATCAGGCAAAGCAGTTACTATCCTCAGAAAGTAAGGAAAATACAGCGAACTGATAAACGAGTTAACATTACCTTCCATCTTTTTCTTATATCAACGCGCTGTAACAATTTCAATTTTTAAAGGGGCCTTATAATACTGAATGAGGATACCCAATTTGCATTAGAAGATGATAGATGACATCTTACTGGAGAGCATTTTATGTAAAAATTTACAATAATTATCTTGGTGGGTCACATTCACATTCAAATTCAAAACATAGAGGCCAGGGGATAAGATAGAAATATTGAAATAAAATTAAACTATTATATCCAGTTACTTAGAAGGAGGTATACTGGCAGCAAAAAATGAAATATTTTATCCCACGGGTTGCAGTATGTGGCTTGATTTTACTTATGCTCTTTATGAATTCATATCCATATCTAGCTCATCAGTTCTCAGTAGCCGGACAGGTTTATTTCGACTTTGGCGGGAATTCATCTGAAGTAAATTATATGACGTACGAAAATATGACTGCAGGCATACGAGTCAAGTACCCTTCGAATTGGAACGTGCTTGAAAATTTGGGAAATATTTCAGGCAACAATATAATAGCAGATTTTTATCTTACTGGGATCAAAGGTATGCATAGCTATTCTGAGAACGCGAATGTTGTCGTATTAAATCAGAGTGAATATTTGGAGAATATTATGAAAAAGTATTTGGATACTAACGTTGGTTCGTTTGCTATTCAGCCAACTAAGCCGGTTGCTAGTGCAGCTGACGCTTCTAAATCTACTAAATTTCTGATAAATGAAACCTTGAATTCTACTATTGCTCATCTAAGGCAAACTTTTGGTAACGTTACTTTGTTACAATCTGTTCCTACAGTAATATCAGGACTGCCAGGGTATCAGATTACATATTTAATAACTGATGACCTATCCGATATTAAACAGACACAGGCCTGGACTTTCAAAGATAATAAATGGTATGTGGTAACGTATTCTGCACAGCCCTCAGCCTATTACAGTCCAGCTACGTCCATTAATATAATTAGCAGCCTTGTATTAAGGTAGTGAGCTGTACTATTAACTATTGCAGATGCGCCTTCATCCGAAGCCATCCAACCTACATTTACTTTTGGAAAATACCTTTCACCTTTACGTTTCAATTATAAGGATCTAATCAATTTTATTAATAGAGAGGCTGACGATCATACCTAAGATCATGCCAATCAGCATGTCTGTTATGGACGAGAATATCATGACTTTTTAATTGCGCCCATAATGAGAATGTTTTAAATATGACTGACATATCTGTTCCCAGAGGTATCGGATAGTTTTGATTCCCAATATTGGCCTTTAACCTACCCAAATCTACGAAATCCGATGCACTCTTATCTGTTGGGAGATATACATATAGATCTGATCCATTAGTAACTATCAAATCCTCCAATCTAAGTACATTACCTTCACCCTCTATAGGAATAACTTTTGCAATGTCGCTCAATAAAAATCCTATATAATGCATATTCATCCCCAGCTTAGTCTTCTCATCAACAAAACGGGTCTCAACGGTGGGTGTACTGACTTAATTTTCTCGAGCTATTTGTCTTAATCTCATCGATATAAAGAATTAAAAATTAGAATGGGCTTCTTAATTCCTACCATTTCTCATTTGGCCGTTAGATAGGGTCAATCGCTATGTCCAGCTGTGCCATCGCCTCCTCCATTAATGCTTTGTAATCTACATTGATATCACAGATTAATTCTTTCAATTACTTCATCTACGAAAGGTTTACAGTCTTCCATATCTAACTCCCTGATTGCTGGGTATCTACTGTCATCTAACGTACCCTCGCATATTTTAACACATGGAGTACCACTGCCATAGGTAACTATACAATCAAACATATCCTGCTGAATAGCTCTAGCTCTAGCAGATTCAATCTGCCAAGTGTACGCGAATAATGCTATCATACCCACAGCTACCATTATAACTACAAAAATACCGATTTTACTTCGTGTTTTCATTCCATAGTTCTCCATAAATACATCTTTAGTCAGTTCTATTAACTCTTTAGAGTCGTCATACTTCCATTAATATTAATAATAATAGAAATTCCTAGATCTAGTATAATATCAACGATAAGATATTGTAGCCGTCATGACCGGATCTACTACCTGTATTACTCCACGTCGATTCCAGAACCGACTGTTTCTTTCTCTGGGATTTATATGTTAATTGGAAGCACTTACAGCCGTCATCTAGGTCATGATATTAAGTAGTAAACATAATGGTAAGATACGTTTATCCTGCATTTATCTTCCGAATTAACTATAGAATAGATAAGTGTAGACATTTTGATAAAAGCTTATCCTATCTTATTTAGTAGGTAATAACACAATACTTAAATCGACGACTTAAGAGCAAATGTCAGTAGTTCTATGTCACGAACCAAGCTAGTTATAGCAGTGTTGATGACATTTGGGATAATGGTAGCAGCTCAATTTATTGTCCCTTTCCCTTATTCAAGTGGAATTTCAGCAGTGATAATTGTGTTGGTTCTGAAGAGATATTGGCAGGACAGTAGGTCCCAAAAACAAAATCATTCCATAGAATAGATTAAATTGCTACGGACAAGATTATCCACTATTATCGTCTTCTGATGTTTCTAAGTGGCGGCATATTCCTGCTCCTGCTATATGCACAGGCTGGAAATTATATGAACGTCAATTGGGGACAGATCAAGAACTTGACAGAGGGTGCAATATACACCCTGATGAATACAGGTCTCGGACTTCAAGAAGCTGAATGAGTCGTGGGTCCCCCAAGTTCGGAGGACTCCTATTTGGATTCGGCAGTGGTATCAGCCGGTGATGAATTGGATCAAGTTTGCACCGTTGTCCATCAGGATACAATAGCGAAGAGTGTTGAAGAATGTGAGAAGCATTAGCAGATGAAACACTGTAAATTGTGTGCACAAGCATGTCGAAGATGTGCTGAAATATGTCGTAAAATGGCTCAATAGCCAACAATCTCACAAGAATCTTGTTCGGATGACCAAAGTGAAAACTGACACTGTCTTGGTTGAGGAATTCAAGGATAAAAATCTCAAACAGAAGATCTTAAACGGCTGCTGCATTTCTGTCTACTGCCTTTAACAGCTATACAGTAGTAGTTGTTGTCCTAACAAACTTGTAACCAGACTTTTCTAATCTATTTTTTATCTCCTCTTTTGTTATGAGTGACGAATCAAATTCCACTATGATGCTATCTGTCATGTAATCAACGTCAATTTTCTTTTCACTGCTTCTTCGTCTTTTAGTTGTTTTTCCACAATAGGTTTACTAAGGGATGTCTTTGGAATTGAGTCTACCTATTAAGTGGTCGTTACCCTGTTTTTCCACCCATAGCTACATAACTATTAATAAGAAAATCCAAAATTATCTGCCCGAACTTTTGTTTACAAGCCATAACAAATGACAAGCTGGGCATACACTATGAATATCACTAGCGATTTAGATTAAATTCAAGCATATGATATAATACTTCCTCGTCGGTGCAATTATCAGAGAAAACTTAAAAACCAGACGTAGACCAGCAAACTAGTGTATTGAATATAGTTCTTATATAAATGTCGATAACATTTCACTTAGTAAATCATATAGAGAAAAGTATTATAAGAGAATTTTGTTATTAATATCCAAGTAATATGATATTTAACGATGGAGAAAGTGTATGGGGACAAACGAATAGGGACGATCGGGAAGGTGATTATATGGATAACTTTATTAATCTCCTGAGTAAGCAAGTGAAAATCAAGGAACTCACTAATCAGCTTATACCACCAGAAGCTTATTCACAACAGTTTTACTATCCCAGTACTTTGGGTCAATTCGTGCAAAAATCGGCCAACTTTTCAACTTTGCCCTTTCATCAGTCGTCCCTAGCTATTCCTGATGGTTCCATTGCAATTTCTAGTTCTACTTCAAGTAAGGGCGACGAAAATTTAACTGAAGGTGAAACCAACATTAAACTCAAATCTTTTCAGCTAATTTCATTAAGAGGGATGTGACAAGTGCTTAACGGTAGATACCATCCCCATCTTTCTGTACGAAGACGGAACTGTAAAGGAAATCCACAATCATTCATGCAACGAGGACAGAGTATTGGACCTAAAACGAAGAGATAAATACGATTTAAAAAGATTCTCTATTGCCCTTTATAGGGCGTTACCGAAAATATTGGCTGCTAAAGTTATGATGTGTAATAAATCACAAGCAAAAATTTCTCTCTGTTTTATAAAACATGATGGTTTCTTATCCTCAAATATAGAAGTTTATAGTATTGGGAGTTTGAACTACCCCATAAGATTCCTTGATGCTTTTCCTTCTAAACATCGATGGATTAATCAAATAAAATATAGTCAAAAAGCGAAAGGACATTGTCGAATTGGAAAAGAAGGATGAATTATTGCCATTTCTCAAAATTTCAATCGACTCTACGACGCTAATGTTGAAAGTAAAGCATGATTTATCACTATCTCCTTCGTCTGAAAATTGAGATTCCTACCTAGTAGGACTAAATCTGCCTGAGCATAACCCTGAAAAAGTGAATAAGCCATTCGTACCAAAGTTTCCAACTTTTCTAGAAGTTTCCAACTTCTCCGAGGCGGGGCTTTAGAATACTGATTCCATCTTTTCTAATTGAATCCATATCTTGAATAGTATTAACAGAATGCGGCTTGAGGATGAAATGAAAAGAATAGTGGATGCAAATAAATACCAATGATTTCAAGATCTCCCCTGCATTAAATGCATCAAGACAAAATTTATAGCATACTCTAGTCAGTAATAGGCTCAGTTTAGTTATTATGGAGTACAAGTTCTTATATGTATGATAACTACATATAACGATGAGAAACAATCCGAAATTCATAGTTGCTGCAGATGCGATGATTGCAGTATTGCCAAGAAATACAATCAACGAAACCTTCGTAAGGGTGAAAGAATAGAATGGAAAGAATATTTTCAATGTTAAGGGCATTTGTTGATCATAGTGATAAGACAAAATTCTGTGTAGCCTGCGGTAACAAGGCCACACAGGAAGCATTATTCGCTGTAGGTGATGGAGCTATCCTCATAGAAAAATACTGTGACACATGTGCGACACATGTGCAGGAAAGGTAATAAAGTACAGCATCAGAAATCAAGCAGATCAAACAAGCAAATGATGTACTTGGGAGAATGAAAGTCAAAGAGAAAGATATGGGGGAAAAAGACAAGGTGAGCCCTGCCTACACTTTTGTATTTCTAATGAGTCCAAGATTAAAATAGGATAGTCCAGTTGAATGCTCAGATGCCTATACTTTTGCAACTTCCCCGACATCATAACTGTTTTAAGAGGAACTATTATCCACAGATTATGATACACAACAGGAAAATCAATATTAGAACTAATAATAGGGGCAAAGAGTACGTACAGAGAGATTTAATAACTGAAATATTGATTATGTACAAATTTATCTCTACTAAAAATTAATACTTATTGCAATCCATATCAAATTGTAAAGACTTGGAAGGAAAACAGAAAAAATTTGCAAGAATGCTAATGACAACTCATACTAGAAGAACCTAAATCTGTCCGCTGTCTGATTGTAATTAATAAAAACTCATGAAAGTAAGCAATAGGTATTTGTATCTATTTGATGTACTAAGACTGTTCCTTTTTAGAGATGACAAGAACCTTTCAACCATAGGTAGCTTTTCAATTTGCCTGTGCAAATCACTTGTTTGATACACTCTCATTGTTAATGTATAATATGTACTAACAATTCAAATGTATACTTTTATAGTTATCATTTTCCAATAAAGACTGCCAAAAAAAGTATATTTTTGAATTAACACCGCTTATTTTTAAAATTTGTACTAGTTTTCTTGGACTGGACTTGAATATTAGTTTATACTTAGTTCGTTTATACTTAGTTCGTTTATACTTAGTTCATGTGGGTTATTACAGCTAGAATATAGTCCATTTATCACTAGTGATGTACCTATCAACTTATAACTAAGCGGAAACTCATCTAATATTCTGTTCAAAGTTTTAGCTAAGATTAGTCAAGATAAATCTATATGAACATTATAGAAGATAATTACTGATATGGTATTCGTCTATTTGATATATGCCGAATCACTTCTATATCTTAAATGTATAAAACTGTACCCGTAATTTTAGCAGTAGCCATAATTACAGCAATGATAGGAGTGAGTATATCCTCAGGACAGGCTTTCGCATCTTCTGCCGCATCGGCGGCAGCTAGTGGTGGATCAGCGGCAGCGGCAGCGGCGGCAGGGGATAGTTCGGCAGCAGCGGCAGCTAGTGGTGGATCAGCGGCAGCGGCAGCGGCGGCAGGGGATAGTTCGGCAGCAGCGGCAGCTAGTGGTGGATCAGCGGCAGCGGCAGCATCATCTGATGATGATGACGACGATCATCATCGTTACTGTGACTACGACGAAGAGGATGATGACTGTGACGACGATGACGACGACTAAGGAGCAAACTGCTCTATCTTTTCTTTTTGGCTCTTCCAATTAGCTAATGATAGTAAGTTAAAATATGATTTGAGATGAATAATAATATGAAAATAAATAAAATGAAATCATTATCCCTGAACCATTTGCCAGCTGGTTGTACCTTAATCAGTTTCTCATTGTTATTATTATTGTCATTTTTGGTCTTGCCATTGAATGTTAATGCTGCGGTAGACATCGACACCTCTGGAGATGGAAGAGCAGGCCGCTTTTGATGGCGAAGAAGGAATTGCCACCGAAGGTGATAGCTTCTGCAGCATTACAGATGACATTGCAGGAGGAAAGTTTTCATCATTATTTGAAGGGATAGTAGGAGAGTGTGATAATTCTCAAGTATCAAACCAATTATTGGTAGAATACACATTTACAAAGAATCCAGCAAAGGTAGGAGAAAAATCATATCTTACAGTAACTGTCAAAGATAAGGATTCTGGCAATCCAATGCCTGATGCATTTGTTACACTGGACATCAATCCTCCATCATCAACCTCATTCGAAACTAGTTCATCTGGTGCCGCAGTAGCAGCTGCAGGTATAGCTTCAAATGAAGAAATAGTCCGAGAGAAAGCAACCCAAGTTATGCATACAGATAACAATGGACGTGCAACATTTACTGTAGAAGTAGGACCTAAATCTGATTTAGGTATTTACGATACAGAACTTGAAGTGACAAAGGATAGCTATCAATCAAGTTTCGAACAGATAGACTTTCGTGTAGTATAGGAAAAGCTTCAATACTCTCCTTTTGATTTTACTTGTCTGGACTTAATGAGTTCTTACTCTTTATAACAACCTTTCATCTATAGACATCGTTATAAGGTAAGAGAAAATTCCTGGCCTTTAAGCATTATTATATTAATACTATGCATATATCATAAGCTTATTTTATTACCATCCAAGACAATAAATTTCTATAAATCGATTGTAAAGCTCACATAAAAATTGATCATTGAAGATATAAAGAAAAAAGAACGATAATTGGTTTTAATAGACACATAAAAATTAATTCGAAAAGGAATCAATAAATTTCATGGACCATAATCCCCATATTCTATCTTGAAATCCTCGATACCATACAATACTATCGTTGATCGATTTCTGACTACTACTTCTATCTACTACTACTTTTATCTTAGAATGTAATGCCCAATCCGTCAAGGACTCTAATTGTTGTCGGTATAATGATTGAAGCATAAATCCGCATCATGCAAGGCAATATAATCATAGGTGACAGTATTGAGTGAAAAGTATATACGAAGTTGCTTACAAACACAATTCATGGCAAAAATGCTCAGCTGCCCATGTGGTTGGACACTCATATCTCCCCAGGGAGTTGAGGACATAAAGAAGCATGCAATGATACATGCAAAGGACTGCCATCCGGGGCTGACCGAAACAGAAGACGAAGTCGTAAAGATGATCAAGACTGTCTAAAGTCTAACAGAGGATGGAAGATTTTTCATTGTCATGATGTCACGCAGTATCCGTTGATTGATATCGTCTCACATAGATTTTGATAATAATGCTATTTTTTGTTCTATCAAGTCGTCCAGCCAATTTGGTCTATTTGGTTCAACGATTTCCTTGAATATGAAAAGCGAACATGATCTTACGCCGTCAAGTTTAAGCGTATTTACGTAAGCTTCTTCGGGCTCTGCAAGAGTGAATGCAAAAAAATTCGCTAGCAAGACTCCTGCCGCTAATGTACGTACTGACCAAATCCTTTTTGCGTAGATTTCACTTAGTCGCTTGATAACACAGTAGCGCTTTGTTTCATCAACTGACATTTCCAATTCATAAAATATCAGGCCTTGTTGCATCTGAGTATTTATTATTGCTCGAACTAGCAACATGTCTGAACCAAGAAGTTTTTTAATCCTATATTCGACCATTCGGGGAGTAATTGACAATGACTCAGAAAGCACTTTAATGCCTGATAGAGCATCGTATCTAAGTTCTTGAATAATTTGCCAATCTAATCTATCTGCGGCCGACAAGGTCTCTTTTATTGTACGACTTCCTAGTATCCACTTATACAATTCGAATCTATCTGCTAGTCCAGAGGCCACCTGATCGATTTGCCTAGAAGAATGGCCTGCGATACTAACGGAGACGTCCTGTCCTAAATAGTCAATTGCCTCCACGATAAATGGAAGTTTCTGAACGTACTCTATGACTCGATGCTTTGTGGAAATGTTTAAGGCTTCGAACCTATAGGTCTTCATATTTTTGAATTGAAAAAGAGTCAAACTGGGTATTGCCTGGTAGTACTTGATAAATCCGTCGTCCTCCATCTTTTTTACTCTTACTCGAACCGTCTTCTCATCAAATCCGAGCTTCCTACCAATGGCTAATGGACTAACTCGCCTATCTGTGAATGAATCGTAGTCCAGACCCTTGAATGCTATTTCACAGAAGATCCTTACATCTTTGGCATCCAAGTAATTTACTCCACTCAAACATTCCTGCTGGGAAGTCTCAAATAAGGCTAGCTATAAATGAACCAACCTAGCAAAAGTTTGGATACTATTCTGCTAGTAAATTTGTGTCGAATGCGGGTATCGCATTCCCGTTCTTAATTTATCACTCGTGTACATACACTGTATGCAATGATACAAGAAAAAATATCGTCAGAAATAATTGAAAGAGAAAAGCAAGAGCATGAAGGGAATCGAGTATACAGTGACATCCCGGTAATGAATTCAAAGGAGGTTCGAAATCCAACGGTACTAGTTGATGAGACGAAGTTGCAGGAATTTATTGGAAAAGTTGTGAATGAATGGGGAGCAGCAGAAGGCGCATTAATCACATTTGTAGGCGAAAGGCTCGGATTGTTTAAAGCGATGGCAGGAGCGGGAGATTTGACACCAGAAGAACTAGCAAAAAAGACTGGGACACATCCACGAATAATAAAGGAATGGCTTGCTGGTCAAGCTGCCGGAGGTTTTGTCAGATACAATCGTAATAATGACACATACACTCTTCCTGAAGAGCATGCTTATGCGCTCACCGATGAAAATAGCCCAGCTTACATAGCAGGTTTCTACCAATCCATAGTAAGTCTTTTCAAAGACTCGGAAAAAATTATTGAGGCGTTCAGGACTGGAAAAGGTCTTGGATGGGGAGACCATCACCATTACTTATTTGAAGGAACAGAGAGATTCTTCAAACCGAATTATGCTGCTAACCTTATAACCAACTGGATCCCGGCGTTGGAAGATGTAGAATACAGGCTCAAGAAGGAGGGAGCGAAAGTAGCAGACGTTGGATGTGGTCATGGTGTATCAACAATTCTGATGGCTAAAGCATATCCTAATGCAAAATTCATAGGGTTTGATTCTCACAAACCCTCAATTGAATGGGCTAGGAAGCGAGCAGAAAAAGAAGGGTTGCAAAACATAACGTTTGAAGTTGCAAAGTCGACAGATTACACAGGGGATGATTACGACTTGGTTGCGTTCTTTGATTGCTTTCACGACATGGGCAATCCAGCTGAGGTGGCGAGACATGTATTGCAAACATTGAAGAAAAAAGACGGCACCTGTATGTTAGTAGAACCATTTGCAAATGATAAATTGGAGGACAATTTAAATCCGCTAGGAAGGGTATTTTACTCCGTATCTTCTGTCGTATGTGTTCCTGCATCTTTGAATGAAAATGGACCCGCATTGGGAGCGCAGGCGGGTGAAGAAAAAATAGCAGAAACAGTAAAATCGGCAGGGTTTTCAAAGTTTCGTCGGGCTACTCAAACACCATTCAATTTGGTCTTTGAAGCTAGACCCTAAGATGTTAACATTAAAGGTATGCCCCTGAAAGATATTGAAAGCGCAGAAATTACATGCTTGGTTGATAATAGTGTGGACATACTATTACCGAATACCAAAGTTGCATTCCGTCCTTCTCTAAATGAAAATTGGTTTGTACATCCACTTATAGCAGAGCATGGCTTTTGTGGCAGCTATAAAACTACAAGTAAATGGAACTGAACATAGGCTATTGTTTGATTCAGGTTTAGATCCACTGGTTAGAGGACTAGAAGAAACACCAGAAGCACAACAAGGAAACTTTGACAATCTAACGAACTAACTAATCCCCCTCTTTCTTATAACCAAAATCTATTTGATATCAAAATGAGCTCATATCAGTTCTAATAGTTTGATAACAAATATCTACTATGATACATTTTGTAAATTCAAATTCAAATCAAAGGATCTTCAGTAGACACAATTTCTAATCAATTTGCTGATACTAGAATAGTTGGAAAGAGAACAATAAATTGAGACCCCTACTCTTAGATAAAGGAAAATACTAGGCCTAATGCTATTCAAATGAATTAGGATGTGAATATGATGGTTTAGTCTCCTAACAGAAAAAAATGAAAATGGACTTTTCTCTGTAACCTATCTGAAATACACAAACTTAGAGGACATATTCACCGTATACTGCAGAATCTCATTTCAAAAGCTACTTCGAGATTTGATGAATTTTCCCGTATAAAAAGAGTATAATGCAATTTCAAAGTATGAATATTGAAGTCATGTAAAGTGTTATATCAATGCGATCACACCTAACGTATATGTCAAATACTACTGCTAAAGCTTCCTGGAAGCTTGAGGGGGACTATTTTGAAGGATGTAATTGCGACATAGTATGCCCATGTATATTCTTAGGCGACCCTGATGAGGGTGATTGTCATGTGACCTGTGCATGGCACATTCAAAAAGGAAATTATGAGAATATAACTCTAGATAACCTTAGTGCAGTAGCAATGTTTGATACGCCCGGTAATATGGTAACAGGACCAAAATGGAAGGCGGCACTGTACATTGACGATAACGCATCATCAGAACAGGCAAACGCACTTACAAAGATCTATTCTGGACAAGCAGGTGGATTTTTTGCTGGCAGCGGCTAATTTCATTGGCGAAATGTTAGGAGTAAAGTCTGTTCCAATCGAATTTGGCATTGATGGAAAGCGTCGATGGCTTAATATAAAGAATTCAGTCGAGCTTGAAATAGAAGGAGTTAAGGGAATAGATCCCAATAAAGAATCGTGTATAGTCAATCCAGCATTTTCTGCTGTTCCTGGATCAGATTTAGTAGTTGCACGTTCAAGCAAATATAATTATAATGATCATGGACTTCAATGGAATAATTCTGGGAAGAATGGCTTTTACTGTCGATTTAGCTATTCGCCATAATGATCTAATTACTTTCAACCCGCCTATGACTTTGAATACTCCTCCCATATCACATATCCTATCACTAATAACAAATATGGATTTTGCGGAGACGCCGGCATCATGAAACAACAACCGGGATTCATCTCAGCGCAATTGTATAGAGGCATTGCAGGAAGCTGTACGTTCATTAACTACGCTGTCTGGGAGTCTTCAGATCACTACAAGCAAGCTTTTTACGGTCATTCAAATTCATCTTTGTCCACATTATCAGATTTTCCCGCCAACACTGTATCTCCTCACTTGTTCAAGAAAGTAGCGGTACCGGGAATATGTGTGGCTTGAAACAAGGTCTTGAAGCATTTCGCAGGCATGCCTTTACAGCAAATCTGAAGAGTATTTAGTGTGTGCCAGAAGTCCCACACATAACAACAAGTGAATGAGAAGAGGCATCTTATTGTGGTGATACAGATGGATATCCTATCTAAAATGTGATAAATTCATTTTCTCTTCCGGTTTCATTTCTCTTTGTCTTCTTACGTTTTTAATAGCATCTTCAAAATGTCGGATAGATACACGCGCTTCTGACGTGTGTTTTAATGCTTCCTCAGGGGATGGATATTTCTGAATATAATCGTGTAACACTAAGGATACGGCAGTATTTGCAACCGAAGATACATCCGCTCCGCTAAAACCTTCTGTCATGTCTACTAATCTCTTTAGATCAATATCGTCGCTAATTGGTTTTCCTTTAACGTGAATCTGTAGGATTTTTTCTCTTGTAGTCTTGTCAGGATTTGGTATGTATATGATCTTGTCAAAGCGACCAGGTCTTAGTAAAGCAGTATCGATCATGTCTACTCTATTAGTTGCGGCAATTACAACAATATCATGAATTTCTTCTATACCATCTATCTCTGTGAGCAGTTGCGACATCATTCGCTCTGAACTGGAGTGACCGCCAATACCTTCTATCCCCGCTCCTCCTCTGATAGGAGCAATGGAATCAACTTCATCAAAGAAAATAACACATGGTGAAGCTTGCCTTGCCTTTCTAAATATTTCACGTATGCCTCTTTCAGATTCTCCTACCCATTTTGACATGAGCTCTGGACCCTTAACACTAATAAAATTCGCCTCTGATTCTGTTGCTACTGCCTTTGCAAGCATAGTCTTACCTGTACCTGAAGGCCCATGCAACAATATTCCTTTAGGAGCTGTATGCTTTAACTGTTTGTACATATCTGGAAAGCGCATAGGCCATTCAACAGCTTCCTGTAATTCTCGCTTAACTGAGTCTAATCCACCTATATCATCCCATTTCACTTCTGGTGGCTCCACATAGACTTCTCTCATAGCAGATGGGGTTACTTCTCGTATTGCATACTGGAAATCATTCATAGTTATTATGAGCTTTTCTAATGTTTCTGGTAGAAGCTTTTCTTCTTCCAAATTAAGCTCAGGTAACATTCTACGCAGACATTTCATAGCTGCTTCTTTACACAAATACTCTAAATCAGCTCCTACAAATCCATGAGTTACAGCAGCGATTCTATCTTGATCTACGTCGGTGTTCAGGGGCATATTCCTTGTATGTACCTGTAGCACTTCTAGTCTGCCACGCTTATCTGGAACTTTAATTTCAATCTCCCTATCAAATCTGCCTGGTCGGCGCAATGCAGGATCTATCGCATTTGGTCTATTGCTTGCTGCAATAACTATCACTTTTCCTCTTGCCTCCAAGCCATCCATAACTGAAAGCAATTGTGAAACAACTCTTCTCTCTACCTCTCCCATCACTTCTTCTCTCTTTGGTGCGATAGAGTCTATTTCGTCTATGAATATTATTGAAGGGGCCTTTTCCCTTGCTTCTTTAAATATTTCCCTTAGACGTGCTTCGGATTCTCCATAGAATTTACTCATTATTTCAGGTCCAGATATGCTGATAAAATGTGAATTGCTTTCATTGGCTACTGCCTTCGCCAATAATGTCTTGCCAGTACCAGGAGGTCCATGCAAAAGTACACCTTTTGGAGCTTCTATGCCAAGTTTTTCAAATATCTCTGGATGCCTTAAAGGAAGTTCTATCATCTCCCTGACTCTTTGGATCTCATCCTTTAACCCGCCAATGTCTTCGTATGCAACAGCGCTTGCATCTCCATGCCTTAGAGCTTGTTCGGATGTTGCAATAGTGAATGTTGTTTTCTGGCTGATGATTACTGCATCAGTTGAAGCAGGTGTAAGACCAATAACTTGAAATGTGAGTCTTCCGCCAAAATAAGGGACCATCACGTTATCTCCCTTTGTAATACAAACACTTTCAAGTGCATCTGCAAGATATCTTTCATCAATAGGTGGTACTGCCTCCAATGGAGCTACAATGACTTTTTCTGCAGATATCGCTTTGATCTTTTTTACAACTACAGTATCACCTATGGCCAGACCTGCATTATTTCGTACAAGACCATCAATTCTGATTATACCTTTACCCTCATCTGAAGGATACAAAGGTAAACACTTGGCTACTGTCCTTCTAGTACTCTTGCTTTTAACACCGCCTCTTATCTCTATAACATCCCCAGTAGAAGCATTCAGTATATCCATAGAATCGTAGTCGATGCGGGCAATCCCTCTACCAACATCTCTACTATAAGCTTCAAGTATTTTTAAATCGGCATTTTGGGCATTCTCGCTAGGCATACCAGACAAGGTGTCCGTAACTCTTTATACATTTTTGCAAACTTTTATCCCATATTAGAAAATGATTAATGACATCATCACCAATATAATATTTAAACGCTTTAATCCGCTTAGTTGCTATAGCCAAAATCGGAGTCATAGAAAAAGCAAGGCTAGAGGATATCACTAGCTTTATTTTAAGTCAGAAGTGAAATATTTTTCCATTGGTTTAGTGCGTGCAAATTCATTAATCAAAAGCTGTGAATAATGATGTTATCCATGTCAAGCATAATTAGCTTATAGTCTACCTTATTCAATAGATTATAACAAACCGTATAACCTCATATTCAACTTGTCTATACTCCTAAAGGATATTTTCAGTAGCTTTCAGTAATATGTGGCTAGTTACCCATCCATACATATATGATCAAATAGTAATTACTGAAGAACTAGTCGAAAGACAACCTTCTGATGCTGCTGACTTTACCTGAACAATTTACATAAATTAAGTGTAGAAGGCAAAGGAACAATCTCTGCATAATTTTCAAAGGCTTAATCATAGATGCACTAAGAACGGAAGTTGTTTAGGGGTAATGTACTGTATAGATAGATAGATATATCGTTGTGGGCTCGAATCGTTACACTTCTCCTTGCATGCATATGCCCACCAAATAATTAGGCATGACAGATGCAACTTCGCATACTATAGCAGCCGCATAAAAAAGATAGTACAAATTACAGCGTTACTGTAGATGAGGACACCTTCTCCATTCCCATTTCTATAAACTTTATTTCGTTTTCAACAAGTGGAAACTCTATTCCATCTAGCCCTAGTCCCTTTTTAACAGTCTCTCCTGTCTCCTGTAAGTCCTTTTTGTATAATTCTAGGGCGGTATATAGCAGATCTCTGTTACTTATTGGTGGATAGTTTTCTTCTCTCCATTCTTGTATCATACGACTAATTTCAGCCTCATACTTTATTAGATCTCGTCTTATGAAATGGTTTAACCTAATGATGTCGTTGTTGTTTGAATTGCTTTTAATAGAGTCTATTCGTTCAGCTAAATTCTCTAATGCACGTATGTAGATCGCTCTTATATTTTCTTCATTCATATGGTAACAATGCACTATCTTTAGATGGGGTAAAAGAAGGTTTACTCTTAGTCATAACTAACAAAGCGCACAGAAGAGCATGTCTAAAAGCATTTACTATATAATGTTACAATTCTATGATAGTTCCATAATAGTAATAAAATAAAGGAAGGCTAAATTGATAATAATCTACTTTTTGGTACAGCAGCCTCTTCCTCGACTAAAGTTATATTTTCCCAGCCGTGTACGTGTTGGCCACCTTTCTCCTTCATAGAGGCCTCAATTAAGTCCATGAAAGATTCTCCTTCCAACACTTTAGAACACCACAGGCACTTCCATTTACCCATGCTTCTTTTAATATCATAAACGTATCATATTAACTTGTTCGTAAAATCTAATAATTTAAGGTTGATGGCCTAGAAGGGGTATCTAGAACTCAGTCGGCCACCAGATCTTGATCTTTACATTGAAACACCATTAATGCAATATTGTGTAAAAAGTTAGATCGACCACCGTACTGCTATATATGAAGGGCATAAATTACGGCTGCAACTATACTTTTTCTTCCCTTGCATATTTATTAACCATACTCAATTTATTATTGCTAATGGTAATAAGGATTTCTGACATCGAAAAATTTCAATCAACTTTCTACAAGCAGGAGGCTCTATAGTAGCAACAATTATGAGTGATTCTACAAAGTCTGGCGTTAAAATCTTTAACGCTCATGCCAAATTAAATACACTACCACTCAATGCAAAGGAATTGACAGAATTCTTAAGAACACCTGAGCTTTTAGTTCGTCTGGGTACAATCAATGAGAAAGGAGAGCCAGATGATGTCCGTCCTACATGGTACTACTTTAACAGTTTAAATGACAGGTTGTATGTTGGAACAAACAAAAAACTATCTAAAATGATACACAATCTAGAGAAAAACAAGATCATCTCATTTTGTATTTATGATTCAAGACCTGATCAGTATAAGGGTGTTCGTGGAAAAGGAGATGTATCTATTCATGAAGACGTTGAATACACTGCACCGATTTTTGAGAATATAGCAGCAGGATATATGCAAGCGGATGAGAATTATTTAAGAGAGACGAAGAAAGGCGACTATGTTATTTTGGAGATTAAACCTAGGTATTTTTCGACTTGGACAATTATGATAGGTAGAACCTAATCCGTTAATGTTATTCCACCAACGATAGATAATATAGTGATGATTAAACTCAAATATTCTATTCTTTGATACTACGCTGAATATACAGGAGGGTATTCGTGCCGTTACCGGTTCTTAACACGGGTTCCACTATTGAAATGATAGAACTTGATAAAAGGCTGGCTGCATTACACAAAATTTGTAGAGCCAGAACTTTCCGAAGATCCAGAATATATATTTAGAATGCTCGTGAAACCCAGAAGTTCAATTGCACGTGAGAGAGCTAAATTAATAATTAATAATTAATGTTGCTGCAACTAAAATACTGCTGCTTAATGAAAAATAAGGGCTTAGTCATAGCGGGTATTGTATTAATTATAATATCATTAATATTCGGTGCCTATTTTGCTCCGATATATACTCAAGCGGGGGAATTCGGAATAAGTGGAACAGATCCAGATCAGCTTGTACCACTAATCATTTCTATAGTGATTTTCTTTGGCGGAGTAGGACTGCTTGTAAAAGGATTTATCTAAGGGTATATGAGCAATTGTATCACGTATTTTGGTTCAGGCATCTGAGCATAAACCATTCTTAATCTTGGGGCCGTCTTCCTAACCGAACCGGTTCCAGGAAGGTTAGGTTGAAGGAGCCGTCCCAAATGCTCTTAATCAAGCTTGAATGCCCTGATTCTGTTTCATCAATCCATTAAGATATCCAGTTTCAAGCATTAACAGTGAATATACAATACTGGCTATGTGTGTCTGTATTATTGATTGAACAACTAAATTATCAGCCTGTACGTTTGTCTCCGTAATATATTCCACATCTGTGTTGGTTTCACCGGAGATTCTTAGATTGAATGTTTCATTGATTTCAATTTGGCTTTCTTGAGTGGCTGTCCAAATTTTTAGGCCGCTATTTGCATTGTCTACTTGGATTTTTCTTGTGACCCCAACAAAGAATTCGGGGAAGAGCTCTTCTAAGCGAGTATCCTTAAGAGCACGATAAATTATGTCAGAGGGCACGCGTAACGTAATAGATTTAGATATCGAGGACATCTCTCTAATTGTGTATGCTCTAGACAATATTTTATGATATCTTTAAGCTTGCCTCCTTCATGACTTTGTTAGACTTAAAAATAAAATTAGTGATATCCTCTAGCCTTGCTTTTTCTATGTTTAGATTTTCAATTTCTCGTTCTTGTTGGCTTATGACATGATTATTCACTGATGCAAATACTATCACTTATGTAATCCCACACACTAAATACTCTCTTCAGATTTGTATATCGGTTAATATTGCTTAATCATATTAAGTCTCAATTCTCTTTCAGCATAGGTTCGTTTAGAAATTCTTTAATCATTGAAACAGTTAAGTCAAGGATTCTACTGTGTTCCATTCCTGTGGTTACCTCGCCAATATATGCGCCGTGCATTCCAGGGATTACTGAGAGTCGTGCATGCGGTAACAGTCTAAACATTTCAACTGCATGTTCGGGACGAATAACATCTTGATCGCCTATTATTATAAATGCAGGTGCATTAATAGAATGAATATCTTCTGCTTTCCAATCCTTAAACTCAATCATTCTTTTCTTATCTTTCTCAAACATTTTAGACAAGTTACTGGGATCAGGCGCTACTTTCTTGTAAGAATCCTTCAATAGCTGTGGCATGTCCTCCAATGTTGAATGATTCAATGATTCCCAAAACTGCGCATACAATCCATCTCTTTTAAAAAATGTTGAACCCAAAACTATTTTTCGCAGTAGATTTGGATATCGAATTGCAATTTGTATTACTGTATTTCCACCATTACTAAAACCAAAAAAATCGGCATTTTCAATCTTCAAATATTTCAAAAGTGTTGCAACATCATCAGCATCTTATTCAAAAGTTTCTGGTCTGTTTATGTCATGGGTGTGTCCGTGTCCCTGCAATTCAACTGCAATAACTTGTCTCTCTTTTGCAAAGGAATGAATCACTCGCCCAAATGAGGTTTGGATTGTAGAGCCTCCACCATGAATTAAAACTATCGGTGCTCCTTTACCATGCATTTCATAATACATTCTAAGTCCATTGAGCAAAGCATAGCCGTTATTACAATCTTGCATAATTTCTTTGATTACAGTTGATTGTATAATTATTTTTTACTTCAACAAGAGTTGAGTATACGCGATCGATCGATAATTGAAATGTAAAGCAAGAAGTGATAATATTACAATAGATACCATAGACAGATATCTTAGGATTTCAGCAAATTGCGAAAGTTCTGATTGACTTTGGGGTTAATAAGTACTATAAATTACTATTCGGGAGATTAGTTTCTCCAATTTCTCTCTGTAGCTGAGGTTGAACGGGTCTTTTTGTTCCTACCTTTTGTTTTGCGAGATAGTACCTTCTGTATTTGTCCCCTATTATTTTACTTTTGAGTATTATCATCTCTTGTTAATGAATAAATCGTAGGCAATATTTTGGTGTACAATACGTACTATAAATCAAATATATACCTTTATAGTTATTCTTTTCTAATAAGTCATTACTAACTCAATACGTATATCCATAGAACTATAGAATTATAATAGATAATTTATAATCGGGATCTAATTTATTACAAGCCATTTCTATACATAAACATAGAGATTGTTCAAGACGCTATTCAAAAGGCTAGGCTTCGAGCATGAAGCAGATATTCGACCCCCAGAAGAGAAATTCTTCTCTGATATAGTGGGATACTCTGATCTTAAAAAGCTATTCATGAGATCAATAATTAGTAAGGAACCTTCGCATATTCTCTTAACTGGTCCGCCTGCATCAAGTAAGACGATATTTCTCCTACAAATGATGAAAGGATTAGACAATAGTTACTTTACAGATGGAATAGGGACTAGCGGAGTAGGTATGGTTGATTACCTGTTTGAACATCAATCAACAAAATATTTGTTAATAGATGAAATAGATAAGATGAAGAAAAGTGATCAGGTTGCCTTACTAAACGTAATGGAAACTGGCATTCTTAGTTCTACAAAGGTCAGGAAAACCAGACAACTAGAGATGAGCCTATGGATATTTGCAACCTCGAATAGTTTAGACTATCTTTCAAAGCCACTAAAATCGAGATTCTTGATATTTTATCTTCCAGAATACAAGTATGAAGAGTTTGTCGAGATCTCTATAAAGTTATTAAAAGAAAGGTATAAAATTGAAGTTAGAACAGCTTCAAAGGTTGCAGATAAGGTATGGAACGAGTTGGATAGCAAGGATATACGAGACGTCTTAAAGGTTGGCAAGATGACAAAACATGAAGAAGCAGACTCAGATATAGACTGGCTAATTCATGCATACAAGAAATACGCTATTAAAGAAGCGCACGAAAAAGAGTTTATCTAGATATGAGTAGACTGGAATACTAGTTTATGTTGTAGGCTCGGAACTCGTCGATACGTTCTCCTTTGCATAGAGGCCTGTATCGTTAGCAGGAAGCCAAATTCAAACATCACTAACGATATAAGAAGATGGTGCCGGCGTAATTTGATGACATAATCGATTCAAGGTTTAGCTAACATTAGTAAATGTAAATCTATACGAATATTGTAGAAGATAATTACCACACGTATTTTCGTCTATTTGATATATCTTGAATTACTTCTATACCTTAAATGAATAGAAGTATATCGATAATTTTAGCTGTAGTTATAATTACAGCAATGATAGGAGTTAATGTATCCTCAGGACAGGCTTTCGCATCTTCTGCCGCATCGGCGGCAGCTAGTGGTGGATCAGCGGCAGCGGCAGCGGCAGGGCAGGGGATAGTTCGGCAGCAGCGGCAGCAAGTGGTGGATCAGCGGCAGCAGCAGCATCATCAGATGATAATGACGATGATGATCGTCATCATCATTATGACTGTGACGATGATGATGACTGTGACGACGATGATGACGATTAAGGAGCAAACTGCTCTATCTTTTCTTTTTGGCTAACTTCCAATTAGCTAATGATAGTAAGTTAAAATATGATTTGAGATGAATAATAATATGAAAATAAATAAAATGAAATCATTATCCCTGAACCATTTGCCAAATGGTTGTACATTAATAGGTTTCTCATTGCTATTATTATTGTCATTTTTGGTCTTGCCATTGAATGTTAATGCTGCGGTAGACATCGACACCTCTGGAGATGGAAGAGCAGCCGCTTTTGATGGCGAAGAAGGGATTGCCACCGAAGGTGATAGCTTCTGCAGCATTACAGATGATATTGCAGGAGGAAAGTTTTCATCCTTATTTGAAGGAATAGTGAGAGGGTGTGAAGATGAATCATCGCTAAACCCACTCTTGGTTGAGTATTCATTTACGAAGAATCCTGTAAAAATAGGAGAAAAATCGTATCTTACAGTAACTGTCAAAGATAAGGATTCTGGCAATCCAATGCCTGATGCATTTGTTACACTGGACATCAATCCTCCATCTTCAATTTCATTTGAAACTAGTTCAGCTGGTACTGCAGTAGCAGCGACAGGTATAGCTTCAAATGAAGAAATAGTCCAAGAGAAAGCAACCCAAGTTATGCATACAGATAACAATGGACGTGCAACATTTACTGTAGAAGTAGGACCTAAATCTGATTTAGGTATTTACGATACAGAACTTGAAGTGACAAAGGATAGCTATCAATCAAGTTTCGAACAGATAGACCTTCGTGTAGTATAGGAAAAGTTTCAATACTCCTTTTCATCTTACTTGTCTGGGCTTTAACATGAGCTCTTACTTTTTATAACAAGACTTGCATTTTGAAGACAAATGTATTTTGCAAGATTTGGAGAATGCCGTTATAGATTATCCTCAATAGTGATTTCTTCGATCTTTTCTATCTGAATGTCAACTTATATAATTTGTACACTTAATTGTGACGTAAACAAAGTGCTTAGAAGTCAGTTGCATTGTCAAAAACATCAACTAGTTGTGCTACCTTCCGATTATCTAGTGAAAAGTTAAACCGATTGCGTAAAGTGTCTGAAGATAAAAATATTACTCCAAATACACTGGTTAACCAAATAGTCAAGGCACATGTAAATTGGCATAGTATGGCTGCACATGCCAAGCTTTACTACCTGCCGAAATCATTTCTAATTAAATTACTTAATGAACTCACAGAAGAGGAGTTAAATGATTCAGCTCTGGAAACAGCAAAGAACGATCTCGTAGACATTAGCTTATTTCTTCGGGGTGGATTTACAATCGCTTCCCTTTCAGACATCACAGAAACTTGGTTAAGAATATCGCAAATGCCTTATAGATGCGAAATCAATGAAGATAGTAGCAAAATTATTATCGAGCATGATATGGGATTCGAGTATTCCTATTTAATCAGAGAAATCTGTAGGTATGTATTGGAGATAGTATTTGAAACAAAGACTTATTGTGATATTACTGAGAATACTATTACTATAAAGCTTGAACTGTAAGTTCACACAAAGAGATTATCTAGATTTGGTTCAGACCTATTACCCATTTTTTCATCCTTTAAATTTGTGTTTAACTTTAAATCGATTTAAATAACGATACATTATCTATATCATAACTCTGAGAAGTATGATTTTTGGTGTGCCTACTGGTGACATCATTAGTTCTGAGTGTTTAAACACTCTTTTTAGGGATCTTGGAAAGATCCCAGGACATAACCTTGACTGGTTTTATAACCAATATGTATCTAGGCATATCTATGCTATATTGAACCATTGGATTGTTGAGCGCTTCCTTACCAGCATATCTTTCATACATCTTTCGTGCAAATGAACCGTTTGTATCATCTTTCATCTCTGCCTCTCCTTCTATTATTACAGCTTTTGCATCATTAAGGTATGAGATATCTTCAGGCTTGCCTTCAACTATATCAATTGCAATAGACACGTTGGGATTATTTTTCACGTTCTTGGCCTTTTTTGTTTCCTTAGGAACCGTTACGATGATATTTGTTCCATCGTAGTAATACCATACAGGAACTATGTGCGGCTTTCCGTTACTAATTGTTGCCATCCTTGCCATTCTAGGAATAGAAAGAAATGTTTCTATTTCTTCTTTCGACATCGCCATTGTAGCCATCAATTTCTTCAGATCTTTAGAAGACATAAATGAAATTGAACACTATAATTTATAACTATTTTATAGGTCTGGATGTAGAATATCATATTACTTCTCTACGTTAAGAGAGGCCATTTCAGGTGGTGGTTTGTATTATAACTCTTTCTATTACATAGGCATGAGATTATAATGATTTATTTAGAGATCACGTCAGCATACATTTTGGTAATATCAATAAAGTGCCTATTCTAGTTGTCGTGCCTCTTCATTTTTATTCTTGAATGAAGATTAATCATTAATCTAATTATTATCCTATTTTGCCTGAATAAGCTATAAGCTATAAGCTACTCTACTATTTCCTTTTTTAACTCATTGAATACACGCTTGACTTCTTCAACCGATGTATTATCCTCTAGTGTTGTTAGATCACCTATCGAATCTTCTCTATTTGCTATCGATTTAAGTAGTCTTCGCATTATTTTTCCGCTTCTTGTTTTAGGAAGTTTACTTACAAAATAGATCCCTTCTGGCACCGCAATAGGCCCTATGGTTTTTCTTACATGATCAGTAAGTACTTTGCGTAGTTCTTCTGTAGGTAGATGTCCACTACGCAATACTAAAAATGCAATTATGGATTCGCCTTTCTTTTGGTCCAACCTTCCTGTTACGGCAGCTTCAGCAACAGCTTTATGTGAAACAAACGTACTTTCTAGCTCCATTGTACTCAGTCTGTGACCTGCAACTTTAAGCACATCATCCGACCTGCCTAAAAGCCAAAAATAACCATCTTCATCCATTAATGCATAATCGCCTGTATAGTACATGCCCTTAAACTTATTCCAGTACAAATCCTGATAGGTTTTATCGTTCCTCCAAAGAGTCATCAGCATTCCAGGCCATGGTTTCTTGATCATCAAATATCCTTTCTGGTTAGCATCAACAGCTTCTCCATTTTCATCTACAATAGCCATATCTATTCCAGGTACGGGGAACGATGCAGAACCAGGTTTCATTGGAATAGTATCATCTATTCCAGGTACATGTACTTAGCATAATGCCACCTGTCTCAGTCTGCCACCATGTATCGACGATAGGACAATTTTCTTTTCCTATAGTCTTAAAATACCATTGCCACACATCAGGATTAATAGGTTCGCCTACAGTTCCCAATAAACGAAGAGATGACAAATCAAATGACTTGGGTATATTATCTCCAAACTTTATGTACATACGTAAAGCAGTAGGAGTAGTATACAATATTGTTGCTCCATGCTTTTCAACTATTGCCCAATATCTATCAGTTGTAGGATAATCGGGTGTTCCTTCATACATTATTTCGGTTATACCATGCATAAGAGGACCATACACGACATAGCTGTGCCCTGTAATCCATCCAACGTCAGCAGTACAAAAGAATATGTCTGTTGATCTAAAATCAAAGACCAATTTCGCGGTAGCATATAAATGTGTAAGGTAGCCACCAGGTACTGTGCAAGACACCTTTTGGTTTTCCAGTAGTTCCTGACGTGTATAAAATAAACAATGGATGAATACTAGATAGAATCTCGGGTTTACAATATTGTTGTTGCTCATTCTGAACAATCTCATGCCACCATACATCCATATTAGTCATTTTAATATCATTAGAGGCTCTTTTTAACACAATGACCTTTTCTAGCAAAGGGATTGACAAGGCAGCTTCATCGACGATCTTTTTTAATTCTATGATCTTACCTCTACGATAGCCTCCATCAGCAGTTATTATAATTTTAGATTCGGAATCGTTAGCCCTATCAGCTAAAGCCTTGGCACTGAAACCAGAAAAAACAACGATATGTGTAGCGCCAATTCTTGCACATGCCAGCATTGCAATTGTAACTTCCGGAACCATTGGGAGGTAAATAATAACACGATCACCTTTTTTTACTCCAAGACTTTTTAGGGCATTAGCAAATATATTGACATGTTTGAACAATTGGTAGTAAGTAATCGTCCTCGTTTCCTCATTTTCTCCTTGCCAAATAATTGCTGCCTTATTCTTGAATTGTGAGTCCACATGTCTATCAATACAATTTACGGAAGCATTCAGTGAACCTCCGGCAAACCATTTTGCAAAAGGGGGATCCCAAGTTAATGTTCTATCCCAGGACTTGAACCATACCAAATTTTTTGCTTGCTGTTCCCAGAACTGTTCTGGATCTTCCACCGCATTCTTTCTTAATATATCGTATCTCTTACCTTGAAGAGATATTTTATCCCGCTTGACATCTTCGTACATCTTTGACACCTCATTAGATTTGAGGTCAGACATTATATTATTTTAGAAGATCCGAATAATTTTAAAACCTTATGGAGAAGTTAGTATATTTGAATATGTCAAATGCCAAAAATCATACTATAAGGTATAATATCGATATAGAACTTTCTTACTGTAGAATGTGTCAATATATTAAAATAAAGAAATTCAGTGTATCTAAATTGTGAAATACAGAAGCAGAACAGAAATAGTGGCAATGATCCTAGAGGCTGCAAATGGAGGAGCAACCAAGACAAAAATAATGTATAAGGCTTTCCTTAGCTACGCACAGTTAAGAGAATATCTTTCGGTACTCATCGAGAACAATTTATTAGAGTATCTGGAGGGTTCTCAAACATACAAGACAACTGAGAAGGGTCTGAATTTTCTAAGAATGCATAATGAAATAGGCGAGCTTTTACAAACATCTGCAAAACAAGGCGGAGCCTAAAATAAATTTTTTTACAAGTCCTTTTTTTATATTCAAATTATTTTATATTTGTTGGTTTGTTAATAAAACTTAATTTAATCATGTTGTAGAACCTGGTTAAGCCAATTAGTTTCAGCCTCATCATCAGTTTCCTTGCGAATAGTCTTAGGATGATCATTATTATTATAATCATTGTCTGCTGCTACACTAACAGCTTGAGGCCCTGTAACAGGAATGTCACTTTCAGGGGATTGCGAATTTGATTCAAGGCTCGAGTTAGATTTTGGTTGATCCGATATGGAAGAATTTTGTACTGAATTCAAATCTATCCTCTCAAATGCCTGTTGACTTAACCTAGATATGACGTTATTGATCTCTCCTTTTTCTAAGTTAATATGTTCTATTAGGTCATTTGTAGACAGACTAATTTGTTGATATGTTTCTTCGGTGATCTCATTGCTTCTATACTGTAACTTGGCGTCAAACAGTACCGATTTTATATTCTGGCTTTCCGTATCTATCTGGTTTAGTCTTTCTTGCAGTTGTTCCAAAACTATTTTTCCTTTATCCTCAAGGTCTTGCAATCTCTTCTGGTACTTTATATAGACCAATTCAACGTCCTCCTTCATCAAATCATTAGCTGTAACCATCTCCTGTAATGCTTTGATCCTTTGTAATGCAAGGTTTTTCTGTCTAAGTAACTTCTGTACATCCAATCTCCATTTTGGAATAAAGATTACATAATCACCCTGTACTAATAATTGCTCGTACACTAATTGCTTTAATCCTGCATAACCGCAATCTACACTAACGGATTCTATAGACCCATCAATATCTGTTACCATACCAATAACTTTTCCCATGTGGGTTCCGTACATATCCTTAACCTGTTTACCAATAAACTCTAACTTTACTTCACTCATGCAAACGCTTTATTAAGCTCATATAATGGCAATGTTGTCAAAATTGTTGAATTATTTGGCAAAAGATTTCATCGTAATCAGATTCAAAAACTTTTGCTGGCTTACGCAACTTCTATACCAGTCTACGCTATCCCAGGGGGTTTGCCCCCATGTTCCATCACATTTTCTAGATAATTCATTTGCTGTTCCATAAACTTTTTGCGCTTTTCTTCCTCTTCTAATTCTTTCATATCCAAAGAAGGGATTCCTAGAATCTTTGTTAATGTATGTAGAATAGCCTTAGCAGTCATAGGTTGGATAACATTAGGATTATCAATTTCGCCCAGAATGCACATCGCATTCAATCCTCTTTCCTTTGCAAGTCCTAATATTAGGCCATTAAATCCTATAATCTGTCCTTCTCCCTCTAAGACGTTCATATTGAATTTACTTATCTTATCAACAATCTGTTCATTATTTACCGCGCCATACACTCCACCTGAAGTAGAGGTGGAAGTATTTTGTCTCAAGGCTGCGCCTATCGAGTACAGCATTTTTGCATCAACTCTGTCAGCCATTTTCAGAACTTCATAGCATATTTCGTACAGTCTTCGTGGATCAGAAGGATTAAAATCTCCTGTAAATATTACAAGATCGTATTTAGAAACCCAATAAAATTTATAACTTGACTGAACATACCTGATGATACCTTGATTATATGTTATAAAAGGTGGCCAAAATGCATAAATTTCGGCGAAGAGGTCAGCTGAGAGTCTCGTAGTCAAAAGAGTCATTCCCATGCCTGCAACATTACCCATATCAGGTAAAGCGGCAATCATAGTTGGTTGTGAGACAAAAGTGGGAATCTTGTGAATCTTTAAATTAAGCATACTATTCTGTTAGTAGAATTATTTTCCCCGGAATAAAAATTATTACAAGATGGATTTAAATATAATTTAGACTCGAAGTTTATCACATTCATGTCAGTGGAAAATAAATCTGTTGGCATCAATTCCGAAACACATGAAGTAATAAAATATTGTGTAGAGTGTGAGCGAAAATGTCCAAAAAGTTGCGAATTTGCCCTGCCTGTGAAGAAAGTCAGATTTAATTTTAATTTTAATTTTAATTTTAAATTTACCTATAATTTTTGTTTAACAGATAGGTGACAAACAGTTAAATGCTAATTTTAGTATCGGATAATCCATTCAATCTACTGATCATTTCCCATTCTATTATTGCCCCGCTTAAGAGTAAGATTACTACAATTCCTATCTCTACTAAAGTAGACAGAAGATATTCCCTCCAATACTTTCTCTTCAATAAGTAATAGAAGAGCATACCGCTTCTGGATATTGCAAGACCATAGGCAACAATTTCCATTAATCCGAACGGAGTAATAAGAATCAGTAAAGGTGAGATATCATTAAGGTTAGCAGATGTTGCTGCTATTGCATTAAATACCATACCTGTTGAAAAACCAGAAAAAATACCTAGACCTACACCTAGTAATGGAACAAACATGCCTAATGCAATCTTTGCATTATTAATGAATATCCCTGCCTGATCAATATCTTCAATTTGATCCATGAACCGGTTTTTTAGCTCATTTACTTCTGAGCTGCTCATATATATTGATGAACCCCAATAATACGAGATAAGAAAAGTGATTATGCCAAATGCAAGATACAGTAAACGTCTCTTGATGGCGAGATGCAATTCAGTGTATGGGTATTTGCTCCTATAATTATTTGTAGTTATTATTCATTCGTTTGTTACAGAAATGTAATTAAATATGACGCTTTCATAGTGAAGGTGGACAATTTGGATTTCGGAACAGAAATATCCAATGCCCTATGTTTTGCAATTAGTAAAGGATACCAGATACATCCTGACGCTTTTGAAATGCTCAAAGGGCTTGATATAGATATTTTAAGGATCATTCAAGACATTATTAAAGCCAAGGTAACTAGCAAAGATAATTCTATAATTCTGGTAGAAGATATAAAAATAGTCGTTGATAAACATTCTAAAAATGGAGAAGCTCATAATCAAAACAGTTCTTGTGGTAAGTCTTCATCATCATCATCATCATCATCATTAGATTTATTACATCTACACAATAGTGACACATCAGAACCAGTATCATACAAAGTAACTCTTAGATCCAACTCCCATAATTAATAGTGGAGAAGGAGTTGAAGGGTATACATCGTTATTTAGAAGCAGATATGAAAAATCTATGCACATCTTGTCCTTACGTCCTGATAGTAGACGAATCACGAGAGTAAAAACTCTGAAGAAAAAGAATACAGATACTGCAAATCAGAATCAGAAACCATACATGCGATATGAGCAAATTTCGGGATTATCCCCAACAATGGTTATAGCTGGCTTGGTTATGTCGAGACAGTTCAAGCGTCATGGATTAGAAATAGTGATAGATGATTTTAGTGGAGACTTACATGCGAGTGGTACGACTGAGGATATAAAAAAACAGGGATCGTTGATTACCACAGATCAAATGGTTATGTTAGAATTAGAGAACGGTGGAAAAAGCCAAAGTTTCGTTATAAAAAATATAATATCGCCTGACATTCCAGATCATTTACCAAACAGAGCCAAATCTGAATCCTACGTGGTATTAATCTCAGACTTACATGTAGGAAGTAAATATTTCATGGAAACCACATTTATGAAATTTTTGAATTGGATGTCAGCAGCTGACGATGAAATTGTAAGGAAGATCAAATTTCTATGTATTGGTGGTGATTTAATCGATGGCGTAGGAATATTCCCTAATCAAGACAAAGAATTACTTGAATTAAATATTAATAGTCAGATGTCACATGTAATGGACCTACTCTCACGTATACCTAAGCACATTAATGTTTTTGTTATTCCTGGAAATCATGATCCGGGTCGAAGAGCACTGCCACAACCTTCCATTCCCAGGCAAAACTCTGAAAAACTTTACACACTTCAAAATTTCAAGATGCTTGGAAATCCCAGTTTGATCGAATTGAATGGTGTAAAGATACTAATGTACCACGGACAGAGTCTAGATGACATCATAGGTACGATCCCTGATCTAAGTTATGCTAAGCCTGCGGAAGCAATGAAAGTATTATTGAGGGCAAGGCATCTTTCTCCTATTTACGGAGAACGTACTCCTATAGCGCCCGAACAAGAAGACCATATGGTAATTACTGAAGTTCCAGACATATTTCATTCAGGACATATACATGTTTTGGATGCTCAAAATTACCGTGGAACATTAATAGTAAATTCTGGAACTTGGCAGGGACAGACAAACTTTCAAAGAACGATGGGCATCGTACCTAATCCTGGAGTTGCAGTTATAGTTGATCTGTCTACACTTCAACCATTTATAATGGACTTTAATCAATAGAAAGTAACCCTGTGAGAATAGAATCCTCTTTCAAGGCTTCCTTTACAGTTGAATGCGGCACGGTGATTCTAATTTTTTGTGATCTACCATATCTTCCTTGACTTATTACATCACTAGTTATTAGTCCTAATTGATCTAACTCACTCATTATTTGGGTTATTCGACGTTGGGTTAATGGTTCTTGCTCAATACGTCTACATATATCTGAGTATATTTCATATACTTCCCCAGTGTTACCGTTTCTTGATTTCAATACTGCTAACATTATGATTTTAGTATGTGTTGTTGAATTTCTCAAAACTTCATAATTTGTATCCTTTTCAATTTTTTCTTGTGCTAACCTAATATGCTTTTCTTCAACTTTATTTGCTCTTTCTATTTCTGCAATTTCAGCTGCTACTCTTAAAAGGTCGATCGCCTTTCTAGCATCTCCATGCTCTCTACCAGCCATAGCTGCACAAAGATTAATAGCCGCACTTGAAACTGCGTCTTCATTAAATGCTAACATTGTCCTTTCTGCAAGAATTCTTCGCAGTTGTTCTACAGTATACGGATTGA
Organism: uncultured Nitrososphaerales archaeon; assembly: GCA_963713605.1. Lineage (GTDB taxonomy): Archaea > Thermoproteota > Nitrososphaeria > Nitrososphaerales > Nitrososphaeraceae > TH5896. Next base: position 6,873 of record CAVQMO010000004.1, on the reverse strand, counting down.
ACACCAACTCTTCTTCACTGAGACTACTCCTAACTCTAGGATCAAGTTTATCCTTAAATGTTAGACTATTAGATATTCCTATTAGGCTAATAAATGATTCAGTTGATATTCTCTCGTTAGCCCTAGTGAAATTATAGAGTATATCATCCCCATTCTTTTCCACCAGTGAATCAATTTCATCTATAACAAGAATCACATAAAGTTTTTTCCTCCTTTGAATAAATTCTAATATTCTATCGGTCGCCTCACCCATTGATAAGCCTGTAAAATGGACCTGTAATTTTTTCTCTCCTTTATTAATGCCCATTTTTTCAGCAATTTCATGTAAGACCTTGTATGCCGTATTAGCACTCTTTGCGTTTACAAATGGCACTGTTAATTCCATTCCTAATTCCTCGCCCTTAACAGAAAGTCGATGTAAGACATTCTTAACCACGGCAGTTTTTCCTGTTCCCGGTTTCCCAAAAAGTAATAAATTAGATGGTCTGGATCCCTTTAAAACGATAGATAAAGTATGTGCGATAGTCCTACTTTCTTCATCTCTAAATGGAAGTCGGTCAGGTACATAGTCTATAGTTAACGTTCTTCTATCTTTGACAACTAGCGACGTCCCTGAAGCAGCTTTATCAAATATACTATCAAGACTATCATCATTCAAATTTACTTATCATTCCCACTACCATGTAAATATACCCTCACCCCTGTTTTTCCTTTCCAACATAAGAAGGATACTAAACTAATAGGTGTTAACAACAACTTAACAAACGGTTTTAAACAAGAGAATCAATTATTGTTAATTTTTAGCTTAACTATATACCAATAAAAATAATAGATAATGAGATATGAACTGCATAAGAAATCAAGGGGTGAGGGTTAATACATTATTCAATTGGATGTTAACACTCGTTCATAATCATGCTTCATTAGCATGAAATATCGCCAAAATAGACCCCTTTATTTCCACTGGAGAGTTAATAACATTTTTAACATTGTTAATGTCCTAAAATAGACCCCTTTATTTCCACTGGAGAGTTAATCTGAACTACATTTTGTGATTTGTTATTAACAAACAGTGAGAAACGACTTAATCTCAGCCTCTCATAATTTTCCTACACAGTTTACAACTAGCAAAACGTGTTAATGATGATCTAAGGTAATGTTAACATCAACTGAAATAATAAATCAAAATACGCAGAACAAGATCTATACCGATTCTAGATTCTGTTCAGTCCTAGATGTGACATTCAAATCACTATCATTATGCAAATCACGTAAATGCCGTAATCCTATGTCAGTAATACTATACTTAAATGGTTTGGAGCTTGTATCCCTCATTACAAAACCTGAGTGATATAATCCATTCATTATTCGGGATGTATGTTCGCGAGTTTTTCTAACCCTTTCTTGAATTTGCCTCGTCGTCATTGGTTTCTCTCTTAACAATAACAATATTTGCTCTAAAGTAACCAAGTAAGTATGTGTTTGTGTAAGTGTAGGTTTCTTCCTTGATTCTTCTATAATCACACCATTTTGTGATATCATATCAATATCACGTCCTGAATCTTCCTTTTTACTATCAATATCACGTGATATTAAGCGTGATCTTTCTGACATTTCTAACATGTCAACCTTAGCTTTGAGATCTGCAATCGTTTTATCATATACGTGGCAGCTTGTCGGCATATTGTCTTATTCTGTTATCAACAATTGCATTTTTTAGGGAACTGTTATCACGCTTAAAGAACTTTATAGCTTTGTAAGATAGGATTATTGCAACTCCAGAAAAAAAGGAAATTACTACCAACAGCAGGGTATGCATGTCATAGCCGTCAAACATCACAATCTAGATGTGATATATCATTGATATAACTCTTATTTTTGATGAATTAATTTCTGTATTATTTCATCAACAAGTGATATCACATTACGACTATCATTCTGGGATATCATATCACGTTTTATGCTTTCCATAAGATGTGATGTGTTATCTAATATTACTTCTATTGTATGGAATGTCCCTTTATCAATCATGTTTAGGTATCTTAGAATAATTAGACTATAAATAACTCCGGCGACTTTTTGTTCAGATTGCTTGAGTCTGTCTATAATATGCACCTTTACTTATCCTGTCAGGAGGGCTCCTTCTAGAGGATTTATTATAAAGTATATAAATTTGGCGTTCAGTAAATAGAGAATTTGTAATAATATGTTTGATTATATCATTATATTGTATTTCATTAGTAGCCAATGTACTATACAAATTGGTATAACTAAATAATATTCTTTATGGATTTGACCGTGACATCAAAGCAATGATATATAGTGCATAGGAATGGTTAGAATGTGGAACACAGGGTCGAGAATTACATATTAGACGAATTAAAGAAGTATGGCACACTGTGCTTTCCACTCATTGATTCAGAAAACTCTACCAATGCAGCACTCATAGGAAATAAGGCTCAGAGTCTAGGTGCATCTGCAATACTTATCGGTGGTTCATCAGCGACAGATCAGATTGAACTAGCAGAAACGGTCTTTACTATCAAGTCTAAAATCAATATACCTGTAATACTATTTCCGGGTAATGTAACTGGAGTTGTACCTAAAGCTGATGCAATTCTTTTCAGCTCTCTACTTAACTCAGAGAATCCTTACTTTATTACTGGGGCGCAGGCTTTGGGGGCTTTGTCAGTTAAAAAATATAACATCGAGTCATTACCTACAGGATATCTTGTCATCGGTGAACATACAACTGCATGGTTTGTTGGTCAAGCTAGGTCTATCCCTTTTGATAAGAGAGGAATTGCAGTAATGTATGCATTGGCAGCGCAGTACTTAGGGATGAGGTTTCTATACCTAGAAGCCGGATCGGGCGCGGCTAACAGTATTCCTCCAGATATGATTGCAGCAGTGCGAAAGCAGTTTACTGGTGTTTTAATCGTCGGTGGTGGCGTTCGTACTCCTGAGAAAGCTAAGGAAATCGCTAAGGCGGGTGCAGATATAATAGTTGTTGGAACAATGATAGAGAAAGATAATGATTGGGAGAATAAACTATCTTCCATTATACGCTCAATAAGGAGATGATAATTACACAATAATGACGATAACTAGCGATGGTATAACTCGTCTGAGGAATATTCATATGCCAGTTTATTACATGAATTATCAACAAGATATTCTTAGAAAAGTCGAGCAAATTTATGAATTAGCATTGAAAGCAAGAAAAATTGGTCTAGATGCTTCAAACACGATTGAGTCTAAAATTGCATACGATCTGGCTGATAGGGTGGCAAAAATGCATGATATTGATATTGCAAGTAGACTAAGGACCTTATTAGAACGGACAACCAAAGAAAAAGCGGCACTCAAGATTGCCGAAGAAATTGCTTTGGGAGAATATGATGCGGGAGATCTTAGAACTCGACTTGATAATGCTGTCCGGGTGAGCTTAGCCGTAGTCACAGAAGGTGTTACTGTGGCGCCGTTACAGGGTATCTCCAATGTTCAACTTAAAAATAATTCTGATGGTAGTACCTACCTCTCTATCTCATTTGCTGGCCCAATACGGTCTGCTGGAGGAACAGAAGCGGCGCTCACTATGTTAATAGCAGATCACGCTCGAAAAGTTGTTGGTATAGGTAAATACATCGCAAACTCATACGATGATGAAACTGGTCGATTTGTAGAAGAACTTCGTACTTATGAGCGCGAAGTAGGTAATTTTCAATTCAAAGTTTTAGACGAAGATGTCATTAAATGCATCAAAAATTTACCCGTAGAACTTGACGGTATTGATACCGACCAAGTGGAGGTTGCAGGCCATAGAAACATGAAGCGCATCTCTACCGATAGGGTACGTGGAGGTGCATTAAGAGTAATGAATGATGGTATTATTGGCAGAAGTAGAAAATTACTTAAACTCGTCGAAGCTCTCGACCTTGATGGCTGGGAGTGGCTTAAAGATCTAAAAGGAGCAGTACAAACTGGTGATGGTGACGATGCGGCCAATCACAGAATGTCAGAAGTTATTACCGGAAGACCTGTACTTTCTATGCCAAAGCGGTTGGGTGGATTTAGATTAAGATATGGCAGATGTTATAATACTGGCTTCGCAACAATTGGAATTCATCCTGCTGTCCCAGTTCTTTTAGATCACGCGATAGTTGTAGGAACTCAGATAAAAATGGACGTACCAGGTAAAGCATCAACCATAGCACTGGTAGATGATATAGATCCACCCATAGTACGACTCAATGATAGAAGTGTTTTGCAAGTAAGAACCGCTGAACATGCCTCAGTTGTACGACAAAGAGTTGAAAAAATCCTTTATCTTGGTGACATACTTATAAGCTATGGTGATTTTCTTGAAAATAATGCTGAGTTGCTTCCTGCGTCTTACGTAGAAGAGACATGGCTTCAAGAATTGCACTCCCATATGTCAAATTTAAGTATTTCAAACCTGCAAAGATCAGAAATTAATCCCCAATTGATTAAACCAACGAGCAAATCATCAATCAAAGACATACCAAATGTAAAAGACTCATTTAGAATGAGCCTGATATTAGGCATACCATTATGCCCAAGATATTCTTTTTTCTGGGAACATATTAGTATAGATGAGGTATTATTCCTAAAGGAAAACCTAATTTGTTCCTATATTCAGGATAATAATAATAATAATAATAAATATATAATAATAATAATAATAATAATAATAATAATAATACTGCATCATGTTCCTATTTCTTGATTAAAAATAATTTTCAATTAAAAGATATTTTGGAGCGACTTGGAGTATACCATTCAATAGTAGGCGAAGATCATATTAAGATAGATAATCCTAATCAGGTATACTCTTTGCAGAGACTCCTGTTTTCGGATTCTAGTATCCCTACAGAAAAATATGGTTTACAGTTCTGTGCTAATGATAATATCAAATCATTGAATACAATAGAATTTGTCTCATATATTTCTGGAATTCGATTGATGCCAAAATTCGCTTCTTCAATTGCAATAAGGGTCGGCCGCCTGAAAAGGCTGCAGAGCGCAAAATGAAACCTCCAGTTCATGTATTATTCCCTATAGGTTCAAAAGGTGGCCCCACTAGAGATATTCTAAAGGCTTCAAAGATCAAATCATCCTTTTTTACAGAAATCGCAAATAGATTTTGTAATAGTTGTAAATTTCCTTCATTAGGAACAAAATGACGAAATGTGGATCATCTACTCCTATTCGTAATTTATGTATAGTGTGTAGAGAAGAGATCTTGTACAACGGAAAGAACAATCGTTGTAGTAGATGTGGCAGGGAAGGCAAACCCTATTCACCTGTTAGCTTTCCTTTGAGTAAAGTAATTGAGCAAGCCCAACATAAACTCGGTTTAAAGGCTGCAGAACCTTTTAAAGGAGTCAAGGCTCTGATGAGCAAAAATAAATCGGCAGAATTATTGGAGAAGGGACTGCTGCGACAAAAACATAAGTTGTATGCCTTTAAAGATGGAACCATAAGATTCGATGCAACCAATGAACCACTCACACATTTTAAACCAGTTTGGATAATGACTAATATTGAAAAAATTAAGAAATTAGGATATAATAAGGATTATATTGACAGAGATCTAACTTCATCGGATCAGCTTATAGAATTATTGCTGCAAGATATAGTTCTACCCCTGGACTGCGCAGAACATTTAGTTAATGTAGCCAAATTTGTAGATGAGGAATTAGTAAAAGTATATCATCTAGAACCCTACTATGGCATTTCTACTATTGAAGATTTGATAGGTCATTTGATTGTTGGCCTTGCTCCGCACACATCAGTTGGTATTATAGGTAGAATTATTGGATTCACAAAATCCCAAGTATGTCTGGCATCTCCCATATGGCATTCGGCAAAGCGAAGAGATTGCGATGGTGATGCTGATTCCATAATGCTTCTGCTTGACGCGTTTCTAAATTTTTCTTTTGATTTTTTGCCCGATAAAATTGGTGGACTTATGGATGCTCCATTATTGATTCAGCCCACTGTATTACCATATGAAGTGCAGCGACAGGCACACAACGTGGATATATCCCCTGTCTATCCTCTAGAATTCTACGAGGCTACATGGAATAGAGCTAAAGGAGCAGAGATTACTTCAAAAATAGAGATCATAAAGAATAGAATTGGAAAAGAGGATCAATTTTTCAACTATATGTTTACACATTTCACTGAATCATTAACAACAAATGTTCAACATAGTGCATATTCTAGATTAAGTACTATGGATGAAAAGTTGCAGATGCAAATATCTACTGCAAGATTAATTAATGCGGTTGATGAAGATGAAGTAGTATCAATGGTACTAACTACGCATATCCTACCTGATATAATGGGCAACATGAGAGCCTATTCCTCTCAGACATTTAGATGTAGTAAATGTGCAGAAAAATATCGCAGAATTCCATTGCGTGGTATTTGCCTTAGATGCGAAAATGAATTATTACAAACAGTAACAAGAGGTTCTGTTGAGAAATATCTTAATATTGCACATTATATGTGTAGAGAATTTAAGATTAATGATTACCTGCGTAATAGGGTAGAATCTCTAACAACCGAATTGAAATTGATCTTTCGAGAGCAAAAGAAGGAACAATCTACACTGATTGAATTCATGAATAAATAATAAAAATAATTAATGACGATTGATTATTTGAAAATATTTTGTTATTATTTAGATCTATTAACTAGACTAATATATTCATATGCACCTGTTGTATTGTCGAATGTATAGTGCACTTTCTGAAACTCTTTTCTAAAATTGGATACGTCCTTTGCAACAATAGTCGGATCCTCCTTTTCAATCACTACTCGTTTTATAAAATGAGCGATATC
>CAVQMO010000003.1:0-478840 GCA_963713605.1 uncultured Nitrososphaerales archaeon | reverse complement strand
CGATGCTAACTTAAAAGATGCTTTATTTGCGAATGCCGATGTAACTAATTCACTTTTTATCGGTGCTAATCTAACTGATGCCGATTTCCGGTACGCTGATCTTACTGATGCCGATTTCCGGTACGCTGATCTTACTGATGCATACCTACTTGATGCCGACTTGTTGGATGCGGATCTCCGTTATGCCAATCTGACGGATGTCGACTTAAGTTATGCCGATTTGACAGATGCTGATCTATCAAATGTCAGTAAAAGATGCTGATCTATCAAATGCTAATCTAAACCGTGCTATTATTGATTTCGCCAACCTGGCAAACGCTGATCTATCAAATGCTAATCTAAACCGTGCAATTATTGGTCACGCTAATCTTACAAATGCAAGCCTCCGCCATGCCGATCTGACACAAGCAGATTTACGAGGTTCGTATCTCACTAACGCATCTCTACATCTTGCAGATCTTGATGATTCTTTATTTGATTGTAACAGTGTGAAGACTGCTAATTTTACCGTTAATACGACTCAGGTTCACATTGTAGATTCGAATTTAGACGTAGTCTCTAATTGCTAATAGTATTTCTTTCCGGTTCGGTGGTATGTGAGTCAATTTTGCGAACCGTTAATATCTAGTTGTAGCCGACGTTGTAATACGAAGTGCGAAGTTAGGCGTTGTCTCATCTAGAACGAACACCTGACTGGTTCGAGATAGAGACGATCAGGAACCAGTAAGAAACCATCTAAAAAAGTGTATTAATAATTCGAAAATAGGAGCAAAGACATTAAACTACTTCGATAACTTTGTTCCTGAATACATAAAAGATCTGATAGCGATTGCCGGAGCGTATGGGTTCGACTGTTTGTGTACGATGTGGAGCAACTCTCATACCACATTCGTATTGTGATATCTGCCAGGATGTATTACGTTTCGTATGCTCATCTTGCTCGATGTCTACTGATGAAAGAATTCATACACATCGCCGCAGTGCTTCTACTCAAAACAATAATGATATACGAAAATTGGTACACATCCCAAATTCTTCTCAGATAGCTTTGAATGATGATTGTTATGGTTACATACAAAACCAACTCAGCGATGAGATAAAATATAATTCAATTAACTTGTCTGTCTCGTATTGGGACAGTATATTTGAGTCTATAAAATTAGTTAATAGATATTGGAGAAGAATATTTTATATTGGTAACTCTAGTTCTTCTAGAGCATGATATATAGACCATGCTAGCACATGTAAATATTTGAACTTGCTCACATATTTTGTTGATTGAATTTTATTCAAATGAACTCGTCGACTTATTGATGGATTGTTTGAGAAGTGGTTCAAACATCATTCAAAAAATATGCGTGACAAGGATAAGGAAATATGGATCATTTGCTTGACTTTGCAAAACCGCCTATGAGACTCGGCTGCCCACTCTCGAAAATTACCAGTCTAATATAGTTTAATATAATTTGCGACTCGTAAAAGTGAGGATCCAGATGTTAGTCAGTTAGTAATGGACAAATAGAAGTTTATAGATAAAAATCATCCTAGTCAGTTGACTAGACGGACTGACTGATTGTTTATTTTAATCATATTACAAACTTTGTCCGAGCTTGCTCGCTATTGCTGCCGAGACAGTTTATTGAAAATCATAATGTTCTTGGCCAAGTTTTATTGACACACAAAAACATCTGGAAATAGACTCATCTATAGACTCCAATTTCATAATTCTGTTTTTGCCGACTCAATATCTCGCTCGCGTTGTTGATATATCTCGTCCCACCAATGGTACGCTTTCTTTCTGTCAAACCCAAATAATGACCGACTAAATTCGAATATAGATAGCACGGCTTCCGCTGAGTCGAGTAGCATTTCAACATATTTCTCCTTATCATAATTTTCAGAAGAGATTAGTCTGGCGGGTGTTATTCGTTGGAGCGGGTCTGTATGATTCGAGTCTGTGTGGATGTATTGAATATTGTCCCCGCGGTTAGTAGTGACTCCGGATACATTCAATCTAATAGCTGCTGAAACATGGGGAAATAAACTTCTGTACTTCTCGATATTCTGTCGTAGTAACTTGGAGATAACTAAATCTGTTATTTGGACGTTACCATCCATTAATTTATCAATGCTTTCAGTGATATACATGAGAGCATGCTCATAGCCCACTGTTTGAACTTCTTCGGAACTATTACAATTAAATAACTGTGTGAGTAAAGTTCTTTGAAATTCTTTTATGAACATAGGGGAATCATGTCTGCGCGTGTCGATGCCCCGAGTAATTAGTCGGTTTTCGTATGTGAGTCCATAATAGTGCTTACGAGCTTCCATCTTTTCGTCTGCCTCTATGTATAGTAACACTAAGAATTTGTAATGAAAATCTAAAGTCATTTGGAGACCAGTCGCGCTTACAAGTTCATTCATAATCTCTTCATACTCTTTTCTTGTTGCGTCTTTTTTCTTAAGAAAAACTGCATCAGTGTCTGCATAGATCAGCTCAAAACCAGCTTTCTGCACGATATCTTTCGTCTTTAGTAATATCAGTCTTGCATGTCTATTTATCTCTTCAAAGACTCGCACATTACTGTATCTATTCCATATCGATCCGGACGTGCCATATAGACAAACAAGTATTTGCTTTAGTATATCTAAGCGGGCTTCACAGTTAGAGTAAAGAATACTGTCTGCTTGTTGGGTCTTTAGAAATTGTTTCATGTAAACACGTCTTTCGACAAGTTCTTGTACAATTAATGGAAGTAAAGATGTTTGGTCATCTATTGTAAAGCCATCATGAGATAGATTCTCGTAGCTAATATTATGTCCTGTAATTATGTTTGCATATTCATCGTTAAAATCCAAGACCGCTACATTCTCATGCAAACCAATCTCAGGAGATATAATCATTCCAGCCTTTATCCATTTCTATAATATCATTTAGCGTCCTGATTTGTTCGTGATGCTTAGATATTGACTGCCGCTTTGGGACAACAAAATCTCTCTGAAGTAATTCGTATGTAATTCTACTATCGATAAGTCTTAACATGCCATACTTCGAAGCATGCTTTATAGGTAGATAACTGAATCGCGCTTTCTCAACTAATTCAACAGGAGAAACATCTTCAACCGTGTCACGGCTATGTATGACTACGGTTTGATTACAGTGTTCGGTAATTATATTATCTATTGAGTTAGCAATGTCATAATCATATTGGTAATCTTCGTATATGATTGCAATGTTTGACTTATTTTCTTTGATACACGAAATAAAGTTCTCATAGGACAATTCATTATATACGTCTGATGTTCCATTCTCGAGTCTAACTTTGAATGTTATTTCGTCATTTTTATTGTCATCCCCGATCCTAACATGCATGATCTTGAACGGGGGCATGGCTATCTCTTGACTATCGTCTACTTTCGAAATAGTTATCAACTCTTTTTCATCGTAATCAATTCTAACCTTGCTTATAGGCGCAATTCTTAGTTGATTGTAAATAAATTGATGAATGACAGACAATTCCGTATTAAACAAAGAACGTAACTCTAGAATCTGTCGCCAATTTCTTGATGAACTTTTGATAGTCTTGTGATTGGATATTTTCTAGCACTATTCCTATTAATTGTGTCTTGTTCCTGTCAGTAAGATCAATATACTTTTCATCCCAAAATAGTTTCTTGATTATTTCGTCATTTCTTGATAGTTGCTGAAAGAGATCTTCTCCAGCTGAAGTAGTTTTTGGCTGTATATATAATGTATAATCTTTGAGTTTTTGCTTGAAACTGATTAGATTACTATCTTGTAATTTAATGAGTACATTAATATCGCTAGTAGCAGAGTCTTGTATAACATCTAGAATCCAGCCGTCTGCAGTTTGAATAACCATTTCTTGCTATGTTGGTATGTCAAGATCATTTGGTTCAGTTTTTAACTTATCCATAATGATCTTTACGGTATTTTCGAGTTCACCTATTCTGCCTGAAAACTGATTTATCTTTGAATCTTTGTCTTTCAACTCTCTAGCCAATGGGCAGTAATCTTTCTATTATGAATTGAAGCGATCAGATTTAATTTATCGCAAACAGTCGGCAGAGTGGAGTTACCCATAGCGACTTGTTCGCGACTCCACGCGTCTTTTAGTAATGAATCAAATGCGCTTTTATGACCCAGATCAACCATGGCCGATTGAAGTTCGGATTTTAGTTCGGCAATTGTTTCTTCGTAAAGCTGTCTAAAACTTGGTGTTATTCTCCCCATGAAAATTCAATCCAATATGTATAGCATTGGGTTCATTCGCTTACCGATTCTTCTGGCGTAAAAGTTAACTGCTTTGGGAGTTTTCTGATACTGATGCTTAATCATAGATGCTTTGAATGAGACAGATGGACTTACAGGTACTATTGTTGGTTGTAGACCAGAAATTTGGTTTAATATGCACGATAATATTTGCCGTATGTTTTAGATACATTCCCCCGGCCGGTTTGGGAATAAATCCATTATTAGCAACATTACATTCTCCCGTTGCGACAATGGCAACTTTATTTTTAGTGCACGCTCTGTAAACTGTTCCCAGAGTCTTCTTTAGTGTATTAGCATCATCACTTGCATTTGTATCTCTGGCAAGAAACTTGGTTAGATCTCTTATTGCAAGAAGTTTAATGTCCGGATTTGATTCTATCTTGCTAGCAATTTCTTCTGCAATTGTTACTTGATGTTCTACGTTATATGCAGTATGAACATACAAATTCTTGAACACAATTTTCGGCTCTATCCCTGCGTATTTTGATGTAATTGCAATCTTTTCTGGATTTAATAATTGATGCTTGTTTCTATTTATAGAGAAGTCGATATTATTGCAAAGCATTGCAATAGACTCAAAGCCATTCTTCTTCTTGCTTTTTGGCAATACGCACCCGATTAATTGCCGATATAATAGAGAGTCGAGAATAGTGATTTTCGTGACTACTATAGAATAAGTAAAATGAACCCTGTTGGACCCCGTCTACCAGCGAATCAATCTCTGCCGATCCGGTAGACATCTTTTTGTAAGGTATTTTGCTGGTCTAACAGATCGAGAGCACATTTCATTGCGGAGAAATAGACCTGGGATGAGTTGGCTGATTGTGACATTTTATCACTAAGAAATATGAAGCTGATTCGGAAAAAACCACAGCTCATCATGGACGTACATGACTGAACCACGCGCATGAATATTTCTACCGTAAAGCTTCTTTCTAGTTTCTTCAAGTATTTGTCGCCGCATATTTTCTCTGTTATTCACCCGATACACGTCACTGATCGGATGAATTTCTATGTCATCTCCAATCTTCAGATCTTTAACCGCTTTTTTAACAACATCATACATTCTTGGAATAAGCCTTGACTGTTTGTATTCAATGAATTTCTGAACTGAAGCCGGAATATACAATGATTCTTGGCCGAAGTAACAGACGCTAGCAGGGTAAGTAAAAGTGTTCTCAGAGTTCAACATCTTAATATTTAGAAGTGGTATCTCATCGGGTGAGATCTCGATGTCATAAACTTGCTTCCAAAATTCGACCAAGTTTCGATTATCTAGTTCAGATACTATTTGCTGGCTCGCTTTTCTAGAAATTACGTCAACTATACTACCATAATGCCCAGTCGGATTACAATTACTTTACTTCGATAGTTTAGTAGCATGCGAATGACCGCGTTTGCGGTAGCACCAGCTTCTCTTCGCATTCTAATGTAGTCGAGTACGGTTTCCCGAACGTAAGCATGTGGACTTAGTTCTATGGTCAGTTGCAGCTTGTGTCGGTATTGTTGTTGTGTATTGATTCTGACATCCACAGAAAATCCCAAATATAGCTTGGCTCTTTCGCATCTGTAAAGTGAAATTGGATCTTCAAGTAGATATATTCCATGTCTCATCCGCTTTTCTGTAGTATCTTGAACGCTCATTGAAATCGCGCGCTCAACCAATCTTCTGATAATTTTAGTATCTTCCATAGATTCACTCCATTGGCATCGAGATGTCTAACATTCAGTTCTGCAAATTTAGCTTTCAAGTCAGTATCATTTACTGAGAAATAGACCAGATTTGGGCCGTTAGATACAATTAACTTATCAGATCTTGTATAGAGTGATGGCGAGACAGAATCGGGAAGAACTGCTTCTTCTACGTCAAATGAAGATGGAATTTCTATAGTGAGAGTTGAGATAGAATTATTATTCGATTGAGTTTGTTCTTGTTGACTATTCTGATTCAATGAAGCATTTAAGATGAGTTGGCTCAAGTTTCGCTGTAACACTTTAGCAGCAAAATCTTTGGTCAAGACCATTTTGATTGCGCCCGACCCATCATACAACTTGCTTGATATCCGAAGATCCCACGCATAGCCCATACCACACTCATTGGGACACTTATTAGCGTCGTACAGAATCAGTGATCTACATTTGTTTCAGCGCTTGATTAGACCAGACGTGCTATGTATAGTTGAAATAGTTCCATTCAAAAAGATATGTCTAACTGGTCTATTGATAGCCCCGATCTTTGGAATCCATGTAAAGTCACGGATATCTTCCACATTCTTTGGCTCTAGTTTAGTGAATTCTGTTATCACTACTAATAAAGATCGGTCTGGAAATTCATGAACGTACGCTGAATGAATTCTATAAGCTGAATCCCGAATGAGTGGATACGCAATCTTATGGCTAACAAATGATACTTTAGATGTAGAATCTTCAAGCACGCCGGTAAAGACAATTTTCTCTCCAAGAGCATCTGGCTTTTCGGTAGTTCTGATATATGCAATTCTCACCGTTATTGAAGTATATTTTCCAGCTTCGAGCTCAGATAATGTAACAGATGGAATCGGCTCACGTAAAGCCGGTGGAGTTGGAAGAGATTTTGGATCTGGATATAAATTACTAAGTATTTGAGAACTAGAATTACGGGCATTCTCATCATACTTACTATAATGTAAAGATTCTACCAACCCGAATCACTCTCTTCTGTTTTATAAGAACTAGCATCTTGGATTCCGCTTTCTGAGATTGAGAATTTCACTCGTTGATATGGTTGGCAGGGTGAGTCTTCCATTGTAGCCACTCTGTTCTTGCCAGATTTTCTGAGAAATATTCGATATGTAGAGCCATGAGCTACTATGTTCCCACCAGCCGCTTTCATGGAATCAAATCCCGGATGCGTGCCGTCGGGGTACGACACTACTTGGTTGGTTATCACAACCGCTATGTTGTAAATATCAGCATATCGTCTGACTTGTTTAGCATCTTTCCAAGTCTTTGCTGTCGTTCTGCTAGTGTTCCGCGTCCAGAGAACTCGGCTCTATGAAGACTTATTATGCTGTCTATTATCACAATCTTGGCATTGTACTGCTCAATTGATTTATCCAAATCATCTATGATTGACTCTAGATGTTCGCTACTATAGACTTGACAATGAAAGATCTTTTCTAGAATGGGTAATGGGTCAAGTCCCCGTTGCTCACAATTTGATGTATTCTATTAGCTCTGAAAGTATTCTCCGAATCTATGAAAATTATGTTCCCCGCGTCACCGTCCGGGTTATTTTCGATAAGTTTGCTTGCGGAAACACATAACGTGTGACAGACTTGAGATTTTCCGGACGAAAATTCCCCCACCAGCTCAGTGATCGCTTGGGTTTCAAAACCCCCATTTAGTAAGTTATCGAAGTCTTCAGAACCAGTTGCATATCTAGATAGTTTGTTCCGCTTTTCTAACAAATCATCTGCAGTTAGAAACTCTTCGGACATACATTGTTATCAATAAGAATTTTTCTGGCATTTGCGATGAGTGTAGAAGCTGACTTGGCGCTAAGCGACGTATCTTCAAACTCTAATGCAAGTTCGGCCGGATTCTGGACTGCTAACTGATAAACCGAGTTAATATTCAATTTTTTTACTTATTAATCAAATCGCTAGTGATATCTGGGATCTCTTCCATATCAACTTCTTTCAGACGGCTAGTCATGTGCATCACGACAGTATATGTTAAACTATTCTTGACTCTTTGTTAATAAAATTAGCAGTAACTTGTAGACCCCGGGAGCGGGGTAAGTATAGCGAGTATTTGACAATCAACTAGTTACTGGCGCTATTTTATTAGTATCAATCACACTTAGATTTCTTAGATCGTAGTTGCTAGTACAATACATCACACTGTAAATATAACAAATTTTACTGCATTAATCAAATGTCCCAAGCATATGAAAATTGTATACAACAATTTTTGTGTTCGCTGCCAAGATGTCGGACTTGACTGTAATTGCACTATTTATGGAATCGGCGAAGAAACAATCATTTATGATACAATCTTACACATGTTTGAATACCATGCAATTGAGCCAAAGAAATGACTACGTGTATGAAACTTAAAATATTGGAAAATATACATGTACACCTCTCTCCCCCACTTACAAGTCACACTCATATAATAGTCATTTTTGATAAGAGTAAGATATGTCCAGACAAAGCCATGCTAAACTAGTCCCTCCAAAAACGGAACCGGAAAGAAATCATGCTCTTGAAGCATTAGAAGAATCCAATTTACCGGAGCAAAAAGAAGAGCCGGCGGTGTCTGAACTTGACATGGAGACAGAATGCCCGCGTTGTTATGGCATTATGGAATTGTGCTCGAGCTTCGATAAGTTGGCGTACACATGCGAAAACTGCAAATTCTTGCTGAAATGTTTTTAGCGGTGTAACTAATACGCTAAGCACAATAGCAATTAAATCAAATATCAAAAAAATATGGGGTTTAATTTTTAGAATCCTTGATCGGTTATCCCAGCTTGCTCGCTAATTCATTAGTGACTTTATTCGTTATGGTTTCCAATAATGGATTGGTCTCTTCTTCTGAAGTTGTCATATCATTATCTGGCTCTTCGGTAGTGCCCTGCCCAGCATCACTGCTGTCATCTGGATCAGATAAATCAGAATCTTCACTCGATGATGATAAATCTTCTGAATTTGGAAGTTCCGTCACTATCATTGTTATCGTCATTGGAACCAGATGCCGAACCAGAAGAATCATCATTGCTATTACTGCCATCAGTATTTGATGCGTGACTGCCGCTATCTTCTGGTGCTGGTGCCGGAGTTATCTGTGCAAATACCAGTCTCTGACTATCTTCAGTAGTGCCCAGAATAATTGTACAGAGCAGTATAAGTCCCGATAATGTGCCGTACTTTATGTAGCGAGTTTGAAACATGTTTGTTCGCGATATGTACTCTATTAACAAGTATTTTTCGGTTAATTCAGATAAATTAGATAACTATTCTATATTAGATTTCATTTCTGCTTTCGTACCCGTCTAATTACTTCGATATTTTATGCCGTGTTTTAGTTTACAAGTCAGATCTTCTCTCAGTGAGCAAGAAGCGAAAGAGTACTTACACGAAGTGTTGGCAGAATTGAAACATCACTGACTCTCAAGACCCCCATATCGATAGCCCGAGCTAAACTGAAATTGGTCATATATCTATATCTAGATTTCAGGGTTCATATCTTCTTGAATCGTACCGCGACCAATTGCTATTCTCCCAATTTCCACTAATATGGTAGGAGCTTTCAAATCCATTTTTTGGCTCGTCCTGCTTCAATAAATGGTGGTTCCCTAGTGTCCCTAGTGGTCAATCACTATCTATCCCCGTAATAACTAGATTAAATTATAAGATATAGTATAGTAGAAGATAATATATAGAAAATAGAAAAGAGATAGTGGTTCTAAGGGGGACACTGCAGACAGATTATATATTATACTGAGCCTCGAATTTCAGTTGTAAATAATCTAAAATGGTCTAGTTAATCTCTGGCTTTTAGTTGTTAAAAAGAGATTGATTTTGGCCCCGCAAGTCTTTTCGAAGCGTTACACCAAAGTAATAATACTCTCTGTCTCCCTGGCTTCTCATACGATCTCTCTCAATGCCATATTCTTTTAGTTTAGAACCGAATACATTATTCTCTAATGGTCTCGCTCGTTTTTCTTGGCAAAAATTCCAGTAATCACTGTACAGATGAACAGTCGATATGATATAATCTGGCGCAGTCAAATCTATAACACATCTGTCATCCAAGAATGCTTTAACTGTATTCGAATTGTACTCATATTCTTTTCTCACTTTCTCAACTGAAATGTCCCTAAATCCGCCATCTTTCTTTAACTGTTTTAGCGAAATTAAAGCCAGATTGAGCAGTCCAGATAACTCATCTGGTATGGTCAACTTGTTTATGAGATCGGTATCTTTTGATGTCCCTTGAAAAACTTTTTCAAAAGACAAGATTAGCCATCTCTTGTAGTATGCATAACTCTTATCATCCGAATCGGGAATTTTGTTTGTACTGAAGATGAGTATGGCGTAATTTCTAAAGCTGAATGGTTTACCATATTTTTCTTGAGCTCGGACTGAATCACCTGACACTAGAGTCTTGAAGTTGCCGGTCGCCATTAATTTTTGAAATTTAAGATCAGCGAAAGTATTTACTAATTTTCCATGCAAATCAGCCGTTGAGAATTTGTCATTATCCAGATCTTGTAACGGTACATGACTACAGTTTTGCCAACCGACAAATGCTTCTAACACTTTGATAAATACGCCCTTGCCATTATCCCCGTTTCCATGCAACATGACAGCTTTTTCGTATATTGCAGTTCGGTATAAAGTGTACCCAATTACTTCCAAAGCTGTAGGTACATCTTCTGGATGTAATACTTGTCTCAGATATCTTCCAATATTTGGACATCTACTCCTCGGGTTGTATTTTAGTGGTAATTGAACAATACTCAAAAAGTCTGGTGAATGATCTCTAAGTTCGCCAGTCCAGATATTTAGTAGTCCATTCTGAACATTTATTATGTCAATATTATTATCGAATTGTTCCCTATCTACATATGTTCTTCGTTTGATTTTTTGAATAATCTCGTTAACCATATGTGTCTTGATCTTTGGATATAAAATCTCTAAATATTCTTTAATGATTGAATCACCAAGCCTTAGATATAATCCCAGACCAGTATCATAATAGTACAATTCTTCATTATCTCTCATTGTTTTAAGAGAATATTCGGTCATGACTTGTTCAGTGAGACTAGTAATTATGTCTTGATCAGTGTCTCTAACAGAAATTATGTTTACAATTTTTCTTAGAATGTTTTTTGCGGAGGCTAGACCGCCTTCTACCACATTTTCCAAAACTGAGAGAAGATATTGGTATCCACTGACTTCTTTTGGATTCTTCTGATATGTAGAATGCAAAATTGATATCCGGCTATCTCTTTCTTCATCATTGATAGACAGTTTTTGTACTAGTGACATAGATGACTCGATCGCTATGTGATGCTTGTGCAATAACCCAGACAAACCATATATTATTTCATCTCTATAGCCCGTTGTGTAACATGGATATAACAACTGATATAATGAATGTATCTGTTCATCATTTAGTTTGATTCTTGACCAACTTGTACTCTCTTCTGTATAATAGTTTGTTTTTTTATCACGCTTAGGTTTTAAGCAATCTTTGAGAGTTTCCATTAAGAAATCGTACATTTGTCCATTTCTTTCGAATCTTGTCTATGCCAATCTTTTGATAGTGAAAATTAGGATTGTCTCTATGTCTACTTTCTGGAAGAGCTACTAAACCAAAGTTAGTCTTGATTTCAAATTTGTGTCCAGGTTTACATTCACTGGTAATGATCGGCTCATACTGCTTTTTAGATAACCAAAAAATATGTCGTCCATATCTCTTTTTAGTCCAGGTCACAAAAGTCGACTTGCAAGTTTTGTCTAGAAAAAAGCAATCTTTTCCATATTTGTCACTTACTATGCTCAATATTGTAAAGATTGGTTTACTATCTATATCAAGAACATTGAGATATAATGGAGTGCCATCTTCTGCTTCGAGACGTGTTTTTCCAAGAGTAGTTGCTACGTTTTTAAATCTATGGGCTTCTTTTTTGAGTCTTTCTTCAGTCCAAAATTCTGAATGATTGCGGATATAGTTTACTGGTTCAACTTTTCCAATTTTCGATTCTTTTATGCTCAGTAATTCTTCTTCTGGCGGGAAAGGGAGGGAAAGAGTATACACAGGAAGAGAGGGCGGGAGCTAGATGTGATTATTGCTGATTCGGATTCGGAATTGGAATATAAGAAAAAGATGTTTATCATGGAGAGAGGTCCTGGCTCATATAGTCAAATACTGAAACATGGTTTGATAGGTACACCAGAAAAAGTGGCAACACGAGTCAAGGAATACGCAGATATAGGGATCAACCAATTTCTGTTAGCATTTCAAGATCCCCTTGATCTAGGAGCATTAAAATTGTTCGCTGATGTCGTTAAAGAAATGTAATACCAGAATTAATGTATCTCTAATCAATAAAAGGAATAGTTAGGAAACTAAATCACTTATTCCTATTATCTGAATCTCATGTTCCTTTGGAGGTATTGCGATATTCATGGTCAGTACCTTTCCATTGTCATTTGTTGCGGTTCTTTCAATGGGTAGGTCTTTTCCGTCAAGCATTATAGACAGGGGATTCTGACTACCAGGATATTCATTAGAAGCCATCTTGATAGCCAAGGGACCTCCATCCGGATTATAATGCTTTACCCCAAATAACATACTGTCACTTGCATTATCATATTTTAGGTCTCTAATCGCAACTGGTCCTTCAAGATCATAACGTACCACTTTATCACCATCTATTATTAATTTATTCATTTGAGGATTGATATCAACGCCCGCACAACTATAATACTTTATTTGAGATTCCCTGGTAGGATCTGGAGTTGCAGTAAAGGTCATCTCCTGGCCAGGCTCCAAGATCGGAATTATGTTACTCTTTACTGAATCGACCTGTGCCATGTTCTTATCATGGGCGGATGCATACACGGCAACATTCCGTAGCTCGAATGGACCTGAATTTTTGACGGTTCCGACAAGAGCAGCATTTTCTCCGAACGGAATATTAGTGTAGTTCAAAATTACTAGGCCGTCATAGTTTGGAGTAGATAGTTTCTCGAAACCAGTTATAAATGGTTTTCCAATTCCGCTTAATGTAGCCTGGCTTTGTGGATCTGTTGATTTGATTGAAAACTTGAAAGGCGAAACGCTATAAGGATAGAGAACCCTACTATATGGAGCAGCTTCTGCCATTCCCAGTGTTTCAGTTGCCTTACCAGTAGTTGTTGTTGTATTTACGCCGAGCTTAACCTCTAACGGCACATCTCCGGTGTTATGAACGACTCCCATCAGTTTTATCTCCCCATCAGCGCCTTTGAAAGGAGACTTGACATCAATCTCTACTACGTTGCTGTCGTTCTCTGTGACAGCATTTGCATACGGATACGAGATCGCCATTATCACGATAACAGAGGGTAACAAAATTATTGGTATTATTAGAATAATTGGCATGTTCTCTACTCTCTTCCTGCATAAGCCGAATAATCTTGTTTGCGCAGATTCAACCATAGAATAATAATGACATATGTTATTAAATAACCTATGTCAGCACTCGTGGTGATAAATCACAATGGGCTTCAACTATGCATTACTAATATTGATGAGGAAAATCTTCAATCCAAACATAAATCAAATCAACGCAAGTGCGTGCTACGATGTTATCGGTTGGGCTCATGATAAGATGAAGATATACAATGAATAGATGAAACTTATCAAAGGTTAAGCCAAAGTTGTAATAGTTGAATATTTGAACATTTGGACATTTGGACATTTTAACATAAGTACATAAGAACACATGAACTTGTGAACTTATGATCCCTTGAATAATTGAAGATATGCCTTTCTTTCAGGACTCTCAAATATTGGTTAATTATGACGAGGTGTCAAACCCAGGTCAGGTTTTGCTTAGAATCAGATCAGTAATTAATTAAAAGGGTTCTGGTTGTGTTGGGCCATATTACAAGATTCTTGATTACATCGTGTGTTCCATCATGATAAAATACGATCAAATTATAGACTCCAGACGGCAGATGAAGGTTGAAAGTATTATCGATCGAAATTCTAGATTTTATAGTGTCTTCGCCATTTTTTTTAAATGAGGAAGAAAATCCAGAGCTCTTATATGCTAAGACGGTAGCCCCACCGGGAGATAACGTATTATGATTAATTACTTTTCCTTTTAATTCTCCCATATCGAGTGGATCTGATAAAATTGATGTCCTAGCCTGATCATCGTTTGTAGGACTCAATCCCCCATAATTAAAAAATCCAACAGCCATCCCCAATGATCCTATTGCCCCTATTACAATAACGACAAAATACATAATGTATACTCTCTTTTTTCTATTTACGCTTGTTTTAGGGTAGCCTGGTCTGACCGTATCGTTATGATAGGGTAGCGTGTGGCTCATACTACTTCATATCCGATTCCAAACATCCTGTTGATTCCAATCAGAGTTTCTGCACAAGATTCCATAAGTGGTAATTAGCGTTAGTCTGGTTTTAACCCTAGTATAATCACGATATGAGTAGTATTCAAGGATATTGAAACAATGTATCATTCATTCGTTAAGATATACCGAGGATCTCATAAATTGGTTAATATCTAAAATACCTAAAATATGACTTGGTTCTCATACAGATTCAGCAGATTAGCTTGCGAAAGTCACTCCATAGTAGTTGTGGAAAGAATGAGATGTAGTCTGATTTGTATCAACTCGACCTCGGTCCCCAAG
This sequence comes from uncultured Nitrososphaerales archaeon, assembly GCA_963713605.1. Taxonomy (GTDB): domain Archaea; phylum Thermoproteota; class Nitrososphaeria; order Nitrososphaerales; family Nitrososphaeraceae; genus TH5896. Next base: position 464,119 of record CAVQMO010000003.1, on the reverse strand, counting down.
TAAACAATGTATTTTCTTCTTTTCTCCCAGAAGATTCAGTTCATACTTGTTTCTGATTTGTTCTGTCAACTCCTGATTTATTCAAACGATAATTGAGTAGAGTAGTAATCCTTCCAAGTTATGTACAATCAATATGTTCAAAGCAACAAAATACAACATTTGTGTGATCGGAATGATTGTAGGTACAGCCCTTATTAGTATGCTACCCTTTATGGGATTAACATGCAGATGGTGTACCGCGGGAGGTTAGCCAACCCATAGATGCGAGCGTATCTCCTACTCTCTTTATTTTCTTGTCGAGTTGTATTTGTTACTTTGGAGTTCTATATTCTGATGAGGCAGGCGTGGCAACCGTTATCAAAGTTAAAAATGCAATGAGATTCGTAAAGACATGTGGAAGGATGTCTGGAAATGATTCACTATTATCTTAAGTAGTGAATACTGGCGGTATATGTGGTATTGGAATAGCCTAAGTTGATTGTGCTACAAAGCCTACAATTGGACTCTGAGCGAATATTTGTCCTGGTTCGGAGTTTTCATCTAAGGTTAAGAGCAGAACCTTATTTGCTAGTGATAGTCTCGCTCCGACATCATTCCACACTTGTTGCTGTTGGTTTCCCAGTTGTTTAATTACCTTTACCGAACCCCCGATTTCCATATTTCCATCATTTTGTTGCATAGAATTTACAGTTAGGTTGCTAATCACGAAGTGCTCTGCTGCAACTTGCTTCAGGGGAATACCTCTGGAATTGCTCAGTACGTCAAAATCCACAAGCAAAATAGGACTATTACCTTGCTCTGAGTCAAGAGACCAATTTCCGAACAATACCTTATCTACAGTTCCGTTATTCAAATTGATCTCCGAGCTAGCAATTTTACCCGAAAGCTGTCCACCAGTCGAACCGGCAATATCTGTCAGGTCACTAAGAAGTCCTTCTATCGATCCTCTCAGATCGCCGCCAAGGCTTGTATAAGTTAATTTTGTCGGAGGAGCGACCAATTGAGGAAATTGGTTGACTGGTTGTATAGCACTTATTGGTTGTACCGATAGCATTAGGGAAATTGAAAGAACTGATGTTACTACTGCCGTCAAAACTAAAGGTGTCGTGAATCTGTTATTAGAATAAATATTAGAAATCATTACCACTCATGATTCTTTCACCTTATAGTATATAAATAATAAGGATCACCGTTGTAGTCTGAGTGGCAATGACATCTCAGCAGTTCGGTCTTTTAGAGTTGCCCTGTTTGTTTGAGTTGTAGACATAGACATGACCTAAATATCCGAGCTTGTATTTAATCGTCAATATATCTATTGCCACTGCGTTAAACATAGATAATACGGTCAAATATTATCGCTCAGGGTAAATGATATCACCCTGTTCGGCGTCCGCATCGGTTCATGTAGTAAAAGAGAGTCTAAACCCTTTATTTTATTTCCAGTAACTGCATTATTGGCTAGCTTTTCAGTGGTTATATCAGATGTACCAATTTGTCTAACGCTATATACATTTGTTGTCGAGGAACCATCTATCACAGTTCCAGAGCGTATCTCTAGTGGGTGTAGTAGCAGTAAAGGAAGTGCTTGGATTGCCGGGATTCTTTATACCCGTTGATATGCTTATAGGTATAGTAACGTCGTACGTTTTCGAAATTCCTGACTTTAGTAACGTACCTCTACCAATTCCAACTCTCGATAACTCCAGCTGCTGCAATATAGTACTTGCAGGAAAGCCAATCCGAACCTTGTCTACTGCACCTGTAATTGACAAAACCTTGTCCTATAAAACTGACTTCATAGATGCCAGTAGAAGCATATTTCTATATCTCAATGTTTGAGAAAGCCTATATTCAATGCGACCTTATCACACTAAGTAGGAACTCAACAATTTCTACACTTCTGTATTGACGTGTTAGACCAGATATGTTGAGTGTCTCTGTCGCCCTCTATCTAATATTTTTATCAGTTATACGTTCCCGATGAAAGTGCTTAAATTTCCGAAGGCAGAGAAAAAAGAGAAAGGTTTTGACAACCCTTTCAAGTGACTGCTGCTATTTTAGTTGGCTGCTGCTGCTGCTGGCTGCACCGCCGGCTGCTGCTGCTGCTGGCTGCGCCGTGGCCACTTGCTGCTGCAGCGGCTGCCGAGTTTCCTGCTGCTGCTGCTGCGGCAGCTGCGCCATCATGATGATGATGTTTTTTGTGTTTTTTACCAGCCATGACGTCTTGCGGATCAGCTACTGCCGCTGTGACTAGTAGGTACTGCTATTACTCCTATCGCAACTAATGCGAGGCTTTGAGATTTATTCATACGTACAAATATCAATGGACCTCCAATATAGTTACTTTAGGGATATAACATTTATAACATTTTGATGTAACTCAGTAACTATGATATCTATCTGCGTTTACATTTGCTAAACGTAGATCCGATCCCTTTTCATTCCTTTTCTTCTGTGCATTCTATCCCTTTTCTACTGTTATAAGAAGGAGAATGGCTTAGTATGATTAAAAATGACAGAATTTTCTAATATGAATGATTCAAGAACGGAGCTTCTTGTGGCAGATGTAAAGGTCTGATCGGTTGGTATGATGAATTGCCAAGAAGAAGGTAATGCCTTTCAAACAATAGTGGTCTCACGAAGAATCTTTGACCCTGTAGCTGACTATTGCAGCTCTAATAGAAAAAATATCAGATTTATACTAGGGTCTGAATTTGCCTAATGTAGATAAACTCGATTTTCAGTTTGCTATTAGTATGAATACTAAATACATGGTAGCTATAGGCAGCAATGGCAGTAATGCTCATTGGCGCAACAGCTCTTGCAACAGACAGTGCATTTGCAGACGGAAAGAAACATTATGGCAAGAATCAAGCAGTCTCACAAGCCAACGCATGTGGAAATGGTGAATTACCATTGAACGTCTTCTGTCAAAACATTGGCTCACAAGTTCAAGGTGAAGAGAACGCAGTAGCAATAGACGGAGTACAAGGCCAAGTTTCTGAAGAAGAATAAAAATTAAGCTAACCTACCCTCTCTTTTTTTGTTAAGTGCTAACGGAAAATACGTCATATCAAGTATATTGTTATTTCTTAACGCACAGCTTCATCGCGGGAATTCCAGCGTACAGCGTATTCATCAACTACACATATTTGAGTCAGCTGAATACTTTTCAATGATCTTGATTTTTTCATAATTCAGAATGAAATTATCACTTTATAAGTAGAACGTACAGGTGTTATGGTTAAAGATAAACAAACTAGGCTTATGCTTTCTGGCAACTCTAAGGGTATTCTGTAAAGGTAACTAATATAATCAAGTTGTTAAGTCGTGTAGATTAGTTCACAAATATAACTTATATAGGCTTCATTCAAACTCGAAGCTGCCATCTTGTTGAGCAATGACGACGTTTAGTTATTCTATATAAAGTGTACCGCGATTATAGCTTAGTTTAGCTACTACTACTGCACTAGCACACTGATTAGGGGTATGCTGATGGGGAAGGAGCTCAATGATTCATTTCTCGCAATTGGGAGATACAGGGGCAAAGACCAGGCTAGTATTCCAAGAGAGCATAGTTAAATTTTTACTGTTCAGTCTCAAGGATGGTTATTGGGTGCATGATATTTTATATTTATGTCCAATTTATCTAGTCATAAGATGTCGAATGAAAAAGAAACGCTAGAAGAAATCATAATTAGCAAAGGTGAAATAGTGTACAAAGAGCTGAGAAGAGCGTGAAAGACGTTAAAGTTCGGCAAGGGATATACCATTGGAATCATATGTTTACGCTTACCTAAAAGCGATTGACGGTTTATACAGACATGTTATCGATACTCATCTTGAAGATAAAAGAATGGGTCCAAGACTAGATGGTCTACAGGATAACTTTAACCTAGTCATGAAGGACCTATGGTCGTATTATAACAATAAGAAAAAGTAGTCTTACTATTTTATAGAATCAAAAAAAAGAAAGATGAGGAATGGACTACTTGTTGTAGCTGAATAGTGGACTTGTTCCAAACGGAAATGCAGTGGACATTAAGAAAGTGAGAGCTGTAGCAATTCTAGGCTTGAACTTACTTCCGATTGTTCTAATACTTATTTTGGCATTTATATGTGCTCTTCAGATAGTACTTAATCTAAGAGACCATCCTCATCATAGAATCATTAAATTGTGGTACCTATTAAGCTAAAGTAATTTCAGGTTATTTTCTATCCTGGAAGAAGGTTCGTGTGACTTGTCCCTTGTCATTCTCTCAAAGGGAGTTGATATTTTTCTTTTCATGTGTGCATTGAAAAGAAACTAGATAAGGTTCGCAACTAAGGAAATAATCCTACTTTCTATACCATAGTTTTGGCACTGATATTCTTTAGTTCGAAAGACAGATAGACTATAGATATCCTGGACAGAGTATCTAGCTCTCATTGATTGCGATGGCCAATGGGGTTTCTTGTATGAAGGGCAGACACAATAAAGCTTCTTTACTACTATGGAAAGTGATTTAGTTAAACAAAATGAAACACACATATATCAACATCATCACCTCCTATTTTATTTTGTATGGCAATAAGATAGACGAGCAACCACAAAGCAGATCACACCTATTTTTGGGTACACCGATAGCTCGCTAAGCCAGCGAAAAAGCATCATCGAGGGGCTATGGGTAAGCCTCCGCTATATTTGGTTGTCCCTGCATGGTTGCCACATTCGACGCGATAGAAGGATGAGCCACGAACGGGTAATCACAGAGATTGCGTAGCAAGCAATGACAGAAATGGCTAAATCCTTGCGAGCGACAGGAAAACTCATGGAGTACCTCACAGATCTGGTCACCACGGTTCCCGAAGGAACTAGTCTGGCGATAGTCGACGAATTGCGGGCGGCAGAGGCAATACGCGCCGCTGATCTCGCCAAAGCAGGGAAATTGGTCCGGCTATGGCGCCCGCCGCTCCAGCCAGGTGAATGGCGCAGCATTGGTCTTTTCAGCGCAGCCGACGAGGCAGAGCTTCGCCAAGTCCTCGACTCGTTACCACTTCATATCTGGATGAAGGTCACCATTACGCCGCTGACTCCGCATCCCAATGATCCAGAATATCGCGCCCATCAAGACAAGGGTCAGCCACAGTAGATCTTTTTGACGCTTTCTGGCACTGATTATTCCAAGTCACACTAATCTGGAACCAAATGCCAGTTCTACAAGGGTTTCATTTCATTTGATCTAAATGCTTTCATATATGAAAACTATATTACCGATGTTTGAACTGCTATGCTATGCATTGAAGTAATCTTGGGTCGATATCAAAACGTTATATGCAATATTGAAACTAATTACTGCTATGACCAGGCTAAGGTTTTAACATTAGACTCCTTTTTCATCATCATTACAAAAAGTAATAAGAATGAGTAGGTTAAGAACTAAGATTTGTTGACCGACGAGGATGATAAAGCACTGCTAGAATTTAGGTTTCCTAATCAGGTAGATATTGGTAAAATGAGTAAGGAGGAGAGGATGAATATATTTCGGGGATTATTTGCAGCTAGTCGATACAACAGATTGTTGATCCAAAAGATACTAGTTAAGTGTGCGTTAGACGATTCATTTTATCATAAGGTGATAGAACTTGAGGCTAATCACAATAGGAATTACTTGGAAATCCAAAAAATGATCAAGTGTTATGGGTATGGGGAAGAGTTTATAGCTGCTGTTAAAGAGGAGGACGCAGCACTAGACAAAATAATAGACTCATACAACAAGAGAATGATGAAAACATGATTTTGACTTCCATTAAGACTACTCCCACATTCGGACGAATGTAACATTGAACATCTGCAATATTAATAAGTCTACATTCAAAAAGACCAAAAAATAGATGATTAGGCTACTAAATACTCCAAATTGAATGAAATATGCAAAGCTAATCCATCGCTTCCCAATTGCAAAAGACGGTTTGCTCGGATTCGTAGGGAGGAGAGGACCTCTGCGATTTTAACGTTATTAATAGCCAATCCAATCAGTATCATTTTAGATTGATCAACGCATCCTTTGTAATGTTTGTAAAGTTAAACAGGCTGCGGTATATAGTTGTCTTTGACTAAAAAGTTATTTAAGCCATCAATAACAAGTTATGATAGAATGTGATGCGATTGTTATATGTTTGATCTGGGAGACGCTAAAATCACAAACAGAAAACCAATTCGAAAAGAAAACAGGATAAAGGAAGAGGAATTGAGAATCCCAACAGTAAAATAGGACATTCATCATTTTTCTTTTTCTCTTATTTGTTGTTTCCTCTTTTTTTCAGGCATCTTTATGCTACCAAAAGAAGTCCACACCAGAAGTCAATGTAAAATGCCTTCTCCAATTGCTCTATTTAATCTTAACAGCATGAAAGCTATCGACACCTGGGTTATCATGAGTTTCGATACGTTATCTGGCATCCTTTAGGAACAGTAGATAGTGACGTATGACACCTCGTCCCGTTGATTGCAAATCAATAATAAGGCATGTCAATTATCTTATTGTAGTATAGTCAAAAGGAATGGCTGGAGATAGTTCATCATCATCAACATCATCAACATCACCGTCTACTTCTAAAGACGATTTAAATCTTCTTTGTGATAGGGTCTTGCGAATTTCCAATAAAATACGTTTTGTTGGAATCGCGAACCACTTGGGAACACTGATTGCCAGCTCCTATAGACATAATCTCATTCCCTTGCTAACAAGAGAGGAAACCTCCCATTATGTTCTTCAGTCAGTCTTGCGTTCTGCCACACGAGAGGATTTTGAATCAAAATTAGGTAGACAGGAATATTCCATCGGTAAGTACCGGAATGTTATTCGTGCAACGGTTCCAATAATTTACATTGAGGACGACACGGCGACCGGTAAGCAAAAAGTTGCTATCGGAGATGACGATGAAAGCAAGCGCAACAAGGTGAAGTTTTATCTGTTGCTGTCATTTGATGTCGATTATGGAGTACAACAGGCCATAGAAACAAAGATCCTCCCGTTTATTAATGAAAATCTAAAGATATTTAGTACATATAGCCGATAAAAGAACTCATGCGCTCTTGATATGTCTTCTAATTGTATAGCTAGTCTAATATAATAATCCCCTTCAAGAAACCATAGAGCGTAATATGCAGATTGTTCAGATTTCAGATCTTCATATAGGGGGTCTTTTTAAGCAGAATGCATTTAATGACATTGTCAATGAAATTAATAATGAGCTAAAACCCAACGCTATAATCATTTCAGGAGATTTGGTTGACGAAGGGATAATTTATCAGTACGAAAAGGCACAAAATGAAATTCGAAGATTCGATTGTCCAAATATCATCATCTTGCCCGGAAATCATGACTATAGGCACACTGGATATCTATTGTTCAAAAAGTTCTTTCCCTCTACTTCAAGACACGTTTGGGAATTGGACAATGGTAATATCGTAATTTTTACAATAGGAACTGCCCGGCCTGATAGAGATGAGGGTGAAGTGGGACATCGGCAAATATTGTGGATGGAGAAAACGATGGGCAATTATTCAGAAGAGATCAGAGGGAGAAAAAGGGTGAAAATAGTAGCTATGCATCATCATTTAGTTGCAATACCTGATACTGGGTACACTAACCTTGTAGGCGTATTGGATGCAGGTGATATGCTAAGAGCGTGTTTGGAATCTGGGGTTGACCTAGTTGTTTGCGGGCATAAGCATAGGCCCTGGATGTGGAATCTAGGAAGATTACAGATAGCATACGCAGGAACAGCATGTTCATGGAGGTATAGAGGAATCTTCCAAGATACGTATAATATTATTGACATTGATAAAAACGGCAAAATAAAACTCGACCTAAAGATTGTCGGAGAAAAAGCTAGGGTACCTTTATCTGACATAGTCAAGAAGTACAAGCCAGAACAAAGAATGAAAGCTCTGTTCAAGTAGAGCAAAAATCAAATGACCAGTCGGAATTAAAAATTCATATTAATATTTGACGTCTTTAGAATACCTTAATATCCTACTGCCCTGAGAGAGCATTATTGTGGAATCAGATAAATACTTTTAAGCTTGTAAACGTTAAGATATGGCGGCACAGCTAAGATGTTTGGAAAAATCAGCGCAATTATCCTTTTAGTTGAAGACGCTCCCAAACTAATAAGCTTTTATAGAGATGTCCTTGAATTGGAAGTCAAACAAGAATCTGAAGATTGGATAGAATTATCTACAAAGGAAGGATCTACAGTTCTTGCACTATACCCTAAAAGAGACAAGAAAAAACTCTCAAGTGTCAAACAAGGTTTAGATGACTGTCGCAATACGCTAATAGGATTTAATGTAAGTGATTTAGACAGCGTTTGCAAGGTATTGGAGAATAGAGGGGCAAGCTTTTTCAAGAGACCAGCTGAGGAATCATTCGGCAAACATACTATAATTGAAGACCCAGAAGGCAATCTCATTTCAATTGTAGAAATGAAGCCTAAAGATGAATACACTCAGATATCGTACTATCATGGATTTGCTCCAGAATAATGCTAGGGTCGATTCTCACCTTCAAGGTTGTATAATTCTAACTCACCTTCAGAATCTCCTGAGGAAGAATTTGAGTAAAATAATCAAATTCTAATTGTGCACAATCTCTAGCTCGGTGAACGCCGAATATTGAGCTTCTCAGGTAAGAATATCAGTTCGTTCCAATAGATCAACGTAATAGATCCCATGTGGTACAGGATGTCTATAGTCTAAGTGATAGTAGTGCATTTAGTCCATTCTCAAGTGACGTGAAATTTTTGCTTGTGATCCTATTTTATCATACTTATTGAGGTGAACGTGACAATCTTTGATTGACATGGATGTTCTCTAACTATGGTATCGAAATTGAGGATTCAACCACTCAATGAAACTGGCATAATTTCGTGAACATAAGTCCTCTAGATGGTTTGGAAATATTTTAACAAACTTAAACCCTTTATCGAGCTCAAATGATAAAACTGGGTCATGTAATTCTCTATGGATCACTTTATGCTGTCAGAATATTGATTGAAAATTAGCGCATCAAGGTATGGGCAGACAATCATTCGCCTGCAGAAATATATAGCAAGGAATTACTTACTAGAACTAAAATTCACGTCTTTTGTATGTTTCACATCTTCCTACAATAATTGTACTATTACTATCTTGAAAAATTTCAAATAACAAGATTTCCCCAATGAATTTATCTAGCATACATAACAGAAGTATAAGATGAAAATTGATAAGAAATTTGCACTAACTGTAACCATTAGTATCCTTGTGACAATTTTAGTTTATATAGGGATAGTTACCTCACTCGAAAGGCCTACCCTTAGTAGAACGCCAATATCAAAGGAAACCGCCATTTCAATTGTGATTGATAATAGGAATCTAACCCCCTCCGATCGCCAACATTTTGTTACAGAATTTGTGCATATAAAAGGAAATGGGTCATTCTACGAAACAAACCTCAATTCCAACCATGTAGGCCGATATTTAGGCGATTCTCACCCAACTACAAACAATGCCAATTATTTTGTGTGGAAAGTAACTGATGAGAAGAATAATTTCACATATTTCATAGATAATTTGAATGGCGAAATAGTCTCTGAAATCAGTCAATGATTGGCCATTGACCCCTGAATATCTAGACTTTCGGTAACCTTACAGTTAAGAAATGTTGGTAATGAATCTTAGTCCTTATGTAAATAGTAAAAAGAGAGTTGCAAGTTCATCAAATAACAAGTCAGATGCATTGAATGTTACGGGCGGGCAATAACAAGTGGATAATGGCTTGACATGATGGACTCTAAATTCAAATTATCTTATATCGCTCAGCAATTTTAACCACATCCCTGTGGATTTCTTCCTTTGACTTGTTGCTTGCGTCAACAATCTTCCAACCATAGGCGTCGGCATATTTGATAAAGAAGCTTCTTACCTTTCTAAGATAATTCTTATCTTGTTCATTGACATCTGGATTAAGATTTCTGGACATAGATTCCTCTACAGATATATCCAGTATTATAATTAGATTAGCTTGTGGCATCTCTCCGTCGAGAGATTCAAGCCATTCATGCCTAGTAATTCCATCCGCTAGTCCATAAATAATATTGCTTTGATAGTAGCGATTCATAACTATGATCGATCCCTCATCGAGTAATCTTTCAATGAGCGGCTTCTCTTCATATCTGTTTAGTGTAAACAGAACGTGTAATGCATACGGATTGTATAATGTCTTGCCTTTTAGGTGTCTATGGATTTCGATTCCACTAAAGGTACTATAGTTGGGAAAATTCATTTGCACTGCATTAAGGCTTGTCATAGAGTTAAAATAATCCACGAGTAGCTTTGATTGAGTTGTTTTCCCCGATTTATCTATTCCCTCTAGAACTATGATCTTACCATTTGTCATAAATTTTCAGCTTTTCTCTTTTGTATTGTTCCGAATATTTATAGCAATACAACCACCACTCTCGTCATCGGAAGACCAGAATCTGAACTGTCATTAGAATTTCTTTTATTTGTTCTCAATGAGCAATCTCAGTCCCTCAAATTTGTTTCGTACTATTTTTGCAGTATTTATCAATTCCTATTCTCATAAGGTAAGGGTATTTTTATGCAGTGGGATGGATGAAGAATGATAGTTGAGAAAGGTTTTTCTTATTTCCAATAGCAGAATATTCCAGGAGATAGCACCCTAACAATAAATTAGGTAATTCATATTCTAATCGTCCGAAGATCGAATTCATGTATCCGTTGCGATATCTGATACCCTATTTAGGCGACAACCTTTCCATTTAGCCTATCGATCTCATCCATTAGAAGACTAAAGGTCTCTTTATATTTTGCTTGAACTTTTTTCCTATCCTTGCCTTTGGAAACAATTTGAATCTGTAATTTAGGTTTATGGTCGGAAGTATATCCATGTGGGTGTGTTTTTACATATATTGATTGTGGTTGGTTCGAATTCCTTATCTTGAAGAGGATGGGAGTAAGGAAAGATTCACCTACTCCTATTATTTCATGAGTGGTTTCGATGACATGAAATCCGGTACCAATATGTTTTTTAAGAATTGGGATCACAAAAGCTGAAAAGATCCCTTCCAATTCCATAGGAACCCCTGGCAAGCAAAAAATCTTTCTGCTAGATCGCTGTCTTGACTTTACTTCTATCAGAACAGCCGGAGCGATACCGACGATATTTTGAATAGGGATGGAACCTTTAGGAATCATGGCCATTTTTAACCGAGATTCATTTAACTGATACTCAATTGACAGTCTTTCATAACTTTTTTTCATCATATCCACGGCTTTTTCACTTAATTCGAGCTTACTCCCTAATGCAGAAGAAACACCTTCCAATGTTTTGTCATCGGGAGTCGGACCTAAACCTCCTGATATTAGTAAGCAATCTATTCCTCTTTCTAGAGATTCGTTTATTGCCGATGATATCGCACACACATCATCACCCACGATCGTAACCCTATTTACAAATCCACCGATTCCTGTAATCTTTATCGAGAGCCATTCTGAGTTGGTATTCAAAACTAGTCCTGTAAGTAGTTCATCTCCGATACATAATATCTCGACTATTTGAGTAACAATCCATCACCGAAATGGAGTAACTACTATCAGTATATGAATTTTAGAGATAAATTTTTCTTCCATAGTTAGGCCTTCAAATTTCTCTTAGTTAGGAATTCATCACAAGAGCAGCAAAGACTTACTACCTCCAAACCTGTTGGTAGTTTCAAATTGTAGTAATGCTTAATTATAAATCTAGCATACATTAATTCCTAACCCCATGATATCTTCTCAGGATAATCATTCTAGAAAGACTGAAGTATTGTATGGTGAAGAAAATATAATGAATAAAATATTACAGTTTTTATCTAATGAAGATAGAATAGACGCATGTGGTGATTTTAATGCTCCAGCATTTGTTCTTAAAGTTTACAAGAAATTAATGGAAAATTCCAAAAAAGAACATGGAGGTACTAGATTAAGATTTCTAACTGACATTAACAGTGAAAACATATCCTATTGTAAGAAGTTAATGGAATTTGCCGAAGTCGTTCGCCATGTAGAGGGGATTAAAGCAAATTTTGCTGTAAGAAATACCGATTATATTGGTATCTCGACTTCCAACGCAGAACTTCAACCTTCAATTCAATCACATATTATTTACAGTAATGTCAGGGGAATTATTGAACAGCAACAATACCTATTCAATAGTCTGTGGGATAAGTCTATACCGGCTGGACAGAGAATTGAAGAAATAGAGAGAGGTATACAGGCAGAATTCTTCGAAATCATCAATGACACTAAGAGGATAAGTGAGATACTGATCGATCTGGCAAAATCGGTATTAAATGAGGTTGCATTACTTCTTCCCAATGATAGAGCTTTGATGAGGATAGATAGACTTGGTGTGGTTGATTCATTGCTAAATGCATCCAGAAATGGTGCGGTAATAAAGATTATCTGCCCATTATCTAAAGAGAATAAACAGGTACAGGAAAAAATATTCAATTCCTCGCCGAACGTTAAATTAATCGATGGCAGCAATTCACAGCATGGACTGTACATAATTGATAACATAAAGTTCCTAAGGGTAGAACTCGTAAAGCCAGAGGCAGAAAGTTTTCTGGAAGCAATTGGTTTTGCCATCTATTCGAATAATAAAAGAAGTGCAGACTTGTATAGATGGATGTTTGAACTGCTTTGGAATGAGCGAGTTATTAATTTAGAATCGAAAAAGGCAAACCAAATGCAAAAAGAGTTCATGAACGTTGCTGCACACGAGCTAAGGACACCTATTCAACCTATAGTTGGGTTAGCTCACCTTCTCAGGTATGAGAAGGAGTACATGAAAGGAAAGGAGCAAGAATCACTAGATGTCATCATTAGAAATGCCGAACGGCTCCAAAGACTTGCGGAAAATATACTTGATACAAGTAGAATCGAGAGTCAGAGATTAACGTTAAGAAAAGGTAAATTCAAGTTGAATGGTTTGCTCTTCAATATAGTACAAACCTATTGTAAATATACTACGAATTGTGCTAGTAGCGGAAAAGACGTATCTGTACTATATGAACCTCCAAATGAAAATATAGTTGTAGAAGCTGATAAAGAAAGGATATCTCAAGTTGTTCGCAATATAATAGGTAATGCTTTAGAATTCACAAATGAAGGCAATGTAATAGTAACATTAAGAAAAGAACGACAACAAGAAAAGGAAGGGAGGCAGAGTGCTGTTGTTACAGTAACAGATACTGGTTGTGGTATAGATCCCGCTATCATGCCAAGGATTTTTGAAAAGTTTGTCAAAAATTCAGATAAGGGTACGGGTTTGGGGTTGTTCGTATCAAAGAGTATAATACAGGCGCATCAGGGTAGAATCTGGGTCCAAAACAATACAGAAGGAGAGAAAGGTGCTACCTTTTGTTTTTCGCTGCCATGTAAGTAGTGTTCTGAGACCAATGCTTTCAAATTCTGACGTTCACTCCATTTTCCTTGAGGTACTGCTTAACAGAATTGACAGTTGCTTTTTCATAATGAAAAATTGAGGCAGCTAAAGCAGCTTCTACATCGGTCTTACGAAATACTTCCAGTATATGTTCTTGTGATCCGCATCCCCCAGAAGCTATAACTGGGATCCGAACTGCTCTACTGATAGCTCGAATCAATTCAAGGTCATATCCATTTTCAGTCCCGTCTTTATCAATACTCGTTAACAAGATTTCTCCGGCTCCGAGTTTCTCTACTTTCTTGGCCCATTCTATTGCTTCAATGCCTGTGTCTTCACGGCCACCAAATACTCTTACTTCAAACCAGTAACTTTTCTTTTCAGGTGAGTGGCCGACGTGATGCCGTTTTACGTCTATAGCCACAACAACACATTGCTTACCAAAAAGACTCATTAATTGAGAGACAAGTTCAGGATTCTTAACCGCCGCGGTATTAATTGAGACTTTATCTGCCCCGCTCAACAAAATCTCTCTTGCGTCATGAAGATTCCTGATACCACCTCCTACGGTAAATGGTATGTTGATAACCCTTGCTACTTCCTTGATGACAGTCTTTAAAGCTTCTCTACCTTCATGTGAAGCATTAATATCAAGAAAGACTATCTCATCTGCTCCTTCCTGAGTATACTTTTTTGCAAAAAATACTGGGTCACCAGCGATTTTCACATCAGAGAAATTTACACCCTTGACAACGTTACCGGCATCAACGTCTAAGCAAGGAATAATTCTTTTTGCAAGTGCCATATCCTTACGCTAGGGCTTTCGCATGGGCGATACTTATCCTTCTATCATAGAGTGCTTTGCCTAAAATTACTGAAGAACACCCGACTGTTCGTGCACGTAAGATATCTTCCAAGCTGGAAACTCCTCCACTTGCAATAATCTTTATGCCGGGGAATGCAGAAGCGTATCGTAAGCTAGACAAATCTGGACCGGAAAGAGTGCCATCTTTTTCAACGCTTGTCAGCAGAAATTCTGAAATACCTACTGCTTGAAAATCATAAATGGCATTTTGAATCGAGAAATTCGTCTTTTCTTTCCAACCATTTACAACTACCGTTCTATCCCGATGATCTACGGCAAGTACAGATCCTTTCTTTCTTTTTCTTGATCATCTTTCCTATAAGATCTGGTTCCTGAAAAGCGATCGTGCCCAGAACGATCTTATTCACATTTTTCAGCATTTCATTAATGAGTCTCAACTGATCTTATTCCTCCAGCGGCCTGTACCGGTATTTGGATGGATGCTGCTATTCTATATATCATTTTCCTATTGTTATTCCCAGTCTGTAAAGCTGCATCCAAATCAACTATGTGTAACATTTCTGCTCCTTCAGCAGCCCATCTCTCGGCCACTTCAACGGGATTGTCGCTATAGATGGTCTTATCGTTAGGATCCCCTCTTACTAATCTTACAACTTTCCCATCCAACAAATCAATTGCAGGAATGACCATCATCTACTCTTATTGCACACTCCAATGAAATTCTTAATTATCTTCTCACCTATTGCTCCTGATTTTTCTGGATGGAATTGGGTCCCAAAGAGATTATCCTTCTCGATGGCTACAGGAAACTTAGTCCCATACTCAGTGCTTGCCATAGTGATCTCCTTTTCTTCTGATACGATTCTATATGAATGAACAAAATATACCCATGATCCGTCCTGTATTCCGCTGAGTAATTTGCCGCTCTTGTTAGTAATAATCAGGTTGTTCCAACCAATATGTGGAACCTTTACATGTTTCTTATTAAGTATCTGTACGCATCCTTCTAACAATTTGAGTCCATCCAGCTTCCCTTCTTCACTTTTCTCAAGGAACATTTCCATTCCTAAGCATATGCCCAGAATTGGTGTTCCCTCTACGGATGCTTTTTCTAGTGTTCTTTTGAAGGGTTCAAGAGACGTTATCGCAGGATCGAAATTCCCTACTCCTGGAAGTACCAGACCATCAAATTCATCTAAAGTGTCCATATCTCTTATTATTGATACTCGTGTAGCTCCATTTTTCCGCATAGAGGATTCTAAACTAAATAGATTCCCAGCACCATAGTCGAAAATAGCCAATTTAGTCATTACATCTCTCCTTTGGTACTGGCAACACTTTGACTCCTAGGATCAAAATTTATAGCCATACGAAATGCGACGGCAAATGCTTTTATCACAGATTCAACCTTGTGATGATCATTTTCCCCATACTTAGCATCAATATGAACACATGCGTTAAGGTTCTCTGCAAGTGATCGAACAAAATGCTCTATGTCTTCTTTGTAAATACCCTCAATCTTATTATTGATGAGAGGCAACGAAATTTTGCTATATTGCCGCCTAACAAGGTCAATAGAAGCGATCGTCAGGGAATCGTCCATCGGGACGATCGCATAACCAAACCTAATGATATTCTTCCTATCGCTTAGCGCCTTGTCTAGAGCACGGGATAGAGAGATAGCAGTGTCCTCGATCAAGTGGTGTACAATATTATCATTTGAATTAGCAAGTACATTGATATCAACCATACTATGTTTTGCGAGAGATTCTATTAAGTGATTAATAAAAGGCAATCCAGTTGAAGTGTTCGCTTTTCCTGATCCGTCTAGATTGACTGTAACTTTGATATTTGTTTCTTTAGTGGAGCGAGTAGTTTCACCAATCCTTTCATGCTTACTTTCTTCAATCAAATGCGATCAAGTATTCACATTACTTTATTTAATATAATTGGCAGTTTATTGACGCTCCTTAATACTATCTCCGCACCATTCTGCTTTAGATCTTTCCTAGTTTCCATAGGCTTAGCACTCGATCCATATACTCCAATGAATTCAACATCTAGCCCCATCTCCTCTTTCGCCTTTTCCACCATAACTATATCCTCTACGGAATCACCTACGTATATAGCATGCTTTGTGAGCATTCGTTTCATAGCTTTTCTAATTCCAAAAGGATTAGGCTTTGCATTTTTTCTTGGTTCGTCTTCCAAAAAAATGCATGCTTCTTTGTTAAAGGTTGATAATAATCCTTGAAGAGAATGCTCAAAGGCCAATTTACTCCTCCCTGAAACAACTCCAATACTATTGTTGAATCTACTTAACAGGAATCTTCCAGTATCCCTGGTAATCACAATCTTTTCATTGTTAATTAGACCGTCACCAAAATAGTATTTAGGATAAATACCGTATCTTCGGTTAAGTAATTCTGCTCCGTAAAAAACTTCATCAAAAACAGTTGTCACAATACTCTGGCCAACAGGTCCAGGATAGTTCAACTTGTGTTTTATTTTCTCTACCGTAGCTCTAGAATAGAGTCTCGATAGATACCTCTCTACAGAAATTATCCCTCTTGCATCAATATTATTGGTTGCACCAAATAGAAGGCTTTCCAATTCTTTCGTGCTCGTGATCTGACTTACAAGTAAAGTAAGAATCAGGGCATAAGTAGTATCAGTATCGTTATTAAAACCTCCAGTTCGACGCATTTTAAGAAGGATATTGTCTGATACGGACTGGATTGTCTTGGCTCTATTCAATATGTCGAGAACATGTTTGACCGTTTTCTTGATGGCAAGATTGTACGAGAGTCTAGTGTCTATCAGAACTCCGTCCACATCAAAGAGGATGCCATCTATATTCTTCTTGTAGAACTTACACACCCTCCATTAAAGAAACCCGGTGAGTGAGACAGTTTTATCCATCCTTCGACATGATGTTTCGCATCGAGCCGATGAATTTATCATTCATTTTTTGAGTACCCACTGTAACCCTAAAGCACCCTCTA
The DNA here is from genome assembly GCA_963713605.1 of uncultured Nitrososphaerales archaeon. Lineage (GTDB taxonomy): Archaea > Thermoproteota > Nitrososphaeria > Nitrososphaerales > Nitrososphaeraceae > TH5896. Next base: position 446,804 of record CAVQMO010000003.1, on the reverse strand, counting down.
TATCCACAAATATTACCTAGAGCCTTAATTGATATCAATTCACGCCTAAGCTCTTCTTGAATTGAGTCGTATAAATCAAAAGATTCAAAAAAGACAAAATTTGCTTCCGATCGGAAGGGTTTGATTCCTTGCATTTTACTAAGGCTTAGAAACATTTTGTCTCTTTGTTGTCTGATTAATTGAACTATCTCCAAAAAGTACTGACAAGAGGATAAAGCAGATGTGGCTACGGTTAGTGACAAACTATTGATTGGATAAGGAGATTGAATATGTGTTCTAAAAATCTCTGCCAAATTCTCTTGGGAGATTAGATACCCTATCCTGGCACCAGCTAATCCAAACGCTTTTGACATAGTCCGAAGAACGACCAAATTATTATATTTAGTTACGAATTGGGATAAACTATATTTCCCAAATTCTACATATGCTTCATCAACTATTATCAATTGGTTATCCAGTGATTCAACAATGTCTAGCATGGTCTCTTTGTCAAACTGATTTCCCGTAGGATTATTTGGAGAACAGATATATACAATATTCGATTTTTTTGCACTGTTCATAAATCCTGATAACGGAATGCTATTATCCACTTCGTTCAAAGGAATACTTTTAATCGATATATCATGCAATTTACATCGGTTTATGAAATATGAGAAGGTGGGTTCGACAATAGTAACATTAGACCGTTTTCCTAACGTCGATAACAAAGATTCTATGATTTGATCTGAACCGTTGCTGACAGCAATATGCTTCTTGTTTATGTTCAAATACCGTGATAACTGCTCATAGAACTTCTCTAATTCCTCCGAGGGATAATATCTCAAGTCAGTCATCGAGACTGCTTTAGACACAATATCATTAAGGAACTGTGGAGGTAAAGCGAGATTCTCATTAGCATCCATTTTTATAACTCTGTCATGAGTTGCAGGCTTGATATAGGCGTCAAGTCTGGATAGTTCCAGCAGCCTTTTTGAGAGCCATTCTGACGTCATTTCAAAAACCTTCCTTCTACCGCTTTGTAATGATTAAATAATCCCTCTGCAGTCGTGATTTCCTTGACACAAGATTCAATCTTTTTTAAACCATTTCCGTTTAGTTCAATGCAACTTATCATCTTTAAAAAGTCCAGGACAGATAAAGCAGCTCGCGACTTAGCAAATCCCAGGGTAGGTAACACATGATTTGAACCGAGACAATAGTCACTAGCTGCCGATGGAGTGTACTTTCCTATAAGAATGAGGCCTGCAGATCTTATTTTTTTAACTACCGAACCCGCGTTAACAGTCATTACCTCTAAATGCTCGGGCGCGAATTCATTTATGAAATCGATAGCTTCAGATTTTCGTTTGCATATTGCAATAAAACCATTCTCATTAAGACTTTGCGTAATTATATCGCGTCTTAAGACACCCACTTTGCTTCTGATCAGCATATTAATTTCTTCGTTAACTCGCATCGCCATACGTCTCGATGTCGTAACCATACCACAGAGTGTGTCGTTACTGTGCTCAGATTGAGAGATCAAATCAAGGGCCGCGAGTCGGGGATGTGATTTTGAATCAGCAAATACCAACAATTCTGTAGGACCAGCGACCATATCGGTTGCAACCCTGTCGGAAACCATATTTTTGGCAGCGGTTACAAAAATACCGCCAGGTCCCACAATCTTGTCAACTTTCCTAATGCTTTCTGTTCCGAAGGCTGAGTGCGGCTATTCCCTGAGCTCCTCCAAGCTTATAAACTTCCTGTACTTTGCAGATATCAGCAGCCACCAGGGTCAGAGGATCAATAGTTCCATCCTTTTGAGGCGGAGTGATCACAACTAATCTCTTGACTCCAGCAACATTTGCTGGAGTGCAGCACATTAGCAAGGTACTAGGGTATCTAGCTTTTCCTCCTGGTACATAGCAACCAACATTTTCTATAGGTCTAAGTAGTCTTGATATTTTCAGTCGGTCAAACCGTGATTCAATGCCACTCACATGATCAAACAGATTTGATTCGAATTTAATCAATCTCTTTCGCATTGCATGTATCGATTTCAACTGCAAAGAGGTGACCTTTTTGAACGCAGAGCTAATTTCGTCTTCAGACACTCTAAGAGTTTTCAGTTCAACGCCTTCGAACTCTTGAGTATACTTAAGGAGTGCGCGATCCCCAGACTTTACTACTGACGCTATGATATCGCTTGTTTTTTTTATAATACTATCTGATAAGGTTACACGTGACTTCCTAAATCTTGCAACATCTGACTGCACATTTTTTACATCAACAATTCTCAACAATTCTCAACACCATCTAGATCACTACTATTCTCTGACAATTAATGTTGCAGTTAGAAGGGATTGACACAGGAATATATCTTCCGAAGTCCTAAAAAAGATAATCTTCGTTAAGTAGAGTTTGGACGTCCTAACGGGATTTTTTCTATCGTGTCAAATCAAGGAAACTTCAAGTTTCTGTTTAGTAAAATGAAATTTTCAATGATGACATCGATTCTTTATAAATCGATTGCTTACTAGCGTGCGCATTTCAATTGGCTACTAAATGTAATCATCACCATTGTCGGGATTTATTTCATCAAAAATGACAGATAGCAGTAGAAGCAAAACTCAGCTAATATCTTACCTAAATCCGATAGGAACACAAAAATGTATCAAAGATATCAAAATAGTATTATGAAAAGTTCAGTTCAAGCTAAAACGCAGCAATTATCCAAGTCATGTAAAGATTATGATTTTGAGGATTTCTTTATGCACCGATGTACACCTTGTCTTGCTGAGATATGACTGTAATAGTCAGAAGAGATGACGAATTCACTAATCTACTCAAACTGAATCTAAGATCAAGATACGATCAGAAAAGGCGTTCTGAAAATGAAGTGCATGTTTCAGATATTATTCCTTCATCCTGTATCAGAAAACAGTATTATTCACGTAGATTCCCCGAAATTGATACGATATCTGATGAATCTATGTATCATTTCATCAGAGGAGAGTCTAGCGAATTTGTCATAACTCAGCTAGCAAATATAGGCGTCTCCCAATCAAATCTTGAATTCGATGGAATACTTGCGCATCCGGATATAATGTCTTGCGATTCTATTGTTGAACTTAAAGACACATTGAACTTCAGTAGACTGAATATTACTGATGAAAAGTTCAGATCATATCTGCGACAATTGTTATATTATCTTGTAATAACCGGCGTTGAACGAGGAGTCATTTCCATCAGGTATAACACGAAAGAACTGAGATGGATAAAGAGTGATTCGAAGGGGGATTATTTTCTTCAGCCTCATGATGCGAAAGGGCCCTCTATAGAAAGTTGGAGTGTTCATCTGCCAAAAGATGATATTGTTAGGGAAATATTAAGGAACGAAATGGTTAGAAGAAAAAATCTTTTCAGGAAAGCACTTGAACATTCCGATGTGTCTATCCTTCCTAGGCTCTCTCAGGCCAAGAGGAATTTGAAATGTCCCAAATGCAATTTCTATAATAGGTGTATGAAAGAAGATGATGAAACTGCGGAAGCTCAAGAAATGGCTAACGAAATAGATATAATGGACGTCTCTGGGGTGATAGATTTCAAACCCTTTCAAAGTGAGTAATAGATTCTACTCCGCCTTGCTTGGAACTAGAGTATCGAACACAAATAAGTTATTAGTACCTTATTACTTATCAAAGAATTTCTGCACTTCTATACATACCTATTTCATCTGTTTTCTCTGCTCTATAGTCTAATAATGTAGCGTTTTCAGTCATACCAAAGTGTAGAACGATATTCAATTTGGTTCGCTTGAATATTTTTACGAGGAGGAGCTATCCTGTTCAATGGATATAATTTATCAGGTGAAAAGGTTTCATATCACATCTAGTACACGTTGTAACAGAATATTTCCAGTTCGATCTTGAATTTGTGTTCACCCTTAATTCTAATTCATATTCGATGACAAGATCGTTACCTTAATAAATAATATCATAGTTCTCAAGCAAATCCAATTTGAGCATGTTAGTAAACTTGTATCAAATATGTTGCTAACTTGTTACGCTGAATCGCTTGTATTACAATTATTGCCTTCCTTATAACTTCGTACGTAAATCATTCATCTTTGCTATAGTTTTCTTTAGCAACCGCATACTGTCAACCAAAAATACATATATGGTATTAAATCAGTATGACTTTAGCTCTTTTCGTAGCTGTGAAGTACTTTTAATTGCAGCGCCGTAGTTCTCCTTTATGTACTGTAAACCTGACTTATGGTTTTCTTCTGTGAATGCAGTGACAGAATCTTCAGGTAGAATCATATTGAATCCCCTAATAAATCCGCCATAAGCTGTATGTTTAACACAAATGTGAGTGTGTATTCCAGTTATGATCAGAGTATTAGCTCCTTGTCCTTCATATATGCTTCTTAAAAGCTTATCAAGATTAGTATTTTCAAATGAACCGTAGTTCCTTTTTGGAACTATAAAATCAGTTGATCGTGGTTCAAGTTCGTGTATCACTTTGGATCCCGGAGTAAGCTTCATGGCATGAGGACCCCATATCTTAATTTCAGGGTCGGAAATTTCGTGTTCATCGTTACAATAAAAAATTGGAATACCTTTCTCTCTCGCAGCATCTAACAATGCACTTAATTTTGGGATTATGCGAAAGACTCTATTTGATCTTAATTTCCCATGAACAAAATCATATAACATGTCGTTTACTAAGACAGCATACCTTGTCTCTCGCCGTTGTCCTGCACGTAGGTTAATCTTTCTATCTACTGGCCGTATACGATTTGTTATCGGTATTGCAGCGGCATAAGTAAGGTTGTTCATTAACTCATCATCTTTTTACCCTCGAGAATTGTATTGACAGCATACTGTATGTAGGTTTTGAGAACATCACCATCACAGTTCAGGCACATAGAGGCTTCAGTCCTCGAGATTTTGTTCATTATTCTTAACTCTCCACTAAAATGTATAATTGATTCGCATGGGCTAGCACGAATCGGTGAGAATATAATAGATTAGTATACCACGTAATGTTTTCATAAATTGAATAGTGCTATCAGTATATGCATCAAAATGTCTGCGTTAAGCAGAATAGCTATTGCAATAATTCATCGTCTTCAATTTATTTTACAAATGGTCATCTATATTGATTTCGTCAAGCTGGAGAATCTGTCTTGGTTCACTTACAACAAGACCTTGAGCTCTCTTCCGCAATATTGGAAGGATTTTGATAAATTCGTTTTTGTCTATTATCGTGCTAACGCTGTACCATCCGCTTTCACTTAGATTGCTTATTGTGGGCCTCTTGAGAGCGGGAAGACTTTCAAGAATGGAACTAATATTTTCTTCTTTAACATTCATAAAAATGTGAACTTTTTTTCTCGCTTCAACTACTCCCTTCAATAGAGCGAGCATATCTGCAATCTTTTCTCTCTTACCTATATTCATTAATGACGTCTTATTGGCAATTAATATTGCAGATGACTCCATCACAGTATCTATAATCTTAAGATTGTTCTGCATTATGGTCGTTCCTGTTTCAGTTATATCAAAGATCGCGTCAACATCTTCTGGTGGTTTAGCTTCTGTCGCTCCAAAAGAAAGGAATATCTGCACATTCTTGTTCGTTCCTACACGCAACCATGGTGTAATGATCTGGGGATCAGAATCACCAAAATACTTAATGTATGCATTATTAGATTTTATATGTGAAGAAGTAGTCGTAAGATATTCAGTCGAAATCCTTAAAGTCTTCTTCTTCTCCGCGAATTCTGTGATCAGCTCCGATAAGTTATTGACCGGAAAAATCTCAGGTACTGCAATAACCTGGGTAACACGCCCATACTCCAAATCAAGTAAATGAGAAACATACGCGTTGGCTTCTCTGACCCAATCCTTACCAGTTATTCCGACATCGTAGAAACCTTCTTGAACATAGGTAGGTATTTCTTGAGGTCGCAGTATTTTTACTTCAATATCTGGATCACTGAGTTTGATGCGATATGTTCGTCCGTGACCACTAACAGTCTGCCATGCTTGTTCGAGTACTCTAAATGTTGCCTCTTCAATACTGCCTTTTGGAATTGCAAACTTAACTATAGACATGGCTAAATGCTTGGGAGATGCCAGATCCTTTGTATATATCTAATCATTGATTTGACCATTTTGGCCGAACTTAACCATCAATTCCTTTGCTCTAGATAGATTTACTTTCTCTTCCTTGACAAGGTGCTCTGATATGATGTCTATCATATCACCTCTTGCACCCGCCATAAAAGCAATATTTCTTGAATGTAGTTTCATGTGCCCCTTCTGAATCCCTTCAGAAGCCAATGCAAGTAGTGCTGCAAAATTCTGGGCTAGACCCACAGATGCGATCACAATCGCAAGTTCTTGGGAAGAATTAACCTTTAGAATCTTTAAGCTCGTCGCAGCCATCTGATGTACCTTCGTCACTCCACCCACAGTCCCTACAGCCATAGGCATTTCCAATTCGCCAACAAGATCACCATTTTCATCCCTATACCACTTTGACAATGACCTGTAACGACCTCCTCTACTAGCATAAGCGTGCGCCGCAGCCTCAATAGCACGGAAGTCCTGCCCGGTCGCCAGTGCTACGGCATCAATGCCATTCATGATACCTTTGTTGTGGGTAACAGCTCTGTAGACATCTGAATAAGCAAGTGCATACGCATATAGGATTCGTTCCACCATGATATCTCCACCAATTTGATTTTTCGGGAAAGTGGCACTGCATCTAACTAGTCTTCGCACCGAATAGTTCGAAAGGATCTTCAATATCGTCCTGCCACCAGTAATACTTTCAATGGCTTGTCCGACCGCCTCGCAAATCGTATTCACTACGTTGGCACCCATCGCATCACGAGTGTTGATTATGAGTTCAACGATGATCATGGTGCCCATGCCTAGCTGGCTCTCGTCTTGGACGGTTCGGAGTTCTATTTCTACTACTTTTGACGATCTAGCCATGGAAGTGGCAATCCTAAATAATTCATCTTTTTTCTCAAGAATCTCTCTTGAAATTGCCTCATGAGGCTTACCATATGGAATCACTTGAATTTGACCAATCATTAGGGAATCATCTGGTTCAGCGTGAAATCCGCCAGTGAGTTTGGCTATTTTTGCTCGCTTTACTTGTAGCGGCAATCACAGATGGCTCTTCTATCGCCATAGGGATGAGATAGTCCATGTCATTAATCAAAAAGTTTGTCGCAATTCCCATTGGAACGGGAAATACTCCAATGGCATTTTCTATCATTCTATTCACATTATCAAAACCCAAACTGTGCGCTGAATCCTTGAGAAATTGGATGTCCCTGTCCTCAAGAGAAGCATTCTTCTTAAGTAGATCTAGTCTGTCAGTCAAACTCAACTCTCGAAACTTAGTTCCTTCAGCAACCTCCATTCCTATGACCTTCTTCCAATACGAAAGCTACTTCTGCTGCATATTTAGATGTAACCTGAGATAGCATTAACGAACCTGATTTATTAGAGGAAATGGAGTAATGGACCTGATTACTGCGAAAATGTAACGCCAAGAGCCAAAACTTTAAAGCCATTATCTTCAACTAAACCAGAGAAATTTGCTTTTAACTAGTGCCGCGATAGTCCAATCATTACGACAACATCATATTCTCTCAACTAGCTTCGTAGTATTATCATTCTTCATGTTTATCGGAATTTCCTCTTATAATGTATACGGACAGGAAAATGAAACCATCTCTGAACTAAACGGAACTGCTGCTCCCTATCCGGTGAATACCATAGCGTTGGAGATAGTGAATGCGTCGTATCAGATCAGATACCAGATCAGTGGAGACAATCAATTGAAGGCAATGTGGGTCCAAAGAGATAATATAACACTGACAGCTGAAATCTCGGCAGTTTCTGACGGGGTATTAACCATCGAGCTTCCTAGAAATGTTATAGACTCTAAAAAGCAGCCGAACGTGGACGATGCTTATGCTGTATTTGTTGATGGACAGTTCGTACCATATGATGAAATCATGAACAACACTCAAGCAAGAATATTGAGTATAGAATTCGGTAACGGATCCGAGCAGATAGAGATCACTGGGACACACATTGTTCCTGAATTTGGCCCTCTCGCTGCATTAGTCCTTGCAATATCGTTAGCTTCTGTGGTCCTAGTAACGAAGATCAAGAAATTTAAGAACTTCAATGACTTATTCAAACCAAAATGACGAGATGAATTCATTGCCAGATTTGACGATATTAAGTCGATTTCGGTTTAGGGATAATACAAGAGTTTAGATAACTAAACTGCATTTACAGGCCTTTTCTATAACCCGCTTGTGTTTAGTAAAAAAAGAAAACTATCTTAATTAATGGGTTCCTCTTTTTACTGCAATTATATTTATTGTCCTAATAATTGCCTCGTAGCTTTAATAGTATGAGTGGCTGACAGGATGGTCAGGCTGGATATGGATCTTTTCTCCGTAGTGACATTCCTTCGATCATTCACAGGACACACATTTACTTTTTTGAGTTGAAATAGAATTTGTCGTGATTCAAGTTTTCCTCATGGAATTTACAGACTGATTTGGCTATTTCACACACCACTTAACAGACCAGGAAAAAAGTGTATATATGCAAATATATGCCTAATTCTATATAAGGCATAAGTGCAAGAAATACTCAGAGCTGAAAACCTGAGAAAATATTTTCGAATGTCAAAGGGTTTAATGGGCGCGATGAGAACAGGCTCTGTTTCCCTCGTGAAGGCGGTTGACGGCGTATCATTAAGACTAGATGAAGGTCAGGTCTACGTTATTGCAGGCGAATCAGGTTCAGGAAAATCAACACTTGCAAGACTGCTTTTGCGTGCAATAGAACCAGATGACGGTCAAATAATATTCAAGTGTAATGACATCACAAAAAAAAAGGATGCAGATCTTAGAGAGTTTAGGAGAAGTGTCCAAATGGTACACCAAGATGCGTACACATCACTCGATCCTAGAATGAAAATCCTTGATATTATAATGGAGCCAATTAATATCCACGAAAAGGGCAGCTCAAGAAGAGAGCGGCACGAAAAAGTATACAAGGCGTTGGAGGATGTTAAACTTGAACCTGCCGTTGAGCTATCTAGTAATTATCCATACTCTCTTTCTGGTGGTCAACGACAACGAGTTGCACTTGCAAGAGCCCTAGTTCTGAAACCCGCAATTATAATTGCAGACGAACCAGTATCGATGCTAGATGTATCAGTCAGAGCAGGGATATTGGAGTTAATGAAGGATCTTAAAGACAGATTCAGAATATCATATGTGTATATCACACATGATCTTAGCACATCCAGATACATCGGAGACAAGATCGCTATCATGTACGCTGGGAAGATAGTGGAGATGGGTGCGGTTGATAGTGTTTTACTTAATCCTCTCCATCCGTATACCCAAGCTCTTATCGATGCAGTATCTGAACCAAATCCTACAAACCTGCAAAAAACAAGATCTATTCGTATACGTGAAGGAGAGAGAATATTTAGTGGCGGTTGTAATTTTTATTTTAGATGTCTTTATTCAATGGATAAGTGCAAAAAAGAGCCAAATCTTAGCAATCAACGTAAAGCCAATCAATTTGAGAGTAGTAGCGATCATTTTGTCTCATGTTTTTTATATGACTAATTCATCTACGAACCATGGCGCTTGTCGTCGTAGTTACCACTATGCGTCATGGACTAGACTGTAAGGTTGGGCTTAGATTTTTGCCATGATTATACCTTACAACGTGAGAAATTCCATCTTTAGGATAGACACCATAAACCAGATTTGCCCTGGCCACGGTAGAATCTTTCAGAGTGACCATTATAATCTGGTTGTCTATTGATCGTCTTAGGAGAACACTTAGTAATCTCTCCGTATTCTGGGCATCTAGATGAGCATCAACTTCATCCATGAGATAAAAGGGAGAGGGCTTTAGTGACTGTAATGCTAACAGAAATATTGTTGCGGCCATAGTTTTTTCTCCTCCGGAAAGCGACGTAGATTCGCGCCTAGGTTTGTCAGGAAACTGTACTACTAGCATGATACCACTTGTTTCTTCAGCGGGGTTTTCAATTTCAAGCCAAGCTGATCCACCGCTTGTCACTTCGGCAAATGTCTGTCTGATGTTCTGGTCCACCTTGGAAAATGCATCCTCAAATACTTGGCCTTTTTCTTTAGCTATCTCTTCTATGAATTCAACAATCGAGTTACGCTCGATTTCAAGTTCATTTCTACGTTCGGACATACTTCGATAACCTTCGACTATTTCAGAATATGCGTCCTTCGCACGTAGGTTAACCCTGTTCCTTATAGATTCATACTCAGCATTCAAATTCTCCAATATTATGTCTACATTTAGATCTTGTGGCATTTCTTCATAATTTAATGACTTAAGCTCACCTGTCAACTCTTCGCATTTAGCACCTAGCTGTTCGATGTCCCTTTTGTCGATGGCAATATCGCGGTCTATGCTAGAATATTCCCTTGACAACTTGCGTTCATTGTCCCGCATCATCTTTATTTTTTGTTCGTACTCAGAAATTATCCCATAAGATTTCCCAGTTGAATCAATAATGTCCTGTTCCTTCTGTCTAAGTGTCAAGATTTCAGAATCCACAATATCTAAATTCTTTCGCATTTCATCTGATTCGTTACGCGTTTGTTGCAATTCATTTAGAAGTTGTTTCTCTTCTTCATAAAGTTCCTTGGGCTTTTGTTGGATTACTTGCACTATTGATCTGATCGGTGTGGATTCAGTAATCTTCTCTCTGAGTTCTAAATCGGTTTTCTCAATAGTCCTCATGATATTGTTTTTTTCACTTTGCAAGATTGCAAATTCTCCACTCCCGTGCAGCTTGTCTATCCTTTCTGACGTCATTATTAATTTTCTCATTAGGGATTTGGACTGAGATACACGCGCATCAACCACTATTTGGATATTATCAGTACTCTCCCACTTTTCTCGAAGTGCTATGGCTTCATCGATTCGTGTCCTTAACAATTCTTTCAATGAAGAGATTGACTCTTTTACGGAAGAAATTCTTCGGTGTAAACTTGTAATGTTTGTTTCGGCTTTAAATTCCAATTGATCTAATTTCGCCAGATCGTTTGTGAGTCCTTCGAGGTCTGATTTTTTCATTTCTACAAAGGAATTGAGATGGCTTGTAGAAGACTCTAATTTTCTCACAACCTCTGTAGTTAGAGCGGTCTTGCTCATGTCAAATATTTTCGATCCGAAATCAATCGATACTTGTACGCCACTTGGTTCGAATGATACACCAGACAAGGACACAGATTTGAATCCTCTCCTTGCTAACTCATAACCAGTCGATGATGTACGAACAAGTATTATATCATGGAATAGGAACGTCACTAATTCCGAATACCTTGAACTCACAAATCTGTCTAAACTTCCCAATATGCCAATAGAGTCGGTTTCGAAAAGCCTATCAGTTTTAGATTTGCTGGTGTGATAGTTCAATATGTCGAGAGGAATTATCTTAAATCGGGGTAACTTTTTGTTCATCGAATATCTAAGAAGCGAAATCATAGATTTTATGTCGGATACTACAATTGCCCTCATCCAATCCGATGCAGCAGCGAGAATAGCTCTCTCATAAACTCTTTCAAACTTTATTAAGTCTTGAACTAGTCCTACTATTCCTAGGGACTTGGAGGCTTCCAACAAACTTGCAATAGCAAAGTACTCTGTATTTGGATTCCTCATGACCTGGGTAATGTCGTCATACTTATGCGAGACAGCATGTTGTGCAGTAACCACAAGTCGTGACGAAATAGAGAGATCTTGCTCAACACGTTTCTTTGTATCTAAAAGCGTCTCTGCAGAATTGTTACAAGATTGAAGGTGTTGTAAATATATTTGGAGGTCCTTATTTTGCAGATGGTTTAGGATATTGAACCTAGAAATTTGATTTCTTTGCCATAAGACCTCCGTACTAGTGCTGTCAATAGCTCTTTGTATCTGTGCCCTTCTCTCCTCTAATCTTGCGACAACTGTTTCGAAAAGACTCTGTATTCGGAGTAAAACATTTAATCTTCCATCAATGCTAACCTTTTTTGTATGATATACACCTTCTGAGGATGCTATCTTGTCTATCTTTGCATTTGTCGTATTTAGTTTAGACGTAAGATCACTCATCTCGGATCTCTTTATTTGTATGCTTTGCTCAACCTTTTCTAATTCCAACTGTGAACCAGACAGCTTGTCTTCCAGAGATACCTTCTCAAGTTCAATTGACTTCAACCTTCTCTCAATATTTATGATTCGCTGGTCTGCTTCTTTCAGAACTGCTCGGTTCCTTTCTGATTCATAGACGATGTTTGATAATCTACGTTCTACTAATGCCTTATCTTTATTTGTTATATCTAACTCTTTCATATATTTCGTCCTTTCTTGCTCGATACCCTCGATTTGGGCATTCAATTGACTAATTTCCTCTTCCAATGACGAAGAATGAGAGGTGGAACTCTTTAATCGGTTTTCTATCGATTCGGTCTTTGACCGAGTTGACACAATGTTGTTTGAAATCCTAATGGCTCGATACTTTTTAATTTCATTTTCTATACTCAGAAATTTCATTTGTTCATTTCTTTCAATTTCAAGTTCATCGATCCTCTTTCTAACCTCATCGATTCGTGCGAAAGCAACTTCTAAACGTCGATCCGATTCATCAAGCTGCTTTAGTGCCTCAGTCTTCTTCTCATCAAAATATGATAAACCAATTATATCTTCAATAATTCTTCTCCGTTCATCAGAATTGAGTTCAGAAATTCTAGTTATCATCCCCTGTTGTACGATATTCAACTTATTCGAAGTAGCAATTACGATCTCCAAAAGCTCAACTATGGTCCCCTTCGTAACTTTTTTTCCATTAAGATAGTACTCGCTTTCTCCTGATTGGCCTTCCATATCTCTTGTCAAAGTGACATTGTCCGAGTCGATAGGAATACCCCGATCGTGATTGTCAAAGGTGAGGCTTACGTGGATCATCTTATGATGGGTATTCTGACTGTCATGAAAAAGTGATTGAAATCTATCTACTCTAAGTACCCTTGGGCTATTCTCTCCGAGCGCAAACATTATCGCATCAAGAATGTTACTCTTTCCAGAACCATTTGGGCCAGTAACTGCTATAAGCCCTTTATCAAATGTTAGGACGGAGTTCTTGAATCCAAACGACTTGAAACCGTAGACTTCTAGTTTTTTTATATGCACCAAGGACAGAGGACCAGTATCCAATTGATACTAATATGCTTTATTTTATAAAGATTGATTCATCTCTGAAATCCAGAGTTTCCGATTCTTCTTTTACGCCTTTACAAGATTTTTTTATTTGTCGGAATTTCTTGTTAGCCCTACATCTGTCTTAAGTATCTCTAAGAAGCATTACCCAACATGAAGTACATTCATACGGTAAGAAGCCTTTAACCCTCCTAATCAGGGGCCCTTCTTATCTGATTCAGGTACTTGATGCTAATGCTAATTCACTTAAAACTTATATAAGATCAGAAAATTGTGCATTTCTGATTAAATACATGCAAGACATTCACTCAATTAAGTAAGAATCCTCATAAAATCCATAATGAGAGTCTGCCGATCCTTGTTTGAATTTACAAACGCATCAAGCAGCTCCCTTTCGACTCCAATGTGGTCAGAGATAACTGATTTAAAGTTTTTCACATTCATAGGTATAATGCTATCTACTATACCAATACTATAGGAATGAATGTACTCATTGATTATTTTCGATACGAAAAAAGGAGCGATGCTCATCAAGAGAAGTATACCATCATAGAGGATCTTTTCTTCGTTGTTCACGGGCTTTAGTGAGCCGATAAATGCTTCTAAAGACTTGGTTCTATACTCTTTCCCAAGCTCCTCGATGGATGATGCCACCAATAATCCTGCTTCCGTTAATTCATAGAATGGTACTCCTTCCAATTGCAGGGCTCTTGGTCCACGCCTCAAGGGCAGCCTACCACCCTCCTTTACTACCCCTGAAGGAATGAGGACCTCATCAAGGTCTCGAAAAATTCCTGAATAAATGTTCTGCCATAGTATCCCATGTTTTTTCGCGATCACGTGTGCGATGGAGGTTCTTGTACGCAACTCCGGGCTTTGTTCAGAGGCAAGATGAGCGATAATTCCTCTCTGTCTTTTCGCTTCTCCAGTGAACTTGTCCTTCCGAGTCTTAAATGTGTCAAATATTGCAATGTTATATTTTGTGCCCTTCAAAGATAAAGCCTCTGCAACATCAAATTTTTGGTGAAATATTATTTTAATCTGTTGGTATTTTGGATCCCTAGTCTGGTTCTAGTGACCCATGAAAAGTTGGCCTTACATGGTCATTATATTAACTAAACAGGTTCTCTAACGACTCGACTAATTTTGCTACCACATCTAGCCCGTTATTATCGCATGAATTTAAGGCAAAACTTATAATCCCTCTGCTGAACACCTAATTAAGGTATTATTTGGAGATTACAGAGGGACTAACGTTTGATGACGTTCTCATCGTTCCAACTAGATCACACATCATTTCTCGTAGTCAAACTAATCTGAGGACAAGGCTATCACGAAATATTTTCCTTAACATTCCCCTGATCAGCGCAAATATGGATACGATCACCGAATCTGGGATGGCTATCGCTCTAGCTCGCGAAGGTGGAATAGGGATTATACATAGATTCATGACTATTGCAGACCAAGTTGATGAAGTCTTGAGGGTTAAGAGATCCGAATCCGTCATGATTGAGCAGCCGTATACAGTTAGCCAGGACATGAATGTAACTGATGTAAGAAAGTTGATGACTAACTATGGAGTATCTGGGTTACTTGTTGAGGATAATGATCACAAATTGACGGGCATCATTACCCGACGAGACATAACCTTTGAAAGTAACCCAACAAAAAAGGTATCTGATTCAATGAGTAAAGATGTAATCAAGGCCCAAAAAGGAATCGCTATCGAGGAAGCTAAAGAAATTCTTCATAAACATAGAATAGAAAAGCTACCCGTAGTTGATAAGAAATATCATATAGTAGGTCTAATTACAAGTAAAGATATTCTCAAGATGGAACAATATCCGTACGCTTCCAAGGATAAGAAAGGAAGACTGCTTGTGGGCGCGGCCGTAGGCGTTAAAGGTGATTTTCTAGAGAGAACTGAGACATTGCTGGAGGCCGGGGCCGATGTGATAGTGGTTGATATTGCACATGGGCATAGCGATAATGCAATAAACGCGGTAAAAATGATAAAGAGAGCATTTCCAAACTGTGAACTCATAGCAGGAAATGTTGCAACTGGAAATGGATCGAAGGATCTTATCCGAGCTGGAGTAGATGCGGTAAAAGTAGGAGTTGGTTCTGGATCAATATGCATTACGCGAGTCATTACAGGCTCTGGAGTACCTCAGGTCACTGCAGTCGTCGACAGTGCCGATGTGACAAAAGATTATGATATCCCAATTATCTCAGATGGTGGAATAAGAACATCTGGTGACGCAACTAAGGCCCTTGCAGCGGGAGCATCTTCTGTTATGGTCGGTAGTCTCTTTGGTGGCACAGATGAAAGTCCTGGCAAGACCCTGGTTAAGAACGGTAAGAAATTCAAAATGTACAGAGGAATGGCTTCCTTTTATGCATCTTTGGGTAGAAAGTACCGTGAAGAGGGTTCACAGGTAATCGAATCAGACGATCTGAATGACTACGTGCCAGAAGGCGTAGAAGCAATGGTAAGTTACAAAGGGAGCGTGGTCGACATAATTAGGCAATTGGTTGGGGGTCTTCGTTCTGGGCTTAGCTACTGTGGCGCAAAGACTATAGTAGAAATGCAAAAGAATGCAAAGTTTATAAAACTCACTTCAGCCGGGTATATAGAAAGTCTTCCTCACGATGTTGAAGTCGTATGATTTCTTAACAATGACAAATCCATCAAAAAAAGTTGAATATAGAATATATATCTGATTGATATCAGATTTAATTCATGTCCTCGAGCGTAACAAGACTGTTGACAGTCTTGCTCTCCTTGATTACTATACTGTTAGTTTCTTCCCCCCCCACCTACGCACAAGTGACAATCTTACCTGGCACCGATCTCCCTGAAATTGAAATTCAACAACAACAAAACCAATCCACTCCTGACCAACCTGCTCAACAGCAAACTACAGAATTGTCTACCAATCTAACAACAGGGCTTGATACAAACAGCGTCTCCCTGAAACTTGCGACTGCACACTACATACCCTTGACGGTCGATCCTGGGAATCAAGTAAAGCTCTTTGTTGATTATAATGTATCAAATCCTGAGGTAATTGGTAAACCAATAAATGCTATTATGGAGGTGTACGCCGCAAATGAAACTCTAGTCAGAACATCCTCTTTTCCTTCACCTATAACTACAAATGAGACGGGTACAATTCAGCTTGCAACCACTTTCAATGACAATGCACTAAAGAATGTTACAGCGGTAGTTACAGTTACCGATCCAACAAAAGAATCTCCCATATCCGAGCCATTAAGAGTTCCACTCACACTAGGCCAAGTGATTGAATGACTGACAACGTAATCTCACGAGTATCCAACTTCCGTTTTTTATCAATCCACGAGTCCCAATAAGAATTAGCAGATGGCTTCTCCCACAGCATTTTGTTTGATTTGTTCTCGAGCGACCTCTGGCAAGTATTGCGAGTACCATTGTAAATCATTTGACAAATTAGTTTCGGGGTATGAATCCTGGAAGAGAGCATTGGGAGAAATTTCTTGGGAAAATTATTTAAGAAAATTACTTGAGTTGCAGGAAACTGGTTCCTCTATAAGAGATATAATCCAGAAAGAACTGCAAATACCGTAGATCAACCTCTGTAATTGATGCACTACAAAGCATAGTTAAGAGATAAAAAACAATTCAAAGAAACGATGACTTCTTGTTGAGGTCGAAGTTCTGGGCGAGTAATCACATCTCGCCCATGCCGCCCATTCCACCCGGAGGCATGCCTCCACCAGGAGGACCCCCACCCGATTTGCTAGCTGCAATAACATCATCTATACGTAAGATCATTGACGCAGCTTCAGTAGCTGACTTGATTATTTGTTCCTTTACAGCTAGAGGTTCGACGAATCTCTATCTTGGAAATATCTGCAATTCTTGCGTTTCTAACATCAATTCCGGTCCATTTTGAGCCCTTTGATTGTCTAGCCCTCAAATCAGTCATAATATCAATTGGATCCATGCCGGCATTTTGACCTAAAGTAAGCGGGATGACCTCCAATGATTCTGCAAATTTCTCAGCAGCAAGCTGTTCTCTGCCAGAAAGGGTGCCTACCCAATCGCGCAATTTTCCAGCTACGTACGCCTCTGGCGCTCCTCCTCCTGCAACTATTGCTGGCTTCTCCAAAACATCCTTTGTGACACTTAATGCATCATGTAACGATCTCTCAGCTTCATCTACAACTCTTTGGGAGCCTCCTCGTATAAGTATGGTAACTGCTTTTGGATTTTTGCATCCTTCTATAAAGACCCACTTGTCTGTTTCCACTTTCCGCTCTTCCACTAAATCTGCAGACCCGAGATCCTTACTCGAAAGGTCTTCAAGGTTACTTATAATTCTCGCACCTGTTGCTTTTGCGAGCTTTGTCATATCACTTTCTTTAACCCTTCGAACCGCCAAGACATTGGCCCTTGCCAGATAATGCTGTGCAATATCATCAATACCCTTTTGACATACGACAACGTTGGACCCTGCAGCAATAATTTTGTCCACCATGTTTTTCAACATCTTATTTTCCTCCTCAAGAAACATCTTCATCTGATCAGGGGAGCTAATGTTGATCTTTGCATCAAACTCTGTTTTCTCTATTTCAAGGGCCGAATTGATCAGAGCGATCTTTGCTTTCTCGATTCGTTTTGGCATTCCCCCGTGGACAACTTCTTTGTCGAGCACTATGCCCTTTATCAATTTAGTATCTCTCAATGAACCGCCCGCCTTTTTCTCAACCTTGACATCATCCAAGTCTACTCGATATCCACCCGTTGATTTGTCAACAATTTGAAGGGAAGCAGTAACGACCAGTTCTGCCAATTGATCTGAATCTTTGGAAACTAATTTTGTTTGCATCGAAGTCTTGGCGATTTTTGTAAGTTGATCTTTATCATTGCCGTGGACTTTTATCGCGATACTGTTGAGTATTTCAATCGCCTTGATTGCACTTCTTCTATAACCGTCAACTATGATGGTTGGATGAACATCCTTTCCAATTAGCTCTTCTGCCTTCTCGATGAGTGCTCCCGCAAGGACGACTGCAGATGTCGTACCATCTCCTACCTCATTATCAACCGACTTTGCAACTTCTACCATCATCTTTGCGGCTGGATGCTGGACATCGATTTCTTTAAGAATTGTAGCTCCATCATTTGTGATAGTCACATCTCCAAGTGAATCCACGAGCATCTTGTCCATCCCACGTGGACCCAAACTTGAGCGGACTACCTCCGCAATGAGCTTTGCCGCAGTTATGTTATTCTTCTGAGCGTCACGACCCTTAGTCTGACTTGCGCCTTCTTTCAATATTAAGACTGGCATTCCACCAGCTGTTCCTTGTTGAATTGACATTTACTCTATTCACCTAAAATATACTCAATAAAGGCATGGGTTGGGATATATTAAATTTACTAACTGTTCAAGCATGTAGTGTCTTGTGAGAAGTGTCACTAGAATCTAGCCTAGATAGGAAGCGGGTCAGCAACCAGACAAGGGATTATGATCACTCTAAAAAGGTTCTAGAAAGAGACAGCTATTCATGAATTTCACACTATATGCCAAATGTGATAAGGATTATGGTGTTGTGGTGTTGTGGTGTTGTGGTGTTGTGGTGTTGTGGTGTTAAAGTATCCATATCAAAGTGTCTCGATCTCAAATTCCGTAATTATTTTAATCAGGAAACATTGCTAATCTGCATTCCAAAAGATGACCGCATCAGCTCAGTTCAGTTCAGTTCAGATCGGATTAGATGAATAGAATGGTGTGAATACATGTCACTTGGTATTCAAGGAATCCAATACAGATTTAGCTTGACGATAGTGAGCGGCATCGACCATCTTTCCGTCCACAGTAACTGCGCCAATACCTTTGCCCTTTTCCATTGTTTCTTCCAAGGCCTGCACAACCTTCCTAGCCCATTCAATTTCATTATTACTTGGAAAAAAGACGCTAGCTACTGGTTTCAATTGGTTAGGATGAATTACGCACTTGCCCTGATATCCTAATCGCTTGGCTGTTCCAGCATCACGCACCAATCCCTCTATATCATCAATTTTTTGCCAGATCGCATCAATTGCGCCAATTCCGGCAGCCCTGGCATCGATTGGGATCTTTGCACGCGCAAAAGAATATTCAATTCCATCTTGAACATAATCCAGTCCCATGTCATTAAGAAAGTCGAACACTCCAAATACCAACATTTTCACTCGTAAATTAGCTGTTGCAATCGAATACGAATTTACTAGTCCCTGAGCAGATTCTATGGACGCCATTATTCCTATTTTCTTGCTCATTCCTTTCTGACGCTCCAATTCGATTAACCGCCGGGTCAAGAGGTCAACTTCATTTTCATTGTTAACCTTAGGAACCACAACCCCGTTTATTTCATCACTTACTATGGCCTCAAGGTCATGGATCGCCAAACCTGATTCGTACGAATTAATTCGAACATACACGTTTCTGTTGCCATAATCCACTTTCTTGTCCAGAGTTTCTGACACAGAATCTCTAGCAGCCTGCTTTTCATTTAATGGCACAGAATCTTCCAAATCAAAGCAAATTATGTCGGCGTTCAGGGACTTGGCTTTCTCGATAAACCTCTTGTTGTTCCCTGGAATAAACAATAGCGTTCTGAACATTCACTACGGATGAGTCTAGAGCTTGTGTGGCGTTGTCAATATCTTTCCTATTTGTTCGCCCTGTGCCATCATGACATGACCCTGAACCATTTCGCTAAATGGTAAAACTGTGCTGATTAATGGTTTAATCTTGCCTTTATTTGTCCAGTGTATTACTTCTTCTAACTCTGCTTTGGTTCCTTGTGTTGAACCCAATAAATTAGTTCCTTTGAAGAAAAGATACCGCAGGTCTAGCTGAGAATCATATCCAGTCGTTGCTCCAGTTGCCACTAGTGTTCCGCCCATCTTGAGAAGAGATACTTCCTGTGCAAAAGTAGCTTTCCCAATATGTTCAAACACTACATCAACACCCTGTTTGTTTGTAATTTCTCTGACTTTTTTGTGCCAATCTGGCTCCCTATGGTTGACGACATGATCTGCACCCAATTCGAGGCATTTGTCCATCTTCTCTTTGTTTCCTGCCGTAGCAATGACATCACAGTTATACAACTTTGCAATTTGAATTCCTGCCATTCCCACTCCACTTGTGCCGCCCATGATTAGCACTGTCTGACCTGGTGTTATCTTGGCCCTTCCAACTAGCATGTGCCATGCCGTCATTCCTACCATGGATATCGCTGCCGCGTCATTGAATGACACGTTATCAGGGAGCTTTGCAACGTTAACTTCTGGTAATCGGGTGTATTGTGCAAACCCGCCCCATAAAGGACCAGTCTGAAATCCCCAAATAGTTCTTTCAGCACAATCATATTCACGGCCTGAGGTACAAAAATTACACACCCTACAGCTCATATTGGAATGTGAAACGACACGATCTCCAACCTTGATTTTAGTAACGTTTTCACCAACTTCGGCTACATGACCCGCCGAATCACTACCGGAAATATGAGGCAGAGGTACTTTAATGGGATCCCCCCAAATTGCCCAAAGATCATTATAATTGTAGGCCGCAGCTTCCACTTTTATCATGACCTCATTCTGACCTAATTTGGGCATATCTGTATCTTCGATCTTGACATTCTTCGTAGGATCCTTGTTATATTCTCTGAAAATGGCTGCTTTCATGAAGTTGAAAACCCCCGCTAGACTTAATATAGTTAACTCAAAGGAATCGATTTAGACACGGTGAAAAACATTCCATCTGTATTCATCGGTGGCTCAGCGCTACACACACTGTCTTCTGGAGGGTTAGTTGGTTGGTTGGTTGGTTGACCTTGGAGAACTTAAACCCTATTGATCCTAAATTCCTTTTTTGGCTGTTGTATATTTAATAGTATTTGTTTAAGTTCCTCATCGGTTAGCGCCCTGTTCAACCTCCCTGAGGAGGCTGAGCTTATAAGATAATTTTCTACGGCTGTTGCTAGTTCAGGTTTAACCATCCTTATGTTAGTAAGCCTTTGCCTCGCAGTCTGATCCAATAAGAATGTCAGTGCGCGCTGTCGCATCGCGGTTTCAGCCTCACGTTTCTTTAATTCTTCTTCATTTGGATCTGGAGAAGGTTGATTTACAGACATCTTAGCTTTCCTTTTCCATTAAGCGTATCTTTGCAGATTAGGTATTGTATGAATCTCCTTATAGATCTCTGTAGCAAGTCTGTCGATCTTCTTCATCCCTTCATCACTCATTAGTCTTCCCTCCTTCTTCTTTGTCAGATAACCAGCTGATTCAAGCTGTTGCAATGCCTTTCTAATAATCGAACCACCAGCATCCCGATGATGGTCGAGGTTGTACCCGATTCTTTTCCTTCCACCATACATACTTCTTAGGTCAGATGTGCCTATTGGGCCGTGTAGATACACCTTTCTTACAAGTGAAGCGCATCTGACATACCACCAGTCTCTGTTCTGGGGAATCTTTTCCACATGAGAGCCTGTTTTCACATATGCCGACCAAGCTGGTGGCTCTATCTTTTTATCCTTTTTTAATCGTTCAGCCAATTTTACAATAAGGTCTGTAGCAGGGATATCATACACCTTTGCCATTATACACTATGTATTAGCCTCTTCTATCTCCTTATAAATTATTACCGACATCATTCAATTGTAATTCCAATTTTCATTTTGCCTGGAGTAGGAACGACCAAATCCAAATCGAAGTATTTGTTCTTAGTTTACTTAAAAGTGCAAGGTTCAATCGATTGCTACATTTCAATTCCTACAAAAAGGCAAAATAAGTTGGTTCAAGAATTAAGCAGAGAGAACTTTCCGATAAATGTGGCCGCAACGATAACAGCTAATTCTGATACATTTCGTATTTGATCCTCCAAGTCTAATTCTTGCACTCTTTCCTGGGATGATAAATTCTTTGCATTGCTTACAAAAAAGTTGTTTGATGTTGTAGGGAAGTCTGGTACGAACCCTCATTGCAATTTTTTTAGCCAGATGAGCTTGATCATCTGACAACTTGTTATCTATCTTAGAATAATACAATGCAGCATCAATTAAGATGTCTATTCGTTCCTTCGCTGTTTCCATGTTACGCCTTTTGGAAGATATTATGGTATAGTCTACGCTGATCTAGATAAATCATTATGCTAACTTATTATACGTAACCTAGCCGGCTGTTAGTATTGAAAATTGTCACCGACAATAAAAAATGGACAAGCGTTACGAAAGAGTGTATAGATTTATTTTATGGAGACTTTGAACCTCTTTTCTGTCTGGCTGCATGAAGCAGGAATATGTATGCTCCATAGTTATCGCAGAAGCTGCATTGGAGCTGGTTCCTCGTAATCTGCAAAATCATCAAGCGGTGAGGGCTCATGCCGCGAGACTAGGGAGGAGTCCGGGAGAAACATTTCTTGATAGGAGTTATCATCATGATGCAATGAAAACTGACCCAACCCTACTAAAGCATGGCAGGCCTGACATTGTGCATCTCTCATTGGCGGCAGTGATGTCCTCTCCGCTTTATCTTAATAACAAGATCAAAGTATACATTTCAACAATAGACAGTAACAGTATTATGATTGGAGAAGGGGTTCGGTTTCCAAAATCCTACTCTAGATTTGATGGACTAATGGCAGACCTCTTTAAGAAGAAGAGGATAAGGAACAGAAATAGGGCCCAAGTAATGTTGGAATTGAACGAGGGAGTAGCCTTTAACCAACTGATAGACCAAACAATAAGACCAAAGCAAGTGATAGGCTTCTCCTCAATTGGAGCTCCTTCGACCTTGGAGAAGATTGTCTCTACCTCTCTCTCCTTAAATTCATTGTCGTCGTGCGCATTCGTAGTGGGAGGTTTCCCCAGAGGGCATTTTTCGAAAACAACTACTGGGAAATTTACTGACTTATACAGCATATCAAAAATAGGACTTGAAGCACACGTTGTAGTAGCGCGGTTAGTCTATGAATGCGAAAAGAATCTTGTGCAATGAGTAGTGTCTAGTGCAACAATGCATCAACTATAAAAGCTATAAAGATTGCAGTCAGGTAAGGGCTAGAGAATTTGAAAACGGTCCATGCAGCCTTTTCACTAGGTCTAGCTAGTAACCACAGCGATAATGCTAACATGGCAGCACCGAAAACAGTGGCTGTTAATACATAAGCAATCCCAAATTTGTTGAGAAAGAAAGGAAATATGCTGAAAAGAACCATTAATATTGTGGTGATTGCAATAATCCTAACAGATTTTTTCTCATTCTGAACGACCGGTAGCATTGGTATCCCTGCCTTCGCATAATCTTTCCTCGAATGAAGCGCAAGGCTCCAAATATGGGTTGGAATCCACAGGAAAACCAATCCCGCCATAATGATCCCAATCTCAATATTTTGTGTAGTGACAGCGACATATCCTATCATGGCAGGTGCTCCTCCGGAGAACCCCCCAAGAACTATATTAGCCTGACTAGTTCGCTTCAGCCACTTACTATACACAATTATATTGTCAAATAGACCGAACGCCATCAGCGCGAATGCATAAATATTCAAAAACCACGAACAAATAAGCGATACTGCCGTCAGGATAATTCCAAAGATAAAGGCATTTCTCGGGGTTATTCTTCCTGATGGAATTGGACGTCCTTTTGTTCGGTCCATAATTGCATCAATATCCCGATCGTTGTATCCTGTCAAGGTGTCAGCGGCTGCTGATCCTGCTGCCACACCGAGAATTAACAAAAGCCACATCATCGCATTAATAGGGATGTCGAACAGGAAGGACGCAGTTAGAGCGGAGGCAAAGGCAGTAAAGACTAATAGATACCATATCTTTGGCTTTGTGAGCTCGTAATAGTCTCGGAAAACTCTGCCAAATGATGCAGAGGTAGTTAAGGTATCCATCTGTTATTGTCCTTCCAACGTTGACAGTAGTGATCTAACTAAATATATTAATATCGTATCCTGCCATCTAAATTTCCGATTGCCATTTCAGTCGTTATTGGGCTATTGAATGCGAATAGAGCAGTTCTCTTACGGTCTTGCGCATTTCAATGAATGTTTCTGTCTTCTGCACGCCCTCTATTCTACCCACTTTTTCTGATATCAATTGATGCATCTCATCGAGAGATTTAGAACTCATGGTTACTAATATGTCGAATCTTCCTGTCACTTCTGCAACCTCTCGCACTTCTGGAATCTTGAACAATTCATTTAGAACATTATCTCTCATCTTTGAGTCCATATTTATTCCAGTGAGGGCTCTCACGTTGAAACCAAGAGCCTCATCATTAATCACTATGGTGAATTTCTTTATGAAACCCATCTTTAGGAGTCTCTTAATCCTGCTATATACAACCGAGGAATTAACACTAATTGATTTGGAAAGTTTCGGAACAGAAATACTAGCGTCTTTGGAGAGCTCACTGAGAATTTTCAGGTCAAAATCGTCAATTCTACCCATATATCGCTCTTAGATATCTTTACATCCAGAGGGGTTAATAAATGTATTATTTTCAAAATATAGCGCTGTTTTTTAGAAGAATAAATTAAGATTATAGAATCTCTTTATCTTTTAGCAGTTCAGCCATCAAAACAGCTCCTTTCGCTGATCCCATCTTTTCGTTGTGTGACAGCAACACATACTTTATGCCATTGTCAAAGACCGAGTCCTTTCTTAGTCTCCCAACCACGGTTGTCATTCCATCATTGATCTCTCGATCGATGCGGGGTTGTGGTCTAGTAGGATCGTCATGTACGATAATGTAATCTTTGGGGGCGGAAGGTAGTTTTCGGATGGTAACAGAGTTCGAAAAGTTAATCATGAGTCGCCTCACCTCGTCTGGTTCCAGAGGTTTCTCTGTTTCCACGAACACAGCCTCAGTGTGACCGTCCAATACAGGTACTGTCGTCATGTACAGCTAACTTTAAGATCAGCTGGGCTTACAGAATCTTTATTGAATTTACCAAGGATCTTCTTCGTCTCTACTTGGACCTTTTCTTCCTCTTTGGGAATATACGGTATTACATTATCCATAATGTCTAAAGCTACAACTCCCGGCGATCTACCTGCCCCCGAGATGGCTTGCATCGATGTCATGATCACGCTTTTTAGACCTGCACTTTCCATGATAGGTTTTAGTGTAATCACTAGTCCTGTAGTGGTGCAGTTAGGTAATGGACATACGAAGCCTTTCCATTTGCGTTGCCTTTTCTGGACATTCAACAGATCAATATGATCTTCATTTATTCCAGGTATAACTATGGGTACATCGCTTTCATATCTGAATGCTGCTCCAGTACTTATGACAGGTACAGATTTCGCAAAATTAGGCTCTATTTTGAGAGCATCGTCTGATTCCAGCGCAGTGAATACAAGGTCAAACGATTCTGGCCTGATATGATCTACAGTAGTGACAATCATATCGCGAACGTAATCAGGAATTTCGTTCCTACTATGCCATCTCAAAATTGCCGAAGTGGGATCCCTTAAAGAATCCACGTACTTTTTTCCAGCTGATCTTGAAGATGAGACGACTGCAGACAATTCAAACCAGGGATGCTTGTTTAACGCCAGTACAAACTCTTGGCCTACCGCTCCAGTGGCGCCGATTAGTGCTACCTTCAACATCAGGTTGGCTTAGTAAACTGCAATTAATAATCTTTCCACGAAAAGCATTCAGTCCTCAGAAAATATGTCCAATGCCTCCTAATATCTAGCGTCTACACTATTATGCTGGAGGAAATTAGCTAGTAGTGAATTCGATGACGACAAATAGGTCGAATCAAGATTGTTTTCATGGAGGAATATACTCGGTTAATCCTGCATTGGTTCAGCTTGATTTTAGCTCCAACATCAACCCTCTAGGAATTTCAAAGGATTTGCTAAATGGCGTGTGTAGAGAATTAAGTAGTCTCTGTACAGATTATCCTGACCCGTCCTGTGGGGAATTAAAGGATAGCATTCTGGATTACTTAGGATTAGGACTAGACCCATCGTGGTTATTAATAGGTAATGGTGCCACCGAACTAATCCACATTTTCGCACGTACGTTCATTCAGAGGAAGGTAGTAATTTCTGCCCCCACCTTTTGTGAATATGAACTTTCGGCCAGAAGATCGGGAGCAACGGTCAAATTTGTTCCTTTAAAAAATTGGGAACCTGATACTGAGAAAATATTGAAAGAATCAAATGAGGGGTGCGACGCAGTTTTCCTTTGTAATCCGAACAACCCAACAGGAATATTATCAACAGTATCGGCGCGAAAAATCATTGAAAATATTGATCCAAATATTCAGATCTTCATGGATGAATGTTTTATTGAATTAGTAGAAGGAAGTGGCAAAAAGAATAGCATGATCGAAATGGTTTCAGAGTACAAAAACCTGGTGATACTGAGATCGATGACAAAGTCGTTTAGTTTAGCAGGCATCAGATTAGGGTATTGTGTATGCAACCCGAATCTGATAAATCTCATGCTCGATAACAAGATTCCTTGGAACGTTAATGGTATAGCTCAAAAATTAGGGATGATGGTCTTAAAGGATGCATCATATATAGAAAAATCCAAAAGACTGATACGACGCGAAAGAGATTTTATGATTAACGAGCTAAAAAAGACGACGAAATTTTTTCCGATGCCATCTGACGTCAATTTCTTTTTGATAGACGTTTCAGATCAAAGCTCAACTGAAGTGCGTGATTATCTCCTAAACAATAAAGGAATATTGGTACGTGACTGTAGTACGTTTACTGGAATGGGCCTAAAGCATATTCGCGTTGCTGTTAAAAAACATAGAGAAAACGCCATTCTTATAGATGCTTTAAAATCAATGGATCCATGACTGCAAAAATCTTGATGATTCAAGGTACGTCCTCAGGTTCAGGAAAAACTACGATTGTTACTGTGTTATGTAGGATTTTTGCAAACAGAGGATACAAGGTTGCACCATTTAAATCTCAAAATATGTCATCAAAAATTTACGCAATTGAAGGCACTTCAGAGATGATTTCAATGGCTCAGGCAGTTCAAGCTTTCGCGTCTAGAAAAAATCCTGATGTAAGAATGAATCCAATTCTACTTGAACCACACGGTAACTATGTAAGTGATGTAATAGTAGAGGGTCATTCTCGTGGGCTTATGCATGCAAAAGATTACTACCAAAAATTTGTGTTGCAGTACGCATTTCCAGTTATTCTTAATTCTTTGGATAGCCTCAGAAACGACAATGACATAGTTATCATGGAGGGAGCAGGATCCCCAGCCGAGATTAACATCCAACAATATGATGTCGCAAATATGCTTCTCGCAAGAAAAGTAAGCGCTCCTGTTATCATCGTTGCAGACATCGAAAGAGGTGGATGCTTTGCCAGTATCGTAGGGACAATGTCGCTTCTAAAACCATTCGATAGAGAACTTGTCAGAGGCTTCATGATAAATAAATTTCTAGGGGATAAATCACTTTTAGAATCGGCCATGTCAACTGTCAAAATAATGACAAACAAGGAGTTCTACGGGGTAGTCGCCAAGGTAAAGCTAAACCTACCAAAAGAGGATTCCCTTGATGGTATAGACCCTTGTGATACAAATGCTGCTCTTGACACAACATTGGATGAGCACATCCAAGACTTGGTA
Organism: uncultured Nitrososphaerales archaeon; assembly: GCA_963713605.1. Taxonomy (GTDB): domain Archaea; phylum Thermoproteota; class Nitrososphaeria; order Nitrososphaerales; family Nitrososphaeraceae; genus TH5896. Next base: position 418,838 of record CAVQMO010000003.1, on the reverse strand, counting down.
AGAGCAATCGAACCAATGCTTGACATAGAAAAAATCTCAAAGGATATACTGGAATTAGAAAATGATTTATGAGCTGTTTGTTCTTCTGGGGGGTGGCTTAGGTCTTGGGATGCTCCTAGACTTGTTGTTTGGAGACCCCCCGAATAGGTACCATCCAGTTTCATGGCTCGGAAACCTAATCGAATCCATAACTCCGAATTTGAAACATAGTGAGGTAATAGTAAGTTCCATTTCACAGGATAAAATTGAAAAGGTAAAAGGAATCTTGTTTTCATGTAGCCTTATTTTTGGCATAGCATTGCTGACAATTGCCGTGGCTTCGTTAACTGCTCTTTACATGGGAATACTGATTACCCTGATTCTGTTTGCAGTCTTGTTAAAGATATCAATAGCATTGAAAGGAATGGAGAAATCTGCTATCCAGATCATCGGTTCAATAGAGGCAGGCAAATTGGATGAAGCTGAGATACCATTTGTCAATGATAGTCAGGAGGGATACTAGTAGCCTGAATGAAGAATATATCCAATCTGCGACTATCGAATGCATTAGCGAAAGCACTGTCGATGGAATCATATCTCCTTTGTTCTTTTATTCAATTCTCGGTCCAGTAGGTTGCATAGCTTTTAGAGTAGTCAATACACTAGACTCCATGCTTGGATACAAGGATCTATACTACAAAGATATAGGTTGGATGTCAGCCAAGCTAGATACTATATTCAATTTCTTACCCGCTCGTATAACTGGTCTTCTGATGGTTGTCTCAGCTTACATGGTTCAGGCAGATTGGAGAAATTCTCTAGCAATGCTCATCCGCGATCATCACAAGACAACCAGTATCAATGCCGGATACCCTATGAGTTCTATGGCAGGTGCTTTAAGAGTGAGACTTGAGAAAATGGGTAGCTATGCTTTAGGTGAAGGGACCGAATTCTTGACAGTTGATAAATGTATGCTGGCCATCAAAATTATGAGGATGACCACCATGCTTTTCTGTTTGGTTTTTTCACTTCCTCTTATTCTTGTCCTGTCTCATCTAGGTTGGTGGAACTTGATTTTTGGTATTTAGGCCGTTTGTCGCAGTTGTCTCGTTCTTGACGATAATCCCTTCTGCTTGGCATGGCCCATCAACTCCGATCAGCATAAAATACGTAGCGACAAATATGTACCTATTTCCGCTCGTTGGAGCACTGATTGGATTATCAGCAGGTTTAGTTGCGTACGGTCTGTCACTTGTGCTCGAACCTAAAATAACGAGCCTTCTCGTTGTCCTATTTATCACTTTGATAACCGGATTGCATCACACTGATGCACTAGCTGATTTCGGCGACGGATTGATGGCGAAGAGAGGAAGGGAATCAAGGAAAAATGCAATGCATGACCATTCAATAGGATCGGCTGGGGCAACAGCTTTGATTTTATATTTTATAGGCATTTTTACGACACTGTCATTAATTCATGATGGCACTATTCTACTTTCATTATTATTGACTTCGGAGATAATTGCTAAATATATAATGGTGCAACAGGCCCATTTTGGCAAGGCTGCTTGGGATGGCCTTAGCTCTCCCTTTGTCTTGGCCATGAAAAATAAAATGAAATTCACGATTAGTACATTGATAACCTTGGCTATAGTGTTCCTTGTAACTGGATACGAAGGTCTCATCACTTTAGCAGTTGCATTTCTTGTTGCAGGATTAATTCAATATATTGCTCATTTGAGCTTTGGAGGAATTTCTGGAGATGTTATGGGGGCTTCTAATGAAATTGTTAGATTATCTTGTCTCATCTTCCTATCGTCTATGTCGGGTTTTATTTCAATATGATAGCTGTGATAATGTGTGGTGGCAAAGGGTCTAGGTTCATTACGCAAGAGAATATTGAAAAACCACTAGCGCGCATAGGGGGTAAAACGCTAATTGAAAACGTCTTACATGCAGTGATTTTATCCGGCCAGTTTAGCAGGATTCTATGCGTATCGAGCCCTTGTTCTCCGCACACTACACAGCTTTTAGAGAGGTATTATGGAACAGATAACAAGATTGAAGTGATGGTTGCTGACGGACTGGGGTTTTCCAAAGACCTGTCCAAGGCTCTAAATTCAATGCCTAAACAGAAAGTTTTTACATTTCCATCGGATTTGCCATTACTTGATTCACATACCGTCAGAAAATTAATTAGCAGGTGCACACCATCTATTCAGAATACTTGTATAGCAGCAGTTGCAGAAAAGTCATTTGTTAGCTCCGTTGGCACAACCTGTAGTTCCTTATTCGCCCTAGACAACAAGGAATATTGCTACACGGGCGTGTGTGGTTTCTATTTGGGCACGCTTATCTCTGACAAACCATTCGAGGAATTCTATTCAATTGTAAATGAGATACAGCTCATTATCAATATAAATACTACAAGGGATCTAGGAGTTGCCGAACAACTACTTCGGCGACTTAATCCAGATTGTTTATGACTTTGCCCAAGATTTCTGCCTTCGATCCTGTTCTTTTCACTAACATGGCGCCGCATTTTTTACAATAAACATCAGCAGTCGTATGACTGAATACTATTCTCTTTTCATCGCATTGGCCGCATTGAATCAGAATAAATGAAGTTCGAGGTTTAGGTATTAGGATCATGTTTTTCTTCATACCAAATACCACCTTGTTATGGTTGGATCTCCAATTTGCGGATCCTCATTCCCTCTTTCATGGTCTTTCTTTGACAATTCTTACAGGTGTATTTCAGGGTAATTTTCTTTGAGGTCTTTGCCGTTCTCTTGAGTTCGGGAAACTTCTGTCCTCCGTAGCCCTTCTTGTCTTCAGCGTGCCTCCTCGCGCCTAAGGCCATCTTCCTATCTTTACCTTTCTTATATATAGAAATAGATTGTGTAGTATGAGTTTTACATTTCGGGCAGAATTTCCGAAACTCCTTCTGCATCTTCATATATCTTCAGATATAAAAGGGTAATTTAAGGACAGCGTACTTCACTTCCCTTCTTACCATACCGGGTCAGATAAATCCTGATAAATAAGGTGACAATTCACCGTCTGTAATGACGCAGCGTAATCGGTTTGTAAAGGGTTTTCTGAGTAAATCTAATATACTAAGTCTTGTATTCCAATAGGTGATGTTCGAAGCAGTGCTAAAACAAGTAATCGTCTTTGGTATGGAAAGCTTTGGGGTATGGGTTCCGCTAGCATTTGGTCTTGCAGTAGGACTTGCATTTGCAGTAATCTCAGGCGCACGACGTCCTTCATAAACGACCTCGAGCTCATATTTTTATTTTTATGTTCACTCGGTACAGTGTATCCTCAATGTATTGATCCAATTATTACATATTTTTCATCAAATAATTAAAAGAACGTTGATCCACTAAATCATTAACAATAATTGTAGTAAGTAAAAAAGTCCGTTTGGTGCAAATTATTTATCCGCAACAATAATTCCGTCGTTCTTTTCAATTGATAAGATTTCACACAGTTCTACCAACGTTTCAGTTCCTACTGAAATGATAACGCTAATAAAATAGTTGTCGGTTCTTATAATTTTCCTTGAGTTACCTAGCCAAGATCGGAGTTGATAAAGAACGGCGTCTGAAAGTCGCCACCAATCAAACAACAAGTTTCTTATGGGATGGAGAGAACGTATTATCTACTCCTTCCATGATATCTGAAATGGAAGAGACCTGTAGACTACTCGTCAAGGAAGAATGTATAGTAGACAGCATGTGGGATTCGGTAGGCACATTAGTCAACATTAAACACTTGGCTCGCTACTCCAGTTGGTGCAGAGATCACCGTGAAGGCCAAAATCGTCTCTTTCGAGGGGAGGAGAGTGCTATTTGAAGTAGTGGCCTCGGATAGCCTAGAAAGAATTGGCGAAGGCACACACGAAAGATCATTAATTGAAGTCCCTAGATTCAGAAAAAAATTTGTTGAAAAGCAAAAGAAATTGGGCCTGAAATAATGGAAAGAAATCATTAGCGAATATGAAAGACTTGAATGTTTTGGTATCAATAATCGAGGATTGTCGTTAAGAAACTACTTAGGCAGGGCATGTGTCGCATTTCATCTATTTAACTGAAAAAAACGTGTAGTTAATATTTAAAATGAAAACTTAAACAAAGACATATACTGTTTCATTAAGAGCTAGCGAGTAATGCCTTTGATTTGATTCATCTTTTTTGGAATACCTATTAAAACATGCACGCTAAATCCTGATGATATGGTGTAATTATAGAGAAGTAAAACTAAATAAGTAGCTTTACAAAGCAGTAGTGTTCTACTAGGTGAATAGAGTAAATGTCAATTCAAACTACAGCTGGTGGAATGCCAGTGATAATTTTAAGGGAAGGAACAAAAGAAAGTAAAGGCAGGGAAGCTCAGAAAAATAATATTACAGCAGCAAAGCTGGTCGCAGAAATTGTCAAAACCAGCCTCGGCCCAAGAGGCATGGACAAGATGCTCGTGGATTCTCTTGGAGACGTGACTATCACAAATGACGGGGCTACAATTCTCAAAGAAATTGACGTACAGCATCCTGCTGGAAAAATGATGGTAGAGGTTTCTAAATCAGTAGATAATGAGGTGGGAGATGGCACTACTTCGTCAGTAGTGTTAGCAGGAGCGTTGATTGAGAAGGCCGAGGACCTGATCAACAAGGATGTTCATCCATCAGTAATCGTTGATGGCTATAACGCAGCTTCAGAGCAAGCATTAAAGTTGCTACAGAAAATTGCTGTAAAGGTCGACACGTCAGACAAAGAGCTACTTATCAAGATCGCAAGAACTAGTATGGATTCCAAGTTGGTCTCTGAGGATAGCCCAACCCTAAGTGAAATAGTAGTAAGCGCAGTAAGACAGATAGCAGAAAAGATTGAAGGAAAAGATGGTTTAAGAGTCGACCTAGACAACATTAAGGTCGAAAAGAAGGCAGGTGGAGCAATAAGAGATACCCAACTCGTAAAGGGAATCGTTCTTGATAAGGAAGTAGTTCATTCAGGGATGCCGAAGAGGGTTGAAAATGCAAAGATTGCTTTGATAAACTCTGCACTGGAGATCGAAAAAACTGAAATGAGTGCCGAGATCAGAATTAGTGATCCGCAACAGATGCAGATGTTTCTTGAAGAAGAAAACAGAATGCTGATGAGTATGGTGGACAAAATAAAAGACGCAGGCGCGAATATAGTTTTATGCCAAAAAGGCATTGATGACATTGCACAACACTATCTAGCCAAATCAGGCATACTTGCCGTCAGACGAATAAAGGAAAGTGATATGTTCAAGCTTGGTAAAGCCACAGGAGCAAGAATCATAAACAATCTTGAAGATCTTTCAAGTAAAGACCTAGGCGCCGCACAGCTGGTAGAAGAGCGCAAAGTCGAGACCGATAAATGGGTCTTCATAGAAGGATGTAAAAACCCAAAGGCGGTCACAATCCTTGTTCGAGGAGGCTCACAGCGGGTTGTTGATGAAGCGGATAGGTCAATACATGATGCGTTAATGGTTACTAAAGATGTGCTAGAAAAACCAGCCATAGTTGCAGGCGGAGGTGCTCCAGAAGCATATATTGCCAATGAATTAAGACAATGGTCGAGCAGCCTGGAAGGCAGAGCTCAACTTGCAGTTCAAAAGTTTGCTGATGCACTCGACACAATCCCTCTTACTCTAGCAGAAAATGCCGGTATGGATCCGATTGATACAATGACAGAATTACGCGCCAAGCAGAGTAAGGGTTCCAAATGGACAGGAATCAATGTTAGGAGCACGGTAGTCGCAGACATGTTCAAACAAAACATATTGGAACCTCTTGCTGTTAAAGAGCAAATAATCAAATCCGCTACAGAAGCTGCAACCATGATACTGCGAATCGATGATGTTATAGCTTCTAGCAAATCCAAAGCACCCCCTGGACCTCCTGGAGGCGGTATGGGCGGTATGGGCGGTATGGGCGGTATGGGCGGTATGGGCGGTATGGGCGGTATGGATATGGAATAAATATCCGCAAGATTACTGCAAATCAGATTCATTCGCAGTGGAATCCTATCTTTTTTTCCTTTTTGGAGAAAGCAAATCATTACCAGACATTCAAAAATTTGACTTTAACAGTCACTAGCAGATCATTTTTTTCTGCGGCTGAGGCTATCAACAATCAAAAATATAGAGCTATCTAATTCACTGTACCAGCAAACAATCTAACGTTCAGGGCAAGCTAAAGACCCAACCCCGAGACGCGAGATTAATTCTAGCTCGATCGCTCACTAGTTCTCAAAATTGTATTGTGATCAATAGGTACATGTTGCTCAATCCAATGATGAACAAACATCAACTTAATTTTCTCCAATCTGGATTCGGAATGTACTAGAAATGAATACATGAATTTTATGCTAAATCTGTTACACTCTGGGCATGTTTTTAGGTAAGATGAGGAGAAGCCGTGTGCTTCCCCTACTACGCATCTCGACGCACTTCTAATTTCAGAATAATATCCAAGCCATCTAAGAGAAAACAGTGTGGGGAGCGGTTGGCTTAAGCGTTTCGACCATTTAGGGGATAAAGTATCAAAGCTGAGTTCATGCCTCTTCTTAGAAACAAGAATATGTTTCTGAGACATATACTTAGATAGCCTGAAGTGCTATTAGAAGATTATGCCATATTAGGGTAAGAAGTTCGTTTTAATGGGCTACAGGCTAAAGAAAGAGTGATCACTATTTATGAAGAAACTATACTCTTATATTCTCATACCAATTGTTTGGGACATTACTTCATCGATCCAAACAATCCCTAGGGCTTTCAATCTAAGAATGTTATCCAATGCGCGACCGCAAATATGCACAAAGTTAATAACAAATAGTCTACAAACTTTAAAAGGTAACCATTGAGGACATTCTCAACAAGAAGCTCAAAAAAGGAGATAGTATTGGGAGAAGAAGAGCTCTACATCGGTACTGCTGAATCTGAACATGTTGAAATGTACCTTAAGGCTATATGGTATATTCGCGAAAGAGGCGAAGAGGTCAAAGTAAGCTCCATCGCAAAGTTACTATATGTAAAACAACCATCCGTAGTTCAAATGCTTCGTAAACTTGACGAAGCTAATTTAGTAGAATATAGCAAAGGCAACATGGTAAAGTTGACTACTGAAGGCGAACGCATAGGAAAGCAGATGATCCGGAATACACGACTATTGGAAGTATTGATGAGAGATTCATTGAAGATAGAAATTGACGAAGAAATGGTCTGTGGAATAGAGCATCATATGAAACAAATTTTTACAGATGCCTTGTGTACGCTCCTAAAACATCCAAGGAAGTGTCCACATGGCCATCGAATACCTTTAGGAAGGTGCTGCAGATGATGGTAAATTGATACCTACCAGAATGCAATTATAATTTCTAGTTGCAATCAGAACTATATCGCGTTCTCTGACTTGATGCTATTGTCATTGTTTCTGTTCCCAACAAGATATACGAAAACATCATCGAGGGTTATGGGAGAAACGGTAAATTGAATATTCATCTTTAAGGCTTTGTCATAAATCTTTTCCGCGTCGGTTTCATAGGTAAAGATTCTAACAAAATTGGCTCCTGAATCTACGACAGAGCCTAACGACATTAGACTCTTATCCAAGTTGATTTTGGGCACATCAATTCTAAGTTCATACGGCACGATTTTGCGAAGCTCGTTCATCGTACCCGTTGCTATAATTTTTCCTTTATCGATTATGACAATATAGTCCGCAAGCAATTCTGCCTCATCCATATAGTGAGTCGTCAACAGAATTGTTCTGTCCTTATCTTTCCAATCCTTGATTGCCGACCATACCTGTCGACGGGAGATCGGATCTAGGCCAATAGTCGGCTCATCTAGGAATAGTAATTGGGCGTCGGGTGCCAAAGCCATTGCAACGAGAATTTTTTGTTTCATACCGCCTGATAGGTTCATAGCAGGAACATTCCTCGCATCATAGAGATCTAGCTTCTTGAGGATTTGCACAGCTTTTTCTTTGGCAATATCGCTGCTTTCTCCTCTGATTCTTAACCAATTATACACATGATCCCAAGGCGTTAACGCTCTCAGTGGTCTGCCTTCCTGAGGGATTGCAGAAATCTGGTTTCGTATTCTTTCGGGATACTTTACAATGTCATGACCCAGGACGAATATTCTCCCTGATGTGGGCATGAGTTGAGTAGCACATATTCTTACAAAGGTAGTCTTTCCAGCTCCATTTCTGCCCAGCATTGTAAATATCTGTTTTGAGTCGATATTCAACGAAATATCATTCAAAGCGGGGTGTTTAGAACCCTTATAGGATTTGGTTAATCCTAAAGCTTCAATCACTTTCATGAACTATACCAAAACCAACTCACTAAGGCCATATTCAATTCTGCATTGTGCGGTCAATCACAAATAGCATTCAAGTATTCGAACTCTAACAACTGGATTTGTTATGGTCTTGATTTTTAGACATCTCGCTGATTACTAGTTTTACCACTAATACACCTATTATCATCTTTCTCGCTGAATGGCACTGTCCGTTGATATTAATATTTAGTTCCTTATGGGACAAATAGCCGTCTTCGAATATTCTCATTCTACAATTTGTTACCTTAAATGTCTATATATAAGCCGTGATCTGATGAGGTTTCCATCAGATAAACTCGTTAGAATATACAAGATTGTTACCCTTTTCGACTTCAGCAGAATAAATCGTATCATTTTCATCAATATTGGCAGTAGTAACTATGCTAGGATGAACGGATCAATAATTTTCCCAGAATTTGAATAGGCAGATCCAGAGCTAAAGAATATCCAGCACAACTACTGCTTCCGGGTCAAGAATGCTATCTATGTTAGTAGATGCTACTTTTACTGCCTGAATAGTAGAGACATTGTGATAGATGCTTAGTCAATTCTTTGCAATATTCAATCACTTGTCATTCCTAATTCTCTACCCAATTCTTTGAGCAGAGCCTTTTGAGCATCATTTATTTTGGTTGGCACCTTTACATTTATTCTTACAAGCTCATCGCCTCTTCCGTAACCCCCATATCTTGGGAGACCTTTGCCCTTTAGCTTTATGATTGAATTCGGTTGCGTTCCTGGAGAGATTTTGACTTTTTCTTGTCCTTCAAGTGTCGGAATTCTTATTTCTGTTCCCAAAGCTAGGTCGGTAAAACTTAGATTTCGATCGGTTAAGAGGTGACCGTCTTCGAGTCTTTGAAACTCTTGATGTGGTCTAACGTGAGTTCTTATGAGAAGATCACCGGGCATTCCATTCTCTGAAGGTTCTCCCTCGCCCTGCAATTGAAGAGTCATCCCATCCTCTACTCCGCGAGGAATTTCCAATTGTAGTTTTTTTGTTGTTCTGATATTACCCGATCCATTGCATGTCCCACACGGCCTCTCAATTATTTCACCCTCTCCGTGACACGTACGACATGGCTCCAATGATACAAATGTGGAAAACCGATTCTGACTATACACCCTCCTGGTCTGTCCCTGACCATTACATACGGTGCATTTTCGTGGCTTCGTGCCTGGTGCGGCGCCAGTTCCGTTGCAATTTGTACACCTATCCATTTTAGGCAGTTCTATTTCGTCTTTCTTGCCTTTCAAAACATCTTCTAACGAGAGATCGATGTCATACAGAATATCGCGGCCTTTCTGTCTTCCACCGCCAATGTTGAATCCAAATCCGAACGGATCCGACGAACCTCTTCCAAAGCCACCCCTGGTTCCAAAAAATTGTTCGAAAATGTCTCTGAATCCTCCAAAACCCATATCTTTAAAGATCTCTTCAAAGTTGGCCTCGGAGCCCTTGAATACCTCTTCAGTTCCCACATGACCATATGTATCATATCGCTTCCGTTTGTCATCATCAGATAGGACTGCGTATGCTTCAGAAATTTCCTTAAAATGTTCCTCTGCTCCCGGAGATTTATTTCTATCCGGATGGTATTGCAGTGCTAGCTTTCTATATGCGCTCTTGATATCTCCTTTCTCTGCATTCTTAGGTACACCAAGTACTTCATAATAGTCTCGTTTGTTAGCCATTTGTTTGTGACCCTGTCAAATCTGTATTAGTAACCCTATCGGTAGCATTCAAAGAACAATAATTACGGAGGGGGTGGCGATGGCTGTTGAGTAGACGTAGTACCCCCGCCCCCGCCGCCGTAAGTCTCCGATGTTTGATTCGCACTAGATGCTCCTTCATCTACTGTTTGTCCAGACTTGCCACCGGCACCAGGCGCTGCCGGCAGCTGCTGCGCTGGTAGCTCTATAGGCTTCAGTACTTATTTCACCCAATACGTTCTTTAATTCCTGAATTTTTGCTTTGGCGATTTCACTGTTGTTTGATGCTAAGGCATCCTTCAATTCTTGGGAAACTTTCTGAACCCTTTCTACCTGTTCTGGCTTTATTTTGTCTTTTAAATCCTGATTAACAAGTTTCTCTGCGGCGTAGACAAGATTGTCAGCCTCGTTCTTAAGTTCAGCTTCTTCCCGTTTCTTCTTGTCGGCCTCAGCAAACTGCTCAGCGTCCTTTTTCATTCTTTCGATGTCATCTTTACCGAGTTTTGTATTTGCGGTGATAGTTATCTTAGCTTCTTTGGACGTTGCCATATCCTTGGCTGAAACATTCAGAATTCCATTCGCATCTATATCAAAAGTTACTTCGATCTGCGGTACTCCTCTTGGGGCAGGAGGTATCCCAGAAAGATTGAACATTCCAAGGGAAACACCGTCTGCAGCCATCGCTCGTTCTCCTTGTACTACGTGTATTGTTACGGCAGTTTGATAATCTGCTGCTGTAGTGAATATTTTACTCTTTTTGGTAGGTATTGTTGTATTGCGTTCTATTATGGCTTCCTTTAAGCCACCCAAAACTTCCACCCCAAGCGTCAAGGGTGTTACATCCACTAATAATATATCGGTGGACACGTCGCCTGAAATCACTGCTCCCTGGATGGCAGCACCCAGAGCAACTGCTTCCATAGGGTCCACACCTCTTTCAGGTTCTTTTCCCATGACAGTTGCAACAAATTGACGAACCATAGGCATCCTAGTTGGACCACCAATCAGTATTATTTTATCAATATCGTTAGGACTCAACTTTGCATCTTGTAATGCTTGCGTAGTTGGACCCCTACATCTTTCTATGATAGGTCTTAGCAATTCTTCCATTTTTGCCCTAGTCAATTGTAGTACTAGATTTTTTGGACCGGTAGCAGAATCATATGCAAGGAATGGCAAGTTAATTTCAGTATTAATCATATTTGATAGCTCTATCTTCGCTTTCTCAGCTGCTTCTCTTACTCGCATCATAGCTGCACAATCATTACGTACATCCAAACCCGACTGATTCTTAAATTCCTGTAAAATGTATTCTACCAATTTATTGTCCATGTCAGTCCCGCCTAATTGTGTATCCCCTGCAGTGCTTTTCACTTGAAAAACTCCACCTCCCATTTCCATTATAGTAACATCTAGGGTTCCTCCACCTAAATCGAACACAACGATCTTTAGGTCTTTTTGAACCTTATCAAGCCCAAATGCCAGAGAAGTCTGCCGTGGGTTCATTTATTATCCTAACCACTTGGAGTCCCGCAATCTCGCCTGCGTCTTTGGTCGCTTGTCTCTGGTTGTCGTTAAAGTAGGCTGGAACAGTGATAACCGCTTTGTCTACACTCTCACCCAAAAACGCCTCGGCATCCCTCTTTATTTTTTGCAAAATAAATGCGGAAATCTGTTGTGGGGAATACTCCTTTCCAAATACACTGAAACGAAAGTCAGTCCCCATTTTCCTTTTTGTCCTGCTAGGTACAGTGCCTTCTGGATTGGAAATCATTTGTCTTCGTGCAGGTTCTCCCACTAACAATTGTCCATCCTTAGTAAAGGCGACAACAGACGGAAACGCCTTACCTGCAATAGAAGTTCCCTCAGCCGCTGGTATTATAGATGGTTTACCTCCAATCATAGCCGATGCGGCAGAATTACTAGTTCCAAGATCAATTCCTATAATCTTTCCCATTTCTTCTTAGTCTCCTTTTGTTCTGTTACTATCAATAGCGGTATTTTTAACTATCCTTTTAGAGATTTCTACCAAACTTGGCCTTAATACCTTGTCAGATATCATGTAACCTTTTCTAATTTCCGCGATCACAGTATTTTCTGGAACAGTGTCATCGTATTTGAATGAAATAGCATCGTGAATATTGGGATCAAAGGGAGTACCAATAGTTTCAATTTCCTTAACACCTTCTGCGTCAAATAAAGTCTCAGCGTTCCTCAAAATACCTTCTAGACCCTCAATCACAACCTGATCTGATTTGCCTTGTTTCGCAGTCTCAATTGCCCTAGATAAATCATCATGAATAGAAACAAACTTTAAAATAAGTTCTGCTTTTCCTTGGTTTATCTTAGATTCTATTTGTTTTTCCATTCGTTTTCTATAATTATCAAAATCTGCCATCAAATATCTCAATTTATTCATGTTATTATCGGCTTCTTCTTTGGCCTTCTGGCGTTCTACATCGGCTCGCGAAAGTTCATTCTCTAGATGAATAATATACTCCTGGTCTTTATCTTCTGGGGGGGACGGTTGTCGTTGTATAACTTCCTCATCTTCTTCCTCGCCTTCATTACTGGATGCATTGTCCTTTTCGCAATTTTCTACGCTCAATTTTACCTTGAAGAATACCTACAGAAAAAGCTAGATAATTACATATCGATTAACACGAAAAATATGGTTGTTCCACTGTTTAATCTATTGAGCTAATTATGTGGTCTAATGTAGTAGTCGGATTCTAAAAAAGTAGATTAGGCTATGCCTAGATTAGGAAACGTGGATCTGGTTATCCCTAGCTCACCTTGAATCTTTCGTATCTTGGTGGCATATTCCGTCATTCTAGCATTGTCTGCCTGAACCTTTGCAATTCTGTACCCCTTCCAAGCCTTTCTCAAGGCACCCCAACTCTGTCCTGTAGAGAATCCATTCGTGGAATCTAGTGTTTCGGTGCCTAAAGCCGTGCCAGGGTTGAGAGACATGATAGCTGTCATCGCGAGATACAGAGCGATATGGTACTCTAGAGGCCAATGTTAACTTTCTGCGAGCACTAGGCAAAAAATAGTTATGCAAGAATGGCGTAATTTGGCACGCAGCTGAATTGTTGATACTTCTTATCTAGCCACTTACTTGGTTACTCGATTCGGAAAAGCAATGTGTTGATAGAACACCTGATAGGTGATAGTGAAAACTAGTCAAACCAGAACAGGATTGATCAAGTACGGTGATTATTTCACATAACCAAATGGGCATCTGATTGCCCAATGGAAGCAAGATCCAATAATCGATTCAGGCATAATTCCCTTTGATGGATGATTTCGCACCGCAAGCCTCGCACAATAGAAAACCCAATTTCTTACTCTTTTCAGTTCTAGTATCTGGGCTTCCACAGACAGGGCATATGACGTAATCTTTTACATATCGATCAATTAATGCACCAAAAGATGAAGGTTCCTTTCTTCCTAAAAATATGACTCTCTCCCCTGCAATATATCCTGCCGAAGCAAGCTCTTTGTTCAAATATAACAATAACTTTTCGGGATCCCTGTTTAACGCTTTAGGAAATTCCATGAAATTCCTAAAAATTGTACGCTGGCCAACCCAGATTATTTGTGGAGTAGGAAGTTCTAGTCTCGATGCCTGTTTTCTTGTAGTGTTCCCTAATTTATCTCGCAGCCGAGACAATAACATCTCATAGTCTGACTTAGTTTGAACGCTCATTAACGCAGATCCTTTCTCAAATGTACTTAATGTTCTTTGTGATCAAATTAACGGCCAGTTCATGATTACCACCCCGCAAATATTTTTACTTCCTATTCGCTAGATTTAAGCTATCGCCGACAGCCAGTTAAAAAAAGGTGTTAGGGTACTAGCGTATGGTAGATTTTCTACACTCTTCGTGTTAAATCCCAATAGCAACATCCTTAACTCCATTTTTTCCCTCAGATGCTCCGGAATTTGTGCCGCTCGCAGTGGATTTAGCAGTTCAAAAAAGTAGTCCTGTCGATAGTAAGCAATATGTTGCGCAAAGCAGTTTATCAATATGGTCGGGTCTCCAGAAATTCTGTCTCGTATCCGAGAGCTATCTCTCTCTGACGAATTACTCAAATCAGTTGAAATCTGCAATGCCCTCCGGGTATAGTTTTCTCTAACAAAATCTAAGGTTGTTCGATTTGGCATGGAATTACATAACTTGACCTCTTTTGTTATCTGATTCATTCCATTGCGGGCTAGATCCTTGGCATTCAGAATGTCGATCCCCTTTGATAACTTGCCGTCTTTGCCGAAGAGAAAAAAAACTCCTACTATTTCATCGCCACGAATGAATGGGAAAGTCAATTTTCCATCTATAAATTGTAGTATTCTATTTTGAATATCACGAGGCATAAAGATACCCATGTAAGAATCGTTCGCTAAAATCATGATATCCCTTGAAATTTTTTCCGCTTCCCAATTTGCTCAGATTTTGGATAACTCCTCAAAAATAGGTTGGCTTAGTCACCGCTTCGTCTCCTTAGAATTAGTTGCCCAATTCATGTCATCGGCCTCTACCAAATCATGTTCAGTACCGAAGCCATGGAGAAAAATCCTTTGGGTAAAATTCAATCTAGCTAGATATCTTAAATAGAAAGTCTTGACAAAAAATTTAAGGTTTAGTGCGCATGAGGTGGCGGTGCACTACCTTTAGAAAGGGCTTCATTAAACGTTCCTGACGCCTTCTCATGGTATTCCAAATTGGACTGATCTACTTTTACTGCTTGAGGAGGACATACAGAAACACATGCCATGCACCAAATGCAGTCATGTTCCCTAATCGGGTCAGCTTTGTCAGTATAATCTTTACGTTCTTCCTTTTCGCTGCTACCCGTTCCATTACTAGTGGCATTGGTCACCTCTGTAGGAGGTACATCATTTTCAGTTCTGTACCACTGGAAAACCTGAACTGGACAAGCCTCTATGCATGCTCCGTCGGCCACGCATGAATCCCAGTCTACTGCTACCATAGTCCCGTGCACACCTATTGGCACTATTTCTTCTCCTCTTGCTGTAAATGCTGACTTGACTTCTTCGTTTTCTGCAGCTTCTTGAAGTTTTCCTGGTCCCCATACATAGTGGAATTGCTCGCCATCTCCGAGAATATGTTTACCTATCACTTGGTGATTCTTTGGAAAGTCTGGATCAATTGGCATACTTTATCTGCAATTATTCGAGATACATCTTATTTAAACTCTATGCGGATTCGTTCGATTCGGAGAGACACTCCCAGGTTAAACACTATTCATAAATTTTAATTAATAAAATACCTTTGACAATATAATAAGTGTTATACCATTTTTCACATTTGATAATAATATCCATTAAGTTAACAGGGATTCATTGAATGAACTACGAATCTTGCTTAGGTGTCATGATTTCAACTCTACCCTCGTTGACATCCCCGCTTGCATATGATTTGAAGACGGATTGCACCTCCTTTAACGATAATTACTTTATTGCTTTCGATTGATCAATTATTCAGACTTCTTAAAGCGTGTTCACAAATATAGCAAGTTAGTTATTTATTAGCAGTAATTCAAATTCAGTTTAGGAATTATCAAAGCATGGAAAGCAGATCATTGAAGTCTATTAACTTCAAAAAAAGGAATGGAATAATTCCTGTCGTAGTACAGGATCTCAAGACCAAGGAAGTGCTCATGTTGGCTTACGTCAATCAAGAAGCACTGAGAAAAACAAATATGACTGGAAACGCCTGGTTTTGGAGCACATCGAAGGGCAAGCTTTGGATGAAGGGTGAAGAATCTGGGAACATACAACCAGTCAAAGAAATACGTATGGATTGTGATCTAGATGCAGTGTTATATATCGTTGAGTCTGACCGTCCTGCCTGTCATACAGGGCAGCGCTCTTGTTTCCATCACATGCTTGCAGATTGAACCTCCAAAGTGGGTGTACCAGTACAGATAATTCGAGGACTCACAAGATTTCAGTATGATCTAAGTTTCTGATTTGAAGTAGCGCGTGACTCGAAAAGTCATCCTTTTTCGTTAAGTTTTTTGGGGCATACATTGAAAGCAAAACTATTGCTCGTGACCTGTTTTATCCGTAAACATCCCGCGATTAAGTTCGAGGGGTAAAGTCTTCTAACATGCAGTTTAAAATGACCAATTGAAGATCTGTATGAGATTGATTGGACAATATGTTTATCCTTACTGAGATCCCTTGTGCACGTTTGGCTCTGTAATCTTTCCCGCCAGTACGGATTTCCTAATTTCGCGCGTAACGATAGTACCCAGAAATATAGCCACACTGGTAAGAACTATAGCACCTGCAGGAGCAACATTAGCTAAATAAGATATGACAATTCCCCACACAACTGACGCAATAGCAATACCTATTGAAATCATGGCAGTCTTCTTAAAACCCCTACCAAATAATATTGCAGTTATATTTGGTAGGACAATCAGTGCAGATATCAAGAGGACTCCTACTAGTCTAATAGATGTGACTACAGTTATTGCTGCGAGCACGATAAAGACGTAGTTAGCTAATTTCACATTAATTCCACTTACTCCAGCTTGTTTCTCGTCAAAAGTAATGTACATCAATCGCCTATACATTATTACTATAATTGAAAGAATCGCAATACTGAGAGATACAATGGTAATAGTATCCTGAGTACTTATTAGCAGGATGCTTCCAAACAAGAAACTGAAAAGGTCTAGAGAGAATCCCCCGGACAGACTTATCAGAACTATTCCAACAGCTAGTCCCGATGAAAGCAGAATTGCGACCGACGAATCAGGCGGGATCTTGATAGAATCTGTCATTTTTGTAATTCCTAATGCAGCAATTAAAGTAAAGGCGTACGCCGTCCATATTGGATATAAATTAATGAATAGTCCTATAGACAACCCGCCAAAGGCAACATGAGACATCGCATCGCCGAATAGTGAATGTTTTCTAAGCACTAGAAATAGGCCAATTGCGGAACATATAGCAGCAACTGCAATGCCAGAGATTAATGCACGCTGCATAAATCCAAACTCTAAAATTTCCAAAATGGTCAGCTCATCATACCCCCTCTTTTTAGGCAGATGGAAGCTGCTGAGGATTGGATTTGGCGTTGAATTTATGAAGCCTCAAATGTGCCTGCATCGAAGATTCATAATAAGTCTTAAGCATGTTTTCATCACCAAAGAAATCTTTCGCATCTCCATGAAAATGCATTTTTCTGTTGATGCACGCAACCTTATTGGCAAGCTTACTTACAGCATCTAGATCATGCGAAGACAATATGATGGATATTTTTTCTTCTGCATTGAGATTCCGAATTAGTTCATAAAATCTATCTTGTGTTTCTTGGTCTATGCCGCTTGTGGGCTCATCTAATATTAGTAGCTTAGGATTATGTACCAGGGCCTTAGCGATTAGGACTCTTTGTTGTTGTCCGCCGGATAGCTCATTGAATCTTTTATTCTTCTTATCAGTTAATCCCACTATCTGCATTGCTTTAAGAACTTGGTCCTTTGCATAACTTCGACTGTACTTCTCGATGGATCCTAGCAATCCAAATGAAATAATCTCCTCTATGTTTGCAGGAAAGCTTTGTTCAATTGATGTATGCTGAGGCACGTATCCTACTTTGCTTAACAATGTTTTTCTATTTTTCAACCTCTCCTTTCCAAAAAGTCTAACAGTACCCCTATAGTCAGGCAGAATTCCGAGAATGCAATTAAAAAGAGTGGTTTTCCCTGCGCCATTAGGACCTATTATCCCCAGCAGGTCTGCTTGTTCCATTCTAAATGAAATATCATCTAAGGTGAGAGATGAAGAATCGTACCAATAAGATAAGTGGTCAATTTCCACTATTGGATTAGCGCTAGCTGAAGTTATGTTAAGCATTCCAAACCTACTTTCAAATTGGAAATATTTTGCTCCATCTTGTCAAGGTATCCTATTCCTGAGTCCTCTTCGTCTTTCTCAATTCCTTCCAAAGGGCTCAGTACCAGTACCTTGCCATTAGGGATCTCCTGTGCAATCACTTCAGCAAATCTAGGGTCTACCAATTCCTCTGCATAAATAACATTCAGCCCAAGATCATTGGCCAGTCTTATAGTTTCCTCGATTCGCTGAGGTAGAATTTCTCCTTCCGGTGATACTCCTTGGACACTATGTTGAATTAGACCATACCTTTTAGCAAAGTAGCCAAATGCGTCATGAAATGCAATAAAATCCTTCTTATTACAGGTCGGAAGTGCAGTTCTTATTTCAGAATCCAATGAATCTAGCTTAGAAGTAAAATTCATCGCATTGTTCTGGTAGTATAGTTTGTTATTAGGATCAATTTCTGTTAATGCATTTTTGATCTGCTGTACTTGAGTCTTTGCAAAGACGGGATCCAGCCAAATATGTGGATTTCTTATTTGATTGCCTTGAGACAAATTAGAGAGAACACTTGTGTCAACCAAATTATCATTGTTGACCCTGTCTATCCAGGAATCCTCAAAGCCAAGACCATTAAAGAATACTACATCTGCATTTTCTGCCTCTTGTAGCTGTTGGATTGTGGGCTCATAGTCGTGGGGCTCTACACCGGCTGGAATAAGAGTTATTATGTTTACCCTGTCCCCTCCTACATGCTTCGCAAATTCATAAATGGGGAAGAATGAGGCAACCACAGTTACTTTTGGTGATTGTTGAGTTATCGGTTCAGATAAATTGGAACTGGAAATGGCCAGAGTTTTAGAGATATTGTCTTCCTGGGCCACGGCATTCCCAGAAGCGTGTATTACTAAACAGCCCAGTACAATAAAAAAGAAAACTTCGATAAGGATAATGCAATAATAGATTGCCACAGATCAAAATGTCGCTAATAATAATATAAGTGTTATTAATAATTTTAACCTTCTCTATTAAATACTATTATTAACTGGCATTGACAAAAAATGTGTTTGATTGATAGTTACAATTTGTAATTGTCATGTTAAATAACTAGCGAGAAGAACCTTTGATTGTAAATATAACCGCGAATTTATTTTTGGCCGAGGTTTCGGAATAAGGGAATGAGCTTCCCCTCTCATGAGTGAGTCATCGCCGTCTCCTGCTGATAGTAATACCTGCAAAATCCTCTCCTACCTTTACTGCTAAATGCCTTATCCTAACAGATAACAAGATTAATTGCTAACAGATATCATACACCGGAACACACTCGGTCAAGATATCCGATCACTCGTTACCCGATCGAGGTCTCTTTGAAAAGAGATTTCCTTTATCTACATTGCTATCAATTGAACGTTATCCATCCTTTTATTAGCCTGAAATTTTTTTGTCATATCTCTCATAGGTTTTGCATCACCTCTTAACAAAAATATCTCCAGACATCTATCCCTGTCAATTTTACTATGCAGATGAGTTGCTATTAGTTCATCATAGGCGTGTCTTAGATTACTTATTTCGTCGTCAGAAGCCTCATTATGAATAACCAAAAGTATTGCATGGATGTATCCCACCAGATCCTGCCGTGATCTTTCTTCAGATATCATACCCCTGATGCCTGCTCTGACTATTTCTGATCGTCCACTAAATCCGAGTGATTTTTGTAATTTATCCATTTCATTCAGAATTTCATCATTTAGGGATATACTAACAATTGTCATCTAGTATTAATAATTATTAAGTTTCTAAACAATAATAAATATATTTGCTTTAATAATATCGATATAAAAGTGAAACATAGAGCAGCAGTACGTCGATAAACTTGCGAGAAGATCATCAAAAGCTGGGGTAAGAGTTAGCTTAATTGTTGATACTTTCTTGAGTATTTTATTAATCGGGCAGCGCCCGGTTGTAGACTCATCTGTGTGTCAGTGTTGCAAGGGTAATTTGATCGCTATTTTCCAATGGTATTGCTAGACAGAACGATCTTAAAAAGCATAATCGACATCGTTAAATCGTCGGTGTCCCATACAGCTAACACAAAGCTTAGTTACACTGCGTACCGAATAAAGCAGTGTTGTGAATCAAAGGCGTAAGGCAACGCGTACGGGTTAATCTATAGATATAGATTGACCCGTTGGTTTTGTTTTTCTCCTGATAAAGAGTGTATTTCATCTGTTGAGCCAGACTGACAAGCCAAATTATTGCCAAAGCTATCCGTGTCCTCTAAGATCTTTATGCATGCCGTGTATGTGCTTCCTGGCGTTATAGCATCTTTAGGAACCAGCATACTAAACTGTATCACTCCATTACCGTCGTCATGGGGGTCCAACAAGGATATCGGATCCAAGGTGTTAGCATAAGTTTTACCATCGATAGTAACTAATATCTGAGCAATTTTGGTAGAGTAGTCTATGCCTTTAATCCTGAATGAAATCTTGTCATTGCTAGCTTGTTGTGGTGATGATGTATCTTGGTTTATTACGGGTAGATTTTCTATAGTTAAATGGTTAGTGCCTGAATCCTGAGCTTTAGCAGGAACAAGATCAAAAAGGCTGACCGTACCGACCAAATACATGGTGCATATAGTTATTGCCATTAGAATTGATAAGACCCTGTTCATAGATTATTACGAAAAGCTTAGCGCATGTAGTATCTATAGGTAATGAAGGATTCGTATTGGAGATTTAGACATAAGAATACACAGTTTTGAAACTTATTCTAATTTAATTCATGTAGATGGTGAATTTCTAATACTCGAACGAAATTTCTAATTCCTTATCACTAAACCGGGCAGCTTTGAGTTTCATTCCTAATGTAATAGCAGGCAACGGAATAACATTTACAACATAACCTATGTTAGTAGCTACTTTGATAGTAATCCGGTCTGAGATGTGTTCAACCAAAAAGTCTGCGTTCTTCGTAAAAGGAACCTTTAGTTTCAAAGTGAGGCCAGAACTATCACTTTTAAATTCAAAAACCCTTTCACGATAAAAAATTTGACTTGGATCTTGGTCCCCAAAGAGGATCTCAGCGTTTTGCTTAAGCATCTCTATCCCTTTTAATTCTTCATTGTAAAGAGGGACCTCCTTAACTGGCAATGGATAAAAGTTAGATCTAACTTCTGTCACTCTAGCATGCTGAAGTTCCCCCCAATTGGCCAAAAAACTATCCTCACTATGTATCTGAGGTATGATCTTGTTGATAATAATCATGTCTACATTAATACCGTACAAATTAGCTGACATTAAGGTCCTTTTTGCATTTTCCATGCTAAAGCTGTCAGCGTTGGCTACTAACCTGAGACTAGTTACGTTTGGGTCAAAAATTAACTTTGAAAGTTCTTCCAATTTACGAAGCAAGTCTCCTTCAATCTTTATCAAGTCACTTGAGAGAGCGGGGCCTGAAAAGTAAGGCTGAAGTAGTCGGCCGAAGCCACTGACAAGACCTCCAAGGCCTGAGAGCCTCATGCTTAGGCTTCCTACAAGTTTTGGAAAATATAAGAATCGCAAGGCCTCACCTGATGCGGGCATGTCAAGAATTATCACATCATAATCTCCGGATCTTACGGCCTCTTCGATTTTCAGCAGGCAGAGTAATTGCGTCATTCCAGGTAACATGGCCAACTCATACGAAATAGTATCATCAATGCCTTTGGCCTGAAAATAAGAAGCAAAGTAAGAAAATATTGTCTTGAAATGTGAATCCATCTCTGCAACTGGATCCACTTGGGCAGCGTACAAGTCAGCGGAAATTCTTGTAGGTGCTCCTCCTATTTCGCCTTGCATCAATGCATCACCCAATGTATGAGCTGGGTCGGCGGAAACAAGAAGTGTTCTGGATTTCAGACCAGACAACTTTAACGCAGTTGAACAAGCACTTACTGTTTTTCCAGTCCCGCCTTTACCAGTATAGATGACAAGTCGCAATACAGCGGATAGAATGTTGCGGTATTAAGACTTATGGACTACAGTTGACAATTTCATTATTTTGTATTTTGTTTGGCTGATTTGAAGCTATTTGCTATGTGTTCAATATCTTGTGCAGAAAGAAGCGGGTGCACAGGTAGGGAAAGCACGTGTTTGCTTGCCCATTCTGTAGTCTTCAGATTATTAGGCATTTCTCGGATCTGATTTGAGAGTCTGGATCGTACAAGTTCTCTGTAGTACGGAGTCAAATGAACAGGAGGATCGTAATATACGGCTACCCCGATCTTAGCAGTGTTTGTCATCTCTTCCTTTATTTGATCTCGGTGACCAACATGGTCTGGAAGATCTGTCGTGTTAATCTTGTCATCCGTCATCCGACTGCCCAGTGCAACCGTATAAAGATACCAATTAAATTTCTTGTGACCATCTTCTGGTTCGGTTGGCGTTGTGAATCCATCAACATCAGAATGTGTAAGCAAGTCGGTTAACAGTTTTGCATTGTTTCTTCTTTTTTCTAGCATATCGTTAAGTTTTTTCATTTGGCCCTTTGCTATCGCAGCGCTTATTTCAGGAAGTCGTAAATTGAGACCAAATACTCTAGTGTCATAACCTTCTACCATCCCATGATTGCGTATCATTCTTAATCGATCAGCCAAAAGATCATCATTGGTTGCTATTGCACCACCCTCTCCCGATGTGAGTACTTTGCTGGCATACATACTAAAACAACCCATTGAACCGAACGTTCCAGTTTGTTTCTCCCTATATTCAGAACCCAATGATTGGCACGCGTCTTCTATTATTTCGAGAGAATTACTTCTTGCTAACTCAAATATTTCATCCAAATCCGCCGGATGGCCGTAAAGGTGAACAGGCATAATAGCTCTAGTTCTTTTCGTAATCTTCGTAGCAAGATCCCTAATGTCGATAGTATAGTCAGACTTGTTTATTTCGACGAATACTGGTGAACCTCCCGCAGCGACTACAGAATTAGCTGATGCTACAAAAGTAAATGAAGGTAAAAGTACTTCGTCGCCTTCTTTCAATCCTAATGCTAATAACGCAGCTATTAGGGCAGAAGTTCCAGAGTTCACTGCAATCACATGCTTAATGCTTAAATAGCGTCTAAGAAGAGACTCAAATTCCTGTACTCTCTTCCCTCCTTCCAATGCAGCAGACGTAAGAATTCCTTCGTCTAGCACCATTAATATTTCCTTTTTTTCCTCATCACTAAGCCAAGGTCTGTTTATGGGAATCATTTTAGAGTTAGATCTGCGAGAAGACCTAATTAAGGGTATCAACTCCGTCGACATTATTACTTTATTATTATTGATTTCGTAAAATCAAGCCATCGAAATAATAACACGTCAAAATACTGGCATCCAAGCTCATTCTAAATTTGGGAGAACGACTCATTTAAATCATTTTTAAGAAAATAATAATATGGTATGTCAATTGTTTGATACATGAACTGGAAACCAAAAGTTAATACAGTTTGAAATGCGGATATGTATGTGACTTTGTTGAAAGCAAAGTGTCCGAAGTGTGGAAATGAAGCAATAGTCAATGAAGATATGACAAAGGTTGGCTGTGGCCATTGTGGGTTCAGTTCTTCATACGATTCGTACTTGGAGACCATGAAAGGGATAGCTCAGAATATCTCCGATGATTATCAGGCTAATTTGAACAAGAGTGGATTCTAGACACCGAATAATTGCATACTAAACCTGAACTTGATGGAGCTAACCAAAAGTCTTTGATAAGCGAGGGTCGTATTACCAAGAATGCATGCAGAAACCATCCAAAAGTTAATTAAAGCCCCAACTGCTCGGATGATCAGAGTAGTAGTGTATTGGCGCAATTCAAGGTTGTCATCTCAGATAGTACTGGAAAAAGTGTTAGTCAAGAATTAAAGGACAAAGTAGCAAATCCCCTCCTTGGGTTAAAAATAGGTGATGTCATCGACTCAAATGTTGTTGGCATTAATGGTAAAATGCAGATAACTGGCGGCAGTGACAAATCAGGTACACCTATGAGGCCAGATCTTCATGGAGGGGTAAAAAAGTATATCTTGCTTGCTAGAGGAGTAGGGATGCGTAACCGTAATCCTGGCGCTAGGATTAGAAAGCTAATTAGAGGCAATATGGTTACTGAGGAAATATATCAGCTGAACTGTAAACTACTTGAGGGAAAGTTACCTGAAAAATCTGCAACTGAACAGTCTGTAGAAGAAGAATCCAAACCTTGATACCCTAGACATTTGATTTAGGTCGGCATCAAAATATATCTTGTAAATTTACAAGTCGCGCATCAAATCGTTATATGCAAATACGTTATTTAGAAACTCGATAAGCCGATAGGTTGAAAAGATGTTTTTTATTTGAACCTTTAAGGATCCGAAATTAGGTCAAAGGTCTCTTCTTTTAATCAAAATAGCCTGTGATTACCTTAATATTCCCAGTGAATTCACGAAGATCATTGCATTGGAAAGAGAATCTGCCTGACTGGTATGTTAAAGAATATGGTTACCAACCCAATATCAATATTGGAACGTCAGGCCATGTCGATCATGGTAAAACTACATTAGTTGAAGCAATTACAGGTGTATGGACTAGTGCCCATAGTGAGGAATTAAGGAGGGGTATCACTATCAAAGTTGGGTATGCAGATGCAGCCTTTTATAAGTGCCCCGATTGTTCGGCCCCAGGGTGCTATTCCTCTAGTCCAACATGTGTGAATTGTAGCAAACCAGGAGAGTTATTACGCGTAGTCAGTTTTGTAGATTCACCTGGTCATGAAAGTTTGATGGCGAATATGCTCTCGGGCTCAGCTTTGATGGATGGGGCAATACTTGTTATCGCAGCAAATGAAAAAGTTCCTCAACCACAAACCAGAGAACACCTCTTGGCATTGCAAGTATTGGGGATAAAGCAAATAGTGATCGTTCAGAACAAAGTAGATTTGATTGAATATGAGAGCGCTTTAGAGAATTACGATGAGATCAAATCCTTTGTCAGTGGTAGCACTGCAGAGGAGGCTCCTATCGTTCCTGTATCAGCTCAACACGGGGTAAACGTAGATGCTCTCATTGAAGCCATAGAAAGCAAACTGAAGAATCCGATTCGAAACAAAACTGCTAAACCCATAATGCATGTATTACGATCTTTTGACGTGAACAAGCCTGGTATTCAAGTCCAGAGGGTCAAAGGCGGTGTAATAGGAGGAGCTCTAGTTCAAGGGGAATTTTCGATTGGAGATGAGATCGAGATTAGGCCCGGGTTCTTCGATGAGAAGAAGAGTAGATATGAGCCTATCACTTCTGCCATCTCAACATTAGGAACAGGTGCAGGTTTAGTTGAATCCGTTAGACCCGGTGGTCTAGTTGCAATTGGAACAAGATTAGATCCTACCTTCATAAAGAGCGATTCACTCATTGGTTCTGTAGTAGGAAAGCCATCCTCTCTGCCTGATGACGTAGATAGCATGAGTATCGAAGTTTATCTTTTTGATACTGCAGTTGGAACTCAAGAACTGGTAAGAGTAGATCCTATTCGAATCAAAGAACCTCTTCGATTGAACATAGGAACGGCCGCTACATTAGGGACAGTTACAAATGTTAAAGACTCCACAAAAATTGAGATTAAATTGAAGAAGCCAATCTGTTTGTTACCAAATAGCCGAGTAGCTATCAGCAGAAGGATATCTGATAGATGGAGATTAATAGGATCAGGGATAGCAGCGTAACAAACAACATATACAATAACATCCATCATTTACTTGAATATTATAATCAACTCTTTGCCGACCACAAGACTGACAACCTATTAAATCAATAATTCACTTACTACTTTCTTTAACTTTTATTTTAGTGCCATTTTACGGAGGCTGTTGATTGAGACCGCCTTCCAGGGGTGTACTGATGTTGTTATTGCTGCGGGTGCTATTTTCATTGGGATTAGGGATAGGGATAATCGTATCGGAAGGGGCAAGATATATGGTGACTACGCTAATAAGTATTATTATTATGGCAGCAATAATGAGAAGGCGTCTATTATCCATCCGATCGTCTGTTATAGGTAGAGGAAGGTTTTTAATGTAATGATTAGGATCATCATAAAACATAATGAAAGTAGACGACATTATGATAAAGGATGTAATTTCCTTAACCCCTGAAGATACTATTTCGAAGGCACTTAATCTATTGCATTCAAACAGATTAAACCAGATTCCTATTGTGAACGATACCAATGACTATTTGGGGATGGTATTCGCAAAGGAATTTCTTTCAGTTAATGCCTTCCCTGAATCTAAGCTTAAGAATTTCATATCGAAAACCCCCACTCTAAGCCGTGATGTCACGGTAGAGCGCGCTATAGAGGTGATACTAAATACAGGAAATCGCGCGTTTCCAGTCGTTGAGAATAGTTCTAAACTTGTAGGAATAATCAGTGAGATGGACATAGTGGTGAACGCTAGGTTTGGTCATTCTACAGTAGATGCAGTTATGAGTGGTGCTATAGTACTAGAGGGCGACGATACCCTTGGGAACGCTCTTTCAAAGATGAGGAGATATAACATATCACGTTTGCCCATTATCAACAGGGTTGGTATTTTGATAGGAATCATTAATGTGCTGGATATTGTACATGTCTTATCCAAACCCAGAGAGAGAGCGAGCAAGTCTCCGGGAGTAGGTACAATGGCTGTAGTACCAGATGTAAAAGTGAAGGATATGATGAGAGAACCTTACTCAGCGGAACAAGGAACTAAAATAGATGAATTAACTGACGAATTAAAGGATCACGAAGAAGTTGTTGTAGTAGGAAATAAGCGTCCAATAGGTGTGGTTACACCAAAGGATGCACTCGAGTTATTACTTCCGAAGCATGGGGGTCCTACTTTTATACATATTTCAGATCCTGAAAGTGAGGATGACAAAAATGAAATCGAAAGAATTATGACAAAATTCCTGAAAAAGATTGAAGGGAGATTGGAAAATATTCAGTTGGTCACTATTTACGTAGACAAGCACAAGACAAGAAAATACTCCATTAGAACAAGATTAATGACAAACGATAGCATTGTTGATGCGAAAGCAGTGGCGTACGATCCCATATCGGCATCGAAGGAAATTGTCTCGAAGTTGGAAAGAAGGATAAAATCAGCACACAGCTCAAAGCTGCCAAAGAAACACCGCCGAGGAACCATTAGAAAGGAGCAATTTTAGGAAAAAGGGCGCAGATGAGGAGATTCGAACTCCTGATCGCCCGAAGGCGAATCGGCTATCTTCTGACTTAATTCACTCAAGGCCGACGCATTATTTTGTTCTCATTTAGAGAAGACCACTCTGCCACATCTGCTCGTTCCTTTACGATACATTCGAGGTTTTTATAGTTAGTGTTTCCCTTTTTAGATCTAGGAAGAAACTAAATCTATTTCATTGTCATAAAAATTCGGTTCCCTTTGTTCGATTTCGGAATTGTACAGACCTCTTATCCTATAGCAACCTGAAAATTGAAATGGTATTCAGACTGCCATAGAAAATCGCGCTTGAAATATGAAGATCTTGTTGGGTATCATACCCTGTGAAGTCGCAATCGTCAATATTCATTTGGGATGCTGAGCTTGGAAATGTCTAAAGTTCCAGAATAACAATCAAGGGGTCGAATTCGCGACAAAGATATAGTAGTTGAATTGGTCCAATATGTTGTTATCAAGTCTCGAAGTACTCTACCCACTTCTGTTTCAAGACCCGCAATACCGAAAAAAGAATGAATTATTTGAAGAATAAATAAATCAAGTTTAATGAAATATGTCAAGACCGCCGATCGGCGAGTAATCAACAAAAAAGGATCAAGTGCTATGGAGCAATACAAAAAGAATAAGAGAGATTCTTGGGTGACCTCATAGAACCGCTGTGATCAGATAACTATAAAATGATCACTTCTTTGAGGATCGGGTTGATTTCTTCTCTCCTTTCTTTGCAGACTTTGCTTTTTTCTTAGCAGCCATTTTCAATCATATGAAATAATTGATAATATATAAGTTTTTTAAAACAGTCTACTTAGGGCGCCAGATTAATGATTGAACCTCTTCAATCTTTGGATAAAATTTCTACTTTACAGACCTTAACAAGATTTTTGAATTTTTTAGCGTCTTCTTCTGTACCGACAATAGCATTGTAATGCATTGGTATTGCGACTTTCTTGGGTCGAAGTAATTCGTTGACAGCATTGGCAGCTTCCTCCGCGTTCATCACATAAGTACCTGAGACAGGAACAAGTGCAATATCTGGACCCACAGATTCCATTTCTGGGATCAAATCTGCATCACCAGCATGATATATCCTCTTTTCATTCATCATTAGGACAAATCCTACCTTTCCATCAGACTTGGGATGAAATTTCTTATTAGTATTGTAGGCAGGAACCGCTTCAATTGTCAGACCCTTAATTGTAGTTTTTTCGCCAGGTTTTATTCCACTAATCTCTTTCAATTTTAGTTCAGCTAATTTTTCAATACACTCAGTGGCTGACACTATACTGGTGTTGTTGTTAATTATTTGTTTCAGATCATCTATGCTTAAATGATCGAAATGGTTATGGGTTATCAAAACTACATCTGCGTCATTTTGATTCTGGTACCTGGATGCGAGTTGGTAGGGATCGATATAAACCGTCAATTGATTAGCCTGGCTGTTTGTTCCTTTTATCCTAAACCCATCATGGCCCGTCCATGAGATCTGGATACCTTCATGTTCGTACAATATGAGGTTAATGTCAGCTATTGAATTTAAGTTTGTTCCTGAATTCGTCATGGATGCTAGAGCAAATGTTCCTAGGCTGGGTTCAAGGAAGTGCTTTAAGTTTTTTATAATTGGGAAGCTGCATGCCAATTCTACTTTGCCATTCTTTTGCAGGTACTTATGCAAAAGAAAAATATCTAGAATTATGGAATTTCTACAGTGATGTATCAAGGTAATCAATTGCTGATCCTACCAAAATTTCAGCAAGATTAGATGCTGAATAGAGGTATATCCATCAAATGTTTCTAGTTTAAGTTGCCAAGATTCGCACCACATGATCTAATTAGATACAATGACCCATATCTTCATTCGTTATCTTAAACATGCTAACATCAACAGGGTAGAGGAAAATCCTTAATTTAGTTCCACTCTATTTGCGCAATTCTAGACCCAACCATCAATCAATCCTTTCGAAAACGAATAATCTCAGGAATCAGGAATCGAATTGACAGGATATAAATCTCAGTTCATTCAATTGAGAAACAAATGCGGGAGTTGCCAAGCATGGCCAAAGGCGTGAGACCGTGGGCACGACGCTCAGATCCATGCGGCGGGGAAACCTCATCCCTAAGGGGTCCGTGGGTTCAAATCCCACCTCCCGCATCTTATAAGAAGGGTTAACCAATTTCTTGACTTATGGACTTAGTTTGTAAGGATCATAGTACACGACGCACTCCATTGGATTTTCGTATAGCAATATCTAGTGACAGGTGCCGAAGAATAGTTTAAGAACAAGTAGGGTGGCTGCAGAGATAGGGCTTCAGCCAAACCTAGAGAAAGGATTGGACATACCAAACACAGAATGAAGACATATAATACCGAATAGATATTTATTTTTCGAATTAAAATGAGTTACTCCTCCTACCCTAGTGCAAGATAGCGCACCGGACGTATATCGATCTCCTGATAAAATTGAAATTTGGTGTTATCAATAAAAAATGATCCGCAATAACATTATTGCTATAATAGCCATCTCTTTCATCACTGTCGGAGGCTTATGGGGTATTGGAAATCTACTGAATCCACCGCAACCCTCATCCCTTGACAGAAGAGAAGGTATTTTGCTTGTCGCTAAGGATAACCTGTTCAACCAAACTAATCCTACCATATTCGCTAAAATCGATGAGCCAAACAGGCTGACCATCGTGAACAAAGACTTGGTAAGGCATGATTTTATTGTTGATGAATTGAATATCAATACAGCTATCCTATCACCCGAACAGGATTTTGTTACCGCAATTGCTTCAGAGAAAGCTGGAGAATTTGAATATTACTGCTCTCTTCATCCCGCCACTATGAGAGGAAACATTATAGTGAGATAGACCTAACAACTCTTTTGATACAAGACTTTATTCTCCCTTTTAATGCCGGATATTCTGCTCAGGGGGATTAGCTCAAAATTTTCAGATATTCTGACAAATTCTAACAGAGGGAGATCCAGGATTGAATCGAAGTCTCGATAACTCACAATATAGAGTTTGGGATCATCTGCATATATCGCTTTACTAAATATTTCCCGTAGTCTTCCCTTTCTCCTACTCAATAGGACTCAGAACGTTCCTCAAATATATCACTATTACCTTTTACACTCTAAAAGACTTGAAAATTATCTTCTATCGCGTTAGATATCTGGGTAGAAGGATCAGCGATTTGATAAGTAATTTATTTTATAATAATTATTGTTTTTATTGCATTTACAAAGGGCATTAGAGTGAAGAAACCTTCAATGGATACTGACTCCGCATGTTTGGGTTGCTGGTTCATTTCTACTTTGGAATATTATGATGAGCGAAAAAGGAGTAAGGTGACACAGCTACAACTCAAACCCGTAAGTAATACTATATAGGCACTAGATTTTATTATCCGTTGACAAATGTTAGGAGATATAGTATATGAATCGAAGATAGTACCTTAGTAGAGGACACCCCCAAAGTCCTTGGTAATTATGATGCTTCACCATTTTCATTTACCCACAACTACAAGGTAATTTCGACTCTGAACTTGAACTAGATTCGGAAGAGGGGGTGAATAGTTTTCTTGAGTTGACCAAGTGGCGCACATTCGGCTTCTTCCGATCCAGACCTCCCGGTTTCGAAAATACTGATGATCACGATCAGGTCTTCTTATTGGCAATGAGAGGAAGATACTTGTTTGGCAATTTTTCTCCTCGTTAATGAGAGGAAGATACTTGTTTGGCAATTTTTCTCCTCGTTAATGAGAGGAAGATACTTGTTGAATTGACTATGCCATTCTAGCAAATCGATATCGACCAGTACCACGTTGAAATATATCACCCCCCATAAGAAAATACTGCCATCGTTTTACTGATTCTGAGGAAACTGACATGGTAACATAAGTTCTAAGAACATTTTGAAATTCGTGATAAGGCTTATAATCCGAACTCTATATTTACATACCGAAAATGATGAGAAGTATTTTAGATTTCGATGACATGAGCTATTATGGCAAAAAGATATTGATGAGAGTCGACTTCAACGTCAGCATAGATGACGGCGTAATCGGTGAGGATTATCGCATCAGAATGGCTATTCCAACTATTGAATATCTAACAAAGCGAGGAGCAAAACTGATTTTGATGTCTCATCTGGGCCGTCCTACGAGTTCAGAGAAAAAATACTCTCTTAGACCTGTTACTCAAAGACTTTCAGAAATACTTCCGGTCAATAAAGTCAAATTCGCTGATGACTGTGTTGGAAGTGTAGTAGAAAAGGAAATCGAAGTTATGGATAAAGGAGACATTCTTTTGCTAGAAAATCTTCGCTTTCATCAAGCAGAGGAACTCAATGATCAGGAATTCTCTAATCATCTTGCTTCATTGGGGGATTTTTATGTCAACGATGCGTTCAGTACTTCTCACAGAAAACATGCTTCGACTTACGGCGCCGCATCGCTTTTTGATAGGAGAGCAGCTGGGTTGAACCTGAAGAGAGAGGTTGAATATTTGTCCATGATACGAGATAATCCGATTAAACCGCTGATCCTGGTTGTCGGGGGGGTCAAGATAAAAGACAAAATTGGCGCACTGGAGAACTTGTTACCTAAAGCCGATAAGCTTCTACTCGGAGGAGCAACGGCCTATACATTTCTACTCGCAAATGGATCAAAAACCGGAAATTCGCTTATAGATAATGAACATTTGGCATGGGCAACTGAGGCTCTATCCTCTTACGGGGAAAAAATAATGCTACCTATGGATCACATAGTGTCTTCTTCAGCGAACGGAAGTTCTTCGGCAGTGGTGGTGGAAGGAGATATTCCGGAAGGTTCAGCGGGGTTTGATATTGGGATTCAAACCGCTCAAAAATATTCGTCAGAGATAGGAGGAAGCAGCTCTGGTACTATATTTTGGAATGGCCCAATGGGTTCCTTTGAAATCCCTATGTTTGCAAACGGAACTATAAATATTGCAAAAAGCATGGCCCTTGCATTTTGGCGTGGTTCGAAGACCCTAGTTGGTGGGGGAGATACCCTTCAGGCCATGAAAGCATCGGGTGTATCAGAAGGTGAAGTGAGTCACGTATCCACAGGTGGTGGGGCGACTCTTCGATTTCTAGCCGGTGACTCTATGCCTGGTCTAGAGGTACTTAAATAACATTGAAAATATGAAGAGTAAAAAGCATGAGGAGAATGAATAGCTATAATAATGCTCACATATAGGCTTGCGGGAAACTTAATCCTGATGAAGATAATATGTTAAACAAGTTCAATCTAATAGCGACAACCTTTCGATACAGAGAGTTTGATGCCATAGATGAGATGCTCGATTTGCTTGATGATATTGGTGACTCTGATGCCATTTTTGAAGTTACAAATATTTCAGGATTAATTACGGGCAATACTCACCTGGATCCTTTTCAGGTAACCGAAAAATTCAAGAGTATGATACGGTCCGAAGACTGGCGATTTAGGTACGTTTTGAGGGTTATTCCAATCGAATCCGTTACAAATTCCAGCTCGTCTGAAATAGCAATGGCTGCCGTTGATTTGTCCAAAAAGAAAATATCCTCTTCTGATTCCTTTAAGTTGTCAGTCGAAAAAAGGCACAATTCTTCTCTAAGGTCTTTAGATCTTATACGCACTATTGCTAAGGAAATAGGCAATCCGGTGGATCTAGACGCCCCAAGCTGGATAGTACTAATAGAGATTTTAGGGAACATAACTGGAATAGCTGTGCTACAACATGATCAGATTTTTAACTCTACATTCGAAAAACGGGACATTGGAACCAACTCGCATACATAGTCTATTATTGGAATGTAACGCAGACCCACCAGACTTGCAACAACTCTTCATTCTATCTCCTTTTCCAATGCGGAGGTAGAAATATGATTTCTTCCTCGCATTAATAGAGAAATAAAGTCTCTTGGTAATATAGTAAACACTATTCTCGCTGATGATATCTCTATCACAGTAACACGATGCTTGATTGATTTGTCTAGTTTTCACAGTTCAGTTCTTTCACACCAAGGCAGGCTAGATTACTTCGGCCTGAACAGATGATTTAATACTTACTGATAGACTTCATCCGGATAATGGAGGTAATATGCGATACCAGCTTTATGATGGTTCTTGGTTCGATCCCGTTGCGAAATATTGAAAGTATTGAATCATCTATAGGAAGTTTGCATTTCACTGTTCCTAATATAGTGGCGGAAGAATTAAGAGAGCTAGAACGTCATTCGGGTCCAAAGCGCTCAAGGATGGCAAGGGCAGCTTTATCTTTGATAGGGTCTAAATTCAAATTGGCTAGTCTTCCCCCATCAAAGTACGCCGACGAGGCCATCATTAAATATTCTAGTTGTCATAATTGCGCTGTAGCAACAATTGATAGGGAACTTAAAAGCAGGTTAATTAAGAATAAAGTACTGGTTATAACGTTGAGAGATAATAAATTAATCATAGGTAACCCTAATGATTAAGCAATACCATATTCGCAGACACACACAAACAAAAAGTGTAAGACCCTTCAATAGACAACATAGAAAAATCTTTACGGGTGAAGGGCGATTAAGGCATTTTTAGAAGTTACTGCTGATCTAGTCAGTGAAAATTTCTAAGCATTCTAGAGAATTCTAACATACGATTGATATAAGGGAACCTCAACCCGGTTATTCTTTAAGTTCTACTTTTCAAAAAAACAAATGGGGGGCCCCATCACAATTCTTCTGTGCGTTTAGGAACCTTCGATAGCAATATCTACTGTTCCCAGGTCGCTTTCCAAGCCCTGATCGTCAATCGCTCTGTATGTGAAACTATCTGAGCCTACGTAGCCAGGATTTGGAAAGTACAGAACATGATCTAAATCTGTCCCGGCTTTTAGAATGCCATGCGTTGGAAGGTCTACAACAGAGTAATCCAACTCGTCAGGGCTACTGAGGTCTGAGCCTTTCAGCTCGATTTCTAAGGAAGAGATAGAGGCTGCTCTAATGTTCAAGTCCTCGACTGAAGGTGGAAGATTAGTATCCGCAAATTGTTTTTGTACCCTATCTTGATAGCCATCGG
The DNA here is from genome assembly GCA_963713605.1 of uncultured Nitrososphaerales archaeon. GTDB lineage: Archaea > Thermoproteota > Nitrososphaeria > Nitrososphaerales > Nitrososphaeraceae > TH5896. The sequence continues at coordinate 384,586 of CAVQMO010000003.1, read as the reverse complement.
TAACCATCAAATCAGTTAATTCTGAAATGTAATTGTCAAGTGTAATCTCAGTTGAGTTAGTCGACGAGGATGCATTATCTATAGCGTTCGGTAACTCTGCAGGCAGTTCTGATTGTCCATTCGATGAGTTGTTGCTGGATTGAGAACCTGCGGCGGTAGAAGTTCCTATTCTTATTTCATTTATTGCTGCCGTATCATGTTCATCATTGCTGTCGTCGTTATTTCCAAAAACTGTAACTCTAACAAACCTGCTATCTACATCAGTCAAGTCGTATGTCTCTAATGCTTCTGTCGACCCGCTGCTCGTCCCCCTTAGAGCATCAGTAAAGGTGGTTCCGTCATCAGAAGTAGATATTACAAAGTTGTAAGATCTTTCATCTCCTTTGTCCCAAGCGATTCCCACGTTACAGACTGGTTCTACTGAACCTAAATCAGCTTGTATGAAAGATCCAAATCCTTCTTCCTCCCATTTTGTATCATAGTCGTTATCTAAAAGTCTGGCAAATACGCTGTCATTGTTATTGCTATCATTGTCATTGTTATCATTATCATCATCATCATCATCGTTGTTAACACTCTTGGCTTCATCCGTTCTGCTAGTGCTAATCAATTGGATATTAGAAGTTGATTCCGTACAACCATCATCAACCTGCATAACATTCGATACAACGTCTTCATCCAAAGTATCCAAACTGGGCGTAGTGTATTTAGTAATGGCAACATCAAAGTTTCGTTCTCCGCCACCGCTACTATTTTGATACCAGACACAAGGATGACCCATGCATGCAGCTATTAGACATACATCTTCGTTGCCCGTCTCGCATTGGATATCTAATTTTTGATCATCACCATCGTTAGAAGTCGCTACTGCATTCTCGTATGCACCAAATAGTGCCAATTGTGCAAGGATTCCAAATACCGCAATCACAATTAGTAATGAGTGTCGTAGATGAGTTAAGAATCCTATAGATTCCTTATAGTCGAACATGACGAAATAAATTGTGATTATTTGTGTATTATTAGATTTGACATATTCATCTTTATGATTGCCAAGTCATATTTTTAATGCTATATGGCATGGTGAATAGTACTTGACAAAACTCTGCAAAATGAGCAGATTGAACACCCTAGGTAAACCCCTTAAGCTACTTCTTTCATAAGCACACAAATTAAGCAGTATCTTCAGTTAAACAGTAAGCCAACCTCCTCTTACCTTTTCTCCAAAAGTAAACATGCTATTATGTCACTGTGAAACTTCTGACTTGAATACTCTAACAATATTGAATTGTTTGCTTCTAGTTCATTACACCTACTCCATTTACCTTTTTTTAGGCAAAAAAACTCTTTCTTGACAACGAAGAACATATTGGTCAATATTGAAAGTGATTCTTGATGATAGACTCTATAACCCTGCTGCTTGATAATTAATCTACCGCAGGGAACCGTAAGGATTAAAGTACCTTTATTTTTTAGTACACGCCAAATTTCTTTCATTGCTAGTGCGTCGCCATTTATTCCACTATTAGGATCGTTGTGTTTGGCGTTTACACCTTCACGATCAAGCCCGATATGTTCCATAGTGCTGAGACACATCACCTGATCAAATGTCTTATTCTTAAAACCGATATTCATTGCGTCCATCAATATTAATGGGAAATCAAGACTACCTATTTCCTTAACTATGTCAATACCAACGATCTCGCATCCGTTGCGACTGGATTTTGAGATCTTACTGGAGAACGCTGAGGTTGAACAACCCACATCCAATATTTTTGTCTTGATGTCTTGCGTTATCAGATTTCTTAAAACAAATTCGTACTCTGCATATCTAACAGGCGCCATACCTTCAAGTAAGTCTCCAAATTGTAATTCATTGTCTTTTTCAGAACGAGGGTGAACAGAGTAACAAAGGAATAGAAATACCTATTCTCGTATCCTTTCTATACTTCACAACGTGAATTTGTCCTCGCTGTTGAAGGTCATTGATTGCCTTGGAGATAGTAAATATGGATTCAGTAGATATCATTCTGTGGATTGTATATTTATCCGAGGGGACAGATTGCAGGAGGCCGAGTATCTTCTGTTCAATATCCAATTTGCACATACAATTGGTATCCAAATGGTATTAGAGTTTATGTGATTAAGTTATACACAGAACAGCATCTAAGCATAGCAGGCTATCTCTCGCCGTTCGCGGAGCATATGACATAATTTTGCAAATGCATAAATGCATAAATGCATAAATCCTTTCACACAAAGATTGTATTCGGAGAAACGGACAAAATGTCGTTTGAAAGGGTTCAGCACCTTGTAGAGATAGATGAAAATATCTTTGCTGCGTTTGTAATTGATCGATCCGGGAATATTTCAGAACTCTTCATTGCACCAGGCTCAGAGTTCGATAGGTCGAAAATCGAACAGATTAGTTCTGTTCTCGACATAAGATCTATTGCGGCTGCTGAAAAGGAAGCCGTTGAAAGTTTGCTCGGGCGGCATAGATGGGACGGTCTAGAATATGACAAATTCAAATTTATTAACCTGTATCCTGGTGGAAATCTAGACCAAAAGATGATAGTGGTGATAACAGCAAGTACGAAGGATACTGGGGACGTGGCGGATACTGTTATAGGATATATGAACGATTCTGATCAAAGCGAAGAACCACCTTCTAATTTATTTGATTAGCATTAGCTTTATTTAATGGGTTCGCGATTTGAGGAAGGTTCTCATTGACTTCTTACTAATGAGCAGTTATTACTTTGATTTATTCTATTTAAGAGATTGCTATGAAACCAAACGTTTTGAATCCCTAATACTATTCAGTTTTTGAACAGATTATGTGTCACAATGAAGCCCTAGGGTTTTTAAACTCTAAATCCTAACCTCACAAGTAATTGCCTTATCTTTGCTGGCCAAACCATTTTATTGAAATTGCTGCTTAAATCTAAATGACCGTGGGTGCGATGTGCATCTAACACTTTAAATAAGACTAACCTTGTTAGCTCTGAAACTGACGGAGACTTAATTTTTTCATCAATGTAATACTCTCGAGCTATTTTCCGACAAAGATCATAATCTTGAGCGGTAACTTTTGTTGATACTACTTTAGGCAACTTTTTATTTTCCAACCTTTTCACTAACATTAAATCCTTAATACTATACTTCTAGTTTACTAAATTAAAAGTAGACCAGTAGATCGAATTTGGGCGAGTTTTTTGGTTTCCTTACTATTTTTATACTGCGAATGCGTAATCCCATTAGAAATGTATCATTTCGAATCTGTATCACTTACTGCAGTAAGTGACAAATACAGCTAGCTGAATGCACTATTCAGCCTGTGCTTTCTGTGTCTTAAATTCTATTCTACTTTTTGTGGGTGTTAGGCCTTGTTTCATAAAAACTATACCTGCCATTTTTTTAGTTATGGATCTGACAGAACAAGGGATCTTAAAATCCAAGCTATATTTCAATACCTTTTTTGAGGCGCAAAATAGTGTTTTTATGAACACAAACTTTATTGGGCACTATTAGAGGCAATTCGCTTAGAAAACTATAATATACGCCTATTGCTTTGATTTAGAGAAGTACATAGATAAGTAATCTACGACTGAAATAATCGTTCGACTTTCAGCCAAATATGTATTATACATAATACAACGTAGCATATTTATACTACGAAAGATGAACTGATGGGGTTAATGAATATGCTAAATGAGGAGTTTAAATTTTACCATGACCTTGGTATTCAGCTTACAGATATGCCTAAGATGCTTTTACGGTTGCCTACTATTTGACCAACAAATATCTTCTTAAGAATATAAAATATAGAATCGGTATTTGTGTAATTCTGCTATTTTCATTCATACTATTACTTGTACCTGAATTAATAGGACCTCATATAACTTTACAGTTAAGACTGGCCACTTTAGTATTGCTATGCGTATATGTAGTTCTCTCCTTCGAAATGGTTCATAGAACTACCATTGCTCTTTTTGGGGCAGTGGTTGCCATAGCGATTGCCATCACTGTCGGGAATTTCCAAACGCTAGATGGCTTCGAGCAAATCTTGGGTTATATCGATTTTAATACAATCGGACTTCTGTTGGGGATGATGGTGATTGTAGCCATCATGTCAAACACTGGTATTTTCCAATTCGTAGGCATTAAAGCTATAAAGGCCTCGAAAGGGAACCTCTGGAAATTAATGATTTTGCTCTGTGTTTTTACTGCTACGATATCGATGTTCATAGACAACGTAACAACAGTCCTTTTAATGGTACCAGTGACTGTCTCCGTATTTAGATCGATCAAGTTATCTCCTATCCCCTTTATAATAGCGATGGTACTTGCGTCCAACGTAGGAGGAGCAGACTACTTTAATAGGCGATCCGCCTAACATCATGATTGGATCAGCTGCAGATATAGATTTTAACGCATTTATCATACATATGGGTCCTACAGTAGCGATTTCATTTTGCGTATCTCTACTTTTGCTAAGGTATTTGTTTAGAAATGAATTAAGATCCACTATCAATCAGGGCGACGGAATTATGAGAGAGAATGAGTATGCTTATATAAAGGATATCCAAACTTTAAAGAAATCACTTGGAGTACTAGTGGGTGTCATTATACTTTTTGCATTTCATGGGATCCTTAACCTTGAACCCTCGATTATTGCCTTGGGTGGAGCAGCGTTTCTGCTTATAATAACTAGGCGCCCTCCAGAACAAGTACTACATGAAGTGGATTGGACGACGTTATTGTTTTTTACAGGTCTATTTATTATTGTAGGCTTCGCCCAACAATCTGGTCTAATAACTTTACTTTCAAATCTCGCAATTAACATAACAAATGGCGATCCCTGGTTTACTTTTCTAATAATTATATGGTTGTCAGCATTCTCCAGCGCATTCGTAGACAATATTCCATTTACTGCCACAATGATACCAGTGATTGATTCACTTAACGATAATCCCGTTATTGCCTCTACATTCGAGTCTTTTCATATAAGTCCATTGTGGTGGGCATTATCCTTAGGGGCAAACTTTGGTGGTAACGGGACATTAATTGGTTCTAGCGTGGCGATCATAGCGGTAGGGTTAGCTGAAAAGCTCAATTACGGGATCACCTTTAACCGATTCATTAGGGTCGGATTTCCATTTATGATTCTTACTGTGTTGGCTGGTACTGTAGTGTTACTTGTCGACACCCTGTTCAGAATATGAACATCAGGCGGCCTAGTTTAATACGATGGTCAATGATTTCAATGGTCTTAATCGCATAATAGAATTTTTGAACAAACAATATTATTTTCAATCCGGAATGATCTTTCGTGTCCAGCTATCAACACCTTACAATAAAAGTCCTGCCCTTGTTTAAAAATCCAAGTAAAATGCATGAAAGTATTTTATGGATAATGTTAAAGTTGTTATCATTGCAAGGAATACGTAATCTACATTTTCAAGAATGATATTTTTATAGAACTTCAGATAGAGAATAGTTACTTAATGGACGAGAACAACTCAAGCACCATATCTGTTAAACGCATTCTCGTAGCAACTGACGGGTCAGCCCCCTCAATTAGAGCTGCTAATTTTGCAATACATCTTTGCAAGCTGGAAAAGGCAGAGTTGGTGATTTTGCATGTGCTGCCGGATATTAAACAAGGGGGTGTTATTGGTTTACGTGCAAAATACGGTGATCTGAAAATGGTGTCAGCATTCTTGCAGGCTAAGACACAGGAAGCCAACAAATGGATAGAACCAATTCAAAAGAACGTAAAGAAGAATGGAGTTAGTAGTAAGATTGAGATATTAGAAAATGATGGATCATCAATAGTAGGCATAATTTCAAAATATGCACAAAAGAACCAGATAGACCTCATAACTGCTGGGACTAGGGGGTTATCGAACTTTAGACGCCTCCTAGTTGGAAGTGTCAGCTCTGCATTAATTAGTCATTCTCACTGCCCTGTACTCTTAGTGAAATGAGCGAGGTAATCTATCGAGCTTCAAGAATGGCAAATTTGAAGTCAAATACAAACCCGACGTAATCTACCAAGCCTTTCTGAAAAACAACTACCATCTGAGACACAATATTTTTAGTCTCATAACTGAATTTTCCTAGTGTATATGCGTGACATAATTCATCTGGCTGGATAAACAGAGGCATTTTTACCTTTCCAAAGCCTTTCTGTTCACGCATATAATTTAGCATTTTCAAAACAAGATCTAGATCATGTTTAACATCCGGGAGGGATATATTTTCTAAATAGATTGCATCCTCGTAATCCAGATTTAGTACTTGCACCTTAGCTAATCGGAAGACGGTTCTATTAGCCCATTCTGGATCATACTCTGGAAAGTGAAAAAGAATTTCTTCGACTTTAGCCAAGAAGTTTGGATAGTCTGCGGGGATATCATTTTTGTTTTTGTTAATTATTCTTATAATCTCTTCCTTGATAACGATGGAATTTGGGGGTCTATTTCGGATGAAATGGATCAAAGACTGCATCCTCTATCAATGTTCATTAGTCTTAAACATTTCCAATTCAAGGTCAAAAGGAAATTATTGAATAATTATGGTTTGCTCCCAAGTATTGGAGTATAAAGGTTAACGTTTCTTTCGCCCGAATCAATACCGACCCTGCAATGCTTTTGTGTTCGATCTAATTCTATGGCTAGCACCTCGTGGTTTTTCAAGACTTAATTAAAACAATTGCAGCTATTCTAATTAGGGAACAGTATGCAAATCCCCACGAAAGCCGGTATTTAGGATAACAAATTGATCGACCAAGATTGTCGAAATCAGGATCGGTAACAGTTGAAACGCTGCTACCAGTCAAATGCTTCAGATAGCGATTTTAGACGGTTAAATTTCTTCGTATGTCAAAATCCTTTTGGCCGCATTAACTCTATTGAAAAGATCCTTGAGAAACAGATCAGCAAATCGCTCAAAATTGTAAATACCAAATTGGTTCTTGTACTCCTGTCTTCTTTTTTGATATTCCTCCTCTAACCATCGAAAATCAGCTTCCTTTAGTCTGATAACATAATCTCTAGACGTAGATTTGGATTCGAAGACATTTATCATAAATACACTAGCGAATTTTGTGAAACTATCCGCCCTATATCTCTGACTATATTCCTCCTTTAGATTTTTGTGATTCTCAACGAGCCATTCTTTTACATCAGATCTGAGGGTCAATGAGGAATACCTGCCAGAGAAATCTATTTTCAGGTTGTGCACTTCAACTGAATACTGACCTCGTTTTATTTCATTCATCATGATTATCAATGCGCTAGGAAGGAACATTCCTGGATAGTGCTCATCAGTAAATGCCTGCAGTCTCTGAAGGATCGCAGGCTTCAATCCTATTGTCTCGTATCCTCTCGAAGGCATAGGTTAAATGTATTGGCTCACTTAATTAATATTATGTTCGCGGAAGGATGGCTGATGTATTGGAATGGAGTGAAGCCATTATCGCAAGCGTTAGGATACGAGCCTGGTTCCTATCTAGAAGTACATAAAAAACTTGACAAAATTCAACGTAAACATAGTTCAAGTTACGATCCCTTGATACACTATTTTAGAGTTATTTTATGATGTTTTTGCAGTATACCTTACATAAATATGGCATAAGTATATTACATATTGTGCAAGCATCGGTTAGCCATTTAAAACAATTCCAGAACGCTATCAAGTCGCCTAAAACGAAGGAAATCTACACACTATTCCTTCAAAATTTCCAAACCTATTTGAGGGCTCCGAATTGTGAAATGTTACTGCAAAAATACTTTCTTAAGGGGATGGAAATGAAAATAATTCAATACATTATGTATTTACGCGAGGAAAGGAAAGTATCGCCTTCAATTATTCGCGTGCATATCGCGGCGCTAAAGCACTTTTTTGAAATGAATGATTTTATAGGCATGAATTCAACTCTTTGAGAAATAATTCATTATCCAGATCTTCTAATTCATTTTGATTCCACTCAATATATGCAAAAATATAATCGCCGTATAGTCCTAATGTTGGAAACGATGCTCTTTGAAGTCCTAAATCGATTTGGATATTTTGTATTGTTACAGCCCGTCGTAGCCTGTCCTGAAATGATTCTCCGGATTGAGCGCCCGCTTATAACCGATCCAAGCCTTGTGGAGCAAACCCAATGCCTTGACCTCTTGTAAACCAATTGGGCAAGGCATCCATCCATCACCTGTGAACTTACTTAATATTAATTTTCTAGGTATCTTTTCATGTTCGTATCCGTCAGATGACTTTTTTCTGTGATTTTGGCGTGCGAAATGACGTCTGTTAGATCGTCCATGCTTATTTGTAGATTTATCAGGTCTGATTCCACCACGGGCTCTTGCGATAGGCATTTCTTTCCTTACACGGATATTTAGACGATCACGAATGTTGAAGTTGCCCGACCGTAAAGGGGAATCAGTTGTCTTTCTTCTTTTATGAGCGCAGTATAGAGAAAGGTCGTAGCTAACCCATCATCGTTAGTAAGGGCACAAAATTTTCTATGTGTAAATCTTCCTTTGATGATAAGCAATAGGCCTATCAAAGAATAAGCGAAGGGATGATCCGTCAGCTTCTGGGTCATCATTGACCACATCTACCCTTCTTCTTGTCTCGGAACAGGTAACTTAGAAGAAAGATTAAGCATTAAAGTAGTTCATAATTTTTACGAAAGACAAAGTTTGAAGGGTCTGGCAACTTCTAGGAAAAAAGTCGTCTCATGATAGGCTCGATATCAATGATGATGATGAGGCACATCTGATGGATTAGGCGTAACTATGAGTTCTTTTCATTAGAGCCGGTTGCGTGAACCTTCCATCATTTTGATCACTATTACAATCTGAGTTAGTCACTATTTCTATTGATAAAAATGATGAGAATGTCTGCCGAGTGAGCGTTAATCATAATATTAAACGTTCCAAGTAGAGTTACGTCATACACAGTCTAAAAAGCTTGAAGGTCTTCAGTTTAAACTTTATATCTCTCTAATTCCACGAAAGTAATTTTCAAAGAAACTTCTGCACCATTGTAGCCTTCTACCTGCGATTTTGGTAGATTGTACTCTTTGCGATCTCCCTGACTTGCAATTATTACTACATCTCCTTCTATGGCATCCACATTTCCAGCATCTTGACCGTCCTTGGATCTTACATTCTTATGGATAATGGATTCCCAATCAACTACTGCATCCTTTGACATCTCGTAACATAATTATAATGAAACTGGGTATTTAAGCTTGCTGTAAAAACCCCCAGACTTGAGTAAGGGGTACCTTACATAATCCTATTATACCTTATGTAGATGTGATGCATCTAACAACAAGCCGGTAAAATTCTTTGAAGGAGTGTCTGGATTATATCAATGCTTAGGCAAGTTTTGTTGAATACTCTATTCTGTTACTCTTGTTTTAATACTACTGGGGAATCACAATAATCATCATTGCTGAAAGATTTCAACAAAACACCATTTCCAGTTCAGGTTCGTACGATCAGATCAAACCAGATCTGGATCACCAATTGAATGGAAATGCTTTGTTCCGTGTTTATTGATCACAGCATCCTGCATAACCATAGCTCAGACATAATCGCATATACACGTATATACAGTCTTTGCATCATCGATAACCCTAACTCTAAAATCATTCGATGTTCATAAGTTCCATTCATGGCAATAACTTCAGACTACATTCAAATAATTGTCGCCGCAATATATGGCAGCAACATTATTTTACACCATTGTCACATTTCAGCGCTCGAAGAGACAAGATCAAATCGCATCATTAGGTGATGTCATGAACGAACTTCGAGATGTGGAACGTGAAATGGCAAAAATACCTACAGGATCTCAATTTGACGATGTTAGAAATTCATGGTCCTTTCGCATGTTCAATAGCTTAGAATGGCTTTCGTTTATGATCAACGAAAGAATGATTACAGATAAAAAATTGATCGAATACATCAAACCTATGATAATCAGTTATTATGAAAATACATTTCTGAAATCAGGATCAGGAAAAGAAAAAGATTCATCTCAGTATCAACAATTTAAGAAACTTTATCGAACTCTGAAGAAGCAAGTCTAGTTAAACAAAGGTCAAGGATTTCATCCATAATTGCATTATTAGTAAGGAGAAAGTTTGTTCGCGACAAAGCAGATGGTATTCCTCTTTGTCACCACTCGGCAATCGCACGAGAATTAATATAATTTGTAAACCGGCCAGTTTATAATCTAGATTAATCATATTATTTCTATGAGTATAATTTTCGAAAAAATTAAGAAGGAATTACTAAGCTGGCCTAATGTTACTGCTGAACGACATAAATTTGGAGGTATTGGATTTCGCATAAATAAAAGGGAAATGGGACAGATACACGGCGATCGTCTGGCCGACTTACCCTTTTCAATGAAAACCAGAAATGAACTTGTAAATTCTGGTCGTGTATCTCCACATCATGTTATGCCGCAATCAGGATGGGTTAGCTATTGGATCGAAAAAGGTGAAGATGATTTACCAGCGATTATTGAATTATTTAGATTGAGATATGAACAGCTCAAACTTAAATCTCCGGGCAAGCAGAAAGAGAATGTACAAAAAAGGAAGTTCCTCCATTCAATGACGATACTTATAGTGGGCAGTAGGAGTAACAAGTGATCATGAAGATCATATTAAGCCATTATGCGGCACATGTAGACAATTGTATATATTTCCTTAGTAAGTGTATAGACAATTGTTTTTGGGGGCATTCCGAGTACGTATCATTAGTGAGGGGCTTTCACGCCCCTAACTCTGTTACTCTAACTAGTAGTCATATCGGTATAATATGTTCAATTATATGTTGCGGCTTGGGCCACTTGAGAGCCAGCAGACAATGCTTCTATACCTGAGCCGCCTGTCAAAAGTCCCATTATTATTGCAGTTATTCTAGACATATTTGTAATATGCACGCACCATCATAATACCATCGCCACCATGTAAAATATATTATCCCACGATATCTGCGTTGAAACTGTACAATAACTAAATAGTTAAATCGAATAGGATTCGCTCCCAAGTAGTCTGAAGAGGCTAACGGTCCTGAAAGTGAGCCATGGGGAGTACGGAGATTTTATGTCCGTGATCCTTTCGTGAAACCTGGATCAAAATATTACAGCACTAATAGTCACTATCATCGAGTATAGTAATCAGTGGCTGAAAGTAATGGCATGGCAGGTATTACAGTAGTAACCTCCCGTTATCTCTATTCGATCTAACCTCTGGGTTCTTATTCCAGTTGTTGCGCTTATACGTCGCGATTCTTAGTGCTAATCTACTCCTTCTTAATACGTAATGTTTTTACAGCCATACTTTGGACTGGGGATTCCTCATATAGTATATAGGTTATTTTGCTGTGTCGTGATTATCAGATATCTTAACCTTATCAAACACGTAAGGCAAGTTCAATTTCTTGGCTTATGCCAAAGATCGTCTTTTATATGCGAACTGTTGCTGCTGTCACTACAACGTGCTGGCTATTTTCTTGCATTCAGAACTAGGTTTGATTACTCTCAATCCACCAATCGGCTACTGAATCTCCGCAGGTCTTGGCGATAGTTTCTGCGATGTTTATACTTGGCACTAGGGGTACATTACCGACAAATCTTGGCATCTACTTTGAAATGAAAAAAAGTGTCCCAGAATATGTCAGAGGATTCAAATCCTAATGAAAAGACTATGTCAGAGTGGTTGCTGGTCCAGACGATATTACAATTTGTTATCATCTTCATTATGGCAGAATTTGCTATCTGGATTTTTTCTTAATCTCTAACATAAACAACCTAGATATAGACGGAAGAACTGCGACTATTAAATTACCTAGGTAGTTGTTGATGAAAGACTTTTTCCGGCTAGTAAACAGAGGACGATTACTCAGTTTTAGGAAACTGACTTAACATGGATAAGTGCTAACTTAAAGAAATATCCAACTCTGATTAGGACAGCGCAAAAGAGAACGATTATAATTTAGACTATTTTCACAGAATGCTAAGAACGTTTCGCCTGTTCTATTCGTGAAACTAAATTCAGAGAGAGTTACTATCTAATTGAATTCAGAAAGATTAACTATCTAACTTCTTTAATTGTTCTGGATCCTGCAGCAAGTCCATGAGTTAAACCCTTTAGAAACAAAGTGATGGATATTTAGAAAAAACCCTTCACAAGCAGTCCTATCCCACCAAAAAATAGTGTTGCAAAAATGTATAGATTTATAGGGTTTTGGTGATCTAGTCCAGTCACAGTTATGGGGACCACAGTTACATTTGCGTATTGCTTGTTAACGGTGTAACCAACATAAGGAAATCCAAACAGAAATGAGACCAGGATTACTCCTATGCCTACTGCAACTAAACCCTGACTAACCTGACCAGTCCATATTATTTACTAATTACTACTTTGGATTACTTTACATGTTCATGCTTAAATTTATGATCAATACAATATCGCTTACTTGGACCACAATCTGCACATTCTTCCGTCGCCATAAAAGTACAGCCAAATTCACTGCACGTGTTACCCTCTGACATTTACTCATTCAATCCTTTCTTGACATATAAAGTTAAAGTTAGAAGACGTTATATTGTGATATGACAGTTACTGGTTCTTTCTATGCGTTGACGCATGTTCCTTAATATGGACTCCACATAAATATTGACTGCACTCTTGACATTGCTGAACACATACCCTTTGACAGACACTACAAATTCCTTGGGACAATTCACTACCCAATGTGTTTGTCTACTTTATAAAGTTGGGTAGAATTATACTTCTCTAAGAAAATTAAATGCTCGCTTCCTGAAAACGATTCAATGGCGCAGCGTTCATTGTTCCTACTCGACATATAGCAGCCGAAGATACTAAAAAATAGTGTAGTCTATGTTAGAATTACAGACATCCTAACCCATCGCCTACATTTTTCGCAGGGTCGGCAGTGGGTACGACTGTTAGGGGAATATTCTGTAACAGATATCTGCCAAATTCTATTTTTTTAGTGTTTTTTAAATGTGTCAAGTTTCATATTGATTTTTTACACAATTAGGTAAAAATTAACAAAATTGATAGTATGACGTAATAGCTTTACCCTCTTAATAACCGTCCAGGACCATTAACCTTGTACTATCATACTTTCAATAACATATTAATAAGGTATGCCGTCGTTAGAGTATTAGGCAAAAGGCATGGGTAAATGGAAATGTCTATGGTGTTCGAAAGTGTTGGAAGGGGACTGCTTTATGGACCTAGTTGAGGCCTCTACGAAGGAAGAGAGCGGACAACACGTACACGGCTGGGAAAGCGTAACGTCAGTCGATATAAAGGCAACTGCTGTACTAAAGAATAAACTGTCAGTTTAGTCTTCCTCTGTTTTATTATTTCTTGCTGATCATCGTAGTTGTCCTTCGGAATATTAGTAACAAAACAAAAGTAGTTAGGAGGACGACCGAAGAATGCAATGCCGGCCTCCCTACCAACCTAACATATGCATAGGACTTATTACTAGTTTGAAGGATATAATAAAAGGCTTTCCGGAACATAGTTATCTTTGATAGGCAGTGACTAGACTATTTTTTAGGTACCTCAACCTGTTTAAGTATAAGAAAATGGATTATTACTAGCATGCTAAACAGAGATACGAACAATGCTCTGGTTTATCTCCTGTTGCTTGCGAATGCGGTTGATAGAAATCGACGATAAAAGACTAATCTGACAAAAGTAAAAATATGATAGGTCATGTGAAGCAGGATGTGGTAAATGTGCTGTGGATGATATAGGTACGGAATAATTAGAGGAATAGCTAGGACTGAAACTACAATAACTGAAACAAGCTTAAAGAGCTTTGGTTTGTCAGAAATGATATTATCAAGAATCATCCGTGGTTTTTCGACAGAGTACATATGTTTTCTTTTTCTATCTTTGCTCCTATAATTTTAAGTCCAGATTGATTCTTACTATCTAGTCAATCATAACTTAATACATATGATCAAGGTATAGCCGTGTACTTACAATGATTCAAACTTTTAATCATATTTGCCTAGGCCAACACTTTCAATGTATTAGTAATCTAGATTTTTCCTTAAGAAATCATTAGTTTTTGATATTGCTATATTAGATTCCGTAGTGTTGTAAAGCGACGTTTGAAATACATGTGGCATACCTTCATAAATATCTAATTTGACTGGAATGCCAGCCTGATCCATGGCTTGATACAAACGAACAAAGTCACTGAGTAACATTTCTTTGGTACCACCTTGAATTAAGGTGGGTGGAAAGCCTTTACTGAAATTACCTTGCACAGGTGAAACAAATGGATTCTTCTGATCGGATCTATTGGCGTATGCATCAGCCATGTTTTGTAACATTGAACCGTCAGATAGAAATGGTTCAGCATTCTTGAGTGTAACGTATGTATCACCTACTCCTGTTAGATCTGTCCATGGTGACCATAATACCAGAGGCAGCAGGCATTCCTAATCCTTCATCCCGCATCTTAAGTACGGAGCCTGCCACTAAACCACCTCCAGCTGAATCTCCATACATTGCAATATCATCAAGAGAATAACCTTGGTCTTTTAATGCCTCTATAACTGAAACCACATCTTCGATTGTTTGGTTCCATTTAGCAAATGGTGCTAAGCGATAATCCACAGAAATGACTCTAAGTCCAGTAGTATTGGCTACTGGTGCGACACTCCCTAGTGTAGAATTAGCCCCTAAGATGGTATATCCTCCACCATGTACGTATACCAGAATCTTTCCTTTATCTTTCCAATCTTTTGGTTTAATGTCAATTATATTTACATCTCCCAATTTGGTAGCTGTAATACTAGATTGGTAGCTTTCGATGATTGGTTGAGACATTTGCATTGCCATTGAGCTTACTTGTTGGTTTAGTTCTTGCCAACCATTTAGATCACCGGGGTTTGGGGTTACTAAAGTAGGTACATTCATTGTTAAATTTTTCAGTATTTCTTGAGCACCTTTAGAAATGGTTGACGGAATATAGACTCCGGAATTATTATTATTGGATTGAGTAATATTTGTTGAAATTTGGGCTTCAACAAAAGTAAATGGTTGCGTACTCATAAAGAGAACATAAACTAATAATAGAACACCAAATAGCATAATGTTAGCTGATCTAAATCTAATCATACAATCCTCTCTTTATTCGGGTGTCTCCCTTCGAATTTTTCATCATCTCAAGTATGATTATCTAATATAAAAAATAGTACGGGAATAAAAGTATAGTATAACAAAAGGGCATTATGAAGGAAATTGCAGCAACCGATAAGCTTTGGGCACATTCATGATTAATCATAAGTACCTCATTAGTATATGTGCAATTCTGTCAGTTTTAGTGATTTCGACATCCGTTGTTATGTCATGCAAGTAATTAGACGATATAATATTGATACCATCAAATCTAAATCGTACCAGGATTTCAAGGAAACTACGTTTAGATGATACGTACAGACTGCATTAATAGTTATAACTCCAGTAATTTCCCCCCACGATATATGATAGTAATTGTTACTATTTTCGTAATCTATTCCATTACTAACTCTAGTTCCGCAAATTCATTTTGTAATAGAAGGGTTATTGATCCCATATTTTATAAAGTTTTCACAGCAATCGCAATAACGGTCAGGTCAAAGACTTATTTAATATGTCTCATTTTAACTAAAATTATTAAGATATTGGTTGCTCAACATATAATGTCTGACGACTAATTGCAAATAATGATTTTATACCATAAATGACATAATCAATGAAGATTATTTGTCAACTCTTAATTCAAAACAATACAAAGAGGAAGAGCGTCAGAAATGGGATAACGTAGCCTGAGGGTTGGCAAAAGTGGTGGAAGACAATCGAAAAGGGTGCTGGGAAACTTAGTAAACGCTTAATAGAACTTGCAGAGATTAGACCAGGTTCTAGAGTTCTAGATATTTCCACAGGTATGGGAGAGCCAGCAATTACCGTCGCAAGTCATATGAGTAAAACTGGTCACATATTAGCCACGGATATTTCACCAAAAATGCTATCTGTTGCAAAACAGAGAGCAATCTCACTAGGTCTACAAAATGTGATTGAATTTAAGGAGAGAGATACAGAAACAATTGATTTACCGGCTTCATCATTCGATGCGAGCACTCTGTAGAGCAGGATTGATGTTTTTACCAGATCTTATAGCAAGTTTATCAAATATTTATCGGTCATTGATAGAAGGTGGACATTTTGCAGCTGCTGTTTGGGGTTCACCAGACAACGTTCCTTTTATTTCTGAAGTCATGAATATCATATTGAAAGAAACCAATACTACACCACTCCGCCTGGGACACCTGGACCGTTTAGCCTCTCAAATGAAAATATTAAGAATTCTTTTATAACGTCGGCATATTGGATAAGGAAGCAACTTTACACGAGATTCTACTCGTTGGATTTCGACTATCGCTAAGATTCTGGTGAGGAAGATAGATAGTATGGATAGTAACAAAAAAAGAAATATTTCACGTCGGATCCAAATATCGATGATTGGGGTTCACCTATTGTTTTGAGTTACTGACTTGAATACCGAGCTGTAAATAAAATAAGCGGATGTTCAGTTTGGTACCTGTTGCATTAATTCTTCTTCAGATAGACGGTCACATTCTTCTTGTGGCTTGGAACCATATAAACACTCTCCTAATACGGTGTTTGTGGTATTCAATGGAGACACTCGTACACCGGAAGTGACATCTGCTTTTTGAGATTTAGAATTCGAAATATTTGAAGAGAATAATCCTGATTGTGGTTCTGAAGTATTTGAATTTTGTTCTGTTCCTTGTGTGGACTGGTTAGTACTGAAAAAAGAAGAAAAAAAGTTGAAATTATCTGATTGTGAATTAGGAGTAGGTGTTTGGGATTGAGATTGTTGTAAGGTATTCTGTTGTTGCTGTGGTCCTTGTTCCTGTTCTAGTTGTTGTTGTGGCTGCTGTAGCTGTTGCGATGCTGATTGCTGCCTGCTCCTCGGTTGATGAAGATGATGGTATTTTCAATTGTTCTTGTGAGCCGGTGCCTGATACGGCAGTCGATTCAATAGGTTTACAATTGATTGCAGGTACTGCCATTTCTGGTCCGGGTGTAGAAGAAGAACATTGTTGCAATGAGGTAACGGTTCCGTGAACGGCCTGATTACCAAAATGATTATTTGTATCTTCGTCATCTACCGAAATTGTAATTATTTTCCCTTTTTCGATTGTTATCTCTGCAGGTACGCTTGGCCATGATATAGCCCCATTAGTACCTACATCCATTCCTCCTTCTATTGAAACGCTTTTATTGGAATCAAGTTCTATATTATTATCGGACTCAAAATTTTGAAATTCGTGAGTATGACCGGATGTGCCATTTTTCCAATTCATTGTCGTTTGAAAGTATGTCAATTTACCGTCTGATACATCTAAATTCCATTTACCTTTAGCATCCCAATTACCATTAACAGTATAGATTACAGAATTTATGTTACCGTGCGCTTTAAAACTGTCTACACCTTCCTCACCACCAGACTGCGCTGTTAGTCCCTGTGGGGACCTGAGCAGGTCTATTGAAATGTCAAAAACTACAACTGATAATGTTAAGATTATTACAAGTCCAATGAATTTTTGTTGTGAAACCAACGCTGTTTCTCCTGTTATGGTCAGTGATTATTAACCTTGCAGTAATAAACATTTACGATGATGCATGAATTGAAAGTCAATCCATTGGTAGAAAACTATATCATGAGTAATTTCCATATACTTGCCCATTATATTGGCCATTCCTAACGCTCTTCAAGTAAAATCCATAATAACTTCCTATCAATAGTTGTAAAGCTGTGAGGCCTATTGAAAGCAAGATTAAGGGGAGTAGTTTCTAAGCTTTGTATACATCCTATAATTACGGTACTCGTTACTGGAATCCTTAGTCAGTATTAAAATATAGCAATTGCTAGCACCTCCGATAGCGAGGGAGGAGATACCGTAGGAGAAGGTGACAATAACAACGATGATGATGAAGATCAAGAATCACCAGGTGATTCTTAGTATAATTCTTAGTATAATTCCCAATTCTTGTACAAACTGTTTATCATTTGTATTTACAGTTGTTGCCACATGTACGCCTAGGTGTTTTGCAAGTTGTATGTCTCCAACCGTCATTCCCTTTTTAATGAGTCTTTACATGTGAAAGTTAATAGTCTGTTTGTTACGCGTTATTGTATTACTCTCCCCTTTCTTGGTTATTCTATAGGCTCCACTTGAATCTTGTTTAATCCAGCCTATTTCATTAAGGAAATCAATCACACCAGGAATGAATTTTTTATTATTATCAAAGTCTTCCGCAACCTTTTCAATACTGTCATGATCGTTTACAAGTCTTGGTTATCATATGCTCTACCATACACCATAATTGTTCAAAGAAGGATGACAGAAATGGTACATATATGTATGATAGTAAACGAAAGTCAGTCATTGGTTATGTTTCCAATAGCAAGTAAAATAGGAAGTATAAAAGAAGGAAGAATGGAGGAAGAGGGGAAATAGATATGAATTCAGGATTTTATAGGACGGATGCCGTTTTTTCATGAATGGTGCCTCGATTATTTTAGTTATATGTGGCAAAGTGCAAAGCCATTTAACCCAAGCAAATTGTATGAGGTCTAGGTCACTTTTTACGTTCAACAAAGACCCTGGATGTTGATTTTCTCAACATAAGAACACCTAGAATACCAACCCAGATAAAATAAATTATCATGGAGATACCAATTATAGTTGTTAGACCACCAAAACCCAGATAAGCTACTTCTAGGCCAGCATAAATGGTGCCAGCACCTATAACAACTCCTGCTCCACAAATCCATTTGCTTAGAAGCTTGCTCTTTACAATTGTAACACCAAAGATCACTGCCACTGTCCCTTGGAGAATACGAAAGATACTATTGGTACCATACTCAATAAACCTAATCCCTTCTGCAACTCTAAAGGTGATGGCTTTTTCCCCAGCAGGAGCAGCAACCCAAGAATCTACTGCCATCTTGAGAGCAATTCCATCTACGGCTTGGAGAACGGCAAAGGCACTGGCTGTCATTATAGCAAGTGCAAGACCAATCCACGCTAGTATAGAAGCCATGCTTGATTCTGATTGCACAAGCAAGCGATAGAGAGCTACAAATCCTCCAGCAAAAACCATTATTACACCTACAAATTGGCCAATATGAATGGCTATCCATGAATCATCACTGGCATACTCCGCAAACACAAGGAGATGGTTAGCTGGATCTTCACTTGAAGGATGGGATAAGGTAGATACAACTACTATAGTGGCACCTGCAATAAATGCGATCGACCCTATTCTAAGCAATGGTCGTTGCAATTGAGGTGGTGAAGTTTGGACCATGTCGAAATGGACTCCAAGATTTGAATAGCATTGAGACCAACTGGAGTACATACCTTTTAACTCTTTAATTATGCCAGTCTCTTTACCCCCCTTCACATTTCTGACAAAAAATGCCTCGTCTTATCATTGATTGCAACAATAATCCTTATCATCACACCTACAATTTTTTGGCTCTCTCAAGCAAAGTTTACAGATAATTGCGCCACAACCAGCACAGGTATTAGTTCCTACAATGCATCCCCAATGTTTGCAGTTATCCACATAAACTATACTGATCTAGGATATAAAAACAAAAACCATTGATCTTATATCTTATACAGTATATAGTACAAGCAGACGAAGTGTAGATCTGGAGGTGAACTAAGGAGTGGAGAAAGACGAAAGGCACCCACCTAAAAGCCCAATACCCAAGAAACCTAAAGGTAATACTAAAATGAAACGTTGAAGATATTGAGTTAACTCGATGCTGCATCCATAACACCCCCAGTCACACCGTCACACTTGTCACACTGCTTTTGGAAGTAGATCTGTGCTCAGAGCTTTTGTGATATTCCACTAGAATACAGTATTTGTTGTTGCTGGAATTGGCTGTTGTTTCCCGTGGCTACAGTCTCCCTCATCAACAGTCATTTTGTCGGAATTAGTTTTCTCTATGGGGGGGTGCTGAATTTGAAGCTACAAACCTGATAGCATCATCCACTACTGTAGCATTAGTGAGTAACTCAAGTTTCATTGCATAGCATTCCTTTGCTAATCTTATCACCCTTTACATTCTCTGATTGTGAGATCGTCCATGCTTCTTTCAATATGCTGTTCAAACCAACAAGGCATTTCTCGTACTCTTCAGGCAGCCTTTCATCAACGTATCTTGTGATATTCCTTTTTGCCTGCTGCCTCAAATAATCTACATCTCTATATATTGTGGATCTATCTACCTGCAGTATCCTTGCTATCTCGGCCTGACTGGTTTCTCCTTTGCTCATTAATTCCAGTACTTTGGCTCTATGCCATTCTACCTGTTATTGCGTGACTGAATGAGCGTGTGGAAACTATACAAACAGATACAAAACATACAAACAGCAATCGATCAGTGTATTGCAGTGGGTATCTGCAAACCCTAACCTTTTGAGTTTATTGGTAAGTTATCCTAGTATTAACTGTTTATCCCTATTTTTATGCTTTAAATCGTCATTCGAGTTAGCGAATTTGTGCTGGCCAGTAACCTGAGAATTGGGATTATCTTGATATAATTATATTAAAGGTACTCACACCCATGGCACGCTTTCGCGGATCCTAAATACAAAGAAATTTAGGATGTCACTTTTTCGAGTTCCATCCAAGTATAACTGCAGATTTTGTAGCTGCGTCATTTAATGCTTCTTTCGGATCCTTTGTACCATAATAGACTGCATCCAATGCTTCTTTAATATATGAGCAATCTGTGAATATTCTGGAATACTTGGTCTAAATCCTCCAAATGGATGTACGGGCTAGAAGAGAGGGTCTTGTTCAATAGGTATCCCTGACCAATAGAAATTTGTGTTGGAAGAAAACCACTGTCTTCTAACCATGGTGCTAGAATTTTTGGATTTAATATAAGGGTAATTAATTCCCATGCTAAACCTTTATGAGCAGACATCTTAGGAATGCTCAACTCCCATCCTCCCATCAAGGAAGAGGTACCATTAGTTTCTCTCGAAACTGGAAACATGGGAATAAAACCTATGTTTTTTTCAAATTCTGATAATTGCATATCCGGAAAGTAACTAGGCATCCATGAACCTTCAATCATGACTACAATTTTTCTATTAGCAAACTCTTCTCCCCACGAATGATTTATTTGCGGTTTTATTCCCACATCTATTTGATTATTAATGAAGTTTAGTGCTTGCACTCCTACTCTGCAATATAACGTGGTATTTATTCTGTTACTATTTATATTATCACATATGAAGTTACTATCACGTCCTCTTATTATTATTATTCAAGTAATTTCTTCTAAGCCAGAGGTCACACATATAATACTAAATATTGATTAGTTTAACCGATGCCATAGACTATCGTAATCAACTACTAATCCCAATTCGTCCACGAGCAATCGCTTCTCAAAATCAATAGAATGGACTTTGAACCTGTAAAGTCTATCATCGATTTTACTATATCTCTGCTCTTGTTGTTCTAAAGTCAAGCCAGGAAAGCCTATCCAAAGAACTTGGATTTGTTGGGAATCTCCTTCATTCAAACCACATCTGTTAATAGGTAAGCTATTAGTTGCAGGAGTTATCTGAAGATCTATGTCGTAAAACCCAGATGCAAACTCAATAACAGCTGATGAATAAGATGAAGGTCCATCACTCTGTTTTCTCCATATTTGGTCCTGATTAACCTTAAGATCGAGATATCTATTCTCTTGCTCAGATGTCTGTTGACTGATCCTCACTGATCTAGTTTTCCAATCTCTATCACATACTATTTCATAGCTAACCAGCATAGGGGTTTGGTCTAGTAGTAGTATAACAGTACCTCTCAAAATGTGTGCATCTCTTTTGGATATTAGGTCAAAGTATTCGATGCTATAATCACTACCATCTTTATTTTCCCAGATAATTGTTTTATTCATATTAAACTACATGCCACCTTTCATAGAAAATCCTTGACTTTTGTTTGTCATAAATAATTATCCTCCACTATTATTTGGTTTTCTTGAACTTGTCTACTTCTTCCAGCACTTCATTTAGATATTTTTTCATAGCTTCTAGTTCATCTGTTTTATTGCTCAGTCTTGATTGTGATTCCTTATATAATTCGGTAAGTCTCATGTAACTTTCAAACATTGATACATATGACAATACCGTTGATTTACTGTTAGAAAATGTTGCCAATCCTATTGCTTCCTCCGAATTTTCCTTCGTATCATCTTTCAATTCAACTGCTATTGAGTATGTTCTATCTATCACTACAATTGTAACCATAGTTTGCATGATTGATTCGATATGTCGTACTTGTATTCCATTAGTTTCTTCTAATCTACGGATCGTGTTTAGTGCTATGTCTTCTATTGGTACAAGAATTTTAACTTGTGTTTTGTATTTTATCGCACTTTCAATAAGTAAGTCAATTGCTCCTGCTTTCTCTTGACGAACTAGGGCATTGGCTGTATGGAAAATCGCCAGTATTTCTTTTCTTGCTTCCTTGAGAAGTCTATAGCTAACATTAAGTATTTCGGAAGGCTTAGTGAGTAGCTGCATCATAGTGGGGATCATGACATCCTCCATTACTGTAACAGGTGGTTCAAAAGGTACTGACTTAGACCAAAGCATATCAAAAAAATGTTGTTGTTGCTTTACAAAGGCTGGTGCAGTACTTGTTATAAGTTCCACGTTGGGAGAACAAGAATCATTAAGATCTGCTACAGCCACATAGTTCTTTCTGTCCGCAACGGCAAAATTACCACTCATTTCAGATAAATGATGAATCTGTGCGATCTCTGATAATATTCTGCACTCTTTTAGATTATCTTTCGTGAATTCGGTTATGATCCTAGTTGTCACTCCTCTTGTCTGCCTTTCTTATTCTGTCTTCAGATAAGATTACGTTCAGCCCACCCTGCGTAATGCGCAAGTCATATTGATTTTCTATAGAATACATCACTTCCAATGACTTGTTTATTATATTTTCAGCCCCGTGCCAGACTTCAATCTTTTGTTCAGAAGAGTAAGAGTTGGATGAGTTCAAGTCATCTACAAGCTCACACGTAAGTATAAGAGTTGGATGAGTTCAAGTGACCTTACCTCTACTAATATACGGATATTTCATAGTATCTATTAATTTCACCTGGAGTTTGACTTTTTTGTCCTTGCCGAATACATAGATTGTTGTCAATGGATTAACATACATGTAGAGTTGTCTACAAGCGCCGCACAAAGGTTTTATCTGATCTTCATGATCACTTGTTACTCCTACTGCCTGAATTTTTGTATATCCTTCCGACAATGCTTTATACAAAGCAATTGCCTCTGCGTGTAAAACTGTGCTTATAGATATTTCCAGGTTACAACCGCCAAAGACTTTGAACAAATCACCACTCTCGGTTTCTATTTTTTTTTTGCTCTTCGATCTGGCTTTCCTCATAGCAAATACAGCGGCGCTCACTCTATGGCCGCTAATACTAGCTTGAGCATGATGTAGATAAGAAAAAATGATTTCCCGCAGAGCTTCTACTCGATTGAAATTATTCAACTGCATTCTCATTAATTCTAGTCTTCAATTGTCTTATATCTTACTCCTATCCAGAAATAAGCGCTTTGTCCTGCTCCGATTCTAATACGCCTAAAACTACTGTATCATATTTTCTTAGTAGAGTATACAAACAACTAATTCATGCAGATTCCATAAACGATCACATAACCACAACAGATGAGTTAAGGTAGGACGACCATAGATGAAAGCACTCCAGAATAGACTATAGAATGGTCTCCACTACCCCCCCTCCTATCCTACAGACCGTTCGAATGTCTACAATATTTTGGCGGTGCTGCCGTAACTGCAGCTTGTGCAATATTATAAAAATTGTATGAGGTTCTTCTTTCTATTTGATTCAATTCCTCCACATATGTTTCCTGCCACTTTTCTAGATCATCAAACTTCCTTCGTAATTAGTATGACCAAGACCAAGAGCATGTCCAAGCTCGTGTTTTGCAATTTGCTCAATGATGTCTTCACCGAAATTTTGGTCAAAGATGTCTTCAGATATAATTATTTTACTACTATCAATAAACCCATGGTTATCAAATGTAAATTGAGTCCAACCTGCTGACGGTATCAATGTTAAATCCTCGTCTACCTTATTCTTGAAATCATAGTATTGATTTCCAGTTTCATCATTACCCAGCTCACCAAATGTAATCTGTATATCTGAGATTGAAGGATTCTGTTCTTCTTCAATTAGTTGCAGACCTTCTATTTTTGTATCCCATTCCTTGATTGCCTTAATTATCGCCAGTCTTCCCTTTTGCTTATCCTCCACCTGTGCTTCATCTATTGAATATTTTAAGACGCCATCAGATAATTTTGTTGACCACGAACAGCAGATTTGCAGATGACTTTCCTGTTCGATGACGGAGTCATCATTATCATCACCGTTGCTGCTAATAGTATAATAATCGACGGTTGGAAAATCCTCAATGGTGGCTAACGACGATATTACAAAAGTTCCAGCGAGTAGCAGTATTCCAACTACGATCACCAATAAATATAGTCTCAATTATACACATCCCCTTTGGATAATACCACATCATTATGGATCAAAGGTGATAAATGGGTATGGGTGTCCATTTTCTAATTTCACAATAAATCTTAAAATTAGCATAACACGACTCAAAAATTATGTCCCTCAAATGGGAAAATTGAGAATGATTGGCGCATCTGATAGGGATCCCTCAAAGGCGCAAAAGGATCAAATCTAATCGAGTTTAAACCTCAACCAAAGGACAATCGCTCTTCTTATCCCGTATATCTGTTAGGTCATCTTATTAGGTCGGGAACAACAATCCAGTCTGGCCAAGACAGTTTACGTATTCGTTTCCCCCAAGAGTAATATGATAATTGTCGCGCTACTAACATTATCAACTTTAAATACAATATGATACTCGTAAAATCATGAGAGTGTGCAGTCATCTGAAACAGGCAAACCCTGAAACAGAGGCAAGAACGAATGGTTGTGAGGAATGTGAAAAATTGGGTAGCCTTGAGGTTATGTTTAAGCTGTGGTCATATTGGATGTTGTGACTCTTCCAAAAATAGACACGGAACAAAGCATTTTCATTCAACTGGACATCCGGTCATTGATCCTACGAACCTGGAGAGAATTGGAAATTGTGTTTCGTAGACGAAATACTCCGACGGCGATGATGACGATCGTTTGATACTCTCAATCTAATATGGACATCAAATAGCTTCAGCTCATGTTCCTGATAACAGAGGTTAAATCAAGTATCAAATCTAGAACTGTAATAGGCATTAGTAATACTATCGCTCCTTATCTAACAGCGGCTGTATTAAGAAAATCGCCAATGCGTTTTAGGAGATCAGTGTTAATTTCTTCAATCGTACGGTTTCCGTCTATAGGAATTAATCCGTATTTCTTCTGCATTCTGTGGAATTCCTTTGCCAACATGTTTTGATACTTAATAAAGGACTCAAACATATCATCTGAGAGTCCCAAATCTGCACCGGATTCGTAGTAATCTAGAGAAAAATTTTTTTGAAAGCCTCTATGAATTAACTCATTAGGATCCACATCTAGATAGAAGACTAGATCAGGTTTTAACGCAAACCCATATAATGCATGTGACCATGTCCTGCTAATCCTTCTTACCGCATCTCGAGCCATTAACGTAAAAATATATCTATCAGCAAGAACGATGTATCCTGCTCTCAATGCGGGTATAATCTTGTTTTCAAGTTGATCTGCAAAGTCTGCTGCATAGAATAGGCTGAGCGTTCTCCTCCCCAGTACGAAATTTCTTTTCGCTTCTAATATCCCCTCTCCGACCAATTCAGACCTTCGTAACCCGGTGGTAACAACAGCATGTCCATCAGCTTCTAACCATGGTTGTATTATGGAAATCTGACTGGTCCTGCCTGATGCGTCTGGTCCTTCTATAACAATAAGCTTTCCACTGAGTGGAGTATCGTTCTGAAGGTATCTAATGCCATCTCCATAATACAGTGGTAACCGGGACCGGCGAGTTTCTTTCCTACTAATTTGCAAATTATAGGCGTTATCCAATTCTTCGTTGACTGGTCGATTTCTTGGTCTTTGCGTCGTCATGGTCTTTGAAGCCCCTTTTCGCATTCGTCTCCTCCTTATCATGCCGCCACTCCTAACTTGATAGGCTCTGATTCAAGAAACTTACGTTGGTTTTTTGGGATTACACCCTTGACTAAATCACGTACTTGGGCCTGTTGCTCCTCAATGGCAGATGTTCCATCGATAACAGCGAACCCTTCATCCTGGGCCATAGCATCGTATTCATCTATTATTCGCTGTTGAAATATCCGATAGCTTTCATATGGATCGTTACTGAGGTTCAAATCCATCCCTGCTTCATAGAATTTCAGCTTCGGGCGTCCAACGAGAATTCTTTCAAATGCCACATCAATACGGACTTTAAAATAAAATGTAAGATCTGGCTTTAAGGCGTAGCTATAGACTTTGTGCACCCAACTTCTACTACACCCTCGCACGGTATCCCTTGCAAATGCTGTGTAAATGTATCGATCGGCCAAGACGATATAACCTGCTCGAAGAAGAGGGAGAATCTTTCTCTCATACCTATCTGCGAAGTCTGTAGCATGCAATAGGCTGAACGTTGTTGGGGTAAGCTTGCCTTTCTTTTTCCCTTTGGAGGTAATCTGTTTGACCATATCGGATGAATTCCACTCCGTTAAGAATACGGCCATATTCTTAGATCGTAACCATTGTTCTAAGAGATGAAGCTGGGTCGACTTGCCGGATCCGTCTATTCCCTCGACAATGATTAGTCTTCCTTTAAGTCCCTCTTTATTACGAGCTTCATTGCCATAATGTAATGTCTTAACAGGGAACACCTTTCTTGGTTGAACAGCATATTGAGCCACAACTATTAGCTCAATTCTTTGTATATAAATTTGCTAGGTTACATGTCCAATTTATGGAGTGAAATTGGTAACAAAAGTAGCAGAATTGTACATTATATCTATATGAAAAGCTTATAGCTTACTTAGACTATATAATAATCATATGTTACTTCAAGAGGAAATAGTTATACGTTAAGTCTAAGGGCTGCACTAGTGATATTTTATCATATTTGAGTTGGGGACATTATTAACCCCTGTTTAGTAACTTAAAAGTTTGGAATACAAAAAATCAGTATTATTGGCACTGCCTTTACTTAACCACTACAACTATTGTAGGTTATGCAAAGAATTTATGTTTGTATACCTACAAACATCTCTTAGGAAAGATCCTCGCTAATATACAATACCAATGCCAGCAGCAATGAGAAATATGATTGAAGGGGGCTATAACATCATTTCCAACGGAAGCGGGCAGTACTGCCAATTAGAGGAAAGAATAATCAGGTAAGAGATTATAATTTGAGTAGAGGTTATCCATTCTGTGATAAGGAAATTGAGATTGGTGAGTAAAATAGAAACAGGCATTTTGGCTTTTAATTTATAAGGACTGAATAATCAAATGAATTGAAATCTGACAGCGCACGATATTGCTGTGCATTTTAGCGAGCCCTGGAATAACGGGAAGGCCGTTCCTCATAGGTTTTAAAGAAAAATCAATAAGCACCCTACCAGTCAAAGTCCAGGTGCTGATAGCTTAATAACACCCCTCAGTAGAGTACAGGAAAAGTCTATGTGCAAATATCCTCTGCCCTAGACCAACGGTAAATGCGAAAAAGACGAATTTTCGTCTGTACCTCTTGCAGAAGCAACAAGGAATCACCTTTTCTTATCTCCGACAATGAGGCAAACTATAACATCAGGACCTAATATCATAATAAAGTATGGTATCTTGGGGATGCATACCTGAAATAGCCAAAGGTTGCATAGATATGACAAACGCCTCTAGTACATATCTAAGTATTGTTTTAGGAGCGCTGCCTTGGCATAGTAATAGCCTGGTGGATCTATAAAATACAGAAGAAAACTACAACGAAACAGGATGAGACCCTCAGACGGATAAACGAGCTTGAGGAGAGTCACTATAAAGTCTTGCAATCAATGCAACATGTTCAGAAACATCAGGAGAGATTTCTTAAGGAAATACTTAATTTGGATAGGAAGATTGATGCCGTGACCGAGAAGGAGAATAGATGACAGGGGAGTGATCTGAAAGGAGTACAGTGGAAAACACATTGAATCTTGATTGGAATTCAGAAGAACATTAGCATAGAAAGAAAACCATTATTTAATCTGTAATTATGGGAGTGCTATCGGCTGTCAATTCCTGCTTCTCGGAATCAAAATAAGTATTAAATTTATATGATATATGTTACTAATAAGCGCAATAAATGATAAAATTTATTCCCATTATGACCGAACTCTGTTAGAGGTAGAATGGATCAAGGACGAAATTTTATTAGCAATAATTACCTATTGATATGATATGCAGGAAATAGTTATCTGTGATAAAATTTCAACAGGGAATATAATGATAGTAAATTTTCTCTCCACTGGTTGTAGAATAATTAGATCTGAACTACCAAAAGGGTATTAAATGCAAAACATGACACGTGCTTCGCTTCAACGACGACAGCAGCATCAAAGTCAGGACACATCTCGTACCAAAACAATTCTCAATGATAGTTCACTCACCATTGCTGAAAAGCTGATAAGCATAAAGAATGTCGAAACAAAATCAGTGTCCATGCCCGGTGATATTGTAATTGTGAATGTAGATCTCGCTATGGCACAAGATAGTACAGGCCCTTTGGCAATACGTTCATTTGCAGAAATGGGTATCAACAAGCCCTACGATCCTTCGAAGGTTTTGCTAGTTATAGATCATACATTTCCAGCAGCAGATGAGAAAGTGGCCAATATGCATGCTATGATGAGAGATTTTGTCTCTAAATACAACTGCCTTTTAGTCGAGGGCTCAATCTCGCATCAATATATTCTCGAATATCTTGCTGTTCCTGGTATGATGATATTGGGAGCAGATTCACATACCTGTCAAGCCGGATGTCTGTCTGCATTTGCTACTGGAATTGGAAGTACAGAAATTGCTGCCTGTCTGGGCAACAGGTCAATTATGGTTGAAAGTACCAGATACTATAAAGATTAATTTATCAGGGATTTTTGGGAAAGGAGTGTTTGTACGAGATCTAATTTTAGATTATATCGGAAAGGTAGGCGAAGATGGTGCAAATTATAAGGCACTAGAATGGAAATTTTCAAATGAAAATGTCAGGAAAGAATTTACTATGGACTCTAGAGCATGTATCAGCAATGCTTCAATGGAGTGCGGTGCAAAAATATCTGTATTTCCCACTGATCAGGTTACAACTAAATATCTAGAAGAGAATGCAAGAACAAATAACGATCTCAAAAATATCAAAATAAAAGCGGGTACTTCTGCCAGGTACGAAGATGAATTTGAGATAGAATGTAACAAGATTGATCCGAAAGTTTCAGGTCCGGATAATATTGACAAGGTACATTCAGTTGAAGAATTATCAAATATAGATATTGATCAAGCGTTTATAGGTTCTTCTACAAACGGAAGAATAGAAGACCTTGAAATTGCAGCACACATATTAAAGGGCAGAAAAATTCACAAAAATACACGATGCGTAGTTACTCCTGCATCTGTCAAAGTATACGAAGATGCAATTAAGCGTGGCTATGTAGAAATTTATCTACAATCAGGAGCTGTGTTTACCAATGCTACATGTGGCGCATGTGTTGGTACTCATCTTGGTGCGTTAGGAGAAAATGAGATCTGTATATCTTCATCCTCAAGGAATTTTATCGGCAGAATGGGTGCACTGTCATCTAAAGTATATCTAGCATCTCCTGCAACGGTAGCAGCATCTGCGATCGAAGGAAAAATAGCCGATCCAAGGAAGTATTTTTGATTATGAATAATGATTTCATCATCAATATTATGAACATCCAACGACTATGACCAATACTAATATTATAAAAGGAAAGGCCTGGGTATTTGGAGATAATATCAATACAGATATAATAATACCCTTCAGATTCAAAAGCAGGACCAATGATCCATATGAATTGGCTAAATATGCTATGTATGGATACGATCCAGATTTTCACAAAAAAATCTCCAAGAATGACATAATAATAGCAGGTCGAAATTTTGGAGGAGGCTCTAGCAGAGAACAGGCCCCAGTAGCATTAAAATATGCAGGCATTTCTGCAGTTATAGCTGAGAGTTTTGCACGCATTTTTTATAGGAATGCCTTTACAATAGGATTGCCCGCATTTGAAATACCAGAAATAAAAGGGAAGGTAGTTCAGAAGGATGAACTTAAGATCGACATAACTAGGTATACTGTCGAAAATACTAGAACCAAAGAGACTTTTCTTGCTAGAAAAGTCCCGGAATTCATGCAGAAGATGTTATTGGAAGGAGGATTAGTTGAATACTACAAAAAGTATAAACAATTTCCATGGATCCAAAGGTAGAACTTTAGAATTCGGTCCCTTTATTTCAGTTGGTGTATAAGAACTACATGAAAGACAAAATTATAGATTGGCTTGAAAATAAAAGATGATTTTTAACTGAAATAATAAATAATCCCCAAAATTTGGATAAATTCAAGAGCTTAGGCAGTTGAGTAGAAATATACATGTCACTTTGTTATGCCAGTGCTATAATGTGGGAGATCATTGTCACAGATACCTTATTAGAGATATGATTATATCACAAATAGAAGCAGCATAAGGTATTTCATTATGAACCAACGTGAACCAACATGTCATTGGTAAGATGATACCGATTTCCTATTTGCTTATTGGCGCTCCAGTGCATGTCTATCCCATTTGGCACAATTTGCGAGCTGCCTCATAAGTACTTTGTAGAAAGGAAAGCAAGACATCGTCAGGATTTTTCGAGGTACGGACTATATCGTAGGGCAACAAGAACTCACCCATACCAGTATGGTAGAACGCTTCTGATGGCTTGATCGGATAGTCCTTGAAGCCACGAGGTTCGGTATAGGCATAGGCGTGAAATACGGGTTGATCAACTGGACCACCTCCTGGCCAGAAACCACAACTGCTCACTTCGTGAGAATAAGCTTCGACAGAAGGATACAAAAGAGAAATCTTATAACAACGAGCCATTTAAATGGATATTATATGGCTCAGACTTTCGAAAATTACCTTGAATTTATTATTACGGTGTTAATAATAGGCAGTTTGATATCAGTATCAAGCAGCAAGTTTACTGCCATTATTCCTCAAGCTACCGCACAAGCCGCCAACGATGGAAACATGACAGCTCCAATGATAGAATTAACAAGATTTCATTTAAAGACTGCCGATGCGTTATTAACGAAAGGAGATACAATTGCAGCACTTCGTCAAATAAACCTAGCAGAGATACAGCTGTCATTATTAAATATGGGCTCTCAGGGTACATCAATGAATTCAAGTCAAGCGATAGAGTTTGTCACAGGAGGCTCTTTATCAAGCTCGAGGATGGCAGCAAACTGTATAATTGATAGTCAGGCTATGGCTAGTTGTATGCGATGAACCAAGGCCAATCCTTCATCCTATTTGATTTTTCAACCAACTAACCGGAACAAAAAGGCGATCGCCCTAGGAAATTAGTACTTGGATTGAAACAAGAAGTTAGAAGAGGCTCTGAGTTGTATCAAACTATTTGTCTTCTGACTATTAAAAGTTAAAATCACCCCCGAAATCCATTCCTGAACCTCCAGAACTGTCAAATCCTCCCCCTTCGAAGTCTCCGCCCCCACTGTCACTTCCAGCGTCAGCAGCACCCGAGTCTTCTTGGCCTGTTGTATCTGAACCCGAAGCGGACTCAGATGCCCCTCCAGCATCGCCGGCCATTGAGCTTTCCTGGGGACTCATTGCCATCCCCATAAATGACATCATTGAAGCGAAGAACACGACGTCAAGTAAGCCAGAAAACAACAGGAAAGGTATCCAGGCCCTATCTGTTCCCATGAATGACTGCAACTGAGCAGTGTTACCGTTACCGTACGCCTGTTGAATGTCTTTGGTCTTTTGCTCTAACTCACGCTTCTTCGAATTCAACAAGCCATGACCCGTTTCATTAATCGCGAATTCTATTTTTTTGCTTCTAAAGAAGCCTTTTTTTTCCATTCGGTTCACCAAACGCTGGACAGTAAGATCGTTAAGTATCAGTTCAACCTCTGTTATATCAAGTTTAGTCACCTTACTAATCTTGTCGGCTGTATTCATACCTCGACCAATTGCATCCAGGACCATAAAATGATTGGGGCTTTCGTTAGCCTTCATCTCTCTTGACATATCTATTATGTTTAGGCTACAAATTATAATAAATTATTGGTTTACTATGCGTTGTAGCATCTTGCCTCATACGTATTATATAGAGGTTTTTCTTGTGTCAGCCTAATCCCAGAAGTTTGAACGCGAATCAAATAGCGATAGTTGGTAGAACAACAATGACAACAAAATGATAACAGCAAAAAGTATTACTCGGTTCGGAGTAAATGTCCAGACATTAAGGATATGTCATCTAGAAAAGTCCCTTCTCTAGGAAGGACATAAAACCTGGAAACCAAACCATGAACGAGATCTAGCTCAACACGGTTTATGATCTCAATCAATCTACCTTAGACTTTCTAGTATTTCATGAGAGTAATGTGAGCCTTTAGGACTGGCCACGAGCTTGATAAAATCGTCTGCTGGAGTATTAAACCCTGCATCAAGGTACGCATTATAATGAATATTACACATAATCAAAGAAATTTCTGTTTCGTCCCATCCTAATTTACACTTGCAAGGCAAAGAAATCTTCTTCATATTTGAGGTAAAATTATTGAAATCACTGTCCTAAAGGCCTTGTCGTACTCCTGGAGATTGTAAATATGTTTGCTCCTTGAGTTCGAGCTTCCTATTATTGTATTCTTAATGCCACAAACTGGAAAGTTAATTTTATCATGCCTTTGTTCATTCTGATGATTGCAATAAGATGAATTCCCATAATAATTGTATTCACAAATCACAATTTCTTGCGGGGCTCTCATAAGTACATTAATAGTGTCCTTTTATTTAGCCATGACGGAACTGTGGCTCCGATTAGGTGACAACACGAGTCTTTTTTAGGCAGAATTCTATACTCTACAGTCCAATAGTGTAGCAATTTATCTTTCAAATTCCGGCGGGATCACCGAGTATGTTACAGACAGGATAGAATCCCTGAGAGTCTTTAATATCCACTGAACTGTCGTCTATTCTCTTATTGATTAACTCGACGGAAATGTTACGATCTATCTCAATTGTTGGCGACGATATACCTGGAGCCTAAGTCGCTATTAATGTTTGCGGTTTGGTCATTATTTGGGTAACTGTTCCAATATCAGTTGGATTTGAAGAGGAAGAGGAAGAAACAATACTTGAGATGGACAAGTAAAACTGGATGGTTTGCTCGTCTGATTTGCCAAAAATTGAAATATCCTGAAGAAGCAGCATGACAGAGTAAACTACCAGCATGGATGTAAGAACCAGAAAAGCGACATACGCAATATATTTTGTTTTCTGATTCTCCAATTGATGCCCAATAACTGTTTTTAATGCTGCCATCAGTTAGGTCTGGGATTTCAGATTACCAGTTCTCTGCTTCGAAGCAATATCTTTTGCCTGTCTATATTCTCTATAGGCGCGGTCGACTTCGATGGCAGCGTCTAATATTTTACTCTTGTTTGGAGAACGTGAAGATTGCAGGAACATCTTGGTATCCTTGGGCAAGCAGTGTCCACCTATTCCGTCCCTCGGCTCAAGTATATTTACATTCCATTTAGTATTCAGAGCTTCTCTTAATTCTGCAAAGTTTATTTCGTTTGCCTGGCTATATAAATAGAGATCTTCTGCAAAAGCTATTTGTAAGTATCTATGGGCATTTTCCGCAATCTTTGATATCTCGGCTATCTCTATGTTAGATACAGGATGCAAAGGTATCCCTAAATTCTTGGTACTTTCCTGGCTCCTATTCCTAGCTATATCATTCCTGTAGTATTGTCCTCCAGTGGTACTGCCCTGAATGACAATACTGTTACAACTACCTTCTTTACTATTCATAATAACATCCTTACCAGCATCCGTTGAATAACCATAGAACCGTATGGCATTCTTAAGACAACAGTCGCATACTCCTCCTATAACACGGAGCTGGTTGATTCCATGATCTTTTTCTTCCAATGAATAAAACCTATGAGGTGCATGTGCTACATGTAATCTATGGTTGAGCATCTCAAATATCTTTTTAGAAGTTCCTCTGGGAATAGTACTCTCTATAGAAACAAGTGCACCATTCTTGGCTCCCCTTGAAATTTCCTTAACTATCGATAATAATCCATCTACCTGAGGGGAAAACATATCCTCAGGCTTGTGAGTCGAAACGCAAATAATGAATACATCAATCTCATTAAGGTTGGTGGCTTTTCTTACAGAAGCTATTCTCTCAGCCCGCTCCATAGCTGTGTTATTGAGATCGTATCCATAGGTTTCAAAACCTCTGTCAATAAGATACTTTGCTACTGGCAAGCCCAGTTGACCTAAGCCAACGACTAGAACTTTTTCGAAGATGTGAGGCTCCTCATGAATATTCATTTTATTGTCATTCTTCCCGGATTCAGCTCGATGTTGAGCCGATTCATCCCTCAATGTTGAATTGCAAACGGGACCCAGATGTTGAAGAGATTTGGAGTCGGCATCCGTTTCATTGTAAGTATCCAATACCATTTTATTAACCCTTGAATGATTTAACGTTAATGGTAGTAATGCTCCAAATAACAGACAGCTGATATTAGTATCTGACTTAACCCCTTAATTTCATGAGTTATAAGGTCTATCATGACGTTTGCGCAGACAATAAATTGCATTCTAGTCTCTATTACGCAATTACTCGCATTAACACATATCGGCAGACATTCAGTCCGTCGCAAAATAAAGTAATCATATTTTGGGTATCTAAATTGTCTACTATAACTCGTTAGCAAGAAGATATAAAGAAACAGGTGTCAATGATATGTGCCAACTCCTCTTAGTATTGAGGGAACATAATTAATGGTTTATTCATTCCACAGACACAGCCAGCTCTGATAAGTTGTCCAGATCAAGAATTATCGATGGTTTCTGGCAAATAGAACATCAAGAATTTATGAATTAATTTAAGGGTCAGAAGAAACGATTTATACTAACTGCTAATCTCTAGAAGAGGCCCCAAATCTTCATTGTGTCTTGTAATAGGGATATTCAGTTTTTTGTCTATCTCCCTTAGCACCCATTCGTCATAAGAGGTTGTATCCGTGAGCATAAACAGTTCAACCCTTTTCACACCATCAAACGATTCAACTTTCTTCAGAATGCCATCAGCTGCGAAGATATCTTGGCTAAATAAAAGAAAAGTTAATACATTATCTGGATCAGTTATAGGAAGCTGGAAAAGGATATTCTCACCTAATTGTTCGTAAATGTGCCCAACTATCTGATGGTAAGATGACCTGTCAAGTGTATTTACTACAAGTGCAAATTGAATATACCCTACGGTATGAACAGGGTTACACAAGATAAAGAATTTTAGCACGTTATCCTCCTTCAACTTTGTCAGTCTTCGGTTAACTGTTCTACCTGATATGGAAGTCGCTCTAGCTATATCATTCATTTCCATCCTAGGGTTGGATATAAGACATTTAATTATTCTTAGATCTGTCTCTGTGAGTTCATATCTTTTACTCATATTTGATGATGGTAGTGTTGAATCTGAAGCTGACGACGAATGTGATAATTTGCTTGTAAACATGATACGGACGCTAGCGGGTTTAAGTGAATCAAGGAGAAGTCTAAGCTTATCCTCATGCCCTTCCTTTATAGCTAGACAAAACGTAGAAATGCCTCCCATGCATTTGGAGTGAATTGATACATCTCCAACTAGATTCAATCGATTGATAATATCATCTATATTTGCAGTATGTTCACGTACGATGAGCATACAACCAATTCCGTATCCAAGTGCAACTGGATTTACTTTAAGGACAAATTTTTCAATTACCCCACTGGAGATCATTCTGTCCACTCTGGCTTTCACACTCTTGGATGTCATACCAATGGCAGATCCTATACTCATGAAGGATTCTCTACAATCTTTTGACAGAATTCTAATAATTTTGAGATCTTTTTCATCCAAAAAAAGCCGCTGAATTTGCATGGTTCCCTTTACTAAGAGGAGTCAATGATTTAAACTTACTGTTCATTGTTTGGAGTATTGCTTCCGCTAACGATAAATAATGTAGAGCTTATATTATTGTGTGGCTAGTGGTGAAACTATTAGCAATTCCCACTTGTACCTGATACCGTCAGACAGGACATATTCAAAGAATCTGGTAGGTTATTTTCTTTTCAAGACGATAGCGTTGCGTCCCGGATTGGTTTCCAGCTAATGACTAATATTGATTTATATGAAATGCAGAGAATTAGAAGGCATTTCGATGAACTGCAAGGCTTATTCCAAAGGTATTTGCCAAACGTTGATCCAGATCTCATTTATGATCTTTTGAATCGCTTGCGAGAGAATCCTGGTGTTACACCGACGTATACCTTGGAGATATACACTAAGAAAGACGTAGATTCGGCAAAGACGAGTGAATTCATATATAAAATAATGGGAGCAATGGCTACAGTGTATGATAATGGCACCCACTACGTCATAAATCAAGAGCTATCATTAGATATGTTAAAGAATATTTCCGATTTAAAGGGCATTATCGAAATTACGGGAGCCCCTACTACTCTAGGTTGTTGGTTCTCCGACTCTATCAAGAGAGGAGGGATCTAAACATAGTTGACTGTATTTACTGGGACAATAAAATAAGTAGCATGTCAGCTATTGGGAGCTCTGTTTCCGTTAACGATAAATAATGCTAATTATCTAACAATGAGGATGCGTAGAATCGATAAACCCGAGCTAACAGAAAACAGAGTAAGTCCCATAGAGGGAGGTGCTGGAAAAACAATTACTGTTAGTCGCACTGCGTGGTTTACTCTTGCGCTACTCAGCAGCACTCTGCTGACAGTCTTTTTTTCAGAGACTATGCTCCTTCCTGCAATCCCAGAGATTATACAGGACTTTAACATAACTTATGGTACAGCGAGCATGGATATTCAGTGCGTATCTTATTGTTGCTGCTGTAATGACACCCGTTGCAGGCAGGCTTTCTGATCTATATGGGAAAAAGAAAGTGTTGCTCGTATTACTTACAATATATATAGTTGGGCTTGTTACAGGCGGCTTTGCTGACAACATATCAGCTCTACTTGTCACCAGGATAATCCAAGGCGTTGGTTTAGCGGCTGTTCCTGCTGCCTTTAGTCTTCTTAGAGATACTTTCCCTCCCGCCAAACTCGCCATAGCTGTAGGGGTATTTGGATCTGCCTATTCTGCAGGTTCGGTGGTTGGCCTATTGGTAGGGGCTAGCATTATTCAAAACTTTGGATGGCATTCAACTTTCTTGGCCATAATTCCTTTTTCTGCTGTAGTAACGATAATGATCGCCAAATTTGTCAAAGATAAAAAGATTCATCACACAAATTCGGAAGATACTACGGATAATACCTCGAGACGAAAGCGCGCATCATTTCCAATAGACATCAAGGGCGTAGGGGCACTTTCTGTTACAATCACGTCATTTCTGATCGCTTTTACACTCATACAGATCGGCGTTAACTCCCAGAATATCCTGCAGATCGCTGGCGCATTTGTGGTATCTGCAATTTCATTATCGATCTTTGTTTTCTTGGAGAGAAGGATCGTGCCTCCTTTTCTGGACTTAAGGTTACTAAAACACAAGATCCTTCTACCTTCATACATCTTGTTGATAGCTGCTGGTATCACCATGTTTATGATTTATCCAACCATAGTCCAGTTAGTTAGAAGCCCCATTCCACTAGGATTTGGAGGAGATTCAGTAGATGCCGCCAATGTTCAGCTGCCTTTCATGATCACGTTCTTGGTATTTGCCAGTATCACTCCGCTTATCATAAATCGAATAGGAAGTATAAAACCCATGATAATTGGTGGAGTAATTAGCCTAGTCGGTGCACTTGGGTTAACCTTATTTCATTCAACAGAATTCGCGTTATCTACAAGTCTGGCCATAGTCGCAAGTGGGCTATCGATAACAATGACAGCTACCTGGAATATGGTCGTCTCGTCTTCACCAAAAGAGTTCACTGGTATTTCGGTAGGAGTTGGCGCCCTTTTATTGTTTATTGGAATGGCAATAGGCCCTGCATTAGCTGGGGTGTATATGGCAAATCACGAGACTATTGAAGGAATCGATGGATCTTACCCATCTGCTGGATCTTATAATCTAATATTTCTCACAGCAGGATTACTTTCGGGTATCACAGTAGGATTTGCATTACTGTTAAGAAGAACAGCACATAGCGTATGAAGATCCATTCATACCACGTTTGTGGCGATCCATGCAATAACACGATACTCCTTAATCTCCAATCAGTTTTGCATTTGAATTCCAACGACGTATGCAAGATGATGCGAAGATGTTGTATCCACGATTTCAAAGGACAAGTCTTTAATAGTCTTTTCTAAATTGAGACCTATTCATTTTGGTGGAGATATCTTATATTCTAATCGTAATTGTTCCTCTTCACCCGTAGTTTGTTGGAAAAGCATAATCGATGGAGAAGCATTAGAGGCAGACGGGACAACAAGAATCACTATGAATATGGATTTAGGGTAGGAAATTTACTTACTTAGGAATGGCTCGTGGTGCTTTAGCTAATCAAAATGTTATCTGCATTAATTTTTATTTCAGGCATGGTGGATTGCTTCGAGGACTGATATACAAAATATAGTTTATAAACATGAAATGGATCATAAGTATAGTTGTCACAATTCACCGAGGATCAGCAATCAGAATTAACTAGTAAAGACGATGAAAGTGCGATTTGGCCTCAAGTCAAATTTGCTCAGTGCCCAATTAAAACTAGTTTAGGTGTACTTGGAAAGAAATGGACTATGCTGATATTGAGAGATATAGGTTTCCTCAAGATAGTGCGTTTCAATAGAATCTTAGAATCTATCCCTGGACTTACACCAAGGGTACTATCAATGCGTTTAAGAGAGCTAGAAGACGAAGGATTCATAGAGTGTGTTGGAGGAAAGAGACATCCAATTATGGTGGTGTGGAAACTTACCGAAAAAGGTAGAGATACAATGCCTATCCTGCTCCAGTTAACGGCCTTTGGTTCCAAGTGGCATTCGGATGTCGTCTTTGAAGACAGGAGACCTAGAACGTTAGACGAGATCTTTCCCCAACCAGAAACAAGGAGAATAATGATGGGTATCAGATGAGGAATCTTCGTAGAAACTTGAGATAGAATCCCAGTACAGAGTATTCTATAGTTGATCCAGCATTTTCCGTTGTCCCCCCAGATCTGATAAGTAGTTAATGCAGCCTTTACGGACGCCTAGGCTAACGTTGCATTTATGTTTAGCTCTTTTAGTAACTCCTCATCGCTCAAGACGCTAAAACCTCCACTTGGTGCATATGACGCCCCGGGAACATTCACAAGGATATCGACTCCGCCAACCCTAGGAATGACCTCATTGACCACCTTCGTACACCCTTCGGACTTGCCGAGGTCCGCTTGAACAAATACAAGCTCCCGTTCTTCATCATAATCATATGTTATCTTGTGTGCGGCCGTTATGACTTCTGCTCCTTCATCGAGAAGTCAGCTTACTACTGCACTACTTTGCCCATTCCTGTAATTCCTCCAGGTACAAGAGCTCGTTTTCCATTAAACTCATTCTCAATAAACGGAAACTTGGTTGCTATCTTGAGATCGGAATGTGACCAGCTTGCTCCTATCTTCTTTTAGTTCTAAAGAATTAGCTAAAATTGGCCACTCTTTGGTTAGAGTGCCATGTATACGAGAGAGTATACAGATTCCTGTTTTTTTACAAATTTGTATATAACCATTGTATACAACCCCTTTTGTATACAGTCGTTCAGGAGACTTCACGCTCAACATACTGAACGACCTAAATTGAACGGCATAGTTTAGAACACTGTTCAATAGCTTGCCTTAGGGGAATTTGTTCAAGTCGTTCAGCTAGCGTTCAACCAAGTTATATACTATGTCTTAGTCATAGGCTGTATGTCGTCATCAATTTTACCCACCAAGACTATTTTCAGTTAGTACTTTCCCGCTTTCTACGGTTCTAACCTCGAGATTTAATTAATACATACTTTCAAAGCACACTCCGAACCTTGCCAACCAAGCGAGTGACTTTGAGGTGTGTATTAATAAGCTGTTGATGAAACGTGATAATTTCTTGGCGTCCCTTAAGATGCATGCCATCGAAACCAACAAAATCACCGTCTACTGCAAATGGGGCGGCGAAGGCTTGGTCACTTCCTCTGTTCTAACCATCCATCGCTTGTTGATAGAGACCAGATTGCAACTTCATCAGTAGATCCAGGAGAGGTTGCCAAGTGCGAAAGACTTCAGAATTCTCGACGAAAAACAATAGTGCCTTTGCCAGTATGATGAATTGGTTTAACATCAGGTTCGGCTCCATTGATCGACCATTCCGTAATTAGAAGAGCAAGATCGTTCGCATAAAGTACTCTCTTGACTCTTGCCTCTAACTTACCCCCATGTCAATGATATCCTGAATTGCCCTGCGTATACGTTCTTGATCCTTGACAACTTGTCCCGGCTGAGAGGCAAAACAAGCATCTTTCTCATAAAGTGTCATTAAGAGGTCTATATTTCCTTTACTTTGAATTCTATTACTTGTGAATTGAGTAAGTCTTCAGGCGTTGCAAATTTCGACATGATTCTTCAGTTTCTCATCTTCTCTAACACATTCCTACACTTCGTAGTTTGTACTTGTAGAAACAGGTTAGTGTCAAGGTAATTGCTAGTTTCCAGTCGTAAGTACACATCTAAACCTAGCTTTACCACTCATCATAAGATCAAATGCCTCTGCAGCGCGCTCCAACGGAAAGACTTCATTCATAGACCTTACACCAGAGAGTACACTAAATGAGAGTGCGTCTTGCGAGTCGATTGACGTACCAGATGGCCAGCCTATCACTGATCGACGCCATAATATCATTAGAAATGGAGGCACTTGAATTGGCTCATCAGATCCTCCAATTACGACAAGCTTCCCATTGGCTCAAGACCTCCAAGGATTTCAGTCATCGCCTTTCCACTTGGAACGGTTGCAAGTATCACTTTAGCTCCTCCCAGCTTGTTAAGTTCTTCGACGGCGTTCTGTGACCTGTTATCAATGTATTGCCTTGCCCCCAAATTCTTCATCAATTCCTCTTCCTTGTCCCTTGCTCTCCCAATGGCGACAGTATTGAAACCCATCTTGGCAGCAAACTGAATTCCAAGATGTCCAAGCCCTCCCATTCCAAAAATAGCGACTACATCGCCTGCACGTGCTCCACTATTTCGAAGAGCATTGAATGTAGTGATACCAGCACACATAAGAGGCGCAGCTTCTGTAGGTGAAAGCTGCTCAGGGATTGATGCTAGAGTTTCGATAGGTGTAACCATATAATCTGCATAGCCACCATCGTATGAAATTCCTGGTACCTGGGCGTATTTACAAGTGGTAAAATCTCCGCGCCTGCAAAATTCGCAATGATCACAATGACCTCCATGCCAACCAACAGCTACTCTCTACCCTTGTTCCCATTGAGAGACGTCTTTGCCTACCTCGTCTATAAGCCCGGCAATCTCATGGCCAGGAACTCGGATACTGGATGCCTTGAAATAATCCTTCTTTAGTAACACACCGCATGCTTGTACTTTGATACGAACTTGTCTAGCGCCAGGTTCAGGAATATCTCTTTCCACAATTTCAAGGGGGCCATTAGCTTTAGAAACTTGAACTGAGCGCATAGGTGTTTCTTTTACAACATCTTATTATCTGCTATGTAGGCCAACCCTCTCTGCTTTCCTTTAACTTCTTCCTTATCCTAAGAATAACTTCTGGCGAATTGTTATCACATTTATGTGACTGGTATATTTTATCAATTCAGAAAAAAAGCATACCACCGCATACCTTGTACCGCAAGGAGCATAATTGGTCCAACATCTTGCTCGATTTGTTGGAGGAACTTTACTTTTTCATCCATTTCTACAAGCCTTCCTGGTATTCCGTTCACCATTTTTATCATCAATAAAACATAGAAGGATGACTTTATCATGCGCATCTTAGAATTTGGTACATTGGATAAAACTAGAAATTACGATTATTGTATTAGTCCTTGACATACCTAATATTGCTATCCGTAGACTTTGACTCTGTTTTTACTTTAATTACTATAGTATTACCTACTCTATTAAATATCCTCTGCCGTCTTTCATTTGTAAATATCCACCCCAGAATTACGTCGAAAGGAAGAAGGAATGCCTTTCCAAAAGCTGAAAGGGCCACCTTTTTTCCTTCTGCAACAGTTCCATCTAGATTTGTTGTCTTTAATTTCATTACCTTTTTTCCAAGTGATTGCCCTGTTGTTGATTCAAAATACGTCCAGTATAAAAAGAACACTATGCTTGATATTAGATAGTGGTAAGGTTGTGGTCCTTTAAACTGCTCTTCTACATCTTCTGATGCATAATAGAACCAAAACGGAATAGACAAAAGGGCAAACAGAATTGCTAGACCGATTGAAACGATCACAAAGTCTATAAGCCAAGCAACGAATCTTTCAATCCACCTAGCTAATATTATCTCAGTTGGATGTGCCTCATTTGATGATGATTCACTCATTGCTGACATGTCTACTACATATAGCCTTATAGTTATAGTTGTCTATCCAACTATCAAAATAGGACCAATAATCATAAACACTTAAGTTTAGAATTCTATTATTATTGAATTCAGATGGGAGATAGAATGACGAGAATAGAAAGACACCAACTCATCTGGAAATAATTGATGCTATTCCATTTATTATGAAGAACAGCAATGGATGACGGTTAAGTAAATTTGATATGATAGATTTAATTCCAATTCTGTGTCGATATCCAACGACTCTAATCAATCTTATCCCTGAAATATTCAGTAAGTATTACTCTTACCATTTCAGACACAGTTCTTAGTTTGCGCGAATCTCTTTCATATTCAATTGCCTCGTATAGTTCATCTGATACTGACACTATGATTTCTTTCATGGTACATCATTGATCTCACCTGCTTTCATAAGAGCATTCGTAAATCGTGAGCTTCCTCTCAAATTAAACTTGATGCTTTATTTGATTTATTGCAGCCTGTCTAAACGCAGTAGAGATTCCC
This sequence comes from uncultured Nitrososphaerales archaeon, assembly GCA_963713605.1. GTDB lineage: Archaea > Thermoproteota > Nitrososphaeria > Nitrososphaerales > Nitrososphaeraceae > TH5896. The sequence continues at coordinate 341,012 of CAVQMO010000003.1, read as the reverse complement.
TGAGGCACTAGGATAAGAAAAGAAAAATCACTGTACATTTACTATACCTAATCTGGCTAATTCAGTCCCTATCCCATAGCCAACAAGTGCTATTCCGGTGCTTAGTCCTGCCATTTCAATTCCTCCTTTTATGATGCTCATTTGGGCTATACGGGCCTGCGCCGACTATGAAAGAGGAAGCAATACTTATCGAAATTGCTACTACAATAGCCGTCGTCGATGGCATGAGTCCAAAACTTAACCACAAAGTACGGGAGATTTGGAAGAATTCCACCAAGTAAAAATGAACCAAACATTACTAATGCACTCTTTAATGGGTTCCCAAGTATCTCAAGGTTGAGACCAAGTTCCTCAGTAAGCATGGTCTTAAGCCATACTCCCTTATTGGAAGTTACTTTATCGACTACCCTTTCAAATCCGTCTTCAAATCGTACTTCAAATCCTTTCGATTTGTATATTTGTTCAATTTCTTGTCTCTCCTTTTCTGGAAGATTCTCTATTTCAACCTCTCGCTTTATTTCTGATTCCAATATTTGCCTCTGTGACTTTACCCTAAACATTTGACAGTTCTATGGTAACAATCAAAGTGAGAGGAATAAATTTAGGTATTATGAAATGTACAGTTTGTCTTTTCATTGTAGTATGTGATCTATTAATCACATAGTAACCTCCGCTTAACAATTTAAGAACATCCCAAATATGCACTCTTTGTAGTTATATTGCGAAATCAATTCAAAAAGATTTTATCCTAAATAACAGTAGAGATTCTCATCAAGTTTATTATTTCACGGAATGAGGATATTGCTTGTCATCCATCGATACCATGTATTGTACTATTTTAAATAGATAATTATAAGGTCATATCTGTCCCTCATAAGCTCAAGAGAGAGGCTGGATAATGGTCTAAATCAACTATATAGAGGATCTTTATACATAATAAATATATATGAATAATTGAGTTTTTGACCAGGGTTGGCAAAGAATGAGAATGTAGAACTCGGTAATAGAATCGGTAAAACAGTCGAATCAGAGAAATTTCCCATAACTATGGACGAATTTTGGTTCTCAATTGTTCCTAACGTAATTGTAGGACCATTTGATTTTGTGTGTGTAGACAATATTTACAACACCCGGACAATTGGCATCGTCAAGGAATTGCGAACTGTATCCAATATTCACAGCATCAAGCAGAAGTCGAATGGAGGTATAATATCCACCTCTGATCTTCATGATTCGGAAAGCTCAGTGATTAATAGTAGAGATTATCAAGTTCACGGAACAAGGATTGCAAGGGTAGCTGTTATGGCAAATGTTCAGAATAAGAATAAAGTGCAGGATGACTGGAGAAATAAAAATAATAGCCTAATAGTTAGAATGCCAGTTGGAATTAATGCATCGGTGACATTTGCAAATAGCGACGAAATTCTTTTAGCCCTGGGGATCCCAAAAATGGAAGACCCGGTCATGGCTGGTGTAATAGAAATGACCAATGGGAATAAAATCGCGATACCAATGGCCATGACATATTTAGCAGGACCGGATGCTGCACACATCAACGCATCAGGAATCTCAGGGAATCTGAAAACGTCCTATCTGCTCTTCCTATTACATTCCTTATACCAGAAATTGGTAAAGAAGAACGAAGTGGCTATCATAATCTTTAATACACGTGAAGATGATCTCTTGTATATAGATGAGGCACAGGGAACTGTAACTGACAGAGATAAGGAATTGTACGATCTCCTACAAATATCCCCGGATCCATTCAGAAAGGTTACCTATTTCCTTCCCAGAGGTATAGACGGGAAGCCTATATCAGTTCACATACCTTCAAACTATCATACCTATTCCTACGAATTGAATGACATATATGATAGACTCGATCTTTTACTTTCCTCCGAAACCTACGATCCACGATACAATCTGTCCGCAATAATTAATTATATTTATGAATCATGGCCATTTAAGGATAAAGATGGAGTAGCAGTAACATCGTGGTCAGATCTGGTCAAGTACAAGGACTACCCTTCAGAAATAATAACTCATAAATCGACATATCTACATTTCTCTGGATTACTGCAGAAGTACAAGAGGTCTTCAATGTTTACTGATGAAAGAGAGACCAGCGTTTACTTAGGAAATGAAATAGAAAAAATAAGAGCTGGAGACGTATTCGTCATTGATATTGCTATGATTCCTACTGTTGAAGAGCAATCCTTAGTTGTCGGTGACGTCATGAAAAATATCGACGACTTATATTCTTCCCGCTCTAATTTCGAGGACGTTAGACATGTCTATGATGCAGACGGTCAGATTACAAGGAGCGTAGAACAGAGTAGACGGCCAAAGTACCTTTTGATATTTATAGACGAGATAAATCGCTTTCTTCCACAGGCTTATCCTATGGGCAGACGGACCTCAGTAGCAGAACAGATTACAAAAACATTGATAGCTGGTAAATCAAGGGATACCATCCTTTTATCAGCTCAGCAATTTAAAAGTGCAGTTGATCCTATTTTGCATGATAATACAGGAATCCACATGATCGCGAAACTAGGAATGTCTGAATTGTCAAAAAGTCCTTATTCAATGCTAGATGACATAACCAAAAACAATATTGCTCATATGGACAAAGGCGAAATAGTAATGATCCAACCTGCGATACGGCACCCGGTGAAAGTCATATTTGCGAGACCGCCTTTTAAAAGGTCTAGCAGATAGATTGGTCATTACCATTTATTGAATAATTATCTGCAATGTGCGCCTCCCAACAGGTATCCAAAATCAAGTTCAATCTTAGGAAAAATAAGAATGGGTGGGACCGTATTCACCAATTCTCTGGTATTAGTGACTAGGGTGGAATCTTCCTCGTCGTCATTATTATCAATGTCTCTCCTCTTCCTCTAGTCACATCTATTAGGTAGTTAATCGTATTAGGTTTCGAATCCAATATGAAGTTTGGCTTACAACATCCAAATTTTAGCTATGACTACAGCAATCAGAATACATCACGGATTATCGATACTCTCAGTAATCTAGTGGCAAAAGCGGAGAACAAGGGTTTTGATTCTTTTTGGGTAATGGATCATTTTCATCAGATTTCCGTTGTTGGGAAGCCAGAAGAACCAATGCTTGAAGGTTGGACAACAATATCTGTGCTTGCCGGCATCACCACCAGGATAAAATTGGGTACACTTGTAACAGGTGTCATATACCGCTATCCTTCCATATTAGCTAAAATTGGTGCCACGCTGGATGTTTTGAGCAAGGGAAGACTCTTTTTGGGGATTGGTGCATCTTGGAATGAAGAAGAATCGTTAGCATATGGCATTGGAGAAAGCACAAATAATAATGGCAATAGCAAAGGACCCGCTCGTATTTCTTTTCCATCTAACAAGGAGCGACTACTTCGCTTAGAAGAGGCTTTACAAATAATACGCAAGATGTGGACAGAAGAGTCATCTGCCTCATTTGAAGGCAAATACTACCAAATACATGATGCTTATTGCAATCCCAAACCTATACAGAAACCCACTCCACCGATACTCGTAGGAGGGAGTGGTGAGAAAAGAACCTTGAAGATAGTAGCTAAGTATGCTGATGCATGCAACCTCTTTGGATCAGCTGAAACAGTAAAGAAAAAGCTCGATATTTTGAAAGCCCATTGTAAAAGTGTGGATAGAGACTATGATTCAATCTTGAAAACCAAACTTGGAGTGGTAGTAATTGATGATGATGGGAGAACGGCTAAAAAAAGGGTACAACAGGCTTTCATGGGTATGCCAGAGGCGCAGCTAAGAGAATTCGCAATTTATGGTACACCGGAGGAAGTATTAAATCAGATAAGAGAGTTTGAAGATGTTGGTATCCAATATCTTATTGTCGACTTAGAACCACAAAGAGAAATTGAAGCACTAGAGGTATTTGCAGACGAAATTATCAAGAGATCTTGAATGTAAAGGGCAACATCAGAAGCATGTGCGAGCTGCTTTATTCTAATTGGTGATTTGTTCATCATTTAAAGTTATAATTCTGTGCAAGGAACTCTAATAGGTTGATCAATATTTGCAAGATATCTCAAGCACTTTCTTAATGCAGTACAAAAGAGTTCATCTCTCACAACATCTAATGGCCGATAAATTAGGAGCTGCCGTCTTGATCAAGTAATTAGGAACCGGTTTGGAAAATAATCCGTCGATTTCGTCTTCCACAATCTGCACTGAGTCTAGAAAAAACTAAACCATGGAACAAATTCAAAATAGATTTCCATTTCATGTGGGACAATTTATTCGTGATAATAAATATCTCATAACCAAATGCCAAGAAACTTCAAGAGGGAATGACGAACGAAAATAGACAGAGGTATCTGCAAACTTAGAGAGTTTTTTTAGCTTGGCATGTATGTGCTCAATGAAAGAATCCAAGAGATACCAGAAATTGAAAGAATCAAATAATCTGAGAGTCTGACCTATTAATAAATGAGATCTATGCATTCGATAACTAAGGCAGTTATTTCTCTTATATCCAATGTTGTAACAATGAATTATGATGGAAGATTCTGCTGCATGGGCTGATATCATAGGGACCATTGCCGGTATTTTGGTACTATCATCATTCATACCCCAGCTGAGTGAAAGCTTACAAAACAAAAAAAATGTTTGATGTGTCTGTTCATTTGATGATTCTTATAGCAAGTGGGATGTTTTTATGGGTTATATATGGTTTTATCAGATCAGACCCAGTCATAATTGGAACTAATGCTACAGGTTTTGCCCTAAACATTACTTTGTTGGTAATGAAACTCAGATATGATAAGTTGCAAAGTAGTACAGTAAAAGCTTAAATGCTCAGTATTATTGAATGAATTATTAGGAACGCCATCATTTCTAGGGGCATAACTATCTGATCGTATCTAAATAGTATGTTGACGAACAAGCGCATTATAGCAGCGGTGATGGGTATGATTGGAATTATGGTCAATGAAACTATATTTGCTACAGCTCAAGATAATACTAATCAATCACATCGCGGTTCTTTTAAATCAGAAAAACAAACTATAGTTGTAACTTGGCTGGAAACAAACTATACAAAGACTGACAGCGCTCCGGTGAATAGTGTTAGCAGTGAAGACTTTTGGAAGATTTTTGAACCACTTCTCAAACTAATAGATGGGACTGCAGGGAAAGAGGAGGAGTTTCAGTGCTATTAATAGCAAGAAACAACTAAAAGGGAAACCGTACCGTAATCAGTCTCGAAAATATTTGGTGAAAAACAACTTTTTACTTTTTATTCTTAAGAGATATTTTCAAGAGTTCCTGAAAAGCAATTTTGTTTAATTCTAAAGCTTCTTTTCCATGAGCTTATATACCATACTGTATGCCATTATTGGAAGTTACAGTACATCAGATATAATAAGTATTTACATCTTTATAACATAGGTATACACGTCTCCCGATGGCTCGAATATGACGGCTATTACAATTACGCTAGCTCATCACAATTTTTTTAGCATACAGTATGTCGACAAAATAATCTGTTCCAATTGGTGTTACAAAGAATAATTGAAATAGAAACTAGAGCTATTATGACAATAATAACAATAATGATAATAATTATGTACAGTAATGTTCAGAGCGCCATTCTCATTCAGATGTTCAAAAAAACATTTAACCATTCTAAAGCATGTCTTATGGATTAGTGAAATTGTAACATAGACAACTATCGATATCAAAAACCAACGGCTAAAGCGATGTCCCGAACCTGACTTAGGAGTTGCTTAAATATAGGGATGTCAAATAGACCAAGATGCCCTCAAGTGAAGCTTTGAAATGCGAAAACGCTGTGCTATTTTTAGTACGTATTGAAGCTCTAGATGAACACCGAAAAGCCGTAATACAAGACAAATAATTGCGTAATATTGGTTTTGCGGGTGATTGATCTTGGACAGATGACGGAATGGAATTGGGATCATTAGAGAAATTTGGTACATAGGCTAATACTATGGTAAACTAACTAGCATTGAGACAAGAAGAAAGTACAACACATTAGAGCGGCATAGATATTAATACACTAATACAATAGTTCATATTATCATAATGCCTAATTAATTATGACTTTTAATGAGTTACGGACAGAATACGAGAACAACGAGTGGCTTCTCAAAACCTGTAGAAACAGGTAAAGAATACACAGTAGATATTACGGACACAGGTAGAACAGGTGACGGTGTTACGAGAATAGCAGGTTTGGTAATTTTTGTAAAAAATGCAAAAGCCGGGGACAAAAACGTAAAGATTAAGATTAATTCGGTGGGTAGCAGATTCGCTACCGCAGAGGTAGTAGCAGGTTCAACAGATACGACATAGGTTTTTGTTTATATCGTAATCAGAAGGAAATTATCTATTCTCTTATTTTTTGATTGACCCTATCAATACATTTCCGGCATATTTGAAGATAGACTCTTAAATATAACTAGTATCAATTCCGATTCCGATACTAGTTATATTTAAGTTATAGCCCGATGACACGATTTATGTAATACGACCACACCATTGTTGAATATCTAATGAAATACCTTGGCATAGAAAGTAGGGAACTGCTTAAAATTTCTGGAAACATAGATACATACCAATATATAATTAGATTTAAGCTGCTGTTGATACGAAGCCATTCATATTATGAAACCCAATTTTTAGCACAGTTAACAGGAATAAAATGAGATTTCGTGAGCGATATCTTATCATTTTCACATTCAGGACTTTGTTACTATTGAACCAGTGACAATGAAATATATGGTAGGCCAACAGGCAATGCGTTACTAGGTAGTTAGGCAGAACATATGCTTCGAAACTAAGTCACATTTAGCAGATATGTAATGTCTGAGGAGGTAGGGTTCACTCCAGGTGAAGTGAGAGCGCTTGTTGGAAAGACTCGAACTGTGTATGAAAAGGTGTGATTTCCTGGAGGCAATGGCTCAAGGAATACCCACCACGGATGGGGTTGTCGATATGCACAAAAACTAAAGGGGGAACTGTATTATACAGACGTTAAATCTGGTGAGACTAAGCGAAGAAAAGGTACATCTAAAGTATCTTGGTGATGATGACAAATATGGCCAGCATATGGATAAATAGATAAAAACTCAACTAAATGAGTTTGGAATACTAAAATGGATTAAATTTGAAAGAATAGCCGCGTTACCGCAGCAGGTAAGGGAATATGGTATACCTAGATCGGATGAAGGCGGAGGCTATGATATAGATGCATTAAATGCATTTAGGCCGGACTTATTTGAGAAACTGTTGATAGACCATACAGATGCTTGTTTTGATGAGGGTATCCATGAGAAGGTATTAGAGAAGTTTCCAGAGTCAGATATCATCAAGATAGTAAGTGATAAGATTTAGTTCCTAGATGAGATCTAAAGGCAAGGCAAGAAATGACTGATGATAATGATGATGGCGAAATAATTTATCCAAAGAGAATATTAGATGAGTTAAAACTACAAGGGAAAACAGAGTATGTTGACGCTACAGGTAGACTTTGGTATCTTACATGGGATGAAGGAAGAAAGAGTTACGAATGGGCAGGATTTGCAACGCAAAAAGAGACTGAAGAAGTGTTGGCAGAACTAGCAAGGAGAGACTTGAATAAAAAACTCAAGGGTAAACACGTTATCAAAGACGTGGATAAAGAATAATGAAAGTAATACAAAATCTGAAAAGCTATAGAAAAAGAGGCCATGATTCATAAAAATGACAATTCGAAGATTTAAAAAGTTGCGCGATCTTCGAATGAAATGAATCACAGAATTAAAAATTTGCGCGCAAAAAACAAAGGAAGGATAAATAAAATAACTATCTATGTCCCCTTGCGAGGCATCTATTCTAATTCTGCCTTAATTCGTTGTACGAGTGCATCTGTAGTAATGGGCTTCTTAATGAAACAACCCATACTTTTGAATGGATGTACTTCCCTCATTGCATCCATATTTATTTCTCCAGAAGTCATAAAGCAAACTCTGACGTTGATATCCTTCTCTAACAGTTTCTGGCATAATTCAAACCCATTCATTACAGGCATGTTAATGTCAATAAGTAATAGGTCATAGAAATCGGGCCTAAATTCCATTAAGGCAATTACCGGATTATCATAACAATCTATCCGCAAGGTTTTATCATTAATTTCTAAACCCGTTTTCAGAGTAAGTGAAATATCAGAGTTATCGTCTATTACCATAATTCTTTTTTTTAGACTGGATTCTGATGAAATTGATGATCCTTCTGTATAATCCGATTTCGATTGCTTTTGACCATGACTAATGGTCCCATAATGTGGTCTCTTACTCCTACTATGCTGTGCATAGTCAAATGAAGTTCCTTTGTCGATACGTAAGACACACATAGTCTCAATAAAAACCTTATGATGTTTTATAATAGAAAATAAAGAAACTTTATGGTATGACTCTTATTCTGCAATTCTATTATTATTTGATATCACTAATACAATTACTTCAACTGTAGAGCAGACGGACGCAAATTAGAAAGAAATGGAGTGAGACGATCTCCTAATGGCAGTAGAAATACTAAAGTCAACCGCTGAACGCAATGGAGTGATTAACTTTATGAACTTAGGATTAATTGCAACCTGTCCCTTCTTGTACTCTCGCATATAGCCTCGAAGTAGAAGTAAAATGAAGCCAGTGGTTAGCCAGTCAGCCAGTTAGACGGGTTCGATAGGCTTCGGAGTCGGTGTGTATAGGAATTCGATGGAGATTGACGGGCATAGTTGGATTGTATTAGAAGAATCTACCAGAGGAGGTTCGGAGTAATGAAATGAGATGGGTTTGTATCTATTGTAACAAAGTAATGGATAGAGTAAATTTCACAGACTTCATTGAAAAGAGTAATAAGAGGGCTGCTGAGCGTTATAGTTGGCAACTTGTAGCAGACAAATTACCTGACTGACCGGCCACTGACTTGAGTAGCCTAGTAGATAATCCCATTTTTTCTATTACATACTAGGGAAAACCGTTTTTCATCAATGACATGGCTTTAGATCATATGATATCGTTTACGATATCACGAGGGAGAGATTGTTAGTCTCTAACTAGTAACGCTCATCAAATATTCTAATCAATTTTTAGATAGAACAAATATGACATTTCTTTCTGAGAAGTTTTTGGGCCATGTATGCCAATATTTTATAGGTTCAAATGACTACGATTGTAATAGCCGTGGCATCAGCAGTTATGGCTGAATGATCGTACCAGCAGGATCAACTAACTGAAAAATCGCACCAGTAGTAGGAGGAGTCATGACAGCACCGCCATTGAGAAAAATATCCGACAACATGTTACAGCCTGACGATGACAAGAATCCGACGAAAAGGCGACAGAACCTTGGCAAGATATTATTTGACCAAAGGCAGCAAGAATAAGAATCAAAAAATAAGCACACCCTTGGATTAGATTGCTGATGATAAAGCATACCGTGTGGTCAAAATCTGGTTTTTAAAAGTATAAGCAGTTCAGCAATTTGCTGAAAACGTATATAGGAGAGTATATAATGAAGTGTCGACAAAAATGTCATGGCTAGTTACTACAAGTATCATTAACAAAAAAACTTACTTGATGACGTTTATTGCTTGGGCCATAATACTTACCGATGTAATCTTTGGCACCTTTTTTGACGCTTTGGGAAAGCCTCTTACTTCTCCTTTTGGTGTAGTATTATTTATAACAATGAGTATCACTGTATTTTTTGCAGGTCTGTATGCCCTTAGACATTATATGGTTGCATTGCGCAAAGAGCTTGAGGCTCCTTCGTTTTTTAATAGGCTGTACAAGGCAACACCTATTTTTCTTTATGCACTTTTAGTCGTCTTTGGAGCTATCATTGTTGAAATGGTGTTATTTTCTCAATATAGCACTTACCTGCTTATTCTACTTCTTGTAATAAGTGCAGTAGCCATCTTGTTCCTTGGTTTTCGCGCTTACAAATTCTTGTCATGGTTCAATTCGAGTACCAACAAACGACACTATATCATGATATTGGCATTTGCTGTATCATCGATGCTCCTTTGCATCAGCACGACAGTTGCCATTACACTTGATATAAAGCAATTAGTCGTTTCAAGGCCACCCGCTATAGATCCAAATTACCCCGCTAGCAATTCTATGGCACACAGACAATTAACTAGTATAGAACTTATCATTCATCTCTATGGGTTTCTTGTCCCTCAGGTTACTGCCATTGCTATCGCAGAAATAGTTGGTGTTGCATTTTTCCTTCGTTATTTTAAGGATCAGATAGGAAGTGCAACATTTTGGACAATTATAATTTTACCACCTGTACTTTTTTTAACTGGGGTATTTGGTCCTCAATTTTTAAAGTCAACTGGAAGTGAAATGGTATATATGGAGTCCCAGTTCCTTATCTTTAGGGTAATAGGTACCGCAGGATGGGTTGCAGCTGATTTTGTAATAGCTTATGCATTTATTTTAGTAGCAAAAACACTTGGACGGCAAATTACCTCTTCTCGTATTAAGATCATTAACTATTTGATTATAGGCAGCAGTGGCAACTATTTTAATTTCTCCAACGACCAATAACTGGATAACCAACAATTCTTATCCACCCTTTGGAGCAATCCAACGTGCCTTTCTTGTGCTTGCTTCTTTTCTCTTTAGCTTAGGAATATACTCTGTCGCGCTGTCAGTGGCCCAAGATGCAGAATTGCGTCAATTAGCCAGAAAATATGTTAAGGAGTATTCTCTGCTAGATACTTTAGGTAATGCACAAGAGAACGCAGAGATTATGCGAAAGCTTGTAACACTAATCCACCAGCACGCAGATGCTATGGAAAAAGAAACAGCAGTAGAATCTCCAATGTTAGATGATAACGAAGTTAGACATTATATAGACTTGGTAATTACGGAGACTAGAGGAAAAAAGGATGACAGAACAGTCGGCGCCTAGCTTTAAGCTTAGTGGCTAATGCTTGACACAAAGGGGGATTTGATCATATTCCAAAAGAAGGGAGGAGGAGTAGAAGACCAGGAGTGAAGATGAAAACATAGGTCACCTACCTATGTTCTACCATTCGTGAGAGTAGTCCTATTATGGACTAGGATAGATAAATTTACACCTCTTTTAAATATTTTTTGTATACTACGAAAGGTAGGACGACCATGGTGGAAGAATGGATACAAATGTTGGTCGCCTATCTAATCTGTAGGAATCGTAAGACTAATGTTGAATATACGGTTTAAGGTACTTATGGCAATAGATCACACAGGTAAAACTAGGAACGACATTTTACTGCCGCTCCTACTTGAGTTATACCGTAAAAAGTGATGCATAGCATTGTTATGTCTTGTGAGACAGCCTTTTTCCCCTTCTTCAATCAAGCGATTAGTAGTTTCTGGTGTCAAGTCGCCCAATTTTTATTATGACAAGAGATAATGATTCAAATAATTATTCAAAAGTAAAATATAATTTGTTAAATGGGATGAAACGTTATTTGCGAATAGAATATAAAGATGATGATAAAGATCTGTCTGCGAAAACAGGCAGGCCCATACAAGGAATAATAATGATCAGAACGCAGTTGTTTTAGCTCTTAACAGATTTTCAAAAACTTTGTTGTTCATGAAAATAATTGATTTTACAAATAAGCTACTGCTGTCTGCATTTCAAAAATATTACACTTTTCTAGATATATGAAGGATAGCTGATTCATTTGAATGACATACAAGATATCCGATGCATGGTTCCAGAGCAGCTACTGTCTTCTGCATTTAACTTTTTGCTATTGTGAATGACGTATTGCTTATTTTAACGTAAAGAGCTCGCGTATCCAATAATAATCAAAATGACGTATTGCTTATTTTAACGTAAAGAGCTCGTGTACTCCAATAATAATCAAATATAAGTTCCTGAAGCGCATATGAATGCTTGTGACGATCAAAATTAATGATTCGTTATATCTTACTACCAATGATATCCATGATCTAGACGATAATGATCGCACATGTTAGAATCTGAAGGTCTTTTGGATAATACTGGTGGCTAGATAGTAATTCGAGTAATGATATAGTCCGTATTATTCCTTCCATCCTCCATCCATATTCACGAAAATTCCACACCAATATATTAATGCATGATAACAATTTGAAATTGAATAACTGTCGGCGGCCAAAATAGTGGCTTTTTGCATATACTAGCCAATTCTGACCGCCATACTCGCAATATAGAGTAATTCGCTCAGGTTTAAGAATATTTATATAAAAACTAAATTCCCTCTTTTAGTAATTATATATAAGGGAATTATCAACACTTATGAACTAAAACGTCAACGAACAAGAATGAATCGTAAAACTATTATACAGTCCGAAGTGTTGGTTACGTTGATGAAGTCGAATATAAACGGAAAAATGCTGGCTACATTTTTTGTAGCGGCAGCCGCAATAACATCAGCTACTGTAGTGATGCTAGTTACATCAGCAGTGGGAACATCCATGATTACCCCAGCTTTTGCACAGGGCGACAATATGACAGGTGGAGGAGGAAATGCTACAGAAGGAAATATGACTGGTTCTGATATGGCAGGAAGTGGTTATACCGCACCGACGATGTCACCATAAGTCGCACGCATATTCACAAATAGTGAATGCGACTAAACTTTTTTTCCCTGTTATTATTTGGACTCGTAAATGTTAATGCCTAGCAATCTGCCCACCATAGATACGCTAAATGAGATTTCTTTTTGTATTTCAATTGCAAACTGCACCTAAATAGATATAGAGGTTGGTTTCATAACAACAATGTCTTGGAAATCTAGGAAGGAGAGGATTGCATGAGCCTTGAGAAGAATCCTAGCACTGGCAAAGTCCTCGAACTTTTCGGACCAACTGTGGAATTTCTGACATCGCCTCAGGATGCACAAAGCGATTTCTGTGTGCCCGCCAGGCATCTTTGTTCCTCTTCACTCTCATGCCGATACCGAGGATTTTATCATCATCTCTGGAGAGATAGAGGGATTGAGACAAGACGTGACGAAGGCTACAAGTGGATCAAAGCAAAAACGGGTAATTACAACCATGTGCCTTCTAACGCACGACATGCTAGTTCACATTATCACTACCAAAAAGTTGGGACACTTCTTTGAAGAGACTGGAAGACCGGAGACAAATACCCCTCAGCTCAGCCTTTAACATCTGAAGACCTTGCACGCAATAAGGATCAGCACAAAATATGGATATTGGAACACTCACCCGAAGAGAATTCTTCAGTCGGAGTACATACGAGTTTCTGAATAGTCATTTAATCAGTCAGATTCGTTCTTGATTACCATGTATTATTCTGTGCCCCAAGGATTTTCAATAACCATCAACCAAGTCCCATCCGACTGTCGTCGTAGAACAATTGTGCCTCTGCCAGTAAGGGTAATTGGAGTAATATCAGCTGGTTCAGTGCCAGTAATTGACCATTCTGTGATTAGAAGTGCAAGATCGCTTGCATGAATTACTCTTTTTACTTTGGCTTCTAGTCTAGCTCCCATGTTAATGAAACGTTGCAGAGTCAAGCGTATATTATTCAGAACATTGATAATTTGTCCTGGCTCAGAAGCAAAACACGCATCTTTTTCATATAGTGTCATCAGAAAGTTAATGTTTCCTTTATTGAATTCTTCCACTTGTGAATTGAGCAAGTCTTCGGGGGTCAGAAATTTTGACATTTAATGCCATTGCAGTAATATCTAATAAGTTTGTTTTTCGTAATTTCGATCGTGCGAATTATGCACTTACGTTCTACTAGGTGAGAAGCCACTTTCCAACTCGTATATAGCAACATAAAAACCCATAAGATTAATAAATTTCCCCTTCGTACTGAGGTTTTTAATCGCTAGGTGTTATCGATTATAGATAGCAACTTGGCACTAAATTGCTGTGTAGGTCATAAATTGTCTAAGTGCAACTGCATGCATTGTAATTGTCACTCATCCAACATTTCTCGATTTCACTAACGGCACTATGAGGTTTTGGGATTGATATTTAGTTAGCAATATGATCTGATTACATTCTGTGATTGTCTTCATGATATGGGAGATCCAGTAGGTGCTGCTTGACATGCACTAAAATCACTAAAGTCAGGTGAAACTGTAGACCCATTTGCAAATGATAAATTAGAAGACAATCTACACAAACTCTCATTAACTTGGTCTTTGAAAACTTTCGTCGTAAGTTGTTCGTCACAAGTCGTTTACTAGATTACAATATCTATTTATCCTTAGTTATTAGTCAATTATTTATATGTAAGTTGTCTAAATGTTAGGGAGGTATCCTGTTGCTGAAGCCCTATTCATAACTTTGACATAATGCGTAGGATCATAACAGGCAAAATAAATTTTCAAAAAATGACATAAACCACGCTCACCACGCTCGTACTGTAACGACAAAACTTATCTCAAACCAATACATCCTACCTAACATTCTCTTTTAAAGTAATATCGCCTTGTTCGATAAATGAACTGGGAGGAATCAAGTAAGCGGTTATTCTACTTGCTTCTGGATTATCTACTATTGATTTCAAAAGCCTAATGCTTTGACAAGATTAGTCATTGATTCATTTTCTACCAACAATAAGTATAGCTTCATTTTCGAATTTGACCTTTCCTGTAGTATTGTCAGCGTACTTTTCTGCTGCTTTACTAATTGCTTTCAATATTTCTTTTCTTCTTTCATCTGTCTGACCTTTCAGCATTTTTTGAAGAACAGGACCACCGTGCTCAATTGTAAAGGTTGTATAATCATCAGGTGAATCAAACTCAAAAGACACATTCATCCTTTCGATACCAGGATCTTTGAATCCGGACGTTAGATAGGAATTCTTAAGGCTATTTTGGTCTGACATGCTAAAAGGTCCAGGGGTTCCCGGCGGAGGTGGCGGACTGTTTGTTTCTTTCAGTATGGTGTTCATGGGTACCAAAATGAAAGGAACCTTCTTTGGTGAAGCCCAAACAGCAGCCGCAAAATGACCACCTTCTACTAATGACCCGTAAATATTAGATAAACCTGCCTTAAAGTCTTGAAATAACATCAATCCAAACCTGCAAAGTGCTGCATCAAACGTTGAAGGTGGTAGGTCAATTGTTTCTGCATCACCTTCTTTAAATTCAATCACATCTTGTAGACCTAAAGAGATAGCTCTTTGTTTAGCAAAAGATAACATCTGAGGTGAAATATCTGTCGCCAGTATGTGACCACTCTTACCTACTTGGTTTGCAGCAGTAAGAGCTGGTTCTCCCATACCTGTTGCAATATCCAGAACTCTAGAACCTGGTTTAATCACTGCAAGTTCTACTAACCGTCTGCTAACTCCTTCGGTACCTCTCTCGATTGTCTTCCACCACTTCTAGAGCTACACTATTCCATTCTTGTTTTGAATAGAAGGCTGTCAAGCTTATTTGATTGAGTACTTGCATAATAAAAATCATTTTTTTTGGATGAGCACGGATATCTAAACATAAAAGTATTCGGAATCCGATAATCCATTTTTTGAATGTTCGAAGGTCATATATTTAGAACACCTAAGACTAAATCCTTGTGCAGATCGGTGTGCATTGCGAGAACCCATTTCATAAAAACATGTGAGGAATTTCATAAGTAATATCCTACAGAAAAAGGTCTGGTATCAGACACACTAATAATAGTGGATCAATAGCACTGGCATAGCTCGATATGTCAAAAGAAAGACTTTAGCTAAGGACTTATTTAAGTTATGTTTTCGATCTTATGTTATGAAGTTCGTCTGTGTGAACTGCTAAGACAATGGACCTAACAAACATTAGACAGGTATTGGAAGGACCATTAGACTATAACGAAAGGCATCATGCCTGGAAAATGATAGATTAAGCAAGTCTAAGCCTTGAACTAGTAATAAACGGTGAACGAAAGGCGGGCAAGATTTTCCAAGACCACAATTGCAAAATAGATTAGCTTCGTTGGAACCCCCTAACGTGTTCGTTGGCTTGGTTTTGAATACGCTCTAGCTTCTTTCCAGTATTCATAGAACAAGATGAACATGTAAAACATAACACGTCGTGACATAAATCACAATATGAATGGGGGATGAGATTTGATCCGCATCTTACGCAAATAGTAGAACCCATGGTTGCAGATTAGCTATCACATATTTTATGCACTCAGAGTGAACGAAATTAATAGATCGGTCTAATGTATTCGCTCCTGCTCGACTGCTCGGTGCGCCTTGGTATTTGATTTCCTTTTCCTGTGAAGGAACATACTCATTTTGTCGTCGCTAAAATAGATCTGATAGTTGACAAGGAAATTTAATCCGATAACACTTTGAATTGTAATATTCTGAGAATCACAAAAAACATTGACCTGACTTAATTTTTCCATAGATAAACCATATTGATCATTAGAAACAAAGGCTAACCTGCAGTCAGAAATAAAACAAGTATGTATGTTAGGTGTTGTAGCAGAAAATGTAGGTGAAAGAGGTTGAAGCTTTGAACAATCTATTCCATTCAAAACTGCATCAACACTACTTATAGATGTAATTGTTGCCCCAGTATCGATCGCAAATCTGATAAGTGCTATTTCATTCAAGCATGGAGAGTTTAGATAAGCGGGGGCATAATATAGTCCGCCATAACCTCTTTTAGCTATAATGTCCAAGTTTGAAAAGTAGTCAATCAGTTCTTGACATTATTTTTTGCGGAAGATACAGAGCCGTGACTAGTCACCAGGGTTACATATACTGATTTATCGTATAATTTTCTGTTTCTATTTACAAGACTTCGATAATCATTGTCGGAATCTATAACATTTTCTCTGTAAACAGCTATGAACTGTCCATCGTATTTATGCAAGCTCTGATAGTTATTATCAAACCATTCGGTATTTTTTGTGAAACTCTTTAAGAGTTCTAAATTTGATACTGTCATTTGTGTAAGTATTTGACAAGACTATTTAAACATTGGATTGATACTTTGCTTTGTCGCAAAGCTCCACCATTTAGCATAAATAGCTTCTAAATAGTTTATCGGTCATAATGTGTCCATGAGCCACCAACAGCAAATGGCACAAGAATTGTCTTTTTCTCAGATTCTACACACATATGGAAAGCATTTTACGCAGATTCGGAAGAGGTATTCAGATGGGCATAATGGCAGATGTGCATAATGTCCTATCTTGGTTGGAACGGGAAAGATGACGGTGATGCGACAAGAAAAACAGGCTGATATTAGTAAAGAATCCCTGATAGAGATGAATGATTCTGGCTTCTCATTTGACGAGATAGCAGATTATCTAGATGAAACTTATGAGTTGACAAATTTGAAATAAACCTGAGATCAATTTCAGAATTAATGTCACCTGCCAAACTAAGAGGATAAGCTGGTAAATAAATCAATTGAGTTGAGTAATGACATGATAATGAGATAGGCAAAACTGTATTCTAATATTTTACCCCGACTACTAACCAACGATCAGCGTGCATTTAATCCATCACATTACCTACTATGGTTTTGTCCTAGTGAAAAAATCCTTAGATGATACCTCTTCAGAAGGGCTTTTTGGCACCAATTGCATGAGGTCTATGGAAAACATTATCTTGGGTGTTTTCTTGGTTCTGCTCTGGATGAAGTCTAGACCTTAACCTAGTTCCGGAACACCTTTAATCCAAATTCACGAATATAAGGACACACTATCTGAAGGCATGATGCAGGTAGGACGACCCTTCCGATCCAACCCCGGTCGTCCTACTTTCAGATATTCTCACATCATGGAGTATTGTCTTACAGGGACAAACATTTTGCCCAATATCCTAATGCCTCCTCTCTTCTCTTTCATGGAATGTAGCAGCACCCGCGCTGGGCAAATTCACTCTAAAAAAATCTAGTCCAATTTAGATACCGTGAGCCATTTATTCCTAAAGTGCAGTTGGTATAATAAACTCGCTGAGTAATGCTTCCGTACGTCATTTATTGTGGACATAAGACAGGTGATGAATATACTAACATGATACTGTCAATCTATTAGATCACTAAATAGAATCCATCATGTGGAAGTCATAACAAGAAGAAATGGGAAAATCTTTCATCGAAGCACATATTGATAAATGGACAAAACCTTGAAACGAATGATCATGATACCAAGCGTATCATTTCTTTGTATGCAGAAAAAATCAAATTCTCTAGACCCATCGAATTCTTTAGACCCAAGATAGTACTGCCAGAGAAGATTGCCTCAAAATCGGTCGATGATAACAAATAAGCAAGATTTGTAAAGATACTTTAGTATCGAATTGGGAAGATTTCCCCAATTTCGGTCCATACTTGTTACTTATCTAACAAAGAAAAATATGGCTCTATTGGAATATATTTGTGAATCCCCCTGAAAACGTAAGTGGCATGTTATAGAAAAATTCGAATTTGAAGGGGAATTAATAGCACGTTCTAGTGTCATTTACGGCATGGAAGAAAACAAAGTCGAAATGAAATAATAATCCAACGATCTTCTGGTTTAGAAATTTCAATTAGCACCATCTCTTAAATAGTAACTTGCTTTTCAAGGCGAGAGTATAAATTATCCCTTAAATAATGCTAGGGAATACACCTAAGGTTATATGGTAAATATGAAACATGTCTTTAGATATAACACGTGAAACCGAATGGAATACTTTGGTATCGGATAAGAACCTAGTGGCAGTCTGACTTCTGGGCACCATGGTGTCCATATTGTATGAGATTGAAGCCAATATTCGAATCGATCGCTAGCAAATACCCTGAGATAAGATTCGTCAAAATTAATGTTGATGAACAACAAGAGTTGGCATCGAGATATGGTATACGAGGCATACCTGTAATAAAGTTCTTCTGTGAAGAGAAGGAAATAGGAGAGATCGTTGGATACGTGCCTCAAGATGAATTGGAGAAAAAGATTAGTGAAATTGGTAACGGAGCTCATGCTTGTCTGGCCAACACCTCATTAAAGCGATAATGATGGTTACATAGGAATAATCCTTAAACTTTTAATTCGACTGCTGACTATATTCTAACAATGCGGAATATGCTACTATACTATCTAATGACGCTTTGTCGTACTTGGTATCAGACAGAGAATTAGGGCAATTAGAATTCCTTGTGGAAAAAGATGTAATGTACAGGCCATTAGGTAGCCAATACAAAATTAGTAGAATTAACGAGACACGAAAAGGAAACAACTGTATTAAACTTTACTGCTTGATGCTGCTCCATGGTGACTACACGTTTAATTAGTGTAGTACCACCAATGACACAGGTTGTAACTCCTTTGATGCATTTATAATATGTTTTAGAACTATGCAGAACTATTCAGATGAGGAATCCGAGCAGACAAAGGTGATAAAAAAGATGGCCAAATTAGTAAATGATACACATAGCTCAGGATGGAGCATCCTTGTCATCTTGAGCTGCTTGGGACTGATTGTTATGTTTGATGAAACAATGATTTTGCCTGCCATTCCGGATTTCATTCGAGAGTTCAAAATCTCATACAGTACATCATCTTGGTTGCTGTCCGCTTATCTAATTTCAGCAGCAGTAATGACACCAATTGGCGGCAAACTGGGTGACATTTATGGCAAGAAAAAGATATTACTCATTATAATGGCAGTCTACGCTGCAGGTATTATGGCAGGCAGATTTGCCACCAACATTGAATTTATGGTCGCAGCTAGGGTGGCACAAGGAGTTGGGATGGCAATGTTTCCTATTGCTTTTGGTATCATTAGAGAGGTCCTTCCGGAGAGAAAGCTTGCGATAGGTCAGACAATATTTAGCTCGACTTTTTCTGGAGGTGCGGTAGTCGGTCTGGTTGGTGGCGCAGCCATAATCCAAAACTTTGGTTGGCAGGCGACATTCCTAGCTATACTTCCTGTCACAATAGCACTCTGGCTGATAATCGTAAAGTATGTACGAATTAAAAGTCCGGCATCCACAGAGCAGGGAATAGAGGCCCGTAGTGGTAACGCATCAAATGATCGAACAATTGACATAAAAGGAACATTGGCCCTCGCGGCTACGATTATTGCATTTCTAGTAGGTATATCCTTCCTGGAAGATAGTGATAGTACTGCTAGAGTATATCAAGTTGCCGGACTCTTTTCCGCATCAGCAGTATCACTTGCAACATTCATAGCTATCGAAAAAAGGGTGCATTCGCCTCTTCTTGATTTCAAGATAATGACCAGCAAAACTTTCATCCTTCCGACAATCATTCTCATGTTAGTATTTATGTCTATTTTCATGGTCTACTTGACGGTTCCTGTTATGGTAAGAAGCCCTGAGCCATTTGGGTTCGGAGGCAATGCAATCGAAGTTGCAACTGTCCAGCTACCCTTTATGATTGTATTACTAATTGGGACAATAACATCAGGCTTTATCTTAAATAGAGTCAAGAATACAAAGCTAATGCTAGTTGGCACTGCGATAAGCACGATCGGGTTCTTTGTGCTGCTAATCTTTCACTCCACCGAGGATATGGTATCAATTGGACTCACAATACTCGCAGCTGGTTTAGCTCTTTCCATTAGCGGAGGCTTTAACGTAATACTTCTTTCAGTACCAATGCAAGTGACCGGGATTGCACTGGGAATGACTCTGCTTCTCAACCTTGTAGGGATGTCATTAGGCCCAGCCCTCTCAGGAGCATTCCAGGAGACGTATAAAGGAACGTCACCTGGAGTTGTTGGTTATTTCCCAACAGATCACGCCTATAGTTTGATATTTATCACAGCCGCGCTAGTGTCACTTGCTTCTGTTGCCATGGCGCTTTCTTTGTCAAGGATAAGAACTAGAGCACAGACTATAATGAGCGGTTAGCGAGCTTAACAGATCGCCATTTGGTAGAATATGCAATCTACCTGCTCCGTGTCGAGTTAGTTCTTATCGAAGGAGTAGCCCTCCATTGTAACCATAGTTAGAATCCCCAAACAAGAATGATTAGAAACTGAAGTAGTATTTCCTGTTTGTCAATTCTAATCAATTCTAGTTCTAATCAATTCTAATTATTCATCTCACCACATTTCTGGCAAGGAAGTTGTGCCTCTCCGTTTAATGAACTGTTTATGACATGACCTGTGCTCGCTAAATCCAAGTCATTCACTTAAGTCTGTAGAAGGAAATTATCGATAGAAAAAATAAGATAGACTAGGCCAGCAGTTTATTCGATAGGGTGGCTTCCTCCTCTAGTAACGCTATGTTTTCCCAGCCGTGGACATGTTGTCCACCTTCTTCTTTCGTGCTTGCTGCAATTAGATCCATAAATGACTCACCTTCCAAGACTTTAGAACACCATATGCATTTCCACTTACCCAAATCTAATTCTAATACCTTAAAGGCAACATACCTTATTAACTTATTCACAATAGTATAATAACAACAGGTAGACGGTCGGTAAGAACCCGAACTTGGGTAAGGCAAGATACCTATCGCTTACCCAAGTCTGTCTATGTATATGTCGCTCCTCTTACCAAGATTACTTTAAGACACAATGACATTTAGATCATATAGTATATTGAATGAATCAAAAGGAAGGGGCGGCCATGTTTAACATGGTCATGGCAATAGTCGGTCGCCTACCTTTAGAGGGGTAGTATTATTTGGTCAAATTCTAATATAGTAAGGATCTTGTGTCATGGCCATGAGGATATTGTGTCGTTAGATCGTATAGAGGGATTGAGAACGGGCTAGTCTTCCCCCTCTTCGCCACCTAGCTTTGGTATCTAGTTAGTTGGTTCAAAATTCTGGTTAATCCAACAATCTCTGCACACGGCACAATCGTCTTCAACAAATAACCCTCTTTCAATCACCGATAGCTGTTTGCGACAACTGCTACAGTATCTCAATGTGACTTCTTGTATTCTTGCTGCCTCTCTCATATAAA
Source organism: uncultured Nitrososphaerales archaeon (assembly GCA_963713605.1). Lineage (GTDB taxonomy): Archaea > Thermoproteota > Nitrososphaeria > Nitrososphaerales > Nitrososphaeraceae > TH5896. Next base: position 319,057 of record CAVQMO010000003.1, on the reverse strand, counting down.
AGGCATTGTGTAATATAGGTTATTTCTCGTGTACTCATATCACTAGTGATTCGTTCTGTTAGGACTGTGCTAATATTTGTGTTTCAATATCTCTGTGATCAGTATAGACACACAGGAACCTGTCCTTTCTTTTATTCAATGGCATGATTCCAATCTTAACAAATCTATTTACTGGCGATATTATATCATATAGCGACATTAGCTCTTTCTGAGCTCGGTTGGCGGCGACATGTCTTTCAGCATTATTGCAAAGTCTTATGACAGGGACAAGGCAGTTATTGAAGAAGTGGTATGCCTCATTTTTAGGTCCACAAAAGCATAATGCATCATTTGAAGATGATAACTTGATCGCTTCACTTCGTCTTATACAGGCAGCATAGTTTTTGGCAGACGACTGACCAAATAAAAGCATGCCATGATTATCAACGACTGCCCGCAAAATTGACTCTCCTGTTTCTGTGTATAATCGTCAAGCATACCTGGCGAAAATATTCTCGCTCTTGCATTGCCAATCATGAATACTGGTTAAGAAGATTTATTCATTCTGTATAGTTTTCATTTTTTCTATATACCTACAGTAGTTATTGTTTTCATCATACAATACCGTTATCACTGTAATAGCACGACGTAGAGATGATATGATAAATGGCATCAAATTCCATTCTCTCATCTCCAAGGAATATCAGTTAAGGTCCGAATATTTGCTAACTATGATCTATATTAACTTTCAAAATAAACCAAATTCTTTAGGAAGGGTATTTTAATTTGTTCAACAGACGGATTTAACATATGCAATCGTACTGATATCAGTGCATATAAAAAATGGTGGAGTCTCTTTTCTGAGTTTTTGCAGCCATTCAACCCTTTAGGAAAGAGGTTCTCATCCCACCATTTTCTTATCATAATTCTACTATCAAGTTCTCTCAATGCATGTGGATAGAATAAAAGAATAAGCTATTTTGGTACTTGGCATGCTCATGATGTACTATTTATCCATCATGCACCATCATCATTATTTCTAATTGTCGATTTTTCCAATAGCTCGACCAGTTTTTTCGTCTCCTCTAAAGATAACTCAAGCTTGACGATTTTGGTCATAGAGTCCTCAAATTTTTCTATATGAACCTCAACTCTAGATAAATTCTGTTCTATGAACATTTGCTTTCATCTTCTTGATACTAAAAAATAGAAGAGAGTTGTATAATGCATAAATCTTTGCCTTGATATAGGCATTCATGCTATTCTCCAACAAGATTATAGTTGGTTTTAGTACCTGGTCTTTGCCTTGGTATACTAGTCTCATTCATTTTGTCAATCACACACGTAATGGGACAGTCTACAGCATTCAATTACTATACAAAGTGGGGATCGCTGGGTGAAGCTGATGGACAATTTGATGGACAAAACGACGTAGATTTCTACAACGGAAGAGTATATGTTGCTGATTATGCCAACCACAGGATTCAAATTTTTGATTCTGAAGGTAACTTTATTACAAAGTTTGGCGAGGGGGGCGAGGGCGATGGACAATTTCATAAAGCATCCGCATTATCCATGGATTCTGAAGGAAATATCTATGTCGCCGATCAATTCAATTATAGGGTCCAGAAATTTACAAATGATGGCAAGTTCATCAAGACGTGGGGAACTATGGGCGCAGCTGACGGACAATTTTTGCATCCTCATGTACCTGCAAATGATGCAGAAGGAAAGTTATTTGTAACCGATAGAGATTTGGCAAATGTACAGGTATTTGATGACAATGGGACATTCATCATGAAGTGGGGGACCGAAGGTGAAGCTGATGGGCAATTGTCAAAGCCAGAAAGCTCCATAGTCGATTCCATTGGAAATGTGTATATTGCAGATTATGGCAACGACAGAATTCAAAAGTTTACAAATGATGGCAAGTTCATCAAAGCTTGGGGAAGCAAGGGAACAGCTGATGGGCAATTCCACGGACCCTCAGGTCTCTCGATAGATGCAAATGACAATATCTATGTGACTGATAAAAACAATAACAGGATACAGATATTTACGAATGATGGGCAATTCCTAGCAAAGTTTGGGGAAGTTGGTGCTGGTGATGGCCAACTAAGTGGTCCTGAAGGTGTGGGTGTTGATAAAGAAACTGGAACAGTATACGTAGCAGATACTGGCAATACTCGTATCCAGGTTTTCAAACCAATATGAGAATCATGGTGATTACAATTTCATTGCTATCGCTAGTTACATCACGCTCACACATAGGCTGTGAACGATTTATTCATTTGAAGTATTTTATCTCCGTGCAGATAAAATAAACATAATGCCCCATGTCCGAGAACATTTTCTTTTTATTTTTTTAAAATTTGACCTTTTTCAGATTTTCCCGCCTATGGATTAATTTGCTTCCTTTATCTTTTGACTATTTTTCCTAAAGATATTTTTCTCTCTATTTTGAATATTCTACACTGATTAGAAGGCCTGTCCTATAGGAAATAAGTAGATGAACCATCATATTTGGTTACACAAAGACGTGAAGAAGCAATAACCCTGTTAACTACTACTAATGCTTACGCTAAACATAAAGGAGTGAACGTGCATAAACATACAGATGCATCGAAAAGAAGACGACCCATCATGTATTCACATAGAGAAGGAAATAAAGAATGTCACCCCCAGAACTCCAGATGGCTGTGAAGAGTGTCTACAAATCGGGTCCCCGTGGGTACACCTGCGTCTATGTTTAAGTTGCGGCCATGTTGGATGCTGTGATCAATCTATTAATAAACACGGAACAAAACATTTCCTTTCAAGTGGACATCCAGTCATCAGATCATACGAACCTGGAGAGAATTGGAAATGGTGTTTCGTAGATGAAGTATTCAAGGAATGATGATTTTTTTGTGCTGATTGGTTTGCAGTAACTCCGGTATAGAGGTTATAGCCGCGTGTAGTGTGATAAAGATATAGTTATACGTAAGAAGAAAGGTTTTAGCGAATATGGGCAAATATGATTATTCTAGAGTAAAGCAGAATACTCGAGCATTCCTGGAAAGTTTGCAAAAGAATTCAGGGCCGCCGATCTATAAATTATCACCGGAGCACGTAAAGTCCTTTCGAGCGTTCAGGCAGCTCCTATTGATAAACTTGACGCTGATATAGAGAACCGCAGTATTCCAGGTGGCCCTACTGGCGAATTATCTGTCCAGATCGTGCGCCCTCCAGGTTCTCATAACATAATTCTACATGTTGTAGTGTACTTTCATGGTGGTGGATGGGTCCTTGGCGGATCCGATACTCACGACAGATTTATACGAGAACTTGCTAATGGTGCTCAGGTAACTATAGTATTTGTCAACTACACAGTCTCCAGAAGCTAAATATCCCGTTCCCCTGGGGCAGGTCTGCATAGACCCCACACAGAGACTGAAGAAGCAAGTAGAGAAGCTAGAAAGTGTACAGGCAAATGAGATTGCTGAACTGAAGGCCGAAGTACGCAAGTTCAAGAAGGAAATGCTCTGGAATTTCAAATGGGTAAAAAAGAATCTAACAAGAGAAGAGTTCGATGAACTAGTTCTGGAGCAACGTTCCGACAGAGAAAGAAAGAATCAGCAGAAGGCGTCTAGTTAATCATTGTCGCCGTATGTGTGCAGTTTCAGCTGGTTTGCTTCTGATAGTCTTTAGAGATATACTGATAATGTTGCACTAAACACTTATGTCAGCTGATATTGGATCAATGCTTTTGTGCATATTCTTAACCTTGAATGTTATTCTCTTTTTTTCTACTAAAACCAGTGATTGCTATGAGTAGTAGGAGTCTGTCAAAACTCTCTTTTGAGTAGTCTATATGAATCAACCATGGGTGAGAAAAAATCTATTTTTTCGAAGCCTGTTACCTGCTATACACTTGTAATTATGTATCTGTATTTGTCCTTGAACTTGGTCTCTAATGGTTCTATTGATAGTATGATGCCAAATGCATACTCACAAACAGTAGATCCGTTCAACACGAATATGAACACATTCCAAGAAACAGATCCGATAGTCTCATTAATGCCTATGACAATAGACTTGGCAGATTCTGCAGATGCAACAGTCACAACATCTTTCTCCATCGATACCAGACTTAGCGTCTTCTTCGCTAATCCAATCTGGAATACAGCCACAACAGTAGCGGCTCGACAAGCTGCACTCCATGGTTTCCATCTATTCCAGCCATAGCATGCGGTGGCGGGTTATTCTCCTTTACCATTACAGGAGTGCCAGACAAGGATCTCGATATTCCAATTGCCCATGATAGCGATAAACGGAACGATAACATCGAAAGGTAATAAAAGAACAGGCATCGACAACATTAAGATGACGAGATGTTAAGATCTATTCATCAGTGAATACATAGGCGATAGATCTTACTCAAAGAAGTAATATCCCTTCTCGATCGCATCTTGAAATTGGCGCGGGGTAAGTATATCCACCACCACGTTACCCGTATTCCTTTCATTCCTTGACTCAATATACCAACTGTCCTTCTTCTGTTTCCAGACAGCATACAACCTTGCTCCTGCCGTTGTAGACAATACTATGACACTTCTTTGCCCATCTTCATTAGCGTTCTCATACAAGTTATACATCATTTATCGACAGATTTTATGCATTCTTTAACTATTAGAAAATTCAGTATATATCTACTAGTACAAACCATCCTCATCTATTTCATTCGCGGTAGATGACCTCTAAGTCTAGTGCAGGATATCATGTTCTCGAATGATTCTTTTTTATTACATTCAGTTGGGGTGAATTGGCATTATTCGATGCCTTTAGGCTATCAGTTCAGATTTGACATTAATGCAGTAAGTACTGTCTAAGAGTATTAAGCGAGACAGTCTATCTAACTCATATGACGTATCTGAAGCATATGTTAACGAAGCATACGTGGACACTGGTATTTAGCTTTTGATTTCTAAAGTTGGCCGGCTGTATATACAAACGGTAAACGATACCAGCAACCGCAGCCGGTTCCAGAGATATATCCAGTAACAGAGGGCATCAGTCCCATCATACCCTACTCGCATATCGTTTCTCGTAGAGAGAAATATTATGCTATAAACATCTCCGCGTAACTTTTGGTCCTTGTCTTTAATCCTCTCACTTACCAGGATCCAGACTATCTGTTATTGACATAAGTGTTACCAAGCCTAGCGTGAACTCCCTAGTGTTTTCTCTCTTTATGACCAGCAGCCTTCTAATTTTCTTATCTCTCATTAGAGACATTGCTTCATTTACCGAAGACCCATTTTCAATGGTTACTACAGGAGAGCTCATCACTTCCTTCAATATGGTCTTGTACGGTCCCTTGTTGCCACCAATAACTCTATACAAGATATCTCGTTCAGTTACAATTCCAGTGATAAGTGGATTCTCTGCAGAGGAAGATAGTGACCTAACAAGAATTGAAGAAATCCCTCCATCCTTCATTACCCTTACCGCGTCTGCTATGACTGCATCTTCGGGAAGAGTTACTAGTTCTCTTTCTATTAGATCCTCTATGCAATGTCTTGGTGAAGACAAACGTCAGAATATCCTTTCTCATGCTATATTTAGTAATCGATCTCACTCACGAAGTTACCAAGAACGATCGATTACAATGCTATGTGAGCGCATGATTTGGAGAACAAGCCTTTTGCAGTACGTAATAATCTCTTTATCTTGTTAAATATGTTTGAATTGAATCAATCAGCCATGTTATCTAACTTGCAATAGGCAAAACTATTCTGAATTATTGATTAGTTTCCCTCCAACTGAATACACTGGCCTCGTCAAGTGCACTGAGGAGGGTATCAAGGTCCCATGAGTCGTCATAACGATCTCCATTGATAAAGAAGGTTGGTGTCTTTGTCACACCGCTTTCCTCGCCACTTTGTATATCTTCATCCACATGCCTACGATAAGTACGATCGCGGAATTCAAGATCGAACTTGTTGACGTTTAATCCGAGCTTGGCCGCCGATAGTCTCAAATTATCATCGGTAAGACTTTGTCCATGTTTGAATAAAAAGTCGTACATCTCCCAGAACTTTCCTTGAGCAGCTGCTGTTTCCACCGCCAACGCAGATTGGTATGCATGCGGGCGAAGTTTGGTCAATGGGAAGTTTCGGAATACGAACCGTACTTTGTTTCCTAAACGTTCTTGGACTTCCTTTATAATCAAATAGGCTTGGGCGCAATAGGGACATTCATAATCTCCGTATTCTACCAAAGTTACGGCAGCAGTTGCAGGTCCTTGAATATGATCCCGCGATTCGCTTACAGGAAAAACCAGTTGTGTGCTACTACTATCTTTCTCACTCATTCCTTTCTCTATCTGCATGATAAAGATTTAAACTCGCTGTTGCAGTATGGCAAGTGTTTAATGTAGTTATTTTTCTTTCTATCTTTTTATCTTGTTCATCCAGTTTGGCGATGGGTTGTGAGGCCGATCAAAGTTGCTCTTAAACCAATCAATATTCCTTAGATAGGAAATGGAAAGGCATCAATCATATCGGATCATCCCATTTCTGTTAGTGCTGCATCTATACAACCCAACTAACCAAGCTCAATGGTACTGATCTCCTTTGTCTCTACATTCTTGATCTCATTATCTCCATCATATATGTCGGCAAAAACCAGCTTGAAGTTGTATTAAACAAACAAGAAAAAGAAGAGTTAGTGATCAGACTCCTTAAAGAAGGTAAGACCATACGTGAAGTCGCGCATGTTGTGCACATATCGTTTACCGACATTGGGAAGATTATTCGGAAGATAAATGGTCAGAATAACAATAATAATGATATAGACTTAAAAAATAAATCAATTGAGACTCGGGCCATCTAGCTCTTTTCGAGGGGGTCACCTCTTAATGTAGCAATAGAGCTAAACATGCCAGCCACTGAAGTTCATGATATGCAAGAAGAGTTTTGGGCTTTGAACCAAATCCACGAATTGGCTTTTGTCTACGGTGAGATAAAGAACTTGTTGCCTTCTTTCTGAAGTTATACCGTTCTTTGAAAGAATGTAAAATGCTGAATGAAGAATATCTTCTTAACCTTCTAAAATATGCAGGTCATTATGTACCCGAATTAACTTATAGATTACATCAACTGGCAATCGAAGTCACAGACTTGGAATCAAAGAAAAGGCAATCTAGCACAACTTTGATAAGTTAAGCTGGTATCATAGAAAATTTAAGCTCAAATAAACAAATCTTGTCAGACTTGGACTCAAAAATAAATCAAAATCAAGATGCATTGGATGAAAAGCCCTGAATCGACGTCACAGGTGACGACAACGAATTAATTAACTGATGGCATGATCCATGAAAATAATGAGTTAAGCGAATGGGGGGCGAATGGGCATCCGAAGACCAGATATTGTGCCCGATTCGTTCGTACTTTTATTATCGGTAGTATGGTTATTTTTAGTCTCATTTATAGAACTCACGACTTGTCCGCTCATTGGAACGCTATTAATTAATAGACTAACGGTTACCACTACAATAACTATAGCGGGAGTAAGACTTGTCATACTTGCTGATGTATATCATTACTAGGCCACGTAAGAGTTCACTTTAATGTCATATGAAGAGCTCGAACTCGGCCATACTGCATAGTTATTTAATGTGCGGATCGTGTTATCTGGATATATCACTATGAATTTGTATACCCCCGATGGTAGATCATCGAATATATAAGAACCATCAGATCCAGTTATTGCAGATGTAGAATAACCTAAATTCTTATCTGCCGAATTTGCTAATCCCATCTGCTTGTAAACAGCTACTGACGCCCCGCCTACTGGCAAACCATCTGAACTAATTACAAATCCGTTTACACTTCCCAGATCTATATCTGCTGTAGGCGTTACTTTTTCTCCAGAAGAGAGTGGGGTAATGAAAATGATAGGTCCGTATAGTCCAGAAATCATGATACCTGTAAAAGCCCCCAAGCAACTAATGAGAATCACAAGAATGGTTAAGTGAATATTCGTCTTATGAAAGTCCTCGCTATCTACAAAGTTCTTTTTGGTATATCGAGAAGTTTTTGTAGTTAATGTCATCTATTCACAATCGCCTCCCGGTTTAATCATGACACGTCTAGTTGCTTTTAAGACGGCACACCTGTTTGAAAGAGCCAGTGATTCAATCATCACGTTACAATGAAGACAACTCGCTTAAGTCTACTTGTATGATAGGCTGATTAAAAATATCACTAAGCCAGTAAAAACGAAATTGCATGTGTAATAGTAATAACACTATTGCACAATTCAGGTCTTAGCTATACAACTAATATGGAATCATTAGGCTTCTTAAATAATCCGGTTTCATATCTGACTATTATGGAAATAGAACCCATTGTAGGTCTAGCATATTTAGCAGCCGGATTTGTGTTGACGTATTTGTCGTTGGAACTAGCATGGCATTTCACTGCATGTAAGGTCAATGTAGCCAATGTTAAGCCGTGTCTGTTTAAAAAGGTTAAACTGTTAGTGGTTCCGCCAGCGCATTGTAGGCGCCCATAGTGTCAGCCATACATCTCGTGAACAAACAATCGTATACTAGGAATGATTGAGGCTAGTCTATAAAATTGCGCAGATGATTCTCATTGTTCACTCAAAATGAACTTGTTTTTCGTTCAACTAATCATCCGTTTTTTCAGTGGTATGCGAATGATACAGCCATAATTACTAATCTTTAATTTGAACAAGCTATCTGATAATTTATGCAAAAACAGATACTGCCGATTATTGTAATAGCATCGGCATTATCAGATATACTAATACCAATGACAGATTAGTATGCTGGAAATGAACGGAATGATGATTGTTAAAATGCGGGGGGGGTGAACCTTACATATTACACGTAATACTACATCAGTAAATAGAACAGAACAAACTCAACAGTTCCACCAACTTTGATCTTTGATCTCTAATCCGTAGATTTATGAATTAGTATCCGAACGCTATATTGCGTTTTTCATCTTATTGAAAATAGATGTTGCACCATTCTTTACATCAAGTATGCCTGTCTCATGCTCTGCTAGTTCAGTATTTTCTTTAATTTCATGTCCAATAAATTCTGCACCTTTCTTTATCTCGTACCCAACATATTCAGCACCTTTTTTTAACCCAATCATTTCTCACAACAATCTTATTCAATATTGCATAAGATATTTTATCAAAAGAAATTTTGACATGTTCATCAAGATTGGTTGATGGGGAATTCCCCGTCTCCTGATTATAGATAATCTAACTAAAGAAATTTTCCCGAGGTATAGAGTGAGGTCTAATTGCTAGAATATTTCTTGAATATATCTATACAATGCTTTGGTTCTGGAAAGAATAGTGACTCTTCAATACAACCACTTGATAACGATTATTTACAAGAAATAAAGAAGATCCGTGAAATGTTAAATCCAAATGAAGAAGTGCTTGTTGTTGAACTCCAATCTCGCGTGAGACCGGGTGGCTCAGCTGTTACCCCCAATATAATCTATGCAACAAATAAGCGGACAATCATTAGAGATCCGTACATGTTGGAAATTAAGGAGAATATAGTGGATATTCCATACGACGTCACGCTATAGCATCTGCGGTCAATAGCATGACAAATCAGGTTTACGTAGTCTGATTGTCATCTCTGCGATGAGTATGATTTTACCGTTGGGACTTCAATCTATGAATTAGATAGCACAGGCTCAATTATTAATTGGACAACATACGAAAATGTTAATCTTGTTAAGAACGAATTGGTAGTCAATCCATATACTAACAAAATGTATGCCATTGAAACTAATCAGTCTGAAACATCGAGTCTATATATTATAGGTTTACTTTAGGCTTCTACTGCCCCAAAGCTAACAGGACCCAAGATATCAAGAAAGAAAAAGCTAAAAAAAGTAAAAAAAGTAATGATTTACTAAGTGGGATGCAACGTTATTTGCGAGTAGAACACCAAGATGACGATAAAGAATTAATGGAATATCTACGAAAGCAGGCGGGTTTACGTCGAGAATAGCACTCCGATAGTTTGATGACGCGTTTGAATCGTTCCCATTCCCATTAGACTATAATGCAGATAGCGATACCTGGGACTTAATCAAACTTAAATCACTGGCCATTCGTCAAGGCATTATGATCATAAAAGTTGCACTGTCAAACATAGCATAATCTTTCATCGGGTTGAATTCCGCTAATTGATGTAAACTGTATTCATCTGAACAATCCATCTAAAGTCGTTGTAATAGATTTATAGATTATTTCCCAATAATAATGAGTGATAGATCCTCTGATATCGATGCTCTAATGTATGCGCCTTTCTCGTGTGTTGATTGCGGTCAAGAATTTGAATCACGTGAAGAGTTAGAAGAACATTGACAGCTTTAATATATCTACTCACATACAAGTCGCCAGTCCCATCGCAGTGAATCTCTGAAAATAGTCTCCGTGTGTCAGTTCAGACAAAGTATTAGAATTAAAATAGCTTTAACGTAAATACGTTAGTTCATATTACTGTAATGTCTATTAAATGTGATTTTTAATGAGTTACGGACAGAACACAAAAACAATGAGTAGCTTTTCAAAACCTGTAGAAACAGGGAAAGAATACACGGTAGATATTACTGATAACGGTAGAGAGGGAGATGGTATTGCAAGAATAGAAGGTTTAATAATCTTTGTAAAAGATGCAAAAGCCGGATACAAAAGCGTAAAGATTAAGATTAATTCTGTAAAAGATAATTTTGCTACTGCAGAAATAGCACCAGGTTCAACAGATACGACTTGAGGTTGTTCATTTATATCGTTAAAATAGCTTAATTAGATTATTTTCTTTTGTTTTGTCACCTTATTTAATACATTCCCCACCATATTTGGTGAATAGACATAAAAGACTCCGTAGTCTGATAGATATAACCAGTACTAATTCTAGGACTATTCCAATAGACCGATGGATCAAATCATGTAATATCTTGATTGCCTATAATATATCATATTAAGAATTTATCAAGACAAGTGATTTAAGAACAGCGCTTCGATCCAATAGATGCAAAGGTCTTACAGGTTGATGGGATGAACCGCCATGTACAAAGAAAATGATGCCATTCAAGAGATCTTGGTCTGAAGAAGAAAGTTTGGCAATGGGCTAGATCTAGTAGAAAAAATATCAGGTACATACTGGAGTCTGAATTTGTCTAATGTAGATAAACTCGATTTTCAGTTTGCTATTAGTATGAATACTAAATACATGGTAGTTTTAGATGCAAGGGCAGTAATGCTCATAAAGAAATTAGTCACGTAATTTCTCCATGTACTCTGTTATTGATTCGCTTAAATAGTTCTAGAAAAATCATAACAACAATAATGAATGGCAAGAGTCGATAATTGGATTCAAGAGTTAGATATTGCAGACGGTTCAAAGCAGTTATTGATAGATGCTGGTGTTACTATTGAATCAATAGTTTGGAATCATACAAATTTTATTGTAATCATGCACTCAAAAGGAGAATACTCACGATATGATCATTTGAGCTACAAAAGTGCAAGGGTGAAAGCTGGTCAATATGTCGGAGCGGGTGAAGAAATAGCTAGGGTCGGAATGACTGGAATTAATGCGTGGACTGACTTTAATACTTTGGAAGTTCAAGGTTTCAACTAGTCGTCTATAGTAACTCTTATCGTTTACATAATTTACTAGTATGAAGACCTAGAATTTTCGGAAGGTGGATATGTTATTTAGACTTCATTTCACAATCGAACGCAGTTTCAAGCAGATTGCTGCCTAATAGCAATGTTTATTGCTCTTGTAAAATTCTATCTCCATTCCCCTTGTTACACTGTATTTTATTCTAAATGATTCGTCAGTCGAGATGGGCATCAGTTCAGTATTAAGTGAATTACAAACATGACAATCAAGAATATGTGATGAAGATCTAGACAGAGACTCTAAATTGTCAATGCCGAAATAAGAGGCACACCAATAACACGAATTACAAATCACAAAATAGATTCTGTTGGTAGACTGCAAAATTTTATTATTTTCTACGGTATCAGGCGAGAGCTTGGCTTTTTTCAGCGGCAAGTCATACGCCATAACAAGTTTAATCATTTTCATAACAGTTCTAAAATACTATTATCACAATCTTAGTCTATTATACGTTGTCATCGAGTCTGCTATTCTCTCTGCCATAGTCGAAGCTCTATTAGTTTTATGTATTACAGTGATAATAATTGACCATTAGTTGATTAATTGATAGATTAATAGAGATTCGCCATAGAATAATAGAGATTCGCCATAGAATAATAGAGATTCGCCATAGAATAATAGAGATTCGCCATACAGTTTTTACAAAGTTACCCCGAACCTCAACAGTTTCTTTAATGGTATTGACTTCACCTTCGACTTTCCATCTACCACCATTTAGATGTGATACCTGCGGAGAAGATGTCCACATTGTTCCCTCGCCAGTAACTTTCGCAATCCCTCTTTGGTTTGGGCCATCTGAGTTCCAGTCCCAATTCCCGTAATAAATTCACCTTTGATAGTCATATGCAAATACCTGATCGTCATGGTTGCGCTTCCATCTGCCAGCATAGTCGATTCCACAATGTCCCAGTGAACTCCCGAATAGTGTTTGCCAGTAACTTGTCCCTTGTCATTGCTCTCGAGCCCTACGATTACATTGCTAATATCAACAATTCTGGTACTGGTCGCCTTGGCCTTTATAACAACATCATATTTGGTAGATGTCATTTTTTTCGAAGACCTGGTAGATGATCGTTTCTTTGATGAAGCTTTAGCCCTATCGGCATACTATAAATCTCGTGGCTATAATAGTTTTATGATAATTGCTCATAAACATATAATGCCTTCATCAAAGTTTTAATTAGGTGAGCTCTGATCACGGCTTAATATGCAAGGTCTTCAAAAACTAAAATGTACTAGTTGTGGTACGATGTTTATGTCCGAGATAGAAACTGCTGATAAATGTCCAACATGTTCAGAACAAAGCCATAGCCATCACGAACATGGTGGTATGGGCGGCTGCGGTTGCGGCCACTGAATTTTTTTAGCTGTATGACATAGCCGACAATTCGTTTGAGTAGGCTGATTAGGCTTATGGAAGAGACAATACGTTAGACTGAGAGAGTCTTTACTGAATATCTATCTCTATCGGTACTGAACAGTCTAGAAATTGTGGATATAGTTTCTTTATAGGTTGTTGACCATAATACAGCTACAATGGGGCTTGAGATTTCAATAGAGTTTATTCCCTAGACTTTTTCCATGATTCAAATATTTGCCATTTTGGAACGTATTTGTGATCAATTATTCTTCCATTTTTCATAGATGCCGAATTTCCTTTATTTCTATTTAATGATTGATCATTGTATATTGTGTCATTAGAAAATTCCTTCGTTAGCTTCCATCGGTAAATGAATTTGGCTGCTATTATAGTCCCAACTACGATTGCCCAACCCCACAATGGAGGACCTTCCATCTCAGTTAATGCTTATCCAAGTTACTATATATGATGATCTATTATTAGAAGACATTTCGCTTTCTCGCCTGATGTGCATCTTAAACGTAGATGGCTAAAAGATATTTCGACTAGAACCTAGAGATGAATATGGAATCAAGGCTTAAAAGCTAGATACCCTGACGCATAGTATTGTCATTGCACTGTATAGATACTTACTACTAGTAGTAATGCGTAAGCTATTTTAGTTTTTCTTTTTCCTTATAGGACAGTCGAACTACTTTTCCTTCTACGACAGGCGTATTGTCCTCAAGCCATCCCACAACTGTACCACACTCTGTGCATCTCAACCACGTCATTCTTTGGCTCTTCTTTTCATAGTCTAGTACATGAGATATGCAGTTTACCAATGTTTAGTGAAAACTCTCTCCTGTAGAAGGTTTATCACATCTACCGAATGATATTGGAAACAACTCGACTACCCTGTCAGTACCCGCAGGCTGGACAGCTAGCACATTGTGTAGTTATATTTTGTGATCTCGTTGAGTTCTCATAGTCATAATAGAGTTTTTCACAATAGGATACACACCAAAAGCAAGCTTCACATATAAGAAAGTATTTGCGAATCTTCTTTTCCATAACTCGATGGACTTGGCTCTTGTTTTGCGCCAAATTAGCTGTCGCTACTCGCTCCTTGTGAGATTTTATTTGAGCTTCCTCAATGACTATGGACGACATCTATGATATTATGTACTCAGAGGAATATAACCGCATCCAAATACGAAATATTGACCAAGAATATGTAATTTTACACTGGTTAATGGTAAACCTATAAACGGTTCAACCAGTTGTCTGATGCGTTATTAATGCATAAAAAAATCCGTATTACCGAGTCAAGTTGCCCTAATTATATTAGTAAAACTACTGTTTTTGCAATTGTCGGCGTAGGCGTAGTGAGTAGGCAATCTATAACATGAACAACCATTGTATTCTGGAATGGTGCGGTCAGTGTGAAGAAACAAATAAAATTAATCCGTGTAGGTGGACATTGTTCTCGTATTGTCCGCAAATTGGCACAAGTTTACTCTTTGTATCTTAACAGTCTAAATGATAAGACAAATACAGCAAATATTACACCGGCACTGACTAGAACCGAATCCGAACGCATTGTACAATATCCCACCTGTAGTTACCCCAATGATACTAGCTGCCCCTGTAACACTACCTGCTACGCCCTGTACCTACCCCTTGATAGATAGTCCCTGCACGCCTGGAGAGGATCGATAATATGGATGGCCACATAAGTCCATTACCAACTGCAAATAAAACCGCCGCCAAATAAATAAAGGAAAACTCTGACGATACAAACAACACGAAATTTGAACCTAAAACAGCACTACCAATTATCACTAATTTTTCTTCGGAGAATTTTTTTAATGCTCTTCGAAGTACCGGTCCTTGCACCAATATCATGATGCCGCTTAAGACTGCATAAAATACTCCCAGTTCTGTTACTGTCCATCCTAAACCAGATACTGCATGAATTGGAAAAGCGGTGTAAAAGATGTTAAATCCAACAAAAATAAGGAAGTATAGGATAAGTAAGAATGAAATATATTTTAGCTTGAAGACGTCTCGCAATTTCATTCTTTTGAGATTAGCTGCCTTGTAACACTCCTTGCATTCAAATGCAAAAACCTTACCCACGTTATCTTTTTCTGGAATTTGTGTGACGATTGAAGATTTCGATTCTTTCAATACAAAGATTATTACCACCAAGACGATTAAAGAAAGAAATAAGGCCACCAACACAGGCAGTACCTCCCCATACACAGTTGCACCCAAAATTCCTGCAAGAGCAGGTCCGATAACAAAACCGAGATTAGAAGCCATCCCCATTTTCCCAAAGTTTCTGCTCCTGTTTTCATCCGACGAAATATCTGCAACATATGCGTCAGCAACTGAAACGTTTCCACCAGTAAGGCCATCAATTGCTCTTGCTAGGAATAGAATAGCTAAGGGAAGAGTTATAACAAAAGTTCCAAGTATCGCAGAGTTAACACTAAACAGCTCATTATCTGGCAAAAATAAGGCGAGATGGAAAATTATCCATCCAGCAAGAGTACTAATGACTTACCAACAAAATTTTTTTCTTCCATAGATATCAGACATCAGACCATCTTCCCAATAGTGGAGCCCCAATCAGTTGAAATGCTGGATATGTTGCAGAAAGAATACCATAAACCAATGCGTTTCCACCGAAATCAGTAACCAAAAAGACCAGAAAAGGCAGAACTATGCTAAAACCAAGGGTTCCAACGAAATTAATCAACAATAACGGTAAAATTGAAACTCGTTCTTTGTGTACTGTGGTCACTATTTGCTTGTAACCATGAATATTAATTTAAGATTTTTTGGCAGCCTCAACATATACCAATCGAGAAATTTCCTATTGCACTATGCTTCACTATGCTTGCCACCGGATCTATGAGAAATGAATTCTACTATTATAACTCAGGCAGCGAATTACTTATAAGCATTCTAATAAACTTGTATCCGTATGCATATTACCTCAGATCCTGTTTCATACCTACCTAAGATTATGTTTTTTACTAAAGGCAAAGGGATTCACAAGGATTATCTTACAAGCTTCCAATTAGCCTTAAACGATGCCCAAATATCTGATGTTAATCTCGTCTCTGTTTCCAGCATAATGCCTTCACAATGTAGAATAGTTAGCGTGCAAGAAGGCAGAAGGCACATTATACCGGGCCAGATAGTATTTAGTGTCATGGCGAGATCTGCTACCAACGAACCAAATAGACTGATTGCCGCATCTATTGGATTAGCTAGACCATCCAACAATAACCATTATGGGTTTCTTTCTGAACACCATTCGACTGGAGAAACTGCTCAAAGAGCAGGTGACTATGCTGAAGATATGGCAATGGAAATGCTTGCTACTACTCTGGGTTTGGCAAGTGATCCTACGCTCTCGTGGGATGAAAGAAAAGAGGAATGGAAATTGTCAGGCAAAATATACCGAACACAGAACCTTACACAATCTGCCGAAGGCAATAAAGACGGTCTTTGGACTACTGTTGTGAGTGAGCCGTCTTTATAATCTAGCTTCGTCAAGCTTTTTCAATGTGAAATCCATTGTGATCCCGAATCAACGACAAGGCTTGGAATGAGTTCGATGTACACTTACTCATGAATTGGCAATATTCCATTTATGCTACTCAAGTATCAGGTACAATCCTATAGATAGATCCCTGGCTCTTGTGGAATGTCAATATGTACAAGTAACCGTCTGGTCCAACTTCCAAATCGGTAACACCAGCAAACCCTGTTGCAAATAGTACCTCATTACTTTCCTCCGTTGTATTTGCAATCTTATTAGAAAGCTGACCGTCGAGTAGTAACGAATCCCTATTGCCGTTGATGGTATTATTATTATTATTATTATTATTATTATTATTATTATTATTATTTTATTAGTCAAATCAAAATGATAGACGTTACCATTATTAATATCTGATGCCAATAGGTCACCTAACTGTTCACTATCAAGAAATCTTATCGCTGCAACACCTACAGTTTGGTTCCATGCAAAATCAGGGTGACTATAAGTGCTATTTTCTGAGAGGAGATCACTTTCAGGAATCGCATCAGCTGGAACATACCTCCAAAATATGTATCTGCTTTCCAAAACCCTTGAAGTTTATTCCATCCGCTATTGAAACCAGAGTCAATCAAGTTAAATCTCATCACCAAATCCTTGTCCATTTTCACTATCCCATAATTTTCCTGTCAACGGGTCAAAAACCAGTCCATAGCTGTTTCTTATGCCATACGGATAGACACCACTTGGGACCTTAGAGGCATTAAATAGGCCAGCTGCAATAGGATTGTCTAAATCTTAGGTACGTGACAAATGATTCTCCTATCTTTGAATACTGTTTGAGGGGAGGGATCTCCCGAAAAAAGCCTTTACGTTTGGACGGTAGAGATAGTAGAGAATTACTCCATTAATAGCTATACCTACTATCTGAGCAATGATCCCAGTCACAAAACTATTCGTGTCATCGATAAATGATGCGTTGAACATACTTGCAGTTATTCCAGAGACTATTTGGACTGCGATTGCAATAATTGTTAATATAACAGTTATAATCCAAGCCCATCCCTTTCCTTTCAATAAGCCGTAAGATACAACCAAGTATCCAATTCCAACTGCGAGTACGATTGCACCTATCACTATCCCGACGCCACCAAGGAATAGGGCGAGGGCCTGTAATTCTGCTGCATTCGGTAGGTCTTGCTCCTGTAGTTGTTGCAGTTGAAGCTGTTCCTTCTGTTGTTGTTGCATTTGCTCTGAAATGAATACATCAATAGGAACTGAAATAAAGAATGCACCATAGGCCAGTAATGAAATCCCTCCAAAAGTTAATAATATTCCGCCAATAATAGTCAGAATGGCAATTATCGTGACTCCGAACGGTCGTTTAATTTGTTCTGCCAAGTAGTATGATAAATTATTTGATTAGAACTTGAATAAAAAGAATTTAGAAAAATAGAAACTATAATTGCTGTTGTTCTACGATGACTAGGCTATTAATACTACTAAAATCCTAGGTCGCTAGACCTCACCCAAAAAGGACAACTCTTGCAATTTAGCATTCTCATTCTATACAATGAAAGCTAGAGTGAATTTATTACATCCAAAAAAGGAAAAAATAAGTTCGGACGGTTATGACCTTTGGTTATGGTCTCCTATTTGTTATCCTTGTGTTGAATTAGCTACGGGATTTCCGTTGAAAGTAATCTGACTAAGAGTGTCTTGATTCAGATTTACTACTTCGTCGGGCAGAGGCACGTATTCTAATTCTGGAGCAAATTGCTGTCCGTCAGTTATTGCCCACTTGACAAAGTCTGTGAGCGCTTTAGCCTTAGCATCGGTCATTGTGGGGTTGTCAGCTAATTCTTTGTATAATAGCAAGTAGGAGAAACTGGCAATTGGGTAGGAATCATCGCCCGGCGCGTTTACCAATGTAACATTAGTCCATGATGCATCTCCTGCCGGTAGCGTACCAGCTGATGCTGATACAGCGGCCTCTGTTGAAGCCAACGTTGGCTCTACGAAATTACCAGCCTGATTTTGGATAAATGCAAATGGCATTCCGGTCGTCAACGCATATGCGAGTTCTACATAACCGATAGCGTTCTCACTCCCCCTAATTGCGTTTGCAACACCTTCATTTCCTGGAGCACCTAAGCCAGTAGGCCATTGGACTGATTTCCCATTGCCTACTTGGTCGCTCCATTCTGGACTAATGGCTGATAGATAGTCAGTCCACACGAAAGTTGTTCCTGAACCATCCGATCGATGAACTGTAGTTATTTCTGCATCGGGTAGCGATAATTCGGGGTTCAATTCAACAATCCGAGGATCGTTCCATTTAGTAATTTTTCCCAGGAAAATGTCGGCTAAGACTGGACCTGTTAACTTTAAGCCCTTGTCTGGTACTCCTGGGATATTATAAGCCGCTACCACTGAACCTATAGTTTCCGGGATATGTACTGCGCCTTGTGCATTAGCTTCTTCTTCTGGAGTTAGCGGAGCGTCACTTGCGCCGAAGTCAACAGTCTTTTCTGTGAACTGTTTGACTCCTCCCCCGCTTCCTATTGATTGATAGTTGATATTCACTCCTGGTTCAACTGTCTGGTATTCAACTCTCCAAGTATCTATCAATGGGAACGGGAACGTAGCACCAGCCCCATTAAGTGTTACTGGTCCCTGCGCAAAGAGATTGCCAGAGTAACTTGCTGGTATCGTTGATGCCATCATAAGGTACTGCAGCAATCATTAATTTAAAACCCATTTTGGATTCCATTTAGTTTGACTCACTGCTGTTAATTATTAATTCATATACCATATAATTATCGTAGTCTATAGATTTCTATGTCGATCATATAGAATACATGAATACCTTTTTTAGGACAATACAGTAATTAAATTCTATATTCTTGATAAGATTTCTATATTCCTCCTTTTTGATGTATTCATTTGTATTATTTATATAGCGTAAACCTCGACTTAGACGACTCAGTTTCGTGTCAATCTATATCCTTAGGTTTTGGAGCCGTGCAACTAACATCTAAAAAATAGAGGACGTCATCCCTGGATTTGTTGTAAGGCTTAGACTATCTACGACACGGAACTACATCATAAATAGGTCGATGCGAACACTATTGATATATAACCGGATTATTTGTTACAACTACTTTGTCATTTTGAATTATGACCGTGACTCCTGGTGGAGGAAATTCATTGATATCCATATCGGTTGCTCCTTCGGTACTAACGCTTACGGTTCCATTAGCAGGGAGTTCCTCTCCCGGACTTATCGAGATGTCTACATCCTCAGTTAGATTTCCAGTTGGTGTCTCTTTATCTAGTTGGGCATAAGTTCCGATTCGAGCTTATTAAAAGTAATCCTAATCCAAAGCCTAAGACTAGTATCACATACATTCCTAGCATGATATTTATGGTAATGAGGATGGATTAAATCTTTCCCTAAATTATCTATTATCTCGTTTGTTATCATCAGTGGTTTATTAGTCAATGACTCAAATTTCTTTATTAGGAACAATTATTATCTACAAATTTGTGTCGTACGATTAATCTATAGAAAAACGACTGATCTTAGAGAAATTTGAAAAATCTCTGTTATTCTCGAGAGTATTCACCTTTTGGCCACAAAAATAAGATTACGAGAAGTAGGATGGAATCTAATCAGACCAACATCATTATCATCATCATTATCATAGACAAAATAGCAAATTAGGAATCTAAATTTGGCACCGGTTCCGTTTAAATGCAAATATACATTTCATCCACACTACCCATAACGTTTGGAAATCCTTCTCCTTATGCCAGATCCTTGTAGTGTTACCTAATTTAAGATATAGTTGAGTATTCCCTTCCAAACTATATGGTTCGATCAATTACTGTTTCGTTTTTTTGGCTTCAATTACAGTTTGTAATAAAGGATTCTAATGCTATTAGAACATCCGCATTTGGGAAAGTTACATGAGAATGTATCTAACCAAGTGATGAAAGTTTATACACTAGCTACCTGGTTCCACCTCTATTTCGTGAAGAGATATCGTTAGAAACAAAGGATAGTTTACTACTCAATCTGTTAAACAGACCTATTGTATAACCGAGAAATATCGTGGATTCAGAACCACAATTCTCGACTTCTCGCTGAATATGAGAAAAAGGCCCACTGATTTGGATTCCTAATACATAAAAGTCGCTGAAATCTAATCAACTGTACCTACTAGATACAACTGATCTGCCAGTTCAAGTATCATTATATATGCTTAAGCCATTTAGAGATCCATCGAACTGACAATTCAGGAATACCCCCCAGTCAAAGACAAGAAATCAGAAGTTCTTTACGGTGTTGAAAAAGCAGTAGGAAGGGGAATCTATTTCATGAATAATGTGAACGAAAGAATGGATATCTTTTTCGACAAAAAAGCACCATCAATAGTAGTAGATGTTAAGGAGTATAGAAAGGGTTACAAGAATATACGAAAAAGGGGAGGAAGGATACGTGCATTCACTGAAATAACGAATGAGAATCTCCACCATTGTAAAGAGCTAATGAATCTAGTAGACGAACTGAGACATCTAGATGGGGTGAGAGGAGGAATTGCAATAAGTGAGTCAGAGTATATGGCGACCACTGTCTTAGAGGAAGGCGCTCCACTCACCGAGGTAATATATAGGCAGCGTAAGGGAAGTTGTTGAACATGGGCAGTACATATTTGATACTCTTTGGAGTACGGCTACCCCTGCCGAACAAAAAATTAAAGAATTAGAGGAAGGCGTCGAGCACCCTGTGATTCAAGTCATAACTGACACTCGCACTTCGATATCACGTGCTTTTGATCTTATGAGTTCAGCAAGACGTGAAATCCTGGTAATGTTTGCCTCAGCAAAGACATTTCTTTTAGCTGCAGACGCTTACACATTGAATCATTACCAAAATGCATTACAGAGGGGGATCAATCTAACTATCTTGGTTCCCGTGTACGACAATTCAAAAAAAGATATCAATTGGGCCAGTCCTAATGGTTATACTCACGATGTTGAGGGTGATGATCATACTGAAGACAAGTACAACAATGGATTTGTAGATGTGAATGAACAGGTGAATAAAATCAGAAAAAAGATTCCAAACGCCAACTTAGTTGTAACTGATAAATCAGTTAACACAAAAATCACAATAATGGTAGTAGATAATTCAAAATCTATGGTATGGGAGCTCAAGGATGATACGCTAAAGGATCCGTACCAGGCAGGAGGAATTGCAACATATTCGAATATCCCTTCTGTAGCTTCATCTTATGCATCCATAATCTATATCATTCGTAAGCAAACGGACTTGTACGAGCAATTAAAGGATTCCACGGAAAGATTGGAAATGCTCAACAAACAATTGGAATCCAACAATATAATTCAGCAAGAATTCATCAATATAGCAGCTCATGAACTACGGACACCTATACAGCCAATACTGGGACTATCTGAAATTGCACTGGCTAGAAATGAAAAAATATTTGATAGAGACGATCCTCAATTGAAGGAAACTCTAGAAGTAATTAATAGGAATGCAAAAAGACTTCATAGGTTAACAGACGATATCCTAGATGTGACAAGGATTGATAGTAAGATATTAAAGTTGAATAAGGAATCAATAGATATTGATGAGGTTATTGATGAGGTTATTGATGATTTTAGAAACAAGGTAGATCTGTACAAGCGATAAACAAGTTAAGCTTGCTAAGATGATCAGAAGTCACTCAAATAAATCGAAATATCGTGCCGGATCCCTTAATATTACTAAAATGATTTGTGATAAGAATAGGGTAATGCAAATAATATCAAACCTTATTAGTAACGCGATAAAATTCTCATTAAAGAATGGAACCATTACCATATCGAAGAAGGTAAGTAAGGACAATAAATTCATTGTAATAAGTGTAATTGACAGTGGAAGTGGAATAGATCCAGATATATTTCCGAGATTATTTTCAAAATTCTCTACAAGATCAAATCAGGGCACCGGTCTCGGGCTATATATCTGTAAGAACCTTGTAGAAGCTCAAGGTGGCAGAATTTGGGCTCAGGACAACAAGGACGGTCCTGGAGCAACATTCTCATTTAGTCTACCAATAGCCAATCTCAATTAGACCTCGGAAGAGAACTCATTAATTAGATATTTGTAAAAGATAGCGACTCACGCTAAGATATTGAACGCTACTCTGAACGATGATTGAACGATATTAAGGCAATTCATTCTGAACGAACTGACTGTACAATATGGTCAATTGGTTTTTTGGCGATGACTGATTATGAAACTAACACAATAATCTAACTGACATTAACTCCGAGTTATGTTATAGAGTATGAATTATGGAGTCTTAGCTACATTCGGAGTATTTGTGATCTTACTTACCATACTAGTCTTAGTACGCCTGCTATTCTATTTCACAGTAACTGATTTAGCAAGGTTGCGTGGATAGTCTGGATCTACATTCCTTACGAGTGACAGGTAATATGCCAGAATCTGAAGTGGTAATACTTCAAAAATAGGATAGATAACATTACACTTTACGAATGGGATCTTGATAAATATATCATATACTTCATTTGGCGTATTAGAAATACCAATTATCGTTGCTCCTCTTGCTTTTATTTCATGAGCACTAGCAATATTACTATCGGAAGTAGTATCGTTAGGATTTATAATTATTACGTAGCTATTTCCATCAATTAATGCCAATGGTCCATGTTTCAATTCCCCCGCTGCTATGCCTTCTGCATGGATATAAGACAGTTCTTTTATTTTCAGCGCTCCTTCAAGTGCAATAGGATAATGAATTGATCTACCGAGCACATAAATATCCCGTGCGTCTCGAAGCTTCACTGCAATACTATATATCTCATTTTCAGCAGCTAATGCTTCATGAAGTGCACCAACAAGAAATTGTTTATCGGTTTTAAAGCCTAAATAACCATTGCTTAATGTATCTACTATCATATAAGTTAAAGACAATTGAGCCGTGAAACTTTTGGTTGCAGCTACACCTATTTCAGGTCCACACTCGATAGTCAAAAATGAATCGCTGATTCTGGCCAAGGACGAAGTCGGAACATTCACAATAGAAAGTATTTTAGCTCCCATATGCTTTGCAGTATTTACAGCCTGCAAAACGTCTGCTGTTTCACCGCTCTGAGAAAGGGCAAGTAGAACAGAAGTGTTGTCAATGCCACCTACTGTATATTGAAATTCGCTTGATACCACAGTTTCAGCATGAATTTTTGCAAAATTTGATAATATATGTTTAGCAATTAAAGCACAATGGTAACTTGTTCCGCTCGCCTGTAAGAAATAATGTCTTGGAATTTCTCAGGACATTACAAAATTCCTCTATCTTATCTAAATTTTGGACTCCTACTTTTTCTACTATGATAGGTTGTTCATGGATTTCTTTTAGGGTGTAATGAGCATATTTTCCTTTGTCTATCGCGGCTAGTTCCCATGCTACTTGTGTAAGTGATCTAGTTACAGTATTTCCGTCTGAATCATATATTTGAAGAGTTTTCGAATCGACGACCACAATGTCTCTATTCTCTAGAAAAATAGCTTTGTCAGTATATCCTATAAACCCTAGGACGTCACTAGAGATGAAGTATCCTGTATCTACTGATCCAATCATTAGCGGCTCGTTGCATCTTGATCCGCATATCGTGCCGTCCTCTAATGCTGCCACAAATGCATAATCTCCTTTTAGTCTTTTGCATGTCTCGATCATGCTCCTCTTTATATTTTTATGTTCGGCGTAATATCTTTCGAGGAGATGTGCAATTACCTCACTATCGGTATCGCTTTTAAAAACGTGACCTAAGTCAATTAGCTCTTCCATTAACTCGCTGTGATTTTCAATAATTCCATTGTGCACAATGGCCATACTATCTGTACAGCCGTAATGAGGATGAGCATTTTTTTCTGTAATACTGCCATGAGTAGCCCATCTAGTGTGTCCAATACCCGCGTGACCTTCCATATTACTCAAGTCAAGCCTCTTATTGACATCTATTACCTTCCCTACGCCCTTCTTAACCAGGATCCTCCCATTATTTATTGTGGCTATCCCTACACTGTCATAACCTCTGTATTCCATTCGTTTAAGACTATTTACCAATAACGGTGCTACGATTAATTGACCCTTATATCCTATAATAGAACACATAAAAGGGTTATGTGCATGATCCTTATTAACTCTTGTTTGTCAAAATCAGAACTTGTGTTGCACTATAGTTGTATTTATTCTCCTTTTTTTGCACTTAGGATTTCTTGTAAATCATCGTACTGGTCAATGAATCATATACAAAGACGATGGATATTACTATAGAAATATATCTACTAGATAATTTGTATTAGTAGTAAACATTAGTAAAAGGTTGACATCTAAATAACTATATCGCGAATTTGAAGCGGTTGATCCTTCCTGAATCAACAAGGTGGTAGTGAAGCCAATTAGATATAGCCCCTGACCTACTTTGACTGATTTAGCTCAACACTGAAGAACGATCAAATTCTTAACCTTTTCTAATACTGATTCACAATATTATGATAAGGTAGGACCTGATATATTAACGGCTGTGTCATTTACGATTTTTTATGTCGCTTGCGTCATAGCTGTAGTGCTATAACACATACATCTCTACGTTACCGTACTATTAAACGAGTCATGACGATTCTTTTTATTTGCAAGGTGGAGCAGGTGGGTAAGTAGGACGGCCAGGTAGAAATCCTAGTCAAACGACCTTTAATTATTGCAATCACAGGATAGTTTACCATTTGTTAGTTCTTCAGTAAGAGTCGTCTAAGCCGTCGCCGAGCCGTCGAACGTGGATTTACAGAGTAATCCAAATGGTACCCCATCATAGGTGTTGATTCCTATTGTCTGATGTATGGCAGATTATGATACTACTTGTTTTGTTCTATCGTATCTTTCGCAATGGACAAGAATATTCTACTCTATCGAGTCCTTACAATGTTTTGTAGAATAAATGTTGATTTTGTCGTTGATTTGGAGCGAAAGCTAACTACCATCTTGAATAAGACGTTTGGACTTTTCGAAAACTAGACCAGACAGCTAATTCGGCCAAATTTTGTAACGAGGTCCGTTAGCGGCACCGGCCTTGGCTTGTATATACAAGGGAATCATAGATGAATACGATAGAAGGATATGGGCTGAAAATAATTCAGAACGACTTAGACGTATGGAAGTTGATGTTGGTAGTTCAAATGATATATCGTATGGTGCCACGTTCAGTTTTTGTTTGCCATTAAGTCATTCTTGATCTTTTGCTATTATATAGCTATTTCTCTGATCATTTAATCATTCTTTGATTATTTCATGTACATAACAAATTCTATTCAATTTTCTACATTTTTCTAAAAAAAATTGAACCTTTAAATGTTTGTCGTGCTGATCTATGATAATGATAAGAAGTTTCAATGATTGGTGGGATACTATACCGTCTGACCTAAAAGAGAAAGCACGCAAAGGTGATGAAGCAAATAAGCCATTATTAAATCAGGTCAACTATGCTCTTCTGCATCTACAGCTAGCAGGCAAACATGATGCCAAGCCATCCCACGAAGAACTCAGGAATTGGTTGCATAGCGGTCAGGTAGACGTTGTTAGGGTGAAGTAAGTTAAGACAACCATAGTAAAACTTCCTTAACAAAATAAGGGTAGACAGAGTTGGATATGAAGAGATTACCGAAAGATCAGTTTAAGCTCAAGAGGGTATATCTTGAAACTTCTTTGTCCTAATATTTTCCCTTAAATTATTACATTATAAGATTATTTATTTTAATCAAAAGGAATATGAATATGTCAGAAAAAAATATTGATAACAAAAGTATGCAAGCATTTACTACCAGTTACTGTAATTGTTAAACGCATTGCTAAGAAGAACAAAATTAAAGAATTTGAAGAATGGCTTTCAGGTATCTCCAAGGAAGTATCCAGACAAGAAGGTAGTATGGGCATCGATATAATTAGACCAACTGATAAAGAATCTAAGCCTGAATATGTTATCATATTCAGATTTAATAATTATGATAATCTTACGAAGTGGGAGAATTCATCGATAAGAAATAAATGGTTACAAAAAGGGAGGGAACTAGTACAGGCTGATCCTGATGTACAAAAATTAACAGGATTAGAGTTTTGGTTTACTCCCTATTCTAAAAAATCTTCAGACTTAGTGCCATTAATTTCACCACCGCGGTATAAAATGGTAATTGTTACTATTCCTGTTATCTCTCTTCTATTACTAACTCTAGTTCCCCAAATACATTTCATAACCGAAATGCTATCTATCCCATATTCAATAAGGTTTGTTATTGCTATTACAATAACGGTCATATTAATGACCTATTTGATAATGCCACTTTTAACTAAATTGCTAAGACCTTGGTTATTCAACACTTGAAAAGAAACGGTGGATCATGTTTTTCAAGTCACGAGAGCCGGATTCAGTTTTACTTTCTAAGCAGAGCCATCTAAAGATCGGTAATCCAGACGAATTTTTAATCTATCAAGAAAGCCCCAAAATTATACAGAATTAGATTGTCGATATCTCATGCAGCTAAAAAATCCCCCCAACCAACTCAGATATGTAACTAGAAGTTAGTACCTGGCGACGATTATGACATTCTACAAACTGAACAAAATGCATTAAACAAGAAAAAAATTTATAGATAACCAGATAAAGAGGAGATACCGATCGTCAGATTAGTTCGCTGTCGGCAATTTATTATTCTATCATAGTATCGCACTACGGGGATATTATTTACCAAACCCGATCTCAACTTATCTCAGCAAACAGCAAAGTCACTGTAACGTAACGACAAGGCCAGTTGACATCTTGTGTGATGAACTTTAATAGAACTGTTCTCAGTAAGCACTTTGACTATCCGCAAAGGCTACTCAAATTTACGACACCATGGACAATTAATGTGGGAGATACCAATCGACTCTAAAGCCAGACAATTCAAATGCATTTCTGACCTAGAAGCAGACCAGGCCAATACTATCTAGTCCATCTAATATAAAGATATTTAATAAGAATGTCATTACTTGGTTCTGTCAAGTCTTCATCGGCCATGGGAGCTTGTAAAAATCATCAAATAAAATCCGTTTAAGCTCTAATTCTCTTATATTTGCATACGTGTGTTAAAGCTTGTTTACGAGAATCGAATTGCAATCCACACGTTTTGCATTCATAAACACGCTTAATTTGTATTACTTTCTTCTTCGACGGAGAATTCATTGAATCTTCAGCGGGCGGCAACTCCACTTTTTCTTTATCTCCGGCTCTGGGCGACTTAGTCTTAGTTCGACGCATAGGAGATTATATTTCTGGGTTATATTAAAATAAATAGGAAGCAATTTAATGGGATCTCAATTAAGAATTGCTGAACCAAAGGTTCTTGCTGAACTTAAACACTCGAGAGTTAAGTCTGTCTTAGCAGAACATTAATCGATCTTGAAACAGCTGTGGCTGGGCTGGGTTCCTGATTAAATATATGTATCACAGAATAGAAGCTTACAATTTATCTTTCCAAATTCATATGGTGACCACAAGTACTGAAGAACTAGTTATGAAAACAGCTTTAAAACATATCAATAAAGTTCATATTAAAAAACCGGAGGAAATAAGTCCGGAATTGAAAGCAAAAATGAAGGCAAGTATTAAACCCGAGCAAGGAACTTTATGGTTTCGTAAGGCTGAAGCCTACATAATCCCCAATGATACCAACTCCATCATCTTGTTGGATAATGAAATCACATTCTTATGGGTGACTAGCGGTTACCTGCCATTTCTTTGAGGCTTATGTCAGTCAGTACACTTCATTCTATATACCTGACTATTGAAAGTTTTTCTGGGCTAATAGCTAATGAGAGAGTCATTTCTGTTCTTGCTTTTTATTCAGTTCTATCAGCTTATCTAGCACCTGAAAGAGCCTATCGTACTGGATTGTCCTTTGTTCTTGCTGTTCTGATAATATACCAACTAGTTTCCCAATATTGTTCAGCAGATCAGCCAGCATGGCTATAATAAGATCTTGTTTATCAGATACCGACGGCGCTGCTTGTGCTATTGAAAGTGCTATATCGTACCGAGAAAGTGCTTCTGTTATGGCCGATCTTGCTGTCTCGGTAGTTGGTCGTCTTGTAAGTGCTTGTCCCTGCTGCTGGTCTACACCATTAGACTGTTGAAATTCTGACCAATTCGGGCACTGATGCACTCGACCTGTCCTTAGACCCGCATCTACCGAGTACCTGTAAAGGAATCCATTTGTCCGGTGAAGGATGAGCTGGCTTGGAATTACTATCAAAATAGATCCAGGCACCGCATTTATTGCGGCAGGGTTGGGGTTTTCCAAACTCTGTCATATCTACCACTTTACTTCCGTTACTAATAAAGAGGCTCCAAAGGCTTATTTGCAGTTTTATAAGCTCCTTAGCATGGATCTAAAGAAGCTGCTTTATTCCATTCATGTACACTGCTGATCTATTGAGTGTATGTATCGGTAAGAGAAATTGTTCTATATATTATTGTTGTTGCACTTTGAATTACAATATTTCTGAAATAGAGAGAATGTGCGGTCATGCGAGTTGTAAAGTAATGGGATAGATAAATCATGGGACATTGAAAATGGACAAAAGACATTCGTTTTGCTCTTCTCTTGTTATTAACTTAATTTTATTATTTCGTCCCATGTTCCTGTTGCTGAAAGCATATAGTATTTACCATGACCCTTATGTTCAAACTGTATGATGTCTCCGCCAGATATCTGGATTCGAAATAATTTACTTAGGAACTGCAGAAAACTAGGTCCTGCTACAATACACTTAGTTTCCTTCTCAAGAGGTTTATCATAAAATTTTTGCAATCCATCTTCTAAACCTGATTCACTAATTGTCTCCACCAGTTTGGAAAGATCCATGTCTGCTGGTTTTTGCTTGTATATTCTAAGTATAGCCATTTCTCAACAGCATCTTCATTATACATATATATAAAAGAAAGGAATCTTTTCGAAGAATAATCAATTAGTTGTCATGGTTAGAGATAAATGTCTATATTCTCTGCAAATTAGGAACGGTGAACGATCGGTATATATTCTGAAATCAGTTTGACTTTTGCGAGTTCATTTTTTTCTAGCGCATTAAGAGAGTCTTTACAATAGCCCCGTCAGAACAGAACGCTACACCAATTACAGTACTTGAGTATTCTATGCCACCGACTAGGTCATTAAAAACTCTGGATCGCATGTTTTACCTTGCACATACAAGTTTAGATAGTAGCAACAACAAATAACCACTGATAGCGCTTTTGCAACCAAATACAAAGGCATAAACCAGGCGTCATCACTAGAGCTTCCCGTGGTTTTTTGTTATCAACAGGAATAATGCCCGTTCAATTGTTCTACTTTACAAGATCAAGTGCGTAAGTCATTCCTATACAGCATTCGCTGACACCGGTTTACTTCTCTTCATCAAAAAAAAGGAAAGGACAGCCTCACATCAGACTGAAAAAAATTTATGTTAATTGCTATCGCCTCGCTGAAGGAATCACATTCATAAGTTGTTCTCGACTCCAAGTCGCATAATCATAGAAACAAGTTCGTGGTTCGTGATGAATCATATATCAAAAAAATCAATTTTCTGATGTCGTGGCCCTACTTTTCGAGCTAGAACGAGACCATTTACGCATCCATTGCAAAAGATCTACAACTGATTCAGCGAGCTCCTGTCCTTTATTGGTAAGACGGTACTCTACTCTTGGAGGGATTTCTTTATATGCTCTCCTTTCGAGGATTTCGTTCCTTTCAAGTTCTTTCAGTCTTATGGCTAATGTCTTACTACTAAATCCTTTCAGTGAGTTCCTGAATTTTATATAACGTACGGGATCTGTAGTACAGCAAAGAGGAATGAGAATTTCAAGCGTTCCTCTTTTTGTGGTTAATTCCCTGAGCTTCTTGGTTTCATTCATAAGTAGGTCAACATCGTACCCATCAAATCGACACGAGTCTTGCCTCAAGTTCTTTTCCTTTCTCTGCAGAGAATTCTGAATAACTGGTAATTCCCTTCTATTGGTTACCGATTTTGCAGCATTTGCTTTTGTGTCCATTTTTACACTTACTTTACTTAGATTCTCTTGATAACTTAAATAGTTTATCTAGTAAACATAAATCATGACTGATTTGCTAAAAATAAATGAGAAGGTAAAGGAGAGATATGGGAAGGTAGCTCTGACAGGTAACTCATGTTGTGGTCCCTCAGTAAGTTTTGAACCTGGAGGAGGATGTTGCTCAGGAGATAATAATTTAGTTCTTCGACCTTAGTAACCAGCCAAACTATTTGGATATGACTCAAAAGAGCTGAAGTCAATACCTGAAGCATCTATGCTTGGAGCAGGATGTGGTACACCGAAAGTTTGCTTTTATTAAGGAAGGGATTCGGGTGCAGGTATTGATGTATTTCTCGCAGCTAACATAGTCAAAGCATCTTGAAGGATGATTGGTAAGGATATGCCTTATTGAAAAATTGGAAAAAGCTAGTTATAATATTCCCGATAATGAGAAGCGTAGCTATCTGATACTTCTTTGTCCATTACATCCTGCAAAAATTGATTTCTAATTAGAGTTCCATATGTCACTAAGTCACGCGCAAGCATCTTTATTCTGTTAGCTAATGTAGAATTAATTGGATTTCCTGAGGAATTAAAGTCATTTGCACCATTAATCGATATATTATATGGCATACTCCACCCATAACATTGACGAACTGATGTACGCATTTGATCTGCAACGGTTAATCCTTTTTCATGAGATGCTATAATATACCCAAAGGTTTTCCCTGCAAATTCTTCCCAGAAATAATCGAGAAAGTTTTTCATTGCACCAGACATAGAACCATGATAATCTGGAGAAGCCAAGACAAAAGCATCGGCCCATTTAATGGCCTCTGTAACTGCCTCTAGAATATTTTCGCGGTTACCATTAACATCTTGATACAATTCTTCTGACACAGAGCTGCTTGGATCGTATATGGGCAACCTTACTTCACGCATTTCGAGCACTCGGGAATCAGATCCATATCTGTTCGCCTCCTCTAGCACCAATTTTAGAGCATGTGTACTGAAAGAACCTTTTCGCATACTGCCGGCTATACCTAGAATATTTGCGACATTCCCTTGATGCATTTTAGCAGAATTGTCATTTTGACCTAGTTTTAAAGTTTGAATCTTAGGTTTAGTGATACTAATCACAGCATATATACTTGGAATTGCCTATTTATAAATAGACTGGTTTACAAATTATACAAAATAATAGTTTGAGGGCGCACATATTCAAGATGTATCAATTTTAGTTTTATCTCCTGAAAGTTCTATAGATAACCCTCTTTTCTTTCTTTTATCATAAACTTGCATACTGCATCGCCCTTGGCGGCTCTATGAGTTGTCTCGATATCTGCACTAAGAAGCTTTTCAAATAATTCAGTCTCGATTGAGCATGCCTCCCAATGCTTCTCGGCGATGTGTATAATCGGACAATTATACTCTAACAAGACGTGCTTCTTGCCACCCTTTGACTCTTTCTTTGATTCAGCCATGTACCCTTCCTCATCTCGAATTCTTGCTAACTCCTTAACTTGTCTGTCAAAATCCATATCTTTAAGGCGCTTAAAGTATTGCTCGAAGAGTTCACTCTGACGCTCTCGCAGAACCTTTTCAACGCCTTTCTTACCCATATTTCTCTCGATGAAATCGAGTGCTTGTGTTGCTATTGCGCTATATGATTTTGGAAAAACTGTCTTACTTTGACTTGTCAGCTGGTAAATCATTTTTGGTCTGCCCACACGTCCTCTATTTTCAACTACTTCTACTAGACCCCTTTGTTGTAGGGATGAAAGATGCTTGTGGACTGCCATTCTTGAAATCTTCATCACTGCAGCCAGATCCTCTAGCCCTGCTTGGCGCATAACTTTAAGATAATACAACAATTTTTTCTTTGGTTCGCTAAATCCATCTACAATACTTCCTAAATTACGTTTGATAGACATTATTTGTACACATATAAAGATAGTAACACTAATTCATAAACCATTTGGTTTACAATATATGAAACGTTGTAAATTTGATTTACGTTTGTCTTCCAATGCGGAAGACACATAGTCAGTATAAAGATATGATGCTTCGTGAAACCTAATCTACATCAGCTTAGTTGATAGTATTGTAACAATTATCGTGCTTATATTAAAGCATTCAAGAAAATAGCACCATTT
Organism: uncultured Nitrososphaerales archaeon; assembly: GCA_963713605.1. Lineage (GTDB taxonomy): Archaea > Thermoproteota > Nitrososphaeria > Nitrososphaerales > Nitrososphaeraceae > TH5896. Next base: position 286,109 of record CAVQMO010000003.1, on the reverse strand, counting down.
ACATTCTGAATCATTGTTAGAGCGCTAGTCGAAGCAGATAGAAGGATGAAATCTCAGGAGATTTGTCAAAAGAACGAAGAGCGCCAAAGTATCATCATGTCGGAAATTTAATGTTCTTCATAGAAGTGCTATTACACGAAATGGTAGATGCAGAAAAATATATGTGCCTATATCATTACAACATTACTCTTACTAATCTTGGAACTAGCGCTTAGTGTTGAAATTTGCTAGATTGATTAGAGTCATAACTATGACTATAGATGCATGATAGTAATAACTACGCTAACCTCCACAAACTAGAACCAATTTTCTAAATTGCCTACACTCACCTAAATTTACGCACTTCATTCCTTAAAGTAACCAATTGTTATTAGTCTTGAAAGTTTAAACATAACTAATGTCCCAGGTCACGATACTGTATAAATCCTTAGAAGAAATTTGCTTTCAGGACCTAGGCATATTCGAGATCTAATGACATTCCATATTGTAATATAGTCTGTCAAGTACCAGTATAAACTCAAGATAGATCATTTAAGAATTTCAAGTTGATCAACCAACTGATGAAAAGTTTAACATTTGAGTATACACGAAAATCTGCATGCCTTATTGGAATATCTCTCTACCTTTATTAGGAAATGTTCCTTCTGATCTCGAATCAATTTATCTTTTTGAGGTCCTATTTCATATGCACGAGGATATATACTTAAATGAAAAACAACTGTTCGCAACTACTTTAATGGAAGGTGATCATTATCATTATCTCCTGGACAAGGCTACGGTAATGATCGACGAGGCTTTGTCCGGTCTTTATTTTATTTCTGGGCTAAGGCTATCATTTAAAGAAGAGGATATAAGAATCAAAAAGTCGAACCAAGGAGGAAGACCTTCTGAACCTGTAGAAATAGGAATCGGCATTAGTTCATAAGGATTTGGAATTATGGCGACATGTCGGAGATGTAACAGAATTAATCTCAGATATGGAGCAAATTCGATCTGGTAACAAACGACCCATTTTAGCAGTGCGTTACGCTCACTATCGAATCGCAGTATCTTCTATTAATCCGTATCAGACAATCGAGAGTTTATTTAGCTCCATCTCAGTTATAGCCAGAGATAAGAATCATATTACTAATCCAGTTCATAAAATAACCACTTATCATCTGAAAAAAGTATTGAAGCCAATAGTCAGAGAAACAGAAGATAATTTCAATACAAAATTTGATTGTTTTTATAGAGAGAGATCAGAGGGAACACATGGAAGGGTTAACATATTAAATCCTGCCATCTCTCACACAAGTACAAAAGCATGCTAAAGAAGTCAATTCTTGGTGTCATCAGTTGCTAGTAGCATTTATTCGAGAAAATACAGACTAATTCAATTTCATGTGTATAAATTAAAAATCAATATGTAAGATGACATTTCAGAATTACCCCACAAATTGGGGATTGCAATTCCAAAATTGAAGGTAGTTGAGCAATCGATGATTACTATGTCATCATTATTTTCTTATATTCCGTCATTCTATCTTTTGCGTTCTGTCTCAATTCTGCTTTCATCTCATCATTAGCATATTTGACCATTTTTTGGAATGAACCATATTTGAGAATCTTGATTACCAAATCCTGTGCCTCTGTCTAGCCCATCGCCTATGGTATTCAATATAGTAAATCCTAAGCTAAGCAGTTTCTTTCATAGATATATCCTTATTCCATTTTTGAGTCAATGCTTTTGCTCCATAGCCAGAAGCGCTCCCAATGCATTTGATATCTATTCCATCATGTAACTTCACCCTCAACAGTTATATTGCATAGCCTAGTGTCGTTGCCATCTATTTGTGTACTCACTGTAACTTCAAATGTAGCTCCCTACTTGTCCACTGTATTTCTGATTTAAATCATGTACAATAGGTCCTAATTGATTAATATATTTTGAATAATCAACATAATAATCATACTCATAATTAGGGGTTAATAGAACTGCTCCCGATGTAACAGTATTCTGCCATACTTTAGGCGGTTTAGGAAAATACAAAGCTGTTATAACTTTGTGTCTGTGCCAATTGGTATGCTATCTCAATAAAGTATTTCGATAATCCAACAGAACCGGCATAAGAAATGACTATTGGATAATACTTGGACATGACTTTGTCATCCCTGAATATGCGGATAATCTTGCAGATAGCCGATTTAATTACCTGACTATGAAATGGTCCCATTTTGGATCCAAACCAAATGAGAATAGACGGATCATAATGTTAGTAGGAAATACTATTGATGTAATTCACTTCAGCATTATTCAGTCGAGCAAATTCTTTCCATTTATGTTTAGCCAATCGACATATTTTGGATAATCTGGAAAATATCGTTTTAACAAATTCCAGAAACGAAAGGAATGTCCTATAATCTTGAAGTGACACAATTCATGAAATATTATGTAATCAATAACACGTGGAGGTGCCTTAATCAAGTTTATGTTTAGATTAATATTATTATTTTTAGTTATACTCCCCCATCTGTTCTTTAGATTTTTTATAACAATTCTATTTGGTTTTACATCTAATGTCTTACTCAAAATCTCAGTTTTTTCTTTAAAAATAATTTCGGCTTTATGGTAAAGCCAATCATCATGCAATGTCTTTTTAACTTTATTATAATTTTGGCTACTATCAGTATAGGCGTGAATAGTAAACAGAAAACGTCCATTTTTATATACTATTGAATTTTTTTTTCCCTCTGTTGACTTTTCTTTTTGCAAATCCAATACTTTGATATCAATATTGCGGTTCTTTCCTAAATATGGTAAAGTCGATTCCTTTGTAAAGCCTGGTTTTGATATTTCAATATTTTTCTCGTTCTCTAACAAGTCTTTTTGTTTCCTTAGAATCCAACTAATTTTTTCTTTTATCAGTACTTCTATTTCCGAAAGTGGCTTAGAATATGGCACCCTGACAACAATTTCATCAGAATCATCAACGATTTCACTCGTTTTCCTTCTTCTGGTTCTAAATACTAAGTATTCTATTCTTTTTGTGCCATGAACATATTTATGTATGGAGTGGGATTCTGAATATTTCGAGTATAATCTTACTGTGAGATTTAGTCAAAATATTCTCTCTCTTAGGATTCTGTTCGCTATTGTGAACTTCTTCTACCTTCGTAATGATCTTTGTCGTTCTAGTTAATAGCTCATTCTATATATCTGGCAAGAAGACCGTCCTTGAACCAAAAATTGTTGTAAAGGGGTGACGTGTTGTCCTGCCCACGCTCTTCTTTATTCATAGCAACCATCGTCTTGGATTGGGTTGGAGTGGATTGGATTGGATTGGATTCTACACGTTACCCTGAATCATATGGAGATTCTTCAGATGCATAAGCCGAAGAGCCAAGTATGGCCATTTCGTTATTAGATCATCTGGAATTACATATTTTCAAGTTGGATTATAGGAGAGGTCTGTTTTTGCGCGCACAAGGTCAGTGAAATTTGACTAGTCGGACTCAAATCATAGAAAACCATCATAAATATATGAAAAAAAACAGTCTTAGAACTTGCTTTAGGCGCAGGACTAGGGTTAATTATTTTAAGTACTACACAGGTATCGGCACAACCTCTTACGATGGACACTCCATCCGGGAATTTAACTGGAGAAATAGATATTTCAATAGATCCTGCAGAACCACTTCCTGCCAATGGAACTTCAACTATTAGTACCGAGGGTGCAACAGATACAGACCTAAACGGATTTCCACCGGAAGGAGTTAACGTCATTATATCAAGTGATACCGTTACAGTAACGAATCAGACCGTAGATATTGGAACGAGTGAGGAAGAAGGAAGTGAGCCCGGTGGAGGATCTGAGGAGGGGAGTGAATCAGGGAGTGGTTCTGATGAGACAACTGAATCTGACGGAGGTTTCGAAGAAGAAAGTGAAACCGGTGGTGGATCTGGTGAAGGGGATGAGGCAGTAGAAGAGTGATACTGAAAGATGCGTGTTTATCATTTATGCCTGCAGAAATATGGTTCTGTTATTCCCTAGTGACGAGACGTAAAATAAGTAAAATACCTGGACTAGGAAAATAACTTTCAAATAATGAATGGACCAAATTCACATTAAATCTCCAGTAACCATATGAAAGTCAGAGACTATGAATTGAATTTACTGAACTAAAAAAGTTTCACCCTACAGGAGAAGGATTACAATACATCACAAGAAGGATAAAACAGGATCCTAAGAAGTAGTAGTAATTTCCATATCAATTCATACAGCGTATAGCCAAAACAATACTATAATAGCATCATAGTAATATACTCATGCTATGGGGCGTAAGGATTGGTATTACGTTCACCTTCCAAAACTTATGATCAAAAGACTGGATCAATTCCTGCAAACATTTAGGGCCAAGAGTATGGGTATGTCTAGTAAACCTGAGCTCCTAAGACAACATGATAAATCAATTCCTCGATGAGCAAGAAGCCTTATACAACAAGATGGATTATGTGGGTAACATTATTTTAGAAATGAAGGATCGTGACCACGTCTGTCTTTACATACAGTAACGAGCCACAATTTAAAGAAAATGTTAATGCGTATGTAAGAAGAGAGATAGATCGCAATCAGATTAATGTTTTGCTTATTTATACAAAAGAGCAACTAGAAATTCATAGAATCAATTGACAAAGTCTAAAATGTAAAACTCCTGTTCAACTCACAAGATATAATGATAATCCCAGCTGATGGAGGTTTTTATGATGATGGCAGCTTTTCTGCTATACCAAGTCTTAATAGTATTCGCGATATTGGGGAACTGGCAAAACAGAAATCAAAAAATGGGCTAAATGTATTGGCCACCTTGCCAACTAAATTAATCGAACAGGGAAGATATGAGGATGCTCTTCCAACTTGAAAACATGAGTAATGAAGCAATAAAAGGTTTTGAAATACCTATAACTGTTCTATATGTCTTTATAAAGCAGTGCCAGAAAATCTTGAAGATCGCTTTTCAGAATATCATGACCTTATAATCAAACGTTCCACAGCAACAACAACAACTGGCTTACAGTAAGGTAGTGGTAAGACTCACAGGATAAATACAGATACTAGATTTTCATTTGTCATGAATAAACAGGCTTCAAATCAAAAAATGTATAATACAGGGACGCTCTACAAGACAGTAACAGTTGACAAGTGTCTATTTTCTATAGGGAATCTGGGAACCCAACCAATCCGAAGCTGGTATTGCTTCATGGGTTTCCTTCTTCTTCTCACCAGTACCGTAATCTTATATCTATCTTAGCAGACCATTTCCATGTCGTCGCACCCGACTACCCTGGTTTTGGGAACTCTGATCAACCAAACCCAGATGAGTTCAATTATACTTTCGATCGACTCTCTGAGATAATGGAAGATTTCTTAGGTAATAGGCTTTACACAATTTGGACTTTACATGCAGGACTATGGCGGGCCAATTGGTTTTCGAATAATAACTCGACATCCCGAATGGCTCGAATGGCTAGTAATACAGAACGCAAACGCCTATGAAATTGGCTTTACCAGTGCATGGGATGGTCTGCGTAACAGACTTTGGAAAAACCGTATTTCTGAAACGGAGGCCCCTCTATACGGTTTTTTACAACTTGATGCGATCAGACAAGTCTATCTCTACGGTCACAAATATCCTGAATCCATCAGTCCTGACAATTGGAACATGGATTTTAGGTTCATGGAACGACAAAATGCACGACGCGTTCACATGGATTTGTTCTATGACTATCGCACTAACTTAACGCTGTATCCAAGATGGCAAAAATTCTTACGCGACCGTCAGCCAAAGTCGTTGATTTTCTGGGGACAGAATGACATATTCTTTACTCGATAGGGCGGAGAAGCTTATCTAAAGGATCTACCTAACGCCGAGATGCACAGACTTGATTCAGGACACTTTGCTGTGGAGGACTGCCTTGGTAAGATCACTAGTAATATCCAGCGTTTCTACCTTGAGAGAGTAGTCAAAGTCACCGGCTTGATAAGATTGGCATTGTATAGTAAGCCCGCAATTTTTGTAGTGATATCGGTCTTAGTTGTCGCATTTATTTATAGTTCATACTCACGAGCATTTGCGGAACCTGCTGATCGCAATTGGGGTGAAGGGGGTGGATGTGATGTGTCTCCTGATTTTAATGTAGTGACATGTTGCTGGACAGAGCCGGATCTGTATAATCCGGGGGAACTTGTGACCTGGTGTCAGTCGTGCGATTTCTACGGGGAGAACTGCGGTCCGGTTCAGCTGGACCGCATCCGAACTGGTCCATTTGCTCCTCCACAAGGCGATGGGGTTTTACAACAACCACCAAGTGAAGGTGAAGGAGGGATATTGCCACTAACACGAAGCCAGAGTGTTTTACTTCAAGACAGCGTTTTACAGCAGCAGCAGCAGCAGCAGCGCAACCAACAGATCAAGGAGCAGCTGAACCGCCAGCAACAACAGAACCAGTTACTGCGGAAGAGGAATTACCTGTGCCAGTTTGCCAAGAAGACCTAGAGTTTAATGAAGACTTAGGTTTCTGTGCTCCGACTGAATGCCCAGAAAGGCAGATACTAAACGAAGAGACTGGTCACTGTGTTTTGGAGGAGCAAGAAGCCGTCGTAGAACCGGAAGAGCAGTCGGAAGAGCAGCAACTACAAAGTGAGGAAGAAGAATCTGAACGTGAGGAAGAACAACTATCCGAAGAATCAGGACAAGAAGATGACAGTAACAACTAACCAGTTTTTTTCTATATTTAGGAATAGTGAATACATTGATTCGATAATAGGACTATAGTCAAATACAATCAAGGTGAGGGTTCTGAGAACAATCACAAACACCTCCCCCATCTGGTCCAGTTGCCCCACTACAAGGAGGCGTGTTAGAGCAACTAGAACAAGATTCTGAACTGGGATTTTCGAAAGACAACCCTCACTAACAGATCAAGGAGATGCAGAATTCCCACCAGCAACTGAAGGGACAGAGCCAGTAGAGGAGGAAAATTAGGATTCTTCTTGATGAAATAAATTAAACCTACAATTGCTATGATAGCGCCAATGATGAGAAGATAGCTGGTCCCACCACCTGCACCAGGAAAATTAATTACAGAAGTCCCACTAGCTCTAGCCACACATAAAGTTAAAAAAAGAGATTTTTAATCAGTTCTGGTTTGGTTTAATTCAGCTATTGTCTCTAAGTAATCTTTACACTCTGGATAATATAGGGTAATCAGGACAGTAATTACCTGGATCGGAACAATTGTCACCTCTGCCTTCTTCTTGGTCAGTTAGCAAGATGTAATCGAAACGTTCATCTATATATGCCGGCTGGACCCAAGCATTACATCCTTCACTTATTGGGATAACATTGACCTGTCTCATCATCATCTGTACCATGATAACCTTCAGGACATCCTTCTCGATGTAAAGGGAAGCAGTAATCATCTTCATTTGTTGCAAAACCTTCAGGACATTGCTCCCTGGCAGTCTCATTCATGTTAGGAAATGATTGACATTTTATCTGATATACATCAAAGAGACAGCTTTCATCTGGTCCTCCTGTTTTTGCATACTCGAAATACTCTTCACTTCCTGGAACATTTCTACAGTACTCATAGGTATTGGTTAGGTCGTCAAACTCTTGACAGAATCCTATTGGATTATGTTCTCTACTCAAACAATGACTTGGATTTGTGAGATTGGGATAAATCCAAGCTCTCTCTGTTGCATTATATTGATCACAGAATGGTATGCCTGTTGCTCCATTTATACCACTACATAGACCATCATAGTCGCTTCTCTCTTCACATTCTTCCTGCTCTTCTGGTTCATCATCATAGTCTACTATTGTTGCATTTACTAAAGCTGTCAAGGGTGTTGATGTTCCTAACAGCATTATTATTACAACAATTGTTGATATATACATACTGGCTAGTTATGTCTGTGTTATATATTAGAAATTAGAAAAAGAGATTTTTAATCATTAGTCGGAATTACAAAATTTGTAACCAGGATGATCAGGTTCATCACAACGCAATAGTCCATCGTTTCTCTTCTTGCATAAGTCACTAATTAGCAAGTTTCAGTTGATTCTAATTCTAAAAGGTATGCCAAGACATTTGCGGCATCCCAGGAATCTCCTGCACCCGTAAGCGTATTTGCTTGACTTTTATAGAATTAACATAAGACGTCCCTGATCCATCAGATCATGACGTCTCCCTTGTTAGTATGGATTTCAAGACATTCTGAATTTAGACGAAAGTTTCTTTGCGGCGTTTTTCAAGTCGTTACCATCATAACTACTGGTCGGCAATAAAGAAGAGAATCCTGAGGCCTTCCTCAAGGACCTACCTTCATTTTCATTTAGACTTAAAATATCAACAAAAGAAGCAAGCTTTAACAAATCGTTCTTAAATCCATCTCTTCTACTGTCGATATCAGCAGGATCCACGAAATGGATAGCATTTGGCGACTTTCTAAATGACACTCCAGTGATTAGTGTTAGTGGCGAAGATTTTTGGATCTTTTGAGCCTATGCTTAAACTCTCAACAAATGAGACTATAAATAAATTTGAATAGCTTGGAACTTTGGCCAAATTAATATGAGTCATTCTAATTTTGATTGTAGATCTATTCTTAAAGTAGATCAGATGAAGCTTAAAAAAAATAAAAAGTCATAAACGTGTTTCAGGAATTAAAATAAATGTTTACTAATTATTTCCTCCGCCCTCACCGTCTCCGTCTCCATCGCCATCACCGTTTCCATCATCTCCATCACCGTTGTCGCTTCCACCATCACCTGTGGTTCCAGCAATCGGCATACTCATGTTTCCACCAGTCATGTTTCCACCAGTCATGTTTCCACCAGTCATATTTGACTGTGCATAAATAGTGGATGCAAGTCCAGTCACCAATACCGACGCAACGATTGCGACGCCAATGGCTAAAAATATTTGACTTATCATCAAATTGCAAATCAACTTTATCATATATAACAATTTTGGCTAGAATTTGGCTAGAAGAAAGTCTCTAGTCATAACAGTTTAATCTAATATTGTAGGGTTAAATTAAACACTAGACATATCAAGACAGAGTTGATGGGAATATGATTTCCCATTGACTTCTGTTTTTATAAAGTTTCTTTCATTTTATTAAATACAGACTTTGCATCTTTCTTTACGTTATCTATACCTGTTTCATGCTCGGCTAATTCTGTATTTTCTTTAATCTCTTCTCCAATATTCTCTGCAACTTTCTTAATCTCATGCCTAAAATCTTTCTTTAACTTAGCCATTTCTTTCTCCGATCTTATTCATCTTATTATAAATGGCTTATACTGTGGCATTCATCAAAAAGTTATGGATTCTCCATCTACTATACAATGTCAAGTCATTGAACTGATATAGTGTCATATTCTTTTCTATACAGGGCTGAGGGGCACGGCTTGTGCAACACACGTGCCCCAACAGCTTTGTTTGCCAGAATTTACTATCTAATAAGCAACATCGTTTAAAATAATTTAATTCTTAGCCGGATATGAATGCCCGTTAATAAGTGGTTTGCAATTCCATGTCAATTTTGATATGCACTGGAATAGTTTCATCCAATATAAGGAAGGTACCTTTGTTCGAGCATCCCCGTTCGCACAGAGGATGATCGGTGATTCTGTTACTCTTAGTCAAGTACTAACCAACAGTTACACCAGAATCACCTCCTGAACTACCCCCACTTCCACCCACACTTCCTTAGATGTCAGATTAGGTATCACGTGGAATGACAGGTGATTAATTATATTAACCAAAAGTGATAATACAAGAATAATTATCATCTGAGTTGTCTTAAGTAATTCCGTGTCTGCTGTGTTTATTACTATTACTGTTACTGTAAAAATGCAGGAGAAAAAATTAGGAGGGACTGTTGTGAAGTATATCGTCCAAACCTTTTGATATTATATCTCCTGGTATCCCTCACGAAATATCTCCAAGATTGATTCAGAAATTCAATAGAGGCCCTGACGCCGGAACAGGTCAGGGGTTTTTTTATTGCAAGTGGATAGTTGAAGCGCATGGCAGAAGAATATGGGGCCAACATGTGGCACTAGCCATAGGTACATACTGGCCATACACCATAAGTTTTTTTTGGTATGTATAAGGATCTGCTTGAATTGTGTCCAAAAGACAATGAATAAAGTTTCAAGCGTTCACTCGAAGAGAAAAGACGACTCCGCGTAACAGTTTTTCTTATCTCGCTTAAATACAACTATCCTCTTATGTATATTGCCAAATCTGTAAGATTTTCTGCAAATTCAGTAGCGGTTCTTAACTTATCAAATATACTGGTTTGGTCATCTGGGACGCCTAAGAAATTGGGTTCTAATAAATCCAGTTTTATTATAGTTCTATTAATGGCATCACTTTCGACATGATTAGTTCTACCTATTTCAATTTTCAATACGGGTTGATTTGCTGCTTCTAGTTTTACAGAGCCTGATGTAACTTTCAAAAATTTCAATAGGCTATCCGCAAATTGATCGCTTTCAGAAGCATGAAGGTGTTTTTTACCAAATAATATCATTGGATATCATTTCCCTAGAGAGAGAAGTCACATTAAATTAAGTAACCTGAGGTAGGTATCAGCAGCATTCCGATGATACATTGCACCAATGATATTTCCCGACTTAAGGTCTTTTTCCATATCATCTAGTTCTTTATCTAGTTGTTGTTCATAATATCGGCGATTATTTTCTTGCATTTGTTTCATGTACTGATCTGATTTCTCAACTAAATCCTTCCAATCGTTAGACACTTTACTATTGAGTTGTTCTTCCAATTTCCTTTTTCTTTCAATTCTAGAATCCTGTGACATTGATATAGGACAATACAATCCACGTATTAAACATTATATACTAATCTTGTGCCTCTTATCGATAAAGGAAGCGAAATCTTGTAATCTATTCTGGTACTGTCTTGCTGTCGAATGATTCATTGATCTTACGCTATTGATATATTTGGTAATTAATGTGGCTAGAGAGAGGTTTCTTGGTGGTATTCCAGGCATGATATTTATTTGAACTTCTGATTATCTGCAATTGCTAGTCATGCAAGTTATTCGGCTTATATATATTGTGAATTTACAAATATTTATGCATAGTAAACCATTTGGTTTACAATATATGAAAGTGCGATCCTTCTGGTCCCCCTCTAAGATCCTTGAAGTTATGTGTACCGAGTATTGATAATCCTCTGCCCTGGAGGTCTGCGGTCTGTGCTGAAAGATCCATTGTAAGAACCATCTGATTTCTAGCTTCAAATCCTTTAAATTCTCCTGTTTGGTAAAGGTTCTGGCCAGTGGCATTGTCTTTTCTTACGATATTATACTCATGTCCGGCATCACCATTGAACAAAAACACATTTGTTCCTGGACTTACAACCGTATTTTCAGGAAGAAGGGGCTGATCTATGAATCTAGATTCATTCTCCTCACCCGGACCATGATGTGCCTAAAATCTTATAAAATCGATTACTATATGTGGCCTTGTATACAATATGTTAAGAGTTGTGATCGACATTAGATTTCGTTATACGGAAGCAGGAGATGGTTTTGTCCCCAAAAAAAGGTAAATCACGGGGCGGATAGCTAGACTGAGCAAATGAAAAGCGATGGATCTATAAAGAATAAATAATAATAGCATAGTTTTTTTATTTGATGCCAGTGATATCGGAATATTTTATGTTAGTTAAGCTTATTTGCATCCTCCTGTTAGTTTAGAAATTCCGTGAAATGGTGATAAATTAGTGTTATTTCTAAAGATCGAAAACTAAAGCTACATTTATTAGATACTGCTAAACTATTCCTAGATTTATTGGACTTTATCAACAAAAGATTAGATTAGCATCTTAGTTGTAATTTTCCAGTGCGAGAATTGATGGAACTAAGCTCTTATATTAGACAAGTTATACATGTACACCGTAATTTTAAGAAATGCCACGCCGTCACTCCCAAAGCCCTCATTTGAGTAATATTAGCGACAGTAATGGCATTCTTCCTATATCATTTGGTATTGTGTCTATTCTTTCAAATCTAGGGGTTAAATATTCTATTTATAGCTCAAAAGAAGATTTTGATTCAACAACCATTTATGGCATAAAAGATATCAAAAGTGCTTCAAGTGAAGATTTATCATTTTGTTCTTCAGATGATGCAGAAAATGCAATAATGGCTATTTCCAAATCAAATGCCAAGATAATTATTTGTCACCAATCGCTGGAGAACCTGGTATATCCTAGATCGGGAAAGCAACAATCTTTGGTATTTGTAAAGAATCCTAGAATGGTTATGATGAAAATTATAAATGAAATCTATTATTCTCCCTCTGCAAATAAAAAAAAGAGAACCCGTCAGGATGATAAAGTTGCAGTAGCTCCTCTCGCGTCAATTATATCGAAATCAGCCAGAATAGGCAAGAATTGCTCTATCGGTAACTTTACCAAGATAGGTGATAAATGCATTATAGGAGATAATACAGTTGTTGGTGATTATGTAATTATAGAACAGAATACTAGAATTGGCAAGAATTGCATTATACAGCCTGGAACGGTTATTGGAGCTGATGGCTTTGCTTATGAGAGGATGGAGGATAGTTTAGAGCTGCAAAGATTTCCACATATTGGAGGAGTAGTTCTAGGCGATAATGTAGAGATCTGTTCCAATTGTTCTATAGCAAGGGGTTCACTTTCTGATACAATAATTGGAGAGGGAACCAAGCTTGATGCTCTAGGTACATGTAGCTCATAATGTAGAAATAGGAAGACATTCTGCCTTGACAGCGGGAACTATTATAGGAGGAAGTACTAGGATTGGGGATATGTGTTGGACTGGTTTGAATTCAACTATAAAACATAAAGTAAAGATTGGAAATAAGGTAATCGTTGGTAGTGGTGCATCTGTAATTAATGATATTGATAATGAAGATATAGTTGCAGGAGTTCCAGCAAAATCAATAAAGCATAAAGTTAGATCTAATCAGCTATTTCTTATGGCAGGACAAAAGAGTGGTACCAAGAACAATCTTAAAAGAGATACTAACAATAATAATACCATAAGTATAGAAAAGTAGAAACAAACTGTCTGTACTTTCTAGATAGACTCGAACAAAATTTGTATCCTAGTGCTAATCATTATTTTTATGGTCTCCCCACAGATCGGTAAACTGAAATTTATCCACATCTACTAATCCCTTTTCTGTCAGCTTCAAAGAAGGTATAACGGGGAGTGCTAGGAAGGACAGTAGCATGAATGGATCTTTTACAACATTACTGCCAAGCTTTAGGCACGCCTCATTAAGCTCTCCAAGGCTCGAAATTACCGATTCTATCGGCAAATCCGAGATAAGTCCTGCTATTGGAAGTGGAAGGCTCGCTGTAACCTCGTTATTATAGGCTACTGATAAGCCTCCACCAATAGCTGAAATATGTTTTGCAGCCGTCAACATATCAATATTATTCATTCCAGCAACTATCAGGTTATGTGAGTCGTGGGCTACACTGCTTGCTATAGCTCCCCTTTGTAAACCCAATCCTTGAACAAAACCCAGTCCCACATTTCCAGTTTTATGATGACGCTCAATCACAGCTAGCTTCGCCAAGTCTCTGCTTGGATCTGCCATCGCTTCATGTTTTCCATCAATCTTTGCCTGAAGAGCTCTTTTTTGGGTAATAATTTGCCCTGGAACGACACCAATTACTTGTAATAATGACGATGAAGATGAGGAGGAGGACGATGAAGGCAGCATTTGAATCTGCGTAAATTGCAAACATATTAGGATTTTCGAGATTTTTGATGTGCATTGAATTTTCTTCCAAAACAGATGAAAAAGAAAGTGAACTCTTATCGATTAAATAATTATTGTCGTTTCTGATAGCATCAACGTTTCCTACTTCACTGCCATCAAGAAAAACTTGGGAGATGGTAAACAATTTCAAATCATTTAATAATATAAAATCTGCCTTAAATCCTGGGGCTATTGCACCCACATAATTTAACCCAAAATATCTGGCAGTATTAATGGATGCCATCCGAATTGCTCTAATTGGAGCCAGCCCTAACGAAATACACATACGAACTAAATAATCAATGTGTCCATTTTCCTTCAAGTCTATCGGGTCACGATCATCTGAAACAAGGCTGAAATGGGAGCTGTTGAATTCGTTAACTAAAGGAAGGAGGTCTTTAAGATTCTTTTCATGAGCTCCCTGTCTCACCATAATATGCATACCTTTGCGCAACTTTTCCTTAGCTTCTTTTGCTGTTGTGCATTCATGATCGCTTCCCAATCCGGCTATAACATAGGCATCAAGCGATTTGCCATAGAGGAGTGGAGCGTGTCCGTCCTTAGGCCTTGAGCCTGCCGAATTAGCTTAGTTATGACCTGTGTATCCTCAAGTAAGACTCCTGGATAATTCATCATTTCTGCCAATCCGATAACTCGGTTCGGATAACGCTGTAAGTAATCATGTATATCTGTTGGAAGAATAGTGGCCCCAGATGTTTCCATGCTTGTTGCTGGGACACACGAGGGCATCATAAGATAAACCTTGACAGGTAGGTTCATACTTGAACTCAGAAGGTAGTCCAATCCAGCCCGACCAAATACATTTGCTATCTCATGAGGATCGCATATTACTGTTGAGGTTCCATGTAATGCTACTACACTACAAAACTCGATCGGAGATAGAAAAGTGGACTCTATATGTATATGGCCATCAACAAGCCCAGGACACATATATCTTCCATGAGCATCATATGACCGTCTAGCATTGTCATACCCTTCTCCAACTCCCACAAATATTCCGTTCGCTATGGCAACATCAGTTTGATGGATATCTCCAGAAAAAACGTTTACTAATCTAGCATTTTTTATTACCAAGTCGACCTTTTTTTGCCTTTAGCTAGACTGATCTTTCTTTTCAGGTCTGCAATCTCATCAGTCTCATTGCCGTAACGATCTTTAATGTTGGCTTCGAATGTTCCATGCAATCTTGAATTTTCGCTCTTTTCAGAATTAGAGTATCGCATATGAGGATAGTGATAAATTTAATCCCTATGTTATAAACATTACAAGAAACTCAAAGTGATGCTGTTATCCATGTACATCATCCGTTTTTCGTTCCCATGGGAATACAATCCACTTCTTATGGTTCAATATTTCTCCGACAAATGCATCTCCACCATCACCAACTTTAGCTTCAAATCTTCTCACTAGAAATGCAAAATCACAATCAAATTTTCCCACTTCGTTAGAAACAACAGAATACGTATTTCCAGTATCATAAATATCGTCAACTACAAGATATTTTTTGCTATCGAACAATGGAGACATCTCCTCTTTATGTAGCTTTTTACTTCTTACAGGTATAAATAAAATGTGATTAATATCAAGTTCACGTGCAATTAATCTGGCTGGAATGATTCCCCCGTTTGTAATTCCCAGAATAGCATCGTACCTTTTGTTCGAATCTAGTATTTTATTAGCGACTTTTTTTACTAGTAATTCTATTTGCTTCCAACTATAGTACCCTTTTGGAGAATTGTATTCATTAACTTCTTCTGATTTGAACTCCAGTTACTTCTTAACCTCCAAGAACAACAACAACAATGATGCAGATGATGATGATGATGCAGATGATGATGATGATCAGATGATGATAATATCAAAACCAATAGGAACAAAGATAACTGCAACAACCAGGCTATCCTGGCTAGTTACTTATTATAAATCATGCGTGCAGTACCTATGCTTTGACTATTGCTGGACAAAATTAAAGTCACAGGTTGATATGATGCATTAGATTTCATTTATTACACTGTACAGAGCTCGGGTGCTCTAGTTTCATGGGGCTTAAAAAAAGAAGATGTAAGAAAAAAGAGGTCTAGAATATGCTCTACGAAAATCAAGCTTTCAAGAGGCAATTCATTGAAAAAGTAGAAAAAGATATGAGTAGCAGGATACGAGCAGATGATAGAAAATACGTTTTTGATTCTTATGAATGTTTGAACATATTTAGGAAGCTTAGGAGTGTGTATGGTAGTTGCAACAATACATTTTTTTCATTCTTCTATTGTAACTAAAATGGAAAGGCGAATGTGACTTCCCAATATTGGGGTTGATTTCCATGCCGATGCTCGATTCCCAGAATTAAATTAAAATTGTGGGGAGTTCTGATAAGAACATCACCCTTCAGAGTGTGTAATACTTTCCTGTATATCTATTACTACCTTTCCTCGATACCGTATCTTATTTCATCATTCCTTCATGCCCCATCATTCCGTCCGGTCCCATCATTCCGTCCGGTCCCATCATTCCGTCCGGTCCCATCATCATCATGCCTTCCCCACCTGCACTTCTGCTATGCATCATTTGCTGCATTCTCATCCATTCCATGTGAGATACCTCCCCTGATGCTAATACTTGTCCGGTTCCCGGATCTACTATAACCTTATAGAATTCCATATCAGGCGTACTCAGGAGAATCGTAAAGGCCAAGAATCCGTCATGATCGCCACCATATGCTGCCAATGCAAATGAGTTATTACCTACTGATTGCTCTGCAGTGGTTATTGCTTGAGTGAGTGTTGTATTAACCTTAGAACCAATTGCTTCAAAAATAGTTTGTTCAAGATTAATTGATCCATTGATCATACTCATCTTCTGTTGGTGACCGGAGGTCATATTTCCCTCTCCACCATAGTCGCCCATCATTGACTTCTGCGCATTAACCCCTTGCCCAGGTGTAAAGGTCGTCAAATTCGTTATGGCTAACAAAGCGGCCGTAACTATCACGGTCGTCGCCAAAATCTTTGCTTTCATTTCAATTACATAAGGTTCGATATTATATTTATCTATTTTTACAATTGATAATGGATTTTCTTGCAGATAAAAAGTGAATGTATGTTATCTATATAGATACTTTTCAACGGAGTGTTTTTTGGAATTTATATGACATACTAATTTCGGCAATTACCGTATTGAAGATTAATAAATTGTCAATTAAATCGGCAGAAAGAGCGAAACATGACTGAAGTCTAGGACAAGTTATAACTATAATCGTCATCCAATCATGTAGATAATTCTTGTTAATGTTAGTATTCAAGAACTTAAAAACTATTGTTATGTAGAAGCACATTATACTTGGTGTTTACAGTGTCCAATGCACCAAATTGGGACAGTAATATGTTATATATCTGTTCTTTTGTTACTATATGAGGGATGAAGAATATAATTGATAATGGGTTGGGCCATTCTTTTGTTACAGTTAATATATTTGTGATATTGGCAATAGTAGTGATATTGATGCCCCTGAGCATAATGGCATTAGCATGGCCAATTCATGCGCAGGTTCAACAAGAACAACAGCAACAATCATCTTCAGGACCATCATCACAAGAGGGACAAAGGGTATCCACTCCCTCCTCGGCGTCATCAACTTCATCGTCTTCAGGGAGGGTGATAGAATCTGGTTCTGAAACAGAAAATGACAATGTGGATACATCACCCACTTCTACTTCATCATTAGTGCAAGATAATAGTAATGACAATAATACTTCTCAAGAAAATCTCATCACCGGATCCTTCGGAGGTGACCGTATTTCTGGTACTAGTGGGAATGACATAATTATTGGCCTTTTGGGTACCGATACGATAAATGGCGAAGGAGGGAACGACAAAATCCAAGGAAACGAAGACTCTGACAAATCATATGGCGATGCAGGAAATGATATACTCCAAGGAGGGATTGGAAGTGACCAGATCTTCGGCAGAGAAGACAATGACGTAATAGTAGGAGGACTTGATGATGACTATTTGGTTGGAGATGAGGGTAATGATAAATTGTATGGTAGTGAGGGAGACGATATTCTAATCGGCAGTGCTGGAGCTGATTACTTTGATTGTGGTGAAGGAACAGATGTGGTAATAGACTTCAATGTAACAGAGAATGATGATAATGCAGGGGATTGTGAAGAAATCATCGGAACTGAAACAATCATCGCTGGTTAAAATCGACCATCTAGAAGTATTCACTTTTATTGCGAACTGTTGCTCTAGTTGTGCCCTTGCCTTATCTCTTCATATAAAGACACTTCTATCTTTATGCATACTTATTCACTATTCAATGTATGTACTATTTACGAGAATATTAGATGTTGAAATTGTGAAAATACATGATGAGAATTATTAAGAAGACAATCATAAATGTAAATGTAATATTGCCATTGGCTCTCTTTTAGTTTTTTGGCAACCAACCTGTTATAAATCACATTTTGGTTAGCTATATTCTGGATCAGAATTCTTCAATTTAACTAGAGCCCGATGATTTGGTTGTTATACATACTCAATGACTCAGAGAGGGGGCTACATTGATATGGATTATAAGAGGCTTGCTGATAGAGTAGATAATCTTGTTTCCGCCCACCTGATCAAAATCTGAAACATTTATTTCAAAAAGTCATTCAAATAAGTGCAATATGAGAAGGGCTAAAAATTTTGACAGAAATATTTATGATCGTCTTGTAGTAATTACCTTGACTACGAAGACTCAGTGACTCACCTTGGAATTATTTCAATGAACGAAATGATTATGTATTTATCTCTGCTTAACTATAATTTCTTGTGTCCAAACGCAAGCCAGTGTTACTCATAGACGAGTCCGACGATTCTCTAAAGGCAGTTGATCTCTTGAAATTATCAGGTATTGAGTATGTAGAATACGATATCAAGAAATTTGAAGATAGCTGTTGTGGTGAACTTCCCACAACCAATGCCCCTTCGCTTTTCGCAATTGAGGGAACATTTAAGGGTCTTAAGAAAATAAATGAATATATTTCCAAGAGAAGCAATACTGATTCTGATCTTGAATCTGAAAGTGCCTACTGGTAAGTGTTGAATGTGAGATACGCTTGTTGCTTATAGTAACTTGCATTCAACATTAAAGACAAATTATATATCCAATTTCTATCTTAGGAATAAGAAGGTTCGGCAGGTAGGAAGATAAGAAAGTGGCAGATATGGTAGATCAACAAATCAAACTCGAATTTGTATCTTGAATGAGGCTTATATTCCGTATCTCAACGCATCTGGTATAACTCCATACATGTTATTGGAATTGCAAACGTGTTATCTAGTTCCTCAAGTTACCTAGTGTAACTTAACAGTAGGTAACACGGTCCTGACTGTTTCAGCCAGTAAACACAGAAACCGTTTAATAACTAATAAACACTAACCGATAACCGATAGCTGATAACCATACGTTCGGAATAGGAATTAACTAAAAATTTGATTTGCATGATCATTTTACATTTTACTGTAATCCCAAGTTGAGTAATATTTTGGGCTAATTTCCAAGACAACTGATTGACCATTCCTTATTGCATTTATGAGCGCTTGTGAAATAGGATTCTCTAGGCTTCCTAAATATCTTATATGTATCTTCTCTGCAACTGGAACATTAAAGTCTATATCTTCATAAATCTTTACAGTTCCCTTTCCGCGTACACCTTTGTACGGAGGGTTTTGATCGTCGATGCAAAAATAAACCATATCATTTCTTTTTAGATTGTTTATTTTCTTTGATTGACTTCCTGTTTCTACGTATATCTTGTCCTTAGAAGAGTCGTAATAGTACCATGCAGGATGAATATTTGCATGACCATTCTCATCAACTGTGCCAAGATGCACATTCAATATCTTAGAATTTAAGAAATCCTTAGTCTCTTGCTCACTAAGAGGTGCACCAAAACCTGGACTGGCATTTAAAATCTTTGACATAAATATTATGACACAATTACATATTTAAATTGTTTCGAATTAGACTAAAATTTGCTGTAGGCCTGGAGAACATATGTAAATGGCCCTAAATTTTATTTAGCGTTAGAAATCTATTTCATATCAGAGTAACTGAAAATGATTATTCATTAGCGATTTAAACTCTTATGTATAGCACATAATCTGGTTAACGGTCAAAGACTTCATAATCTTATTAATAGTAATGAATATGGACAATATGTTGTTATTGTTGACGTAAGAGGTAAGAGATTCCAACTATATACCTTTACGCTTGGATGAAAACGAGAACGATATCTCAATTCAAATTGGGTATGTGAAAGGATGAAAATGATATGTCATTGGTTTCTTTTAGGCCATTATTAAAGCACGAAATTATATATGCAGAAATCATGAAAATCAATCTAATTCCTTATATAGGGCATTTTGTTATAAATTGTATCAATGAGTGTGAATCCAAGAAACAAAAGGCGGCTTATTGAGGAAGAAGTATACGACGAATTGCCTTCTCCTGATAGCCCAGATAAGATTGATTGTGAAATTGAATACAAGAATTTTAAGTCTAACGAAATCATCTTCTTAAGAAATTCAAAGGAATTACTGTCTGTTTGTTTTAACTGCTTGCTCCCCACTCTTAGCATCTTGACACTTTCATTAGCCTGAACAGGTTATCAAACTAGTATTTCAAAAATTCTAGAAATTTATTTTTGAAATATAGTTATATACAGAAGTCTTTCTACCCTTAAATCACATAGGCCTAATGTTAGGTACATTATTGTCATGGTAGGTTTAGGTACATTATTGTGTCATCAATATATAGCTGGCATTCTTGGCTGATATAGGTTAACAATGTGAAAATAATTCTCTATAATACTTATCATTTTATGCGTCCCGTAATGGATGGGGATTGGGGAGCCCATGGATGCATTTCCTCTTTGAGCTTCATGGGCGAACCAATCATAGTACGAAATATCCGTTTATTATCGCGAATTGTCAGTATTCAAAATGTAGCAGTTCCCAAGACAATGCCTTATTTAAAGACGTTGGTAAGGAGTATGGCACCTGAATTTGAAGTAGATACTTACGATGAAAATGAACTATTTGAGGCGAGTGTGTTTCAAAGTACAGAGACAAGATTGGTCAACCAATCACCCGCAGGAACAAAGACTTTCTCTATCAATAGTAACAGCTTTAACGTCAAACAGACCACCAACTATAGTATGGCTTACAGTACAAGACTCTATGAACATGAACCTACTACAGTTGACAATTCTTCCTATCTTGTTCCTCTCAACTCTATCATTTATCCGTCAGAAAATGTAAAAGAACTTTTACTTACCGTCATAACATATCCTTGGGAATTTCTCGACGTCATTCAGAAAATAATGTGCAATTTTGTAAAGAAGAGGGTAATTTCTCCAACAGCATCAGTGGCAAAAACTAGTATTATCGAGGATCCATGCATAATAGAAGATGATGTCATTATAGATGACTTTTGTAAGATAAAGGGAGCAAGTTACATCGGTAAGGGCAGCTTCATTGGCATGAGCTCTCTGATACGTAATTGCGTATTTGAGAATAATGTTAAGATAGGATTTAACTGTGAAATTGCGAAATCATATTTTAAGGGTCATGATAAAATATCACATCAGAATGTAATTCTTGACAGCGTCATTGGCAAGAACGTATGGTTTGGAGGATTTTCTGGAACTGCCAACGTCCTGTTGGACAGAAGAAATATCAGATATGAAATAAGCATGGGAAAGTTTATGGATATAGGAAGGAATCACTTTGGAGCACTTGTTGGAGACAATGCTGCTGTGGGTGCAGCAGTCATCATATTACCAGGGAGGTACGTTCCACTTAATTCAGTTATTCAAGCAGGTACCATCTATAGCAAGAACGAAGCAGTTACAAGAAATTGATTTAAATGTTTACATCATCTTGCAAACTGCATTCAGATTCGAGCTCACTTCATGAATATGGGCCATATCATCTACAAAAGCGTGATTCTAAATAATACTAGTAGTCCACCCAGTTCCGCTACATGTATGGCCAAAAAATATGGGATTAATGTGGGAGCATAAAGCGGCTCCATTATAAAGTAACCATATAAAGCAATTATGTTGTGTAACATCAACAGGCTAGCAAATAGGATTAGGCCAATAGTAAAATTAGCCTTGCTACTTTTGTAGACTTTTGCATATAGTACAAATAATGCTATTAGGACAGCAATATTCGCTGAAGCTACAATTGCATTAGCGATGATCAGAGCATCCAACCTAACAGCACCAAAATACGGTAATTCTCTTATTTACTTTTGTCTATATTTGTTCCAGATCTAAGAAAATAAACACCGGATTATATGAATAACGGATATATCCTTATTTTATACTCTTTTTTTTATTTGAGATGCTAATTGATCAAAGGCTGTAATGTTTGATTCAAGATATTCAGAAATGAAATATGACACTCCGTATTTTTCCCCTACTTTACTAACCATATTATTCTTCTCAAGTACTGAAATGTGGTGTTGAATCGCTTTGTAATCAAGCTTGAGGGTTTCAGCAAGCTGATTTATGTTATGCGGATGTTCTTCAAGCAATTCAATAATCTTGATTCTATTATTACCTCCCCTAGAGCCAGCAAAGAGGTACCAAAATATCCGCTTAGCATTAGGGTCGAGCATTAACTCCATAATTTTGGTTTGACTAGGCTAATAAGTATAGATTGATAAGCATAGATTGAAATCCTATGTTTTGGGTGACCCACTTTACAATCGTGTTTGATTAAACTGAGAGCCGCTCCAGAGCTCGGAACTCATAATTCGTAAACGAGACAAGCAGATTATTCGTCATTTGAATCGGGCGAAATCCAACTATATAAGCAATAAGGAAGAAGATGGATTGCTCTGAAAGTTCATAGTGAGAATAACTAATCCGATATTAAAATTTGATGACTGACCAGTCAGTTATGTTTAAATACAGGAACTCTATTCATCTATTTACTCCCTTGCATATTTATAAACTATACTTTATATATTATCATTTAAGGGTCAACGACATGTACACACACACTGTGACATAGTAGTATGATAATTTGGTGGCAATGAATGTTAAACAATCGAATTAGCAATCAAGCACCTTCATCGAATCGGAGATCGAAATGGACCCTGTATTTCAGTCACTAATCTTAAAAAGCAATATGGTAAGACTAATGCGTTTACCCTTGATGGCATTTCATTCGACGTAAAGTATGGTACAGTATTTGGATTTCTTGGTCCAAATGGAGCTGGAAAGACTACAACCCTTAAGATCCTTACGACTCTTCTTAGTCCCACGTCTGGGGGTGTATTCATCTTTGGTAAAGACATAATTAAAAAACAGTCTGAAATCAAGAGAAAGATAGGAGTTGTGTCACAGAACCCTAGTTTTGAGGCGAATCTAACAGTAGAAAGGGCCCTTGACCTATATGGTCTATTATGGGGATTGCATAATAGCAAAGTAAGAAAGGATAAAGTGAATGAAATATTGAGCACTTTTGACCTTGAATCTATCAGAAATTCCAAGAATGATGAGCTCTCTATAGGTCAGAGAAGAAGAGTGCAGCTTGCAAGAGAATTCATGCATGAAGAGGATATGGATCTTCTATTTCTCGATGAACCTACAGTAGGATTGGATCCTTCTGCGAGACGTATGCTTTTGGACTATATTAAGAAACACGTAAAGTCTGGTCTAACGGTTTTCTTTACTACCCACGTAATGGAGGAAGCAGAATATTTGTGTGATGAAATTGCTATAATAGATAATGGAAGAATAATTGCTTTTGATACTCCAACAGGGCTAAAACAGAAATATGGTGGAGCAAACAAGATTATTGAAATTACCTTCAAAGAGGTACTCAGTCAATCCTTTGTTGATCTACTAAAGAATATAATTATGAGGAGTGAGAATAATGATGATGACCAAAGACGTAGGAATAATACTACTAATATTACTTCCCATATCGATATAAATGAAACAAATCTAAATGCAGTTACAATTACAGTTAATAACGCAGAAGAAGTTATCTCTGAGATCTTACAGCTCGTTTCGAAGAATGGTATGCATATAGAAAGTATCTCTATAAATCCGCCATCATTGGAGGAAGTATTCTTATCAATAGTCAATGATGAAAACAATTCGAGGGATAACGATAGAATATGAAGTCAATGAATGACTACATCGTGGGATACAGTGTCATTTTACTAGTGTACAGGAACATTGTTGCTGCGATCGATAAGATGTTTTTGATTTGGCAAATAGCCTTTCCGGTCGTTTATATATTTGTCGCAGGGTACGCGTATTCTGCCTTAATAGGAGATCAAGGCATCACTATAGGATCGTTGACTGTATCATATGTTTCATTTCTGACTGCTGGTATGATAGGATTTAATGTAATGAATGGGAGTACTATCAGCTGGAGCAATCATCTGGAATGATAAGAGAAATGGCATGTTTCAACAAATACTGGTCATGCCATTTAATAAAATTCAATATGTTTTTGCCAATCTTATAACACTCATTCTAATTGGATTAGGCAGTGCCGCAGTTATTATGATAATTGGTTTTCCAACAATATTCCATGATATCAATGTCACACTATGGAGTATCCCCTACACCATATACGCACTAATAGCGGGGTCAATATTCTTTGGTTCTTTCACAATAATTTTATCCACTAGGATGAAGAGTAGTGAAGGCTATAATGTAATTAGTAACGGTCTATTTCTATTCTTTGCTTTTGTTAGTTCAGCATTTTATCCTGCAGAGGGTTTACCTCAACCCTTATCTGCCGCTTTCTACGTCAATCCGTTAACTTACATAGTTGATATTACCAGAGCGGGAATTTTTGGACAAGTAACTACGTTCACCAATATTGAACTGGTAATACTTGGTTTGCTCTCATCTGCAGTATTTTTAATCGCTACAAGATCTATGATCAAGATGGAAGCTTAGATATTGGAAGCTTAGATATACTGCACATAGTATTCCAAACTTGCAACATTTCCCTAAGCGCTAAATACGTATATCGACGCAATAGTCAAATTGGAAATAGTGACCTTGCTATGAGCTTATGTGAAAAGTAGGTGTCAGAAAGTGGAAAGCGAGGAAGGAAGAAGCAAAAATGGACTATAGATATAGCACACAGTTGAGCGCACCAAGAATAATCTCACATTTGTGGCCATGATCGCCGATCTATCCAATTCAATTTCATCTGGTGGAATAAGAAACAAATCGGACAGGTTATATTAAACCGAACGAGCAAAAGGAGGACATTTGAATTCTGAGATATTGAAGAAATATTCAAACAATCTTTGAAGCGCTTAAATCGACCTTAACAATTCAGGTAAGGCGACTCATGTATTATATATTGACCGAATAAATTATTTTTGTTACGCGATTAGACAGGAGTAATATCCAAACTGTTATAACGGGTGCTTGGCTTTTTTTTATATGGTTTTACGGTAATGGTGATTGAGATAGGTCAAGTAGTACAGGATTTCACGGTCATTATGATAATTGCATCTGTCATGGCCTTGATCTCATATAAACTCAAGCAACCAATGGTCATTGGTTTCATCATCACTGGAATGATTATTGGCCCATATACACCACCTTTTAGTCTAATAACTAGCACTGAGGTACTAAACCTGTTCGCAGAGATCGGAGTCATATTGGTACTTTTTGTTGTGGGAATGGAATTTCCCATAGCGAAGTTACGCAAAATTGGAAAAAGGGCCTTTGTTATTGCATCATCGGAGGCATTCGGTACTTTTGTCATTGGGTTTATGGTAGGTCATTCCGTGTTGCAATATCAGTTGTTCGATAGTCTATTCTTAGCACTAGCAATCTCAGTAACAAGTACGGTAATCGTTATGAGGATCCTAGAAGAATTGAACATGATCCAAGATGAGGCGACTACACTTATCCTTGGAGTGGCAGTTATCGAGGATATTATAATTATATCTATGCTTGCAATCCTGCAGTCAGTAGCCTCCTCCCCACTGGGTGACGTATCGATCTTCGAGATAGCGACGTCAATTGGGCTGGTATTGGCATTTATTGGTGGAGTTCTGTTTCTTGGTTCTAAAGTCGTACCGCGATTCATTAACTACGTGGGAAGTACGAACCAACATGATATATTAGTGGTAGCTATGCTAGGAGTAACCTTTGGCATATGCTTTATTGCGTTTGAAGTAGGCATTTCTGTGGCTGCAGGCGCATTCTTTGCTGGCGTGTTGATTGCAGAATCAAAGGTACATTCTGTTACAAAAGTGCTGGCCAGTCCTATAAGGGATATGTTCGCTGCACTATTCTTCGTGTCGGTTGGAGCTTTAATGAATATTACGTTGCTACCTGCATTCATAGTACCCGCATTAGTCTTGGTTGGAATCTCCATATCTTCAAAATTCTTCACAGTATTTCTTGCATCAAGATCTCAAGGCCTTAGCATTGTTACATCTTTAAGAACTGGTTTTGGCCTATCTTCTTCTGGAGGAGAGCTCAGCTCTTGTTGCAGCAAAAGGAGGTTCGGATGTTGGGGTAACAAGTTCATTTCTGTTACCTATGGTTGGTACAATGACTGTAATAACAACATTCATGACGCCTTATATCATAAAATTTGGTTGGCGGGTAGCTAATGCATTCAAAAAAGAAAGATTAGGAGAAGAATATATAGGAAGCGATAAGACCGATGAATAGACAATAGCTCAAACCTGTGGCGGTTTGGTTCTCTTTGTTTACGGCAGTACTTTTCATCCTCTGTTTCAGCTTCAATGCTTTCCAACGTTTCACCTCTACCATGAAGTTGCTCCAGACATATTGTGAAACCAACATGAGCACAATCATCTGCCTTGCAATACTGACACATCGGGTCCTCCATCTTTTGTATCAATATGCACTTCTGCTTGTACTGAGCTATCCCATAACACTGTACACTTATCATTCTGAAAGTCTTTGACGACAAATGGATTTTCGATGGTAGACTTCTTATGAGTAGAGTTCAGCCAATGAATAAAAGCCATCGTACCCTCATCTAACGTGTTACACCTAATCTTGAAAGCTTTTTCTAAGGATTCATTGACTGTCGATGGGTTTCCTCTTCCTTGCTGATTTCCATGACTTCGATGATTATCTGAATCTTGATCTGCCTCATCCTCTTCAGAAGACTCGTCTCTCTTATCTGACATGTCTTAAATACTAGTTCCTTTTATCCTTGGCATACTACCATCTACCTCTAAATATATGAATCTTGTGCTTAACTCTATGAATCCGCAACATGACTTCCTGAGATTTTTTTGAGAAATCTTATAGATGTATTTAAGTTACCTATTCTTTTATTGTAAAATATAGTACCCTCCACATGTCAGCTCTCTTACTCTTTTGTTACCATCAAGCACTAAGCTATGGCCTAATACAGTATTCCAAATCTTGGAACATATAATGAAGGTATATTGTCGTAAAGAATTTCCAAAATAGTACATATTTGATTATGCTCAGTATCGCCCGGACTCGTATGTGATGCTATAACGACCAAGCTATTTAGGCACGACTTTATTGTGAAATTAAAAGCAATTCTATAAAAGCTATTTTAGTTACAACGAGAGATGGTAAATACGAGTAATTTTCCACCATGTCGTTACTATTGTGAAAGTAAAGACTTTGGCTCAGTCGACGGATAGGGGCGCCACATCGTAACCAGACATCCAAACTTACCTGGTTATCCCGGACCCGAGGATATCAAGTATTACCGCTTAGAAAAACAAGATATGTACTGGGAACGTGAGATAAAAGCGGATTTTGAATGGAAATAGTTAGTTATTCATTATTTTGATACAGCCTAGGTATGCAGTGTGCACAAATTTAGTTATACGGCTTTTGTTTCTTTACCTGTTGATCTTATTCCCATGATCACCGATGAAAGAATTCATTCTTATGGCAAGACTGAATTGATATTTATTGAAGAATCACAGAACAATCTCGATGTTGAATATATCTAATGCATTATGACCAACCAGGCTACAGATACCGCATCTATTAACTGATAATATTAGAACGTACGCCGTATTAATCCCGCAATATGCCTGATGTTACCTAATATGGGGACAAATTCCATTAAATTGCCAGTGTTTATATAACTATCGTGAGAAGATCTTATATGTCCAAAACAGAACAAGTTAAAGCTATTGAAGACACTCAAAGAGTCGCTGAAGAAGCCAAAAGTATAAGAGATAAAAACGATGCAGCCCAAACTCTACAAAAAGTTGGACAACAGCAACAACAACAACTAGTAGCAGTACAAGATTTTCAACGCACATTTCACAAATCATTAGATGAAACAAAAGAGAATGTAAGAAAATCAATAGACGAAGCAAGAACTCAAATTCCACAATTCACAACTGTAGTTACTCACTATCAAGAACAAGTATTAGAATCGACTGGAAAAATGGTAGAAGATTATATTGAAGCTCAAAAGTCAGTAGTTGATTCGCTCATTAACTCTGCAGCTCCGTATTATGAAAATGCTAATAGATTACATGATTACTGGTTTTCTCCGAGAGTACCGGCAGAGACATATGTCAGGTCAGTCAACAATATTGCTGAAAACCTCTCAGCATCAGTAAGAATAGGCAATGACATCTTATTTGGAAATATTGAAGCTTTGGGAAACGCATTCGAACGAGCACAACGATATACAAAAGAGCTTTCAAGAATAAATGTGGATAATGCAAAAACCATCGCAAACACAGCAAGAGAAACTGCTGCAGAGTTATCAGTTAATAGACAAAGAGAGGTTTACACATAGAACTCTCTGTCAGCTAGCCATCTAGTTAGATATAATAATATTATTAGATATAATAGCACCATCAAGCCTATTGAGTGATATCCAATTTAGCTGTTGAAGTTCAGGGTAACTTCACAATCTAATTCTATACTAGACCAACTAGCCAATAGACTAACGCATAGCCAAACACTCTCCGGCCAAATATGAACTAATAATTCAAGCTGGTTATAGCTA
Organism: uncultured Nitrososphaerales archaeon; assembly: GCA_963713605.1. GTDB lineage: Archaea > Thermoproteota > Nitrososphaeria > Nitrososphaerales > Nitrososphaeraceae > TH5896. The sequence goes on along the minus strand of CAVQMO010000003.1, from coordinate 257,195 downwards.
ACCTACTTCTAGGGAAACGGCGGACCAAAATTTGTGTCAGGTTCAATTTTTTCATTGGTTGCTGTTGTCATTGCAACATTATTTTCGTCACCCTGAACTTGGGAATTCAAATTGGAGCATATAACATTCACTGGAAACCAATAATTACCACATTCGTTGGTTTGTGATAGAACCTGACTCTTTTCATAGCTACTTGCTAATATTATATGCGGAGACATGAAAGACATAGCAACCATTACGAGCAAAATTGCACCGAATACAGCTATCGCTCCATATTTCATTACTCTAACAGTAATAGTTTACGACTTGAAGTTATCTCAGTTAAGAAAAAACAATAGATTACAGAAATCGCATATTTGTTATGGCACGTAATCTCGAATTGTTTACGAGAGTTGTTATATGTGTCTTACTTATGGGTATTTGATTAATATAATCTTGTTATTTTGAAAATAAAAAAGTACTTTAGATGTAGGCGATTGTTATTGTACTCCGATTATATTTGCAGCATTTCCGTCACCCTGGATTTGTGATAACAGATTTTGACAGAAAACATTCAATGGCAGCTCACCATTACCACATTCATTGACTTGAGATGCTGCTTGACTCTTTTCGTATTTCTTCTTTCCAGCGAATACGTTATCAGTTGTAGCAAGTGCCGTAGCGCCAACTAACATTACCGTTATCGTTGCTATGATTACTAAGTATCTAGTGTTCATATTGCTACCAATTGTAATTAACATCTTCTTTTTCTATTTTTAGAAATTTTAAACACTAGACTAAATCAGATTTATGTTCCATTAAATATACGTAAAATATTGTCATATATTTGAAACAATGAAATATCTTAGCGCTAGCAAATAATAAATGCATTTCGGGCATGGAGAACAGTAGCCATGTTATATATCGTATGCGTATGACTGACGGCTAATTTTTCAGTTATAATATATATACAATATTATTACAATTATGTTAACAATATGAAAGACAAAAAAAAGAAAGAGAAGTTGATTTGTTCTTAATCTGCGCTTTGGCTGCCAGTAGCTGCTACTGCGTTTTCATCGCCCTGAACTTGTGAACCGATGTTTTGACAGAAGACATTCAATGGCAGTTCACCATTTCCACAAGCATTTGCTTGCGCTGTTGCTTGATTGTATTCTCTCTTCTTAGTGGCAAATGCATCTTCTGTTGCAAGTGCTGTTGCACCAATGAGAGTGACTGCAATTGCTGCTACAATGAACATGTATTTAGTATTCATTCGGAAGTTTAACGACAGATGTGCTTATCTGCATTGAGCAAGTTCGGGCTCTGACTTATATCTGATATTTTTTCAGTTAGATGTTGATGATGAAATTGCTCCTGTATACTCTACTAATTAATGCGCTATTACTGCGTACCGGATAAAAAAAGATAAGTTGGTTAGCCCGGTACTGGTTTTTCTTCTTCTTCTTCTTCTATTTCTGGAAATACTTGGTCTGCTGCTAATGATACAACGTTTTCGTCACCCTGAATTTGCGAGTCAATGTTTTGACATCCGACATTCAATGGTAATTCACCATTGCCACATGCATTGGTTTGACTGATTGCTTGATTTTTGTGATATTTGGTTGCGAATGCGTTCTCTGTTGTTATTGCTGTTGTTCCAACTAGTATTGCTGCTATTACCGCGACTATTGCGATATATTTGATATTCATTTGGTAGCAAGAGCGAGAATTACGTTTATCTGCATTAAGCAATATCGGGCTCTCACTTATATCTGATATCTTTTCTATTAGAACTAGCGCATAGCCAAACATCCATACCAGGCCTGACAATAAATAGCTGTTGTTTATTCGACATTTTCTTGATTAGTCTTGATCTAGCGTACTTGTAGAGAATAGTAGTAAGTTATAATGACAAAGATATCTATGTCATGACTTGTGGATCTCACTCAACACCATAGCCATGTACTCTTTGATGTCAGTTTCTGTCATTGAAGATTCAACTCCAGTCTTCTCCGTCAACACATCTGAATGTTTCTTTGCGATCTTCATAACTGTTGATTGTAGTTCTTGTTCCATATGAGCCGACCCCATACCATGCAAAAAATTTGCCTGTTCAGTAATTGATTTTTTAATGGACAGACGCAATGTAGTATCTTGCGAAACAGTAACAGCCGATGAGTAAAGACCAGTATATATTAAATAGCAAGATAATCCAATAAGAGAGACGGAAACAATCGCAAATGGTGGATATGCAGCCTGTGCAGCCCAAGCAGATCCGGATATATAAAATAGAAGAAAACCATACGCCGCAATTATCATATGATTTCTGAGAATACTGTCTTTTCGCAACGTTCTGGCCACAGCCAAGAATGCTGCTCCAAATATGATTCCTGACAAAATCCCGGCCATTGAAAAGATCAGAATTTTTGTCATCGCATCTACTTCTGATGGGTTAAAGTAACCCAAGACGAAGAGTGGATAGTTAATAAGATAATAAACCATAGCCACGCTCATAATAATCCAGAACTTGATCTTACCCAATTTCTTGATATACGGATATAGCATCTTGACCGTAGCAATCCATGTGAGAATATATGCAATAGTAGAAGCAATTTGATATACTAGGTTAATCTGACTTCCAACTGATTCAATACTAAACTCCGGGAAATATGCTACGTCGGTAGATGTTACTATTTGCTTCTGTTGCGTTAACATATCAAAATAATTGGCCAGACCTGCAATTCCTTTGGCTACATATGCAATCATAGATAGAGCAAGTATTAACACCATGACATTTTTATTAGAAAATCTATACCAAGAGAAAAATGCTCTGGCTAAAAGAGCCAAAGTTACGATCCAAAAACTAATGCCGTAACAAAAGAAATGTACGAAGAATTAAGAAAAGAAGTAGATTGGGAACATCAGCACCCAAACGGTGCATTATTTCATGCAGGCGCATTTGATGACTCGGGCAACTTTTGCGTAGCCGATATCTGGGAATCACAAGAGCATTTAAACAATTTTATAAACAATAGATTACTGCCAGTGATGAAGAAAATTAATATGCCAATGCCGGAGGGAGAGATTTTTCAAATCAATGATGTTAGTGCTTTTCCAGGCGTTGGTAAGTATAAAGAGTGGTATAAAACATAACAGTCAGGGTATAGATGAGATCGACGGCTACAGCTATTGGTAATATGACACTAGCACATTTGATTACTATGAAAGCTGTTATATTCACGAGATTGATAGTATCTCGATATGACTAAAGCTGCATCAAAGAAGCGGCTGGAAGATACAAAATTTAAGAAGAAAATTTGGAACGATCGTGATGTCATAATCAACAATCTAGTTGGAGATTAATCTAGGAATAAATTTATTGAAAGAGAAATAACTTGCCAGCCTGATTAGTAATTCGACTAGCCCTATAATGCCATAATATTGGTTTAATACGGGAAGTCGTGTTGTTGTTCATTATTACTCTAATTGGTTACTCTAAGTCTGTCCACATTGTTTTAACTGACAATTCTAAATTGCTGATGTTAACAAAAGAGTATTGAACACTTTTACCAAATCGACACTTACTTGGGCCGCTCTACGCTCATTTGATACTCGTTATTATTACCAGTCTTGACTGATGATAAAGTGTCCATTATGCTTCCCTAGTTGGACTGCCAACGTCAGTAATTTGGTTGTCAAAATGCGCTTTAATTCTCTTATAGATGAACCTGTAGTAAATGTCGAATCTTGGATTAACCTCTAGTTGGCTAATTACCCAGTTCTGGTATTCTATCTTTGCAGCCCCACTCATTTCAAATGGTATCTAATATGCCGTTAGGTCAACTCGGTATCTAATATGCCTATATGGTGTAAAAAAATATTGAAAAAGCTTCAGAAACTCTGTGTGGAGTCTCAGAGTTACTCTGATTTTGATGTCCCTTTGTCGAGCAGATCTGATATTTGCTCATTCAAAAGATTGTAATGTAATTCGATGATCTTTCCAGTTGAATAAGCATCTTTTATATCTCTTTTTATCTTGCCAAGAGCGTCTGTATCTCGTTCTGTGATTGATTCAATTCTCTTCTTGAAGATTTCTTGATATGCTGTAGAAACTTCATTTTTTAGATGTGTGTATTGCTCATTATTTATCTTACCTGCGGCATAAGAATCTAAGATGTTTTTGTTTAATGTCTTTAATTGATCAGTATGATTCTCGTCCAATTTACCATCACCATAAACGAGAGCCATTTGTTGATGAAACGAATTTAATCTGGAAGTCTGCTTCTTTGATTTTATCCATCCTACAGCGGCAGGGATAATAAGTGAGCCGACCAGAGCAGTAACAACAACGGTAAATAAAGAAGCCCAATATGCTGCCGGAACCGGTGGGGGAAGTGATTTAAAGTACGCGGTGAAGTTACCAAATCTATTTACAGTAAGACTGGCCGCTGGGTCGTTTGAAAATGCATCACTAAGTGCAGCCAATGGAGAATCGGCTGGTGTGGATGCATTAATTGTTCTAGTCGAGTTACCATCAAACGTTTCAACCCAACTGGCGAACTCATAACCATTATTTGGTTTTGCCATACATTCTATCCCCGATGAAACATATAAATAGCGATTTATCGGTGCGTCTAGACCATTACAAATTATCTGGCCCCCCTCAAAGGGATTAATATTAAATGTTACACCAGCTACAACTTCATTAGTAACTGGATAAATTACTGATACGCTATTAGAATCACCGTTTGCTACGTATACAGCATCTCCAAATCCATAAATAGAACCTGGATTGGCTCCTACTTTTATATTCTTTATTACAGTATTATTAACTGGATTAATTACTGATACAGTATTAGAATCACTATTTGCTACGTATACAGCATTTCCAAATCCATAAATAGAACCTGGATTGGCTCCTACGTTGATATTCTTTATTACAGTGTTATTAACTGGATTGATCACTGATACAGTATTGGATTCACCGTTTGCTACGTATACAGCATCTCCAAATCCATAAATAGAACCTGGACTAGCTCCTACAGTTATATTCTTTATTACAGTGTTATTAACTGGATTGATTACTGATACAGTATTGGATTCACCGTTTGCTACGTATACAGCATTCATAGTTGTGGTAATGGAAATTGGATAAGCTCCTACAGTTATATTCTTTATTACAGTATTGTTAACTAGATTAATTACTGATACACTATCAGAACCACTATTTGTTACATATACTGCATCTCCATACCTATGAATAGAACCTGGACTAGCTCCTACTTTTATATTCTTTATTACAGTATTATTAGCTGGATTAATTACTGATACGCTATCAGAACCACTATTTGTTACATATACTGCACCTCCTCCCGCTAATGCTTCAATAAACCTCGGGCGATCTCCTACAGTTATATTCTTTATCACAGTATTCGTATCTGAATCGATCACAGACACAGTATTAGAACGAAAGTTTGCTACATATACCGCACCTCCTCCTGCTATTGCCTCTATAAACCTCGGACCATCTCTAACATGTATATTCTTTATCACAGTATTCGTATCTGAATCGATCACAGACACAGTATTAGAACGAAAGTTCGCTACGTATGTGGCATCTACAGATGTGTAAATCTCTATTGGCATCCCCCCGACCTCAATCTGAGCACTCGTTAACACATTTGTTTGATTTGCGATTGATTCTAACATATTTTGGCCGAGTTGCGCTTCAGTATCGTTTATTAGTATATTATATGAAATAAATGCTAGTAAGCAAAAGATTATTGGAATTATTCGATGACTTATCACTTGATTATTAGCACTAACATCGATGTAGTGAACACAGAACCAGATAAGTTTTGCTTCAAAATAGTTGATATGGTAACTCTAAGTCTAAGAGATTTTATTTTTCCGCATCTCTATGGATATGGTTATATCTTTAATCATCTTCAATTCATTATCTGTCTGCTTGGACTGTATTATTGATTTTAAATGGTTGATGAGTTTATGTTGTGTCAGTAACAAAGACATAATTAAAGACTCTGATGGGAATGGATGTGTTTGTGAATGATTATTTACCGCAATTGAATAACTGTAACATTCGTTCAGCAGCTAAAGTCAAAATGGCTTTATCTTCATCTGATGGAAGTTTATCAATGAAGCTGCGCCATGTTTCGATTTCTCGGGTGAGAACATCTTCATCTGGGAATAAACTAATGATCCATCACCCCTATGATCAATTCTTTATAATTCTGATTTGGCGGATTCAATATCCCTCTCACGCTGATGATAAATCTCGTCGTACCAATTTTTGGCTTTTTTTCTATCAAACCCAAATAACGATCGGTTAAATCCAAACACCGATAGACTTCAGCAGAATCTAGCAGCATATCGAGATATTTTTCTCTGTTGTAGTTCTCAGAAGAAATAAATTTAGCAGGAGTTATTCTATGTAACGGATCAGTATGCTTTGAATCTGCAGTCAAAACTATTGTTGCGGCAGAAGATGCTGGAGTACGGCAGATATGGATGTTGCAGCCACCTAATCTGCCAGATGCATTAACTACATTTGCAGCAGCAGCTGCAAAAACATCTACAATATACCTCGGAACATCGATTGTGCCAACCTATCCACGTCATCCGCTGGTTATGGCCCAGCAGGCGCTAGCTATACATGATCTTGCACCTGGTCGATTGAGACTCGGAATTTGCCCAAGCCATCCATTCATTATAGAAAATATGTACGGGCTACGGCATACTAAACCACTAGTCCATCTGCGGAGGTACTTCGAAGTCTTACGTACTGTGCTCTGGAACGGAAAAGTAAGCTATCATGGACAATTTTATAATGTTGAAGTCAAATTTCCGCGTACGGCACAGATACCAGTATTCATTTCAACATTGGGAAAGATGGCTTTTCAATTAGTGGACAAATGGCCGATGGAGCCCTAGCTTGGGTATGTCCTGTTCCGTATCTGCTTCACATAGGAATTCCAGCTTTGCGCTCATCGGCGGTTGCTGGCTGGCCGTCCAGCTCCTCCATTGATTGCACATGTACCTGTAGCACTAAGTGAAGATCGGATTTCTGTCCTGTCTGCAGGACATAAATATCTTGATTTCTACGGCAAGATCCCATTCTATGCCAACATGTTCTCTAATGCAGGGTTTCAGCTAACATCCGATCAGACGGTACCCGATGCTCTTCTAGATAATTTGGTAGTCTCTGGAAATGAAGCAACAGTTGCTGCGCGACTGAGCGAACTTTTAGGGACAGGTCTAGACGAGCTAATGACCTCATTAGTACCTGTTACAGGTGCGGATGACGAGTACGCACGACTCATGAATTTGATCGGTCGACTATAAAGTAGCGACTTGTGATTTCTGGAAGTACCATGGTTTAGCTATTCTGAGCTGATTTTAACTTGATACATGATTCAGGTTTGGATAATTTCACAATTTGGTTAATTTATGGAACAATGCTTATAATTACATTCTATTAATTCAAATCCAATGACAAAAATGCAAAAGAAGAATCTTGATTCTTCGCCTGATGAAGTACGAAAATTTGAGAATGGCAGGATTGAGCTCTGCAAATCTAGGTGATGTAACGATTGGTCGCGCAGTATTGGAACCAGGGTGGAGCTGGGAGAAATGCGTCAAACCCCTAGTCAAGACAGACAGTTGCCAGGCACCACATACTCAGTACATAGTTTCTGGTAGAATCAAAGTAGTTATGGATGACGGTGCAGAAGAAGAATTTGGTCCTGGAGATGCTGCCGTGATTCCACCTGGACACAATGCTTGGGTTGTCGGGAATGAACCTGTAGTTGGAATCGATTTCACTGGTTTGAAAGAATACGCCAAGAGTTGAAATAGTTACCAACTTCTCATTTTTTGAAATTCAATGATCAAGCTATAGATAGTATCGATTTGTTCCATACCTGTATTTTTCTAAGATCGTAAGATTTTCGTCCAACTAAGATGTCAATCTTGATTTTGTATATGAAACATTGAGCACTTTCTGATTCTGTGTCATGCATTCTAATTAGCTCTCTTTTCACGCGCTTAGCTTCCTCTTAATTAACTGGTAAAGTTGGTCCATAAAATTTGTTATATCATTAAACACAATTTTGGGAAGAAAAAAGATATGAAGTTAGTCACATTGAGAATTCATACATAGAACTGTGTCAGAATAATGTCACATGTCAATTCGAATAGACAAGCTCATCGTGCTTGCAATCGTAATTGTCGCCACTACCAGTCTCATGGTTGGAGTTAGTGCGATCATTGGGCAAGACGTGAAAGCTCAAAACATGACAACAAATATGACTGAGTCAAACGGTAATTCAACCGGAACTGATGATAATAGCGGTAGCATATCTGGCTTCTCACCAGAAGATGCCGATGATCCCACTGATCATGGATAAAAGTTTTGAAGTAGACGACCCAATTTTCTCTTCGATTATTTTTTGAAGCTCGACTAAGAGATTCGTCCAATTAATACTATCACTTCAGAGATGAGTGGCGGCTAACAACTCTCTATAAGTTGGTTGCAAGAGTTGCAAGAGTTGTTAATGATTACATTCTTATTTTACGCTCAATTTTATAAGTACTAACAAGAATATAAAATGGCTAAGAAGTTGTAACTCTTGCAACCGGCCAGTAGATATTCATTTGCTTATCTAAACGCCTGCTTTTCAGCTTCCGTAAAATCTCCGATCTCTTCTATGACTTCTTTCTTCTGCTGCCAATCAACCAACTTGACGTCGATCCAACAACGAGTATATTCATCGCTAATCTTGTACGATTTATATCTTAACTTGTAATCTTGGGTCAATCTTCTGCTAAATGATTGTGAACTTGTTGTAGGTTTGCTCCATGGTTTCATCTGTGATTTTCCTAAATCCCTGTTTTAAAATTCTTGGCAATCGTGATAAAAGTTCGTGAAGCAAGATAGACAATTCCTCTTGTGTGGTTAACTTATCGATAAGATTTGGGTCATCTTTCTCACCATAGAACTGTTGTGTAAAATTAATTTGTAAAATGCGCCGATAGAATGCGTCAGTGTCGTCTTCTGTCTCCGGTATTTTATTGCAAGAACAGAATAACTTGGCATGGTTTGGGAATTTGAATGGTTTCTTGTATTTGTGTTCTCCAATATGTAAGTCATTGCCGGTCGGCTTTTTCAAGACACCAGTGTTATTGAAAACAGTATCATAGGAAACGTCAGCATCCACGTTTGCCAGTTTCTGAAATAAGTTGCCAACCGAAAAACGTTCTTTGAGAAGTCTATGCAAAGTTTCGCTGGAAACATTGTCTTTTCCCAAAAACCGTTCTACTAGTCGTAATAGAATAGACTTGCCGTTTAATCCCCTACCAACAAGCAACATCCAATAATTATACTTATATTCCCGGTACAAACAATACGCAAAAAAAATCAAGAAAAAGATCTACATCTTCTGGATTCATATCTATAAAAATTTCATAATTCTCGATTTCCGTCCCTCAACTAATCGGAAAAAGTCAGCAAATACACCAGTTGGGTATCCATGATCATAAAAGACGGATATCTTAGTTGTACACATGAATTTGTGACTAAATGGCTTAGTCTCACCTGATAATAAGTTAATCATACAATTGTTAGTCGCTATCCATAAAATATCAGGATCAAATATATCTCGACTAATATATGTAGAACGTTGAATCTGTGCAATATCTTCATTGGTTTTTTTAATCGTTAGATCTCTGCCAAACTGGGATTGTAAAGGAGCTTTAATGATGTGCTCACAGTTTGGTAAATATATCCCCTTACTTTCATCATAATACCAAATTTCTTCAGTGTCAAGTAACGTCTTGAAATGGTACTGGTCATCAAGATCGCTAAGATAATCTTGTGGTTTTTCATTTCCAAACTGATCGTACTTGTTATCGAAATAACGCCAAGTTGATAAATGAAAACTCTGCTCAAGAGATGCAAAGCATTTTGGGCGAGATATCAGTCAAATTGCCTAGATCGAACATCTTGATTAAAATAGAATTCCACCCTACAGATATGTGGGACAAGTAGATTTTAGTAACAGATCTAAGTCTCATAAGGGTAACCTAAATTAATGCCTTTCTTCGCCGAGAGCTTGCAAAGTTGCTCATTTATCATCTTTTGCTGTTGCAATATTAATCCCATACACATCGATTCAAATGAAAAGTTCTTCCCCTTAGCTTTAGCAGTTTCTGAATAGGTCTTGATATCCTCTAGCATTTGATAGAAAATAATTCGATTTTCATTCCGAAGTATGTTTCCAAAACTATGCCAAGATTCAATTTCATTTTCTAATATTTTGTCGTCGTCTGTGGATGTTTTGGTTGAGTTGGGTGACTCCATTTTCTCAGGCAAGAACTGATTTTTATCTTGCCATGGTAAAAATAAGACATGTCTTTGGGGTAAGGGGGAGTAACCTCTAATAAGTATCTAACAGCCTTTTTGGATAAAGAATTGTAGTCAATAAGGAGAACCAATATACTATCACAATTTTCAAATACAGTGTTAGAAAAAGTTAAAGTCATGCAGCCATGCATTAGCCATGACCTGTAGTTGTAGCAAGATAGGGATACGTGTATTGACTAAGTGGCAGGGGGTTTTTCAGGCTAGAATCATCCCCCCTTGCCGTACAAGATGCAGGTACTTCCTTCCTCTTTCGGTCCTTTCAAGAAGTGTACCAACTATACTTTTGATCCCTTGCATACTTATAAAGTATACTTAGTATACTTTTTCTATGAACAAATCGAATGTGATGGAAGTGGAGAAAGAAATTGGGACTCAAGTCCAGCTTTTCATCTGGAGAATCCCGAAGAAGAATCATGATGCAATGGTGAACCTTCAGAAGCAATTTAATGACCTCCTTATCAAGTATGGGGTTCTGCGCATGGAGATTTTCCAGCTAACCAATACCGAGGCCTATGATGGGTGTATCAACATAGCCACAACTATGTCTGCTAATCAAGATGAGGAAATATGGATAGAGCTACAGTCGCACAGAGATCTGAAACAAATGAATGAGGTCATAACAGAGGCTATGAAGGACGAAGACATGAGTGCCGAAGGACCACTTATGAAACAGTTTATGAATCTCGTGACTCCTGGATCAGGCATGGTCATGGGTAAGTTCACTCGCCTAAGAATCTAGGGGCGTAATATGAGTCAAGTTTACTTGAGGAGAGAATTGAGATGTTAGGTGATAAAGATCGGCAGCAAACATCGCTGTCAAGGATTTGGAAGTAGCGAAGAGATTTTATGGAGATACACTTGGACTTACCCAGGTTGGTTCCGAAGGAGCCGAACTAATTGTCTTCAGGAGTGGAAACTCAATGATCAATGTCTATCGGTCTAAGTACGCCGGAACTAATCAGGCCACAGCTCTGACGTGGGTGGTCGGTGACGATGTGGAGAGTGTTGTAAAGGCACTAAAGGCTAAAGGTATTTCATTCGAACAGTATGACATGCCTGATATAACGCGGGAAGGTGATGTCCATATCGGCGGTAACATGAAGGTCGCTTGGTTTAAAGACCCAGATGGCAACATACTCAATATCATTAACCGATAGTCTAGGCTCGTTTCGCTACTGAGGGGTTCAGAGAGATGATATGGGAAGGCCGTAGGGCAGAATCTAGTCTTTTCTTCTTTATAATCTCTAAATTTTATTCCATTTATACAATTATTTCCAAGAATTAATTTGTGAGAAGGGATTCAACTACATCAATTAACTTCTATTACAAGGCACTCAACAATAGAATCATACATTTTTGCAAAATACCTATGCTTATTCTTTATTCTGAAATAGACGGTGGAAGTTTAGATTTGCCGAAGAAGGCCTTTACATTTGGACGATAAAGATAGTACAGTATTACTCCATTGATTGCAATGCCAATTATATGAGCAGTGATTCCAGATACAAGTACGGCTATGTCAGTAGTTAAGGATTGAGTAAGCGTACTAGTGGAGATAACAGAGGTGACTTGCGTTATTATTGCTATGATTGTTAATATTACCGTAACAATCCATGCCCATCCCTTTCCTTTCAGCAAGCCATAAGATACTATCAAGTATCCAACGCCTACCGCTAGCACGATTGATCCGATCACTACTCCGATACTACCAAAGAACTGGCCTAGAGCTTGCAGTTCTGCTGCGTTTTCGGGTTGCTGAGGCTGTAACTGTTGATCTTCTGTAGTTAGAGTTTCAATTGGGACGGCTGTAAAGAATGCTCCAAACGCGAGCAAAGAGAGTCCGCCAAATACCAGCAATATGCCACCAATTATGGTTAGAATAGAGATAATTGTGACACCGATAGGTCTTTTTATCGATTCTGTCAATCGTCTTGTCCATCCGTTGTGCTGAGAAGTTGAATAAATGCATTTTAGAACATTTATCACTATTTCTCATCTACGAGCATGGAATGAAAACGAATGCCTTGGGCAGATAGATCTTTACAGTTAGTTAGATATATCAAGATCCGATATGATCAAATGACGAAATAAATGTATGCTATCGATTCATAAGCCAGACTCAGTCGGTCCATAGGTAGACGATCCTTACAGTGTCTCTAACATTCTTGTTGAGAGTCGCCTGCCATTGTCGATAGGTATTATTACCGAGCTATTTTTTTGTAACACGATTGTTAACCCATGATAAAGTCATTCTTCACATCTCATATGTCCAGAACCAGTTTAATGTCAGTGTCCAAAATTAGGTACCCACCGTTCATGGAGGGGGACCAGTTTCTGATTTTGAACTATAGGATCGTCCAGCAATTAATCTAAAAAAACATAATAAAGTTACTGATTGGAGGTAGCTAACCACAGTCTTCCCTCATCTTTTATTATTTTTTCTCCACGCAATTGCAGCTACTAGTTAGAGCTTCTAAATACGAAATTTGAACGTGATTAGAGAGGGCGATCACATTTCACTCTCTCTTAGCGATAATGATTCCAGTCATTATAACGTAAGAGGCCTGGAATACTTCTATTGCAACAGCCATTTCACCTATGCCAGGAGGTGTCGATTGCGGATTCTCAACTATATTAGCAATCACATAACCTGTTAAACCGACAAGAACACTTGTCCCTGCAATTCCGATCACATACCAAATCCTACCCCACTTTTTTATCATGGGTACGACCCAAAAGATTTGAACCACGCCAGAAACTAAGAAAAAAGTAGCATATTCCAAATGAGGATCAATAGAACCCGATACAAGCATGAGGTGTAGAATTCCAGCTATACCGGTGCAGACTGCAGCCCCCAAGTATAATAATGATCTCTTAGTAATAGTCATCTCCGATCACATCAAGTAACATTCAATCTCTTCATATAAAGCATAAGAAAAAGTATCACGAGAACAAAAGGTATCATACACACTATAATTGAGCTGAAGTCACTGTTTTGGTAACCAGGACTTGAATTTCCAATAACCGCTTTTACGTGTCTTTCTGGCCATTTTTTTAATTACTTTATCTATAGGTCAATATTTCTCCGATCTGCTAAATTTACCCTCTATCCAAAGTGCAGGCAAAATAGTAGCAAAAATTAGAACAAAGAAAACCTAATTCAGTATTTGTTGAAGGTATCTAAACACTTGCAGCAGATAGATGCTCTAGTATGAGCCGTGATCACTTACTTACATGGTCACCCGACTGAGGCGAAGGCACCGCTACCACCGCCACTTGCTGAGGCGAAGGCACCACCTGAACCTATGGAAATGCGGCTAGTGTCTTCGTTATCATTATAATAACCATCATTTTCAGTTTCATCACTCTCGAAGTCACTGTTGTCATCATCATTGTCTTCATGATCGTAGTTGCCAGATGATGTGATGATAATTGTATTTCCATTATTGTTATCGTAATCATTATCGTCACTATTGCCATCATCATAGTCGGAGCTGTCTTTGTCGCCGTCACTATAATTAGTATCTTGAGTCTCATCTTCTACAGCATCTTCATTGTCATTTGAAGATTCTTCATTGTCATTTGAAGTGAAGCCGCCGCTATATGAGGAAGGAGTAATAGGCTGATATGAAGACAATGTGGCCAGCTGAAAAATACTTGACGAATTGGTTGTATTAGGTATGAGTGGAGATAACTGATCAACATTATTTGTACTTGTACCATTTGTTATATTTCCGCTATCATTTCCTAAACTAGCCGGGGTGATTTGAGCGAATATATCTTGTATTACACCAGTAGAGGAAGGGAAAGTAACTAAAGTTAAGGCTACCGCAAAGACGCATAATATTGCTATTGTTACAAGCAACTTTGTTGCTACATCGAAATACAAGTTCCTATGATTTGCACTTGTGTACTCAACTATAAAAATATTCAATACATAAAACACAGAAAAATGATCGGCTTTAAAATCTACGATAGGTTTTATTCTGCTAGGAGCAATAGGGATGATAAATCTAAAAACTCCAAGATTGACACGCACACCGTGAGAACTACCAGCAAAAAACCATATCATAATGAACTGATTAACTGTTCAAGCTTTACCTTCCAGTCAGTCTTCATCATTTCACTCTCAGCTGAACTGGAGTCTGTTGTGTTGAACCACAATTATGATAAAATTTACTCATACTTGTTTTTCCCATCTATCCAAGTTTAGATATTGACACCGTCTGACAACTGGATCGGATTGCTAATAAGTTATACCTCTTTGTAGTAAAGACTAGTAAATATGGTAATGTCTTTTAATTGATACTGGCTAAACAACAAACAAGATCAGGGGGTTTGATCTGAATGAAGCTACCCATACTGGTAAGATGCATTAAGGCCCAGCTATTTTACTATCATTACGGGGCATGGTGAATAGGTCACTACAGCGGAGGCAATACTTCCAAGCAGTAACTTCTTGAATCCTGATCTACCTCTTGTACCCATTATTATTAAATCAACATCTTCAGATTCTGCATATTCAACTATTGTTCCATCAATAGACATCTGACTGTTGATCAGTTCGGTTTTTAACTCTACATTATTTTGTTTTGCTATTTGATCTAGGTTGGCAAACCGTTCCTTAGATTCAAGTATGATCTCTTGATCTTGAGGAGACTTTAGTTCTCCTTCAGGTGTTGCTAAGCCATAAGATGACAATGAAATACGGTTTACAGTCACTGCTATTATTTGGGCAGAATCTTTTTTTGCCATTTCTATTGCGTATTCTGCTGCATCCATAGATGGTTGTGATCCATCAATAGCAACAAGAATTTTCGAAAACTTACCCTTTATCTTACTAGGCATATCTCAAGTGTATTCATTGTCATCTCTAATCATTTATTAAGGTTTGATAATATCTTGGTAGCTTGATAATACTGGTCGTGAATTATCATTGCATTGAGTTGGTTTATGTTATGCCTATCCATTTTGAGTTGACATTCATGATATAGCAGTTAACAGCTCGTGGAACTCAACCTAATTGCTGTTTCTTACATGAGGTGTATATATGACATCATTTTATTTGTTCACAAAAAAATTTGGATGTAATATTTGCTTTATTAGAACGAATAACTGTTACCTAATTCACATACAGAGAGAATAAAAGAAAAATAAGGAGTCCTGAAATAAGTGGCCGAACTTAAGGGAGAGTATCAATAATGAAAAATCGTTCCTCTTTTTAGCTTCATTCACCTAATAACTTACTAAGAATTCTTAATGCTACCCCCTCAGTATTACACTTAATTGGAAAATCGTCAACTATGTTCAGCTCCTTCATGGTTTGTATTATTCTCTCTTTTCCTTCCAAAGCGTCTATTTCAATGTATTCTTCAGAACTATCTTTTATTTTTCTATCCTCATTATATCCCACTTCCTCAGAGCTTCGTGAAGACGTAAATATTGTCAATTTACATGATAGTGCTCCATCATTACTAGTATATTTGACGGGTTGAGTTTTTAATCGCACGTCGCCTTTGTCAACATGGAATAGACTTTCAGCACCGGTACCCATTGGATAAGGTCCTTTCATGTCGTTCCTCAATTAAGGAGATAGACTGTAATAAGTCTTTAATTAGAGAATACGCGTGGTATAAGAACTCTACTGTAATATGATAAACATGAGGAATTCCTATTGTTTGAGACATACGTGCGTGCACTCATTGACAGACCCCTTTAAATCTGTCAGATTCGAACCACCTCAGATACTGACCAAAACTTTAGTATTTTTTCGAATAATGAAGATCATGGGTCATTCTGATGCCAAATTGGGACGAAAGCATACATTGAATGACAACTGACAGGCAATCCAGATTACAATTAAAAAATATTTAAATTTTGAAAACGAACTTACTTATAAGTCAGGTGAATACGATTTCTATCTTATTCTTGTAGGGCTGCAAGTTGTTTTATTCCACCCACATCATCATTCAACAAGTGCTGTAATAGTTTAATCTGATGTTGTACAATACCGAATTAAACACTGGACATATCATCAAGACAGAATTGATGGGAACAATATGAAATAAAACCATGATGAGTAAAAATGCTATCTATAGGTATATACTGACTGTACCGAAAAATCTCTTAAAACGTATCGACAGGACCTCATCGCCGAATTACAATCGATCTTATAGTTGATAAATAGACACCTGTTTTTGCTGCCAGCCGATGGAATAGTGACTTTTGTTATACATAGCTCTAATGCTGGGGGATCTAATCCAATCTATTGGAATAATACGAACTTTATTGTAACTATGCATTCAAATGGAGAATACTCATGATATGATCATTTAAGCTACAATAGTTCAATGGTGAAAGTTGGTCAATATGTCAGAGCAGGCGAAGAGACAGCTAGGGTCGGAATGACAGGATATACATATTTACCACATCTTCACTTCACTTTCAGGTTTTTGTAGTTACTGGAATTAATTCGTGGACAGACTTCGATACTTTGGAAGTTCAAGATTTTGATATCTCAACTATTCGTCCATAGAAAACTTCCCATCGCTTACATAGTAGTTACTAGAGCTAGCGCTCCCCCGAATAGAGCCCACATTTTCGGTAACTTGTAGATAGACTCTAAATCCTAATACAGCTATTGGCTCAGATGTATCGGTACGGAACAATACGTGGAAACATTTAGGGATCAGTCAGGAGATTCAGGTATCTTGCTACATCACTATTACGTACCTATTATCAACCACCTATAATTTAGTAGGGATATCTATCAAGATTTTTATATTTCCATAGATGAAGAACCAATTTGCATGAATTCAGTACATGTGAGTAGGTGCTCATGGGCTGCTAATTCTAGCAATGCCGAGATGCAGATCTATCATGATACCGAATGGGGTGTGCCAGTCCACAACGATACTAAATTATTTGAATTTGTAGTTTTAGAATGTGCCCAGGCTGGATTGAATTGGGCAACAATTTTGCGGAAGCGCTTAGACTATAGAAAGGCGTTTGTCAATTATGATGTAAAGAAGGTGGCAGAATTCAGAATGCCCCATGTAGAAAAATTGTTACAATCTACTAATATTAATATCGTAAGAAATAGATTAAAAATCAATTCTGCCGTCACTAATGCCAGAGCATTTATCAAGATACAGGATGACTTTGGTAGCTTTGATAATTACATTTGGGACTTTGTTGAAGGCAGAAGAATCAAACATAACTTTTTCAAGAATTGCAGACAAATTCCTACAATGTCTACAGAATCAAGTAATTTAAGCAAAGATCTTAAAATAAGAGGATTTAGCTTTGTGGGTCCTACTGTATGCTATGCATTGATGCAAGCAATTGGTATGATAAATGATCATACTACAAACTGCTTTCGACATAAGGAGCTAATTGAAACGAAATTCTAATGAATTAATGTATTATGGATACATATTCTATAACAGAAAATACAGATACACGCTCTATTCTAAAAAGCGTTCTCAGTCTTATATAAGCAACATAAGAGGAGTGCCATTCCCAGAACTTTGGGGATTAGTTGCAATGAACAACGTAAATGTGCATATCTAGTGGTGAATGTGCATGATAAATGACAAGATTGCTAATACTAGTGAACTAACTGGCGTTGAGCTAGCAAAATTCATTCTTTCACGAATTATAAAGAATCAGAAGCAGTATAGAAAAAATGACAGCGCTCATTAGCAATGAGAGACTAGCTTCAGAGATCATATATTTTTCATAGAAACTGATTGGATTAGAAGGAACGCAAAGGCGACTTATGGAATCACAACTAAATGAAAAAATGTACCAGGACGGATAGAACTGGAACGTCAAGATAAGGTAACAGGTATGTAAGTTGTGGTTATGCGACTGCGGTTACATTCATTCAAGGTCGTCATACCTTTCTTTGTTACTGCTTATGAGATAATAAGTGCAATAAGTTAAACTTTACCTAGGAGAAATTATCCCTCTAGGTAGAAGCCTGCATAACCGACTAGTTAGTCACCAGATCGAACTAGTAGTCATCTACTATACGCAGTACGCTTTAAAAAACACTAGCAACATAGGTTCTTTTTAACATCTTTCTGCATCATGTTATTCAACACGCTGAAGGCAGTGGGAGATTCAAATCACTCCAATATTCCTGCTGCCAAATAGGCATATTTCGAAGCATGGTTGCATCTTAAACCTGCACCAGGGTTTTAAGGGAGGCGACCTGATCCTTCTTTTGATTAGAACTACCCGCTGGTCGTTTAATAAAACCAACTTATTCCTAGTACATTATAGTGGAGTTACTAAATTTGAGGATGGTTACAATTGACGATAATGATAAGGTAGAAGAATAAGAGGAAGATGATCAGGGGAGTAAGTGATGTAAAATCGTTGCAGAAAGGTTATGAATGCCCAGAGCTACCAAAATCCCACTTCATACATAACTGTCTGCATACATGAAGTTTCACAAATAATAGGCACGTCGTAGAGCCACGTGGCTCTATTATATTACTTCGGAATACTTATATCCATGTCTCTCAGATCGTCTTCTTTGAGTTGGTTGATACAACTCAAAGCGTATTTGTGAATAGGTTTTCCAGTATCAAGTTTAATCTTTAGTGACAATATCGTCCCTCTTTGGAATGCAAATCCATTGAATTAATTTGGATATTAATTATCAGCGAGCAAGAAATATCTCGTTCGCACTGCTCCTTGAACCTCCAGGATTTGGACCGCCTCCGATAACATATATTTTATCATCGTTAGCAACAGCGACCAAACCGTGTCGTGCCGTTGGCATTTCCAGTTCCTTATCCCACTTGTTAGTTGCGATATCGTAGCTTTCATTGTTATCAAAAGTTCCGGAAGGTTTTTCCCCCCCAAAGACATATATCGTTTCGTTAATTGCTGAAGAGGCTAGGCCACCTCTATTGGATGGCATGGGCTCTAGTATCGTCCAACTATCCGTTTTTGGATCATAGACCTCATTCGAGTTGAGGTTAGCAGACATTCCTTCACTTCTTCCGCCAATAACATACAGCTTGTCATCAACTACTGCTGATGCAAGGTGTTCTCTTGCAGTAGGCATTGGTGCTTTCTCCGTCCACAAATTTGTAGCAGGATCGTAGGCTAGGTTGCTAGTTAAGGTGTCAGTTGAATCGACTCCCCCCACTGCATACAGAATCCCGTTGACGAAATTGGCCGTTAGGGCACCACGGGGGCTAGGAAGATTTGCTCCTTCTACCCAGCTTTTAGTAGAAGAATCATATATGAATAATTTGTCTGTGAGATCAGCCCTGTTCAAATATCCGCCACCCATTACATACAGCTTTCCATCAAATGACGCTACGGCTGTATGGTCTAATGGTTGTGGCAAAGGCTCTCCTATTGTCCATTTGTCAGCAATCACGTCATAAACTTCAACTGAATCGCTGTTGCCACCACTGCTATCAAACCCACCGATAACGTAGATCTTTCCATCTAATGCCGCCCAGCAATCTCAGATCGGGCTGTTGGAAGTGATGCGCCTGTCATCCAAGAGGAGTTGGAATTTGTCGAAGATGGCTGTTGAGACATCAAAGGGTGTAGACTATTAGATGTCACAAAAAAAATAATAATTATCGACAAAACCGATATTATCGATGATGTGAAATATGAGCTACATCTTTGCATTGTAATATTTCTATAGATACTCCAGATGCAAATAAAATTGCTTTCATAGGAATGGGACCTGATGCTTCGAAGGTACACCTCCCGCTCATAATGCATAGGTAGTTGGAGATGAACCGTGTATTATGATTGACTTTACGGGTGCAAAGACTATGCTAAGAAAAGTAGCAGGTGATTCCACGTTAAATTCTAACTACAGGTTTTATCCTTATAAATTAGACGAATCGCTGCTGGAAACGAACTGAGCTAATTCAGTGAAAAACAGAGTGGCAGGACAACCAGGTAGTCGAGTTAATACTTGTCTGCCACCAATTGCTTTTTTTTGGAATCGATAGCTATTGAGATAGTAGTGCTGCTTTCAACAGAACTGCTTTGTAGAGCATATTATAAAAATGATAATCATAAATGTGTCATCTCTCACGTGAATGATATATCCAATAAGTGTTTAACATGCTAAGTTAAGTGATTGAATTTATTATAATAAACTGTTGAACTTCAAGAAATAATGAAATTAGTGACTTCTGTTAGCCACTTCCACTCTTAGATAACTCAATTTCATAGTCAATCTGTTTGTGAAGCAATGATGGAATAGTTTTGCGACTTGTTATACTGTCGACTTGCGAGAAGTTTCAACAAGTCAACTGCCAGATAAGTCAATAGAACTATATTCTATAAGAAAATAACGTTAACGGGATTGATGTTAGCAGCCATAGCCTTGACAGCCGCATCTGCTATGATTCCATTGTCTTTCGCAGACAAACCCGAATCAAAACAAGATGGGTGGGGTGAGGTAACATCTGAGACCGCCACATCAGATAATAATGATGATGGTCGTGCAGATGGACTGGGGGAGCATTCAAAGGCTGGCAGCGCGGCAGGTGAACCACCATTTGATGGAGGCTTCGACGGAGATAAAGGGCGAGCGGGGATAGGTAATACTGCAGAAGCTGTCACTGGAGAAAAAAATCCAAATGAATTAGGCTGTACTCTGGCCGGTATTGACGACAATTCAGACACAGACTGCTAAGGTCAGAGACTCCCATTTTTTTGCTACAGAACTAGAATCTCAGGCTATGTTTGAATTGGGCTGAATACCCGTGTGACCCTCGAACAAGCAAATCGTCTAAGCAGCTAACCAAAATCCAAAATACTGAAGATGAAATTAGCGCTCAAAGTTCAAATACTAAATTAAGATGGACATCTCAGTCGGACAAAATCTTACTATAAGATGTATGTCTTCTCTCTAAACACATTTCAACAAGAAGCTGCAACTCTCGCAAGAGTATACTAACTTATCGAAGCTTGAACATAACTCCATAATCTCATTACAGCGCGGGCATTGGATCTCCATGTCTAACTCAGACAACACCGGCTCTTCTTTTCGCTCTGGTACGCTAGATTCTTGTAGTGTTTCGAGAACTTGATTCTCGGGCTCCGGTTTTGGGGGAACGAGTTTAGTACGGTTTTGTCTTGGGATATCTAACACATATCAAAAATGACTATTATATGAGCTGGGACTTGTAAGTGGGGGAGAGTGGTGGTGTACATGTATATTTTCAATTATTTTAAGTCCCATACCAGTAGTTATTTCATTTGGCTCAATTGCATGATATTCAAACATGTGTAGAATAGTATTACAAATGATTGTCTCTTCGCCAATTCCATAGATTGTGCAATCACAGTCAAGTCCGACATCTTGGCAGCGAATACAAAATCGCTGTATACAATTTTCATATGTTTGGGACATTGGAATAATGCAGTAAAATTTGTTATATTTACGGTGTGATGTATTGTACTTGAAACTACGATCTAATAAATTCTAAGTATGATTCATATTGATAATGTAATAGTGGCATCTTAATGTGGGACTGAGAGCATGATCTATATCCCCCGCCCCCCGTCGCTCAGTTACTGCCAATCTTATTAGACAAAAAGTCAAAATTAGTTAACATATCAAGCCGTGATGCTCATGGTTAGCCGACTTAAAGAAGTCACTATGGAAGAGATCCCACATATCACTAGCGATTTGATTAATAAGCTAAAGAAATTGAATATTAACTCGGTATATCAGTTAGCAGTCCAGAATCCGGCCGAACTTGCATTAGAGTTTGAAGATACGTCGCTTAGCGTCAAGTCAGCTTCTACACTCATCGCAAATGCCAGAAAAATTCTTATTGATAACAAAGTACCTGTCCGAAGAGTTTCTAACTGCAGATGATT
This sequence comes from uncultured Nitrososphaerales archaeon, assembly GCA_963713605.1. Classification (GTDB taxonomy): domain Archaea; phylum Thermoproteota; class Nitrososphaeria; order Nitrososphaerales; family Nitrososphaeraceae; genus TH5896. Next base: position 234,889 of record CAVQMO010000003.1, on the reverse strand, counting down.
TGTTAGAAAAACGGAACAAACTATCTAGATATGCAACTGGTTCTGAGAGGCTTCGATAACTTACTAAATGGTGGATTTGAAACCCAATCGATCACTGAACTGGTGGGGGAATTTTCGTCCGGAAAATCTCAAGTCTGTCACACGTTGTGTGTTGCCGCGAGCAAACTTATCGAAAATCCGGACGGTGACGCGGGGAACATAATTTTCATAGATTCGGAGAATACTTTCAGAGCTAATAGAATACATCAAATTGCTGAGCAACGGGGACTTGACCCATTACCCATTCTAGAAAAGATCTTTCATTGTCAAGTCTATAGTAGCGAACATCTAGAGTCAATTATAGATGATCTGGATAAATCAATTGAGCAATACAATGCCAAAATTGTGATAATAGATAGTATAATAAGTCTTCATCGAGCAGAGTTCTCTGGACGCGGAACACTAGCAGAACGACAGCAAAGACTTGGAAAGATGCTAAACAAATTAAGAAGATATGCCGACATTTACAATATAGCAGTCGTAATAACAAACCAAATAGTATCGTACCCCGACAGCATGCATCCGGGATTTGATTCCATGAAAGCGGCTGGTGGAAACATAGTAGCTCATGGCTCTACATACCGTATCTTTCTCAGAAAATCTGGCAAGAACAGAGTGGCTACAATGGAAGACTCACCCTGCCAACCATATCAGCGTGCGAAATTCTCAATTTCCGAAAGTGGAATCGAAGACGCTACTTCATATAAAACAGATGAGAGTGATTCTGGTTGGTAGAATCTTTACATTATAGTAAGTATGATGAGAATGCCCGTAATTCTAGTTCTCAAATACTTAGTAATTTATATCCAGATCCAAAATCTCTTCCAACTCCACCGGCTTTACGTGAGCCGATTCCATCTGTTACACTATCAGAGCTTGAAGCTGGAAAATATACTTCAACAACAGCACGAATTGCATATCTCAGAACTGCTGAAAGGCACGACGCTCTTGGAGAGAAAATTGTCTTTACCGGCGTGCTTGAAGATTCTACATCTAAAGTATCATTTGTTAGCCATAAGATTGCGAATCCACTCATTCGGGATTCAGTTTATAAAATTTATTCAGCGTACGTTCATGAATTTCCAGACAGATCTTTATTATTGGTAATTACAGAATTCACAAAATTAGAGCCAAAGAATGTGGAAGATATTCGGGAGTATACTTGGGTTCCAAAGATTGGGGCTATCAATAGACCAGTTAGATATATCTATCTGAATGGGACCGTTTCGACGATTCACAGTACATCTGGTTTAATTAAGCGCTGCAACAAATGCAGATCTTTGATACTCTACGATAGTACCAAATGCCCAAAAGAATGTGGAATGGGATTTGCGTGGGATCTTAGAATATCTAGTAAGCTATACGATGGTTCCGGCGCAATTAAGATGGTCTTGACCAAAGATCTCGCTGCCAAAGTATTACAAAGAAATTTGAGCCAACTTATCTTATGTGCTTCAGCGACCCAGAATAACCAAGATTCACAGTCAGCCAAACAACAATTCTATCTCAACTCTCAGTATAGAAATTCCATCTAGCTTTCATCTAATGGAAGCCGTGCTACCCGAGAATATCTCGCCGTCATTCTATACGAGATCTAATAAGCTAATAGTATCTGACGGCCGAAACCTAGTCTATTTCCCAGTAAATGATACTGACTTGAAAACTAAATTTGCAGAACTGAATGTTAGACATCTCGATGCCAATGGAGCTGAATCTATGGAAGATATTAAAATTATTAGAAGATTGATTGAGCGGGCCATTTCGATGAGTATCCAAGACACTACAGAGAAGAGAATGAGACACGGAATTTATTTACTTGAAGATCCAATTTCACTTTACAGATGCGAAAGAGCTAAGTTATACTTGGGCTTCTCAGCGGACGTTAGAGTTGACATGCAACAACAATACCGACATAAGTTGCAACTGACGATAGAACTAAGTCCACATGCTTACGTTCGGGAAACCTGTACTCGATTACATTAGAATGCGAAGAGAAGCTGGTGCTACCGCAAACGCGGTCATTCGCATGCTACTAAACTATCGAAGTAAAGTAATTGTAGCCCCTACTGGGCATTATGGTAGTATAGTTGACGTAATTTCTAGAAAAGCGAGCCAGCAAATAGTATCTGAACTAGATATTCGAAACTTGGTCGAATTCTGGAAACAAGTCTATGACATTGATATTTCGCCCGATGAAATCCCGTTGCTTAAGATTAAGATGTTGAACTCTGAGAACACTTTTACTTACCCTGCTAGCGTCAGTTACTTCGGCCAAGAATCATTGTATATTCCGGCTTCAGTTCAGAAATTCATTGAATACAAACAGTCAAGACTTATACCACGAATGTATGAAGCGGTCAAAAAAGCGGTTAAAGATCTGAAGATTGGAAATGACATAGAAATTCATACGGTCAGTGACGTGTACCGGGTGAATAACAGAGAAAATATGCAGCGACAAATACTTGAAGATACAAGACTTAAGCTCTATGGCAGAAATGTGAATGCTCGGGGTTCGATCATGTATGTCCATGATCAGTTGTGGTTTTTTCCAAATCAAATTCATATTTCTTGAGAAATGATGTCCCAATCTACGAACTTGCCCGCTTCTACATTTCAAACTTATTTTTCTGAGATGAAATGCGCTCTCGATCTGTTAGACCAGCAAAATACTATACAAAAAATGTCTTCTGGCTGTGCTGAAATAGACGGACTCATTGATGGATTGCAAGAAAGTTTATTCTACCTTTTCTACAGCACACATGATAGCCAAATCATTCTTGATTCACTTCTCAACAGAATATTGGTTGGTTGTATTTTACCGAAGAGTGGCAAGAAACATGGCTTCGAATCTATGGCTGTTTTTTTTAATAATATAGATTATGCGACGGACAAAAATAAGCATCAAATTCTAAATCCCAAAAAGCTTGCCGTTATTTCGAAATACGCGGGTATAGAACCGAAGGTTGTATCCAAAAACCTATACATTCAGACAGCATACAATTTGGAGCATCAAATAACTGTTGCAGAAGAAATAGCAGATCTGATACAATCTAACCCCGACATCAAACTTCTTGGAATAAGAAATTTAACCAAATTCTTTGTCAACGGCAATGAAGACAATGGCGCATTATTAAAAAAGTCTTGAATATCTTGTATCAAGTTTGCACTAAAAATAAAGTGGCAATCGTAGCAACTGGACATTGCAACGTTTCTAATAGCGGAATAATACCCAACCCAAACGGTGGTACATATCTGAAACATCTGGTGAATGTAATCGTGAACTTGAAGCCAAGTGCAAACACTAATTATTATGCAACGTCTAGTAGTAATAGTGGCAGTGGCTCAGTCGTGTGTAAAGCCACAATGATTAAACATCCATATCAGATAACTCCCAAATACGCTAGCTTCTATGCAAAGAGAATTGGTAAGCGGGTGAACCCAATGCTTCTCATATTCGATTGATGGGATCATGGGTAGAATTACGCCGTCATTTCGTCAACTCTATGAAGAAACTGTAGCCGAATTAAAATCAGAGCTTCAATCCGCAATGGTCGATCTTGGTCACAAAAGTGCATTTGATTTAATATTGAGAGATGCCTGGAATCGCGAACAAGCTGCAATGGGAAATTCTACGTTGCCGACTGTCTGTGATAAACTCAATCTCATTGCATCTATACATAACCGAAAACTAACTGCAGCTATGACAAGAGAATTGAAAGAAAAAGATGTAAAGATAAAGCAGTTGTCAGATAAAGTCATAGAATTAGAAAATACAGTAAAGATGATTATGGACAAGCTAAGAGCATCTAATGACGATCTAAGTCTTCCAAGCTAGTGTGAACTATTGGTCAGTCAAAGCTCAATCGGATGGATACTGGATGTTAGAAAAGATTATGTTAGCAATAACATTGTCATACTCATAAAACTAGTTGATGGTAAAGTTATTAACTTCACTCAAAAACTGACTGAACGAACTTTCTATATAATTCCCAATTCTAGTTCAGCCGGTGAAGATCTCTTACAACAACTGTCCAGACATGACCAATTAATCAAACGAATATTCTGGGATGAGAAATTCATTGATCTTCACGATAAGAACAAAACACGCTTAATCAGCATCAGTCTAGCAAACTCTCAAAAAGTTGAAAGACAAGACTTCAAAATGCTTCTTCAGAAATTAAATCTCGATTCAAGAGTGAAGACGTTATATAATATCGATTTATCTGATGTGATGTAATTCATTTATACTAAACTAAAAATCCCGCCAGTTAGCAAAGTCAAGATTGAATTTGATGAAGACCAATTGTTATCGATAGGGAGAATAGATGATAGTGAAGATGATAGTCCCGCCTCCATTCTTAACTATGTATATTCGAAAATTTGATGCAATCATGCGAGCCGCCAATGAAGACAATAAAGATCAGCTAAAACTTATAGTGAGAACTAATGAACAAGTCTGGCTGACAATACTTCTAGTGTATGGCTTATCTGATCCAAACTATATCTCATATATTGCAGAAAAGAATCCCGATATTATCATCTTTTGCGGCGATGACGGACCGCTCTATTCTCAAAATGATATTCATTTTAAAGAATGGTCTAGGGACAAAGTTATAATTCATTCTCATAGTTCAATGAACGACATTGAATTTCTTGAATTAGTTGAAAAGTCGAAGTTTGGATATCTCCCACTCAGACTCGCTTCAAAATATGGAATGATACGACTAATTGATAGCAGAATAACATATGAGCTAATTCAAAGAGAGTTCGTTATTCCAACAAGAATGAAGACTATATCAAAACATCACGAACAACTCAGAACTTTACAAGATATTATCGAGATGGATAAGGCGGGGATGCTTATATCACCAGAAATTGGACCACATGAGAATGTCGCAGTTCTAGATTTTAATGACGAATATGCGAATCTGATAATGAATCATCATATTAGCTATGAGACTCCGTCAGCCTCGGACTCACAAAATCAGATGGCTATACTTCCATCAATAGTTAACGAACTCGTTAGAAGGCGGGTCTATCTTAAAAGACTACTTAAGGCTAATGCCGACCATGAAAATCAATCTTATTGTCAAATACGATTAGAAACATTAAAGCAAATTCTTGTCTGTCTTTATGGAACATCGGGTTCGATTTGGAATAGATACAGCAATGTTCGTGTCTTTGAAGAGATAAACAAGCTCTCAAGGCAGATATTATTAAAGACAAAAGATATTGTACAAAGCGCTGGCTTCGAGCTGATTTACGCGGATACAGATGCCGTCTTTTTGAAGAAGAGAGATGCAACAAAAGAAGATTATGATGAGATAATGAGTATGATAGCAAAAGAAACTGGTTTAGATTTGACTTTCGAGTTTCACTACAAATTTCTGATATTGTTACACGTTGAAGCCGATGAAAAGTTGGAAGCTAAAAAGCATTACTATGGATTTACTTATGACAACCAATTAGTTACAAGAGGTATAGACACCAGAAGGCATGATTCTCCGGCGTTCATAAAACAGTTTCAGACAACTCTGCTTTCCGAGTTATTTGGTTGTAATTGTCTGAAAGAAGCTTTGACTACCGGATATCAGAATGCGCTTTTATACATCACTCACAGTATTGATAAAATTATGAATGGAGAAGTGCAGATAACTGATTTAGTGATCTCCAAATTATTGGCAGAATATAGAAAAATACAGAAGTTTATTTCCACACGTTGCTGCAGCCATTAGATTAAACATCTCGGGGGTCATTACCAACCGTGGGGATAATATCAGATATATATATACAGATTCGACTCATTCGGATCCGTTGTATAGAATAGTTCCAGCCAAACTTATTTCTTCTGAGAGTTATGATAGAGAAAAATATCTGGAAATGCTTCTAGATTCGGCAGAAGTAGTATTATCAGTATTCGGATTTAACCGATCGTTATTTGGGTTTGATAGAAAAAAGACCTCCAAGTGGTGGAATGAATTGTACGAACAGCGTGAGAGAGATATAGAAACATCGAAATCGGAATTATGAAATGATCATGGAAATGCTAAACAAACAATGAGTTTATTTCCAGACGAAGACGTTCTTACTAGAGAAATAGAGACTTGGAGAGGCTTTATAGATAAACTCCCTTCAGACGAAGATAAAGCCATTTTGACAAAGCTGCTAAATGACTGTTACAAGTATTCTGTCGCGATAAATATTCATGCACAAGAACATCCATTTCCAACGGAGTCATTAATTATGTCGTTGTTGTTGTCTCAACACAAAATCATTATTCATTTAAAGTCTATGATACAATCTGAACAGATTAGTAATAGACTAATTCACATTGGCACACAAGATGACGACGAATAGACTTCAGGCAACCGCTACAAATTGTCAGATATCAGTTCACAGCAATTGAAACTGTTTCGGCATATGCCCACACTACTAACTAATGACTATCTCATTCTATACATTTCCAAAAAAAGAGATTATTGACAAGTTAAAATAGTTGATGGAAAGAAGAAGGGAATACTTCAGAAGAAGAGTCGATGATGTAGATTAATAATTAAACAACTGATGGGCATTGAGTTGAGAACGATAAAAAAGAATGAAGGCTCTCAACAGGGAGGCATATACCCACCGCAAGCAGCGGCTATGCCACCAGTTTCTTCCGTGGTAGCCCCGCTGGTCATATTGCCGCCAGTCATATTTCCCGTAGTAGCGTTGTCAGCTGTCTGTGCCGATACTAGACCAATCCCAAAATTTGCTAGTGTAGCCATGGCAATTACCATCGCCGTCGCCATAGTCATAACTAAAAGTCTCGATTTCATCGTGATAATCTAAATCTTGATGGGTATATAAATTGTTTGTACAATTTACTCGTATATGATTCAGAATAATAGTACTATTGATATCAAACCGTACTGTCTACCGTCACTACATGTTTAACATGAAGAGAAACAAAGTGGACGACTGTATTTCATGCAAAGAACCTATTACTAAAAATCATGTCGCATTACATCATATAGTATAGTCCACCATTTAGGCCGAATTTCACTATAAAATAGCAGCTAGTATCATTCGGAAATAATAACCGTTACAACGGTAACAGATAATAACAGATCGAAAAAGCTTTGTAGCACTGATTGCCAACAATATATATTGCAAGTAATATTAGATAAAAAAGAAAAAGAGCAGCTAGTGGTCAAGCTGTATAAAGAAGGTAAGCCAATCCGAGAGATTGCACAGCAAGCACATTTATCTTTTGGAACAATAGGTAAAATCATTAGACGAATAAATGGCCGAGATGAATATGAAACTGTACCGAATGATATGAGTAATAAAAGCAAAGAAACTCAAGCCTTATCCCTGTTCTTGCAAGGTAAGCGCCCCGTCGACGTTGCTATAGAATTAGATCTATCAGCATCTGAAGTCCAAAATATTCTAGAAGAGTATTGGGCCTTGAACGATCTTCACGAACTGGCATTCGTTTACAATGAAATCAAAACCTTTCTCCCGTCATTTCTGAAGTTGTTCCATTGTTTGAAAGAGCGTCGTATGTTGGATGAAAAACACATCTCGAACATTCTAAGATATGTTGGCAATGACTTGCCTCAACTAACTGACAGAGTTCAATGTCTTACGAACGACGTACTAAATCTAGAAGGTAAAAAGAGAAATTTGATGAATAAGTTAATTTTATGGAATGCTCAATTGTCAGATCTCGGGAGAGCTATCGATATCAAAAACCAACAACTAAAAAGAATGGATAAATAAATGTCTGTTAAATACGACATTTATGAGTCACGGACAGAACACGAGGGGTTTTTCTGGAAGAACGGGCGCCTCATCAAAACCCGTAGAAACAGGGAAAGAATACATAGTAGACATTACTGATAACGGTAGTGCGGGAGACGGTATCGCACGAATTCAAGGTTTCATAATTTTTGTCAAAAATGCAAAAGCTGGAGACAAAAACGTAAAGATTAAGATTAGTTCTGTAAAAAATAGATTTGCTACTGCAGAGGTAGCAATAGGTTCAACAGATACGACATAGGTTTTTGTTTATATTATTAGACCAATAAGAGCTGAAAAGACTACGTGAGTCTGCTAGTACTGGTCACAGTACTATTCTAATAGTATGGTGGATCACAGCACGTAATATCTTATATTCCGTATAATATATCATATTGCATTGGACGGAAGACTGCATTTGTAGTCGGTGGTTAACCAATACAAAGACTATAGAATTTTTCAAGATAAGTGATTCAAGAACAGAGCTTCGATGTAGTCGATGCAAAGGTCTTATAGGTTGGTGGGACGAAGCTCCACGAACTAAAAAGATAATGCCATTCAAACGAGCTTGGTCGGAAGAAGAAAGTTTGGCTATGCGCTAATTCAAACTCGTTCTAATATAAAAAATATCAGATTTATAATACCGTCCGTATTTGCTAAATTCAAATAAACTGTACTCTTACAACGTTGTCAGTATGAATACAAAATACTTCGTAATAGTTGCAGCTATGACAGCTATGCTCATCGGAGCTACAGCACTTGCTACAACAGACAGCGCACTTGCAGACGGAAAGAAGAAATATGAAAAGAATCAAGTGATCTCACAGGCTAATGCTTGTGGAAACGGTGAACTACCGCTAAATGTTGGATGTCAAAACATTGATTCTCAGATTCAAGGTGACGAGAACGCAGTATCTCTAGCAGCAGATCAAGCATTCCCTGCCATAGCACCATAACAAGTAGTTCTACAACATTCTTTTTTTTATAATTTTTTGCATTGCTGTATTTTCCAATATTTTTGATGGAACATAAATCAGATTTAATCTAGTGTTAGATCTTTCTTAAAATAGAAAAGTAAGACGCCAACTACCATTGATAGTATGAACACAAAATATTTAGTAATTGTTGCAGTAGTGACGGTAATGTTAGTTGGTGCAACGGCACTTTCTACTACAGATAACGCATTTGCTGATAAGAAGAAATACGAGAAGAGTCAAGCTGCATCTCAAGTAAATGAGTGTGGTAATGGTGAACTACCATTGAACGTCTTCTGTCAAAATCTATTATCTCAAATACAAGGTGATGGAAACGCAGCTAACATAATTGGAGTGCAATAAAAAGCAGACCGGAAGCTTGAAGCTGACTATCACTTTTTTTGACTTTGAACTTTTGAATTCATAACCTTTAATGCCGTACCATGATAACAATGACTAATTAGTGATGGTCTAAGATTCTTCCATAATCAATAACTCTATCTTTATTCTGATTTAGAATAGCAGAAGCTCAGTGAGATGCAAATTAGTTTCCCAATGATCACTATTTTTCATAAAATATATTCATAAAAGTATACAATCATTATCAGATGAGATATAAGATAAAATAGCGCTTTATTTATATGTAGATGAATAACTGATATCTAACCCCATTCTATATATTTGTAATATCAACTTGGTAATTACTGTTTTTATAATTTGTTTTTCATGAATAGACGGTGCATATTAAACTATTTTCATTTGTCAAGAAGATGAATCTTGTACTATCCGTGGTACTAACTGTTATAATGGGATCTATTATCAGCGATATAACAGTTGCATTAGCTCAACTCAATGATAATACAAGTCGAAATAATTCGATAGCGTCAACAGACAGAAAGCACATAGTCGTGACATGGCTAAAAGCAAATGAAACAGAGCCAGACAATTCTCCAGTAATAAGTGTTAGCAATCAAGATTTCTGGAATGCTTTTAGTCCACTTCTTGAAGTATCAACTAATAGAACAAATGATAACAGCGAATAATTGCGGATAATATTACACTAGGGTGACAGTGACCGTTCTACTCAATATCACTCAAATAGAGTAAGTGATTAGACTTGTCATTACCCGATAGATTACCTGTAGAATTCAATCTCCATACCTTTTGTTGAATTATATTCTATTCTGAATGATTCATCGGTTATCAGGGTTATATATTACGAGTTACATCAAACGTCATGCACAAACAAATTACTGTGGGTGCTATCTTCATGATAGCTTTGACGGCAATCGGAACTATAGAACAGGCAGTTCAGTCTCAGTTACAGAAAGGTAATGACGCGGTTGGTGGCGACAGAGCAATTAAAATTCGAGCTCCAGCAGTAATTGCTACATCCGGTGAAACAGTGTACGTTGTGTGGGGTAGCGATGATCCAGCTACTAATGCTACAGAAGTTATGTTTAGAGTTTCCGGAGATGGTGGACAAACATACCAAGACAAAGTTAATCTGAGCAACTCAACTGGCTCTAATTCCACTGACTTTGATGTAGAAGCTACTGATGATAACGTAATCGTAAGTTGGTGGGAAACAAATTCTACAAGCTCTGAGCCAGTACTAAGATTTAGCACCGACAACGGCGGAACATTTGGTCCGGTGTTGAGACTAGCAACTAATGGAACTATCGGGCAATAGGCTCTATCCAACGAGATTCTGCCTTATTTTTTATTCAATTATTATTTGTGGGACAGCAGCATGAAACACAATCTAATACACTTAAGAGCAAAATTCATCATAAAAGGTGAAAAAATAAAAGAGTACAAGAAACTGATACTGAATATGAGTAGAGTAGTAGAAGCTAACGAACCAGATACGATAAGTTACCGTTTTTATTTTGATAGAGATGAAACAAAGTGTATTGTACATGAAATATACGCAAATTCGGAAGCTGTATTTGCTCACAATAATGGTCTTGCATCGCAAACTATACTACCAAAGATTTTCAGCCTCTCTAGAATAAGTAAATTTGAGGTTTATGGCAACCCTAGCAAGAAATTACAAAAAGTATTAAAAAGTTTCAGTCCAGAAACTTACAATTTATTTACTGGTTTCACTCGTTGACGGTTAACAGAGGTATCATCGCCGACTTATCTTAAGATAATACTATTAATTATATTAATGGCCGTAGCTGAATTGTATTGTGCTGACGGTTGAGCAGAATAGGTAATAACATACCATTTATTATCTTTAAAAGTCCAGGCTTGCGTTTGCTTAATATCAGTTTGATTGTCAGTTACTAAATATGTAATCTGATACCCAGGCAGACCTGAGATTACTGTGTTAATAGATTGCAACAAAGTCACGTTATCAAAGGTTTGCCTCAGATGTGCAATAGTAGAATCTAATGTTTCATCTATTAGAAATTTGGCAGTTTTAGAAGCGTCTTCTATATTAGCAACCGGCCTAGTTGGCTGAATAGCAAACGAACCAGACCCAGCAGTCAAATACTTTTTCATAAGGCTCTCTAAATATTCGCTCTGATTTAATACGACGACGTTCACGTTCTCAGCATAGCCATGCGTACCGTTGATCCCCGTATTATAAAAGTCAGCTATTATGCTGTTACCAGATATATTTCCCAAATTTTCAAGTGTGGCCCAATTGGACGGGTACTTGACTCTTATGCCTGCAGTCATATTATCGTACGCCAGGTAGCTTACTTCAGATGAATTCCCGCCAAAGTCAAAATAAATCTGGCTGTATGCTGAGAATTGTTGAGTCAGATATGGAGATAAATCTATAAAGATCATAAACAGAATCAAGCCACTCACTGCAACCAGTGGGATAAAATGTCTCATTTTTTGTTAATACTATACCTTCTTTTGATATAATGCTTTACGACAAATAATGAATATACAACCAAATGGTCAGAGCATTGCCAAAAATGGTTACGTACAAGCACTGTGGATCTGAATACCAATCAAAGGTGCTAAGTCCGCCCATTATACCGGAATTTCACTGTATAATACATTATAACATAGAGTGTGATTTCGACCTAAAGAGTCTTAGTCTTAGAAAAATCAAGGTTGTCTTTTAAGCATTTATTGTCGAAAATTTACTACAAATGGTTAAATATTACACACTGCTAACTTTCTTATGAAAACCCATTCTACGGTCAATGATTGGGTTCAAGAGTTAGATATTGCAGATGGGCTAAAGCAGCTATTGATAGATGTTGATTGAATCGGTAATCGGACTAGTCTATCGAGAAGTGTCAGAAATATTACATATTGATCCATATGTTGGTAAGTTAATTGTTGAAGCGGCACAAGGTGTTATGCAAACGAAAGACAACAATAATTATTATTAGAATTTAGAACTCAAATTCTTTCAAAGAATTCACTGTTACATTGAAATAAACTTGATTGTCACCAAAACGGTCTATTCGTGACTTGGGAATTAAATATTCATGCTCTTTTTTATTTTCACCTTTAATTACAAGTAGCCTATCTTTATATTCTGCAAAAACTCTACCGATCTCTCTATCACTGCCATTGTTATTTACAATAGCGGGAGCTCGGCGAGATGCGTAATAGCTTTCAAGCGAATAATTCATTTGATTTGCTTCGCAATTTTTCATCTTAAAAAAATGAGCATAATACTATATAATGATTCAGGGCGGAATGTTTGGAAACTATGTTATCTTTGACTTCTGTTATACTTTCTAAATAGCTTGTTGATTGTGAAATGAGTATGATGATTCAACAGGCAGCAGCAGCTGTTAATAAAAAATCTTACTGTTTCGCAAATTCTGCGGACATATGGTAAGCAGTTTAGACAAATCACAGAACGATATTCTGATGGACTTAATGGTAGATGCGCAATGGGTGTGGTCTTGTCTTATTTCGGCTGGGATGGTAACCCTGATTCTGATATAACTATGAGTGTACAAGCCGCCTTAGCAAAAACTGGCCTTCATGATGATTTTTTCATGATTGATCTGAATGATTCTGGTATGACGTTTGATGAAATGGCCGATTACCTAGACAGAATCAGCAATAACAATGTTTGATGGTTCAGATCGGTCATATTGAATAATTATTTCATTATATTAGTTTCAGTTATGATTATTTTATGCTCTATGAGACTACGGCTGCTGTATGCCAGCAGTCCACCACTATGAATCTAAATGTATTATTATTGCGACAGTGTTAATTATGATTTATATCTCAAATTCTTTCAAAGAATTATCCGACATATCAAGGTAAACTTGATTATCACCATAACGATGTACTTTTGTCTAGGGAATTAAATATACGTGTTCTTTTTTGTTCTCATCATCCATTACAACCAGTTTATCTTTGTATTCCGCAAACACTCTACCAATGTCTCTACCTTGAATGATATTTTTGCTAATTTCATTATAATTTATGATAGCAGAAGCTCTGTAAGATGCATAATACTTTACTAATAAATCATCTTCGCTATCTGTGTCTCTCATTCTAAAAGTTATTCATAAAAGTATATAATCATTATATTGCTTTATTTCAAATTCATACACCGATTTATGATGTAGATTAGATAGTATTAATCCATAATACATAAGAAATATCAATAAATTAACATTTATGACTAAATATTTCGGAATTATGATGTGTTAGCAGAAGTTCGATAAGAATATTGTATTACCGTATCACAAATAAATAAAAATCTATGACGACCACGTGACACTCATATTGACAGATGTGTCACTCAATACTCCCATAGCAGATGAAGCTGATCTATAATTCACGAAGACTTTAATAACTGTGATGAAAACGACTTGTAACATGCAAGAAATTCAAAAAGCAACATGTAGCTCATGTGGAACAACATTTGTAGCCGAAAGTACTACGACAACTCTATGTCCATCATGTTCTGCAAATAGAGAACAGCATCAACACAGCGGCTGTGGTTGTGGGCACTAGCTTAATCTTTTTCCATTTTTTTTATTTTCTCTAGATTTCATTCATCTGTAGCTCAGCAAAGTCCACTAAACTTACTAAAGCTAGAGCTAGTTATAATACTTTTATTCATTGTTGCTTATTATTAAATGGTAGTATCCAACCTCAACCCCATGAGCGATCAAGTTGGTGGCCCCCCCAAACAACCACCAACTATGATCAGATTAATCAGTAGCCGATGACTAGATTGTGTTTTTCATCTTATTGAAAACAGATGTTACACTATTCTTTACACGTTAATTGGTCATTTGGGCCATACAAGTAAATCACTCAGTATGGTGGTAGGTCAGGTACATATCTATCGGCAACACTACTGGCCTATCCACCTTTTTGTTATATTTTACGAATATGGGCTGAAAGTATCAACAACCAATACTTCGGGTGGAATTCAGAGTTACAGTTAAGCAGAATGGACTATGTATATCATGCATGGACGCATTACACGTGATCATGCAGTTGTAAGCAGCGGACGTCCAAGACACTGCTACCACAAATACTGTGCCATCAATTTGATTAGTCATTCATAGAGACTTCTTATCACTTGCATAACATAAAGATCTTTTTTCTTTTTTAATTCTTGTATCTTAGATCTTAGAATTTTTCATTATCTATGGATATCATATTGTTAACATTGTCAACACGGTATGTCGTCCGAATCGAAGGCCAAACAGATATCGATCATTGGCCATTAAACTTCGCCATCGCAGCTTGCCATACTTAAATAGCTTTCTGCCATGGATGCACTTAAAATAGATGGCTGGCCGATGCGAAGACGATAGTCATAGTACGGCTCATTATTCTTGTGATAGTTATAGTACATACATCACTAAAGTATGTATAAATCATTCGCATAGAATAATGTACTTATGAATAAAACTATATTCGCAGCGGTAGCGGTAGCAGTAATAGCCGTCTTCTTAGCACCGAGTGTGCTGTCAGCCCAGCCAGCAGCAGCAGCGGCAGCGACAGCAGCTGGTAGTTCAGCAGCAGCAGCAGCGGCAGCAGCTGGTAATTCGGCAGCGGCAGCGGCAGCGAGTGACGATGGTGCAGCAGCCGCAGCGGCAGCAGGTGGAGCATCAGCTGCAGCTGCAGCTGCTAGTGATGATGATCATGATCACAAAGACAAGAAGCATGATAATGACGAGAATGACAAGAAGCACAAAAAACACCACAAGAAAAATCGAGACTAACCATAGTTAGTCGAACCCATTTTTTTTCAAATAATCACACCAACCACGATCTAATAAATCACTAAAACCATTATCATAGTAGTTCTCTGGACATTGCTCTGTAGAATTAGTTTGATTCAATCCGAACAATAACACCAACGCCAACATCGCTATTTCTATTCTCATAACATCTATGTCTAGATACCGTCTTTACTCTCCCATTAAATCATTTGATCATGCCGCTGAGATGTATCATGTAAGTGAGAAGAATCTATTGTGACCGGGATAATCGATGCGAGAGTAATTTTCTAAAACCTCTCCGCTATTTTCTATACAAATATAGCCACGGCTAACTAGAGGTAATCTTTCCATACTCCATTAATAGTTCAGAAAGATTACATAATAGTAATATGGCATGTTTGTCTATATTTAGCAAGTAGAAGAAAATGGAATGGTCTAAAGAATGTGTTTGTAATTCGGGCAAGCCCAGTTTTGACGCGATAGAATTTATTCTAAATAGTTCAAGAATAAAGATTGTATGTGGCAAATGCCTGGGTATGATCTGCTGGTGGCCCATTAGTACCCAACAAAGCGTACCGTTAGCCGCGCGCGGAACAAAAAAATCTTCGGCAATTCTAACAAGAACTAAATAAACAACCGCTTTAATGGATGAAACTGTCAATCCCCTTTTTAATTATTTGATGAGTGCAGTTTATCATTATAATAGCTTGCTAGATCAATAATTCTGATTTTCCGCAATATTAGTTAGCTATTGTTGCAGGTTCTAAATAGATTGTTGATTATGATATTGGTACAATATGAGTCAGCAGACAGCAACTGTTAACACAAGAGCTAACTGTTTCCCAGATTCTGCGTACCTATGGTAAGCAATTTAGGCAGATTACAGAACGATATTCTGATGAACACGACGGTAGATGCGCAATGGGTGTCATTTGGTCATATTTTGGCTGGGATGGCATTCATGATTCTAATATGACTATGAGTATAAAGGCCTCTTTACCCACCTTAGCAAAAACTGGTCTAAGTGACGAATTTTTCATAATTAAATTGAACGACTCGGGTTGGTCGTTTGATGAGATTGCTGATTACCTTGACAGAATTGGCAGTAGCAGAGCTTGATGATTAAGATCAATCATATAGTTTAGGTGCGCTTGAATAATTACTTTATAGTGGTAATTTCAGTTATGATTCTACATCTTGCTCTCAATGAAACTACATTTGCTGTAGCTCAGCAAAGTCCACTAAACTTACTAAAGCTAGAGCTAGTTATAATACTTTTATTCATTGTTGCTTATTATTAAATGGTAGTATCCAACCTCAACCCCATGAGCGATCAAGTTGGTGGCCCCCCCAAACAACCACCAACTATGATCAGATTAATCAGTAGCCGATGACTAGATTGTGTTTTTCATCTTATTGAAAACAGATATTGCACCATTCTTTACATCATGTATACCTGTCTACCAATTAAATCTCAAATTCATTCAGAGAATTCTCTGGAATATTAAAATACACTTGCTTTTCACTGCAATGATCCACTTTTGTCTTGGGGATTAAGTATACGTGCTCTCGGATAATTTCGTCATCAACTACTATTAGTTTAGTCTTGGCTTCTGCGATCACTGTTCCAAATTCTCTGTCTCTGTTGTGATTTGATAATAAAGCTGGAGCATTGTAAAACATATAATACTTTCCCAATCGATCACCAATATTGATGATTTCGCATTTCATGGTGTATCAGTGAAAATTGTCCATTAAACTATATAATAATTGGCTCTTACGTCAATTCGACCGGCTAAGTATGCATTTATATGAATTTGCATAGAATAATTAATTATTTGTTTTTTGAAGTAATGTTTTTATTAGGGCAAATTAATTCTCCAAGCCGAAGTTGAAGCAGGCCACAGCATCAACTAAGCCGTCAACTACAAAATGCGTCACATTTCGATTATCAAAAGAAAAATTAGAGCAACTGCGTAAAGCAGCCAATACTAGAAATATTTCTCCAAATACACTTGTTAACCAGATAATCAAATCATACCTTGATTGGCATAGTATGGCAGCACATGCCAAGTTATACTATCTGCCAAAATCATTTTTAATTAGATTGCTTAACGAACTCACAAATGATGAATTAAATGAGCTAGCCATGGAGACGGCAAAGAATGATCTTGTAGATGTATGTTTATTTCTACGGGGAGGGTTTAATATTGCATCAATCTCAGAGATTGCAGAAACATGGTTAAGAATAGCACAGATGTCACACAGAGTTGAAGTCATTGGGGGTATCTATAAAATTATTATTGAGCATGACATGGGACGGAAGTATTCGTATCTAATTAAAGAGATCTCTAGATATCTGTTGGAAGTAGCATTTGAAACAAAATCATCTTGCGATGTTACAGAGAATGCTGTTATTGTAAAAATCTGGCAGTAATAACTTCAGCTTCTAGTCCGAGACACTATTATCACAAATACTACGCTATTAAACTCAATATTATATTATCTAGTTCATCGGCAATAAAATCTCTTTAGCATACAGAAGATCGGCAGCATATTCTGTTCCAACAGGTATTACAAAGAATAACTGGAATAGAAATTTGAGTAGAGCTATAATAACAATAATAACGACAATGATAATAATTATGTACACTAGAGTTCCGAGAACCATTCTCGTTTAGAGCTGTTCAACAAAGTATTTAACCTGATTAGATGTTGTTTTCATCCATTAGTATCAGAGAAGTTGTTATATTTATTTGGCATGAAATTAGATTACAATTACAATGGCTAAATAGTATGTAACATTAGAAAACGGTTGATGAGAAATACCATCCAGATAGTGTTATGGATATCTGTTTCCCTAGGCCTGTCTTTTGTAATTATGTCATACACTAGTAATGGAATTGACTTTTCTAGGGCACAAAATGAAACTCAAAACCAAACACAGACACAAGATCAATCTAATATATCACAATCAAAATTTCTCAAGAACAGTACTTCATTTGGAAATGCAACAGCTGATCTCAAGGTAAAACATGCACCTGAGTTTTCGACCCTTACAATCCAACCTTGGCCAATGGTGGAACCCAATGAGAAATTTAATATTACAGGTATTTTGGTTGATAAAATAACTCTCCAACCAGTACCCAGTTCATCTGTGTCTTTCTTATATGAATCTGCTTCTGAAGAAATACCACCTTTCTCATTAGAACCAATAGATAACCAAAATACTGATGCTACTGGAAAGTTTAGTACTACGGCAAATGCGCCCAGTATGGAGGGTATAACATCTGTTACTGCGGTGTTCAATGGAAGTGGTCTATATCATTCGGCAGCATCGAATCCAGCCTTAGTGATAGTATCTAATTCAACGCTTCCACCATAGCTATAACTAGTGTGGATATTGGCTAATTGTGGATATGACTTATTGAGATAAATTAGGTCTCTATATTTTCACAATAAGAAACAAAAACTATGATGAGTAAAAGTGCTATTAATAGATATAAACTACCGGTACCGAGAGATCAGTTACAGCGTATCGATAGAAGTTCATCGCCTGCTCACCAAGGCAACCTTCGAAACGCAATTGATTTTATAGCTGACAAAGAGGCACCTGTTCTTGCTGCAGCTGACGGGATAGTGACTTTTGTTAAACATGACTCTAATACTGGGGGATCTAATCCAGCTTTTTGGGGTTATACAAACTTCATAGTAATTATGCACTCAAATGGAGAATACTCAAGATACGATCATTTAGGCTACAATAGTTCAATGGTGAAAGTTGGTCAGCATATCAGAGCAGGGGAAGAGATAGCTAGAGTCGGTATGACCGGTTATACATATCGGTTAGATTTCAAGGCTTATACAAATGTCATCAAAGGGACCACTATTTTAATAGAAAGGAGCTCTTCGTAATTCCTAAATGAGTTTAGTAATTCGACCCATAGAGTACAATGATGCAGAGAGCTGCGGTAAGATCGGGTACCAAGCACACAAGAACATTTCTTCCGATCATGGCTATCCTTCCGAGCAGCCCTCTGAAGAATTTGGTATAGGGCTTATCAAAAGACTTCTTGACAATCCAGATTCATGGGGCGTTTTAGCAGAGCGACAAGGTAAGATATTAGGAAGCATATTTCTTCATAAATTTCCACCTTCGCCCGTGGCAGTAATAGGCCCCCTCACAGTCCATCCTTCTGCAGAGGGAGGTGGCGTAGGTAAGATGTTGATGGATGCTGCCCTTACCCAAGCTCGTAAACAAAACCATGACCAGATCAGATTAGTACAGTCGCCAAGTCACATTCGTTCCTTTGTATTGTACACAAAATCTGGTTTCGTTCTTCGTGAGCCTTTATTCTTGATGCAAGGACAGCCACTAAAAAAGAGTGATAATAATACAAGGAGTGCTAGTGTACACCTCGTTCGAACAGACAATGATATTTCAGCATGTAATGAGCTTTGCAAATCAGTACACGGATTTTCTAGGGAAATGGAATTACGACATGCAAAAGAACAAGGCGTAGCTGCTATGATAGAACAGGATGGACTCGTTATAGGCTATGCGAGCTGGCATAGGTCTATTTGGTCATGCAGTAGCAAAGTCAAATGAGGAATTAAAGGCATTGATTACTAATGCGTCCGAAATTCTTGGCCCTGGATTCTTTGCGCCTGCTCGGAATTACGAAATTATCAATTGGTTACTTGAAAACGGCTTTCAAATTGGTTGGCCTGCAAATATTATGACTATTGGCTTCTACCGAGAACCAGTAATGCCTTTTCTTCCATCTTTGGCATATTGAATTATACATCATCATCTACAGTCACCGATACCAAAGCCATCTGCCCAATAATATTCACTCATTAAAATTACTACAAGAAGATTGGACGAAACTAAATATTTACATCAATCTAGAGATCGTTGATATATTTATTATCCAAAGCTTAACAGTCCACCTGGAATAGCAGTTCTTAGCAAAAAGGTAATAGGATATTCTACATCAAATTAAATTTGTATAGTCTCTCAATAGATAAAATATTCACTATTCTTTACTAAATAAAGGATACCATAGTCACTTATTATTCGATACTAATAGAGGCCTAAATTGGGATCCATACACGTCATGAGTATGCCTTTACTTCCCTTATCGTTCATTCAAAACAGAAGCTGATCCTAACAGCCAGAACTTGCTATCCAGTCCTCATTGGCAAACATGCTAACATTGTAAAGGTCTTCATACAAAACTGCTTTACCTTTATCCAGAAGTATTTCGTTCAAAGATACGTTGTTCCCATTGCAATAAACTGCACCTATCAATCTGCCAAAACTTCCACCTTTCTTGCCATCATCTTCATCTACCAACGCTTCGCTTCCAACTGCGCATTCCGATTCAGCCGCCGCTGTTGCTTTATTGTAACCGGGTTCTGCTGTTTCAGGGGTATTGATCATCGAAAGACGTATTCGCACATTATTCACATTAAGTGTGTCACCATCTTCAATCTCAGTCACTACCCCTCCAAAAACAATCGGCCGAACCTTTGCAACATGTCGATTGTGATATCAGAGTTGCACTGTTGAAAAATGGAGTTTCGTCAGTAGTGCGACATTCATTATTGTGCCTCCGGTTACGATCAAATTTTTTGAAATGACTTCCATCCTCATATGCAATATGGAAGATGCATAGCCCGCCAAAGCTACTTGCGGAGTTACATGGTGTGAAGGCCAGAAGGGCAAGAGTGATAACTGGAAGAGTGGCTGTGAATCAGGTGCTGCTGACTGTAGAGGCGGAAAGGCGTATGACCCGGGTTCAGGTCATTCTCGTGACTTTCATCACGGCTATGACGCTGAGTGGGCACATGCTGGCTGCAAGTAACAGTAACTGAACGGCATTCTCCTTTTTTATTTTAGGGACATTTAAGGGGACATTTTGACAAACCGCAAGCCAGTCACTTAAGGCGTTATAGTCAATAACAAGGGCTGTGAACTGTTATCAATACAATTTCTTTGGCCCAGACCGGATCTTTTTTCTTAGTGTATTAATACACAGACAGATGTAACTAGGGAGCACTCATACCTGTTTCTAGCATGCCTTTCTCCATCTGTCTTTCTCTTTGTTCTAAAAGTTTGTCTAGGGTTAGTTGCATATTATATCCTTCCGCAAGTTGTTCATTTACATGAAGCACAGCATTGTTTGTGTTTTCGTACGGGCTACCAATTCTAAGAGGTAATGCATCTGCTTCTTCTTGGTCAAGGATTACACTACCTGGTGGAACAAATTTGTTATCAGGAATTGAAACTCCATTTGAGATTGTGCTTGAGATTCCTATCGCAACATTGTTCCCAACTTTTGCATCAAAGATTATACTCTTCATACCTACAAAAGTATTGTTTCCCACCCAGGCAGGTCCATGAACCATTGAATCATGCGCTAAGCTTGTATTTGTTCCAACAAATACTGAATAACCCTCTACAAACTGAGAGCTATTTGCCATTAGTCCATCACCAGCTTCAGAATATCTTCTTCCGTCAATACCCTTTCCTTTTTCGGTAGTTTCAAGTCCATGCAATATTACACCGTCCTGCATATTGGAATAGTCACTGACATGGATAGGAGTCCCTTCATCTCCTCTGCATACAGCAGTAGGAGCAACCAATACTAATTTACCTATATAGCAGTTGCCAATGACTACTGCAAATGGATGAATGAAAGCTGTTTCTTGAATTTCTGGTAATGATATGTTTGTATTAAAATCCGTTTCAACATTTGAATGGATATTTGGCCATTCTTTGCTATATGAATGATTATCAGTTTCAGATGATATGATAATTAGGGAACTGTTCCCTCCTCTTGAAGAGCTCAGTTCTTCACCGTTTATTGCAATGGCAGGTGCTACTGGTTGCAAAGGCATTACCCCTAATCCGAGAGCTGCAGATGTAATCATTACTGCTACCATAATCATTGCGATCTGTCCTTCCATATTTTTTCTTCGAGTCATTCTAGAGGTGAAAGTAACTCCTAATATATTTGAATCATGTGCAATCATTTTGATGGTTTAATGCTTCTGTCTCTAGACCCGTGCAGAACACAGATTAATCGATAAATTCACAAACGGCCAAGGATTATCCTTTATTTAAGGGTAAATCTTGATAAATTCGGTAATCCCTAAGAGCGTGAGAAATTCTTGATAATATCTTATTGCATCTTCAGCATTCGATTCAAGCTATTCTCGTTCTCTAAAATAGGAATCGTAGCTATTGATATAAGTCCTAAAGCGATCTAATAAGCAGAAGGGCATCATCCAGAAGAATAGTTCATCAAAGGTTGTCAAATGCTCTTTGGTAATGTCATATGCAAATCTGTGTGTGGGACTTCTGGCACACACATATTTTATTTAATAAGGTAAAATTGTCTGAATAATATGTGTTACAGTCTATGAGCTGCTTATTGACTTCTTCCCTAATCCGGCCCCAATGAAATCACTGATAATGACCAATTGGTATAAATGTTCCGATTTCAGAGAGCACGATCAATTTTGTGAAAGACTGAGCTGAAGATAGGATCTCTACAAGTATTAAGAATTACACTGGATTCGGGTTCCTCCGACCTGAAGCTAAACTAGAATAGGAGATCAGGAGGTGAAAATGAGATTCCCATGTGGAACATCATTCGACGGAGGAATTTCCCCATTATAAAGCGTTTCGTATTTGTGCTTAATAAAGCGTTTCGTCCGACGCTTTCTTGTAATAGTATGTGGGTTCCTGAAGTTTTTTGAATGCCTCTCTCCAATCAATCATCTCACTTCGGCTACTCCATTCTACAAATGCAGAACCCTCGCCAGCCCATTCAGTGAACTTCTTGACAGCCGTAGCATGAGGTTCTGACATAGTAAACTGTCTAAGTGACTCATTATCCTTCCAAATAGAAAATGTCCAAAAATGCTTCTTAAGGAAATTGGCCTTTACTGCATAATTGACTACTCCCTCATTTTGCTTTACTTGTTTTAATACTTTCGATGTCATTAGTTGAAAAGGTATCATATACCTCCAGCTTTTTAGAGGCAGAAAGGTAGCAATGCAGATGAACTTCTTTCGGCCTTCATAATCTACACCACCCCCACCATCATCTGCTTGCATCAATTACTACATACACACAATTTCTTAAATGTATTTCACATCTATATTTGAAGCACAAAATACTGGAAAGTAGGAAAGTTGCCAGTATATAAATCAATTTCACTCATGTACCCTTGAATTAAAAATTTTTTCTCTATTCTTATTCCGTTAGGGCTGGGATTTTTTGAAGTATCTCTTCACAGATGGACGATAGAGATAATAGAGAATTATTCCATTAATCATTATTCCAATAATTTGATCAATTAAATGATATAATGAGGTATTCGTATCGTGATGCAATGATGCATTAAGCATGCTTGTTGTTATAACGAATACTATTTGGACTATGATTGATATCGTAGTTAGTATTACTGCAATAGTCCATGCCCACCCTCTTCCATTTAGGAGACCATAGGATACAACTAAATAGCCTATTCCAATTACCATCACGATCGCGCCCATTACTATACTAATACTTCCAAGCAACTGGATTAGAGCATGTAATTCTGCTAAATTCAGCGTTTGCGGCTGTCCTTGCTCCAGTTGCTGTAGCTCAGTCATGACATTATCAATTGGTATTGACGCAAAGAAAGTCTCCAGATACTAAAGATGATAGTCCTCCAAATATTAACACCGCACCACTTACTATGGCTAGAATAGCTATGATTGTAATGCCAAATGGTCTTTTCATTGACTGAGTCATGGTATATTCATGATTGTGAATGACTTGAATAAAAAGAATATTGAAATTTGGAATTAAATAGAAGATGGAAAAATCATCTTCTCATTCTACCTTCTAAGATTCTTTAGTATAATGTGATGATAGTCGTTTTGGAATTTGTTTAATGACGAAAGCATCGATGTTAAAAAAGGATAGTTTATGGCTGCATAAATTGATGCATATATACTTTAGATTACTGCATCGCAGAAGTCCAAATTATATGAAGAATTAAGGTATAAACATGTCACAAATCCAACCAATATCAACAGCAACTTAATATGCTGTTATGATGATGGTAACCTCATGCCAGTTGACACTATGCGTACAATCAAACTTCTAGGCAATTGGTCGGGCAACAGAGTCATAGGAAGAAGACGCCCATTAATTGCAGTTTTCAGTTTAACACATTACTGTAATTTCTATTGCCCTATGTGTCCTTTCGGAGATGCTGATAAGATTGGTCAAATCGATTTGGCAAAGAAAAATGACTTGACTACAGAGCAATGGAAATCAATTTTTGATAAGGTTTCAAAATATTGTATCTGGTCCATCATTGAAGGAGGTGAACCTACTAGTCGTCCTGACTTTATGGAACTTGTTCGGCATATTTACAAGCTAAAAATTCCCATTACACTGATTACCAACTGTTCATTGCTTCACACTATTGATCTTGTCGAATTAAAGAAATATATTCAGTTTATCACTTGCAGTATTGATTCCGTATTCGAAGAGTCGGTACTGCAAAATACGTGGTGTTTCTCCACAAATATATAGTAGGGTAATAAATAATCTCCATCTTTTGGCTGATTATAAGATACCACACTACTTTAATAGCGTTATAACTAAGTATAATACTGAGGAATTCATCAACCAGTCTTATTTTGAGAGAGCAAAGGAATTAGGCTCGAATGCTGTTTCCTTTACCTTTGTAGAAGATCGATCTGACATCAGCTATTCGCTACTTCCGGATCGACAGACAATGGTCAGGATTTGTGAAAGTATCCTTGATTATGGAAGAAAACACCTCTATCCTAAAATAATGATCCCACCACAGGTACTTTGAGCAGATAATAGAGCATGGAAGGGGACTTTTTGATGAGTGTGGAGTATGGAAAAGTATATTTGTTAATGGTAATGGTACGGTCTTAGTTCCATGTTGGAAATTTAATAGCCCAGAAAATACTTACAATTTACTTGAGCAAAGTATAGAAGAAATTTGGAGTGCCCCTCAATGGGACATTGCAAGAACTTGTCATGATTGTAAAGTTCTTGGTTGTATATGGTATCCTCACAACCAATCACTACATTTGCCAAGAACTATATGAATGGATTATCGAAAATGATTAGTCAGCAAAAACCAGGATATATGGAGGAAGCCTGTTAAACCCTGAATATCTTTAGAGCCTGCGTTAAAATCGTGCCTGCATCTACAGTAGTGCATTCAAGAAAAAACATATACATTTGAGTCCAGAGTATGATCCTTGCCTAAAACTATCGAAAGTTACCCTGTATCGATTAGACATAAAGAAGATATCGAAAAAATATTCGATGATTGTGCTGATGCGGGGAATTGCTTTTGTTCTTTTTGGCACCTCCCGAAAAAGGCATGTAAAGATAATTGGGGGGAAGCAAATCGTAGATGGTTTTTCGACACAATACGCAATTATGGTCCTCTAGGGATTATTGCTTACATCAGCGGCGAACCCGCTGGCTGGTGTGGCATAGCTCCGCGAGATAGATACGACCGGCTAAGGCGGTCTAGGTTTTTTTCGGCAGTTGACGATCGTCCAGTATGGTTGGTGACCTGTTTTGTGGTTCGGAAAAAGTTCCGCCGTCAAGGGCTTTCTCGGCTTTTGCTAAGAGAAGCAACGGCGTTTGCCCAATCGCATGGGGCAGAATGCATCGAAGGCTATCCATTCGATCTAGACCAAGGAGCCTCTCGAGGAGATCTTTATCCCGGCATATTATCAGTCTTCTTGGCCGAAGGTTTCATAGAGGTCGCCCGACGATTACCTACAAGACCGGTAGTGCGGCTTAACCTCTGATCCTATCAGCTAACCCACGCTAAACACGTGAATAATTCGTAGGAGGCTTTTTCTTTATAGAAGGACTCATTCTGGAAGAATGGAAGAGAGCATCATTCACCAAAACGATGAATAATATGTCATTAGAGACTCATGACATAGTATGTCGCTCCTGGTCATACTAGATTTAGGGTAGAGAGTAGGTAGATCCATCACTCAAACACGAACATTGCCAAAACTGAATGAATAATCTGAATGCATCAAATGCCTCTGAGCGACTGTACCCTAGCAGCTTGGGCTTTATATAAAACCCTGCTCGTTGATGATTCTTACTTGATTATAGTAAAGAAATGAAAAAGCATAAAGCCAGTACCATTTCCTTCATTTATACAATATTAATTTCCTACCAATGATATCTTGTCGGCTCCCCCCATGCTAGGTGATCAGGAATATAAGCTCCTGTAATTATATCACTAATATACTATAGTGATGCATTCTCTATGAATAACTAAATGAATATCCAAAAGCTGAGGCTGTATGGTCCATTACCAATACGTATACTTGCTGGAATAGCATTCATTTCACATGGCATACCAAAATTGTCAGATCCAGCAATGACCCAGGGCTTTTTCGGAAATATTGGTTTACCACCGGAACTTGCTATTCCAATTGGTTTGTTAGAAGTAATAGGTGGATTTGCTCTTCTAGTTGGATTAGTAACAAGAATAGCTTCAATTCTGTTCATAATAGAAATGATAGGCGCTACTACTGTTGCCAAGCTGTCAGAAGGTTTTGTAGGAGGATTCGAGTTGGAACTATTGTTGATATCTGTAGCCATAAGCTTGCTCCTTACCGGACCAGGTAAGATCTCTGTAGAATATGATTTACTAAAGAGAGAAATATTTCCAAATGGAAAGAAAATAGTAGATGAGATATGACTAAAGGAGAGAGCATAATTTTACTCTCCGCTCTATGGATTTCCTCTACAATTCTGGCATTAGGAGTCAAGTCGTCTTTTCATTTGCGAATAATTCGTCTGTGATTCCAGATTTCTTCAGAATGAAAATTCTGCGGATAGAGAGAACTATTTTATACATAGTACTCCCAAATAATGAGTCGGAAATGAAAACATCTCCAATCATGACAAAGTGAAACTTGTTTCCACGGCAGTGCTAATGTTAAATGCTTCTGCTGGAGTATTAATGTTAACTACGCCGACACCTGCAACTTTATCCACAGGCGCAGGACAATCTGTTGTGGCTCAGAATAGAAGCACTGATACAACGGTTACTTCTATCGGATTATGTCCTTCCTTAAACAATTGATAGGCTCTTGGAGTTACAGAAAGAGAAGACCGCCCTGGGTCTACTTTGTCTATAATGGTTTTAATATCACGAGGGGATTTTCTTACTATCTTTTGTATTTCTCTAAAAGTCTTTTTTTGATTGTAATACAGATCTAACATAATTTTCTGTTTCTTGCCCGTTTAATCCTTGCATATCCCATATAATAAAACGATTTTGAAGCTTTAAACATTACTATTAGTTACCATATGGTTTCAAAGTATTATCCAACTGGTATCATATGTTTTCATCTGTTTTCGTTGCTTCCAAACCCTTTATCTAGATTGAACGACAATCTAGATAAAATTGGTCAGCGATAGCAACTAACACCAAAAATATTAGTGGTTACGTTATTCTGCATGATTTGTCGAATTGACGTCTTTTGACATTATGACGTGATATGTATAAGGATTCGTATCAGTTCCAAACCCCGATATTAGAACTGAATCAATGACATAACCCTCATCTTTTAGCAAATCAACGCCATTCCAAATCAAGTCGTTCGCTGTATAACCGATGGTACCCTCTGCTAATCTTAACAATTTTCCTTCTAACACAACTGTATATGAACTCTGATATTCTACGTCAAGATATAAAGAGCAGTAATCTAGGCCGCAAGCTTCTTTACCAGTTAGTTCATCTTCAAATAGTGTAGTGAAGTTCGTCATCATTCGATCGAATTGAGAAAACACCTTTGAGGGATTAGCTAATGATAATGTACATATTATAACCATCAAGATTATGACTCCGATCTTATTCAATTCCCCCAGATTACGTTGTTCTCAGCTATAAATAAATACATTTTATCCAACATCATCTAACGTTCAACATCACTATTCTTAGTAAGAACTTGTACAGCGTGTCCACTATGAGGTAATAAAAACCAGAGGTTATTACAAGTGTTCTATTACCTCTAACATATACTTACAATTATGTATAAGTCCATTCAGTGTCCTACAATAGAAGTATCTAGTCCCGAGGTAGCTTTTGAAGTAGGAAGATCACAATGCCAAGAATTTTCAGACATCAAGAGAGAGGTAGCGTTATATACAGCTGGTATTCCTGCTAGGAGTTGATACATACCAGTATTGGTCTTAGTTTGATAGGCAGCATACACATATGGAAAAATAAGTTCAGAGTAGGTTATTTCCATTCACTTTTAACCAATTCCACTTTATCATGATAATTAGGCATGAACTTGTGCAGCAGATCCCAATAACGATGTGAATGTCCTTCCACTTTCATACGGCATAATTCATGCAATACTATAACAACTTCAGGGGCTCTTATCAAGTTTAAATTAATGTAAATTGTACTATTTTTAGTAAGGCTTCCCCACCTATTCCTAAGATTCTTTATAGTTACACCCCCCATTACCCCTCACTCCCACCTTTTTCGAATAATTCTTTACTTTATCCTCAAAAAAATTTTGAGCCTTTTCGGTCAGCCAATTTTCATAAAGTCTCTTTGAAAACAAGTAGGCGAACATATAAAGTTGTTTTTTCAATACAACTGGATGCAGGTATTGGGGGTAGCAGCGAAAGTTGCTTTTGTTTGGATGTGGGGAGGTCCCGACGCAGGGCAAGAAGAGTTGGGTATGGAGGGTATAACCCTCGCGATTCAAGACCCATAATTCGCGAAAATTCCATGACCACCGTCAAAGTCAGTTCGTTATGAACACGAGAAGCATGCCAGTATAGTTGTTCGACCCATGGCGTTGGTCAAATAGGTTTCGCTATGGGGGAACTCTTAAGGCTTGAAACCGACAAATAAATATCTAATTCAAAATTGCCTGCATTCCTAGACTTTCATTCAAAAGGCAGAATACCGAAGACGATCTCAAGAAGTCTAAGCATCCCTTTGTGCATCGAAATAATAATTCGAATTGATTCAGCAGTTTAGATGTTTCAGTACTTCTGAAGTTAGCCCTTATTCTGAGAGTGATATCGTCATGTTAAAAAATTCATTAGGAATCTGTTTAAATAATATACTACACAATACCATAGTATGTGTGAGTTTATATCAAACTACGAATATAGCAAACTCTTCAAGAGAAGAATGGATAAGCTAGCCGAGGAAGAAGAACAGCAACCAGAGCTGGAGAAAGTAGAAGAGCAACTCATAGTGGCTTCAAAGTAAAAGTTTAGTAGACAAACAAGTAGCGGACTACGATAGTAACCACTCACTTACCTTACTTCTTTCGAAATCTAATTTCCTTTCGTATGATTCCTTAGATGGTGGCTCAAGTAGAGTGACAGGACCATCTTCATTATAAAAATCTCAGCAATATACCCTGCCTTCTTATCTCCAACTTCCATAAAACAAAAACCTTTTCCATCAAATTTTGATGATGATAGTTTATCCCTGTTATTTTCAATATCATCGATAATTTGTTGGCTAACTACCTTCGCCTGAGCTTCAGCAAATACTCCAGCTTTAGGGATAGCCACATTTTCATTTACTTTAATTTCATTTACATCCCCTATTGCAAAAACATTTTGATAATCTGTCCTAAGACTGAACTTGTCGACATTAATCCAGTTTTGTCCTAGCTTAATAAGAATCAGAATTCCTTATTACTGCAGGAACTTTATGAGGAGGGATACCTATCAACAAATCATAATTTACCCTATTTCCATTTTCAAACTCTATCTCTTTTGTGTCTGAGACTGTCTTTATTTTATGTAATGGATGGAAATTGACATGGCTATCTTCAAGAAGGTTAATAACATCTTGACTCACTTTTGTTCCAGCTACAGGTAAAGCAATTGGAGTTGATGTATAAATTTCGATATCAATCGAGTCCCTTGTACCATTCTTAACTAAAATATCATTGATAAGTAGAGATGCCTCATATGGTGCGGGTGGGCATTTGTATGGAACAGAGGTTATGCATATTGCAATTCTCCCCTTTTTTAATGAAAGTATCTTTTCTCTTAATTTTGGAACTTGCTCTGCATCATATAGATTAAAGCCTCCATTTTCTAAAAATCCCTTGACATTTTCAAGTGCAAATTCTGATCCTAATGCTATTACCAAATAGTCATATTCTAATCTGAGAGTCGAACTTCCTTTGATTGTAACCATTCTTGAGACAGGATCAATTGCTGTTACTTCACCATTTAGAAAGCTTATTCCTTTATTTTCCAGTCTGCTTAATGCTATTTTAGAATCTTCCAGTGTTCTTATTCCACTTAAGATCCATAAATTTACAAGTCCCATTATGAAATAGTCTTTGGAATCGGCAATACTAATTTGGTGCTCTACTGAGGATAAAGAAAGATTTTTTCGCAATAAATTTGCAGTTGTTAACCCTCCGAATCCTGCTCCCAAAATTAGGATTCGTTTACCTTCTGAAGACAATTACCAAAATGGTAAGTCAATTCTAGTGTAAAAAGATTTATTATTATTGCAAGATACGAACGTCTAATCAAACCAAAAGTCTTTACAAATAACGTTCGTCTTTTGACAGTGAGTTCAGAATCGGCACATCGTATTTATCTGGTTAGAGTTGCATACATTAGTGTATTGTATCCGACCGAACCAGATAGATTAGTGCAAAAAACTTTGGAAGAATAGTTTCGGAGAATGGGATTCAAGGAGCATTTAACTGGCTGGATTATGTTTATACAATGCATATAATCGCATATGACCGATACTGAGAGAAAGAAAATAAGTCAACCACAAATCACAGCTCAAGATTCACATGAAGATAAGGAGGTTTGGTTGATCTTTGCCAGTATTCACAGCGAACTAGCTAGGATGAGTGCTTCAGTTTGTACTATCATTGTTCTTTCTTTTGTTGCATTAGTAATACCGATGTTATCCTTGCTCTCAAAAGCTGATTCCATTAGTAATGGAACACTAATTGGTAAGTTGTTAAGTAAAAGTCAGCCTGCATACATGATTTTATAAACTCAGTATGAATACTATGATTTATGCCCAAGCTTACTGAAAAAGACTCTGTTTCAGGCGTTGAAACGAAAAAGAAGTTATCACTAGAACAACGCGAAGAACTACACAGAGCATTGAAAGCCCGTTTTGAGAAAAACATGAACCGCCATAAGGGTCTTGAATGGGTAAAAGTACAAGCAAAGCTGGAAGCTAATACTGAAAGACTGTGGTCAATCAATGAAATGGAAAGAACTGGCGGTGAACCGGATGTTGTTGGTCACGATAAAAAGACGGGCGAATTCATTTTTTATGATTGTTCAGCGGACAGTCCTAAAGGCCGCAGAAACGTTTGTTACGACCGTGAAGGGCAGGAGGCAAGGAAAGCATTTAAACCAGAAAATAATGCTATTGATATGGGAGTTGCCATGGGCATTGAGCTTTTAACGGAAGAGCAGTATAGAGATTTGCAGAATCTTGGAAATTTCGATACAAAGACGTCGAGCTGGGTGAAAACACCTTCTGATATTAGAAAACTCGGCGGGGCCCTCTTTGCTGATTGCCGCTACGGCAATGTCTTCGTGTATCACAATAGTGCGCCCTCATACTATAGCGTAAGGGCATTCCGTGGCTCACAAAGAGTCTAAATTTGGACTTTGGTTTCTGCCAGCCACTATCTTTGGAACGATCTTTTGTATTATGGTTTTGATTGGTGAAAGGATAGGTCAATACATCTGCTCAGTATAGACTATCTCCGTTAGACTATGGTTTGTAAACACATCATCTGCAGTAATTTCCCTTCCATGTATGCTCTGTATACTCAGAATCAAGATTAATAATCAGAGTACTAGCAGAACCTACAATGGTACCAACCTCCTCAACTGCAACGAACCGGCCTTGTGGAAAGATCTGGAGATGACTTCAATTTTCCTGGACGCCATATATTGCCATATCTAGCTAGAATTGGAAATGATTCCTGCTGCAGTTTCACTATTTTTCCAATCCAAATCTTGAATAGTATAAAATATAATTATTGTGAATGTCTATTTTAATAGACAAGTTGATCTTAAATCAAAAGTACTTTGCCAAATCACAATCTAAAAACATATCTCGCATTTCTTGACATCATTAAATCATAGGAATCCTCATCAAGTTTTAGCTCCTGAACAAATGCGATGTAGGAGTGCATATTGCAAATGGGCCAGTCACTTCCATATAAAAGACGATGAGGTTTACCAACATAATTTAGCAAATCATTTATTTGACTTGCATACCGGATAGTAGTATGTAACTTAAAATCCCCGACGACTAGTCCAGAAATATCTGAATAGACATTACGGTTCTTATATAATATTTCTTGACAATCAGCTATCCAAGGGTTTCCTAAATGACACATAACTATCCTCAGCTCAGGATTGTCTACCGCAATATCATCTATAGTCAAAGGATGGGCATACTTTAGCTTTGCCATCCTTGAATAAACGTCTCCAGTATGAATCATTACAGGAACTCCATATTCAATACACATATCGTACACTTTTTGATACCGCTGGTCGTTGGGATAATAATACTCGTATCCGCAATACAGCTTAATGCCTATGATTAGTCGATCCTTCAGCCAGGTTCTGTATTGTTTCAGATCTTCGTCAGTATGGTTGTCAATCGTAAATCCCGTTACTATTCCGATCTTATCTCTTATAGCTTCATTTTTATTTATGATGGCCATTATTTGGGAAGCAGAGGGTCTGTTTGAGTCGACTCGATAGGAGGAGATCACGATTGAGTAATCAATGTTGTTATTCTCCATGGATTGGAGTAATGCACCTAGCCTGTTCTCAAGTGAGATGAACTTTTTTTCTTCTGATCCAAACTCATCATATTTATTAAGATGAACGTGACAATCAATGAAATTCATGATGCCCCTAACCATACGACCGGAACTGAGGATTCAACCACTCAATGAAACTGGCACAATTGTGTGAGCGTACGTCATCTAGATAATTCGGAATTATCTTAATAAATTTAAATCCATTTTCGAGCTCAAATGACAGAACAGGGTCATGCAATTCTCCACTAATTACTTTATTAGCATACTCAGAAGCCGACATTTTGTCTGCATAATCCTGGTAGTTAAATAGTCTTCCTCCACTGATCATTCTTCTCAAGCCTAATCTTAGAACTAATTCCTTTCTCGCTCCATATAGCATACTCCCAATACCTTCATGTCTAAATTTTGGATGTGTGGATATATCTGCCCCGTATAGACTATCCCCATTAGTATTATGATTGGTAAACATGCCATCTGTTGTAATTCCCTTCCATGTGTGCTCGGCATATTCCGGATTAAGAGCTACAATAAGAGTGCTGGCAGAGCCAACAATGTCTCCGTCTTCTTCAACAGCAACAAATTGGCCTAATGGGAATATACGAAGGTGACTTTTCAATTCCTCTGGATGCCAGACGTTGTCAGATCGAGCTAGGATTGGAAACGATTCCTTTTGCAATTCTACGATTTTTTCAATATCATCTGGCGTTGTATTCCTAATAATTAAGTGGACGTTGGGATGCTTGTGCATGATTGTTGCTTTTTCTAGGATCTTAATATATTATATAATCGTAATTGAATAAATCTGATATTTCTTCAAAATGCTATTAATACCATGCCGCTTATCCGGGTCTCTTTGAAGTGTGGGACAAACAGTATTTGTTAGCAGGTTAATCCTATAGTACACTCGATACGTAGAGGTATCTGATGTGTCTGATAATTCTCCTACTTGAAGCCATTATTACTTTCCTTTAGTTGCATTGAGTATAAATTCGGCAATTTCTTCTCGATGCGAGACTAGATGCATGACTAGCGTTGAGTGATAGAGTGGTAGCATTCATTTGTTGCGCAAAGGTACGCTGGACGTCAGGAGATATGATACGAGCGCTTTCAGACACCTGATACCACGTAGGCAGCTGTTCCATGGTGGTGGTCCAGATTTTTCAGCAAGAATTGACTGATTAGTTGGCTTCTGCACAGCCGCCATATTGTCAGCTTCAGTGGGAGCTATTAACCATGACTGTGGATAATCGACACCAAAACCAGCTCTATCAATAACCGTTATAATCCATAACTGAAAATACATTGGTAGATAGAAAAGAGCCGCGTAAACGAATTCGGGGCTGGCATTCAGTCTCTTTTTCCTTTTTTGTTCATGCGGGTAATTAACAACACTGGTGATCACCAATAACTAAAAATTATGCCCGTTGAGTAAGCTCGCTACCTCCTTATACTTACAGCGTTATTTAGTAGCATTCTTCTGAAACTTTAAATGCTTCTTCCTATTCCCAAAATGGTTAGAATGAAACGGCTATCATCGTTATCATTTGTTATTGTACTAGGAGTATCGTCACTTTACTGTTTTTCTTCCATAATATTGGTGGCACTAGGAATGTCATCATCAACACCATCGCCTGCGCCATTATCTTCAACAGCAGCGAATGCTACTACTAATGCAACATTAGATGAATTACCAGTTCTAAACAGTAAAGGTGTATCGCTTAATGGTTTAGGTAAGTTTAATGAATCAATTGTCTACTTTGACTGGGCTCTGGCTATAGATCCAAAGAATGTTCTTGCGTTAAATGAGAAAGGTAATGCTTTTGGTGGACTAGGAAATTACACACAGGCTATTGCCAATTATGACAACGCTCTAGCTGTGGATCCGAAGAATGCTACTGTACTAGATAATAAAGGTGTAGCTTTCTATCATTTAGGAAACTATACTGATGCTATTGGTTACTACGATAGGGCCTTAGCTATAGATCCAACCATAGTTTTTGCTTCATATGACAAAGGAAATGCTCTTGAGGCTTTAGAAAATTATTCAGATGCGATAACATATTTTGACAAGGCATTAGCTCTAGATCCAAAGCATGTTCTTGCAATGATTGGCAAGGGATATGCACTTGACAAACTGGGAAATCATACGCAAGCTGTTTTCTATTATGACAAGGCTAAGGCCACAGATCCAAGATATATTCCTGACTTAACTAACAAAGCTAATTTCCTTGATAAGATTGGAAATTATAAACTGGCGATCATTTACTATGACAAAGCTTTAGCCATAGATCCAGATAACATCGATGCAATAAAAGGTAAACAGCAGACGCTGGTTACTTTAAATCAAATTGCGCCTTGTGCAAAGTGATGGAAGAATACTTTAGATGTCTCTGCTTGAGCAGGTATTCAGTAAGATATTCGATTATAAACTCCTCTATGTCCTGAGGATCCTGTTTCAGTAATTCCTCTTTACTGGCGAGATTAGTATAACGAAAGAATGCGTTGAATGCTCTGCAATATTCTTCTCTTGTCTTATCTGTCCTAAGGCCTTCTGTAACATCATAAATTTTAGTCCTTGCCGCTTGATGCTGCATTTTTCAGTTCCAACCATCAAAATAAAGGGGGGGTCTGCTATTAGTCAGTTGTTATAGTCACCCTAAGGTTCATTAGTGAGGTAACTTCCGTAATGAGCCATTTTCGCCAGTCAGGACTAAGACGGCATTTTTTATTATTAAATGCATCTATACAATTCGCCAATTTATTATTCTTGATATCTCCTTCTTTGATTATTTTGACCATACGCTGCCAATACACTTCACACATTTGTTGGGTGGGAATTAAGTTTTTAATCTCTTCCAGTATCTGTTCAATTTTGAACAACGAGTACTCATATCTTTCATTACCTAGTTCCAAATTTTCCTGAAAGAACGATAAATAATGAGCTTCCACATATTCTAAAAATGCATTTTCCTCTGCTACCTTGCTGGTAAGAATCAGCCTAAGATCAACAAACACTCTAAGATAACCATGTCATTGGATGTGAAGTCTTTTTTAACCTATATCTTTAGTAGACCAGAAAGCGATCATTTCTTATATTTCTGAGCATTTAATATTAAATATGATATATGAATCAGAAGAGCCGTTTTTTGAAGAAAAGGGAAGGGTAACGGACCAGCAAGAAATTGGTGGTAACAGATCACAGTCGATGTTTTCAGCCGAAGGAATACTGAAAGGAAACATCGAGGTGATCAACAAAGGAGATTTTGTTAGTATTTCCAAAGACAATAAGGTTACACATGCCCAGGGACAAGGAGTAATAATGACCAAGGACGGTACTGAAAAGGCAAGTTATACCTTTTTAGCAGTTGGAATAACCGAGGAAGGAAATCCGGTATTTCGAGGCTCGGCAGTATACAGCACAGACTCTACTGGTAGATTAGCGTTTCTTAACAATATTTTATCCTTTTTTCAGCTTGAAATAGATGCGGCAGGGAATTTTTTAAGCATTGAGCGCGAATTGAAATGATGATATTTATCTTCTTCCGCCTTGTTGTTCTTTTGTGTTAGGCCTTACCTGGTAACGTTAGATAGAAATAAACAATAGTGAAATAGTTGAAATATAATTTGTAGCCACATCAGTGGATTGATCACTTTGATTTTGGCCCGGTTCACCCAGGCAATGGAGTAACAGCAATAACTGTAGTCAAAAAAAGAAAAATCACTATCACAAAGGCTTTATCTTTCATTCTTCTTCTAATGACTTTAATTGCGGAATTGGCTTAAGTGAATTCATTTGGATACCACTAACAGAAGAAAAATCCTAATTCTCTTCTAATAAATCCAAGAGTACTTAGTTCTGAATATAATCAGCTAGTATTATAACTACACAACATTGACAGTGAATATTTCGGATCCGGTCCATGATTCAAATGAATCAAGATAAATTAGATCAAAATCTCTTCTTCTTCTTGTTTTACATGATGTGTTCCTTGATCTATGGAAAAGATCAATGCTCTTGTAACCATATTCTTTATTTTGTAGTCGTTTATCAAAGTGTCACTGTTACTTTAGACTTCCTCGGGTGATAGTCGGGAGTAGTATTGTCTAGTTGTAAGCCCAGTCTTTCGAATCTGGACGGAATAGGATATTTATTCAATTTTTTACCCTACTTCAGGACTCGGTAGACTTCATGACAGAATATGATGACACAACAATTTCTATCAGACTACGAATCACTTATCCCCTAATAGAGGAGCATTTTGCAAAGACCAGATCTTTAGAATCGATTAAACGTACTATTGTGAAGAGCATCTACATGGTACGCTATTACGATAATTTAGGCGGTTCGCTTAAACATACTGAGGTCTTTGTCAGAGATTTCAAAATCTTAAAGGCGTTTCAACACTTACAGGCACATTAGTACACTTTCGGAGGATCGTTATAAGAAACAGTTTTGAACTAAACCGTAGTTCCATACCTCTCCATTATGTATTCTTCATCCTTCTCCAAGTCTATATTTGCAAGCTCTGCCGGTAGGTAGCCTTCAAATTCAGTTTGTTCGAGGCATAGGTCTTTCTGAAGTTTTCGAATTTGTCCAATGTATATCCTCATATCATCGTAATCGCACTCTCGTTTCGCAAGTAAAAAGCCATTCCATGATTTGCAGAGGGCTATCCATGTTTGATTACGGGTGTATCCGCCAGGTAGAAGCTCGTCTTGATCATAATTACGCCATTTCCTATCTTGATAAGCACGCCAAAAAGCTGGCTTATAAGGATCATATTGACCTGCCCACTTAGTACCACTTGAATATCTCATGAACCCTCGCTTATCTTTAGATTTCTTACGATACCACTTTTTCTTAAATCGTCTATGGCCATATCTGTATGTCTTGCTTACGAGATATTTACGTTCTGAAACGCTTTCCAATTAGTAATGAAATATACAGTGTTACCAGCTAAAAAGTCTTTTTTACTACGCACATGCAGCTCGAAGCTAACTAATCTTTATGCTGACTGGCTTTTTGAGAAGCTGATTGAGTTATTTTCTCTTTTTGCCTTTTAAAATAAATATGCAGTTTTTGCCTTTCTATTCTTTGTCCCCTTAAGTCATACATCTTGTTCCTCATGCATTCTAATGCAAACTCTGGTACACTCCTATACATTCCACTTTTGACTACTAATTCTTCTATTATATCATATAACTTTGTCGGAACATTGATATGAACAAGGTTTCTGAGCATTTATTTAATCTCCTACTTTCATTATAGTAGTTGGACTATTTAATATATTCTATTGGACCAACTATCATTGTGTTTAATGATATCGAGTAGCCCACTTAATGCATTTAATATGTCCTATTCCACATCAGTTTTCAACCATACTCCTACAATTTTGTGTGTTGCGTCGATACTAGTCTTTTCTGTGCATTACATAAATAATTATGGGCATATTGTTCCATAATCATCATATAACACCATTCTGGAGCTTCTGGCTATGCGTTGCTTATTCCTATTTAACAAATCGCTTGTAGTCAAA
Source organism: uncultured Nitrososphaerales archaeon (assembly GCA_963713605.1). Lineage (GTDB taxonomy): Archaea > Thermoproteota > Nitrososphaeria > Nitrososphaerales > Nitrososphaeraceae > TH5896. The sequence continues at coordinate 196,449 of CAVQMO010000003.1, read as the reverse complement.
TGTATTATCCCATTTAAGCTCCTATCAACCGAGATTCTATTTCAATTGACTACTTTCTAACCAAATCCCTCATCGGAGTAATGTTCTTCAATTTGTGTGTGACATGTGTGATGGTATGACAGATGTTTTCTTGCCCGGAAGAAATATTTTTTGCCAATTTGCCATAACCACTCCGTCACACCGTCATACCTGGACAACTGTTTGCCAACTTTCTTTCTGTCCATACTGCAAATGAAATAGGCATTTGGATTGTTGCGTTGAGGGTGCTGATCTAACCATTCCTTGACGTATGGTAAAGATTCAATTAATGGCAGATTCCTGGTTCCTGTCTTGCCGTTCACCAAGACTTCTGCGTACTGGTTGTTGCCAGCCGTCTTGAATCCTTAATCTTAAGCCCCAATATTTCATGTGGTCGAGCAGATAGATCTCTGGCGATGACATGGTAACATCTGTCTCTCACGTTTGGGTACCATTTTAGAAATGTTTGGTCGTCAGCTACGGTCCATAAATCTGTTGGTTTGTAACTTGACACTTCTTTTCTTCTTAGTAAAGGAATATTTTGCACTACTACAGGTTTTGGTCTTTTTTTTGCTTCTAGCTCTGGACTGTACAACCATTTGAAGAATCTAGTAAGAGTCGTAAGATGTAGATTGTAGGTTCCTATCCATCTGTGCAATGGATCTGCATTTTCAGGTTTCCTAAGGGAATTAAGGTATGTAATAATATCATTATTTGTAATTTTTACAAAGGTCTTATCATTGTGAAATTGAGACAACTTGGTTAATGTGTTTAAAATTATGGATTTGTAATTAAGACTCAAGTTAATCTCTACCTTCATTGCATCCAAGTACTCGTTGGTTATCTGATGATTGCTTTTTGTGATTTTATCATGCTGCACTACCTGCATGTCGTCAGGAAGACACTTTAGTAAGTACAACTAATAAAGTGTCGCATTGGGCGCTACTATTTGTATCAAATGTGGATCAACAATTGATCCATTTTCATACTGCGAATTATGCAAAGAACCATTGACCTTTAAATGTTCTTCCTGTGGATTTGTCACAGAAGTAAAGGTTCATGTAGATTGCGTAAATGCAAATTCTCTTGTAACTGATGATGAATCGATTGATAATAAAGATGACTCCCAGAATATCGCAGCTAAACCTCAAGACCCAATGCAACGTGACATGGCACCATCAAATAAATCATCGCCGACTCAAGATGTCAAGGCAATTGACAGGGAGATTAGCGATGAAAAAGATATCTTTCATTCTGAAAATTATCCTTCGTATGCAATTTCAGATATTATTGGAAAATCCTGGTATTCATTTGCCAGATTAAGCGCAGATATCTTCTCGTTGTCAAGTAGGCTATTTTCATTGTATTATGAGCAGTTTTTGCAATATGAAAATGCGTGGGGTTACTATTGGACTAAAACCTATAAATCCTTCAATACTTTTTCTCAAAGTAATGAATCATATAAGACGGATGCAATTTAATAGAGGATAATTTCCAAAAATTTATGATTGTCTTGGTTCGACAAGGATCAGAGATTTATCGATCTCCTGCTGACGGCTCTAATCTGGTTCTAATGGCTGTTCAGAGTTAAGCTAATTTAGATAAGGCGAATAGCTGGTTCTGGACACTGAAAAACAACCGTATTAGGCAGAGAATTCAAAGATTGAAAGTATGATGAATTTGATACCAAATTCGGTTTGCTACAATGCATTTGCAAGCACAATACTCGCCAACTGATCTGACCATTTATGATACTTAAGAAAAACAAATTTTAGCACAATTTGTCTGAAATGTGTATGTATGCTCTCATTAACTTTTTGTCAAAAACTTCTTATGATAGATTAAAAATGGAAAAAAATGATGCATGCAGCTAGTTGAAACATAATGGGTAGGCAAACGAAGATTGAACCCGAACGAACCTCAATACATATCACAGTACTGAAGATGACCCTAATACAGGCCATTGGTTCATAACCGCATTTCAAAATTCAAGGGTCCAGTATATTGGAAGACCTCAGGAAATCCTAACCCTTACTGAAGAATTGCGCAAGGAGTTGGAACAAAGATCACAGAATAAATTCACTATACTTTCACTCCCTTACATGTTTTTAAATTGTTGTTGTGACTATATTACTTCATGAGCAAATTTAGACAGAATGGAAGCGGAGCAGGACATTGATGCTGACACAATGGGTCCCTGTTCAGCTTCAAATTACTAATAAGATTCATGAGCTGATCTCGGAGATGGAAGGGATATTTTGTCAACATATTTTAAAACATAATGATGAGTGCCATGAAGTCCTTTCAACTGGATAATGCTTTGAAGACGGTGGATTGGATATTATCGACACCGAAATTATTGCAGTCAGATCAATGTAAAGAAGTTTGAGGGTAGAAAAAGGGTTGATTTGCATGCTGATCTTCTATCTGTACATGTAGATAAACAGAGGGAGAGATTTCAATTAATTGTCTGACAGGCCCATGAGCACACTCAGTTTCAAATCTATGCAACTTATATTGAAATTTCGGGATGCATTCCTTAGACCAAGGAAGATCCTGAACAAGATAGAAGGTATTAAAAATGGTATATCAATTCTAGACTATGGGTGTGGACCAGGTAGCTTCACGTTAGCTGCTGCAGAAATAGTATGCATAGATGGAACGGTGTTTGCAGCAGATATACATCCACTTGCATTAGAACACGTACGGAAATCTGCATCGAAGAGAGGATTCAAAAACATCAAAACTATTCTAACTGCGGATAAGACAGATTTGCCAGATTCAAGCATCGATATAATCTTGCTATTCTATGTGCTTCATGATTTCCATAACCCATCTAAAATCATAAGAGAACTGGACAGAGTACTTAAATCAGACGGCATTCTCACCGTGATTGATCATAAACTTGGGGACGAAGAAGTTAATGCCTTGTTAACCAAGTCTACTTCGGCGTTGAAGTTTCGGAACAAGATCAATGGCAGAATTCTAGTGTTTGTCAAAACAACAACAGTGTAGTAAATCATAGCTCATTGAACAGACTCACTGATTGTTCGATTACCAGTTGTCCGACATAACCAACATCATATTAGGCAGTAGCAGAAAATGTTATATGTGCAGCACCATACAATAAAAGATTATCCTCCGAGCTGAATCAAACTTGTCCTTATTTCCATATGCACTATTTTCACAACTCATGTCTGATCTAGTTTATGGTATCTAAAATCATATCATTCGTAATGAACACCACTGCATTTGAGTCATCTTGGTCCACGAATATAGAGATAGGATCTACATAAGGAAAGATGTTCTATTGAAACTTTACGAATATGGTGAGCTCAATCAAAGCAAACTCATGAGCTATTGTGGCTTAAATAATGTTAAACATAGGGAAATAATTGAAGAGATGGTCAAAAAGGAAATAATATTAAGGACAGAAGAACCATGGGGAAATAAAACAATAATAAAATACAGGGCTTCAGAAAAAGGAAGGCAGATACTCAGAGAGATTCTAGAACCATATGAAGAGTTTTTTCCAAGGAGTGAGACTGACAGATGATAGTTTACGGTAAGACGATGTCTGACGAATTAGGTAGGCATAACGTAACAAAGTTACTGCATTTCTTATATTACGACAGGGATAATATTCGATATGACTGACCCCACTGGAGCAGATAAGGTTGACAAAGGGGATATTTCGAGAGAGAACATCTTTCAGATAATGGATGGAATAATCACTCAGTTAAACAAGACAAAGAAAATGTTTATCATAATGATTCTGACCATCATGATCATTCCACCAATAGCATTTGCACTAACATTCGCATTATTTGGACCACCTTTCCACTTTGATGAGGATAGAGAGTTCTCTGAAGGTTTTGATGATGCCATGCATATTCCTCCTCAAATTGCATTAGCTCGAATTGTTCCAATTCTAGTATCTCTTATATGGCTAGGGATAGGAATAAGACAGTGGTTCGTGCTTTCAAAGTGGAGTAAGAAGTATGAGCGATATAATGAATTGCAGAAGCGAGTTGATGCAAAATTGGATTACGGTAATAATCATGTTGAAGACAAAAGAAAAGAGGGACAATAAAGATCGATGAAGTGAGAGGGACACGTACAGTTGTTTTCATTAGAATCTATTTAGCATCTTCGAGCATCTCGCTCTTCACTTGAATGATTAATTCCTCCAATATTTGTATTAATTGCTTTCTTTGTTGATTGTCACTTGTATTCCAACTCAAACTACCAGCGCGTTTATGCGCCAATTTGTATTTGATTCCCGTCATTGAAGTTGCATAATTGTTTGCATCCAGTTTTCGGACATTTTGATGAGCAAGAATATACCAATGATATTCTGTTCCGACAGGAACGCCTGATCCTTGTGGGGCATCCCAAGCTCTTTTTTTGTTGACAGAATAAGTGAATTCCCATTTATCTGGTGTGATCTTTTTCTCGCTCCAGGTGCCTTTGTCATAATACCATTTGTGACTTCCTCCCACTCTCATACCAGTGTATTTTCTTCCATTGAATTCTTTGTATTCTTCATAGGCTCCAGATTCAACCTTCGCTACTGCTTCACGATCCATTTAGATAATTTCGTCCCATGCAAAATTGGGAAATGATTTGGAATATAATGTATGAAATACATCAAGTAGAGGGAGAGTGTGCTGGTCCTGACCCTAAATAATAAATTGGGCCACATAGGAGGTGCTACAAATCTATTATCTGACAATACGATAAGATATGCGATAGTCTTAATTCGTTTACAACAGAAAACTGAAATCATTATTGTCACTAACCTCCATCTCTTTCAAAATATTACTCGCAAAAATCTTTGGCTTTATTCAGGTAGCATTGTGTAACTTATTTCTTTGAATTCATAGAGCCAAGCACTTGACACTCGTTCACCGGTCTTGTTTCCACTTAGGATATAGTGATTTACCTATTTGAAGAATGTGTTTGATGTTCCGGCACTCATTTGTTCTGTAATGAATTCTATTCTTATCTAAGATGTGAGAACCCCTTAGGAAACAATTTCCTTGGCTAATCGATTTTCTCTTGCAATATCTAACACCGCAACCCTCCCTGGCAAATCAAGTCGAATTGCTTTGTTGGCATCCTCGGTGGTAATATTACCATTATTGCTATTATTTTTTACCTTAATGTTTTCCCTCTTTAACGTAGTAGCAGTTAGATCGTTTGAATCTTTAACAATTTTCGAAGGTAGACTTTTATGCATATGTGAACTCGTTTTATGCATCATCTAGAATATCATATCTTTATGCTTTTCGATCAAATTTGCATAAAAGAGATATACTAGAGTTATGAATTAGAATTGCTGAAGACGAGCAATTCCCCGGAAAAGTTAAAGCCAAGCAGATGGTTTTATGTAATAGGTATTGTTATCCTCATAGTAGGACCCGTAGTATCTAGTATAATCTTATTCTCGTCTGTATTTTCGAACCTAGGTAATATGGCAGCAGATATACAATCAACACAGGTAGTAGTGCCGGGCTCTAGTAATATTACACTTCAGCAAACTGGAAAATATACGATATTCTATGAATACCGATCTAATGTAGGAAATAGGATATATTCTACTGGTGAGAATATACCAGGTATTATAGTCAATATCGTATCAAGAGGCACGGGGGATGAAATCCCACTTTCTAGTGCATCTACAAATAGCAGTTATAGCATAGGAAGTCGGTCAGGAATTGGACTTTTTGATTTCGATATAGATGAACCTGGAATATACGAGCTATCAGCATCATATCCTGCTGTTCAAGGTCAGCAGAAGGAGCCGGGGCAAGAGATTGTTTTGGCGGTTATCCATGGCAGTGTTATTGAAAGGATATTCGGCAGCATTATGGGAACAGTTGCTAATGCTATGGCTATTGTATTTGTACCATTCGTAGTGGGTGTTGCTATCATTATAATAACTTTCTTAAAAAGAAGGAGAGCAAGATCAAGAGCAAGAGCAATGGCCCTTAAATGAACAGCAAACGAAGGATTTCTTGAAAGCTGGTAAGTTAATCAAGCGTCTGGGATCGGAAGATAGGAGAGGCCATGCAAGATTCATCCGGCCTGGTACCTTACGAATATTCTTTCAAGAATTTACTCCGGATATCTACCGGTTGTCGAGTTCATTCATGCATTCACACCCAGTTACGGCTTATCCAATGGATACGCAAAAGTGATTGAAGGTTGTACATTCATTAATTCGTTCATCAATCATAGGCTTGAACAATTGCCATCCGATGAGATGAAGGCAAGTCCGTTTAATGGGGTGGTGTTAGCTCACTGAATCAAGTGAATAGGAACGAAAACAGGCGTAGAGTCAAAATAATTGGTTCTGCTTTTTGGGGTTATCAAGACCCAAAGCGAAAATATTGATTTAGAAAGTACCCTATCCCAAATAGAGCGAAAAATCCAGAAATGGCCAAGATAAATTTAAGCACTTCTTTTTTCAATATCCATATTATACTTTCCCTTTGTTTTAAGTGTATTTTTTGTATCTCGTCAGGTGTATAATTTTTACAAAAAGCACCTTATTGGCAAAATGCCAAAAGATACCAAACTTGAACGTATTTCACGGTCAGTAGGCAAAGATCAAGTTGTAGATGAACTTATTTCAAAATTTACTCACGATCTAAAAAATGATTTAATGTTACCTGGTGTACTTCCAACTGGCAGGTATGTTGAAATACCTCACGTCGTTGTGGTGAAATTTAAAGGTAGCAAAATACTCCATGAGCCCATTTATTGGGACCATGTATCTTTGTTATCTCAGATTGGTCTTCTTACCCCATAGCAGGCATTCGACAATCAAGACGACACTCCAACTAGCCACAACACCACCGAAGACGGTCAGAAAAAAAGAGAAGCATCGGAGTAATTTTGTAATGAATTAGGTGGCGTATAATTGAAGGGAATGTCTCACTCTCAGAATTTTATTTTGAATTCTCATTAAATCTGAATGCACACTTTACAACGGACTGTTAATGGAGTACTTAATAAGGAGAATATGCCATTGTGGTACATCTCATGACTATGTATTGTCCTAACTGTGGTGCTCTAATGGTTTGGAAGAATGGATCTATCCTTCATGATCCCCCAACTAAAAGATACGAATGCGGTTATTGTGAAATAATCGTAACAAAATATATTGATGGATCATATGAAATAATTAAACCCAATGCCAATCCTTACGGTGACAACAACAATAATACTTCTCCAAAGAAGTCATCTCGCTTGAGAAAGATGTTGCATATTAAATGACCATGTCATGACCTGTTTCAGAAAATCCTGTATAAGCATTTGACTTAAGGCACGCATCCTTTGTGGATTTAGTTGCGGCTCTATGAAGAAGGAAAGCGGACAACAGGTATATGGCTCGGATAATATTACCCTGCTCGTGGAAAAGGCAGTTGCTGTGTCTGAGTAAACTGGTTTCAGTTTAGTTTTCCTTAATTTTATTATCTCAGCGGAAGCTTGTTCTATAATTCTTCAGTAAAAGATTGGATGTGGAAGGGGATTAGAAAAAGAATCCTCTGAGGTTTTTGCCTAGTTCTACGTAAACTTTGAGGCAGCAGAGCATCTGCATCCATTCCTGACAATGACTATAAGATTCATCAAGTCACTCTTGTATTTGATTCTTCCAACCATACTTTTTAATTCTGAGGGTCGTTAGCTGTCATTAGAGGGAAACGTACGGTTTCAGAAAATTGGCATTCGTACGAGGTTTGCGCCCTTACAGACAGGACAGAGTTCAATCTGAACATGTAAATCCAACAATGACAAACACCAGTAACAGGATTTACATAACAAAAAGGCTATTTGAGTCTGGATTAAGCTCTGCCTCTTTGTTATTAGCGGTGCATCAAGTACTTCATGAATCGATAATTGTGTAAAACTAATTCTGGCGTTTGAAGATTGTAACCGTCGCTGATACTGTGAATCGAGATTGATGTTTCTCAAACCTATTCATCATCTTAATTAAGAGGCAGAGTACGTATATAACTATAGACTAACTAAGTTATCTACTCACTGATTGAATGTGTAATCAACGGGTGGAATTATTCTTGCTAATCACTAGTGATATTTAATGGGGTTTGATCTAGATCTATCTTCAATCCATTGCTCGAATCTAGAAGAACATTTGAAAACAGGGCGTTATGTTCTCCAGCACCTTCCTCCACACCCAACGCGTCTTCTGGATCGGCTATATCCATAATGATATTGTCATGAATGTTGTTACTGAAAGAATCCTCATCCAAATCAATACCACTTTCACTATCTGAAACGGTGTTATTGTAAATCTTATTGTTTCTAGATTCAGAAATAACAATTCCTCGGTCTTCGTTGCTAACAGTATTATTTCTGGCAACGGAATCGGTCATATTTCGGCTAAACATTATACCCATCTTGGTATTGTTGTATACCACATTATTTTCTATAGTTATGTTGTTGCAGTCTAATGAACAAATGATTCCGATACCACCATTGTCATGTACCGAATTATTCTTAATAAGCATGTCATGAGTTCCAGTATGTGGATCTAGTCCGTAATGAATATTATCATGCACATAGTTGTTCTCTATTTTAATACCACCAACGCCCTTAGAGTAGAAACCAAAGTACAAATCATGAATATCGTTTCCTTTTACCAGACTGCCATCACCGCCTTCGTATCTAAGTCCGGTACAGACCTCCCCCGTATCCTGATTCATATCCAAGGAAGGCCAGTTCTGAATTTGTAATATCAGTTGTCCCCGTTGCATCATCATCAACTATAATGTAGGGTCTTGGAGTACCGATCTGGACATCCTCTCCATCTCTTTGGGAGTCTAAACTTGATGTGTAGTTATTTGTATTGGGATTCCATGAAGTTATCTTTACGGAATCAATCTTTAAGCCGCCAGAAACGTGTATTGGATATGCGGTTTCTTCATCTGCTAATATTTTGAGCCATGAAGTATCGCTAGAATTAATGTAAAGAGTTGCGCCTTCTGCTACGGTTATTCCTACATTTAATATCCACCCTTTATCTGAAGCGTTGTCTTTATGTATTACGTCTGGATTTTTAAGTTGGCTATCAATCTGTGTTAAACTAGTAGTCTTGCAATTGATTGCAATCATTCTCTCCTCAGAATTAAAGGTAACACACTTCGGAGTAGCATTTGGTGAAGATGAAGACTCACTTGTATCAGAAGAGGAGGGCAAGTCAGTTATTGTGGCACTGACTGACTGACTGAATGTGATGGATAATGCAAAAGCCGCTGCCGCCAGTATTACAATAGTCGAAGTCATTTTTGGTTTTTTAATATTCATATAGTCATCTTATGATATATTTATACAGGTTACGGAAGATTTCGATTTATTAAAGTAGAATAATTGATCACCACTATCGAATTAAATTCTTAAATGTACTAAATAACTTAGATCTATCAGAGTGGCTGCGCATGAGTAAACTCATAGAAAATAAACGCAGTAATCTTGTCACGAACTTTGCATGTTTATATCAGATAATATCATAACAATCCCAGTAATCAATTCAGTACCTGTAAGATAAAATTGAAGCGTAATCCCTACCAGCCTAATGCCTTGGCTGATTTTTCTGCAGCATCATCCAAAGCTTCCTTCGGACTCACAGTGCCGTAGTAAACTGCGTCTAATGCTTCTTTGATGAACTCAGCCATTTGGGGGTATTCTGGAATGCTTGGCCTGGTACCTCCGTTAGGTATCATGGACACCAATTGATCATAATAAGGTACGACTTTCCTAGGTTCCAAGGAATATTGACCCTCACCGATAGGGATCTGGGTAGGCATGTTTGCATGTTTTGTCAAATATGGTCCAAGTATTTGTGGTTCTAGCATGATGGTTATCAGTTCCCATGTCAGGTCCTTATGAGCAGACGTCACAGGTACCCCAAACTCCCATCCTCCCATTAACGTGGATGTTTGAGTGCTTTCGTCCGGAACCGGGAACATGGGAATGAACCCCACATTTTGTTCAAAGTGAGTTCGGTTCAGAGGGGTAGTTATCGGTACGTGATGCTGTAAGGCTTCTATCATTACTGCGAATTTCCTGTCGAGGAACTCTTCCCCCCAAAAATGATCTTTCTGAGGCAATATTCCTGCATCTATCTGTTCCTCTATGAAATTGAGAGCTCGCACACCTTCGGTGCCATTAAACGATGGATACCAGTAGGACCCCTTAGTAGGATGCCCTTGCTTAATGGATACGATTTCACCTCCTAACATCCAAAGATAAGGGTACCATAGATCAGGAGAGTGACCTGCTCCAGTTAAGTGAACACCTTCGATACCATGAGGTCTAAGGACTGAATTCAACTTCCTTGCAGCATCAATATAGCCTTCCCACGTCATTAGAGATCGCGGGTCAACTCCGGATTCCTTTAGCATGTCCTTCCAGTACCAGATACCTCGTACGTCAGTCCACGCCCACATACCGTAAACCTTATCTTGGTATACTCCGCCGTCCCAGTTTGCTTGATACCAATCCGATTGACGACCCCAAGTTTCAGTGAAATTGGAGAGATCGGAGAGCAATCCTTTTCCTGCGAATTCCCCCAACCAAATTTGGTCGATGGTAATAAGGTCGACAGGAGCATTGGCTTCAAGAGCAGACAATATATTGAGTCTAGTCACGTTATACGGGGATGTTGTGTAGTTAATTTCGATATCTAAATCGGGATGCCGTTCCATGAGCTTCTGCATCGCTGGCTCAATTAACGATTTCCACCTTGTTGGGTCGCCCTGATCTTCAAGTAGGGCGGTGAGCGTGATATTTTGCTTCTTAGATTTAAGTGAATTGTCATCTACTCCCTGGATGCTTTCCTGGGTACCGCCATAAATAAAAGGTATAAAGAATAGAAGTACCACTATGAGAAACTGTGTCCGAACTGCCGATAGCCGACGTAAAAGATGCAATACTAATGCAAAAAGAACTGCCATATATAAGTATATAATTGTGTATTGAAATGATTATGGATTCTTGTTGCTTTATCAAAGAGTATCACTTGTGATGGGACGCTAATATGATCTTCAAACTAGAGGGATCTTATTGTCGATCGTTACGAGTCTATTCTATGAGAGTAGTATATAATATGAGTAAATAGTCTAGGAAAGACCGCAGTTGTAATAAGGTTTAGAATTCCTTATCTCTTCCACTTAGTTCTGAGTCCAAATCAATGATAAAGTCGTCAAAATTAATATATATCTGTAAATGAGGGTCAGCTCATTTGTATTTTATTTCTTTGATGACCAAAAAGTCCCCTCAACCTCCATTTTTTATAATGTGAGAGTATATTTCTGTGATCGAAGGCAAGGCTTTTGTTACTGGCCATGTGTAAGTCTATCCACTCTAATCCTAACGCATCATCTTGATCTATCGCCTTATTTTTCGCGTTCTCATCAGATGGAACCTGTCCTATGAATACAGTTGATATCATACGTCATCTTGGATCCCTTTTAGGATGAGAATAGACACCTAAAATATCAGTCAGCTCTGTATCCAAACTACTTCCTCTTTAACTTCAGATCTTGCCGCATCCTCGATCGTTTCTCCTATGTTCACAAAACCTCCTGGAATATAGCTTCCTTTTTCTACTAGTTGTTTCGCATGCTCAAATGCCCGTTTGTTCAGTATTACTTTCATATACTCGCCTCCTTTCGTTCCAATTGTTTCAGAATTAATGGTAGATCTAGTGCGATAGATTTCGGTCCTTCTTCCAACCCAGCTCTATTTCTATACGCCTCAAAAGTGTATTCGTTTTATGAATTATTTTATCAAACGTATCAAGTCCAGTGCTTGCCATACATATATTATTCCTTACTGAAAGTACAGCGCCAACTTCCGATACAATGGTTATATATTAATATTAACTACATTGCCAGCCTGATTCAATATCGATTTTTGCCATCCGCCACATGCTTACGTAGTGTAGCACAATCTATGTCACATAATTGTACAATGTCAGGAATTCAATGCGAAGTAATGTTGGTGACTGACTGCCCGTTACGAATTCCATCAGTCCCTTATAGGTCATTTCTACTTATGATTTCCTGATCCACAGTAACGCTGTCATCAGCATTATTTTTTCTGTTACTATTTATATTACTTTTAATAATGTATTTATAGTCAGTTTTTTTAGGTTTCATATTAAACAGACTCTATCCACAGAATTTCAAGAATATATGCCTATGAAGGTACTGGATAAACTCTCTATTCTGACGTAATGAAGGATATACATGATTTGGTTTATATACATATACCTATGATAGCACATACGTAGAATGGCTAATGACAACAACAGCCCCTGGATTTCAATTTGAGCGTCCGCCTGGTCCCAAATTCAAATTTCCTTATCTACTTGGTTTACAATTTCTAAAGGCCCCTCTAGCTGTTTTAAACGATCTAACAACAGTATATGGTGATATCTCGTATTTTAAGTTTGGTCGTCAAGGTATCTATTTCGTTAACCACCCCGACTACATTCAAAGTGTATTGATGATTAATCAATCCAAATTCATCAAAAACCCGGGCCTTCGCCTAACGAAGCGTATAATTGGAAATGGGTTGCTTACCAGCGAAGGAGAGTATCACAAGCAACAACGGGGACTGATACAACCAGCCTTCGATCATAGCCATATTTCGATGTATGCCGAATTAATAACCTCCTGTGGAGAAGACGTGTGCGAAAAGTGGAGAAAAGCACTAGTACCAAAAGATGTAGAAATGACGGTCGATGTTCATCAGGAAATGACTAAGCTTACGGTATCTATAATCAGTAATGTACTTTTTGGTTCAAGCATTGATTCAAATATAGCTACAGGGATTATTCATGATGTAACAATATTGGTAGGATATTTCAATCATCTTAGACTACCCTACTTAGGTAACATGATAGAAAAACTGCCCCTTGCGAGCACTAGGAAGTTTCATGCTGCAAAGCAACGCCTTGATTCATTAATTTTCGCAAATATACAAGAAGCAAGACAGAAACTAATGCAATCGGATTCAAGAGATGATGACATTGACAAATGGTCTTTAAATGGCCTTGCTGCAAAGGATAGAGATAGCCCAAGAGATCTTCTTTCCACATTGCTCCTTCTCGATACAAGAAGAGGGACGATTGGATCTGACAAAACCACTACATCTATGACTGCACAACAGCTTAGAGATGAAATCATGACATTATTCCTTGCAGGCCATGAAACGACAGCTAATGCTTTAACATGGACATTGTATCTCATCTCTCAGAATCCTCAGGTAGAAGACAAAATCATCGAAGAGATAAAGCAGGTGCTAGAGAATAAAAGGCGTCCAGCTGTGGAGGACATACCGAAATTTCAGTATTTACGTAATGTCTTTACAGAATCGTTGCGATTGTATCCTCCGGCATGGGCAATAGGCAGGGAAGCTATTGATAGTGTAGTGATAGGTGATTACACAATACCTCCAGGCTCAGTTGTGATTATGAGCCAATACATAACTCATCGTGATCCCCGCTTTTTTGCTGACCCTACCGAATTTGTTCCTGAACGTTGGAGCTCCGAGATGAAATCTAATTTGCCCAAATTTGCTTTTTTTCCATTTGGAGGAGGATCTAGAGTGTGCATGGGTGAACCATTGGCTTGGATGGAGGGAATTCTGCTATTAGTAACATTATTAAGATATTGGAAATTAGAGCTCTTACCCGAGCATCCTGTGGTACTTAGCCCACTAATCACATTACGACCAAAATATGGAATGAAGATGATCGTTAAACGAAGATATGTTGATGATTGTTCTGAATATAAATATCACTGACTTCCGCATCTGTAGTGGACTAATTTTGTGTTTACCACATACTGTTCTAGTATAACGAACATGCCAGTATCATCAAGTTGATGGCTCAAATTTTCCATTCCAGTAACCAACTACCCTTAACATTTTTGTTGATAAACCAACTAACTTCTTCACATCATCCAAAATCGCGAACATCATTATGGTCCTTGCCGATTGTGCTCAAACCTAGCGATCGAACATTACTGATCGATAAGGACGGCAAAAATAGATGCTTATTAACATTTCTTGTGCTTGTATTTGGTGAGAAACACCTTTCTTCTATTACTTTAGTATATTGATGCTTAACTTACTTCTTAATAAAGAAAAGGCATATTTGCAGTTAATATTTCTTTCAAAACGCTTTATTCACATGTAAAACTCTTATAAAAATGCATCCAAAGATTTGAGTTTTGTATGAACTGGGTTCAATTTCTTATATTCATTAAGTTAACCCTATTTAGTTAAGGATTATCTACTTTTATAATTTAACCGCAACGATCACTTGCTGTTAAGTCTCATTTGGTGTCAGATGGTGCCGAAATGATAACGTTTAATGTGCTTATTTCTTGGGTATGTGCGAGATATTTAATCTCAAGACCAGTTAAGGAAACCAAATGAATGTTAGGACACGTGGTCCTAACTTAATCAGAAGCAAATGATGTTCTGGATCTGCTTAAAGAAGGAAGGATTCTAGGACGCGGAGTAAGTCCCTTAAATAAAATTGCATTTTGCTTTATTTACACTTTTACTATAATAAATATCAGATTTATGTAATCGCCTGATTTTGCTTAATCTACATAAATATAAGACGCCCACAAATTGGCAGAAACATGAGCTTCAAATACGCCGCAATAGTCATGGTAATAGCAGCAACGCTAGTAGGAACAGGCAGCAATAACAGCAGACAGCGCATATGCAACCAAATATCACAAGAACCAAGCAATATCTCAAACAAATGCTTGTGGAAATGATGAACTACCATTGAATGTAGGATGTGAGAACGTCGGCTCACAGGTGCAAGGCGATGAGAACGTAGCATCATTAGCAGGTGCCCAAGAATTTCCATCGATTGGCAACGGCAACGGCAAGTAACCAATAGGTAGTTCTCTGAAACACTAAAACAGCAACATTTTATTTTTTATCTACTACTAATCATTTCATAGAGATTAAAGATTGAAAGTCTTGAATCCAAAACTAGGTGGACTCTTATTCTTGAATTAGTAACAAAGATAGGACACCTTGCCGACTAGATACTTTTGGCCTTCGGTTTGAGTTACCATACCTATCTATCTTAGGTCCATGAATTGAAGAAATGCCTCCAATACCTCGCGGTCTGGAACTCGTTCGTATAGTGTCTGCTCTTCAATTATGCTATTACCTCCTTGCATAATGTTCTTTCTTACTTTTACTGGTTGTATCAGAGTTTGGGACAGCGTCCCGTCTGTAAAGTATTTCGTAACTATGGTATCCTTAGAAGTAACACAAAATAAGAAAGGAACTATTCCAAATGGTTTAGTATATTAGTAAACTGTGGCTTATGTATCGGAATGTGGTGCTAGGGAGAAGAATTAGGATCAATGAATATGGGTTCAATTCCGGATTCATCTAACGGAAAAACCGTATCTGGTGCTCCCTGCAGCTCGTCACTATCAGGGGGAATGTCATCGTCTAAGTCAGAGAGCAATTCTCCAAAGATCACGTCTCCCGCACCTCCATATAACCAATCTACTTTACCAGCCGAATGCTCTATACCAACTCGCCCTAGTTAACTCCGCCACCAGTACTTCTTTTGTATAATATCTCATCATTTCCTTCTGTAGGATATTTCACTAGGACTGGTACTGTCGTCCTGCCAAACCACATGAATATTAGCAGACACATAGCGACTTAGTTGTTTTGTACAAATACAAACTGGTTCTGTTGGCTTGTTTGTTATACTGGCGAATTGTATCTCACATAGATATATACTACAACAGTCAGTTTAGGTACAAATGAGACAGGAGAGACCATGAAACTTGAGAGAGGGTATCAATCCAACAGCAAAACCGACCGGTACAGGTTGCGTTGACTGCTTGGCAACGAGCGGGTGGTGGCTACACCTCCGCAGATGCGCCGAATGTGGGCGAATCGGCTGTTGCGATAACTCGCCAGGCCAACATGCCTCAAAACACAACGCGAAGACCGGCCATCCCATTATCACGAGCTTCGAGCACGGGGAGAATTGGTTCTACGATTACCGCACACGAGATTTCTTTACCGGGCCTAAGCTACCAGGCCCCCACGCCCATCCCTTGGACCAACCCGTACCTGGACCGGCTGGACAGGTACCCGCAGAATGGCAATCGCTCCTTCACGAATAAAGTGCGAGTTGGTATATGATAAGAAAAGAACAAAATAGTCTGCATTGGCCTTATGTTACCTGGAAATTTAATTAAGGCGATAGTTAGTCTGCCGCGGTACATTGCGAAACGCCCTCAACTATTCTCATTTACTATCTAAGAGGCAAGAATCACAATCAAAGCTGGCAAACTAAGTCCAGAAGTGAACAGGGGGCTATGGCAGCTTGAAGATCTATGAACCAACTGTCAATTCTGGTTATCATATGCAACTCCTGCGTGGCTTCTCGGTTCTGTGACAAACTTTTTAGACTGAAAGAGGCGTAGCAAGTAGCGTCTAGACTAGGTGATATACCAAGAAATAGTAGTATTAAATGGATTCATCGCCGATTGTTACAGACATGATCTTTTTCTTCCAATCGTTCATACAATAATATGGATCATGCATTCATGATTCTAGTTTTTTTATCCTATTGGGGATACACATTACAGGGTAGTAAGGCTTTTACGCTACAGGGATCAACAACTGAAGATGTCTGATGTCCATAGAACCCAGGCTAGTGGTTCTAACCAGTCTCGGAAGAGCGATATGCTGGTCGTCTCTGAGCTAGGCGTCAGATCACAGAACAAGACAATTCTAAAAGAGATAAGCTTCAAAGTGAAGAAAGGAACATCACTTGCAATCGTTGGTCCCAATGGAGGCGGTAAGACTACTCTGTTTAGAGCTCTACTGAATCTGATTCCATACACAGGAATGATAAGGTGGAACGATGAAGTAAGAATGGGCTATGTTCCTCAAAGTCTAGTCTCTACGGATTTCCCCATATCGGTCGAGGAGTTTCTGAGATTCAAATGCAGGACGGATCTAGAGGCATGCGTAAGATCGGTGGGTCTGGAGAAGGAGATTCTCAGGCAAAGCCTTGGATCACTTTCAGGAGGAGAGCTCCAGCGTCTTCTGATCGCTTGGGCTATCGTTGACGACCCAAATGTGCTCCTGTTCGATGAACCTACCTCTGGTGTAGACATAGGCGCTGAGGAACCGATCTACGATAAGGTAAATTCTCTAAAAAAAGAAGTTGGAATAACGATTCTACTCATTACTCACAATATGCATGTTGTGATGCACTACGCCGACTACGTGTTAGCCCTAAATAAGCAAGCGTTGTTCTTCGGTGATGCAAAGAGCCTCACTCATTCGCAGCTGTTGAACATAATATATGGAAATGAGTTCGCTCTATCGGAGGAGGAGTATTATAAGGAGTAGGTGATACTTATTGCCGGACACTATTACTTTTGGACTTATAGTGGGCATATTTGTAGGATTAACTGCAGGTTATCTTGGCTCGATCATGGTATCAAGGCACATGTCACTGGTCGGTGATGCGCTTTCTCATGTTGCTCTCCCAGGTGTTGCACTTGGAATACTGTTCAACTTCAATCCGTTCATTGGTGCTTTTGCATTCTTAGCAGCAACAGTGATTGTCACTTGGTATCTTCAAAAATCAACATCTCTCTCGGTGGAGGCAATCATAGGAGTACTATTCGTCTTGGCACTTGCGATAGGGATACTTATCACACCAAAAGTAGATCTACTCGAGGCATTGTTTGGTGATGTTTCCAAACTAACTCTCACCGACACAATAATTACAGTTTTAGTATCTGTATGTGTGCTTTTAATTACGAGGACAATTTACGAGAAACTGGTTGTGAGCATGATTTCTAAAGAACTCGCCATCGCAAGCAGGATAAAGGTCGAGAGAATCAATTTGATCTATCTCTTCCTAGTTGCCGCAATAGTTGCAGTCGGAATAAAAGAGGTTGGAACGCTGCTAGTGGGAGCTCTAGTGATAGTTCCTGCAGCTGCGGCAAAGAATATCAGCTCCACCCTCTCCCACTATTCCCTCATGAGCGCTATCTTCGGCCTGGCCAGTGCAACATTGGGTGTCACCTTATCAAGCTACGTGAATGTTCCAGCAGGACCCCTTGTCATAATAGTCGGCGCAACTATTTTTTGCTGCGGGAGTTGCAGCAAGTTCCCTGTCAAAAAGACTCAATAATCAAAAGAGTATTCACAATACATATGACGTATCAGGGTCGGGATGATGTACTGATAAGCGTGATCATTAATAGAATTGATTCAGCTCTTGTATTCCAATTTAAGTTGTATATCCAAAACCTAATCCATAAAGGAGAATAATGAATTATGAACGACCCTAATATCTGTTCCCTAGTTGAGTAGGTAGTACATCAAAACAGTATCTTAATTTTGATGTTACGTTGTCTTATGTGATAAGATTTTTGCAGTAGGGGCACTGGTTCTTGCTTATACCATCACGCTGTTCTGGAGTTAGCTTACTATAGCTGACCTCATCGTGCGATGTTGCTTCTTTGTCTAACCTTGCCTATAAAATCACCTCTCTCTTCCTTTTCTTATACTTATTGAATTTACCAACTCCTAATTTTTTGCATGATTCACTGATGCGGCGCTCCTTGTCTCTTCGCTATGGATATGTATGCCTTTGTTCCACACAGGATTCTTTTTATAGTATCTCAATAGTGCCTCAGAAATATGTGCACACCAATCCAGAGGTCAGTTAGAACCTTTAAGTGGATGTGATTATGTAAGATAACGTCGCTTTTGAGCTTCTCTGGCATTATGTCGATGCATCTCAGTCCATTGATAGCCCTTAGCAAGTCGCTTTAGAGATAGCTTTTCGTTGACTGTTGGATGAACTAATGATATCGTCTTTTCCAGTCTCTTCATAGTGCTTATAACCGTATGTCGGAACTAATTGTTTCTTCCTTACTACGTTCTCACTTAATACTGTGTATGCTTTCTCTAGCATTGCATTTCTATGTCTTGATCAGTTAATTGCTACTACTACTACCACTACTAGACGTATTGTATTGTATATGAATCGGTCCTGTACATTTGGGTCTAGTAAGTGATAGTTAGGATATGAATCTTCTAAGGCAAACTTGCTTGCATGGTAAACAGTTTCGAATGGAAATAATCCAATTCTTCCACCAATTGAACTCATATTAACGATGGTACCTCCACGCTGTTTTCTCATTGTTGGTATCACGGCTTTCGTAACTCTTATTACAACAAAGAAATTTGTTTCAAATTGCTTTATCTCATCAATACTCAATTCTTCAAGAGAACCAAACAAGTCTTAGCCTGCATTATTAACCAACAAATCTATCTTAGCATTTTCTTTGATAATGAAATCTATTGCACTCTCTACTGATGGGTCATTATTTACATCCAATTGAGCTACGTTTAGTGGAATTTTTTCCTTGGAAGCAATTTCTCTTGACCCGTTGCTCTTGCTCATATTTCTCATAGTCGCATATGTTGTGATTTGATTTCTTGCTAACAGAAGAGATGTTTCGTATCCTATTCCACTTGAGCTGCCTGTTACAACTGCAATTCTCAGATCATGACTAGCTGTCATGACGACTACAAGCTCGCTGAACCTGATGGTACTTCTACCATTAATCATATGGACGAGGACATGTGATGAATTAACTATGGATTTGTGTGCATTCACAGATCCTGGTATTCATCATTTATATAAATCTCTAAGTAAAGCCTTATGTAAGACGAGTCACATATGAAATGTAAAGAAGTGGCGAATATGGTGAGTTATAGCGTATGGTTGCAACAGTAAATGGAGAGCCACGATATCTAAGTCAAAGATGTGGGGAAATGAATTGAAAGATCCAATATACTGTCATAATTGTCATAGAGAATTATCTATTTCAGAAATAGAGAATTATTTTATGTTGATGAATTTGCTGTATGAAGAGATTGTTGGATAAATAAGACATTCATGTGACTATCTAACTGACATAATTTACTTTCATGAAATTTAAAGTATATCCCACGCTTCGATCCGATACGATCTGAGATAAAGTTACAATATATATGCAGAAAATTATTGTGTTACCCGAGAGGCTATATTAGGTTATGCAAATAAATGTACTTATGAATTCGGATGAACGAGATTTTGATTGGGGTGAAATAATAACGAAACCCGTTTATACAAGTGATGACAAGCATGTGGGTCATGTAGATGGACTAGAAAATGACCAATTTGTTGTGAAAGATAAGATAATCCATGCCAGATATTATAGGTTGGATAGAGAACTATTGGAAGAGTATCAAGACGGAAAAGTAAAACTAAAGATTACTGAACAAGAACTGAACTCGAAATATAAGAGAGACCGTCCAGGATATTTCGGTCAATGAATACATAAAATGGTCGACATCAAGACAGGATTGATTGGAACAGTAGTAATAGTAGAAAATAAAACCATGTTAGTAAAAGTGCTATTGATAGATATAAGCTGCCTGTACCGAAGAATCAGTTACAGCGCAAGCTCATTTGGGGAATCTTCGAAATGCGATTGATTTTGTAGTTGATGTAGAAATACCTGTTCTTGCTGCAGCAGATGGAATAGTAACTTTTGTCAGTATAAGCTACAATAGTTCAAAAGTAAAAATTGGTCAATATGTGAGAGCGTGCGAAGCGATAGCTCGGGTCGGAATGACCTGACTATAAGTACGTACTTATATTACTACATATTTTCTAGAAGTTAGACCAAAATCTGCTTGTTACACACTCCCATCTCATAAGAAATGCAGAAATTAAATCCAGCGCCAATGACTCTGACATTCATCAAATTCGCAGAAAATTAATTACAGAGGGATGAGCATTTACCGGCTTCGAAACGGGAAAATGCTGGAAACTTGGCATGTAATTGATGGTCTACCAGCAATGAGTGACGGTCAAGTTTCCTCGCTTCTAAAGTAGTTAAACTATTTCATTCATAATTGATACCTTATGTCCGAAAAATTTTGTTCTAAATTTAGGATAGAAATAGAGGAGCAGAAGAAAATACTCTCGACATTCGCTACACACACTATATCTTACAGAATGATAAGGCTATATTGTTAAAAGCAGAGTATTATTTACCGCTCCTTGTTACCAGAATTCTTTAATTTTATTGAATATCTAGAATCATTTTTTTAAAAAAATCAGGAATAATTCTGGAATAGCCATCCTCAATCTATTCGTATTAATATGAGATTGGATTAAATCTAAACCTCTAGGATAGGCTAGTATGTCCTTGAACATTGGGAATGAAGTGATGAGTAAGAGTTGTTCCATACGAATTTTGTCTCCAATTAAGTTTGCAACACTGTTGCTAACATATTTAGAATCATTCATTTACTTAGAATTCCCAGTTCTCTAGTGTCTCCCTTCTTGTTTTTAGTACTACTAACGAGTAGCATTGCAAATACGATTGATATTAGGGCAATCAACACAGCAGCAAGGAATGTTAGATCATACGATTCTGGAGATGGGAATGAGGCTGAAATATTATTTGTCTCAGATTCTATAGATATCTGGTTTGCTTGCATAAACGTTCCAGCAATTACTGGTCCCACAGAGGCCCCTATAAGATATATTAGTAGATTCATCCCTAATGATACTCCGCTGTATTGTTTTGGAGTTGACGTCAGCACGACATTTACTGAACCAATCTGCATCAAGGCTAGTCCAATAGCCACCAGGATAAGCACGGTAGCGATTGAGGCTTCTGTAGAATGAAACATAAAAAGGATGAAAAAACCTACTGAAGTAATAATGGTCCCTATTGTAGTAGGCTTAAGATTTCCGAATTTAGATACTACAAAACCAGATGCTACAGAGAATATCAATGACACTATCATATATGGCAGTTGAACCTGTGCTATACTTGATGCATTGCCTCCAAACCCTGATGGCGGTGGACTTTGAATTAAAATAGGCAGAGCCTGATATACCACCATTAATGCAGTGAGGCCCACAATCATATTAATTATATTTGCAGAAAGTATGGTTTTGTTTCTAAGCAACTTGAAATCAATCAACGGAAAAGGTGCTTTCTTTTCTGTTCTTACAAACAGAATTAGAGAGATAACTGATACGGTTGAAAACAAGATAATTTGTATAAAATTGTTTGACGAGGTATCATTTTCAAAAAGTTGAAGCGTGACAAGAAATAAGACTATTGTAATCGATAGCGTCAGTGCTCCTTTTATGTCTAAACTCTTGCTTGGTCTTGCGTCTTCGTTATTAATACCTGCAACAGTATATGCATTAGTATTCTCTGTTAATAATATATCTTTCCGGACATGAGTAAATGTACAACAAAATTCGGAGCCTTTATTTGAAATCAACTGTTGTTGTTCGACTTCCTTTACGTGTACAAATTTTGCGATTACTACAAAGAGCATTGCAGTAACTGGCAGCATGAATAAGAATATTGCACGCCATCCATAGTTCTCAACTATTCCTCCACCTATTACCAAACCTATCACAGCACCGCCAGATAAAGTGGAGCTAAATATGCCCTGACCTATTGCGAGCTTCTCTGGGGGAAATTTATCTCTTATAATGCTAAAGGCTATAGGAAATATCGATATGCCAATTCCCATCATCACCCTAGCCACAATAAGGGTAAGAAAATTGGTTGTAAAAGCTCCTACCAAAAAGCCTAATATGAAAATCCCAAAAATTATCAGCAGTATTCTCTTTTTGCCGTAGGTATCTGACAACTTACCTGCAATCGGAGTCATAACAGCTCCCGTGACCAAAGGAGCAGCGAGTATCCAAGATGAATCTTCATAGGAAATGCCAAGATCTACAATGATCTCTGGAATGGCTGGCAGGACCGTAGTTTCAGAAGACATTGCGACAATTCCCAGGCCGCTCAATATTGCAAGTGTTATCCAAGGAGAAGTATAGTGCTTCTCAACTTTTTGCATGTCTTTTTGTTATCACCCTAATTAATTAGCATTAGCTGATTCGTCAGAAGATTCAAGATTACTTCTTCGCGATCTCAAGAAAATAATGATTAAGATCGTGATGAATCATGTACGCTCATTGTATAATCAGATTTGCACAACTGATATAGCATTAATAAATACATCAAATGGAAAACTAAACTTTAGTGTATTGGACGGGGATGTCTTTGTATCGATAGGTGGTGGATTTCCCGAGTTTATAGATCATTGACGTCAGACTTTCTATTTCTTAAATTGCAAATTAGCTTCTCTCAAAAGAGATGTTTCATATCCTATGCCGCTTGGACTTCTTATAACTGCTACTTTAGGAATGTATGGTTGCTTTTATGGATTAAGATAAGGAAGTACCACCCTTATTTATAAATAATATAATAGTATATTATAATGGTGAAGGATATAACCATCTGTGCATGTTGAAAGAAGGAATTGGAATTAACGAATCAGGTTATGTCCGTTTAGTTTTCATTATCTATCTCCAAAGGACTTGGAATATACTTGGGCTATAATTATCAACGCACTTAATTACAAAGTTCACCAGAGGTTTGTTTCTAACTTTAGCTACTGAGTATGGTAGATGCAGGGAGTTATTGCGGAATTAATTGTTTTCAAATGGTATTGTTCTATCAGGGGATAAAATGGCCACCGAGATTATTGTGTTTGGTATCCAATTTTTGGCATAGTCATATGCAATAAAGACTATGGGAATACATTAAATTGCTTTCGGCATGAACGAAAGCCGTAATAACCAGAGACCATTTTTACTCTCTATGAGTAAAAGCCAATACAGAGAGCTTGAACAGAACGCTCGAGCTCTTTTAAATGACCTGAAGGACCAAGGAGGACCACCAATTTACACTTTGTCACCAGAAAAGGCTCGTGAAGTATTATCTACACTTCAGGCGAGTGTTCCTGTCCAAAAGCTTCCCGCTGATATAGAGAATCGTACTATCTCAGATGGTCCAGACGGGAAAAATGTATCTATCACCATAGTCCGACCTACAGATAGCGGCCATGAAATGTTACCCGTTGTTATACACATCCATGGGGGTGGATGGGTTCTTGGTGGATTTGATACCCATGAGAGATTGGTTAGAGAGCTTGCTAACAAGGCGAACGTTGCCATTGTTTTTGTTAACTACACCCCGTCTCCTGAAGCAAAATATCCTATTGCCCTGGAGCAGGCATATACTGCTACAAAATGGGTCGCTCAAAATGGTAAATCCATCAATGTGGATCCGTCTCGTATGGCTGTGCTTGGAGATAGTGTAGGAGGTAATCTTACTGCTCGCCCTTACATTGCTTGCCAAGGAACGTGGAGGACCCTCAATTAGATTCCAAGTGCTTTTCTATCCAGTTACTGATGCCAGCTTTGATACACCTTCTTATATGAAATACGAACAAGGGTACTGGCTTACCCGCGAGGCAATGAAATGGTTCTGGAAAAATTACACTTCCGATCAGACCAATTTAAAGGACCCAAAAGTCTCTCCACTTCAGACTTCAATTGACCAACTAAGTGGTTTGCCGCCAGCACTTATTATAAACGGCGAGAATGATGTACTTTGTGATGAGGGTGAAGCGTATGCGCTCAAGCTATTGGAGGCAGGTGTTCGTGTTACTGCTGTTCGATATCATGGTACCATTCATGACTTTGTGATGTTGAATACAATTACTGATGATCCGGCACCAAGAGGTGCGATTGAGCAAGCTTCTCAAATGTTGAAATTAGTATTATCAACATAAAAATAATAATTTGCTGACTCTTTGAGAAACAATCTTAAATAATTTGGTAGAGCATGAAAAGTGTTTGTATTATAGTAAGAGCTATGATAATAAGATGCAATTACTTTCAGAGCTTAATTGACAAACTAAATGAAGCATTATCTTATGAAAATGCGTCAGTAGATAGAACAAAATCAAGAATAGAGGAACAAGTACAAATCAATGGTGTTTCAATAATTTGTGCCGAACAATCTGCGTCGTCTTCCAGGCGACCAAGCGTGGGCGTACTATATGCTGGAGCGATGAAGCAACATATGAAACGTAGCTTCTTAATCTATAACTAAATACAAACCGGCCAACATACGTTACCCTATATAGTAAGTGGCTTTCACTATTGCGTCCATCTCATGACGATCAAATACCAGTTTTGGCCTCTCGTCTTTCTTTATTCCTCCCTGTTAGAAGGACTATCTCAATTCTAGCCGTTCCATGAATTTCGTTCTTCATAGGATATTTTAAGCCTAGTTACGTCACGTTTGAAGAACAGATCAATAAACCAATCGACCATCACCCTTAATTTCTTTTGCTTAGTAGGAAGTGTAGACAGGTAATAAAGCCGCCAGACGCACCAACCAATGAAACCGTGCACTCGGAGACCAAATAGTACCCCAACACCATTACGCCTTCCTATTAATGCCATCACACCTCTTGTCTTATAATCGAATACTTTCTTGCCTTTCTTATCATGATTTGCCTTTAGTGCAGACTCAGTCCTAACTGAATACACTATATTGTGAGCTGCTATTCGTCCTTGCTTTAAAGCATGTTGTGCCGTCGGTGGGTAAGGTTTACCTGTATTATGATCAATTATACACGCACAGTCGCCAAGCGAAAAGACAAATTCATGTCCTTGAACTTCAAGATATTTATTGGTTAAGACTCTTCCTCCTTTATCATGTTCACAGGGTAGATTTCTGATCAGATTATCGGGTTTGTTACCGGCCGCCCATACAAGTGTATTACATGATATGATGGAGCCGTCACTTAACTTAACATTATTAGTATCAGCTGCTTGAAGACGTGTATTGAGAAGTACTTCCACTCCACTTTTTCTTATTTTATTTAATGCAAATTCTGACAGATCTTCAGTTACTTCTGGTAGGATTCTTTGACCGGAGCTAACGAGAACTATCCTTGCATCCGCTTCATTAATGTTGTGATAAAATTGTTTGATGGACTCACGTATGAAATCATTTAATTCACCAACGGTTTCAACTCCAGAGAATCCACCTCCCGCTACTACAAATGTCATTAGATTCTTTCTAAGATCGGCATCCTCGTGTTCTATATCGGCTTGCTCTAACATATTTATTACATGGTTCCTCAAGACTATTGCATCTCCTAATGTCTTTATTGTAAAAGAGTTCTTAGTTACATCTTCAATATCAAAGAAGTTGGTTTCATTTCCCAGAGCAATAACAAGATAATCGAACTTCAGATTATGACTTCTTCGACCAATAGGATTACTTTGCCTTCCGAGAGCATGGCTAATGGCTATCTCCTTATTTTTGAGATCTATTGCGTCAATACCAGCCTCATAAAACCTTGCTCTATTACAGAATGCCCTTACTGGTGTTACTATATTTCTTGTTTCTATCATTCCTGAAGATACCTCAGGGAGCATCGGAGTGAAGAGAAAGAAATTGTCTCTACTCACGAGTGTTAGATCTACGCCGATGTTATTTTGAAACGCTTCTTGCAATTGCATCAAGACCTGTATACCTGCAAATCCCCCTCCTAAAATTAGTATTCTTGTCTGTTGAATGGGAATGTCTCCGTGTACTAATTTAATATGCTTCTGGTATGAATCGATCCTTGAAAATGAAATGTCGCACTTTGAACATCTGTATCTGCTTCCAAACCTAATTGACAATAGTGATGAAACCGTCCCTAATATAACTCCATAAACTAGATGTATTATGAGCCAACCAATCATTATTGTAAAGAAATTCCTCTCAAGATATTCCGTAGCATATTCTACGTCCCCAACTGTGTTCAGGGTACTAGCAATCTCATGTGTCAATACCGATTCATACACCGGAATAAAGAAGATAATATATACAACACTACCAGCAAAGAGCCCGTATAAAACGCCGTTTGATAACTTGCTTATGATCAGGATATTAGTTTTGTAAAGGAATACACCTATCGCAATTCCGATTGAGAGAGCAGTAATCATATGAATTGTTATCCCTGCAAGGATTGCAGATGCGGTCGGCGAAAAAACTCCTAGAAGATGCCCGAATGCTATCCATGTGATATCGTACGGAATCCCTGTCTGGGAATCCAGGATCATCTTTGCGAGTATCATAAATATTGCTCCTACTATCGAGCCTATTACAATGTAGAATACTTCCCTTTTTAGCGAAAAGTCAACCCTAATTTCAGTTATCCCTTTCATAGACTCTATTTCATAGCGTATGTTAAATTCTTTTTACTGAACTGTATCTGAAGTGCTTTGAGCGATATCAGACATAAAGAAGCACTTTCGAGCAGTAATTAGAGATTAAACGACAAGTGTATGTTGGAATAAATTACGTCATTATTGGAAAAATTCGGTCGGTTTAAAAAAAGTCGTGCAAATGGTACCGAATTGCACTAAATAATAGACATATATACGTAAAGATCATATAATATTTTGACTCAAAAAGTAGTCTGAGAGAAATTGGCAAGAAAGATACCATTAATTGCAATTACGTTTTATTTAGTAGTATCATTTAATGTCTCTTCACTATTAATTCATGCAAATGCCGTACCCATAGACAAACATCTGAATCTGAGCCCGAACCAAACAGATGCACATAATGCTCAAGTCTTTTCTGTTGATAATATCGTCTATGTTTTTTGGATGGATCTTACAATAGGTAACGATGATATCTACTTTAAAAGAAGTACAGATAGTGGGGCTAGCTTTGGTGATATTATAAACTTGAGTAATAATTTGGGAGATTCATACAACTATCAGGTGAATATTCCAACAAATGATACCATGTATGTGGTATGGCAAGATGAGACTCAAGGAGTTAATGGCACATCAGAAATACTCTTCAAAAGAAGTACAGATAGTGGGGCTAGCTTTGGTGATACTATAAACTTGAGTAATAATACAGGAGATTCTACTGATCCATATATTGCGTCATCAAATAATGAGAATATCTTTGTAGTATGGAGGGATGATAGCACAGGAACAGAACAAATATACTTTAAAAGAAGTACAGATAGTGGGGCTAGCTTTGAGACAGGTCTGTCTGAGCAGCTGACTTTAAGTAACAATACCGCTAAAAACCAAGACGCAATCGAACCGCAAGTTGCTTCAGATAAATCCAGTGTTTACGTAGTCTGGTCACAAGGTGATTTCGACAGTAATCTCACCGACATATTCTTCAGAAGAATTACAGATGGTGGGGCTAGCTTTGGTGATACTATAAACCTGAGCAACAGCCACAACAC
Source organism: uncultured Nitrososphaerales archaeon (assembly GCA_963713605.1). Taxonomy (GTDB): domain Archaea; phylum Thermoproteota; class Nitrososphaeria; order Nitrososphaerales; family Nitrososphaeraceae; genus TH5896. The sequence continues at coordinate 168,144 of CAVQMO010000003.1, read as the reverse complement.
TCATTCTACATTACCAAGCTTAGCACTGTTAACTGAGAATGTTTATACTGCATGGTCTGAAGGTCCATTCAATAATGGCGAAGTCTATTATAGAAGGAGTACAGATAGTGGGGCTAGCTTTGGTGATACTATAAACTTAAGCAATAATACGGGAGCTTCAATAAGGCCTGAATTTAGTATATCTACTCCGTACGTATTCGTAGTCTGGCAAAATCAGAAAGCAAAGGGTGACGATATATTCTTCAAAAGAAGTACTGATGATGGGGCCAGTTTTGGTGATACGATTAATGTAAGCAATAGTAGAGGTAATTCCATGAATCCTGAAACTAGTGTCACTAACACATCAAGCGTATTCATTATATGGCAGGATCAGGTCAGCAATAGTAAGCTTAAATGATATCTTATCAAGAAATAGTACAGATGGTGGAGCTAGCTTTGGTGATACTATAAACTTAAGCAACCCCAATGACAATTCTACCGACCCAGATATTGCTTCTTCGAATGACGGCAGAGTATTTGCAGTATGGTCAAATGATGCAAATGGTAAAAAACAAGTATTCTTCACGTCACTGAGGTAAGCTTTTGTAAGAATTGGTTTGATCCTTATGATAATATGGTATATAAGGTAGTGATTATGACTATAAATACAGTTTAGTCCTATGTAATTTCTAGATTTGCAAATAAAGAAGTATTCGGGCAATCTAGATTCTACGACTTGGTACACTGATCTTGAACTTTATCATCAGTAGAAGGTAAACAGCGTGACGACATTATCCATTTTCATTCCTTGATTCATTCGAAATCTTGTTCAACATTGGTTTCGAATACTTAATTGGCCCAATTATTGCAATTGGATTTGATAGCTTGTCTGCTTTCTATGTAAGAGTGTGATGACAACAATCTTTCTTATTTTCCAACCTAAACCTATCTAGCTCGGTATCTGCTGTCCGAAATAAAGGCATCATTAATCATGGAATTAGCCATTCGGTGCAAGCTTCTGCTGTTGATCAACGCACTATCTAAAATATGGCCAATCTGTTGTCGACACTGGACGACTTTAACTATCAGAGTTAAGACAAAATATTGTCGCCTCATTCTTTCCCACCCCCTTCTGATAAGAGCTGAACACGTTATTATGTTATTATATCTTTGACCTAAAAATCGGATTCCCATTCATGTCAACAGACGAAGTGACTATTCCATATATTTCTTGACTATTGAATCGTATCTGCAGGAAATTCCTAATGTTGTTGCCTAAGAGGAAAAACTCTGAAGCGTTGGGAAGTATCACCTTTGGCTCTGTTTAGATCTTAATTGTCGAGAATCCTAAATAGAAGAATTGCAAATTTTAAGTCTGATAAATATATGTTTTCTGGACACCTCAAGTCTTGTTATTTATCTAACTTATCTTTGTCTAACAAGTATCCAGATCACTATTACCGAAATTAGTATTGAAAAGATAAGGTTAGGTCGTTGATTAGTCAATCTGGTTCATAGAACATGAGAATACGATGAACTTGATAAGTAACCTTACAAAGCGTGTATATGAATTAGAAAAGACAGTTCAAGCTTTACAAGATTTCATTGATGACAAGGAAAGGTAGACGCACTCTGGACTTTAGTTATATTGAACTAGTAACAAAAAAGAAGCTTTAGGCTGAAACCTGTTCAAAAACTTGGTTGACCCAACAATCTCTGCAGATTGTATTTTCATCCTCAACGAATAGGTCAGTCTCGGCAGGAGTAAGTTTTTTAAAGCACTTGCTACAGTTTTTCAATGCATGTTCAATAAAATCATTCAAGTATGTAGTATATAATGTAATTCATAAATTATTGTCGAATTCTGGGGATTTGCATCATCCTATGCCAGAATTCTGAAAGGTACCCTAAGAAATTCTAATCGATTCGTACAAGAATTTCAGCCTATTACAGCTATTTCTCGAATATGTGAAAAGAAATAGGACGGCCGGGTTAGAGAAAGGCTGATTAGTCGTCCTATCTAGGCCGATTTTGTCAGGTTGTAACAATATTGAATCTAGCATTTAAGATCCTTTTGACAATAGATCATGTAGTTACAATTAATCATAGTAGAAGATAGTGCGACAGAGAACCTGTACACATTCTACTATTGTAAGGTTAACTTTCCTAATAATAGTCTAAACAGCTAGAGTTAGCCGGCTAATCTGCACACGACCTCGGACCAATCTCTATCCTTTTATAAGAAACTGAAATAGTGTTGGTCGACTTTTGTATTAACTATCTCAGAAATAAAGTAAAAAAAAGAAGTTCTTAACCGATTGATTTTTCACCAATTACTTTCCTTTTGTTGCATTAAGGATGAAGTCGGCAATTTCATTTGGATGTGACACATATGATGCGTGGCTGGCGTTAAGCGACAGAGTGGTAGCATTCATTTGTTCAGCGAATGTATGCTGGACATCTGGAGGTATCATATGATCTGACTCAGAAATTTGATACCAGGTTGGTAATTCTTTCCATGCGGGAGGACCTGATGGTGCAACAAAGTTCGATTGATGGAAAGGCTTCTGTGTAATTGCCATAATGTTGGCCTCAGCAGGATCAACGTCTTGAGCAAAATTCTCTCTGAATATTTTTGGATTTAAGTAGATAAACCCACCACTGTCAGGCATGAAGAGTTCCTTCGGGAAGTCCGCTGGATTGACGAAAGTCGACAACGATTGGCCTTCATCTGGAGCAAAGGCAGCAATATAGACGAGCCCTGTGACGTTAGGATTATTATAACGCAGCATTCGTGATTACCGCTCCGCCATACGAATGGCCTACAAGGGTCACTGGTCCACCAATATGCGAAATAGCGCGTTTTACAGTTTCGACATCGTCAGCCAAGGAATGAAGAGGAAGTTGAACAGCGATAACCTTGTGTCCTGCTTTTTCCAGAATAGGGATTTGTTTGTACCATCCAGATCCATCAGCCCACCCACCATGGACTAAAACTACATTTATGGCATTACTAGTAGTATTTGACATAACTTGTGTTCCCTGAGGTTGCATTAATGTTTTATTCTCTGGAGTGGCCGAACCCAAAGATAAAGTTGATGCAAGTCCAGCTGCAGTGACCACAGCACTCAAGCACAATAAAATTAAGGCATTTTGGTTGAATCTAAATTTGCGCGCTTCTGTATTATTACGCATAAGAGTAAAGTATTGTGCTCATTATTAAGCAAAGTGGTTTCCTTGTTGAGTAGGCAACGAGCGTAGCAACTCTTTTGTGGTCAAAATAGCATGTGCAAATTATGGTCCATTTGTTTCAAGCAGAGCATGCATGCCTTCATGACTGAACGCAGCAGGTGCATCCTTAATAATAGTAGCCAAACTTCGCGCCGTTACATGTAACGAATTGTGGCTTCGATACAGGAGTTCGCTATCACGCTTGTCAAAACTTTTTTCTGAATCCCGCGCTGCTTGAGTTTGAGAGTCAAGATTAGAAGTCCCCTTCCCTATACCTTGAACAGTAGATAGCTATAAAAAACTGATACTGCATGCAGTTATAGTAGTAAAAGAGTAGGAGTTCTTCCTAACTTAGTTGAATACATCTGCTGGTCTTTCTATTAGATCGTGAAACTCCTTTACTATACCTTCAATGACATATGGCATTCCACAAGCACCATATGAGACCTCCTTTTTCATCCTGAATTATCTTTACATCAGCATCAGGATCAATTCTTTTAGCTTTTGATGCCGCACTTGTACCGGCAGCAACACCACCAATAACTAATATTTCCTTGTTAGTCATATGCAATACATCATTACAAGTTGTTATTATGACAGTAATATTTATAGAAGATATGAGGCTAGGGTGTTAGTCCATATATTTACAGCTCTGGTACCAATCTCAGTGCATGTACCGGAACTGCACTTCGCCAAGTCGAATAGTATCTTGGTGTTGCCTCCAAAATCACCTGGAATCCCTGTTTCTTAAGCTGTTGAGTATCTATCACGTGTGAATGTTATTCTTTTCCTCGGGGCTACTTTTAGAATTATTACTCATTGGTGCTTTCTAATTAGTATGCTATTATCATCAACCTTAACATCATAGATTTACTCTGGCTCGCTAGCTGGAGGATTTGTTACTTTACCTGTCCTAATATCAAATTTGGAACCATGCCATGGACATTCGACTTCATAACCGTCAAGTGCTCCATCTGCAAGAGGACCACCCTCATGGTATAAACATTTCCAATTGCGTAGTACTTTCCATCAATATTAGCAATGCAAACACTCTCCTCATGTTCTACTTCAACTGCAAGCATTTCAGATGGTTTAATGTCTTTTGCTTCTGCAACCCTTACAAAATTGTTATTCACTTCTGACACCTCTCATAACATTAGAAAGGAACTAAATGCTAAAGGTAATTCTTCTCTCTCAAGATAGGCTGGAGCATAGGAAAAACCTCGAATCTAAAGCCTAGATCTGCCTTTATTGCGGGATCATTTATGCCAAAGCCATTGACAACTGCTTCATCATCAGCTTCAACAATCGCCAAACCATATATTCCATTTGGATCAGCAACAGGCCCAAAGATGACCACGAAATTCTTGTAAGTTAATTCCTTCCAGTATGTAAGATGTTCTTGCATCACTTTCATTTCTCCTCTTGTCATGTCTTGAGGGAAGGTTGAACGAGGAGAAATAAGCTTGTAAAGAAAATGGCTCATATAATTGCGTTAGTTATGAAATCATATGTAAGGTTTTAGATGATAATCAACGCCTGTGTGGTTGGCATTTGCCCTTACAAGTTATCTCTCAGAATTTTTAATCAACATGCCTGATTCTGGGTACCATATTTGGGACATTGTACCATGTAACGTTTAGGGACTGGAAGTCTGAAGTATCAAGACGTAAGAATTACAAACAAGAAATCATATCTTATTATTGTAAGCCTATCATGTGCTAGTGATAAAGCCTGAGTTGAAGAAATGTCTTTACTGCTGCTAGACGAACCTTCATTGAATTGGGTGCCAATTTCATTTTATCCCGCATGTCTATAATATATTGAATAAGCAGGGATTGTACTTGCTTAGTCTCCATTTGCAATATCTCATCGCAGCCGATATCAGCGTATGTAAGGAAGGCGTTTAGAAATTCAGTGTATTTTTCTTTAGTCTTTTTACTATGTAGCACGTTGACATATTGGATGTATGACATTTCAGTCTTTTGAAGTAACAGTTTCTATTTCCTCATATTTGTAAGCGTCAGCGTTTTATTTAAGATAAGTATATGCCAACCCTAATAAATGATAAGTTTACCATATGGAATCCTTAACGCAACTATATAAGGCATTTACATTTTCAATCCTTATCGATTTATACGGCAAGATAATAGTTCTTATCCACATAACATCCGCTAATTACTAAGGTTAATCCTAAAAATCTATTTATTCAAAACTACTTTTGATATTTGATATTTCATACACTTAAAAGAATTATATGAACCCACACAATTAGTTACGAAGACATCCTTGATATTTGAATTACTCCTTTTGTATGTGCTCTCCATCGCAATTATCATTACTTTGTTCAGTTTCAATCCAACTTACAATACTTTTGTCAAGGCCTCCGTAGTAGATAATAATGATATCAAACCGATTCTCAAAAAACAAAATTGGAAAGCGGAAGTAACCAACTCTTCTTTTGAAGATCTTTCGAATTCCATTATTGAAATTAATAAGACGGTCGGGGTATGGGGCCCAATTTCTAATAGTAATCATACTCTCGAAGAATTAAGAGGAATTAACCAAAGTAGAGCAATATCTGACATTATTACACTAGGATTTGATGAGTACTATTTCGTAATGAGTGATTTTGAAAATTCTAGGTTAATTGATTCGATGGAATCATTATTACAGTCAGCTGAAAATCTAGATAACAAACTGAAAATAATAATAATTCTACTCCCACCATCTGAAGGAGGTCCAAATGGAAATTATGATTGGAATGGTTGGATTAATTATTTCAATTCTCTCAAGCAGAGGCATCCCAACTCATTTGAAGGATTTACTATCGACGATTTCAATTGGATTAGCACAAGAAATGATACAAAATTTGAGTATAACATTGATTTTATGGATTATTCAAATCTAATAGATGCGCTTAAGCACAAGAGAGAAGATGTAAAATTCTTTCCTACTGTATACTTTGAAGGTAAAAAGACAAATGTAGTCGTAGACGAATTTCAAAACTATGTGGATGGTATTATTGCAGTAAGTGGTTGCTATTATAATGTGTCTGCATTAGAACCACAATTACATCTTTTTGGAGAACTCTTTGATAATAAACCTATGAAATATGTTGTATATCCAACGATTACTCACAACTATACTAGACAAAACTATAGTCCTCCGTCTGATCGTCTTGTGATCTCAACACTATCAATCGCATCTCGCAACGTAGATGGAATATTGATTTGGCACAACATAGAAAGTCCCGTAATAAAAGAATACATGAAGAATATTGATAATAATGAAGTATACCTCTCTAAAATGAAACGTATGGAAGAAACACAAATTAAAGAAGAAGGAGGAGGAGCTAAAGTAGTTAAAATGCATTCTAATAGTACGGAAACAGAAAAGAACTGTCTAGACTGGTATAATAAGTATAAACATGCATACGATTACTGGTTACAATTGGATCCTCCTCATAAAGCAGATAATACCTGGAAAGATAAGTTGTTAAATTTTCTGTAATTTTGCGTCAATCTAGGTCTGGTCTGTAATAATATATACAAAATAAGTAAATGAAAAAGTCTGTCTATTTGAGTTCATGCGCACAAGCTCAGCATTATCAGCGATAAGCATTACAATAATAGATGATCATTGATAGAACTGACTCAGCTCTTGTATTACAATTTAAGTCGTAGATCCAAAACCGATCCATAAGGCATGGTTCAAAATTTGATGTTAGGACTGGCGAACCAACTAAGCCTCCAGCACGGCTGGCAGTTCCAATTTATGAAGTAAAAGTAGAAGACAATAATATTCTGGTTAGAAAGCATTAAGGTTAGGGAAAGTACAAAATAAACTGCATGAGGAAATAGTTAGATGACAAGTAGTAACGATAGCGTGCATAAAGGCGTTTTTGGGATACATCATGTTACAGCAATAACAAGCAATCCACAGAAGAACTAGATTTCTACACTGGTGATTTGGGACTAAGACTAGTAAAACTAACAGTAAATCAAGATGACCACACGGTATACCATTTTTATTATGGTGACGAGTTAGGACGTCCGGAAGGGTGTATTATTTATGCGATTACTGATCGATTAACATGGTTAAGTCTTGCATATATATTATATAAACTCAGCCTTATTACGACAAAGAGCAAAAATAAGCGTAAGATGCAGTATGCTAGAGAAAGCAAGATATCAAAGAAATGGTTAGTTATTATTATTGCTGTTATAGGCGTGGTCATAACCTTGGGGGTAACATTTGGGGTTAGATCACTTGTACCTGTAAATGGTAATTCACCCGTACTACTCCCTGCAGAGAATATCTTTATAAAAGCTTCACATTCTATGGCGAATGGTTACGAATATTTAAGCCAGGCAAGTGGGGCAGTGAAAGGAATGAGGAACACTGGAGGCGGAGGACCTCATATAGATCCAAAGTATGTTTTTAATTTAGGAAGCCTACAATCAATGCATGTTATAAATGAAGATTATGAAACACATTCAAAACATAACCTTAACGTCGATGAATTTAATGTCCATACTAGAGACTTGGGATATTTTGAAACTCAGACAATTACTTTTCTTGCAGATAAAAAGGGTACCTTTGAGTATTATTGTACTATACATCCAGAGATGAAAGGAACAATAGAGATAGTATGAGACTTTGTGCTTTGTGCTAGTTAAGGTTAGTACATTAGATTTATCAAAGTTGAATCTAACAAAATTCTTCTTTCTTTAATTATCGTCAAATTATCGACCTCCAATTGTAATTCACTTACACAGCGCTTTCTAGGTTGTTATACTTCTTCGAAATAGTTTTTTATACCATTTAACCTATTTACTGTTCTTAATAGATTAACTTGGTTACTTAATGTATTTATTCATGATTTATTCTTTTAAAGTCTCGATCGGCTATGGTTATTGGTTGTAAAGGAATTTGTAATCAATTTCTGACTTCAGGAGGGGGCATGATTTCTCGTTACAGCATGGGATTCAAAAGGTGCACTGAATGTAGTTTGTTCATAAAGTACGAAGGGACCAGGTGTCCGTGTTGTAGTCACGTCTTAAGAACTAAGAGTAGAAGCAGAGACAACCATCAAATTGTTAGGATCTGAAATTTGAAACTATTTTTGAGATAAAAATATTTCTGCTTAATAAGTATTCATGAGTAAGTAATTGTAGTGATGAACAAATATGCTATCGAGATAGTTAGTTGTAGTAGGATGATGCTAATAGATTAATCATCACAATACCATGATTCAAATCAGTAAATATTTCTTGAAAAAATATTGCGACCTAGAGTGATAGAAGTGTCGTTATCGCATTGATCGCAGCCAATTTGATCTACACACAGGGATTTCCCTTAATATGATCATTCTCTACCTAAATATTTGAATGTTGGATAAAGAACAAAGAATTCGTATGTGAATAATTGACATTGACCTTGTTTGAAGTTTTAATTTTTTCGTAATACTGCATAAAAGGACAATAAAGATACCAAATAAAAATGCAGAAAACGATAGTCATTAAGATAGTAAATAGAGCATCCCAAGATAAAGACAAAGACGGCGTTCTTATGACGATCAGGGTCAACTGATTTAAAGTTCAAAAATATGAGAGGTTCAACTAAGCAAAAAAAAGTAGTGTTTGGAATAACATTATCGACCGTAGAACGGCCGATGGTTACTTCTTGCTATCCTTTACTACCTTCCTATACACAGACCACTTGGATTACTTGTCTGACAGCTGTTGTCCACATATTGATTTGCGTTGATGTTTGTTGGTAGTCCGTTTGCATTGTTAAGGTCAATTACATTCTCAAGTACGTTATTTGCTGATATTGTATTCTGTTTGCTCTGTCCATCTAGAAATACTCCATTCTGACTTCCAACTACATTGTTCATTCCTACACTGGACTGTTGTGTGTTGACAAATGTTATTCCTGCTAGCAAGTTGCCATTCATAAGGTTTGAGTCTATAGCACCACCTGTACTTGAGTGAGATGCTACACCTATACTATTACCCTGTATGATGTTTTGTTTTACTTGTGCATTTTCAGCTCCTGTCATAAATGTACCTATCTGGTTGTTAGATAGTATGACAGAATTAATCGTAAATCCATTTGCTCCAGTAAGAAGTACTCCTGCTTGGAAGTTGCTGAGTGAACCAGGTCCATTTACTACTACATTATCAACATTTGGTACCATAATCCCAACTTTAGAGCTGTCCTGTCCAGGTCCTGTGATTGAGAATCCATTCATGTTAATTACTGTGTTTGGACCACCTACTATGATACCATCTCCACTATTGCAGTTAAGATTTGCAGTTAGATTTACTACTCCGCTTACCACTTGTCCACATGCTGCGTTTGTTGATGCTCCTGGAGGAGTCCCACCACCTTGTTGTGCAGTCGCGGGTGTTGCTGTACCTATTGTCAGTGTGCTCAATGTGATTAGCGTGACCAATACTGATGCCGCTATCATGGATGATATACTACTACGTTTGCCTTCTAGTTCCATTTCTTAATCAACCAGAATCAAAGAATCTGTATTATATATATGGATGCATGCACAGTACTAAATCTATGATTGATTGCATTCGATTATAAATATTCATTCAAGTTATTGACGATAAGGCTTTACTAGAAAAATCAATTTTTCTACTTAATTATTATTCTAGTCTATTATTCTACACTTGTACCTTTATAGAGCAGGAGCAGAGCTGTCACATAAAATTATACGTCCATGTCGTCGGCATGCTAAATCACGTCGTACTCCGATGACTACAGGTACTGCTATCTGCTTTATACCCTATGTAATATTCATTGTTGTACTAGCCAACCTAAAACAGGTATGTCATGTAAGAAATTGATTGTTTTGTAATAGTAGGTAAATGAGGTGCTTTTAACCTTCAAGGCACATTACCTTTCAGACACGGGAGCTGCTTATAAATGAGGTAGCAAAAATTAGTAAGCATTTAAGATCCCTCGCCACCAATTTCAGCTGAGAATTCAATAGGAATGATTGGTAATCTTCTTAATCGAAATACAGTTTCCCTTTCACTTCCTTGTAATGTTTACAAGGGGAATTCTTTTGCCACCAACTATTTTCAGGTCAATAATAACTTTTCCGTTACTTCTAATATCTAGAATATTGTAAGTATTCTTGGTGAATCCTCTAAATCTGGTTGATGATGCGGTTCCTGCATAGATGATGTCCATAGTTTCAAGATTCCATAACCATGGTCTTAGCCCTTCATCAGTTAAGTCGCCTGTTATTAGTATTACATCTGGTTTTAACTTATTTTTGACTTCATAAACGATATTATCAAATATTTCTTGTTTGAAATAAGTCCCTCCAATATGCAGATCTGATAACTGAATGAGTAGCATGCCTCTTTCCGTTTTCCCTGTGCCTGACAATGAATATGAATTGAAGAATATAAGGGGAGGGGTAGGATATAGCGGATTATTAGAGACCAGGACTTGGGAATGAAGTTTGGTGCTCTTTGTGCAAGCATATGACATCTAGACTTTACATACAAATAACAAGACGAATCTCATCCATGATAACGCAATAAGCAGCCAAACGGTTAACAAATTTATTAATGATAAGTAATGGTCATGCTTGTGAACAAAAATGTTGTTGCCATTCTTGGATTCCTTTTGACTTTATCATTGGCAGCGAATATGAGCCTTGAGGATAACCGTCATGGTCGGAAAGCGTATGCGCATGACTTTTCTACTACAGATGAATCATCGTTGGTTACATTAGTCGAACAAATAAAAACTGAAACGCAACTTGTAATTAATAGTTTTCTGTCTAACGAGAATTTCTCAGCTCATGAACATGCAAGAAATGCTGCCGAGTTAATGAAAGATCTGGAAAGCAATATGACGCAAACCAATCCTCCATCATCAGATATTACTCAAGTATACGACCAAGGGCAAAAAAATTCTACTACTCTCGCTTTAGTGGTTGCAAATATAGTTGACGATATTTTAAGAAAATACGGAAGCGCTTTTGCTGTAGGATATGACATGACCAATATGTCAAATATGATGAACATGGATATAATGACGATGCGAAAAATGGATAATAGTTCTTCTCATTCTATGGATATGATGAGAACTACAAATATTACTAATGGCAACTTAGTGTTAGTAAATATGGATGACTACGAAACAGCTAAGCTTCTTTCCAGTAATATTAAGGACCAATTCAGTACTCAACTACGTCCAAGGTCACTTGTCAATGAAACCACCAACCTTGATACATTGGAAAACAGCCTTGAAAAACTTGGAGAGGCGGTCAATGTAAAGGCCTTGCCTGAAGCTATGATGGATATCGTACACGTTCAAATTCACCCAATGTTACAAAGAATCTATGATCTAGAGATACAAAGAACTGTAATGCCAGAAAGTCAAAACTGAGTGTTTAGCAATTTACGATGATTCTGCAGCAAATTGCAGAATTTTTTTATTATTCTTGATCTAAAATAAACTAATTACCCAATACAAACCCGTTCTCGGCTATTGTTATTGTTATTATTACTCTGACCAGTCTTGTACTATTATATCTATTGCTCCATCATTTCTTGGTATAGTTTCAAATGGAGAAAGGCCTCTAGCGCCTATATATCCACAATGGTTGTCCCCTGGCAAAATAACAAAAAAATCAAAACAATCAAGTTTACTATTTCCGTCTACGTCTTGAATAGGGGGTATTTCAGAGTTTACTTCTCGTTCAAAGTAATTCTTTGGTAGAGGCATACTGTGGGATATTCCTAGTAATCCAAGTGCATCACGTTTCTCAACAAATCTATAGACATACTCAAGCATGTTATCTTCAGAATTGCGTAAGTTATAGAAATCACCTACCATCTTATCAATAGTTTTCCCAAATGTTGTATTTGCTGCAACTGAACTTCTATCAATAGCCGCACCAAGCAGGTGTATTGATGTTATATTCAAACCACTCTTTTCATCCCGTTGTTGATTACTACTCAAGCTTGCTAGAGTACTGTTGACTACTTCTGCGCCCAGAGAATGGGCAATGAACCTAATATCCGTATCCATGCATTTATTCTTGAAATCAAGAACAAATTGTGCAAGTTTGGGTCCATTCTTTTCTGCTATATTTTTTGCGATTTCCCAACCGCCCTTATTTATTGGCGTGTTAGAGTCCCAGTTGAAACCCATTAAAGGGATCATATAATTATTACTGATTAGTGACATAGTGGTTCTATTAAATTGCTCATTGGCTGCTTGTTCATCCAACCAAGCACCATGAATGTAAATAGCAATTTCCTTCTCTGGAGGACACGTGAATTTATTTGATATTTTACTGATGTTATTATCAGCTAGATCACTACTATATGCATAATCTGTTATATTATGACCTTGAATCAATTGTCCTGCTGAATGGTAATTAAAATGTCCACGTGTAGAAATAATGTCACTATTATGATATAACTCTGTACCAATTTCAGTCTCAGACATATTCATCTTCTGCGTCATACCATAGGCAGGCAGAATAGAGATGAACTGTAAAATATGGAGAATGAAGGGAATCAATAATAATAATGATGCTGCTGCCGCAAAGGTTACTGATTTAGATATAGATTGTCTTTGGACGTGCTTTATTGCTTGATTCTCAATCAACCCATTCAATAAATGTCTATAAGTACGTCCATTTAAAGGTATGACAACGCTGCTTTCTCTCTCCCAGAAAAATTTCAGTACACGTTATTTACTCACCTTATCATCATTGTATCGACACATCTCAAGAACAAAAAACAAAAGGGAATTATAACCGTCACTGCATTAATGTGTCGCATATACGGATATGAATAAAACAAGTATCACGACAATTACTGTTATAGTGTTGATTCTTTTTTTGATAGTTGAGCCTAGTACTACTGGTTCATATGGTAAAGATATGTTGACAAAATATAACTCAGCTCTGGCTACGACTGGCAGTGAGGGGAATACTGGAGAATCTTCCAATCCAACCTCTACCTCTACCTCTACCTCTACCGCTTGGAGTAATGGTGCAAGCAGTCCAACGCCAAAAATGGAATCTGCATACACCACAATAGGTGACAAGATCTATATAATCGCTGGTTACGGCGAAACTGGAAAAAGGAATAAGAATAGCGTCGAAGTGTATGACACTAAAACGGATACATGGACGACTGCTGCACCTGTACCTGTCAATCTAAATCACGCCGCTGCGGCAGCTCTGGATGGTAAAATCTATCTTATGGGAGGCTACCTGGACAACAAGATTCCGTCAAACAAATTGTTCATATATGATCCTGCCACTGATGCATGGCAAGAAGGGGAACCAATGCCTACTGCGAGAGCTGCACTAACCGCTCAATTCATAGGTAATGTCTTATATGCCGTTGGCGGGACAGACGATAATAATCCATTGACAGTAAATGAGGCATATGATCCTGCTACATCTACATGGACTAGTAAAGCGAACATGCCAACACCAAGACAGCATATGGCATCAGGAGTCGTTGATGATATTTTATATGTAATAGGTGGAAGACCAAAGGGCAAATCGTCTAATATAGATAATAACGAAGCATATGATCCAAACACTGACACATGGACCGCAAAAACACCAATGCCAACCGCTAGAGGAGGAATAGCTGGCTGCAACAGTTCCCAATAATGGAGAGATATATGTATTCGGAGGAGAAGCTCCAGAGAAGACTTTTGATAATACGGAAATATACAGTCCCAGTACCTGATTCATGGACGTCTGGTCCTTCCATGCCAATTGCAAGACATGGGTTGGCAGCCGCTGATATAGGAGACAAGATCTACGTAATTGGCGGGGGACCTGAGCCAGATATTTCCTTCGCGAATGTAGTAGAAATTCTCAATGTAGGGGGCAATGGTGTCAACTCAGGAACCACAGGAACCACAGGAACATCAAGTTCACCATAGTCAACTATCGAGTGCAACTCCCAAAATATCTATACAGGCATCAATTCTTTAGCAATTTGGATAGGCTGCACATCGTTCTCTGTTTATGCTAATACCTCCAGACAATGAAGACATTTGTCAGTGATTCTATATTTTCTAATGAGTTGAGATTCTGTTAACTTGAGATAGTGCTAAACCTTGAAATTGTGTTGTTAAAAGGAGTAGAACTTTTTAACTTAGGCTTAATAAAATTAAAATTAAAATTAAAACTGACAGTGATTCCTAGTGCATATTCTTGCTACCGCGTGTCATAGAAGGTGTATGAATTGTTAGTTTGGATATTTCGAAAAGTTGTAACCATTTAACCTAGATAAGGTCACAAATGGAGACACATGCGTCTTAAGGCCCCCTATACTGACTTTTATTAGTTTGTCAAATACAAACTTTTGCACCTCCCTTAATCTCGTCTCCAGCATAATCTGCTCCCTTTTTTATCTTAGACAATTGTACTAAGAATATTAAATTATTTAATTATAAAATTATAAAGGTATTGCTGTCTGTATGTTGTAATTTCCTTAACCCTAATCCGTCCTCACCTTTTTTAGCTAATAAATTTAGGAATCAGCTTAATATTTATTAATATTCGCATAGGGTTTCAGCGTCTAGGAAAGAGTTTAAGCAACTGACAAATGAAGAATTGAATTAATCGATGTGGATGCACGAGGTATGTAACACCCTATGAGCAATCCATGCTCATCGATTATGACATCGTGATTACCAAAGACTCTATACTTATAATAGTTATATGGAAACTTATCACATAAGGAATTTCGGAAAGGACATAAATAGGATCCTTCGAACGGCTTTTGATGCCACCATTGCTCTAATTCTACACATTCGTCAAAATGTTTATTTTCGTACAAGAAACCAGCGCAATCTGCTACAATTCGCACGTGTTTGTCTTGTCTGATTTTGGCTCGGTCGGTCAGTTCCCTTTCCATCGTATTAAATGGTTCCAAATCACCGGCCAACACTCCAACATAGTGTTCCGATAACTTAACGAGTAACAAGTTTCCTTCTTTTATATTGTTATCAAGGTCTAAAATTCTTGACTTTAATGTGTCATTTAGAGTTCTGCTGTCAGGGTTCATAACACTGGCATATACACAAAGCTGTCCACGTTTTAATCCCTCGTTGATGTACTTTGTAGCGAGTTTATCTCGCTCATCCTCATTATCGTACAAGAGAAGAATGTGTTCATTATTGGGTGGGTCATCAATGATGTTATAGCGGTTAGATATAGATATCAACGAATGACATGAGCATAGGCTTCTAATCTCCTCCTTTGTCAAATAGGTTAAGAGATCGGAGGTTTGATATGCACACACTACAATTAGTGGATAATCAATTTTGGGCGGAATTAGATATTCAAATTCTAGAAATTCTCCTTTCATTCCCAGTCTAAAGAATAAACAAGTACTTACAAATGCTCTCACCGCTCTTTTTCTGTTCCTAGACAATTTCGTAACTAGCTCATTCCATGAATGTTCGATCAGCTCTCTATCTAGAGTTCTTCGTCCTTTGCCAGATTGAAACCACTGAGAAGAACTTACTACTATTAAATCACCTTTATTTTCGAGGGCATTTATTTCATCTGCACTAATATTCCATTCCTCTTTCATTCGGTTATAGACTGTGCTCCTATCCAAACTTTCATCAATTATTAGAAGGATAGCTTCATTGTTTTCCAGAGCGGGCTTAAGAAAACGAAAGGCATCATCGAGCTCTTCACCTAAGTTTGAATAAATCCCTATTAGATGACTTGCATTTTCATTGGTTGGAGATATGAGTGTCAAGGCAGTACTCCATAATTATTACTTTGGCATTTGTACATACATGTGCATCTACTGGTAAAGTTTGAGGACAACAGTGTTATCGGTGATATCGCATGACATCTTTGCTTCCAATGCTACTTCTAGAACATATCTTGCGATTTGCCTGATGAAATAGGAATATTTGAATCCCATATCATGTTCAATAATGATCCTATCATGATCCTCATGAGTTTCAAATCTATGAGGTATCCGTGATATTCTTAACCAAGTTTCGGTTATATTGGATAAGGAAGAGAGCGTAAAGCTTCCTCGCAAAAAGAGGCTTACATCTACGATATCATTTTTTGCCGTGTCTCGTGCTAATTCATCTAGTTCTTCTTCAGCTAGCTGTTCAATTACTCTCATTAAGAATGACTTTGGCATATAGTATAGCTTAGCCTGGGAAGCTAAAGTGTGCCATTCAAGATGCTCTTTGATAATTTGATTAACTAAAGTATTAAAACTGACTTGTTTAGCCTCCGATTCCGTGCGTAGGTCAGCCAGCTTCTGAATGGGGATTCTGAATGTAACACAATTAGTGGACGTCTTAGGTAAGCTCATAGTCATATAGGATAAAGTCTCGGTCGCCCTTCTTAGAGATTGCGCTTTATATGCAATTAAATTCTAAAATATAATAATAAGCCTGGCAATAGATGTATTCTGCAATTCTCTGGGTGCTTTGCAATATTATTATGGCAATTGGGCGTAAAGTATTTAAACTCATACATTATCCTAATAATAACCTGGGAAAAGAATTTGGAAAAGATTGAGAATAATAATGAGTGTTGGAAGTAGGCAGCATTACTCTTAGATTTAGAAGCGATATTCTCAATAAGTTGAAGCATGAAGCAGCGCAGAAAAGAATTAGCCTAAACACATTGGCTACTCAGGTATTCACCACTCATGCGGAATATGATGCATATGCCTCTACATCAGGCATGGTCTCAATCCCCAAGTCATTGCTAATAATAATGATGAATCAACTTGAGGAAGAGGAAGTGGAAAAGCTTTCTGAACACATTGCAAAGAATGAAATGAAAGATTTGACACTCTTATTAAGAGGAGAGCACAATCTAAACTCCTTTCTTCAGACAATCGAATCATGGCTTAGGGTATCGGGATTTCAATATTCGTATCACACAACGGATCATGACAGAAATCATCGCCTTGTGATCCAACATGAAATGGGAAGAAGATGGTCGCTTTATTTTGAAAGGGTATTTCGTTACGTCTTTGCTGAATTGTCTTTAGCTAACGAACCTGAATTCGAGGTAACGGATAATGTTGTTGCTTTCAAAGTTCGAGAATAATCATAATATAACTGCAAAATAAAAGGCAGAACCAATTCTTTGGTTGGCTAAGAAAATAGAACCAGATGAGATTTGTCATGAAGTAACGTAGACTAAAAACATATTTTTTTACCTATCTTCACACTATGAAGCAAGCTCATACGATTGTTCTAAATAAAAGTCTGCTCCGGTATGGATTGAAATCTGATAGCATTTTGGACAGCTCTCCTTCATATCTTCACGGGGCTCGGCTCCTTATTTTTAATTTGTAATAACATCAAGGATCATTGAACAACAATGGTGAACATGACGAAAATCATTTCGTGATAACCAAAGAGTAATACAACAATTGTCGTTACCGTTTAACGTTACAATGAAGAGTGAACTCGGACATAGAACCTAACTTCACCCAACTCAAATCCTTGTACCGTCATAGTAATCGTCAAGGATCCAATTGACGTTGGTAGAGAGGTTCTTCATAGATTTACCAGATGATACATCAGATTGGATAACGATTGATGTGAAAGAGTTCTGGATACTACCTGGTACTAGAGTTCAAAATCAGAAGTCAAAAATTTCATCCTACTCTCTTCATCTTTGAACCGCATTTAGGACATGCAATTTCTTTGTGCTCGTTTCCACATGACATACAATAGTATCTTACTGAAGTGTTACTATCCATAGATGAAACGGGTGACCTAAATAATGATTTAATGAAACCCCTAATATCTTTCACATTGCTGTCATTCAAAATGCCAAGTTTTTTCAGCATTACCCTTGTCTTGTAAATATTGATTATAATGAATGCTATTATTAGCATTATAAGATCAAGAGGAAATTCAAACAAATATATTATAATAAAACCTATGGCCATAAAAACTGCTAACCATTTCAGTTGATACAAAAAAAGCTCTCGATTAGTTTTTGAGAAAAAGTTATTCATATCCCTGGGGTATCAATCCTATTACGTATATACTAACACATAAATAATATATGCTTATACGTCATTCAAGATATTCCAGTCCGTGTGTTTATAAATGGCGGGCCATCACAGTTTAACTGATTCGATTCTAGACAGAAAGGTTGAATCAGTCATATGAGAATTAATACTTGATTCCAGGAAAGTACTTACGGATTTGACGTATTTCGATAAACCCTGGTTGAACATACATTTCTGACGCACAAATATATTGAAATGAACGAAAAAAGAGAAAGGATTTTTGGCGCTAGCCTTTTTATCGGTGTACAGTCCTCGTTTTAACTGCCTGCTTGATAAGATGAAACACTGACTGCGCTCTCATCGCCTTGAATCTGTGAACCACTATTTGAGCAGAACACGTTCAATGGTAGTTTACCATTTCCACAAGCATTTGCTTGTGACAGTGTTTGGTTGTATTCTTTCTTCTTTTTCGTGCCTGCAAATGCGTCTTCTGTTGCTACTGCTGCTGATGATGCAACGAGCATTACTGCTACTGCTGCCACTATTGCAAAAGTCATGAATGATTTTAAAGCATTTTTTGGACAAAAAATAAAGACTGTAACTGGTGTGAATATTCTGGCTGCTACCAAAATCTTAGAAATATTATTCATTGTTGATAGTAACCTTATTGTATAAGATTTATGAGCAAGAATTAGGCATATTTTGAATCTGAATGGTATAATGCTATATTTTTTGTCTATTGGCAAGGGCTAATGAATGTAACATATACTTCGCTAGGAATTCAGAGAAAACGATCAAGTAAAGAACTTATAGCCCACATTGCTATCGCTCTTGTCATATAAACTCAGTAAAGCGTCCTAATACATTGTTTGACGCTAGAAATTAATTTCGAAATTTCTACTACTTGTTAAATAATAATAGTGAACGGCCATAGACTCATTGCTAATGTATGTGTCGTCTGAAGAAATGAATGCTATTTAGATTTTTTCTGCACTGCACCATGTCTAAATCTTAAGTAAACTTTTACTATAAGAACTACGTGTTTGATGATCACTAGATACTTTGCTGAGAGGACTTAAGATATCGAAGAATAGCCTTGTCATGTTGGTAGCTATTAGTGCTACAGCAATTATCCTCTCTATACTTGCATTTCAATATTCTAATTCAATCTCTACTAAGGTTGTCGATATTGCTACACAAGAGATAAGATCCAATGCCATAATTCAAGCTCATGATCTGTCGGAAATACTCACGAATCGTTTAGAATCCATAATTCCTCTTCTGCAAACGTTGGCAGACGCTCCTGCACTACAAAATAATGAATATCAGAGGGCGCGTCTGATAATTGACTCCAGGCAAAATTACACAAACAGTCTAACTGACTTCTACATGTGGCTTAATGAGGATGGTAAGATAGAATGGATTAGCAACATTAACTCTACCGCATACCAGCAATACAAAGGCTTTGACCTGAGCTATAGGCCATACTTTACAATGGCAAGGGATAGAGGCATGGAATACTATAGCAGCCTTATCGAGTCAAATGATCAAGTTCCTCGATATTTCTTATCATACCCTATTTTGAGCAAGCAAGGAGTAGAATACAGAGGCACTAATGCTACAGAGAAAGGATCATTTATGGGTGTAGTAGTCGCAGGAATAACGACTAGTGTATTAGGTGATCTTTTAAAAAACCAGCTCCTTCCACAATTTAATAGCACAATTGGATTAGTGGACAAAAATGGTTTGGTACTTTATGCAAATACTCAATCGTATGTTGGCAAAAATATCTTTGGGAGAGAATTGCAATCAGCACTTTCAACACTACTCTCACAGAGGTCACGCGATCAGTTAAATGAAGCTCTGAAAGCTTCGGTCAATAGTAATGACAGTAGTGGATCAATAGATGTAATTTCTAAAGAGGGCACTGTAAGCACAATAGCTTTCTCACCGGTACTACTAAATGGAACGAATTTTTTGACCCTGTACGTTGCTGCCCCTCACAATCTAGCCGGTGATGTAGCCTCTGCAATCGGCGAGCAAAAGTATTTTAGCATTCTGATTATTATAATCATAGGTTCGGTAGCGTCTGTCATTGCATACATAATTCTTACCTGGAACAGGAGATTGCATGCTATCGTAAACACTAGAACGAGAGAGCTAGACAAGGCAAATAAAGAGCTAACATCGGCCTACGAACAGTTAAAGATACATAATAAGACACAGAAGGAATTTATTGATATAGCCGCCCATGAATTGAGAACACCACTGCAACCAATTATTGGTATTATGACTATTATCCGTTCCAAAGTAACTAATTCTGAGCAACAGAAGCTGTTTGATATAGTGATTAGAAATGCCAAGAGGTTGCAGAGGTTAGCAGAAGATGTCCTAGACGTTACAAGGATTGAAGGTCACACTCTGGACATTAAGAAGGAAGTATTCAGTATCAATGATACTATTACCTCCATATTACAAGAGTATAGAAGTCAGATCAGACGAAACAACAATGAAAAGTATAACCAATTTCCAGAAATCTCATTTCAGCCAGAGAAGGCTGGTGTGTATGTTCAAGCAGATAAAGGCAGAATAACTCAGGTGATTAGTAATTTAATTGATAATGCAATAAAATTTGCACCACAACAAAATGGAAAATTGGACATAGTTGTAGCGCGTAGTGACAGCGATAATAGCGAAATACCTAATGGAAACGTTATAGTTAGCGTTAAGGACAATGGTACCGGTATCGACCCAGAAATAATGCCAAAATTATTTTCAAAGTTCGTTACCAAATCCTTTTCGGGTACTGGTTTAGGATTGTATGTTTCAAAAAATATCATTGAAGCTCATGGTGGCAAGATTTGGGCAGAGAATAACAATGATGGAAATGGAGCGACATTTTACTTTAGCTTACCAATATCAGGCATATCAGGCCTCATCAATACAAGTCCACAATGAGATTGGTAGTAGCAATTTCATTCGAAAGTTTTCTACTTCCTCTTGGATAAAGCGGGTAGATATTGCATTGATCCAAGTTATCTTCGTTTGTCTACATAGCCTACTTGGTGATAAATATCATTGCCTGTAAACTCTAATGGTTCGAATTATAGATCTTGTCTAGGTTGGAGAACGATAACTTATAACATGGGCAACATTTTGCCATAATAGTCGCAATATGGATAGATGGTACTATGTATCTAAATTTCTAAATGTAATGGAAAGAAAATTAGAGGATATCAAAAATCAACTAATAAACTAACGATTCTAGTTTTGTTATTTTGCAATTAAATATATGGATATATAACTTGAACTAGCTATTTCATTTTTAGTTCTTCTTCTCTAATGTAACTCGTCTCAAAGATAGTTATATAGGATAAACAGTTGATTCACTGTTAGAGTATGTAGCTAACCCTGTCATCTCATCAAGGTTTTCCTTTGTCTTCATCCTTTGATTCAATGATGAGTGAAATTTCGTTATCGATAATAAAGGATGTAACCCTTGTGGGAAATGCATTCTCATCAAATCGTATTTTACAATTAGTGTGGTTTTTAATTATCTGTGAGCATTCCATCTCTAGAGTTTTACTATGGCCGTTGATTGTATTGATCATATTCTTACCAATCAATATTAGAAAATTGTAAGATAATATTTGAGCATAACTTATGCAGCATAACTTATGCACACCAAACCGACTATTCCAATTCTATGCTAGCTTATTGTTTCACGTTTCCATCACATGACCTAACTTGTTTTTCTAGAACATAAAATTGAATATAAGCGGGCTAAGGATAACCAATCCGATTCGCTCTGGATCGGTTACAGTAGGTACCGGGATCCATATCAAACTGCAAAATCTTCCATGAAGAAAAGGAAGAATGGGGGAGGGATCCATTTGACAGCCTGTTCTATTTTACCAATGCTTCTTCAGTTGTTTTCATAAAGTTGTCCTTCGCGAAACCTCATGCGAATAGTGGGATGTTACTCATCCAAATCCCAAGCTACATCAACCCTTGTTGCATTAGTGTCAGAAAGAGAGTTCAGTGTGAGCAATCGGGTGCCAATCACATGCCCTTCAGCGATGTTTGTTACTATTAACTTTTGGTCCGGATGTAATGTTACAAACTGATGAGTTTTTTGTATCCTGGCGACCAATTGTAACCTCTCTATCAGTCATATTACCTGTCTGGTTGATATTTTTGATGTCTTTAATTATTGACCAATATTTTGTCTTTTCATTAAAATTCGAAACAATATTCCA
The DNA here is from genome assembly GCA_963713605.1 of uncultured Nitrososphaerales archaeon. Taxonomy (GTDB): domain Archaea; phylum Thermoproteota; class Nitrososphaeria; order Nitrososphaerales; family Nitrososphaeraceae; genus TH5896. Next base: position 145,631 of record CAVQMO010000003.1, on the reverse strand, counting down.
AATTTTGATCAATTGGTGCAGACATCTCACGAGTGACTTTAACTTGTTCTGTAAGTAACGGTGCGGATACACTTTGTGCTGAAACTGGTGGTGCTGCGCTACTGCAAGTAAGGTTCATTGAAGTTACCGTGAGCGCCGGTACTATTGTCATGAACAATTAAAATACTACTCTAGTCATCGCAATTGTTACCATGATCCAATACCTTCATTATTATTATTGGATCCAAATGATATCTAAGGTGCAGATCCAAGTGGTAGACTATTCCATAACCCTCCAAAGAAACCATGGTGTCCCTTCCAATATCCAAACTCTGCGTGTCTTGATTGACCGAACGATTCCAATGAATCACCTGCAGACGTGCTTAAAACTTCCCCATTCCCCGCATCGATAATTACTTTGTGTATTGTTTTATCAGTCGGATTTACTACCAAGTATGTGTAAACAAGATATCCATTTGTTGCTCCTAAGTGACCTCCTAATACTGTCCCATTGGTAATTTGTTGTTGCGCTGTTTCAGCAGCAGAAATAAATGGTACCTTTGTACTCTCTTTAAGGAAATTTATTAAGTTGTCTGCAATGCTTACAGATCCATTTATTGTAGGTTCTGTTTTAAATTGATTCAGTATCGGATCATTTGTTTCAAACTGTTGTTGTTGCAATTGTTGTTGTGCCATTGTAGATACCAGTGGTGAAACTAAGAAGATAGCTGATAGAAGCGTTCCAACTCCTAAGATAGTAGCAATCAGTTTCTTCTTGCCAGCAAATTGTTTGTACGATTTCATAGGAGAGAAATCTAGAAAGACTATTAAAGCCATTGTTCACCAATGATACGTAACTTTGTTACTTGATGCCTATGGCTATGAATTATGGTTTAATGTTTGAAATAATATCCATTCACTTTCGATTTTTTTGCTTTACTATTTCTGATCTTGGAAATGCTTCGTTATTGATCTTAATGTAATCTATGTTATTCTCTAATATCGATTTTTTCACTTTAGAAATGTAATTTCGCCTTCTATAAGATTGAACAATTATATCTGATGCCCCCCGATTATTATTGCAGTGGCCATTTCCCTATTATAGACCGTGTTTAGCCTATGAATAAATAGAGTAGAGAAATTGAATATCACTAAATCTGACCTATCGTGCCACAGAGTGTAGTGTATTATAGTAATATATTTGTAAAGTGGACGTAGGAACTAAGACTAGCAGTTTAGCATATTGCGAACCGAAATACTTCTACGGAAATGGAGTAAAGTTTTCACTAGATTCAACTTTTCCCTCTGCTTGTCCAGTGGCTATACTAACGCTATTTTCATCCCCCTGCACTTGAGAACCTACGTTGGAGCACAAAACATTTAGTGGAAACCAGTAATTGCCGCAATCATTAGTTTGTGATATAGTTTGACTTTTTTCGTAATTACTGGCAAATACAATATGCGTGCTCACAATTGATGTTGCAATAATAGAGGTGAAGGCTGCAATAGTGGCAAGAAATCTGTAGTTCATGTTTCCATAATATTTTTATCATTTGGAGTTTATGTCATTTAAGAAAAAACAATAGGATACACAAATCGTATATCTATTATATCAAATAATATGAAAAAATCTTCGCTACTACAAATCTTACCGTGCAATCATAAAATCTTAAAGTCCAAGAATACGTTATTTATAGAATTTAGAAATAAAAAGAGTGGTATATCATATGACGGCGATTTTTATCATTGTACTCCGATGAGGTTTACTGCGTTTCCGTCTCCCTGAATTTGCGATAATAGGTTTTGACAGAAAACATTCAATGGCAATTCACCATTGCCACATGCATTGGCTTGAGATGCAGCTTGGCTCTTCTCATATTTCTTCTTACCTGCGAATGCGCTATCTATTGTAGAAAGTGCTGTTGCGCCGATCAACATAACTGTCACTGCTGCTATGATAAGGAGATGTTTATTGTTCATGCTTCTGATAGATTGTAACCACTGTCTTGCTTTTCTATTTTAAGAAAGAACAAGCGCTAAATTAAATCTGATTTATTTTCTACTAAAGACAATGAAAGGTGTGGGTGGTATAACAGGAAAAGTATTAAAAATTCTAGCGGATGAGCCATAACAGGAGTGCCTTGTACTGCCCACTAACCGTCTCGACTTCATCCACAATACAGTAATATGCTGCTGGTGGTAACATACCACTTACCGACGCTCCAATGCGTTACGATCCCAGTTAGCACCCGTCGCAGCTGCTTCATAGGTGCTTTGTAGGAAATTCAGCAATTTCTCATCAGGTGAATTTGCTATTCTAACCGCATCGTATGGCAGTAAGAATTCGCCCATCCCAGTATGATAGAAAGCTTCAGGTGGTTGGATTGAATAGTCCTTAAATCCAGGAGGCTCTGGATAGGCATAGGCATAGAAAACTGGTTCATTAATAGGACCACCGCCGGGCCAGAATCCGCAACTACTTACCTCATGTGAATACGCTTCTGCTTGCACAAACTGGGCTACGTTAGGCGCTCCAGGATGAGCAGGTGCTGGGCGTCCTGAAAAACGGGTCACAGCCAGATCAAAAGCTCCCCAGAAAAAATGAACTGGGCTCACCTTACCGGTAAACCTGCAACGAAACTCCGTAAATACTCTACTAACTTGAGCCAAAATTCGCCAGAACCGCTCTGCATATTTTGGATCATATGCTGCATGTTCCTGATCCTTTTCGAATGGGGTTCGGTCGGGCACTTCTACTGGCGTGGTCCAAATTGTTACAGGCATTTCAAGTGATGCTAAGGATGTCATCGTTTCTCGATAAAATTCAGCTACTGAGCGCGGTTTCAGAGCGACAGTTTTCGTATAACCTTCTGCAGTTTCAATGACTAGTAGGTGAGCTATGAAATCGAAGCTCATCTGCAATAGTCGACCATGATATGACATAGCAGAGGTCGTGAGTCCACGAGATGTCACATATAGAGCAGAATTCCACCAGTGATTCTCTAGATGTGTGAGAGATAATCGAATCTTTCCCACGATCTGAGTCCACATATGGAGTGTCTCATAGGTGTCCTTCCACTCAGCCAACGGTAACTCTGGCCATAGACTTGCCGTTGTCGTCATTGGACTATTTCCTTGGTCATCATCAATCTTACTAAGATATTGCGCAGAAGAGGATAATGACTCGCTTTTCCGTGAACTTCAACGAGAGTGTCAATGCACATAGTCGAACTTTCGCTGAAGAACATTGGTTTAAGGTTCGACCATTGAGAACCAGAAATACGTATCATAGGATCATATAATAAAATCGGGTATCTAAGATTTTGTTTTTGATTTAAGTTTAGAAACATAATTTGATAGGTCTATCTTGTCTTCTCCAGGAATACGTGCTATTTCAAATCGTTCTTTGTCTTTAAGAAGACTAACAGTGGCATCGATACCCAATTTTGTGGTCAATAAGTTAACCTGATCGCTAGAAGGATCCAAGCTGGAACCCTTTGCATTAGGAATTATCAAGAGTCCTTTGTCTGCTTGACATCGTGTGGAGATAGCATATTCGATTGAAACTGGATCAGTCGGATCGATGTCATCATCAACTACTATAGCTATCTTTAATGATGGATGATTTGCGAACGCGGCCAACAGTGCATTCTTAGATTCGCCTTCTAGTCGCTTATGAATTTGAATTATTGCAGTTAACCAATTACTTCCTCCATCTGATAAGTGAACTGTCTTAGTAGAAGCAACAACATTTTTTACTCCTTCATATAATTTTGCTTCCACTGGAAGTCCCATCAATAGTCGATGCTCAGAATATCCTGGTAGGATATCATGAAAGAAAGCATTATCTCTAAATCTAATTCTATCAAGTTCGAATACGGGTTGTTGTCGCTTTATGTCGTAGGTTCGGAGCATTTCTACCATCCATTCCTCTGCAGTTTTGTCCTGAAGTATCTTGCCCTCAAGAATAATTTCAGAGAAGGTGGGAACATATAGACCTGAGTAGTCACTTTTACTTAAGGAAAGCTCACCTTTAAGTAAGGAATTCGCTAAAATCATTTCATCAAAACCATACGCAGCCTGATATGCAGAAGCTATACTAATAGCGGGATGAACACCTACTACAATCGTAACTTTTAAGTCCTCTCCATGTTCCTTGGCAAAGGAATAACACTTATGAAGATGACGCCCCTCTACCATTCTTATTACCATATGATTACGATCTAATCTAAGAAAACGATGAATTGACGAGTTTTGGTTTTCTCTTTCTTGATCTTTTACGTAGACTATTGAAGATGTAATATAATGACCTGCATCTTTTTCAAAATGCATCACAATAGGTAGATCATACAAATCTGTTGAAGAATTATCCTGAAATGGAGGTTCATCTTGAATAGTTTTTTTAGAAGTAGCATTTGACATTGATTCTAGAATATGAGAATGAATTAATCCAGGCTCTTCAGTCCCAATAGCTAATGAAAACCTATTTCTAGTACCCAAGATATTAGTCACGACGCTTATTTCACTTCCTTCTACATGTTGAAACAATACGGCTTTTTTTCGATCGAGCTTATGTGAAATAGCTGCCAGCTCAAACTTTGGGCTAACTTGTTTATCAATTGTAAGAAGGTCATTATGCTGCTCAAGCAAGTGTAGAAATCCATGAAGGTCTGATTTGCTGTATCTAGGAGTGTTGGATTTGCTGATCCTGTTTGTCATATTTTTTATATTCTAATATCATCCTTGGTTAATATAATGTGAGGTATAATACTACATTCGAACAACACATTCTGGCAATGCTTCGTGGTCTAAACGCCCACAATCAAGCATGAGATGGGAGATTGATTATGAGATTACCAGGCTTGAGAAGCCGGATTGGTATCTTACATACTCTTGACCGCATACCCCATCCACGCTTAATCCAATTTTAGTCAGATACTGAGGTGTACAGTCTATTATTTTGTTTCAAACCCATTAGGCAGATAAGTTGTACTTGTTTCTGAGTCTCAATAGGATGTATTCCGACAGTTCAAGACCTGATAGTATGGTAAGATCATCTGTGTTTTGTTTGTTTAATGTGGGATTCTAATCAGCTTAATCGTCATTGTCGTGATAGAAGTCCCAACCTAGCCTATCTTCGAATATCATGCTTACACTTGTTAATGCAGGCACAGTATGAAGTAAGTGTACCTAATTCCTCTGAGTCGGAGGTACTTCTACTATCACTACTACCACCTTGCATTAACACAAATAGTTTCAAAGTCTCCAATTTCTGATATTATCATAGTATTATTTCCAAACTATTGATAAGCGATGACATCGTTATACTGTGTCAGAAAAAAACATGGGAAATGGAAATGCCTGTTGTGTTCTAAAGTGTTAGAAGGAGAATCCTTTATGGACCTAGTTAAGGCTTCTATGAAGGAGGAAGGCGGACAACACCTACACGGCTGGGAAAATATAACTGCGGTCGAGGAAAAGCCAGTTGCTGTGTTAGAGAACAAACTCGTATCAGTTTAGTCTTTCCCTATTTTATTATGTTTATTGTCTTTATGGGCCATGACTTCAGCTTTCTACCTCTGACAGGCGCCGGATCCTTTGTTATCTTTTTCATCATGAGCTTCAATTCTATGTTCAAAATATTGACAGCAAATATAGTATGATCTGCCCCATGGAGTTTATAAAAGATATTCTGTTGGCCACAGAGTAACTAAATTCTTCCCCGAATTGCCTGAATCATCTGATATAAATAAACCATAATTGTTGACAGTGAATTCCCCTGGAACCTTTCGACAGGAAACAAAGAGTATAGTTGTAACTCAGGGAGCCCATTTGAAACAGACTTTCATTAGTCTTATGTGAAGGATCTTGACTAAGCTAGTTTGATGTTTAGAATAGGCAGTAAGAAATTAGTGGCCAATGTCGCGACCGCACATACTGCTACCGCTTCCATGTTCATGATGGCTATGACTTTGTTCTAAACATGATGGATATGTATCAAGATTTAGTTCAGGCAAACATTTCACCACTAGTAGCACATTTTATCTTTAAGACTTTATTTTTGATTTGTAATTTCGAATGGTCATGTATAAGTACCGCCATTATGAACAAGACTAACCACTATCCATAGATCCAATTTGAATAAATAATAAAAATAGGAAGTTAGCTATTATCCTGTCTTTGCGTCACAGGCAGAATAGTCTCCGCCACCAGATGATATGCAGCCCGATATGAAGCCCTCATAGTATGCCTGGCCGGTGCTACCACAACTACTTTGTTGAGTTTGATTGAATGAGCCATTGCGTCCAGTCTGCGAAGCCAGCTTTATAACATGGGTCGTTCTCATCATTATTCTCATCGTCGTCGTCATCATCGTCATCACTACTACTATACACCATTGAGTTGCCAACAGACAAAGATGCCACGATTGTACTCAGAAGTACTATTGCTAGTATGTATGCTTGTGTTTGCATTCTATTATACGAGTCAGCTGGACTAGTATTTAAGTGCTACATGATTAGTCAATACCATTGCTCTGATAAGAACCTCTTCATTTGAGAAATGATTCATTTACTGATAGGGAGCACCAATACCATGCCCATCATATATTATAAATCTGACTTTGCTAATTCACGATATCATCATTTGCGCTCTCCTGCGGGGGGGTCTTATCTCAATTCATAAATCATATACTTCAGTTCTCAGCATTTGAAGTCCCAGAAGTGTCAGAGTTAGTGATATTTGTACTATCTATATCCACAACTAATTGAGGTTGCAGAACATCAGCAACCACTTCGTAGACTGCGACGAATGGCTCTCCAGTTGTTGTAAGAAATACGGAACTACCTACAAATGGAATTGAGGCAGAGAAATAGGGTGGTGAGACTCCATAGTCAGGTATGATACGGGATGGAACCGATATGATACCAGGTGTGATGTGCTCACTACTGTTGACATGATGGCGTCTATAAAGATCGCCCAGCTTCTCAGTTTCAAATTGTGAAAGAGTAGAATTATCTACGTGAAGTCTGTGACCAAATCCCACCTCGACAGGCTTTGTAGCCGTGAAAGTCAGAATACCTGAATATGTTGCGCCATCTGGTCGGTGGGGCAGAATTTCTACGCCATGATTTTTTTCACCTGAACGTAAGACCAGATGAGCGGGCTCTTCAGAAGAGATTATACCACGATGTACAATCGTATCCCCCGGAAGAGTAGTATTATGAATATTCTTAGTTGTAGTAAGAATATCAGTGGTAACGTTACCCGTATTCTGGGCTGTTACTGTGATTGGAACGATAGAGAGGCCTACAGTTAATAAAATAGCAACCACAGCTGTACCACAAGCAATAAAGTCTGATTTTATCATAGTTCTCTTAGCTAAGGGAGTATTATATAAGCTAGACGCACAGCGTTAAGCGCCATAATAACAATTTGCATGACAGCATATGAAACTTTGTTTCATTTATTGATTATGTTGCTGAGGTTAGCCTCCCGTATTCTTTAGCATGTCGTCAAAAGCTATCGTTTTTGAATAGCTTGATTGGAAAATTGGAAGGTGAATTTGATCCGAACGGGAAGTTTACTCAGTGTTTTTGGGAATTGGAAATGGACAGATTTCACTTCCTGTTCATGGGGCTTCTCTAAGTCTTAAAGGACAAAGGGTTTCGCTCCTCCAATCTGAACTCAATTTGATTTTTCTACAATCCTACCATTAGAAATGACTATGTCAATCCTCTTACTATTCTCTATATCTTCAATAGGATTTGCTGACAGAATTAGGATATCTCCTTGTTTGCCAGGTTCGAGAGTGCCTGTCTGATTCATCAAATCAAGTGCCTCTGCTCCATTCTTAGTAGCAATCTTAATAACGTCCGATGTATTGATACCTGCCTCAACCAACAATTCTAGCTCATGATGTAGACTTTCTCCTGGAACAAGTTCGAAGTTCGGTATATCTGTGCCTGATAGGATTTTTACCCCTCTTTCATGCATCATCTTTGTAAGTTGTAGGACTTTACTCCAACGCAGCTCATTTTGAGGATCAGCAAAACCTTGTCCAACAAAAATTGCTTCATAAACATTCAAAGTAGGATCCACTGGTATCTGGTTCTGGACCAAGCTTTCTATCATATGTCTAATCTCAATACTATTAAGGTCCAGCAGATCAACCCATAAGGAATGATCGAATGGACCTCCACTAGTACGATTAAAGATTCTCTGCTCATCTTCTGGCAATAAGAAAGGGGATACGGGGACTCCATGGGTCAAGAAATCAATTCCAAGATTTGCAGCGTCAGTCCAAGATGTAAGATAAAGATGTCCGATAACTTTTATGCCTTGCCTATGAGCTTCATCCACTGCTGCTTTTACTAGATCTGGTTTCAGTCCAACGTATAACTTGACGTAATCTACACCTGCTGCTGCCTGGTTACGAATTTCCTCTCTAATCTCCTCGTCAGTAGTAACTTGTTTTTCTACAAATGGTACAGGAAATTCAGGAGTATTTAGAAGTCTACCAGCTGTAAAAATTTCAGGACCACTTACATTTCCATTAAGGACCTCTTTTTTTAGGTGTACTGTTTCATTAGTAGGGCCCCCGGGATTTCTAACCGTGGTAACTCCATAATTTAAAAGCATTCCAAGCATTTCTTCGGATGTAGACTGATCATAGGAGTTCTTTCGCACTCCTGCTACATGAGCATGCATATCGAAAAGGCCAGGCATTATATATTTCCCAGTTAGGTTGAGAACTCTTTTGGTAATTTGTGATCCACCTTCATCATTCTTTAATGGCAATGAATTTTCACGAAAATTAGTCTGATTAGTTATTACAATTATTTTTTTGTTGTCGTCGATTACTATTACCGAATCAGCTTTTGGGGGACCGCCGTTTCCATCAATCAATGTAGCACCATCCAGTAATAATATTTCATTTCCAATATCTGTATTTTGAAAAGATAAAGACTTGATATCAAGACCAGTTAAATTCTCAGCCAGGATATCAGCTTCCCCTGTTATCACTATTAACGAAACTATACAAAATGGAAGTATTAGTATGGAATGTAAACCTGTCATAATCTTATTTTTCTCAATGACATCTTTATGATTTATACATTATCTAATACTAGAAATGAGATGTAAGACAATTGCAAGTCTCGAAAAGGAATTAACATTCATAAAAATCTAAATATCAGAGTTAAGGCAGTTGTCATCCATTATTCCAAGTGAATTTAATTTGTAAGGCAAAAACAAAAAAGGCGTATTTTCTCAATACGCAAGGAATGGCATATATTTGATAGTCATAAGTTTGATTTTTAACAGACTTTTCTCTTATCAAATTCCTGAACCGATAACTATCCATATATACTCATGGTCAGTGTGACAGTTGCAACAAAATCTTCTTTTCGGTAATTTGCACTTTTCTTACATCTTTCAATTTCATTGCCTAGCCATTACCTTCAACATCGTTGCACAGTTTTGCTTCATCAACAGAAAAGTAGCTTTTTGACTTCCTTAGAATGTTCTGTGCTTTCTTTGAGGTTTTAGTGATCAAAAGGAAGAGAATATTTTGTTCTTGTCATCATCGAACCAGATAGTTTGAAAGTTAAACCAGTTAACATGAATACCATATATTGAAGGTGGTATCATTATGTTTATAGGCAACAAGAATCGGTTATGTATTAAATTTTATTTAATCTGTTTTTACATAGGTATTAATGGTGAGCTTCGACAACATAGATAGAGGCATACTTGCTCTTCTGGGCAAAAATAGGCGCTCAAATGGGCCCAGGATATCAAAAGAATTATCAGACATCGGGGTATCTCAATATGTGGTTGAGTATCTCAGGTACCTAGAATGGTCAATATGTGGTTGAACTTAATCTACTTAAATGAGAAAATCATGATAGTGTTCTGTCATGAATGATGAATTCAACCAAACCTAAGTAAGATTTCTGAAATAGTAAGGTTAAGACTAAATGCTTAAGAACAAAAAATCCTTTTTGTGTAGGTTCGAATCTCCGTTCCATCTGGGGTCAAACGCAAAATCGATCTAGTATCAATTTGTTTAACACTCGATCTAATATCATTTTGTTTAACACTCACACTTTTCTGTTTCAGAAATATGCAAAACCAGATCTCGTTGCCGGCATTTACTATGGGAAGTTCATTGGATCATCAACATACTTTGATAACAGTTTAGCTAATTATATGTAAATTTACATCATAAATACTAGGAGAAATCTGATCGCTAGAAAATGAATTGGCATGTGAACTGAATCGGGGATCGAGATTGGTTTGTTGTGTATGGTTATATTAATGATGACACACAAACTGACGAAACGATCAAGTTATCAAAATACAACACTTCTCAGCTATATATCCAGGTACAAATAGCAATAACCTTTGAACGTTATCCCATTTAGATTACTATTCAGTTGAGTACTCCAAGAAAAGTCCTTGTAAATCTTCTCTTGGCAATGTGGAAGGCCTTCATACCCCTAGGTGTAAGGCTATAGGTTATGGTTTTGCCTACCTTCTCTTCCTCATGCAAGAACCCCGCATACTTAAGACTCTTAAGAGCGGGATAAATCGTTCCTGGACTTGGCTTGTCGCCTCTTCGTTTTGCCAGCTCATCTGCTATTTCCTGACCATGCATCGGCTTCTTAGATAGTAAAAAAAGGATCAGAAATCCTAACATCCCTCTCATGTCACAACATTCTTCGTCCCCGTATCTGGGCATGATTATGTATATAGGATATCCGATATATATAAATACATCTTATTACATATATCGTATAGCCAATATGACATATGGAAACTGTGGTTGTGGTAGCAGTGGTAGAGACTTTGGAAAGGTAAGAAGCTTTTTAACCAGAGAAGAAAAGGTTTCAATGCTAAAAGAGTACAAGGATGACCTGGAAAGAGAAGTTCAAGGAGTAACGGAAAGAATAAAGGAATTAGAAAATAAGTAAGCGATGCCTTTCCTTCCATATTTTTTGGTTCAATGCATATCCTTTCGTCATAAAACCATAGACTTCTTACGCTTAGTTTCTAGATCTTCTGTTACAAAGTTATAAGCTTCGGACCTTAGGATCCTTTTTATGATTAGTTGGTAATATTAGCTCGATTTGTATTGTGCGCGTGTATTGCATGCAAGAAAAAGTCAGCAGAAATATTTTAATTCAATGGGGAATTCTGCTGTAGATGTTGGCAGGATAGAACAGAAGCATCGATCTAGTTGTTTTCTTTATCTGAGCAATTTTATTCAATATCATTTCTCGTAAGGTATGTTTGCAAGTTTCCTAATATCTGATCCTCCGCGACTTTGATATATTGAGGATCAATCTCCGTACCAATGTAATCAATCCCAAGTCGAAGACAGGCCAATGCAGTACTTCCTATTCCCATAAATGGGTCATAAACGAGCATATTCCTTCTAATGCCATGCAACTTTATACAGCGTTCGGGTAGCTTAATAGGGAAGACGGCTGGATGTGGTCTCTCTTTCCGTATCGTTGGATAAGGTATAAACCAAACATTACCTCTGTCGCGTTTATCTTGTGTTGCAGATTTCCACCTTCCTATGTTACTTTTATCTTGATACTTAACTCCTACGCTGAGCTTATTCAGTTTCACATTTCCAGTTTTACTAAAATGAAAGATGTATTCTTGTAGGTCGCTGAGATATCGGTCACTAACTATAGGTTTAAAATGGCCTATTGAAATAGTTTCATTTTCATAGAGTTCATTATTCTTCCCAATATCCTCTCGGTCAAATGATATGGATTTAATCCAATGGATCGTATTCTGTAGCGTATAGCCAAAATCTAGAAATTGATTAGCAACATGGAATGGAAGAGTTGGATCAATTGGTCTGCCAGCTATATTCAGAAAAAATGAGCCGTCATCTTTCAAAATAGACGTACTTGCCTGAGCAACTAATCTTAACCACGATAGGTAATCATTTCTCTCTTTGTTATCTCTGTAAACCCCATATTCCTTGTTTATATTATAGGGAGGAGAGGTCACAATGGCGTCTATAAAAAGCTTCTCATTCCTCATTTTGGTCATGAAGGTAAGGCAATCTTCACGATAAATTTGATTCTTCTTTATAGTCAGTCAATTCAACCAATAAAGATTCTTTTTTATAATCTTTGTTCTATGCATTTGCATTAGAACAGAAAATACCTGTTAGCTAATTTCTAAGCATGATAAAGAATTACTTGTTATCATATTGTGCTTTTTGGAATGTAAAAATAGAATACAAACTAATAGAAATAGGATATCAAACAATTGAAATTATATCGTAGTATTCAGTTATGGACACACACTCCATTATTACCCAACTAAATTCGTCATCGAGTTCATAAGTGAAACTGTCCACCACCGACGTTTTGCAGAGTTGCTACTATTTTTCTGGTTATTGTTTTCCTTCGTATGCTTGTTCGAGAATATTTAGATCGAGCTTATGCATTTGAAGCATGACCTTCATGACTCTTTCTGATTTCTCAGCGTTCTTGTCTTTTAGCATCTTGATCAAAATAATTGGAACAATTTGCCACGAAACCCCATATTTGTCCTTGAGCCAACCGCACTGCTGCGCTTTTTCATCGCCACCCTCGGAAAGTTTCTCCCAATAATAGTTCACTTCTTCTTGAGTCTGGCAATGTACCTGGAATGAGATGGCTTCGTTGAATTTAAATATCGGGCCACCATTGAGAGCTACAAATTTTTGCCCTTCAATTTCAAACTCCACAGTCAACACCGATCCCTCTTCCCTTCCGTGAATCTCATATCCCTCTTTTCCATAATGGGTAACGTCGCCAATCTTTGAATTTTTGAAAATTGAGGCATAAAACTTCGCTGCCTCCTCCGCCTTATCATCGAACCACAAACATGGAATTATTTTCTGCATACCGGCAATAATAAATAAAGTATACTTTATAAGTATATAAGGGATCAAAAGTATAGTGATTATCACTGTCCTCGCTGAAACGCTTCTAAATATAAATATGAATCGATATGTGCCAAGATGCAACTTGTCACTGTCTCAATCCGTACTCTTAAAATGCCTTACAAAAACCTGATAGAAATTTTTTAACGTTGTATACTTCGATTTAGCACAAGAACATTTCTGGAGGGATTATGATTTACCTAGGTCACATCAGTAATCAAAATATGAACTAGTTCCATTCTATGTCATTTTTTATTTCTCGTTCCCATGGCATACCTTGTTTTTCTAAACCTTAGAATATGATATCTGCAGGACCGGGGTAACCAGGTAAGTTTGGATGTCTAGTTACAATGTGACGTTCATACTCATCGGTCGAGTCGAAACCCTTTGTCGTGCAATAATAACATTTATTTGGAAAAACCAATTTAAGTTCTATTCCCTAGATTTCAATAATATATTTTAACCCTCAAAGCCCTTCATTAAAAGGTAAACGTAGTGCCTACAGCACTTTGGATGAATTTGTCTGGCATTAGATCTATTATCTTATTTGTTGCTTTCCACCCTGTACAATGACAAGGTATAATGTATTCAGGATCTGTGTTCTGTATTTCTTCTATCGTAGGATCCATTGCCTCTTCATAGATCCCACCATCAGCAGGAAGATGAAAGCCACCTATTATTGCATAAATTTTGTCTATTCCTGTTAAATCTTTAGCATAGTTTAAGGTATTTATAATACCTGCATGACCACAACCAGTCAGAACAACCAATCCCTTTTTTCTGAGATTTACTATTATTGCTTGATCATCTTTAACCAATGGATCTGGAACGAGATTTAGATTCTTTTTTTCATTAGGATGATTATCATCACTATCATCATTGTCAGAGTTTTCTGCATATTGATATGGAAATCCTTTTTCAAAGCGTGTCTTCCTTGGTATCTGACCGGTCATTAAGAGAAAAGGATTTTCTTTAGTAGGAAGAGTAGTAGCCTTATCAGATTTATGTATTGTTCCTCCCAGTGATTCTAGTTGTTTTTCGTCTAATGACGGCATCCTTGCTTTCTTTCCATCAGGCAAAACCAACCATCGTCGTAGAAAAGCGTCAGGATGCAAGAAAATATCAATGGATGATGAACGTTTAGAAGATATTCTCTTTAATATATTGACAAGACCAGTAGCGTGATCAAAATGACCATGGCTCAGAATAATACCATCAATATTACTAAAATCCATACCGAGTAAATCTGCATTATGAATTACTCCATCTTCGGTAACTCCAGTATCAAAAAGATATGCATAATTAGTATTTCCATCTGTATTTTTTGTCAGATTTTGACTACTACTGCTCCTGCTGATGCTGTCCTCTACAATATTGATTAGTGCGGAGAATCCGTGTTCTGCCACTGGAGGAGGCAAATTCAATCTCTCATTCATTATCAAAGGGCTCCTTAATGCATGAGCAGAATTTTTTAACAACAAATCTGTTGAGTTATCCATAAGAATTGTGATCGAGATTTTTCCAATTTCTTTTACAGACATAGTTTATCTACTGATAAAGTAAGCTTGAATACTAGTTTATATAATTTAGACAAACTGATCGAAACATTGACATGTCTTCGAATTCAGTTTTGAGGATGGCTAAACATCACTAGTGATATAATTAATTCATTATATTTACCACCTCTGAACTTGAGAATTGTAATGCTCGAGAATTTGATGGATTTACTAGTCGAGGTATTCCCATGAATTCTGCTTTATGTGTTCTACTTACCGCAAACCTGCAGACAAAGTTGCATTTTTCCACTGATCTACCACTACATTCATTGCTCCGTCGTTTGCCAGAAGAGAAGTGTTAGTGTTAGTGTTATTCCTGAATCCTATGTATCCTGCATGATTATCACCTGTTTTGACCTGGCAGAGCTTCAAAGGTTCTGGAAGAAATAAATTGCACAGTCCATCATCCCAGCCTTCATCTTTGATCTCGCAGTAGCGATTATCATTTTTGCAGAGGCCATAAACTTCTGCATCTAATCCATCGGCGTCACTAATATTCACTATTTCACTCATTACATTTGCCTCATCATAGTTTGCAGGCAATTTAGTAGACGGAAGTATTTGCTCCTTGAAACCTAGCGCTAGATCTCCCTCAAATGAAGGATATATTTGGAAAGGGAGAAATGGATATGTCGAATTTGGTTGAAAAATATTATCTTCTGGGTTGTACAAATTGCTAAAATTAATTACCTCTTCTTCTATGGCAACTCCATAGTCCGATTTCAGAGTTCCCCAGTTGGTTAGGTCATCAAGAATATCTTGAGGATACTTAGATACTTCTTCATCATCCACAGCAGCACCCAGCAAGTGAACAGATGTTACCTTGTAGTTTTTGTTGTTCCATGTTGAGTTCTTGTTTAAAGTATCTAAACTACTAAGGACTACCCTTGCTCCTAACGAATGCCCAACTACTCTAATCTTCATCTCTTCATTGCCAGGTTGTTGTTTGCAACTATGCATTAGATTAAAGATAAAGTCTGCAAGTCTAGGTCCATTCCACTTGGCTAAGGCTTCGGCAGCATGCCATTCTGTGTCAGAACCCCAGCTGAAACCTACTAACGAGATATTATCATAGTTATTTTGCTCTAATGACATCTTCACTCTATCTAACCTTTCATTGGCTTTATTTTCATCAACATTCCATCCATGAACGAAGATTACTATTTCCTTTGGACATTGCTTCGTTAATTCGCTAATATTTGAAAATGAATAGTTACCATATCCAGAACCTTCCACTCCTTCATATCCGAGAATATCTCTAGTCGATATCATATATATTGGCTCAATGGCTCCTTTAGCCATAGTTATCATAGAAACACTAGTCTGTATGAAACCCACAAGTAGTGCTACAGATAGCCCGATTGAGATAAAAAAGAAGCCTTGACTGAATTTAGTTGAGGAGATCAACTTTACTGTCTTGATAAATAGTGAATAGGTCTTTTTACTTTTCGCATGATAGAAAAATGAGCGGTTCAGAGATTGAGGGCTAGATACAGCGGATATTTTTAACCATGAAATGGTGATGAAACCTACTCTTCTTTTCCTCCCAGATCATTATGCTCATAATTGAACGAAACATTCCATCTGATATTCTATTCTGTTTTAGCTAACATTAGAGTGCAAGTTCTTATATGTATGATAACTACATATAACGATGAGAAACAATCCGAAATTCATAGTTGCTGCAGATGCGATGATTGCAGTATTGCCAAGAAATACAATCAACGAAACCTTCGTAAGGGTGAAAGAATAGAATGGAAAGAATATTTTCAATGTTAAGGGCATTTGTTGATCATAGTGATAAGACAAAATTCTGTGTAGCCTGCGGTAACAAGGCCACACAGGAAGCATTATTCGCTGTAGGTGATGGAGCTATCCTCATAGAAAAATACTGTGACACATGTGCGACACATGTGCAGGAAAGGTAATAAAGTACAGCATCAGAAATCAAGCAGATCAAACAAGCAAATGATGTACTTGGGAGAATGAAAGTCAAAGAGAAAGATATGGGGGAAAAAGACAAGGTGAGCCTTGCCTACACTTTTGTATTTCTAATGAGTCCAAGATTAAAAGAGGATAGTCCAGTTGAATGCTCAGATGCCTATACTTTTGCAACTTTCTCCAGTTAAGGATTGAATCAGATTAAGGCCATATTAGATGTAGAAGTTTTTAGCAATTACATTTCGCTGCGCGATTAAAAAGACATCGCTAGTGATATACGAAAACTTTTCGGAGCAATCCACCATTATCAATTCTCTAACTTTTATTATTTCAAACCCGTAACTAATGATTGTGATTGTTCTTTTTCATGTCTTTCAGCTCTATTAATACTTCTTCAAGATAGCGCTTAATACCATCCTCATCAACTGATGTGCTTATACCAGTTTCGTACCCCATTGAGGCTTTAGTCCTTTTGGAGAACCTTACGACCTTTTTCTGTATTGCTTGTTCCATCTCAGCAGTTCCTATCATATCTAAAAACTGCTGAGATTCCTTTAAAGCTTCTTTTCTAATGGTCTGACGCAATCTAGAATCTTCAGACACAGATAGAGCAGACGAATATATGCCTAGATACAATAGATAAGAAGCCAATCCCATAAAGGATATAGTAACAAGACCAAATGGAGGATATGGAGCCAATATTAAAGCAGTTGGTTGATTTGAAGCAAATAATAAGGTCATTCCGTACGCTGAGATAGTTAAATATCCTTTGACCTTGGTATCTTTGAGGCTTCTAGACACCATCCAAAATGCCACACCGAATAACACTCCACCCAGAGGCTTGCTCAAACTGAAGAGCAATGTGTAGAAAATTCCAAACAGAACTGGATCTGACATACGGTACTCTGCAAACGTAAATAGAAACAAAGGTTGGAATTGGCTCAAAAAATAAACAAGAGGAATACTCACAAGGATCCAATATTTGATATTGCCTAGTTTTTTAGAGTAGTGCTTCAATAGAAGAACAGTAGCAATCCAAGTTAGAATGAAGAATATTATTGCTGTCGATGTGTATGCCAAATCAAACACCACATCAGGGTTGGATAAAGATCCAGTAAGACTTCTAATACTTTGGATATATAGAGGCTTGTCTGTAAGCATAAAATTCACGTAGAGCATGGTGATAAAGGCGTTTATTGAAATGACAGTTATAGCCAATCCGTAAAAAAGAACCACTAAATTCCGATTGAGTCGATACCATGAAAGGAACCGCTTAGCTAGCAATGACAAGAGCAATAATGATAACCCATAGCTTATCAGCATCACAGAAATTAGGCTATAGATATGATAACTTGAGAAGAACGCTATCTGAAATACGATTGATGCAAGTATCACTACTAAGACATATTGTAGAATTGTTGTTATCCTATCCATCCATTGAACGTGAGATATAGCAATTCCAGTTTCATTCACATGACTTAGAAATTTACTTTTTACATATCTAAGGATAACAAATTGTCCAAATGCAAAAATGACAACCATTATGGTGAACACCGATATATCTGAGAATGAGGATTCTCATACCTCCGGCAGAAGTAGCGATAGTAACTATAGAAGTGTCTACAACCACTGCTAATACGATGGCAACTATTATGATAAAGATAATCCTGTTATCTATTCTAACCATCCAGAAGATGCACCAGTATAGATAGTAAATGAACGTAAGGAGTTACCATTAATAGACGAACGGTCAGTTATCTATCTGTACTAATATTTATAGAATACCCTGTTAGGTAAGTGTGCTAAATCCTGTGGAGCCTAGCTATAACTATAATGCAGATTGGACTTATCATCTAAATATAGTTCCCTCAAATTCCACAGGAGCATCTACTCCATGAATGTGAAAGATATTATCTGAAGAAACAATACTTTAGACATACTTAATTCCGATTGTACAATCAAAATGAGTATTATTTCAGCTCAGATGAAATTTCTCCTAGTCTGATTTCCCCTAGACCAAGGCTTGCTTCAATTGGCTTCGATAGTGGAAGAATCTTTTGACCATCGGTAAGCAATGCTCTTACTGTTACATTCTGCAATGTAGGATCATCAAATGTAGTGGCTAGTTGAATGGTTCCCTCTGGATTATCAATGACAATGGGTTCAGGAAGTGATGAAGTTCGTAACAAGGTTTGATTTGAAGCATATACTTCCATTACAGCGTTTACTCTGTCATCTGGAAGTGTAGATGAATTTTGTACCGAATAACCTAGCATCATCTTTACCTGATTTCCAGGACTATCACTCAATGGACTCAAGGGGATGAAATGAGCTCGATTTAATCCTAATGATAATCCGTTTGAACTAGAGGTAGCAGCAGATTGATTGCTTTGATTTTGATTCACTACCTTTTGTAATTTCTCTTCTACAATTGCTGCTCTTATATCTTCTCTTAATTCCTCCGCATCTACTAATTGTGCATTCACAGTAGTAGTAAACAAAATGTGATTTGATTCTTCTAATATAGCAGCTGCTCCTAACGCAATCAACAATGTACTGCACACCATGAAAATTATTGTTGTTGTTGATTTGTTATTGGTGCTTCTTAATAATTGATGACTATTTGATTGTGTCATACAGAATCCTTAGTAACTGTATTTATAGAGATGATCGTGATATTTACTATAAGCTGCAAATTACAGAAATCTATAGAAGGAGGCTTAATTATGTGAAGGTTATTTATCCTGCTTATCAAACACGTTATTATTACATTGTTTTCAGACGAGTATGTCTGTGCTAGCGCCTCAATATTAACTGTAAAATTGTTAATGAACATTGCACTGTTAGAATTTATCAAGGAGCTCCGAATATTGATGTCATTCTTATAGTAAAATGGATACTTCTAAGATCACATAGTTATACTTGATGTGATATATGAATACTTTAATTAAACACATACTAATGGAACTAATAGTAGTAATAGAAGGTTCACATAAATATCTAGTTTACATTTTCTGTTTGATTCTATTATGAAATACAGAAGTAGAACTGAAATTGTTGGCCTCATCCTAGAGGCCGCAAATGGAGGAGGAGCAACTAAGACAAAAATAATGTACAAAGCATTTCTATCATTTGCTCAGCTCCGAGAATACCTTACAATGTTGCAAGACAACGAACTTATCGAATACGAGGAAGGAAAACACGCTTATAGAACTACAGAGAAAGGCATGAAATTGCTGGAACTCTACGAAAATATGTCTGAATTAGTGCCACCACTTGCCCCGACCGTAGAAGGCAAGTTCGCCAGCATCGGAGGTTACTATAAATGAATCAAATAAATACAACAAGAACGATACTAGCAGTAATAATCGCGGCAGCATTAGTAGTATCGGTAAGTAGTTTGACTGCACCAGCGGATGCAACAAAACCGAAACACAATGATGATGATGATGATAACGGTAACAATAGTGGAGGAGATAATGTTGTTAATACGCTCCCACAGCAACCACAATTAGCACCACTAGGCATGGGCATCAGTCCTAATGCTGGAGATAGTGTTGGTGGCGATGACACTGCTTCGCAGCAAGCACAACCTCAAGCTCAACCACAGCAACAAGCACAACAACCTCAAGCACAACAAGCACAACCACAACAAGGCAGCATCAACAAACGCAGCATGTGGACAAGTGGTAAGCGGAGTAGTAAATCTAACTGCAAATCTTAACTGCAATAGTGGAGATGGTATCATAGTAGGTGGTCCAAACACAGTAATTAACATGAATGGATTCTCAATCACAGGACCTGGACAGGACAGCTCTAAAGTTGGGATTATGGTACCAAATGTTGATAATGTAGTAGTAAATGGACCTGGTTCACTCAGCAACTTCCAAGCAGGAGTACTTCTTACTGGAGCAAATGGATTTACGATTAATTCTGTCATACTATCTAACAACCAGATAGGTACATTTATGACAGGAGCTGAAAATGCACAAGTAAAACAAAACATCATACAGGGTAATAGTATAGGTGTAGCATCTCACTCAAGTACAGGTGGTGCTATAGACTCAAACCTTATGAATGGCAACTTGCTAGCAGGAATAACATTTGTCAACACACAACAGTCCAGTGTAGGAATGAACAATGTAGTTGGAAGTCAGAATGGAGTATTTCTAGATGGACAGAGCAAACAGAATACAATATCAGCAAATAACGTACTTGAGAATGTAATTGACCTTAACAATGCAAACGGACTACCAACAAACATCAACGCAAACCAATATGTGGACAACAGCTGTCAGACAAGTAATCCAAGTGGTCTGTGTATAGGAAGGTAATAAGGAATAACAGGTAACAGCAAGTAACAATCCGACTCACTTTTTTCTTTTACGCAAAATCTGTTAAACTCACCCATAAGATATATTGTAATGAATTATTCTAAAGAAACTTTGTCAATAACCGACCGTCGTGCAGGGATTATTAATACCGTGATGCTTAGATGCCAAAAACATTCAACTGTTAACTAAAAATATACTTTAATTCCTATTTAGAAAGTTAGGCGATATATCTACAATGACATACATGTCCAAAAATGAAACAAAAAAATTTCTTATGCAAGGTACTTTTACGGCAAAACTTACCTCAGTCAACAAAAACGGAAGTCCACATGTCGTTCCAGTTTGGTTCGTATTAGATGAGCGAAAAAATCGAACAACTAAGAAAATAGAAGATATTATTTTTACTACATATGAGAATTCAGTTAAGGCAACAAATATTCGACGCGATAATCGGGTGAGTATTTGTGTAGACGATCAGACACCCCAGTTTTCATTTGTAATTCTTCATGGTAATGCAAAATTAGACCGTCCGAAATATAACGAACTATTAAAGTGGAATACCAGAATAGCAGAACGATATATGGGTAAGAGGAATGCAAAAGCGTACGGGGAAAGAAATACTACTGAAGGTGTTATTCTCGTACGTGTAAAGCCTACAAAAATAATAGCGGAGAAAGATATAGCTGCATGGGAATGATATGATGGCGATAATTGTCTTAGTAACGTTGAAATCGACCAGCATATGCA
Source organism: uncultured Nitrososphaerales archaeon (assembly GCA_963713605.1). Classification (GTDB taxonomy): domain Archaea; phylum Thermoproteota; class Nitrososphaeria; order Nitrososphaerales; family Nitrososphaeraceae; genus TH5896. The sequence continues at coordinate 124,116 of CAVQMO010000003.1, read as the reverse complement.
TCTGAATATATAAGTTGCTATCGATCAATATGATGTAATGAAAAGGATCATTGATGTTGTATTTCCCGAACTAGATGATAAAATTGTTGGAATAGAATTGGATGATTCTCTCTCCCCAAAGACTTTCAAAGCAATACTTGATAATTTGCCACTTGAAGTTAGTATCAACAAGTGGGGAGAAGAGCTCTATACGGATCGAACTGCAATAGCTGTTGAACAGGAAGATCATGCAAAGACAGAAGTTAATGAATTAGACGCTGCTTACTGGCCTGAAGGAAATGCATTATGTTTATTTTACGGACCAACTCCCATTAGTAAGAACGGAAAAATACTGGCGTACTCTCCTGTAAATATAATAGGTAAGATTGTGGATTCTTCTAATAAGGACGATATTTTGAACCAGATTAAAGACGGAACAAAGGTAATCATTAGAGAGTCTTCTACTTTACTATAGCATAGTTATATGACCGGTAGAGTTATGTAGATTCCTTAATACGATATTTCATTATGCAATTGACTTTGCAATCCAGTATTACCTTGAATACTGGAGTAGAGATTCCGCGTCTAGGCTTAGGAGTTTATCAAACACCTTCTGGAGAACCTACATTGCGTGCAGTAAGATATGCACTGAATATTGGTTATAGACATATAGATACCGCTTGGCTATACGACAATGAAAGGGATGTCGGCAAAGCTGTCATAGAAAGTGGGATAGACAGAGAAGAGGTCTTTATTTCTACAAAGGTGTGGAATAGTGATCAAGGTTATCATTCTACTCTTAAAGCATGTGAAAAAAGTTTAAGGCGTTTAGGACTAACTTACGTTGACTTATACTTGATCCACTGGCCAGTTGAAGGCCAGAGCAAAGAAACTTGGAAGGCTATGATTCAATTGTTAAGGGAAGGCAAAACTAGAGCTATTGGAGTAAGCAATTATGAGATTTCCCACTTGCAAGAAATATTCCAAAACTTTGATGTTATACCGTCGGTAAATCAGGTTGAATTTCATCCGTTTCTGTACCAAGAGAAGTTGTTAGAATTCTGCAAAAATAGCAACATTCAGCTAGAGGCATATAGTCCATTGACTAGAGGTCAAAGGCTTAATCATCCTGCTCTAAAAGGTCTGGCAAAAAAATATGATAAAAACCCAGCACAGATCCTAATTAGATGGAGTTTACAACATGGTCTAGTTGTAATTCCAAAATCTAAACAAGAGAATCGAATCAGAGAGAATAGTCAAGTATTTGACTTTCAGCTTGAAGAAGAAGATATGAAGCTTGCTCAACTCCCTCAATGAGAACCTGTGTACGGTGTTTCTGTAATTACTATTGTTGTAATTTACTTCACTCTGACTACATTTACCTGACCGCTACGCAGCCAATCTTTGAGTTCTTCGTGAGATGGTTTTGCATCGTGTCTGCCAGCCAAATCTAGATGCAACAGAGTTTGATTAAGTTGGTTAAGTGATTGTTTATTTCCTTCATCGCCCCCATGAGCTTTCTCTTTTAAGTCAGACGGGATAGCATTCCACCAATCGTTGAAACTTCTCGTCATGAGTACATACGAGCACAACAAACATTTTAAAGGTTCAATTTATTCTGACCCCTATAAAACATACATTATACGTTAATTAGCCTAAATAATCTAAAAATATTCCTGTCAGTTCTGTAGTAGTTCTGAAATGCTCAAATTCAGAATCACCCATTTTAATCCTTGCTTCAAACAATCTCTTGGGATCATCACCTCCACGGTACCTCCACTCAGGTCTGCTGTGCTGAAACGGCATCGAAGCATAGATCGTATTGCGGTACTGTATTGATATTGTTTAAGTGAAATTCCTTTAAATATTGAATTGCCTTACTTATTCCATTCACGATGGTAAATATGATTTTTGGATGTTCTACTGTGATACCAATAGCCTCTAATTATACAGATAATAATGATAGTAGAAACTGGTGCTATAACCAATTTCTTAATTCCTGTGTTTGCTACTGCAGGGGTAACTGAACAGCAATTTACTGCCAAGCTCTTCGGCAATATGGAAATACCCTCAATAGAAACGAATGCTACTGGATTAGCTGAATTTAGGCCAATATTAAATGAGAATACAGTAACTTATACTTTGAATGTAACAGATATAGATAATGTCACAGCAGCTCCACATTCACAGTGGTAAACAAGGCCAAAACGGACCTATTGTAATAACATTGTTTAAACCTGATATTCCCACACCGAAAATGGTTTCTGGCCTCCTCTCTGAAGGGGATATAACTGCTGATAATCTTCAAGGACCATTTGCTGGCAAACAACTTTCTGAGCTCCTAAGTTCTATGCATTCTATGGGATTATACGTGAACGTTCATACAACTCAATATCCAGATGGAGAAATCCGTGGACAAATATCAAATTCAACAAGTGGTATGATGATGAAATGATTGGAGCAAATTTTTTGAAGTATCAGTGCATCAAGAGAATCATACAATGAGAAATAGTAATCAATGCATACCCACACTTTATTCAGTCACAAAGCTCAATCACTAGCTCAGCACTTATGAGCTTGGAAGGGATTAGCTAGCTAGTGAGTAACTAACTAACGTCTTCTAGCAGCTATCGTATGTGTTTGTTCAAGATACCATCTAACTTTGTCCTTAAATCTTGACCACCAATCAAGAAATGCATCGCTTGATTCTGACTCAAACAGCAGAAATCCATCGGGGGGGTTGTTGCAGCCATATTGACACATACTGCCCAGATATTATTATGGCTTCTGCAAAGCATACTTTTCCACCTATCATAGCTATATAGATATTATAAAAATAGGACATTATTAATAATGTTATTGGACATGCGTGACAAATGACTTACAAGGTCTAAAACTTCAAAAGTTTTCAGAAAAAATCAAACTCATTCAGATTGAAACTTGAAAGAAGCTAAGATATTTTAACTTTGCTTTTTCGGACTTAGTTACCTACAGTGTTCATGAATAATTCTAATGCTTTTATATCAAGTGGGTCCTGAAATGCAAGCAAGAACTGATCTACTCCTGCATCTGTATACTGCTTAAGCCTTTCTCTTATTTTTTCAGGTGTTCCAACGAGTCCATGTTTAAGCATCTGATTAGCCACAGCCGGCCCTCTCTCCATAGCAAATAGTTTTTTCTTGTATTCTAAATCTGATTCAGATTCAGAGATAATAACATCTAGTTCAATTGATTTGACTATTCTTCTTCTATCTCCATTTCGATTGATTTCTTTACATATGCTTTCAAACCTTTCATTTAGAGTAATAAATTGTTCTGGAGTCAGATAAGAGCACTCCCAAACGTGAGCATACTTAGCAGCTATTCTCATAGTATTATCTTGTTTTGCTGCTACTGTTATTGGAATAGTGCTATGCTTTGAGTCTGCGTATGTTTTGTTAATCTTGCATCTCTTACTTTAAAATGGTTGCCTTCAAATGTCGATGAAGGCTTACTCCATAACATTAACAGTAGTTGTATCCCTTCGTCAAGTAATGCTACTCTTTCACCATTATTTGGATAATCTATCTCATAAGGATGCCACCATTGCGAAGCCCATTGGAGTGTTGCACCCGCACCTGTTCGAAACTCAAGTCTATCATTAGAAATCTCCTGCATTGTCAAAGCTTGCTTTGCTAATAGAGAAATGTTCCTGTATTGAGGGAACATATATGTTATAACAGGCCCTAGTTTAATCTCTTGAGTTACCGCGGATAAATTAGAAATTACGGTCCAACAATCCAAATCTATATCTGCTAAAGACTCACCATAGTAAAACCCGTAATATCCCAATTTTTCAGCCAAAAAACATACTTCTTTGATCTTGCTATATTCAGTTCCCCATATTTCAAGGCAGAAATGAGTGTTTATCAATATTTGACCAGTGCCAAATGAGTTATATAAAAATAAACCTAATAAAATTGTACAAAAATAATCAGATAATATAATCAGTGCTGCAAGCTGATTTATCTATTTATAATGCAATCTCCACCCGATGCAGCATCGGCAGCGGCAGCAGTATCTTCTGGCGATAATGAAGATGATGACAATAACGATTCATCTTCGTCAGCGGCTTCAAATAGTGACTAGAATTCATAATAGCCACCAGATCCCGTATATTTTTTGATTCACTAGTTACCTAGATATAAAATGCACACGAATACTATTTTACATCAATTTACCTCTTGATAAGAGGAAAGAACGGGATTTCAATACAGATTCCTAAAGAATTGTGGAAAGGGATCACAATCCGTTAACATTGAGAGGTGTGTCTTCATAATAAAGATAAGTGGATGTTTATGACATATCATTCATACACCCGCTTGGCTTGTTAGTGGCCCAAGGGGGTTAGATTCCCGTAGGTAAAGGGGCTCATCATCTGAACGATAAGATATGCTAACTAAAACGTGTTTCAGTTTATGGAATCATGTCTTAGCTAGATCCCAAATTCAGTTTATGCTTCATTCAATGGATGATTCAATTGTTTTGGCTAGTAGTCGATAGAAATGTATTTACTATCTCACCAATCTCAGCCGGGTATTGATTCATTACTGCATGACCAGCATCTTTTATCTGTACAAGCCAGGCTCCTGGAATCTTTTCTGCAATCTTTAAAGCATTTCCGTGAGGCATGTAGTCATTATCATCTGTTCCTGCTATGGCCAACGTGGGTTTAGCTAATTTCGCTTCCGCATCGCAAGCACCACTCCAGTTGGTATCCTCCCAAACAACTAGGTTTGCCTGATTCTTCTCTGTTTCAGGGGGCAAACCAGGCTTCAATTGTTGTAATGATGTAATATTTTCAAATCCTTCAAGAGATTCAGGATGTAGTTTGATCCATCCTGATCCTAATGAGGCAGCATTAAGCGTTTTAATATCCTCTGCACTGAGTGAAACATTATTTTGAGATTTGTTTACAATTTCCGCTTGGAATTTTATAAACTCAGGTGGTTTAGGTATACCATCTTTTCCTCCACAGGATGTAGCAACAAGTATGAGCCTGTTAACCTTTTCTGGATAGCTAATTGTAAATGCCTGAGCTATATGTCCTCCTAAAGAATATCCCATAACATCTGCTTTTGGTATTTTCAGAGCATCAAGCAAACCAGCTGTATCGTTTGCTAGTTGCTGGTAAGTGTATGGTTTGGAACCAGCTGTTGTATTTCCAATTCCACGTTGATCAAACGCAATCACTGTGTGATTTGAAGAAAGACCCATTAGAAAGGAAGGACCCCAGGCATCCATACTATCAGAAGCGCCATTGAAAAGTATTATAGGGTCACCTTTACCAAACATCTTGTACGCAATATCAATATCTCCGACGCGGACTTTTTCTAATGGGATATCTTGCATATTTACCGAATTCGTAGTGTTGGTATTCATTTGGTCTGGATCTGATTGACCATACACTACTTTAGTAATGTCAAAGAAACCATAGTTACCGATTGATGAACTTGTGATAACAAGAGTAGATATGACAGCAATAAGGACTAGATGGTCATTCCTAGCAAGTCTGTCACTTGACACGAACCTTATGCACGCTGCGAAGTATTTAAAGTGATTGTGACCTTAGACAAAAAGAGTTGTCTATTCGTAAATCATCATCATAAATTCAGCAGTTATGTGGGTCATTATTGCTGTTCTGGCTGCCTATGATATGACATTTTTATGATAGTCATAGACTTGGATGAACGCTTAGAGAACTTTGGTACTAAAGCAAGAGAACTAGACTCATACACTTCTTTCAGAATGAATATGGTTAGGACACACTCCTATCAATTGAAATAAAAATCAAGCTTGTCTTATCGCGTATATATTCTAAAAAAACTTCGTCAATAGTTACTTATCTCTCATGGATCTTTTGAGGCACATATTTGACAAATGAGAATTTAGTTGACAGACACCGCCTATGCAGATAGCATAGCTGATTATGTTCGGTCTAGAGCTATCCTTTCATTCACGATCATCTATTACTATATGTACCATTAAGATTATTATGTAAATCCTATGTTCTATCATATATTTAAGATAAATAAGGTAAAGACAAAAAAACTAGTTGATGTCAGAGGAAAGGGCGGAAGGGCCTATTATGACTGGAGAGATGGATACGCAGCCAGAGGAAAGGGAAGAAGGAGCTACCTCAATTGATGTGGCTGATAAACAGATTTCGATCGAAGAAGTACCAGTTGCAGTACCCCAAGAAGAAAAACTGCCAGAACAAGTACAGTCCAAGTTCACAGCAGGAACCCAAAATTAGCAAAAGGAAACAGAAGAGGAGAATAACTTTTTATTTATCTAATATTTCAAAGCAGGTAGAAAAAAATGGAAATCAGATTAATAAGATAATAATGATGGTTCAATCAATACAAAAGCAGAAGCAGACTAAGTCGACAAATGGCCCAGGAGTAAGCCAATCACCTTTACAATCAATAAAACAGATTCAATCTCAAGTCAGTCAGCTACAAAAGCAAGTGACACGAATTCAAAAAGATATTCAAAGGATAAGAACAACTTCTGGAACAGGAACAAGTACAAAAGCAAAATTTAAAAAACTAGGTTCCTCAAGTGCTAACGTTAAACCTAAATCTAAGAAAAGTAGGTCACTTAAGAGTAACAAAATGAGAAGAAGTAGAAAGAGTAGGTGACAGTAAGATAAAAAAGGAGCAAATACAAAAGACTAGTTAACATCGTTGGGTCTATATTTCAGCAGTCTATGAGTTATCCATCCAAATGAAATGTTTAAACTGTTATTCTGAGTATCGTCCTACGCTTTCAAATCCCATCTGTCAACGCTGTGGGTATTGTTATTATTGTAGAGATTTTTTCTGTTTTCATCATGGACAGTAAATAGCAAAGAGAGGGCGCATGAAACTCAACGCTAGAAATTGGAATAGTATAACTTACATCCCTATGTTGAGTTTAACTCTTGGAATTTTATTATTTCCGATATCATATCCTTGTTGTCGAAGATATTTCAAAGTTAGTTTATAAACCAATTCATCATGGCCTGACATATCTAATACTTGGGTCCATGAAACCTCACCATTTTTCAACAGTTGCAGTCTACTCTTTCGCCAACCCTAATTCATATTTTTTTGAATATTCTAATTGACGGAATTAGGAATGATGGCATTAAAAAGTTTCAAACAAAATTTCCTTTATGTGTGTATGAAAGGCGATTCTTGTCAATAATATCTAATATCCTTTCGCAAGCTTTTGAACAGCACCAATTATATAGATTACGGATAATCATTGAGCAATGAATAAGAAAAAAACTCTAGGTACAAGTGTAATAGCAACAATCGTATTAGTACCTGATGGTACCAGCAAGTATGAATTATGTTCTTCCATCACTAGCTCAATCTGATGAAACAGGCGAAGACACTAGTTCAGCAGGCGAAGACACTAGTTCAGCAGGCGAAGACACTAGTTCAGCAAGTCAAGATTATCAGGATTTTCAATCCTGTCTTTCTGCTGCTGAAGTGGATGGAACCGTTTCCGAACAACAAATTCGAGATTGCTTTGCTCCAATATATAATACGGGAACAGCACCTGGAACGGGTACTGCACCTACTTCATCTGATAGTCCTCCCAGCGATGAAGATACCACCAGTACAGATGATACAGGCAGTGAAGCTGGAGGAGGAGGAGAAGCCAGTGAGTAATAGAAAAGCTCAACTTCTGTCTGAATAGACGTATAACAAGAACTCAAATCTTTTTCTCTTCTTATTTCTAATCATTAGATTGACAGAGCGTAAAATACATGGAAGCTCTTGTATTTTAATACTAGAAGCAACATGATAAGAGAAATTAAATAATGTCAAAAGTTTTGTGATTCCCCCTCGTCTACTACTTCAGCGCAGATGAAATTACTTTTGGTTTGATCTCTCCTAGGCCAATGCTAGCTTCAATTGGATCTGATAATGGCAGATTCTTTTGACCATCAGTAAGCAATGCTCTCATTGTTTGGCAAGGTACGCAAAACTCTTCGGCGATATGGAAATACCCCCGATAGAAACTAATGCTACTGGATGGGCTGAATTTAGACCGATATTAACTGAGAATACCGTAACTTATACTTTGAATGTAACAGATATAGACAATGTTACAGCAGCACACATTCACTATGGTAAGCCCAATCAAAATGGACCTATTGTAGTAACTTTATTTAGACCTGATATACCTACACCAAAAATGGTTTCTGGCCTCCTCTCTGAAGGAGATATAACTCCTGATAACCTTGAAGGACCACTTGCTGACAAACAGATTTCTGATCTCTTAAATGCTACGCATTCCATGGGATTATATGTGAATGTCCATACAACTCAATATCCAGATGGAGAAATCCGAGGACCAATATCAAATTCAATAAGTGGTATGATGATGAAGTGATTCGATAGCGAAACTTAATCATGCATACCATCTTAAATTACCATCTTAAATTATGATAAGCAATCAAAGAAACGAACTTAAGGCGTGTTACAACTAGGACCATTAAATGTCTAATCACACACCTGAAGAAGCACTACATTCCATTGTAGAGAATATGAATACAGGAAACATAGAATCTTTAATTCTAGTATAGATTCATTAATCAATAATTCCATTATTTCATCGATCTGCGATTGCTGAGCTGACGATTTTATTGGCTTAGTCGACGTGGAAGATTGTACTAGATTACTCCTGTCACGTTCTATCTGTCTACGTTGACAACGTGGACAAACCAGTTTACCATATTCTGGAAATCTATTTTCTATCCATTCATAACCGCATTGACAGGTAAGTTTAGTTCCTTGATCTATGTAAGAAATTGGTTTGTGTGGAACGCCTGAAAAGGCATAATTTTCTAACATCTTTTTATTCTTGAGAATATATGCAGTTTCTTGTATTAAGCATTAATGCGCTTTAATCATGTTATCTTTAGGAACTATTTTGCTATTGTTCTTATTACATATTTTCAAAGTTAGATAACAGTATTGCTCCAGTCAGTCCGGCGCTTCGTGTCCACTCAATGGATAATTCAACTACTTTGGCCTGAAGTAGATAGGAATGTATTTAATATCTTACTGATTTCATCCGGATATTGTGACGTAATTTGATGACCTGCATTTTTCATCTGTACAAGCCATGCTCCTGGGATTTTTTCCGCAATAATTAAAGAATTAGCAGTTGGTACAGTAACATCTTCATTTCCAGTCATTACCAAGGTAGGTTTGGATATATTTGGAAGCTGACTGCATACACCACTCCAGTTGGTTGACTGCCAGTTTGCACTCATATAGTTCTGCTGCAAATAAGTATCAAGAGTCATACCAGAAGGTTGCAAATCTTTGGGGTTTGTTGGAATGCTTTCAAGGAAATTGGGATGTAGTTTGATCCATGTTGGTCCGAAGCTGTTAGATACAAGAGTTTTTACTTCCTGTGGTTCTATTGGAGTGTTATTTACCATACTACTTAGGATCTTTTTACCCCGTTCTAAATCTTCAGGGCTAGTAGGTATACCTTCTTTTCCACCACATGTTGAAGCAATAAGTATAAGTCTGTCGACCTTCTCAGGATGAGTAAGAACAAACTGCTGAGCTATAAATGAGCCCATAGAATATCCAAGGATGTTTGCTTTTTGAATCTTCAGAGCGTCAAGTAAACCAGCAGAGTCATTTGCAAATTGCTGAATTGAGAATTGTTTTGTACCAATTGTTGTATTTCCAACTCCACGATAATCAAATATTATTACAGTATGATTTGAGGATAGTTCTCTTAAAATAGTTGGTTCCCAGCCATCCATAGACATGCTAAGACCCGGAATAAGCAAAATAGGGTCACCTTTACCGAACATCTTGTACGCAACATCAATATCTCCGACGCGGACTTTTTCTAATGGGATATCTTGCATATTTACCGAATTCGTAGTGTTGGTATTCATTTGGTCTGGATCTGATTGACCATACACTACTTTAGTAATGTCAAAACTACCAAAATTACTGATTGATGGGCTTGCGATAACAAGCGTAAATATGACAGCAAGAAGGACTAGATGAACTTTCCTAACAAGCCTGTGACTTGACACGAATCTCAGCACGCAGCGAAGTATTTAAAGTGATTGTGACCTTAGACAAAAAGAGTTGTCTATTCGTAAATCATCATCATAAATTCAGCAGTGATGTGGGTCATTATTGCTGTACTCTAGATTTCTGGCCGCTTATGATACGACATTTTTATGATAGTCATAGACTTGGATGAACGCTTAGAGAACTTTGGTACTAAAGCAAGAGAACTAGACTCATACACTTCTTTCAGAATGAATATGGTTAGGACACACTCCTATCAATTGAAATAAAAATCAAGCTTGTCTTATCGATGTAGTTTTGAAATATTCTACATCTCTAATAAAGGCATTATTTAAAGCATCTCTAGAGTCAATACTGGTCGATATTGCTTTGTATTCCACTAGTTGAACTCTAGCGCTTTTGTTATCATAATATTCGTAATAATCATTTACATTATGGCTAAGGCTTGATTCGGATAGTATTGGCTTGAAACACCACAGTATTATCATCTGTTCCCAGTACCTTTGATGTAATGTGAACTAATCTTTCTTTGAATATTTATCCCAATGTATATTCTGCAGCGATTTATCTACATAACAAAAAATTAGATAGCTATCATACCAAACCTGACAAGTACTAATATCAATACTCTTCTAATAGTCGGGAGGATCGGATCAGGTATTAACTATTTCTCGCTATAATGCAGAGTTAGTATGCCACCGACTAAAGAATGTAGTTGTGATCGACAAATGCCTCATTCAGTAGAATTTGTCATAATAGGTTCGAAAATAGAGTTGCAATGCCGCACATGCAATGGTACGATTAAGTGGTGGAATGAAGAAACTAATAAGATCATACCTTTCAGACGTTCGTGGTCTGACGAAGAAGGTTCTTCAATGCATTAGCTTCTCGCTCGTTCTAATAGAAAAAATATCAGATTTATGAGAGCGTCCGGACTTACTTAATGCAGATAAACAAAATTCTCATTCTGTTACCAAGTATGAACACCAAAGGTCGAGTCCATCTTCATTCAATTCCGTGAAGACTTTATAAGTTAAAGTTGTTTTTTTTATCCATGAACGCATGCGTAAGGGAATTAAACTTGGGATAATAGGTGCAGTAGTTATCATTGTAGGAGTAAGTGCATTTTATCTTGCTTCTCCCTTATTCATCTCAACTGAAATTGATGAACCATTACCTGAAGGAGCGGATGTACCATCGCAATCTCCGTCAAACCAATTTCAAGAGTTTATGGCTATGAGTGAAGAAGAAAGGATTGAAGCTGGCAATCAGATGAGTGAACAAGAGAAAATTCAGATAGTGCTAGAGTTCGCAACAATAAATAATAGTATCGATGAATCAATGGAGCCAATTAATCAATCGTTGTCTGTTCCACTATCTTCTCAAACAGGAAATGATACTAATAAAATGCTATTAACTGGATCTTTTGTTGGAGTTGGAGATGGGATACATGATGCACAAGGGGTTGCGAAAGTTATTCCTATAGAGGGTGGAGGAAATGTTCTTCGGTTAGAGGATTTGGTAGTTACTAATGGACCTGATCTATATGTATATCTCTCCACAGATAAGAGTGCATCAGATATTGTGAATTTGGGTAGGTTGAAGGCTAATATTGGAAATCAAAATTATCCAATTCCTGGTGGAACTGATATGACAAAATATGATACAGTCTTGATATGGTGTAAAGCGTTCTCTGTTCTGTTTGGTAGTGCTGAACTCAACTAACTTATGCAACATCTTAATATACCTAGGTACTAATCCATGATTTCTAGCAGTCTGTGATTTAGCCAATGTCTGTCCTCATAATATCCCTCAAAACTCTAAAATCATCATCACCCAGACTCCTTTTCAATACCACCACTATAATTGAATCATGTTAAAAACACTGTCAAAGGCATTCAATCAAGAAAATTGAAGATTTTAGATATGATGGGTAATACTACAATATGATTCTATCACTCTTAGAATTTAGGATTGCAAGAGTATTACATCTAGTTAGACAAGAATATAGATTTTCTATTAGTTATGTTTTACATACATGAATCAAACAACAAAACAACAATCAAAACAAAACAAGAAAAGTAATATCACTGTTGCAGTTATTGCGTTAGTAACTGCATGTCATTCAATCTCTTTAAGAAAAGCAAAGACATTATGGGTTGCCTATAATCTCCAGGATCAAGCGAACTCCTCAATATGTCAGCAGCACTAAATAAATGCGATTTTAAGATATCAAACGTGATTTTCTGGTTAAATACTGTATAATTGACAGGTTTGAAATCTGTTTTAGCAGATTTCACTTTTCTTTTTTTAGCAGATTTCACTTTCCTTTTTTTGGCTAACCCGCATCACTTTTCCCCTAATAGAATACCTACAAATTGCGTACTCTTTAAATTTTTCTTATAACTCTCACTTAAATCGCCTTCGAATACTCATAAAACTCATCTAAAGTGTATGGCTTAGAAGAATTGCCAACACGTACATAGCATTCTTGTCGTTTTCACCTTCATCATAAATGAAAACAGGTCTTGGCGAAAGTCTAATCACTATCTCACAAATTTCCTTTCCCTCTACAGGATGAAACACAAATTCGAGGTATTCGTTTGCAACTTTGTTTTTAGTATACTTTTCTATTGACTGTCTAACCTCAATTTTGAACCCGTCGAAGTCTACCCTTACTCTGAAAATTCACCATTCTTGAAACAGATATTAGCTAGATACTTGTGGTGGTAATTCTATTAATCATAGTTCAGGAACACTATAAGCATAATGTAATTCATTCAGAGTATCATAGTTTTCACTTTCTATCCATTGCATTTCTTCGGGAGTAAACATATCAAACTCTGATTGTGGTAATCCTAATGCTTTCTGAATACTTCTAATTTGTATAGCAAATATCTTCATCTCTTCATGATCTCCTTCTCTTTTAGCTAATAGGAAGCCATTCCAAGATTTACATAGTGCTATCCAATTATCCGTCACTGTATATCCGTTAGATAGAATCTCCTGATCCCTATCATATTTTCTATCTTTACATTGGTCTACCCGATATGTACGCCAAAAGGCAGGTTTATAAGGATCATATTTACCTGCCCATTTGGTACCGCTTGAATATCTCACGAACCCGCGCTTATCACTTGATTTCTTGCGATACCACTTTTTCTTATATCGTCTGCGGCCATATTTGTATACTCTAGTTACGAGATATTTGTGAGATCCTATACTCATGATTAATGTACAGTGTTATAGGCTAAAGGTCATTCCCACTACTCATGACTCTACCAGAATACTTCAGTCAAATTAGTCCTTAATTCGGGTAGTATTAGTAGAAGCAGATTGTATTCTTCTTTCCTTCTCCCTCTTAAAATAAGCATTTAGCTTCTGCCTTTCAATTCTCTGCTGCCTCATTTCGTATAACTTATTTCTCATACTTTCCAACGCAAACTCTGGAACGCTCCTATATAATCCACTCTTAACTGCTAGATCTTCTATCAACTCATAAAGTGCTGTTGGAACATTTATGTGAACAAGATTTCTGAGCATACTTAATTCCTACAATAAGTGTGGTAGTTGGACTATTTAACATGTTTTATTAGACCATTTTATCGAAATTTCAACCTTAATCAATGGCCCATTTAGTAAACCTAAAATGACTAATATCGCGCTATTCTTTATCCATATTCCTACAATATTGTAGTAGCGTCGACACTAGCCTTTTCTATTCATCATTTAAATAATTTTGGTTATACTACTATAGAAACGTCATACTATGCCTTATTATTGAGAAGCAGAGCTAAGTATGCATAGCCTTGATCAATAAGAGATATTCTTATCGCGTTTGTATTCAATTATTACGAATGATTTCGATTCTTTATCAAAACCCAAAGTATCAACTCTTAACTCATTTAGCTGAAATTCAGAGGTAACAAATTCAACCCCAAAAATGGTATCCAAATTCTTTTCGACCATACCTTGAATGTCTTTTTCTAATTCTATTGATTTCTGAGAAATTTCTTTCATGGTTCCTTTTTCAATTGAGAATATCGGCATTATGAGTAGATTTTACAGATTGCGCATTTCATAAAAAGTTTAGCTGTATATTAGCTCATTCAGCATTTCAAGATAGCGATGAATAATGGGGTTCAAGATAACCTTTTTACCAACAAGATGTTTGATTGTCCAAGTAGGCATAAAACAGTACTGCAAACACGTTGCCACTAATTTGATGATGAAAGCAAAATGCACCTTTATAAGATAAATTGTATTGAAATAAATATGAACTCCAAATTCCCTCCTCAGATGCCTTCTTCATCATTTGAGATTTAAGAATTAGAAACTCTTCATCTGTCAGAATTCCTTTTAATTTCATGTCGGCTAGTTTTTCCAACCGTTGCATAATGCTCTCCTGCTCACTAACATTGCTGATTCTGAACCAGAGCAAGTAATCATTAGAGTTTCCTAGATAATTAGCTATTGATTGCTGTACTGATTCCTTCATGCAGATGGAAGTGGTGAAAACAATTAACCAAGCATGTTGAATAAAGAGGTAGCCTTTTTATGGACAAGTCCACGAATTTTTCTTTCAGAGAATTTCGGTTCTGAAAGCACATTTCTGTAAATATGTTCGTCAAAATAATGTCGAATACTTGAAATCAATAAATCTTTTAATGTATCAGGATTTAGAACCTGCAATGCGTCCACTTCAATTTGATATAATCTACCACCGTTACTCAGTCGAAAGTTATCTGCGTTGGGATCCCTTTGGAGTTTAGTCATAACTTCTGGGTCGGGGTTAGTCAGATTCTCCAAGCCAAAATCTTCTATCTGTTCTCTAGTGATGGCTATTCGTCGAAAATTGATCCCCATATTTTGAAATCTGTTTCTAATATTTTCTTCCATTCTTAATCCGGATGGATCATAATCGCCCAGGTAGAGTATATGCACCTTCTTTCCTTCACTGATTTTATTCGACAAACGGGATAGGTTTTCTCTCTCGTAAGAATAGCTTGACCATCCACCTGTTGGAACTATGCGGACTTGATAATCATATAGAATAGACTTGACTATACTGGCCATAGCCTTTTTTTCCAGCCACACCTCAATGTAGTTTGGCTGCTTATACCATCGTGGAATTAAGGTTTTATAATCTTTAGGCAGGTCATTAATTAACTTGAATTCCTTTTCTAAGATGTCTTCAGGTGATCTAAAGTCATCATCAATGTCTATTATCCGTCTACTTTCATCCACAATAGCATCTTCATCTATCATTCCGTCTTTTCTTGCTTCAACCAGCTTTCTTGATAATGTTTTATAGTAACCCATTAGATTTGGTATAATAGTTAATGATACTAGCAGGTAGAATATACCCCTTAAAGTAAATTGAGATATGCCTTGAGCTTTTCTCTTTTGGATAATATCGACTACTATCGGAATTACATCATACTTCCAGCTCAATCTTTCTTTCGCAGTTCCAGTTGTACTAGATGTCAATTCTTATTCCCATCTTCTGAGTCTGTTTGAATTTTATCTGCTGTTTGAAAATATGTTTTATTATTCGTTTTTGAGGAATCGAATAATTTATTTGATTGTTGATCTTTAGTGTTTGAAGGTGCTTCATTTTTTATGGGAGTTTGTTGTAAAAGATCTTGAATTTGGTTAATTTCTGAATATTCGTCTTAAAATCCTTTGATCGGTTCTTGATCTTAACTATCGGAATTGCAATCATTATTATCATTGTCACTTTTAGGATAACCAGTAGCCTCAAAATAGTCCTCTGGTCTAGTATAGTATCTACCTACAAGTTCATCTATACTTATTTCCTTACCTTCATGATCACACAAGGTTGTCCTAACCTTATCCTGAGAATAATATTTCAGAATCTCTTCCATTTTAGAGATTAAATACTTTTTACCAGGAAATATCGTAATATCTCTAACATTTATTCGGTTGATTTGTGATAAATTATTCGTTTCCTTATTTTCGAATAATTTAATATATTTTGAACTGATTACGGGGAAATAAATGTACAGCTCTATGGTCTAGCTCGCTATTGACACGATCGATATACCCCTGATTCATTAGAGGATAGATGTAAGTTTCCAGTAACTGCTTTGAATTATATACTCTGCATTTCTTTTCCCGAGTGGCATCAATGAGTTCAAAGGTAGTTACTGCAATTCTGCTCTCACATACCATTTGTCCAGGTATCTTAGACTTACAAGTTACCTCTTCATGACTTTCATAGCTAGGCAAAAAGACCTCGTAGAACCAATCGAGAATATAAGGTCTGTACTCCATTGGCATATTCCATAAGAGAAATTGATTCTCTAAGATCCTCAAATAGTGCAAATGGAACAGTTTCCAAAACTGGACCATCACTCTTGAACGTATGTATTTTTATCGTAGGTCTTCTGCTCACATTTATCATCGGAAGGATTGAGAGAAATACAGAAAATCGTTTTCCAGCATTCATGTCCGAACTCTTGCCTTTTGGTAATGCATTCTTTAATGCTTCACTAAATGGGGCATAAGTAGAGTTCTTGCCTGGTTGTATCCTGTCAGAGATCAGCCGGATCTCGTCACTTATACTTTTTATAATACTTTTCACCATTCCCTTTTCCTCGTCACTAGTAACAATTCTTTGATATGGAAGATCAGGTAATGTAAACTTGTCAAGAATAAGATCTACAGCCTCAGCATACTTCTTTTTGGAATTCATTTCGGGATTGGTGATGATAAATCTTCTTTGGAGCTCTGGCCATCTTTCATGTTTGCTGTAGTCTATAGCCTGTGCAAATATTACTGCTGGCCATCCTCTTAATATATTGGTATAAGTCTTGATACCATTGTTTGTGTCGACATATTCATACTCTACCTCATATTGGTCATGGGAAAGAAGTGACATCAGCGTTGAAAGTAGACTGACATTGGGAGTATCTAAGAAGATGAGTATCTTATGCGATAGGTCGATGAGCTTCTTTGCCTTCATGTGAGCTTCTTTCTTCTGTTCATGCAGGTCTTCGATACCAGCCTTAAGTGCTCTAATGAGATCCATATTTTTTATTCTGTTTAATTCATCCTGTTTGTCCTGTATCTGGTCATCTATTCCTTCAATAATAGTATCGACTTCAATGTATTCGCCCACTTCATTCTTTGAAACGAGGGTGCCTATTCTATGGAACAATGCCTTATCTGTCATGCCGGACAAAAAGACCACATTATCTGCAGGAAATTTTTCCGCAACCTTTTCAAGCACCCAATTCTTGCCTTCTCCAGAGGGGGAATTAATAGCCAGATTTAGAGGGTTATTGGTATATGCACTAAGCATGGCATACAGAGCCTGTTTGACTAAACGATGCTCCTCTTTGGCCTCCTTGAGGATGACAGATATACAATATTCAATAGGATTTTGAATGTCACTATCTAACACGATTGTCAATATGATAGATCTCCACTATCATTCAATACTTGAGATATTTCAAAGATTACATCATTATGATTTCTGTATTGCTGTGTTTTAGCGTACGTCATTCCATTTTTAATCCTCCATCTCGATTCGATATTTATGTGATGATAACACGTGCTCGTTACCATATTCTACTATTTCCATCAGTATATTAGTCCATTCACAATCTTTTGCAATTTGTTTGGCTTCAGAAATAGAACCTTGAATTGTGTATTTTGATTGAAAATCCACCATGGCATCTAGAATATCTTGGAAGAGTCCAAATTCACATCTTGAACAAAAAATCTTAATACTGTGTTTGCATTTATTATTGGTAATCATCGTAAGGATCTCCATTGGGATGATTCTCAAAAGAAGAGGGGCTAGTCCTGATCTGTCCAATCTGTCTAGCACTTCCTTCTTTTTCATGGCAGGCACAAAAGCAGATTATTTGTGCATGCATTAGATCAATTGAAGGTACGTATAATCCAGTGCATTCCTGACATCTCTCAGTTAGGCATCTCGACACCAAAATAGTTGAATAATTATTATGTTCATACTTGTCTTGAAGGAGTTTCATAGACTTCGACCAACGTTTTTAACGATTTCGGCCTCTGAATTTTTTTCTCTTAATGGTCTTGTAATAACTGTATCTACCCGATCTTTGTTTGCCATATTAAGAAGAATTGTCAGAACATCATTAGAAGTATCTCCTGCCCTGCCATATGTCCTTAAGGCATCCCGGTTTTTCCGAGAAATTGCAATCGTTGTCCGGTGTTGTTTCCTACTCATAGTTATAGTCTTTTTCCTATTAGTAGTTATAATCTATGTAGCATTTATAGTTTGTGGAATCACGCAAGAAACCTGACTTCTATCACTTCTGTAAAAATAATCCTGCGAATCTGAGATCTTATCATTCAGGTAGGAAGTGAGCCTATAAAATTAGGCAATTACATAGAGTTAATAAATCAACGTCTGATAGGTAAATACTTTTGATGATAGGAACATCATATGTACCATGTACAAAAAGATCGAAAAATAGATGGAGATCCAGACCAAATGTTCATAGATGGATAAGGTGGAATCAGCGGCATGATTAGCATCAGCCTACAGGTTCTGGTGTACTGCGTTCAAGAATTCCACTTTGAAATAGATGTTTAGCCATCACATTTATATCATTCTGATCCTTCAAATTTCCAATAGCCGATATGAGGGTTCGTACTTGTGATTGCATTATATTGAATCTTTCTTCCATCAGTAATAGTTTATCATCTCGCTCTTCCTGTTCTTGAAGAGTTTCATTGTAAGTATCATATGTTAAAACCATCCTGCATTTAATACAGAATCTAGCGTCTGGTTTATTTGGTTCATTACAATTAGGGCATTGTTTTGGTTTTAGGATGTCTGAATTCTTCTGCTCCTTTGTAATAATTCCATAGGCTTGAAGTAGGCTTTCGCTTGCTTCATTTCCAAAGTAGTTTATATAACGCTGTGGCACATTAGAATTTGAAGTCCAACCTGCAAACTGCCGCAATGTATGCTCTTTGAGTATTTTGCTCTTTTGGGTAAGAGCACTGTGCCTTCTAATATAGGGATTCCACGGTTTATTGAGGAGCTCTTTGAGCTTTTCTTTATCTTCTTGGGGAACATTTGGATCTTTTAGCAATCGGGGAAAGAAATAATTTTTATAATTCTTGTATATTCCATTCAAACTCAGACTGCTTAATATCTTATTGATGCTCTTCCCAACAGCGCACAGAAGGATCGCATTAAGGTTGCCAGGCTGAGGATGCTCATTGTTCAGATAATCTTTAAGATAGGGAATCGAATCGATAAGGGTATATGCCTAGTGCCTGTCTTTCCGTTTACAAAAACCTCTGCATATTGCTTCTTCTCATGTATTTTAAATGATACATCTTTTATTCGAAGCTTCAGAAGCTCATGTGGTCTGCAACCGGTATCCCATGACATCGCATGAAAACATTTATCTCTTTTACTTGGACAATATTTGAGAAAGAGGAGATCATCTTCTTCAGTCCATAAATCAGATGGCTTATAGATTGATTTTTCCTTCCTTCTTAAGGCAGGAATATTACTCACAACTTTAGGCTTAGGTCTTTTGTTTTGTTCTCTATTCGGAAAGTATAACCATCTAAAGAATCTTATCAAACATACGCGATATAGATTATAGGTTCCAATCCATTTATGTAGCGGATCCGAAGATTCAGGCTTACGTCTGGCATTTAGAAATAAAATGACTTCATCTCGTGTTATAGATCTAAATGATTTATTTTTGTTGTGTTTGGAAAATGAATATAACAGACGCATATTGTCTTTCCTATAACTGTCAGCTGGATTAGTTTCAGTAATCATGGCCGAAATATAGTCTATTATAATGGATGCATTTTCATTGGATATATTTCTTAGGCTATTTAAAATTTCATTGTTTAACCCCTTTGTTATTGCACTATGTCCACTGTCAATTTCAAATGCTTCAGTGGGATGTCTTAACACAGATATATGGTAGTGCACATCACTCTATATAAGTTAGTATTAATACATAGTTTATCTACTGATAAAGTTTTAATTATGTGATATATTACTTACTCTCATTTAGCCCCTTTAGAGTAAGTAATTCTCGGTATAATAAATACGACGTACTGCGGCGTTCCCATGTCATTATCTTGGCCTGAATCTTCAAGTATTTTGTCTGCCATTAACATTCTTTAAATTATACCTTCAAAGAACTAGTATCGGAAGGATAGGACTAAATAGCCTAGCCTATATTCGCCCTACTCCGACCATTTGAACGTTCCTTGGCTTGACTGGTCCTGTCCTGTTATTATTATAATACATCCACTGGGATTCCCATCCGTAATGGATGGAGTACCTTGATTTTATCGAAGAAATTAATAACATTCGATTTCATTGATAACGATATCCTGAAAGCTTAAGGATTTTCCTACGCTTTGTGAAACAAGATAAATCACCCTGGTAGGCGGTCAGCTCCTCAGTCTTACCTCCCATCTTTAATCTACGCAAGATGAGATTCGCCAAATCGTTCGGGTTATTATAAATTGGAGCAGAATACTTTCCTCTCTAATATAGTGCGCACCTAACAACGCCGGTCATATAGAAGTCATGAAGTGTGAAGCTCACCTCAGTGATTGAAATACAATGAATTACGCATATGACATATTCTAAACAAGGTCTTAAATGTCCGTTAATTCATTATTTTTCCTTACTTTTATCATCGTCGCCAATTCTTTTCTCCAACTCTTCTAGGATTCTGCGGATCTCTTTTATCTCTTGTACAATTTCATGTTGTGTTAAAGGTATCTCTGATTCTCGCTGCACTTGTTTATATGCTTCCTCAGATTTTCTCACAATTACTGAAATAAACAGATTAATAATTATAAAAGTTCCAATTACGATGAAGCTTGCAAAGTAGAGCCAATATATTGGTCCCAAAGTAGTAACTATTGGTTCCATAATATTTACCCATCCTTCAAGTGTAATGATTTGAAATAATGTTGTAAATGCGGTCAAAAAAGATGACCAATGTTGCGGATCGGTGTCCCTGAAAAGGTGATATCCGACTATTGCATATATGAAGAAGAGTATTGAAAAAAGAATCAAAATATTAAATATACTAGGTATTGAACGAACAAGTGTAGATACAATTGCACGTAGTTCAGCAGATTTTGTGACCAATCTAGTTATTCTAAGCAATCTGACCAGCCTAGCTATTGTTGAAAACTGGCCCGCAGTCGTAAGGGATAAAACAATGATAGCAAAATCAAAGCAATTCCAAGGATCTCGGAAATAATTTTGTGGTCTGGGATAAAGCGCGATCATCCTCAATATGGCTTCCACAATGAAAACTGAAATCACAAGGCTTTGAATTAAGCTGAATGTTCCTACTTCAAGTAATTGATAATATTCACCGGCTGAATTCCTATATGGCGTCGCTTCAACGGCGAGAGCAATTGCTTGAATGATAATGACTCCCGTAATTATCCAATCAAACATCTTGCTTCCTACGAATCCTTGTGCTAGGTCAACAACCTTATTCCTGTCTTTTCTTGATGGGGAAGAGAAGGATGATGAGGATGATGGTGTTTGTCCCAACTCAGGAAGTCCTAGACGATGAGTTCTTTTTTTTCACCGAATTAAGCGCCACTTCTTCATGCACAGTTTCATTGAAGTGCCAAGCTCTTGTATCTAGAGCTAAGCCTAAAATGCTCCTTCAATTGACTATCTTGATCTATCCGATCATAGTCCAATAAACTTAGGAAGTTATCAGTCTCTATTTCATACTTTTGAGTTAATTGTGATTGGTAGGAACAGGTAAGACATTCAAATGCTTTCATTCACTTCTACTAATTTAATAGCTATTGATTGATACGATATAAGGGAAATGTCCACTATGTATTACAACGTGTGAGAAACATCAAGCTGTTGACCATTTTGATGTTTTCCACTTTACTAGTCTAATCCTTTTGTGGCTGTACCGTAGGGCAACATGGATTCTTTTAGAATACCATTATAAAAAATGAAAATGACAAAATAGAGTATCGGCTGGCTCTCAATCTGAATATATTTTAATTTATACATGGTTTATTTTTAGCAGACATAATGCATTATGGATAATTTCCACTAGTAAAATTATCTAATATACTTAGCCAACATATTTAGTTATTAGGTACAATACTGTACTCACATATAGATGTCTGTTATTTCTGATCACAGATTAGACGAGATCTAGTCCATGTTATCAGCTTCTATTGCTAATACAATAAAAACTGCAGGCAACATCTTCGACCTATATCCTTTGAATGATACAATGATTATATGGATAAAAGAAAAACGTAATAACAATATTGTAAGAGTAAAAGATGAAGTATGGAAATATTCGATCTATGTAGCTTCAGATAATAAAGCGGATTTGACTTCTCTACTTCGCCATATACACAGTAACGACAAAACTATGAGACTTGTTAGCTGTTATAAATTTATAAATAAATACGAGAGAATTACTGATAGTCAAAAATCAGAAGTCTTAAGACTAGAGCTATCAGGTCCTACAAAAGCGACAACTTTAGCGAGGCATATCGAAAGATTTGGTAAAGCATTTGGAAAATATAGATTATATAACGTAGATTTATCTCCAGCACAAGCTTATTTATACGAGCATAATTTATTCCCACTTGCCCTTTGTGATGTCTATTATAATAAAAACAATACATTAAAGAAGATAGTTAACAAGGATAATATATGGAGTACAGATTATACAGTTCCTCAATTTAGAACTGCTCTTATAAAGGTGAATACAAAGAAGGATAGTAATAGTTATCATAATAGTAGTGATGGTAGTAATGGTGGTAGTGAATATATCCGATATTCTGATGCAATAAAATCTATTTCAATAAGTATTGGTAATAACGAAAATAATAATCAATATAACAAGGATAGTAACGAAAACATTAACATTCTTAATAGAAATATTGAGATCGATTCTGAAGAGCAAATACTAAATGCATTAGAAGCTGAAATATTGCGAATAGATCCTGACTTTATATTTACAGAAGATGGAGATTCATTTACTTTCCCTTATCTTATTCATAGAGCTAAAATGAATGGGAATAAAAAATTATTGCTAAGCAGAGACTCAATAATATTGCAACGTCCTGTCAAAGAAGGAACATCATATTTTTCATATGGTAGAATTTACTTTAAGCCATCTACCACAAGGTTATATGGAAGGATACATTTTGATCAGTCGAATTCATTTGAATTGTCAAATGAGACTGGTGGAGGATTAAGTGGATTATATGAGATATCCAGGATTTGTAGAATGCCCCTTCATACAGCAGCTAGAGCTTCTATAGGAAAGTGTCTTAGTAGTCTTCAATTTTATAATGCCACAAGAAAAGGGGTTTTGATTCCGTGGAAACCTATAATCACAGAGCATTTCAAATCAATGAATGCATTACTGATTGCAGACAGAGGCGGTCTAATATATGAACCAGAAGTAGGAGTACACGAACAAGTAGCTGAATTTGACTTTGAGTCACTATATCCAAATATTATGAGAAAGTATAATATTTCTGCTGAAACTGTAAATTGTGATTGTTGCTATCGAGATTATCGTTTGACTTCTTTTAATCGCAATATTAATGATAATGTACGCATTGCTGGATCCACGACAGACCTCTTAACAATACGTGATGCTGATCATAACTACGCATGTTCGAAGAGAATAGGAATCATTCCTATATCTTTAAGAATATTGCTGGAGAAGCGTTTACTCTACAAAAAACTGAAGGACTCGATTCAAAACCATACTCTGAAGGAGAAATATAATTCCAGACAATCTACATTGAAATGGATTCTAGTAACATCATTTGGATATTTAGGATTTAATAACGCGAAATTTGGAAGAATTGATGCACATATAGCCGTTTGTGCTTATGATAGGCAGATATTGTCTCATGTTATAGGATCTGCTGAAAGACAGGGATTTAGAGTATTACATGGAATAGTAGATTCTGTTTGGATGCAATTTAAGGAAAAGAACAATAACAAAAACAATAGTAAAGAATTATGTATATCGCTAAAAGAAGATATAGAAAAACAAACAGGATTCAAAGTATCATTTGAAGGGATTTATAAATGGATAGCATTTGTTCCCTCAAAAATAAATACCGCATTACCTGTTCCAAACCGATATTTTGGAGCATTTGAAGATGACTCATTAAAAATAAGAGGGTTAGAATCAAGAAGGCATGATACGCCCATCTTCTTTGAAAAATGCCAGAATCATATATTACAGGTAATGGCTACTGGAAATACAATAAAGAGAGTTAAATCTCTTATCCCAGAAATAAGCAACGCATTCAATAGCTATATTCATCAACTAAAAGCAGGTAAAGTATCACTTCAACATTTAATATTTACCAAAATAATATCAATGAGTGCAGATGAATATCAGAATAGAGATACAGTAGAGAAGAATTCTCTTGATCTACTCAGATCTGAGTGTGGTAAACATCTAAGAGCTGGTGAGATACTACAATACATAATTACAGATTATTATCAAAAACATTCCAAAATAAGATCTATTCCCGTTCAACTCATAAATGAAAAAGAAGTAACAATTTACGATACAAGAAGATACGTGGAGTTACTTATAGAAGTCTGTAATTCAGTAACTAAACCTTTTGACTATAGTTGTTCTACGCCCGTGGTAGATTAAGAAGATGATGTGGATGTCTGGAAAATGCTACCCTTTGGTCATTTAAATCCGACGAGCTTGTTATTGTTATTGTTGGTGTTATAATCATCATCCACAAAAATTGAGCGTTTATGTAAATCATTTCCAATGAGCTAATCATGGTCAACAAGAGACTGATACTAAATTAGAAAGAGCAGTCAATCTAGAACTGACGCGCACGGCATTTCGTTGATTGGTCGAGTCAGACTGCAACTGAATCATGGCAGTCGAGAATGCAACCCACTTTACATCGCCTCTCACGAAGACGATTGTCATCGCCTAATAAGGTCGCCCATAAGAAGGAATTAGACAGAGCGGCAGGACAATGCGATACTTGTATCATGCCTAATTCAACGTTCATCAATGTCGAAGTAGGAGACGAGCAGGAGGAGACGATAAAAGATACAGCTAACTGCCAAATGGCTTGGAAATCAATTCTTGCGAGCTCAATGATATTCTTATAACTTATATTGTAAGATACTTGATGAATTAACCAATGATCATTACTAATAGAAATTCTGATAGCGTACGTAGTTCTAACGGCAGTAATTATGGCTAAGGAGAGAGTCAGTAAATCTCAGATATTAAAAGAGAAGCAATAAACTTTTTTATTTTCAAACATTAAAATAACCTGAAAAAGCCAATAGCTCCGTTTAAATCAGGATAGTAATTAATGAATGTGAATGTGGATCCCTCCCTAGTATACTTATGTATGTGCCGAATAGATACAACAGTATGATAGAAATTCAGTTACACTCGTTCCTGCAATAACTCAAAATATCCTAACTATAGTTTCGCTCTTGATAAGTACATAGTCATTTATCCTAGGGCTAAGAATCCAAAATCTTGCTGCCTAACGATAACATGGCTATTCTTATAAAATTCCATTTTCATGTCTCTAGTTTGACTATATTTATTCTATTCTGAGTGATTCGTTAGCCTAGCACTTGGATTTATAGTGACATATCTGTCGCTCGAAATAGCCTGGCATTTTACTGCCTGTAAGATCAAGACAACTAGTGAAAATAGCATAAAACCATGCCTGTTTAAGCAAGTTAAACTAGTGGCAGTTGCTAGGACACATAGCACGCCTAGAAAGTCATTATGATTAAATGGGATCTTTCATCTGACTCTTTGTGAAGTTCTTTGCATCTATTTCTTATAGTTACTTCTGTTACTCCAGAAGCTGCTGCAACGTCTAACTGATTTCTATGCTCATCGCCCCGTAATCATGATAAGTAGAGAATGGTTCCTGCTAGTCCCATGGGATCTTTTCCTGCTGCAATTCCGCTTGTTTTTACATTGTGCATATAGCTTATAGCATGACTTTTTGTTTTCTCGTTTACTTCCATTTTATTTGCAATCTTTGCCGGATCTACCTTTGGAACCTTCAAATCTAGGTTCAAGACTATTCGTCTTATACCCTTGACAATTCTTTATGTTATATATTACTGAGATGCTATCTCTGCCAACTTTCTAGGAACTCCAGCCTCTCTAGATGCAATATAAACAGTCGCGGCTAATGTAGCAGCTATTGTTCTTCCTTTAACCATTCCTAGCTGCTGTACCTTTCTATAGATATAAGCTGCTTTCTATTACATTATCAGGCACTCCCAGCTTCCCTTTTAGCCTATCAAGCATCTGGAATGCATTATTAAGATTTTCTATCCGTTGCTACGATAACTAGTTAAATATACGAATACATAATTATAAGTATAATTGTAACCTACTTCAGACAAATTGGTTATCATAAAGATAGAACTACCTCAATCACAATATAATATTGCTTTGTCTATTGCTACAAGACTCTATCAAGAGAACACGCTGAAAGAACCAAAAGTAGAAGAGTTAATGATTACAACTTTGAGGATATTAATAGATGAGTATAAAGAAAATTCTCGGTCAGTAATTACTTATTTCATGAAAAGAAATACTTTGGATACCAAAGATAAACACGTAGAGTGAAAAAAATTTCCTGGAAGGCAATAACCTCATCAGCCTAACAAGGTAAGATCAGTTTCTATAAATATCTGTTGAATTATTAGTCGAATATAGCAGAAATGAATAGTGACTCCGGTTCAACACTGTTCGCCGGCAGTTCTCCTGATTTTTCTTTTTTTGTGAATCTCTGTGAAGAAGTCCGTGTAATTAAAAGCAAAAATAGGAAAGTAAGATTACTCTCTAGATATCTAGCCACCCTGGATGATGAATCCTTATCTATAGCTGTTCTATTTTTATCTAGCCGAATATTTCCACTCGGGTCAAAATTCGTGATAAATGTCGGATTCAGGTACAATCATGCAAACACTTTCTGAAATGTCTTTCCTACATAAAGACCAAATCCAACGAAGCTATCTGCAGTATGGAGATATGGGTGCTTTAGCTGAGTATGCAGTATCAAAAAAGCACACCGTTTCACTTATTCAGCAACAGCCTTTAACACTACCCATCATATATGATCGATTTAAAAAGATAGCTGATACCATAGGATCCGAGTCGTCAAAAGTCAAGAAGAAAATACTGAAAGGGCTCTTTTTGGATTGTTCACCACTTGAAGCAAAATACTTGACAAAGATAATAAATGGAGAAATGAGAATCGGGCTGACAGAGGGTTTAGTAGAAGTAGGAGTTTCATCGGCCTTTAATGTAGAACTTAGAAAAATCAGAGAAGCGATGCTTGTTTCAGGCGAAATATCTCAAGTAGCACTCTTGGCAAAACGAGGTTTATTATATACTGTGGTTGTCAAACCCCTTCAACCAATAGGGTATATGTTAGCAGATGTAATGTTCAGTGCAGATGAGATTATCAACTATTTTCAAAAACCTCTGATTTGCGAGTACAAATATGATGGGATACGAGCGCAAATGCACAAGTCTGGACAACAGGTTAAGCTTTTTTCGCGCAAGATGATAGATATTACAAATGCGTTCCCTGAACTGGTCGATGCCGCAATAAATAGCAAATTATTATCATCAATTGAAAACGTTGATTTTATTTTAGACGGAGAAATTATGGCCTTTCATAATGGTAAACCTCTTCATTTCCAAGAATTTCAAAAACGACTTCGCAGAAAGAATGTTACAGGGCAAATCATCACAGACGTTCCGGTAATGTATGCAGTATTTGATATAGCATTTATAAATGAAGAGCAAACCATCATGAACCCACTTAAACAGAGGAAAGAAATTCTATCAAGAATATCGTTTAAGGAACCAATAATTAATGCAGAGCAAAATGTTGTGAATACAGCACAAAAAATAATTGCGATGTTTGAAAAAAGTAGAGATATCGGATACGAAGGATTGGTTTTGAAAGAGCCTGAGTCACAATATTATCCAGGAAAAAGAGGACGATACTGGATCAAACTGAAACAAGAATTGGATACGATCGACGCTGTTATTGTAATCGCTGAATATGGTCATGGAAAGAGAGCAGGCGTCTTATCTGATTATACGTTTGCAGTGCGAGATGAAAATAATAGCAATCAATTAAGAATAATTGGAAAGGCTTATTCTGGGTTGACTGATAAAGAAATAAGCATAATTACAAAGAAACTAAGGACGATCATGATAAGAGATGATGGTTATGGAATAGTAGTAAAACCTGAATTGATACTAGAGATTTCATTTGATGGTATTCAAAAAAGCAATAGACATGATAGTGGTTTTGCATTACGGTTTCCGAGGATAAAAAATGTTCGAAGTGACAAAAATGTTACAGATATCGATACATTGCAAAAAGTCAGACGCCTATACGAAAATCAAACATATCTAAATGTTAGATAATTCTATTGATGACAAATAACTAGGTGATAGGATTCTTTATAAAAGAATCAAATTCAAATCAAGCTAGTATCTATATAGATGGTGATGGATGGATTAGGTTCCAATAAGCATTCTGAAAATGTTAGCTTATATGTGACTACTTCGAGCGATATCTCTGAATAGCCCAACAGGGTTTTAGTCGACCGCCCATACTCCTTTATGTTCTGTAGCGTTGTCCTTAATGTAGTGATTTCCACCTTGTAAAATCAAATAATACCTTTAAATCCATGATACTCGTTGCGATGACA
Organism: uncultured Nitrososphaerales archaeon; assembly: GCA_963713605.1. Taxonomy (GTDB): domain Archaea; phylum Thermoproteota; class Nitrososphaeria; order Nitrososphaerales; family Nitrososphaeraceae; genus TH5896. The sequence continues at coordinate 95,238 of CAVQMO010000003.1, read as the reverse complement.
AAAACTTATTAGCGCTATAACGCTTCGGATGTCGGGGAGGAAAAAGAAGAAGGACCTAAAACGACTGGAGAACTGGATAAACCGTTGGAGGAAGGGGTCGCAGGGCAAACCTCACTTGATGTAACAGAAAACCAAATCTCTGTCGGAAGTACCTGTTGCAGAATCACTAGAAGAAAAGCCTCAAGAGCAAAACAAAGAGATGGAACAGGCACAAGAGGAACCCACAACCAACCAGCGGAAACAGAAGAGGAGGTAGAGTAGCAGGGAAATCAGATCAACAAATTAACAATGCTAGTTCAATCATTACAAAAGCAGAAGCAGGCCAAGTCGACAACAGGTGCAGAAGCAGGGAAGTCACAATTACAATCTATAAACCCGATTAAATCACAGATTAATCAGTTACAAATACAAGTGACCAGATTTCAAAATGATATTCAAAGGATAAGCATAGCTCTTATAGCAAAGCAAGAGCTGCTTGAACCTGCTTGAATATTGATCATTAGCTAGTCAACCAATCAAGTGTCAATGCAGAATGGTTCAACCTTGGCCTGCACCGAATTTTGCAAGTGCAAATGAATTATTACCTACCGATTCTTCTGTAATGATTACGGCCTGGGTTAGTGAAGTATTAACTTCAGAATCAATTGATTCGATAATGGTTTGTTCTATTAATCCTATGATCTTACATATTTCGACATTTTATTGATGTTGGTTATAAATTATTTTACAAGCGTGTTATATTGGCTATAAATAATAGTTAAACGATAGCTAGTTACCTTTTATGAAGCAAGAACAAAGCGCTGAGGCTGAAGTTGGATCTCCCAAAAATCATGCTCAAATAATGAGCTTTGATGAAGACTATTCGATAGTCTATGCAGTAACAGAAGGACTTCAGTCTCCTGACACAAAAGTTGCTTACAGTAGGAACTTCAAACATTTTCTAGATTATACCAAGATTCATGACCTGCAGGTGTTGCTAGAATATAACCCAAAGATTATCGACTCGTTCATAGTTGATTATGTGAAGCATTTACGTGACTCAGAAGGATTAAAACGGATGTCTATAGAGGTTCACATTGCTGCTATACTGCACTTCTTTGACTTGAACGACTTTCCAATCTCAATAGCAAGTCGAAAGAAGTTCAAAAGGTTCCTGCCACCCGACGAATCTACACAGGAAGATAGGCCCTACACCACAGAAGAGATTCAACAGATTTTAGATAAATGCTTTGATGAACGAACCAAAGTAATCATTCTGCTTATGGTTTCTACTGGAATGAGGATAGGTGCTATCCATTCATTGCAGATAGGTCATCTAACAAAGATTCTAGAATATGATTTATACAAGATTCAAGTCTATGCCCATTCAAAACATGACCGTTATTATACATTCTGCACTCCAGAATGTGCTAAGGCGATAGACGCATATCTGGATTATAGAAAGGGATTTGGTGAGGATACTACTAAAAGGACAAGTCCTCTAATCAGAGAACAGTTCAATGTAAACGACAAGATTCGTATTCACTCACCTCGGCCCCTGTCTAAGAGGATGGTACTACACTTGGTAGAGCAGGTCCTCAAACGTTCAGGAGTTAAGACAACTGAGGTAAGACGCAGTCATGGAATAAGAAAAGCATGGGTGGCCCAAGCAATCAAAGCAAAACTTGACTACAATTCACGTGAGTATCTCGTCGGTCATAGACTTTCGTGTACTGACCCAAGTTATGATAGGACTAGCGAAGAGGATCGTCTATCAGAGTACGTACGTGTTATTCCATTGCTGACAATCGAACAGTCTCACAGACTACGGAATCAAGTAGATAGGTTAGAGACTGAACAGGCACAAGAGATAAGCCTCTTGAGGCAACGAGATGAAATCAATACAGACGCCATTGCAAACCTCAGCGACAAGATCAATCAGTTACTGGGAGAAGTTCAAATACTCAGGCAGAAATCAGGTTAATCATTATATCCCTTAAACAGGAACAATAAGCTATTTGATGCCATACATTTTGGTTGCTTCTTAGCTTTCTTCTAGTGATTGCTAAGGTGCATCTTCATATCATGTTCAACCTTATCATAAGCATATTCCATTGGAAACCTTAACTCTTTCAAACGACCAGCACACACAGCCTCTAACCTTACGCGTTCTGGTGTCAATTCGGTCGGCGAAGTCGGCCAACGACCTAATGCATTCTCTGTAGGTTGAATCGTTAACAGTGATTTCTACGATACCATTCTTCGGGATAGAACATCTTCTCTTGCCCTTTTTGACTGGATCATAATGCTGGATGAAGAACGAGTAGCGAGTATGGAATGAAAGCTTATTGGATTCGATTTCTTGTCTGTCAAATTCCCTTGCAAGATCTTCCCTCAGTTTGCTGCTATTCTCTAAGCACGCCAAAAATATCTGCTTGAAATCCTCGTAAAACGGTGCATTTTCTATGTATAATTCCAAATCTGATGCCACCTTGCATTCTCTTTTCCTGATGTTCTCCGCTGTGAACCGAACTCGCAGAGTTTCTGTTCCCCCACAACGAGTGCAACACCATTTGGACGAACCATCATCTTTATGTAGTATTCTCATTTGCGGGATGCTGTTGAATCCCTGGCTGTGACACCGGCTGCATAGCGGGGCAGTCATATTTCTCGCTAGCGAAGCCGCGGCATTGTAACCATGTTTTATCCTAGTATCTATTGTCCTTGACCACTCCTTCATGGTTCTGCGGCTTCTCGCATCTATAATATACCTAAATCTGTTAAACACACTATAGATCGCAAGTGCGTAGAGAGACTCAGAATATCCAAGAAGCGGAGGTAATCTACGTTCTCTTGCAAGATGAGAGAGTGCTGTAAAAAGAATAGCAGCGTAGCGTAAGCTAATGCTAAACCTCGAGAGATGCATGTGCTCAGCAGTAGGCGCCCTTATTCTCTGCTCTATAGGATAATCCATAAAAGACCATTGATAACCGGCCTCGGCGTATCTTTTCTCACACCTGTTTGAAGCGCTCTTCATTAGCTTCATATCATTTGCAATGTTATTTTTTACTCTCTGCAAGATTCTTTTTTCATGTTTAGTATCCTCAAACCATCTCGCCTCATATTGTTCCCTCTGTATTTCTGTATGAGGATCAACCGCTTGAAGATCTTTATATAGAGTATTAGCAAGAATACTGTCTCTTTCGATAGAAGGATCAGGATACATTATGACATGGGATTCAAGTGCAAGAAAAACCTTAGCTGCCGAAGTCGAAAGCGGCAGAGAGTTTCATCTTGACAAGCCATCCATTTCCCTTCCTATGATCTATAGGTTCGAGATTCATAATGGTGTCTTTGTTAGGCAACTGGACACGATTCTTCACTGGCCTTTTTCCTATCGTTCTTCCCTGTTGATTACATTTAGGGCATCCCAGACAACTTTTTAAGCGAGGCACGAACGGTGTCAACCCCATAGTTCTTTCATAGAATATGAATTTATCGATAGTTATGAGTAATCCATATTCAATAAGAAAAGTCCAGGGTATAGTCGGCGAAAACTCACTGTCGATCATCCTTCCTAAGTCATATGCCCTAGACTTGGGGATAGGAAAGGGCGACTATGTCCGAGTAAAGCAAGAAGGTAGCAGAATTTGGATCGAGAAGGAGCAATGACTGTGACGAAAGGGGAGTTGGATGTCGTAGAGACCAATCAACCACATCCACGTCCTTTGCAAACTTGCTTTCATAGTAGCTGGACTAATCTATATCAATATCAGCACTGCTACCTGAACGAGGAACGTCTCGTCTACGACAGTTTCATCCAGGGAGGAGGAGAAGTTATCCCTTATGCCTAGCGTACATACTACTGATATCTTTATCGTAAAACTTGGAGATAAAGACATCGATACTGAAAGAATTTCGTAAGGATCGACTTGTCGATAAGACATTAGAAATCGTCAAAAAATGCATATGCCCGTCTAACCATGAAAGATCTAGTTTCAAGGTCAAGCCAGAGCTGGTCAAGGTATATGACTCTTAAGGGTTTGACTGAACACATAGGCACCTTTTCATCACATTTCCATTTTTACATTGCCAAGGAAGATCTGGATAACGCGACGGATTATCTTGAGAATACGTACTTGAATGCCAGTGATATGCGAACAGTCAGTGTATTTGTTCAAACAAACGACACCGACCTTATTTTTACAGTAAGAAATTCAAATCCAAATAATAATCCTACTGCACTTCAGACAAACCTCTGTGACATTGTTAATTATGAATACTTTACAAGTACAAAGAAAAATAAATTTAGGATAGGTCGTGGTGCAATAGGGGATGCAACTAAACCCAAATTATCAATTCCTTATGCAATGCTTTATGAGAAGGGACATGTTTTCAACGGGATAGCTCGCTCCACTCACAATTACATACAATAAACAACGATCCAAGATATCACTCGATACTAGCAAATTTATTGCTAGCAAACTGGAAGCGGTAATAGATACCGAGCCAAGACCCCAAAATCAGGCACCCTATACGGAAGTTAGTATCTCGGTTCCAAAAGATGGGCTAAGGTACTGACCTCGTAGATGAATTAAAAGAATATTGTTTGAATTATTCGCTATTTTCTACGCACATCAGATTTTTCTTTGATTTCAATGGTGAGAAGATCAATACTCCAAGCAATGCAATTGCATCAAATACATGGACGAACGAGGTCACCGCCTGGGCCTATACGGACAATGAATTCCTAATCTTTATCGAGAATCTCGCAGATCAGTCTATCTTTGTTTCTACAGCTTTAACAGGGTTTAGAGAATTAAAATGGTTACCTAAGGAGTGGACACAGAAGAAACTAAATGAATTATCTACAATCGAAAAGACGGGCCTACTAACAGAGTTAAAGGAACACAGCAGACCGAAGAAGAACCTTTCAGTACCCATATGGGGGCGATAAGGAGAGTGACGAGTTAAGGAAGGACGCATTGTTTAAGAGAATAGCAACAACATATCCAGTCAAACCAATAAATAAAGCAGAATACAAAATTACGCATTCTAGACATATATCCGAAGATGGGAAAGTAAATTTTCCATATGTGTTTGAGGTCATGGTTATACCATTTAGTGATATATGGAGTAACCGTCCAACATTCATCGGTGCTATTAATAATTCAGTTAGCATAGTCAACAAAGGTATGAGTCTCTACGACGGGTATTACACTTTTAGGAAGAAAGGCAAAGATTGCCAAGCCTGGAATATGACTGGCATTCTAGATTATTGGTATGGCTATAGTGTAAGGGACTCGAGTAAAACGCATCCATGTGTTATCGTATCCAATCTTTTAACTCCAAAGGTACAATGGCGAGACCAAGGTAAATCAACACTCGTAATAGATCCATTTGCAAGTACCATTGCAGAAACCATAAGTAAAGTTATGGGAAAAATACCGACATTTCACGGCTATGGCGTCGGTAAGAGTAGTAAGAGTGAGCCAGATGAAGAAAGAAAAGTAGCTATAGACTATCTTAGAAACTTCCTACGAGATAGGCGCAAAAAAGTCGAAGCAGATCCATCATTAAGATCCGGCGATCGACTTACTCAATCAGGTGTTTTTTATCGCGTTAGACGTATCATGATAGAGGACAAATTTGAGCCTCCAAAGGACTGGGGGACCACTAGATCAACTCTACAAAATAGTATTATGAAGACATGTCAGGAATTATGGCCTGACGAAAACATAACGAGAGAACAACTTGGAATTGTTGCGTCTGCAAGGGCTACTATGCTTTACAATGGTCAATCATATCCCGTGGATATAGACAATGTTAAACAACTTGCAGATAAAGGGATTGCAATACTTGTAATCGAGAAAGAAGGAATAGCGGACGTCTTAGCCTCTTTTGCGCAAGAATACCATATTGCATTGGTCCACACACAGGGAAGGCTTACCGAATATGGTAAAGATCTAATAGAAGAGATAAAGAAGATAGGTTCAATTGTTTGGACATTAACCGACTATGACGGTATTGGTATCGATATATCCAACGAGACAAGGACACCAACTCCAAGGATAGGCATTACTAGAGACACGGTAAAGTGGTTACAGGAAAATGGGTTTGATATAGAAGAGGAAGACGTTGAGGAAGAATACCTACCCCCACCAGGCACACAAATTACAGACGAATACCTGAAGGATCACCGTATAGAATTAGATAGCATTGTAGAAAAGGTTGGTGGTGAAGGATTCTGGGAATATCTTTTACATCAGATGCAATTGCCGGAATTCTCTCCTGATGGATTCAACCTAAACGAAGTTGTAACAATTCCAGACAATGATGAGTTTTATCCTCAAGAAGTAAGGGATGCAATAACAGAACTCGAACTATTAAAAGTTAAATTACTGAAACCTATCAATGATCATCTTGATAAATTACTGGAAGGCGCAAAGGAAGTAATAGAGCAAGAGCTTGAACGTACTAAAGAGCTACAAACAATAGAAGATAAGAATAACGAGGTTAAAGAAAGGCTAGAGGTTATAGTAACAGTCGATGACGATTTTAAACTAAAAACTGCAAAGGCCGCAGGCCTAATTTCTGAATTGTTATTCAAGGCTGAGCAAAGAACTAGCAGACTCTTCAAATACTATTGCAGGCCAGTAATGCGAATACACCCACCAGGATACCTAATCCAGCCTAGAAACCTTATATATTTCTCTGTACAGGACATTTTAGTTTGAATCAAACTACTATGACGATAGTAGTAATACTGGGTATTCTTGTTTATTTAGCGACCATTCAATCAACCAAATCGGACTCTATTCCACTATCCATTATTAAATACACATTGGCGCAACTAAGTAACTCTACTCTACAACCGTCTCAGGAGCAAATAAGCAGTAATAGCAGTCTTCTCAACGTAATAAACCAAACTCAGGACGAGCCTCAGGAAGTTAATGCGACATCTAGTGATAGTGCAGTCTCCAACCAAACAAACGGTACATCAGATAATCAGACTATGCAGGCTACCAATGGCACTAATGGTACTAGTGCAAATGGAACTACTGTAGAGATACCTAGTACTGCATTGCAGCAGCAACCACAAACGCCTTTGCAATCACCACCTTCATTGCAACAACAACCACTACCACCTTCATTGCAACAACAACCACTACCACCTTCATTGCAACAACAACCACTACCACCTTCATTGCAACAACAACCACTACCACCACCGATACCACAACAACCATTCACTTTAATGCCTCCGACCATTCCAGTATCAATTGTGCCAAACGCAGCAACTAGAGGTAATCAGGCCTTTCAACCAAATCCGATATATGTGAATATACTGACGGGAATAACATGGATCAACTATGATACCCAGATTCATACTGTCACAGGGACAGCACGATCAGGACAAGTCTTTGATTCGAATATCTTAAGTCCTGGTGCCACGTTCACTCTTAACTTTGTTCAGTATGGTACGTTCCCCTATCACTGTACCCTTCATCCTCAGATGGTAGGAACTGTCGCCTGAGAATGTAGTTCAGGAACTTGTATATTGTCCAATCAATCGAGCGGAAAATTAAGCAAAGGAAGAAAAACGCAAATTAAAAAAAGTGTTTGTCTTGCAGCCAGGGAATACCAAAACCCACAAGTCAAATCACTTTCTAAACATGACTCCCATGACTTTCATTCAAGAACAATCTATCATCAACAATCACAAGACTCTTGCGATGATAGCACAGGAAGTAGAAACTGAAGAGTCCGAATATCCCTTAAATATTTCACTTCTTCAATATCTGATATGCATCATCATAGATTCAGTGAATATCGCCTGACTACTGACATATTAGATAACTTTAGGATATAGCAGATTAGCGGACGTCATGAATATAGTTGATCTGCAATATTGAGATGTCTTATCTGAGGCTTTAAGGTTGTTATTGCAGTTCTGGCATTAGTCTAAATAGTATATATCAATGGATACATTGAATGTTCAAGACGAAATCTATGACTAATATGGGTAACAAGAGTCTCTAACCGCAGATAAGATGGATTTGTCAAATCTTTGCTACATACATGATAACACGAGAGTCATTCAGCAGGCTTGGCTTAATATTGATTATTCCGCTTATGATGATATCATCCACGGTTGTTTTTACTAACCCAACAACTATGGCGAGAACAGATTCGGTTTCTTCTTCACCTTTGCCCACCATCAGCACAGTCCCGTCAGCACCTTCGACAATCAGCCAAGAGGGAAAAGATGGCGATTTTACTACTCAAGCAGCTATTGGCTCGCTCAGTGCAAGACCTACAAATGACATAGTTAACAGAAAAGCATTCTATGATGTTGTTTTTCTGACAGCTACAACTGGGACAATCAAAAAAATAGAAGTAACTTTTCCACCTGGTACCAGTAACCATCTAGTGCTAGTTTTAATGAGGCGGAGAAATGCGTGCCAGGCGGTAACTGTACCATACTAACAGGTACGTACAAGTAAATCCGGTCAAACCTTAACGTATACAATAACCAATGCCGTAAACGTACCTGTAGGGACAAAGATAAGGTTAGAGTTCGCAAATATTGTAAACCCAATAACTCCAAATAATGCGTACCATGTTACTGTATCGACTAGAAATGCTGCTAATGCCGTGATAGACGGACCAACACAATCTACCGGATATTTGATACAGCAAATTGGAACGAATGCAATAGCAAATAATGCTATAACAACTCCAAAGATAGCTGATGGTGCTGTTACAACTGCAAAGATAGCTAGCGGCTCAATCATTCCATCCGTCATTGAAAGAAATGGTCCAACTGTCTCTGTAACTCCCCACACCATTGGGTCCTCAATTGCGGATTGCCTTGACGGAGAACGGGTCGTAGGAGGGGCATACTTCATGTCTTACGCTGGACCGTACATGTTGCAGGTATACGTAGAGGAAAAATTCGGAACCGAAGATTCATGGTATGTGATTATGTTCAATCCTGACAGTATAGCTCATTCTTTCACGTCCCTAGCAGAATGCATGCCGGCCCTACCCTAAAAAGTAGGGAGGGTACTGTTGTAGGTTGCAATTCTTACCAGCTATGACTGCTTTTACATTCAAACCGAAAAACGGCTAAGTCGAAGTGAATATTATTATTAATAGATAGGAGGTGAACATTTGAGCGCAAAAAGTGAACAGAGAATTCAATGGCGACGCGATAAAGTAAAAGAGCTTTCTGTTAAAGGCTTTACTCAGAGAAGACTCGCAGACACATTGAAGGTATCCTTAGCTCTGGTCAATGAAGACTTGCAACACCTAAGGTTAAAAACAAAAGACAACATTTCAAAATACCTAGAAGATTATCTGCCAGCTGAATATGAGAACTGCCTTGATGGACTAAATGACATCTTGCAAGAAGCCTGGGCCATTTCATCAGGAACAGATTCAGACAAGAGGGAAAGAATGCAAGCCTTGTCACTGGCAAAGGAATGCTATGAAATGAAGCTTGACCTCTTGTCTTCTGCTATTGTAGTAGATTGGGCAGTGAAATTTGTTGACAGGAATAGGAACATGGGTTTGACTACTGAAAATAATGAAATACTAACAGACACTAATACTACTTCTATTACCAATGAAAAATCGGACAGCAGCAGTAGCAGTACTATTTGAATCTGAATCAGAACATAGTATTATCGTTTGCACTTCTATCAGGTATCCTCTGAAGCACATCCCAGTGTTCGACAATCTTGCCACCGCCGTTATCGTTAGCATTTTCATCTTTAATTAATCGAAATATGTCAATCCCCGCCCAATCACTACTGTCGCCGGGCCACTGCTGATAGCAATGCAAGACTACATAGTTTCCTTCAGCTATCACACGTTTGAAGTGTACACGTTTGTTTGGATACTCCCTGGCCATTCTTTCAAAATACTCAATAAATGCTTCCTTACCTTCAGGCACAGCAGGGTTGTGTTGAATGTAAACCTTTCCAGCATATCTTTCGATAGCTTCTCTTGGCTTGTTCTGGTTGAACATCAAGTCGTAGAAGGCCATTACGTTCCGTTTGTTTAGCTCAAGTTGTTTCTGTTTCTGTTGATGTTCTTCTTCTGTCATTTCTCATTTCCAGTTAAGAAAAGGAGGGTATGATGATGTTAATAAGTCTAAGAACTAATACATTTCATTGAGTTTGGTTAATAGTGACTCTGCAGAACTTATCAAAAATACTGGATAAATACGACCAACAGCAGCTAGGTAGTATCGAAACTAAGCAGTTTGAGCTACTGAAAGGTTTACCATTTTACGATTGGTCGTCTACTTACGCCTTTTTTGTCATCTTTATGACCGTTACGTTACTTCTTTTTGATGAAATCTCATACCCAACAACAGACCCGACAGCTGCACCTTTAGAAAGGATCCAGAACATTTTTATAGGTTGCGTTCTCTCCCTAGTTGCATCTAGCATTTGGATCGCGTTCCGGCGGAACAAATCCGACTTACCTTTAGAGCGTAAAGGGGAATGAAACTTAGACGGTTCAGAAGAAAACTCTGGCAATAACGATCTGTCTCGGTCATAAGGCAGGTGTAGAGGCTGCTCCAATCTTTAAAAGGCTTCGGAAAGAGGACGTAAACTTCGCGGGTCAACTTCATTGCCTATGGAGTGACTTTGAATGTGCACTATGTAGGCTAACGATAATGTTGCACCACACTACCGTTGTTAAAAAAAATGTAAATACTAGGTTAATCCAGTAAAATCGAATGTCGAAAGACAGAAATAATCAAAATTCTCTTAAGGTCAAACTAAAAGGACTATCTCCTATTCGAGGAGGTAATATGATCGTTCCAACCAAAATGGTTACCAGTAGCAGTACTAGTGTCAGGAGTGATAAGCATTTCATCGTACACTTCTTTCGCAAATGCAACTACGAATGCAACTACGAAAAATGACACGAACAAGATAATCACAGGAGACACACAAGAATATAGGAAATTCGAAGGACAGGCACCTACGATGCAACCATCAGATGCTGGCATGGCTACCAATCCAATGCCAGGCACATTTGAGTGGTGGTACTTTCAGGGAAAATTCGATGATAATTCAACAACCCAAATTACATTACTTGTAAAGCCGTGGGTTGACAACAATGGGCCGCTTCAGCCCTACGCCACTATAGCCGTTACCACTCCTAATGGCACGCATTTAGGAGGGGAAACGAAGGTAGATGCTACCCAATTCAAAGGCTGCACGCGATACAATGAACGTAACGATGGGTGATATCTGGGCTCGTGGTGATTTGAATACCATTAATTTGCACGTTCCACCGACGGAGAATGGAGTAGGGGCTAATATCAGTTTACGAAATTGCCGCTCCACCCACAAGATTTGGCGGCAGTGGTATGTGGTATTTCGACTCATCGCTGACACGATTCAGCGCTACGAATGATCCAATGCCATTTGCTAAAGTTCATGGTAACTTGACCTACGGCGGCCAGTCTCACAGCATACAGGGAACAGGGTATATAGACAAGCAGTGGGGAACAGTCAACTGGAACCAGGACTACGACGGCTGGTACTGGTCAACTGGTCATTATGGAAACTACACTATAGACATGTTCGAACTGACCACTTCAGCGCCATTTAACCATCAGAAAACCGTGGATGCCTATTTGGCCAAAGGAAATGGGCCAAGTGAGGTCTTGGTCGAAACTATGCAGGGCGTTACTGCGCACACATCAGGGAAAAACTTTACTTCTCCTTCAGGAGTACATACATACCCAGAAATATTGACCTTACAATGGAAGAACGGCTCAAATTCAGCTACTCTGACTCTTACTAACCCTTCAATCATTGCACACCCCCCCACCATTGTTAATACTAATGCAACCATCTACGGAACCCCTGAATATATGCGGTTAGCGGGCACAGGTACACTTAATGTGCAGTGGGAAGGAACCAACGAAACAGCAAGCGCCCCTGCCATCTGGGAAGTCAGTTATCTGCACTAAGTAGCATTTTTTTGCTACACACATGCTAAAACATAATGTTATTTTCATTAGTACATTATGTTTGTTACAAGTGAAATTTTGAATCATGAATTCTCATAACCTCCGCTCGGAAGTTGATAGTCTCCTTAAGAACGGCAGCGGTATTAGATGACGAGATTAGACAAGCAGCAAACATCTCATGTTGAGACACTTGCTTCGTTTCGATTGTCACTATGCAACTATGAACTTCCAAACCAAGGCGCTTGACGAAAGAAGGAAGATTGCCTGTCACCAAATGCGAAGGTTATTTCAAAAGTTCTGGTATTAACATTCGATAGTTTGGCCCTTCTATAATAGCTAGGTTTATGTTATTACTATTGAGTCTCTTTTTAGAACTGCCAGTAGTGCCAAAACTATGAAACTAACCAAATCAACGTTCCCAATGCTATCAGGATTACTGCGTTAACGCCTCCACTCCTTTCCTGTAGTTCTTCCAGATCATCATATATCTGCAACTTCTCTTTCATCTTTTTAGTTTCGTATTGGACAAATGCAAGGCAGCTAGAATCATCATCTGTAATAGGCTGTTGATACTCTAACTCCCATTTATGCTCATCCAGATACTCTAATAATATTTGCTGAGATTCTGGTTTCACCCCATCAAATTTAACAGGCAAATTATACCCAAGCCCCCTGCTCATGAGTATCAGCTCGATTCGCCTTTCTATGGAACGCCAATCTGTCGTCGTCACCATCAGCCTATTTTTTGCAAGCAATAGAAGAGTTGATGCCCAAGATGACAAGAAGGTGTTCAGGTTAGTTGTTACGACATCCAGCGCCGAGGCAAAGATCTGTCGCCCCGTCCCAAGAGAAATGAATACAGCAGCAATTACTATCATTACGTTTTGAGTGAATACATATACAATTAAAATTGCAATAACCGCAAACGATATGCCGATGATGGCGGCGCTAAATTTAAAGTAGTTAGTCGGCTGTCCAATTAACTTGATATTGTACTCTGCTCCTGATTTTGTTCTTTTGCGAACAAGGAATGTGAATACACCATTCACAAATAGCAAGTTACCAAGGTGCTTTGCCATCTCTTTAACGATGAAAGTTGCTCCGGAAGCATTTTGCACGATGGCTTATTTTCGGCTACACACTTCTTAAAAAGATGTTGTATGTAAGCATGAGATGACGTATCATGGTTGAATTGGACTAGATCCGAAAAAGTTTGAATCATATGATCCTTACGGGCCAGCAACGACGATGAGAACAATGTAAATCTTATTACTACAATTAAAGGTTTTTGGATTCTTTTGAAGCCCCTTCCTGCTGGTGAGCACGAAATTCGCTTTAGTGGATCATTAATTGACTTCACAGCAACGGGACCATTTAATTTCGTATCTGACGCAAAATATAATATAATATCAAATTGAAGTTGTATGCCCAGCGAAGAAAGTCCCAGAAGCCACGCGTATAGGCATTGATGAAAATACCTTCAGATAGTTAGGGATAGAGAATAGACAGGAGATATTAGAGGAGGAGTATACGCCAAATCCCAAGCACTTAGCATATAGCTCAGGTTTGAAAGTGAAGAAGGAGGGTGCTCGCTATAGGGGGACCAATAAACTGGCCTATTTGAAATTGTACTGTTCCTTCAATTCTTTGACAGCCCGCTGTCCACTCTATCATGTGGGCCTAGTGCACTTATACCAACAAGGAGGCCTATCCCCAATCAACAGATTTTGACGATTCTCTCTCCTACAAGAATTGATGAAATTTACTCAATTTAGAGTCTTCAAATGACTACCTGCAGTAGGTATCGCTCACAGGCTACCAAGTCGGTCACATGCTTAAGTTAACCAATGTCTGAATGAATTAGTAAGAGACAATCCTTGCATTGGCGATATTCAGATGAATAAAATTTGAGCTCCTTAAGAGCTAAAATTCAGATATACGATCATATCTTGTAGTATGATATACGATTTAAACTAAAGAACTAAAGAGAGAGTAGCACCAAAAAACATCCAAATGTCCTAAACTTGTTGAGCTGGAAAACCATCGCAGTGAGGATGGGCTTAGGAAGCGTATTTTCTAAGTAGGCTATCTCACATAGTAGCGTTCATGCAAGAAATTCACTGGATTAAGTTAAAAGTCAAAACAAATATCTGGGCCTGCTTAAATAAAAGTTGTACTGACAACCTACTAACTTATGGTGGTCATAAAGAAGTATGCTATTAATAGTAAGCTAGACGCCTCTTCTCATACTCAGATATGTAAGAGATCGGCATGGTCAACTAGAAAAAGGGTATTCGCGGGTGCCTACATTTTTGTTATTTCGGCAGCCGTTATGAGTATGCTCGGAGCCGCTAATCCACAATCCAATGAAGCTTACGCGATAAACACGATAATCCAACGTAATGAAGAATTAGTAGAACGGTGTGTTGATGAGTCAGTTTGTACTAATTTAGCTAGCAATGATGGTCATATCCCTCCTTCTTCCACCGATTCAACCATAGACCAGTTTAATGATATGAGCAACACTGATTGCATAGATAACACGGATTGTACTAATGACGTCGGCAACGCTGCGGTGATATCATCTTCTGACAACGGATTAATAGACCAGGACAACCTGGCAAGTAATGAAGAAACAGAGGATGGCTCTACGGCCATAAATGTCGCAAGAAACCTTGCTTCTATGGAGGGAACTATTGATTCAGCAGTTAATCAGGCTAATGTGCAATCCAATGAACATACAAAGGATGATTCTACTGCTTCAAATACCGCATCTAATCTCGGTGAACACATATTTTCCGAAAGAAGTAGTATCACGCAGATAAATAAGCAGACCAATGAAGGGTGTATAGACGGAACACAATGCAACAACCAAGGTGACAACTTAGGAGCCACGACATTCGCATTTGATGCAACACTGGTACAAAGGAACTTGCAAAACAATGAGGATTGTATCGATATACTCAATGCAGTAATGGAGCCAGTAACCTAGGTGACGTTCAAACGGGAAACGGTAGACTTGATATGGAGAATCGACAAGATAATAAAGATTGCAAAGATGGAACGCACTGCAGTAATGAAGCTGAAAACATAGGATCTGTATTCGGTGCGCTCGATAGTTCCTCAGAAAAGACCAATGAGCAGAAAAATGAAGAATGTGCAGATGGAACGCAATGCAACAACCAAGCATCTAATGACGGGACTCTGGGATTCGCATTCGACTCACACCTGAAACAGACCAATAAGCAAAGCAATGAAGAATGTTTTAATGATTCTGAATGTGGCAATCAGGCGAATAATAATGTACCTTTCCTTGGCGAATCCAATGCCGTTACATTCAACCAAAACAATCAGCAGGAAAATAAGGAATGTACTGATGGCTCAGAGTGTGGGAATACCGCAGCAAATAATGGCGACTCCACAGTCTTTGCCTCAGAAAGTAATCTAAACCAAAACAATCAGCAGGAAAATAAGGAATGTACTGATGGCTCAGAGTGTGGGAATACCGCAGGAAACTCTCTAAATGTCGTAGGAGGGTTTATAGAACCAGCAACTAGCAATAACATTAACCAGGATAATGAACAGAGTAATGAGAATGTAGAGGATGATTCTACAGCTACTAATGAAGGTACCAACAATGCAAATATAGAAAGCATAGAAGACCTTGAATCAGGTGAAGTTACACCAGCGAATAACAACGAAATTGATCAAGACAATAATCAGAGCAACGAGAACATATCAGATGACTCAGAGTCTTCTAATGAGGCTAGCAACAATATAGATATCTCAGGTTCATCCGATAACTCTGCAGAACAAAGCAACAATCAACATTCAGAAGATGTAGATGATGGGTCAAGTGCAAACAACTCTGCTGAGAATAGTGCATCATTAGAATAGGTAATTACACACCCTCTTTTTTTGTACTCCATTATCCGTCATTTGGGCTATGAATAGTATGGAGCCTCAAAAATTGCAGATGCAAATTCTCCATTAGGGTGTTACTACTACTATTCAATAGATGCCTGGGATACCAGCAAACTTAAAACCATTCCGTATAGGCGAATTTGAGAACTATAACTACTATACAGAAGAGCAGCTCTGGCAGATGAGAACCGGAGACATGCAGATCATCCCAGTCAACTTCCAGAAAAGACACAGAGAGATGCTACAATGGGCGTATACATTGATGTCTAAAAGATTCATCAAGATACATCCATCACTGCAGAAGTTGATAGTATCTCTGCGGACTGCAGTTGTAATAGACGACTGGAGGCTAGACAAGCAGCAGACGTCGCATGATGATATTCTAGATTCATTCAGACTCTCTTTATGCAACTATGAGCCACCAAAGAATCTTTGATCATTAATGACAAGATAATGTTGCCTGATGATACGGGTATGCAAGGTCTATTGCTCAGTCTAATGATGAATGCTGAAATGATACATTCGTGATAGTCGTACAAAATCAAAGTAACTCTAGAACTCGTCATCATGATCGTAATACCTTATCTAATCTGTTGCACTTTAGAAAGCACTAGAAAACTTTTTAGTAAGATTGATTGAACCATGCAAATATCATTGTTTTTTAACCCGAAGATTTCTTATGCATTGTTCTGTATCCAAGCAGATGAGAAGAGCCAATAAAGGCAATCAGGGCTATGCTGGAAAAACTTGGTTATTAGCTATTGCAGGCAGTGCAGTCCTTTTGTTGTCGTCGGTGTTAGGCAATCCGATTATACAATCAGCCTATGGCCAACCTTCACTCCCATCACAAGATCAGGAAAGACTTGTAGAAGACGCTGGAGCAGGGATTGGTCATCTTGAATTCGAGAAAAGACCCCAGTTAGCAGAGTTAAGATTCGAGGAGTCCATAATTGCTGAGAAAAAAGCACCTCCTGCTATCACAGGTGACAACGTGTATGTAGCATGGTGGACAAACGAGACAGGCAATGATGAGGTATTATTCAGGGCATCTACCGATGGTGGTACATCTTTCGGAGATAAGATCAACTTGAGTAATACAACTGATGCAGATTCTACGCGAGCGGAGATAGATTCAGAGGCGGATAGTGTCGTGGTTACATGGTGGGAAACGAATGCTACGGACGATACACCTGTTATGAGAGTGAGTACCTGATAACGGTGTTACATTTGGACCTTTACTAACTTTGGCTACTAACGGAACTATTGGTGGCAGCAGCGAGGACGGAAGCGAATGAGTGGAAACGGTCTTGTCACTTCGTTTTTCTCTGGCTTAGGTTATCTCCTCAGCTTTGGCAGTAGTTACAAGCATTTCTAATTCCAACTATCGCTAGCGCGATGGTATTCGAGAATGCATTTCACAAGCCTCTACTGCAAGCCTTTGATTAATCAGTACCTAACTTTCTCTTGGCAGTTGAGAGTT
Source organism: uncultured Nitrososphaerales archaeon (assembly GCA_963713605.1). Classification (GTDB taxonomy): domain Archaea; phylum Thermoproteota; class Nitrososphaeria; order Nitrososphaerales; family Nitrososphaeraceae; genus TH5896. The sequence continues at coordinate 77,851 of CAVQMO010000003.1, read as the reverse complement.
GAGCATAAGTGTAACATTATGCCCCAAGTTCTTTAAACTGGTAGCATCTGATACTGCTATAGACACCCTCCAAGGATCAGCACTGGTGAGATGGGATACAATGGGAATGCAGCATCGAGCTATGACTCAATATCTTCAACGTTTCTTCTTAGTATTACCTTTAGGTCTCTTGGGTATTGGGCTTTAGGCTCCGAAGAATTACTGATAACGTTACATCACACTAAAGCAGTTAGGATGTCTCTCTAGTCTTCATTAGAATATTGACGCGTTGTAAGTTGAGGTAATGACAGCAGACGTTTACGGTATGGATTTCAAACTTCCACAAAACGATAACTAAAGTAATATATACCATTTTTAGGTTAGAAGTTATGATATATCTCCATAAAATGTTCTATAACTTTAATAGGCTCATGTTATAGCTAATTCCATGTCAAAGCAATACGGTTGTCTAGCCTTAATTCTGAGCTTCGCTTTGGTATTTCCCTTATTGAGTCATTAGGTTTTTCTTCCATCACGATAAATGACACTGGTTTACTGGCCTCTTCAGATGGAGGAAGTGACGAAGGTGATGGCGGAGATACAGGCGGTGATGGCGGAGATACAGGCGGTAACGACCAAGGTGCGGACGATGACGAAGGTGGTGGCCCTTCAGGTGATAGCGACACTCCTATTCCAGATGAGGGTACTGGTGACCAAGGCATCCAATGTCCAGCAGGCGAGCATCTTGATGAGAATGCGAATCTCTGTGTTCCAGATATATCCCAACAAGAACAAACTGAAGGCTTAACGCCCCCTCCCGAATCAAATCAGCAAACAACCTGTCCTGATGGTTCAACGCCTGATGCTAATGGTAATTGCCCCACACCTGCGACTGCACCAACACAAGATAGTCATATGCTAGTAATGCCCAATGCTGATGGCACCTGTCCAGAAGGATCTCACAAGTTTCCAGGAAGCCAAGTATGTGAGAAAGATACCGTTCCTAATACTGATGGTGGTAGTACAGGTGGTACAACTCCCTCGCAATATGTACCTGCAGTAAACGGAGAGTGCCCAGCAGGATCTCATGAAGCAGGTGGAAGCCCAGGTAATGCGGGTCAGCCTGGAACTGGATTTGTTAATTGTCGTTTAGATAACCCACCAGCAACTCCACCAGCAACTCCTCCAACCAACACACCTCCAGAACAGCCTCCAACTGATACTCTGCCAGCAACTCCTACAGAACAAATCGATCCATTGCTCCGTCTAACTCAAGAGACATGTCCACCCCTACCAATAGATGATAATGGTAGGTGTCCGGGAATTGATATGCGAGGTGGTGGATTGGGACTACCACCAGTACCACCAGGTGGAGGTATCAAGGAAAAGCCCGTGGATCCAGATGGAAGCTGTAATGGTGTTTTTGATCCACCTACGCAAAAGTGTTATGATGGCTCTTTTCACGCACCGGCATGTCCAGGAGCAGACCCTAATGACCGTAGCGGTGGACATGATATTTATGGTTTTTGCCCTGACCCACAAACCGGAGGATATCTACCTGCAGGCGAGTGTGCAATTAATGATGGTGGAGTTCATATCACAGAGAAGCAGCATTCGTTATGTTTTGAAGAGGAGCCTAACTATCGAGCCCCAGATGGAAGCTGTCTGTCAGGATATTTTCCTAGCGGCGTAAACAACGACCGTTGTAGCCTTAAAATTCATGATCCGCTTCCAGATGGGAGCTGCCCACCAAGTTATCATAAGGTTCCCACTCCTACTGCTCCTGTTCCTGGCGGTAACATGTGTAAACTTGACGCACTTAAATTAACGAACGACGATTTAACATCGCAACTTCCAGGCGGATACTGCCCAGTTGGATATCAGAAGCGAAGCGGATTCGTTCAAAGTCAATGTTTCCGGATTACATGAGGCCCCTGATAGATGAAAACACTTTACAACTGGGTGTATTGAAATAATGGTGCTGGACCAATGGAACATAAGGTTTTAGAAGAACTTTTAGGTTGGCTTTCGGATCCTGTCAGAAACCATAAGGAATTTACCATTTTGAGACAAGGATGAAAGAGGACTATCACAAAAGGAATGCATCGACAATTTCCTATTTTCTTATTTCTTTTTGCAGTCCTTGTTCGTCTGTTCTTTACATCTATAGTCGTGTATCCAACTTCCATTTACAAAGACTTGAAGATGGTAGGAACCATCTGCAGCGTCAGTAACAACCTGTTGTGTTCCATTCTTCGGATTTGACGGGCTTCTTGACCCCCCACTTAGCTGCCACTTGTACTTACATATGGTCATCATTGCATAAGAAGCTTGGGCAAAATCCAAAATGGCATAAAGATCAACTGATCCCAATACCCCTTAAATATTTCACTCCTTCAATATCTGATATGCAATTCCACAGTTTCAGTGTTGTACTGAATATTGGGATACTTTTAGCAGCGATATTGTCAGTAGGATTTATCAGTCATATTATCAGCATTGATGTGTATGGACTATCGCAGTCAACGGTGAATAATACCATGGCCCAGCAACACGCAGCCCATACCCTTGATAACCTTATTGTTTCAGAACATATTCCTCTAAGTGGAAAGTTAGACGATGGCGATTATGTACTATTAATGGATTTCACCCCATTTTCTACAAGTGTGGAGGGGCATAGTCATATCGCTCTGAAGGTGCCATGTAATGCTGCTGCAAAGTCCTAAAATAAATATAGTAACAGGTAGTGTTCCTAATTTACAGACCTTGAATATTGGGAACGCCATTATTAGTGGCACTCTTGACAGCAATAGCACTATCAGTTTATCAAGCATGGGAAGATCGTGCTTATATCATGCAGAACTACCGAAAGGTGTAACTGATGTGATACTTGTGAATACTTCAAATGGAACATTAAACTTTGATGAAGGGGAATACTCCGCGACGGTATCTGCACACGGCACTGCCTTACAGCATATCGCAGCGAATCAGACACATATGGGATTTTGACTATTTGTGTGTATCATTTCGAGTTGGACTTAGAACCAATGTAGGAAAATCAGGTGGTGGAAAGATTGAGCACAGAAACGGAAAGGCTGCAATGGCGCAGGAATAAAGTATTAGAGTTATCTAGCGAAGGCCGCAGCCAACCACAGATTGCATCTATTCTGCATGTAGGGCTAGCCACAGTAAACAGGGACTTGCAGTATTTGCGGAAGCGGGCCCGTGAAAACATAGGCAAGTACATCAATGAAATTCTACCACTGGAATATCAGAAATGTCTTGTGGGATTGGACGCCATACTAACAAAGACCTGGGATATTGCCAACTCAAGCAATGGTGTGATAACAATTACAGAATCGCGAGAAGTTGCAGTCATTACAAATTGGCATGCAGGCATATCAAATGAAGATAGAACTTCTTAGCAATGCTAACGTAATTCAGAAGGCAGTCGATTTTATTGACAGATATCGAGGCAGGAGTTTTGTGCCTCAAAACAATGAGTTAGTCACACATGACATTAAATAGTCTCGATAAAATACTCGACAGGTACGAACAGCAATTCGGATTTACTACTGCACCAAATCAATTCGAATTATTGCAGGGACTACCGTTTTACTGTCAGTGGCCTAATTCAAATTTAGAAGTTGAAATTTCGAAAATTTATTCGAAAAAAATAAGATTTCAAAATTCATCTACATCTAACGCAAAAGTTTCGTACAAGATTTTTGATAGTAACCCAAATCTTTGCTGTTTCAACCATGCCATCGGCCTACCTCAGAAGAATGGACAGCCTATGCCTATGTTCGATTATGAACAATTGTTATTCGATACACTGCAGAAGTATAAACATGTCTGGATCAAAAAAGCAACTGGATTAGGCATTACTGAATTTATGTTGCGTTACATGGCTTGGCTCTGCATGAAGAATGATAGTCTAAAAGGTTCACAGATGTGCATCGTAACAGGTCCTAGGATTGAACTTGCCATCGGATTAATAGCCAGACTGAAAAGCCTCTTTGCTGTTGAAAATCGATTGCCGTTTGTTACTACTGTAGCAGAAGGCCAAAGCATCGCCTAGCTTTGAACGAGAATACAACCTCAAGTACTTAGGAAAGGTTGGCAATGTCTTCCATGTGCTAGATATAGAAGCAGCCATAGTAACCCAACAGCAAGGACAGGAAATGTTGGACTGGTCCACAAGTACGATGATAGGAAGGAGTATGGGTATTGATGTCGCCTGGGGAGATACTTCAAAGTTTGCTATTGTCATTACTCAATATAGAAACAACAGAGTAGAAGTATTCTATGCAGAGAGCTTCGAGAAACCGTTGATGAATGAGATCATCAATCATATCATGCAGCTGAAGCAGAGGCATCACTGTACTAAAATATATTGTGATGGCGCAAATCCAGAAGTCATAAGAGAACTCAAGTCAAGGATAGGGGAGTACCATGACTATTACGGAAGGCTAACGGAAGAACAGATATGGTCGTTGCGAAGCAGTAACAGCTGGCAGATAATACCCGTTAACTTTCAGAAGAGACATAGAGAGATGCTACAATGGACATATACACTGATGTCCAAGAGGTTCATCAAGATCCATCCATCATTACAGAAACTAATCGTGTCTCTACGGACCGCAGTTGTGATAGATGATTGGAAGCTCGACAAACAACAGACATCACATGATGATATCCTTGATTCATTCAGGCTATCCTTATGCAACTACGAGCCTCCAAAGAACTGACACATTAGATAACTTTAGGATATAGCGGATTAGCAGATGTCATGAATATAGTTGATCTGCAATATTGAGATGTCTTATCTGAGGCTTTGAGGTTGTTATTGCAATCACAATAGTATATATCAATGGATACATTGAATCTTCAAGTCAAAATCTAAGACTTCTTTGGAAGAGAAGAGTCTCTAACTGCAGATAAGTCGGATTAACCAAGCCTGTAATACATGATAAGGGGATCTTCACTAGGATCACCGTTCAAACCGCTGACTAGGTCAGGATTAAGACTTGGTTTAACATTGATTATTACGCTTATGGTCGTATCATCACCTATCTTTATACTAGTGAATCCTGCGTCAGCAGCAGCCTCATCCTTCTCTACTGATAGTAGTACTTCAGGACCATCGACTATAGGTCAAGATGGAAGTGACTTTACTATTCAAGCACTTTCTTCTCTTTCTGCTAGACCAACAAATAACATTGTCAACACTAATTCTTTCTACGATGTTGTATTTCTGACTGGTACTGCAGGTGCTATCAAGACTATACAGGTGACCTTTCCAGCGGGTACTACGATACCAAGTAGTTCTTTCTTTAATGAGGCAGAAGGAATAGGTCCTGGTACTGTCAGTAAGTCGGGACAAACGCTGACATACACAGTAACAAACGCTGTAAATGTACCAGCAGGTACAAAAATTAGGTTAGAATTCTCCAATATTAACAATCCACTGAACCCGAGCTCTAACTATAAAGTTACAGTTACGACTAGGAAACGCTGCCAACACCGTCATTGACGGACCTACTCAATCCAATGCTTATACTATAAAACAGATAGGTGCCAATGTCATAGCTGATAACAGCATAACCTCTACAAAACCTGCAGAGAATTTTATGAAGAGGGTTACGTTGCAAGATAATGCAGCAGGTAACGCTCTGGGATGGAATCCTGATGGAGTGCAAACGAATTTTGGAATAGAAGAAGACAGACATTTTGGGGGTGACTCTACCATGGTCAGTATCATAGTAGAGTCTCTGCCACTGGGTTCCACGAACCATCTTTGTGATCCAGTCAATGTAGCTAGCGATGCTGTCGAGGGATTTGATATAGTATGCTCCTCTGCACCACCAGAGGGTTCCGTTTTACATTATGTGGTTACCGTTCTTCCCCCTCACACACCTTAGATTAGAGACCGACTGAACAACATTTTTTTCACAGCCACCATAACGACGAGAGATACTAGCGGAAATCTGATAGACGGTCCTTCACGGACGAACGTATACAGATAGGTTCAAGCGATATCGCTGATAATACTATTACCTCTACAAAATCTGCAGAGAGTTTTATGAAGAAGGTAGTTGTTTTTGATAGTGCAGGCGGACATGCAGTAGAATGGGATCCTGACGGGGTTGTTACTGCCTTTACTATAAGTGACACAGACGTATCCGGTTTTAATAGTGCATTCATCAGCGTCGAAGTGGCAACTGGTGTAGATAATAACTATTTCTGCGATACAGTAGATTAAGATCCGGGCCAATTCCAAATAGAATGCTCCACTCCTCCTTTCGACAGCGAAGCCCTACATTACGTCCTTACCAACCTTCCGGAGCAAATCATTATTTGATGGTCTAAATGACCTCTGGGCCTATCTGAATAATGCTGGTAAGCAAGGTGTTACTAGTTATCGTATATCATTTTTTCACGAATGAAATCGCTAGTGATATTCTACGGCTGGTTTGTGCGGAATCCATTATAACCAAGATAACATAGTTGTAAATTATTTTAGCAACAGTTATCTATTATCGATTTCGACCTTTTATCATAGACATCTAAAGATTGTTGGCAATAAGCGCATACGTGTCCCTAGGAATTCTAGTATTGGTCTATGTACTAATTATACAAAGAAGAAGGTTTGGCAATATTCCCATATGGACATCAATGACAGTTGGGGCACTATTGATGGTGCTCTTTCAGGTGATAAGTGTAGAATCTGCTTTTAAAGCAATTAACCTAGATATCATACTATTTCTCTTCGGTATGTTCAGTGTCGTGTCTGCTCTGGAGAAATCGGGAATTTTAGGTGTAATAGCAATAAAGATGGTTTCAAGAACTAAGGGCAACCCCAGTTATTTACTGCTGGTATTTGTAGTTGGATTCAAATTCGATAAAAGAGTCACACATTCAAACACATGCTAGCGACAAACTTTTCCTTCCATTGTTATCGGAGATTCTATACTTGTTCAAACTTTTACAATCTATTGTTTGCAATCTATTGTTAAAAATGGACTAAGTACTTCTGCTGTAGTAAGGAGGCTTACCCATTCACATGAAACTATTCCCGTTTTTCTATTATCCGTTGTATAAGTTCTTGGCGTTTTAGTGCCTCCAATTGTAGAGCTTATACATGTAGGAGGAGACCCAATTGATGTAGCATATGATCCTGTAAATAATAGAGTCTATGTAGCAAATGTAAATGCACACGTTGTCTCTGATAGATGCAGCTAGTCTCACAGTAATAGATACAGTACCAGTAGGAGACCGCCTCAGCAAACAAATACATAATTTTATTAAAACAATGCTTCGCGCCATTAAAATGAAGTGTATGATTTCCCATTGGTAATGGGCGAAGCATGAGTTGGTACTGCATCTGCTGACATATTATTAGGTCCAGGTGGTGCCCCCATACTGCTCCATCAGAGTCACAGGGAATGAACGCCATTTCGTAGTCCACCATCCAAACCTGTCAAGTTAAGGTTGATTGCTGGAAGGGGAATCCCAGCTATAGTTGCGGTCATCTGCCAAATATGATGTCATCGTAAAAGCCAAAGCAACAAGTACGCGAATCGTTGATATTAACAATGAAATTGTTAGGCTTGAGACTAATGGCAAGGGACAGGTCACTGGAAAATACTATTCATGAGTTCACTGGGACACAGTAGAATCTACAATGCTATCAGATGGAAGTGCAACACTAACCATAAAGTATTTACACATGACTAAAAACGGTGAATCTATTGCAGGAACTGGAACGGGAACTCAATTGAGTCCAAACAAAAGAGGATTTGCGAAAGTTACTGCTGAGGGAACCGTGTGGACATCTGCTCCTAAGTTATCGCACCTAAATGGTGGCAGATGGACCGTAAATGGCGAAATGAATATCATTAGGGAGACTGTAGAGGTACGGGTAACTTCACAATCTTAAATACTTAAGTGTGTGTTTGCTTCTGTAATCTCGATGGCTCGTGTTCTTTCACCGTATTTCAAATCGGCCAAACGACCCAGAATAGATTCGAGTTGCTGTCCAATGTAAAAATTCAATTTCATCTTTACGAACAATAAGGCCAGAACTGGGGGAGTGTATTTTCAATTTATATGAAAATATATTCTCACTTTCATAGAATTGCCAGACCCTTAATTGTTATTAACTTTTCAAAAGTATAACATATTTTCTATATTCTACAAGTAGAAGGTAATCCCGACATCGGAAATAAGTAAGATTAAAAAATAAAAAGGGATTGCTTCATTATATACGTTAACTGAAGCTTAGCGCGACGCTTAGAGTCACTTATTGATATCCTTTATGTGGTCCAGTTCTTAGCGCCACACCTATCACAGACTTCGACTAACTGTAGGTGAACATATTGTTTATTACCACAACTGGCACACGTTAACAGCTGCTGGTTCAATGCACCTTATTAAGGTAATTGGATCAATATCTATCTATTATATCATTTGAAATTCTGATAATGAAGGTATGAGAAATGTACATAGGCCGGAATCAGAAAGTCTTTGGGGTTAGAACAAACTGAATTCTATGGCTATTCACCAGCAGAGCTTGCAAAAATTGATTTGGAGAATGATGAAGAGTTCTTTATGAAAAGATATGGAACCACGATTTAGTTCTGAATTACACTAGACAATCTACACCTAAGGATGATAGAGATCGATTTGGTTGGGAAAAGATATAGCAAAAGAAATACAATATGGCACTACGATTTATGATTCAATATTGTGATTTCCGGTCAGATATTCGCAGATGGGATGTATCATGTATCTTCTAATATTAATCTTAAACCAATGGGCGTGTGTAAGACTGTTATTGTAACAAGTAACAAATTTACTAAACATCAAAGGATCTATTCTTGTCAGAGATGAAGCAACAGAGGCTACTATCTTAGCACCATGTACTGTTCTATATCAAGTAACATTAGTCATAGTCGACACAGTCGATTCACCTTTCAATGGCCTTTAATGAACCGAATACTAGACCTATTTTACTACTAGTCGCTAACAGCAAGCGCGAAAGGAGTATATTCGTTTGGCCATTCAGTAGTAAGTTTCCTCCATGATTCACCCGAATCAGTTGAAATAAAGATACCATGGTTGTTGACGGCATAAAACTCTCCTTGAACCTTTTGATTCGATGATAAGATCGACATAGTGGTTCCATTTGGTTCAGGAAGGCCGTTTGAAACAACCTTCCATTTTTTCCTATCCTCACCATCTTTCCGGTATAGAAATGTTTCAGCATCGTTGGGAGAAAATGATTTAAAAGGGCCATCGGAAGCTGAGACGATTACAACATCAGGATTGCCTGAATCAACTGCTAGCCCAACAAGGTAACTATGTCTCAATCCTTCCATGGGTCTAGTCCATGATTCTCCATAATCAAAACTTTCAAAGTACCCGTCACCTGCAGACGAATAGAGGCGCTTGGGCGCTTTTGGATGAGTGGCCAAAGTATGTGTGTCATATGGGCCTTCTTTAACTCTGTCTATCCAAGTTTTACCTCCATCACGACTTTGTACCAGAGCTCCTGCTTCTATAGCGACAAAAAGATAATCCGGATTGATCGCATCAGGTTCGATCCAACGAACGTGATGGGTCCATGGTCTAGGAGGGAAGTTCCAAGTTTTTGATGAAGGTAAATCATTTAATGCTTTCATTCTATCCCAAGTATCCCCTCCATCATTTGAAACATAGAGTGCACTTGGCTCGGTTCCCGCATATACCTTGTTAAACCTATCCCCACTATTAAGAGAACTAACCACAATGGACATGAATTGGGGGCTGGAAAAAGTATCTTTTCCAATATCAATCCAAGACTGGCCACGGTCATCGGTTTTCCACAGACCATTATCGAAAGTACCCCAGTATACGCGATCGGGGTTTTGAGGATCAAATGCTAAGCATGGCGGCTTGGCCCTTGGAGGATCTGACTTCCTACCTAATGGGTCATTACCTTTGGAAATCTCCCTAATCTCAAAATCATCCGAGGTATCCAGTACCGATAACTGAATTCTGAATTCCAACCATGATGGTAGTCATTACCTTATGTATTGCAAAGCAGTTTTTATAACTTTAATCATCCCATCTATAGATTATTGATGCGACCAACGCACTGACTGGCCGGAACAGGCCCTGACAAATGAAAAAGATGTCACGTGCCATATTAGAGAACAATCTTTCATAATTGACTAATTCCCCAACAGACCAATGACAGATTTCTTATAAAATGGATTATGAAATCAGTCGCGGCCATAGTAACACAAGAACAAGGCCAAGAAATGTTGGACTGGTCTACGAACGTGATGATTGGAAGAAGTATGGGTATTGATGTTGCATGGGGAGATACATCCAAGTTTGATATAGTTATTACCCAACACAGAAACAACAAGGTAGAAGTCTGCTATGCAAAGCGCTTTGACAAGCCACAAATGAATCAAATAATAAAACACATCCTTCAACTGAAGCAGAGACACCATATTACCAAGCTGTATGTAGACGGTGCAAATCCAGAAGTTATCCGAGAACTAAAGAGGAGGATAGGTAAGTTCGAGAACTACCATTACTACACAGAGGAGCAGCTCTGGCTGATGCGTACAGGTGACATGCAGATTATACCTGTCAACTTCCAGAAAAGACATAGGGAGATGCTGCAATGGACGTATAAATGATGTCCAAGAGGTTAACTAAGATCCATCCCACTTTGCAGAAGCTCATAGCATCTCTTCGCACAGCAGTGGTGTCAGACGAATGGAAACTAGATAAACATCATTGGTGAGGACTTGACGGAAACAAAACCTATCTGTTATTGTTTCTGTTGATACAAGTTGTGACTGTATTCACTTCAGTGTATTTTGTCAAGAATGAAAGTCCTACAATTCAGGGCTTCGTTATGACATAGGTTAATTGTGATCCGTTCTGTGGAAAAGGGGAACCCCAAATTAGGTCACACTGTATTATAAATATGTCTGACAAAAAAATTCGCTATTGTAAACACACACACTCCTCTCACTCCTGCACTGATATAAGTAGCTTCAACAGACATTCCCTGCTGTAAGTCTACGGGCGATTGTATGAGTTCGAGGGTACTACTGCTATTTTTGAAGGTCCTGGAGGCCCCTGCTCGCCTAGATCACCCTTATCACCTGTCTCTCCCTGAGGTCCAGGAGGACCAGGTATAGAAGAATTACATCTTATACAAATATCAATATCTATCGATCTGCTGTGCATATCCAGTCTACTGTTAGCAGCAACTTCCTCAGTTGCAGGGAATGACATCAGAGTCATAACAGAAGTTAGTATTATGAGTACGAGAACCGAATGCGAGAGAATGATGCAAGACTTATTCAGTCCCATTACGAAGAACCAGCTTATCTTCTTGCTTATCTGAGATTGGTGAGATATGGCTATGACTATGACTTTAATACCAGATCTCTTCTATGAGATTTGTTTCACGACTTGAGCAGCATACAGAAATGCTGGCAACAAGGTTGGCGTTCGGTCTAGACTATCCAACTATCCTGAGAGCACCATCGTATCTCCACATTTGTTTAGGAAGGTTGCGGTTCCTGGGATCTCTGAAGGATGAATCTGTTTGGCATATCTCTGCAGTTCTGGCACTAACAGCTGATTGATAGGAGATATAGACTAGACGTCCCTTTATCCAGAAGTATCACTCATATTGGTTGATTGTATACAGAACGTAATGATTAATGAGGATAAAAATAGCCCACAAGATCACAATGTAAAATCTGCACAGTATGAAAATACTCCGCAAAAAGTCATTTATAATGCAGCACGATTTAACAAACAATTTCTAGATTCACAGTTAGGTGGTAACCCTGCTACTGTAAGCGTAGGCCGGATGTTAACTGTAATGAGTGAACAAGATAATACAATTAGAGTATTATCAAAAATATTAGGACGAGATTATAACGAGCAACATTTACACGATATGCATAATTCATTATTTGGAGATCCATCTCTAGGTAGCCATACTATCGATAAGGAAGGCATGAATATGGGTAATCTTTTAAATCAACTCTCTACATTCATACACCAGCAAAATCAACAGATTCAAACACTTATTGATGAGATTAGAAAGAGTGTTAAACAGATCAATGATCAAATGTAAACGTTGTAGTCCTCATTACTAATTATAGATTTACGAGGTATCATGAGTCGACTCACTTAAATCATCCATGCAATTCTGGCATTAAGGAATAATAAATGAAAATCTCACAGAAAATATCTAAGATTTAATTAGGAGCCAGATTTCATGTAACCGAAATAAACTGAAATGCCTATCTTTGCGGTAGTCTAGTCATGCGTATCAAAGAGACAAGGAAGAAACACAAGTTTGTAATTCCCTCACTAGCAGCAACAACAGCACTAATGTTGCTTTCAACTACTGCCACAATAATAATGTCAACAACACAAAATGTATTCGCAGAGAAATACGGCAAGAATCAAGCAACGTCACAAGCCAATGCTTGTGAAAATGAATTCTTTCCTCTGAATATGGGCTGTCAGAATATACATTCCCAAGTCCAATGAGAAAAGAACGTGGTTGCTTTGTCGGCTGAACAAAGATTCCCAAGTCCAAGTCCACCAAACTCACCAGACACATGCGAAGAGTGTTTTACTCATTCCTCAGTAATACAAAGATAGATCTTTTCCTGAATGAGCTGTCTGCTGATACATTAAGTCAATTAACCTCGCTCGAACAGTTATGTATGAATGTGAGTGGAGCCGCAGTAATAGAATTCGCATTAACTAGCATAGTAGAAAACAATCTAATAGATTCAGCCGTCGATGAACCCACGATTGACCAAGCAATGGCTTGTTTGAGAGCCTTCTTTGGCTTGCCACCGATGTAGACAAATAGACTAAAAACATAGTCACCTTGATTTTTCTTTCTTCAGAATAATAGAACCTTGCCTCTCATGATCGCCTTCTAACAAATAAAGGAAATTAAGAATCTTTACTAAATCGTGATCCTTGCTTATTGATACATAAATTCGATATAACTTGAGGTTCTTGCCTGTTGTTGATGTTCTAAAACTGGATTTACCATAAACCCTGCTACAGAATGTGCTGGAACAATGTTATCAGATGCAAACAGGTAGGGAGTCGGATGTACTACCCTCAGCACTCAAGCCATAGTTGACTCTACTATAAGGACAAAACAAACGCAATTATATTTATAAGAAAATAAAAAAATTGGGCGTAGCAACCAGCGCTGCCTAATTTAGCTGGCTGCTGCCGCTGCTGCAGCTGATCCACCTGACGCAGCGCTTGCTGCTGATGCAGATCCTGCTCGCTGCTGCCGCTGAACCACCATCATCGTCATCGTCGTCGCATCCTGAAGCAGCTGCTGCCTGCTGCGCTATCCTCTGCCGCCGCTGCAGCCGCTGCTGATCCACAGTCGTCATCATTATCGTCACCGTCCGCGAAAACATGTTGTGGAGCCAATGTCAAACCCGGGATTGCTAGACCCAACGCCAACAGAGCTACTAAAGTTATAGATAACTTTGACTTCATCTTATTACTATAAAATTATGGATAGCATTTAAAGTTATAGAATATTTGTCATATAATTTTATAGCTGATGCTCATTGTTTGAGTAATTGCTAGAGCCGCAGAAGTTAGGTAGGTTAGCTGCAGCTGCTCCATAAGGCGATGACTGCAATAATAGTAGTAATATTAGCAATTGTTCCTTATTTCAAATGTCAAATTGCAGGTAATCATACTAGCTTAAAATAGGGGATGAGATGATAATAGTAATATGTATAAGAATATAGAACTAGCAACTAAATTTAGGAATTTGGCCCCAAGCTCTATACTGACATGTTTCTCTTTGCTGTTGTTATTATCATTTCTGTCAGTGTCATCGATTCAAACTCACAATTTGATTGCTGCTGTTGACGTTGACGCTGAAGGAGATGGTAGAGCAGCTGCATTTGATGGTGAAGAGAGCATAGCTACAGATGGTGATAGCTTCTGTGGTATTACAAATGACATTGCAGGAGGAAAGTTTTCATCCTTATTTGAAGGAATTGTCGGCTGCGGTAATAATGATAATTCACAAATATCAAACCAATTCTTGGTAGAGTATTCATATACAAAGAATCCTGTAAAAATAGGAGAGAAGACGTATCTTACAATAACCGTTAAGGATAGAAACACTGGCAACCCAATCTCGGATGCATTTGTAAAATTAGCTGTTGATGACACATCATCTTCATTAAGGGATAATACGGCGTTTGCAGCTGCTGCAGCTACAGCAGCAGGAGGAAGTATATCCTCTAATCAGGATTATACAATAGATAATGATGATAAAACAACTCAAACAATGTATACCAATAGTAATGGACATGCGACATTTACAGTACAACTAGGACCAAACTCTGATATAGGAACTTACGACACAGAGATTGAAGTTGGTAAAGATAGCTATCAGTCAAGTTTTGAACAAACAGACCTTCGCGTAATATAGAGATACTATTCTCTTCTATTTTTATTAAATTCAATATTCCGTCATTGTTCTAAAGTTCTATAAGGCTTCTTCAATAATTCCTTTATCTTTTGTTTATACTCTTGGCGAACACTTACAGGATTCTGAAGCAGTTTGGGAAATAGATTTTCTTATAGTTGTCATAGATCCTATGAAGACGGGTAACACCTATCTTCTACCAAGACTCTTTCTCGTTCCTGCAAATAATGGTGCATTAAAATTGGTTGGTTGCGGGTGTTCATGGTCTAAATAGTCTTTAATGTAAGGCAGAGAGTCTATTTGAGATATTTGCCTGGAACATGTCTTACCTGTTAGCAGAACTTCTGCATATTGCTTACCTCCTGCGTTCTTGAATACAATATCTTTAATTCTTAACTTTAATAGTTCGTGTGGCCTACAACCAGTGTCCCTAGACATGGCATGATAGCATTTCGTTCTCTTGGATGGGCAATATCTCAAGAAGAGAAGATCATCTTCTTGCGACCAGAGATCTGAGGGTTTGTATATGAATTGTTCTTTTCTTTTTAACTGTGGGATATTATCTACAACCTGCGGTTTTGCTCTTTTACTTGGTTCAACATCAGGATAATACAACCATTTAAAGAAACGTAGAAAGTAGATTCCATACAAATTGTAAGTGCCAATCCATTTGTGCAAGGGATCAGCTGATTCAGGTTTTCTAAGACGGTCTAGAAAAGCTACTACGTCTTATCGTATTATCTTTTGTAATGGCTTATCTTTATTGCTTTGAGAGAATCTGCACAAAAGCAAGATTACATTCTTCTTATAATGATCTGAAGGATTGATCTCTGCTTGCATCGAAGTGATATAATCAGCAATAATTACGGCATTTTTTTTGATACTCTGCAGAATTTTCTTACAGATTGGTTTTAGACCTGAAGTGACATTTTCGATTTTTCTGTCAAATGGAGGATTATCTTCATAAATAAAAGTAATATTCATATGATTTAAAGAATACCAGGCTCATATAAGCACATATTATTTTTATGCTTAGGTTCCAATAAGATCTCGTATCTGATCCATAATAGTTTTCATATCATCCAATGTCAGCTGTTTGGTGCTGTACAGTGAGGTTATGCATATTCCATTTTTCATTCTGGATACCATCTCAGTAATAGTATTTAGGAATACTGAATCATATTTACTTGGAATAACCTTGGCAGTATTACTTCTATTGGACGATGAAATGGAAACTGAGATAGCTCCTATTTGGTCGGAATCTTCTGATATCAAAATAATGCATCCGTTAGAGACAGGTACGTATTTGATGACGAAATCTCTTCCGCTTTGAGACTTTAGAGCTTTATCGACCATCCCTTAGTCTACTTTCATCTAATGACCTTAATCGTCCTTTTACGATCTACAGTCAGACCTGAACTTGAATAGGTTTCTCAGGATAAACCTCTTGCAATTTTTTACGTGCTCTCAATCTTGCCTTATATTTCAGATTTCTGGGTTTTGTTCTTAACCTATAGCCACAACATGGGCACCATAATCCTTCCCACTTGATGAATATCTCACATATCTGGCAACGTCTTTGTCCACTAGCATAACGACCAGATCCAACTGGTTTTTGGGCCCTATGTCTACCACATATACCTTTACAAGTCATTCCAATTCATCTATTCCTAAGTAAAACCTAATCTACCTAATACAATAAAGTAATACATAGTATTTAAATTTATGCAAAAATTATATAGTGAAGTAGTTGCAATATGAAAAATTCAAAAGATTATTAACGCTCGAACGGCAACAAGCAAATAATCTACAAAGAAGCTTCACATAAGTTGTACGTGCAGGCTTCTCATCGCATGTCAATGTAGAAACTGCCTCCCACTTCTGAGCGCAATTGTCTTAGCAGAAAGCTTATCTCGAATTCCGCGTCTATTCACCCCAGTGTTCCTCGGTAAAGAAGTACCATATTCATCTACAATTTCTATTTTGACAGCGTTCTTGAATTTCAATTTGATCATGCGAGCAATATATTGTGACATACCCATGTCACCATCACCAATTCTAACAATCCTATTTTTAGATTGAATTCCTTCTAAGAATGCTATAACTAAATCTATAGCAGATTTAGGGGATGATACGACTAGACTTTCAATTTCATTTTGTAGATATATTATAGAAATTCCAATGCGGTTACCCGGATCAATTCCGATTATCAAATGATCGTCTTGATATCCTCTCATAATACTTCTAAATATTCTTGCTTTGGACAACACGGGATTTTCTGGAAGATCGGTATCCAAAATGATTTCCTTCTTATTCAAAAATTTAGCTTCTCTTCTTGTAGTTATAACTAACTTTGTATTTGTTTCTGCCGCTTCTTGGGGCGAAAGCGACTCAAAGGCAAGATTCATAAGCTTTAACGCATTAATAATTCTAAAATAAGAACGACCATAAACAGTAGCAACGGTGACTTTATGCTGTAACAGCTCCTTGTTCAGGGGCGTTTCATCGCAGAATCTTGGACAAAATTTATTATTAAACTTTATGGGAAAAATGGATACTGCCACTACATTTTCTGCAGTATAATGCTACCTACGGTTTCAATCATTACAGGAAGGTACAACAATTTAAGTCAAAGTTTACATAAATGATGCGAATGTAAATTAGGGTTTTCCCCATAAAATAATTTTTACTGCAATCTCAATTGCTTTGTCATAAGAAGACTCTATATTCTTTTTAATTTTTGCGAGTTCGTTTTCCGAATCTTTGAGAATGGTTGATGACTCTTTTTCAGCTTCCTGCCTAGCTGTATCAATAATTTTTTTTGCTTCGCCATTTGCCAAGTTTATAATCTTCTCTTTGAGATGTTCAATTTGTTCGTGAGAGAGGTTGATTAGGCGCCTCTTCATTTCATCCGTTTTGTTGCTAATATTGTCTAGGTCATCCTCAAGCTCAGATAATGCATTAATTATACTTTCTACACTGGCTACCTGTTTCAAGCTCAAATACACTAAAAAATTGATCGATATTAAACTTTCCTTTTACAATATAGATAGTTATCGGGAATAATCTTCTCTCAAATTCTACATTATAAATGTCCCTCGTCGGCTAAAATCGCTTTAAAAAATGCTGCCCTACGATTTGCTCAGATATAGAAGTATAATCATGTATCACTAGCGATAACCACAGATGGGCTGAAAGTCCTTTATGGCCTATATTCATTCAATCTTTCTGTCTGTGAGTTTGACCACAGTACAAATGCTTTGCGTTAAATTTCAGGAAAGGTCTCGAGTGCACTTTATTTGTGAATAAAGTCACGGAAATGTAAAAGTGAGCAAAATTCTAATTGAACTTACACCATCGCTGAGGAACGAAGTTCACGGGTTCGTGGGTTTCAAACATTCAACTCAGGTTTGATCGTATGATTCTAAACGATACTCCTTGCTCGTAGAGACCTTTGGAAATACTTCTAACTATTCCATCCTCAACTAGACTAAACCGCTGTTTGTCATTAATAATGTCTACTGGTATATCAATCTCAATTTCGATCTCTAATTTTGCTTTTCTTGAAGTTGAAGTCATCTATTTTGTGAATTAGAACAATCTTTTAGTTATATCTCTTACTTAGAGAGGCCAACTGACAGTCAAGATCGTCTAAAGTCATAGAGTTGTTCTTACACTAGGATAAAGATCATACCCTTCTTCACCGAGTCTATTACTAGTCTACCTGGCTAATTAGTAGTAGTTAAGAGAAAACAATAGAATACAGAAATCAAATAATTGTTATAGCATACATCCTCAAATCAATATCGTAGAGGTATGTCATTTATGGATCGCTCGATAGCCCATCCAAGACAGCCCAATGCCCCATTCGATGATGAAACCTGTATGTGGTCCATTCAGCTTTATGCGAGTATAATCTGGATCATCACTTATCTCATTAGCAGTCTTACCTACCCGCTCAACCATTCATTTAGTTCTTTATGGTCATGGGTGATGTCTATCTCAATATTTCTCTTGTCCACATTTAAATGCGTAATAGGACTGTATCAAAATAATGAATAGCTATTTCCGTTCAAAATCTGCTTTTATTTCACGGTCCCAGTACATATCTTGTCTTTCAACAGTAGTACTTGACATGAGCAGGGTCCAGGATAACCGGGTAAGTTTGGGTGCCTAGTTGCGATGTGACGTTCATATCCGTCTACCGAGCCGAAGTCTGCAGATAAAAACTCCTATATGCAATTGATTTTATAGGTGTGTAATGGCCTGTTCCTCAGGTTAGTCAAATTTTTCTTTCCTGCTCTTGTCTACGCCATTTAGACTACATCTTTAGAGATTGGTTCAATTTTTACAGTTCTATTTTACCACGGTTATATGATATAAATTGACAAATTCTTGCTGCTGGTCTATAATTCCTATAGTAGGATAATGTGATAGATCAGTTGTATGGGGTAATGCTACAACTTTAACAAATACAACAAAATCTCCCTCAGAAACTGGCTTTACTTGCAGCTGGGCTTCATAAAAGGTGTTGGTAGCCCATGGACTATTGTAAAATTCGATAGACGGATATCTTGCAATTGTTGTTTTAGTTAGTCCTGCATATTCTGATCCAATTTCATCACCCGCTTGTATAAAGACCGGACTTTGAGTAAAGTTATGATGTAATATGATTACAATTCTATTTGCAATGTTGTCGGGAATCTTATCAGTAATATTAGGAAATGACACTGAAGCGATTTGAAAGTCTGCAGTATCTCCGAGATTGGCAATTGTTATACTCACAACAAAGGATTCACCTAAGTGCAAATTTCCCATGTCAGATAACGATGAAGTATTTATATTGACATTGATAATCTTTGGTAAGGCTTGTGAAACCTGTCTTGTAGACAAATATTGATGTGGAAAGAAATACAAAGAAAAGGTAAAAAATACTGCTAATAAAACTGAAATTATTACTATCAAAATGATGGTAGACATTTTCGTGCTCATGTATAGGTTTTTGAAGATTAGGTATTACCATGAGTAAACCTGTCTGCTAGTTATATTTATTTACGTATTCTCATTCAGTTATCTATATGGAAAAGTTAGTTAGAGTAGATTGACTCTGGCTTACAGCATTCAGATATAGAGCAACACGCGAAAACCATATCTGAAATATGCAGAATAGAATGTCATGTCAAAAGATGATCTTCACCAGAGACTGGATAGAGTATATGAGATAAGACTCAGCGTTAAAGGTAGAAAATCTGGCAGAGATATTTCTAGGCCAGTATGGTTTGTGCATGAACACTTTATTTGCTACCAGTTCAGGGCTCTGACACCAACTGGTACAAGAACCTGCTAGTCGATCCAACGTTGAAGATTTCTGTAAATAACTACCATTCCTTCTTCTTCAAAGGGCTCGTAATCACTATCATGAGTCGAATCCAGACCAGGTAGCAAACCTAGGTAACGTGCTATTCCTACCATAATGTTTCCAAATTCTATAAAATCTGCATCATTTGTTTTGACTCTACAGGACCATTTCCGGAGTTACTCAGGTGCAGGTGAGGGATCAAATGTTTCTCCACTGGTTGTAGATCTAAAAAGGACACCACTATCCCCGGGCATAAAATCAGCCCAAATACATTGCTATCTAATGCTGCAATTCCCGGAACAGCGCTATCAATGCTGACACTTTCTGTAGTTCGATTCCCGTCCATCAGCAGATTTAATATACAAGATTTCCGAATTTCCTGATGCATTGTCTTCCTTTGCCGTTGCGCTTATTGACGGGTTCTGAGAATTCATCTAGTCTATCAGCACCGTTTTCATGGTTATCTTCACCAGTGGATATTTTTTACACCAATGTCTAGCTCCCTAGAAGCGCTTTTTACATACAATATTATGCAGGTATAGAATCATACCCTGACGAATTATCTTTAGCTCAAGATATGATTGATAGTTTTCGGACTAGTCAAGGTCCAAGGGTTCAAAGTCAGCAGAGAGGACAGATCGAAGGAAGCCAGTTTGATTCATCTGAACAGGTACTGTCAGAATTTTGATGCAAGTACGAGAATAGATATTACTAGTTTATTCTCCTATCTACCTTGAACATATGGAGTGACTGAAGTACTTAGTTCCTTCCTATTTATTTTTGAAGTAGGGGCTGCTGCTCCATTCAGTTTATCTTTAGAAAGCTGAGAAAGGATCTCTCTAATTTCCTGATTATCTATGAGCAAGTCCATAATCTTAAAATGTTCTTCTTGTACAATAGGGGAAGAATTCATTTCCAGAGAGTCGATTGCCTTAAGCTTCCAGTGATAACTTACACCTTGCCCTATTAATGTCTGTGCCTTGTACACAACCTTTCCAAATGAAGTCACACTATAAGTTCCGTTCTTTCTCTTTATTAGTCCTGCATCTAGCATACTAAACATTCTAGAATAATACTGTCGTTTAGTTAATCCTAACCTTGTCAAGACGTTATGAGGATCCAGATCTTGATGAGCTATTGTCTCAAACAACATCAACGCTTTATCATCGGAGAGTACTTTTAGAGATTTTTCCACCGTCACTGATCGTTCCATTACATTCACATTCATGTGAAAAAGGGAGTTAATACTTACTAGACACTGTATCGTGGTTTTTACTCCAATAAGCTAAATGCGTTCTTTTTACTAAAAAATGAATTGGGTTTGAATTCTTTACATATTCATGTTATGTTTCCCAAAACAGCGGAATCCCATTATCTTTCCATACAATGAGGTAGATAACGCATCGTTATTGTCAAGATATGAGGCTGGTCATTAAATATGTGAGTGACCATCTATGCTCATGTTGGTTATATCCTTGACATATCACAATAAATAAGTGACTTATTTCGATTTTGCATAGGGAAATTTAAGAATGAGTATAAGATACCACATAATATCTATTAGTCATGGGACATGAGGGGGTATCAAAGGTGACTTGAAAGACCACCAAATAGTCACTACTAATGAACTAACAGGGGTGGGTGGAGATAATAAAATATCTTCTTTCAAGGCTTGTAAAGGACCACGACGGTATTGAAAGTATGGCTAAAGCGCTTGATTAAATGAAAAACTAGTTTGAGAGGTCTTAGATTTTTGAGATATAGGGTGGATAAGGCAGAACCCAAATGGAACCTATGAAGTAACAATGAAAGCCAACAAAAGAATAGAATAACACGTTTAGAACCGTTTGTCAAAGCCTTACCTATTAGGTTCTATACTTGTGATAGAGACGATTTGATCAGTGTTAATTCTTACGTCAACAGAAAATCCTAGATACAACTGGGCTCTGGCAGCCTTCAAGGAGTGGACGTGTGCCTAACGACCAGAAACTGAATAACTTCACTCTAGTTCTTACTGATACCCTTCAGCTCTAGTGTTTCATAATATATTATACAAGGCAATTATTACTGGGATAGAATATAGTCCTATTTCCATTCCCATGCAATAGTAGTTAAATTGCCTCTTCTAAGATCAAGTATATCCTTATATGCAGCAACTGTATTGTTCAGAAATGATAACTCTCCACCTTTGGATGACGACGCATTGAAGATCATTATACCGTTATCTAAGACAATGCCATTATCACCTTTTTTACTGATGGATTCGTATGTAGTTTGAATAGTGTCACTATCTGTTTTTAGTTCAATAACTCCCTTTTGATAAATGCTCCCGTCAATTGGATTGGTAAGGAAAATTCCTGTTCCGTTATCCATGTACCTTAAACCATTAACAGTTCCATAACCTTCGAATGTAACATTAAAGCTTTTGGACCCGCATTTTCTATGGCCTTTAGACTTGTTGTGTTATCGTATTCAACTAAAAAAGGAGTCCCTAGACTAAACGAATTACTAAATGGTGAGCTGAAATTTATTTCGTCCATACTATTCACGCTCGGCTGAGCTTCTATAGCTACTACTAATTGAGATGCTGTATCTGGAATGATGATGTTTGATGCCGAGTATAGCGATACCATTGTTATAGACACTAACATCATCAAAGCTCGCAGTTGCCACAGTTTTACTAGTCGCACCAACGTTTCCTTCATACCTTGATTCCAATTTTTTCATAAACACCAATATGAAAGATATTTAATATTGCCTTCTCAACACAATCGTTAAATATCAACGTAGGCGTTGAGGGTTTAAAGTTGGAATCCCTTGCAGAATTGCTTTTTGTTCTGGCTAGCACAGATAGATTACAAGTGTTATCCTGTTTGAGAGAAGAAAAGGAGTATCGATTGACTGATATTGCCCAAAAATTGGATTCTTCAATGCAAGAGGCCTCAAAACATGTAGTCAGGCTAAGAGAGCAGAACTTTATAGAGAAGGATCCATCTAATGGATATTATACACTTACCACACTTGGTAAGCTTATTACCAGGCTACTTCCCTCAATAGAATTTTTATCAGAGAATAAGGAATACCTCCTTACGCATGATATTTCCTCACTTCCCGAGGAATTCATTGAAAGAATAGGAGAACTGCAAGAACATCAATACAATGCGAAGGTTGGCTCAGTCTTATCTTTTACACACCAAGTTATTCGTGAAGCAGACAAATTTGTTTGGCTAATGTCTGATCATTCTCTTATCGATGTCTTTGATACAGAAAGAAATAGAAATAGACGCCTAACATGGCGAATAATATTTTCAACAGGTAGTAAAATTGATTGGGAAGGCCTTCGTTCTGTTGCTAAAAATGTGCACGCAAGAATTGAGATTGGATTTTCACAGCAGATCATAGCAGGAATTGCAATAAATGAAAAAGTAGCTGGTGTACTTCTGCCTGATCTAAAAGGTAATCTCGATTTCAACAGTGGTTTTATAAGTAGGCAGCATTTCTTTTCGTAAGTGGTGTCAGGACCTCTTTGGTTATGTTTGGAATGGATCAGAAAAGACAGTATTGTAGGTGTTACTGCATAATTATTTTCGAGACCCGTTTTTCAATATGCTGAAAGTGATGATGGACCAGCTACTGATATCTTAGGCAGTTGTTTTTCCGTTACTGAGCTCCTAGATACTACAGGTAACTAAATTACGTATCATAAGTAAATAAGCATTATAAAGAAAAACGAACCCTTTTTCCGTACAATGAAGAATGTTACTAATACAAAAACATATGAGATCAGAATAGTAGCCATTTTATAAGTATCGATAATGATGACTACGGTTCTTATGGCAGAAGTAATATGGCAAACACCTCTGGTAAAAGGCAAAACTTTAGAAGAAGTTAAGGTCGATCGAGAAATATTTGCTCCTATAGATACGGTTTGGAATATTGTTTAGGATATAGACTACAACATACTGGCCTACATTTAAAGCTATCAAGAACATTAACGTGACAGATAATACAACAAATAGGAGGTTACAATTACCGCGGGCTCGCAAGGAGACAAGAAAACTCATCAATTTGTAACTGTAAATCCAGAGCAGTTTGAAGTACTGACAAATATTACAAAAGGACCTTTTACAGGCACACAATTGCTTACTTTGAGCCCGACTGAAGAAGCCAGTGGAACAACCATGGCCAATGTAATCTGGCAGATGGATTTGTCAGGAATTCCTGTCATCGGTCAGGGGATTGCGAAGGATGGTATCAAACAGACAACTGAAGCACGGCTAGATAGTATAGCAAAAGAGCTCAAAAACAAGTAACACCAAATATCAAATTCTTATTTCCCTTTTTTCATTTTCCTTTATCGGTATTAGTCTAGTTTGCATGCAATTATTTACCTTGTGATCCTAGTTCTTCCTAGCCACTGAAGCAGTCACCGGGTTGTGATCCAGAACAAGCCAGGCAGTATACCCAACAAGGGGTAAACTTGCTAGATGAACAATCCAGAAGTAATCCACAAGGAATACAATCTCTACTGGCTGGTTTTATGGGTGGTGGAGGTGGCAGTCAACAAGGTAAAGGCGAAGGTGGAGGTTTAGATGGCATCATTGGAGACGTACTGGGAGGATAATTCTAATTTTCCTTGCTATTTTACTTATAGGACAAGCCATAGCGATTTCTAGCGTTCGTGTGATGCTAGCAGGGGATAGTACATTATATACAAACAAATTATATACCTACAAACATGACTATTCAACAAGCCAAATCTGTACATAGTCATGGATCAAATAGGTGGATTAGGCACCCAATGTTCTAGCTATGGGAGTGATAATTTCTGAGCGATACGTTCTAGATGTGTGGACAGCTTTCTCAAGCAAAAAGCCAAGAACATATGACCCAGCCACGCTTTAAAAAAGCTATTATAGATGCCTTTGAGATTGGGCGGGAATATGCAAAGGAAAGATCTAGATGGTCTTGATAGAGCATCTGTTTTCATTTCCCACAGTCAACATGATAAACAAATATTAAGACAGATATTTTCTTCAGGACTTGATCGTTATCGCAGGGCATTTGGTCGACACCCAAAATCTACACCACCTGTAGAAACTCCTAAACACGGTGATAACCTAAAAGGAGCTGTCAGTGGTCGTTTCAGAACTAAGTTAAGAGCCCCGAATTCACAAAATGGATACTTGAAATTGCAAACGGCTCAAGGCCTTCCATCATAGGACACCATTTCATTTATCTGGATTCCCCTAATGTTACCACTCTGCGGCAGGATTGTTTCCATATCGGGGGTTTCAGCGTCCACTACCCTCTGACCTATGACTCTTTACCTCAACAATTTTTTCGCCTAACATACCATAAAGAAGTCAGCGGTTGTTGTAAGGTAGAACGAAACTAAAGATAGAATACAGTTGTCCATCAAAGGATGCATTAATGAAATGTACCAAGACTATAGATAAGGCTATCGAGTTTAGGACATATTTCAGGCAGCGGCGACTGATGGAATTTGGACCATGTACCGCATTCCTGCAGAGGAAATATTGGTAGACGTGGTAGATGTCATAACACCTGCAAGTGATCCAACATAAATTGCTTTAATATTTAACTATGAGTGAATATAAATTGATTCAGGAACTCTTTCATTCAATAATTTCGCATTCATAGAGAGGAAATAAAGAGTGCTGCATCGTTGCATTCAGAGTTAAATTCAGAACGATGTCGGGTTCTTTATGTGTAACTTATCAGCTATTGTCCATTGTTCCGTTTTATCATCCAAGGATAAATTATTCGTGAGCCGTCTTCAGTAAATGTTCCAAACTTATTCTGAGCTGCCAGCTATTGCAGAATCAGATATTACTCCATCTTTGCTATGGGAAAATGATTCTTTGATGATCTCTTCGAGTGCTTCTGCACCTTTAGTTTTTTGTCTCATAAGATCTAAAACTCCATGATGTTGCTCCTCAAAGTCTATGCTAAACAATCCAAACTTTCCTTCAGGTCTATAATTATCAAGCCATTCATAGTTATCCATGAAAGACCAATGTAGATAACCCATAATATGAGCACCATCGTCCATTGCTCTTCTAACTTGTTGAAGATGTGACACAATGAATGGAGCACGATATCCATCATGTTTATCAGCGATACCATTCTCAGTTATAAAAATCGGTATGCCATTCCATTGATTTTCGATTCTCATAATCACATTATACAATCCTTTGGGATAGATTTCCCACCCGAGAGTATTTAGTATGTTATGAGGCTGTTTGTTTGCCATACTTAGATCGTTTAGGGGAACTCCCCCCACAAACTTTGCAGAGGTTAAAGAGACGATTTTATTAGAATAAACATAAAGCCTGCGATAGTAATCAAGACCAATGAAGTCAGCTTTGTTTTTCCAGTCCTCATGTACAATAAATTCATCGCTATTCTTATTGCTTCTTTGAAGTGTGTTCAGATAGTTTAGATCTTCCTCCCCTTTAATGACAGCGTTTATAAAGTAATCATTTGCGAAATAACTGAAATTCTTTGCAGCTTCAATATTATCTTTCATTGTTATACCGAATATCTTACTTTGTTCAGCTGGAATGACTTCCATCATTAGATGAGTAAAACCAACTTTATTTGTAAAACCATCTCTGTCTGCGTCGATATTGTCAAGGGCAGTGATCTTGTTATATGCTTGAACATGGGCTTCGATGAGATTGTGCAATACAACCCTTGCTTTTTTCCCTTTAAGGAAAAAACCAGGTGGCCATAATCCAGAGATATACCCGCCTCCAATTAATGTGGCTACAGGTTCACCTATTGTTATCCAATAGTCAACTAGCTCACTAAATTCTAAAACTATTCGTTCAACGTATCTGATGAACCTTTCAACAGTTTCGTCATTTTCCCAACCTCTAAGAGATTTCCAATAAGGATCAGACGGCGAGGGATCTCCGAGTGGAAGATCCTTTAGTGGGTGTGGCAGCAAATTTTGACCCATTCGTCTTAGAAATTGTTGGGGAGGAGTCAGAACCCATAAAGGGAGTGTGGCATGATTTAATGAAACCACTGGCATTAGATTTCTTTCTTTCATGGCTACCAACATCTCCTTATAATGATCAATAGCCTCTTGATCCCAATGATCTTTCTCGGGTTCGATACGTGCCCACTCTATGCTTATTCTGAAAGCATTTAGCCCTAAACTTCTCGCAAGATCAAAATCTCTTTTATAGTATTTAACATCCCAGAATTTAGCAGCTCCGCCTGCTGGCTGTAAATCAACCTGAATACCTCCTTTATAGAATATACTTGGTTTTGAGATGGTGGAGATTCTCTTGTTAATTTGTTGTGATCGTGTAAAAAAATCCCAGTCATTATTTATGATGTCCCCTTCCACTTGATAAGAAGAAGTTGATACACCCCATAGGAAAGTTTTGGATAATGCTTTCATTGCGCTTTGATCTGTTTATCGATACCTTCTAGCTTTAATATTTATGGAAGAACCCACTAATTATAGTCAGGAATGCATCGGGCGTTTCATAAACCTTGGTCATCTGAACACTTTGGATTGAATAAACATCAAGCATAATATTAGGGGGGAATCAAAGATTTCTCTTTGGATTCCTCCCCCAACGGGTGGAAAGAAGATACAGATTAATTATAACTGCTGAGATAAAATGCCATTTCTGCTGCCTGGAAGTCACGGTCACACATCATTAACAGCTAAATTTCTAGCGACTATCGATAGTGAAATGAGCCGTAACTTTTCCTTATTTTTTCCACCTTAACGATCGAACAAAATACAGATATGTTCTAAGTTACTGAGATCCCAACCTGCAGGACAGGTTTTGTATTACTTCCTACTATTCTTGTAATACATTCATCCGACTAAGTCGAAGACTTTTATTACTCGATTAATATAATCTACATCGTTATTTCCAAATACCTTATTTTTTGTATTGATCACTAGGTTTATCAATGTCAGTCGAAATTAGATCAAACCTAGCCTACATCAACAGTAAATATGACTAATTTAAAAAATAATATGACAAGTTAGGAGATCTAAACAAAGTTTTAATACCTCATCTTCATTTCCTCCTTCAATGATCTATCTTAAATTTGCAGTACCAATTCTGTTTATAGTTAGTATGCTTGTAGGTTCGGTCTTCACTGCATCTTTAGGTGTGCAAAAGGCGATTGCTACTGGTACCATGAACGTCACAGGTGGTACAAATCAATCTGGAGCAGCAGGAGTAGCTGCAAACAATAGCACAAATACCACGGCCGCAACTTTAACAAAGAAATTAAATGTTGTCACTTCTGTTTCTCCGATAACCAATATAGTGAAAAATGTGGGAGGGGAGAAGATAGAATTGACTGGACTAGTTCCAGAGGGTGTCAATTCGCATACATTTGAGATTGTGCCATCAGATGTTGTTAAGGTAAATGATGCAAATCTTGTAATCATCAATGGACTTGGCTTAGAGACCAATATAGAAGACGTAGTTGACGAAGCTCACAATACAAAACCAAATCTTCAAATCTTGAAATTAGGAGACAATACTATTACTCCTAATCAATACGTATTTGATTTTAGCTTCCCCAAGGAAGCAGGTGATCCCAATCCCCACTTATGGCTTAATGTGCCCTACGCGATGAAATTCGCCAATCTTACTCGAGATAAGCTGATTGAAAAGGATCCCACAAATGCAGATTACTATAAAGGAAATACAGATCGATACATTGCAAAATTGAAGCACCTCGATGAAGGAATAATGCAGGCTGTACAGTCGGTACCGGAACAAAACCGAAAACTTCTTACTTATCATGATTCATGGGCTTACTTTGCACCTAGATATGGCATGGCAGTCATAGGGGCAGTTCAACCTTCAGACTTTGGTCAACCTACACCTAGAGAAGTAGCTAATTTGATTGATCAAATAAAAGCCGAAAATCTACCAGCGATATTTGGTTCTGAGGTATTCCCGGCTGAGGTAGTCGATCAAATTGCAAATGAAGCCAATGTACAGATAGTTGGTACACTTAGTGATGATAACTTACCAGGCGATCCAGGCGACCTTCAAAATTCCTATGTTGGAATGATGTTGGAGAATATGAAGAATATGCTAGTGCCACTAGGTGGTAATGTAAGTGCACTATCAAGTATCACTCCTGACGATACCTACTCACTAACTAATAGCGATATAGAAAGATGACTACAAGGGAATTAGATGGATGGAGATAGAATAGCATAGAGATGATTGACATAACTCGGATCTTTTTTTTAGATGACAATGATCTGAGCAAAAATAAACAGAAGTCATCGATATCGGCGAGACACATTATACGTTCAGAAATCCAAAATACGAAAATGCGCAATGATTTCTACCGTTACTTATCGTGGGGAATTCAAACTGCCCCATTAGAAAGAAAGATAATGCATAGGTACAAGAACTTCTATGTCTCTTCTTTTATAAACAGATCATGGATTTTGATCGAGAACTCTATCAAGTTCGCCGTGGAAGTATTTGACAATTCTCATTCAACTGCTCAGAAATTACGTACTGACTCAACCATAGAGATGCTTGAAGAATGGTGGGACTATGAGTACGAGGAATATTTATGCGATAATATGGAAGGAGGGAAGAAAAATAAGAGCACGGACAACAGGAACAGAGGTATGTTTAGTAGACAACGAAAGAAAGGTTCAGAATCAGACTTACGACGACGCGTCAGCAATCTCGCAAAAACTATAGTATTATATAAATATGAACAAAATCAAGACTGATAGTAGCGACACAGCCTTAGGTAATCTACTCGAAGTAAATGACGTCACATTTGGATATGTACCACACAAACCAGTATTAGAAAACGTAAGTATTAAGATTCCGAAAGGAAGGTTCGTAGGCCTGCTTGGACCTAGTGGTTCTGGAAAGTCCACCCTTCTGAAAATAATTATTGGTTTACAGAAACCATGGAAGGGAACGATAAGATTTTTGGGTAATAATAGCACCGATTCATATGTATATTCTTCAAAGAGTATAGGCTTTGTTCCACAAGTAGAAAGTATTGATTGGAACTTTCCTGTTACTGTGAAAGAAGTTATTGGGATGGGAATCTGGAATAGATCAGGTGTTGCACCGTGGTTCTCAAAGGACGTCGATGTAATGGTGGGAATAATATTAGACGATCTCGGCATATATGATTCAGAGTTCAAGAATAGACAGATTCGAGAGCTTTCTGGAGGAGAGCAGCAAAGGGTTTTTCTTGCAAGAGCATTGATTCGAAAACCTACCATATTGGTATTAGATGAACCCATCTCTGGAGTCGATTATAATACTCGGGAAAAGATAATGGAGATCTTGCGTTCATTAAATCATGACCTAGACATGACAATAATAATGACTACTCATGATCTCGGCGGGATTGGAAAACGGCTCCCTTGGGTCATATGTTTGAATAAAAAAGTAATCGCAGAAGGTGATCCCTTAAAGATATTGACTAAAGATAACTTATTGAGAACATATGGTTTAGCAGATTACAATGATAGTATTATTTCTAATGACAATATTTCTAATGGTAACACTGGTAACACTGATAACACTGATTCCTTCACAATTTCTACTGAACACGTTCCTCCTACCCGAGACCGTTTGAAAATAAAAAATGATGATGATGAAATTTGAATCAATAGGTAGAGGAGAAGGAAAAAGTGGATAAAAAATGTCAAGAGGGAGAGATTCAATAATTTGATTCCATTATTATTGTCGGTATTGCCATTTCACACAACAATATTACTATTTTTAGAATCGCTTCTTGAGCCATTCACCTACGAATTCTTTACGAATGCAATACTAGTGTCTATTCTGGTAGGAGGAGTGTGCGGATTAATGGGTGTGTACATAGTATTGAGAGGAATGAGTTACATAGGTCATGGAATGTCTCATGCGGTATTTGGTGGGGCAGTTGTTAGCTATATTGCTGGTTTTAATTTCTATCTGGGAGCCGCAGTTTGGGGTTTTGTTTCTGCATATCTGATCAATGAGATAACCAAAAGAAATAAGATAAAGGCAGATGCAGCAATAGGGGTAGTCACAACTGCAGGGTTTGCAATTGGTGTACTATTGATTAGCATGACAAGAAGCTATACTAGGAATTTTGAAGCACTTTTATTTGGCAATATCCTTGGAATAACAGATCAGGACCTAGCTGTTATCGTGCTAGTAACATGTGTAACTGCATTCTTTATATTCTTCTATCAGAAAAGGTTGCTTTTTACTTTATTCGATAAGGAAACAGCCAAAGTATATGGAGTACCGAACAGACTTAGTAGAATTGATCTTCTCACTAATTCTTGCGGCCGTTGTGATAGCATCGATGAGTAGCGTAGGAGTAACTTTGATAGCTGCTGCTATTGTTGCTCCTGCCATTTCTGCTAGGATGCTTACGAATAACTTTATGAAAATGGTTGTTGCCTCGACTATTATAGGGATTTTGACTGCATTTCTAGGTATGTACTCTAGTTATTTCCTTGATTCTGCATCGGGTGCTACAATAGTATTATTCGGAACTGCTGCGTTCGGTGGGAGTTCACTATATGCATTTATTCGTAGGTTGTATCAAACACATTCACATGAAAAATTTATCAGACATTCGCATCCTCATATTCATGAAGGTGAACATCTACATAAACACAGATCCTGAACAAGTCATATATCGTAGTTACATGCCACGACAATAAAATCAAAGGAAAGTGGAAAGAAGTTGGGGATATACATACCTAATATATCCCAGAACTTGAAGAGTTGATGTCAGTTGAAGAATTGTTATTTATATGCGTGGAGAGCTTGGACATAATATGTGATTTAGAAGCAGCTCCTATAATCCCGTCTACTGCTTTTCCATTCCTAAATATTGCAATCGTAGGAATGCTTTGTATACCAAATGTACTTGCTATCACTGGATTCTCATCTACGTTAAGTTTGCCAAATACCGCTTTTCCAGCAAGTTCCTGAGAGAGTTCCGTTATTACAGGAGAGACCATTTTGCATGGTCCACACCATGGAGCCCAGAAGTCAACAATTAGCAAAGGGTACCTACCAACCATCTCATTGAAATTTTGATCTGTTAAAGTAATGGGAGTAGTGGTGGTTGACTGATTACCCTCGATGTTATCATTTTTCTTTGTTCGAAGAGAGAATTCATTCATCTTTCGTTGGATTATCCTTTCTAGTTCTTCATCATGTCCACTAGTTCTGTCACTAATACTATTACTAAAATATCTCATGATCCGAATATTCACCCATAAAATATAACTTGAATCCGGTTATTAAGTATTACGGTTTTGCCAAATATGTACAAAACCCTTTTATTACACTTTTACTAACAATTATGTGAATCATGGTAATGGAATGGGATGTATAAATGAGATCTATTAATCTCTTTATGGATACTGATTGTACATGCAAAAACTTGTTAGAATGTCTTTATAATTTATCACCTTCAGATTTGGATATATTGGTTGCATTGCTTAGATCTAAAGAACCTCTCACATTAGAAATAATTTCTAAGCAGTTAGGAAAGGACAAAGGAACGATATTTAGATCATTACAAAAGTTGGTTAGTATCAGTTTTTGCGTGAAAGAAAGTAGAAACTTAAGAAGCGGTGGTCAATATCATACCTATCGGGCAACGAGTATCGATATAATAGAAAGAGCTACAGAACACAGACTAAAAGAAATTCAAAAGTCGTTATCCACGTTAATAAAGAGATTTAAAGAGGATATTCAACAAATGATTGAACATAAATAAGGCGAAATGTAGATATCTGTAATTGACGAATATAAATGTGATATGATAGCTTTCTGTTGATGCATACCTTGGGTATAAGAATTATCTGACTTATAGGATAGGTCTTGAAATCCAAACTTAAACTATTCGAAATAGATGAATATAAGTAGTCCAAATTCTTGATTATTATGGGGTAAAACGACTAATAATGGCTAAAACATTTAGATCTCCATTTGGCAGGGATAATAATAATGTCTTCATATCATTATCCATAGGTCGTTTCAGAAATAGCATTGAAACGGATCCTGCAATTCCCCTAACCATTGTGAGTTTGGGCATTTTATTGACTGCAAGTTCAGGCAGTTGGGACATCACTAACCACCTTTTGAATAGACCTGAAACATTTTTCTCTCCACCTCATGCTGGGCTATACTCTGGTGTAGTATTGATCTTATTTGGATCATTGATGACATATCGGTATCACCGACATAGTAGTAAAATACCTGACAATAATAATAGAAAATCTTTTCCGACTTACTTAAGACTAGTACTCGTAGGAATTGTTATGTTGATTTTGGCGGGTCCATTAGATTTTGCTTGGCATACAGCTTTTGGTCTTGATGGTTTGTTGAGTCCACCACACGCAGTGCTTACAATAGGAATGGTTTTATGTAGTATCGGTGCCTTCCTTGGATTGATTTCAAAAAATAACTACGATGGCAAATTGAGAACGAAGACAGACATAGAGACAATGAATAATGAAGATAGGTATTCTATGGTTGAATTGAAAAACACAAGTTCTAACAATACTATTACGTATAATAAAGGATCTTCGTTGTACGTAATAATTTCAATTACAGCAATTTGGATTACGGTTTCTGGCATAATTCATATGGTTTCCCTTCCATTTTCCGATACTGATTTTTTCAAATTTAATCCAAATCCTATTTTAGCTGGATTGATTGCAACTCTATGTTTTCCATTTCTTGTATCTTTTATATTATTCACTTCATGGGAAATAACAAAGAAGTTTGGTGTGCTATCCGCTACTGGAATGATCTTTATTTTTATCAATCTAGTTACGACAATACTTCCGAATGAAAACCTTGTACCTACTATTCCATTTTACTTATTAAATGTGATTCCTATCGTAGTTATTGACTCGTTACTTTCATTACCAGCTTTAGGAATATCATCATCAATGTCACTTTCACAAACACGAAAAAAGATCGTGAATGTATTAGTAGGAATCGTATTGGGACTAACGTTCTTTATGCTATACTTTCCTTTAATTACTCATACATACAATGAAGTTTCTATTAATCCGCAACCAGTATGGCCAAGTGTTACCGCTTCAATATACTTTGAAATGATTGATGAGATATATCCTCTATTGGTTGTCTCATCAATGGCTGCAGGCATTCTAGGCGTTGTGGTTAGTTCGAAACTAACTGGCCAAGCCTTGCGTGATATACATGGAAGGACAGAGTAGTTCATTGAGCGGGATATTTCGAGCAGGATATTCCTCCAATCAATTCAATACTAAAATCATAAAAGATTCTTTATCATGCAATCGAGAGAGTAAAACAGAGTATATTAATGACAGATTTCCTTTACAATTCATTCATAATATCCTAATTTCTGTCTTCTAAAATCTAGAATGTAAAAGACATGTTACAATACCGACTTTACAATCCAAAACCCGAATTCAGCCGGAGAAATGAACCCAATGGACCATGTTCCTGCCAACGTGACAATTATGGATTATAAAATTATGATAATATGATAAACCGGTTTGCTTTATGTAAAATCGTACACATATTATATATGTAAGGAAGCATGTGAAAAACTCATGCCACTCAGCGCCGAGAGGAGTTTTAGAACTACAAATTGAAAATTACTTATCATTGAGACCACAGTATGTAATAATGTTTCGCGATAAGCAAAGCGAAATGCACGTTAAGGAGTCTGACGACGCAGTATTCGGTTATGTCTTGGGATGTATTATCACCTCCTTCGCTCCTGCTTTGACTCAGCTCGAGGTTCTCCATCTAGTCTGACACATAATAGAGTTTCAGGGAACTATGTTTAGGTGATATGTCCAGTCTGCAATATAGTTATAGCTTGATCGGATAGTATTTAGCACACGCTTACTTGGAGACTTACATCATGGTTACCAGCTGGTAAAGGTTCTAAAAATAGATCGTTCGCCGGACCTAAGGTTTACAGAAAGAATCATTGGTATAATATCAAGAAACATTCAACGATGCTAACGTTGGACACAATTAACAGGGTCCGGATTAGGCTACAACCGAAGTGCCTACTTTTCTCTCAACAATGATGCCCTGAGTCTGATAAATGTACTATAACAAACTATCGTCATGTTCAGGACTTTGTACTCTATATCTAGTAACAAAAGAAAGAAAAATTAAATTCACAGAAAAACCATAAATATATGCATTTAGTACCCGAGAATATGACTTTATTGACCCCTTCTGAACTTAATATGTACAGACGTCGGTTTTTATGTGCGCTCTATAAGTTAGCAAACGGACTTATGGATAAACCAGTAGCTGCTGATAAGGTATTCAAAGAGATGGATATTGGCTCTTTCAGTGGTGTTGAACAAGAAGCTACAGACAACCTGGTTGAAGATGCAATACTAAATGAATATGTTAAACGAGAGAACGGACGTGAAATAATGTTAACTACAGACGGAGTTCAGTGGTGCATGAGGGAATGCAATTCATGAGTAAAGGAACGGCCAGAAAGGTTTAACTAAACATGCCTCATTCGGGCATTTATTACATTTCTAATTATCTGTCGTTAGTATCACCGCCCTTATTCTTCTTTCTAAGTGTCGCATAGAGCTAAGTGGATAACATACAGGTTTTATCATGGAATCAAATGATGCCTGGGCATTGGGTTGTATTGGCTGTGCTCGAAAGACATCTTGATGCCATTCCATCTCAATTAAAACCAATATTTCAAAAAATTCTAGACGACACTAAAACTAAGAAAGAAAATTAGAAGGATCTTAAATTTGCTACAGATAGATCGTTTTTATAATTTTTTGTGCAAGCAGTAATACTGCAATACCAACCACAAAAAGGGACGATTCTGGCAAACCCTATATGTAGGAAGCAAGAGACCAAGTTCTGGTCTTCTTGGTTTTCTTCCTATCTTTAAGTTTTAAATCAAAATAACCAGTTGCTATTCTTACAAGCTTTGTAAATGAAAATATTAGAACTGACTAGTTGGTCATGAAAACTATCGGCTAGCATAACTATGACCAGCGGGTGGATAATGGAATGGGCAAGCCTGTCAACCCACTTGTTGGAGTACGTCAATGCAAAAGTTGGATTTGTATATCAAATAAATAATATAAGCATTGTAGTATCACGACGACTTTGTCCCACCCAATACTCTATTATATTGAATTTTGATGGCATTATCATTCATTTATAAGAGAAAAATTTCGTGATTGGTTAGAAATGAATCATACCCAGACACTCACTTTCGAAGCACTGATTTTCATTTCTCCAATCTCCGTCATTTGATATATACCGCGACATGATTATGTTTAACCCATCCCACGTCTGGCCTAGACCTCTCCCCGTTATCTATCTCATCGTCTGTTGGTTCCCAGTTCTCTAGCTCTGGTTATTGCGCCGTCTGTTGGCTTGACTGCTTTGTCAGCAGCCTTTGTATAGTATAAGAATAATTCTTTGGTCTTTTCTGGAAGGACATGAAATTTGTCTGCAAAGTATTCCTTTGGTAGTTCGATGGCAAGTGTATACTCTCGCTCTGGAACTTATCTAAAATGAACTGAGAAAATAGATTGGTTCTTCTTTAATGACACTGTCTTGCTCTATATGTTTGGCTTTGTCTGAGTCCCTGTCTTTCACTGCTTCGTCTATCTTGTCCTCAAAATGCTTTATAGAGTAAGATGGTAGATTCACGCAGCGCTTTTCGTAATACTCAATGTTCGGGCTATCCTCCGTCCATATCTAGTCAAATCTCCCAAACCTCCCAAACCACCAAGTGGAACTGTTGCACTCAAGCCTCCTGAGTTGATGCTGATATTGAGTGAGCGATATATGACGTTGACAGAGGCGGCAGCCCTATTGGTACCAACGCCCTCACTTGATACCGATTAGTACGAAATACACAACGGTAAAAGCTAAAGGATAATCTTATGTTAACGGCAATACAGATCAA
The DNA here is from genome assembly GCA_963713605.1 of uncultured Nitrososphaerales archaeon. Classification (GTDB taxonomy): domain Archaea; phylum Thermoproteota; class Nitrososphaeria; order Nitrososphaerales; family Nitrososphaeraceae; genus TH5896. The sequence goes on along the minus strand of CAVQMO010000003.1, from coordinate 40,994 downwards.
GCTAAAACCAATGGTCTAACAACAAAAAGATATTCCGTAAGCTATCTATTTGGCAGTTAAAATTGCCTCACCGCTCTGTTTAGAGCCGATCTCGTAGGCCTCAGAAACCTCTTTAACAAAGACCATACCGCTCGGCTCAGACTCTGAGCCGAAGCTGCTAATAAGTTCATCAACAATTTCTTTTGCAGACGAGTCGGGTACGAAGGTCTCAATCTTGGATCTCTTTTCAAATTCTGGAGTGATTCTTCTACCTGTCTGATAGGCACGTGCACCCCGAAAGACCATCTCAGGTATCTCATGCCGTCTTGTACGACCAGCACAATATAATTCATAAAAGGCCAGACCTCCGATACCATGCTTGCGAAGAATTTCGGTCGCTGTGGGAACAGCTTCAGTAAAAAGATAGATACTTAATTCCTTCACAACTCTTATGACTAAATCATAAAGATAAAGTTAATCTATAGCCATTACTTATTTTTCAGTATTCTTGATTACTTTCCTGCTAACTGTCGGTGTGCACCCAGTCACTGGGGCGGAGAGTGAGAAACAGTTCACTGAAATGCTGAAAAATTTAAGATCGACCCTAGTAAAACATCTTTTCTACCAGAAAAAGGAAAGACGAAGAGAAGAAGCGGTTCTGCCTAAAATGAGAGTTAAAGAAATAAAAGGGCCACTAAGCGACTTAATTAAACAATCTCAAAACCAACCTGAACACCAACTTCTTGAATGAGGATTATTAGGTATCGAAAGTAAAAATCATGTCTACTAGACATCTTTCTCATCGGTACACTAAACGACAATAATTAAAATCGGACTTAGCAAGGCCACTATACCAATAAAAGATCTTGCTTTCACAGTAGTCTCAAAGTATAATTGTGACCTATAAATTATACTCATAAAGTATAGAAAAGCTAGTGCTGATGTCTTCCTTTGAGATAAAGGTTAACGATATTATCAACCAGCTTATGGTAGCTGAAGGTAAAAAAATAAATCTACAAAAGTTGAATCCAGATTACGATTTTAATATCGACGAGAAAAAAGCTGAACATGTACTTGAGCAGAATCTCAAGAAACGAATGTCCGATTTGCAGTACAGACTCTATGCAGAAAGAAAAAAGACCTTGCTGATTGTCGTTCAGGGTGTTGACACTTCTGGAAAGGACAGCACAATAAGACACGTTATCAGTGCATTCAACCCACAAGGCTGTACAGTAAAAGCATTCAAAGAACCAACGGCAGAAGATTTATCGCACGATTTTCTTTGGCGTATTCACAAGAGTGCCCCTGCAAAGGGAGAGATAGCCGTATTCAATCGTTCTCATTATGAAGATATTATACAACCGAGAGTTCATAAAACAATTCACAAATCAATTTGGTCCCAAAGATACGAACATATCAATGCATTCGAGAGATGTCTCTTAGACGATAGCACAAAGATCATCAAATTCTTTTTACATATTAGTAAGGAGGAGCAAAGAAAAAGACTCGAGGAAAGAATGACTGATCCCTCAAAACAATGGAAGGTTTCTGAAAGAGATATAAAAGACCGAAAATTCTGGAGTAGTTATACTGCTGCATATCAAGACATCATCAGAAGATGTAGTAATTTATGGGCACCTTGGTACATCATCCCTGCGAATAAAAAATGGTTTAGAAACCTTGCGGTAGGCCTGATTATAGTTGATACACTTGAAAGAATGAAGCCGAAATTTCCCAAACCGGCCACCAATCTCTCGAAAATACTAATTGATAATTGAGCAATACGAGTAAGTAGTCTAAATTTATCAATGAATATATTCTTTGTTGAACATTTATGTGATAATACCCTGCATCATAGTTTAAAGGATCCAATGTTTTAAAAGGTCCAAGGAAAATTTAATACGGTACCAATCTCGATCTTAATTGTTGGTTTTTATAACCTGGTTTTCATGGATTCGTGGTAATGACAAGATAATAATTGGTAGGAACTCGGGTTCTCAAGCCGCTTCACGCAGTCATTATAGCCGCATTTACAAACTTTGGAACAGCAATAGCAACAACAGAACCCTAACCTGAGTTCTCGACTGTAGATATAATCCTTGCTGGTCGAATAGGTGCCATAATCTGGGATTTGGTCACATGGTATTTTGGTCTTCCCTCTTCCAGCAGTCATGCACTTATGGGAGGCCTAGTTGGATCCGCATTGATAGTTCGAACTTGGGACGCAATAATAGTTCCTGGTGTTGAGAAAGTCCTAATATTTATGATTCTATCACCTGTGGCAGGATTTGTGATAGCATTTGTTCTAGCTATGATAATTTTATATTTTCCTTAAAGGTTCAATGCCACTATTCATCAACCAAGTCTTTGGGAAGCTTCAGATCGTCTCAAGTGCGTTCTTTTCATTAGCGCATGGAGCGAATGCTGGGCAAAAGACTATGGGAGTTATAACAGCGTTACTTATCGCTGGAGGGTTTATGAGCCCAGATGAATTTGTAGTTCCCACGTGGGCTATCATGTGCTGCTGCAGCAATATCAGCTGGAACATTCTTGGGGGGATGGCGAATAGTAAAAACTATGGCATTTCGCATTACCGAGCTCAATCCCTATCGAGGTTTTTGCGCTGAAACTGGGGGAGGTGTAATCCTTGCGGCAATGGCTGGACTAGGAATCCCAGTAAGTACTACCCAAGCCATCTTAGGCGCCATCATGGTGGTTGGTTCAACAAGAAGGCTTTCGGCGGTTAGATGGGGTATTGGAAAGCGAATTGTTTACGCATGGCTTATCACTATCCCGTGCAGCAATTGCATCTATCGTAATCCTAATTATTCAAATGTACTTTTAGTTACTAACAATAAAGACTGGATTTATGATGGCAAATGCAATTAAATGATCGCGTGAGCACGAATTAAAATATTTGTAATGGTGCCCCTTGTAGGTTAGTTTTCCTTCGTCTAGTTCAAAGAAGGAGATAAAAAATGTGGCTACTCTTGTGATTGCTTATCTATTTCTGCTTATCCACCGTGAAACACATTCTTTTCTCAAGTCTTATTTAATATGCCGCCTTGAATGTTTAGTTTTCAATATTGTTACGAGAGATCCATATGCAACACTTTAAAATCAATCAATGATTATATAAATAGATGTCATCTTCTTTACAGAAAAATGAAGTAGTGTACTCCTCTGCCAACATGCCACAATTGCACTCGCCGCTTTTGATCTGCGGCTTCCCTGGAAGTGGATATGTCGGAAAGATTGCAATCGACCATTTGATTCAGGAACTAAATGCAAGTCATCTTGCTGATATTTACTCGAGTTCGTTTCCTCCACAGATTATGATTAGAAGCGACGGCATCGCAGAGCTTATGAAAAACACAATTTTTTATTCAAAGGCGTCTACTACCCCTGGTTCCAATTATGATATGCTCTTATTGACCGGAGACTCACAACCAGAGAATCCTAATTCTGCATATTTTTTATCTGACCAAATCATAGATATTGCTACAAAGTTTAATACAAAAAGGATCATCACTTTGGCAGCATACGTTACTGGAACATTTGTGGATAAGCCCAGGATCTTCGGAACAGCTACCGATTCGAATATAGTGAGTACATTTAAGGAAAAAAATATCCTGACCATGGATAGTGGCACTATTGCAGGAATGAATGGCCTGATTATTGGTGTTGGAAAACTTCGTGGATTGCAAGGTACTTGTTTATTAGTAGAAACATCAGGTTATGTAGTTGACGCCAAAGCTTCCAAGATTATTCTAGAAAGCCTACTTTCAATACTTGGACTAACGGTGAATATGGATAACCTTGAAAATAAAGCACGAGATACTGAGGCATTAATCCAAACAATCCAACAACAGGCCGCTGAGAAAGTATTGGAGAATCAGCAACCCCCCGGTGTGTTACGCAAACCAGTTAACACAGGTTATATTAGTTAAAAAAAAGTCAATATAACAATATAATTTACTATGAACTAGTGAGATAAGATCACAACCCAATCAGTCCCAAGAAATGAAATAGCACAATTACCTAGAGTCAAAACATTTTTGGACAGCATTCGCAGAAATAGTGCAGCATCAGAGAAAGTATAGGGGCTACATAAGTTTCAGCAATTTCTATTCCATGACGACAAGCTGAACTACTATTCCGTAGAAACAATCGTATCACCTTTATTAAGACAAGAAATTAATCTGTATGAATTATTAGATAGATTCGTTTCATTCCTTAGTTCACTAAATCTTTTAGCACCTAGTATCAAATTGTATATGGCTGGTTTGCGATCGTATTTTGCATATTATAATATTGATGCGGTGCCTTCAAAATTTAAGAGAAAAGTAAAGATGCCAAAAATATATCGAAACGATGAAGAAGCTTTAGATGTCCAAGGTATTAAAAACATCCTGCTTGTATGTACTAATAGGAGATTGAAGGCCTATATTATGGTCCTGGCCAGTGGCGGTTTCAGAGCAGTAGAAGCATTTGCTATTCGGCTTAAGGATATTGATTTTTCATCCAGCCCTACAAAGATTCGTGTAAGAAAAGAATATTCAATGACAAGAGTTTCACGGGATGTTTACATCTCAGATGAAGCCACAAGATTTCTTAAAGACTGGATTAACTGGAAATATAAAAACAAAGACTATGATTGGACTTAAAAACTGAAATCTGATGATTTGGTATTCAGTGCATACAGAGTCAAAAACAAGGCTAATCCAAAAAATATCTATTTTAGAATCATACATGAATTTGAGAAGTTATTATCTGTGGCAGGAATGGATGAAAGAAAGGAAGACGGTCTTAGGAAGACGAAGAAAGATAACTTTACACTCGTTTAGACGTTTTGTAAAAACAGTGATAAGTGACCAAGTAGGGCAAGATTACAGCGAATGGTTTTTGGGGCACGCAAAATCCCCATATTATATTAGAGATTGATAGAATGGAGGTTTATACTACGGAATGTATGAAATACTTGACATTCCTAGATTACACGACGCTTGAAGCAAGAGGAAAAAGGTATTGAAGCCAAACCTAGAGAAAAAGATAGAGAATTACATGATATGAAAGAGAAGTATGAATCTGAAATAGAATCTATAAGAGAAGAAACCAACCAGAGATTCAATCAGATCATGGTCATGATACAACAAAATCCTCAATTATCACAAGTAAAGCCTGAGGTACTGAAAACCAAAGTGTAACGAAATTATGTGAAAAATGGTTTCCTACCGCTATAATATTTATACAGATTTCTCTTTATCTAAGATATTATACATAACGCTGGTTAGTAATTCTAAGTTGAGATGGATATAACATATGGTTCTTTCGAAGAGACAGATTTAGACACCTATTAAGAATAGGAATATTGGACGGTTCAACTGTAGTTGAAGATTCAGCTCCCTCAATTGAGGGTGATTTTCTTACGCTTCAGCAATTATCATATGTCATTGGACAGGTTTAACATGACAACGACGTGGCTTGTATGATATCTACCACTCAGGTTGATAACAAGTATTGTATGATTCTAAATCCATTCGGCGAAGATTTGGTCAATGTAGGTGGGGCGAATGAGGTAAACGAGTAGAGAGCATCTGTTTATCATCCATCTTTAATACCATTTCTACGTTCTCTGAAACCTCGTCATAATCCTAACGAAGAATATTATCCGCTTGCTCGCAATTAGCAAAGGAGTGTAATTCATGGTACCATAGGCCGCATTATTAATCAATCCAGAATATCCGCATTTGTGGGCAGTTAGCAGCCCACTAGTCGTACATATATTATATATGTAAGGAAGCATGTGAAAAATCAGGTTAGAGGGGTTTTAGAACTACAAATTGAAAATTACTTATCATTGATTCCACAGAGTAGTCTCCATGCTTATTCGAATACATCGACTTTAGAGTGTTATGCTCTGGTCGCCAAGTCAAATAGTGATACTAAATGTAATAAAGAGATCTTCATAAGGATTAAACCAATTCTTACAAAAGCTTACATCAGTGATGTGAAGAATACTTGTTTTACCATTTGCATCATTTGACCATACTGCAAATACTCTGCCGTCATTCGAAGAAGTAATATCTGAGTCGGTAGAATTGTCATTGGGGTTGCTTAAGTTTATAGTATCACCAAAAGCTAGCTCCACCATCTGTACTATTTCTTGATAAGATATCATTTAGCTTACTATTGCTGACCTGATCCTGCCATATAATGAATACGCTTGATGTGTTAGTGACACTAGTTTCAGGATTCATGGAATTGCCTCTACTATTGCTTACATTAATCGTATCACCAAAACTAGCCCCATCATCAGTACCTTCTTTTGAAGAATATATCGTCACCCTTTCTGATTTTGCCAGACTACGAATACGTACGGAGTAGATATACTAAATTCAGGCCTTATTGAATCTCCCGTATTATTGCTTAAGTTTATAGTATCACCAAAGCTAACACTTCCTATTAATGACGTGACCATAGAGGCCTTTCCAAGTTTTAAGACCAAGTCTTTTAGATCATTGGAAAATGTTTCTGTGTCGTTCATTGATGAGGCAGACTATTTTGAATGGTCGGACCAGTCACTCAGATGTGTTTGATGCATTATAGCAGGATCATAATGGTAAACACATAGATTTTGTCCTTGTGGTAACTGTTGTTGTTGCTGTTGTTGTTGACCAACAGGTTGCATTAGATTGTTACCTGAAAACATTGTATTCATAAAGTTATTCTGGTTGTCGATCATTACTACGGGTATATATTCCCGTTGTGGGGATTGTGTTGGTGACGATGCCATTGACTGCCAAGGAATGAAACCAGATACATGAATGCACATAACGTTAAGGTTGGTTGAAAAAAGTTAGAAGGAAATTGTGGTAATTCTGGAGATGGCAATGGTGTCGTTGTTTGCCCCTGGACAAAAGTAGTCATCACTGGTGTAAGAACGATTAACGTAAGGAGACAATACCGACAACAATACGCCAGTAATGACTTGATTTGCCATTCGAACGTTCGCGATATATCTCATGAGTGGAAATTTATCTACTTTTTAATATATGACAGGGGGGTGACACGATCGGGTAACACGGCCAAGTATCAATATTACATGAAATTGTTAGTTTTCTCAGTTTTTACAGAATTAGGTAAAAAACCTATAAGCACCCCTTATTTAAGGAATAAATGAGTCAATGCTGTGGGTAGGAAGGACACTCGTAGGCCTTCGGAATGTTCCTTCCTACCTTTTATCAAATCAGACTCTTCTGCAGTTTCATAAAATAGATAATCAATAACCTTCCTTCCTTTCTTTTTCTACGAACTATTTTTCATTTCATGAAATTGTCACTTGACGAAGTTAATCAAGAGTTATTAAATCCAAGCAGTAAGGTTAGCAAGGGAGAAGGGCGCCTACACCCTTCCTAAATTCTTGTACGTAGGCTGTCCTTCTCTATCTACTTTTATACTTTGTTGTACAAATACTCGCTGGCAGTTGAGGCCTTTAAATCACTCTTAAAGAACCAACTGGCAGTAGGCGATCAATGCGTCTGACATGTCGTTTATTGGTCGTCTACTTCTCTATCAGATTTTAAAAATTTGGAAGAACAAATAACCAAGTTCCATAATGCCTATTATAAAAAAATAATTATAAAATATGAGCATATCGTAAATCAGCATGGCTTGGGTAGCGACGGCCAGTTATGACAAATTCTCGGCCGCACTACCTCTTTTCACTTCGTAAATCTTGTAAAATTACCAAAAAGACTTTTAGTTGGAATGACCATAAAATGAATACCAATCTGAAATGGTACGGGTAGGCGATCCCGTCAGTCCTCACTTTCCTGGTCGTCTGCCTTTTTGGTTGGTTAGCCAACTCCGTATTATTATTAATAACTTATCTTCCATTCGTAAGGGTTGTAACTAGCAGGTTGGTCCTTCCATTCAGGACTAGTTACTCGTTTTATATACTCTTGGATGCTACACATCTGACAACACTTTACGGTATTCTTCTCAGGATGCTCCAAATCGATAGCCCAATCCTCGGGGTTTACTGTTATTATAATCGCAAACTCTCCTTACTTATCAGCCGTTGGATATTTCTTTAGGAATCTCTTTAAGTGCTGTTTATGGCGTGGGTTCTCACACTTCAAAGTCTGGCAGGATGACAGTTACATGGGCAACTCGAAGAACTAGGACCAGAGCATTGAGCATGTCTACAAAGAATAATAAATTTGTTAGTATGATCACTTGTACTTCTAATACTACTAAATATTTTACACAAATGTTTTAGCTTTGCAGGTCGTATACTTAATGCCTCGTAGTCGTTTTTTCAATACATAATGACCCCTATAATCAACTGGCGTTACTGCATGCCCGATCTTGTCGCGTTGGTTAGTACCTGTGTTGTTTAATACGTTCTGAACAGAACTACCTCCTCCTCCGCCAATGCTAGCTGATGTTGCATTTCCAGTGGTTTCACCATCACCATCCCCTCCTTGTGTAGCGTTGAATTCATTCCTACTAGTCGGAATCTCGATGAATGGAGTCACAGAATCGACCTCCAGGCCCGGTTGCTTCTCCCCCAACCACTAATGGTAACTGACCATTCCATTTCTGGGATTTGAGCCACTCTAAATAGCTCGGACTATGTCTTAACTGTTCGTCTATTGTTGTTATGGCTTGTGCTTCTCCCTGTGCCTGTAGTACAGTTTGCCTGTCTGACTCCTTCTGCTCTAGCTATGTTTGCTTGTTGCTCTCCTACTGCTCTTGCTTCTGCTTGCTGTGCCTCTATCTCTATTCTTCGTAGTTCATTCTGAGCTTGCAATGCTCTCTGTTGGGCTGCTACCTTTGCTTCTACTGCTCTAACGAACTCCGGTGAAAATTGGAATTCAGTAATCGATATGCCATCTACAACGATATTATAGGCGGCAAGCCTTGCTGTAATCTGTTCATCAATTTGATCTTTTACTGTTTCTCTTTTCGTAATTAGCTCTTCTGCATTGAATCTAGCAGTTACTTGTTTAACCGATTCTTGGATTGCCGGTATAATTATTCTGTTAGCGTAATCTAAGCCTATTTGTTTGTAAACTAATTGTGCATTATCAGGATCTATATGATAGTTCAAAGCTACCTGTGTTCTTACATCTTGAAGGTCTTTGGAGGCAGAAGCGGCATCTTCTGTTATCTTATTCGTCCTTACCTCCATTTGTACAGACGTTATCGCGGACAGGAACGACGAAGTGAATTCCTTCATTAAGGGATCTGGTTGTATCTACAGCACCAAATATCAAAAGTACTCCTCTATATCCTGCATCCACGATTCTTACACTACCTATTATAACAATAGTCACAACAATAATTCCGACTATAGCTAGAATAATGATTTTAATAAAAGGATTGGATATTCCTTCCCTTCTCGACCCTCGGCTAAAGAAACTCCCTCTTCTCCCCCCTGGAAATTCGCCACCTGTACCAGTCTCTTCAAGAGGCTCACCTTCTGGCGTGACCTTTTTTGTATTTCCTGAGCTTTTTCTAAAAGGATTTATTTTCATAGTAATAATAATTTCATTTAACTAGGCCAATCATTTTGATCAGATGCTGGAAAGTGCATTCTGAATTAATATAGTAACCTCCATTTGGATCTGCATCATAGCGTGTAGTAGACCACTTGAGAATACTTTACGTTCTGGATATAATTTCTTCCATCCTTTCATTTATGATATAACATTATATTAATCGGCAACAAGAAGATGACTTAACAAAGTTAAGTAGAGTTTTTAAGTATTTTAGCAGAGGCATTTTTAAATGAAATTTCTTGGTAAATTCCTTTCCAAGTAATTTGTGGGTAGGTGGTGGTAATTCCTGCTATTGCAGCTATCCTAATGGCATACTCTTCATTACAGGCACAAACGTCACAGATTGAAGGCTCAGTTAAGCCAATACGAAACGTTCTCCATGCTGCACCTATTGCAATCTCTGGAGAAAATGTGTATATTGTTTGGACCACAGATAAGAATATGCCCAATAATAACTCAGAGGTTTTTTTCAGAGCTTCAACTGATAGTGGTTCTACATTTGGGGACAAAATTAATCTAAGTAATACTACTGTTTCAGATTCGTTCAATACAGAGATAGTAGACTGCTGATGGAGACGAGGTAATTGTCACATGGTGGGAAAAAATCAAACAAGTGATGAACCAGTTTTTAGAGCTAGTGTAGACAATGGACTTACATTTGGACCTTTAATGTATCTTAGCACAAATGGCACTCTGGCTCAAGAGGAAGTGGAGGAAGCAATGATTGATTTTAATAGTAAATAACTCGAACTAGGACTGTCTTTTTTTATTAGCTTTGGTTGTGATGCTCCTCCGAGTATCCACCTAACTTGAAGTTAGTGATCAACAAGCTCCTGATCTGCTGGAAGTTTGTCTATAAAACGGAGTCAAGCTTGTGATAGTTACATTCGCAACCAGTGGACTATGTCTCTTCGTTAAGCATGCTAATGATAATTGCATTTCTTGACATTCGCAGACAATGTACCTAAAAACTTCAGTCAAATCGATACACTACCAAACTCAAGGATTAATTATCCGTTGCCCTTTCCCAGGTATCTTCTGTGTTACCCTCTACTGCCTTATAACCCTCTATGAAAGCACGATAATACTGATTGCCTTTAGCTTTACATTCTTCATTTCTATCGTGATTAAATGGGTATTCCTGTCCATCAGCATAACCGTCATACCAACATTCATTTGTGCCTGGGATATCTTCGTACCTTTCATCATAGTCCCGCTCAGGGGCTCCTGCATGCACAACTAATAAGTTCCCAGATACAGAGGTAGCTGTCGCAATTAGTACAAGTATTAGTGAAAGTTTAAGATAACTATTCTTAGATGTCGATTTCATGCTCCAGCCCATAATGCTTTTAGTCCTCTTTATGTAATGGATCAATATCCGGATGAAATCAGTAAGATATTAAATACATTTCTATCGGTACAGGTCAAAATAAGTGAATTATTAATTGAGTGGACACGAAGAGTCGAGCTAACTAGGAGCATACGGTAAACTAACTTTCAATAATAATACCAGATAAATTCATTATCAAAGGAGAAAAGTCTATCGTTTCTAATTATTAGAACCCCGTTACTAGTCATGACGATGTCTTTGATGCGTTTAGAATGTCACTTCAGTATTAGCACTAAAAAAAGAAGCGTGAGGTTTGTTATTCACCTAATATATGATGCTATTATCCAGCAGACGTTTGGCATGCATGTGCCGCATCTGGACCACACACGGCGGTTTTGAATCCAGCTCCTACACTTTCACCACTAGAGGACCCAGCCGCTACACTGTCACTTCCTCCTGTCCTTGCATCTATGTTGTCTGTTAAGGCAAGTGTACTGACTGCAACGATTGATACCAATATAGCCAACTTAATTGCCACGCGGACGGAACGCCAAAGAGAAAGCTTTACCATAATATTAATATACATTTCTCATATAAATATATTAGAGATAAAGAAACAGTAAGAATTTATATCAACATAGAAGGTATATCTACACCAGTTACAGCCATAGGCGTCTACAGGTTCCAGATACTATTAAGAGATCGTTTGCTGTACGTAAATCTTGTTAACTCAGTGATATAATCTTATGGTATTATCTCTGCGTCGTTTTTTCTGTTATGTTATTTAGAAGAGCTGCTAATTAGTTTTGAGGGAACGGTAGTAGTAATAGGATTGTAGCCTGGAATCGCGTGTCTTTGGCCTGGCAAATAGAGAGTTAAGGCAAGTACAAATCAGCGAAATATTGAAAATACCCTAATACACGATTTCAAATGATGTCGCTTACTTACGTTTCCAAGTCCAGGAACGTATTAAATATTTTCTCGATAAGGAATTACCATTCGAATATACCAAGGCATTGCATGGTCTGATAGTATCTTGTTGGAGATGTGGACTACAGCGGATAAAGCCGAAGGCGAATGTACTATGAATAGCCTAATTATTATGTAACAAGAGTTAGCTATACAAACCTTCTATTATAGCCTGTCAATAATATCTGTATAATTCTCTATAATGCGGTCGGTGAAAGTCTCTTTATACTCTACAAGTATCCGATTAATCATTACTTTATCTATGATATTATAGAGTAAACGGTCATTTCCGTTGTTAGTGCTAAGAATTCCAGCTTCTCTTAACCTTTTAACATGCCAAGAGATAGTAGAAGGAGCTTTTCCAACCTGATCAACAATTTCATTAAAAGTACAAAATTCATTCTTAAGTACAAAAAAATACAATGCTTCTGGTTACTTTGCTTCTAAACCATCCTATAACGTCCGAGTCCTCTTTCGGTATATTAGCGATAAAGTATCTTGATACTCTATTGTTGCTCTGCCTTTCCACTCTAATTTCTCCAGTTTTTTCGAGTTTGCCCAAATGATAAGATAGAACGCCGTTTGTTATTCCGGATAACCTTATCAACTCTCTATATCTTATTCCAGGATTTTTACATATGTAATAATAGATGTCTCTTTGTATATCACCTGAGCCGGGTACAAGATACTGACCAGAAGTTAAACGGTTACTATTATTTTTAATATTATTATTATCTGAATCCGACATTATCTTGAATTCACCTTCACAACGCCTAACCCAAATAATGCGAGCATGGTAAACAGAATAATGTGCGGTAATTCAATATTGACCACTGGAATAACTATATCTTGAATACCTCTAGCAGCATAGAAGAGAAGTAGGACCTCAACTACTACAAGAGAAACGAATCCTGATGACATAAACAACAATCTCGAATCGCCATTTCTAAAATACGATGACATCGAAACGATGCACAAGAAGATCGATAGTATGAGACTTGCAATGTGAAGTGTGATATGGTAAATGTGTTGTGGGTGACTCACGTAGGGAATAATTAATGGAATGGCTAGGACTGAAACTACGATTATCGAAACAACAATGAAAAGCTTAGGTTTATCGGAGATAAGGTTATCAATAATTCGAAGTGGTCTTCGAATAAAGTACACATGTTTTCTTAGCATTTTTACACTTATATGTTTAAGTCCAAATTAATTCCATCCAATTTATACTATTCGTAACCTTATGCATTCAAATAAAAGTAGTTTTGGAAGAGAAGCCTCTATCCTGCCTCCTTCTTCAAGATCAGTTATTGTCTACGCCGCTGTACTGTTTGTTGCCTCTGTCTCTGCCCCATGCCCATGCTCCCCTACTTCTGCACCTGGAGCAATTTCATTAACACCTATAACGGCAGTACTTCCAGGAGTAAATTCTAAATCTTCTTCACCAGGGTTTGCAATAGCTATATCTGTAATTACTTCTTCATGTGTGGCTATATCAACATGATAAAGACACATTTCTCCTGGCGTCGACAATTCTGGTAGATTTTCTAATTCAGCTGCAGTGAAATTAGGAGCTTGTCCCAGCAGAACTTGGACACTAGCAGTTGAATTATCTTCGCAAGGAACATTCACTGCAACATGTCCGTTCATTATCATATAGGGCGTGCTATCATACAAATGAATAAACTGTCCACCAGGAATACTTGCACCTTCTAGAAGCTTTGCTACTGAATCACGAACCACAGTACCATGTGCAGACATATTCGCTGCATGCGTTTCAGGTGCTTCTGACATTTCGCTAATTCCGGTCATATTTTCGCCTCCTTGGGCAAGTGTCTGTTGCATTGTGCTATCTAGTCCATTTGTGCCCAACCCCATCAGCCCAGCAATTATAAATCCAAGAAAAAGAAATTTCGTATTCAATTTTTGCATAGAACTTTGATCTATGTCACTTTTAATTAAGCTTTATGGTACATTCGACGAATGAACTTCCGAAAATGTCGTATCTAACCGTAGGAATAGCATTCTTATACACTGAGAAATCACATACTTATGATCTGGGTAACTGAGTGCATATGGCCCTTTTTGTTAGAACATTCTACGAATGAACCATAATCCATATTACATTCTCTTTGAAAGAAACATTAAGCAAACCTGTTATGAACATGAGTTGTTCAATGCCCTGGTCGTCCTGTCTTTTTTTTATTATCGCTGCTTGAACTTTCAAGTTAGTACCTTAGGTTTGAGTCATCATGACAAGAAGTAGTATTATGACACCATATGGAGAGTACGAGTATGCATAGAATAATTGCAATAATAGTAGGACTTGTGACTGGGGGTCTAAGAATGATAACATTACCTGCTGATTCTGAAGTAGGCCAAGCAACCGCATGGAACTGAACCACTAGACGTCTTATTTTTACTAGATTATTACTAATTCGATAGTTCCTCTCGCCAACTCGTATTATCATTAATATCTCATCTTCCATTCGTAAGGGTTAAAACTAGCAGGTTGACCTGTCCACCCAGGACTAGTCACTCTCTTGATATCTTCTTGTATACTACACATTTGACAGCATTGGACTGTATTCTTCTTTGGATCTTCTAAGTCAATAGCCCAATCCTCTGGATTTACTGTTATAATTGGAAACTCTCCATTCTTATCAGTCGTTGGATATTTCTTTAGGAATCTCTTTAGGTGCTGTTTATGGCGTGGGTTCTGACAATTCAAATGGCAAAGTCAACATAAACAACTTAATAAACAATGTAACACTTATCCAGTAAGTCAGTTTCCCAGGTTACTTCTACTTCCTGGTCGTCCTATCCTTTTCTTTCCAGTCCGTTTCGAATTTGTAGATAGTGCAGCATTCACTGCTTGACTACCAGATACTGATGCCACACTTATTCCGCCAATTACAAATGCAGTTAATAGAGCGATAAGTTTTCTCATGGGTATCAGTAGCTGGCGTGCTATTGGTGGATATTGGCAAATCTATTTAACAATGTCCAAATCTAGATAAACTATTGAGACTTCTGCATCCTCATAAATAACAAAGAAATCTCCATTTACTTTTTTACTTTCATAATACTAGTGCTGTGCCTCTCCTCTCCTCCAAATTTTCTTCTGTAATAGTTAATAACATTCCTTTAGATTTTTCCTTGGTTAGAGAAACCATTAATCTCTAATTTGTTCGATATTAATATCAATGATTAAAATCTGAGTAATAGGGATTGGAGACACGATTACAAAAAAGGGACAAGAAAGAATAGACTACCTATTTCCAGCGTATAAGTTTAATAGGAAACGGATTATTGAAAATAACTATTGACTGATTTTCATTTTTTGTTGGGAGGTCTAATGATTGTATATTAAATTCAATACCAAGAATGCTCGACTAGTTATTGTTCTTGCTCTGATAGTTCTTTCTGCTGTGGCCTTTTATACATTATCAGATAGCCGGATTGTTGTTATTGCAACAACTAATGACACGCAGGCGTCTCCTGCTCAACAGGATCCTGTCTCTGTAATGTACGCTGCTTCCCTTATCAAGACATTTGAAGATAGTTTAGGACCGGCATTTCAAGCCGACACTGGGTATTCCTATCAAGGAGAAGCCCGTGGATCAGTACAAATAGCAAACATGATACTTGATGGTTTAAGAAGACCTGATGTGCTTGTAAGTGCAGGTACTATTCCAATAATGAAGTTAATGAATGCTACAGATCCTCTGGCTGATTGGTTAGTAAAATTTGGCGCTGCAGAAATGGTAATAGCTTATTCTCCTGATAGTCGTTTCTTCAATGACTTAGAAAGAGTTAGTACGGGGGAGATTCCATGGTATCAAGTTCTGTCTAATCCAGATCTTAAGTTTGGAAGAACTGATCCTGAGCTTGATCCGAAAGGGTATTACATGATCATAGCTGCGGAGCTTGCCAACAAATATTACAATGATTCAGGAATAAAACAAAGAATACTGGGAGAAGATCGAAACCCAATACAGATCTTTCCTGAAGAAACACTCAAGACCATTCTGGAACAAGGTCAACTTGATGCAGTAGCAGCATACAAACATGAAGCCGTGGCTAGAGGGCTTCCATACATTACATTACCACCGCAAATCAATTTAGCTGATCCTACATTTTCTAATTTCTATAAGACAGTCTCATACACTTTAGAGAATGGTAAGGGTCAAACAGTATTGGGAGAACCGATATATTTCTCATTTACAATACCTGTCACGGTCAAGAATCTAGCAGGAGCAACCTCCTTTGCTACATTTATCTTATCAACAAATGGTGAAAATATACTTGAAAAACAAGGGTTAAACTTTATTAAACCTATTGTTGAAGGAAACGTGGAAAAGGTTCCGTCAGCCATAATGGATATGCTAGAAGAGAATGAACCAATTCAACTAATTATAACAACAACACAATAAGTCACGTCCATTATCTTTTTTATAAGTCATTGTCCATTGTCCCTCCTATGTCTGAAATTTGTGGTGCTCTGGTTGCAGAGCATTCCAATAGTTTAGTTGACTGATGAGAACCGCAGAATCAACAACAACCATAAAAACAACCGAACCGGAAGAAGAGATCCAAAGGATGGACGTAGCCAGAGACATATCGATGCGTACAATCGAGTTAGTTTTCCGACGACGTTCATTCAATCCATACCTTTTTTATTAGTTAATCTGGTTATATAAATTGTTGGATTGATTATCCAACATATGTTTTTTTTTGATAATGGCATTTAATAAATGATGTAAAAGCAGCTAGCAAACTTAGCAGCAAATCACATGAGAGTCAAAATTAAATATGTTTATCATGATTCATAACAGTCAACAACGCCGCATTCTTTGAGGCAAGCTCAGCAATCCTTTGATCAGTATCATCACTTCCGATTATTATAACATCCATGTGTTCTGGTATTAGTTTATCTAGTAGTAGCCGTTCAATCTGAGGTTCTCGCTTTAGCGCATCATATCTAGTTCCAGGTATGATAAATTTGCTATTAATATAGATTAATGTTGTAGCACCTATGGCCCCCATCTTTATAGCAGCATCCCTTTGGTCTATTCCAGACTTTATTGCGAAACTAAGTTGTTTCAATAGAACTGCATAATTATACCTACTTAATGCAACAGAACATTTAGGGATAGTGCATTCTCTTGGAATGGATGATGATATACGAGAAAATATTCTACTGCCTTTATCTGACATCTTTGTTCCAGCATTGCTGGTATCAATCAGGCCCTGCATCTTTAAATGCTTTATTAAAGTCTTGATCGATCCCTCTCCAAGATTGAGTTCTTGACATAATAAATCTCTGCTTATGTGACCATTACTTTCAATTAGCTGAAATGCTTTGAACACGTGAGCAATGTCAAAGGAAAGGATTCTGCTCGGAGCATATCTACCTGAGGTTTCCTGGAGTACTTTTACATAAGTATGCATTTCTATTGGATGTGACATGTTATGAATAGTACTTATATGAATTTATTGCAAGTCGTCATCTATTTTTGGACCTATCGTATTTTGTAGGTAATTAGAATTATATCCAAGAATTTAGCAACGTCTTTAGTAGAATCAATGGAAAGTAAAGAAGACGCTAGCCTTGTTAATCTGGATGATGTGATTGCTGAGCTGAATAATACGGGTAATTATTTTTTGAATGTCTTTCGAAATAAAGGCTTAGATATCGGAATCCTTAGAGTAAGGGTTGGAGAGAAAGATACTCAGCTTCCACATTCGGTGGACGAGGCTTACTTCGTAGTCGAAGGCAACGGGTCTATAGAAATAGAAGACAGGATAAAGCCAGTTAAAAGTGCGGATTTCATCTTTGTTTCTGCAAATACTCGTCACAGATTTATTGTGGACAATCAAGATCTAGTAGTGATCTATTTCTTTCCATCATAGCTTTAGGTTCGAGTAATCTACAATGTTCCAAAGACTGAAGAGATGCGACTAATTCTTACTATTGATTTCCTGCTTTAGTGGTAAGCTGTACCGTTTACCGTATTTTGAGAATAGTCGTTCATATTTTGATACTCTTTCCCGAATAAGGGTATTTGAACTGTCATACATTTTGATAAAGTTAGCACGTAATGTTAGATTCCCTTTAGAATCAAAAAATCTTATACTATAGCTGTTTCGGTCGCCTTTTATATTCTCTATTACAAACCGTGCTTCTATGGTTTCGTTGAGATTTACATGAATGTGCCAGGGTCTGGTTTCGTCACCTAAAGTAGCATATTGCTCATTAATGCGTAAGGGCAAATTCCCATCAGTACAGTACTTCGCATACAGCACCAGGGCTTCTTACAGAGAACATGACATTATCAAGAGCGAGTATATCATTTACGAAATCTTCAAAGGTAGTACTGGACTGATTATTTATTATAGATGCCATTTAGCTTAATACGTGTTTTCTCACTTAATAGTATATTGGATGATCTGGCCAACATCATAGTTAACAATTTTGAAAGGTCTATATTATTGACAAGGACTAATTCTCTTTATACGGCTAGAGCTATTCATTTTCTCTCCAAACGGACTTTGCTCTAACCAAGGTAATGAATGTCAAAGCATATGCAACCAATACGACTATGGCAAAACTTACTGACCATTCCCATGGAGTTTGAAGACCCATCGAATTTTGTATCGAGAGACGCATTAGTTGTAGGCACTGCATAAGCTATATAACGCAATTCTACCGAATAAAAAACTGGCTGAAAAATAGCTATAATTAGTGTTAGAACCGATGAGAGCTTTTTACGTTTCTTGTATGCTTTAGATGGGTTGCCAATTGAGGATCCAGGTCTGTAAGAGTGACAGAAGTCCCAAGGTAGATTGTTAATACTATTAATAATACTATGGCTGGAAGACCAAATAGTAGCTCAAATAGTCCTAATCCGATCATATAGCTCATTTGAGAAACCGGAGAGGAAATGAACATATCCTGGACCTTGTGTTCCAATTTATAGTATGCAATGTCTTCGCCACGAGCCAGTCCAAATGCTACCATGGTCATTACAAGGCTTCCTGCAACTGCAATTCCAACATATTCTCCATCACTTATTACAAATAAGATAAACAATAAAGAAAATGGACTCAGTAGAAAGAAATATTGACATCGGGTTTCTCCTTAACCATAACACTCCACTCGAGTAAGCAATTAATGCCCGATAGTGCAAAGTAGCCTTTCCATCATTTTTCCATTATTTGTACTTGATGATTAGAACAACTGAATTTTCCTATCAATTCATGCAATATTAGAGCATCATTAATTCTTTCAATAGTACAATCCCACCACCTGACTTAGAAACTCTTTCAGGCATTATGGACAAAGCATGCAATTTTTCTATACTGCAAGAAGGACAGTTCATTTTTGAAAGGTAATAATTATTTCGGATTAGTGATGCACACCAATAGCATGATTTGTAAACCAGAAACCGAAGATGAAGATAAAGATTTGAACCTACAACACTCCTATTCTTGTATTGCATAGGAATATCAACCTTCAAAGAGCAGCAGCAGTATTCACCTTTGATATTGTACAGCATTTCATGCAGATAACATGCTCACATACTCTTCTTTGAATCCTGTACTGTATTTTTTAGCACTCTTCGCGATAAACAACAAGAATATACCTTGTATATAGTGGCCTGCAGCTATGTATGATTTCGCATAATCTTCGAGTTTAAGACGTTGCGCCTGTAATAAGTGAAAAAATACAGGCACAGATCCGTATGCTTTAGCAATTAACTCAAATGCATCCTTATCGGAGTTGACATATCTTGCAATCTTAGATAGTTCTCTGTAACCATTATTCATTAACCTACATGCATTACAATTACTAGTCTTCTCTAAATTATACGAAATCTACTACATTTAGATGTAAAAGCATGTGGTGATAACGAGTTATTTACAAATGGAATTGCTAAGCTTTTAGATTTCTTTGGTTTTGATACTTCAAGGTATTTCATAAAAGTCATTTGATTTCGCAGTCACTGATCCGTCAATAACATTTTGTGATATATTTAAACCATAGGATGGTTTATCCAACTGGGAGTTATAACTTTAATTTTTTTGTGTTAAATCAGCGTCATGTTGGATAAACCAGACAATAGTTTATATGTAAGATTACAGCGCTAGATTCTAATTCAATGTCCACCATCAATACACAGATAGCAAAAGAATCATCTGGGTTACCAAAGATTGCAATAGGTGTATTGCTTGCTATATTATTATTTGGCATATTCATTGTAGGATATGATCAGGGACAGTTATTTAGCCTAACTCAAGGGCAACAGGCATACGATGATTTATGGATGCATGAATTTTACCACGATTTAAGACATGCAGCAGGCTTCCCTTGTCATTAAGCTGTCCTATATTTAACCTTAAATTGATTAAAAATGAGAACCATTGCTTTTATTATAATAACACTGCTTTCTGGAGCGATAGCTGGAACAATACTTGGTTTAATCAATCAGCTATTGGTCGAACCATATATAGATCAGGCCATTGAGATTGAAGTACAAAATACTGTGGCATCTGGTGAGCCAGTAGATCTCGACGAACTTGTACAATATCGCTCATGGCAGAAAGGAGGGGAGATTGTTGCAGGAACAATTTTAGGTACTTCAATATCTGCGTTATTTGGAATAGTCTATGCCTACTCTAGGGACTCTCTTCCAGGATCCAACAACAAGAAGAAAGGACTAATCCTCGCTGGAATTATGTTTTTCGTATTATTTTTGATTCCTGCTTTAAAGTATCCTGCAAATCCTCCAGCGGTTGGAGACCCTGAAACTATAGAATTCAGAGAAAGTTTGTATATCGGCATGCTGGTCATTTCTGGATTTACTGCTTTTGGCGTTGCGTTACTTTATAGAAAGTTAGGTCAAAAACATAATGAATCGAGAATGATCGTAGTGCCAGCAATCTATACGGTGATTATTGCTTTGGCCTTTGTAGTATTACCTGCAAATCCCGATGAGATCACAATATCCTCTGAATTGCTAATGAATTTCAGAATTGTAACTACTATAACGATGGGTATATTTTGGGGGATGTTGGGTATTCTGTTAGGCTCGTTCTGGGATGTAGTTAAACCCCATGAAACTAGGGCTACCAAGCTCAGCACAATATAATGGATGAATACAAAGAATGAAAGACGATATATGAAGAATTAGCAACTGTAAATATATGATTTCTAATTAAAAGTTCCGGAAATTGAGAGCGGGCCCACTCTCCTAGACCGTATGAATTTATCGCTCTGAGAGTACTAAGAAGAGAAAGTGCATTTTTCCTAATTTCTGTAGCATATTCTTTATTGCAGGCTATTTGAGCAATAGTTACTCGAAATATCCTGACTTCGTGTATCAGAATACTCATCGATTATTGACTGGTTATCCTTTCTGTCCAATAGGTGTAGTATTTTGTCTCTAAGAAACCACTTGTTCTGAATATGGTTATCGTTACTATGCTCTTTCAAAAGAGATTGAAATGGATCTTTCCCAAAACCTGCCCCATCATAATATTTGCCATCGCCATCCACAATTGAACCAAATGGCTCTAATTAAATTATTGAACAAAGACTATTTTCTATTAGTATTGGAAAATTGATGTTATTGCGGATGATGTGAGGGAGGAGATGAGTATATGGACCATTTACATTTTCACCTTTAATCGGTATTTTCTGCCTCACCAGGATAGAAGCAAACTTGGTCATCAATAGTCTTACCCCTAGCATAGTGCAATTCGATCGGCTGTAGAAATAAAAGCCGATGATTTGAGAATAGAGCCTCATATTCTCCTCGTTATATAAGAGTACTATTCTCATAACGCAGTTCTTATTATAATACAATTACTCAATAGCCTACTGTAAATTTTCATGCACGAACAACTCAAAATCAAACTATGGTTATTAGTAAGGGATACGAATTGTATCCAATGTTTGGATTTAAAATATACCTTATGTACTTAGCAGACTATTTCAAGCAAAAGAAATCTAAGAAGCAGAAAGACTACAAAGCAAAGGATTCGTAGATACTGCATGTGTCCATATGTAAAACTAATCATCTTGGCATGTTACCAATGAATAGTAAATCTTGTGTGGTTGCAGGGGCATTTCGTTCCTTCTCACCCTACAAACATACGTGTTAGAGTGAATCAATAAAATTTCTGCACTCATGAGAATGAACATCTCTCGTCTTCTCCCGTACTCTCTTAAATTTCGGTATTGTCATTATCGTCTCGGCAAGGCGTTTCCAGCGAGACCAAATTTCAATATCTATCATATCTCTTGTGTTAAGGCGAAATAAAAATTCAAATAAGAAACGCCACTATGATATAATATTCATCAGGACTATCTACCACGGTAAATCGCTCTGCAAAAATTGGACTCTCCTCCGCCATTTTTGTAAATGTCTCAGTACTCTCAAGTTTAAGTCTAGCGTCCATTATTCTAGAATATATCTGCTGCTCACTTTGCGCTTTCAAAGTTTTCATTTGTTGCTCAATCTGCATCTGCATATTTTTCCTTATGGTTGAAAAATTCATCAGTGCCATAACGAAGAGTCCTGTAACTATTGCAACAGAAATTAATGGCACATATGTTAAAAATGAATCCACGTCGGTTTACGTTGAACGGATTGAGTTATATTGTTTTTTGTACATAGTCAGGACTTGGAACGAGATGGTATTGACTTCAATGCCAAGAGGTCTAAGATCGGTCTGCCAATGATGGAAAGACCAGGTGCATGAAAGCATCCTAATCCAATCAAATAATGAAGGGACTCAAAGTCTCTAAGTTCTATCTTTGAATCCATGGAAATTGTTTATATTTTTTGTAATATTCAACCAATCCCCCTTCCACAACATCTGCTGCTTGAATTCTAGGACTTTTCTGGCATGCAAAGTCTCTTTTGTTCTAATATTTTCTACAGTATAATTAGTCATGACAACCTTAAGCTCGTCTTTTTGATCTATTTTACCTTCTATTTCTGGTTTTTCAAGTGCGGGTAATCCAATCGTAAAGGCATTCCTATAAAAGATACGCGCAAAACTTTCAGCCACAACTACCGAAATATACAGTCCCTCTTTTCATTATACTGCTGCAATGATGGCAATGCTGTTTCCAATCAAACTATCTTTATCTTATATGTGATTGTATCTATCTTTTTCTGTCCTCAGATTTCCCACATTCTTTGAAAATTCAACAGCTTTTGTACCATTCACAAACTTGATCAAGGCATTTGCATCAGGCCTACTAAATACTGATACGATATCTACGATAGTAAAACATGCGCACAGCAATACTATTCCATATTCATCTAAATTTCTTAAATGATAACAATCCTCTTTGGTTACTTCTACGATATGCTATATAATATCTCGCAGGGCAATTTATGATGCCATTTAGAAAATAATACTTAGAGGGAAATTTCACCAGCTTTCTGTCGATATTTCAGAGCAATCCCTTTATGTCATAGGTTTCATTCAATAAATAATGGAATTATCTAGGAAAATAGTTCCTCTCTCTGGGACGACTACAAAGAGGTACATTTGATCTGAAAGCTGCAAGAATTGTTAAACCAATAGAACCACTAGGTCCTAAGCTCCCAAAACCAAAAGGTTCACAAGTCCTTATCAAAGTCCAATCGGCAGCAGGCTTCTGTCATAGTGACATTCACCTATACGAAGGTGGGTCGTATACCGGAAGCATCTCAGACTTAATTGAGCTCGTATCATTAGCAAACAGGGGAGTAATAAGACCAGTTGTTTCAGATCGATTCAAGCTAGATCAGTCAACAGAGGCATTGACAATCTTAAAAAATGGTAAAATTCTTGGTAGAGGTGTAATAATTCCTTGAATGAAAAAGGAGCAGCAGCCGAATTAAAGACAATAAATCCTGCAACTGAAGAGATTATCAATCGCTACGAAATAATGACGAGAGAGCAGATAAATGACAAAGTAAAGAAAGCACGAAATGCGTTTCAAGATTGGAAAAAAGATGCAAGCAATAGAGCCGATCTCCTTCATGATTTTGCTAATGAACTAAGGAAAGGTAAGGAGAACCTTGCAAGGACAGCCACAACTGAAATGGGAAAGGTGATAAAAGAAGCTAGATCTGAAGTTGAAAAATGTGCTTGGGTGATCGAATATTATGCTGATAATGGACAGATCCTTTCAACTGATGAAATTGTCCATACTGATGCTAGGAAAACTGTGATAAAATTTCAATCTATTGGAGTAATAGGAAGCATAATGCCCTGGAATTTTCCTTATTGGCAAGCATTAAGATTTGCATCTCCTTCATTAGTGATTGGCAATACTATCATATTGAAACCAGCTAGTGCTACCACACAGTGTGGAATTGAAATAGAGAAGGCATTCAATAAAGCTGGCTTACCAGAGGGAGTGTTTCAAACTTTAGTGGGTGATTCTAGTATTGCTGAATCACTGATTGATTCAGATGTTAACGCAGTAACATTTACAGGAAGCGTTCCAGTAGGTGCGAAAGTTGCACAGAGAGCTACATCACAGGTAAAGAAGACTGTGCTTGAGTTGGGAGGTAGCGATCCTTTTATAGTCTGTGAAGATGCCGATATCGAAAAAGCATCCGCTGGTGCTATAAAGGGACGATTTATTAATTGTGGACAGAGCTGCATAGCATCAAAGAGATTTGTAGTGGTCAAAGATATTGCAGAAGAGTTTATTGAAAAGTTTGTTCAAAAAGTAGAGGGACTTAGGCTGGGAGATCCTCTATTAGATGATACAGATATAGGACCTCTTGTAAATGCGAATGCCATAAAGAAAATAGATTCTCAAGTTAAGGAGGCAGTTAGTGAAGGAGCTGAGGTCCTCGTAGGAGG
The DNA here is from genome assembly GCA_963713605.1 of uncultured Nitrososphaerales archaeon. GTDB lineage: Archaea > Thermoproteota > Nitrososphaeria > Nitrososphaerales > Nitrososphaeraceae > TH5896. The sequence continues at coordinate 16,265 of CAVQMO010000003.1, read as the reverse complement.
TGAACAGATAGGGAAAAAAGGTTATTTCTATAAACCAACGGTTCTCGGGAATGTTAATCCAAAAATGTCTATAGCACAGGAGGAGGTATTTGGACCCGTTGCTCCAATTATTGTAGCCGGTGATGAAGTTGAAGCTATAGAGCTTGCTAACGATTCTGAGTATGGTCTTGGGGCAAGCATTTGGACTCAAGACCTTGACAAGGCAGAGAGATTCTCAAATAGCCTGGAATCAGGCATAGTATCCGTCAATAACGTAGTAGTTTCTGATCCAAGAGTCCCATTTGGAGGTGTCAAGAAGAGTGGCTTTGGTAGAGAGTTGTCAAGATATGGTATGCTAGAATTTGTTAACATAAAATCAGTTAGGTTCTATGATCAATTAATTCACAATCATCATGTAGAGTGATAGCAGGCAATGACATCTTAGGGGAAGTAAGAAATTCGAATATGTCTGATATCATCGAGAATGTGTTAATTCTTCAGGGTGGAGGCACTTTAGGTGCCTTTGGCTGTGGAGTTTATAAAGCACTTGCAAAGAACAATATAAAAATCGACATAATTGCTGGTACATCAATTGGTGGGCTAAACGCTGCCTATCATCGCAGGCAGTAAAGAAGATCATCCTGAAAGGGAACTAGAACAATATTGGTTGGAACTAGCTGAGGGTAGTACAAACTTAAATACTCCTTTTATAGAATGGTTGTCCGGATATCCACTATCAACACCAATACCAATCCCATCCCCATCACTACTTCATTCAGTAACACCAGCATCAACACCAACGTCAGCCCATCCAGCAACAATACACATTTCACAACTTAGATCGCTAATGTCTTTTTATAATTCAGCTTTTTATGGAAATGATAAGGTCTTTGTACCCAGATGGAGGCCTGAATTCGCATTCACGGATCCACAGTATTTTGCACCTGCAAAATGGACATACCTATATGACCACTCACCTCTAGTAAAGACAGCTGAAAAGTATATTGATTATAACAAATTGCAACCCAGCGGTAAACCTAATTCGCGTCTGATAATAACTGCAGTTAATGTATTGACTGCAGAACCGCTAATTTTTGATAGTACCAAACAACAAATAACTTCAAAGCATATACTAGCTGCGACCGGTTATCCATCATACTATTTTAGATGGGTGGAAGTAGAAAAAGGAGTATATGCTTGGGATGGTAGCTTACTAAGCAATACTCCATTAAGGGAGGTCATAGATGCATCTCCAGTTAATGATAAACGTGTCTTTCTTGTAGAAAACTATCCCAAAAAATGTGATATTTTACCAGATCATTTGCTTGAAGTTCAACACAGGGCCAGAGATATCATGTTCAGTGATAAAACTTTGCATAGTATACAAATGTCAAAAACAATAACTTATTTTCTTAGATTTATTGATGAGCTGTATCATATGATCGAAAGTGAGATTGATGTTCCAAAAAAAGAAGAAAATAAAGAGAAGCTAGAAAAAATTCGTACTAGATATAAAAAAATATCAGAACAACATGGTGCAGAAATTAAGGGAGTTTACTATATATCCCGGGATGAGCTATTTCCATCTCTTTATGAGAATGCAGATTTTTCAATAGATACAGTAAAAACTTCAATTAAGCAAGCAGAATTAAAAACTAATCGTATGCTAAAAGATGTCAAACTAAGCTAATTCTACCATTTCATACTATACGAGAAATAATTGCTCAAAACGTATAATTATGATTATCTCGAAAATATAAATTTTTCAAATAGAAACATTTTCAAATAGAAAACCATATAGGCTCTGTACTTCCTAGTTAAAGGGATTCATATGAGTGAAGATTTTGTTAAGGTTGCCGATACAAAGGATATTCAACCTTCACATATGAAAGAGGTTCAAGTCGACGGTGAAAATATCTGTGTAGTTAACATTGAAGGAAAATACTACGCTATTGGCAGTATTTGCACGCATGAGGGTGGTCCTCTAGCCGATGGCACACTTGATGGCTACGATGTTGAATGTCCTTGGCATGGCTCCAAATTTGATATAAGGACAGGCGAGGTAACGAGCCCTCCTGCAAGTGAGCCGGAACCAACCTATCAAGTAAAAGTAGATGGAAATAATGTTCTAGTTAAGAAACAAGGTAGGAATAAACCTTCCCAACTTGAGCTAACCCTAATAGAAAAAGACAAAGTTGAAGGTACTGATGTAATGTCTTTTAAGTTTAGTAAAGAGAAAGAGGACAAAACATTATTGGATTATACTGCAGGTCAATTTGCCTTTTTTGATATAGGCGAAGTTTATAATGATCCTAAAGGTCCGATCAGACATTTTACTATTTCATCTTCTCCAACTGAGAATTTTATAATGTTCAGGACCAGGATAAGAGATTCGCCCTATAAAAAGAGACTTTCAACTCTGGAGCAGGGGGCAAAAGTTAAGGTGAGAGGTCCTGAGGGACAATTTGTACTACATCAGGATTATTCGAAGCCTGCTGTATTTCTTTCTGGAGGCATAGGTGTTACTCCATTTAGAACTATGATAAAGTACGCCACGGACAAGCAGCTGCCAGTGAAAATAATGATGTTTGATTCCAACAGGAATCGTAATAACATCTTGTTCAAACAAGAGTTTGATGATTGGGCAAATATAAATAAAAACCTGAAGGTCATCTATACTATTAGTGAAGAAGATCAATCTAGACAAGCCTCATCATTATCACAAATTACCGCAAATAATTGGAAAGGAGAGTATGGAAGGATAGACAAAGCAATGATTTTGAAGTACCTAGACACTGAGGTACTCAAAAATTCAATATTCTATATTTGTGGTCCACCTGGGATGCTAAATGCTATGCAGAGTCTGCTTCAAGAAGAATTAGAAATTCCAAAAGATATAATCAAAGTTGAAGAGTTTACAGGTTACTGAAATAAAAGCGATTAGCTACAAGAAATAAGATTGATGCTATTAAAAATATGGACTAAGGAACAATGAAATTCAGCAGAAATAACACTAAAAATTGTAATAGCAAAGAAACTGACATTTGGAATTTGTTCTGAGTGCGTTGAACAGAAGTCGTACCTCCAATGTCCCAACTCATTTCTTTCTCAATAGGAATTTTTTTATTCTGTATTAGAATTTTCCTTGCAGCTTCATAGTCTACATGCTCTATTTCTAAAGCAAAATGAATAGATGAAGGAGGAGTTATAGCACCATGGGCTGGAAAGATGTTATTTTTTGAAACTCTAGTATTTTCAGGATTGAATAAAGCATATTTTTTCCAGCTTTCAAGAATACATGTCTTCCCTCTTCCTCTGAGACCAGATCAAGCCCCAAACGATTCATATAAAAATCCTTCATAGCCTTCAAATCGGTAGAGTAGATGCATGCTTCAATTATCTTTTTAAACTTCAATTTTGAGCGTTAACGTCATGTTCGATTGATGTGCTGCTACCAACCATAAGACTAGCCCCCTACTTAATCCTTGTACCAATCCAAATAACAAACCGAAGTACTACAGCAGAAACAACCACTCTCATAACAGTCAAATTTTAGTTTACAATTACACTGACTACACTCACAAATATTATCAACCATAATTAATCTTATACGTGTTAAACACTAACTATAATCACTTTCAGACTGATAAAATTACAATATCACAAGCGATATCATTCGTGAAAAAACGATACATTCTAACTAGTAACTGGTTACATCGTCTGTTATGCCGTCATCATCTGATGATTATAAAGAATTAGAAAAGGCAACGATAAAGTGTGATGCGTGTAACCTGCCCACACATACATTCGTAAAAGTCCAGTATCCCGATGCTCAAGGCAGGCTTGTTGATGAGAGATGGTGTCCAGCATGTTTACTTAAGCAAGGTGAAGAGATGCGTGATTCTAAAGAACAAAACCGCTAATGCCAATACTGCAAAGACATCCTGAAAGCATTACTAACTAGTAACGTCAATCCATATAATAATCATCTAGACCCTCCTTTGAATCGTTTGAGTCATCAATTTCACCATCCATATAGCGCTCTAGACCCTCATTTGAACTAGAATATTCGAGGTTGCCATCTGGTAATAAATCAAGGTGCGAGGGAAAATGTTCTGAACAGTAATAATTAGTGCATTTTTTACATTGAGTGATTTGCTTGTTGTGGTAACAATTTACTATACCGCATATGCCTTCCTTCCTTCCTTGACTTTCGGGTCCATTCATTTATCTCTTCTTCAGATGGTAGTAGGTCGTCAGTGCCGGACAACTTATTTATCGCCGATTTACAGAGTGGCAGCGACATTCACATGTAATGTTATCGCTCCATGCTCTATGATTGTTTGTCAAGCACCCTAATGATAATTGCCCTATTTACTTGATATAGTAATAGGTGGAGATCCTAAAAACTAGTGTAGTCGTGGCACTTAATGCCAGAACTGTATCGACAGCCTTATTTGCCATGCCAATTTATCATGTGATTCTTATGTGTGGATAGATATGCTCCAGCCTTGAAATAATGGTCGTAAAAATCTAGATCTATGTGTTGTGCCTGCAAATACGTTAACAAGAAGATACTGGGAATCGTGGCTGGAAATTTACCGTAAGTATCATAAATATACTGTGCCTGTAAGGCTGCACAATCTTTAACCTCTTCAGAAATAGGGTTAACACTGCCTCTTACTTTTGCACTGTCCTTCCACGCTCCAGGTGTTTCTATGTTATATACGCCGCCTTCACCAAACTTTCGTTCTATAAGAGCGTCGATTGCTTCTCGCATATTCCTGTAATGAGGAGGACAGAAGGCCTCAAAGATTCCTGTTAATCCTGTGGGATTGGGTATGGACCAACGATCATCAGTATCATATCTAAATCCTAATCCTGGTACGTTGGGGTCTCCAGTTGCCCCTAAGACTGTATGCCTATCTATGCCATGGTACAACCATCCACCCAGACCCATCGCTTGAAGTAACAACATGCCTATGTAACAAGATGTCGAAAGTTCTGTTGTTAATTCAGAGATGTTATACTGTTCAAGGTAGGTTAGTGGAATAGGATTCTTAGTATCAACTATTTTGTCATACTTGTCTATACCAGGAATCTGTTTCTTGGCTATATCATCAAAAAGAGGCAAATGATTCACGGTATAGTAAAGGATAGCGGAAAGTGTGTGTTGTGCTAGATCCCCCACTGGAATAACAAGTGTAGACCCTTCATGGTTTGCTATCCAGGTGTTATGTCCTTCCATAAATGGTTCCTCCTTTGGAGTGTATAGTCTCTTGTCAGATATTTTTCGTATTCTTGATTTATGAGCAGTTAGAAATTCCTGTAAATCAACCTTTCCATCTGTTATATCTTGCGGGGGATGAAAATCTCGTGTGGGAAAGAAATATGTGCCATTGTCATCTGTAAAAAAGATCTCTGAGGTAGAAAATCCCGCTGCAGAAGGAAAGGTGCGACCAGATGGACTGTTACAGTAGTTAGATAGGTATGGGGCATATCTCTTGTGACGCATAATGGCAAAATGCCATCCAGTAACCCCGCCCATTGTGGATAATAAAAGCAGTTGTTCTAATTCGCTTAACGACATAGGTTTATACTTAGACTTGAAAGCGAGCACACCATCTGGGATCTCTGAACCCATGCAAAATCTCCTCGATCGTCTTCCGACGAGAGCCTTCATTAGCGGAAATCTTAGTAATTCAACTAGCGTATTTTCAATCTTAGTTGACAGTTCTTGGTCTGATGTCATGATACAAACCCTATGGCAAAAAGATGATTAAAAATATGCTGATATCTGATCATAAGTTAGATGATGTGACTAATGCTTGTTGTAGCAATTTACCATACCGCATATGCCTTCCTTCCTTCCTTGACTTTCGGGTCCATTCATTTATCTCTTCTTCAGATGGTAGTAGGTCGTCAGTACCAGGCAGTTAGTTAGTTACTCTAACTATTTGGCCCGCTTATTTAGTTTAATGCACACCTGTCTATACGGGGTTATTACTATACGGCACTACTGCTGGTCTGCGGATGTTTCCTAGCACAGAATTTCATTCGTAGACCAGTAATAACCCCCTCTGATAATTTGACTCAGAATATTATAATTTGAGTAATTTTTACTCAATACAAATTGAATCAATTTTCAATTTCTATTTCAATTTGGGATCCTAAATGGGTAGTAAGAGAGAGAACAAAGATATGATTTGTCCTAAGTGTAAGTTTGAAATGATTCTCATAGTTAACAGCGGTAGCAGATATACATGTCCTTCTTGTAACAAAAGTTATGATTTGTAGGATACTAAAATAGTCCAATTTAGTATCCTCAATTTAAAATGAATTTAATTCACTTTATTTTTAAAGTTACACTTACATTTGCAGCCAGTACCACCAGCAAATCTATGAATACAATACTCATGTCTATCTGAGAGACAGGCGAGTGACAATAATTGTAACTTCTTCCCCACTATCTTATCATCATAGTCGAAGATCCTAAAAACTAGTATATTCACTTTGCAATTATTCCAACTAAGAATAACTCGTAACAATATTTCTAAATACAGATATCCAAAAACCCAGACATACATGACATGGCCGAGTTGAGTCTAGAAGGCCTATTCGGAATAGGTCAAGCGATAGGAATTATGGCCACTCTATTTGTTATATTATACTTTTCAAGAAAGCAAATGCAGAGTCTCTCTGTAGACATCCAAACAAAGGTTCTCAATGATTTGGATGAAAAGGTTCGCAAAATGTGTGAAATCATAGTTGAAAAACCATCGATGCAAAGAGTCATTTATAAACTTGAAAAACCATCAGATGAGGTAGCATTTGCTTATTATATCTTGTTTATTTGTTCTCATGCATATTCGATGCGTCAGAGAAATGTGCTCAATGATGATGAATGGACAGGATGGTTGCAGTGGATGAGGAACTGCTTTAAGTATGGAACTTTGGCTGAACAATGGAAACAACACCTACCTGAAAGATGGTTCCCTCCTGATTTTGAGAATTTCATAAACAAAGAAGTAGCGCCGAAAGCAGAGTCTAAATCGATATAGTCAATGCCAGAACTGCAGTATTCATAATACGCTACTATGCTACAAATAGAAGATAAATAAGATATTAGTGGTATCAATATCTGTCCTAATTGAAATAAATGGTTTTGGCATACTATTCTGATGTAATTGGTACTATCATGCACGGTCGGCCTAATGTTTCTCTTGACGTTAGGTACTCTTGAGCGGTAGTGCATTCTTTGTCTCGATACCACAACAATTATTCGCATTGGTAGATACTAGTTCACACCATTCTGATATTCCTATAGAGGGTATGAGTATGAGTATACAGGGGCATGACCGTGGACAGATAATATGTAATCGATGTACGATAAATATTGATGATGATGGTAATGATGGGGGAACTCCTGGTCCCCAAGGTCCTCCTGGAGAACAGGGACCGGCAGGCCCACAGGGTCCTCAAGGAATACAAGGACCGCAAGGACCGCCAGGTGATACACATCAGACTATCGTTACTCTTCATGATGATGCAGAAGGACACGCAGCAGGATGGAATCCTGGTGCTCCTAGACCCCCGGGAATCCCGTTCAACCCCGACACCTCACCGGTTGTGTTGGCGCCTTCTTTTTCGATTGAGGCCTCTTTTGTAAATCCTCCGCCTCCAGGGCTATCTCAAGGACCTCGAGCAGGGGAATGCGAACTTTTTGGTTATGATCCGCCTACAAATACATTTGGCCTAGGTTGTGGACCGGGTACGGGTTTTGAAAGAGTACGAGATGGAGCCATCCTTACGTATATTATCGCTAAATAGTCTCACAAGAAAGTAAAACTGACTCGATTAATGCCAGAATAATAGGCTCATTCGAAATGCATCGAAGAGGTCATCATGTGAAGTTTTTAGAGTTCATCTAATATACCTTCTGGATCATGACCCACCAAACTGACACATTTACAATCCATGCTTCGACATCTTATCCTCTCTTCTCCGTCCTTTGTGAAATAATGAATATCCATTGGGTGCTTACAAGTTGGACAAGGAATCTTGTTATCCCCTCTGTCTTCATTCTCGATAGCGACAGTCATTACTCAAAGACTCCTTCGGGAACAATTTGACCTTTCAACTCGCAGTAACAAAAAGAAAGATAACACGGTCGGTTTCTGCCGCATCGTTTACAGATAGCCATTTTGATATATTTCCGAGCGAGGAACTAACTAAAAAGGATAGTATATCCTAGCGAATAAATGGATATCAACCTGCTTATCCTAATGATAATGCTACTTCTCAGGTCACTCCTTAAATGCCACCTTCGTAGGTACATCCATAGTCGCATTATTGGTAAGAAAGAGGTTTGCTTCTCCACGACAAACCCCATAGATTGAGACATGAAGGCCGGTTCGAAAACACTCAAACGCAAATAGAGGCGTGCTCTATCGGAGTCAGACATTCGGGCTCTACTGTCAGAACATCGAATACATCCTAAGACTATCAAATAAGGCATCATGACTCGTGTCTTTTTCGTCGTAATACACCTCTAAACCCAAGTAATGCTTGGGCTATCTATCCTCTTCTCGACGTGGTCTTAGATGTCCATTACTACAGAGGGTTGCAAGTGCAAAATATCTATAGTTAGCCTTCTTCTTTGTTTGTGGCGATGTCAGTCCGTCGTATTAAGAATTCTTTCTTGACACTCACCGATTTCTTCACCTTCTTCCATCTCACTACTGGGCTCGATTATTCCGCATTCACCAATCATTCGACCTAGTGTGTCATTCTCTCCGGCTTGATCAGGTGTGCCGAGTATTAGTGACTCTGGATCTACAACCTTCTCTGCTAATGATTCCCCTGTAATATTACTAACGGAACTGCTATTTCCGCTTGAAACATTTTCTATAAGCGACTGACTAAACGCCGGTTGTATCTTTAGTCCTAGGAATAGAATCATGCTAATAAGTCCAATAATGATTAGATCGTCTCCCTTAGTCATTTCCTACCATTATATGTCGGGTATCGCTGGAATATATTAGGCGTATCTTATTTGAGGTCCTGATTTTCTAACGCCTCTAACCCTTATTTCTTTTTCCTCCATAGCCTGAAGTCTACACCGCTAGGTCTAGGTCGTACTTCCTCGGCGAGGCACCGAGACTCTAATTCGTTTTAAGTAGATTTGAACCTCTGATTTCGGAACCCCGCTTTTTGATACTAAATTACTTTCGAATACGTCTGCTTCAGTGTCATTGTGCGCTAGTTCCGCAAGAATGTCTAGGACATTTCTCAGTCCCCGACTCATTGACATAACAGTTATGATCATTCATTGGTTAAAAGAAATCTGGCGGATTTCATATGATCTCCATAGTTATTGGTTAATGTTCCAAGTTTTCAATGCTTATTCCTAGCATATTCTTATAATTGATTAGAACCATTAGTCAGTGTTACTAATTCACGACGTTCAGTTTGTCTTTGCCTTTTGCATTTTTTCATAGATTAGTGGTTGTACTTTTTGTAAACCCTTTTCAAAGTCAAATACTACGACTTGTTCTCTATCAGGAATAGAGTTATCTTTGTATTAATGACTGTTAGTATCTGTTGCTTTTTCCACATACCACCCAATATACCAAAGGCTAACTTGCGTAAACAAAACATCGTGCCAGAGTATATATCATAAAAGGTATTGAGGACCTTAACGCCTAGTTCATCTCTAGGTTCCTTGACTCTTCTTTAGATCATCTTCAGTAAACTTACTCATCGAGTGAAAGTATAGGAACACCGGCATGTAAGGAAATATCTATTTGTTTGTGCTTGGCAATAAAAGTTCCTTTTATTGCAGTCGTCTGATAGTCGAATTCTTGCTTCGCTTGCGAATGCCGAGTGAATCACAATAAGTGCCGCAAACATAATAAAAAGAACAACGGTCAAAACTGTCAGTATTACATATATGGCTGTTCATCTATCTCAGGCAAGTAAGCATAAAAGAGTTTGTTATTATCCCTCGTGGAGGTAGGTTATACCATCCTTGCTAATACGTTGATTGTTTGCACTTCTTCCTGTTGTTGTCTTGGACGCTTCTCACTGTTTGTCAATGGAGGGGGGAGGACTATTGTTTTCGTTATGAAATTCTTTATTTTTGGATCATCTATCAAGGTGTCAACCACTTTAGAAAACTCTTCTACTGGTAGTCTAGCGCATCCAGGAGCAGAGGCTTGAATAGATTCTATTGCCTTGAGTTTCCAGTGGTAACTAAGTATTCTACATGTCGCAATGTGAGTGTCATAAATCATCTTACCTAATAGAGTCAGAGAATATCTACCATTCTGGGCCTTGTTGTCAGATAACGCTTCGTATACATCTTCTATAGATACGTTTTCTGTTTTCAATTTTTTGTTATTAATACCCTTTTCGTGTTCATATTTATAAAATAGAATGAAACTAAAACTTAAAAATGAATACAATGAATACATTTAATACGGTTAATCATACATGCCCAAGAAAAAAGATAGAGTCATAACCTTAAGAATAAGCGAGAATGATTTTAACATAGTCGAGAGTTTTGCGAAAAGCAAAGGTTTGAGTGTTAGTGCGTACATTAGTTCTGTGATTAACACTCAGACAGAGTTTTTTATACCATTAGCCTCTACTCAAACGGTTGCTGTACCCAAGGAGGCTCTACATTCATTATTCTCATATACCAGCAAGGAGGATTTAGACGAACTAACAAACCATTGGGCAATAGAACTAGAGCATGGTGCCCGTCTTTTATGGGGCGAATTAAATTTACAAGCCTTGCTGGATGTTATCGTTAAGATAGCCAAATACTTTATGGGCACAGACGCAAGGGTTATGGCAACTAGTAACTTTACAAAAGACGCTGGTTTTAAAGAAAGCAAGGAGGGATTGAGTACAATCCCTTATTATAGTAATGGTAGTGTAGGCGGTGTTAATACTACTACATCGGACACTTTTCAGGTTCTAATTAGACATAACTTGGGAGAAAATTGCTCTTATTTTTGGAATAAAATGTTCACTCAATTTTTCACACGTCTACGAAACTTCATAGAATACGAGATAGAATATGATGAAACAATGATTTCTATCAGATTAAAAGTTAAGCAAGGCGAATAAATCGATCGACAGATTTCATCTAATGTGATGGTATACCTTGCACCCCAGCATTTGCGACTGATGCAGAAACATCAAATCTAGTGCAGGAACATCAAATATACAACAGAATACTCTTTCCGTATAGAAAGTATATACAATGACTCGTGACGAACTGATAGTATACTACACGACACATGTAGGAGCAGTAAGACATAAGCATCAGAAAGTACAAATAATGAGAGGAAATGACTGGCAAGTTCTCACGCTGTCAAAGAGAATACATCAAACAGTTGCTAATAGAGTCTGAAGTACAGCGGTTTACTATGGAAGAAACCCAGGCGTACGTCAAGGATAGAATGAAGCAAGACATTTCGATGGCATATCTCTATACAGTTAAAAGGAACATCAAGAAGAGTGTAGGAACAAGACTTGCTTATCTACAAAAACACAGAACTGCTTTCATCGCCGAGTTCTTTAATCGAGCAGACGAAGTGAGAAAATATCAAAGAGACCTTTGGCAGATATATCATGATCATCCCACTGATGGTCATTTGCAGAAAGACTGCCTACGCGAATTGCATCAGTTAACTATAACTCTAGGTAACATGTACGTTGCGCTTCCTGCCTATTCAGGACTTTCTTTGCAAGACTATTTTAGTGAGGATCATTCCTTGGGCTCGACTCGAGGCCAACAAGCAGGCAGCACTGGAACGCGTCCGGAGTCAGCAAAGGACTATAAACCAGTAGTATGACACATTTTCATCTTAGCATTCTGTCTTTATAATCTGAAAATGGTCTAAGTATCCTGCCTTATTCTAAGGATGGTCCAAGTCTTTCATTCGTCTTTACGATTGATTGAATTCTAGACTTTAGACAGGTTACCTGGCTACTAGTTGTTTCTCACCTAACATATCCAAGTTATATCGAGGTGCAGAACTCGAACTTAAAGTGCCGATTCTCCTGTCTTGTTTGATCTTATATCCACTGCAATAGGAACATCTATCACAAATATCTTTCCAATAATATCACTAGCACGTAGTTTGTCTACAATCTTGTGAAGCAGGCTATCAACTTGGTCATCTCTAACGACAACTTCGATCTTTGTTCTCGGATTGTATTCAGGTGTATACCTCATTGTACCGGTCTGCAGACCGACTTCTTCTGATATTGCACTTCCTCTGCCGTGGATCCTATAATGACTCATTCCTCCAACTTGTGACTCCTTAAGAATGTCATTTACATCATTCAGCGCTTGATCCGGAACAAATATTTGTATTTCCTTCATGGCATTTTCGACTCCGGCGTAAACGGTATCATGATATTTAATAAATACTTAATGTAAGCCAGTGAACTTATGATCACAGAATTATGCTACGAAGTCTTGATAGAATGATCTCCGAGTTTAGTATGAATGAGTAGCACCCCCCGCTTTCTTTAGTGGCATTCCCCCTTGATTCATCCTCTAATAACCGCTGAACACTCTAGGGGAGTGTGAACTCCTTCGTTGGCGGCGGCTCCGGATCGGATCTGTTACCACTTACAGTATTCTTAACTGCTTGCATGACTGCCCTTCTGTACTGCTCCGGGTGATCGCAGTATAACTTATACATATAACAACAACAGGAACTAGCATATTTCAAGATACTCTACACCAAACTTGACCGTGCTTTAGCATTGCTGGACCAGATGAAAAAGGGTATTCGAACAAAAGGATTTCGAGGTGGACTGTGGGATATGACGATTACTGACATTTCCAGGGTTTACGCCCTTTCAAACTTGAAGAGATCTTAAGTCGAGTCTCTTGAACTTAGTTTTACCCATGTGAGTCAATACAAAACTACAGATAGTAAAGAACCTGGACCTGCCCTACATATCATTCAAGCTAGTTGTAGTATACCTGAAACTACGAAGTATAAAGGAAAGCCGGAACTTGGTTCTCTTCATTTTCATTCTTAGCGATAACAAGATAGATATCAGTAGATAGGTGAGTAAGGTGTGTAGTGAAAGCAGACCACACCTAAACGCCTAACACGAATGCAGTCTTTTGAGAGTACCTCGTATTCAGGCACAGTACGATACGGTATTGGTAGTTATTTAGACGAAACTACTAATAGGATAAGTGAACTTACAAGCGTGTTTATAGGTTGGAAAAGAAAATTGTTGACTAGAGGAAGATGATGAATAATAATAGCGCTGCATTGGTAACAGTTTTTTTACGAATGAATCACTAGTGATATTGCAACATTTCTTACCTAGTCTTAGGTGTATATTAATGGTTCCCTTATTGCCTGGGTCCTAATCATTTAATTATAATTAGCGCACACCTGATGCAATATGTCGATCCAACTTCAAAAGTCTTGGGTTAAAGGGAAAGCTCTTTAGAGATTCTACGAGGTTATTTATTCTTGAATCTTTGAGCAAAGGCGAGAAATATGCTCCTCAAATCGAAGAAGAACTTAATCAGAGTCAGACTAATGTTTCAGAGCTGCAGAGCAGTGGTAGTTATTAGAAATGAATAGTTCTATGATGTGGTTTATTCTTTGCATGTTACTGCTACTTCCGTTATCCAATGTGCTAGCCTCGACTGCACCAAACGGGTCACTGATAAACAACAAATCAGTTTCGACTCTAGGTTCAATACAGAACATAATAGAAAATTCACAAAATTCTGGGGTATTAGGTCGAATGGCCAAATGCGGAGCCACAATGCAAAACATGACCGAAGAACAACACCAATGCGTTGACAATATGGCAATGGGTTTAGAAGGATTGAAATAAAGGTTACGTGCTCATCCGTCTCAACTAACTTAGATTGAAAATTTGCTTCAGACTTCAATTATCGCCGATTACTTAAATAATTCTCATGTTCTTATGCATTTTAGCGTGTCTAGATCATTTCGAGGTATGTCCCAGCCACAGATGACTCACCTACGCCCTGACATCGTTTTGATCGAATATAGCGATCCTGGAGCAGAGGAGACTCCACCTTTCGACAAATACGTATGCTCTGCTGAATGCTGGACGCCTGCTGCTGGTGGATACGAATGTTTCATCTCTACTTCCTTTTGTTCGACAGTTGTCTGATAATGGGTTTTCACCAGCTGCCTTGGTGATCACACATAGACACGTTGTAGGTTTAGGAGATACTTTAAGTGACGTAGGGACCGAATTCAATATTCCATTATTGCTTCATCCGATTGATGCCAGACATCAGCAGGCAATGGCCTCAGGCTTACATTTCGAGAACCCTATAGGTCATCGAGTCCTAAATGAATTCAGTGTTGAGGCATTGCTATTTCCCGGTCAAACAGCCGGCTCTACCATGTTGTATTCAACTAATAACGGGGGACTTATTCTTACCGGCGATTCAGCAACTGGCACCTCGGTCGACCAGGCAAAAGCCGGTATGGAACGTCTGATCAGGCCGCCGATAGATACTAGTGTAGATGATGCTGAATTACGGAGACAATGGCTAAGCTTTTGATCGACCGGTCGCAACTGTCCTGCCGTTTCACGGAACTGGTTACGTAGATAGATCGGCAGCGGATCTTGCTTCAATCATGTGACCATTAGTGCGCTCAGAACCTACATACTGGAATGACTTTCAGGATTAATATTGTTACTATGAGTAGAATCATGACTGGCATATACTAGTTAGTTCCACAACTGCAGAGACATCCTAGGCTTTTTGTTATTTTAAGATTGGGTGGCTAGTTCCCAGCGGGATCTGTTAGAGGGGAACTTCAACGGCTACATCAGTTTTTGGATAATACCTTTTCACATCCCCTTCGCCATATTTAGACCTGAATTTCCCCACGATATCGTCGACACTATTACCGTCCGTTATTGGTTTACCACTTTCAGATATTTCTACACCATTTATAGAAATCTTTAGTGTGGGATAGATTAGTAGGTTCTTATACCAGTTTGTGTCAGAGCCCTGAACTGGAAGCAGATATAAAGTGTTACGTTCATGCACAAACCAGACTGGCCTACGAATGTCTCTACCTGACTTTCTACCTTTAACACTAAGTGTTATCTCGTATGCTCTCTTAAGTCTCTGGTGAAGATCGGCTTTGGACATGACATTCTATGACGCACATGTCAGATATGGGTTTCGCGCGGTGCTCTATTTATAACTGAGAACCGTTCGTTATTCTGCTCTCAGAGGCTGATAATCTTGACACATTTGTTCTATGATAAGCTATGGTGCAAGCGATCTTATACTCATGATTAGTTTTGCCGAGTATGTGCTCGCCTGTTACAAATAAAAAACGGCACCCGCAGTGAACCATATCCTTAGTGTCTATACTTGCGTCTAATCCAGATATTAATTGGGATAATACTTAACCAGGAATATTGGGCAACGTCTAGATTAATAAACGAGATAATTATGGAAACCCCAAAAATTATGGGTACAGATACAAGACCAAAGAAGGTACCCTTTATGAATAATGGATGCATGTGTTTGTCTACTAATCGATGCCCTTTTGTGGCATACCACCAAATTAACACAAGTAATGTACTTGTCATAATTACAACTATCCAGTAAATGATATACGGTATCTGGTACGATGAGTAGTTTATTATAAAACAAGTTGTTAATGATAATAGTGTAATGAAGAGCAAAAATATAAGATTAAGATAAACCATTGAGATGTGCGAACCCTTAATATGCATCACTAAATGATATTACATGTTCTACTTTTACACTCGGAGTAAATGTGTGGCCACTCATGATTAATTAGACTTTTTAGTTTTATCTATCAACTATTACCGATACTGTCATCATTTCTTAGAAAAAGGTCAGAAAGAGTTGTCTACTCCTTTCCGATTACTGGAACATAAGTTAGACTATTTCTAAAGTTTTGTTTGTAAGACTATTCTACCGGTATATCGACTGTCCAACTTTGCAAAAAGTGAAAGGAAAAATCGATTGAATAACTACCTACTTATGTACATCAACAGTTTGTACCAGTTGCGCCTCTAGTGCCAAGGCCATATCCTTGCTGTTGTTGTTCTTGTTGTCGCTGCGAGTTCGTTGTTGTTGCTGCTGCACAAGATCCATACGTTTGGCTTACTAGTCCTACACGTTACCTCATTACATTTAGTTATAGCGAGTCGAGATTCATGAACTAAAGGGTATCAGGGGTGTATGAATTTAAAGTTTC
>CAVQMO010000002.1:0-100497 GCA_963713605.1 uncultured Nitrososphaerales archaeon | reverse complement strand
TAGGTTTATGTTCACTTAAACAACCCACATATATGTTCAGAGGAAAGACATTCCAACTTTTATTATCTGCTATTGACAAATCCAAGACATTACCCCATGGGAACTATCTATCTAAACTATCGATATAATTCCAAAGTGAAATAAACCTGTTTACGACCGTTAACTTAAGCAAGTATTTCGTAAATATTGTCAAGTCTAATTTGTTAACGATTAACAAAGTGTATTGAACACTTTCCACAAATTATGGGTTATTCATTTAACTTTACGCTCAAATTGATTCTGACACTATTACTCATTTTGACTGACAATCGAATGTTCAAAACATTTCCCTAGGCGGCATTGTTCAGGATTATCAAAATGGTTGTCAAAATGGATCCAAACTATATGAGTTACGGGTATTTATCGATAGTCGAACGACAAAAACTGATATACTAATCTCATTGATTCACGTTGTAGTAAAAATTGTAGAGATGGAAGGATTACTAAATGTCCAAATTAAATGGCAGTTAAAATTGAGATTATTCCCCAGTCGATAGGAAGTATTTAATAAAAAAGGAAGTTCAAACTATCTAGGCTATGATGTCGTGTATTTCTGGGTATTTACCTATACCCACAAAAATGAGTATAACCAGCGTCATATCCTAGATGGAACCGACGTGTATGACCTGAACCTGGATTGTAGGGTTTACCCCCTCTACAGTCAGATGCTCCAGATGTACAGCCGTCCCTCCAGTCCGTGTTCTTTCCCTTCTGCTTGTCACACCACTCAACCGCGTAGGCAGGTTTCACAATTGGTATTGCCGAGAGTATCGCCACCATCGTCAGCGAACATACCACTATAGTTATCAATACAGCCTTTGGTTCTCAGATTGAGATCCATTAGCGTTATAACCATATATTGTCTATATAAACATTCTCTATGATATCGGTTATCCACTGGTCCGTGTCCAGACCGCACAAAGAATGCCGCAATAGAAATGTAGTTAGTCTTTCCCGATATAGAAAAAAGATGGGGCTAAAGTAAGTATTCTTCGTAATTGGGTTTATACTTAGACGTAAGTTTCCAGATGTCATATTTTGGTTGGTCATATTTATATAACACTTCCAACTATAGCACTAGTCTCCTCTTTCCATGTCGGTTACATTGTCGGCATTTTCATCCATGTCGGGATATTGTGCGAGTGAAGCATTCGTTGCCTCCTCCATAGTCATATTTTCATTTTGTGCTTGAGCTGCTGGAATTACCAGTGCTCCAAGCATTATCGTTACAAGCGAAGCTTCTTCGATCGGCATCAAGAGCGTAGTCTGTGTACTCATTGCCATTTACCTAGAGTATTGTTTTATTTATGTCTTGTTATGTTAGATGTTCAGTACCATTTTTAATGTTAACAAAATTAGAGGTATTGATGTTGAATTTAGCGATGCCATAATTAGGTCCAAATAGTTGAATTACTTCGATGGTCTATCCAATTATGTTCTTTTATTAGGTAATTCATGGTATCGCTCTAAATAATCAGCTATATCATCTTCAGTATCGTGGATTTTTACCCGGTATTTCCTTTCTTATACGCTTTGCTTGTTTTAAGTTTTTCTCGGCTTCTGCAATCTCTATAACGCGTACTTTCTCGCCATATTTCAGATCCGAAAGACTACCGAGAATGTTTTCAAGCGTATCGATTTCATTGATTAGAATATCTGACTCTCGAAGATTGTTTGATTCTTGCAGTTTCGATTTCCTCTCGAATTCTTTTTGGAGTGTGTTTTCAAATTCGATTACATCCATCATCTCTAGTCGGTTTTTGGATATTCCAACCTGCAGTCGCTCGTCATGGTCTCGGTTTAGTATTGGCTGAATACCTGATGATCCATTGAAGAAATTCAATTTCATCTTTACGGTCAGCTATATATAGCGGATTTAGTTTCACATTTGTTCCGATTTCGACTTCATCTTTGAGTGATCCGATCTTCTCCGGATATACAACTGAAACCGATTTGCAAGACTTAGTGTTGGTACTTCAATTATAGATTCTTAGAGAGAATTATTAACAAAATATTTCGAAACACACTCGGGAAAGCGGGCATAGATTGAGCCACTCCATTTGCCAGTATTTTAAGTTGTTCTTCAGAGAGGGAAAGCAATAAATTCCTACGAGTCCCACCCCGATTTATCAATTTTGGCACCAGGAACTGACTTGTTAGCACCACCATACCGAGTAGTGCTTTCTTTAATGAAGCAGAGAAATGCGTAGTTAAAGTTTTGAACAACTAACATTTCCTCACAGAAAAGTCTTGATAAATTACTAATGTATAAGTATAAGCACATATGTGCGTTACTTCATAGCGGTGACACCACACAATTATGAAACAGATCATTAGAAAAGCTACTGAACATCAATATTCTTGATAGCATACACATTATACACTAGTCCTTACATAACTCTTCAATAAAGTATCATAACATGATTCAGCAAATTGCAATAAGTTTTTCCCATCGCTATCATCAACAACATAACCTTCGATAGCAAGAGATGAACTGTTCATTAATTCAATCCGTATGGATTAGCTTTGAGCGTGCTTAAAACGGCAATGAGAACACACACCAGCAGCGATCTTTTATCGTTTAGTCTTCGATCAATTATTTCAGTTATTTTGTGATAGTTCGGTTCTTTGTTTGCATTTTGAGCATATTCTCTAATACTCTTCGTTTTCCGTCTAGTGTTTTTAATTGCATATCCTGTTTTCGAATGATTTCGTTATTTGCATACATTGAATTTCTCAACCCAAGAATCTCTGTATTCAAAGCAGCTTTCTCATTTTCCAAGGCAGTTACTTAATTTAACAACTCTTCAAATCTATTTCTAATGTCTGGTAAACCATGTTTCACTCTTATCTCTTAATATATTATGGAGCTGCCAAAAGCATCGGCAAAGAGTATTTTGTTTTATAATACATTATTTCCAAGTTGTCTAAATTTGAGAGTCCCCAATATTGAGCGCGTATCACTTCAACCTTGTCTGCAGGCATATCTAATTCAATTGCAACTTCAACTGATTGTTTACCTTGTAGAAATAGCTCAAAAGCGCGCGAATCTTTTGATTTCTCGGGTTTGTGGGCTTGTTTTACTTCACCAGTATATTCATTGACAATATCAGCAATGTCTTTGAATGACATGTGTACAACTTCTGCGATTTGACGTTGTGTCTTACCTTGTTTGTAAAGTTCTATCACAAGTGCCTTTTTCTGATGCTTGTTTAATAGTATGGGGTCCGACATAAGTAGAGTGAATTACTAGAATGACTTCAAAGATCTTGCTCAAAAACATTGTTATCATCTGATTCTTCGAATTACGATCTATTTTCAATTGGTATTGACTATTATTTTTTAGATTAAGAGATTAGGTTAACAAGGCCTAAACCATCTCCTATTGTATAGAGTCTCCTTTCGTGTGCGGATATGGAATCTATCCCTATTGACGCAAGAATTAGTACCATACTGGTAATCACGGCAGAAGACGGTCCAAGGTTCTCCATATCTATTATGGCTCATATACATGAACCAATAAATAACTTTAAATCTATCTTATACAACTTCAGGTCCGATATAGATAATCTATTCGAATGTACAACGGCCGATAACTAAATAGAGAACACTGCTAGTCTGATATTCAAAAAACCTTTTTTTACTAGAATAAGTCTTTTTTATAATTGGTGGACGGCAAACATAAAGAAACATAAGTTAAATTCCTTCCACAAGACTGCTATTATTCTATTAAAGTGTATAGAAAGGAAACCCGGTATAAGATATAGACAGCTTTTGCAAAAAACTAATTTGATAAACAGTGTACTATCATACCACTTAGGAACCTTAGAGAAATCAAAAAGCATAAGGGTTAATAGGATTACTACAGTCGAACTAGCTACTATCCAACGTATGTAAATAAAAGAGATTGGAAAGCCATTGAGTGTATTTCAAATAGTACCTCCATACAAATAATACAATTTTTAATTAACAGAAAATATGGTGCTAAATTCAAGGAAATAGTAAAACACACACAAAGAGCCCCTTCAACTATTTCATACCACTTAAAGAGATTAAAGGAGGCAAGAGTCATTTCGGTCTATCAGGATAATTTTCATAGATATAGGCTATTAAATAAACCTAGAACAATAAGGATACTTTCTAACTATAGTTAAATAGCTCAAAAGTACCCTATATGAGGTAAGTCTTAGACTTACTTTCTTGAGATTTGTAAAACTAAAGACTTCTGAGGTACCTGCTAGAAAAAATAAGACAGGAGGTCGGTTCAGAGGAATAAGAGAAGGGGTTTGCTCCTACTATCAAAGACCTATGTCATTCAGGATCCTGCGGTCGAATTTGAGCTAATATGTTGTATGGCTGTGCCATGAGCAGATACAGTTACAGAATAGCCTCCTTCATCGAAGCTTAGTGTTCTGTTTGACGTGTTTATTAATGCTATATCGGTAATACCATTAGGCAATTCAGAATGGTACAGACATGATCTTCCTTCGTCTGATAAATCTAAGGCCTTTTCATCAAGAGTACCATTATTTATGGCACTTCCAACATCCAAAGTATTTAGCTTAGGGGCAATTCCTGTTACTATGGTTATTTTTGGACTTCCATCTTCATTGCACGGCACTTTCAAAGCAATGTGACTGTGTCCCTCTACACTTGTAGCGAATGGAGTGAAATCCATTAATAGCATATAATCGCCATTAACTAGCTGGCCGTTAAGTGGAATATGCTCTGAAACAATGAGATTGTCAAGAGTATGTTTTGCATGTTGCTGAGTAGTATCATTCATTCCCGGCATCATTTGAGCATGTAGTTCGGTCTTGCCAAAATAGCTTGAGGTCAGTGCTCCTGCTGCTACTATCATAATTGCTAACCAAAGATATAACAGTTTATTTTTGAACATATCATATCTCATTAACTGATATGCAAAAAGGCGTCTTATTTAAGATTCATTCTCTGATGAAAGAAAACTCATGAGAAATTAAGGTTAGTACACTTACTATTAGGGGCCCGTTCAAAAGTCATAGTATAGTTGTACAATTCTTTACCAAAGTTTTTTACCGCCATTCACTGAACTTCTAATTTGACCTGCTCACCATCTCTAAGAAGATAATTTCTAGCGTCTGTCATCGGCTCGCCATTCACTGTTATCTTTATCGCCTTTGAATTTCCCTTGGTATGTGGAGATGATCTATATGGCAGATTGAAGGAGAAGTATAGTTTCAGATGACAGTTGTCATACTGCTAGTAGATAAACAATGAGAAAAGGCTGTGCCAGAACGTAAGCACCAAGTCCAATGAGAAGAAATGGCATAATGATATGACCTATCTGATTTATTCTCGATGGTAAGGTAAAGTAAACCGGAAAATCATTATCAGGATTGGCAATCTTTTTTT
Source organism: uncultured Nitrososphaerales archaeon (assembly GCA_963713605.1). Lineage (GTDB taxonomy): Archaea > Thermoproteota > Nitrososphaeria > Nitrososphaerales > Nitrososphaeraceae > TH5896. The sequence continues at coordinate 95,064 of CAVQMO010000002.1, read as the reverse complement.
ACACTTGTAAATCTCATGTTTTATACCAAAACCATAGAAAATATGGACACTGAACAAGAAAAGAGCAATCTAATCACAATGGATTGCGTGAGACGTCTTACTAGATCCTTCCTTCAAACTCTCTTTTTATCGATTCTATTCTTCCAGCGTATTTTTGCTTGTAGCCAGACATACAGCCGGTACAACAGAAAAACCGTTCATAATTTGCAAATTTAAATACATGAAGATGACCAGCTATTGGACCCTTACAAAATTCGCAATCCAGCTTAATTTTTATCCCTTTTTTGATTTTAGATTTCACATCTTCCCGCTGTTGTTGCAAATATTGTGAATTGTTATGATCCTTATACTTACTTTGGTCTCCATAGTCTAGAACTCCATCCTCTACAATTCCAAAATCAAAAATTGGAGAGACTGATTTTATAAATCCAATATTAACCAGCCTTTGAAATCTTGCTTTAACAGTGGGCGTCGTAATGCCTGTTTCCCTGGAGATTTCACGAAATGATTTACGCCCATCTTTCATCAATGATTTTAATATCAAGATGTCATAATCATCTATCTGGAAAGGCATCTTTATTTGGATTTATTCTAAACTACCTGGGCCTATTATATTTTTACAATTGTAAAGGCCTAGATTTATGCATCTTGTATTTCTAATCATCCTAGAAGAAAATCATGGCTAAAGATCCAGTGTAACGTTAACATTTTCCCGAATTAATTATATCCCGGTTTGTTGACTGATTGACTGCTTGTTAAAACTACTGCTCCTGTAACAAGTACCACGTTTCTTTGATATTTTGGGCTAAACCAACACAATGGATAGTATAACTTAAACCTTTGAACGTTTTACTATAGGATTATTAGCAAATGTCAACAACAATGAAGACAGAAGCCTTAGGCTGGGCTATGGTCTGACGGTTCTTGTTTCCTCCGGGTAATCTAGGAAGTGGGTTCGCTGGCGAGGACTCGGTAAGTAACAAATAGCCTTGTTCTTTCCTTTCTTATCATTTGCTCTACATAATATTATTTGATTAGAGTATTTGATGAACGTTACTAATCAGAGTATATATTTAGTGTCTTCCCTAACTGGTCATCATGTTGACTGAATCAATATCGAACCTCCCACTGGCAGGCGTACGATTGGCCTAGATTTGTAATTCCAATCCTTTTCTTAGTCTGTGCTATATCCTCCGAAATGCTGCAGAGTTGGCAATATTCTGTAGTATTCCTGTTAGGATGCTCTAAATTGACCAATCTTTCGGGTCAACTAGAATGAATGTATATGGCACTGTACCCTTTGCCGAAGGATATTTCTTGACAAGGTCTTTCTGGTTGCAGTAGAATATTTATTTGATATTCCTTGTCTAGAGTCATATTCGAACACTTGTTACTCCTACCATTGTTATTGGTTACTTTGTCCTTGAATTATTTTTCTACTGTACACCAGTTATATCATGTCACACCGTCATACTTGTCATACTAACTTTTAATAGATCCTTTTGTAACAACCGAAGAACTAGGATATGTAGTTCAATCCAACAAGACATTTGTCATATTCTTCAGGAAGCCTTTCATCAACGTATCTGGCGATATTCTCTTTTGCTTGTTACGTCAAATAATCTACATCCATGCATTAATGTATCTGTCTACCCGCAGTATTCTTGCTATCTCGGAGCTTTATTGTTTACCGGTCTTCTAACTTCATTACGACGTATTCGAGGTTGTCATAACTATCTTGAATCTTGTTGTAATGATTAGGTCAATTAGACATTATCCCGGCGAATGACAGACCAGCAGCAGCACTCGGTTAGGAGACATGATTGACATTCTGTCGACGATTTGCTCTGAATACAATCATCTGGGCTGAAGCCACAATCAACGCACGTGATTTTCATATTAGTTGTAGGCGTTGGATCGATTAATATTCTTAGTAGCAAGCACTTATTGCATTAATGCCAAAACTGAAGGCTCCTCCTGATCAAGATTTGCTTCCAGACATTCAAACAAATCATCATGTGAAGTTGCTTTCATTCTCAACTGATCCTTAACGCAGTGATTAATCCTGTGAAGCAAGTTCACTAGCTGAGAAATGAGTTGCCTATTTCAGTCCTTAGTCCAATCCAACGCCTGTCCAATTGAATTATCCAACATGCATTTCTTCTGTAGCGACAATTAGAGATCACAGGGGTTGGGGAACGAATTCGAAAATGCCCTCTGTTTATCTTCATTACTTTGGAACAGAATCATGTATAGTGTTTGTAGTACAAGTATCTAAATGATCCACAATTTCCACACTTGACTATTTGAGTACATTTAGACACTCGTACCACAATCACTATATACTTTGTTGAGATCTCTGTCAAGCATGAAAAATAAAACGATGATCTTGCTGGCTACCATTATTCTATCAACTGGTCTAGCAGCGACATATGCGGGCGGACAGGTCGCATTGGGGGTAGACGGATCAAAGAAGAATGCAGATTCAGATACCGCAATACCTCTCAAAGAGGCCAAGCTGAACATCGAGCATAATGCGAAGGATGAAGACACCGGATTCCAAGGGGCCCTTGATAGTGAGGGTTGGAACACAATCACGGTTACTGGTCCAGATGGGAAGGTATTGAATTTCACGGGCCTGGGGAAGCTGGGACAACTTGGACTGACTGAATTGTTTTTCGAGACTGTCGAGCCGGCAAATGCCGATGTGCCTATTGCCAAGGTGTTGGAAACACTACCAGAAGGTGAGTACGCATTTGAAGGAACTGCAATCGAAGTCGGAGAAAAACAAGGGGAGACGAAAGGGACTGCCTTGCTGACTCATGACATTCCTGAAGGCCCTGAACTTTTATCACCCGCTGAAAATGCTACCGTTCCGGAGGCTGCCAGACCTTCTGGTGAGCTGGGGTCAAGTTGATAAAACTATCGACGGTTCTGACATCAACATCATTGCTTATCAACTCATTATCGAGAGAGATGAAGACCCTGATCCACACATGATTGGAAAAATGGGACTTAGTATGTATTTACCACCTGATGTGCATGAAATAATGATTCCAAGTGAATTTCTTGAGCCGGATACTGATTATTTATGGGAAGTGCTCGCCATCGAAGAGAGCGGCAATCAGGCTCTCAATTCGAGTCAGTTCAGGTCCTAGTACTATACTACCACCTATACAGGGAATACAAAAACTAAAGAGTTTTGTTAGTGGTCTGCAGGATGTAAGTAGCAGTACAAAAGGGGTATTTAATGCTAGACTAGATGCAGCTCTTGCGTACCTCACTGATGGTGGCAATACCGCTAATGACAGAGGAGCATGTTACTCAACTAGACGGATTCATAAGAGCAGCAAATACATATGTAGGAGCTGATAAGCTATCGACACAACAAGCTCAGCAAATAATCCAGACACTACCCTATTCAGCACAGGCTTTAAGGACGTCCTTGGGATGTAATTCTATAATGGTAAGTAATCCTGACTGGAAGGATCAACCTGCTGGCATCCTTTTGAATGAAACGTAAAGTACTAGTAAAAATAACTGGAATTGGTGATACTTTTAGCTCTTGCTATCATGTGTTATTGTGTAATATTGTATGCTATTCTTGTAATTTTGCTGTATTAGTCTGATACCGAATTGGGCTCCATTCAAGTTGAAGATTCTCAATACGAATTTGCGATGTGCTATTTTCAATACTCTGCACTGTTCAAAATCAAACGGTTATAGATGTTATAAAGGTTAAGTATAGACGCTCAATCGCGGATCGACGCATGCTGACAATTCCTACAATATGATTTGGTTAGTGATAACTATGAACAGGAACGGCCATCAAGAGAGCAAGCATCACTAAATGGTAAGCAAAAAAGCTAATTTTGATAACATAAGGAATTTTAATTTCGATCCGAATAAACAGGGAGATAGAGTTTCACTATTCCATTTAATTGGATTATCACGCGATGAAGTCAGAAATAATCATTGGTAGGTCTGTCATCAAATGCATGAAACAGTTGCCAAGCACTTTGGCTTACCTCCAGTTGAGGCCCTATAACTAGTTAACCATATACAGATTGGGGTTTAATTTGGGTTTAATTTGGGAATAATCAGGGTTTAATTTGGGAATTTCCTTATTTAGACTATTCTTATTGATGCTTGCAATGTCAATCAAAAAAGAGGACAGACCCGAATCAGAACAACGAAAGAGGACATCACAAAAGATATCTACTGTATCGGCAGGATTAATTGCGGCAATGTTTGTTATGTCGATTGGAATGGCTATTCCTTCGATAATAACACAACAGCAGCAATCAGCATACGCACATCCAGATTCATTTGACCCTGGTGCTGAAATATATCGGATATCGACACAGCAGCAGGATGAAGATGAAGATGACCAAAATGGCGGAGAGAGTGATCAACAAAACGAAGCTTCCGCAGGGGAGGAGCAATCAGGTACTGCTCCTCCTGCTAGTCAACAATCAGTAGTTACAGGTAACAATACCGCAACTCCAACTGGTGGTTATGACATACACGTAACCGTGAATAGACATGATAGTATGAACATAGATGCACCAATGGATCATTACTGCAAGCTTAGCGATAAGATAGTAGCAGTTTGTCAGCTGTACTTTAACGACCCAGAAAGTGGTGGCACTCCTATACTTTCACAGATCGAATACATTATCAGCAAAGATCAGTATTTACAATTACCACCAAGAGAAAGAGCCAGCTGGCACAATCATGCAGTCGAATTAACACCTGAAAGAGGAATGCCAAGTTGTGTATCGTTGCCTCCAGGTCTTACATGCGAACAACTAGTGACTACTTTAGTAGGTACATATGGTAAAGTAATTACTATATGGGACCCAGCAGACGAAACACCTAACTACCCTCCGTACGTATTTGCTGTAGATAGTCCATTTGCATTAGGCCAAGATTTGAATAACAATCTCGCAAAGGAATGGCCAACTGGTTGTGGAAACAACTCATCAGCGAACATAACTTGTAACTAGAAACTGAAACTAGATGTAGATATCAGACAACAAACAAACCACATCTATTTTTTCTTTTTCATTTTCCATGTGACTTCTCTATTTCATTCTCATACAATCTGGACTCGCTATAGCATTTTCATTATTTATGGAAACACAGGCAGCCGCTAAGGTATCATTGATACTGTCAGTGATAATTCTTCTTGCCTTAGTTTATCGAATACTAGGCTTGCCTATGCCACCACCCCCCCCTCCCCAATAATACAAATACTCCAAAAGTGACTTTCTAAACGAACAGTCTCTAATGCCAGAATTGTAAAGACGTCCTGAAACTATTAGATAGGTCATAATGTGAAGTAGCCTCTCTATCCAGATACCCTTCAACATTCTACCCCATAGAAAAGATGGCTTGTTGGTTGATTGGTATAGTTATTGTCATTGTTGGTTGACTTTTTTTCTTGTGGTTTGAGAACTAATATTACAGCGGGCCCCCACTTAGAGAGTAAAGGGCACTTCTACAAGTGTGGTTGCTATAGATGATAAAACTCCTTTATGGTTGAGTCAGTTAATATTTTAAATAGTATTTTCCTAGTTCAGAACTAGTTTTTTGGTCAGAAAAAAGCTTATTACGGTATTATTTCCAGCGGGTTGTAATGGGTACTCAATTAGTGACCAACCGGCGGCGTATTGAATCCTTTTGCCCAGATTTGGGTTGTCATGAGTAAGGAAATTAATAGAGGCTTCTCCTGCTAAACCCTGATTGTTAGATATTGTTGGAATCCCCATGCGCTCCGATGCCAGATTCAAATAAGTAATGGCATTACTTTAATTCATATTTTGAATCTCCTGCACAAGCAACTGAACTGTTTGCACCTACATAGAGGACAAGTTCTGTCCAGTGCGAGATCATCACACCATCTTCGAAGTTCTTTTTCTTGTTTAAATAGACTGGATTCGTATCCATCTATATAGCGTAAATGAGTTCGTAGCCTCATCATTCATATTTTCCAATTATATGGACTAATTACTCAATAACCTTATCAATATCTGACTTGGACGTATGAGTATGAGGGGGAACGCCAGTGGTTCCCACAGCTATAGCGATTCTATAAATGGTTTCAATATATTTATTACAATAAATATTTTTAAACATTCCTTTGTAGGTGACAGTTGGCTGGACACAAGGGTGTGTGAACCATTTTTGACTCAAAGTCAGGGTTCAAAAGAGCCCAAGTTGGGTTTAGGAATAATAAAAACCATCCCGATCATCACCACTATCTAGTAGAAAGAGCGCTTCTGAAAGAATCAGAATAGCGGTTATGATAACTGATTGCTTAATTAATTGAATAACTTATGTAGGAAACGGATTGTTGCCAGAACTGCGACGACAATCTAAATGATCGTAGTAATCATCACTTCGTATGATTTGCGAGAAGCGAATACGAACTCTGGCAACTACCTTATATCTTTGGGGACAGCAAAGAAACAGCTTTAAGTAATTCCACTAGGCTGGAGGTATCATAGTTCCATGAAAATATTGTTTATGATAATGACTATATTTTCTGTATTGCTGTTATTTTGTGGTGCAGTTCTAACAGTTCATGCTCAATCAGACTTGCAATTATAGCCGTAAATCCTAAAGATTGGTTTGTTGACTTAGAACACACAGAAAAGAATACCACAAACTGCTGTCAAATGTGCAGTATACAGGAGAATATTAAGAGAATATTAATATAATATGAATTGTTATATTTCAATAATGCAACACATTATCGTGGGTATTATTACTGCACTTCTTATATCGACGCTTGCTCTTACAAATGTTGGGAGCGGTTACGTAAACGCACAAGGAGAAAATATGTCAATGACGGCGGAAGAGTCTTATGGAAATACTAGTTCTTCTGAAGAAGGCGAAGTTTATGTCAGAGATTCCCAGGCGGTCTTACTAGAAGGAATGACTATTCCCTCGCAGGGATTTATTCATCTATACGATAGCACTCCGTTTGTAATTACCAACGGTCACATAGCAGCAAACGTACCATGTGAAGATAATTCTACTGCCTCTTTTAACATACTCATTGGCCAGGCTCCAAACCTTACAAACGCAGAGCTTGAGAATGTTCCACAATTATCAAGTCCTGGAACTATGTGTTTATACCATGTAGATATCCCTCCGCAGAATTTAACCGTTACAGACATTGCGATTCAGAATACTGGTGATTCAGATGAAGTTCTTCCGGCAAGTAGCACGGTGGTAATAGGTGTTAACGAGATAATGCCTGGAGAAGGCCATCACGAATAAGGTAGATAATATAGCAAACGAGGATTACATACAAAATCCTGATGAAGAAGGCAATACTAGGCGGACTTAAGTTCAGACAATATTATTTACATGGGATATCATGTTCCCCCAAAAACGGAGCCCGAAAATCAAGTTCTCGAAACATTACAAGAATCTAGCGTACCAGAGCGAAAAGAAGAGCCGGTGTTGTCTGAGCTAGACATGGAGATCCAATGCCCGCGCTGTGATGAGATTTTGGAATTGTGCTCTAGTTTCGATAAGTTAGTGTATATATGCGAAACCTGCAACTTCTTGCTAACATGTGTCTAGATGGCATAATACAGTTATTCATCATTCAGAGCGTACCAGAAATTTGTATCTCAGACTAACATGTTTTCATGGAAGTCAGTCTTATCGTATGCTAAATAGTAGACATTTTTCATATTCAATGATAGATTCAGCTACCACTAATCGGAGCCATCATCCAAGCTATCATCTGATGAGTCATCGTTTGATGGGTCTGTGGATGAGCTGTCATCACCAGAAGTCGAGTCAACATTATCCATACATCTTTTCATCTATAATCTTTTGAAGCTCGATGAGTTTGTGTGTCAGACATGACTCAATGACTCGCCAATTTGCGATATAATCAATCAAACATGGGGAGAGCTGGGGGAGAAGGGCTTCAAAATATGGCCGTAACAAAGTTTTCCTTGTAAATGTGTTAAAATATCACTAACATTATGTTCTGGTGATTGGGCATACGTTATTTCTGCAACTATATCCAGGTAATAATTCCACTTTCCATTCCCATTATATCAAGATTTTTGTTGATACGAATTTGTTTTCAAAGATATGAGTAAGCCAGCAGTGTCTTCTATGATATGCCATGATAGGTGGACAGGCTATGTAATATTTGAATACTTTTTAATACGTGCGGAACTTCATTTCAGCTCGTGATTCCCTCCCTCCCTCCTACGTTCTTCGACCTTTAAATAAGTGTCAGTAACTAATAATACGTTAGTTAATGACAGATAAAAAGGCAAAAGTCCAAACTGATCCTCGTATAGACTCTTCTGAACATGATAATAATGACTCAACTATATACAATGCCAACGAAAAAATGTCTGCAATAGACCTTGAAATACAGGATATTGAGGGAGTAGGCCCAACAACAGCAAAGAAGCTCAAGGAGGCAGGGATAGTATCAGTAATGGATCTAGCAGTAACTAGCGCAGAACAATTAGCTGTAGATATTAACTCTTCCAAGGATAGCGCTCCAGCATTCGTTATGGCAGCGCAGAAACTGCTTAGAGAATCGAATGTATTAGAAAAGGAATTTGTTACTGCTGACTTTGTTCTTGAAAAAAGGAAATCTATGCTAAGGTGTTCTAGCGGTTCTAAATCTTTGGATGAGTTGTTGCTGGGAGGAATAGAAACTCAAGCTGTTACAGAATTTTATGGAGAATTTGGTTCAGGTAAATCACAGATTTGTCATACTTTATGTGCTATGGCAAAACAACCTATAAGTGAAGGAGGCCTTGATGGAGGTGTAATCTATATCGATACAGAAGGAACATTCAGGCCTGAAAGATTAAATCAGATCGCTAGGGCAAGAGGTTTTGATCCGATGTTAGTTTTAAAAAATGTTGCAATATGTAAAGTATATAATAGTTCCCATTTAGAATTGATTATAAAGGATCTTGGTAGATACATAAATGAGTTTAACGCTAAATTAGTAATAATAGATAGTATTATCTCTCTTCATCGAGCAGAGTTCGCAGGTAGAGGCACACTTGCGGATAGACAACAGAGGCTTAATTCTATTTTACATAAATTAATAAGACTTGCTGAAATATTTAACATAGTGATTGTAATTACTAATCAAGTGCAATCATCTCCTGATACATTCTTTGGAGATCCAACAAAGGCAGCAGGCGGAAATGTTATAGGCCATACTTCTACATATAGAATATACCTTAGAAAATCAGGGGAAAATAGAATAGCGAAGATGATTGATTCTCCGTATCATCCTTATTCTGATATACGTTTTACGGTTAATGAAAGAGGGGTAGATGATTTAGAAAAATAATCATTAGCGAACTAACAATTAAGATGAAACGAAAGTAATATCTCTTAATTTCATTAAAAATAGTTCAATACTAATAATTTCCCTTTAGAAAAAAAGAAACCTTCTTGTTTTAGGAATGAAGTTAAACGAAAGATATTGTTTTTCCGATATGGAAATCATAATAAGAATCATGTGATAATTCCAGCACAATAATGGATATCAAATGAAGTACAGTATATCATTACACCTCTTAGTTTAGTAGAACGTCTGTCCACATAATCGCAAGAAGGTGTTCATCGTGTTTATCGATCGTGTAAAGACACCGCAATAAGCTATACAGTAGCAAAAGCGGGTCAGATGCGTCAGTTAGGTCAGATACGCTTGGCTATGACAATGACCAAACTACAATTCAGATACGTCACCTGCGTTGAACTATCTATACATACCCCGGTCCAGGTTTGGTTTAATAAGCTAGCTAGTCTTCGATTGATCTAATATTGTGAGAATTCGATTGACAAACAGCTAAATTAGGTATTTGGTAATCGCATAAAGCTGAATGAACAACATACAGGTTTTATCATGGAATCAAATGATGCTAGAGCATTGGGCTGTCTTGGATGGGCTATAGACCGACACATAAATGACATACCATCCAAACTAAAACCAAGTATCTTCGAAAAATTCTTGAAGATACTAAAACCAGAAAAGAAAATTTGGAAAGGTCGTAATAAGACTAGTTAGCTAAAAAATTAGTGGCCGCAGCGCAACCACCCATACCACCATGTTCATGATGGCTATGACTCTCCGAACATGTTGGACATGTATTAGTATCCGTTTCGGAAATGAACATTGTACCACACGTGGCACATTTTAATTTCTGAAGACCTTGCTTGTTAAGCCGCAATCAGAGCTTACCTAATTAAAACTTTGATAAAGATATCGCTTTGTAAAAGATATTATAGTCACGGAATTTATAGTATGCCGACATGGCCAAAGCTTCAAAGAAACGATCATCTACCGAGTCTTCGAAAAAAACGTCATCTACCAAATATGATGTTGTTATAAAGGCTAAGGCGACCAGTACCAGAATTGTTGATATTAACAATGAAATCGTGAGATTTGAGAGCAACGATAAGGGACAAGTTACTGGAAAACACTATTCGGGAGTTCACTGGGACACGGTGGAAGTAACAATGTTAGCAGATGGAAGCGCGACCCTGACGATCATGTATTTGCATATGACCAATAAGGGGGAATCTATTACGGGAATTGGAACTGGAACTCAGATGGCCCCAAACCAAAGAGGGATTGCGAAAGTTACTGGCGAGGGAACAATGTGGACATCAGCTTCACGGTTATCACATCTAAATGGTGGCAGATGGAAAGTCGAAGGTGGAGTAAATACTATTAAAGAAACTGTTGAGGTACGAGGTGATTTCGACATATCAACTGTCTCGTAGCAACTTATGGGAGTAGTTTAACAGATATGAAAAATTAATTTGTTTAGATTAACTTAAATCGAGAAGTTGAGTTCTTCAGACTGACTCACTTACTCAGGCGAACCTGAGTAATTAAGATGAATAAAAAGAGTATGCTATAGCAGCAGAAGCCAAGTAGATTTAGAAGTACAGTATTAACGTATGAATTCATTTGCTAACTTTCATTTAAGGGCCGTTACATGTGATGGATTATCACTAAACGCTAAACTGTTGGTGGTTATTTGGGCAGGCGGGCAGGCCACCAACTTGATCGCTCATGGGGTTGAGATTGGATATTGCCATTTACTAATAAGCAATATTGAATAAAAGTATTATAATAATGTTAGACATGGTTAGCCAACAAGCTGTTTAGAAATATTCTAAATATGAAAAATAGAACGTAGCTGACTTCACCAATACCTGTTGCTGCCATATTTATCGAGGTAATCGGCGATTTCATCAAATGACAAACCCGAGTCATTCAGATCAATCATGAAAAAATCATCATGAAGGCCAGTTTTTGCTAAGGCGGCATGTACACTCATAGTTATATCAGAATTAGGGTTACCATCCCAGCCGAAATAAGACAAGATGACACCCATCGTGCATCTTCCGTTAATTCCATCAGTGTATTGCTCTCTCTGATCTGTGTATACTGCTTACCATATGTACGCAGAATCTGAGAAGCAGTCAATTCACGTTTCAATAATTGGTTCTAAGCAACAAGCTATTTAGAGACGGCTAAGAACCTTAGTAGTAGTACACACACAACAGCCGGGCTAGATATCCCAGCACTCGAACCTGAGTCCAATGATTTCGACTCCAGCTCGATAGATGACTTAGATCATAAATATCATTTAGTGAGATGCTGGTTTTTCATTTAATGCATACTGCTTTTGATTTATCTTTTTATCCAAATCTGACAGATTTGTTTGTTGAGCTTAATATTTCTATGATACCAGCTTAACGTATCACTAAGTTGTGCTAGCGCATCTATAGATTGCCTTTTCTTTGATTCCAAGTCTATGACTTCGTTTGCAAGCTGTTGTAATCTATAGGTTAATTCGGGTATATCATGACCTGCATATTTTAGAAATTCTAAGAGATATTTTTCATTCAGCATTTTACGAGCTTTCATTAAATGAAATAACTTTAGAAATGATGGCTCACCAGATTGTCTCTAATGTACAGTCGGAACTACTAACAGTTTAACTTGCTTAAAGAGACACGGTTTTATCATCTTCTCATTTGACACTTTGACTTTACAGGCAGTGAAATGCCAGGCAACTTCCAACGATAGATAAGTCAGTACCGAATCCAATTGCCAGATACATTAGACCCATAATAGGTTCTATTTCCATATTAGTCAGATATTGAATCCGATTAATTAAGAAGCATAAAGATTATGCATTAATTGTAGTGCCGGAACCTGAGTTCTGTGGCTGCATTACTACTAATGTACATACGATTATGCATTTTACAATCTGTTGATATTTCTAACCGGCCTATGATACACCAATAATTAAGCAAGTTGGCTCTATCATAATTTGATGATAGAACCACCTTCTTCTCTTTCAAACAAGTATGCCGTCTTAGAGACAACTGGACTACTATATGAAAGGGAGGTGATAGTGATTAGATGACATTAGCTATAAAATCTGTTCATGATAAAGAGCTTCACTACAAACTAAGTAGTATTGTGGCAATCGTAATAATTCTTGGTGCCGGTCTTGGAATTGGTGCAATTATAGCAATCTCCACTTTCATTATTACTACTCCATTTCCATCACCTCAATCTTCTGAAGAGATAGCAGCAACAACAATACCAGTCACAGATCTTGGTAGTGTAAATGGCTTTGTAATAGGTTCATCTGGCTTGCCAGTATCTGGAGCATCACTATTTGTCTACAAACATATGGGACTAACAGGTTCAGTAGACAAGAATCCAGGCTACTCTACTTCAGTAACAACCAACTCTGATGGTGCTTATATGATAAATGACTTACCATCGGGCCTATACAAATTCACGGTTACATATCCAGATGGAGTTGTTCAAATAATTGATAACTATGCAGTATGGCCAAGCTCAAGCTCTTCATACGCCTTTAGAGCAAACTCTTTAACTGGGTAAAATGACAGATTCTAACTCTGAAACTGAAACTCTGCCACAAACTATATCCATCGATTACAGCAGCAGCATAGATGCACTACATCATTTGCAAAACTCATGCCAAATAACTGAAATAACTCCGAGTTTATTGCATCTGGCCAATGGAATAGAGTATTCATTTGTAGAGGTAACCTGCAATGACGGTAGACAGTACGGTTTGCAGGCTTACGGAAATGAAGCGCTGGAGTTAAACAGATTAGCCTTTGAGATTCTTAAAAATGTCTCTACTTCAAAAAACCAAATTCTCTTCTAATACTATAGAAAGAGAAAATAACACAAGTGCACTGAGACGCATAGATCATATTTACTTTGTAATTTGCAATTCTTGTTATTGGTGTGCATCTTATTTCAGTATTGACGACTTGGAGACTTCATTAAAAGTTCTCCGTTGTCATGTTTGTAATTCTCATGATACTATGCAAATACCAATTTCCACAAACGAGTCATTTAGAATAGATTACAATGTAACACGGGGCATGGAGATAGAGTTCAGTAGAAGCAATGACATCGTAGATAAGCAGTCTGCTACTAAGAAACATCACGTACCAATATATTTTTAGATTCAGCTGCCATTACATTCTCTGCCTTTTATTTAGAAGTTAATTATTCATTATTTTGATACAGACTGAGTATGCAGTGTGCACAAATTTAGTATACGCCTTTTGTTTCTTTACTTGTTCATCTTATTCCATAATCACTGATGAAAGAATTCATGCTTATAGGCATATTATTTTCGACGGAATTGATATTTATTGAAGAATCACAGAACAATCTCGATGTTGAATATATCTATTGCATTATGACCAACCAGGCTATAGATATCGCATCTATTAACTAATAATATTAGAACGTACGCTGTATTAATCCCACAATACGCCTGATGTTACCTAATATGGGGACAAATTCCATTAAATTGCCAGTATTTATATAACTATCGTTAGATGTCCAAAACAGAACAAGTTAAAGCTATTGAAGACACTCAAAGAGTCGCTGAAGAAGCCAAAAGTATAAGAGATAAAAACGATGCAGCCCAAACTCTACAAAAAGTTGGACAACAGCAACAACAACAACTAGTAGCAGTACAAGATTTTCAACGCACATTTCACAAATCATTAGATGAAACAAAAGAGAATGTAAGAAAATCAATAGACGAAGCAAGAACTCAAATTCCACAATTCACAACTGTAGTTACTCACTATCAAGAACAAGTATTAGAATCGACTGGAAAAATGGTAGAAGATTATATTGAAGCTCAAAAGTCAGTAGTTGATTCGCTCATTAACTCTGCAGCTCCGTATTATGAAAATGCTAATAGATTACATGATTACTGGTTTTCTCCGAGAGTACCGGCAGAGACATATGTCAGAGCAGTTAGCAATATTGCTGAAAACCTCTCAGCAGCAGCAAGAATATGGAATGACATCTTATTTGGAAATATTGAAGCTTTGGGAAACGCATTCGAACGGGCACAACGACATACAAAAGAGCTTTCAAGAATAAATGTGGATAATGCAAAAACCATCGCAAACACAGCAAGAGAAACTGCTGCAGAGTTATCAGTTAATAGACAAAGAGAGGTTTACACATAGAACTGTCTGTTAAGAAAAGCCTGTCATCAACTAATGATTAGATGACGATTTTCACCGACCGAAGCAAATGGGTTAGCAGAGGCTTTCGCTGAACTTCTATATGAGCAAAACAACAGCGGGCTTCCACCGCGTAATACTCATCTACATAGATACTATAATATTGGAACTATGTGCGATCATATATAGGATTGTATATAACTGTGTATCGACATATATAGTCTGGAACACGGGAAAGCTGTGAAGAGCGGAGAATAAGTGAAATGGAGACCCAGAAATTGAAATTTGATCAAAGTAATTTGAAGTAAAAAAGAAAATGATGATGATATGTGACGATGAACAAGACATGCGTTTATTATTTGGGTTAATGTTCGAGTCAAGATATGATGTAATAATGGTAAATTCTGGCGAAGAGTGTATTGAAAGGTACGCAGAAGAAACAAGCCGGGGTAACAAGATATCTTCCATACTCTTGGATTACAATTTAGGTGGCATGCTGGGCGATTCTGTTACTCGCAAAATACACGAATGCAATGAAACCAAAATAATTCTCAATTCAGCATATAATGTAGATGATGTGCTCATAAAAGAATTAGAAGATGGTAATTACATATCAATTTACATACTAAAACCATTTGACACAGATCGCTTAACTGATTTAGTAGCTGAGATCGTATAAAATTAATTGCGATAGCATTGTACGCGACGGAAGCATAAAAACTACTGATTCGTGGAATAATAATATCGTTATTCCTATTTCTTTAGTATTGATCTATTGCTTATTCGCATCTACTTTTGTCAATATATTATGGAAAACACAAGATATTACCGATCAAAGAGTATTATATAAGCCAGTTGATGTTAATTGTAATTCTAATCTATCTATATACTAATCAATCTATATAGCATAATGTGATATATACTATTTTGACACTTTGATAATTGATGAAATCGACAAGGTGATCCTCTCTAGCCTGAGCAAGAACGCACGTATCCCTGCTGCTGATATAGCAAATAACCTCAAAAATATGGGATATAAGATAACAGAAAGGGCGATAAGATATAGATTACGAAGATTAGAACAAAATAATATTGTCTTGGGTTATTCAGCAATCTTTAATCCATCACTCACTTCGGAAAAGATAAGCAGAACAATTATGCTTAAATTCAGATTTACTAAGGATTCTCACATTCTAATAGATAGATTGAATAAATATGTTGAAGAAGCGGCATTTTGTGTTTATTCTGCAAGATTGAATGGTGATTTGGATTGGGTAGGCCATTTTATTTTTGATTCTACAGAACAGTATGAACTGGAGAGCGACAACTTTCTGCATAGATTTGCAGAGTTAATTCAAGATTATCGTTCCTATGAATCAAGTACAATAAAAGCATCACCGTATGTAGTTTTTGATGAACAACAGCTAAATGAAAGGAAATGGCGAGCTTATAGGATTCTTAACTCTTTGAAAAAACACGAGAATCTTAATGTCAAACTTCAGTTAATAGTGGAGAGTCTGGTCAAGTACTTTGATGCAAAATTTGCTCGTATATGGTTACTGGACAAAGATAGAAGGAATTTAATTTTGAAATATAGCGCAGGAATGTACAAGAATATCAATGGTGAATTTTCAAAGGTGGACATTGACTCAAATAAAATAGGCCCAATAGTAAAGACCCATAAGCCAGCCATCACGAACGATGTGTCAAATGATCCGAGAATAAGACATCAGGATTGGGCAAAGAAAGAGAAGTTAAGATCATTTGCAGGCTATCCTATAATGTATAAGAATACAAGCGTTGGTGTCCTAGCTATATTTAGTGAGCGATATTTTTCACCGGCTGATTTTGAACTCCTTGGAATATTCTGTGATCAAATTTCTAAAGAGCTGTCAAGCCTGTTTGAAATACAGGAATTTTTGATGCCTTAATATTCATAAATACATTATCTATATTAGCTACGATATAGCTATTTGTAACGTTGAATGAAAATTTCATCTCTAGTTACATAGACAACATAGCTGTCATGAATAAGTCGACAGCTCATGAATATTTGATGAGATTAAACAGTTTTAGGAACTTTATTTTGACGTCCTATAACGAAAAAGTGACAGTTGATGAGATAGTAACTAAAGTTAGGAAAGGATCAGAAGATCCTTATATTATCATAAGAAATTACGCGGCATTCCTACAGCGGACAAATAACATTTCTAACTCTACACTAAAGTTTCGAATTGTGACTCTGAAGAATTTTCTTGAGTTTTATGACGTAGATATAAGCCCAAGAAAGTTCAAATTGAAAGTAAAGCTACCAAAAGTAGTTAGAAAAACTAAAGAGGCACTATCAAAAGAAGATGTAATTGATATACTGAACGCTTGTTCAGATATTAGACTAAAAACATATCTCATGCTACTTGCATCAACTGGAATGCGTCCTGTAGAAGCTCTGTCTATACGTGTTAAAGATTTAGGTCTAAAGTCGAATCCTTCTCGATTGTTTGTAAGAGGAGAATATACAAAGACAAGATCGGATAGAACAATATTTCTTACCCAAGAATTAGATAATCAGCTATCATCTTGGCTGACCTATAGGTATCGTAAACGACGAATTTGTTATTCAGAAAACGGCAAAACTGTTACTAAATATAGAACTCCTATTATGAAGGATTCGGATCTTGTATTCTCGGCTCATCGATTAAGTGGTAATCCTAATCCTGTTAGCTTGTATGTCGAATTCCGTACCTCTTTCGCAAAAACACTAGATCGTATGGGCAAAGGTGCTAGAGAAGACGGTAACGAAAGACGGCGGGAGATCACTCTTCATTCCTTCAGACGATTTGTTAAGACCACAGTTTCTGATTTAGGATATCAGGATTTTTCAGAATATTTTATAGGTCATTCAGGTTCTACGTATTGGGCAAAGAAAGAATCCGAAAAGGCTGAGATATTCAGAAAAATAGAACCATATCTTACGTTTCTAAACGTGCATCAGCTAGAGAGGCAGGGTGCAGATATTCAAAGCAAAATAGAGGAACTAGAAGTACTAAATCAGTCATTTAGAGATAGGGATAAAATGAAGGATGATGCCATTGCACATCTTTCCGATCAATTAATAGCTCTGACAGCGAGAATGCAAGATCTCGAGAGTAGACAACAGTAATCAAGTTCTGTCATAGAAATTGTAGATTTGCCTTTTTTGTTTACCTTTTTGATGCATAGATATAGAATTGACCCTCAGAAGCTAGTATTCCATTCTCTTATTTCTATGATCTTTTTCCAGATACCAAGTGCTTGCATACGATTACCTTAAAGATAAGCAGATTCTGTTGAAAAGGATGCGCCTGGTTATTTATTGCAGCCGGGGTATTTGTATTGAGCAGTCTTGTGAATATAACTCGATCATAATCTGATGGGAGCCTGCACGGCTATGTTATTAGTGGTAGGATATGTGATATGGGAGTGTTCAAAGTCAAGGGCGGATTGAAAAGAAAGGTTGAAAGTAATTAGATCATTATGGCGAATAGCTAAATCGACAGTAAAAGCCATTCTTCCCAGAATTATTCCATTGAAGTCCATGATCATTATAATTATATTTGCTTGAACGTGCAACTACTAAATCTGATCCAGGAACAGCAGAAAATGCTGGATTGACTATACACGATTCTTTATTGGGATCTATTCCCTTAACTCCTTCTATTTCAAGCTCGACTGAATTCTTTATATTAAGCCATCGACGCTTTCCATCAATGCCAAATTCGATTGGAACAGACTTTACTCCTAACATTTCGCCAATGAAATTAGCCGCTGCAGCAAAAAATCCACCTGCTTGTCCAGAATAGATCTTTGTAAGTGCGTTTGCCTGTTCTGATGATGCGTTATCGTCAATGTACAGTGCCGCCTTCCATTTTGGTCCTGTTACCATATTACCGGGCGTATCAAACATTGCTACTGCACTAAGGTTATCTAGAGTTATATTCTCATAATTTCCTTTTTGAATGTGCCATGCACAGGTCACATGACAATCACCCTCATCAGGGTCGCCTAAGAATATACATGGGCATACTATGTCGCAATTACATCCTTCAAAATAGTCCCCCTCAAGCTTCCAGGAAGCTTTAGCAGTAGTATTTGACATATACGTTAGGTGTGATCGCATTGATATAACACTTTACATGACTTCAATATTCATACTTTGAAATTGCATTATACTCTTTTTATACGGGAAAATTCATCAAATCTCGTGCAATGAGATTCTGCTGTCTCTCCCCAAAGTTTATAATTTCCGGTTTGCGATAATATTTTTGAATTGTCTGTTCTGCCGTACACGAACAGGACAAGTTTTATCATAACCTCTATATTACTTTCTACATTAATAATTGACACCATAGTAGCCAATATTTATGACTTAGTCAGTAAAGAGTTGGCTTCAGGCTGGGGGGTGGCATTCTTTATAATTAATTCAGCGACTCTACTGGGCACTGGACTTCTCTTTCTTTCATTTTTTGTCAAACGTAAGACTGAACATCTTAGAACAGGTAACTTGGTATTTGGAAGGTTATATAGATTAGTAAAGATAATTCAGATTCTACTTGTGGCAATCTTCGTATTTATCAGTGTTCAAATAGTGTTAACTTCTCAGTATTTTATAGCTTGGCTAATAATGGGTTTAATCATTAGTTCAATACCCTTTTACATATCATTTAGTCTTTTGACAAAGAGATTTTTTATATGGTATAGATCGAATAAACACAACCTAATCGGTACTCTGTTATAGTTTAGCAATCCCATCTATATTGATAGGTAACGCGCTAATAGATACTGGTCTGTATGTTCTATTTTTAGATTCACCCATAGTGATTGACTCGTCAACAGCACGATCCCAAAACGAGCCTCCAGCGACTTCTCCTTCCTATTCAATGAAAGAGATTAGTAACATATTCTTGAGTTTGGCGACATTAATCTTGATCATAGATTTTATACTTATATGGATTGCATCTGCAGTTCTACTTTATCAATACTCTCGTAGATTAGGAAAGTCTACTATATTTTGGATGATTATCTTTCTTCCTTTAGCCTTTACCCTATTGGGTATATTCCCTACTTTATTAGAGATTTCTACTGCTGAATTTCCCTTTTTTGAACAAGATATGATCCTGTTTAGGATTCTAGCAACTTTGGCTACTATAGCTGGAGGAGTATTGTTTGGTGCAGCATTTTTCACAATAGCAAGAACAGTGCGTCAAATTGGACAAGAATCTGTTTCTGATTATCTGAATCTAGCTGGTTTTGGTATAGCCCTGTTGATAATAACTTTCATTGGAGGCCTTGTACCTCTTCCATACCCACCTTTTGCAATAGCTCCGTCTTTTACCCTACCGCTTGGATCGTATTTGTTTTATATAGGTGTATATTCATCAGCGATGTCAATCTCAGAGGATACAGAGTTACGAAGGTCAATCAGAAAGACCGCTGTAAAGGAGTTAAAGTTACTTGATAGCATTGGTACGGCGCAAATGAGTCAGCAGTTACAAGATAAAGTGGCAAAGCTTGTAAAAGAATATTCAGATAAAATGGATAAAGATACAGGAATACAACCTTATCTTTCTGAAGAAGATGCCAAACAATATTTGGATGAAGTTATGAAGGAATTAGATAAAAACCGCTCCCCAAAGAAGTAAGTATCCTATCATTGATGGTTGGAACTAACCTAATATAAGAACACACGCTGCCTGGTCCAGGATATGCATAATGTTCGAATTTAGGGATTTAATAGCATTAGGACAGAGCGATGCTTTAAAGCGTCTTACTATGACATAAATCCGGATTGATTACATTAAATTATGATAAATAGATCTTTTCTTCAAACATGAGAAAGCCATTTAGTGTTTCAAATCTAACCAAGGTCTCGGCACTACCGTGCGTCTCCTATATCGCTTTTAAGTCGGAATTTGTCTTGGCTCACTGTTGCTACGGTAAAGAACTATACTAGATGTAGCTTTGTAATGTGTTTAGTTATCAGAAACCCTAGTGTCACTGCAGGATTAAAGTGAGCCATAGAAATCTTACCAAATAAGTACACTCCTGCTGCTACTCCTATGAATGGAAGAGAAGCTATAAAGGGTATACCTAATATTCCATTGAATTTAGCGTCTATCACTAAGATCCTCTTTTACTGTTGGGGCTCAGAAGATACTAGTAAAGAAGATAATTTTGTATGGTCTGGTTTTAACTTTCCAATATGGGCAGTTCCCTTCTCTGGCTCTGGATTGTCCTTGGGAGCTTTGTTCACATTCCTTTCTCTTTAGATTCAGGTGTATCCAATATAAGATAAGAATCTTATTATTTTCTTAGTTAGGTGACCTCATATCTATCTATCGATATCGTTTGCAGTGAAGTGAAAAGGAAGGAAATTAGGACATAGCACTGGAATCCTAAGCAAGCATTACATATCCCAGGTTCAAAGAAAATTAAACTTTCTTAGTGGCAATTAGAATCCAAAGGACGAAGGGCTTTATTTTGCAATTATATTGTACTTAATGTCTTGGGCGAAATTGGGTTCAGCGCATCCAGGATCGTTGCAGATCAAGCTTGATTTAAAATGAACGGTATGATTACCAGCTGATAGCGGTTCTGTTAGAATGTAAAACCCATCAGCTACTACTTTTGAGGGTCCACCTTCCACAAGTGGATCTATTAGAACCTACTTTCCTATGAATGCCATACACATTTGTTGTGTGTTCCCAGCCTGTGTACAGCCTGCAATAAAGCCCTCAGAATATGCCGTCTGTCCGGTTGGATAGAGTCCACAAGCATTGTACTTGGCCATATC
The DNA here is from genome assembly GCA_963713605.1 of uncultured Nitrososphaerales archaeon. Taxonomy (GTDB): domain Archaea; phylum Thermoproteota; class Nitrososphaeria; order Nitrososphaerales; family Nitrososphaeraceae; genus TH5896. The sequence continues at coordinate 73,661 of CAVQMO010000002.1, read as the reverse complement.
AAACTGCTGTTGAATTCCATTTGCGTTTCCATCAAGCCTGCAATTCGAAACTTCCGGATTCACGGTAGTAGTTGTGGGGGGTGCGGCTGGATTTATGACAGTTGTGCTAAGAGTGCTCCTCGAACCACCGCCACCACTTCTGTTGGGTGTTATTTGTCATGGTTGTCCTGTTGGTGTTGTCGGTGTTGTTGGTTCTGGTATCATTTGGATAAAACCGCCACCTGAACCAGTTGTACTCTCCTGGCAATACAGGAATTTTCCTACATATGTCTTCCGTTGTCAAAAGAGCTCCTGCTGGACAGCTTCCATCCGGAAGTTTACTTACTTGCGGGGAACTAACTGGTAGGTTATAGTGTGCCTGCTGTGATGCACATCCAGGAGAATTCGGGTCATAACCGCACCAGATTGCCAACATTTCTTCTGCACATTCAGGAGAATTCGGGTCAGTCAAGCACGGACCCGAACCACCTATATCTTTCGGATTTGGTGGAGGGCTAAGTGGTGGTATATTGAAGCCGAATGTTGGTCTTGCTGGCGCCGTTGAGGTCGGACATTCAGCTAATGTAGCTGCTTGACTACCATCTGGACAATCTACAAGTTCTGTTGCTGTTGCAGCTGGACACTCTGCTAATGTAGCTGCTTGACTACCATCTGGACAATCTACAAGTTCTGGCTCCGTTATTGGTACTTGTTCTACTGTCTTCTTGCTGGCTCTGTTGCTGGCTCTGTTGCTGGCTCTGTTTCTTCATCTGGTACTTCAGGTTCCGACTCTACTGGCTGTTCACTTTCTGATGAGTCAGATTCATCTTGTGAGCCATCAGCTCCATCTGAACTACCAAATATACTAGTTGGCATTATCATGGCTGGATTAGTCGATAGCATCATGGCTAATGCCAAAACTATAGCGAAACTAACTGCAACTTTCTGCTTCATTTCTTTTACTCCCCACTGTTGCAGTCATATTTTAACGACGAGTTCAAGTCACACACTAGTTCCAAAGAAGTAGTTGAAATGAGTTCATTCTTACTCATATCTCTACTATCTCTTGCTTTTCTTACGCCCACGACTTGATCCATAGTTGGGTACGACCGGTACACATTTTCGCTGTCAAGACACTTTATCATAATTGTATCACGAATCATTATGGTCTCTTCTATATAACAATTTATCATCTGTATTATCGATATTCTGAAAAAAGATATTCTGTACTCCTGTAATACGTTAAAACGATTGTTGATCATTATATTGTTATTTGTCTGGCACTATGCCCAATGATGGGAACAGACTATACCAAAATTACAAATCTTGGGCATTCCCACTGGGGACTATCAAAGATTGAAATCTTACCTCTTCACTAATCCCATACTCTAAATTATCTCTCGGGATTCGTCCGCAGGTGGAGTATTGGGAGATACGTCAGATTTATTTGCAGATGTAATGTGTTCATGATGTGTGATATTGCTGCTATCATCCTGGATTGTTGAGTTGGTCTCTCTAGATCTTTTTGCTATACAATCATTGCATATCCATGAACCGCTTGTATATTTACCAAATTTTACTCTTCCATGATTTTCTATTTCAACTTCTATAGAATCTGTAACGGGCGAATTACATTGATTACATCGGGGCAGAGGATCACCCATTGTATTAGTAATAAGATTGCTGTGAATATTAAACACATCGATCTGAAATCTCAAAAATAAGAGTTGATAATGGTTGTTCAGTTTATTCAGACTCTTGGCTAACCGACTGATATGAAAGTCTCGCCAACGGATACATGCCTATTTTATAATTCGGTTTTCGCTGATTCGATGTCTATATCACGTTGTTGGTATATCTCATTCCACCAATGATAGCTTTTCTTTTTGTCGAATCCAAATAAAGACCGACTAAATCCAAAAACAGCTAAAACTGCTTCTGCTGAATCTAAAAGCATTTCTAGATATTTTTCTCGATCATAGTTTTCAGTCGATATGAGTTTAGCTGGAGTTATTCTTTGCAATGGATCAGCGTGACTTGAGTCTGTATGGACATACTGGATACTATCTCCACGACTCGCAATCACTCCAGAAACATTTAGTCTAATAGTCTGCTGTGACATGCGGGAATAGACTTCTATACTTCTCGATATTCTGTCGTAGTAACTTGGAGATAACTAGATCTGTTATTTGTACTTCTCCATTCATGAGCTTATCGATAGTTTGGGTGATATACAATAATGCATTTCGATAACCATTAGTTAGAACGTCTTCATAGCTAACACAATTAAATAGCCTAGATAACAAAGTTTTCTGAAACTCTTTTATGAACGTTGGTGAATCATGTCTTCTAGTATCTATACCTCTTGTAATTATCTGATTATCATATGTGATTCCATAGTAATGTTTGCGAGCTTCTAACTTCTCATCCGCTTCTATGTATAACAATACCAAAAATTTGTAATGAAATTCTAAAGTCAAATCTAGACCGGTCTCTCTAGCTATTACATTCTTTATCTCTTCGTAATCTTCTTTTGTAGCATCTTTTTTCTTCAAAAAAACTGCATCTGTATCTGCATAAATCAGCTCAAAGCCAGCTCTCTGCACAATATCTTTTGTCTTGAGTAATATCTGTCTTGAAAGTTTGTTTATCTCTTCAAAGACTCGTACATTGGAATATCTATTCCATATCGATCCGGACGTGCCATATAGACAAACAAGAATCTGCTTTAGTATATCTAGTCGAGCTTCAATGTTGGAGTACAAAAGATTGTCTGGTTGTTGGGTCTTTAGAAGTTGCATTAAGTAAACACGTGTTGCGACAAGTTCTTGTACGATAGATGGAAGTAAAGCTGTACTGGTATCTTCCATAGAGCTATTTTTCGTATAACCACTAGACTGATTCTCATAGCTAATGTTATGTCTTGTAATTATGTTAGCGTACTCATCGTTAAAATCAAGTACGGCGACATTCTCATGTAAACCTATTTCTGGAGAGACAATCATTCCTGCTTTATCCATATCCAGAACGTCTTCTAGCGTTCGAATTTGTTCATGATGTTTTGATATTGATTTCTTCTTTGGGATAACAAAATCTCTCTTAAGTAACTCATACGTAATCCTGCTATCGATAAGTCTTAGCATTCCATATTTAGAAGCAAGTTTTAGAGGTAGATAACTAAACCGAGCTTTCTCAATTAATTCAGCAAGAGAAATATCTTCAATCGAGTCTCGAGCGTACATTACTACAGTTTGATTGGAATATTGGTTAATGATATCTTCCAGTAAATTGAGGGTGCTATGGGCGAGTTGCTTATCGCTATAGATGATAGCAATGTCTGGCTTGTTCTCTTTGAAGTAAGAAATAAAATTCTCATCCGATTCTACTTCAAACATAATCGATGTTCCACTATACTCATTTATTTTACGAGCAATAAAGTCGCCAGACATATCACTTATTTTATAATCCAATAATAAGAGATGCACCAAAGTAGACGATGATAATGATATACGCATTAAACGCAATGGCGTATTGACAGAAGTTCGTGTATATCCACCTGAAGAATAACTTTTTTTACTTTTAACTTATCTGAACGCATCCCCCAGCAACCATACCAACTGAGGCAATCTCATAACCTGCAAAATCAACGACCCTTCACTTTCTTATTTTCAAAATTTTACCTACTAAATTTTTAAAATGGTTTTGTTAATTTTAAGACACCAAATTCAATGGACACCTGCACAGGATAGGTAAGGGTGTTTGTGTTGTCCGCATCCACTTACCCTTACTAACCCCTTACCTATCTTAAAAAATATTATGATTTATTATGAAATGTCCGTAACTGGACTACTCTCATACAACTCGGCAAGTAGGTTGTTTGTACCTATCTACTTGCCTATCCTATAACTTTAGATATAATATCATTAAGTCTTACTGTGAAATGATGGATAGATAAAAGCGGACGGGGTGGGCTAGGTATCATTTAGTACGTTGCTTTTTTCTTGGTTTTCTAGTACCCTCGTTTCGTTTCTTACTTTTTCGTTCTAGGCCATATTCCCAAATTCTATCCATATGTTGATGATCTATATATTGTCTTCCTTCCAGATGTTTCTTTAATATTTCTAATACTTTATCTTCTGGATAACCTCCTTTCTTTACCACATCATGGAATATATTAATACAAACTGCTGCCTTATGATACGCTATATCTACTTCATTAACCATATCTTGTATCAGTGTCCTTAATTCATCTGATATGTAAGTGATATTCCTAAGTTTGATGTAAAGTGCTTCTGCTTCCTTAGGACTAAGGCCATGTATGTATGATTCCCATTCTTTTTTAGGTGCTGTTACTGCTGGCACGTTAAGTAATTCTGCTGTGTCGTCTGCCGGCATTTGTCACTGATCACTTTTATAGTCTATAAAAGTTTTTTGTAGTTATCAATGGTATACTTATGCTTATGCTTGTGTATGTATCAAGTTAAAGATGCTACTGGATATCAGCGAGCTAAACTAGGAGATATATCATAATGCGGGCTAGGGTAAAAGCTACGGCAGAAGAAAGACATAATCCTATGAGTTACATTGTGTGTGCAAGGCATGGCAGTCACTACCCGTTTGCAGGATGACAGTTACATTGGCAACTCGAAGAACTAGGACCAGAGCATTGAGAGTGTCTCTTAAGCATGCTAGTAATAACTTTGCTATAGACAACGAGCTGAAGGTTCACCAAAAATCCAAGCATTTTTTCAGGGGCTGGTATGAAAAATATGTTTTGAACAGAATTTCATTTATAGTTGATCCGTCGGTGTCAATAGCATTAAGAATATATGAAAATATTTCCTGTTCGGATCGAATCAGTTTATTCAAATTCTATCCAATCTAAAGCTGTAAAAGAATCAGTCTCGAGAATTACCAAAATAGTGAACATGTGATAACTCTGACTCATAAACATCAATAGTAAATACGCACTCGATCGTTGTGCCAGCCCAACCAAAATAAGACATTATAACGCCCATAGCACATCTTCCGTCATGTCCATCGGAATATCGGTTCTGAACTATTCACTGTGATTAGGGCACTAAAATTATAAAAGATCCATACTTGTTAACCACTCTATCATTCTTTATTATTCCGTCACTCTCTAAAGTCTTGTAATGTGATAAATTGGGATAAGTTACAAGGTCTTAATGTATGTTGTAATTACCATGGATAAGAAGTGATTAGTTCGCTGAATCTAGAATTGATTGCGACATAGCCATTCTGGTACTCCAACACTTCTTTGTAATGGGCCAGCATTAGTCCAAGCAGTTCATCAGAGAATGATAAACCTGACTGCTTCGAACGGTTTAATAAATTTCTGATTCATTATTAATCGGTACAGTACTCTTTACCCTAGTATGTCCAGTGACTGGCCTGTTTGTCTTGATGTCATTTTAATAGAATAAATATCAGATTATGTAATCGCCTGATTTTGCTTAATTCACATAAGTATAGCATGTTAACCACCTAGTAGAAACATGAATTTCAAATATATCGCAATAGTAGCGGTAATAGCAGCAACATTAGTGGGAACAGCAGTAATAACAACCGACAGCGCATATGCAACAAAATACAAGGGTAAGAACCAAGCACTCTCACAAGCAAATGCTTGTGGAAATGGTGAACTACCATTGAACATTGGATGTCAAAATACTGCATCTCAGATTCAAGGTGATGAGAATGGTGTATCGTTAGCAGCAGATCAAACATTCCCATCAATAGGCGACGACGGTAACGGGCATAAGTAGCAACAAATAGAGTTTCTGAAATACTGAAACTGACTTCATTTCTTTTTTTGTTTTGATTCTTCAGTTAAGGAACCAGACCTCTAAGTGGTAACAAACAAAGTAGCCTTACTTAGGCGAAAGGCAAAAGGCAAAAGGCAAACAATAACTGACTGATTGTTATTATCAGATTAGTTATTGCTCATCAAATTTCAGTGCTTGAATACCCTTTGTAACTAAGGTGTGCTGCCAATTGATTTGTTGGATTGGATGCCTCAGGGGTAGTATTCCGATGCGCCCAGTTGGCAAGTGTTTTCATTTATACATAATCTTTCTTTCAACTTTTCCTTTGCTAGGGTCCACGTTTACTTGGTTTAGGTCCTTGGTTCCGTGCCACCTTTCAGTTTTTGTTAGTTATTACGTTGATTTTCGGCGCCTGTCTTAATATTTTCCAACATTGAATCCAGTAATTCATAGTCAATTTCCTTCGTCTTTCCTTTAGTTACTACCGCCTGACGTAACATTTGCCATTTAATGCCGTATAATTAGATATCATGAATAGTCAAAAATAATGAAACTACGAGATAAAAAGATAGGTATAGTGGCGCAAGGTGAGGAAACACAAACGCCAGAGTAACTCTATATATCTTAACAAAGCCTGCTTAGCCAGTTTGCACTCATCGATTAATGGTGACGGTTTATTATTCTTACGTCGCAAGTGAGCGGCAAATATTTTATCAGTCAATTAGTGTTCTCCTATGGCACGTCCACTAGTTTTGCACGCACACTCAGCATATGCTTCTATCGCGGCGTTATTTGGACCAGGATTAGTGTATGAATGGACCCATTCATTTGGTTGTGTATTGGCTTCGGCGGAAAAAGGATCAGTGGGATTAATCATATTGCCTGCACCTTCGACTCGAATTCCTCCTCCAGTCACAACTTCGTCTGGGCCACATTGGGCTCTTGCAAAGGTTGGTCCTCCCGGTGGTATGGATTGTTCTTTTGTTATAATAATAGTCAAAGATCCTAAAAACTAGTGCATAGACGGAATCCGTTAAATCTCATCCGTTCCTTTTGTTTCCGATTACCTCTAATGCCTCTGTCTCGTTATCAAACTCTGCAATTGGAGCCAGTTTGTATAATACCGTCGCTGTTCCATTGACGTTTGACGTTCAACGGACTCACGTCGACAGTAAGGCTAAAACTAGATTCGATACCTGGTGGACTGGACTCAAGAAACGGACGAATGAATTTAAAAAGGACATGCCTGATTGATACAGAAGGCTAATCTCCAAGAGTGGCTTGTAGTCAAAGGCTTTACTGAAAAAGATATAAAGATTGTGAAGGGAACTAGTTCAAACAGTCTCCCATTGCTTTTTCGGCTCCATCCCTTGCCTTGTCTGCACCATGACTCTGTGCATCAGGCATTTCATGGCCGTGGAAAACGCGGTCCGGTGGTTCTGTTCTCTCATTCTGCTCACCTTCGTTCCGAACTACATTGTCGCATGCTCTCTCGTTACGTGGGTCGCTACCACTGCTTGCGAATGATGCTGCCTATTGTGGATGATTCTAGTACAACAGTCACCGAGGCAGCCATCGCCACTAACATTAATCCCACAAGTATGTCTTTTTCATTGCGATGCCAGATTATAGTCAAGAAATATAAATAGATACCCTTATGGTTGAAAATTCAGTGCCAAAATTGTAATAACATTCTGAAGGCAAGCAGATCATCATGTGAAGCTGCGTCCTTATCCAAGATTCCGTCACCATATTCTACTGCAGTTCTATGCGAAGAGATTAACTTTGTAAAGACGAATCTGACGATGACCATTTCTTGAGCCATTGAAAGAGGGTATATACCGCGAGCTCCTGCCCTTTAGTGGTTAAGCGATACTCCGATCTCTAATGAGGGGATCGTAATCGAATCTGCCACTTGTACAATCGCGTCAAGTTTTATCGTACAATCAGAGATTCTTCGGGGGGGCTCATAGTCGCATGAATCAAGCCTAAAAGAACGCAATTGGCCTTCTGCTGGTGGTGGTGTTGACTGTTCTAGCGATTGTTGCTGTTGTGGTTGACTCATTTATACAAAATCTTAATCAACATTCTATTTAGAAACTACATCTGCTCTAGCAAATCTATTTCCCACAGAATCAATCTTAATCTTTATGTTTTTATCCCCAGATTTTACGTTTTTTACAAAAATTACAAAACCGTGGATTCTTGCGATACCATCTCCCGACTTACCTGTCCCAATTATATCTACTGTATATTCTTTGGCTACTTCTACAGGTTTCGAGAAACTATTGCTAGTTGGTGTTCCAGAACTTCCAGTACTCTTGCTCGTCACCACTCATTGAAATCTAATAGAAGACTATGTATCATGATATATAACTAATGTATTGGTCTTGACTGAATCGGTGCTTTGCTGTATTCTACACTGAATTTACAGATCTCATTACGTACTAGTATGATGAGAATAGTTGTTAGATATCAGTTGCATGATGAGAATAGTTGTAACATAATAATTATATACTTTATGGACATAATTTACGATGCCGAAGAGCGTGCTTTAGTGTATGTATGTGAGCTTAGAGAATATCTACGGCCTAGGTTCGCACCCGCCGCTGAAAATGAAGTTGATCAAGACAATGATCAGAGTAATGACAAGACAGAAGATGATTCCACAGCTACCAATAAAGCTGCCAATAATGCTAACATTGAAAGTTCAGAAGACCCTGAAACGGGTGAGGCAATACCATCTGAAAACAATGAAGTTGATCAAGACAATGATCAGAGCAACGAGAACGTATCAGATGACTCGGAATCCTCACATGAGGCTAGCAACAACGTAGATATCTCAGGTTCGTCGGACAATGATGTAGATCAGAGCAACAGTCAACATTCAGAAGACGTAGAAGACGACTCTAGTAGCAAACAAGACTCATCAAATACTGCAACCTTCGAATAGGGATAGGTGGACACTCTTTTTAATTTTTATTTTTTTGTTAGGAATCTAAAATACTCAGTTACTCTAGGAGAAACTAGTACTATAGAGGTGCTCTAGCTATCTATGCAGATGTCGGCTGTACCATGCTTATGGCTCCTATTGTATCCACTTCCAAATGGTTACAGGAGTTCGCCCAAATTCGACAAAAGTCACCAATAGTGCCAAAATTCTGCTATCTATAGGTCAATTCATTTTGACCAACATCCCTAATAGTCTCCTGGCTTAGTCAATTTTAATGCACATAAAATTTATAGTCGCCGCCGTCCTGGTAGTGTTAACAGCCACAACTTTAATGGTACAGGCTACAACTACTAATGCCTACGCAGCCGTTGCCAAAGCTGGTTGTGGTATGAATCCTGCATGCGCAATAGCGGTTGCATTTGGCAATTTTGCTAAAGCTCTCGCTTGCGCCAGTTCAACATGTGCGGTTGCGGTTGCAAAGTGACCGACTGTAAACTTCTCTTTTTTTGACGAGCAGCAGGCATTATTTACCCATTCGTTCTAGTTGTTGATTTTTAATATCGATAGCTTTCCCAAGTCTCGATTTCTCTAGTAAAAATTGATGGGTGACAAAGAATCCTAAATGCGCCTAATGCGGGACGCGTAGAGTTGAATCAAATTTCTTCGCAATTGATTACTATCCCACAAGACTCGAAAAACAGAACAAAGCTATAACTAATAAATCTAATGAAGACTCTCAATTATCAGAGCTACAAAATGTCATCAGAAAAAAGAGGGCTAAATGAAGAAAATTTCGTTTTAAAGGACGCAAGCATCCTTTTAGATGCAGTAACTTCATTAATTAGTTCATTTAAACAAGCTGGCTATACCCCTCCTACCAGTATTCAAGTTAATAAGTGGGCATTTGATGAATTGTTACGGGTATCTGAATATTATTAGTTAAATCAGCAGAGGACGATTCAATTGGTCTGCATACGGATTTGAAAATTATAATCTAGACCTCAAATTCCTTCAGTGAATTGTTCAAGATATTAAGATAAATTTTATTATCACTATAATGGCTTACTTTTGACTTCGGAATTAAATATTCATGTTCCTTCTTATTCTCACCGGCAATTATAACCAGGTTGTCTTTCACATCTGCAAAGACCTTTCCAACTTCCCTTCCCTGAACTATGACTGGAATTCGATGACATGCATAATAATCTGAATCAAGGGTGTTATGAACTGGTTGTGCATTTTTATTACTGATGTGTGTGGTGTCCTTACTAGCCATAAAAAAATTTACTCAAGAAAGTATATAATAATTGGTACATGGAAGCCAATATAACTACGGCTTACGTGCATTTTATGATAGAAGTGCTTCATATCAGATAGGGATGGCGGCCAATTCCGGCTAGTCGTTAGTTCGCCTAAATCTTCATTTCTAGCCGCCTTCCTATCTACTTAAAACTGACCAATGGTCTACAACTTCTATCTGAGGGTAGTTGCTGGAGGCTGGTTTGGATAACCGAGTAAAAGAAGCCGAATGACAGGTTTGATTTATTCGTATGAAATTGATATATGCAATAGTCTTCATTAGATATTGCAACAGAATGAAGTCACTTGATATTAGTAATGAAAAAGCAAACGACGGTATAATCGGAACTTCTAGGCATAAACCAGTGTATGATACTGCGTCAATAAATCGTGCTGTAGAAAGAGCCATCAAAGATGAAAATTTCCTTAGTAATGCATTAGAAAGCATTAAATCGATGAAATTCCCTGCCTACAAAAGCGATATAGTACGCTATTTAAAAAATAAAAATATTGACGAGGATACAATGTCATTATTTGAGAGCTTGGATGGTTATATTCAGTACAATGATCTCTATCATATTAGGAAGTCAATAGAACAGAATATTCCAGAAAAGAGACTCGAAAACCAGATTAGTGATCAGAAACGAGAACACCCAGATGTTCGAATACGCGAGACTACGCCTTACAAGAGCACAAAAGAAACAGAGGCGGTAAATCCAAGCGAAGAAAGGAAGGATTATCCAGAGGTAACTCCGACTGCTATGACTGTCTTTACATGTAGTTTGTGCGGAAAGAATTTTCAAAATCAAGATGACCTCGTACGTCATCAGCGTTTTGAGAGCGGTAAATAGAACAAAGAAGCAGTGCGTAAAATCTGGTTGATTGGCGACTCAATTCGTATTATCTTAATTGCGCCATGTTCCTAAGGTTTGGAACCTTGTAACAACATAGATAGACAATCATATAAGTGTTATATTGTCCAATAGCTACCTCTGTAGCTCAACTACTTTTGTTGATGCTCTCAGTAATAAATTCATTAGACAAGCTTTTTGCAGAAACATATTATAAAAAAAGGGGTTTATCCTTACGATCTTTCCAAATTATCTTTCCTAGTTTTAGTATCAGTTAGGAATTCCTGAAAAGTTGGTTTTGGTTTAGATCTGGCGGTCATGCAGCCGGGAGCTTTAGAATTATTGGTCAGTCATATTGCCTTGGTATCTGAATACGAGAAGAAAACCAGGGTTCCATAAGTCATTAGTTACACCCCCATCGATGGCCTGAGCTGGGCCAGATGTATCGGTGATTACATAGATAGTGCGGCCATCCGGGCTGAATGCAATGTCGCGATAGCGATTCTCAGAACGGAAGAGCTCCGCTGGGTCGCTCGTAAGCGCTGTACCATCCTCATTTAGCCCCAGTTGAAAGATCTTGCCCGCCTTCAAGGTCGTCATTAGAAATGTGTTCTCCCAGCCAGGGATGGCATTTGATGTGTAAAGACGCAAACTGGATGGCGCAACCGTGGGGTTACAGATGTAAGGTAGGTCCTTGCACGCGGGGTCAGTGAAATTATAATCATATACAACTGTATTGAACGTATGAAGAGGCGGCACAAAGTCTTGAGCTTCAAACTCACTTTCTTTCATCACTGGCACATCAGGCGGAGGGGGTGCAGTGTTGCTAAATTTTAGGCTCTTGCAGTTCTCAGCCCCGGACCAGTTGACGTATTGGTATGCTTGATCATCCTGATAGCCCGCGATATTAGGCCAGCCATAGTTGCCTCCAGATTGTAGGCGATTGAGCTCATCATCGGACTTATCGCCATGCTCTGCGACGTAGAGATTGCCATTAGGACCCGCAGTAATTCCCTGTGCGTTGAGATGACCGTATGTAAAGACGTGGCTTTGGACACCATTGATCGTTGGATTGTCGGTGGGAATAGAGCCATCCGAATTCATTCGTAACACCTTACCTTCATACGCTTTCCAATTCTGGGCTGCAACCTGCTCAGCCGTTGGGAGTTTCTGGGCCTGGTTGCTTAAGCAGTAGTACCCTAAGATAGTTTTTTCCCTGGTCGCCAATCGAGTAGTACAGCTTACCATCGAGACCGAATGTCATGCGGCCGGAGTTGTGGTGGGTGCTACCGGAGAGACCATTGATTAGATCCGCTGGCTCGCCGATCGTACCGGCGGCCGGATCGTATGTGAAGCGAGTGATTTTGGTGCGGCGGTCAAACTCCTCTCCAGGATTCGCGTCGTAGGTATAGGCTACATAGATGTGATGTGTATTGTTAAAGTCGGGGTCGAATGCCATACCCATGAGGCCGTCTTGGCCTGCTGACTGGTGGACATTAGGGACTGGCATGCTGTTGAGTTTTGATCCGTTGTTAGGATCGACTCGTGTGATGTTTTTCGCGACGCGCTCCGTGATCCATAGAGCGTCATCAGGACCGTAGAGGATATTGTACGGCTGGCTAAGATTTGTCGCGAGCACGCTTACCGAGAAGCCTTCCTGTTTTGGAAGATGTTCCTGAGTACTATTCTGTGCCTCAACTGTATCGTTACTAGCCATAGAAAATTGGCTCTTTGACTGTGCCAATATTGGTTGTATTTTAGTAAGAGGATTACTAACTATGGTTGGAGCCAAAGATGATGCTGATAATAACAGTCCAAAGGCCACAATTACTAGACTATTTTTAATTTTAAATGTTTGCACTATCTGGTATCCTTGTATATATAATAATCATTAATATATATATATTAATAGATACAAAATAGGCTCATAAATATAGAAATCTAATTCTGTGTTCTAAGCTGCAGAAAGTCATACTAGAAATGACCTTGCTCATATTTGGATAGTATAAAGTAGTAGTGAACATGATGCGCTATATAAAATAAATTTAACAAATGGTTCAGCTGCAAGTTATATTTTTGACAATTAGCTTCTCGCCTTTTTTCCTCTCAATATTATAATTGTGAGCAGGATGATAATTGCTAATCAGAAACTAGATTAGTAATGATGCTTTGCTCTTTCTGTTTACCTTCTCTATTGCTGATTGGAAATGTCTCATAGACACCTTTAGTCTATCTCTAGTGTGCTTATTATTTCCACTTTTTTCTGTTAAATCTTTATTGTGTTGTTGATCTTGTCCAGATTTACTATCAGCTGCAATGCGTTCTCTTATCGCCGATAGGGCAGCTGTATTTACCATATTACCGATATCTGCTCCAGTCCATCCCTCTGTTAAATCTACTAGCTTTCCGAGGTCTACGTCTGTATCAAGGAACTTCTTCTTGGTATGTATACGGAGTATCTCCATTCTTGACTCCTTATTAGGAATAGGTATCTCTACAATTCTATCAAACCTGCCAGGTCTGAGTAATGCTGTATCTAAAATATCTAATCGATTGGTTGCCCCTATTGTAACAATATTACGTAGATCCTCTAAACCATCTAATTCAGTCAGCAGCTGTGACACAACCCGTTCTGTGACATTAGAGTCTCCAATGGTACCCCCTCGTCTAGGTGCTATAGCATCTATCTCATCGAAGAAAATTACAGACGGTGCAACCTGTCTGGCCTTTCTGAACACTTCTCTAACTCCTTTTTCAGATTCTCCTACCCATTTAGATATTAATTTAGGATCTTTTACACTAATAAAATTGGCTTCTGAATTCGTCGCAACAGCTTTTGCAATCATAGTCTTTCCTGTGCCAGGAGATCCATAGAGTAGAATACCTTTAGGTGGTTTAACATCTGCCTCATCGAAAAGATCTGCATGCTTAAGTGGCCATTCAATGGCTTCAGATAATTCTTCTTTCACATTCGCCAGCCCTCCTATATCTTCCCATTTTACATTTGGCTTCTGTATCTGTACTTCTCCCATTGCTGATGGGTGTATATCTTTGAGTGCATCTTCAAAGTCCTTATTTCCAATCCTGATTTTGTTCAATACCTCTAAGGGAATCTTTGTTTGATCCAAATTGATTTCTGGAATGACTCTAGTTAACGAACGCATTGCTGTTTCTTTACAAAGCGATTCCAAATCTGCCCCTACAAAAACCATGAGTTATTTTTGCGAAGTAATCTAACTTAACATCATCTATCAATGGCATTCCCCTGGTGTGAATATGGAGTATGTCGAGTCTGCCTTCTTCATCCGGTATGCCTATTTCAATTTCTCTATCAAATCTTCCTGGCCTTCGCAGAGCGGGCGCAATTGATTTTATAGCTGACAAAGAGGCACCTGTTCTTGCTGCGGCCGATGAATTAGTGACTTTTGTTAAAGATGACTCTAATACTGGGGATCTAACCCAATCTATTGGAGTCATACAAACTTCATTGTAATTATGCACTCAAATGGAGAATACTCCCGATACGATCATTTAGGCTACAATAGTTCAATGGTGAAAGTTGGTCAGCATATCAGAGCAGGGGAAGAGATAGTCAAGGTTGGAATGACCGGGTATACATATCTACCACATCTTCACTTTCAGGTTTTTGTTGCTACTGGAATGAATATATGGACAGACTTCGATACTTTGAAAGTGCAAGATTTTGATATTTCAACTAATCGTCCATAGAAAGGTCCAAACAGATATCGATCATTGGCCATCGTAGCTTGCGGCCACTAAATTGTTAGTCGGTTACAAGTTGCTTTTTACTTTTTGATTTGGATTCTCATTAATCTTTGAAGCATTTAAAACTCAAAATTCTTTTAATGAATCGTCTGAAATTTTAAGAAAAATTTGTTTCTTGTCAGAACGATCTATCTTTCTCTTCAGTTATGATTCTACGTCTCTAAACTTACTAAAGCTAGAGCTAGTTATAATACTTTTATTCAATGTTGCTTATTATTAAATGGTAGTATCCAATCTCAACCCCATGAGCGATCAAGTTGGTGGCCCGCCCAAACAACCACCAACTATGATCAGATTAATCAGTAGCCGATGACTAGATTGTGTTTTTTCTATAGATAATCTATCGGGTAACGGTAACGACAAGTCTAACAAGTGTCCTACTCTATCTGAGTGATATTGAGTAGAACTTTCACTGTCACAGTAGTGTAATTTTATCCGCAATTATTCGCTGTTATCATTTGTTCTATTAGTTAATATTTCAAGAAGTGGGCTAAAGACCTTCCAATATTCTTGACTACTAATATTAATGATAGGGATGTCTTCTGTTTCATTTGCTTCTAACCATATTAGAACTATGTGTGTGTACTATTGCTAATCTAAGGCAAACCTTTGGTAACGTTACTTTGCTGCAATCTATTCCCACAGTGATATCAGGTCTGGAATTTCTTTACTAGCTGAGACAATATCTAATACGTCAGTAACGTTTTGGAGTAGGAGTTTAATCTAATTCTTAGGCTTGGGAAAGAATGGGAATAGATATGTTTAGAAATACCTATACTGCAAAAACTAAGACAAAAGAGTTAAAGGGAATAATTCAATAACCTAATATCGACATAACGAGATATACAAAAACTATTCCCTGAAATCCAGAATAGAAGATAAAAGGATAGTCAAATTCAAAATATGAAAGGCAGGGAATATGAATATAATCTGGCTACAATACTTGAAAAAATAGCTAAACCAAAGATTTCGTATTCAGAAGACTATGATGAGGCTTTGCGCTCGTGTGAATTTTGGCGATCTTCGCTTATAGAAAATGTGTTTGATCTGAACATAAGCGATCCAATAAAATTGCAAGAAAAAGCAAAACAAGAGGTATCAGACGACAAGTTAAAGCAATCAACACTAATTGTTACTAAAATAGACGATCTCATAAAACCAATTGAAGAATATTTTGAATCTGGCTTTACTCAAGTGTTTACACACAGTACAAGTCCTGATGAAAAAAAGTTTATACATGAATTTACAAAGGGGGTCTTGCCGTATTTTACAGATAAATCTAACAACAGTAGGGAAAGATACTAACTAAAGATAGCAGTAATCCAAATTGTGAAGGGCTCAGGAACAAGTGGAAGTGGCTTGAGAAACTTCTCGAGATACGGCTAACAGTTACCACTATCTTAATATAGTATACTTCCCTCACCTGTCTCTAGGGTATCATTAATTGCAAGTTTAAGTAATGGTCCTCCCCCCGGCCTGAGGCGAAAACAGATGAGGATTTTGCTGCAAAAATCAAAAATACTGCTATTCCTGATATAATATATGCTAGAATTCTGGTATTCATCTGCATCTCTATATATAGACTATATGTAAATCGCTAGATCTATCAATTTTGACACATTCACTTAACAATCGAGTTTCCAAACTCAATTCCTACTTTTTTATGAACCACTATGAGGCACTTTCAAAGGAATCTTCCTCCTAATTATATTTTATATATATGATAATACAGAGCAATCTAATTTGCGCTTCTGATTAGAATAGTATTTTCAGTTATTTTGTAGTGAAAAGGTTTGTTAAATCTATGTATCACTATTCTAAATACTTCTTTGATAAGATAAGAATATTTGTATCCCATCTCATGTCTAATCACAATTTTATGTTCATATTCACTCTGTTCGAATCTGTTGGGTGTCCGTGTGATCCTTAACCACATATTTATGATGTCCAAAAATGAAGAGAAATCGAATTCTCCTCGTAATAGTAAACTCATATCATTTAGATCGTTTACCATGAATTGTGCAAATTCAGATAGCTCTTGTTCTGTAAGATGTTCGATAGCTCTAGTTATCAATGCCTTCGGTACATAATACATCTTAGACTCATGGGTAACTGAATGCCAGTCCAGATGGTCCTTGATTATTTGGTTAATCCTTGTGTTTAAACTCACCTGTTTGGTTTCAGATTCATATTGCAATTGGTCAATATTCTCCGCAGGGATTTTGATTGTCACTGGTTCGCCAAGATTTTCTGATAAATCATCTTCCAGGATATACTTTTTGCTGTTTCTGGAACGGTTCTTACTTTGGAAATTTGAAGTATAATTAAAAACGTGATATTTATTCATGTCATTGAGCGAATAGCTGGACATTTCATCTATTCATGCACGTTATGGCTAATAAGACTTACAATTCGTTGATAAATCCTACATTTTAGAGATGTTCGCCTCAGAAGTTAGAAGCAAGTCAGTAGCTTTACAAGTGGGAAAGAAAACGATGAAAGAAATAACCAGTGATCTGGGTTTAGAAATGAGTGGAACAAGCAAATAAAGTACCATAATTCCGTGGCCCGGCCCCAACAACCACCAACTATGATCAGATTAATTAGTAGCCGTAATATTTTTGGATACAGTAAATGACGTGGAAATTGCATCGGCAGCTGCGCTAAGTAATACAGAAGTGCTCAAAACTAACCCTACTAAACCAAAATACTCAGTTACATAAGCGGCCTAGTATTTTCCATTTATTATTTTCCGATTAAGTGCTACATACTATTTAATTTAGGCTGGGAAGACAACATATTTCTTACTAATTGGAGTAACAAACCTGTGCACTCTAGCGAGTACAATCCGTTCAGCACTTAGATCAAAGAGCGGAATATGCCCCCACATTATGCTCTGCTCTTGAAATCATCTGTAATTTACACTATCCACTAATAATGGTTAAATACTATTTGAATAGCAGTAGACGAAAATGGTACTCGGAACTTTAGTCTACATGATTATTATTATTATTGTGATTATTGTCATAATAGCACTGTCAAAATTCCTATTTCAATTGTTCTTTGTAATACCGGTTGGAGTTGATTATTCTCCCGATCTTCTGTACGCTAAAGAGATTCTATTGCCGATGAACTAGATAATACTATGTTTAAGCGAAAAACAAAATTCAATTTCGCTAAAATTATTTTGAGGCTTTATCTTTGTCTTGTTGCATGGGATAGTCGCCGAGCGATTTCAATCACTTATTGATAATATGAAGCTAGGTTGCGGAGACACATACCTCCTGTTTAAAGGCTTAAAATCAGTTTATATAGTTTGTATCCTACTCTGAATTAATAGCTTGGGGATTTCTTACGATGTTCCTCCGTCTTTAAACAAAAGAAAAGAGGAAGATGTTAAGTTAGGAAAGACGGAATTAATTCAGAATCCATTATCCGTACAGACATTGTTTATTAATATGATAAAGTCAGCACAGTATGAAGTATTATTACTACTTCCAACAGTTAATGCGTTTCTCCGTGAACAACGTTTAGGAATATTTCAATTGTTAAATCAGGGGGCAACAGATTGTACTCTAAGAGTTAAAATTCTAGTTCCAGATGATCCTGCGATAAAGAATGACATAGAAGGCATAGCAGATACTATAGGTACTGCAGAAGGAAAAAAGGATTTTGAGTTTCGGTCTACTAGTGAATTTGCCGTAAATACAGTCACCATAATGGTAGTTGATAAAAAAGAATCATTAGTATTTGAAAAAATAGATGATTTCAAAGAAAATTTTGTAGAAGCCGTGGGATTGGCTACTTATTCCAATAGCAAACCAACTGTTATATCATATTTTTCAATCTTTGAGAGTCTGTGGAAACAAGTGGCATTGTACGAACAACTAAAAGTCCATGACAAGATGCAAAATGAATTTATCAATATCGCTAGTCACGAGATGAAAACACCAACGCAATCGATTTTAGGATATGCCGAGCTTTTGGGAGAATCCTGTCAGAATAGTGAGGAAGTTGAAGCGATAAAAAGAAATGCAGAAAGGCTTCAAAAGCTAGCTATTAACCTATTAGATGTAACGCGGATAGAAGGCCAAACACTAAAGTTAAGGAAGGAAAGAATCAATCTAAATGAAAAGATTACGAACGTAAAAAAAGATTTTGAAAATCAATATCCTCACCATCAACTCGTGAGAATTCTATTAGTAGAACGAGATAAAAATAATCCCATTTTCGTACATGCAGACAAAGTAAGATTGTATGAGGTTATTGCAAACTTACTTAGTAATGCCATTAAATTTACTCAAAAGGGGACTATTACAATCAGTACCCGACATAAGGTCTAACTTCAATAACAATAACATTAATGAAGTCATTATTAAAGTAAGAGATACAGGAACGGGCATACATCCTGACATTCAAACAAGGTTGTTTACGAAATTTGCTACCAAGTCTGATAGAGGTACTGGTCTTGGGCTATTTATTTCCAAAGGTGTAGTAGAAGCACATGGAGGAAAGATTTGGGGTGAGAATAATTCAGATGGAAAAGGTGCCACTTTTTCATTTACGTTGCCATTAAATGTATCGTAAAGGGAAAACATACGATGATATACATTACGGGTTCGGTTAATAATACTGCTGATCGAAGATTAGTATTATTATTGATTCGACATCAATTTCCCTTTCGCTCGTCTCCATATATGGGTATTTACACCATTTAAGTAGTATTATCAACTATTTGCTGATGGGCCATTAAATCTAGCTTATTGTATCTGCTACTAATTCAATTAGGTTATGTAAGCGAATTGGCTTTTCAATGAAGGTTGCAATATACTTATTCTCTTGCAACTCTTTTACAAGTTCATTATCCAATTCATATGCAGAAATTAGAATTATCTTTACTCCATTATTCTCTTTTATCTTTCTAGCCACACTATCGCCAAGCATATCCCCCAGTTTATAGTCTAATAATATGAGATGTAGCTTGTTACCTTGAATCTGTCAATGCAATCCTCGCCAGAACCAACCAGAATTATATTATATTTTGACCTTAGGGCTTGACCAAATAACTGACGAAGATCATGGTCATCATCACAAACCATCACTGTTTTCTTTTCAGGTGAATGCCTATGATTTGTCACATGTAACATCATGACCGCTGGTAAAAAACTTTTAAGATTATGATATAAGTTATATGGGCATAAAATACTAATGTGACTATCCTTAACTTTTATAAATTTATTCGATGGAGAAACATTGAATGACTGGGAGATAGTTAGAAAGGAAGCTTTACAATATTTCGAAAAAGAGATATCGTTAGAGTTGGTTGGCGCGTAGTTTGTGATTTGTATGAAAAGACGCAATGAAGAAATATCTTGATATCTATTGGAAGTAGCATTTGAAACTAAATCTACATGCGATATTACAAAGAATACTGTTATTGTAAAAACCCAGCCCTGAGTTGCATCTATAAGATATGAACTGCCTGGCGATTTAGGATCTGCTGAGACTGAAGTAAGAATTATCATAGCAGAGAGAGGATAGTACTGGCGGGCAACAACTATTGCAAGTATTAAATCACATAAACATGGCTCAGGATGCATCAGGTAATACTCTGAAAGCATTCCAAGAAATAAACACGGCAGACACTGAATTACTTAAGATAACACAGAAACTTCCATCAGATCCCTCTAAATATTTTTATGAATAATGGTTATTATGTCTAACCAGTCGGAAGATAAGAGAGAAAAGAGACTTAGAAATCTATCCAACCTCCTGAGAGGCATCGACCGTTCGGATATGGAATTGACGATGGGCCACTTATCACTTGAGTTCTATAGACAAGCAACATTGACTGAGGGCTATGTCCATAACGGAGAAATAGGCGAAGCAAAAAGTCACAGGCTAATCGCAGAGGCAATACACGATATCTTAAGAACGCTAGAGGTAAAAAGACGTGAGGCGGTAGAGGCAGAGATAGCACCCAGTGTTACAGATATCCAACGAATAAAGGAGGAGAAGTAGATGACTTACGAGCAATCTTTTGCGACCACCTTTGTCACTAACAAGAAAATGACGATGTCTACAGCAGATCAGGCCAGGCCGGAGAGAATGACTCACTAGGTCGAATGATTGGTGAATGCGGAATAATTGAGCCCAGTAGTGAGATGGAAGAAGGTGAGGAAATGGCTGAGTGTCAAGAGGGGATTCTTAATGAGACTGACTGACACAAACACAGAAGGAAATGAGGATAACCATAGATATTTTGCACTTGCAACCCAGTTACGCCGTATAGCCAATAGAGTGCTGCCATTTGTGTAAATAGGATTCGGAATATACATTTTGATTGAAGCGTTACTAGTTCAAACGATGGTAAACTGAATATTATTCAAATACCTATTTATGCTATCTCTGCGGTTCTGGTGATAGAAAGATCGCTCTGTCAACTTAATCTTATGTAGATGATTTATGAATTGATATGAGCGGAGAAGAAAAAGTACTTTGCCCACAGTGCCAGACCGAAGGAAAGAGGAGCAAGGTCATCTTATATCTAGGCCAAACAGTACCAAAGATGAAGTTTACAGATGGATATTGGGATAAGAATGGAGACTTTGTTGAATTCAATGCGGAGATTAAACTGCCTTAGTATATCTGTAGTAATGGACATCTAACACCCCGCAGTGAGGAGGATAGATAGCCCAGGGATTACTTGGATTTATGACAACAAGCAACTAGCCAGAATACATGGCGCCTGGCTAACTCCATGATTAGATAATACGTAACCTATTGCGATGTCGATAGTGTGACTTGCCTATTAACCCTAAAGCAATTAGTAATGGATGCCGACTCATTCCACTACTACTACTATTAATACACACATAACACATATTGATACATTATAGTATTTTTAAAGTAAAGTGACTGGCAACCCCAAGTCTGACTTACGTTCAATATTGTACATTATTTATTGCATTATTCAATTCAATTCCAATCCCATATTGATCAAGTTGGTAGTCGCTCGCTCAAGTTCAACCAACTATGATCTTATTTCACGGGCTGACTGAATTTTAATATAGGTTTTGTGGTGAGTATATTATCCCGTCAGACCACAATAGTAAAAGAGCCATTTAGCTAGCATTAGTGTTATATCAATAGTTACATCTCAAATTCTTTCAGAGAATTTTCAGGGATGCTAATATACACTTGCTTATCACTATAATGATCCACTTTTGTCTTTGGGATTAAATATACATGTTCTCTGATATTTTCATCATCAACTATAATTAGCTTATTTTTGGCTTCTGCGATTACTGTCCCAAATTCTCTGTCTTTATTACGACTCAATAAAGCCGGACTGCTATAAAAAGCATAGTTTCTCAATTGATTATCAATATTAACTTCGCTTTTCATGACGAATCACTATGAAATGTACATTAAAGTATATAATGGTGAATAATGCGTGCTAAAGTCATCATCGTCCAATTCGTTTATTAAAGCGAAAAAATACACGTGTGAATACAGATTTAAAATGTTGTTATTGACAAAAATTTGGTGTATTTTAAATATATGCTGCAATATTTAAGTACCGATAAGCTACTTCTTGGGATTAGTTGAAGCCGGCCCGTCACTTCTACTAAGCCATCTACTAAGGGTGTAACATTTCGGTTATCAAAAGAAAAATTGGAACAATTACGTAAAGCAGCCGATGCTAGAAATATTTCTTCAAATACACTTTAATCAAATACTCAAAGCATATCTTGGTTGGCATAGTATGGCAGCACATGCCTATACTACTTGCCAAAATCATTTTTAGTTAGATTACTCAACGAACTCACCAATGATGAATTAAATGAGCTAGCACGTGATGTGGCAAAAAATGAACTTGTTGATGTATGCTTATTTTAAGCGGTGGATATAATATTGCTTCAATTTCAGAGATTGCAGAAACATGGTTGAGAATAGCACAGATGTCCCAGAGAATTGAAATCACTGGAGACATCTATAAAATTATTATTATTCATGACATGGGACAAAAGTATTCGTATCTAATTAGAGAGATCTCTAGATACTTATTGGAAGTAGCATTTAAAAAAATCATCTTGCGAAATTACAGAGAATGCTGTTATTATAAAATTCGAACCCTGAGCTACAACAAGAATAGAATAACGTTACAACTTACTGACGTACAAGACGATTGTTGAATTCATAAGCCAAACTTGTTTGATTTAACTTTATTCTAATGTCATCTGTATGTACTTCCACTCTTGTATATTTCACTGGCTCAAGCTTTCCTTGAAAATACCCTTCAAATCCAATAAGTGACATATTTCCATATTCATCTGCAATTGTTCGAACTATTTCTGAATATCATTCTAATCGAGGAAGATAGAACTTTATAGAGTTGTGAAATATTTTTATTTGCATACACTGACTTTTAGTAAAGCTGGCTTATATTCTTGAAACTTACAATATATTCAGTACGTGTAGTTAATCAAATATATAAAAGCCCCTTGAACACCTTTTTTTCATAAACTATGGATGATAGACGTAAATACAACATTATTAGATCCATTACCCAATTTATCAAGTCAGAAATTAAAGCCAGAGAATCTGAAGGTGTAATAGTAGGTATGAATGGGGGAGTCGATTCTTCAGTTTCCACCCTTTTAGTAGTCAAAGCACTTACAAAAAAATATTCTATTCTTATGCGAATAGACAGATTGCAAACAGGACGAAAAACTTCAGATATAAACCACAAAACTTTCTCAATGTGCTTTCAAAAATAAGCAGACAAGATAAACATGGGTACAGCATTACTGAAGTGAAAAAGGTGTTAGAGATAATCAATAAAAATGGACATAAACTTAGTCCTCCTCCAATCTGTCGAATCAGGGTATAGTCCCATGCTGTGCGTTTAAACAGTCTGTTACTAGATGAATATCAACATTACATATACTATCGACCGGTATGTTGGTGTAGAATCAAAATGTCCTATATTTCTGTATTTTCTTTAATTTTTCAAGTAAATCAATAACTAGTTCATGAGATGGTTCTGCAGCTTTAATACGACTAATATCTACGTTAAGGCTCTTGAGCTCTTCATATACTTCCTTATCTTCTACTGTGTCGACTAGGTGAATTAAAGAAAAAGGTTTCTGCATTAACTCTACTACCTGTTTAAGTTGCTTTACTGATTCTTGCAAAGTTTCTTTAACGTAAGCGGAAGCAAAGATTATTCTCTGATAAGGATTTACTGCTAATATTTCCTTGGCTACATCCATACCATTCATACCTGGCATTTTATAATCAAGAATAACTACATCATATACTGACTCCGCAGGGAAGGTGCAAGCCGCCTTCTTGGTATGAATGTTGTTGGAATTTATCTTGCTGTGAGGCTGAAAAGAGTCTATTTTAGAAGTTGTCGAAACCCTTGAAGAGGAGCTGGGGATTGTCGCCGTATGAGGTAGATTATCTAGGTAGTTCTGAATACAAGTATCTCCAGATGTGGTAAGGACAACATTATGGTTTCTTTTTTCTAAAGCCTTTTTATAAAGATTTGATATATCAGAGTCATCTTCAGCAATCAGTATCCGCATGCACTAGACGGCATATTATAAGTTACAAAGTTATTAAAGGCTCATAGCAACTTACTCCGCACTTCATCGTATTATCTCTTGAAAAGATCTATATCTATAACAAGTGTATCATCAGTTATTTTGTAAGATGCTTTTGCCTCAAACACCACTTCTAGTAGGTACCCACAGATCTTTCTAATCAGATAAGAATACTTCAGCCCCATCTCATGCTGTATAATGATTTTGGAGCTCTCGCCGTTAATTTCATACCTGTAAGGCATTTTAGAAATTTTTAACCACGTTTCTGTAATATCTGCAAGCGAAGCAATTGAAAATCCTCCTTTAAGGAGCAAACTTATATCCACTAGATCATTTTTCGCTGTCTCTCTTGCTAGCTCACGTAATTCTTCTTCAGTATATTCATAAATTAGTCTCATCAAAAATGGCTTTGGCAGATAATACAGTTTAGCTTGTGAAGCTAAACCGTGAAAATCAAGGTGTTCTTTGATTATTTGATTAACCAAGGTATTCAAACTGACTTGCTGTGTCTCAGTTTCATTTCGTAATTGATGTAATTTCTCATTTGGAATTCTAAATCTATCTAGCGTTATTTTTGCCTCATTACGATCCTCGAAATTAGCGACAGCAAAGAAGCCTTCTCTTCTATGATTGTAGTCTCTGCTAATACTGTTTCTGATATGAAGTAAGTACTTTGTCAAGAGCAGTTAATGACGCGACCGTAGGAGTACAGAGTGAACAATACATAGTTGCGACAACTTATCAAGGTCGCTACCACTATATATAATATCAGGACTTGATAGTATTTATGGCTAAGAACCTAAGTTTGGCTGCCGATGAATGGGATTAGTAGATAAATTAAGACACAAAAGAACTCAGATTATAGCCGAAGGTAAGTCTGACATCAGAAAATATAATTTGTTCATATTCTCCAATTAGAATTTCATTTACCCATGATGAACGATCTATTATTAATACAGAGTGGAATAACGCTGTAGCAAAAAAACAGCCAATTTTTGATGGCAAACTATTTCATGTAAAGAACCAAGAATTCCGACCACCCCATCTAATATTTGATACATGCATGTCAAGTTTCAAAGAGTGGATAGGTACTAAAAGTAATAAATTCAAAAGACTATTTGGACAAGATAAAACTATCAGACCACTTTCGGTGGGCTCGACGATTGTCACAGCTGATAATAAATGGGTCATTGGAAGAAGACGAAATAGCATATTATCTGGATAGAGCTAGCAGAGTTAGCAGATAATTAGAATTATCCTCAAGTTCATCAATATTTATCTTGCACTTCTAATTAGTATAACATTTTCGGTCATGTTGTAGCGGAATGATTTGTGAAATCTTTCTTTCATCACAAGTCTAAATACTTCTTTGAGAAGAAATGAGTATTTGTATCCCATATCATGTCTGATTATGATTTTATATTCATGTCGCGTCTCATAGAATCTGGTAGGTGTCTGTGTAATTCTTAGCCAAGTATTGACTATGTCCAGAAATGATGAAAAACTAAATTCTCCACGTAACAATAAACTCATCTCTTGGAGATTGTCTACTGTGGATTGTGCGAACTCGGAAAGTCTGTTGTTCCGTGAGTTGGCCAATAGCTTTAGTTACTATTGGTTTAGGAATGCACGACATATTAGCTGGTGGGGTGTTCGAATACCAATCTCTGTGATTTTTGATTATTTGATTGATTTTTGTGTTAAAACTCATCTGTTTGGTTTCTGATTCATATTGTAATTTATCGATATTCTCATTAGGCATTGTAATAGTTATTGGTTTGCCAAAGTCTGCGGTATATTTATTAAATCTAAAATTTGAAGTAGAAGATAAAGAATCAGAGTCATAATAGTTATCCATTACGTCATCATCGTCGTCGATGGGATAACCAGACATTTACTATCATACGCTATTGCTCAATATAGATAATAAATCTTGCAATCTGAATAGTATGTGGTATTATTTGCCACTATATACAGGAATCAGACCAAAACAGGATATGGACTGTTGTCAACAAAATTGGGCTGATTATTGAGGATTTATATCAGTTTGTTATTTCCTGAAAATAAAATTTAAATATCGGTATGAATATCAACTTTATTCGCTTTGAAGTCGGTAGAGATTCCAAGGCCATCATCGACTACAACCTGTGCTACTTTTAGACTACCAAAAGAAAAGTTAGAGCAACTTCGCAAAGTATCTCAAACCAAAACTGTCACTCCTAACACATTAGTTAACCAAATAATCAATGCATACCTAGACTGGCACAGTAGAGTCGCACATGCCAAGCTATACTACTTACCCAAATCATTTTTGATTAGATTAATTAATGAACTCACAGAAGAAGAACTATCTGAGCTGGCTAGAGATACAGCGAAGAATGATCTTGTCGATATAAGTCTATTTCTACGGGGCGGATTTACCATGGCTTCCCTTTCAAATATTGCAGAAACTTGGTTAAGAATAGCCCAGATGCCCTACAGGTTTGAAATGAATGGAGATGGCTGGAAGATCATCATTGAACACGATATGGGCATAAAGTACTCCTACTTAATCAAAGAGATCTCCAGATATCTATTGGAAGTAGCGTTTGAATCAAAATCATCTTGTAATGTTACAGAGAATGCTGTCATTATAAAAATTGGGCAGTAATAACTCCAGCTTCTAAATAGCTCGCTGATAATATGGAAACAGTTATTTATCATGTTGATATGTGGTTCATCAGTTTTTGAGAAATGGACGCTAAGAAAAATTTATTTAGTAATATATACAGATTTAGTAGACAGTCCACCAAAATCCGTATCATTGTTATTATTTGTACCATTTATTAAATCAATTCTACTTGTCTCTGCAATGCCAGTGGATTCTGCAGATAAACCTTCCGAAGCATGTGTTGTCACCAGTACCATCAATAATCAAATCAATTTTATTTGCCTCTGCAATATCAGTGGATTCTGCAGATAAACCCCCAAAATATGTATTATTAGGTTCATTATTGGACGCGTTCAGAGTTATCGCGATTGATGGATTTATTGCTATTAAGCGATAGGAGCAAAATGAATATTAGTAATGACATATTGTCTCTATAATGTTATAATATAAATAATTTCCATATTCTATTTCTCTAACTTATTATTATGCCGACAACAGCTTTGGTGCCGTCGACGTAAATGAGCTCACGTCGTAACTAGGCATTCAAACTTGGCCCGGTTATCCCGTAAATACTCCCTCCCCTCCCCAGTAGTTATAGTACAAGTATTATAAATATTGTTGAATATTGAGTAAGTATGGTTCAAAAAAATAATAATTCTAGATCTTCGGTTACTCCTTGGTTTTACTTTGGATTAAGACAAAGGTATCTTCAGACTCTAGGACTAGCTTCTAAAGTCCGACGAATTCAAGTCTCCAAGTCTCATCTCATGTCATCAATTATCCAATGCTATGTAAAGATTATAATAATTTGCTTCAATAACCAGTTTACAAGGAATTGTCATGTAAAAGCAAATTTAGCAGAATATTGGTTGCGGTAGATGGTGATATCTTCCATTGATCAACCCTTCAGATCATCATCAATAATCAAACCAAATTATTATCCTTACAAGCAAAGTTAATTGGTATATGAAGAAAGAACATAATGCGAAGAATGGGAGTAACAACGACAGATATGGTGATGATGATGATGAATTTCATTACATCTCTCAGGCAGCTGATATTGCTTCAGGCAATTCAAAAAGCTTCTCGATAAAAAGTAAAAAAGGACCTAAAGTCGAAATTGCTGTATTTAACGTACAAGAAAAATATTATGCCATATCAAACATCTGTAAACATGTAGGTGGTCCACTAAGTCAGGGAACCGTAAAAGAAAAAATAGTAACGTGTCCATGGCATGGTTGGAAATATTCTATTGTAAATGGTAAGTCACCACACGAGGGAGGGGACAGTGTAGACTCGTATGAGACTAAAGTAATAGAGGGAAAGCTGTATGTAAATCTGGTTCCTAGAGCTCTAGGTAAAAGAGTCACGGAGCCGCATCAAGCGTATACCCACTTGAAAAATTCTGTCAACGCTTTTCTAAACCATAAAGACAAGGATGCACAACTTATTTCCGATGCTAACAGGAAGAGAAATGTACTTGGCATATCCACCACAAATCTAAATGATGAAATTGCACCTCGTAAGAGCACTTCAGAGGAAGCTCTTAAGTATGCCTTAGATTATGCAAAGAACCAACTTGATTCAAATATTCTAATGATCAAACTCCGAGATTTGTCATTCAAACATTGTGAAGGATACTATTCCAAGAATGCTAAAGCCTGCATTTTTCCGTGTTCAATTTCAGAGATGGATAAGAATGATCAGATGATCCAGATTTATGAAAGACTTATTCTATGGGCCGACGTAGTAGTACTTGCAACACCCATAAGGTGGGGAAATTGGCAGCTCACTCTACTACAAGATGATTCAGAGAATGAATTGTGTTCAGAATCAAATCATTACACACGACACACATCTTATTAGAGATAAGGTAGCCGCATTCATCATTACTGGTGGACAGGACAATGTACAACATGTAGCTGGCGAGCTCATGACATTCTGGTCACAGCTTGGTTTTATTTTTGGAAAATTTCCCTTTGTAGGCTGGAGTAGAGGTTGGTATGCAGAAGATACTGAAAATAATCTCTATGATATGAAGAGCTCTCATCAGATGAAACAGGATATCGCTAGAAGCATTCGTGGAGCTGTAGAATTATCAAAGCTCGTAGGAGAGAGTCGGTATGATGAAAAGGCGTTGTGAGCTAGATTATCTCGTAGGTAATCTAACTCACTTGTAACAGACCAAGCCAAGAGTAAGCGCCCCCCTCAAAGTCAAAGAGTTTAAGATGGGCGGAAGTAGGTCGAGTAACTGTACGGATAGAAGATCAAAACGTACAAGAATATCAAGCAGGAGTGAAAATAGGTTTTGAAGTAAAAAGTAAAGAGAATAAGTTAATTCACCGATGGAAGGAAGATGAGACCATTTGATAGTTTAATCAGGACAACAAACCGTTATAAGGAATAATTTAGAGATATTATTGACGTTCCCTGCGAAAATGGTACGGCGGGTTTCTGTCCCGTTCCCCGTCATGCTATTGAGGTATAGAGGAAAGGCCAAATACGGGACTGGCCGAAAAAAGCCTCTTACCAGCGGGTTACCTTTTTGTTTAAATTAGTTTAAGCATCCTTACGGCAGGACTCATTTTTACATAGTACCTAACCTGCGATTGCAAACTATGTGCTGTTGAATAGTTTATAATATGGCTACATATTGATGACTGAAATAAAATATGAAATACAAATTGATGCACCAGTAAGAAGATCGAATAATTATACTAGAACTTAAGTTGATTGTTTCTGGCAAATCTTATGATAGACTAGAGATATTCATGCCAATACCCGAAGCGATACCAGAAAGTTAATATTTTTTATTATACGCCCCTAGAAATCCTACGAGCCGCTTTCCGTTTGGAATCTTCTAGACTTTGATCAGAATCAGGCAACGGATCCGGCAAAGGTTCCAGTCTTGGCTCTTCCCCCATTTGTCCGCTGGTTGCATCATTTAAGGCCTGATCCCGTTTCAATGGGTTCTTTTTCTCTATGCTCATAATAATATTATAGTTAACATGATTAATAGACGTTTATTATTAGTTGGGAGCATCTCACTGTAGTTCCAATACCAAAATTAACAAAGTTCATTGAGATTGATAAACCGATTAAGGCAAAAAGGAAGTGTCTTTATTGTGAAACTGAAATACCTGATATAGCAACTGTAACTGTTATCTAATAGAATTAACTAGTTAGTTCTCTTCCTGTTCTACATCGTCCTTTTCTTCTTCGTCTACTACTTCTGTCTCTTCTACTAGTTCCTCCTCCTGAGGTATTTCTTTTTCATCCTCGTCAATTGCCATGTTTGTATACGGGTAGCAGGCTCTGTATAAATGATTTATGAATTAGTTAGCGGTGCTGATTTTCTTGAATCCGAAAATTGATCTTTTTTTGATAATGGCTGATACGATAAATCTACCCAGACTTTCCAGCTCCACATTTGAAAATTATTATTAGGAATGTTAATCGTAATAGTATTGCATCCGGCGAGTTGGCTGGTATCCACTTATCCATAACCTCAAAGTCACCAGTCAACTCGTATTACTATAGATTATCTTCCGCTGATAGCCAAGGCTTAAAAACAATATTATATTATAATTGCTGTCCTTTCTTCATAGGACATGGGATAAGGGTTGGTTAGTGACCTGCACAATTCACTAACCAACCATAGTTATGCCATTTATGAAATAACAGAGACTGATAAGAATAGATCTTGCGCTTCGCTAAGAATGTATTATCGTGACCGATTTTAATTATGTTGTTGCAATCTACCATAGAATAGCTCGGGGTTAAATCATCGATCATATTACAATATTTACAATTCCATATATATTTTCCTCTGCAGTTTTAGCTTTTTAAATAAGTGCCAGGAACTAAAAGATAATCAAAAGCAATTGTGGCAATTATAGTACTATAGATATTGGTTATTGTAATATACAAATAGCTATGACCAGTATCAATCCCAGCGAATTCCCGTTTGCCAAGCAGAAGATTACCACATCTTCTTCTTCAGAAGTGGTTGGAAGGTCTACATCAAATAGCTTTCTTACTTCCAGAAAGAGATGACGGCAAGTTGTATGACAAAAGGTCCTTTGCATCCATTCCAATGTTCTGCATTTATATCAATTATCAAGCGTGTGAATCAGGATGCATACTTATAGTATGTTAGCTTATAAATTGTAATGAGTAAAGATATAGAGTCAGCTCAAAAGAATCAGAAAAAGATTGGGGCGGCTGAAGATGATCCAGAAACATCTGGCCCAGCAGAAAACCTTCGTGAAGAAGCTGCAGAAATGACTGATAAAGGTCAGGATGAAAAAGAACCAGCTTAGCTGAAAGAAGTAGTATACTACTATTTTTTGTAGCCCCAACCATTGTTTTCCATAATGGGCTTCGATGAGATTTGTGTCCAGGTTTTGGTTGAGATTAAGAATCCCTGAGTAAGCTGCGAATGTTTGCGTACTAATTAGCTTTTAAGGAGCATCTAATTTAGGATGATAAGCGATCAGCCTTTGTCTTTTGCAGGCAAATGAGTGTGGGCAATTTACATATACATACTGGAGCTAGTGAAAAGGTAACCACTAGCTCCATGTTATTCCATTCGTAGTAATAGTAACGGACTTATATGATGACTTACTCTGGTAACTTATAATTGCGATTTTTCCTTATTATGCATGTTCGAACGTAAGTTATTATCTTAATTTGAAGATCTTTTCTATATTATTATCGTCTGTATCTATCGCTCTCCTAAGCCATTCCTTAAGAGGTAATAATTCTCCTACCAACTAAAGAACAGATCTGAGGGTGCAAATACGATTGCAGTCGTATCTCCTTCTTCTTTAAAATCTGCTATAGTGAGTCTAACTCAACGATCTGAATCAAACGTTTGAAGAAAATTCTTACCATCAGATGTTATAACTGGCTCGTTAAAATGATTTGTAACTACATAACGTATTTGCTTCAAAGTATCCACCCAAGTTTTTACTAACACTGTATCTCCATCAAATCTTTCCGCAATTTGGGCTTCATTTTTTCCCTCTGAAATACTTCTGAGTACATAAAATAATGTTTGTCTCTCAGTTAGGCCACCATTGTACGAATTTCTACGCATTTAGCCCATCACCGCTAGATAGTTTGTCATTACGAATACTATCTCATTCTTCAAACAACAAAGTAAATAATAGTTGACTGATTCTCTGGATGTATTTACTTATTATAGTTAATACCGCTTGTATTTACATATTATAGTCAATTCTTCTCTTACGCGTTGACAGTATTTGTAAGAAGAAAATTAATTTCAAACTCTTTCAATAAAGTTTTCGAAATATTAAAATAAACTTTATTATCGCCATAATGAATTAAAAGTCTGGTCCATACCCCGGATTATATTGTAATCTATTCTAATTGACTCATTTGTAGAGATGGGTATTAGCTCAGTATTATGGGAATTACAAACATGACAACTAAGAACAGGACTACTTAGAACGACAGAATAATGAAGTGAGATTTGAACTCATCGAATCATAATTCTAAAGAAAGCGAATAATTATTATTGTCTCTCTATGCTAGAGTTATCAAACTATAAAACCGTATTATCCAATTAATACTAATCAAATTGTCTTCTGAAATGATAAAGATCTAGTCTACATAGATTCCTGGGACCGCTACTTTCCTGAATAAGTGTGGAGACTTAACAGTATTAGGCAAAACTTTAGCCATGTTTGATCTGAATTCTGGTCTAGTAAATGCTTATTTAAAATGTGCTCCAGATTCCCAAACGACATAATTAACGAATGTGGTACTGCCAGAAATACCCCGATGCAGCTGGGCCGAAATGAATCCGGGTTGCTGTTTAAAAGTTTCCGTAGTCTTAGCGAACACTTGTAGAAACTCATCAGCTTCTTGCGGATCTACATTGAACTTGTTCATCATGACAATTGGTCCAATCCAGCTGTTTTTCAAGAGTTATTCTTTCATCTGTTTCTACAATTTTTACCATAGCTAACTTTATTGATCTTGGTATTTCAGCATTTAATGATTGAAATAACAAGAGAACATCAATTAGCTATAAATTGCTTATTCTGACAACTAGATTGACAATTCTTACTGATATTGTTGATAAGCCCAACTAGTGAAGCGAAGTATACGATGAATAGCCAGACCCACTTAATTGTTTTCTCTTATATCCAATGTTGTAATCATTGAGAATGTAATGGAAAATCTTGTTGCATACGTTGATATAATCGGTACTGTGGCAGGCATACTGGTTCTATCATCATTCATACCACAGCTTATGAAAGCATACAAAACCAAGAAGATGTTTGATGTATCTGCTCATCTAATGATTCTTATTTCAAGCGGGATGTTTCTCTGGGTTATATATGGATTCATCAGATCTGACCCAGTCATAATTGGGACTAATGCCGCAGGTTTTGCACTAAACATTACTTTGCTAATCATGAAAATAAAATACGATAAGATGCAGCAAAGTAGGTACGGTTAAAATATAATGTGCTAGCCAACGCATGTGGAAACGGTAACCTCCCATTGAATGTCTTTGAAAACATTGGCTCACTAATTCAGGGTGAAGAGAACGCAATAGCACTAGACGGGACTCAGCAAGTTGTAGAAGACGATCATCACGTCGGCAACGGCGACTACGAAGACGGCGAACAGACGGTATTTTAAATAACTTTAATCTCTTTTTTTATTTTCAGATTCTCGATAATAGTATTCTATATTTGAAATTTATCTATACTGGTTAATATTCCACAAGTGAAATTATTCGGTTCGGACTTGATGTATTTAAACAATTAATCACTACTTACATACTACCTACTACACATGAAGTGCTTACATCTTTCCGATCAATTAATGGCTCTGACTGTGAGACTGCAAGATCTTGGCTCTGACTGTGAGACTGCAAGATTCTCGAGAGAAGACAACAGTAATCAAGTTCTGTCATAGAAATATCCCCCAAATTATGCATTCAGGTTGAATTCAATAGGCTTAAGTATCGACAACCATTCAGGATGGACAAATTGTACTCTAACAAGAGTAAATAATATCACCTGTATTTCTGTTAATGTACACATAAATGTCGTAACTAGACATACTCCTGAAGCTTTGTCAACAGCAGGTAGTGAGAAAATCTACTCAGTAGAAATAGCACACTAAACAGTTCTCCCACCATTAGAATGAAGCTACTATAGGAACGTATCCGCCTGCCGTCATTAGATTGAAATACTATTCTCCGGAGATGGATCCTTGATCTTTTCCCCATGTTTTATCGAATTCCAAACAATGAATCTGAATGAAATCTTGATATATTTTTCTAGACACTTACAGCCTTTATCATATAACTCACTATATTCATCAATAGTTTCATCTGTGATAGCGGAGGGAGGGTTCTCCAATTTACCCAGAAATCTTAAATTTAGGTTCGACATTTCTTGACTTAAACTGACTACATATCGATCAGGTATACTTTTTGAAATGGCAACTAGCTATCGTAGTAATTCGTTTTTGTAATCAGGATCATTGGTTAAGTTAGACACAATATTCAAAAAATACAATTTAAATTGAACGTACCGATATTTGTACAAGTAACTATTCTTCTGGATATTTAGGACATCGTCCGGGGATATCTTACGATTTCCTTTCTGTCTGTTAGTTGCTGCCTGACCAATCCCTAAAAGGAATCCAACATATGCTAAATTTACAGCCCCTTTTATTGCTTGGAAGAAGTGATCGCTTTATCATACAGATTGTTCGCTTTTAGAAGTTGAATAATACTTTCAATATTTCTTTCACAGTCAAACGGTCCGCATCTTTGCCAAGTTAAATTCAATTTTCTTTTGTAATTTCTTGCATAGTTCTGCTATGTACTTTTGAATGAGTTGATCAGAAGCTTTCAACTCAAATTGTTGACTGAAATTTAGATATAAATGATGCTACAGTCTGACCATATACCTATTGGTTGGACGGCTTCCTAATCCACTATTTTCCTTTCCTTCCTTACCCTTTTATTCGCTCCCTATCCTCAACCCACTTAGATCCTGTGACATCCAATTTGGTTTTATTGTCCTCAGGACCAAAAAGCGAATCATGTTTAAAAGTAAAATATTATGAGGCTGCTTCATTGTACTGGGGATGGCATCACCCTTTACCCTTTAAATCCAAAGTTGATATATCATATACTAAATGTTGAACAATAATACAGACAAACATGAAGACGAGGGGGGAAAGCAAAATGTACCAAGCCAATGGGCACAGATTATTAGTCAAGTCATGGAAAAGGTGGTGTCAGGTACAAATATGACTTCTACAATCGAATTTGATGATCTAGAGGTGGATGTACCAAAGGCAAAAGGACCAGATGGCAGAGATTTGGGCGGCGCTACTTGGAAACTAAATGGCAAGGTTGTTTGGACAACAGAAGCACATAAAGCTCAAGGAACGAGTTTGTAGGTTTAGTCAAAAGGAAACAAGAGATAATGGTATTACTTGGCAGAAAACACCTTCATGTTTCTGAAAGCGATCAGATTGTGGATAGTCTATTCAAGATGTTGAACTCAGTTACATCAGGTTCAGTAAAACTAGCAGTAGTGAACCAACCAGTATTGAAAGTTGAAATAAATAGAAATAGTCATCTCGACGGTGATGACAGTAATAGAACAGTGGTAAGACTGGATTTATTAGAACCCACTTTCTTCAGCGTCCCAGACGACCAGACCGGTCTATTCGATAAGTTAAGAACTGCTACTGAATTCGCTCAAAAACTGACAGATAATGGAATCACATTTTCACTTATGAGAAAGGGAAAAGAGGCGATCACACTGGGCGAAACGGCTAGACCATCATTATCCAGAATAATAACAAAAAGTGATGATATTCAAGTAAATAGTATAAAAGAATCAGCCAAATTAAAAAAAGACTTTGACGATGCCTGATGGGAAGTAAGTGATGGTACTGTATTCGACACTATGTCAACTCAAAACTAATACCAATACAACCAACGCAACCAAATATTTTAGAATAGGTCACATAAATACTACAAGTAAACCAACCACAACAGCTTCCAACACATTTATACCGAATTACAGCGTTAACACTGGTAGTTAAGTGTCTTGACATGTATGTAGACATTTTGAAAATTAGGAACTAACTAGATATCATCCAAGAAACCAGATTCTAGGTCATTGGAGCTTTCTTCGTGCTATGAGCATGGAATCAGATCCGAACAGCCTCTTCAAGTAGTCTCCCTTTAGACTTGTTGTTATGCGGCCTAATACGAAGAATGTGATCACAGCATGGACATCTCATACCCTCCCACTTTAAGAAAACATTACACTCAACGCATCTCTTAAAGCCATTTTCGCAATAACTATTAGCAAACTTACTTTTTACATGCTTTGTAGGATTGACATAGGTCATTACATAATTTTTTTTCGCCTAAACAATCCTATGATTTTATTGTCTCGCGTTCTCTTAGAGGAGAGGTTGAAACAAGACCAGAGTTATGCCCATAGCGAAGGAAATTGATTTCATTCTTTTTCATGGCTTGTAATGCTTTTTACTTTTTAATAGAGGTAAGAAGGGCGCCCTCTTAACTCCACAGCTGCCTTTCCACCCCGCAGGAGTTTCATAGCTTCGCGTAATTCTTCTTTCCAGATTATGTTTATATTCCCTGCCTTTCATATCTTGAATTTGACTATCTTTTAGTCTTCTATTTCTGCATTTCAGGGAATAGTTTTTGTATATCTAGGACTCTCTTTCTTAACGTAACTACGCTTATTCCTCCCGCTTGTGCTATTCTTGCTTGACTAACGTTACCTTGTTTTTCAACCAGACAAGCACCATACAAAGCAGCAGTTGCAAGTGCCTTAGGGTCCTTGCCATATGAGATAGGGTCTTTCTTTACTATATCTAACATATCAAGTGCAGTTCTGTAGGTCTTTTGGCTAACAGCAGCGTTCTCTGCAACCTTCGACATATAGCGTGCTGCATTTACAGAAGGAGAGCTGATACTTAGCTTTCGTGACATTATTCTAAAACATCTTCCAGCAAATATGTTGTCAGCGTCTGCTGCCTTAGATACATCTTCTAATCGCCTAGGTATGTCCATTTCTTTACATGCAGCATATATTGAAGCAACAACCATCTCTTTGATTGATCTGCCCTTAATGAGTTTGCTATCGAGAGTTTTGCGATAGTAATATGCTGCTCTTTCAATCACAGGGTCGGTAAGTGTAAGCTTATCTTTGGTCGCAGCCATTATTGCAAAGGCATTCCTCAAGTTCCTACTATGATTCTTATTGCTAGATAGTTTATCGTAATATCTTATTTTGTTAACGCTACTTAATTGATCCTGGTTTAAGGATGTTCCATACGCATCTGTATTCGAACTAGTAATTACAGTTGATAACCCTTTATCAGGATATACAAGTGAAGTTGGTTGACCCATCTCACTTTTTGAATTTGGATCTCTTTCGATGATGGTCTGCCTATCGGATATAACAGTAGCACATTGAGAACAGATCGTTTCTCCGGTTATTCCATCAAAAATCATTGAGCGTGACCTACATGATTTGCATATGATACTGGATGGAGCTAAAGACGAGGATTCTCCATCAATAACTCTATCGACTAGTTTGTATTGCTGATTAGGCCCTTCTTGAAAACGATGCCCAGGCGAGACTAATGAATTTTCTACCACAGATTTCACGAATAGGATATATTATCACTTTGATAAAAGAAGTAGGTTTATATTGCAATTACTTAAATCATTTCTGATAATCCAGAATATTTTGTAACTGATCAATTACAAAGTACTCTTTATTACATGAATGGTCACGTGTGTGTTGTGGAAAGTGTTTGATATTCTTTTAACTTTGACAGAGTACGAAATATATCGAGTATGAACAGACGCCGCTATGATCATTTTGATGTAGTAGCGGTTTGCTTTGCCAACTTTGTACAGAGAGCCAAGTGCCTTTTCTCTTCTCTTAGAATAGAATTTACAGTAGTTGAAAACTTTCTAGTATTCTTCATTTTACCATTAAGTTTCTTAGACATGGCAGCCAAGACTTCATAATGCGTTACTTCGCCACCTTCCGCAAGACATAGAAATTCAATTGCTTCAGAGGAATCTGGATCTAGCCCAAGATAGGTCTGCATCATGCTTGAACACTTTTGAGCTGTTTCTTGTGCAACCTGCTGTACCTTTGTTGGATCCAGTTCATCACTTCCGTCAGCCAAATTTTGGACTACTTCTTCAAGCTTTGACTGATGATTACCGGCTTGCGATTGCATTTTTTTCAGCTGAGTTATCATGCCGTTCTTATCCAACAGTCCTTTGGAACCTAATTCTTCTAATGCCTTTTGAGCAGCTATTTCTAACCCTAATGCTTCTCCCAATTTCTCTTGGAGCTTTTCTATTTCTACCATTTGTTATACTATCACTAGTACAATATTGTTAATAATGCTATGCAGCACAACTTCTGGTATTCCGTAAGAACATCCAATATGCATATGATCTAAAGTGGCATTACGACACATCATAAGAAAGCTATATAATGACCATAAAATACCTTCTAACTGCTTTATATTTAGACTTAATTATCTAATAAAAGATGCAAACTTCCATTGCCTATAACGAAAATCATGTAGAATACGGTGGTAAGTTAGAGGGTACCCAGAAAGGCTTCAAATTATGGTTAGACATCGTCAATCCAACCACATCCGAGATATCTGAAATTACGAAATCCTTTGATTTAGACAAGTCATCTATAGAAGCCTTGGAGCATAAGTCTAAGAAACCTCAGGTTCGTGTTCTTGATAATCACAAGTTCACTATTATACTTGATATTAAATACAAGACCTTTGAAGATTTAGTTACAGAGAGCGTATATCTCTTTCATGGATCTAACTGGCTTATAACTATACATTCTGACAAGATAGATTTGCTGACAAATGTAAAGCTGCTTTTTGAACAAAAGAACAAGAAGGTAATGGCAGCATCAATTGATGCTTTGTACTACAATATTCTAACCGAAATAATAAGCAGATACGAGCAATTACTTACTTCAGTTGAATTAACCATATCTGATTTTGGACAAAAGTCGCTTCAGAAGAGGGCAACAAAGAAGATTCTTGAACAATTAGATGTGCTAACAAGGCAGATAATACTGCTGCGAAGACATTTCTGGCAAGCAAGGGACATTATGAACTTTCTTACACATACAGAAAAAGACAAGGATGAGATTAATTATCTGCGGATAGCATACGATGACACATATCAACTGATAGACCTAGTTGAATCTTTTCGTGACACAATTAATTCAACTCGTGACTTGTACATAGCTAATCTATCTATGCAAATGAATGATACGATGAGGACTCTTACAATCTTTACAGTAATCCTGTTGCCATTAACTCTTATTACTGGCATTTATGGTATGAATGGATTAGATTTAGCTGACATTGGTAATATACCAATTGGATTTGCGATTGTGGTTATCACGATGATCGTTATGGCTGCCTTACTGTTTTGGGTTTTCAAGCAGAAACAATGGATAATGTCAAGTAACGATCATAATAATGGCGACAACGTAAAACAAAAGAACAAACACAACGATCAAACGTAGCTGACTCGACAAAATTAACAGCTTAAAATATCATTAAATTCTATTTGTACGATCACAATGATTATAGAAACGTGTTCGGCTTAGTTATCTCCTTTATCTTTGAAATTGAAATTCTATGCCCCTTGGCATACGATCTGCTATCTTTCATGTAACTATTAAGTAGTTTATTAGATTACTGTTGCTGAATACAGAAATGTTTCTTTCAATAAAAAAAATTCCACATCCAATATCTCCTGCAGACCGACCTGATCCAAAATCAGCTCAAGCATTGCAAGAAGGTCTTGGAGGTCAGTTTGGAGAAATGAGAACTATGATGCAATACTTTTTTCAGAATATGAA
Source organism: uncultured Nitrososphaerales archaeon (assembly GCA_963713605.1). GTDB lineage: Archaea > Thermoproteota > Nitrososphaeria > Nitrososphaerales > Nitrososphaeraceae > TH5896. Next base: position 33,763 of record CAVQMO010000002.1, on the reverse strand, counting down.
CTTTCGAGGTGATGCAACAGCTTATCAAGATTTACTCAGGAGTATGGCAACAGAGGAGATGGGACATGTAGAACAAATTACCAATACTATCAACATACTACTTGATGGGGCGTCCAATCAGTTTAGTCAGCCAGATGATGTACCGCTATCAGTAGCTCTTGACTCGCCGAATATTCATCACTTTCTAGTTGCAGCACAGAGTGCTAGGCCGGTTGATGCTGCTGGGAATCCGTGGACAGCATCCTATGTGTATGATAGTGGCAATCTGGTATTAAATATGCTATATAATTTGATGCTTGAAGCAACAGGTAGACTACAAAAGTGCAGGCTATATGAGATGAGCAATAATAGAGCATTCAGAGCCACAGTATCCTACTTGATTGTACGAGATCTAGTTCATGAAAAGGTATTTGCCAAAGCCCTCGAAACTCTAGGGGTTAACTGGGGAAAAGCATTACCTGTTCCTCGAATAAATACGGATAAGATGCCAGAGGTTAAAGATTTGGAGAGAAAGAATTTACATAATATAATGTGGACATTTGCAAACAAAGGAGAAACGAATGGAATGGCAAAGATCTTCAAAGGAGACTCACCATTCGATGATGGAGGCACTCTTGAAGTAATTGAAGGATTTCCAGAAGGCGCTGAAATCCCACTGTTCCCTGAATCTCCACCAGAGTTCTCTCCTGGGCTTGATACAGAATTAAAGAGGATGGCACAACAAATACAGACCGCAAGATAAAAACGTCCAAGAACTCCCCCTCTTTTCTGGTGTCTTTATATTATAATTATATTAAACCGTATTATCTATTTTGAGAGTAAAGAGCTTTGATCATCTGTCGAATATGCCGATATTAGGTTATTGAATTATTCCTATGTCTTGTTTTTGCAGTATAGGTATTTCTAAACATATCTATTCCCATACTTTCCCAAGCCAAAGAATTAGATTAAATCCCTACTCCAGAACGTTAGTGACGTATTAGATATTGTCTCAGCTAGTGAAGAAATTTCAGGGACAAGGATTTGAAGCCGATGAGTTAAAAATAAAATCGGAAGACAGAAAAGAATAAGAAGAATAAGAAGAATAAGAAGAATAAGAAGAATAAGAAGAATAAACTAACCAATTTTTGATTTTACTCGTTACTTATGATAGGTAGATTTTGCATATCGAAACTGAATGGGGTATATTGGCATAAAATCAAAATGTCCTGTATTTCTGTATCTTCTTTAATCTTTCAAGTAAATCAATAACTAGTTCATGAGTTGGTTCCGCAGCCCTAATACGATTAACGTCTATGTTCAGACTCTTGAGCTCTTCATATATTCCTTTATCTTCTACTGTGTCGACTAGTTGGCTCAAAGAGAAAGGTTTTTGCATTAGCTCTACTATCTGTTTAAGTTGCTTTACAAAGTGCAAGTGCCTTCACATAAACGGAAGCAAAGATTATTCTCTGATGAGGAGTAGAATATATTTTTGGCGTAAGAAAGACTAGTCTTTCTTTTTTATTAACTCCAAAAACGTTGCAGCGGCACTAGCGCGGATATAGGATTCTACCAGTTGTTCATAATTTCCTGCTTCTTTGGATACCCGAGCAATATCTATATGTTTTTCGAATACCTCTTTCAATGTATCGTGTTCGGCTAATTCTGTATTTTCTTTAATCTCATGTCCAATATACTCTGCAACTCTTTTTATTTCGTCCCCAACGTTTTCAGCATCTTTCTTTAACTTAGCCATTTCTTACTAGCCAATTTTATTCATCTTATTATAAATAGCGGTAAGATAGGTTCTATATTCGCCGGAGACAATTATATAATATGTTGATAGAGTACTACCATGTCAAAGAGAGAACAAGAGAAAGCTATTGATGATACCAAGAAAGTCGCCGAACAAGCTAAGAGTGTAGAAGACAAAATAGAAGCAGCTGAAACTCTGCAAGAAGTTGGTCAGCAAGCGGCAGCACAAGAAATCCAACAAACATATCGTAGATCATTAGATGAAACAAAAGTAAATGTAAGAAAATCAATCGATGAAGCGAGAGCTCAAATTCCAAAATATACTAATGTTGTCAAGAATTATCAAGAACAAGCATTAGAATCATCCGGAAAAATGGCAGAAGACTACATAAATACTCAAAAGTCCGTAATGGATTCCGTCTTTAGCTCTGTAGCCCCATACTACGAGAACACTTATCGAATGTACAGCTATTGGTTTTCTCTGAGGGTCCCAGCGGAGTTGTGGGCCAAATCTGTCAGCAATATTATCGAAAATATCTCAGCAACAGCAAGAATAAATAATGAAATCTTATTTGGAAGCATTGATGCTTGGAGAAACGAATTCGAACGAGCACAACAACATACACAAGAGCTTTCAAGAATCAATATAAACACAGCAAGAGCTTTTGAAAATACAGCAAGAGAAACAGCTGCAGAGTTTTCAGTTAGTAATAGACAAAGAGAAGTTTACACATAGAACTGTCTGTCAGCTAGCCATCTAGTTAGATACAACTAGATGAATTAATTATTTTTGTTCTGTGCTCATCTAGTAACGCAACCTGTTCAGAGCTCAAAATCTTGAACTTCCAAAGTATCGAAGTCTGTCCACATATTCATTCCAGTAGCAACAAAAACCTGAAAGTGAAGATGTGGCAGATATGTATACCCGGTCATTCCAACCTTGGCTATCTCTTCACCTGCTCTGACATGTTGGATAAGCCGGACGTCATCGTCGAAATCTTCTGGAATCTTTTCGACAATTTGGTTATCTGCAACTCTCAACTTGTCAGTTCTAAGCCAGTTAATGAATAAGCTGAATACTCATTTACCGTGCCTACCCACCGTTGTAAGATATACAATTTCTTTGTTACCAAATAGAATGGTTTGTTATCATAAACGGTTGGGTCAAAAATTGTCAATTTAATTTATGGACAAAATAAAAAGATCAAAATTGGTGGAACTGTCGAGCTGGCCCACCAACCTGATCTCATTGCGTTGGGATCGGATAGCGCCAAATGATTATATGCAATATTGAATAAAAGCATTATATTGATGTTAGATATGGATTAGCCTACAAAACTGTTTAAAACACACTAAATATGAATATCAATACTATTGAGCAGATCATTAGCTTGCTGTAATATCTTCGAAGGTGTAGAGTAATCCTCTAAGTTGTACCATGATTCTTTAATAGTCCAATAAATAAAGGCTTGTAGCGTAGAACAACAGATAGGGATAAGTGTATCAGTAAACGAGTGAATACCAATAACATTACAAATATGCCTATAAGACTAGCTTTCAAAGGCTGAATGAAATGGAATGTATAATCTTAAAAGTAATATTGCATAAAAATTGTCGCTCTCATGAGTCCCATAGATAATGGGAATGGAATGTTAAGTATAGAAGAAGGCTCCGTTTTGGAGGTATTAGATAAATTCAAGAAGCAGTCAAATTTTGGAGAACATGATATATTGATTTATCCGGATCGAAATGCCCTTCGAGAGGTAAACTCTCGAGCTTGTAAAATGGCTCTTGAAAATAATGAAGCAGTCATTATGCTTTTGCATAATGAAATTAGAGATAATGTTTTAACATATCTAAGAAAATTGGGTATTGACGTATACAATTATGAGAAAAAAGAAAGATCTCTACTAATAGTTGATTCTGCCAAAGATTATTTTGGATCTGCAAAAGATTTCCTATTTTATTTGAAACTTATGAATGCAAATGCATCCATAAGAAACAAACGGGGGATATTGGTCCTTTTGGATGTAGGTTTTCATTATTATCCTCATCGAATTAGCAGTCATAAAGGAATAGATTTACTAATGGAATATGAGGAGTCCCTACCGGCTAAACTAGATCTAAATGTCAAGATATTGTGTCTTTATCCAATCAAGGATTTCGATATTCTTAAGCAAACTGACCAAAAGGAATATTTGCTCAAGTTACATTTTAGACGATATAAGATAAAAGAGGATCTCAATCAGTACAATAAAGCTTCTAATAATAAATCTATCTCTATTCCGTGTTTGTAAACAAAACATCAAAATACCATCCAAAATTTTAGACGCCTGACACTATTATCAGATTATTTTATTTAGTTAAGGATTAAATTTATTTGTGATGGGCTAACCAAATAGCTAAGAAATGGGTAAAAATAATAGGTTTTATTCAAGATAGCTATTATGTGGTAAGCTAACCAAATAGCTAAGAAATGGGTTAAAATAATACTTTTATTCAAAATAGATAGCTATCTCCTTAATATAGCAGGAAACTGCTACATATGATTACTAGAGTTAGCATGCCTTTAGTACCTAATAGTAGACGAAGACAAGATAGTAGTAAACTACCTATACGCCCTCTTTAAGTTGTCTGGTTATGAAGTCAATATGGCATTTAGCGCCAGTGAATGTCTAAGATTTTTAGAGCAATTTGACCCTAGCAATATCGATGCAGTCTTGATGGATGGAAAAATAGCTGAAGATAAAGGAGCGATGGTTGTATCTAGAATAAAACAACTCAACAAAGATATAAAAATCCTGGTTGTAGCAATTAATGATAGTCCAAAAAATATAATCTTAGAGTATGGAGCAGATGACTTTATAATAAAACCAGTAGGTGGAGAAACACTTCTAAGCAAGATAAATATGCTGATTCACGCCAAGCTAAACTCTTAAATCCGTAATTAAGATGTCCATTAGTGCAATTCAAAAATTTAAATTTAAATATGGCATAAGCGTACTCTATTTGCTTTGAAGTCAGTTGAGATTCCAAAGCCGCCAACTACTTGTGCTACCTTCCGGCTATCAAAAGAAAGGTTAAATCAATTACGTAGTGTATCTGAAGCTAAAAATGTCACTCCTAACACCTTAGTTAGCCAAATAGTTAAAGCACATCTAGATTGGCACAGTAGAGCTGCACATGCCAGGCTATACTACTTACCAAAATCATTTTTGATTAGGTTAATTAATGAACTTACAGAAGAAGAAATAAGTGACCTGGCTAGGGATACAGCCAAAAATGATCTTGTTGATATAAGTTTGTTTCTACGGGGAGGGTTTACAATTGCTTCACTCTCAAATATTACAGAAACTTGGTTAAGAATATCCCAGATGCCATATAGATGTGAGATTAATGGGGATGGTTGTAAGGTTATCATTGAGCACGATATGGGCATAAAATATTCGTATTTAATTAAGGAAATCTCAAGATACCTTTTGGAAGTAGCGTTTGAAGCCAAATCATCTTGTGACGTTACCGAGAATGCTGTTATTATCAAGCTTGAACAGCAATTACAAAAAGAAAATCGCTAATTATTAACCTTGACTTTGAATTCATTTTCTAATTCTTCCACTAGAAACCATTCTCACCGAGTTTCCATCTAAATTTAACTTTAGTTTTTTTCTAAATTGTGGCAACTATTTTATTTCTTACGGCCTAACCATGGATGACTTGACCGAGTTTTCAGTAGATATCATTAAATGTCTTGAGGATTGGAGCAGTGGCAGCAGCTAAATGCAATGGGAATAGTGATTGCCTAGAGGAGTGCACACAACACCTTAGAAACTGTCTTGATAATGTCATTCCCCCTTCGAAAAGTATTGAATTGGAGGCAGATAAAGTTAATTATGTACTTTCCTCCGTCTTCTTTTTGGCAAACAGACTAGCAAAATGTACTATCGGTTTATCAGAGCTTGACAAAGCAATAGGAAATGTCGAAAAGATAGGGAAAGTGAGTGTTGACGAGAAAGAGAATACAGAACTTTACAGAAAGTTTCATGAGCAATTGGATGAGATACTGAGGAAATATTTCTAACTAATCTTGAGTTTGTGCCAATCATTAATTATATATATTATTAAATCTATTTGAGAAACATTGGATGGCTAGAAGATGGCTGGAGAGTAGCTTTACAATACTTCAAAGAGGGAATGTACTCCAAACACAAGGAGGAATGGGTTTACTATGGTATTGTAAAAGAAAATTCAAAAAATTTATTTTGGAACTGGAATGAAAATTATCTAGGAACGAAGACAACTCAGGAGTCTATCAGATTCCCAAATCCCGATAATGATCCTTATGTTGCGGTCAGATATCGATATGAAATACAAATTGATGAACTTGCTCAACCAGATGGTAAACCTATTCATGGAACGGGAGTAATTCATGGTTCTGTTGCTCCATCCATAATGAAGTCAAAACCATCAAGACAGTGTTTAAATTATGGCAGAGAAGCAGAACTATACCGTCATTACTAATGGTTTAACAGTGATATCTAATGTTAGTGGGAGTATGTCGTTTCTATTCAATCCCAGTATACCAACCAATCTATGCCTAAACTATGGCGCTGAGCACATGTTAAAGGGAATTATTTTTGAATATGAAAAAATGGCTGACAGACTGGATAAATATCTCGCAAGAGACAGTCCAGACCGAAATATAATCACCAACTACACCTTCTTAGTAGGATCCAATCTCAAGAAGCAGAGGATTTGATTTTGACTTGAATTTGCTATTATTATCAAGTACTTTGAAACGTAGAATATTGTAGAGTTAACATCGTGATGTCATCGATATCAAAAAGGATCCTCAATTATGCTTAAGATTCGATATAATGAACAATCTACAAACCACAATTAAGAAATACCATCCACGTCATAAATTTCGCAACTGATTACTCGTAACTTCTAGCTTGACGGTTGAATGAGCTGCATACACCTCTTTTTCATTTGTATCGTGTAAGATAACGGAGCCAGCACCAATTACACACTCTCTAGCGATTTTAACGCTATTTCTAATAGTTGCGTTCATCCCTATGAAACAGTATGGCCCTATTGTCGTATTTCCGGCTATAGCTGTATGCGAAACTATGAAACAATGCTTCATTATTGTTGTATGATGACTTATAACATTCCCTGTCCAAATTATCACATCATCTTCTAGCTTAACAAATGGCTGAATAACATTATTTTCAAAGATAAAACAATTCTCACCTATCTCAAATTCATCGTTTATAATTGTACTGGGATGAATATAGCTCATCAAATTATACCCTTTATCTTTTGCCTCTTCAAAGAACCTTGCCCTCTTCCTATTCATATCCGAATATCCGACAGCTATGAACATATCATATTCTTCACACGGATATCTTCTCTCTATATGCTCAAAAGGCTCAACAGGCAGACCACATAGTATTTTTTCTTTAATGGCCGATTCACTAGCTGAAAAAGCAACCACTTGTAATTTGGATGGATCAATTTTTTTCAAATAAAGATATACAATCTGTGCAAAGCCTCCAGTACCAAAAATAACAACTTTCTTCATGGCCGTTCTAAGAGAGTTGCATACTTAAAAGCTTCAACTTATGCTTCCAATGATAAAGGGTTAGCGCCTGCTACTTTTCTTGAATTAAAATTAACTATCTTGGCTAATTCTATTCCATTGACAAGCTTGACATCCTCTTGAGAAGATAGGTATTCGAGTATATCTTTGTATTTTCTTCCTCCTTTCATCTTTAGAACATTTGTGTGCCAGTCGATGGTTATCATATTAAAAATCTTATGGTATTTTCTCGCACAATCCAATGCATACATGAAAGTATTGATGATTTTGTCTTCCGATATATGCATATAAGTAAACAAATATGCATCCATTATTGTAATGGGAAATTCGATAACATTATTTAGCAAAAAATATCTCCCGGTGTTATTACTTACCCTATTTTTTGATTCTACTACAGAAGAATCGTAGATGAATCCTAATTCATTAAGAATAATTGGTAGCCTTTCGCTAAAAGCTAGATAGTGGGAACGGTTAGCTTTTACTGTTTTTTTCGTAAGGTATTCCAGTTCCTTTTTCTCTTGGTACATGCTATCGAAATTATCTACTGAAGCTTGATCACAGTGCAATCCTATTTCCCATCCGCCTTTTAATAAGGCCTGAATATCCTGTTCATAATCAACTAATTTGCCATTCTCATAATTAGTCCTGAAGAAGAAAGTAGATCTTGCCCCAAATTTTTCCTCGATAGTAATATAGTCATTAATATTATTATATGGATTTTGTATATCGATATCCCTAATTGTTTCTTGATCAAATCTATCTCTTCTTGCCAGAATGTGATTTCTGCCCGGTCCTTGGAATGACCAATCAACATCATGGCTCAAAAAGACATAGTGCACTACAAAAATAAGAACAATAAAGGATATAATACTTCATATATTTTGTGTGATTACTTGCTCCGTCATCTAGATGATGAATATTACCTATTTACACAGTATTGTAGTGTTTATACAACGTCGCCCTAATCTGATAGAGTCCCAATTATTGAAGCTTAACTACGATCAATGATAGTGTCGTGATACACTGATCTATGCACGGTATGGTCTGAAAAAATAAAGTTAAATTAAGTTTGGCTAGAGCTATGGCGGAAGAGTGGTATTAGATACTATTATCAATGCCGGATCTGAAGCCACGGAATGATAAAGACCGCTTCCATTATAGACTGCAGTAACGGAGACTATACCCTGTGTATCCGGTGCACTTGTTTTAGCATTAAACTTGCCACCAGTATCAGTATTCTGCTTTTCAATAGTTTCTAAGCTAAATGGGGGGATTGCTTCGGAAGCAGTCTCGTACAGAAATGATACATCTGAATTAGCTACGGGTTGCAAAGTTATTTTATCGACCAAAATTCCTGTAATATTAAATTCTTTGCTTGGTTCCACTATAGGCCAGGGTTGAATAGTAAGTGTCGAGAATTCTGGTGCATGCTTTATTTTGAGATCAGCTGTTGCATTTCCAAATGAGGTACTGTTCTTAAGAAACTCTGGCTCTGACATATTTTCTTGATCTTGCATCTGTGTTTGGTTGGTAGTCTCATTTAGCTGTTGGGCAATAGAAGAATTAACTCCTGCATTGTACGATAGGATTACTATAAGTGATAATCCTAATGTAGTGAATATCCACAAAAGCTGCCTAATATTTTTCATTTCTTTTCCTATTTTAGGAATGTAACATACTATTTAATTAGTGCATATTTAACTATTCGGAACTTTTGTCTACATTATTATCAGTATTCGTTCAAAAGTATTAACATGAGAAAAAAGCAGTTTGGAATAGAAGATTTAGTTCAATTTTATGGAATAGAAATTTTAGTTCATCGGCAATAAAATTTCTTTAGCATACATAAGATCGGCAGAATAGTCTTGTTCAAACGGTATTACAAAGAATAGTTGAAATAGAAACTTTAGCAACAATATTATAATGATTATGGCAATAATAACTATAATTACGTACACGATAGTTCCGAGAACCATTGCTATAATCTAGTCAACAAAGTATTTAACTTAATTAGCTGTTAGTTCCATCTATTAGTATCATTGGTTCTAGACATACCAATCTAGCGTTCAACTGGAATAAAACTAAATCTCAAATTCTTTCAAAGAACTTATTGAGATATTAAGGTAGACTTCTTTTTCTCCTTAGCGGTCTACTTTTGACTTGGGAATTAAATATTCGTGTTCTTTTTTAAGTTCACCGTCTATTATAACCAGTTTATCTTTGTACGCCACAAAGACCCTTCCGATTTTTAATTTATTGTTTATAATGGCAGGGGCTCTATGAGACGCATAATAATCTCCCAATGGATTATTGATACTATTTGCTTCGCTCTTCGGCATCGTAAAATATGTCCATGAAAGTATATAATCATTATATCAACAGATATCTAACAACTATTCTCATACTAGTACCTAATGAGACCTGTAAATCTAGTGTAGAATACTGCAAAGCACCGATTCAGTCAAGATGAATACATTAGTTATATATCATGATACATAGTCTTCTATTAGATTTCAATGAGTGGTGACGAGCAAAGTACTGGAAGTTCTGGAACACCAACTAGCAATAGTTTCTCGAAACCTGTAGAAGTAGCCAAAGAATATACAGTAGATATAATTGGAACAGGTAAGTCGGGAGATGGTATCGCAAAAATCAAGGGTTTTGTAATTTTTGTAAAAAACGTAAAATCTGGGGATAAAAACATAAAGATTAAGATTGATTCTGTGGGAAATAGATTTGCTAGAGCAGATGTAGTTTCTAAATTGAATGTTGATTAAAATTTTGTATAAATGAGTCAACCACAGCAGCAAAAGCAATTATTACCACTCCGCACTACGACTTTTAGACACGTATAACTAATAACAATTTATAACAAGAATTAATTGACCGGCTCATGAAAAGCGATAATAAGATTGCGGCCAAACATATTGCAATGGTTGTGATGGTAACATGCAAGAATTGTGGACACGAATACAAGTCAGAAGTGCTGCAAACCCCAGATGAAGACACTCTCAAATCTGAGCCCCGCGAAGATATCATGGAGAATTGTCCAAAGTGCAACCAGATCTCAAGTTATAGCGGAGCTGATTTTCGTTGGGAATAACATCATTTGTCAAACATATTTGCCGGCTGCTGAGCAATTCTCAAGTTATGGTGTGCCAATAGCGAGACTATTCTTGGTAGACTATCACAAATATCATAATGCTATTGATAGCAAGCAACTACTAGCCGAAAAGACTTGAAAATGACTCAGTTACGATCCGACTCACATCTAGTCATACTTTATACTTGTCTATGCCTGGGTGTGCATTCACATTATGGATTTGAAAATCTCCCCCCGGCATTGGCATATTAATTTTCTTCATAACTAGGAGTAGTCTGCTACTTACAAAATTGTTTAAATGCTCTTCTGATTCCCAGATATCGGCTACACGAAAGTTGCTGCCCGAGTTATCAAATGCAGCAGCATGAAGTACTATTCTATCCGGTTGTTGGTGTTCCCAGTCTACTTCTTTTCTCTGTTTCATACATTTCTTTTGTTATCCCATTTGCTTTGAAAATAGCCAAAATAGCCATTGTATCACTTCTAATTAGATTCTTTTATTTGAGCTGTTAACCGAGACAATGATTATAAGACCCAACGGCTAGAGCAGCTCAAAATGGTGGTAATGGTTACATGCAAGCATTGTGGATTCGAATACCAATCAAAGGTGTTACAGACTCCAGATGAAGATTCTCTAATCTACGAGTCCCGCGAAGGTGTGATGGAGAACTGTCCAAAATGCAATCAGACATCAAGTCATAGTGCAGCTGACTTTTATTGGATTAATCCATCTGAACTAGAATCATAGCTTAACAAATATGACATTAAAAATGCAAAACAAATAATTCATCTAGTTAGTTGCTAACTTCTGTGGAGGACGAAAAAAAAGATATAATTCTTACAGGATGTAGAATACACAAATCAAAGGGAATTGAAAACGCAGTTAAGCTTGCCAAACAGCTCAAAGAAAAGATTGTCGGGGATGGCATGAAGGTATTTGGAAATATAAGCTCCGAGTACGATTGGAATTATTATTTGAATCTGAAGAAAATGGTGCGAGATTATGAATTAGAGGATTATGTAACCTTTGAAACTAGCGTGAATCTGAAGGTAATTGATGCAGTTAGAGCTAGGATAAAGAACGCATCAGAAAATAATGACTATGGCACTGAACACATGCTAAAGGGAATCATCTTTGAATATGAAGAAATGGCTGGCAGATTAGAGCATTATCTTGCTATGGAAAGTCTAGAACGAAACTCGAGGTAGCAATACTCTTTTATCGTGAACGTAGAGCTAGCTGCATCATGATGCTATCTTGAATTAACGTCTGAAATAAAACAGGACAACTTCATGATTAAAACTGTTAAGAGTAAGTTGAGTATGTGATAGCTGGTCGGAATTGACCCGACTACCTAGCTACTTGTTTTACTGGAATCCCATTTCCATTGTTACTGTTGGCAACATGGACACCAAAACGTGACGCGAGAGCTGGAATGTCTATCCATTATTATGGGCTTATCACATATCCAACACGGCCTGCCAGCTCTTCTAAAAACCCAATGTCTGAAATTCCATTTGCCGTTTTCGCCGTGTTGTTGTGGTCTCGTACGTCCAGCATTTAGATAGCCTGTTTTTAACACTCCTCGAACCCTTTGAAATAGTTTCTCTTGCTCAGACGAAGAAAGATCTTTTGCTAGTCTAAAAGGCCAGACCTTAAGTAGAAATAGTATCTCTGATTTGTATTTGTTACCTATGCCTGCTACAAATGTTTGGTCTAATAAGAGATCAACTAATTTCATTTCTATTCTCTCTTTGTATCTCTTTTTTGCTTCTTTAAGATCAAAACCTGGTTTTAGCGCATCTGGACCTAATCTAGAGATAGATTCATGATGCAAAGGATTATCCTCTGAGAATTGAAGTATGGGGCCATTGAATTGAACTATAACATGAGTATCTGTGATCAGTGCGAGTCTAGTTCTAGGATCATTCTGAACATTTGTTATTAGATCCGTATCTGGGAGGACAGCAACATTTTCTATTTTATTGCTAACATTAGCGAGTTTATTATTATTCAAGTCCTTTTTCCACTTTACACGTATAGGTGGTTTTGCTTTTCCGTTATCATACTCGGTTCTTGAATAAATTCGCCATTTTCCCCACATCATCATATGATTGCGTAGATAGATGTTACTTGAAAAATGGATGATAATATTCTTACCATAAGTATCTACTGACGAGACTGTGGATCCGATTATTTTTTCTTTCAAAACACTCGTTATGAACTTACAATGAAGATCTGCAACTGATCTTCCTAAGAGTGCTTCAGCGATTTTGTCCGCTGCCCGTCTCACTTCAGGTCCCTCAGACACTTCTTCTTACCTAGTTATACATCTTGTTCGACTATATAGATTGAGTTAACTTCCTAACTTCATGACGTGCTATTGCAACCTGTTTTAGGCATTCGCCCTCATTCACTCCAAATCATCTATTGAGACATTAGTCTCAGGTTATTTTTACCCTTCCATGTAGTCAAGATGCATATATCTATAAGATTGGGGTATTACGGCAAGTCTAAAGTCACTGACTTGAAGGAATATCTAAAGTATTGAGTGGAGAGATTCACGTGTTCTAATTTAGTCATAGGGTCTACCAATAATACTGTTATCTCGTATGGTTTACAAGTATATTTACATCGTGGGAGTTTCCACACAGGGTGTTAAGCAGACAATAAAATAAAGGATGGCCTACAACAAGCCGCAAACACAGTTAAACAAAAGTTATAATCCGGTCAAAGTTAGACAATACTTAAAAAATAACTGAGAAAGGGGCCAATCCTCATTTGTTAGTATTACTAACCAATCTTTATATGATAAACAAGTTCGTGGAATATAGGGTCTATTGTTATCTACCATAAGTAACAACTTCGAAAATTCAGATGACCTTCAACTTCAACTACCAGTAAAATTCTGAAATATTATTATTGGTAGGCCTCTCTTTTTTTCACAAGTCCTGCTGCTTGTTCTATCTCATAAACTGAATTATAACTAACTCCATCTTCCAACTTATTTTGAATAGCTTCAAATACATCATTTATTCTATTACCCATAGTCGGAGACTTTCTATTGATATGATCTTTTATCTTTTCCTTCGTAGCAGGAAATGTTAAACCCTCCAGGAGATTAGCTAACTTAGAAGCTACTTGAGTATTAGTTGCTTCATTAGTAGGTGGTTCGTCAGAAATATCCCCTGCTCTGTTAATCGAGCTCTCATTACCGCCGTAACGATCTGTATAATTAGGTTCACTTGAAACATAAGACATTAATTTTTCCTCTGTATTATAATGGGTTTCTATACTTCATAAGCATTTCATCCCCTGGAACTGACGCCAGAATTGGCTACTCCATATCCAGATTCTTGTACAGCTTAAATTGAATCTGTTTTTTTCATTAGTAGCATTACAAGAGGCAAGCTCTAATGTTATGACAGATTTGTTTTATGATATAAACTCTCCATTGCATTTTATCTCGTATTAATTCACTTCAATTTTCTGACTCGCCTCGATCTATATTATGATCATGGATGTCGATTCCATCTGAAGTAAGTATTTCTAATTGAGAGACTGACCTAAAGGAAAATCTGTTATGATCGAATAATTATACTAGAATTTAAGTTGATTGTTTCTGGCGAAACCTATGATAAACTAAAGATATTCGTGCCAATATCCGAAGAGATACAAGAAAGTTAGTGTTTTTATTATACGTCCCTAGAAATCCTACGAGCCGCTTTCCGTTTGGAATCTTCAAGACTTTGATCAGAATCAGGTATCGGATCCGGCAATGGCTCCGGTCTTGGTTCTTCCCCCATTTGTCCGCTGGTTGCATCATTTAACGCCTGATCCCGTTTAAATGGGTTCTTTTTCTCTATGCTCATGACACTAATAATATTATGGTTAACATGATTAATAGACGTTTTTTATTATAATAGACTTATGAAAAGACACAACTATAAAGCTTCTTTGCTTATGAATAAGTAGGAATAGGTATACTCAATAGGGGCAAGAGAATCTCAATTCTATCAAGATTCCAAAAAAAGGTAGATGGCAAATCTAGGTCAAAGCGTCTCTTACTTTTACCTTTGCCTTGTTGAGTTTTTCAGAACTAGGTTTCCCTTCTGCGTGATCTTTAGAAGTCTGTAATTTTGCTTCTGCATCCTGAGTTGAGTTCTTAATTTTTTTCACCGGATCTGTCATTTGAATACTATTGTGTTCACATTGCTTAAATGGCTTTTACATTACACTGTGCAAAACTTGCAAATCAACGGGATGAAATGGATTTAGCAACATACATGTCTCGATCCACATTCTGCACTATTAACTTGCTTGTCTGAAATATTACGTTACCTATTTGTGTGATGAAATACTGCATAACAGGGTGTCCATTCCTCCTGGGCAAATCTAGTTGAGACACCGATTGTAGTCAAGAGTTCAGATCGCTTCAAGAATTAATAGAACATGATAGCGATCGTAATTAATTTAATCTCGAGAAATGGTCAATCGATTATGTGATCGGCAAACATTGCAATTTTAGTCCCCAAATGCGAATTGAAAAAAACTCTGAAGATTAAATATCCGTTGGTTTGGAGTCGGACTCGTGAGACTCGTATTCGGGTGCTGGAATGTCTCGCTTGTCTGCTATGCTTGCATTACCATTAACGTTCTTAACCGGCAGCTGGCGTTTGTCGGATCTTGCACTTCGATATACTACTAATAATTACAGAACTGGCCATAAACACAACCACAAGCCCTGTTAGCAGTACATTACATAATATGTTACTATTATATATTATGTCACATATGAGTTAGTATGACAGCACGAAGTAAGATGGATTGGAACGATGCTATCAAGAAAGAAGCTAGAGGCACAGATGACGTGGACTTAGGAGAGGTACAAGAGGTCGGCACTACTTATGTTCGCACAAAGAAAGGTCTTATAAGCAAACACGATTATTATTTACCCAAATATCTAGTTGAAGGGTACGACGGTGACAAAGTACATTTCAGAATAACCCAGGATGATGCGGATAGATTATTCACAAAAGAAAACAATACACCACCAACAGACGAGGAATACAGAACCAATTACAGAGATGAAAACCCACTCAAAGATGCATTACCATCAGACATCGAGACAAGGATCCCAGTCATGGGTGAGAGGTTAGATGTCTCTAAAACAGAAACAGAAAGAGAAGCAAAAATAGTAAAGGAACCAGTCACCGAAACGAAAACTGTTGAAGTACCGGTGACTCATGAAGAGTTGGTGGTCGAGAAGCATGATGTAACCGGAGATAGCCCCCAACAACAAACACCAAGTGATGAACCAGTGACTTCAGAGGAAGAGATTAGAATACCACTAAAAGATGAGCATGTCAAAGTAACAAAGGAACCGTACGTAAAGGAAGAGGTATCGGTAAAGAAAAAACCGGTAACAGAGACTAGGCAAGTCACTGATGAAGTAAGAAGTGAAAAGGTAAAAGTCCGTGGAGACTCAACAGCTTAGCAATTGAGAGGAACCACTCTCACTACTTTTGGGGATATGATTATTCTGGGACTTATTGGACCGGTTTAAGAATAGAGGTAGATTCTAGACTTGTCTCGCCATTAACAAGTATCTCCGGTCGCTTTTTTTATCTTATGAATATAGACTTTGTAATATTGCAAATTGATATGGAATTTTAATATAGATTTTATGGTAGACCCACCAATGAATATTAACTTCAATTAATATTGCTCAAATAATATTGTACATTAACTCTACTTACCAAATGATTGAAGTGAAACAGAATGAACGATGCATTTCATGCAAACAACGTATAACGAATGAACACGACGTGGTAAGCAGTGGAAGGCCAAGAAGTTATTAACATAAAGATTGCAATCAAACATCATATAATTTAATCTGCCTTCCCAAAGTTTCATAACAGAGGGATTATCGCCGACTTGTCTTAAGACAATACTATTAATTATAGCCGTGGCTGAATTGTATTGTGCTGACGGTTGAACAGAATAGGTAATAACATACCATTTATTATCTTTAAAAGTCCAGGCTTGTGTTTGTTTAATATCAATTTGATTGTCAGTTATTAAATATGTAATCTGATATCCAGGCAGACCTGATATCACTGTGGGAATAGCTTGCAGCAAAGTAACGTTACGAAAGGTGTGCCTTAGATTAGCAATAGTAGAATTTAATGTTTCATCTATTAGAAATTTGGCAGTTTTAGAAGCGTCTTCTATACTAGCAACCGGCCTAGTTGGCTGAATAGCAAACGAACCAGACCTAGCAGTCAAATACTTTTTCATAAGACTCTCTAAATATTCACTCTGATTTAATAGGACGACATTCGCGTTTTCAGAATAGCCATGCGTACCATTGACCCCTGTATTATAAAAGTCAGCTATTATGCTGTTACCTGAAATATTTCCCAAATTTTCAAGCGTGGACCAATTGGACGGGAACTTGACTCTTATGCCTGCCGTCACATTTTCGTATATTTTATAACTTACCTCAGATGAATTCCCAAAGTCAAAATAAACCTGGCTGTATGCTAAGAACTGTTGAGTTAGATACCGAGACGAATCTATAAAGATCATAAACAGAATCAAGCCACTCATTGCAACCAATGGGATAAAATGTCTCACTTTTTGCTAATACTATACCTTCTTTTGTAATAATACTTTACGACAGATAATGAACAAATAACCAAATGGCCAGAAAACGGTAGCAATGATTACGTGCAAGCACTATGGAGTTGAATACTAATCAAAAGTGCTACAAATTCCAAAGATTCTTCTTTCAGAGCCATGTGAAGGTGAAATGAATAATAGATTGATTGGTCATCAAATGTCCATATGTCTTCTGGTTTATATGGAGATTTTTCTCTCCGTGACAAACCTTTCGAAACTTTGGGTTTACGGAGAGCTTTAAATATTAAGTTAATTATGATAAGACAATGGGACTACTCTCGCTACTTTTCGGCATATGGTTTTTCTGGGACTTATTAGGCTGGTTTAGAAATAGAGATAGATTTTAGTGCGACGTCATTGGATAGTATAGCGCGCATTTTATAGTTATAGTAATTCGACACACGCAACATCAATGCCGGATTGGCGTCGGGTCAAATCAATTAAATCTCAAACTCTTTCAAAGAACTCTGGGGCATCTCACTAAATGATATTTATGATCTAAGTCATCTATCGAGCTGGGAGTCGGAATCATTGGACTCAGGTTCGAGTGCTGGGATATCTAGCCCGGCTGTTGTGCGTGTACTACTACTAAGGTTCTTAGCCGGCAGCCGGGGTTTGTCAGATTTTGTACCGAAAGATATTGCTGATAATTACAGAACTAGCCATAAATACAAGCGCAAGTCCCCTTAATAGTTCTCTAAGCATAATTTATCGCCGCCCAGTTAACTGTGGTATATGCTTTCATATTCTTAGTGACGCTGTCTCTCATTCTAAAAGTTATTCGTAAAAGTATATAATCATTATATTGTAGAGAATTGTATTGTATTGACACGTGCAGATGCTATTGGTGGATGTCATACGCGCCTTATAACATAAGTGATTCAAGAACGGAGCTTTCATGCTTTGTGAAAGTTAGATGTCATTGTTGGATAGATGAATCTACAACAGCAAAAAAAGGTCACGCCATTAAAGCTCCACGGTCTTAGAACGATTGTGTATGGAATAGCTAAGTAGCAAAACTACTGTGGTGTTACCAATTAAATCTCAAATTCATTCAGAGAATTCTCTGGAATATTAAAATACACTTGCTTTTCACTGCAATGATCCACTTTTGTCTTGGGGATTAAGTATACGTGCTCTCGGATAATTTCGTCATCAACTACTATTAGTTTAGTCTTGGCTTCTGCGATCACTGTTCCAAATTCTCTGTCTCTGTTGTGATTTGATAATAAAGCCGGAGCATTGTAAAACATATAATACTTTCCCAATCGATCACCAATATTGATGATTTCGTATTGCATGGTGTATCAGTGAAAATTGTCCATTAAAGTATATAATAATTGGCTCTTACGTCAATTCGACCGTCTAAGTATGCGTTTATATAATTTGCATAGAATAATTAATGCTTGGCCTCATTTTATTTGCGTTTTGAAGTAATGTTTTAATTAGGGCAAATTAATTCTCTAAGCCGGAGTTGAAGCAGGCCACAGCATCAACTAAGCCGTCAACTACTACATGCGTCACATTTCGATTATCAAAAGAGAAATTAGAGCAACTGCGTAAAGCAGCCAATACTAGAAATATTTCTCCAAATACACTTGTTAACCAGATAATCAAATCATATCTTGATTGGCATAGTATGGCAGCACATGCCAAGTTATACTATCTGCCAAAATCATTTTTAATTAAATTGCTTAACGAACTCACAGATGATGAATTAAATGAGCTAGCCATGGAGACGGCAAAGAATGATCTTGTAGATGTATGTTTATTTCTACGGGGAGGGTTTAATATTGCATCAATCTCAGAGATTGCAGAAACATGGTTAAGAATAGCACAGATGTCACACAGAGTTGAAGTCATTGGGGGTATCTATAAAATTATTATTGAGCATGACATGGGACGGAAGTATTCGTATCTAATTAAAGAGATCTCTAGATATCTGTTGGAAGTAGCATTTGAAACAAAATCATCTTGCGATGTTACAGAGAATGCTGTTATTGTAAAAATCTGGCAGTAATAACTTCAGCTTCTAGTCCGAGACACTATTATCACAAATACTACGCTATTAAACACAATATTATATTATCTAGTTCATTGGCAACAGAATCTCTTTAGCATACAGAAGATCGGCAGAATAATCTGTTCCAACAGGTATTACAAAGAACAATTGAAATAGAAACTTTAGCAGATTAAAAGCAATATGCATTGATGAAAAAACCAACACGTCAGTAAATTGATATTTACAAGTTAATTAATTCATCTGTCGGAATCATTGGGTTCGGCGATAAGCAAGTATTAGTCTGCTGCATCCATTTTCTACATTAAATATTTCCAAGCGATGAGGGCTTTACGCCCAGACAACCACCAACTATGATCAGATTAATCAGTAGCCGATGACTAGATTACGTTTTTCATCTTATTGAAAACAGATGTTGCACCATTCTTTACATCATGTATACCTGTCTCGTCATCTAGCTGTCGTAAAATATGAAAGTATATAATATTTACTGTCAATGAAACATGACGGTGACAGCTCAAGACTACATTAATCAATTAATTCTACAAAGTCAGACAAACAAAAGATAATTGTGACTTAGTTTGAAATAAACAAGACAAAGATAGGCGACGGTCAGTCGATTAATGTTAGCAGCGAAGACATTTGGAAGATCTATTGGCCCGCTTCTTCAACTATCAAGTAATAAGACCATAGATACTACTACTCATAAATACTAACGTTCAAACATTATCTGATTTCATTTTAATCCTAGTTGACAGCTGCAGCAAAGGGCCATCTCATGATACTTTTCAGAATTCTATTGGTTAATATAGATATAACTCTCATGTTCCATCTGTTTAGCTTTGTTCAGTAGTTCGCCGGCCAATTTATTTTCTTTTTCTCTTTCCATCGATTTAGCTAATCTTTTATAGAACCTTGCTTTAAGCATCGGTATCTCCTCAGGTCTGATGATATTTCTGACAAGCGCAATCTCTATAGCCTTAGAAAAACCGTCACAATCTACCCTTGTTTTTATTTTGTTGAAACTGGATGGACCAAGCCTAGTTCTTGAGGCCTGATATTTCATGAAGCTTAGTACTCTGTACTTTGTTGGAATTAAAGGAGTATATTTGAAATCAGCCCCAAATGCAGACATCCTCATCCAGGAGTGAAAATCCTCTGATGCTCTTTCATTTGGAAATGGACATTGGTATGCAAACTTTGCCCTGACAGCCGTTGAGGAAGTTGCATTGGTATATCCAGTATCTGTTCCCATTTTGATCCACATATTACTGCCTTCTATTGGATTTTCTTCATGCGATTCTAAAATCTCCAGAATGGGCGAAGAGATCCTATTTCTAGGAGTCCGACGATTATTTTCGTCTATTACCTCAAATGTCGAATAAACCACGTCTACCTCAGGATTTTCTGTGAATATGCTTTTAACAACTTCCAACCGTTTCGGATGTGATACATCATCTGCGTCATTAAAAAGTACCTATAGAGCAGCCCCGTTCAATAGCTCTAATGATTGCAAGATTTCTGGCTACTCCTGGACCTACACTTCTGTCTAAGAAAATGATATCAATTTTTGGATAGTACTTTTCTTTTAAATGACGGAGATAATTTCCAACCATACTTTCAGAATGCCCATCTACTACGAGAGTGGCATTCCAGTCTACATCAGTTTGTGCAAACAATCCTTCAATAGTATCGGTAATGAACATTTTTTCATCCTGCTCTTCTTGAACATTTTCTACGTGATACGGGATGATGAACATGCTTTTTACGTCGCCTCTGTATACAGTCACGTTTTCCATCCTTTCGTGTGCAGCTTAATATTTAGCGGTTTAATGCAGGTATGCTATTCGATGAAACCAGAGGCTTTAGCGTGATTCTAGTCGAAATAACAAATTAAATGCTATCTGAGCAAACTATTGAAACAGATGCTGTGATATTTTACATTTGAAGACTTACTTCAAGAAGAAATATCGAATTCATAGTCCCTGCGTAGATATCTACGCAATAGAAAGAGGTAAGAAAGGAAGGCATGGATATTTGATAAGTGAAGACTTTACTTTAAAGGTATGTACCAGGAACGATCTTGGCGTATTTTGAAAGCGCTTTTATGATAGAAAATCAGAGACAAATTAGTCTATCTCACGAAGGAGGTCATGACACTAATATCTCTTAGAATGCCGCTAATTCATTTAATATTGTCCGAAATCCCGCAATATAATGAGAATTTGAGAATTTGTCTATATCCTTGCCTATCTTAATTCGCTCTGTCTTATGCACATTATTAAGAACATGCATTATAATTTCCGCAGCTTGTTGTAATGTATTATATTGATACTCTTGTGAAACAAACTCTGTAACGCCTCCTTCATCTGGAACCACTGCGATTAGTCCAGCTGCTATTGCTTCTATTACAGACATGCCAAAATGTTCTCCCACCATTGGATGAAAATATACCCTGGATTCTTGTATGATAGAAAGAAGTTGATCTAAGCTAGCATTAATCTCAAATGTAACATAATCAGTCAAACCCAGCTCTTTAATCATTTGCTTAAGGCCAGAGTAATAATCCGAAAAATAAGAATAAAGATTCCCAACAATTTTCATTTCACTGCCAATATTATTATCTTTTAATATTTTTGCGAGTTTAATCGCATTCTCCATTTTCTTGTGAGGAGCGATTCTGGATATTACAAGGATGATATCCCTTCTTTCACTACCGCCACCACCATTTATCATTAATGCACTATTGCGGAAAGTCTCAATATCTATTGGTGGACTGAGTATGCGAATATCCTCCAATCCTAATGCGTTAACTATTGCCTTGCGGCTAAATTCAGAATTAGTAATCACGATAGAGTTTTTCATCAAATTACAATATCCATATTTTAGTATTTCAAAATATTCTCTCTTTCTGCTGAACTGAAGTTTCGCTTGACATTTCTTTGAATTATTGATATCTTCATAGTTTCTTTCATCCGAAAAAATAATAGTATTTTCTGTCATACCAAGATCTGTTCTTAGATATTCAGTATTTTCAAATTCTATGTGATATTTTGTACTGGGATAGTGGCAATAAGTAATAGCGCTATTCTTTGAAAAAGATGGATGATAATAAGGGGCTGCATCACCATTTGTATTAATTGTAATGTCGTATGTATAGGAATAATTTTCATGTTCTCCTTGCTGTTGTTGGCGGAGCTCTTCTAATATGTTTATGACATTAACTCTCTTTGCGCTTTTCATGACTGAAACAAGATTTTTGCCAAATGAATTTTCTAATTTCTGTATGTCAGGGCTCTTCAGGGTTGTAAGGTCAAAGTCTATTCCCACTTCCAGTAATGACTTCATAGTTATAAGCGATAGTCTTTCAGCACCCCCGCAGGGATTAAAGTCTCCATGTATGAGATTTGCTTTCATATTAGGCAGCCTATCCCGCTAAGGACAAACCCCTTCGCTATCTTTTTAGCTCGCATGAATCCTTCTTTATCAGTTCACAAAGTATTTAGTGATTAGAGATTGGCATAACACGGGATGGCTCTAAATTTGAGATTACTACCTTGCCATAATGATCGGCAAAGCCGTTTAATGTGTCAAACATGACAAAACACCGAGTGTTTGGAAAACCATGAATCATTCTCTAGAATAATTATTATTAGACATCATGCTCCTACTTATTGGTGCTAGCAAACGAAAGTATTAGTTATAAGTAGCCCTAATTTACCTACTCCACCTCCCGATTATTTTCAGCTTTGACTTGAAGATCGAATGGAGGCCTGGAGGCTGTCGTCATGTGGGTTTGTAAGAACTTGACCAATAAAGCTCATGATGTGACTTTGATATCAGCCAAATGTTCTTCCACAGCTAAAGGAGAAAAGGAATTGCCATCCAACTTCGATATAATAGAAACGATAGAGCCTTCTTGGGAAGGATCGACTGCTGAAGAAGCTCATTATCTCATATACAAGGAATTGCTGGAAAAAGAATATGGAAGCGGGAATGGAATTGTATGGGATAATACATGGCATTGCTTTTCCTATCTTTCGGCAAAGAAATTTCCAAAGATGAAAATAATTCACACTAATCATGGTACGGTAGAGTGGCAAAAAGTTCCGGTTAGACAGTCTGCGATTTCCTAGATATATTGGATTATCTAGGCTTCATGCTAAGTATATGTCTTCCAGTCTTGGAATACCTGTTAGATATGTTCATCATGGAATCCCTCTACCTCCACTGGATAATACAAATAGTAATAATAACAATAAAAACGGAGATTATCTTCTTTCGATTAATAGAATAGTCATAGAAAAAGGAATTGAAGATTCAATTGATTTGGCTGTGAAAACAAAAAATGCTATAAAAATAGCTGGGGATGATATACATGTACCGGATCTCTCATATGTACAAATGATAAGAGACAAATGCCAAAATACCGACGGCTTGGCAGAATATATTGGACTCGTAGACAATAAAACAAAGGCGCAATTAATCAAAGAATGCAAAGCTGTTATTGCATGTCCTAAACCTACATGGATAGAGGCCTTCGGGTTATATGCCGTAGAAGCAAATGCCTATGGTAAACCCGTACTTGCTCTAGCTAATGGAGGACTAAACGATATAATTGTAAACCAAACCAACGGTTTTCTCGCTAAAACTCCTCAAGAATTACAGGGATATGTCGACAAGGTCTACGAATGTTCGCCAGAATCTTGCAGAGATAGAGTTAAAAAGCACTTTACTGATGAAATAATGACTAAAAATTATCTTCAGATCTTTGAGAGAGTAATGGTGGATGATTCTACTTTCAGATGGTATGTACAATTAAGTGGATGTTTTACTAACGCTGTGTCCGGACTATGCTCTTAAATTTTTTTAGCAAAACTTCGATGAAATCTTGTAGCTCCCTATCGTTATGTAAGAATTCAAAGAATGGATAATGATAATGACAACTATGATTTGTTTATAGTAGGAGGAGAAGGTCATCAGGCGGGAAACTTTTCATCAGATGTAGAAATAGAAAAACGTTATTCGCAGTTAGAATCATGGACTAGAGAGCGTTTTCCCATAGAGGGAATAGAATATCGATGGTCCGGTCAAGTAATGGAGCCTCAAGATTCAATTGCGTTCATAGGACATAATCCAGGAGACAATAAGGACAACATCAACATTGCTACTGGTGATTCTGGAAACGGAATTATGCATGGCACAATAGCAGGGATACTTTTAGCAGATTTGATTCTAGGAAAAAGTAACCCATGGAACGCTTTATATGATCCTTCAAGGAAACCTAGAAAAGCACCCGGTACAAAATCTGAAGAAGAAGTACAGGAAGAAAAGCCGGGTGTCTACTACTACAACATTAGCCATCATAGATAAT
This sequence comes from uncultured Nitrososphaerales archaeon, assembly GCA_963713605.1. Lineage (GTDB taxonomy): Archaea > Thermoproteota > Nitrososphaeria > Nitrososphaerales > Nitrososphaeraceae > TH5896. Next base: position 9,242 of record CAVQMO010000002.1, on the reverse strand, counting down.
ATTCTATAAAGATATTGTAGTTTTAAACGACATGGTACAAGGCAAAGTTTCCCGCACACACCTAAAGCCGGTTGATATGAGATTCAACTAATACTATTTTATAATTTGTCTAATAATAATAAATCGCAATAAATCGCATTTAACAACCAGTTAAATCAGCAATCAGAGCAAACAACCAATTATCGCATATGGTAATATGAGATGTTTGTCTATTATTAATTGAATAAAAGAAATTGCAATGGGCAAAAGAGTGCATCTGTAATTCAGGGAAAACAAGTTTTGATGCGATGGAATTTAGTACGAACAATTCAAGAATAGCGCTTGTATGCGGCAAATGTCACGGTGTGATTTGCTGGTGGCCGATAAGTACTGAACAATTTGTGCCAGCTGCACGCGGAACAAAAGAGAAGTCTTTAGCTCCAACAACTATAGATCGGCACAATCGATGAGTGAGTTTCTCTTATATCCAATGTCGTAGTCAATGAGATATAATGGAAGATTTAGTTGCATATGCTGATATAATTGGTACTGTTGCCGGCATACTGGTTCTATCATCATTCATACCACAGCTCATGAAAGCTTACAGAACTAAAAAGATGTTTGATGTATCTGCTCATCTGATGATTCTTATAGCGGTATGTTTCTCTGGGTGATCTATGGTTTTATCAGATCTGACCCAGTCATAATTGGAACTAATGCCGCTGGTTTTGCACTAAACATTGCTTTGTTGATAATGAAACTTAGATATGATAAAATGCAACAGAGTAGTACCATAAAAGTATGATCTACCCCATATCTTTATCAGTTAAAGTCATGCCGATATTTCTGATAGCACTAAATAGTATGTTGGCGATGGGTGTCATCTTGTCTTATTTCGGCTGGGATGAGATTTTGGTTGTTAAATCATTCATATATTTTTAGGTGACACTTTGAAAAATTACCTTATAATGGTAGTATCAGTTATGATTCTATTTGCTCTCAATGAAACTACATTTGCTGTAGCTCAGCAAAGTCCACTAAATGATAACATTAGTCGAAACAATTCAACACAATCATCTTTAAATTCTACCAATATTAAGTTAGAATCAGATGATAAACACATAGTTATAATATGGTTAGAAGCAAATAAAACAGAAACAGACAGCCCTATCATCAATATTAGCAGTCAAGAATTTTGGAAGGCCTTTAGCCCACTTCTTGAATTATCAACTAATAGAACAATTGATACTAGCGAATAATTGCGGATAAAATTACATTGCGGTGAAAGTGACCGTTCTACTCAATATCACTCAGGTAGACTAAGTGATTAGACACTTGTTAGACTTGTCATTACCCGATAGATTACCCGTAGAATTCTATCTGCATGCCTCTTGTTGAATTATATTCTATTCTGAATGATTCATCGGTCGATATAGGCATCAACTCGGTATTATGTAAACCACAAGCATGACAAGCTAGTGGCAATGATAATGATACATTAATCCCAAAGTAAGTTGCACACCAATAACATGAATTACAAATCACAAAATAAATTTGATTGGCATGTTTCTCTCGTTTTGTATCTACAGTGCTAGAAGAGATCTTTGCTGTTTGCAATAAGTCATATACTAAATTAAGCCTAGCCATTTCAAAGTTTTTGATCGTAATCTTAGTTTTTATTAGTTATCATATGTATCTATAGAGTGTAAGTATAGGTATGTATTTCATTGCCCTCGGAATATGATTAATTCTAATATTTGCTTGAAGACAGAATATGCTCTGCTTTTCTTGCAGAGATCAGATCCTAAATATTGTGCTATTAAACACTATATCATTTAGCTCATCGGCAACAGAATTGCTTTGGCGTACAGGAGATCGGCATGAAAATCTGTTCCAATTGGTATTACAAAGAATAACTGAAATAGAAACTTTAGCAAAGCTACAATAACTATAATTACAATAATGACAATTATTATCCACAATAATGTTCCTAAAACCATTTCCACTCAGGAATAGTCAACAAAGTATTTAACTCGATAAACAAGTTATTCTATTCATTAGTATCAATCATATTTGGTATTGCCGTCAACACTAGGCTATCATAGGGTAATACGTATTCGTAACAATTGGCAGTAAGCCGAATAGTGACTACTAGAATCTTCTAGTAGTTATATTCTAGACTTACTAAATAGCATGTTCCATCTTTAAAAATTAGAGAAAAATAAATGAAAAATACCAAACAGTTCTTGAGTATCTCTACCACTTTAGGACTATCACTTATAGTAATCTTGTCATTTAATAGTGGGTTGGGTTCATCTGCTGCACAACAACAAAATGAGACTACCAATCAAACAGAGATGCAAGATCAGGAAACAAAATTTCTCAAGAACAGCACATCATTTGGGAATGCAACAGCTGATCTCAAAATAAAGCATGCACCAGAATTCTCGACACTTACTATTCAACCCTGGCCTATAGTGGAACCAAGTGAAGAATTCAATATAACAGGAATTTTAGTCGATAAGATAACTCTGCAACCCATAGTGAAATCGGATATATCGTTTCTGTACGAGTCCGCTTCTCAAGCAATCTCTCCATCTAGTTTAGAAGCTATTGACAAGCAAAGCACTGATATAGATGGCAAGTTTAATGCTAAGACAAATGCACCTGATTCACAGGGTATAGTTTCTGTAACTGCAGTCTATAATGGTAGTGGTCTCCATCATTCTGCGGCTTCAGATCCGACATTGGTAATAGTATCTAATTCAACACTTCCACCATAAGCCAGTCTAATTTTTATCTATAGACTAAAAGTGCAATCAGATCTCAAGCTATAGTGGAGCAGACTTTTATTGGGAATAATGTGATGTTGACTCTGATCCAGTAAATATCTCATATTGCATATAATTAGCGACAGCAGTGAATTGGGAGCAATAAATCAGTCGATCTTATGATATATGATTCTATAATCGAGATACGATATACCAAATGCAGCAGTTTGGTTGGCTGGTGAGACACTCCAAAAAATTATACCAATAAAACAAATATGATCTGAAGAAGAACGTCTGGCTATGCGCTAGTTTTCAGTAAAATTGTAGTCTACAAGATTTCCATTATCGTATTGCAGACTCTAAGCAAATTTTCTGTTAAATCAAAATACACTTGCTTATCATTATAATGATCCACTTTTGTCTTGGGGATTAAGTATACTGGGAAATCCAGTATGAAACATGAACTACAAGCTATTCGCTGATATTTTGTGTTAGAAAAAGTCTCTCTAAATCATCCGAGTAAGTAATATCAAATTTGTTAAGTATATCAATTCCCAGAACACTTGGAACAGCTGGACATAATCTACCATCAACTGTGAGATAGTTTGAAAGACCAAGATCTCCAACAACCAGATTTTGTATGCCAGTATTTGCATAAAAAAACAGACTACACTCTGGCAAAATGAATGCTTTAAAACTTCCACCCATTCCAGTAAATACTCTGTCTTCTCCTAGATTTGTCTTAAGAGTCGCATATGGCACCTCGTTCCAACTAAGTAGCGTAGTTGATGATCCAGTATCCACTAAGAAATTTATCTTCAAAACAAAATCTAGCTCGCTTCGAAAATACGTATGCAGGTACATAATATCTCTTGTCATTAAAGCATTGATAGCATTCAATATGCAAGATTATACTTCATTTCTTTTATCTCTTATAAATTCAACTACTACATCTAAGATTGCTATGTTGCTTTGTTTTAATTCACGTTCAAATTCATTCATTTCTTTGTGGTGTGCTACCACATTATGATTTCTTATTGCAACAAATTCTAAGTTGAATTCTTTGATTAGTTCATTATAATTTTTCTGAAGCCATTTACTATCATCAATGAATTTTTTAAATTGTTCATCAGTGACTATTGGCATATTAATACGTGCCAATAGTATGCTTTCTGCTTACAAAGCCGAATTTTTGCATATCATTTTATAGCCATCCTATATGAAAAATGTTACGTGATGAAAAAATCATGATATAGAGAATATGATCTAGTCTAATGTTCGTTAATATGAGTTTTCATGTGTTCATCACAAAAATGTTCGTCACATTCTGTGCATTGAGAAGTTGTCATACCCACATTTCTGCAATCACTATAATCACACTTTGGAGACGCTTGAGACATTTCTAGCCATAGATATCTTATATTGCTTATTAATGTTTCAAATTTTTTCACTCACATATGCATAAGTCTAAATCAGTACTTACTTTTTTCTAAACTTCCATTAACGATTGAAATAATTTTATCGACCAACAGATGCGAATGCGCCGCCTCCACCTGCTGAATTTATAATAGTCCCACTCCTACCAATGTAGTCATTATCATTGTAGTAATAATCGCCATTTTCATTATCATAATTATCGCGTCCGGCATAATCGTCATCATATTCATCATTTTTATAGTTATTAGACGCGGAAGTAACAATAGCATTGTCTACTTGTCGGTTCAACAAACTGCCCGTTACCAGACCGGGAGTTCCTCATTTAGTTATAAAATATCCGTTGCTGTCAAACACCTGTATGTTGTTGATTTCACCAAAATCGCTAACGCATACATTATCAAGAGTCCACGGCTACTCCCCCTAGAGAAATAAACCGGCCATTATTCAAGTCCGTCGAGCCCATGACGTGATAAATGTGCCATTAGCAGTAAACATTTGAACTGCTGTTTCAAGACTGCCACATCTGTAACGGTCGGACAACTCACCTATACCCCAGCAGTCTCTAATAACATCTATTGAAGGCTAATGCGCGTATCAATAATTAGATGTCATTTTTTTAATATGTTGTGTCATTTTATCTGCTGTAAACTTAATTGACTAACAAGATATCCCATAATTTTCTTTTTTGTGTGTAAAAGGTATCAGTCATACGAGAACTTTTATACGAATGATAGCAATCAAAATATACTTTGCTAACACATTTGGTGATATGTCTAATCATGACAGCTTGATTATTCCTACTGTTCAAAGAGCATTAGTTTTGCAGGGAGGTGGTGCTCCTGGTGCATATCAAGCAGGTGCTTTCAAAGCCCTATATGAAAAACTAAGTGGCGACAATGACAATAATGAGCCCCTATTTGATATCATTGCAGGGACTTCTATAGGCGCAATAAATGGAGCAATTCTCGTTAATTATTTTCTTGAAAATAGAACTTGGAAAGGTTCAGCAGAAAGACTTGAAGGTTTTTGGAAGTATTTATCCACCCCTACTCCTGAAATTTCAGAAGCATTAAAACAATGGAAAGCAGAAAAAGTGAAAGGGACTAATCCTTTAATTGCATCAGAAGAAGCAGCCAGACGATATTATTCAGTAAAGGAATTCTTTAAATCAGGAATCAAAAATGTGTTCCAACCAATTCATCCCCCTAAACAAGATAAGCGATTCTGCGATTCTGAAAATCAATGGCTTGTTTACGATAATGAACCATTGAGAAAAAGTGTAGAAAGATTTGTTAGATTTCCTATTGCAACTAGTCTTGAAAGAAAGGAACCAAGGTTGCTTGTAATTAGCGTAGATGCAGAAGAAGGAGCAACCGTCACATTTGATAGCTATGAGAAGGAGATAGGAATAAGAGAAACACAATATGGCAATTCTGTATTAGGGAAATCCATCACTATCAAATATGACGAAGGTCTAAATATCAAACATCTAATGGCAAGCTCGACGTTACCTGAATTCTATGTTTATGAAGAGATAGATGGACGAAAATTTTGGGATGGTGGGTTACTAAGTAATACTCCCATTCGAGAATTGTTAGAAGCACATAAGAGGTTTTGGGAAAAGAGGATAGGTGTTCATAATCTGGAGAATTCCCTTAAGAAAAAGGAAAGTAAAGGACATAATAATCTAGATTACGGTGTTAGACAAGAACATGCCCAGAGAATTCCTGATTTAGAATCTGTACATAATTAATGTATTCAGTCCCAATGAAAATGATACTACTACTAGAGAAGATATCATACGTGAAGATATTGATGCAGTAAGAGATAGAAAGATGGATATAACACTTAGTGATGGATATGATGCAAAAACAGACGGACTTTTCACTGACTACGTAAATCTAATTGAAAGATTAATTAGCCTTGGAGACCATGATGAGGCAATAAGGGACAGAATTAACAAAATTTTAGAAGAGTATACGCCAAGGCGTTTTAGCACGGAAGAGGTAAAGAGAAATATCGATATACTCAAGAACACTTTCAAGATATCTAAAGTAGTACAAATACAACGTAAAGACGACTATGACAGCATTTCAGGGAAGATGGGCGACTTTACCTCTGAAACAATTAACAAATGGATTCAAGAAGGGTATCATGATGCTATAATGCACTAAGGTTTCGTCTCAGATTATTTGAATTGATTTCTAGTTGCTGAACGCTATGCTTGTCGATGGAAGATAAGGCACTAAGACAATTGGAATCAGCTTGATGCTTTAGTTAGAGACCGGCAGGCACCAGCCAGCTCCTCTGTCAACGAACGCAGTTCCTAGCCTTTGGTCGTTAATCTAATATAGTCAACTGTTAATAGTGATTCTAATTGTGAAGTTGGTTAGTGCTGGTTAGTTAAGGGTCATACCTTTTTTCCTTGCTCTTTCGGCTGCTTCTTCTGGATTTGTACTAACTTGTTCTAACCTTAAGTTTGCATGAATTGCAAATTACAGCGGGATCAGTAGACATTTTTCAAACATTCAGAATTGGGACATTATACGGGACCCATGGTTCAAGTAAATATTCAGAACTTCAAATGGAGTCATTTCTAAAAGGATGTTAAGGCCGCTAACCTTCCGTATCCCTTCAATCTTTTGCCTTAATCTTACAATCTCCTTGTTGAGATTGTCGGATACTCATATTTTCGTATGATTGATTTACATTAGATGAATGTAACAATTTCAAAAACAATCCTGTTAATCTAACCTTAGAAGACAGAGCATTCCTATACGAAGAGAATAGAAGAGGATGTTATGATGATGGATTTAGGGACGGCAAAGCTACTTCATTCGATGAAAAAATGGACAGTGGTTGCGGCGAATACGGTGGTGGATACGATGATGGATTCCATGCAGGCTGTCGATCAGTAAATAATACGTACGATAACTGTCAGATATTAAGTCAAGGATATGAAAGCTTCTGTCAATTTCATTCAGAGAGTCCAAATTGTGTAGAGTTCTTACATAATGCTACCAATAAAAGACCAGCTGAAAGTGGGATTTGTGCTGGGATGGGGGATCCAAGACTGAATATCACCTGTTCTAAAGAGAATGATCCTGAAAGCTACTGTCGTGTTACTGATGATCCAGTCTTTTGTAACACCGTTGGAGATATCTGTGACGTAGGTGGATTTATAAAGCCAGTGAAGATGCATATTGCAAATCTGATTAAAAATCTCTTCTTCTAATTTCTAATATATAACATATACAATACTATACACCATGTATATATCAATAATAACAGTATTGATTGCACTAGTAGCAGTAGGTATTCCTACTACAACAACAACAATGAATGTCTCTGCTAGTCAAGAAAAGCCTGAACAAACTCAAGTTTCGGATTGAAGAGGAAAGAGAAAGTGGATTTTATCGTGAGGATGGATTTCCTAAAGATACAGAAGACAGACCAGCTATAAATCCAGATTTTGCTCCAGATGAAAGCTGTGATTTTAAATGGGAACTAAAGTGTATTCCTGGCTCAGAGCAGAGTTGCTTTGAATTGGAAGGATATAATAATTTCGAGGGTAATGTCTGTACTCCTATAGGTTGTCCTGAAGGTTATCATGATATATTTGATGATGAAGACAACATATGTCATTCAAATGAAAAAGACTGTCCAAATAATATGGTTCTAGCTGAAAAGGAATTTGGGATGCAATGCATGTATCTCGTCGACAAACCAGAGATAGTTGAACCCACTCCAACAGAAACAGGAAGTAAGTGTCTTGATGGATATCAAAGAACTGATGATGGAGAGAAGTGTGAGCTTAAGGATGTGCAGTGTGATGAAACACCTGATAATTCATTATGTAATGGAGAGAGAGGAAGAGAGGGATTGATATTCTGTGATGTGTTGTATCAAGAGACTGGAGGTAAAGGTGAGGGATGTTATGATAGAAATGACAATCCAGAACAATATTGTCTAATGCATCCAGGAGATCCTTGGGATTTCTGCACAAAAGAAAATATTTGCGATCAAGATGGGAGTGTAAAACCTGATGATGAATACTGCAAAGCAAACTGATTAAAAATCTCGTAAATTAATTAATTTTGTGGCGTCTATAAATGTCGGCAGTAGTGGTGGTTCTATTGCCACTGTTGTCGGTGTCGTTATTTTCATTATAGCTATTATCATACTTTGGAAAAGGAATCCTAATTTCCTCAGTGGTCTCTTTGGTCGAGCAGGTAAAGCTGGAGCAGTAGTAGGAGTACGCTATCCCAGTATTGTAACTGACTATGGAGAATTCTTGGATAGTAGAATACTAGGCGCACCACCATAATAGAACCTTTTTATGGTACGGTATTAAGATGATTCTCATGTTGAGCGATATTCCGAACTAGAACGTAAACAAGGTGATTTCCGATTAAGGCTAATTTGTATTCTCCAGGGAATAGTAATTAGTAAGGCGGAACGATTCTTGCCCACAGTATTTAGGAATTATAAGTCAGAGCATATTGTGTGGGATGATCTTGCTCGGGCTTGGGCTTGGACTGAAATGTTAGCTTATCCTGTGGAAGAGGAATATGGAATTTCGCATAGGACTTTCGACTTTGATACTAGAAAACTACTCTCTATGAATACTTCATGAAGGGAGAGTCAACAATTTTTTATGCATTCGACTACTTCCAACTGTGGAATTCTAATTGATGATAATGCCAGCCCAAAGTTAAAATTTATTGTAGAAAAATATTTTAAGACTTTAGAGAAGCCTTCCAGTCATATTATGATAAAATAGTTAATGCCAAATCTGGATTAGATAAAAAGCAACAACTCGGAGCTAGGTTTTCCGACGCAGCAAATTCCTTACCGTTTATTCTTTACCGTTTAACCCTTGCAAAATTTGACTTGATATAATGCCTCGGGGATTTCCTATCTGTAACACATATTTTTGAGGTTGAACTTAAGTTATAGAAGCAAAGCAGTAAATAACCTTTTAATGGATGATACAACGTTTAGGAGCCTCATAGACTACCAAAAATACATTTCTGGTGTTTAATGCATTTGCAA
>CAVQMO010000001.1:0-1164801 GCA_963713605.1 uncultured Nitrososphaerales archaeon | reverse complement strand
ATTATATAGAAGGAGTATAGACGGTGGAGTAACCTTTGATGCTACAGTAAATATAAGCAACGATGCCACGAATTCGAATTTCCCATCTATCGCTGTATCCGGCAATAATATTCATGTAGTATGGATAGATGATACTGCAACCAATGATGAAATATTCTACAGAAGGAGTCTAGATGGAGGAGTCAACTTTGACATAACGACGAATCTGAGTATAGGGCAGGAATTTCGACGGCTCCTGACATAGCTGTCTCAGGGAATAATGTATATGTAGTATGGCAGGAAAACATTGCAATAAACTATAGTATGAGTACGGACAGGGGTGCAACGTTCGAACCTCAATTGTCAAGTCTCAGTAACTATTATCTCTCTGATAATAGATTTCCAAGAATAGCAGTATCATAAGAAAAGGATGGCGGCATCGTGGTATTGGGACAGGAGGGGTATGGGTATAGGAAACGCATCAGCATCGGCAGGTGGAGGCGGAGCAATAGCAAGGGCGGGTAACGCAATAGCACAAGCAGGTGGACTATTAGATAGTGATTTAGGTTTCGGCAACATTGGGTGCGGATCTAGCCTTATCAGATAATAAATCACATCTTACAACTGAAACACAAACACCAGATAACGAGTTATATGTAGATGGTGCAAATCCTGAAGTCATCAGAGAAATAAAGAGAGGAATAGATGAGTACGAGAAATCATTATTACACGGAAGAGCAGCTCTGGTTGATGAGACGAGGCGATATGCAAATAATACCTGTCAACTTTCAGAAGAGACACAGAGAAATGTTGCAGTGGACCTATACATTAATGTCTAAAAGGTTCATCAAGATTCATCCATTGCTTCAGAAGTTAGTAGTGTCACTAAGGACAGCAGTTGTGATGATGACTGGAAGCTGGACAAGCAACAGACATCACATGATGATATCCTTGATTCATTCAGGCTTCCTTATGCAACTACGAGCCTCCAAAGAACTGACACATTAGATAACTTTAGGGTATAGCGGATTAGCAGATGTCATGAATATAGTTGATCTGCAATATTGAGATGTCTTATCTGAGGCTTTGAGGTTGTTATTGCAATCACAATAGTATATATCAATGGATACATTGAATGTTCAAGACGAAATCTATGACTAATATGGGTAACAAGAGTCTCTAACCGCAGATAAGTCGGATTAACCAAGCCTGTAATATATGATAAGGGGATATTCACTAGGATCACCGTTCAAATCGCTGACTACGCTCAGGATTAAGACTTGGTTTAGCATTGATTATTACGCTTATGGTCATATCGTCACCTATCTTTATGTTAGTTAATCCTGTGTCAGCAGCTTCGACTACTGATGGTAGTACTTCAGTACCTTCAACGATAAGCCAGGACGGGAGTGATTTTAGTACTCAAGCAGCTATAAGTTCTCTTTCGGCTAGACCCACCAACAACATTGTAAATACAAACTCCTTCTACGATGTTGTATTTCTAACAGCTACTGCAGGTGCTATCAAGACTATACAGGTGACCTTCCCAGCTGGTACCACAATACCAAGTAGTGCTTTCTTCAATGAAGCAGAAGGAATAGGTCCTGGTACTGCTAAGTAAATCTGGACAGACAATAACTTATACGGTAACTAATGCTGTCAATGTTCCTGCAGGTACAAAGATAAGGTTAGAGTTCGCAAATATTAACAATCCACTAAATCCAGGTGCTAACTATAAGGTAACGGTTACAACTAGAAATGCAGCCAACGCTATTATAGATGGTCCCACACAATCTACTGCTTATACGATCAAACAGATAGGTGCAAACGCCATAGCTAAGGGCGCAATTAAACCTACAATTACAATGAGGGAGGGTGATCTAAGAGGCGTACCTGCTGGGCAATTCAGGGTTAACTCTGCTTTTTGTCTACCGGGTGAGGCGGTCGTCGGGGGAGGTTATGGAGTCCAGCCAGACAGCGAACCGTTCCTTCACCCAACAGCAGAGCTTCAAGGGGCCATCACAACCTCTACTGAGTGGCAGGTAGTAATGTATAACTCACATCCAACTGACACACTATCTTTCTTCGTTCGTGCAGAATGTATGGCTGCGATGCCATAGGCGTAAGTGCTGATGCGTTCAGAATGATTACACAAAATGCGTTCAAATCCTGAAAAAGACTGATGTTTTCAACCGCTATATATATTGAAGCAACCACCATAATGAGGTACATAGGTTGATAGCAGAGAGGATTGAAACTGTAGTAATACGGCTTTCAAGCCTTCAGTTCTGGCATTAGTCACAATCAAATGTGTATATATTTATTGATACTTCGAATGTTCGAGATGAAATCTATGACTAATATGGGTAACAAGAGTCTCTAACCGCAGATAAGTTGGAATAGCCAAACCTGTGATGCATGAAGGTAGGATACTCACCAGGATCATCGTTCAATACTGTTGACTGGATCAGGATCAAGGCTCGGTTTAACTTTGATTATTACGTTTATGGTAATGTCGTCTCCTATTTTGATCTTCTTAAATCCCGTATTAGTATCAGCCAATAGTAATAATATTGATACTAGCAACCAACATTCTGCATTCTCATTAGGAGACCGATCTACATCTCCTACAACGTCGCCTACTAATGTTTCACCTTTAGATTCAGATTTTACTACTCAAGCAGCCATTGGTTCCCTTACAGCAAGACCGACAAATAATATTGTAAATACTAACTCTTTCTATGACGTTGTATTTCTAACGGCTACTGCAGGGACAATTAAGAAGATTAGGTTACCTTCCCTGCTGGTACCACAATACCAAGCAGTGCTATTCTTAATGAAGCAGAAGGAATAGGTCCTGGCATTGCATTAGTGAATCACTGGACAGACAATAACATATACTGTAACCAATGCTGTAAATGTACCTGCAGGTACAAAGATAAGACTAGAATTTGCAAATATCAATAATCCTATTCCAGTAGTGCTAACTATCAAGTAACAGTTACAACTAGAAATTCGGCTAACGCCATAATAGACGGTCCAACTCAATCTACGGCATATACGATGAAGCAGATTGGTGCCAATGTTATCGCTGAAAACAGTATAACAACCCCAAAGATAGCAGATAATGCTGTTACAACACCTAAGATTGAAGATAATGCTGTGACAACAAGCAAGATAGCTGATAATGCAGTGATACCTAATGTTGATGAAAGAATTGGTAGTCTGCACAATGTACCTCCAGGCACCAGCGATAGCCAGAGCGTGTTCTGTGAAGCGGGTGAGCAGGTCACAGGCGGAGGTTTTCTCGTAAATAATGCTCTGCTGAAGACAATATGATTCTCAGCAAAAGCAGTCGGGTTCCGCCGAATGGTTGGACAATCGAGATGTTCAATACTGACGCTGTTAGTCGTAGCTTCCAAACCTTTGCTATGTGCCTTCAACCATTTCCTTGAAAATGGATATTCTCTTACCGCCTAAATGACTGTCCACATCCCTTTTTTCACGTGGTAAGATTCTTCAGCTTATTAAAAGTCTTATATCAATAAATCAACTTTTTGAATGTTCAAGTCAAATTCTAAGATTAAACTGGGTAATAAGAGTCTCTAACTGCAGATAAGTTGGATTAACCAAATCTGCATTATATGTCGATAGAATGTAAGTCAGGAAGGTTATTCAAACCACTAAAATACTCAGGAATGAAATTTGGTTTATCTTTCATTATTACGCTTCTGGTTATATTTTCACCTATCGTCATGCTAGTTAATCCAGTATTAGGTGCGGCTTCTTCTTCTTCACCTCTACCTGCTGCCAACACAATCCCCTCTGCCCCTTCAACGATAGGTCAGGATGGAAAAGATGGTGATTTCACTACTCAGGCAGCACTAGGATCTGTGAGTGCAAGACCAACAAATGATATAGTAAAACGAAAAGCATTCTACGATATTGTCTTTGTAACAATTACTTCAGGTGCCATCAAGAAGATACAAGTGACTTTTCCTGCTGGTACCAGTACCCTCTAGTGCTAGTTTTAATGAAGCACAAGGCATAGGGCCTGGTACCGTAGGTAAGTCTGGACAAACATTAACGTATACAGTGAACAATGCTATTAACGTACCTGCAGGCACTAAGATAAGACTAGAATTTGCAAATATTATAAATCCATCAAGTCCAAACCATAACTACAAGGTTACAGTTACCACTAGAAATGCAGCCAACGCTATAATCGACGGGCCCACACAATCTGCTGGGTATCTAATAGAACAGATAGGGCCCAATGCAATAGCAAATAATGCAGTAACAACCCCAAAGATATCTGATAATAGTATAACGTTAACAAAGCCTGCAGAAAGTTTTATGAAGAGAGTAACTGTATTTGATTCTCCTGCTGGACATGCCGTAGGATGGGACCCAGATGGAGTGGATAAAATTTTTAGTATATCAGATCCTGCCATCGGAAGCAGGGCTACAACATATGTAATTGCTTCTGTAATGCCTATTTCCACTAACCAAGTTTGTCAGGTAGCAGACGCTACAGGCCCCCCTGGTGCTTTCCAATTACTTTGTGATGTTGCTCCCGTAAATACTGCAGATCTGAAATATGTGGTTGTGAATTTACCATCCCACGAAAGTGGGTAAGTGCAGCGTGATTAGTAAGGTAGACAATTCTTCTCAGTACACACTAATCTTCTCAATAATATGTTCTAATTTAGGATACAAAATATATGATAAGTATTTTCCAGTTTTGAGTCGTTCTAATATAATAATTATCAGATTTAAGTAATGGCCTGATTTTGCCTAATCTACATAAACATAATGCACTCACAACTTGGCAAGAAAAAACATGAACTTCAAATATATCGCAATGGCAGCAGTAATAGGCAGCAACATTAGTAGGAACAACAGCAATAACAGCAGACAGTGCATATGCATACGAAAGGAACCAAGCAATCTCACAATCAAATGCTTGTGGAAACGGAGAATTACCACTCAATGTGGGATGTCAGAACGTTGATTCACAGATTCAAGGTGACGAAAATGCAGTATCATTAGCAGCAGACCAAGTTTTCCCTGCGTTGGGCAACGACGATAACGGAAAAAAGTAGAATAACTCTGAATCACTAATAAGGCCTACTTCCCTTTTATTTTTATTATCATCGGATATCATCATCTTCCCATTCTTGTAAGTCGGAGCCTCATAGAATTGATGATTAGTCTGCTGACGCGGTGAAAGCTTGCATATTAAGGATTCTTATTGATATCTTATACCCTCCAATTCAATGGCCTTATTATATAGAGGAAATATGATATAAAATGGGTATCCTAGAGTAACCAAATGCAGATAATATCAGATACTTTTTTGTAATGCAGAAATAGGTATTGTTTGGATTAACTGGGATTAAGAGATTAGGAAGAATATACTCTAATCACTCTGTCTTTGTACTTATGCTTGTACCAATGTTTTTAATCATATCGTCTAGCATTTATCCAACTATTTTATCAAACATTCAGAATAGAGAAATGGTGACTTATTGCAGATGCATTAGCACAATTACAAGAAAAAAATAGTAGAGGTGATTCAAGTGGTTATCATGCTAATACTCCTGTATCAGACTTATCTTCATCACTATCACCTTCACCTACGGCTACAACATCTGCCCCGTCGTCAAAATCTACTGATGCTGTCAACAATAACAAAGAATTTCCCACTCAAGCGGCTGTTGGTTCTCCTTCAGCAAGACCTACTAATGATATCGTGCACAGAAAGGCTTTCTACGATATCGTATTTGTAACTACTACTCCGGGATCGATCAAGAAGATACAAGTAACTTTTCCTGCTGGTACTGGTGTACCATTTAGTGCTAGTTTTAATGAAGCAGAAGGGATAGGCCCAGGTACCGTAAGCAAATCTGGCCAAACGTTAACTTATGCAGTAACCAATGCTGTCAACGTACCAGCAGGTACAAAGATAAGGTTAGAGTTTGCTAATATAGTTAATCCAATTGCACCAAACCACAGCTATAAGGTTACTGTCACAACTAGAAGTTCGAGCTAATGCTATAATAGATGGACCTACGCAATCTACTGGATATTTAATGGAACAGATAGGCCCTAATGGAATAGCAAATAAGGCAATAACAGATCCTAAACTATCTTTAGATTCTGTCTATGCTGTTTGGGATGACAGGTACAACTCCAGGGAGTGACATATTCTACAAGAGAAAGACAGTGTCGTTCGATCGTGCAGAAGATCTCAGCCAAAATGCTGGAACATCTGCAAATGCAGCAGTATCTACAGTCAATAATAATGTTTACGTTGTATGGCAAGATGACCAATTTGGAAATAACGAGATACTCTTCAAAAGGAGTATGACGGGGGATTAACATTTGGAAGTACGATAAATCTAAGTAATAATCCAGGCTTTTCCGATCAACCGGCGATCGCATCTTCAGGGAATAATGTTTATGTCATATGGCAAAATGATATTGCAGGAAATAACGAGATACTCTTCAAAAGGAGTACTGACGGGGGATTAACATTTGGAAGTACGATAAATCTCAGTAATAATCCAGGATTTTCTCAGGGTCCGGATATAACAGCATTAGGTAATAATGTACATGTGGTATGGTTTGACGACAATTCTGGTAATAATGAGATACTATACAAAAAGAGTATTAATTCAGGAGTGAGCTCTTCGGGCAGTACAAAATGTAAGCAATAACAGTGGAGATTCAGACGGCCCTGCAATATTGTCGCAGGTAGCAATGTATATGTAATATGGCCTGATAATACTGGGTCGCCGGCTGGAGTGTTTGATATTGTCTATAAAAGGAGTGTCAATTCTGGCTCCAGCTTTGGTGCAGTACAGAATCTAAGCAACAATGCTGGGGCCTCGACAGAACCAACGATATCTGCCTCCGGAAATAGTGTTTATGTCGCATGGAATGATGAGTCGTCTGGAAGTTTCGAGATATTGTACCGAAGAAGTATTAATTCAGGGTCCACATTTGGGAGTACAACAAATCTAAGCAATAATCTAGGGATTTCGTTTGGACCAGAGATTTCAAATCCAGGTGGCGATAATGTCTACGTTGTATGGTCTGATGATTCAACTGGGAATTCAGAGATACTATATAGAAAAAGTACTAACCAAGGAGCTGCATTTGGAAGTACAACAAATCTAAGCAATAATCCAGGCACGTCCTTTGGGCCAGACATAGCGTCGTTTACTAATTTACCAGCTTAGGCCTATATGGTATGTCACTATGGGTATTACTTACCTCCTGAGATCTCCTGATGGCGATGAAGGCTCCTGTAACTTTCTTTTTACAAAATGCTTACTAAGGTAAGTTGCTCTTGCCTTAGTTCCTTAATCAGCCAATTGGCAATTCAACTATAAATAATTCTAAAGTATGATTGATACTGAATCCGGATATATTTGAAAAGCTCTAATCCATATTCATTTTAATTCTTGAAGAATTGACATAATCGATGCCGGTCTTAATGGCATTGGTTGACCAGCAAGAGATCAATGTATTCCCTAATCTATGTAATAGGTTTAACCTGTTTAGTACTTGCAATGTTTATGATTGGATATCGAACACGAGTCGGTATTTGGTTCAAGTGAGATCAGTAGGAATTATGAAAGAACGGCACCATCGATGGAATCATTATCATCCTCTTTATCATCATCGCCATACTCGATCCATGAATCTCTAAGAAACTTAGATAACGCTAATGAAATAATAAAAATAGAAAATGATACTGTGTACCGCCTTCAAATCGACGATGAAGGAAGGCAGGTGATCAATGTAACAATTTTTGACTTCGCAGGACCACCTTCTCCAAGAATTACGGCTGACAACTGCGGAGATGGATCTAATGAATTCATTACGTATGAGGGAGATTTGAAATGGATGCAATTCCCAGTTACCTATGCAATAAATCCAGCTAGTAGCGGAGTCCCTCAGACTTCGACAACCAATGCCGTAGTGGCCGCATTTAATCACTTTGATACTCGCATGCCGGGCCAAGCATTTCTTCAAACAATGGATCCAAATTCCGCAGATATTCAAGTTAGATGGCAGTCCATAGATGGACAGAGTGGTACCCTCGCCCTGGCAAGTTTTCACTTCATACCATCAACTGGAGAGCTTGTCTCAGCTTCCATTACATATGACACCGGTGACGGCTGGTTTGTCGCCACCAGCGAGAGCTGTGGTCAAAATGGAAATCTATATGACATCCAAGATATAGGGTACTCATGAACTGGGGCATGCTGTCGGATTGGACCATGTCAACGATGATCTCTTGACCATGTTTCCTGCCGAGCTGCTGGCGAGACATTAAAGAGGACATTAGGAACAGGAGACAAATCCGGCATAAGTTTTCTCTATGGTAATGTCCAGGGCCAAATTGGCTCCTTAACAAATAGACCTACTAATAACATTGTTAATACAAACTCCTTTTACGATGTCGTATTTCTGACAGGGTCCTCAGGTACGATTAAGACAATCCAAGTCACATTCCCAGCTGGCACTACTGTACCATCTAGTGCAAGCTTCAATGAAGCCGAGGGGATAGGAGCAGGCACTGTTAGTAAGTCTGGACAAACTCTAACATATACCGTTACCAATCCAGTGAATGTACCTGCAGGTACAAAGATTAGATTGGAGTTTGCAAATATCAATAATCCACTTAATCCCAGTGCTAACTATAAGGTCACGGTCACAACGAGAGATACCTTTAATAACATTATAGATGGTCCCACTCAATCCACGGCCTATACCATAAAGCAGATAGGTGCTAATGTATTAGCAAATAACGCTATTACAACTCCAAAGCTTGCTGATAACAGCATTACATCAACAAAACCAAATCAAAATTTCATGAAAAGAGCCACTCTGACAGATAACGTTGCCGGCAACAACTTGGGATGGAATCCGGATGGAGCTAAAACGCAATTTGCAATAACAGAGACTAATCTGAGGACCGATACTTCTAGCTATGTACGAGTATTCGTAGAGAACTTTGCTGCACCTTTCTCTAAATGTGTTGTCGTAAGCATAAATGTACCTGTCTTCAATATTTCATGCAATCCAGCACCACTGAACGGCGCTCAGCTCAACTATATAGTAGACAACCTTCCAGCCAACGTTAAATAGATACTTGTTGTTGCAGTACAAGGAATTCTTATTATATAGTAGAGTAGATTATTGAATCTGCCTCAAACCGCATGGACACAGAAATGACAGTTGCACACCTATAATCGTACAGATAGGACTTGTAGATACGTCGGGATACGACAATAGGTAATGCCTAATGCTACTAGAAAGTTAAACAAAAAAGAAATATACAAAGAAGGAATAAAATGATAAACATTAAATTGCGCTTCGATTGTATAGGGAAAAGACTAACATAAATGTTGGCACCCAATGATTCTAAATCCAAATAAGCCCACAAACTGATACACCTTTAATATTTTGCTCGCTCTGATACTAAGGTCAAACTCTACAAAAAAAGAAAGACTAAGAATTGCAGTTACGTTTGCTATCCTGTTCATAGTTGTTTCCTCACCTGTCCTCGTGCTTTCAAGTCCATTTCAAGTAAAGGCTGCATCTCTAGTGAATACAAATAAGGAAGACAGTGGTAGTAGTAGCAACAATAACTCTCACCCAACTTCTCATGTGATTCACCAGGCGCTAAGTAGATCAACTCCTAGCGAAGATATGCTGCCTTCGGTGCTTAACATAGATGGTTCAGATTTTACACAAGCCGCTCTTAACTCTCTTTCAGCAAGAACGACAAACAATCTTGTAAATACAAACTCTTTCTATGATATTGTATTTGTAACCTCTACATCAGGCGCAATCAAGACCATACAAGTCACATTCCCAGTAGGCACCACAGTACCAACTAGTGCTAAGCTTTAATGAGGCTGAAGGCATAGGACCTGGAACTGTTAGTAAATCTGGACAGACTCTAACCTATACGGTTACTAATGCTGTAAATGTACCTGCAGGTACAAAGATAAGGCTAGAGTTTGCAAATATTAATAATCCACAGAACCCAAGCGCTAACTATAAGGTAACGGTAACAACCAGAAATGCTGCTAATGCCATAATAGACAGTCCAACACAATCTTCTGCATATACTATAAAACAGATAGGCACTAATGTCATAGCGAATAATGCCATTACAAATCCAAAGCTTGCAGATAACAGCATTACATTAACAAAACCAAATCAAAATTTTATGAAAAGAGTTACTTTGACAGATAACACAGCAGGCAATAATGCTGGATGGAATCCAGATGGTGTAAAAACACAGTTTACAATAACGGAGACGGCTCTTAGCTCTGATACTTCTAGTTTTGTCAGCGTATTCGTAGAAAACTTTGTAGCACCTTTCCCCAATTGTGGTGTCGTAAGCATAAATGTACCTGTCTTCAATATTGCATGCAATCCAGCTCCGGTAAATATGGCCCAGCTTAACTATATGGTCGAGAATCTTCCGGCCAATGTTTCATAACTTTATAACCTCTATGGGCTTTCTTGTTGTACGTTTGGATGACTCCAAGTTTGACCGTTGATTTCGTGATATTTTTACGTCAGCCTAACAGGTAATTTATCGACTCACTGAAGATTAAAGAAGGAAGTTAAAGGAGAAAATTTCGATCTTGCGATTCCGGATACTACACTTGGAAAAAAATAACACCGATCCAGATTTTGTAGACTTGTCGACGGGTTCGACGGAGTATTTTCGTTAGTACCCTTTCCAGTATCTGTTGGTTATGGTTATATAGGTGGTATTGATATTGGTGGAAGTACTGTCTGTTATTGCAGTTGAGAATCTATTGGTGTAAGTGTACTACTACCTTGCCCTGGGATGCATTGAGGAGGTAGAGGTATATCTCTCAATGGGAGCTGCGCAGACGCTCTTGAACACAAATCATGTTCATCGGATGAGGATGGAACTCCTTCCAGAAAATCTTCAACTATTGAATCTTGCTCCGCCTCCTCCTCGATTCCAACCCGCTGTTGCTCTTCTCCTCCATCTCCTGCCACTTCTTCTTCACCTTCGGAAGAGGCCAGGTCATCGGGAGCAGGACTAAGCAGGCAAAGAGGGTTGTGATGGTGACTTGATTTGTTCTTGGCTAGTAAAGTCGGTGGCATCGGTGGATACTGGTAAACAATCAATATCCGCCAAGTCAACATCCCCGTCTAAATCGTCATCCTCTTGATTGTTACAAACCTCGTTTACGACGACTTCCTCTTGTAAGTTAGACTCTTCACATTCTCCGGTTTCAGGATTTTAGTACTTCCTCTTCGGAACAAGACAAGAGTTGATTCTTCCTCCAATGTTTGCACTCCTTCCAGGAAATCTTCAGCTATTGAATTCCCCTCCTCTTCCTCCTCGATTCTATTCTGCAGTTGCTCTTCTCCTTCATCACCTGCTCCTTCTTCTTCACCTTCGGAAGAGGCCAGTACGTCTTTGTTGTCTTCTGTAATGGAATAGACCATTAGTGAACTTAGCAAGAAAAATACTAAACCTAGGCTTAGTATTAGGACTGAAAAGTTTGAATGTTTCAGCGTAAAGTTAACTAATGTATGAGCTTATTATATTTTTAGAACATTTTATGGGAATAAACCACAACTTCTAACCCAATAATGGTATAAATTAATTTAGTTATCGATTTGTGTAAGTTTGAATCCAGTCTATATTCTTTATATGGATCAGATCAGATTCCTGTGAAGGAAGGTTGGGAACCTTGCCTTGAAGTAGAGCTCAGTTCAGTTGGCTAGTGCAACTTGATAATCAAACACCATTTCTCCGGGGTTATTGAATGCCGCTAGGCAATACATGTCGCCGCATTGTAATGCAGTTGTTGCATATCAAGGTCCCTGACAGCGAGAAAAATGGTCGTTAACTCCGTCACCCCAATATCAAATACCCATACTTTTTTAGGTCTCAGTTAGGATGAATTCAAAATAATAGTACTGGTGGGATTAAAAAGTTATATTCGAAGTAGACTATGATGCAGAATATTATATAAAAGTAGTAGAAAGAAGGCTCAGTCCAAGTGGGGTATTGCCTCACGGCGTAGTTCATAGAAAATCTAGCTCGAACCTTCAATACGCTGATTTAGTGTAGAGAAAAGAGCCAGCATTCATTTGCAAAAAGATAAAAAGGATTCGAATTTGAGGATCATCCTACTCCCCTTCTTCTTCATCTCCTTCTTCCTCATCTCCTCCTTCTTCATCTTGAGGCTCTCCGGAAGAAGTTGCATTAAAGTCGAGCATACTTGAAATGTCGTTGACTATTCTTCCTTGCTCTGGCACTCCGCTTAGAGAGTAAGATGCTATGAACGGCCCATCTTCTGATATAAATCCAATAGCGTTACCTGCAAAAGGAAATGAACCAGCTTCGCCAGTCCCAATTTGATTTATAGAAACGAGCTCTCCGTTCATTCTTATGATGTCGTCTAAAGCTCCAAATTCCGCTGGAATTGCTGTTCTGTTGCCGGGATTCAACAGATTTAATACAACGGCGTCAACTGGTCTTGAAGCTTGGTAGGTGATAATGCCTGAATACATTGCTCCGTCTTCCCTTAAAGGCAGGACTACTGCCGATTGAGTCGGCTCTCCCTCTCTAAGCTGAACCAGTTGAGATGAAATTTGGCCTTGCCGTACAAAACTATTATTTAAGGCGGGATCCGCCATACCGTCTTGCTGTTGCTCTTGACTTCCTGATGATGTCTCATTTGCAGTTGGAATAGCTGATTCGGGGAATGTTTCTTGTTCTTGCTGCCCCTGTGCTCGTACCACCTCGAGTGGATTTTGAACGGGGAGAGTACCAAAAACTGCAAATGCGAGGCACAATATGACACATGAACCCATAACAAGGACTTTGATCCTTCTAAAGTCTTCCATCATCACTCAAACCCTTCATCGCTTAATTTAACTCTTATTAAAGTCCGGTACGCGATATTCTTAGGGGAAGTCAGTCCAAGTGATTTAAATACCATGTAATAAACAAATGATGATAAAAATTTTAATTAGTTTGAATTCTAACTAAGGGTTAAGAGGGTGAACTACCGCCCACTATTACTCATCCTGTTCTTCAACCTCACCCGTCACATTGCCTGTGTTTGTCAAATTACTAATTCGCTCTGGATTTGCTGCATTGGCGCTAATAGCGTATGTTGCAACAAATGGCGTCTCATCATCCCCACGTAATTCTAGTGCATTTCCTAGAAATGGAACAGAACCTGAAGTTCCGGAAGTTACAACTGTCGGAATAACCGTCTTATTTTCTACGACCCCTATATCTTCAATTTCTCCCAAATCCTCCGGAATAGCTGTTGAGATTCCTGGTGCTACATCGTTCCAAACGGTTACGTCAACTGGCGAATTAGCCTGATAAGTCAGTGTTCCAGCGTATATGCCATTATCGTCACGTAACGGAAGAATAACAGCCGACTGTACATCATTTTCAGGCGATGGCAAACCGTCTATCTTTGACGTAATAAGGCCTCTCCAGACAAAAGGCTGATCCACATTAGGTTCCAACTTAGTCTCAATTGGAGTACTATCGTTACCAGGCTGTGCTTGTCCCAGTGTTTGAGACGGGGACTGTGAAGTAAGACCTGACGTAGTGTTTCCTGTAGTTGTCCCGTTACCCGGTCCAACTGTAGTTTGCTGTTGCGCAGCTACCAGATTGGGTGCTATGAATCCCAGGAAAATCACTGAGAGCAATACGACACTGAAAAAAGTCCTGCACTTTGTTAAACGTTGATACATTTTACTAGTTTTTGTCATCTTCGTATAGGAGCTTCATAATATCTAATAACCTTTTATGCCAACAAAATATAGAACTTGCTTTCATAACGACGAATACAGGAGAGCTAGTCTTTTGAGAAGATTGACACGGTTCATTACAAATTCGCTTGAAGTTTAGGTCAGGAGATCAAATGGTGAGGAGTTGTATTTTATGATCCTAATTTGACCTGTGTGTTCTCTAATTTTGTTTTGCATTCAAAAGAAAAGAGCAATCTATTTAACGCTTAATGAACCTAATACGGGTCATCTTGTCATCAATAAGTAACAAATCGAGAAATTCATTATTTCCAGTTACTTTCATATCCTTTGTATTCATTTTGTTGCTTGCAGCTTACTCAGAACGCCAAATTAATGCACAAGTAACTATCAGCCCAGGAACGGATGAGGATGCGCAAGTAGGACCTGAGACTGAGACCGAAGAAGAGCCTGAAGTTACGCCTGAAGAGGTACCAGCACAACAGACATCTTCAGCCTCCAAAAGAATTTCTCAAGAACTAGACTATGCGCACTTTATTCCACTGACGAACAGCCCTGGAAATCAAGTTAAATTACTTTTGAATTATACGGTGAATGATCCATCTCTTATCAACAAACCTATAAATGCAGTAATGGAAGTTCATAGTGCGAACCAATCACTGCTTAAGATATCTTCTTTTTCGGAACCACTGATAGCCAATAAGAGCGGTACAATACAACTTGCAACGACATTTCTCGATGAGAAGATCAAGGACGTAACTGCAACGACAACAATTACCGGACCAGGAAAATTAGTGTCCATATCTAATCCCGTCACTGTAAATCTCAGGGTTGGACAAATAATAGAATAATAAACCGCACTTTTGCGCAATATGCCTAATTGAAAATTGGTGCAGTCAGATATTTACCGCCTAGAGTAAGTCGTAGTGTGAGTGTCACCAAGGTGGGATTTTCTGGCATTCTTTCACATAAACCCATATATCCCAAGTCAACGTAAACAAATGAAAGGATATGCGCTATTTTCCTGGCTATAAGGAAGGCTCTCTTACTAGAATTCTGTTAGCCTTTAGCCTGTTTTCCGTTTTTACTTTGCTTTTGGTCACAAGCCTGATGACAGGTCAGCTGTATGCTAGCACCCTATTGTGCGACCGCTTTGACAATGCGAGTGATTGCGAAGTTACAACAGGGCCATCAAAACTATCATCTTCCTCATCATCTTCCTCACCCTCCACTGACACTGAATCGACTGGTGATTCAGTTACAGAGAACTCCGGGACCCCGTTAATGCTCCCAGATATCTCCCCAACGGAAGAGGATCTCGGCGGCACGGTTCCGAATGATAACCCCGCTACGACTAGTTCAGGAGAAAGTGACAGTGATATAGTAACAATAATGATGAGAATGAGAATAGTGATAGCCTGGTGCAAGACTCTGATGATGGAGAAGAGAGTGATACTGTGGATTCGGATAATGGGGGAGACGATTCCTCCGATGGACCCTCATTGATTCCGTTCCCCTGACACAGTGGTACGATAATTTAGATAATATTACGGTTTTGGCATTTTACTCATATTATGTAAGTTTCATTGGAGCCACTTCTTTATGATTAGTTCAACCTTTATTAACCGCAGTATTTTTCTTTTTTGAGCTTACTTGTTTATTGAGATATAATCAATTGCTTCCGCTATGACAGCGAAACTAGAACTTAATTCAAATCCTAATATTGGATTTAGAATATTTAATTATTCTTGAAAGAACAAATGTATTATCAACTATTTTCTGAATGTCTGAGCAGATAATAGCATTACATCAACAAAACCAAATGAGAATTTTATGAAAAGGGTTACTTCTGACATATAACTCAGCAAGCAACGCCCTAGGATGGAATCCTGATAGTGTGGTAACTCTCTGAAAATCTAGACTTAGGTTCTACACTTTTTAGCTACGTCCTTCGTATTCGTAGAAAACTTTGTAGCGCCTTTTCCTAATGGTTTCGTGGTAAGCATAAACTAGGTTCTAACATATTTGACATAGCCTGTAATCCAGCACCTGTGTATAGTACGAGAATCTTTCGACCAACGTCTGATATCGTTCTAATAGAATAAATATCAGATTTAAGTAAGTGTTCGAATTTGCTTAACTCACATAAGCATCACATGCCTTCTAAGTAACAGAAACATGAACTTCAAATATATCGCAATGGTAGCAGTAATAGCGAGCCACGTTAGTGGGAGCAACAACAATAACAGCCGACAGTGCGTTAGCAACCAAATACAAGGGTAAGAACCAAGCAATCTCACAAGCAAATGCTTGTGGAAATGGTGAGCTACCTTTGAACGTTGGATGTCAGAATGTTGATTCACAGGTTCAAGGTGAGGAGAACGTAGTGTCGTTAGGAGCAGCTCAAGCATTTCCATCGCTCGGCAACGATGGTAACGATGCTAAGTAACATATTATAGAATTCTCCGAAACACCGAAAGTAACTTCTTTTTTTATTTTTTCTAACTAAATCTATATCATTATAAATGATGCGGTTAACCTTCTATTTAATATCAAATAAGCGTAGAGCAGCTAGGGATTATCCAGCTAATGAAAGACCCTACCGTCGTGCGCTCGACTTAGAGCAAAGGACCTGATAGTTGAAGAGATACCCATATCCGTGCTATTACATTAGGCAACCATAGGCCACAAGAAGTTAAGTATATAGTATTTTGACAGCCAAATTTATCCGATCACGTATTACCTCTTTTTTGAGAATATACAATTAATAAAAAATATGCCACGAAATAAAATTTGCAAATGTAACCACGATATAACCGATCCCAACATGTTTGAATTCAAGATAGAAGCTTCTACAATAAAGCTTCGATGCCGCAGGTGTACAGGTCTTGTTGCGTGGTGGAACGTGTCATCTACCGAGAAGAAGATTATGCCATCTAAACGCACATGGTCTCATGATGAACGACTAGCCTTGCGCTAACTCTTTTTCTTTTACAGATATTTTCAGAATTGTATTAAGGCATCAAGGATGTGGTATGAGAAATATAATCTATCTCTGATTACTATCAAAACTATACTATAAAATTTGGGAGTTAACTGGATAATTATAGTTCCTTCCGTGTCTTAATTGCCTCTGGCAGCATTCATGTCGCAAAATATTTTATTTTATTATGTCGTCTATCAAATCTTTGGAACTCGTAACAGCTAATAGTGAGGATTTAAGTCCCGCTATGCATTCTACTCCTGCTGCCTCTCTTCGCAGGCTCGTACACCCAAGGTCAGCATTCTCCACTATCAATTCGTCAGGAAACGGAACTCCAAACCGACTCAGGGCAACTAAATTCGGCAGGGTGAGGTGTACCTCTTCCTTCAAATTCGTCTCCATTTACCGCGACTTTAAACAGATCAATCCCAAAATAGTACCCTCTTATAGTATCTAATTCTTGCTTGGAAGATCCTGTAACAACAGCCTTTAGGCAGCTACTAAGATTTTGAAGAATTAGATCTCTAACACAAAGAGTTGGGAGGAAGTGACCCCTTTATTGTCTTAGAAGATGCAGATCTAAATCATACCGTGACTCAAGCAGCTTATGCGAGATTGTTAAATACTGGCCAAAATTGCATCGCAGCAAAAAGATTCATAGTCATGAGGGAACTTGCAGAAAAATTTACAATATTATCGTTCAAAGCATCAAAGAAGAAATATTATTATGAGTTGACAACGATGATCAAGCGCGCATCTCAACATAGTTTCTGCGATTTCATAATATATGGTTTTATCTATTTCAAGTTCTGTTACAAATTCGACGTGCTGTCACTCCACCCGGACAGAGAATCATGACTGGCTTTTCTTCGTTGTCTGGACAAGGTTCTTGAGGATTAACAAACCTCCGCTATCACGATCTACAATCCCTGTTTCTCCAGCTTATGATGGAGTTGGTAGGCCCGAGTATCGGTCTTCATCATCACCATCTTACTTATCACCTGGTCTACCAGCGCCTTCCCAATCTTGTCGTGCTAGTTTATTTTTCTCCTCAGAAGTTCCTTCATAGTCACCTTCAGTCCAACCGTCATCTTCGGTACTGGCCATATTACCAGGAGGAGTTGGCGTAAGTGTAGTAGTGGGAACAGCAGTAGTGATACCGCCTGAAGCAGGATCTATCTCGACTATCTGGGCTGAACGCATCTCAATTCCTGGAGCACCATCAATCCGGATTACAACCTCATCCTCATCTACCTGTGGTCTGAATCCGTCAACACCATTTGAGCTCTCTACGTCTTTTGTCCATCCTGAACCTAGATTGCTATACATCTCTAGCTTCTCGCCTTTCCCGATATTTACGGCTGCTAATTTGACAGGAGTATTGACAAGATTGCCGATACTTTTTCCAGAAACCACACATAGGTCAGTTGATGGATGATCTTCTTCTTTTCCAATACAAGCCTGACCTGAATTAAATGAGTAAGTATTGTCGTACCAACCGCTCCCATATGAGTGCCTCCAAATTTGAAACTTATAGTATCATCATGATCGATCTTTGTTATCGTGATGTCTATTATGATCGCGTAATTTTGAGCAGAAGTTTCTCCACTCCATTCATGAGTTATGTCGTCAGGTTTTCCTGAAGCGTAGTGCCTGGTATCCCATCCTTCATCCTTCATACCTTGAGGTGAACCAACGAATGCGTATGGAAAATCAGTATGAGTTGGAGGACCTCCTGGCTTCAATACAGTAACACTTACGGTTGCTTTGGCACTCACGCTCCTTTGTTATCCTTTGCTGTATAGGTAAAACTATCCTGACCTGTAAAACCAGTAGTAGGAGTGTACTTCTTTATGTTTGCTCCCCTGCGACGTTAGTCAACCCTCCATGATCTGGAGGATCGACTACTGCAAATGTAAGTGGCCCGTTCTCTGGATCCTTACCAGTGAGTGTAATGTCTTTTGCTGTATTCATGCTAGTAGTTACAGATTTTGGGTCTGCTGTTGGAGGCTTATTTGCGCTGGCCTCTGGGTTTACTGCGAAGGCCTCTAATCTTCCATCGGAGTTCATCGCTATTACAGGATCTCCTCTTATGGTTATTGCACTGCCAATGTTCACCCAGGCAGACCAGCTGGTACCTACTGTTCGGAGAGTTCTGCCATTTGTGGTAGAGTTGGTTATTTGCTGCATTTACTGCAAATACCTCTAATCTTCCATCCTTGTTAGAAACAATGACAGGGTTCGTCCCGCTCTTGACGTTTAGACCCAGTACCTCCCACGCCGACCAGCTATTGCTATCTCCAGCTTTGGTCTGCCATTTGTGGTAGAGTTGGTTATTTGCTGCATTTACTGCAAATACTTCTAATCTTCCATCAAGGTTCTTGGCTACTATAGGAGTTCCTCTTATAGTTATCCCACTGCCAATGTTCACCCATGCTGACCAGCTATCACTATTACTTGCAATATTCTGCCATTTGTGGTACAGCTGGTTATTTGCTGCATTTACTGCAAATACCTCTAGTCTTCCACCAGAATTCTGAGCTACTATCGGATCTCCTCGTATATTTATGGCACTTCCGATGTTCACCCATGCAGACCAGATATTACTCTTACTTGGAATATTCTGCCATTTATGGTAGAGGATCCCCCCACTACTGCCTCCAGGTACCTGGGGTTGCCCCCGAAAACCGCAATCTCCGATATACTGGCCCAGTCATTCTCATTATTTCCGTTCACTGTAATTCTCATATATCTTGCCTCTGTGCCTGCTGGCATTGCATATCTTTCTAAAGAGGAAGTGGTACCGCTACTTGTTCGAGGGGTCTTAGGTGAGAAATTAACTCCATCACTTGACCATTGAATCATAAAATTATTTATTCTACCTTCACTGCCTCGATGCCAAGCAATGTCTACACTGCATATGCTTTTCTTTGCTCCCAAGTCAAGTTGAATCCATGAACCAATACCATTGTTTGACCATCTGGTATTAAGGTCGTTGTCTAAGGCGTTCGATGGTACGTTACCGTCGTTACCATTTGCTGTTGCAGAAGGCACTGCCAATTTTTGACAGGTGGCAGCTTGCGTGATAGATGGATTATTTGGTATTGAATTTCCCTCACTATTTGGAGTTATGTTTCCTTTATTAGAATCCGTATTGAGAGGAACGGCTATTGGAATCGGCACGAAGCTGACCAGATCAGGGAGGTTGCTGTTGTGAGGTTGCTGCCTGCTCCAAGGAAGCTCCTACGGTCTGCATAAAAAGTAAAAATGCAAATATTACGAACGCTGCAACCGACGTAAACCTCTTCGTTAGATGAAATGTAGTGTTCCTAATTCCTATACTTGGGAGCATCATATCTATAGATTAAGATTTTCAGGGCAAACAAACTATTTACGACAAATCGTCAAAACAGCCATAGGATAAATAGATCTGATTTAGCGATCATAAACAGTTATAACATTTTAGAGGGTATTATCAACCCCTTTTTCTACACTAAATTGATCCTGGATCTTGTTACTAGAGTATTCCAGATATTGAGTATCCAGTGAAATATGCAATGGCTAAAGAAATAATAGAAATGGGCAATTAATCCAGTTTTGAGGATTTTAGTCGTGAAGGTGGATTTATAGACTTTCATGGTAGGAAAGGAAACGAGAATGTCAATAGCGAATTAGTGAAAAACGCGCACCAATATGGTTAATCGGTAAATTCCAAAGAGCTAAAGAGATAAGAGAAAATCTCTATGCAGAAATTGTTAAAAGATTAGGAGAGAGTGGAACAATGGCATTTCATATAGTTTCTTGTGTCAATGAGGAGCTTAGAAACCGTAGGGATTTCTATCTGTAATAGATACTTTCTGCCTTAAGACATCGTTAACTTGATATTTTGAAGATAATCCAAGATTGGGGGGTTGCTCGTGACAAAGAAAACGCAAGGGCTCATCGCGATAAGACCTAATTATCGTAGTTATGTGGTTGCTCATGACAAAGAAAACGCCAAGGGCTTATCGCGATAAGACTTAATTATCGTGGTGATGTGGCATTGGTAACGTTGGTAGGAGTAGAGCAGCAAACCTAATTCCAGAATAGAGTATTATGATCGTCAAAGGAACAATCCCAAAGCCTGCCAGATTCTACAATCTCATACATAGTGTGAGAGAAATAATGCACCAACAAACTCTACTATCATATCGATGACTTCCTTAACGCGACGAGCAATAGTGTAGTCTAATAGTTTTGATGGTCTATATTCGCGATGCGAAGGCTAAAGCATCTTTATGCATTAGAGCTCATTATTATGCAGGGCTAATACGGTAGTCGGATTTAATGATCTAGGAGTGTAAAACAATTAGCTGTGCGCAAGTCCTTTTAATTTTTCAATATTTCTCACAGAAAAATTATCAGATTTAAGGAAGAGCCTGAATTTGCTTAATCCAGATAAACGAGGATCCATTCAAGTTAATAGAAACATGAACACCAAATATTTTGTAATTGTGGCAGCAATGACAGCGATGCTGATCGGAGCGACCGCACTTGCAACAACAGACAGTGCCTTTGCAGACAAGAAGAGAGTACAATCAAGCAACATCACAGGCTAATGCCTGCGGAAATGGAGAACTTCCATTGAATGTATTCTGTCAAAACCTTGGCTCGCAAATACAAGGCGACGAGAACGCCGTAGGGATAGCGGGTCAACGAAGACTCTCCGTAAAAGCTACTACGGCTCCTCTTTTCTTTTTCATTCTTTGAATGTCGGTGCTTTAAACTCCTAATTAATAGAACAGATACAACACAATATTTAGCATACTCTTAGATTCCATTCTCATATTCGATCATTACAGATAGCCATAAATAAATTAGACCACCAGTCCAAGGCACCTAAAGTTGCTAAATGAATGCAGTGATGCAAAGTTTGCTTACTCGAAATGGGTTGGCCAGCACTAAATGCGAAAGGGATGAGAGAAAAATTATATGATATTCAAAGCAAGCAAATAAGCCAGCAATTGGGGCGAGAATAGTGATTTAATCTAACGATAGCAACTAGTTACATCTGTGAGATATAAATAGTAGCCTAGGTATCTGTCTGTTACACTTGTCACACTATATCTTACTCATAAATTGGACAGAACAAGGCATTGCCAAGATCAATGAGTCTTCAGACCGGTATAATTCCTTTAAAACATCGGTCGAGAAAGTAGGCGGAAAATTAGTTGGAGGTTACTATACTTTCGGAGAATATGATGTAGTAATCATCATAGAAGCACCAAATGATGAATCGGTAATGTCTCTGATGCTCAAAGTTGGGTCGGCTGGGAATGTGAGAACCAAAACCTTGAAAGCCTTTAGTGCTGAGGAAGGAATGAAGATTATTAAGGATCTTCAATAACACTATTCCTAAGACCCAAACAATTTTCCTGAAATGAATGACGACCATTTTTTGCAAGTTGGAGTGCCTAGAGAGTCATTATTGTTATGACCTTTGATATGACATTTATGTCGACAGGGGAACGGATAGCCCAGTCTCCTTACGAATTAGGGTGGGTTGTATAGATAAAAACCGGATAAATTGGCCGGAAGAGAAATGAAAATAATGACTCAACAACAGGAGTTTGCCTTGGCTTCATAAACTAAACTAAATCGTCACGATTGGGCAAACAAGACCTGTTGCAACCCACGTTAGAAAGATACCTTAACATAACTTAATATAAATTTCTAGGCCAAAACAGCTAATGTTAAGTTACAGATGTTCTGAACCTTTAAATATTATATAATTTTCCTCTATAAGAAGATGGAATCAAAATTAGTACTACCATTGGCAGTGTTGTTAACGTTAGGAGCTTTAGTCTCCGGAGTATCGGTGACTCCACAGGCAGTTTTTGCAGGTGACGACCACGATGATCATGACGACGACTGTGATTCAGCAGCGGCAGCGGCAGCGGCAGCAGGTAACGCGAGCAGCAGGCGGCAGCAGCTCAGCTGTGACTCGGCAGCAGCGGCAGCAGCGGCAGGTGGATCTGCAGCAGCAGCGGCAGCAGCAAGTGGCGACGAAGAAGATGACGACCGCCATGGAGACGACCACCACGGCGATTATAGGGGTGACGACCACGGCGACCACGGCGAGGATGATGACGGCGGCTCTTCAGCAGCAGCAGGCAGCATCTAGCGGCGGCGATGATGACGGCGCTCTTCAGCAGCAGCGGCAGCATCTAGCGGCGGCGATGATGACGGCGGCTCTTCAGCGGCAGCAGGCAGCATCTAGCGGCAGCGGCGACGACTAGCCCTAGTTTAGCGCAAAGCAAACTGACGGACCTTTTTCCGTCCTTTTTTTCTTTTTTCAGAGCCATTTAGTACTAATAATCTGCGAATCTAAGGCTCTAGAATCGTTAGATATTAACATTTGATAATACCTTTGAAACTTCCTCCTCACTTGCAAACAGCTGGCCCGCAGAAGGTCTCAAGCTGTAAACATTAATCCCAATAAACAAGGCGCAAAGAATGTTCCTAACAGACTAACAGGGAAGCTTCAGCCGGTCCAGAAGGACCAGAAAGAGGGGGAGCAGGAACCAAATCAGCAATTGGGAATGAGATAAATCCTTGGACAGACTCCACTATATTATTATTTGAACTTTGTGATGCAGATGAAATTGCGGCCTGAGGCACATACTTTGTGGTTAACCAACCCCCGGTAGCGCAAAGCAGCGAGATAAATCCTGCATTTGTGTTAGAACAAGTATACAGGGTAGAGGATGGATGTTCGAAATCCAAAATCCTGGTCCTGAACCAATACCTCCTTGAGAGTATGTGCAGTATTACTGTCTTCAGTAACCCAGTGGCCCAGAGGTCGATGGCAGAACAAAGAATCGGAATGGTATTTCTTGGAAGAAGGAAAGATTTGAGTAATTCTGGATAAAACAGCCCCCTTTATAGACAATAATAGAAATATTGTCGCTATCCAACAATTTCCCCTCTCTTTTATCTGATTTAAGTGATCGTCCTAGTGATCCTATTTCTAATAAACCAATAACGCAAATATCGACTTGAAATGCGAAACCCAATCGCTGGCAACACCAAAATCTTGTATGGCTCTCTAATAGCTGCCGCCTTAGCCGCAATGATACTTATATCCCCGATATTGGTATCAGCACTAACTGACCTGCTAAAGTTGGACAGGGCACTAGTGTTGAAAACTCCAAAAGGACTGTACGCTGCTCTTATCGCACACGGTGTAATACCTAAGGACGGAAAAGGGGGTGCATTTGGCTATGGACTCTTAACTGCCAAAGGAGGATCGGTACAAACCTCCGCTGTAATAGTGACAACAACGCATGCAGGTGTTCTCGATAGCTCAGTACAGAAAGATAAGTTTGATCCTGTATGGCACAATCATTTTGTAAGCCTCAAAACACCAGCCCCAGGGTCCCTATGTGCAAAGGCAGGAGCACCTTTCCAGGTAGACAAAATAACCCTAAACCAACCGGGACGAGTTACTGTCGACAATCAGTTAGCTTTCATGCAAAACATTCCAAGGGAATTCCGCTCGCCAGATGCTCTGCATCCTGATGGCCCAATTACGCTGAGACCAGGAAATGATGTCCGACAAGCAGTAGCCTTTGATCTAGTGCCGTTACCATCCGCTCAAAATCTGAAAGCAGTATGTGTGGACAACGTAACTCCGGCAGACAAGACCATCGTACTCCCCTAATAACGGAATAACAAATAAAGCATCAGCACATACGAACCTTTAGAGCCTTTTCTTTTTTTGCCCTGACAATATAGTTGGTTTCGTTCCGGCTTCTCCTTCTCAAATTATCCCAACGTCACTCACTATTTTGACCTTTAGATTAGACTTTATCTTCAGAAGAAACTACTTTATATGAATTGTAATTTTGTAGGCATTTTCAATTCATTTTCGATCGAAAAAATTTGATGGAATATTTGCGATACCGCGTATTGTTGTTCTGAAATGCAGCTTACTTTTTTTAAAAGCCGGAACTCCCTCCAAATAACGTAAAAGAATATTCAGAGGATATAAAAGCATAGTATTATCGAACAGGAAATCGAGGAAGATATGCCTCGGGGAGAGGAAGGTATTCTTAAAGAGGGGCCATCAGAGGAAGAGAACAACCAAGATAATGAGAGGCATAACTTTGCTACATTAGTCCCTTCAAGTTACTCATTAATTCTCGTCTTTCTCCCATATGTAGTAGGGTGTTTGTTCTTTGGTTTGCGGATCCAGAACTAATGTCTGAAACACCTTTCCTTGGGATACTAGAGTTCTTAATGACCCTCTAACTTCTGCCAGCCTTTCAAGATCGTGTTCTGAGGAAGGTATATCGTCGTCAGTATCCAAGTTGATTTTAAGAACTTCTTTGACAATATCGTTTTCTGAGAGCGGGAGGGTCTGATTCTTGAGATATCGTTCGATAAGCTCAGCGTATTTTTTGATATTATCTTCTCTGTTCCCAGTAGTCTCTTTATTAGTATCCGGCGATTTTTCAGACATATCTTAAGTGAGATCCTATTACTCATATATGTATGCACGCAATCTCTGGATACAGCAACCAGCATAATAAATGACACAGATTCTGATAAGAATAAGACTGGCTCAATAGCCAGCCCCAACCCCCACCATTCCAATCAAAAGATGCTACTACTTATAATAGAGATTATAAGAATTCTATACATCGACTTTTTTTGTATAGATAGAGTGATTAAATTCGCTAGTGTTTGCGTTCCTGATTCCTTTTAATCAACCAGCCGCAGTTCTTTAGCCAGCAACATGTATACGTGGCCACAGCAGTCACATATATGACAGAAAAACGTACAGAAACTCCACAAATGTAGCAGATATTCACCAAGAAGAGGACTGCATCTAATCTGATCAGCATAGCACCGATACGGTCGTATTAATAAATTCTGGAAGGTATCCTAAAATTAATTATTGATAATATGACTAGTATTCACTTTGATACAGGTACTGGTTTCTACAAAGTATTGGAAGTGCCCACCCAATCCAGAAGGATTAATCCTGAGGCAAGTTCCAAGGACAGGCTTCCAGGACAAATTACCATGGAGGGCAATATCATGCATGCAAATTCGTCAACGAATATAGGGTAGCACCCCCCCGAAATAAATTAACAAATATGCGTTTTCCTCTTAGATGCTGCACCCTACTATGATACCTGGGATTCTTTTTCCACAATATTTGGTGAGTGAGACTTTCCGAGGACATCGAAGATAAGACCCCGGCACACTTGGGGGCATTACCTAAGCAGAGGGCGGCGGCCGCATCACCGCCAACAGGAGCAATACTATTATCTACTGTTACTTCTATTAGTGATAATATGATCTCTCTACAACGAGAACAAGCGTACAAGAAAAAAGAGGCTATTGTAATTGCCATCGCAGTCACAGTCTTCGCATCGGCAGAAGTGGGTTTAGGAGTATATTATACTGCTTCGGCTGGAGCGCCGGCAAATGTGGCATATGCACAATCGACATCGGTAAACCCCCAGCCAACAACCACTAATTCGAGTATGGATGACGAGTTTACGGCACAGAAAACCGCCGTCTCAAATGCGGGTACGCTACCTATACACGAGACACATCAAATAGTTAAAGTACTTCCTGCAAGGGATGACGGCAAAGTCTGGGTAGGCACTATTTCCTGGGCTTCCAGCAAGCCTGTCGAACTTGAGCTATGGCATAGTTACAACTCCAGCATCGTCGCAGATGCCGAACACGGTAAGCCAGTAACAGCGAAGATCGATAATGGGACAATTGCATTTACTCTCCTCAAGACAGCTAGCGGAACATCACTACCATCTGGTTCTGCAAATTTCGCAGGAGATGCTTTGTCTTTTCATACGTTGGATGGCTCAAAGTTCACAGTAGCATATACGGTAGATGCAGTCGCCAAGCCATTAAATAGATAAATAAATAAATATTTTTTTTCTCATCTTTTCCTCAGTTTTTTATTTATTCCCTATACAATTTCCTTATATAGTAACAATTAGTCCGTCAAAAATGATTATGAGGATTGAGCAATGTCGACCTCTAGAAGCTGCCTTCGACTATGTCATATATATCTCGCAGGAATATAATAAGTAATCCCCGAGCAGATAAATGAGAACAATGCAATGGAACCCTCTAAAGGAACACGGAGTAAGTTATTATTATAATCGTTATAAACAAATTTTTCCAGAAGAGTGTCCTGTTCTTGCCTCCTCTCGCCTGGGATAGGGAACATTATATAAAAAAAACACCAGGTTGATTTGCATGATTCGATCTGTCAGTCTTAGTTCTCTTCTGATACTTTCATATATTACTGAAACTGAAACGGATCGGCTCTTAGTCCAATCCCTATTATTCTCCTTCCAATTATTCCCCCAGAGTTCCATTTGAACCAAGTATCAGAATGGGTCCAAATGTTGTCCCATTATCGTTACTTATCCTTGCTACGGGTACGTCACTTGTCTGGTTTCTCTCCCACCAGGTGATTATCACGTCACCACCTTCTGTTGCTTCTATCTTTGCATCCTGAGAATCTGCGTCAGTGGAATTACTTAGGTTTATTTTGTCGCTGAAAGTTTGTCCGTTGGTTGCAGATGCTCTGAACATTACTTCATTATTGTCACCTGTTTGGTTAGTCCACCAAGTTACGAAGACATGGTTTCCGGAGATTGTCACGGGCGCTTTTTTGTCGAGTCCGCCCAGTAGATCTTCTCTGATAGAGCCCCCATCCCCTCCACCTTCATCACCTTGAGGTTCTTCTTGATCTTCTTGTGGTCCTATTGGTTGTGAATCTGGAACACAACCCTCTTTAACAAAAGAAGTACCTGGTGGACATCCTTGCTCACCTTCATCTTCTTGTGGTCCTATGGGTTGCGGACCCTCTGATACACATTCACCGGCCTTGGTACCAATACAGTACCCTCTGGACATTGCTCGACTTGTGGTTCTCCTTGTTGATCTGCCTCATCAGCTGGTCCCAGTGGGAACGAACAAGCATCTATCTCCGCGTTGAATACAGCACCTTCAGGACATTGCTCGACTTGTGGTTCTCCTTGTTCTGCTTCTTCCTGTGGTCCTATGGGTTGCGGACCCTCTGATACACATTCACCGGCCTTGGTACTAAATACAGTACCCTCTGGACATTGCTCGACTTGTGGTTCTCCTTGTTGATCTGCCTCATCAGCTGGTCCCAGTGGGAACGAACAAGCATCTATCTCCGCGTTGAATACAGCACCTTCAGGACATTGCTCGGCTTGTGGTTCTCCTTGTTCTGCTTCTTCCTGTGGTCCTATGGGTTGCGGACCCTCTGATACACATTCACCGGCCTTGGTACTAAATACAGTACCCTCTGGACATTGAGCAGGCAGGTTATCATCTGGTTCTGGCGGAACTGCGTCAGGAGGTTCACCTGCCAATTGTGCTCCACTTGCAGCCGAGTCAGCCGCTTCCTCCTCGTTTCCTCCACTGGATGCGAGCAGCGCCTGCTGCTGCTCCGGCCGCTGCTGCGGCAGCCGCAGATGCGCCAACATTTTCTGCAGAAGATGTTGCCGATGCCGCAGCACTAGCTCGCTTCGCCAGCCCGCCGATGCTGCTGCTGAAGACGCTCCAGCTTCACTAGCTGCTGCCTCGCTGCTGCCGCTGCTGGATCTTCACCAGCCGCAGCTGCGGTAGCCGCGGCTGAGCCTGCTCCGGCAGCAGCTGTGGCAGAACTACCAGCTGCAGCGGCAGCAGCTGCCGATGCGGATGCTGAGGCAACCGCAGATGAGCCTGCCGCCAGCCGTTGCGGCCTGCGGCTGCAGCTGATCCTGGCAGCTGCCCCGGCTGCTGCACCGCTTCCTGCCGCTGCTGCTGCTGCTGCTCGAAGCTCCGTTCTCACTAGCTGCAACCCGATGCTGCGGCAGCAACATCATCTTCGTCGTCATCATCATTTCCAACCGCTGCAGCAGTTGCTACCCAGCGCTGCGAGCTGCGTCTGCCGAAGCACCTGCTCGCGGCGCTGCGGCTGCTGACCCAGCGGCTGCGCTGTCGGCTGCCGAAGCACCTGCCGCTGCTGCTGCGGAGGCGAGCAGCCTGTCCCGCTGCTACTGGAGCAGCACTTCCGCCAGTTGCAGATGCTGCAGCTGACGCAGCTGAATCAGCCGCTGCAGCAGCAGCAGCTGAAGCACCTGCAGAAGTTGCTGCCGCTGACGCAGCGTCGCCAGCTGCAGTTGCCGTTGAAGCTCCTGAAGAAGATGAGGCGTATGCCACCTGTAACAAATAATTGTTGGCGGGAATAGTACTCAGACCTAATGTTCCTATTGTTATCCCTATGAAAACATACGTCAGAATCGATTCAAATTTCTTTGCCGTTGCTAAACGTGACGCATTAAAAGTGGGAATCATGTCTTTAAATGTCATAGCCTCGATAGGTCAATAGTGATACTACTACTATTGCATTCTTGTTTGTTATGTCGAGTCATTGCGTATGTTCTCCACTGCTAATAGTTCCATTTGCAGCAAGATTCAGCAAAGACCCAAAGGTTTGACCATTATCTGTACTCATTCTAGCCATAGGTTCATTTTGTGTTGAATTGCGTTCCCACCATGTTACCGCTACGTTGTCACCTTCTGCATCTATTTCTACATCTTGTGAATCAGTATCAGTACTGTTGCTTAGGTTCATTTTGTCACTAAATATTGAGCCTCCATTATTGGACGATCTAAACATTACTTCGTCGTTACCTGTCTCATTTATCCACCACGCAATGTATACATTCTCATCGGAAGTAGCGATAGGTGCACCTTCTGAAGACACCAGCACTTTTCTTGTATCCTCAATTGGCATTAGGAAGCTTCCTCCTTTAACAAGTTCCGCAATTAGTCTTTCCTGCTCCCCTGAAGGCAGTGAAGGTCTAGATTCTTCGATTAGCCGTAGCTGCTCTCCAGAAGGGAGGGAAGGTTGTGCATATCCTGCCACTACAGTTGAGTCTATCAGAGTACCCGATAATGACTCCTACAATCATCGCTACGAATATACTCTTATTCATTTATAGTCCCATCCTATAGTGCCGACTATAAAAAGTTGATTAAAAGGGGAGATTGCTTTTCGCTATGCTCGGATGATACCTTAGTGGATTTTGTTTGTCATCCGCACGAGTCTGAATCCTTTTGCAAGGATTCGCGGAGTATATTCACGTAGCCGGTACTCGAAAAGGTACGGTGTCGGATAAAAATAACAATCCTGGGAAAACTAGGTGTTAGGCTCGCTGGTTGATGATGGGAAACGAAATATTAATGTCCACAGACAGATCTGAAAATAAGCGAACCCATACAAACGAATTAGTATACTCAAGGAGAGGATTCTATGGTGTCAGCCCATAATTATTACGAACAAGCACCTAGGCTATTATCTATCTATCATCGGTTTGGCCCATTTGAATGGTTCCGTGGTTCTAAATTCCGATGACACATCACCGACGATCCGATCTGGATCGTTAACATGATCAATCTTTTTGATAGGACTCACTGATTAAAGTCGAGCTCAAATTGGATCCCTCTCTCAGAACGAGCTGGTCCTCTTTCAGTTATTTGTTTTAGAACACAATAACATTAATTGGCCTTAAGATAACAGTGGAAGAAGGAGTTATAATACCCGCCCCAAAGACCTGTTGTCATTATCAAAGAATCTTCCAATAAACTGCATTGCTCAGGACTGCTTAGTACTAGCAGTACACCAATCCATCAGATAGCTGCTTGCTTCATTTATATCCCGAAATATGTCCTTCTTGTTATCAATTAATCCTCTGAAATCATCAACTGTGAGTGGTGAAGCGTTCAGTACCAACAATGCATTTCGCTCCAGTCTCTTGGCTGCTTGTACCCCCAAGGGAGCATTCTCAATTATTAGAGCGTTAGCAGCAGGCACTTTGAGCCTGCTTAGAGCAGTCAGGTATGGGGCAGGATCAGGTTTGCCTTTTCCTTCGAATTCGTCGCCATTTACCATAACAGAGAACACATTCGTTCCAAAGTTCTTATCCAAAATAATATCCAGCTCTTGCTTAGATGAACCGGTTACAACCGCCTTTAAACAGCTTTTTTCTAGGCCTTGTAGTATTAACTTTCGAACGCCCATAAATGGTTTAGGAATCTGCTTCATCTCCATAAAGTTTTGCTTCTTTCTTGCGCCTATCATCTCTTCAAGAGCAGCCAAATTAGTCTGTTCTTTCTTGACCTCAAAACCCCTACGTTCAAGTATTTTATGTGCCATTTCCTTTATGGGCATTCCTTCAAGTAAATAGAATGTCCTCTCGTCCAAATCAATTCCTGTAAACTCCGCGACCGCTCCTCTCATGGCTTTAAAATGCGACGGCATAGTGTCCACCAAAACACCATCCATATCAAAAATAATAGCCCGCATAACCATAAGTGCAAGGTAGCACGGCTTTGCTATATTTGTATGTGGAAGGAGTGGTTGATGTAAGCGGGATTTATGCTCAAGTTCTTGACCAGTGTAACAGAGATACCACAGTGAAGTTGATATGACTAGAAATGAAAATTACCTAAATGATTTAGCAGCCATCGAAGTCACAGGCTAGAAAATCACTCTCAACAATGTCACCATTGTTGCTGAAAACTCCATCTTGATTGCTGAACTTTACTTACACAGTAGTAGAGCTTAACCAAACAAATGATATGTGCCGACATTCTAACCGCCTCGTGAAGGGCAACGATAATAAATATGACACAGAAAAAAAGAACTGACGAAAGCCTAATTGATACCCTCGATATTACTGTTAGTAGGAATTGTCTTATTTTCTTGTGGACTATTGTTTTCTTTCAACTCTGAGAAAACAAGCACCGTTTATTCTACTGAGTATCAGAACACAACAACACCAATGAAATTGCAAATGCAGGTTGCAGGACAAAATGGGACTGTGAACAACGGTTCCAACTTGCAAGCAATAGATAACAATTCCTCCTTGGTAGTTCCGCCTTTAACAGAAACGTCTGGAAATATGCTGAACAAGATCTTCAAACAGACACAGGACTCTGTGGTACAGATAACTAGGACGGTCCCACAAACCGGCATAGCAGTTGACCCATCGCAGGAAAATAGAACTGCGTTAGGTTCGGGCTTCCTAATTGACAACCAAGGACACATTATTACTAACAGGCATGTAGTTGGCGATGCCAAGATTGTTGATGTGACTTTTACAAATGGGGACAGGTTGAGAGCAAATGTGACGGCCGTGGATCCGTATATTGATGTGGCAGTTTTGAAAATTATTAAAACTCAAAATAATACAATTGATCTATCGCAACTAAAGCCCCTCCCAGTAGGGAATTCTTCCACCTTAAGTGTGGGTGACCAGGTCATCGCTATAGGCAATCCCTATGGCCTCGCAGGCACAATGACAACGGGAATAGTGAGTCAGGTAGGTAGATTAGTTCCAGCCCCTGAAGTTCAGTATTCTGTTCCCGACGTGATCCAAACAGATGCTGCTATAAATCCGGGCAACTCTGGTGGTCCTCTGCTGAATACACAAGGGGAGGTAGTAGGAGTAAACTTTGTGCACTGTCGCAAGGTCTAGGTTTTGCGATACCAATGAATCTAATTGAACATATAGTGCCAACGTTAATTGAAAAAGGCAACTACACCCATCCATATTTAGGACTGACTGGAACCACCCTTACATCGGATCTAGCAACAAATATAGAAAATATCACACCGGATGTGAAGGGAGTAGTTGTAAATACAATTGCAAAAGGAGGGCCTTCTGATAACGCAAGTCTGCGTGGAACTACAACCGATCAGTATGGTAAAAAGCATGGCGGCGATGTAATAGTAGGGATCAATGGAGAGAAGATTACTGAATTTGAACAATTAGTGTCTTTTCTTGAAAGGAATACTTTGCCCGGAGAAAAAATAGTGCTAAAGGTATTCAG
The DNA here is from genome assembly GCA_963713605.1 of uncultured Nitrososphaerales archaeon. GTDB lineage: Archaea > Thermoproteota > Nitrososphaeria > Nitrososphaerales > Nitrososphaeraceae > TH5896. Next base: position 1,132,082 of record CAVQMO010000001.1, on the reverse strand, counting down.
AAATGGGACTGAGCTTGATTTAGATGCTGTGATGGGAGAAAGACCACCGCCGCCTTCCCTCTCTTCCCAATAATGGCTAGCTAGCTATGTAGATAGTTCAAATTGGTTCATCCTCTAACTTACCATTTGTAACCGATTACTCTTGTTGAGGAGATTGGGATAATTTTCTGGCACGACATGATCAGGCAGCTTTCATACAGAATTGGGTCGCCTCTAACTTTGGAATGGTTTGTTGAGTCTAATCCTTAGTAGCGTAGTGCGGGTTCTAAACCTGACGTGAATTGATTATTTTCTACTTCATATCTTGTATCCTGAATCGAATCAGTGATGATTCGAGATGTTTATATTTTACTGACCTTGCTAATAGAACAAATGGTTCGTAATCGAATGTTTTTTGGCATAATTAGTATGGGATGTATGATGGCTCTTGTAATGTTTACCGTCAGGAGCGGCATGACCTCTAACGCAACCTTAGCACAAAATAAAATAGTCAAGGTAGCAGCTGGTGGTGGAAATGCGTCGGCTCCGTGGACTGTGTTCCTTCCTCAAAAGGTATCGATCAATGCCGGAGATTCTGTCGCCTGGTACAATCCGACCTTAAGAGCGGCAGAACCGCACACAGTTACTTTCGTATTAGATAACAGCACGTTTGCAGGTGTGGTTTCTCCGCTTGCTGTCTCTAACACGACAGAATTTAATGCTATTCCACCTGGCTCTAACAATGGGCCAATTTTGATTCCAGGCGAAGGTGGAAAGAACACACTTTTGGCGATAAACTCGAGAACGTATAACCCGGTTGCAATTGATTCGCAAGACAGAGTGCAATCTATGAATCCAAATGCAAACTACTCTTTTGCAGGAGATGAGATGTATGTTAATTCTGGATGGTTCCTCCCTGAAGGGTTAGAAAAACAATATCCTGGTACAGGGAATACGTTTACGGCGACTTTTGAAAAGCCAGGCACATATAATTATCTGTGCGTTTTACATCCCTGGATGACAGGTACTGTGGAAGTATTGCAATAGGACGACTGCGCGCCCCAATCCTTTTTTTATATAATTCAAATACGTAAATGAGAATTTTTAATTTATCTTCCCCATAACCGAATTATCACTCCATGAAATAAATACAAAGAATAATAGGTTTATGTAAAGAACGACATCATATTATCAATAAGATTATATTTTTGTATTTGGAATCAAAGATTGAGACGAGAATTGTAAACATAGTAGTAGTAGCAGCAGACATGGTTACTAGAAAAATCACGCAGGTATACTAAATTGCCTAGTATAAGGTTAGATTTGAAAACGCAGAGATCGAATTCATATTGGTGCAGTAATCCTATTGGTCTATCAAAGCCTATTAATTACTTACCATATGGAATTGAATCATGGTTCAAAATTCAATTAATATCACTAGTCTAGATTTATCCGAAATTCGTGCAAGAGTGGCCAAAACCCTTCAGGACGGCCTTCAACTTGATATGTCAACTCAAGACTGCGCGAAGTTATTGAGGCGACAAGTCAATACCAAAACGAATCTTGTCATAATGTTTGTTGATATCAACAATTCAACGGAGTTGAGCTTGTCTCTTGAAGATAATAAATTCGCCTTAATGGTCCAGGTTTTTGCTCAAGAGATAAGTAATATCGTATTTGGTTATGATGGCTATGTATTCAAGTACGAAGGTGATGCTGTTATTATCTTGTTTCCAGCCATGTACGATGAAGCGCTGGCGTGCAGAAATGCGTTAAACTGTTCAACAGCGATACTTGAAATTATAACTCAAGTAATCAATCCAGCGTTCAAAATGTCTGGATTACCTGAGATCACGGTAAAAGTTGGATTAAGTTATGGGAAGACTCTTGTGGTGGTTTATGGAAGGAGTTTCATAAGATCACATGTGGACATAGTAGGTTCAAGCATAAGTATGGCCTCCAAGATAACCTCTATCGCAAAACCAAACCAAGTCTTAGTAGGCGAGCAAATTCATAATATTTTACTATCGTCAGTTGACTCCAAAGAGTTTTTAGAAAGGTGTAAATTTGTCAAAGTGAAATTAGATTTAATTAAATGGAAGTATCCATCTCGCTCAGATGCTAAACACAAATATCAGGTATATCAGTTTTTAAGAGTTTAGGGAGCACTAAGTTAAACAATTAAATTTTTCCAGGGTTAAACAATTAAATTTTTTTAGGGATGTTCCAGGATATTATTTATTAGTACTAACAACAAAATGTCCCTCTTTACAACCGATAAGGAGGCATCCATGATTTTAATGAAGATCTTAACATGTATTAAGTATGAGATTGTGTTACATGCCAAGTGTTAAATTCTGGAAGAAAGACCTTTATATAATACAAATCTGTTGTACACGAATAAAATGTTTGAAAATCTGAATTTGCTCGTATATGTAGGACTTGGCTTTGCTGTTAGCTACTTAGCTCTTGAAGTTGGATGGCACTTTACAGCCTGCAAGATTAAAGACAAGTCAATACCACCATGCGTGTTCAAGCAAGTTAAATCTGTGCTCGTTCCAAACATCAGAAGTGTCTAGGTAGACAAACCAGCATGTGAGAATCAGAGATGAGCAATTCCCCAGCTTTTGTTCTTAATATGGGAAACATCAAATTGTTAACATGCAGATTATTAGAAACAAATTCCGAATCTATATCAATGAGAGAAACTTTTAGTCAACCAAATGACATTCAAAATGTTGCAGCAAATGAGTTTGATGTACGATATGGTTGGGAAATTAACTAATTGTGTTGATGAATTGATTTAGGTTGAGATAGTATGTCCTGTAGAAATATTTGCATCGAGTATAAGGCAAAGAAGTCGTTTCACGCTTCATTCTATGAGAATGGTGTAAGACGATGTACCGAATGTGAGGTTTTTATAAGATGGGATAATGGGTCAAGATGTCCCTGCTGTGGTACGGCTTTAAGAATAAAAACACACGATGCAAAGCTAAGAAGGAAACTATTAAGCAAAACTAAGTCTGTTTCTTGATAACGTATATCTGAAAACTTATCCAAACGGATAAATTTGAGACCTAGGTGCTCTGAATTGCAGAGAATCAAGAATTATCAAGATGAAAAATGTCGACTGGTTACTCTCTTTGAACCTACTTACTGCCTCTTGCATCTGTAAACTGATCCTAAGCTAAGATAGATGAAATATGGCATATATGCCATTGCCAGTTCCACTGAAGGTTATGTTAATATGTTTCTGCCAAAAGTAAAAGAACACAATAAGGTTTATCACAGACTTCCATTTTGAAAAGTAGTTAAGGGAAATCAATTGAATATTGACGAGACAGACGCAAAGATATTAAAAAAAGTTCTTCTTGATGCGAAACTTTCGTATAGAAACATAGCCGATCAGATAGGGGTTTCTGCACCAACTGTGCTTTCTCGAATAAATAGACTCCAAGACCATCAAATAATCAAATCCTATTCTGCTATAGTCGACCATGAGAAATTAGGCTACGATTTGACAGCAATAATAGAAGTTACAGCACTTAAAGGAAAAATAATGGAAGTCGAAAAAGCAATTTCTAAATTACCAAACGTGTGCGCAGTATACGACATCACAGGACTTACAGATATGATAATTGTAGCCAAATTTCGAAATCGCAAAGAACTTAGCCAATTTGTCAAAAGAGAGTTAGCCCTTCCTGCTATTGAAAGAACAAATAGTCATACGGGACTTATCACCGTAAAAGAGGATTTTCGATTCCTATAGTACAATTTCTTCAGCAAGTATCACCACTAAAAAAATTTTTTGTTTATCCTAAGTGTGAGTATTGTTAGAAGCTTTTCCTTGATGTTACTTGAAACAGTATATTAAGTAAGATTCTAGCATGCTATTGATGATCACACACGCCAACCGATTTAAATGATGGTATTATCATTACATCTGAAATACTTGTACGACTCTCGTTTAGCAAGATCCTTGCTGTAATAATAGTCGCAGGAATGTTTCCTTTTCTAATTCTCAGTCATTCATGGAATGTGCTAAAATATCCATCATATCTTACTACAGTTGCTACAGACTTTTTTTACCCTTTTGTTATTGGCGCGCATAATTAGCACAGTTCACGAAAAATCAGTGCTCACTAGTCAGCCGAAGGAATAGTTTAATCCTGCCTCTAATTTGCGAATTCTATTTATAATGTTTAAATGATTGGCCTGTGGTTCTGTGGTTAGATAAAGAAGATAATCTTCTCCAAATGGCATGGTGATTCGCTTGATTTTTTCATACTCTGCGATGACATATCTTCCCCTTCCTATTTTGTGGGAAAGCTCACTCCTTACTCTCCATCCGGTCATAGCCATCTCAATGGATTTTTTGCTCTCATCTGCAGTAAGTAGATTTTTTACACCTTCACCATGACGAGAATACATTGTTTTACCCTCCGAATCGCTAATGTTAACCAACCTAATATTTGGATCTATGTTAATAATATCGTTATAATGCTGTTTTATTTTGAAAACTCTGATTCTTAGTAAAGAGCTGACTATGATTCCAAAAATAGCGCCCCATATTAGATGAAATGAAAGTGCAACTAATGAGATATTTCTAATAGACAGGTTCACGTCTTCAGAAAATACTGCCTGCTGCGATCCAATAGCCAATATGGTAGTAATGGAATTAATAGCTGGTTGCACCAGGAATAAAGTTATTGGCAAAAACAAAACGAGCCAGAGTATGATACCTGCTCCCATGCCAACTAACGAGGATTTGTACGGATTGAGCATACGTATTTTTTTCCACCTGATCCCTATTGCACCAAACACTGCTCCTATTATGGTCCCGACTATGAGGTGAAGACCAAAAGCTATCGAAGTTGCGGCCGTAATATCATTTATACCTAAACTAATTCCCATGACCGAGTAGAATGCACCTATATTCAGCCCCAGTAATAATTCAGTTAAGACGATCACTGAGGAAATAGACCAGGTTGCTACAAAACCAGCAAAAGCTCCATATTTAACTCCCTTGAAGCTTACCAATAGGTCATTCCGATTCTTGCTACCATACTTGTTTGCATTTTTCGTGGCAGAAAGCATAAAGGATATAATATGGGCAGAAGAAGAATATAAAGGATCCCCTTAACTTACGTTACATATGGAAGCATGAATAATGGTTCGCTTTACATGTATCAAATAATCTGTTCAGAATCACTAATTAATTTAACAAATGCAATATTGAATAGCATTCGATGATATTTGGTTGTATTCATTTGAATTAGGATTTTGCAATGTGTCTCGAAAGAAATCTCCTCGAAAAATATTACCAATTTACTTCAATACTGTCAGACTCAATTCAATTGATATTATTTTGTTACAAGCACTATTTGGAATGTACCTGAACTTGGTGAGTTGTACTAAATGCCTGTGGATTCATGAAATACCTTCTTAAATGGTGAATGAGTAATTCCCAAATTGAATTAATGAGTAGTAGAGTAGATCAATTGAGAAGAATTCAATGGTTTTACTAGTAACACTGTTGTTGTGTGTTGCTCGTTGAGTGTCCTATTGTTCTTTATAATTGAGATGGAATTTTAAAGACCTGATCAAATAAGCATTCTGACGACTTGACAAAAAGAAGAAAAAAAGTATGTTTTTTTGGGTCTCTTTACTACCTTCCTATACACAGACCACTTGGATTACTTGTCTGACAGCTGTTGTCCACATATTGATTTGCGTTGATGTTTGTTGGTAGTCCGTTTGCATTGTTAAGGTCAATTACATTCTCAAGTACGTTATTTGCTGATATTGTATTCTGTTTGCTCTGTCCATCTAGAAATACTCCATTCTGACTTCCAACTACATTGTTCATTCCTACACTGGACTGTTGTGTGTTGACAAATGTTATTCCTGCTAGCAAGTTGCCATTCATAAGGTTTGAGTCTATAGCACCACCTGTACTTGAGTGAGATGCTACACCTATACTATTACCCTGTATAATGTTTTGTTTTACTTGTGCATTTTCAGCTCCTGTCATAAATGTACCTATCTGGTTGTTAGATAGTATGACAGAATTAATCGTAAATCCATTTGCTCCAGTAAGAAGTACTCCTGCTTGGAAGTTGCTGAGTGAACCAGGTCCATTTACTACTACATTATCAACATTTGGTACCATAATCCCAACTTTAGAGCTGTCCTGTCCAGGTCCTGTGATTGAGAATCCATTCATGTTAATTACTGTGTTTGGACCACCTACTATGATACCATCTCCACTGCAGTTAAGATTTGCAGTTAGATTTACTACTCCGCTTACCACTTGTCCACATGCTGCGTTTGTTGATGCTGCTTGTGCTCCTCCTACTGGCGTAGTGAGCTGTTGTGCTGTCATCTCAGATCCCAAACCGCCACTGCCGCCACCGCTACCGGTACCGGTACCCACACCAAGATCACCAATTCCAGTGTTACCATTTGGGCTAGTCCCTAAATTCTGAGATGCTGAAGGGTTGTTGCTGGTGTTACTGTTACCATCGCGACCATTGGATTCTCTATGTTTTGGATGTGTTGCATCAGCTGATTGTACGAAATGTCCGACAACCAGTCCGCTTACAGAGAAGACTATTCCCATCGCAAGAATTGCAAACATTAGCGATCTTGTTGCACTTGTTTGATTCATTCTTAGCGACCTCCAATGTGGACGAATCTGTTCTCTGCCGTCGTAGTAAGTGGTGGTGCCAATTCATTCATCTTTTCATAGATGTCCAACAATCTCATTCCCTTTTCAGTAGTTCTGTATGTTTGCATCCCACCTTCGTATTCAACTAGTCCGTTGTCCTGCAGTGTAGTAAGATATTCTCTAAGCTGAGCGAATGATAGGAATGCTTTGTACATTATTTTTGTTTTTGTAGCTCCTCCTCCATTTGCTGCCTCTAGGATTAGGCCTGCAATTTCGGTTCTACTTCTGTATTTCATATTAGAATCAAACAGAACTTGAAAACTAGATATTTATGTGAACCTTCTGTTACTACTGAAAGTTACGTTGGTATATATCTAATTAAGGTATTTAGCTAAGGCAACACAGGTAAATTTGTGATCTTAGAAATGTCCATTCTACAAGAAAAACTCTCCTTACAATTGTAACTATTGTTATTATTATCCATCACCTTGTGAATCATTTGTTGTGAGATAATGTGCAACACCTAGGTTTTGGCAAAAATAGGTATCGGGAATGAGCTTCTTTGGGGTTCAACAAATGGCGCGAATAGGACCCTAATAGTAGTTAAAAAATAAGACAAACAATCAAACGAAGTAAAAACAGTCAAACTGCAAACAGGATTCTTACTGTCATGTCTGTACACCGAAGGAGCATTTAAAGTTCTCGTTTATCTAGATTGTGCGACTACAATGTTCAATCTGTTTATGGATTCTGGTCAATCTGTTCATGAATTTGTTTTTCCAGTCAGGGCTAGATGTCTATTCATCATCTATATGAGATCTTCTATAGCAATTGAGATTCTTCATAGAACTCAAAACTGAGAGGAGGATATTCAATCAATCAATAAATCGGCCAAACAATTAATCCTCAGTCAACTTTCATCGGAGACAAGGGTGCTAGTCTTGTTTCTATTAATGTCTTTCTGATAGACTTGTCTGGTATCAATGACTCTATGATCTGCTGACGCTCTACCTCAGGGACCCGATCACCAATGGCATCTATAACCTGCAGCTTCCAGTGAAGATCATGAGTGAGCTGAACCGTCTGGATCATGTCATATATTACCGATCCAAATGCCGTAATCTCGAAGGACTTCCCCTTCCTTTTAATAATAAGTGCATTCTTTAGTTTTGAGAGCCTGGTGTAATATCGTTTAGGACTGTCAAAGTCGGTAATTTTGGGATCGCGGTGATCGACAATCATTTGAATTATCTTTAAAGAGTCATTGTCGGAAAGAACAGAGAAGATATCTGAGAGAGGCATCATTTCATTTTTAGCACCATAACGGTCCGGTCATGATTAAACACCATTATTATATTACATTACTGTATGATGTCCATATTTAAATTATTATTCCCTCTATGATTCAAAATACAAAGGTCTGAGCCCTTTTTGAGGGATGAAGCCTAAACTTTTCCATTTTTTTGGATCACCAGGATTTCCTCCCTCTATTGGCATAAAGCTAATGTTTTCCCCCCTTCTCATTAATTCCAAGCAAAAACGGACGTGTGGTTAATGCCTCATGGGAAAAGGCAATCCTGCTCTAAGAAAGGTCAAGGGGTCTTGGTTTAAAGTTAAGCATGATCAACAATTAGTGTCTATAATTAGAGCTAGATGAATATCCCAAGTTTAAAATCCAAAAGACCTTGACAAGGCACAGGGGACGTTAAGATTAAGTATAGGTTAACTAGCATTTAGGTCTCGGATACGATCCCATTATTGGTTATTGATATTGAGCCATTTCTCGCACAAATTCTGCTATGCATGATTTTTTTCCCGCTTGGAGATATGATATAATTTTGGGTAACCACTAATAATACCGAATTTTTTATAGCAAACATTCCACTAACGAAGATCGTTGACGCATCGAGAATTCTTGACTGTATCACATTTTCTCCCTCCTTATTGTCAATGAGGATATGACTACGCGCATTCTTCTTTAAGATTAAATCATATGCACAAAAGGTACAGTGATTTTTATCGATACTAAGTTTCACATTATTTGCAGAGAGGTCAATCAACTTTGCTGTCAAATGAGGTCCGTCGGTATCCTCGCCTAAACTGAAAAGAGTAGTACCATTGCACGTGACAGATTTGGGGTTATCCGAAATGAAGTTATTACCAAATATGAGCGTATACGTCATCTCTCTTGTAATGGAGTTGGTCCCCCGATATAATACAAACTATTTTTTCAGTTTCAGGTCTATGTAATATTTCAACTCCAGGGCAACGACGTCCCCTTATGACGTTAGCACTCATAGAATTCGTAGCTATAAACAAATCTTTCTATCTACTGTTACTCTAATCATTTCATATTGACAGTTATTACCTGCTATGACAATCCATTTCTAGCCCAGTGGACTCAAGAAGCATCTTGAGATAGAATTTCAATAGTTTAATTCAAAAAGCCTGCGACTATGTTTGCCCAATCAAATCCATATATAGTAGGATGACTATTCTGGGCTGTGAAACAGTCAACAAATGAAAAATCGGTTTGCGCAATGGGTTCTCTAGCAATCATCTTTGCTTTGGCAATTTTTTTACTATATTCAATTGAATTCTCCGCTATCGGTATGGTATTGAGTAGCAGTAACTCAACCACCTTGCCAGCATCAGGAGTATCTAACATTACAAGTACTCCCACGGGAGATGCACTTAATACTAAATATTTGGAAATAACTAACCACACATTTTCTGAAGATGTATTGTTCACCATCGTAAATGGGACTCTCATCAATAAATCCAATAATACCATAAATTCCGCAGAAGTAACAGTACAATTTTATGATAACAATAACACATTGATCACATCCTCTACCGAAAATGCGAGATTCATTATATTGGCGCCGGGAGAAAATTCATCATTTAGTGTTAGATCGGATCTCGGCAACGAAATCGTAAGCAGATATGCAGTGATTCCTGGAGGAGATATCGAAGTTGGGTAAACATTTAGTGTATTATTCGAATATGTAAAAGTCTGGTAGTAATCGATACAATTTGCTCCTTTTACATTTTAAATATGACCGATAACAAACTGCTTAATCCATAGTCAAATACCTGGGGTTGGATGGATAAATCATGCGAGTAGGCTTGCCTTTGATTTGGCAGGGCAAGCTCAGGAACAGATATGGCAACGATGTAGTCGATGTTAGAATACATTGAATGATCACAGAACAACCACTCACAAGAAAGTGTATACCATTCATTGGAACACTATCATATTTGGATTGACTACTTATCTGATTATAATACCATTTTTCTTCTTTTGTACTCTACGCTATACTTACTGTGTTGAACTACTTAAACTGGTCCTCTTTAAACTAAAATCTAGCCATCTAGTTGTAGTACAACAACAGTATTCAAACGCTGATGATCTATTGAAGGCTTCATCGAAATGTCAGCGCTTGCCGATTACCATTTACGTGCAATGTAAAATCGCTAATCGCGCTGATGCCCCCTTTCACTGAAGTATTGAAAACATTGATTTCAAATGAAACCATTGCACCTGGTTGAATGCCTGAGGGTGAGGTATGCGCGGAACCTTCACCTATGGTTTGACCGTTACTATCAAGTAGTACTGCTGATACTCGCACGCTGCTAAAACGAACGGTATCATTATTTAAGACCTCCCCCGTGATACGGTAGATATCGCCTTCAGCAGGTATGCTGTAAATGTCTTCCTCTCTTCCGGCTGGAGCAGTTGCATTTACTCCTTGTAATAAAAGGCCATTAGTTTGGAGGGCCTCAGGCTCATTCATCGATTGATCCTGTGCAAATGTTTTCACAGCCGGAAAAGTTTGTACCAGCACCATCGACACTAGCACTAAAGTAATCATCATTATAGCCACAGCCAATGCTACGGTCCGTGAAGCAAATATAGCTGATGCGACCACTTCTAATTTCCTATTGTCATAATTGCAAAACTACAATTTAACTCCTCATATTCATCTTTGAACTCGACGCCAACAACTACCTGTTTACTTTAGGTCTCCTAACACTGTAATATTACAATCCATATTTCTAGTTCAGTCGAACTAAATAACAAGAAACTGAAAATGATGATGATGATGATGATTCAAAATACTATTAGCTGGGATATCCCTTACGAAATACCCTTCATTAGTCTTATTTCTTAAGACTACTAATTTGCTATTTTCACTTTCAATCTTAGTCATCTTTCCTGGTTTATTCTACATACGTGTATATAAGAATATCTAGACCACACGGTTAGACGATCTTATTGTAAAGTCCCGATAGTCCTGTATTGCAAAAGAGCTCAGAAGTATATGGTCTTAGATTTCCAGTAAAGCAAGCATCCCTAACTGCAGCCTCAGCCTTAAAATTCATCACATTCATTGGTGCAGCCTGGAGTCATCTTTCTCTTCAATCCTGAGTGCAAGAACAGTATATTATAAGCGACGCCCTATAAGAATTCAGGCAATTGGAGACTCATAACCGGGAACCAACGTAGGAGATCGAGGAGCATCAGTCAAGCCATGCTCTTGTATATATATATCAATCCTCGGATCTGAGCAAAACGAAAGGTCATTCTTAGCCGCCAGCATGGCTTCAGTTTCATTCTGCTTCAATAATGAAGAATATTGCTCGCATTGTCCCTTGTAATACAGCATAGAGTAATCGCACGAGAATGCCATATCTGTTGAAAGTATCCCTCGAAAAGTACTACAGCTTCTTATGAGATCGCTATGCGTTCTCTGACTAGATGCATTGCTGCCTCCGTTCTCAGGCCTTAGTTCACTAGAAGCTGTTTTTGAAGAAGTAGTGTTCGAGATATCGTTACCGTAAATGTTGATGTCAATGCCGGTGATGTCATTTACTGAGAGTGCTATGAGCAGGACTGTACCTACTATGTAAATAGTCAATATGCTAGTTACTCTAAATGAGATTCTCAAAGTACTAACAATGTACTTTGCAGAACTTATATATGCTTCCTAATTAATCCTCATTAGAAATTGTCTGGTCTTCCTATTTGTCGAGGCTTGTTATTTGTTAATTCTAAATCCTGTCAAACCTTGATTTGGGATGGTTCGGATCCTTAGATTAAGGATCCGATTGGGAATAATAAATTCCGCAGTTGAAATTTAGTATTAGTTATATGCATAAGGAACCCAGCGCAATACGCAATTGCTAGTAATTTAGGTGTATTTTGTAGATAACAATCTTCTGAGCTAACCTTAACCCTATGGGGCATCATTCAATTCTATACTGATAAGGGAACCCACTCTACATCACTATCTAATGGTTAGATCATAAAACATGTGTAGCTAACCAACTAGCTCAGCCAATTAGCAAGCGCCGCCAAGGGGTTGTCCCTTATGCAGTTTAGTAGAACCAGTTGGTCCTGCCCTCGTGCTTTACTTACCGTCATTTATCTTATTATTGTATCCTTATCTTCTGGTAATTCTATATATTGTTATTGCCCAGCTTCCTTGGCAAAATTAGTAATTTCATAACCAATCGTAAAGTAGGGAAAAAGGAATACTCCGACACGAGTCCTAACAATATTTATTGTAGATTTTGTGGTAGAAAGAATCCAGCTTCTCGGACATTCTGCCAAGATTGCTGGCGAGGCATGGTTGTCCCTCCTTCTCAAATTTTAAAGGTTTGCTCCAGGTGCAACTCTGCAATCAACAATGACGATGCCTATTGCTACAGTTGCGGGACTAGGAGCCTCTGAAAATTGAAAATCCCGATAGGCAATTTGATAAGAGTCTCACCAAAATTAATGTTAAACGAGTCTGATTTTTGACATTATAATTATAGATGTGCACAATTATTGAATTCAAAGTAGAGGAATTTACATATCTTTAACATTCTTCCTTCTTGTTTGCTATCAACCTCCCTTGAATTATTGAAGTGCTGCCAGATAGCTCAGCCATTAATTTTACATTGCAACCCATTTATTCTCTAGATATGAAGATTGATTGAGTACCGATACAAATTTCTCTTATGCTCTGGTTATCTGCAGTCTATGTGATCTGTCGTTGGCTGTCTAATATACAACGGTTGGTTCCCTGTAGGTTTTTCAAACCACCACTCGTTTGCGGTGTGCACAGCCTGGACATCGCAGCCTGAAACAGAGCCGGTTCCGCGATTAACCTGAGCTGCCATTAAATTGCCATCAAAATTTGCATGCCCCAACCCGAGAACATGTCCAATCTCATGTTTTGCTATTTGCTCCAACTGATTGTCGCTGAACGCAAATCCAAATGCACCCCTTGAAATTAGTACATAGGATTTTGTCATAAAGCCGTAGTAATCATAGTAGTTGTTGGTAATTCCGGCTTTTTCATTCTGGCCTTCTCGAATGTATATTTCTATATCAGCACCCCTCCTCGTTGGAGTTTCAGTAAATGTCAACCCTTCTATCTTCGAATCCCATTCCTCAAATGCTTTAGTTACCGCTTCTACTGAAGACCCATCAACCTCAAATCTTTTATCGTACCCACCTTCGTCAATCATATAATTTCCTATGAAGTAAGTTAGATCTCCATCTGCGAGTTCTTGTCCCCATGAACAACATATAAGAATAACTTCTCTACCTGAATATCCCTCAAATTCCGCGTCATTGTAGGTATTATCATAGAAAGGCAGACGATCTGTAATTCCATCTAATCCCTTAAATGGTAAGAACGATCCAAAGAACGTCGAGATAGCTAAGTATGCCATCGCCAGCATCACAAATATCGTAAAGATGGTCCCGATGTAGACGTAATTTCTTCCTCTCTTATCGCTAACTACATTCTCAAAATTCCCATCTCTATCGTCTCCATTACTTCTGCCGCTAACTAATGCCATAAACTATCATATTCCTTACGAAGACTAATTGAATCTGTATCTGAAAATGTCATCAGATATAAATTCGACTTAAAGTTAGCAATTGACATTTGTCCTTTTATTATTACCAATAATCGCCTATAATCGCTTTGATTACATTGTATTACATTAACTCATTAAGTAACGCAATCGGCAGACACCTCAGTCCTTCTCTAAACCAAATGCCTTTAAGTTGTAAGCCTAGACATCAGACACAGTCGCAAATTCACCGACCTGATCCCTAATCAAATATATGAAAAGTTTGAGAGTAATGTTACAAGTTGAGACACTTCTCTCGCCATAGAACGAAGACTGAATTTATCGCTGAAATTCTCAATGCTACTCTAAAAAATGAAATTAAGCGCGTTAATTTCAAATCACTAGTGAGTCAGACTTTTTGCAGTGAGAAAAGTAAATTAAATTAAAGTAAAATACTGAAAAGAGATACTACTGTGGAGTACGGTGGAAGTAATCCAAAAGCATACGAGGCATGGTCATAGAGAATCGCATAGGAGTGAATATGAAATTATCAACGAAATCCTTAAGTTCGTTTCTTCCCCTAATACCAGCACAAGTCTAAATCGAAATCGAAAAAGGTGCAAACCAATAGACATTGTATATGACTGTTGTCTAACATGGCATCAGTTCCAGAGGTACAGGAGTCTTTTACTAAGATTGAATCTGGTAAATTCCATCCAAGCAGATGGACATCAGTTTTACGCAATCACAGAAAAAGGTCTTCAATATCTACGATTATTCGCTGAATTGCAAGCAGAGATGAAGCCGTTGGATGATTTTCATTCAGCAAACAAGTGAATACCTTTAAGACTGCTACTGCACTAAATAGTGATGAAAATGAAATGAGTTCCGACGCGTCAACTCAGCAACGCTGGATTCTTGTTCTGAGTATTGCATTATTCTTATTAGGTGCGACGGTATTGACGTTGCGTTCCGCCTTACTCAGTCTGGCACTAATAATTGCCGGCGTGGCCCTTTTTACATATTGGTTATACGGGGTAGTCAGGTCTCGGGAGTAAATCGACACTTGTCCGAAGATGACACACTTTCCTCAAAGCTGGGCACAGAAGTAAGGACAAGTTGCAGTTGTTCAGTCTGTAAGCATACAGAATCCAAGGCATGTAAACGAATAAGATGTGTATGCTGTGTTTTGGTGAGAAATAAGCAAATTATTGGCCATTTTAATAAGCCTCCTCAATAGCCGGTCAGTCTTTTCAACTGCTATTAATTCAGGACTGTTGGATTTGTGCTCTTCAATTTAAGTTACAAATAGCAAATCGATGGTTCTGTAATTTGATATTGCAAATAGGTAATTTATCCCAATTTGGGTAGTTCCTAAGGATGATCCTTACTGTCTCCTAGTTTTTTTCACTTCTGCCGATATTTCTCCCAAATACTGTCTGGCTCCATCTGTACTTAGCGAAGGCTCGATCCTTTCTGTTTTTGCTTCCTTGTGACCTTCACTACTACGTTTTCAAATTTCTTTTCCTTTCTCTGCTGTCACGAGACTAATAGAATTCCATCAAATAAGAGTTCACTACCGAATATCCATGATGAGGGTAACGCTAAACATGAGCCATGACTTTTCTTCCATGTTACTTCTGCCTGATTGTACGCTTTGGCTGGTGGATCCTGCTCTGTCAGTGGAATATATATTCCGTCGTCCCTCACAATTAATTCCAGCCTCTGTCCCTTGCCTAAATTGGACCCATTTACGATGAGGCTAACCGAGCTCATACCTAGCGTCATGAGCGTCGTCATGTACTTTGTTGGCATTATAATCTGACACTAAAAACTATTTTATATATAATACTTATGTTCAATATGTATAGACGATTATGTTCTAATTAAGATATGCATAATAATGGGGATACATATATACTAGTTGGATATGCTCGTCGAACCTGGTCACGAGAACCAACCTTTATCAATTCTGCTTGTTTCGGCAG
The DNA here is from genome assembly GCA_963713605.1 of uncultured Nitrososphaerales archaeon. GTDB lineage: Archaea > Thermoproteota > Nitrososphaeria > Nitrososphaerales > Nitrososphaeraceae > TH5896. The sequence continues at coordinate 1,116,590 of CAVQMO010000001.1, read as the reverse complement.
AGTACCCCCCTATGGCTGGCGGTGTAGGTCGTTATACTTTTCATCTCAAAGAAAAATTGGTTCAGATGGGACTTATGGTTCAGGTTGTGTGTGATAAGCGAGGAGATGGAGAGCTTACTGGAATTGCTCAGCACAATCCAAGGAATTCTGAAATATTATTAGCGCTAATCAAACGATTAAAACCTGATATTGTACATGTTCAGTATGAGCCTGGGTTATATGGTTTGAGCCTTGACTTGATTAATCCGGCGAGGACCAGTACAAATATTGACGCATTTTACAAATCATGCAATGTGCCGATAGTAACGACTTTCCATTCAGCGTACCCTTTCAAGCAGTGGATGAATCTGCCTATCCCGAGCTATGAACGCCAAAATGACAGTTACTTAGTTAAGAAGGTAAAACGGATGATCAGCTTCTGGGTGAGATTAACTAATTATCAATCTTTTCAGAAATTGAACAAAAAGAAACTCGAACAGAGCGCCGCTGGAATAGCATTCTCTCACTACATTAGCTGGACCCTAGGAAAGAAGGAATGTAATGTGATATTCCATGGCGCTGAAAAACAAGATTTTACAACAAATCGAAACAAGTGTGATCTGAGGAAGTCATATTCTATCCCAGTCGATGGTCGAGTTGCTTTGGCACTCGGTTACGCGACGGCGACCAAAGGTTGGGATGTTATTGAAAAAATGGACATACCTCAAGGTTGGACTATTGTCATCAATGCTTCTAAGAATGAATATAGCCATGAAGACTACACTATTGGCGCGGGTAAAAAGAACTTGATTGATTTACACAGAGATTACCTGAACGAAAAGCAGCTATGTGAGTTATTTTCATGTGCAGATGCAGTCATTTTACCTTACAAGGTTAGCTCGGGATCTGGAATCATGTTCGACGCATTGTCGTACGGCCTGCCCTTTATCGCCTCACGTTTAGGATTCTTTGTTGAATTCGCATCGCGAGGATTAGGCATCGCGGTTGGTCGGAATCCAAAAGAATTCTCGGATGCAATGGTATACCTGGACAAGAATTATGATAAATATATCGACAAGGTTAATGAATTCAGGGTGAAAATAAATTGGGAGCAAGTTGCCAAGGAACATATCGCGTTATATCACAAAGTCGTAGGGAGAAGAAAGGCACATACAGTCACCGTATAATTATTTAGAGTGCAGCAGCAACCCTCTTGGAAAAGAATGCCCAATAAAGGAACTATATTTTAGCTTCTTCTGTAGCGCATATTTTCAGTTTCATTTGTAACATCGTTCGGGGGAACATGAATTACGATATGTTGGGTTAGCAGGATAAGCTACTCTTGCGAGTAGCAGGAATTTCGGAACATGCGAGACTTGCCACCCAAACATGTCCATAGACGAATATTAGTTGTTCTACAGAATTGGAATAAATCTCGATGCCTGTTTCAGAATTGGAATAAACCTCGATTGCAGTAAATTCATCCTAATAAGTGACTTAGGAATCACTAAATCGCTTATTGTATGTACGTCATGTGCAAGGCGAAGTGAGAGGTGTTAGTCTCATCTCGTCAGCGCATCGCTACTGGCATTTCTTCGTTTTCCAGGATTTCACAGTTCGCGACTGAGAAATCTCCTTCCATGGGCTTGAAATCGTCTACGCTGTCTCTTCCTTCGCCACAATCAAAATAGTCAGCGCCTTCGCTTCCAGAGAGGACATCGTCTCCTGCGCCGCCATACAGAGAATCAATACCTAGGCCTCCTTGAATGTAATCACCGCCACTGTAGCCATAAATCACATCACTTCCTGGCCCTCCACCTAAATGGTCGCTTTGATTAGAACCTCTGATTTCATCGTTACCTAGATCACCATAAATAAATGTACTGTTGCTATTGGCAGATGGTCCTGCCTCTGTGGTATTTGTTTCCATAAAAGTCAATTCATTCCGATTCGAATCTTCTGTCAAGGAGCTGCTCAAAAGATCATCGTATGGAGTTCCACGTGTGAGTCCGAACGCGGCTTGCTCTTCATTAAATGAACTAAATATCAATACGTCCATCAATGCCACGATACTTATCCCGACGCCAACAGTTACTGATAATTTTAATGTCATTGGACTATGACATGTGATCTTTCCATCAATAAATGGGATACTATTTTTAGTTCTATTAGATGAAGATTATTCCTTATCACTTAAGACTCTTTGAGAATAATATGCACCATGCTGGAATGCGTGATTCAGAATTAGCCAGGATACAATAATTTCTATGTTTCCATTTCACGTTTATTATCCCCATGATGGATTTCATATCTACTCCACTTTCACATTGAGGAAAGTAGCTAAACAGATTATAGGAGCTGATAGTTACAAAAGTTTCCACCGGGTATTTGGAGTATTTTAGCAATATAGAGGTGTTCGTTCCGCACTTATGGCCCCAGAAAATTTGCTGCATTAAGTGAGATTACATCAACGCTACGGTTAATCCTTGTCAAAAGCAAATTACACGAAATCCACAGATTCTCTGAAAGATGGCAAGATCAGATCGAGCAGATAATTACGTCCTATTTGCCCATTCTGCCTCTAATTGGAAATCTATCGGGGTAAATGATGGAACCAAATGCACTAATAAGGCTGTTATATATGGTAGCATTCATGACCCACTTTGCTTATTTCGCTGTGGTAGTTGTTTCATATTGCTATGTGATGCTGTTACCAGGCGATGAAGTTAGCATGGCCTTAGCAGAACCAATTCTAGAATCTCCTGATTTCCACTTGGCGAAGATAGTGGACGGATTGTTAAGACCAACTGGCTTAACTTTTTTGGGTCCTGATGACTTTTTAGTCATTGAGGAGGATACAGGAATGGTTAAGAGAGTCATTGATGGAGAGATCACTCAAACCATATTAGACCTAGATGTTTCCACGGCTGATTCTAGAGGGTTGATAGGTATAGATTCGTACCAAAATGGGAGCAGAACCTTTGTATTTTTGTACTACTCGGAATCATCGACGTCACATGATGACGAAGGTGACCCACGTGGAAATCGACTGTATCGATACGAATTAGCGGGTGATAGCGGTAGTCTTATAAACCCAAAGCTACTTTTAGATTTTCCTGCGGGGCAGGGTTCGATGGATAACGGAGGTCCAGTCATGGTTGGGCCTGACAATTACGTCTATTTAGTAGTAGGTCAAATCCAGGACGATAATCAACAGGGACATGAAACGAAGGCGCAAAACTTTGAGAAAGGACCCTATGCAGACGGAACTAGCGGCGTCCACAGAATTACACAAGATGGTAAAATCGTTGAGTCTGGAATGTTAGATCCTACTGCCAAGATGGAAACCTACTTTGCGTACGGGATAAGAAACAGTTTTGGTATAGACTTTGATCCTATCACGGGAAAACTTTGGCTCAGCGAAAATGGTGTGCATACAAATGACGAGATTAACCTAGTAGAGTCAGAGTTTAATGGAGGTTGGAAAGACGTAACTGGATTTGCTCCCCCTGGCTTTAATTATAGTGGATTGGTTTCATTTAATGGAACTGGAAAATATAGTGATCCGAAATTTGTGTGGAATCAGACTGTAGCACCTACTGCACTTTTGTTTCTCAATAGTGATGGATTTGGACCCTCTTACAAAAATGATTTGTTTGTAGGAGATTATGCATTTGGCAGAATATATCATTTTGAGCCAGATTCGGAAAGAACTGGACTGCGCTTAAACGGGACGTTAGCAGACAAAGTGGCTGATACAGACTCTGAGCTTCAAAGTATTATCTTCGGTGAAGGATTTGGAGTTCCAACCGATCTAGAGGTAGGTCCAGATGGGATGCTGTATGTTACTTCGCTAAGAGACGGAGCAGTGTACAGAATCAGCAGATAGCGATTGCAGTTGAATTGCTGAAGAACATATAGACAAATTCGCTAAAAAATTATTTGGAGTTGATAAATATACAGGTCATTCCCCCTGCGAAAGAAGGGTCATCCTATCCGCCTATAATTTTTTTACCCTATCTCTATCCTAAACGGTATTCCCGTAATGGTATTACAATCTATCGAAGAACCAACCTTATGCTACCATAAGTGATTTGAATTCGCTGTATTACTGCTGGTACTGTCATCAATCTCATGACATAATTCATATGAATTGGAATGATTCTGAGAATAACAGTTGTAATACTGTGCTATCTTTAATAACCTCTTGCAAGTGAGCTAAATGGCAACCAAATCACTTATTGTACAGTAACAAGTCCGTTCATCCACGGATGCGGTACGCAGAAATATTCGAACCTGCCAGGTTTGGCGAAATGAAATGTGAACGATTCTCCACCATCTAGGTCTCCAGAGTTAAATATACCATCCTGCAGAAATTCATACATTCCATAGCCTGCCTTTTTACCGCTAGAAATTGCATGTGTTAAATCATCCTCATTTATCCATGTTACGTCCGAACCTGTTGGAACGATTATTTCTGGGGGATAAAATCGTTCTGATATTGTTTCTTTCCATGCAGCGCCGTCAGGTATAACAATTTGATAATCACCTTTACGATCCTGGTCGTTGGTATCCGGTTTTTCTGCATTCAGTGAGGGTTGTATCGCTTCTCCATGTTGTTCCTCTTGAATTCTGTTGTCATCCCCGTTATCAAATTCCTCCCCATCTGCGCCACTTGGTGTTATAGTAACTGAAGGCGTCGCGGTAACATCAAACGGATAAAAGTTATGAAGTTCCGGAATGCTTAAACTTGTGGCCACAAAGAAAAATAGGACCAGATAGACCGATTTGATACTGGCTTGTGATGTTTTCAACGTTGGAAATCTTTACCCAAGTGATTATAATAACCTTAACATTTAATGTTACAATACTAGTCTCTAGTAAAGAATCTATGCTTTAGCATGTGCTAATAAAATATCCATATACTTTCGCTATCACTAGTACAGAAAATGTTTATAGATATCACTTACTCAAAAAAAACGCTTCATGAACAGGATGTATCCTAGTTGTCTTCAATTGGGGATCGACTCATTTTTATCTTTACACTTTTAGTATCTTCCGTAATCCATACTACAGATTTAAAAATGGCATGTTGCCAAATTGACTATAGCCTAAGTTAATAGGACTTATTTTGGTATCAGTTTGATTTGGTTTTGATCCTTAAATATGTCATTTAGATAAAAGAAACCCAAATAAATGTAATGATTATATTCTTTTACCATTTTTGGGTTAAAGATATAGAAAAGATATAAGATTTAAGGAGGATTGAAATCTTCCTATTCCATATTAACCTGGAACAGAATTTTTAGGTGAAATATATGACACGATGCAAATATCGTGTATGAGTTTAGCTGTAGTATTATTAGCAATGGGAGCGTTTCTGGTTTCATTTCAAAGTCCAAAACTTCAACGTATCAGAAACAGTCGATGCCGATGATGACAGGGAGCCGAGGACTTGAAGATGACCACACGGTCGAAGCAACACTGGTTTTTCCAAATGGCATTTGCATATGAGTTTGCCCTCCAGGTCCTCCAGAGCCTCAAGGACCGGCAAGACCAACAGGCCAAGAGTGGTAGTATTCCCCAAGAACAATGGGTAAACTGTAGTAGTTCGGAGGCAGGAGAGACAAAAGAGAACGCTGCAATATGTCCAGAAGGAACAAACTCTACTGGAGGTGTTACGAGTATGTGGGTTTTCAAGGTAGCTTCCCAGATGTGACTGTCGAATCAGACTGACCCTACCCCAACGATCCACATGTCTGGATAGTAGAGGGTAAGGATGATAGCTCCGACTCCTTAGGACTCGAAGTACATGCGCAGTATTCAAGTTTAATTCCTGTTTCATAGATTCAAAAGCAGGAATTAAAAGACCGGGAAACCGTCCCTGTTTTTTTTAGGATTTTAATTGCTTGTTATATTGCCTCGATTCATATGCCTCAGGCAAAAATATAAGACATGTAATATACACCAGAGCCGTGTGAAGATATAAGAATCCATGCAGTAGATATTTAATAATTAGGATTTATTAAATTTCAAGGTTCTTCTAAATTGATATCTGAATTATTATTACTGTCGTTACTAATGGCTATACCTGGCCTTCGGAAATGTGTATTTAGCCACCAAGTGGCACAAAGGTCACTATAAGGCAAATCGAAATGATAAAAACATGGGAATCGAATCTACCCAAAACGCATTTAAAGAGGCATTTCATACGTGACCGTATGAAATTATGCGAACAATTTGGATTATGTTTACTCCCTGTTGTCATTTTCTTCATTTTCTTAGTAACATTCTGTCCCTTTGAACTAAATGCCCAATTAGAGTCACCAAATAACTCTATTGTCTCCTCCAATGATCAAGAGCTACCTAGGTTAACATATCCAAATATGGAACGCAATCTCACTACATTGTTCAATGATGTCGATCAATCAGTAGTTCAAATAAGCGAAGCTTCCGCCACCTCTATTGGGTCAAGACAAGGTTCCGGCTTTATCTATAATAATCTGGGTCATGTTGTCACTAATTACAACGTGGTTGCTGATCCACAGGAAAGCCAAGAAATAAACCTAAGCGATAGAGATTTTCATATAACTTTCCTAGACGGTACGACATATATTGGCAGAGTCATTGGTGCAGATCTTTACTCCGAGTTGGCTGTCATGAAAATAGAGAACATAACTGGAAAGAGCCTCATACCATTACCTCTAGGTAATTCATCCGAACTCAGAATTGGACAACCTGTGCTAGCGGTAGGAAATCCCTTTGGACTCTCGGGATCGATGACCGAGGGGATAGTGAGTGGCTTTGGAAGAATCCTCCCATCCTCTGTTCCTCAAGGTGATCTTCTATTACGTCAACAAGATACTCCATTATTTTTGATACCGAACTTAGTTCAAACTGATGCTGCTATAACTCCCGGCAACTCCGGTGGGCCACTGCTTAACATTGCAGGGGAAGTTATTGGAATGAATACAGAAATTTTCTCAAATGTTGGGGTATATGCAGGAGTTGGATCTGCTATCCCATCAAATATTATTAGGAAAGTAGTACCGGAGCTAATATCCACTGGAATATATAGACATCCGTATATAGGAATAGCTGGCGTAGACATGTCTCCAGAAATCGCGCGTGAGATGGATTTGAATGATTCTAGAGGATTCTTGGTTACTGAGGTTACATCAGGAAGCCCAGCAGAAAGATCTGGTATTAGAGGCGGAGGAGTGTTGAAGGATATTAATGGAAGACAAATCGAATTAGGAGGGGATGTAATTGTTGCTGTAGAAAACGTCACCGTCAGAAAGATTGAAGATCTACTTTCGTACCTTCAATCAGAAAGATCTGTAGGTGATGCTGTGATACTTAGTGTGTTAAGAGATGGAAAAATCCAAGAAATTAACATGACAGTCGCAGAAAGACCAACACAACGACTGCTAGAAACTGAGCAGAGCCAACAGCAGCATCCCACCCTTGGCATCAATACAATAAACATGACTGAACAAATAGCGGCAAGAATGAACCTAACAGGTTCGCAACAACAACAACAACAACAACAAGAACAAGAACAACTATCAATTGACGATCAACATGGTGGGCGAGAAGGTGTCCTTGTGGTTGATGTATTTGCAGACGGACCGGCTGAGAGAGCTGGGATTAGAGGTGGATTTATTCTTGCAGATATAGGTGGCACCCCAGTTGAGATAGGAGGAGACGTAATTGTAAGAATTGACGATACAATGATACCTAATGTTGATGCCTTCGATGAATTCATCAGGAACAAGAGCATAGGCGACACTATCCAAGTTATTTTAGTGCGTAATGGTCAACCCCTAAAAATCCCTGTCATTGTAGGGTCGACTGAACTTGGAAAGTTGCAACCTGGCAATGGTAACAATTTTCCCACACAACCACCAATTGATCGTCAGGATGATTTCTTCAGTGACTTGTATGATCGCTCACAGAAACACTAGGTCCATTCGTTTGTAACCCTCTTTTTAGGAGGTGAGATCATGATTATTGCTTCAAGTTGACAATCAGAAGACGACCAGCTCCTGTTCATCGTATTTTTGTTTTTAACAGCCGGCAACCCATATTCTCAATACTACTTGAATCCTATGCTATGGCAACGAAAGAATCTTTAGAAGGAAATATCCTTCAATAAAGTTAAAGGATTCAGAGTAGGTAATGAAATTCAAAAATAATTCCTAGTCTGTTACCGCTACTCCGTTTTCATTTCCTTGAGTCTGTGATACAGTATTAGTGCATTGAACACTCATCCCGACCTCTCCCTGTCCGCAGTAATTGGCCTGTGAAACAGCAAGGGATTTTTTTTGGTAATCCTTTCCATAGGAGTTACCCTGACCGATGAATAGTGATCCAATGATCAGCCCTGTCAATGCTATAGTTACAGTTAAAATTCTGAGGCTTGTCATAATTATAAATAGATGTCCAATATTGATTTATCTGAATTGAGAAAGATATCGAGTCAACTTCTCACTAGGTAATGGTTATGCTAGAATAGGATTGACGAACATATTTTAGATATTGAACTCTCAATATAATCAACCTTTAGCCTCTTAAAAAAGATATTAGAATTTTAGTATTAATTCTTTGCTAGATTATTTGTACGTATAATGACTACTAATAATGAACTACTAATAGTGATAACCGGTTCACGTTTGAGCTTTAGTGAAAATATTTGCTTGCTACTGGTCCTTTAATCTTCTCCTTGCGAGAATCATGATAAGAGTCTTGTTATTACTCAAATAATGCCTTGTAGCAGTAATCCAAGGCGTTAACTTTGAACTCCGGCAATAAATAACCTAAATATTGGTCAACTCAGACTGAATCGAACTCGACTATGTGCTGACCTGTCATTTGGCATTCGTGTCCCCTTCCTTTAATATGCGAAAACTTTTTCCATTAGAACCGAATAGCGATAAGGAAAGTTAATGATGATAAAAGTATTTCAGTTCCCCTTACCCAATCTACTAACCATTTGACACGCTTTGATATTTTAGTTGACTTACCTTTTCCTTCTACATTGTACAAGCATATCTGAATCGTTTGGTTCTAATCAAGAAATGCAATAAGAATCCATAACAATATAACACTAAAATGTATATTCTTCTTCATGGGAAGATGGGAGAATAACCGTTTCGCCGACGACGAAGGATTTTCCAGAAAGAGGAACTACGTAAAAATTATAAAATACATCATAATCGCAGGCTTTGTTATTGTAGGAGTAGTGGTACTGTCAGTCTATATCCCAAGGTCAGGATTGAATGTAGAAATTGTTGAGCGTAGTGAAGTGATGGGAACTATGCAAACAGTAAGTGTCAGGATATCAAATAACAATTTTGATACCCTCAAGAATGTATCTGTGCAATTTGGTGATCGAGATCAAATTCAACAAATTGGGACCATGGGACCATTCGCATCCGTCATGATTACGCCCCCTGGGAGCACAGAATTGAATTTCTCTAAGGTAACAGTCACTGCAAACGAGGGTGATATTCAAGTAACCAAATCCAGGTAGAGATCAACTGCTATCATTTTATAGGGAATTAACCTGACGCGTGGCTTCCGAATAAGGATATCTTCGTTACTGGCCAATAAATATCCAAATAGCTACAACTTCTTATATCACTTATTTGGTATCTATATACTTGATACTAAGTGTCTCAGATGTCTTAAGTTTAGGAAAGAGTGAGACCATTTGAATTCGGATCAAAAAATCTGCAATTAGAACATAGAGCAAATATCCGATTCATAAATATTGAACTAGCCGCTTAATTCGAATAGTTTCGCTAATGACTCTTTTTGAGGAGATGTTCTCGATAGGTAGCAGTCTAGGTTATGTTGGAGTTTTGATAGTAACGTCACTCATAAGCCTAATCGTCTTCGTACCGATCCCTTATATACCTGTGTTGATTATCGCGCTGCTGAGCGGTAGATTCGATCCGAACTTGCTTGCATTAGTTACTGCCATCGGGGTAACCTTAGGACGAACAACGATTTTTTTGGCCAGCTATCACGGCAGGAGCCTTATCAAGAAGAAGACATTGACTAGGATGACCCCATTGCAATTATTGCTCGCAAAATATGGTTCATTAGGCTCGTTTGTAGCAGCGTTAACCCCATTTCCACCTGATGATATTATTATTATTCTCCTTGGTATCTCCAAATTTACTCCATGGAAATTTGTTGTGACAACTTTCCTTGGAAAGCTCATAGTCAATTTGGCAGTGGTATGGATACTCCTACTTTGGGGAATGCCACTGGCCCAGCAATTACTAAAAAGAACTACCGATCCTCTGTACTTGGCCTTATTCGCAATAGTTAGTATATCGTTAGTAGGATGCCTCATTTACTTCGTGACAAGGCTCGATTGGAGTTCAATAATCGGTAAGCGGTTCCCATGGACAGTAAATGATCATAGCGGTGAGGACAATAGTCAGTTGGGAGGGACAAAAATCTGATTCAAATGTATCTTTGCTGCCCTTTTGATGGCCTTATCCTCGGTTTTCATGAATCAACCTTTGAGCGCAAGAATTGTAGATCCTATTCGGTAGGTAGTCCTTTTGAATATAACGACAAACCTGTTTAACGGTTGAGGATATATCACATATGTAGTAAGTTATTTTTGAATTACGTCTTGGAGTTAAGAAGTAACTATCTTTAACGTTCATGGGTACCATCCAAAAAGCCACTATCAATCACATTTGCCTCAATTTACTTCAGATGATGCTTTATTTGAGACTGGATGACCTGTGAAGGCTGGGAAGGATAAGATAAACGTCAGTAAAGCCGATGCTAAAGAGATGACACCCACTCCCGTATGAATAGCGACTATTATTGGTTGTAGTTCTGAAAATACAACTAGCATGCCAATTGCAATTTGAAACGAAACTGCCACGGCGGTAGCGATAGCAGCCCCTTCTAGCCCTGGCCACTCTTTTGATTGCGTAGCAGGCGGTGACGTAAACGAATACAGCAGTGATCACTGCAACAATCCTGTGAACGTATTCTATGAAGTACTCTCCTTCAGGTGACAGACTGAATCCAGTTGGACACAACGGCCAATCTGAACACGAAAGTCCTTGACCCCGCGCGCTCAGAAAAGCACCAATAATAATAACGGCAAAGACTAGACCAAGTGAAACAAATGAAATGACCCGGAATACTCTTGGATCTTGAATTCTGTGGTTGCCTGTGAAACTCATAGACTAATTCCTCATGACTCGTAATATATTCTTGAACAGAATATTCATCGATGTACCATGAAATTAAGCCAAGCTTAAATCTTAGCGAAACAAGGTAATACAATGCAAACATAAGGAATATGAATTGATAATTTGAACCCCCTGCTAGCAAAATGTATAGCTTGCTCCTGTGTGTGCGTAAGCTGTGTTCTTCTTTCATTTCGAGGCGTGTCGCACGGACGTGATTATTATGAGTTTTTGAGGTATAATATCTGTGATGGTATCAATCGTTTGCTGGTAATCCGGTATTCATAAAATCTATATTCTAAGTTGGGATCTGTAAATTGCCCACTGCATCCAGACGACGACCAATTCTTCATACTTAATCTTCTTACTTCCTAAGAAATATAGATGTAACTTACCTTACTGTTCGGTTCATGTGAATTCTTTGCGATCGCACTAAATAATCTGAAAAGGTACTGGCTGGAAACCAATGTGGAGGAAATAAGAGGATATGGATTCTGTATGTAGGTCAAAGATTGACTGATTGTATACAGGTTTATACAATTGTATATTGATTTTCGGTAGTTAATACTATTATCAGAGTATTCGACATTTTTCCTACTCTGCATCAAAGAAAAACTATCTTCAATGTGATTTGAGTGAAAATATGGAAGTTGCATCTTAAAATGGGGTCGACTGAATCAAGCTGTCATTTGTCCTCTGTTTGGAAAACTCACTATAACGTTTGGTTTATATTTAGAGGAGCAAAGCGACAAAGTACCCGATGCATGATAACGCTTCTCCTCAATTACTTCAAAAACTAGTAGTTAGGTTTTGCGTCGCGATGGGAATAATCGTCATCATTGTTAATGTGCTGATAATAAACATTGTTTTACATTTTCCGAGTCAACATTATTCGACTACGGTTGCCGCTCTCAACATTACTGCCTGTCTAGCAACCATATACGGTTTCGTTACAATATATCGATATCGCATCACTGGTACACACGGTCAATCGTTGCTATATCTCACACTGGGAATTTTGTTCTGGTTAATAGCAGACTTGTCACTGGCGTACGGTCATTTTGTTCAACACAAGGAGGAAGAACAGTCGTTAGTTGTGTCTGTTGCGGATCCATGTTGGATAGTCGGCTATGTATTCTTTTCATTACATCTCTTCACTGCTCTCAGACTTGTGAGACGCAATCAGGTTCATACGTTTAGCGTTGTTACGGTCATTGTTGTCTCCGGGTCAGTAGTGGCTTATAATTTGATTCTTCCATGGGGTTTTTACGAGAATGAAGAAGGGAGAATGATAGGCGAGACTAAAACAGGCCTAATTGATTTAATCCTTTCAATAACATACCCTATCCTAGACCATCAGAGTTATCTCTTCTAATTAATGCGATTGCTGACGACGGGTTTGTGCATCACTTTCTAGAGGGCAGCACCAAAGAGATGTGGATATGGGATCTATTTTTCATGACTGATTAAGTTATTTTGATTGGAGCTTTTTATTGGTACAACAGATTTTACAATACATTGAAAATAGAAAGATAACAAGGTAAGTACAACAAGAAACTTTACATTTACAGTATGAGTTGCGATATCAGTTGCGTTACCATTTATTTTTCCGAATTACTGCTTAAAGAAGAAAAGCTTACAAAGTCATTCATTACACCTGTCTACATTTATCAAGTAAATTGACACCATTATTTGGCTCAAATGTCTTTATTACCGATGAGAGTAGTTACTTTGCATGCACGCATCCGAAAGTGCCGTCAATAGTCGAGTGTACTCAAGTGACGAAAAAAATGTGGTATCCCTAAATAATAAAGCGGCAGAACCAGTCGATGGTGATACGATCTCTCAGTTTCAAGGTGGGGAAGAGCTTTTTTCTAATATCGTGGGTTATGAAGACATAAAAAAATTGTTCCATTTGTCACTATATTCTAAGGAGAGACCAGTACATATTCTCCTGGTGGGGCCTCCTGCTTCCGCAAAAACCCTCTTTATGTTAGAATGTATGAAGCTTGAAGATCCTACTTTACGCTTGGAAGTCATAGCACTAAATCTGGCATGATAGAATACCTGTTTGAGAAACGTCCAAGGTACCTTATTATTGATGAAATCGAACATATGCCTTTGAAGGACCAAACAGCTCTACTCAGCCTTATGGAAACAGGAATAATCGCTGAGACCAAGTTCCAGAAGGCTCGCAATACACAGTTAAAGACCTGGGTCTTTGCCACAAGTAATGCTACTGAGAGAATGCTTACACCACTTCTCTCCAGATTTTTAGTGTTATACTTTAAACCGTACAAATACGGTAGCTTCAAAGAAGTCACTATCCATCTGTTGTGTCACGGTGAAGGAATTGCCGAAGATATAGCAGCGGAAGTTGCTGACGTGGTATGGACAAAATTGAAGTCTAGAGATATTAGGGATTGCGTAAAGATTGCCAATTTAGCAAAGACTAAAGAAGACGTGAAGTGGGTCGTAGAAACTTTGAGAAGCTATAGCCGTAAACCAAAAGAGAAGTAGCCAATCTTTAGAAAAGAACCAAGTGTAGTTATCAAAACAGGGTCTTTCTCCGGACTGCCTGTATTTTTTCTAAATGCTCTTGAAATAGGAATATTCCGGGTCTCATCTAGTCTGGCTGCAAATTTACAAACTTATCCCATTCGCGCCGTTCCATCCATTTTTATACAGCCAAGTTATCGATTGCACAACTTGCACAATTTGTAGTTTATTACTCAAGCCTTGATAGAGAAACGACATCCTACCATTTAGAGAAGTTGCTGACATTCCGAAAGCACTATGCAAACTCTGAAGTTCAACTCATCAAGATAATTAAAAAAATATAATAAATTGCTTACGGGAAAAAGAAAAGTATGTTTATTGATCACCTGTACTGTGAAAGATTTGGTTTCTCCTCTGGTTTCATTTCCTTCTGGTTTCGAACCTTCTTAGTGGCTTCCTCAAAATGATGCATAGATACAAGAGCTTCTGATGAATGTTTGAGAGCCTCTTCTGGTGTTGGATACTTTTGAAGATAATTGTGGAGAACCAGCGATATTGCGGTGTTGCCTATTGCCGCCATGTCGGCGCCGCTAAAGCCTTCAGTGATGGTCGCAATCTTCTCTAGGTCTACGTCCTGCCCTATTGGCTTGCCTTTGGTATTTATCTCAAGGATTTTTTTCCTGGTGAATTTATCTGGATTTGATATGAACACAATTCTGTCGAATCTCCCTGGCCGTAAGAGTGCAGGATCAATCATATCCACTCTATTTGTGGCCGCGATAATTACAACGTCATGAATTTCCTGTACGCCGTCCATCTCTGTAAGTAATTGTGAGACCATTCTCTCCGTACTCGCGTACCCTACACCTTCTAAACCTCTGACAGGTGCAATAGAATCTATCTCGTCGAAGAATATAACACAAGGTGCTCGCCTGTCTTGCCTTCCTAAATATGTCTCGTATGCCTTTCTCAGACTCGCCTACCCATCTTGACATTAATTCTGGACCTTTAACACTGATGAAATTCGCCTCTGATTCAGTGGCTACTGCCTTCGCCAATAGTGTTTTTCCGGTGCCTGAAGGTCCGTGTAGAAGTATTCCTTTAGGAACCTCGTGTCCCAGCTGCTTGTACATTTCTGGAAATCGCATTGGCCATTCTACAGCTTCTTGCAATTCCCTTTTGACATTGTCTAGTCCACCAATATCCTCCCATTTAACATCCGGAGGTTCTACGTAGACTTCTCTCATGGCAGACGGGGTTATCTCCCTTGTAGCATAGTCAAAATCATTCATGTTTATCACGAGCTTTTCCAGTGTTTCGGGAGCAAGTTTTTCATCCTCCATATTGAGTTCAGGTAGAAGCCTTCTCAAACACTTCATAGCAGCTTCTTTACACAGATATTCTAAATCTGCACCTACAAATCCGTGAGTTACAGCAGCAATCTTATCTTGATCTACATCAGTTTCCAGAGGCATATTACGGGCATGAATCTGTAATATCTCTAGTCTACCTCGTTTATCAGGAACTTTGATCTCAATTTCTCTGTCAAATCTGCCTGGTCTGCGTAATGCTGGATCTAAGGCATTTGGTCTATTGGTTGCAGCAATGACTATAACTTTTCCTCTAGCTTCTAAACCATCCATCAATGAAAGTAATTGAGATACAACTCGTCGTTCCACCTCACCAGTTACCTCTTCTCTCTTTGGTGCGATTGAATCTATCTCATCAATGAAAATTATCGAAGGTGCCTTCTCTCTTGCCTCCTTAAAGATCTCCCTTAAACGTGCTTCAGATTCTCCATAGAATTTACTCATTATTTCAGGTCCTGATATACTGATAAAATGTGAGTTACTTTCATTCGCGACAGCTTTTGCCAATAATGTCTTACCAGTTCCAGGAGGTCCAAATAGAAGCACACCTTTAGGAGCTTCAATTCCCAATTTCTCGAATATCTCTGGATGTCTTAAAGGAAGCTCAATCATCTCACGTACTTTTTGAATCTCGTCCCTCAAGCCACCTATATCCTCGTAGGCGATAGTCTGTCCGACTCTATCTGCCAAAGCATGATCAGTGGTCGTAATTGTGAACATGGTTTTCTGAGTTACTATTGAAGCTTCACTTGAACTTGAAGTAGGGTTTACCCCGATAACTTGGAAAGTAAGTCTTCCACCAAAATATGGAACCATGACATTATCACCTTTGATCAGAAGTACACTTTCAAGTGCATCTGCAAGATACCTTTCATCAATAGGTGGAATTGCTTCAAGCGGTGCTACAATTACCTTTTCAGCTGGAACTGCTTTTATCTTTCTTACAACTACTGTATCGCCTATAGCAACACCAGCATTATTTCGTACAAGACCATCAACACGAATTATTCCCTTACCTTCATCAGAAGGGTATAGCGGCAAACACTTCGCAACCGTTCTCTTATGACTCTTACTCTTTTCTCCGCCCCTAATTTCGATTACATCTCCTGTTGAGGCGGTGAGTGAATCCATTGAGTCATAATCAATACGTGCTACTCCTCTGCCAACGTCTCTAGTATAAGCTTCGAGTATCTTCAGTGAAAATATATCAGGCTGCACAGACACTCTTTTACCTAACTACTTATACATTTTTTGGAAATTATTTTTATATCGGGTTTACAACTTACAAAATGTGTGATATCGCCTCAAGATGACCAAGTCGCCGATATGTTGAGGATAACCCCCGTTTTATATTGCCGGTTTTAGTTGACTCCAGACCCAGATGGTAATAGGAATACCAAATCGGGATTACTGGTTAGTTGAGCTGAGGGATCTTAATAGACAACTCTTTGGTTCTATTCCTCAGTGTTACTTCCGTTACACCTCCTGCATTGGCCACCTCAATTTGAGTCCTCGGTTGGTCGTGATTTCTACATGAAAGATAAATAACAGCTCCTGCCAATCCCATAGGGTCTTTTCCTGCCGAAACTCCGCTTTTTGAGATTACACGCATATAATCGATGGCGTATCTCTTTGTAATTTCACTTACTCCTAATTTGTTGGCAAGTTTTGCTACACACTTAATTGGGTCAATCATAGGTACTTTTAGATCCAAATTCAACACTATCAGTCTGTATGTGCGGGCTAGCTCTTTGTATGAGGTATTACTAATGACTGCTATGTCATTCAAAGTCCTTGTAATGCTAGCCTCTCTACACGCAATGTAAATCGACGCACCCAATGCAGCATTTATAGTTCTGCCTTTTATCATTCCCTTTTCTTGAACTTTCCTATAAATATAGGCGGCTTTTTCGATCGTGGCGTGAGGTAAAGATAGCTTTCCCTTCATTGCTTCAAGCTTCACAAAGGCACTTTTAAGATTCCTATCGGTTGCAGACCGTGCTTGCAATCTATAATCCCATGTCCTTAATCTTTCCATCATGACTCGCATGGAATTGTCTATAGCCTGACCGCTGGCGTCCTTATTCGGTTTGCCAATGACGGTATACAGCCCTTTATCATGTCTGGCTAGAGTGCTTGGCATTCCTACTCTGCTCCTCTCCCGGTCCTGTAATGCATCAAATGATCGGCGTTCTTGGACATTTTGCTGAGACACTCTATCTGCGAGAACAACTCCGCAACTGGTGCATATTGTCTCACCTGAATCGGGATCAGTTATCGTGAATTCGTAATCTGTATGATTCTTACATAATAACTTGTTTCTTAACATAAGATATATATATGCATTCCATATACTTAAGTGACTCTAATTTGCGGGTCGCGCGCATCTACCCCTGCATTTCCAATGATATCGTGCACACCGATACTGTATTCGTAGGTTGTACGTAGTGTTCAGTTCTCATTCTCAAATGTAGATGACTGAAAGCGGCGTTTTACGAATTCAGAAAGTCATTGTCAAATACGAAATTTATTATACTTATGAAGCTGATTCCCAACTTCCACAGAGGGTGTTCAGACTTGACCACCTTGCTCCCATAGGTCGACACAATATTCGAGATCGGGAATAAAGGATTAAAGACAAAGCAATTCAGCTGCATTTTCTAGCACGGTTATACTAATTAGTTGTAAATCCAATCCGTTTCACGTGAGGATATTCTTGCGTACGAGGTCAAAAAATCGATCATTTTGAAGGACTTTCTAATATAGAGGAATATATGGACAAGACGCCTTCTCGTGTTCTTGGGATAGAATCTTATAATCACAGGAGGATCATACGAGCGATTTTAGAATAGACGCATGTACTCGCTTTTCAAGCAACTTAAGAATAGTAATTCTCGTCAAGACGCAATGCCTATCTTAACTTCTCTATGTCCTCCAAATGAGCTCTCAATGCCTCTAATTGATCAGCCATTTCTCGGTTTTCATCAATTAGCACCTGGTTTTCATCATATAGCCTTTTCCGCAGGTTTTTTTCTGAATCTAAAGCCTCCTGAAGGATAACAATTCTTTCTCTTAATTCTGTAACGAAGGACACGCTCATCACAAGGTGTCTTTGTTAATTAATTAAAAATTCAATACGATAATTTAGTGCGGCTAATTAATTGAAAAAATTAAGCTGATCTTCTTATCAGTCGCTGCCTGAATCCAAAGTAGACAATGAGCAAGCAACATTATGGCATAATGCGATAACATTATTACTATGATTCATTTGATTTAGGCTAATTTGCAGAGAAAACATGGCAAGAGCCTGAGAAGGATGCACATCGTAGAATTCTTGAATGAATCCATACATTTCGTGTCTCACTGTATTACAAGTGAAAGTCAAATCCAACATGAATTAATAGTCACGTTTATAATTGCCAGTTTCTGATATAGATTAAATATCAGTAAGGTGATGAAACTGTTTGGAACAGGATAATAATCGGAGAAATATTGATGATAAAGTGGTAGATCGACCGCTAAAGAGACGAAAGACTACTAAGAAGGGGATAATAATCACGGCCTTGATTGTAACTGCGATTATAGGCGCCAGTTTCATTGTGTACTTTATTCCTTAGCATTTCAAGGGATTCGCAATCAAATTGAACGATATCAGGTTCAGGCTAGAATTATCTCAACGTTAGAAGTCATCTTTTCCTAATCATAAACTTCTATTTCAAGGGTAAATTTACTTAGTAATAAATTTAGATGGGGTTGGTGTTTCAACATGGATTGATTGTTGGCACCTCGCTGGTATTATTTTACGCCATCCTTCTTGCAGTAATATCATCGAGTGTATTACTTTTAGAGCTCACTCTCACTAGAATCTTCTCAATAATTCTCTGGTATGACTATGCATTTATGGCCATATCAATCGCTTTTTTTGGCCTTGGTATAGGTTCACTCGTTGTTCACATCGCTAAGAATCGTCTGCGAAGGGAAAAAGTTCCGATCTATTTGCTAAAATCTTCTTTGGGTTTTGCGATATCTATTGGGGTTTTCCTAATTGTAACGAGCTATTTCATTCCGCCTAGTGTGGATTTTCTTTACCTTTTCTACCTCGCCTCATCATTACCATTCTTATTTGCAGGTATTACCATAGCTCTTATTTTTTATACCAGACCAAGAGAAATCAGTAGGCTTTATTTTCTTGACTTAATGGGATCTGCGAGCTGCCACGCTTTTGTTGGACCCATTGCTTAGAGGTTTTGGAGCCGAATACACCCTAGTTTTTGTTTCCCTGCTGGTATCCGTGACTTGTGTGCTTGGAATATTTGTCATGCGCGGAAATAATACTTACTTTTCTATTCACGTACCACGAACACTAATATTCAAAAAGTCTGTCTTCAGATGGGCAGATCTGAGTCTACGCAATAGACAGTATTCAAATACAGAACAAGGTCTAAATCATAGTAACACCATTATTAGCCATGGGCCCAGGACGCAATTAATTAGATTGTTATTGATTTCCTTGGGTCTTGTAATTATACTTTCAGTGATTCTGGCATTGAGTTCCTCACATGCAGATTTGATTTCAATTAAACCAGGAGAGAAAAAAGGATTATATTATCAGCTTTCAAATCCACAGGGTTTTGAGCATCTTTTTACAGAGTGGAATTCATTTTCAAGGATTGATGTGACACGCCAAATACACAATACGACTCAATCTCAAAGCTTAGATGCCTCAGGGAGGTTAAGGGCCCTAGCTGCCATTGCGATAGATGCCGATGCTGACACACCAGTTATACGTTGGAATGGGACATCACAGGATCTGGAATGGATCAGGGGTTACATGGATTTCTTGCCTTATGAGATTTCAGAGACTAACTCAACCTTAGTAATTGGTAGTGGGGGAGGCGAAGATGTTCTTACATCCTTGGCAGGAGGATCAAAAAATGTAACCGCAGTTGAAATAAACCCGTTAATCATTGAAGCAGCAAAACAGTTTGGTCAGGCTGCTGGCAACTTGTATGACCGAGATCAGGTGGAATTGGTAATTGATGAAGGGAGAAGATACCTAAGTGGTACAGATTCAAGTTTCGACCTGATTATGATTAAGCTTGTGGATTCATGGGCAGCGCAACTTGCCGGTGGATATGCGTTGTCTGAGAATTACCTATACACGGTAGAAGCATTCAAACAATATCTGGAACATTTGAATGAAGATCATGGCATGTTAGTGATGATACGATGGAACATAGAATTGCCGAGGCTGATACCTTTGATTTATGAATCTCTTCGTGAAGACAGTTATGAATCATCGATTGGCCAAAGAAATGGATCAACGGCTAGTATCTTAGACGAAAACCAAGACATTCTGAATAAGATAATCATAGTAGAAAATAAACCCGGCCTTTACTTCTTGCCTTCAAGTGAAGGCTCAATCTATCCCGTATTAGTGATGATTAAAGATAGCGCCTTTTCAACAGAAGAACTGGAAATAGTCAAACAAAGAGTCTCTGAAAGAAATGCTAGAACTATACTATTACCCACTGACTACGTGCGAACTGAATTTGAAGAAGCACTTACTAACAATTTAAGGCCAATTGGGTCGCTTGGGGGGAACGAAAATTCAAGCTTTTCTTCTCTTCCTCCTCCCACAGATGATTCTCCCTTTTTCTTCGCAAGAGAACGAATCCCATCACAGCTAATAATACTATTTACCACTGTACTTATTCTTTCTGGGGTTTTGTTTACTATTTTGATTTACTATTCTAAATTAAATAAGATTGATATGGTATCAGTTCTGTTATCAAACAAGTACTATTTAGTTTTCGCCACTTGTATTGGTTTGGGTTTCATGTTCTTTGAAATCACTTTGATCCAGAAATTCTTATTGATCCTGGGAACCCCGGTCTTGGCATTAACAGTCATTCTCTTCTCAATATTGGTTGCTACAGGAATAGGATCATTCGCCAGTGGAAAGTTATTCCCCGCTAGGCCTGAGAGAGCAATTCTTATTTCCATTCCATTCCTAATCGTAGTAACCATTTCATACTATTTCCTCATAAATGATGTAATATATCAGAGTATAGTCCTATCAATCTACGAACGAATCACCCTTAGTGTCATATTTCTTACACCAATGGGTTTTCTAATGGGATTCCAATTTCCATCTATCATTCGCATATCGACTAAATACAAGAGAAAATATGCCGATGCTATACAGAGTCAAATTGGCTCCAATAGTAAAACTGCTGATTCCAATAGAGCTGCGTCGGAAGAGATCAACGAAACCGAAGATCACAATGTAACACTAATCTGGGGTGTTAACATTATTGCCTCAGTGATAGGTTCCGTCCTTGCAGTCATTTCGGCGATGGTGGTAGGGCTTAACAATACTCTGTTGGTGGGCATGGGGTTTTACATTGGCGCATTTGGGACAATTTTAGTAATTTCATATATACGTCATGATTGATAGATTGATTATAGGCCATAGCTTAAACTTGTGTTAAGTATTGAAAAAGCTTGGTTAGAGAAGTCATGGAACAATATCTTATTGCGAATCCTGCACTTACGTCTGGCTGAAGTATCCCCCTAATAAGATAATAAGCTCAAATTGCTCGGAAGCAATTACTTAAGCAATATCATTGCCACCCAAATTGGTGTTTGAAAGGGTAACAACTATTTCTCACACCAACGGTGTGCTGACCATTTCGTTTTCTTTTTGAATGTATACGAAAGTATCAGCAGAGAAATTCTGCGTGTTTAGGAGAAAGTAGTGCCATGAGCAATGTGTTTTAGAGGTCGTGAAAAATCTATACCGTGGATGAATACGTTTCTATTTTCATTGGAAAGCATTGCGCACTATTTCAAGGCTAACTCAAGGCGATATTACTCTTTTTGTTCAATGTCAACGGGAATGGTGGGTGTATCTTAGTAGCAGAACGAGATTAGATTCATTTGAGGAATTTTAAGGTGTACAAGTGTTCCGTCAAATCCATCCACTTTTGATTTAGGAACTAAAAATTTATTTGTCTGGTATCGACCAAAATTTAAGACAACTATTGCATCTTTGAATTCTGCCACCACTCTACCACACAACGCTTGATCTGAGGTACTTGCCTCGCGTCTAGAATTTATTATTAGACTCCAATCGTCTATGCTATCAAATACCGATGACCGCTGCGCCAATATGACAAACTACTCATAAGCCAAAAGATATTTCTGTGATGCCCATATCATCTATATATAAATTTACTAGAAGAGTATATTAGTATGTCCAAAATTACTTTTGTTATGGAATATACAATTCAGGAACTAGAAATTCCTGATGGGCTCAAAGAGTGTTGACGAGGTCGGGATTTACGTTCGACTCTATTATATCATCTGATGTTGATCATCTTGCCTCTTCACTTGGTATTGAGCGTGATGTAGCAAAGATAATACTGGAAGCTGCCAAAAAACTCAAGAAAGACTAAGGTAGTCGGCCTGTCGGCAGTATCTAATCTCCAGCCGAAAATATTAAAAGAACTACATTTGTGAGACCGCATGGATTCAACATAGGATGAATCCTCTGTAAGCACTTACCGAACTATTCGCAGACGATATTGCACTATTCATTTAAGCCGATGGAGGATCAATCTCTCTTACACTTAAGTTTTTAAAATCAAGAATAAGATTATCAGTTCTAAATATTACAAAAGGACCTGCTTCGGCGATAATATGATCTCTCGCCTTCCCACAATCCGCTTTAAAAAACTCTTCATCTGTGCTTCTTGAGTACCAACCTCCGTTGTCAATTATTTCAGTGACCTTTTTCCAACTGTCATTATTATGGTCATCTAGATATGATTTTAATTTCACTGCCGTTTGGTTATTCACCTGAATGTCATAAATTATCACTTTCCATCCCACCCACCGATCTAATAATGGCTCAGTAACAATATTCTTTGCTCGTTCATCAGTATATCCGCCTGTGTGCCATATCTCCTTCTTCCATCCTACTGATCCTTCATTGTGTAAGCCGCCTACGTAGGCGGTCCCTTCACAAGGAACTTCTGAGCTATGTCTGCCACTACGGCCTATGAATGCCAAATCATCAATTTCTCCCGATTCGCTATTGTTTGCCGTAGAGTTAATGGAATTTGAATCAATAGATGAGGTCGAGTTAACGTTGGTCGGTAGGCTCAACTTCGCATAACCAGTGATTTCCACATTCTTCCACTCGGTCATATTTTGTGGAGTCTCCACGACCAGCCTAACGTGGGTTGAGTTAGCTCTCCAAGAGCCGTCATTCTGTCTTAATAGCTCAAAACCTCCTGTTTCACTAAAATGTGTACTATTTGCAGGATTAGTCATATTCACGAACCATTCCCTTCCTCCGCTCACAGTAGGGTATATTTCTGTTACACCAAAGATATCTTTTTTGTGACTTGTAGAATTTGCTTCTTGTACGCTAAAGGCATCATTTGCTCCATTAGCTTCAGACAAGAATTCCGATCCTGCAATGCCTATTTGGAATAGAGCAAACATCATAACAATGGTAAGTAGAGAATAGAATAGGGGAGGGTTGCCTCTCATATTATAGACGTAATGTATACTCCATTTAACCTGTTCGCTACTTTTAAGTGAGTTTGGTTCGGTCTCTGATAGCTACAGAACCATGGTTAGAAACTGGCTATTTAATCCCGTGCAATGCCTACGGTAATCATTTTCAACAAGAAAGTTTAAATCTCGTCAATTCAAATTGGCTGAAGGGTTCAAATTTCACCAATCTGATAGGGTCTGATTCTAAGCTTACGGGATACCTTGTGTTGAAGGATGGATTGACGATGAGAGGCATCGGCTTTGGGTTCCCAACGTATATGGAAGGGGAAGTAGTTTTTAACACAGGTATGGTAGGATATACTGAGACACTAACGGATCCTTCTTACAGAGGCCAAATCTTATGCTTAACATATCCATTGATTGGAAATTATGGCGTCCCTGATTTCAACTTGAAAGATCAATTTGGACTTCCTAGATTTTTCGAATCTATGTCCATTCAGGTCAGAGGATTGATTGTTCAGAATCTTTCATTTAGTGCTAGTCATTGGAGTTCTATTAGGACCCTTGATGAATGGCTATACGATCAAAAGATACCTGGGATATATGGAGTTGATACCCGTGAATTAACCAAACGACTTCGATCGCATGGAGTGATGATGGGTGCTATAAACGTCGAGGCAATAGGTAGTCCAAAGAAGGCTCGAAAGCCTGTTGCAGTTGACGGGGAAATAAGGGCAACAGCCCGGGGGATCAGGTTGAATTTGCCAAGGATTAAAGAGCGTCTTGAAGGTTCAAGTTATGAGGGAGTAAACTTTATGCCCGAGGTTTCGACTGAAGCAGTCAAGTTTTATGATCCTGCTGTCGAAGATATCAAAAGCTCCAGCACTAAGAGAATAGTTCTACTAGATACTGGAACGAAATTTAGTATAGTCCGTAACATCTTATCGCTGGGATTCTCAGTAGTCAGGCTACCTTGGGACACTAAATATGATTCTCTTAAGGCTTATGATCCAGCTGGGGTCGTTATAAGCAACGGACCAGGCGACCCAGAGATTTGCTCAGCAACTATCAACACGGCCAAAAGATTAATTGAAGAATCGATACCAACTTTAGGTATCTGTCTTGGTAATCAGATTCTGGCACTTGCGGCCGGGGCAAAAACATACAAGCTAAAATATGGCCATCGAGGTCAAAATAAACCCTGCATCGACAAAAACGACAATACTACCTACATAACGAGTCAAAATCATGGCTATGGAATAGATACGTTGAGCCTACAGAAAACAGATTTTACTACTTGGTTTTATAATCCCGATGACGAAACCGTAGAAGGCATTCAACATAATACCAAACCTATCATCGGCGTACAATTTCACCCTGAGGCTTCACCAGGGCCATATGATTGTATGTTTGTCTTTGAAAAATTCAGAGACATTATCAAGAATTATTACAATCTGACAGCAACTCATTGAGACAATGATCATAGGAATTGCATTATCTAAAACAATAACTTTACTCGGAATACTGGAATTAAACCAGATTATTGGAATGGATAGTTAATTGCTAGACCAGCAGGTAGCGTTAATGATGTAGATGCTGAAGATCTGTTGGTACAATTCAGTTCTGCAAATAGTTTGGATCAACTATAGACAAAAGAATACAATAATATGGAACAATTCATGATCTAATACTCGAGAAATGCATCAAAATCTGGATGTAGAGCTTTCAATCCTTAAAGATTTATTCACTCTGCAGCAGAATAATATTTTTTTGGATGTAGTGGGATTTACGGGGGATTGGAGATTTGGGAAAACATGAAAATATCAAGAAAGTTCTAGTCCTTGGTAGCGGGGCAATTAAGATCGGAGAAGCAGGCGAAAGTCATTCGGTAAAACGAAGACCGCCAGTTCGATTACTCTGGTTCTCAATGCCTCAAAGCGTTAAGGGAAGATAACATAAACACTCTATTAATCAATCCAAATATTGCGACTATTCAAACCGATAGCAGATTTGCGGATCGAGTATATCTCTTGCCCGTTAACCTTGAATATGTAACTAGCATAATCGAACTCGAACGCCCAGATTCTATAATGTTGAGCTTTGGAGGCCAGACAGCCTTAAACTGTGGCGTTGCGTTGGAGAAGAATGGGATCCTCAAGAAATATGGAATAAAGGTATTAGGCACTCAAATTCACGGTATTCAAACCACCGAAGATAGACAACTTTTCAAAGATAGAATGGTTGAATGTGGGCTTCCAGTTCTTGAAAGCTCATCAGCGAACTCCATTGAAGAGTCCCAACAAATTGCTGAGCGAATAGGATATCCGGTAATCATAAGGGTTGCATATACACTGGGTGGACGAGGCGGCGGTGTTGCCTACAATGATTATGAGTTACAGGAGATAGTACAGCGAGGACTTGCTCTTAGCGTAGTTCGACAGGTTCTAATTGAAAAATATGTAGGATCTTGGAAGCAGATTGAATATGAAGTGATGAGAGACCACCATGGAAACAGTGTAATTGTATGTAATATGGAGAATGTTTTAGCTATGAAGGTTCACACGGGGGATAACATAGTCGTGGCTCCTTCACAGACACTAAACAACTACGAATATCATACACTTCGCAGCGCCGCACTGAAAGCCACCAAGAAATGTGATATCATTGGGGAGTGCAACATTCAGTTCGGGCTTGACCCCAGTTCAGAAAACTATTGTGTTATCGAGGTAAATGCGCGGTTATCTAGATCCTCCGCATTGGCCAGTAAGGCTACCGGATATCCGTTAGCATACATGGCCGCAAGGGTAAGTTTAGGATACTCACTCCCTGAATTAGTTAACACTGTCACGAAAGCTACAACAGCATGCTTTGAGCCTTCATTGGACTACATTGTACTGAAGATGCCTAGGTGGGATTTCAAGAAATTTGAATTGGTAAAAAAGAGACTGGGCAGCACAATGAAATCAGTTGGAGAGGTTATGGCGATTGGTAGGAGTTTTGAAGAGGTACTTCAAAAGGCAGTGAGAATGTGCGACAATGGAAAACATGGCCTTGTTTCCAATTCTAGGAATGATAATGATGGGTCAGACGGTAATAATTTTTCTACATTCGTTACCGATGATCAAAGTTATGGGACAAATAATCTAATGCAACAGAGAAAGCCGCTTCTGACGTCAAAACGGAGAGAGCGAATTGATTCGAATAATGCCTTGGATCCAAATTGGGCGGAAAACAAGAGTAATCTACCTAGTCCTGATGTAAATTCCCAACCAGTTACCTCTTTAGGGCACTTATCTTCATCTATGGGAATTGGTATTAAGAATAGTAATACCAATAGTAATAGTGGTAATAGTAACAGTAATAGTGATAGTAATAATAGTATAGGAAATTACGAGATTGAATCACTCGAACAAGCTCTATTGCATCCGACAGACGAGATCCTTTTTGATGTGGTTAGAGCATTGAAGATAGGCATGTCAGTGAAACGTGTCAACTCGCTTTCATCAATAGATCCTTGGTTTCTAAACAAGATACAAACAATAATCATGACTGAGAAAAAGCTGAGAACTTCAAGTCTCGATAAGAATACATTACTCGAAGCAAAGAAAATGGGATTCTCAGACGTCCAAATTGCCAATTGCTCGAACATCGACGAGATCGATGTTAGATTACTAAGAAAGAAGTTGATGATCCTGCCTGTTACCAAACAAATTGATACTTTAGCTGCTGAATGGCCAGCAAGGACCAACTATCTTTATCTCACTTACGGCGGTCAATTTGATGACGTTCATTGTGATTTAAAAAGAAAGGGTAAGACATTAATACCTAATATGAAGGCTAGCGAGCCCCGAGCTAGGGGTGTGCCTTCAAAGGTGATAGTCCTAGGCGCAGGACCATACAGGATAGGTAGCAGTGTAGAATTTGATTGGGGCACTGTTAATATGGTTTGGGGCCTAAAAGACAATGGTTGCAAGGAAGTCATAATCATAAATTGTAACCCTGAGACTGTCTCCACCGATTACGATATTTGCGACCGCTTGTATTTCGAAGAACTAACATTTGAAAGAGTAATGGACATTTGCGAAAGAGAAAATTCTGATGGGATAGTGACTTGCGTTGGGGGCCAGACTGCAAATATACTAACTCCAAGGTTAGCTTCTGCGAATATCAACATCATAGGAACATCTGCCGCGAGTGTGGACCAGGCTGAAGATCGATCTAAGTTCGGAATCCTGCTTGATTCTTTGGGTATAAAACAGCCAGCTTGGAAAAAATTCACGAGCTTAAATAAAGCTCGATCATTTGCAGAAATAGTGAAATACCCTCTACTCGTTAGACCTTCTTATGTGCTTAGCGGTGCTGCAATGAAAGTTGTCTGGACCCCTGAGCAATTGAAGAAATTCTTGACTGAGGCTACTAACATAAGCCCTGATCACCCAATTGTTATGACAAAGTTTTTGGAAAACGCTTCAGAAGTGGAGGTTGATGCAGTGGGAGACGGACAAAGCGTTGTAATTGGATCAGTTATCGAACATATCGACAACGCTGGTGTACACTCGGGAGACGCCATGATGTGCATTCCTCCTTGGAGGTTAGACAGAGAAACTATAGAAACGATCACTGAATACAGCAAAAGAATTGGAGTGGCGATGAAAATAATAGGACCTTTCAATATACAGTATTTGGTAAAGGAAGGCCAGGTGTTCGTGATAGAAGCCAACATCCGGGCTTCTAGGTCAATGCCATTCGTATCAAAATTTACAGGCATAAATCTAATTTCACTGGCGGCCCAAGCCGTGATGGGAAGAAAACTGCCTGTCGATCGTGGCGACAGTTGGTTAAGAAAGTCCGGTTTCGGCATAAAAGTTCCTCAATTTTCTTTTATGGCAGCTCGAGGGTGCAGATATTGTCCTTGGTGTCGAAATGCAATCTACAGGGGAAGTAGCCTGTTTTGGGTCAAGTTTTCACGATGCGCTGTCGAAAGCCTACATTGCGGCCGGATTCAACTTGCCACTCCACGGTAGAGTTTTGATAACTGCTGGAGGACCTATTAACAAAGAAAGACTTCTTCCACTTGCACGAAAGATCGGTAACATGGGGTACTCAATTATGGCTACAGAACACACCGCAGATTTTATGGAAAATTTTAACATTCGTCCAGTTGAAAGAGTATACAAAATTAGCGAACCTCTCAGAAAACCCAATATTTCAGAATTGCTTTTTAAACGCCAGATCGATTTCATTATCAATATTCCATCGACATCTACAATTGAAAAATATGTTGGGATGCTAGATGATGAATATCAGATACGTAGGAAGGCCGTCGAACTCGGAATACCAGTTCTGACCACGGTCGAATCAGCTGCTACATTTATTAACACTTTGGAATGGATTAGGACTCATACTCCTACCTTTGATTACCTAAGGCCGTACATTGGATCATAGAACCTGTTACTAATCGATTAAAAGCAATAAAGATCGATTACTTGAGCTTTGGATTTTGGGCGATATTCAAGTTACAAATGGGAGCAGCTTTTCATCTCCCAAAACATAACCGTCCAAACAAACTACCAAGGCCTGTTTAACATAGTCATAAGATTTCGTTGCGTTTCTAATAATAGGTGACATAGAAATAATAGTATTCTTTCTTCTAAAGTCATTGGATGGAGTGATAAACCGGTTAATAGAAGGCACAGTTACTATGTCAAGGTACCCCTCTTCGTTTTTGAAAATAGAACTTTTCTTAACCCTCAGGAATATCCAAACACGTTCACCATTTAGGTTGCTATCCGGCTTATTTAATACTGGGTGCAAATGTCCCATTACTATTTTATTTACTGCTGATTTTTTTCTTGACGGCATTGTATGACCATGTACAAAGAGTGTATCACCCATCGTAATCCCTGTGGGGCTAGCTATTGACACGTCAGCTGGGGACAAACTTTCGATTTTCACGTCATGATTTCCCGGAATTAAATAGACGTGATAATCGTTAGTCAGATCCTTCAAGAACCGAGGTATATGATAGCACTCTATAGAGTTAATATTGACAATTGAATCTTTAATGTCTCCAAGCAGTATTATGCCATCAGGTTTGAAGGCTTTAACTATCGCACGTACGTCTGAAACTATTTGTTGGGTAAAGAATTTCGAATTTATTCGAATCCCCTTTTCAACGAGATCTGTACTCGAAACCTAGGTGAAGATCCGAGATAACGAGGTACTTCTTGGGAGAAAAACCCGGCTCATCACAGTACTTAAATGACAAAGCGGCATGTGGAGCTATAATTTCAATGCTAGTATTAACATCATATCTTTCAAGAACCACTCTAATATCCTTTCCTTTATTTTCATAGACAATTTCACTCGTTATTTCCCGGGGAATTCAATTGCAATGATGAACAATACAATCAAATTCACATTGACGTGTAGATCAATGGTGCTCTGATGGCACAGCACAGCACACTTGACCCTTCTAGATTAGGTGTAGTTATTGGCTGAATTTGATAATACGGTCAGGATGCTGATTTATGTAGATTGTTCAAAATAGTACTTTGCGATCAAAGTTAGAGAAGGTTATCCGCATTTGGATTTTATTAGTGTTCATAAGGGTCTCGAAGATGTACCATAATATGCTTGGATAGGATATAGGTAAAGTGTTTAGTATCCCTTATATTGGCTCTTCAACAGATTTCGTTTGAAAACGACTTTCGCATTACCGAATTATTCTACTGAGTATTATTGTGACTTCAATGTGCACGGAGAGATAAAAAAAGCGAATTAAGCAAGATCAAACGCGAAAGAGCTATTGGGAAATTTGAACTGCGTTTACGCACCCATGCTGTCCAGGTCTGGATGTCACTCTTGCGACACCTAACTCAGTTTGAATTATAGCTCCCTTGTTTACCACTCCTCTCCTTTCGTAATCCCTATTTGCAGGGTTTCTAATTACCTGGGAAATAATCGTCTTCTGAGTCTTCCTAGTTTCAGGGTCTGTTACATTTGCAAATTCTGAACTTTTTAACGCGGTTTTATAATTTCCGCCCCTGGTTCGTCGCGAAACAGAGATACTTTTACCCACTAGAGCTTCATTAGGATATCGATCGATCTCGTATTTTTTTCGACTTCTGCAAGGAGTAATTTTGCCCCCGGTGTATTTTCTGCCAGTGAGGTTCTCTATTGACTTTCGCATAATAGACCAACGTCATAAAGGGGTAATTTAATACTTTTCAATACTTAGGATGCATTCAGTTAAATTACCAATGACCCTAAATATCCTAGAACTACGGTTTACCAGCTATGACTAAATTTCTTTTCAACAAATCTAAGTTCGGAATTCCAAAATAGCTTATGAATTTCTCAGTTGTCTTGTATACCTTTAATCTGCCTAACGCATCGTGCTTAACAAATCCATGACTCTGTAATTCCTTCAGATGCGAATAAACCTGAGAACCTCTAATTCGTACCAACCTAGTAGACGTAACTGGTTGCTCATATGCAATATAGGATAAGGTCTTCAGAGATGCTTGTGACAAAATAGGTTGATGCGAAAACTTTCTAACAATCGATAGATAGATGGGTTTCACTTGCAAGACGAAAGTTCCGTCCTCTAACTTAGCTATTTCCAATGCCTTAAACTGGGAGTTAATCATATTCATTAAATCCTTGATGACTAGAACGGTTTTTTCTCTCGAAGTGATACCCGAGGCCCTAACTAGCTCATCGATTGACATTGGTTTCCCAGAACAATAAAGGGCTACCTCAATACGTGCCCTAATTTCATCTTCCAACAGACCATTCTCTTTTACTTTCATCTCACTGTTTCCACTACGCCTACCGCGAACCGTCTCGTACAAGGCATAAAAGGATATCTTCGCTATCACTAGTTTCTTCTATATGGATATTTCCCTTCAAGGCCAAATACAGCATTGCAAGAAAGCATCTAGCACTCGATAGCGGGTCCATATCTTCGATCAAATTACTGAATAATTCATTCTCACGTTCGAAAAGCCTACTACGGATCATCGCTTCGTACTTCGCTAAGATTTCTTCAATTTTTACAAAATATTCATCAAATGAAAAGTCCTCAACAGGTCCTATATTAATGCGAGGTTTACGTGTCCCTGATTCGGTGAGGGTCGATACCATGCTCTCTAGCACAGACAGAAGCTCTTGCAGCGAGACAGGGTAGCTTGACTCGTATCGAAAGGGTATTGTGATAGGGTGTAGACTCTCAATAGGATTTTCATCTCCATGATTCGATGGTTTGCTTTTCTTTTCAGACAAAGTTTGCAACTTGAAAATACTTTCCACTTTTATTCGGTGTATCATCGATGATGACAAGGCAGCAACACCACAAATTCTCAAATCCTTATTTTGAATCCTTTCAAGAATATCCAACAGCTTTCTTAGCATTGACACAACATCGATATCCCAAGCATCTCGTTTCAAGATAAGAGATGGATTAAACAGGACATCGATGGGGGGCTCAGAAAGCATTTTTCTTTCATTTCCAGAGATAATACCCTCAGTCAGACCTTGATTTTCTCTTGTTCCAGACATTGTTCCTTACTATTCCGTTTCACAGAGTTATCTTTGATTTATATATATTAGTGTTCAAATTTTGCAACCTTCACAATTCAGTAACATATTATTTATTTCATAATTTACGTCATATTCGTCTTAACTATTTGTGAATTCGCATGTTCTAATTGGCTAATGACTTCATTTAAATAGCCATATACCGTTATAGTAAAAGTTGGGAAACCAGGCACAAAGCAACAAGGTACGGGCTGAGATTAAGTTTCCACTAATTCTTATTCATACACCTTATGGACTAAGTTTTTTCGATAAAGTAGCAAGTAGTAAAATCGCGAAGTTCTATGCTAGATTTAATATTTATCTCATGCCACTTATAACTGCTCTAGCTATATTTTTGATAGTAGGTTCGCTAATGGTTCTCTTTTCCAATGGAGCAGCTCGTGAAGGGGTTAGGGATATAGGACCTCAATCAAACCTCCTTATTCCAGGTCTAAACCCTTATTTGCCGTGGACTTATGGCTGGATTGCCCTAGTTCTAACAATTATCATTCATGAAGCAGGACATGGAATCGTAGCTAGGGTGTACGGCGTGAAGGTGGAATCTACTGGATTGGTGCTCATCTTGGGTATCCCTATTGGAGCATTTGTCAATATAGAGAGGGATGAGTTGGCTAGAACCAAACTAAAGGAAAAGAGCGCAATTCTCACGGCAGGTCCCATGAACAATATGATAGTGGCCGGGCTTTCTCTAGGTTTACTCTATATGGTTGTCTCTTCACTTGTCCCGTTGCCACAACCGGAGGACGCTCAAAATGGAGTAGAGATAATGACTGTAGGTGATGGTTCACTTGCAAGTTCGATTGGTATGAAGAAGGGAGATGTGATTGTGGATATCGAAGGGGACAGAGTAAAGCACATTGAGGACTTAAGCAGGCTTCTTCAATCGAATTTAGGAAATAGAGTGGCAATCGCATGGAAAGATAGTAGCGGTCAGGTAATTACAAAAACTGCGTCGATTCCGGCCAGTGTGCAACCCAATACAGGCATTCTTGGCGTTACGATTACGAACGTATCACCTGATCCTGAATTCGTTCTTAGTCGATACAAGAGTGCCTTCGGATCGAACCCAATTGCGATTCTTCTCCCACCCACTATGGCTGAAGGTTCAGTGCCTTATTCTGATCTAATGGCATCAAAATATTCATCAACATTAGGCTCCGCTTTTCCAATTATTGCTAACTTCCTATTTTGGTTGTGGTTCATCAACTTTAACGTAGGCATCTTCAATGCATTGCCAATAGGTCCACTTGATGGAGGACAATTGTACAACTCACTTATCGAAAGAAAAGTTAATGCGGGTTCCACCCGTTTTAGAAACGCATCTCTAATTTTGACGCTTGTGATGGTGTTGATTGTTGCCATATCTTTCGTATTACCATGGATTATAAGGTAGAACGTTGAATGGCAAAGGTCCCATTTTATCATATTGTTCCATTCACGAGTCCCTCCCCAAATACATATTTATGTTCATGATACCACGAGTGATTTTGTCGATATTTAGAGATTAATAATGGGCTAAATGTAAATACTTGACTAAAGAAACTAATATTTGAAACCGGTTGAAATAGATGATAGAGTCTAGAAATGCATGCAAACGGGGATAGAGGTGAACAATTTCCGGTGATTAGTGACTATGAACATACTGAACACATTTTCTTTGAACTTGCGAGCGAACATAGGTTGCAAATCTTGTTCAAATTGCATAATGAGAAGACAAAATTGGCGAAGCTTGCACGAGATCTGGATGTAACAATGCAAGAGGTACATCGGAATCTGAACAGACTTTTTGAGGCAGGACTGATTGAAAAGGATTCAAGTGGGAATTTTTCACTTTCAACTTTTGGAAATATCATCATTAGACAGATCTCGACCTTTAGTTTTCTCTCTACATATCAGAACTACTTTTCAGAACATATCGCTGGAGATATACCAATGAAGTTCATTTACCGAATAGGTGCTCTTAATAAATGTGAATTCGTTAACGGGCTTGTTGCCGTAATTGAAAGATGGAAAACAATGTACGAGGAGTCTGAAGAGTTCATCTGTGCAATGCTACCACAAATTCCACTAGAACTGATTGAAGCTATTTTGCCTCGTATTAAAAGTAAGAAGTTAAAATTTAGCTATATTCTCCCCCAAAATGCGCTAGTTCCAAGGAAGCGTATGGACCTGCTTAAACAGGTTGGCTATCAGGACTTGTTGAAAAGCGGCGAAGTTGAACGGAGAATGATAGACAAAATCCAAGTGGCTGTGGTTCTGAATGAACAACAAGCTACTGTGATCTTCCCTAATTCCAAAGGCTTAACCGACATGACTTCCATGTTCTACAGTAATCGCTCTATTGATCATGAGGGGCTTTTCCACGACTGGTGTCTGGATTTCTTCAGGTATAATTGGTACAATTCAAAATCGTTTGACGAGAGTAAACTTGTGGATGTGTAGAATTATAAATACGACACCCAAACCCTGCTCAATTGCAGTGCCCCTCATAAAGGCCACAAAACAAATATTTCTCTATTGGAAACTTATGATGCCTCTCACATATCAACAAGATATATTAGTGGATTAGTCAAGTATTTACTTGCCCATTCTGGTAGGATAACTTTTGGCTAAAACTTTAAGTTGACCGTATAATACCTTTGCGGGCTGGAAATGAATCAATTTGAAAGAAGATAGCGGTTCGGAAGATGATTTCAAGTTAAATAGTGTCCCCCATGCGAAATCAGGGCTCCATAAATCCCCGAATTCCGAAGCAAATACTATGTCTTTCAACTTAACAAAGACATCAGACAAAAAGCGATTTAGGACGACTGACCGGGCCGATGATTCACGGGGTGAATCTCTGTATGATTCACTAATTCCATTGCTTCCAAAAGAAGCATCGATTACTGCCGCCCGGTTTGAAGGGCCAAAGATCGCACTATATACAAAAAATCCCAAATTTGCGCTCACTGAGCTTACATTGCACCTTTCAGGCCTCTCCAAGACTATGAAGAAACGGTTTGTGATCCGAACTGACCCAAGTATACGGATTTCGGAGGATTTGACTAGGGCAACAGTTTTGAAGCTCGTCCCCAAGAATGTTTCTCTCTCGGCAGCTTTCTGTGATGATGCAACGGGCGAAGTAATTTTGGAGTTAAGTAGCCCGGAAGCCATCACCCCTTCATTGATTATAGAAATTGCATCTTTAACAGGTTGGCTAGCAAGGACTCGACTTTCTCCGCATATACCTTCTACGAGTATCAAGACAATTCATTCAACTCTGAAGGGCTCTGCCAGGGAGAGAAGTACCTTCTTTCAGGAACTAGGACAGCGAATTTTTAGAACTCCTCTTGTGGTTGGTAACCACAGTTATTTGGACGGTATCAAACGGAAGGGTAATCAGGACTTGGAAGAGAGTCATGTCGATGACAATTTGATTTCGTCTGAAGCTACCGCTAGACTCGACAAGTCTTCTTTCAGCACGTCCAGCAAGACAGAGGTTCTAATTTATTGTTTAGGTGGAGTTAAGCAAGTTGGTAGGTCATGCTTCGTTGTATCGACACCAGAAAGTAAAGTGATGTTGGATTGCGGAATAAATCCAGGTGAGGCACTTGGTCTAGACGCTTTTCCTAGGATAGATTGGTTCCCTTTTACACTAAATGATCTTGACGCAGTCATTTTGAGTCATGCACATATTGACCACCAAGGATTTTTGCCCGCACTTTATAGATATGGATATAGAGGACCGGTTTATTGTGACTGAACCCACTTTGCCTCTTATGACGCTCCTCCAAATGGATTCAGTCAAGATAGCAAAGGCAAACGGTAGTTACTTACCTTACGAGTCTCGTGATGTTCACGAAGTGATCAAGCACTGTATAACCTTGCCATACGGCAAGCCTACCGATATTTCACCAGATATTACAATTACTCTCAACAATGCAGGCCATATTATGGGAAGTGCTACAGTGCATTTGAATATATCGGGAGCGCATAATATATTATATTCTGGCGATTACAAATACGCTAGAACTCAGTTACTTGATACTGCTCTCTCGGTTTACCCAAGGGTCGAAACCTTGATTACCGAGAGGTACTTATGGCAATACTTCTGATATTATGCCTGATCAAACCTCTGTATATGATAATTTTACAAAAAGCATAAACCATACCCTGCAGCAAGGCGGTAAGGTGTTGATTCCAGTTCCTGCCGTGGGTAGAGCCCAAGAGATGATGTTGGTGTTGGACAAGGAAATGCGAGAGAGAAATTTGGTCGAATGCCCGATCTATATTGAAGGTATGATCTCAGAGGCTAGCGCTATCCATATGTCGTATGCACACTATCTTGGATTTAACGTGAGGAAGTCTGTTTCTTCTGGCGTGAATCCGTTTCAGTCCGAGTATTTTACTCTCGTAAATGGACCCGGAAAGCGGGACGAGATTTTAGAAGATCGGAATCCTTCCATTATAATGGCAACGTCAGGGATGCTCGAAGGTGGACCATCGGTAGAATATTTTAAGTCGATCGCTCCTATACGAGGAAATAAGATAATATTTGTTTCATATCAAATAAATGGAACATTGGGGAGACGTGTGATGGATGGAATCATGAATGAAATTGGGATGATGGACAAGAACGGGAAGGTAAAGGTCGTTCCTGTAAATTGTGACACCCAAAGGGTAGATGGTTTTAGTGGACATAGCGACTATAATCAGATTATGAACTTTGTCTATCGAGTTAAACCCAAGAGAGTGATAGTTAACCACGGTGAAAAATCAAAGTCTGAGAATATTGCTAGTTCGATCCACAATAAGTATCATTTGAGAACCTCAGTTCCTGATAACAGAGAAGTAATTAAGCTCCGTTAAAACACCACATCCACATACTTTTTAGCCATGTATGTATAATTAAACTGTTGAGTGACGTTGGCTATTCGATACAAATGTCTAAATTGTAACATTGTACTTACCGGAGAAGGAGCTTCCAGGCATTATTTAGCTAATCCGTCGCATAAACTGGAGAAGCTCGCCTCCCCCTATAAAGCCTGTAAGAGGTACCGAAACAAAAAGGTATTAACTCTACCAGATTTTGCCCACTAACCGTCAGATTTTAGTCGCCTCTACTGCGGATATGCTATGACGGTGGCTAGGCAATGCAAGCAGAAATGCTAACATTCTTTAGTCAAAAATATACGCCAGCGATAACATATTAACCATCTTGAGAGTAAGATGGCATATTGAATTCTTTTTCTAGCACGAATAAGTGTAACGTATGTTCTAAGAACATGAGCTCATGTGAACAGATATTTACCCACCTTGTTTCGGATCATCATAGAAGGCAAAAAACAAAACTTGAGAATGAACTAATATTAAGTTGGAATAGCATTAGAACACAACAAAGAATTCCTTCCCTGCTTGGCAGTTGGATGATAGATATCAAAGTTTGAATGTACTATTGTAAATAACCCAAAATGAGTTGGACTGAAATAATTAAGAGTGAAATAGAGAATAGGATTGTTAACAATCTCTCACTGATTCTAATAGCGATAAATGAACCAACCTGCGCACCTGCTAGTGCCCCCAAAGCTATTGCCCCGGCGAACGCATAATCCTGCTGAAATAGGACTGAATGAGTCACGAGGCCCGCAATTGAGGTTATCATTATAGAGAGCTGTGACGTGGCGACTGACTGCTGCATTGATAGTTTTTTTACTGCAAACAATAGAGGAACAAAAATGATCCCACCTCCTATTCCGAAAAGGCTCGATATTAAACCAGCTGCTGAAGATCCAAAGTATAGCAAGACATTCGAAATTAATTTTCCCCTTTTCTCATGAGCAAGTCTATCCTCCCGTATTGACTTTCGGATTAATAGATAGAAACTCGTTGATATTAACAATATGGCAAAATACAACTTGAATTCATCTCCATCTAGGACGGAAGAAATAAGGGCACCAATTACTGAAAAAGGAACGGCGAAGGTTGCAACCTTGATTCCGATGTTATATCTAATTTTTTTTTTAATAGAATAAGATATCGTTGATGAGGCTCCAGTTGACGCCACCGCCAACAAGCTCGTCGAGGCGACCTGCGATGGTAAGAATCCGGATAAAGTTAGAATGGGGGATATTATGATGCCTCCACCCAGTCCAAGTAATGAGCCTACTATGCCTGCAACTACTCCGACGACAAATGTCAAGAACAGATTTTCTAGCAAATTCTGTGTTAATCGTTCTAATTCGTTTTAGGAAAGCAATAAATGGGTTTGTTCCATTACAAACAAATTTTACGTATATTAATTAGAGAATTACTTCAGAATATAAATTGCGTATTATAATTGTTGGATTTGGAGTGGTGGGCCAAAGCTTTGTTAAAATACTTCTTTCTAAATCAGCCGAGCTTTATAGCACGTTTGGTTTGAATCCTAGAGTGGTAGCATGTGTTGATACCAATGGAATGGCTGTATCTCCAGCGGGGTTGGATCTTGGCAGGCTTTTAGAAGCAAAACGTATGAAAAAATCTGTGTCTGCGTACCACGACGGCGAGAAGGTCTCTTACACTACCAGTGATTTTATGGAAAATATTGATGCTGAAGTTATGATCGAAGTTACACCTACAAATCTTGAGAATGGCGAGCCTGGGATTTCTCATATTGTGTCTGCGATGAAAACCAAGAAACACGTAATCACAGTGAATAAGGGGCCGTTGGCCCTGGCCTTTTCGTCATTGCTAGAGTTATCGAATTATAACAACGTCAGACTCGCCTTTAGTGGTACGGTTGGAGGTGGAACCCCTATTCTTGAATTTGCGAAAAAATGCCTGAGAGGAGATCGGATTCTATCTTTCAGAGGAATCCTCAATGGGACAACTAATTACATTCTTAGTAAAATGGAGGAAGAGGGGCTCACTTTTCAGCAAGCGCTATCCGACGCCAAACAGAAAGGATTCGCTGAAGCGGCTCCTAAGACTTGATATTGAAGGATATGATGCCGCTGCGAAACTTGTAATAATGGCTAATTGGATTATGTCAAGGAAGGTCAGTATCGCAGATGTTTCAAGACGAGGTATCTCAGAGGTGAATTTGAATGCGATAAGGGATGCACACGAAAAGGGGAAGGCTATTAGACTAATTGCATATTGCAATAATGATGAACTTAGTGTGATGCCTTTGGAAATCCAGCGAAATGATCCGATATGCGTTACTGGAACCCTAAATGCTGTGACGTTCTCTTCCGAATATTCCGGAGAGAAAACAATAGTAGGGAGAGGTGCTGGCGGTTTAGAAACTGCAAGTGCAATCCTTAGAGACTTGATAGAAATTCGTGATTCCATTTCCGCTCCGTTTGATTAAATAGGCTAGAAGATACTTTAAAGGAAAACAGTTTCTTTCCAAATAATGGCCGACCCTATTATTCTAATTGTTCATCATGATTGTCAAAAGAAATAATAGCCAGCGAATCGTGTTTGTTCCTTAATGTATAGCGGGGAATTGGAAGTTCAGGCCAAACGGAAAACCCTTGCTATACTTCACGATGAAATTGGGAAGATCTTGAACTCTGCAAGAGAACTTTCATCCTTAGGGAAAAGTATCACACGCGGCGTAACTCATGATGTTCAGCCCACATTGGACAGAATGAGAATTGCAGAAGAAGAGGTAGATAATCTAAGAAGGCGTGTGACCAGAGAAGTCGCAGAAATTGGAAGTCTAATGGTCTATAGAGAGGACGTACTACGGACAGCATATCTAATGGACGATATTGCTGGTTACATAAGTGGTGTGGCCTTTAGACTTGCGAATATGAAAGTAGACATTATCATGATTGGAAGGTTTGCAGAAGACATCAATGAGTTAATCGGTATGGTTGTTGATGCAACATTTAAACTAAATGAGATGGCAAGAGCCCTGAGTATCAATCCATCAGGTACAATTGAACTGGCTCAAGAAGTTCAAAGGTTGGAAAGATTGGTAGATGATAGGCATAGGAGTCTAATAATAAAAGCAATGAATGAAATATCGGTAACCAAGGACTTACTCCTTTTGAAGGATGCAATTGAAGGTATTGAAGGTATGGCTGACAAGTGCCAGGAAGCATCGGATTCTTTAACAATCCTAGCTTTGAGTATGTAATGGATAAACCAGTTTTAGGACATCTGATCGAAAACAGGGTAGTTATTTGGAATATCGAAGAATCCCGTACACTATTTGGCAATGGCTATTACGGTAAGCCGATTGGGATCTCGAAGCCAAAAGGAATTGATTTTGATGTCCCAATAGTACTTGACCTAATCGAAGGTTGTTATCTTGCGGAAAGAGGAGAGTTATCTATAATTTCGAAATTTGGAAAAACGATTTCCGTCAGGAGAATAAAAACCATGTGCAGAATGCAGTATGACAACTTTGATGCAAAGTACCTTGTATTCAAGGTCTTGAAAGGCAAAGGTTATATTGTCTCTCCCGGGATAAAGTTTGGCTGCGACTTTGCCGTGTACGAGCGAGGACCCGGGATTGATCATGCCCCGTTTTTGATAACAGTATACGTTCCAGCAACAAATATTACTGCCACTTCGATAGTCCTGAGTGGAAGATTGGCCACTACGGTAAAGAAACAGTTCATCCTTGCTTGTCCTAGGCTAAAGAAAAGACAGGTATACTTTATAGGCATAGATTGGTGGCGGGCGTAAAAGATAACTCGCTGTAAGATCAATAACCTTGATACCAATCGTGGATACACAAGCGAAATAGATATTGTCATATGCACTTCTACTTTTATATGAATGGTCACGGAGAGTAGCACCTATACGTAATACCAAGAATTAGTGACTCGATATTAGTCTCCCTTCTTACTGTCCTAGGTCATCACTGGATAGTATAAAGCTAGCAATTTCGCGGCATAAAATTGATTTAAATATGAGTTTCCAATCCCTACTGATGTGACCAGTCAAGTGAACTCTAATTTGCCCTTTAAGAGCAAAACCGTTCTCATAACTGGAAGTGGGACAGGAATAGGTCAGGCAATAGCCACGAAATTTGCTGAAAATGGCGCGAGCATTATTATCATGGGGCGAAGACAGAAGCCATTAGACGAAACTAAAGAGATCCTATTAAAGACAATTCTGTCTGTCGGATCTTCGGCAAAGGTAACTTCATTTCCTGGAGTTGACGTATCTGATGAGCAGTCTCTAACTAAAATGTATAGCGCGATAAAAAGCTCTTTGGGGGGTCTGGATATTATTGTAAACAATGCTGGCGTGTCAGGTCCCGTTAAGGTGTTCACTAATGCAGACTACGGAGAATTCAAGGAGTGCGTAGCGATTCACTTGACAGGTACATTCTTTACTTCGGTGCATGGCCTTGATCTCTTATCTAAGAATGGCAAGATAATTACAATCAGTACCTTTTTCACCGAAGAAAGCAAATTTGAGCAGCGACCATATAGATTCAGAACTCCGTATACGGCTTCGCAAGGAGCCAAAAACAGACTCGCCGAAGCGCTAGCATGGGAACTATCACATCGAGGAATTAGATCTATTGCAACTAATCCTGGTCCAGTCCATTCAGATAGAATCTATAAAACTGTTTATCCAAAGGCTGCTGCGGAGTTCTTAAGGGTAGGGGGATTCAAAGGCATGAAGTCCAGTGTGATAGAACTTATTCTCTCGAAAATTCTGCCTCACCTGGGTAGTAGCCCGTCTGAGATCGCGTCGAAAGGAAAAGAAATAGCCAAAGAAATAATAAAATCCAAAATTGGCATGAATTCTAACCAAGATGACCTAGAGCGCGACATTTCAGAGCTTATCAAGAAGCTATACAATATAGCCGAAAAAATTCAAGAGAATACAAAAAAAATGATCGTTGATGGCGAATTTCTGTCTCAAGAAGACGTAGCTGAAATGGTTTTGATGTTGTCCTCAGACAAGACAAGTAGACTTTTAAACGGTCGAGTACGTACCAAACGATCGGGTATTTTATACCGTCAAGCCAGCAATCTCTACTGTCGTGCAGACGAACAGATTCCAACAATAACCTTGGTACTGTTTTAATAAGCACAAGCACTAGTGATTCCTTTGACCTGTCGAGAATTGAGGCTCTCTGCCAAACTATGTTAAATGATGGACTGAATAAAATAATAATCGTCGCCCCACAAGAAATAGAAAGGTTGTCCGAATACCCCCAATATCAAGCGAATCTCTCAGACGAGGCGAATTTGCATGACACTTTGAACCAAATTAAGAGCAGTTTTGGTCCAATCAGTGGATTGATCCACTTCACTGGACGACCCGATTATACAAAATCGTTGCTCGAACTTTCAAAACATGATTGGGAGTCACTGATCAACAGATTTATTCATATTCCAGCTTTAGTGACGAAACATATGGTTACTATCCTTGCACCTGAGGGTGCATTGGAAGAACCTGTCAGATTCAAAGAGTCGGCAGGAAACGTGATAATAGTAGGACCAGACTGGCCAATTGGTGACAAAATTTCAGGACTAATCAAAGCGAGAGCCGAACTTTTTCGAGGTGCTCTGAGGCCATTCATTGTTACTGCGAATCAGGAGCTATCAGATGTTCTGGGTTCTAAGATTCGCCTATATCTAATTCTGCCTGGAAATTTTGACAATGGTGGGGTGGACGAAGAAGAGATGAGAGATTCCATTTCGGGGTTGGTCTACAGATCGAAGAATCAGCTGGAGAATGAAACGATATTTTGTCTAGGTAATTGACCTACGAATGGATGAAAAAAATTATAGATCCTAAAAAAGTCTATGAGAATTATACATGGTATACAATCTTCCGTAGTGAAAAATACCTAAGATGACGTTCGTCGACTTAATTTTCTGACTCAGTTGCTTGGTCTTGGTTCCCGCTTGAAATTTCTTGAGTTGGGGCAGACTGTTCTGTGGCCCCATTCACTATTTCTGCTGTTGCAAACCGATTCCCAACTTGTGTTACTCTTATCTTTGCGTTCTGACCAACTTTCCCATCCTTAACAAATATAACAAATCCTTGGACTCTAGCAATTCCGTCACCTTTTCTGCTTATTTCAGAAATCTGTACGTCATACTCCTTTCCTGTTTCTACTGGTTTTGGTCCGAAACTATCGTTCCTTCTAAATCCACCGTAACTCATTCCTTATTCCTTGCTACAACACTTACTCTTACCCTATATAAATCGTGGTAGCCGTTAGATTTTAACCTCCAATCTTAACCGTCTGATTGCATGCAGATCTTACGGCTTCAATAGCAGACAATACGGCCAACGTACTTGTCCGCGGGTTTTCTGGATGAGGTATATTGCTTGCAATTATTTGTAGTATCCCAAACTCTCCTTTGACATCTATTTCGTGCCGGTTAACTTTTAAGTTCGGATCGGCAATTATCCTGACCTTAATTTTGGTAATGTTGCCCGTTGCAAGGGCTAAGGTAGCAAAGACATTCACATTCGAAGGGAACAGCTCAACTGCTCTACGGACATCTCCTTCATACAATACTGTCCTACTAGTGAGTTCCTGAAAGTGTATATTCTCTTGGATATCAAAATAGGGAGCTCCAGCCAACGATCTGGGATTCTTAGTTGTAGAAATTGTAACCTGATCTAAATTGTTCCGGACTGATTTTATGGCATCTATACCGGCAATTGCTCCAGTCGGAATATGTATAACACCAGTGTGTTCTACAGCCTCTGATTCAAGTTCCTTCATGAACGTCTCATCAACTAATTCGCCTACACTGAAAATGATAAGATACTTTCCGTCAGATAAGATGTGCTTAGCGTATTGTCGGACCGCAGCCCCACTCGCCGATTCTACTACAATTTGAGTATTCTTATATGATTTAGAGTGAAAAAGCAAATCTGGATCAGAAAACACCTGTGGTTTGTCATTCGTTAAGGACTTC
Organism: uncultured Nitrososphaerales archaeon; assembly: GCA_963713605.1. Taxonomy (GTDB): domain Archaea; phylum Thermoproteota; class Nitrososphaeria; order Nitrososphaerales; family Nitrososphaeraceae; genus TH5896. Next base: position 1,072,505 of record CAVQMO010000001.1, on the reverse strand, counting down.
TTTGCAACTTCCAATCTGCTGATGGACGAATCAACAATAAAGCTCAACTCTGCGGGTGATAAAAAGCCGCTATCAATTGATCTTGCTATTTGATAACCTATCGTTCCGAAGCCTATTATACCGACCTTTTTCAATGGTATTTCAGGAACGATTCAATACTGCATTATTCGCCGCAGCACTCTAACGTCTAGGCCCTCTTTCAGGTTTTCTTTGACCAGGAGCCCTTCTTTTTTCGAACCGCTTACTATAATTATTCTTGTTACGTAGCCTGGAAATAGGGCTATCTCTAATCTTTCCTTGAATCTTAGGGGTTTGCCCTCTAACCTTTCCAGCCTTGGTTAACGATCCATGAGTTGGCATCTAATTAGCGTATATACATATTACACATATATAAATTCTAAATAGACTAAATTTTAGAGTCAGGCAAATATAATGTCATTTCCCTGTTATTTTGATGACTTGCAGCTTAAAGGGGCAACTATTGCCCACTGATTGGAAGAAGGTTGCAAATCCATCCTGGATTGTACTGCTTTAAATTGTGTAGGCGTTCAATCTTTTCAAACTATAATAATGTTAGAAATCGAAAATTATGATGTAAAAATAAGACAGTTGAAGAAGGAGTCGAATGCGGTGATTCTGGCTCATAATTACCAGAACCCAGAAATCCAGGACATTGCAGATTTTGTTGGTGATTCACTGGCCCTCTCTAGAGCCGCTGCCGGTACAGATGCAGATATTATCGTATTTTGTGGGGTCCACTTCATGGCTGAGACAGCGGCTATACTGTGCCCCGAAAAAACAGTATTGATACCGGATACTCAGGCGGGATGCTCGTTGGCTTCCGCTATTAATCCTGATGAACTTATCAGGTGGAAATCAAAACATCCAGAGGCTGTCGTTGTTAGTTACGTTAACACATCAGCAGAAATCAAGGCCTTGTCTGATTATTGCTGTACCTCATCTAATGCGGTAGAAATCACAAACTCCATTCCAGCCGACAAGGAGATACTTTTCCTACCCGACATGTTCCTAGGGTCATATGTGGCCAGGCAAACTAGCAGGAAGAATATGCATATTTGGCCAGGTGAATGTCATGTGCATGCCGGAATGACGTTTCGCGATATCAACAGGTATCTCGATGCAGAAGCCGACGGCGAACTTTTGATTCATCCTGAATGTGGCTGTACCACGTCAGCGCTTTATCATTATGGAGAAGGCGATATCAACAAATCTTGTCATGTTCTCTCTACAGAGGGGATGATCAAATATGCATCGACATCACATTCCAAGAAATTCATAGTGGCAACCGAAATCGGAATTCTTCATAGGATGAAAAATCAGAACCCCGACAAGACCTTCATACCGCTGAAAGAGGATGCTATATGCAAATACATGAAGATGATCACGCTCGAGAAGGTGTATCACTCTCTCATTAAAAATGTCCATGTAGTGAACGTCCCAGATAAAGTGAGGTCAAAAGCAAAACTAGCAATTGAAAGGATGCTTGCGGTGTGATCTGAATAGCCTTTCTTATCTCAGACCGAATGAGATGTAGGGATGGCTATGTATACAGGGATGCGTACAGACTATTTCAGCCTACTTTAAGATTTGACAGTCATACTAAAATCGACTGCTCTAGTTGAATGCGTTATTGAACCTACCGATATGAAATCTGGGTTTAGCTGAGCAAAATCTTGGAAATTAGACTCATTGATACCTCCAGAAATCTCCACAAGTACTCGATTTCTTAGGCCCAATTCATGTAATATAGACATAGCTGCCTTCGCACTCTCCATAGAAAAGTTGTCCAACATTACGATGTCTGCACCAGCTGAAAACAACGGAAACGAGTTCTTTTTCTGAACTAACTTCGCATTCTATTTTCTGGTTCTTTTCTGTTTGCTTCTTCGCTTTGTTCACGCAATCCCTAGCGTTCCCCACAACTGCGATATGGTTATCTTTAATGAGGATCTTGTCGTACAGCCCCATTCGATGGGGATTTCCACCACCAATCGCTATGGCTTTCTTGTCGAATATTCTCATCCCGGGAGAAGTTTTTCTTGTAGCTGTGACTAGTGTATCCACACCAAGCTTTCTTAATAGAATGTCGTATTTTCTGCTCTCCGTTGCTACCCCGCTCATGCGCATTAACAAGTTTAAGGCAGTTCGTTCGGCTTTGAGTATTGCCCTGGCATCCCCTTTCACCGCGATTACTTGTCGATTGCCGGTCGCAATTGCCCCATCTTCGACTAGTTTCGTAGTATAGCAGCCGCAAATTTCCAATGCCATACATGCTTCCTCCACGCCACAAATCACCACGCCTTCTGCGGTCCCCTTACACCACACCTCAGCTTCGGCATAGAAATCAGCTGGTATTAGTAGTTCACTTGTGATATCACCGCTACCAATGTCCTCTTCAAGATACGAAAGTATAGAAGTTCGTCTATGTAGATACTCAAATAAGGACTTGACGTTCTCTGGTCCTATAAGGGGGGTCATGAAGCTTTTAATGCATATTTGTGAGGGACACGAAGATCAAGAGTCGTGGCCACATGAGAATTGGAAGGATCAAATACCAATATCATTCCTGTCCAGTGCGGCGTCAAATCAGTAGAATTACAAACAGGACAAACCTTTCCTATGGTCAACGCCTTACATTTTTTACACGCAAGTTCCCTAGGCATTACTTACTGGAGCCTCGCTTTTTTTCCTTTATTGGAAGTGTAGACTGAGTCTGTTGTGATTTAATGACATCCTGTTCAATCCATTCCAGGGCCCCCAAAAACGGCTGCCTACATGTTATTCCTATCTTTCCCATGGCGGCTCCCTTACCTAGACTGACAGCAGTTATTCTTCCTCTTAACCTAGAACCAATTTTGATAGACCTAGAAGACTGGTTTGCCAAAATTATCCCCTGCTTCACATCACTCTTAAGAAAGTCGTCTGTTATCTGAGACAAGTGAAGTAAGGCATCGGTAGGTCCTATTCTGACGAATGCTCCAAAATCAGTTATTTCAACTATCTCTCCTTCAACTATTTCCTGTAATCTTGGGAAGAAGGTTAGGGCCTTAAAGGTTACTCTATGATAAGTCGCTCCATCACCTGCGACGAGCTTACCCACGGGGTTCGTAGATGCCTCTATAATCATGATAACATACCCAAGCTCAGGGCTAATCATACTCTCGTATTTCTCTTTAAGAATTCCAATCGCAGTTCTGTTAAGAGACGGGGTTAATCGATCGGGAGGTATTCTTATAACGTCGCTCATATGCACGATCGCAAACATGATATACAATTGATAGCGACGGAACATCAATTTATTAATCTTTGGATAAGATAATCATATGCTGATCTGTCCTAGATATGAATACGATTGTTTCGGTCCCTGATTTGTAGCCAATCCGGTTAGAATGGCTCGTTCATTTGATAGTTGGTTTCAATGGTTATCTCATCGACCTCACAACTGACGCTCTTTGCTCGACCTCTCAACGCAACTGATGGTCAAGCCCAGTATGAAAATTGTTAACAATTTAAATATTGTGAAGTTCAAACTACTGGTAGCATATGACTAACGTGGATCAAGTAATGTCGTCCCTCAAGAAGATTATGGATCCAGAATTACACAAGGATATCGTATCTATGGGTATGATTAAGGATCTAAGTATTAAAGATAAAAAAGTATCATTTACTCTTGAGTTAACTACCCCTGCCTGTCCTTTCAATAGTGAAATTGAACAGGACGTGAGAAATTCCATGCAAAGTATAGGAGTAAATGATTTGGATCTCAGGGTTACGGCCAAAGTTATGGAAGGAAGAGCAATTTCAATGGATGAATTGCTCCCCAAGGTCAAGAATATTTTTGCAATAGCCAGCGGAAAAGGAGGGGTCGGAAAGACAACCGTGGCAGTAAATCTGGCATTGGCATTGGCCAAGTCTGGCGCTAGCGTTGGCCTTTTAGACGCGGACATTTACGGCCCTAGCGTTCCTCTAATGTTAGGAATAACAGGTTCACCACCAATTGTAAACAACAAAATACAGCCTGTCATTTCGAACAACGTAAAAGTTATTTCTATGGGCTTCTTTTACGAACAGTCTCAGCAGGCAGGTATCTATCGTGGACCAATAGTTTCAGGAATCATAAAGCAGTTCATAACCGACGTAGAATGGGGAGAATTGGATTACCTTCTCATAGATCTGCCTCCAGGGACAGGTGATGCCCCTCTTACGATGGCTCAAACTCTTCCAATTACTGGTATCTTAATAGTCACCACCCCGCAGGATGTGGCAATGAATGTCGCTATCAAATCAGTTGGGATGTTTAACAAACTCAACATTCCAATATTAGGAGTAGTTGAAAACATGAGTTTTCTTGTCTGTCCACACTGTGGCGAAAATACTTACACTTTTGGGAAAGGTGGAGGTCAGAAGATTAGCGAGAAGTTTAATGTACCTTTCTTGGGTGAAATCCCCTTGCATCCTCTTATAAGAGAAGGAAGTGACCTCGGTAGACCGGTGACGTTGGTGGAACCAGATTCGATGGCTAGTTTAGCCTTTGGAAAAATTTCAAGGCTGGTTGCGGGACGTATTAGCGTCATCGCTGCGACAGTTAAGGATAATGAAGTTGCGGAAAAAGCCTCTACCACACCAATGGAATGAGTCACGATGTGAAGCCTGTTCAAAAGGAAATCATTGAACTTCTAAGAAAGCCACTGGGGCAAGTGATTAGATACGATCAGGTTGAAAAGCAAAAAATAATTGAGCTGCGTAAGGAAACCCGAAAGTTTATCACTGTTGGAGATACGACCACGGCAACAGTTATCAGTTTCAATATTGTCCCCGATGTGAGCGTTGTTGATGGTTTTGAAAAGAGGTTAGCCTCCACGACAAGCGTCTCAAAACTGAAATCTATGATCGTCGCTCTTTCAGGTGCTGGGCTAGTCGAACTTTCATGCACAAATCAATCAGGATCAATATCTTTAGAGGCTATTAAAATTCTATTTCGTGCACTGATGAGTCATACCCCAGTCTTCGTAAGGGTAGTTGGTGAAGAGGACTTGATTGCACTCCCTTTAATCGCGTACGCGCCAACAGATTCGAGAATTCTCTACGGACAACCTTCAGAGGGAATAGTAGTAGTGAGAGTCGCGAATCGAATACAAGAGATAGCTAAACATTTAATGAGGAGAATAGGATTCAATCTTGAAGGGGTATGATGAAGTGGTGGCTGACTGAAATAATGGGTGATTGTATACTTCTTAACTCTTCCTGACCCCGAATCATTTACAGTACTTCGAATTCGAAATTCAGATACGTTTGAAGTCGGTATTTTATCGGGAAAGATGGCACTCACATTCACATCCTTTAATAATCACATCGAATGAACAATCATCAATCCTAACACACGGTTCCCTTACAGGCCATTCCCCCGGACAATCAGAGTGTCTTCCTTTCTTACAAAAATATGTGAGAAGGTTCAACTCGTTTATCTATTCCCAGATATGTCCTTTTATCCATCATAATCATAAGAGATCGATATTGAAAAGTTGAGGAGCGTAAATTGACCCCTCTCTCACCTTCCTCACCTTTGCAATTGATAGATAGTGCGGCCAGATTGTAACCATGATTGAACCCTCTGGCACTCCCTCAGGCACAGTAATAACCAGAATATCCTCATCAGAAACCCCAATCTCTACCAATTTCAATTTACTTCTCATAATCAGGTCATCAGGCATTCCGCTCGCTATAAAGATACACTTTTCCGTCGTATTGCAATTTCCCATCCATTGAACTCATATGAAGCCTTTTATCCTATATGCCTTTTTGATCGTTACGAAGCATTCATCATTGCGAAATTTATCTTGGATCTATCGTCAACCAAGCAGATCGATCTGGCACTAATCCGAGATTAGTAGTCGAGCACTAGAGAGTGTCAATATGAAACTTTGACATACAGCCGGTGCATTCATAAATTTCATCACCTACTTGGCCACTTACATTAAACCTTACGATCGTCGTACATTTAGGACATCTTCCCTCCACGGTCCTGGTCTTCCTTATTGGCTTATTTCTTGATTTTCTGCGACTACCCAATTTATAAAAATAGAGTGAAGCCTATTTATAAATCTGGCCAAAGATCCTATCAATTAAAATAAACTAGTTATCCCCAACTTCAGGCTATCTGGTGCTTCTTTTTTCTTCGTAATGTAATGATACCTAGGGTCAGAAAGCCAAAACCAATAGCTAATATCAGATAGTCTGCAGGGACCAAAAGTGACCAAGCCTCGTTAGTAGTCCCAGCATAAAGAAACAACGCTGATAAGAAAATCAGAGCGATCCCCGTTATTATCTCACCATTGACCTCCATAATGATGAATTTAGCGACGTCCAGACTTATATACAATCCTTCACGGTTTAAGCTAGCGCCGTTGTGCGATCAATTTTGACGAATTCGAGTTGCAAGGATGAGACAGCTAGTTTACATATAAATAAGACATGACGCTCTTTGTGAATTCTTTTGTTGTCAGTGTACCACCCTGGTCTTTTGTCTTCTTGTTTTCATTCAACATTCGCAAAATTGCCTTCTCTATCCGATCTCCTTCTAACATGACCTGCTTGTCATTACGCTCTGTTCCTAACCATTGAAGCATCAATCTAGTCGAGAGCAAGATGGAAGTAGGGTTTGAAACATTCTTACCTTGGATATCAAAAGCTGCTCCGTGAACTGGTTCAAACACTCCAAAATCGTTTCCGATATTTGCTGATGGACCCATACCTAATCCTCCGACGACTTGTGCAGCTTCGTCGGATATAATGTCGCCAAAAAGGTTTGACGTTACGATTATATCGAAATCCTGAGGATTCCGAATAAGATTCATCGCACATGCATCGACGTACATCTCTTCGAATTGAATATCCATGTGTAATGATGCGATTCCAGAGCATACTTTCCTGAACAATCCGTCGCTCTCCTTTAATACGTTCGCTTTGTGGACTAAACTTACCTTTCTCTGTCTGTTTCTTAAATTGGCTAGTTTAAAGCCGTACTCAGTTATTCTTTCAATGGCTTTCTTGCTGGTCCGTCTGAGAGAAATAACAGTTTCCTCGTCTGACCAAAATTCCCACCCAAGGTATAAGTCCTCAGTATTCTCTCTCACTACAACCAGATCGATATTTTTGTGTAGAGAATTTGTATTAGGATATGACTTCAGGGGTCTGATATTCGCATAGAGGTCGAAGAGCTGTCGAATGACGAGTATAACATCTGCAGCACTCTCCCCCACAGGCCCCTTCAAACATGCATCTGATTTACGGATAGCCGATAAAGTGAATTCTGGTAAAGCCTTACTGAACCTTGTAAGTGCGTCATCTCCTGCTTCTACGGGAACTAAGGAAAATTTTACTGACGAATTGTCATTTATTGCGTTCAAGATAGACGTCGCAGAGTCGATTAATTCGGGTCCTATTCCGTCACCCCTGAGCATTGCTATTTTATATCGTGTCGTTTTGAAGCACCTTTGCTAAGAGTTTACGAGTCCCGCATCCCAACTGCATTTGAGGGGACCTGATCCCCTTAATAAGCTATCAAATGTTCTGTTTTCAACTTCGACCATCTGGTCCGTATCTATTTGAGGATTAAGCTGATCCCCTTGGCAATGCAGAGACACCAGTACGTGCCAGTTGAACTACGCCAAAGTCCGATACCAAATTCCTAAATGCGTCAATCTTGCTCGGAGTTCCTGTGATCTCAACCGTTAGTGTAAATTTGTCTATGTCGAGTATTTTCCCACGAAAAACGGAAGCAAGATTAGTAATTTCAGCCCTGGAGGTCGGATCCTGAGCATTCATTTTTATCAGAGCTAATTCCCTATAGACGGTGTTAGCTCTATCCATACCCGTACCTCTACTACATCAATGAGTTTTCCTAGTTGCTTTACAAGTTGATCTAATGTACGATCATCACTTCTAGTAGTTATAGTCATTCTCGAAAGATCAGCAGACTCACTGTAACCCACAGTAATACTTTCTATGTTGAAATTTCTAGCCCTAAACAAATTAGTGACTCGAAAGAGAACTCCTGGCTTATCTTCAACTAGTGCAGATAAAATGTAAACATCGTCGGAAGTCTTTTTTTCTGGAACATTCCCGAATTGACTCATCTGTCTATTAAGCCTCATGAACCAATAACCATATCCTTTAGTCCTGTCCCAGGAGCGACAAAAGGATAAACATCTTCCTCTGGATCAATTGGAATGTCTATTACGGTGGCAACATTACTCTTTAAGGCTGATCTAATTGCGTTATCTAATTCCGAAAGTGATTGTACCTTTATTCCTTGAGCACCATATGCATCTGCAACTTTCGCGTAATCAGGGCAATTATGAAGATGAACTCCCTGGTACCTTCTATTATAGAATGTTCTCTGCCATTGAGCAACCATTCCGAGCATGTAATTGTTCAGCAAGATAACTATAACTGGGAGATTTTCTAAAACAGATACGGCAAGAGAGTTTTCACTCATATTAAATGATCCGTCACCAGCAATATCGACGACAGGAACGTTCTGTCGTGCAGCCTTAGCTCCAATTGCAGCAGGAAATCCAAAACCCATAGTTCCAAGGCCAGTGGAACTGAAAAAAGTACCTGGAGAGATAACATCGAAATGAAGTGATGTCCACATCTGACATTGTCCCACCTCTGTTGTAACAATAGCGTTATTGGGAAGTACCTGTCTCAACTTCTTGAGTGCCTTCCTGGCAGTAAGGTCTCTCGGGTAATCCTTGATGCTCTCCGTATAGTAATCTATTAACTCCTTTCTTCTCTTTAACCAAGGGTTTTCCACACTACCCTTGACCATTTTTTTGTTCAGAATCTTGAACATAGTTTTCATAGATGATTTTACATCTCCGACAATGGCGACATCAACAGATTTATTCTTGCCAATTTCAGCAGGATCAATATCCATATGAATTATATTGATGCCTTTACCAAATTCATCAAATCTTCCAACCGACCTATCTGAAAATCTTGCTCCAACAGCCAAAATACAATCTGCCTCTAAAATGATCTTGTTAGCCTCTGCATGGCCGTGCATTCCGATAGGTCCCATGGCTAAAGGATGATTTTCAGGGAATGACCCCTTTCCCTTGAACGTTGTAACAACTGGCGCCATTAATAATTCTGCAAGCACTTCCAATTCTGAAAACGCTCCTGCCAGGATTACGCCGCCACCAGACATGATTATAGGGCGTTGAGCCGCCAATAATAATTCAGTAGCTTTTTCGATGTTTGAAAGATCGCTCTCAATAGCGGGATTATATCCTCTCACTTTTATTAGATCAGGAAACTCCATATCCTGAGTGTCCTGTTGAACGTCTTTTGGAATATCGATTAAGACTGGACCTGGCCTTCCACTTTCAGCAATATAAAATCCCTTCTTAACTGTTTCTGGTATTTCGATAGCCTTTCTAGGCTGAAATGTATATTTTGTACATGGGTTTGCTATCCCTATTATGTCTGTTTCCTGGAAGGCGTCCTTTCCTATCATCTCCAAAGGAACTTGACCGGTGACCGCAACCATAGGTGAAGAGTCAGCGTAAGCTGTTGCTATGCCGGTTATCAAATTTGTTGCGCCAGGGCCGGATGTTGCGAAACATACCCCAGCCCTTCTTTTAATCCTCGCATACCCATCTGCCATATGGGCAGCCGATTGTTCATGTCTGACAAGAATGTGCCGAATCTTTGCATCTACCAGCGCGTCGTAAATCGGAAGGTTTGCTCCTCCTGGTAGACCAAATACAAAATCAACTCCTTCCTTTTCCAGAGACCGCATCAGGGCATCTGCACCCTTCATCCTAGTCATAATTTAGCCTTTCCTCCACAACACAACAAACGAAACGGAACAAAGTAATCTGTCTTGTTTATCTTCCTTCCATCATGCAAACATGGATTCCTCAACAACATATTTCAAATTATGTATCTGACCAGATGCTGCAGTCATAATTTATAAGTGTTATTCCAGTCTAAAAATCGGGCAATTTACTCTTGGAGTTTAGTTGTCACGTTTGCATTGGTTGGCACATGAATGAAGGTATTATATGCTTCTTCAACATTAAGACCCTTATGAACAATCGATCTTACTGCTTTAATCATAGAGACAGGAGTTTTTGATTGCCAAATATTTCTACCCATGTCTACCCCTGATGCCCCAGAGGAAATTGCGTCATGTGCCAGCGTTAAGGCTTCTTTTTCATCGAGTTTCTTACCTCCGGCGATAACTAATGGTACCGGGCAGGACCTCACTACTGTTTCAAAATCACTACAATAATAAGTCTTCACAATGTGAGCTCCAAACTCTGCAGCAATTCTACATGCAAGCCCCAAATATCTTGAATCACGAGACATCTCTTTTCCAACTGCTGTAACCGCGAGAATTGGAATGCCGTACCTCTCACCCTCGTCGACCAATCTTGCTAAATTCATTAAAGTTTGGTGTTCATACTTGCTTCCGACGAACACTGATACAGCAAGACAGCTTGCGTTGAGCCTGATGGCGTCCTCGATACTTGCGATTACTGCCTCCTTGGAAAGGTCTTCTCCAATTATGCTACTTCCTCCAGAGACCCGAAGAACTACCGGAACGCAAGACTCTGGACGGACAGATGTTCTAAGAATGCCTCTAGTGAGCATAATAGAATCAGCGAATGGCAACAGAGGGCTGATAACCTCTCTAGGAGTCTCTAATCCTTCTGTAGGGCCCAAAAAGTAACCATGATCTACTGCAAGCATGACACATCGCCCGTCATCCTGGTCTATAATTTGAGACAACCGGTTTTTCATCCCCCAATTCATGATTCTTCTAGCTCATACAAGACGACGATTGGACCCTATTATTTCTTTTCTGATTGAATATCACAACCTTCATAGCGTCTCGTGCATCATGGGCACATCTAAAAGCCGATACCGAGTTTTCCAACTCGAATTTATGTGTTATTAGGCTTCCAAAATTCAATCGTCTGTTGCCTAGCAGCCTCAAAGCTTGGTTGGTTTCTCGCTCGGTCGCCGTGTACGAAGATAAGATCGAAATCTCGTTAGCATACAGAAATGAGAGATCAACCTCCGCAGTAGACGATTTTGCAGGAACGCCAAAAAGAATGATTGACCCACCCTTTCTCACGATTTTTAAAGATTGAGTAAATGCTGTTTGATTGCCGGTTGCAACAACAACCAGATCTGCCCCTCTACCGGACAGAGTGTCTTTTAGGCCTCTAATTTTCTCCTCCTCCTTAACAGGGTGTAAAATGTCAAATCCCATCCTTTTGCCGAATTCCAACCTAAATTCGTTAGGATCAATCAATACCACCCTATTGACTCCCGCATCCCTAGCTAATAGAGCGTTCATCATACCTACTGGTCCAGCTCCCAAGATTACAATATCCTCCATACTCTTCAGGTCACATTTAGTGAGGGCTCTAATACAACATGCCAGGGGCTCAATCAATGCACCCTCTTCATCAGTTACTGATATTGGAAGTTTGAGAACTCCTCCTCGTTGGAGATGCATAGATGAAACAAGAAATTCTTCAGATAATCCACATGGTTGCAGATTGTTTAATTGATACGAATCACACATAGTTTCGGAGTTATGCGAGCAGTAGTAGCATGAATAACATGGAACGTGATGATGTGCAAAGACTCGTTCCATTTCCTTGAAGTCGGTAACTTGGTTTCCTACCTTGACTATCTCTCCGACTGGTTCATGGCCCAATTTGGTCGAACCCATTCCATACGAGATTCTAGTTTTCTCTAGATCGGATCCGCATAAACCACATACTTTCATTCGGACGACAATCTCATCTTTCTTCGGATATGGTGCTGGAACATCCTTTACAACCACCCCATCGGGAGAAGTAACAAATACTGCCTTCATGAAAATTCACAAATCTTGTTGCCTCTGAGCATCTTTATGAACCTAGCCATGATTGGCAGATATTAAGCCTTCCGACCCGAATACTTTTTGGGTTTTCTTGTAAAGATGCCCTTGCACCCTTCACAACAGAAAAAGTATTCCTTACCGTGATAATTCAATGGGATTGCAAGCTCTTGTGATAACTCTATCCCACACACAGGATCCAGAGGCAAGAACTGTTATAGTCCTAGTTTTGTTATTTAATCTTTCTTACCTTTTACAGTTGAATCACCGGTTCTATTCTCAATTAGCGAGCATTTGCCATAGCAAAAAGTTTAAGATAGTTTACAAATCATTTCATATTCAGGCATTAGAAAACAAAGGTTACACCTTATGTCATTTCCTTCAATTGAAATAATTTGTGAAAAATGTGGTGGTAGAATTAATAGAATAATCAACATGAAATCTGTCAAGGATGTATTAAGACCCTTCAATGGAAGATGCAATTCATGCGGAGTTAGCTTGAACCCGTATGATTTTGTCTTGCAGATGGAAAAAACTTGAGCTGAGAATGATTTTCTACTCTATGAAAAGTTAGCTACCAGTTGATTCCAATTCCGTCCCTTTTACCTTTGCATCTTGCAAGGCTAGAAGCACTGCATTTAGCTTCTGCTCTGTTTCGCTCCACTCAGTATGAGGATCTGATTCCATAACAATTCCTGCACCTGCTTGGGCGTATGCCTCGTTTCCCCGGATAAAAAGCGATCGAAGTATGATTGCAAAATCACACGAGCCGTTCGAAGAAAAATATCCTAGCGCACCTGCGTAAGGACCTCTTCTCGAAGGCTCCAATCCGTCTATAATTTCCATTGCCCGTATTTTCGGTGCGCCAGATACCGTCCCCGCTGGAAAGAGAGCCTTAAAGGCATCAAACTGATCATAGGAATCTCTTAATGATCCAGATACATGTGTCACCATATGTTGAACGTGACTAAATCGCCTTACTGTCATCAAATCTTTAACATTTACTGACCCATACTTGCTAACCCTACCCACATCATTCCTAGCCAAATCGACTAACATTGTATGTTCGGCAATTTCCTTCTTGTCATTCATGAGCTCTTTCATGAGCTTATCGTTTGTTTCAGGCTCGGCTACAACAGGCCTTGTACCAGCAATAGGATAAGTCTCTAGATATCCCTCTGAAACGCGCAACAGCATCTCTGGGCTGGACCCTATAATCTGGACTCCACTGCCAGTTTTTAGAAAATACATATAAGGCGATGGGTTGATCTGTCTTAGACTTTGATAAACGTACAACGGATCGCCCCTAACCCTGAACCGCAAATTCCGAGATAGAACGGCCTGAAAGATATCTCCCCGATAGATGAATTCCTTTGCCTTTTTCACCATATCCACATATTGATTTCTTGAGACATTATTGATAGGCGAAGAGAAATTAAATGGCTCCCCATAATTCGCTTCGTCACGATTCTTAAGAAACTTGGATATTTTATCGGAACGTGAAGCTCCACCCTGATAAAAATAATACACATTGGTTGACGCGTGATCCACTATGATCCCATCGGTGTAAATACCGAATTCTAGCATTGGAAAAGTGTCAGAAAGGAATTTCTTTTTCTTATTTTTCGACCTCACATTTTCCCAGGAATTGACGGCATCATAAGAGATGTATCCGACTGCCCCGCCTACGTACCGAAAGCGTTGATCTTCTACATAGGGGAGAATACTTTTGATCGATGAGATAGGGTCATCAGTTTTATCAGATTGTGTTGATTCTTCTCCCTTAACCATAGTAATCCTATTGTTTTGAATTGTGACTTTACTCAATGGATCGAAGCCAATGATAGAGATTTCCGATAATTCTTTGGGCCCGTGTAATGATTCTAACAGGAAAACGGTATCAAAAATCTTGTATATCCTTTCAAATATTTTGAATTGATCGGCGGGAACGTCAAGCCTGACAAAATGGACATCCATTTTCCTCTTTGAAGGCAAAATTTGCTTTATGTGGAATACAGACCATATTTATTTTCAATGGGATCCAATTTCACAAGTCCGTGGTCGTTCAACTCGTATTCAAAACTTGATCAGTTTACGACCTTGATAACCAACCTGAATTCATTAACCATCTTGGCAAATCATGGAAGCTGCCAAGACACTATGACTAGCTTGTTGAAATGCTACTTTTTTCTGCTTCTTCTTCTGGCACGCTTTCCAGCGTTCTTTGAGATAGGAGGCCTATGGCATTGAAGATTTTCAAGTTCACCTAATCCATGGGCGTATCTCTCCCAATAGTTTGATTGACCAAAGAGTTCATCCAATTGCGCAGAAGCACTAAAGGATATCTTGTTTAGGGTAAGATGAAGCGTTTCGTGACTTAGTAAGGAGCTTGCTATTTCGGCGATACGCCCATCTGAATTGAATTCTTTCCAAGATCTGTAATTGCCGATAAACGCCCGTGATCTTCCATAATAGGGAACGAACATAAGCCCTCTTCTTCCTGATAGACCTCTCAATTTAAGATCTAGCACCATTTCATCTACCACGAGCACCATATCTCTGCATCAATTCCTAGATTAATGTATCTTGAGAAAAATTGGAAACTGTAAATGTACTTCATGAATAATCATTTGTCCTTCAGGCAACTATTGAAATGATTTGTAAAGTTGTGCAGCCGCAAAACCAATTTGTAAAGGTTTTTTTTATACTATTTTTACAAAAAGATCCAAGAAAATTTACAAGCGGAATGCCAATCTTCATATCCAGAATGCCTTCTCATATCTCTCACGTAACAGATGACAAATTTCGCTATTCGCAATAAGAATTCTTTATTGAAAAGGTACCATGGAATAACTTCATGCAAATTCGCACTGTCTGCAGTGGAAGCGAGCCATAACAGGGGTTGAGCCTGTGAAATTGATGTCAAAGGCTGTTAATAAGAATCGAGATAGATTATTTGTAACGGATATTAGAAATAGAACATTAACATATGACTTATCAAGATACGACAAGTTCTATATAGTTGGCGCTGGAAAGGCCTCCGTGCCCATGGCAGTGGGCCTGATGAACGTACTTAGACAAGGCAAGGATAATTCTTTGCATATTTCGGGTTCAATTATTACCCCGTATGGGACTTCAAAAAGAATCCGTGAAATCGATGTAGTTGAAGCTGGGCACCCATTACCTGACATCAATAGCATAAAGGGTACTGAAAGAATAGTTAGTATTCTTCGGCGGGCCAAACCTCGTGACCTAGTTTTTGTGCTACTATCAGGAGGAGGATCTGCTCTCCTGTCTCTTCCAATGAAAGGGATTACGTTGACTGATAAGAAATACGTTACGCAATCTTTGCTTTCGTCCGGGGCTCCAATTCAAGATTTGAATGTAGTACCGAATGCACCTTTCACAGGTAAAAGGGGGAAAGCTGATCCGATTTGCACCTTCCTCAACTACCTTTTTGACTTTTATAATTTCGGACGTCATTGGTGACGGAATCCAGACGATTGCCTCGGGTCCCACATATGCTAATAATGCTTCATTTATGGATGCAAAGAGAATATTGTCAAAATATGATATTTGGAATGTTGATAATTCACACTTAAAGAGAATTAGGAAGGCTATTACAACTGGGATCGAGGTTGAGGAGAATGGTCGTCAACATACTTTCGATTATGAGAGAAAAGCGGAATATGCTATAATCGGGAATAATGCGACGGCTTGCGATGCAGCTTCGCAGTATTTAAGATCAAAAAAAATAGATACACTGGTATTGGGTTCCCATTTTGACGGAGACGTAGCAGAACACGGGAAATGGCTCTCTCTGTTGGCAAATGGGCTGAAATCATTGTCTGTCCCATTCTCAATCGTCCTTGGTGGAGAAACTACAGTCATGCTAAATAAGCCAGGAAAAAATGGAACCGGTGGTCGGAATCAGGAAGCAGCATTACACGCACTATTGTCGCTTGAAACTTCCAGCCAAGAGGTGTCGATTTGCTGTGTAGGAACTGATGGGATAGATGGTAATTCTATGGCGGCTGGGGCATTGGTCACCGGCACGATGGTGAATCAAAATAGTCCTAGCACAAAGGAAGAATTACAAAAGTATCTGGAGAATCATGACAGCGAGCACTGCTTTCAAGAAACTTGGTTCCCAAATAATAACCGGAAAGACGCTGACCAATGTGAATGATGTGAATGTGATATGTAGGCTAACATGCGGTGAAATTAGTTAGGGATTGTCGTTGGTTCATAATCTGATTTTGACTGATGTATCTTGTGTATCTGAAATTTTGACTTTTCGGCCCTCTGTTGTTACCAATATCAGGAAACCATCTGAATCAATATTGCTGGCGACCCCCTCCAATTGAACTCCATTCACCACTGCCTTAATCCTCTTTCCCATCATAGGACAATGCAATTTCCATCGCTTCGTAATTAATTCCAAATTCCCGGCCTGTATTTCATCATAGTAGTTGCTGAAGAGAACAAGAACTGAGGCCAAGAAGGGTTCTAGGGCAATCGATGATTGACTCGTGTGTTCAATCAGTGAAGTTGACCCTTTTAGTCCTTTTGGCCTTGAATTCAAATTTATTCCGGCTCCCACAACACAGTATTCCAAGTCCTCGCCACGAACCGCCGAGCTTATGAGAATACCGGCCACTTTCCGTGTCCTAATAAGAACATCATTGGGCCACTTAATGCATGCCTCTACGTTGAAATTATTTGCCAAAATTTCACACACTGCCAACGACATTGCATAAGACAGGTATATGCTGGAACTAGTCTTTATGCCAGACTTGATTATTACTGAGAACCATAACCCTCCAGTTGGTGATAGCCATCTCTTACCTTTCCTACCACGTCCAAATAATTGAGATTCTGATATGACGACCATACCATGACAATAGGGGGCTGTTTCGGCAATTGTGATAGCGTAGTCTTGGGTTGAAGAAATTTCCTTAAAATTCCTAATCTCCCTTCCAAAAACGCACCCGCCAATGGCGACCTTCAAATGAGCCAGGTCCAAATTCATAATGTCTATACTCTTGATCACAATTACTTTGTGATCACTATTTTATATTTGTGAAAGTTAGCGATAAGAATGAAGGGCTCGGTGAAAACAATAAAGAGATGGAAATTAGGAATTCTTTGTACGCATGGTCTAGAGTGGTAAGACTAAGGTTTGTATTATCATCGATCATAGCAGTTCTTTTAGGAGTATCTATAGTCTACTATGAGACAGCCCAGGTTAACATTTCGTTCACTATACTCATTCTAGTCGGCGTAGCATTTTTACATTTTAGCATAGACTTGTTGAATGACTATTGGGACTATGTAAAAGGAATAGACAAAATCACAAAACGAACAAAATTTAGTGGTGGTACAGGAGTATTGCCCAGCGGTCTTCTTAAGGCAAAGCATGTTTACGTTATTGGTTTATTATTCCTCGTTGTCGGATCTCTTATAGGGATTTACTTCATTCTATTGAGAGGTCCAATAGTGGGAGTAATTCTAGGAATAGTCTGTCTTTTCAGTTTACACCTATTCCAGTAGACTAGTTTATTGGGGACTCGGGGAAACTTTTGTTGCCATCAAGGGTGCTCTTATCGTATTTGGCACCTATTACGTCCTGACAAATTCGATTGAATTCATTCCTTTTTATAACGGCATGATATTGGGAGTGCTGTCAGGCTGTGTCCTGTTCGTAACGTCTTTCCCAGACTTTGATGCAGATAAGTCAAAGGGAAGAAAGACGCTTGCAATTAGCCTTGGAAAAGAACAGGCACGAAAATTGTATCCTATTCTTCTCATATCACCTTACTTGTTGATCATTCTAGGGTTTGCGTTAAATCTGGTTGTAATCTACTCATTGTTCTCCTTCATTTCGGTACCTTACTTATTAAAAGCAATAAAAGGGATGAAGAAGGCAGTTCCGGAAGGATTGTTAGACGCTATGCATTCGACTCTGGTTCTTGCTCGGATTACTGGAACAATATTGGTCATTAGCTGATTTTGGTAACTGCTCATCCGCTCATAGAACTGTCAAACTTGTGATTGAACGGAGTTGGCCTTAATGGATTTAAACAATTGGGGGCCTCGCGAACTTATTTTTTGGGTCTGAGTGGTATTCTACCGCCAACGCTGGGTCCTTCTGCCTCCCGGTTAGCACCCCTACGGCAATATCGTCCTTTTTTATCACCTCTTGTTCTCTTAATGATTTGATGCCTGCAGGGACAGCGCCAGATGCCATTTCACAGTCAAACCCATTCAGACCTACTACTGCCATACCATGACTCATCTCCCTGTCATCGACTTGTACTACTAGTCCATTTGTGAATTCTATCGTTCGAAGAGCCTTAGCGATGTTTGCCGGTTTTCCAATTTGTATCGCCGTAGCCCTAGTTTTAGGCAGTATTCCCTTGCTATCCTTGTAGAAATAGTACCTCTTCAATAGACTGGTGTCGAAATTTCCAGCATTCCAGGTAAGTTTTTGACCTTCAAATTTGCCATTTGCTAGTTCATAGAACGTATTTGCACCGTTTGAATTCACAATAACTATCCGAGGGATCTTCTTAATCCATCCCCAATCATATAACTCCATCAAGCATTTTCCACAACTAGCGGTATTTCCCAGCGCTCCACCAGGATATACTAGCCAGTCCGGAGGGTTCCAATCTAGGTTCTCTAAAATCCTGTATACTATTGTCTTTTGCCCTTCCAACCTAAAAGGATTCACAGAATTCACAGTGTATCCATTGTGGAGATTTACCTTTGCCAACGATTGATTGAGAGCATCATCAAAGTTTCCTTCTACCTGAATTACTTGGGCACCAAATTGGAACGCCTGGCCCAGTTTTCCAGCAGCAATTTCTCCTTTTGGGATAAAAACCTCACATCTCATATTTTCGTTGGCCGCGTACATTGCCTGCCGAAGCAGAGGTATTTCCGGTCGATGCACAGATAATCTTGTTCACGCCAGTAGCTTTCGCGTGTGTTATTGCAGTAGACATGCCATTGTCCTTAAATGATCCGCTCGGATTGTAGCCCTCTGGCTGTAGTAAGAGGCAGTCCTGTTTCAAGTTGACGTATTCTGCAACTTTACTCATCCGATATGGTTTTGAGAGTCTCCCTTCTGCCCCGTCGAGAGATACAAGTATTTTTGCGCATTCATTCAAATCTTCTGTATCAATTCCGAGAAAATTAACAAGATCGCGAAAACGCCATACCCCGCTTTCATTGTATATGTTTCCACCGTGATTCCTTCGTGAATAGAATATTTCTATTAACTCCTTTTTCGGTCTGTCAAGGTAGGTAACATCTAACAAAGAATTGCAAGAACATGAATAGGCTTCGCTTACTATATTGAAAGTTTTTCCACATTTTGGGTTAATGCATTTCTTTATCGCATTCTTTTTCATGAATTTGAATTCATTTGAAGTTCATATAAATTGTATTTCTCATTCTTCATTGATTTGGAATGTAAAGCCCTTAAAATCTGGAAAATTGTCACAGTATCCAATTTTCGTGATGCATGACCAAACTCTATAGACGCGTGAGACAGGGAGATCTCAAAAACGTAAGAAATATCCAAACATATTGTCGTTATAATTTGTCAAACCATTTTTTATTCTCTTACGTCAATTCATAAATCGGATACCAATGAAGAACCGCTCTGATATTGAAGTTATGGCTTCAATTCTCCGCTCTGCAACTAGCAGTTGGGAATATAAGACAAGCATAATGAATACTGCTGCAATTTCACACTCACAACTAATAAGGTATCTGGCCGTTGGAATAGAAAAGGGACTGATTGAATATTCTGAAACAACTGGACTGTATAAAACGACTGAATCAGGTGTTTTCTATCTTAGAAAATATGAACAGATGGTGTTGATGCTTCCCTCGGTTCCTGAAATTCTAGACTTTGAAAACGAACAAAATTCTCCCAAATCTCGAGATCATGTCTACAGTAATGTGAGCTAATCAAATGATAAAATGATGACGCCGAATCCACTTCGGGAAGAGATTTTCATTGCTAACTTCGAATAAATGATATAGTGACTGTCAACCTATTCTGTAACAATTGAAGGATATGCAATGCAGAAGGTTAAAGGATTCAGTTCGCTATTCCATTTGGGATGAAGTTTGTGACACGGTCCTACTCTCAGGTGGACTAGATAGTGCTATCATAACGGCCATTCGTAAGCCCGAGTACTCCATTACAATTGGATTCGGCTCTGAAGCGCCTGACTTGAAATATGCTGATGCAGCGGCTCTCAAATTTGTCAGAAAGAAGTTAAAGAGAATCCTCTCAACTCAGGAAGTGCTAGGATTGATTGATAAAGTCATTGTCGCATTAAAAACATTTGACCCGATAACAATTCGGAACTCTGTTGTTCCATACGCCGCTTTGGAGGTGGCTAATTCTAATGGATTTAACTGTGTCTATACTGGTGACGGTGGTGACGAATTATTTGCTGGTTACAATTTTCTGAAAAGATATTTAGATAACCCATCACGTCTCGAAAGTGAAATTTTACGTTTAAGAGCAATTATGACCTTCCCAGCATTTAGCCTAGGGGAGAGTCTGAAGGTGAAAATCATTGCGCCTTTTCTTAATGAAAAAGTAGTTCGTGTAGCAGAATTGATTCCGATCTCAGAACTGGTCGGATTCTATAGAAACATGGTTTGGGGTAAATTGGCCTTGCGGCACTGTTTTCGAGATGAACTAGGAGAAGAGATTTGTTGGAGAATGAAACAGGCACAGGAGGAAGGGGCTGGCATTACGAGAATAAGAGAAATTATTGAAAATAACTGCAATGATTTTTCGTTTGTCGAAGAGGCCCGCGTGGCAAAGGACAAAGGTGTAGTTGTAAGAGATAAAGAACACCTATACTACTTTAAAAGTTTCGCTCGCAATTTTTCCCTTAAGGACAGGTATGACTGTCCAGAATTGACCTGTTCTGGTTGTAGAAATTGTGTTTCCTTTCTTTCAAATTACTGCCAACTCTGTGGGCAATTCCCTGTAGCACAGAGAGGGATCTAGTTCGAAATACAATCAAGGTCTAGTGATTGAATTGTAAGTGTTCTTAACAAGATTGAGATGAAATCGCAGCTCAATTGTCTAAGGTAATCTTGATTAACTGTTTCTTTATCCTTGAAATAGTTGGATAGCTGATAGCCTCTTCTCTCGATATATTCTTATCATTGACTTCCAATTTTTAAGTCGACGTTTAGCCTGTACTCTGGTTATCAAGTGGGTTTCTCTTTTAACGATACTCTTTCTCCCAGGAAACAAGTAGCCTCCAGAGATAGCCATATATCTTTTATAAGCAAATCTTAACCCGAACAGTAACACGGGGGCTGGTAGCAGTTTGAGGTATTTAGATATTTCAGCATATTCATTTTCTGAGAGTTTAATATCCAGAATAATTTCCTTCATTGAATTCTCTACAATAGAAAATTATTAAAATATTTCAAATTTCGTATTGTGAAAGCTCTTGATTTGTACATATGAATCCGAAAGTTAATTATATGATTTAGTATTCTCCCATATATTAATGGTGGAGGACGGGGAGTTCATAGCTAAAATGGAGAATAAAGTCAATTCAGGGGCTGAAATACGGCTTCCAGAAGCTGAGCGACTCTTCAATACTACCGACGTCCAAATTTTAGCAGAAACTGCAAATAGAATAGCTCGAAATTTTAGTGAGGATCTGATAGACGTCGAAATGCTACTTAATGCAAAGTCTGGCAGTTGTCCGGAGGACTGTTCTTTCTGTGCTCAATCATCTTTTTATGAAAGCAAAATAGAAAAGTATCCGTTACTTTCAAAAGAGACGATATTAGGACGCGCCCAAAAGGCCAAGGAATCTGGTGCAAATAGCTTTTGTTTAGTATGCGCATATAGATCGCCACCTGAAAGCGATTTCAATTATATATGTGAAATAATAGAACATATAAAGAAGTATTTAGAGATTGATGTAAATGTTTCTTTGGGTTTCATGACGAAGGAACGAGCTAAACGTTTGAAAATGATCGGGGTAAAGAGATATAATCACAACCTAGAAACATCTGAAACATATTTTTCTCAAATTTGTAGGACTCACGATTTTTCAGATAGAGTGAAAACAGCGCGCATAGTTAAAGATGCAGGCCTCGAGCTATGTTGTGGCGGAATTATAGGTATGGGCGAAACCACTATTCAGAGATTAGAGCTTGGATATTCTATTAGAGATTTATCACCTAACGAGGTGCCAATAAATATTCTAATACCTAAGTCAGGAACTCCTTTTGAAAGCCTTCATGGAGTTAGTCCTATAGATGCAATCAAGACAATCGCCGTATGGAGATTCTTAATGCCAACCCCGATTATCAAGATTGCTGCTGGGAGGGAAGTATATTTTAGGGATGACGACAATTTGGCCTTAAGGGCGGGAGCGAACGGCATAATTACGGGAGGATATTTGACTACAAATGGTAACGATCCAAGTAGGGATATGCAAATGATTCAGGATATTGGTATCAACCGAAGGTAACCATTACGATTTTGTGAAAAAAGAGCTTGACTATCTAAGATCTTGTGACCTTTATCGAAGCTTAAATATAGATAATAGTCTTAATGGGTCAGTAAGAATTAGACATAACTATCAAGACAACATTTTGAACTTTTGTTCCAATGACTATCTAGGTATCTCTACACACAATGAAGTAGTGCAAACAACAAAGAAATCTCTAAGGCAGATTTCTCCCTGCAGCTCGAGGCTCATCACTGGGAATACACCTGAATTGGAACGTCTAGAAGATGTACTAGCTATTCATCGCAAAACACAGTCGGCATTGGTGTTTCCTACGGGGTATATGGCAAATCTTGGCACCATTACAGCTTTAGGGGGTAAGGATTGTGTAATTTTTAGTGACGAGCTTAATCACGCGAGCATAGTAGACGGATGTCGATTAAGTGGTGCTGAAATCAGGATTTTTAGGCACAATGACATTCATGATCTTGAACAGAAGATTGAACGGTTCAGGGGATCTCCCAGGAAGATTGTGATCACCGAAGGGGTGTTTAGTATGGATGGAGATTTTGCAAATTTGAAAAAAATATGCGATATCTGTCATTCACATGATGCAATCGTGATCGTGGACGACGCTCATGGTGATTTCTTATTTGGAAGTCCAAGAGATCGTTCCTATTCAGGAATCCCCTCTTATTTTGGCGTCAATTCGAGAGTAGATTTTCACATTAGTAGCTTGAGCAAAGCGTTGGGATGCTTTGGGGGATACGTTGCCACCTCCAAAGGGATGCGAGAACTATTGATAAACAAATCTAGACAATTTATATATACATCATCTATCCCTAGCCACCTGTGTGTGTCAGCAATGACAGCTATAGGGGTTGTAAGAAGGGGTTATTTGCAGGATAAATTGTTCCGAAATATAGAACTTCTCGGTGGAGAGCTTTGCAAGATGGGTCTTATTGCTGACCAGCCTAGGACTCAAATCATCCCGATCTTGATTGGCCCTGAAAAAAATGCTATCAGGTTTTCTAATTTATTGTTAAAAAAAGGTATCCTAATCCAACCCATAAGATTTCCTACAGTCAAGAAGGGCACGTCGAGAATTAGGATTAGCATTTCAGCCTTGCACACACTAGCTGACATATGGAATGTCCTAGATGCAATCAGATATGCAGCCGCCAGATTGAAATTGATCTAGAAAGATATTTTCATTCCATATTTCAGAATTCGAAATTAGAAATATCTGGACGGATAGGTAGAAGGCGTTTAAGTTAGTTAGGTTCAGAAGTGCTTGAGCTCAAATAATGACTGTCAATTAAGATATTGATTTATGCGAGTAACCAATCTCAAAAAATTATCGCAGGTCGAATTTAGTCATGGAAATCAAATCCGAACATCTAATGATATTTCAAATATCGAGTTTTGAAAGATATCATTTATCGCTTAATTTTATCACTAGTTAAAATCAAAAAGAATCTGTTGCAATTAATTTTTCAATGTTTTTTAAAGTATAAGCGTTTCGAATTCTTGGGATTTCAATTACCCTCTTTACCCCCGTTAGTGCAGAAAGTAACAATGGGAGGCAGTCTTGCGTCTTAGATTTTTTTTCGGGATTCTTATTGATGATTATTGCATATACCCGAATTTTCCTATTACTACAAGCTTGGAATGTGAGTAGTGTATGGTTTATAGTACCTAGTTTGGGCGACGTCACAATGATGGCAGGAAATCCAACCATCTTGATAAAATCTAAAATGGTCTCCTTCTTAGAGATAGGCACCATAACCCCTCCAATTCCTTCCACCACAAGAAACTCGTGTTGCCTTGAAAGTCTTCGCAATTTCTTGACTGCAAAACCTAAGTTGGGAGTTGGCTTTCCGCTCATAGTTGCCGCAAGGAAAGGAGCTGTTCCAATTTGATAGAAATAAGGATTTATTAATTCATCGGGATCAACTACCTTCGGCAGCGTGAGAAAGTCTCCATGCATCCTCAGATCTGAAAGTTGAAGAGTATCGCTTATGAGAAGTAGCAAATGGTTTCATTACTCCTACGTCAACCCCGTTTTCCTTTAGAACCTTCGTTATCGTGCAGGCTATGAATGTCTTTCCAATATTGGTATCGGTTCCAGTGACAAATAATCCCTTCACAGAAATTTAATAGCAATGAAGTATGCTTTATTTCAATATGGCTCTTACCAGTAAGCATCACATATGGTATCCATATACAGATATGTACCAGTGGGACAGCTCAACGACTAAGATAATAACGAAAGGAAAGGGGTTCCATCTTATAGATTCGGAAGGTCGACAATACCTTGACAGTGTTTCAAGTATGTGGTGCAATGTTTGGGGTCACGGAGAGAAAGAGAATCATCAGAGAAATGAAAAACCAAATCAGTACGCTTCAACATTCTAGTCTTTTTAGTCTAGCAAATAAACCATCCATAGAACTTTCAGTAGAATTATTAAGATTGTCTAAAGGGATGGAGCACGTTTTCTATTCAGATAACGGTTCGACTGCAGTAGAAGTTGCAATGAAGATGGCCATACAATATTATAAGAATCGGGGCAGGCCGGAAAAGAGACATTTCGTCTCCCTCCGAAATGGTTATCATGGTGACACAGTTGGGGCGATGTCTGTGGGGTATGTCCCTCGATACTTTTCCGCCTACAGACCACTATTGACAAAGGTGACTCGACTCCCTAGTCCTTCCTTAAAGTTGAGCGAGCCCGTATCGGGGTTAGATGAGATCCTTGAGGAAACCGAATCTTGTCTGAAGAAGGTTTCTGCGAAGACCTGTGCTGTAGTAATGGAGAGCGGCGCCCAAATTGCAGGTGGGATAAGAATTTATCCACAAGGATATCAAAAGAAAATAGCCGAGTTGTCCAATAGGCACGGGGTTCTCCTCATTTTGGACGAGATCGCCACAGGATTCGGTAGGCTTGGAAATATGATAGAATATTTGAAACAAGATTCAATTCCAGATATCGTCTGCTTCGGTAAGGCCCTGACTGCAGGTTACACGCCATTAGCGGTTACTCTAACGAATTCTGAAGTATTTAAATCGTTCCTTGATAGAAAAGCTATACTCTATCATGGTCATACTTTTTCCGGACATCCAATCGGTTGCGCTACGGCAATTGCTAATTTGAAATTGTATAGAAAAAGAGGTCTAATACGGGATATTTCTTTGAAATCAAAACACATAAGGAAGAGATTGTATGGGTTTCAGAATTCTCCAGCTGTGATCAATGTGCGACACAAAGGAATGCTTGCTGGTTTAGACATTTCAAAACGAGGGATAGACGCAATAAGAAAGAAAACGGGCGAACCTGTTGATTCTTTCATCTTCAAAACCGCGCTAAATTCGGGGGTTTACTTGAGGCCATTGGGAAATACAATAGTTTTGATCCCTCCACTCGCCATTGACAGGAAAAATCTGGAGTACCTAATGAGCATCATAGGCTTTATTATTGAGAAAGTTGAGCGGCTTCTATAAAAAAAGTGTGATAATCATGGTAGAATACAGAAGCTTTCACTGCATTTGTCTTAACTCCTTATATAGCGTCGCTTTCGAAATCCCTAAATCATTTGCAATCCTAGAACGGGGAGCGTTGTCTGCAAGCAGTTTGACAAGCATGTTCCTATCTATCATCGCCTGTGGCCTTCCAATTCTTTTGCCGAATTCCTTAGCCCTCTTCATACCATCCTTGGTTCGTTGGACCAGCATTTCTCGTTCTCTTTCTGCAACCCAAGTGAGTATGCCTATCATCAACTTTCTGACACTGGGTTCAGTGCTCTGGAGGAAAGTTTCCCGTGGTGAACAAGAAATCAACGGAGCAAATTCTTCAATGGCTTTTATCGCGTCAAGCGTATCCCAGAATGTTCTCCCGACTCTGGAAAGTTCATATACTAATATGGCATCTACGGAATCTGCTTTAATGATCTCGAGCATATCCCTGAAAGCACGCCTCCTAATTGCTGGAATTCTTCCACTTACGGACGAGTCTTCGAAATAAGAGAGAATATCAAAATCATGGTCTGAAGCCCATTTGTCTAGAACAAGTTTCTGATTCATAACAGTCTGTTCTTCGGTACTAACCCTTAGGTAGGCGAATGCGTACATGACTTAATTATAGCAAGCCGTCTATGAGGTTATTTAAACAAATTGTCAACCATCCAAGACAAAAAGTTCAAAAAGGGTATCTCCACCTTTTCAAACGAAGCCCCAATTTCCCCAGCTTTCCAAAGTAAAAAAAACGTTCTCTTTATTGGACAATTCAGAAATGGGTCCTTTTCTGAACTGTCAGACATTATCAGATTGTTTACGAAATTCGTCAAAGACCAAATAATGTCTTGAAAGCCTCCCTGTTAACACAATTCAGAGAATAGACTTCAGTGTAGTTTGCCTATTATGCTATGAACAACTCCATATTTTGCTGGCTATAACCCCTACCTAGAATCGACAAATTAAGCAATCTAGTCTGACCAAATAATGTTATGACAACTTAATCACGACATTTTTATCATGGGTACAGGTGGGGTTCCTATTGATTTTATGCAGGTCAATTAACTCCTTTCGGAGAGATGATGAATTATTTCCTATTATTTAGTGTAACACAACATTTAATTTGTCCAATAATGCTATGCAATATTGCGCCACTGTAGCTCAGCATGGTAGAGCAATTCTAGCGTGGTTTGGAAAACTCCTCTGGAGATTCGCTGGCTGTTAACCAGTGGGTCATCAGTTCGAGTCTGATCAGCGGCGCTTTGATATTGTCCTACTCAGATGTCCACCAATGTCAGAATGATATTATGTCTAATGCTATCGCATCGGCAAGCAAATCAAGATGTCGATTTGCAATTATATATCCATTCTTTATTTCATTTGATGATACCCACCTGTTTGAGGAAGAGAATAATCGTTCCTTTCTCAGTTTGTTCTCAAGTAACTCAGAGATCCAGTTCTACTTCTTCCACCTCCTCTGTTTTCGAATACTTCATCGTGAGAAGAACTTTTTTAACTAGAACTCTTTTCCCGAACCGTTGTGAGAAATCTCTGGCTCCTTCATCGACTTCCACTAATTTGAGTTTCATCTGTGTAGTGTTGAGGGCATCTCTGCTGGTAAGGAGTCGATCGTCGACAAATCTATCGTAACTCATAACTCACTTTAGATACATTATTTATTCATAGTATATGAATCAAACCGATCCAGTATTCTGAAATGGAAATGGATCTTTCCATCGGAAGATGCTCCTGTGGCTACCAATTCCACCGCGGACCCCACAGCGATCCCTCGTCCTTCTAAAATAGTACCCAACAACAAGATCCCATCCATATCTATTAGTGCTACAATTACCCCGCCTTCCTCTAGCCAGGATCTGCTAAATTCGACGATCCTTCCGAATTTGCCAGCATTTACTGTTGATGTTCTACGATAGCAGGCAGGACAGTTTTCGTACGGTGGCCAAATCTTCTTTTTGCAAGCTGCACAATAAGAAATTACAAATGTGCCATTTTTTAGTTGATTCATAAACCGTCGCATTAAATACTACTCCAAGTATCACGATCGAAGGACCATTATTGTTGCTGAGGTTCCTGCCGCTGCGAGGTTATGAACTAGTCCTACGTTACAACCACCCACCTGACGCGCTCCTGCCTCATGCCTTAACTGGCATACTATTTCGCACACCTGGGCGATCCCTGTTGCGCCGATTGGATGACCTGATCCGAGAATTCCACCTCTAGGGTTTACTGCAATATTTCCGTCTAACGCATACGATGTTCCTTTTCCTGTTCTTGCAAACCCCAAGTCCTCATATGCCATGATTTCCATTATTGTAAATGCATCATGAATTTCTGCAACTTGTATATCTGAGGGTTTCATTCTGGCCATTTTATAGGCATGTGCCACTGCTAATTTACCTGATCCTTTCTTAAATATTTCTGGTATAGCGTGCGCTACGCTTGCACAGCTGGTTTGCTGTCCTATTCCGTCTATCCAGACTGGTTGAACATCTAAAGTTCTGGCAAGATCCTCAGAGACAAGTAGCAGGCTAGCAGCTCCTGAGCAGAGTGAACTGCAATCTAGCAACTTAATTGGATCAACTAGCTTCCTAGAATTCAATACATCTTCAAGTGAAATTGGTTTGTGGAACATTGCATTCGGATTGTTTACCGACAATGATCTATTCTTGACTGCTATGGCTGCCATATCTGCTTCAGTTGTCCCATACTTTCGCATATGCATTTTAGCAAATACCGATGCCCAGTAAATCGGAGAGGTAAAATGTCCTCTTGATACATCCCAGATGAGCTTAGAACCAGGGCTATTACGCAGCTCTGCACCAACTACTAAAATTGAATTATACAGTCCTGAAGAAATATATGAATATGCAGCTGATATCGCGACGGTACCGGAATTACAAAGATTATCAATCCTACATGTTATTTTGGGATTTAGGCCTAACATTTCAGACGCTATTGCTCCACCATAAAGATCATGCGAACAGCTCGAAAACAACACGCCTTCTATCTTATTTGCCGTTATTTTTGAAGACCTCAAAACTTCCATTGATGGTTCACAAGCCAATTCGTAGACCGATTTGTCTGTTAATTTTTGAAATTTAGTAGTGGCATAGCCCACGATGGCCACTTTATTCATTCGAAAAAGTCTCCAAAAATCTAATGAAGGATTTTTGAGTGTCCTCTCCTTCTACAGGATTAATTTGTAATATTGGAAGTGTTATTCCTGCAGAGATAAATCTTTGCATAGAGCGTCTGCCTTGTTCGGAATCACCGCAAATTGCAATTTCGTCCAGGAATTTATCAGAAACAATTTTGGAGGCTGCATCTAGTCCTCGCTTGTTGTACTCCTCAACAATGGTATCCGTCTCATCCGCGAAACCAGAGTTTGATATGAGTGTCCTGTAATATATTCCCACTGAAATATAAAATGCCAGGGTCTTTGCCGCGCGCATTCTTGCCCTATCAGGATACTCATCAGAAATGGAGCATATGAAGGCTGAAGCCAATTCGAAAGGCCTCGTTATTTCTTTCCTTATCTTCTGAACCGTGGACCTTAATTCATTAAAGGGTCTCAAGTAGAGAAGTAGACCCTCTGCAACCGATAGGGAAAGTGTTATCATTAGCGGATTCACCGCAGCCAAAAATATGGGAATTGAAGTCCGGGGCGGGGAATGCAAGAGTTTAAAATTCGAAACACTAAAGAAATCTCCCTTGAATGATACCGGATTTCCTGTCCAAATGAGCCTAAGGAGAGTAATCATCTCCTTCATTCTGGCAAGGGGTTTATCGAAGGCTATTCCATGCCAACCTTCAATGATCCCGCTAGTGCTTACCCCTAGCCCCAACAAGGTTCGATTCCTTGAGAGGATATCAAGAGTAACCCCACCCATTGCTATCGTAGAAGGTGTTCTCGAATATATGTTAAGTATTGCTGTGCCTAATTTCGGATAATGGGCAACTTGAGAAATCGCCCCAAGTGTGCATAAATGCTTCTCGTCCCCAGGTTTCAGGTACCCACAGTGAGTGAACATTCTTATAGCTATCTGCGAGACGCGAAAATCTCAAAATCTCGTCGATGGAAAGCAATGTCCCCAGACTATATCCTGTCTTGATTCCTCCACGAGAATTCATTTAGCTCACCTCGCGAAACTAATTGAGAACTCTGAATTTCCTTGGTAGCCTCGTCCATATCTTTATGGGAATCAACCGATCTCCAGAAAGAAGTAGAAAATGTTACGCCCTTTAAATTTCGATTCTTTGCCATGATGGGTAAAGCCGATGTTTCTATATTTCCATGGTCAGGTAGAATATCGAAAACACTGTTAGTGAAAAAATAGACCCCAGCATTAATCCATTTGTCATTAATCAGTGGTTTTTCTGCAAAACCAGTAACAAGGCCGTTCTTGTCCAGCTCAATAACACCATATGGACTCTTCAATGGTACCAGTGCAAGTGCAGAATTCTTGGTGTGCTTTAGAGCATTTGGGTCTAAATCGGTCAGAATATCACCATTGACCATAAAGAAACCCTCATCTTTAGAACTGTTGATCAGGCTCCGAGCATTCTTCAGTGCTCCTCCAGTTCCCAGTGGCTCCTCTTCAACAGCATAACCTACTTTTACACCGAATCTGTTTCCGCTTCCGATGTAGTCAATAATACGCTCCTTAAGGTATCCTACACATATGACAATTTCATCAACTTCATGATTTTTGAACCATCTGATTTGCCATTCGATTATTGGTCGGTCGGAAACTTCTATCATAGGTTTCGGCCTCTCATCGGTGATTGGCCTAAGTCTCTTTCCTAATCCCCCAGCAAGTATAACGCCTTTCACGTTAGGATACACTCCTCTTAATCAATTAAAAGGTATGCTTGAGCCCGTTTTACATCTCCAAAATAACTTACTAGCATATGAAATGCTGGCCATAAATAACATCTTTCTAAACTCGAGATTTGAAATATATGGAATAAATATACTTCCAATTTCTAACATTAACCCTACGATTAACACATGTTTCTACGTGATTCCGGGTTCTCTAGAATAAATGTATAATCCATCGAGAAATACCCGCTGGTCCTTGCCCTTTATCTTTGTTGATGACTCTATATTTGCAGCAGTTTGAGACACGTCTTCAATACTCGGTCCGGTTACCAATACGTCATCGCCACTTGTCTTCACTTTTGTATTACTGCCCACGATCGTGGCTATTCTTGGTGCTCTCTCACCAAAAATATTTTCAACATGAACCTCAGAACCTTTTACCTTAACAGAGATGGGGAAATGCGCAAAAACAATTTTTAATCGATAAGTGTATCCTTGCTCTACCCCACGGATCATATTGTTCAAAATGCTTTTTGCAGTGTTAATGATCGCAAAATCTCTCTTCCTCTTTCCGTACGAGGAAATTTTAATACTATCCTGAACGATGTCCACTTTTATCGGAATTTTCGACAGATCTTTTCTTAGGGTTCCTAACTTTCCACTAACTTGAATATGGTTTTCTTTTTTGGATACAGTTACTTCTAAAGGTATTGTTAGATCAACGCTCATTTTCTCAATCGGAATTTTTTCAGTACACATAACCCACTAGGACTCCACCTAAACCAAGCTGTTGGGCTTCGTGATGTGACATAACACCTTTACTCGTTGAGACAATCAATACACCCATGCTAAATGCAGGTAAGTATCGTCTTTCCCAATCAAGATAGCCATTCTTTCTAACACTATACTTTGGAGTAACTATCCCACATTTGTTTATAGCAGACTAGAAGTTGAATACGAAACTTCCCCGATCTTCCATCGTCAATTTGTTCGAATTCGCCGACGTAATGATGTTTCTGCATAACACGTAAGACTTCGCTAGTGAATCGAGACGCAGGCACAACAATACACTCCTTTTTTCTTCTCGATTCGTTATTATATAGGGTATTTAGCAAATTTGCTAACACATTTAATGCTGGCATTTAACCATTATCATCCTCCCATTCATTCGTACTTGTAAAAGCCCAAGTGCTGGGCAACTTCTCTAAAACACTGTCTACATAGGAACAATTTATACTGTTGTATCAATCCATTATACGCACCACATCTCTTGCACCACCTCGAACCCTTACCATGGACAATTTTTCTCCTCTTGGTAATTTCATAATCTCTTGGTTTTGGCATTATAATACTTCAACTCCGAATCCGCTTGTAAAGAATTCAATTGCCCCATCCTTACTAATCCGGTGTCCTTTGCCGATCTTACTCTTACCTCTTTTCTTGGAAATGCTATAACCTGGCCGCACCAAACTAACGCAGACGTTCATGCCAAAGATACCTATATCTGGGTTGTATTTCGTACCAGGGATGTCTATATGTTCACGTATGCCCATAGAAATGTTGCCAAAATTATCGAAGGAACTGATATTCATCTTATTGCCTTTAACTTCTAAACACCTTTTCAAGAAATCTGTTGCATCCTTCCTTCTCAGTGTCACCATCGCTCCGATCGGTTCTCCTTGGTGAATTCCAAAATCTCGCAAATTTTTTTTAGCCGTTGTCACATTCGGAATTTTACCAGTCAAATCTTCTAAGCCATGCTTAGCCCTTTCAACAGGTTCTCCAGATTTACCGACCCCGATGTTGATAACAACCTTCCCCACAGAAATCCTTCTCATAATATTTTCCGAACTCGAAGTATCCGTACCCATTTAACTCACCTGAATTATCGGCTCTTCGTCACCGACCAACATGACCATCTGTACGGGTAAATCAACTGACCTATCACCAAATGAAACCACCGTTCGTCTAGGCAATGAGAAAAGGCCCTCACGAATTTCTTCAATCTTTCCAATAGCACCTGCATTCTCGCCTTTCGTAACAAGGACAATTGAATCTTTCTCTAATTTCATATGTGACTTGACCTCTTTATTCAAGAGATCAACCAAACATGTATCTCCCACGGAATACTGCTCAGTCCCAATCAACGTCTTACCGTCATGAAAACCGTATTGTGTTTTTTTCCCCTTAATCGTTTTCCTAAGTGTTACCCTTAGCAATTTTAGGCTCTTTTCGGTCTGTTTTGAAAGAAGAACTGGGACCAAGAGATTCCTATTTTTTGGTACTAAACGGAAGGCCTGTGATAAGGGAATCAGCTCTATAATATCCATTAGTCCTACCGGCCAACCAATGCTTCTCCTTACAACTCCATCTACAGATACCTTTCCATCATTGAGCATTCTTTTTACTTCGTCCATGTTCTGACCGACTCCTAATACATCTCTAAGCAGAATCCCAAGCGGATAACAAATAGCTTTAGGGTGGGGCCCCGGTCTTGCACGGACCACAAATTGGCCTTGCTTTCGTCTAATTTTCCAAAATGAAGGAGCACGCTGCCTCTTGACAGTAGTATCTCCTCCCTTCTTTGCCAAATCTATTTCTCTCCTCCTTTGGTTTTACTCTTTCTCTTATTTATTAAATGTCGCTTGGTTTGTTTCCTAACTCTATGTTTCTTTTCACTCGGATTTTTTTTCTCTGGTTCATGAATTCTTTGAATCAGAGCTTGTCGATATTTATCATCCAAATCCAAATCGGTAATTACTACATTAGTAGAATTAATTTCCACCTTTACATTTCCTCCCCGCACCTTTTCTCTTTGAATACCTTCAATAGCGAGACTTCCCCGCTTCATGTTAACTTTTTCAACTTTTCCTTCGATACCACTGTATTCACCACGAAATACTTTGATTGTATCTCCGGCAATCACTCTTAAGTTGCGTCTTCCATATTTTTCCCGAAGGGCACGCGAAAGAGGAGACCTCAGTATGCGTTCTGTCAAATTCTTTGAGACGACGCCTATTAATCTATTTGTCAAAATATTTCTCTACTCCATTCATCATTCAAACGATTAGTGCAGCCAAATTTGCAATTCTCGGCCATTTTTCAGCAGCCTCTGCAGCCACCGGCCCTTTTATGTCTGTCCCCTTGATCTCACCCTCAGGAGTGACCAATACCGCAGCGTTATCTTCAAAGACTAATCTATTTCCGTTTAACCTTCTGACAGGGTATTTTTGCCTAATTATTACTGCGCCAAAAATTTGCTTTCTTAACTCTG
Source organism: uncultured Nitrososphaerales archaeon (assembly GCA_963713605.1). GTDB lineage: Archaea > Thermoproteota > Nitrososphaeria > Nitrososphaerales > Nitrososphaeraceae > TH5896. Next base: position 1,038,431 of record CAVQMO010000001.1, on the reverse strand, counting down.
CCGGACCTTTCTTGACGGTCACGGTTACAAAGTCGCCTACCGCAGCTGACGGTAAACGGGAATGCCGCCCCTTAAATCTTTTTACTTGAGCAATGCGAAGAATCTTGGCGCCGGTATTATCTGCACACACCAAACTAGCAGACATAGGTAGTGCTCTTGTAACATAGGGCCTGAATTCCTCCACGCCTTTTGCCGAAACAGCTCTTGACTTAGAGGACATCTATTGTTCCACCTCTATCACCACAAAAGCAACCGTCTTTGTCAAAGGCCGGCATTCTGCGATCCGTACCCGTTTTCCTTCAACTACATCCATACATTCGGGAGCATATGCATGCATTTTTGATTTGCTCCTTTCAAATCTTTTGTATTTTGTTACCGGCCTAGAATATTGATGTTCGACTACAACCATTTTTCGAGCTTTAGCACTAACTAAAGTACCGGTAAAAACTCGACCTCTAACCGAGAGTTTACCGTGAAAAGGACAATGTATATCTTCACAGGACCTCCGGGGCGGAGACACAGAAATACCAATATTTCTAACCATAATTCATCCCAAGCTCTTCCTTACAATTCGGTCCTCTGGTCTCCCTATCAGACTGTTTCCACTTATAAAGCAACCGCAATTAGGAAGAGTTAACCTAATATTAATACAATTTTTTGGCAAACTCTTCAGTACCTCACCAGATCTAAGAGTGATCATGTTCTTTGTTTCCTTAACAATATACCCAGATAGCCCAGAATATGGACCAGAATCGAACGTGCGGGCGTAGAGTCCGACTAATTCATGGAAAATCAAATTCTCACTTGTTATCAATGGTTTTCGACCCTCTCTGTGAGTATCGTATTGATTCTCGCAATATCCCTCCTGGTCCATCTGATACTCGCTGTTTCCTTCTTTAATGTGCCTTTCGCACCCTCAGATCTCAGCTTTGTTACACTCAGAAGTTAGTTCATCCAGTTTCTCTGTAAGATCCCTATCGTTCATTTCGCGTAATACCTTTAGCTTAATTCTACCCATCGTTTTTTCCTTCCGCCGCTACAGATACATTTCCCTCAACGGTCTTTTTGTCTTCACCTCCAGCTTGCACTGTACTTTCCTGCTTCTGGATTTCCGTCGTTTTGTCAGTAACAAGTGAAGTTTCGGAATCTATCATCTCGAACTCCTTTGGCATTTCGTTTTTAAGCGCTATCTTCAACTGTATGCCCATCAATCCCATCTTTGTAAGCACATGAGTGACTCCATGTCTCACCACCTTGTTAGCCTACATCACCACTCTTTGGTACTAGACCTACAGCGTGCTTTTCGAAGTGGGCTCTTTCACTTCTCAGCTTACCTGCTACGGTAATCTCAACGCCTAAAGCACCTGCATTCATTATCGTGTTATTTGTCCATATTGCGGCCCTTCTGAATGCAGTTCCTCTTTCAATCAATTGTGCGATTCTATTACACATAATCTTAGGGTTCAGCTCCGGAGCCTCGAGTTCAACGACAGAGATCTGAGGGTTGGACAAACCAAATTTTTGTTCCAACTTTGATGTTAAATCTTTTATCCCAGTGCCTTTCCTTCCAATCACTAATCCCGGACGAGTAACACTTAAGGTGATTCTTGTTCCTATTGGCGTCTTTTGCACATCTACGCGTCCATATCCTGCATCTCTTAGAGTTTCCGAAAGAAACTCGTCTAACTCGAGATTTCTAAAATTATTTTTCATTACATTATTGATAGCACTCATTCATGAACCCTCTTTTCCTGTGCAACTATCTCAAAATGTATCAATGTATCGTACTTGGGACTAGATCTTCCCATAGCTCTAGGAGTAAATCTCTTGATCTTGTACTTTTATGTACTACGGTACTTGTGATCTTCAAAGCATCCAAATCCATCCCCTTATATTCAGCATTTGCCTCCAAATTGTCCAACAACTTCAACACTTCTTTGGCCACTTCTTAGGATATCGACCTGAGCAAAAGCCATCACGGATATTAAATCTATGAGCAACTTCGTTATTGTATCTTCTGTATGGCACAGCTATTTTCCTGCCAATCACATCTTCAAGAAATAGGCGCGCTTTTTCAATCGACATTCCTCTAATAGCTACTGCTACCTCTCTAGCATGCTTATGCGAGGCAGACTTGTCCCTTATAGAGGCTCTTACGTGTCTTGACTTGTCGAAATTTTCTACAGCATATCCATACTCTGGCATAATACATTCACTTTAGGGGGACGTATAGACTCGATCTTGATGAACCTACTCCAGGAGCTCCGTGCTGAACGCGTTTGTTAGTGATAGAGTACTCACCTACGTAATGGCCAACCATCTCTGGTCTTATACTTACTGGAATGAATTCCTTTCCATTATGGACTTTAATAGTCACTCCGATCATATCCGGAAGAATAATCATATCTCTAAGGTGGGTTTTTATCTCGTCAGTCGACTTTCCTTCCCTATTTCGCTTAATCTCTTCGCGGAGTTTTCTCTTTTCATCGGTCATGAATTTGCCCACTCTTTTATCCAAAGATCGCCTCTGTCTTGAGTTCAAAAGTGGCAAAAGTGATTCTATAGGTAATGCCTGCAGCTGTTCAGATAGATAACCTTTAAACTTAAACTCTCTAACCACGTATATCACCGTCTGCATGATTTATTCCACTTTTAAACGTACTGGGAAATGACCCTAACTGAACTGACAGAACCTACACCAAGCCCAACGTCGTAGCTAAATCCCTTGCTCCATTTGGATCGCTGAACTTTACGGCAGCCTTCTTACCTCTGATCGTTCTTGCTGTGTTAATGTCTACCACATCGGCGTCGTACAAGACATTCATAGCTTCCCTTATCGATCGCTTTGTACTCCTTTCTCTAACGATGAAAACCAATTTGTTCTCCTTTTCGATCATATTGAACGTTTTCTCGGTAATGTATGGTTGAATGAGAACCGACCTAGCGTCTTCTATTGAGAGCTGAGCCTTTGCAGGTACATCTTTACTCATTCAGTTTCCTCTCCAAGTTTGTGCGGAATCCGTTAAACTTTACTAGCGCATCAACTGCATTCTGTGAATACATTGTCAGTCTTATTGGTTTGGATCCAGGCAATAGGTCGATAACATTCAAATTATTCACAGCTTTCACATCAACTCCTGCCAAAGACCTTGCGAGTTTCATGATGTTACTGTTCCTAGATACTACTAACAGAACACTCACGCCAGAAGATCTACCATGTCTTCTTGAAGTTCCGCGCACCGTTCGGCTCTTCGACTTGGCACGTTCCAAATCAGCCTCCAGGCCCAATTTTATCAATGCATTATTAAGATCATTTGCCTTGTCTATTGATTCAATCTTATTTGAAACAATTAGAGGTAGTTCGAGACTATCCTGAAGCTCGTGTCCACGCCGTTTTACGAGATCACGCCTTGATGTTGCGGCAATTGCAGAACAAAGTGCTAGGATTTTCTCTTTTTTATTAATCTTCTTGTATACTCTCCTGAAGGAAACTGGAGGATGTGCAACTCTTCCATGTCTTACCCCTGCAACCCCCGCGGCTTGACCAGCTCTGGGAAACCCCTGTCCCCTCGCCCTTGCAATCCTCGCAATCCCTAAACCAGTATTGCGAGACTCGGCACTAACAACTTCACCTGCAAGGGGATACCTACCCTGAGCTTGAAATGAATGCGAGAGTAAGCTGACGTACGTTTTGTGTATAACTGCAGGATGATATGGTGTAAGAAAGACCTGTGGTAAATCTATCGATCCTATATTACTACGATCCAGATCTAATACTTTAGCCTTCAAGCTACTTGACCACCACTTCTACGATTTTAGGTTCGATAATTTTCGCATTCTTTTGCCTAATTGGCATTCTCAGCTTTACTAGTCTTTTTGGAACTCCGGGGATAGAACCCCTAACAACTATAAAATCACCATTTAATGCTCCGAAGTGCTTGAACCCTCCTTTCCGGTTGATGTCAAGTCCTTCTTCAGAGGTGTTTCCAATTAACAATATCCTCTTATTATATTCGATCCTTTGATGAAAGCCCCGTTGACCCTGTCTTGGGACGGTAAACATCACAACTGCTGGAGATATGGGACCAAGTGTCCCCACAGCACGAACACTTTTTCTCGATTTGTGCTGCTTTCTCTTGACTCCAAACCGAGTAATCGGACCTTCCACGCCTTTTCCCCGTGTAATACCGGCAACATCTATCGATTGACCTGTTCGAAATATATCGCTCACTTTTAACTTCTTACCTATAATCGATTTTGCGTAGTCGAAGTTTTGCTTTGTATCGCCGCCCGTAAGCTGGATTTCAAAAGTATAGGGTTTCTTTTGGGATAATCCAGCGTCTTTAGGAAAGACTGATACCAATACATATACACGACTAACATTATTGAGATAACCTTCTGCCTTACTCATCGCCTCTTCCAAGGAACCCTGCTGAACCTTTTTTTTGTGATCCTTAACTGTGTCTCGAGATCCTATGTCAAACAATGCATGCCTACCACTATAATCGACTCGATATCCTCGTATGCCCACAATATTCAATGGAGGAGTCGCCAGTAATGTAGATGGGTTTGCCAGCTGCTTGCCGAAGTTGGGCGTCCTGTCTCGATCATCAACAGTGACGATGCTCAACATTCCTACCTTAAACCCGGCAAATGCGCCAAGAACGGGCTTAGTCTCCGTACTTTGGGCCCAGTTCCGAACTCTAGCTTCTAGGCTTTTTGCTCTAGCTCTAGGTCTGAATGCCACACTGCCCCTTCGTGGAGAGCTATATTTTCTATGGCCCATGGATAGACCATCCCTCTTCCTACCCCTTTAATAAATTTATATAAATTCACATACAATTCGAGGCTCATGAGCTCGCCGACTGGTAAGTCAAAGACGAATGGTATTAATTATAGCAAGTGAGCCCAACAAAGCCTCTTCCAACCGTACAGTGTTGGTGCCTTGGAGCGGAAACATATTGATAGCCAATGATGAAGTAACGACATTTTCATCAATCTCGTTTACAATCTCCCACACGTCATTTCGTGGCGAACCAAAAACCAATATTACCTCGGAAATGTGTTTGAAATTCTTAGTGAGGGACGGAATGATGAGGGATATCGGTTTTCCCCTTCGCGAAGTAATGAGGAATTTTACATCAGAAAGCCTTTTTGTGATTTCCGAAAGAGCATGGATACTAATTACATGATAGCCCCGGTACTCGCTGTAACTAACTTTTCCATGAATCTCTTCGGCGACCAATTGTCCTTTTTTAACCAGCAACTTGAAATTTGCCTTTCTCGAAATTTCGGTATGACCTACAAAAGGAACGGTCCGATCCAGACCAACATCTACTACCCACGAACCCCTTTCTCTCAGTAGAACCCCCGCTCGAGATTCTTCACCTTGAATCTCAGAGGCCCTTCGGAACTTCTTATGATGAGGAGATTGTATAGGGGGTAGCATCCCAGCAAATTGTAGCAATTTCATTTTAGGGTATAGCAATTTCCTCAAATATTGAGGTGTGTCCAAGTATTCAAGAAGCAACGTAATTAATTTGAAGTCGTCCGGTTTAACGGTTGTAGATATGTCACGATACACGTAGACTTTTTCTACTCGAAAAATAGATAGAGCGCGGGCGAATTGGGCCACTCTTAGACTCTTTTCCAAGAGAGATTTCGAATCGATTAACGATGAATCGGGGATCGCTACAGAGAGCGAAGGGAAAGAAGCTTCCATCTATTCTTTTAGTAACAAGTCGACTTTGGATTGTAGTCCTTCGCCAGCACCAAAGGCAATATCACGTACCAAGCCATTTCGATCTATAAGGATAGTGGAAGGGGTTCCTTTGAGATTGTAATCCTCAAACGTGGAGGCGGTGAAATCCTTGGATACAAGATAATGCTTTGCACGATCAAAAAGCATCTGTTTGTCCTTTTCACCGTAGTCCTTATAACCCTCTACGTTTTTTTCAAGAAAACCTTTTACCTGACTTTCTTGAACATTGCCAGACCTTCTTATTAAGGCGTCCATACCGACGGGAAATGGGATTTTATATGGTAGCTTTTTTCCATTCTCTAGCCTGCCATACATTCGTAGAGCACGCAATGTTTCACCGATTACTTCACCTTCAGTTAGAAGTAGTCTCAAATTATTCAACGTATTCTTGTCATAATCCTCAAAAGCCGTAGAGACTCCTAACACCTTTACCTCGCTCTTGTCAGTATTATTATAAACAGCAATAGCTTCAGGTATGCCGTACAAGAAACAACCGGGGCAGTTAACCTGAAAGACTTCAACGACAATGACTTTACCTATTTCTCTATCGATATTAGTCGGTACACCTTGAATCCACTCGCCAATTTTTAAATTTGGTGCGTTTTTCTTTATAAGCGAATCCAAGATCATTGCAAAGGCTTTTTTAGTTAATTCACTGGCCCTTAGCAGTTTCTCTTTGCTTGGCTAATTTGGCATAGCTTTCGAGTTCTTCATCAAGCACCTTCCTCATAGTCTTGGTATTTGTGTCAATAACAGCCATTTTGATATTTCTGGTGCTGTTCTTGTCTTCGCTTACCAAATAAATTGACTCAATCGCTAAAGATCCACATTCCTCTAGACTAATGTCCATTTTGTAACTTTTTTCCAGGTATTCAGTAACCTGATCGCTTCCTGCTCCAATTGCCACAGCATCGTAGCCAATGTAGGTTCCGCTAGGGTCAGTCAAATATAGTGACGCACCAGTTTCGTCTACCCCCGCCAGAATTAGGGCCACTCCAAAAGGCCTTACACCGGCATATTGTGTAAATTGTTGCGCCATGTCTGCAATATTCTTAGCAACGCCCTCAACATCAACAGGTTCATCGTAAATCAACCTGTTACTTTGTGCAAAAAATCTCGCATGATCAACCTGTGATCTTGCGTCTGGAATATAACCCGCTGCAGCGACTCCTATGTGATCATCAACTTGAAATATTTTCTGGGTAACATTCGAAATTTGTAATTTTCGTGTCTTTTCTTCGACTGCTAGGATGACCCCTCCCTTGTACTTCAATCCAACTGCAAGAGTGCCTCTTCTAACTGTCTCAATTGCATATTCTACCTGGTAAAGCCTCCCATCAGGAGAGAAAACTGTGATAGCTCTATCATATCCCGCTGCTGCTGGTAACAATTCATTCTGATCTACTTAGATGAGTTCAATTTAAATTTACCTTGGGTCGCTAATATGATCACGCAGGCAAAAATTGCTTTATGAATGAGGAGAGGGTTGCTTTTTTAGGTCATAGGAACATTCGGTGCTTCCACAACAAGACGATAGAAATTACGAAAGCGATATCATTAAGCACGAAAGGAGATTGTATAGCTGGAGTTTCTGCAAGCAAAGCGTGTAACGATTTGGATAGGGAGTTCAAGGCAAAATTGTCCGAGACCGGGAGGAGGGTGAATATTGAAATTATTGTAGCTGAGATGACCTTTAGGATGTGTGGTTTCACAGATCAGCGTTTAACATTGTCGCACGACCACGACATTGTCATCAGGAAAAGTAACTATGTGTGCCCTCGGACCCTGTGTGTACTTTGCAACAAAGCTTCCTCCGATTTACCAAGAGAATTGGTAATGAAACTACAAAACCCTGCCACAGTAGCCGAACTAAAGATTATTGTTGAGTAGTAAGAGCGCGAAATATGAGTTGATTTTGCTATATTTTTTCGCCGGTGATTTTTTCGTATACGTAGATGTATCGATCGCTCATTTCATTGATTAGAAATTCAGGGATTCTCGGTGGCTTAGGGGATTCGCCTCTCGGGGCCAAACGAAGCATTTCTTGTTTGAATCCTATTTCAATTAACCAATCTCGTAACAGACTGTTTGTCGTAGCTTCCTTGTGTTTGACCAGGTTGGTAGTCTTTCTCAAGCCAGATTCTAGACTCATCAGGCCCTATGGAGTCCGCAAGAGTTAACTTACTCTGTTCATCGAAACCAAACTCTAGTTTGACGTCAGCAATCAAGAAGCCCGACTGTTTTGCTAAGGAGCACATGGTGTCGTAAATAGCTAATGACAGATCTTCTATCTCCTTAAGAGTACCACCCCTTAAAATACCCGATTCTAGGACCTCGTCTCGTTCTACTGGAACATCATGCTGTTCGGATTTAGTTGTTATCTCAAAGACCGGATATGGTAGCTTCGCCGCCTTCTTTAGAGTTAAATTCGTTCCAAAAAGGGATTTGAAGTCGCTTTCTGAAGTATACCTTTCCAACATAGATCCATAGTAATAACCGCGAACGATGAATTCATACGGAATCATTGATAGTCTCCTAACTTCTATTGCATTTTCTAGTCTCATAGCTATGAAATGACTGGCAACATCCAACTTATTGAACCAGAAGTTCGCGAACTTACATAATACCTTGCCCTTATTGGGAATTCTCTGTTCAAATTTTATGTCGAATGCTGATACTCTATCGCTAAATCTCAATAACAAATTTCCATTCTCCAGTTGGAAAATATTTTTAACCTTGCCCTCGCGCAAAAGGCGCATAGTTCTGATCCTCAGCTAGACTTAGCATTCCAATTTATACTTACTTCAGCAAATTATAGGCGCAAGGAGGTCATGGTGGGACTTGAACCCACGACCTAAGGTTTACAAAACCTTCGCTCTACCAAGCTGACTACATGACCAGTACTTTTAGGTGAACCTAGTCAATAGGTATTTAATAAGTTGTTCTTCAGAATTATCCGAGGTTGCCATCGAGCATTATTGTTTTTTCTTCTGGAGATGAGACATGAATAAAGTCAATAATGCTAAGAAGAAATACTCAGTACTAGTGTCGATAGCAAATAAGAAATATCTCCCCGATCCTGAAGGAGAAACTATCTTGAAAGATCTAATCCTAAAAGGAGGTTTTGGTGAAGTTGAAGAAGTGAGGTGTTCGAAAACCGTAAATATGTTGGTTAAATCAAGAACTGAAGAACAAGCCAAGAAAATGGTTTTGAAAATATGTACTGAATTAAGGCTCTATAATCCTGTCGTTAGTAAATGTGTTGTCACAGTTACATCATCTTCCTCGAAAGGTTGAGCCCATCTTTTTCCGCTAAGCTTATTCTAAATTCCAGAATATTCCGAAATGTTGATTCCAAGGTTAGGAATGCTTTGCTTATTACTCATTTTCCTAGCCCAAGAAGCTCTTCATAATAGTATCTGACCTGCCTACTCAATAACGGATCCATTGAAACCACCTGACAAGAAATTTGGTGCCTATTTGTGGGTTAGTGTAACCGAGATTCGTAAAAGTAGAAAAGAATTTCTAATGCCATAATATCCATCCTAAAGTGATAACGAGAAGGAGTACACATTAAATAACCGTAACTAGATAGTCAATAACAAACCCGACGATGAAAAAAATCGGTGTCATTGTATTTCCTGGCACAAATTGTGATCGAGATGTGTTTCACGTATTATCTGAAGTAATGCATCTAGAAACCGAATACATTTGGCATAACAGACAAACGTTGGAGGGCTTTTCCGGACTGGTACTTCCGGGGGGGTTCTCTTATGGAGACAGGCTAAGAGCTGGAGTAATCGCAGCTCACAGCCCTATAATCCACGAGGTGAAGAAGATAGCAAAGGATGGCGTTCCAGTATTGGGCATTTGCAATGGATTTCAGATATTGATTGAATCAGGTTTACTTCCTGGAGCTTTAGTGAAAAATGAACATTTGAGCTTCGTATGTAAATGGGTTGATGCTAGAGTTAGGAATGCCACGACTCCATTTACAAATTTGTTCCGAAAAAATCAGAAGATAAGGATACCAATCGCCCACGGTGAGGGCCGGTATGTAGCAGATGGTGTGACCATAAAGGAGTTAAGACAAAAAGAATCAAATAGTGTTGAGCTTTTTGAATGAAAATCCAAATGGATCAATTGAGTCGATTGCAGCAATATGCAATCCTGAAGGAAACGTAGTAGGGATGATGCCTCATCCTGAGAGAGCTTCCGAACGAGTATTGTCACCGGTGGCCGATAGCATAGATGGTTCAACAATTTTCCAATCACTGGTGCATTATTTGGGTGATACACAAACGACGTAAAGGTCTGTGGTGTAAGAATTGAGTGCACTGACAAAAGCTGAATTCTCACACTTGAAAAAATCTTTGAAGCGGCACCCAACGGAAACTGAATTGCAAATGGTCGCTGCCTGAATGGTCCGAGCATTGTTCTTACAAATCGTCAAAGAAGTATATTTCACGCCTGCCTGTATCAGGATCCCGAATCGGGATCGATAGCGGCTTTGATGCAGGGATTATCGAAGTTGACGATAATCTTGTTCTAACAGTTCGCATTGAAAGTCATAACCATCCCTCTGCTATTGAACCGTATGGAGGCGCAGCAACAGGTGTTGGCGGTGTGGTTCGAGACATATTGTCGGTAGGGACCAGACCTATAGCGCTTATGAACGGACTTCGTTTCGGAGACATAAATGGTAACGACACAAAGGTGAATCAACATACACGTTGGCTTCTCCGTAATGTAGTACGAGGTATTTCAGATTACGGCAACTGTATAGGAGTTCCGACCATAGGCGGAGAGCTCGAGTTTGATAACTCCTTCAATAACTATTGTCTGGTTGATGTGGTATGTATAGGCCTAAGTAAGACAAATGAAATGATTGCGAATTTCGCGGACATCGGAGACCTGCTTTTTCTGGTAGGCGGGTCTACAGGCAGAGACGGAATTCACGGAGCGGCATTTGCGTCTGCTGGGTTAGTTCAGGAAAACAGATCAGCAGTCCAGATACCCGATCCTTTTCTAAAAAAGATACTCATGGAAGCAATCTTGGAGGCAACTGAGAATAGATATATTAAAGCAATGAAAGATTTAGGCGGAGGCGGTCTCGCATGTTGCCTGTCAGAAACTTCCCACAATTTGGGGAAGGGCTTTGACGTCGACCTTTCTTGTGTTAAAATCCGAGCAGAAGGAATGAGTCCGACAGAAATTTTGATCTCCGAATCTCAAGAAAGAATGCTTTTGATTGTGGATAAGGAAAATAGAGAATCGCTAGAAAAAATATTTGCCAAATACGAAATGGGCTATTCCATTATTGGAAAAGTTTGTCCTGGTCGTAAGATCAAGATTAGGTATAAATCAGAAGTAATAGCGGACATTCCAGCAAATATTGTGACATGTGCCCCACTTTTGAACAGAAAATCGACACGTCCATCTTATTTGATAAGGAAACATTCTACTAGACTAGATCTACCAAAGAACCTTGGCTCAATCTTGCTAGATTTACTGCGTAGCCCTAACGTTTGCAATCGTTCCTGGATTTATAAACAATACGATTCTGAGGTTGGGTTACGGACTGTGTTAAAACCAGGAGAAGGCGACTCTTCAGTTCTGCGGTTGGGTAACGGAAAATATGTTGCAATTTCTATGGATGGTAACAGCAGACGATGTTATTTCGACCCATACCAAGGAACACTTGGATGTATATCAGAAGCTGTTCGTAATGTGATCTGTTCTGGCGCTTCCCCTGTAGGGATAATCGACCACTTACAATTTGGGAGCCCAGAAAACCCTGAAGTCTTCTGGACATTCCAGCAAGCGGTGGCAGCAGTTAAGGACTATTGTAATTTCTTTACTCTACCTGTGGTAGGTGGGAAAGTAAGTTTTTATAATGAGAAAAATGGTTTACCCATAAAACCTTCTCCGGTAATAGGCGCGATAGGTATAGGGCACAATCTAGAAAAGGTATCCAGACCTCGACTAGACCCGCGATGTAGTATATTTTTAATTGGCCAGACAAAAGAAGAGTTGGGTGGATCAGAATATTATTTATCGTATCACAAGAACGATAGCGGAAACATTCCCAAGCTCGACTTAGCCGAGGACAAGAGAAACGCTTTGGCAGTTTCTAATCTTATATCTAGCGGTGTTGTGAAGCGTGTTCATGATTGCTCCAAGGGTGGCATAGCAATAGCCCTGGCTGAGATGGCCATAAATGGAAATACGGGTTTTGATATAGACATTTCGTTGGCATCTAATACTTGTAATAGAATAGACAGCCTTATGTTTTCCGAATCCAATTCTCGTTATGTGGTTGCAACTGAAAGACCAAAGGACTTGATTGAAATATTAGGAGATATCAAGAGCCATGTCCATTGCAATAAGATAGGCAATACAGACTGATTCATCGAATGACACTGTTCAATATCGTGGTGGACAACAAATCCTCAGCTAACTTGCACTTAGAAAAATTAAAGCTCGCTTATAACAATTCTCTTGAGAGCATGTTGACCGATGTCAGGATATGATGCCAAAAAATTCTCGGAATATGATCAATTATTTAACATTCAGAAGTACCGATGATTGGAAGGCATTATAGTGGGGGAATGGATAGATTGTATTTGATGATCTAAATGATCCACGAAAACTGTGGTGTTGTAGGTATCTTTTCGATGGATAGAATTAATGTGATACCTTTCGCAATTGATTGTCTGAGAGCGTTACAACATAGGGGCCAGGAAGCCTGGGGTGTGGCAGTTCCTCAGAAAGCTCCTTTAAAAAGAATTGGATTGGTATCGTCTTCAGCGAACGAATTTGCTACGATTACGAGGAAATACAAATCTCATGCCAGCTATCGGTCATGTCCGTTATTCTACTACTGGAAAGAGTAAGTTGAGTAATGCACAGCCGATTAAGGTAAAGGAACTCTGTATTGCTCATAACGGAACAATTGCAAATGTCGACCAGTTGACATCAATGGTAGGTGGTTGCTCTTTTACTCCTCAGTCGATGAGTGACACCTTTGGTTGCAGCTCAGCATTTGGCCGGTCATCTCGCTGAAAAGAAGGACATAACCGAGGCACTTACTATTTTAAGACACGAAATGATTGGTTCGTTCTGTTTCACATTTTTAACCGGTGACGGGTCGGTCTACGCGACAAGGGACCCGAAGGGATTTAGACCTCTTGTTGTCGGATTACACAAACCATCAAACACTTACATTGTCGCATCAGAATCTTGTGCCCTTTCTGCCGTAGGGGCATATTTGCTCAGAGACGTGGAGCCTGGCGAGATACTTCGGATCGACGAGTCTGGACTTAAATCAGAATATTTTGCAAGAGAGAACCCACATGCGCATTGCGCATTTGAATACACTTACTTTGCGCATCCTGCTAGTGTTATGGAAGGTGTCAACGTTTACGCTGCTCGTAAACGTATCGGTGAATTCTTGGCAAGAGAATTCAGAATCCCAGATGCAGACCTTGTGATACCAGTTCCGGATTCAGCCCGCCCGGCAGCCCTTGGTTATGCGCTCGAAGACTGGCCTTCCCTTTGAGGAAGGATTAATGAAGAACAGATATAGCAAGAAGGGTTCGATGCGAAGCTTTATCGAGCCTTTTCACCAGACCCGAGTGGAAATAAATAAAGAGATTATTCCGTTAGCAGACGTGATACGGGGAAAAAATATCGTCGTCGTCGATGATAGCATAGTTAGGGGGACAAGTTCTGCCTCAATAATAAAAATGCTTAGAGAATATGGGGCAAATAAGATAAGCATGATAGTCACCTATCCACCAGTCCGATACCCTTGCTATGCAGGTATTGATTTTCCTTCTCAGGAAGAACTCTTGGCATACCAACAGGTAAAGGAAGACACAGTCAGAACTACTGATATTGCACATAAAGTTGCACGAACTTTGGGAGCAGATTTCTTCACTTACAATAACACATCTACACTTGCAAGGGCTATCAATATACCCGAAGAGGAGTTGTGCTTTACTTGTCCTACCGGTGATTATTCGTCATTGGGAGTCAAACCATTGTTTAAATCTCGTGCAGTGTTGAAGGGAAGAAGCTAGGAACTTTTTGTATTAAATTCCTCTTCAAACTTCTCAGCGCTAGCGATCACCTTATTCCTCATGTCAAAGCGATACCGTTCTAGTTTAGAGAGTATTTCCTGATACTTGATAGCTAGTATCTGACAAGCGAGTATAGCAGCATTGGCTGAGCCATTTATGGCGACCGTAGCAACAGGGATCCCTGAAGGCATTTGAGCTATCGACAGAAGAGAATCAACACCGTCGAGACTCGAGGCCTTAATGGGGACACCTATGACCGGCAATAGCGTCAATGAAGCAATCATGCCCGGGAGGTGAGCTCCACCTCCTGCTCCAGCTATTATGACCTCTAAACCTCTACCTTTAGCGCTTTCGCCATATGATATCATCTCGTGAACGGTCCTGTGGGCAGAAACGATTCGTATCTCATGCTCTACTTCAAACTGCAGTAGAACGTCGGAGGCATTCTTCATTATAGGGAGATCTGATTCACTCCCCATTATAATACCGACTAGTATGCGATTCATAGCAACATCAATCCTTCTTCATGATTCTTAAATTACCCTTTGCTATTTTCGATTTGTCGATCGCGTCCGAGATAGTGCATGCTGTTATCGTTACATGTCCAAGCTTTCTCCTTGGCTTTGAAACACGTTTGCCATACAAATGCAATTTCAGCCCTTCTATGCTTAGAGAGCTCATTCAAACCATCCATATACGTACTCCCCTTCAAATGCATTAGGTCCTAAAATATTGACCATTACTGTCGGTGACCTAAGTCGAGGTTTTGGAAGCGGCAGGTTCAAAATTGCTCTAATATGCTGTCTCAAACTGAGATATAGAGCAACCTTCAATACTATAATGTCCTGAATTGTGAGGTCGCGGGGCAATTTCATTAATTCAGGATCTCTCCGTCTGACCTTAGGAACATCTCAACACAAAATATACCAGAACCCTTTAAGAAATCTACTGTCCTCTCTGCTATACCTCGAGCCATCCCTTCTGTGCGCTCGGATATCCTTGCAGGGGCCAGAGTGGTATCCAGAATGCTGTCAGAGTGTTTGTTCTCGGCCACAGGAAAAGAGGAGACCTGGCCGGATTCATTTCTTGCTACCATGACGGATAGTTCCTTCCTGAAATGTATGAATTCCTCTACCATCCACTTTTCAACGCTCTTCTCATTCGCCGCATTTGTAATATCTTCCTCATTGTAAATTAGTCGGTTCCCTCTTCCATCATACGAGTTTTCGCATGCTTTCAATATTAGTGGGAATCGATCAAAGACTGTATTTGTGCCAGGGGCAATATCGTCTAATAATGCAAACTTGGGCACAGGCAGATTTTTTTCTTGTAGAAAAATCTTTTGTCTAAATTTGTTTTGAATTATTTTGAGAGTCTCGGGAGCGGGATGGATAGCCTTTTTGGCACGACTCAGAATCGATAAGGACGTCCGAATCTGCCAGTTCTATTTCGTACAGTTCAGTACATCAACATGCTCCGAGAGCTTTCTTATAGCATTTTCGTCCCTGAAATCGGCTACAAACAGCTCATCCGCTAATGAAGACGCAGGACATTCTGGATCTGGATCCAGAATATGCACTTTGAGTGACATACGTTTTGCTTCCTGTGCAATCATTTTTCCTCAGCTGACCGCCCCCGATTATTCCAATTGACGGTCGACTTTGAGGAAAGATTCGTGTAGTATTGTGCAATGGAATGCTAAATCATGACAATAGTTGTACTAATAAACGGTAGTGTTAATTTCCAAAATGAACTGATGGGCTTAATTTGATAAATTCAAATTACGCGGAAAGCTCCTTTTTATTGGCATGAAACGTAAAACTAACTTGTTTCAAAAGGTATGCGATGAAGTGATTTCATTAAATGATTCCATCCGGTTTGCCGGCATATCGGATAAAGAGGGAAAGCTCCTCGCCGTCTCACAGCGTCAAGATCTAAAGCCTTTGCTTTCGGATGAAGAAAGAGCACAGTATGCAATCACAGCAGCTACGAGACAGTACCACTAGATTACGCTGGGAATACCATCTAGGACGAATCCACTACGCGAGTTCCCGATTCGAACGTCTTGCAAGAGCAACAATTCCTATTGCGGATGCGAACAGCACCTTATACTACGTGCTATTGCTATCCTTCGATCCTGATATACAAAATCTTCATCAAGCTAATCATGGATACGATCATCCCAAAAGTACGAAAATGGAGAAAGAGGCTACTACTTGCAAATATATGAGCAAACAAAACATGACCGATTCGATGCCCCCTTTAGTAAGGAAAGTCTTATCAATTTCTGAATATCAGCGAATATCAGCTATTACTGTTTTGCTGAGATCCCC
Source organism: uncultured Nitrososphaerales archaeon (assembly GCA_963713605.1). Lineage (GTDB taxonomy): Archaea > Thermoproteota > Nitrososphaeria > Nitrososphaerales > Nitrososphaeraceae > TH5896. The sequence continues at coordinate 1,022,253 of CAVQMO010000001.1, read as the reverse complement.
CCGTCAACGGTAATAATACTACCGGTTACCCATTTTGCATCTCCAGAACACAAATATGATACAGTCCCTGATATGTCCTCTGGTGTTCCTATCTTCCTCAGAGGGAACGAAGTTTCAAGTAACTTTCGGGCATTTTCATCTTGTAAGTAAGGATCTATAATTGGGCTTTGTATGGTGGACGGAACAACACAATTGCACCTGATACCAAACGGTCCATACTCAACGGCAATACTTTTGGTTAGCATGATTATGCCTGCTTTCGTTACACCATATATGGACAATGGTACGTTGGGAATTGCCCTGATTCCCAGCAAAGAGGATATGTTGACAATACTACCACTCTTATTCTTGAGCATGAATGGAAGTACAGCCTTTGTCATTCTAAAAGTCCCAAATAGATTCGTGTTAATAAGCAAGTTCCATTGTTCCTCAGTCATCAGGTGAAATGGAGTTGGATCACTGATTATCCCAGCGTTATTAACCAGAATGTCGATTGTTTCAAATTTAGATACTGTTTGCTCCGCTGCGCTAATCACTTCACCTTCTCTTGTAAGATCTGCTTTAATTGCAAGGACGTTTTTCTTCTCCTGAATCACTTCAGCAACTTTATCGAGACTTTTCCTATTCCTTCCAATCGGTACAACTTTACACCCTTCAGACGCAAGCCTTTTGACGGTTGCTTTCCCGACTCCACCAGCAGCACCTGTAATTACCGCTACCTTGCCCTTAAGCTTCATTATCGCTAAAATCGCCTAACTTTTTAAAGAGTCTTTCGCATCGATCGGACATTATTTCTTCCTTGTGTGTTCCCCTACCGAACGTAATAATAATACATCACGATGTACCTTATTTCACTAAGGATTGGTTCTGTTATTATGAAGATATTACTAGACACTAGTGCAATAATAGATGGCGAATTTACTAGAATACTTGAAAGATCTAAGAGTTCTGACTTTTCTATCATCATCATCCCAGTCGCAGTACTAGACGAATTGCAATCTCAAGCGTCTACAAATAAGGAGTACGGCTTCATTGGTTTGAATGAAATTAAGAAGATTAGAAGTATATGCAAGACTTTGAATGTAGAATTGAAGTTTGTAGGTGAGAGACCCTCTGTCGATGATATTAGTTTGGCGACTCGAGGGCGAATTGATGCAATAATCAACGAGTTGGCCTTAATCGAGGAGGCCACACTAGTGACTGCAGATTACGTGCAATCTCAGGTCGCAGAAGCTTATGGTATTCGGACTTGGCACATCCCTCGTCGTATTCAGTCAGCTCCTCTTCACTGGGCTTTGAAGAGTACTTTGACGAACATACAATGAGTGTGCACATGAAAGAAGGTGTTCTGCCCGTCGCTAAGAGAGGTATCCCGGGGAACTTTCACCTCGAGACCCTAGAAGACAAACCATCAAAGAGGAATGAACTAATGTCAATTGTGAGGGAAATTTCAGAGCTATGCAGAAATCCAGAAATAGGAACGGTTGAAGTTAGCCTAAATGGAGCTACTGTATATCAGTATGGAAACTACAGAATTGCAGTAACGAGGCCACCATTTTCTGATGGCATGGAAATAACTGTGGTGAAGCCCATTGTGAAGCTCCGAATCCAGGATTATCGAGCTTTCGGGCAAGCTACAGCATAGGCTAGATGAAGCAGCTGAAGGTATAGTGATTGCTGGACCTCCAGGTTCGGGGAAGAGCACTTTCGCGAGCAGCTTGGCTGAATATTATGTTGATAGAAGCAAAATTGTAAAAACATTTGAATCTCCGAGAGATTTGCAGGTTAAAAAAGAGATTACACAATACGGACCTTTGGAAGGTAGTTTTGATAACGCAGTAGATATCCTTCTTTTAGTAAGGCCAGATTATACAGTGTTTGACGAAGTCAGAAGGAAGGCAGATTTTGAAGTATTTTCAGACATGAGACTTGCAGGTGTCGGAATGATAGGGGTTCTTCATGCTCCCTCTTCGCTAGATGCAATTCAGCGTTTCATAGGAAGAATTGAACTTGGAATGATCCCTCATATTATAGACACGATTATTTTCATCAAGAATGGAACAGTGAATAAGGTGTTTGACATCTCTCTCACTGTTAGGGTCCCATCTGGGATGTCGGAACCTGACCTCGCGAGACCTCTTGTCGAGATCAAGGATTTTGAAACACAGGAAGTAGAATATGAAATTTATACATACGGTGAGGAAAATGTAGTAGTTCATGTTGGTAGTTTGGAGAGACCGGAGACTCAACATGATGCTATTAAAAAACTGGCCGCGGCACAGATCAAGGATACAATTAGGAGATTTGATCCGGGAGCAGAAGTTAAAATCATGTCGGAGAAAAGAATTCAAGTCAGGGTGGATAAGGAGGTAATTCCTCGATTGATTGGCAAAGGAGGATCGACAATAAACGAATTGGAGAATATTCTCGGGGTGGGTATCGATGTAGAGGCAAAAACACCGGCCTTAGGTAAGCAAATCGAATTTGATATTGTGGAAGCTGGTTCTGCAATCACTTTTCTGACCAGCGACAGTGCCGTCGGAAAAGCAATCGACATCTATGTAGAAGATGATTTTGTTCTGAATAGCCAAGTTGGTAAGAAAGCAAGGGTGAAGATCGACAAGAAATCAGCTAAGCGGCAAAAAACTGATAAGTGCTTTCCTTTCAGGACAGGAAATTAAGATATTCTTAAGCAAATCAGTTGAGTAGTTGATTCTTTGGATCAATAGGTCGTGGGTTTTGGACTGAAATATTATGCAATATCAGTCGGACAAGGAGTTATTGGATTATAAAGCCTATGCTCTGGGCTTGCAGAAGCTTTATTTAAAAGGTTAGCCTCGTTTTAAGGGGCAGGGCGAAGTAAGTGGGTAATTTAAGAAAAGACTATGTTCTTGAAAAGTTTGTAATTCTTCCGTATCAGATGAAAAACGCGGCTAACGCAGATTTACAGTCTGGTTGTCCATTCTGTCCTGGCAATGAATTAATGACGGAGCGCGCTACCTTGGCTCTTGTGGCTAAGGACGGGATACTTAAGCGGTTATCTGATACTGAGGAAAGTCCAATTGAAGAATGGTGCGTTCGTGTGTTTCAGAGCAGCAATCCGTCTGTCACAACTTTGGAGGCCGTAGATTACACAGATAAGCCACACTATAGTGAACCAGCTTACGGCTATCATCAGATTGTAGTAGCCTCACCTGATCACAATGCGAATTTGTCTTCGATATCGATTGAGCAGTGGACCAATGTCCTGCTTGTTATTCAGGATAGAGTGAGATGGTTGTACACTCAAAAGGGAGTGACTTACGTATCCATATACGTCAATGACGGGATGGCAGCAGGGGCTGCTTCGTCCCATCCACATTTGAATCTCCTGACATTGTCCACTATACCTCCAGTTATAGAGATTGAAGCGGAGGCGGCTCACAAGTTCATGAACGAAAACGGAAATTGTCCAGCCTGTATAACACTTGGCGTTGAATCAGAAGGGCCAAGACAGATATTATCTACTGATACTTATCTTGCATTCTGTCCCTGGGCCTCAAGTTACCCATATGAATTCTGGATTTATCCAAAGAAACACATGACGACATTTTCTAAGATCAGTCAAAAGGAAATAAGCGGACTAGCGATGATCCTGAGAGCTACACTGGGAGGGTTGTCAAGAGCGCTTAACAATATTCCCTTTAATCTAGTGTTTCATCTTTCGCCTGAAAAGAAAAATAGCAGACAAATTCACTGGCACATAGAAGTTTATCCGCAGCTCCACACTTGGTCCGGTCTTGAGCGAGGATATGGTGTTTATGTGAATAGGATTGGACCTGAAAAAGGGGCTGAAACACTTGGAGCAGACCTGTAGGAAAGAATTGGCAGAACTTGTGGGTATTACCTGACTCTGCTGTAGTTGTTGGTCGATACATGGCGAAGTTAGAAAGCTGGACCTCTATTGGGGCCTTAGCAATAGGTGGGCTTTTTGTATCAATGATGATCTCGTTTTATGCATTCTTAGTTGGACCAGAAGGGGAAGGCCCGAATGTAGATGTCGACCCGGGAGCACTGCTTGCACAAACCATCTCAATTTCAGGGGCACCTAGCCTTATTTTGGCAGGCGTGGTGTTCGGCCTGTCTTTCCGAAGTAGAAATGCCTTTGCCGGATTGATTCTAATTTTGACAGGATTCCTGCTCATAGTGGGTATGTGGATTGCTGATACTATGATACAAGATATTGATATTCAATTCAAAACAATAGGGTTGGATTATGCGCCAAAAATTTTTGTAGCAGCTGGAATAGGCGTACTAACTTTGGGTGCCTATATTGCCAAAATTGCTCCGCAAAGTAGGGTCAGACATGCAAGAGATTATGAAAAATAATGCTGTTTCATGTCCCAGTTTTGCTTGGAAATTAATATAGTATCGAAAGTGAGAACACCCTAGCCGGCTACCCGAGATTGCTAATTGTCTATTAATAATAAAGCTTTACTTATGAGATAATAGTCTATCTATAGGTCTAGATTCACTCCCTTTCAAACAATATTAAGTATCTAACAGATGGGATGTTTGGAGAAGCTGAGACTTATGAAGTATTCCAAGGTTTAGAACTAAAGCCCGACAATACTTTCAGAATCCCTCTTTCTTAAATTAGAGAATGTTCATCTGGTTGCTCATATTTTTCCCAGTTTTTTGACGAATTTTTTATACTCATCGAGATAGGTCTTCTTATCTCCAATATCTACAAAACCTGAATCTATCGTGAATCCTCGAACTATTTTTTTATCCTCCAGGGCTTTTTTCACTGCTTCATCCATTCCGTATGCACTGGATTTAGGTACAAGCTTAAAGAATTCTGGTTCAATAACGTAACAACCGATGTTTATCAGACCAGTAATTTCAGGTTTTTCTTTCCATGAAGATACTCTATTGGATTTGCCTGCTACTTCTATTACTCCGTATTTCAGGTTAGTCCTGTAGCGAAGCAGAGCCATTGACAAAAACGCCTTCGACTTCCTGTGTTCGCGAATCATTCTATGAATATCGAATTCATAAATGGAGTCGCCATAGAGGCAAACAAACGTCTCGTCTTCAAGGAATTTTTCAGCAGTCTTTAACTGGCCAGCCGTTGCTAAAGGTCTATCTGCTCTAGCATAATCTATCTTCAATCCAAATCGTCTACCATCTTCAAAGTAATCTTCTATAGTTCTATGTAGATAGCTTACACATATCACAACATGATCAATCCTGTTGGCGCTTCTGTTTGTCAACCAAGAGATGATATGCTCGAGAAGTGGCTTGTTGCCCAAAGGCAGCATAGGCTTTGGAATGAAAAAGGTGTACGGTTGCAGTCTGGTACCGAGCCCGCCTGCCAATATAACGGCCTTCACAGCATCTCTTCACTTCATAAGTCATGTATATACTTAACAATCTGTGCTCATAAAAATAATCCACAGGTCATGAGGATTGGTTAAGGAACTCGATAAGGATATTGTTAACCTTTCCTACCAAGCTAGACGGATTTTTATCAAATACTAAAATCATTGCTTCTTTTCCCATATCTCCTAAATGATAGATGACGTCCGCATTTGGATTCATTCGTAATCCCGTTTCAATTCCCCAGGGGATGGACATTCCCTCCGTAACTTTCCTGTCCCGAGGTTCGGCATGCCTATCATATGATGCTACTTTGAAATTTTTTTTGCAAATCGCAAGAATCTTCTCATCATATCGCAAATTGATGGCAGAACGAATGTGGGGGTGTACTTTCATATAACTTATGACCGATGAACCCACGTGCTTCGATGCTCCGAAATGAATACGTCCCACGGCCTTCGCTCGATTGCCTACTTTCGCAATTCTTCCCTCCACCGCCGCAACGTCTGATAGCCCTGTAGGGCAAGAGATGGCATATGCTATGTTGGACGATGTCTCAGGTATTAAGGAACCAAAATTTTCAATTGATTCAATATTAGTTACAGCTGTATCCAGGTCTTTTATGACGAGGAATTTATCTGAATTCGAATAGAGAAATAAAAAGGGATCAACTACTGCAGATCCTTTTCCTACGTGTATCGAATTGGTGATGCCTGAGAATACATAATCATTCGCTAGGTGACAAGCATGCTTTAACGGAATTTGTTTTGCGAGCTCGGCAGTTATGGCAGCTGAGAAGTTGCACCCCAAGCCATGTAACGGATTGATTTCTATTCGTTCCTTTCTTAATCTAACTACTTGTCTATCTTGGGTAAGAAGGAAATCTGTAATATCTCTAGTTATATTAGAATGCCCACCTTTGATCAACACATTAGTTGCCCCCATATCCAAAAGCGCATTGGCTGCATCGATTAATGTATTAGTGGATCTAATTTTTATTCCAGAAATAGCTTCCGCCTCAGGCAGGTTAGGAGTAAGTAAATACGACATGGGAATAATAGATTCCTTAAAATACTCGAGGTCATTTTCGAAAATCAAGCTATATCCTGTTCCAGTAGAGAGGATCGGATCTACAACTATTGGAATTTTGGCATTCTTAAGTTTTTTGTATACCTCTTCCATTATCTCGGCATTATATACCATTCCGATCTTAATGGCGCCCAGTTTAAAGTCAGATAGAATCGCCCTTAACTGATCGGAAACTATCTTAGCAGGAATAGGGTATATATTTCTCAATTCAAACGTATTCTGTGATGTTATTGCTGTAACTACTGAGCAACCAAAAATGCCCAGTGCAGAAAAGGTCTTGATATCAGACTGTATTCCAGCTCCTCCTCCAGAGTCGCTTCCTGCGATTGTCAATGCTACCTTCAACGCAACAAGATATTGCATTCGAGCACTTATAATAAGTAGGTCAAAGAATTGTCCCTATTCAAAAGGCGGCCATTGCTGTATTTAATGTATTTAATATTTTCCCTCAGATGATTATCGCGCAATAAGAATAAATCTGGTTCGATATAGTTCTTAAGGATTGAATCCAGCTTCTTCAAAAGCCATCTATGTCTTATTAGATGGCTTGGGTGATTTGCCACATCCTTTACTTGGAGGACTTACTCCGCTAGAAGCAGCGCGAACACCCAATTTAGACCAGTTGACTTCCAATGGCTGTTTGGGAAGTGTGGTAAGTGTAGGGAAAGGGATTGCCCCCCAATCCGACATTGCAGTTTTTAACATGCTAGGATACGATTTTAAGGATGTTGGATATCCAGGACGTGGTATCATAGAAGCACTGGGCATGGGAATGGATTTTAAGGATGGTGACCTCGTCCTAAGGGGAAACTTTGCGACTGTTGACGAGCAAGGGAATATAATCGATAGGAGGGCAGGGAGAATTATTGAACACGATGAAGCCCTGGAGATATGCAGGACACTGGAAGAATGTCTGAAGATTACTCACAATATCAACGTCACACTACAGCCAAGCGTAGGGCATCGAGTAATCGTTAAATTCAGCCATCCTTCTCTTAGACTCTCGTCTAAGGTATCGAACACAAATCCTGCATATGATCGGATTAATGGGATAGGAATATCCAGAGATAGCACAAGCCTGAAGATTCAAGACAGTGTACCGGAGGAGGAAAGTGAGTCTGCAGCCACCTCAGCACAGGCAATCAATGAATTCAGCAGACAAGTAGTGCAAATATTGGCCAACCACCCTGTAAATAGTCGTCGAACAGCTAAAGGATTGAAGCCGATGAATGCGATTTTGTTGCGAGATTCTGGAAATCATTTACCCTCGATTGAACCAATTTCAAAGCGGTATGGCTTAGAGTTTGGTTCCGTGGTCGATATGCCAGTGGAGGTTGGAATATCAAGAATCACAGGGATGCACTACACAACGGGTGGTGACATTAACGCGTATCAGGAAAAGGCAAGGAAGTGTATAGAACAAATTAAGAAATGGGATATTGTATATGTACATATCAAAGGCCCGGATGAATTTGGTCATGATGGTGATGCAAATGGAAAGAAAATGTGCATAGAACAAATAGACAACCTTTTCTTCGGCACTTTATTAAAAAATGTGGACGTATCAAAAACAATGCTAATTGTTTCAGGCGACCACTCGACACCTTGCATAAGAAAGGCGCATACAGATGATCCTATCCCCGTATTGTTCACCGGCGGAGGTGTTGAAAAAGACGATAGTAATAGATTTACAGAAAAAGAATCTCTGCGAGGGAGCAGAGGATCAATGAAAGGGATTGAAATACTACCATTCGTTACAAAGATTTTAAGGCGAAGTGTAGAATGATGATGAGTTCCCAACCATAAGCTAAAACCTACCTGACATTAAGTTTCCCTTACAGAGTTGGCAGACTCCTTCATCTATGTTGGATTCAATATTGTGATGTATATCACATATAATTAATGAGTGACGAATATAGTTGCAGAGTTCAATAAATTTCGACATAGTGTAAGGTGTATATGCTTTATTTGATGCCAAATCTCGCGCTATATCATCGATCATTTCAATTATTTGATCCACTAGGCTAAGTTTAGACATTAATTCTGTGTCTCCTCGAGTTCCACGAACATAATTACTGACCGCCGCCTGCGTTACCCCTAGAACTTTTGCAACAACCTCTTCCTTCATGGCATATTCTCCAGTTAGTTTTCTTGCTAGAATAGCTCTGACCGCAGGAATGAGAGACTTTGCTTCTATTTCTGAAGGCAGCAACATTTTGAGGATAAGGAAAAACAACTTTTTTATTATTTAAAGGTTATTTTGAAACTAATCGATTTACCTGAGCAGGGCTTTGAATATTTTTAAATACATGTGCTTAGTGGATCTACTAACGATATGCATATCCAAAATTTTGAATTAGAAGGGGGAATATTATCATAAATGAAGATAAAATTTGGATTTACTCAAGGACTAAACGTTGCAAGACTAGGATTAGACGAAACTCAGATAATGACTGCTTGTCAAATGGCGGACAGAATGAATTACGATTCCGTTTGGATGATGGATCATTCCAACGTTCCTCAGTGGAAGAACGCGGTCGTTAATGACGCCTGGTTGATGCTGTCGGCAATAGGGGCAGTGACTCAGAATGTCGAGCTTGGCACTTGTGTCACTGATGCTATAAGGAGGCATCCTTCGACAATTGCACTATCCACTATTACCCTTGATAGGATTACAAAAGGGCGCTCAATGCTAGGAATAGGAGCGGGCGAAGCTCAGAACGTGGTAGACTTCGGCATTGACTTTGAGAAACCTGTGACAAAATTCAGGGAGCAGCTAGAGGTCATCGAAAGATTGTTCAATTCCGACCCAGACAATCGTGTAAGCTATGATGGGAATTACTACAAGCTGATAAATGCCTGCCTCCAGACAAAGAGCATTCGTAAGCCTCGCCCACCAATTTACATTGCAGCTGGAGCACCAAAGACATTGGATATGTGTGCACGTTATGGAGATGGATGGATCCCTATCGGATATACACCTGAACTTTTCAAACACCACGCTTCGGTAATTGTAGAAAAGGCGAAGGAACACGAGAGGAGTCTAGACGATTTTCAGTTCGCTAACGACGTGGATATATACTTCACAGAAGATGGAGAAGAAGCATGGAATAAGATGAAGAATGCAGTGAAAGTTAGTTTGTATAAACCAGAACTGCTTAAAGTCCATAATCTCGAACAAGATTCTGAATTTGACTTTCGAAGGTATTTTACAGAGTACGCTATGAACAAACCCGAATTAATGCAGCAGATGAAACGTGCAGCTCTCAAAATTCCTGACAGTGTTGCAAGGTCGGCTATCGGAGTGGGCAGACCAGATGAAGTAATAGAAATGCTTGAAAGGTTCATCAAAGCCGGAACTAACCATTTTATTATACGCTTCTGGGGCGATGGCTATTTCAAGAACATTGAGATGTTTGGAAACAAGGTCATACCGTATTTCAAAGATAAGAAAGACGACTAGCTAAAATTCAGTCAAAGTACGAATCAATCAGACTTTGATTTTTTGAAAGCGGTATCTTCTTTATTTGCTGTACATGCTCCCCCTTCCGTTTCTTCTGCCCCATGAGAGCCTTTGCCTCGTAACCCATGGCCCGCAGTTTCATGGCAAAATAATCTGCAAATCCGTGAATTGTATACACTTTTTCAGGATTACAGTACCTCACGATTTCAAGTAACTCGTTAAAATCACAATGGTCGCTTACTGGGATCGCATAATCCAAACCCATTACCTGTCTAAATCTTGCTCTTGTAGCCCAGCCCGTAAAGCCGACTGTAACAGCGCTACAACACGATTTCATGGTTCTGATAAGATCTGCGCCCCTACTCATGAAAGGAGATATCATTATCCAAGGTACACCACGTTGAATCATTCCCCTTTCCCTTGCTTGTGAAAAGGTCATACCTTCTTTCAATGGTATCCCCAATTGCCTATAGACAGAGTTCATCTTGTCCACTGAATCATGGACGATTAACGGATCCCAATGCCTGAAAAATTCAGTGAGGAGTTGAGCCTTTCCCAATGGATAGCCCATTAAAATAAGAGGAATCCCCCGATTATACATTTTCGAGATAAGCTCATTGGTCTCGTGAATGCACTGCTCCAATGACGGGAAAACATACTCTGGTCTAGCAAAAGTAGATTCCAAGATCAAATTCTTAGCCTTTGGTGGTTTTATACCCTTTAGGAATGCCCGTTCACGTATCGAAATGTCTCCAGTATAAAAAAGTTCATCAGGGATCAGAAAACCTCTGGAACCTAAAATATGTCCTGTATCTACTAGATCGTACTCTTCAGGAGTCTTTATTGGTGTTTCCAAGTCATGTCCTCTAGAATTAGCGATTACGGCAGTGGCTTGTGAAGCCAGTATCTTCCTCGAACTATTACTATTCTTTCTCCGCAAAACAAGGTGATCCGTGTGTGCGTGTGAGACAAACGTAAAATCCGAATTAGAGTCTCGCTTAGGATCCAAAGAGATGGATTTTCCGCCAACCTGAACTGCCAGTACTCCTTCGTTAATTGCAACTTGGATTCTCAATCTAGAGGCCTTGACCCATTCTTCGCCGAAGTATTTTAATGTTAATAGTTGCATGTATCCGACCTCAGCCGGCCCTACCACGATTTAAATAAATATTAGCTGACAGGCAACTTGATCTGAACTGATTAATGAAACTCGCCATTCTTATATCTGGTCGAGGAAGTAATATGGATGCGATCCTGACTGCTATCTGGCAGGGGCGATTGCCCCTTGCGGAACCAGTTTTGGTTCTTTCAAATCTGCCAGGAGCAGGTGGTCTTACGATCGCAAGGGAAAAGTTTGGTGTGCATACAGAAGTTCTAGACAATAACGAGCTTAAAGGTTGGAAGTACGACAAGAAGGGTACTTACACTGCTTCAAAAATATGGTATATCTTCAACAAATGGCCTAGTTTGTTTGGCAGGCTTCATGAGATTATTGAGCCCCGAATTTGTCAACCTCTTTAGAAATAGAATTCTAAACATCCATCCTTCATTGCTTCCCTCATTTCCAGGGTTACATGCTCAACGCCAAGCGTTAGAATACGGAGTAAAAGTAAGCGGTTGCACTGTTCATTTTGTCGACAAAGGATTAGACACCGGTCCTATTATCATTCAAAAGAGCACCCCCGTCTTCCCATATGACACCGAAGAAACTTTATCGGATCGCATTCTGAGTGATGAACATCTCATCTATCCAGAGGCAGTTAAGATGGTAACAGAAAAGAGGGTCAAGATTTCTGGAAGGATGGTTCAGATCAACTATTGAGATCAATCGAGCGAGAGGGAGGCTACATATCAAAAGAGAAGTTTGTCTCTGTTAAAGTACAATAAAAAAGGGGCTCAGAGCTGATTAATGGTTTGAGCACACTTTGAGCTCTTCCATTGCTGATAATAAGAGAATCTTGCGAAGCGAAATATTAGCCAAGAGAAATAGGCTAACTGAACTTGAAATCCACAGCAAGAGTAAGCAAATACAAGAAATATTCACTACAAGCCGTTTCTTTGAGGAATCCAACATATTGGGAGTGTATCTAGCTCATGGTTCAGAGGTCAGGACTCGGATGATCATTGAGGCAGGGTTTAGAAAAACGAAAACTATAGCGGTGCCGCGGGTAATAGATTCAGCATCGATGAAGTTTTATGAGATTGATGAGTATAGTATGAATTCTTTTCTTAAAGGAAAATTTGGCATTCTGGAGCCAAAAGGAACGGAAATTGACGTCTCCAAAGCTATGGATCTTTTGATCGTCCCAGGCATCGCTTTTGATTTACACGGTAATAGATTAGGTCACGGAATGGGCTACTATGATAATTTCCTTAGAAATAAAGGACAGATGACGGCAATTGGGCTAGCATTCGATTTTCAGATTACAAAGAACCGGTTCCTGCCTCATTCTAGGCACGACGTGAAGGTCGACAATGTCGTGACAGAGACGGGCTTCCAATCGTTCGTCCTAGATTGAATATATCCCAATATCCTTTCTAAAGTACTGACCATTCTCACCCCAAGTAATCTGGTCTGCAACCTCATAAACGCGTTGCCTCGCCTCTCTCAAATTAGACGCAAGTGATGTTACAGAAAGCACTCTTCCGCCACTAGTCATTATATTGCCCGATGAATCTTGCGTAGTACCAGAGTGAAATATGTTAATATCTTTCGGATAAACATTTTTCAAACCGTGTATGATTTGACCTTTTTGGTACCTTGACGGGTATCCCCTTGCAGCCATCACCACGCAGATTGAAGACTGGTCCTTCCATTGCAGAGGTGGAAGCTCGTCTAATTTTCCTGCCTCTGCGAAGGAGAGATATTCAAATAGATCAGAGTCCATCCTTACCGTCAAGCATTGGCATTCTGGATCACCCATTCTAGCATTGAATTCCAAGACGCTTACTTTGCCCTTCTTGTCAATCATTAATCCGGCATAGAGGAACCCGGTAAACGGCAATGAATTTGATTTCATAACCGAGACAGTCTGCTTTAGGATTTCATCAAGGATTTTTCGCTGCATATCTTGGCTGACGTAAGGAACCGGGGAAAAGCTGCCCATTCCTCCCGTGTTGGGACCAACGTTGCCGTCGGCAATATTCTTGTAGTCTCTACACGTGGGAAATGCCTTGATGTTAGATCCGTCTGAAAGAACGATAATGGAAACCTCTTGTCCCCTAATTCTTTCCTCGATCACAATTCGGTTACCAGCTTCCCCAAAAATTCTCTTTATCATCATCTCTTCGATTGCATTGATCGCCTCTTCCTGATTTTCGCAAACAATCACACCTTTCCCTCCTGCTATACCGTCAGCCTTTATAACTAGGGCTTCGGATTGCTTTAACACGTAGTCTATTGCATCTTGGTAGTCCGTGAACGTTGCAAATTGTGGTGTTGGAATTCCGTTTGACCGCAACAGGTCCTTCGCGAATGATTTGCTTGTTTCAATTTTAGCGGCTCTTGACGAAGGACCAAAAATCCCTAAATTTCGGGCCGAAAAGTAGTCCACAATCCCTAAAGAGATCGGCGCTTCTGGTCCTACTATAGTAAAGCAATTCTTACTTTGCGCAAAGGAGGCTAACTTCTCGAAATCATCTGGTTGAATCTGGACATTGTTTATGGTGCCAGCGTTTCCAGGAGCATAATAAACACTTTCAACAAGTTTGCTCTGAGAAATTTTCCAGCCTAGGGCATGTTCTCTTCCTCCACCACCAATTATTAGGATACTTTGGCTCTTTTGTTTCAATAAGTGTAGACAGAATTGACCGGTTGTATTAAATAGTTTTCATATACTATAGGAATAGCTGTGCACTTTCAGACGCCTCACTCTCGCAGCATCAACTGTATCAAATAATTGCGCATCATCATTTCAGTTTAAATATTGTACTATTGACTATCAAGAGAAAGGGAGTTTAGTGTGAAGGACTACGACCATGTTATAGTATGGACCGATTATTTTAATCGTAATTTATCTCGAAGGAAGGGGAGGAAAGTATCAAAACATGTGGCTATTTTTGATCCTTCGATTCAAGAATTAGTTGATGCTTCCAAATCGGCTGGATTTACAGTAAGCAGTGACAACACTAACGAAACTGCGAGGTTCCCGAGAAGGCCGTATGTAAGATCAGGTTATGTAATGTTGGAAAAAAATGTAAATTTGAAAAAGTCCAATATTCTAAATACGTTAGCAGAAAAGATAATACAAAATCGAACCAAGTTAACAAAAAGACGATAACTTATGTGTCAGAATATCTAAGGAAATTGTGATTATGGCTACTGAAGTCTCTGAAAAAATGAATGCTGGATATATCTAAGTGATGTCTTCAATAATTGAAGCTGGAGAAGTAATTCACATTGCAAAGAGTGGTCGAATGATATTGAAGGTCGGAAACGGGATTGTGTTGAAACCTGGCGAAAACCTCTTCGATGGTGAAAGTAAGAAGGTTGGAAGAGTAACTGAACTCATTGGCCCAGTCGATGCACCATACGCTTCAGGTACTCCTGGATAATGTTCAGATCAAGAGAACCACAGGGAGTAAATTGTTTAGATTTTCATTTCATAGAGGTGGGCCTCCACAGACTGGAAAGAAAACACGATCTTTCAGGAATAAAAGGCGTAGATATAGGCGAGGCTAAACCAATGGAACGTACGCGTCCAAGGTGCCGGTTGAATCACAGTTCATCTTGTTTCTTTTAGCCCGCCCATTCAACAATCGATAGTGAGCTTTTTTCCAGCGAACTTTGTATGGTAAACTATTTTAGGCCTAGAGATTGAGGGATGAATAACCTTAGAGGTATTCAACTTCTCTAGGCCAATGTGAGTTACTATGTCGACTCTATTCAATTAACATACCTAGAGGGGTTTCTGAATTTCATTTTCTATCAGCTCTGAGAGATGAAGTAGGAGGGTCGTCCGCTCTTATCCCTATAACTGACACCAAATTCTGTAAGGTGTCTCAGGCTATTCGAATTGAAAATTGTTCCATCCTGACATACTAATCTGTTGCTAATACAACAACTTCCGCAAATCCCGATAGCACATTTCATGTATCTCTCGAGACTAGCCTCAACTGGAATAGAAAATCTTTCTCCCAACTTATGAACTCCTTTCATCATTAGTTCAGGTCCACATGTATACATTATTTCAAATTTTTTGGAAACAAGGACTGACTCAGCCAAGTCCACCGTCGATCCTTTAAATCCAAAAGTTCCGTCGTCAGTTGAAAATGCAACACTATCTTTAGGGTTATTGTCGGTTAGCAACTTCTGAACCTTGTGCTCGAATAGTACCTCGTTCTTAGTTCTTGCTCCCATAATTATCGAAGTCTGGACCCGATCATGTAGAAGGTCACTGAACAACCTCACAAGCGGTACTAACCCAGTACCTCCTCCTATTAGCAGCGCGTTCTTAAGATTCTCGGGAATCGAAAAGTGATTTCCGTAAGGGCCTCTTATACCAATAAGTTCCCCTACTTGTTTTTTGTAGAGTGCTGTTGAACCAGTGCCGTATTTTCTGACAGTAACAGCCGCAAATTTACTACCCTCAAACCTTTCTATCCCTACACTCATCGGTAGCTCTTCAACTTGCGGGATCCATACCATTATGAATTGTCCAGGCATGGAAGCAATACTGTACTCATCCTCAAATACGATAGTCCGTATGGTCGGTGTCTCTTCGATTACCCTTTTTATCCGTGCATACCTTAGAATATCAGTATTTGTGCGATCTACCAATTAGTTCCTTCACACTCTGGTAACCTTTCTTCTCAAGGTATTTGACTATACCACTATTTATGGAATTAAAAATACTCATACCATCAAAACCTATCGCTGTTCCAACCTGAAACGATGTCGCACCCGCGATCATGAACTCTACAGCATCTTCCCAATTAGAAATCCCGCCACACCCAATGATAGGTACATCAAATTTCCTTGAGAGTTCATAAACACATCTGATAGCGATTGGCTTAATTGAACTCCCTGACAACCCTCCAATCTTATTGCTTAAAATAGGATTGAAATTTTCTATGCTAATTTTCATAGCTCTTATTGTATTGATCGCTGTGATTCCATCGGCGCCTGCGTCGATAGCAGCTTGAGAGATATCAAGTAGATTCGTATTTCCTACGCCTACTTTCACGAAAACTGGCTTGGTTGTATTGGATTTCGTGGTTTCAACTATCGATTTCACCATTTGCGGATCATCGCCAACTTCCATTCCTAGTTTCTGAACATGAGGGCATGATAGGTTTATTTCAAATCCAATAATTCTTGACTTACCGAGTTTTCTTGTCATGACTTCAAAATCTGAAGGATCTGACCCAACTAAGCTCACCATCAGAGGAACTTTGTCGTTTGTCCTAACTTCCTCATAAAATGACTCGTGTCCTGGATTGGAAAGCCCTACCGCGTTGATGTAGCTCTTATTCTCCAATACTACGAGAGTAGGATTTCTGTAACCCTCCATAGGGTATCTACTAATAGATTTGCTAACAACCGCTCCAGCTCCTTCACCATAAATTCGCTCAAAGATAGCTTGAGATATCCCTAGAAATCCTGATGCAAGAATCACAGGATTCCTCAGAGAGATGCCAGCAATCTCGAGATTTAAGATATTGTTTTCAATTTCCAGATCCACTCCCTCTTCACTATGATTCCTACATTAATTGCAGACAGATATTTTTGTGATGCGCTTCCTTAAGATATAGCCACCTAACCATAAGTTAGACAAATATATTGGGCTTACGCTGGTGGTAAAGAGATTTATTAAGCATAGAGAAGATTTGCACATGAAGCTAGCATTTAGTACAAATGCCTTCAAGCGGTATTCGCTTGAGGAATCTATTAGGGAGATAGGAGCTATCGGGTATGAAGGGGTTGAAATTCTGTGTGATGTTCCGCATTTATTCCCTCCTCTGCTCCCTAACCACCGTCTTTCATTGTTGAATAACCTTTTGGAAAAACAACATCTAAAGGTCTCTAACTTGAATGCATTTACACTCTATGCAATCAATGATGTATACCATCCTTCATGGATAGAAACGGATATGCATTCTACAGAAATCCGTATGATGCATACAATCAATTGCTTAAAAGCAGCCAGGCTCCTGGGAGCAAAAAATATTTCTACTGAGGGCGGGGGCCCGCAGACTGCTAATGCACATGAAAGAAGAGATTTGATAAAGCTGTTTGCAAAAAACATAGAGCAGGCTGTAAAGATAGCTGAGGCCGAAAAAGTCAGAATTCTAGTTGAACCAGAGCCTGGACTAATAATAGAAAACTCATCGCAAATTACAGAATTTCTGAAGAGTTTTAACTCTAAAAGTATAGGAATAAATTGTGATCTAGGACATTTTTTTTGTGTAGGGGAGGACCCTGCTGAAGTTGTGTATCAACTTGCTGACTATATAGGACACTTCCACCTGGCAGACATTTCTAGCGACAGGGTGCATAATCATTTATTGCCAGGAACAGGTTCCATCAACTTTAAGAATATTTTTGATGCAATAAGATCGGTAGGATATCAAGGTTTTATTACAGTTGAACTGTACACTTATCAGGATAATCCTATTGAGGCTGCTCTTCAAGTCTTACGAGTATCTTCAGAGGTTCGTCTAAATACGAAGTGTTATGGATCAACTATGTTCTATATATATACTTCATTACTATAGTGTGTACATGGAGTATTCCCTACTGTCTATACTACCATACGTCTCAGTATATCACTGTATAGTGGTGTGGAATTTCTGTACTATTTGCTAGTATAATATCAGAATATAGACTTACGTAAGCATACAAAAGTGGCTCGATTGGCTGAAGGATTCTATTAATATGGGGAGACTGGATATTAGATGGTGCGATGATATCCGGCGAAAAACGTCACAAAAGAATCCATCCTGAAAAAAAAGGCGTTCGTGTGTTCGGAATCGCGGAGAGCTTCACAAAGTACTCGAAATTTTCAACCCTCGGCGGGGTTGTTTTACGTCGTGACATGATAGTGGATGGAGTTGTCCTGGGAAGGACATTGGTTGGAGGTGACGACGCCACCAAGCAAATCATATCATTGTTCAGGAAATTGAATCGGAACGACGTCAATTGCATTATGATTAATGGTTTGATAATAAGCCTTTACAATGTTGTCGCTGGAGAAAAAATACTCGAATCGACTGGGATACCCGTAATTGGGGTAACATACCAAGATTCACCGGGTATTGAAGACAGATTTTTTCATAACTTTGCTAAATCTGAAGCAGACAGACGAGTCGAAGCGTATAGGAATTTGGGGACTCGGGAAAATATCACACTGAAAACTGGAATGATGGTATATGTTCGAAGTTGGGGAATAGGTCCTGTCCAAACTCTTCATATATTAAATAGTTTTATCATCCAAGGAAAAATTCCTGAGCCTTTGAGAATTGCCAGACTCGTTTCAAGAGGCAGCTAGAAGCTTACCTGTTGAAGAATAGGTCATTGAACTATTTGGATGAATGCGATCTAGGTGCTGACTTAGGAACCAAAACTATATCGATGGTTGAAATCTTTCAATAGCAAAATCCTTATCTGCTGTTTAATCTGAGGTACATCAGATGAAATACACCCTGGTAAAAGTTTACTGTGCCGGGCTGATTTTTAAAAGATACAATCAAATTATAATTATTATTGTATTACTCTGGCCCGTTCTGCTTTCTTATGTTCTTTATCCGGCTACATTCGGAAACACGTGGAACGAGGGAAGAGGAGGCTTCTTGATTGCGACCGTTCTTACTTTGATTGAAATTTTTGGGTCGCGGCCTCTAATTAGAAGCCGTGAAACAAGCATGCTCATTTCCATCGCTATTTTGATTGGACTATATTTCTTAAGTCTATCTTTCGGTTCTTCAGATATACTTTCAGGTTTGGGAAGGTCAGCTGGAGTACTAATAAGTGAGAGCTGGAAGTTAATGTGGGATTATGTCATTTTTGCAATTTATTTTGTAATAACCCTTGTGTTGATTTTCGGTAATAAGAACTGGATAAGAATCGGAGGAGCTACTACACTATTTCTAATATGCTATGCTACAATCCTGCTACTCGATTCTCTCTTTCCTTATGACACATTGGGAATCCTTCAATTTTTCGTTCCCGCCTATCTCAATCTAAACGTAGGAACTCTCGATTTAATCAGCCAAATACTAAATCTTCAAACGGAGTTCACTTCTCAGGCTTTTAATAACACCCTGGTGCTGTATAGCGCAGATGGCCCATTTGTGATGAAGGTCTACTGGCCTTCTGCAGGTGTTCACAGTATCGTTATCTTTGGCCTCGTAATGTTCGCTTTTTTACTTAAGACTTCCATTCCATGGAAGAGAACATTGATCTATTTATTTTCAGGAATATTATTGACTTGTGTAGTGAATAGTATTCGAATTACATTACTTTCTCTTTACGCTTTAGATCCGAACTCAAACTTGAGTCGTTGGGAAGAATTCCACTCTGTTATCGGTGAAATAATGTTTATTCCATGGATACTACTATACATGGCTATTGTCATCTACTTAGAAAAGCGGGTACCATGGAACAAAGGAAAGCCTGAGTTTACTCGACAATAGTTACCCCAGTACAGATAAATAGGCAACTTCAGCATCGAGAGAAATTATCGACCAGTCATATTGACCCTCAGAATGCCATCCTACGTGCACTTAATTCTTCCGATGCTCCTTACCTCGACAATATTCAAAATACTTATGGACAATACTAGAGTGTAAATCCTCAGAATGCCCAAGAATTTTATTCGCAAACCATTACAGATATTGACTCTCTCAAGACAACAAGTTATAGGTAGCATCAAAGAGTTACTTCAAAGGATTTGAACAAAGCAATTAAAAAGTCTCTTCAGTGGTTGCAAACAATGCAGCAGCATTGAGCCCCACAACGCATAATCGTAGGGTAATCTCTACCAAGTCTTTTAATGTTACTACTTAACAAGACTTTTCAATGTTTCTACAAGAAGAGATGGCAAATCTCATCAGTCTGCAAGGTACATAGAGTGTCAAGAGGATTCGTAATATTTGCAAAATTGTTACCTAGATGTATGGGAACGTAATTGACCTTTTTTCCGAGAAATCTTCAATCGAAGCGATAATATCCTATGCCATTCTCTATTATTCACTTGGCTAATGTCCAAGCAAAAGGCACCGGCGGAGTTAGACAATGTTGGGCATCCCAAATATCCTGCCAAATAGGCTCTAAGGGAAGGGGAAAGTACGATTCATTGAGAGCAAGAACCTAAAAAATCGAGGTCTGACACATTTTGTGAGGTAGTACAATGCAAAATTTGAGTTAGCATTTTAGGTTCCTGGTGTTTCAACAAATAATTTTGATATAGTTTTTTGTAGATATGTAGAAGGTGTTTTCGACAGTATGAATACTAAATAGATGCTGGCATATATTGGACTCCTTGAATTTAGGAGCGAGAATTCACGTTTGAGCTTGCATAGATGAGCCACTCTGCAGATTTCTCTTTTGTCCAAAACTATTGAAATACAATGTGTTTCTGGGGTTAAATACCTCCTCATGATCACGGTTTCGCGTGATTTTAATTCCTAAAGCTTCATTCAAACCATTTGTCTAACGTTTGTCTCTCCTCTTCAGGGATTGCTGTTGTTTTTGTCTTTAGCTAACTTATTCACTAACGAGCATCGATTATGAATTCGGACTATCTTAATGCGGGCCCGTCGGGATTCGAACCCGAGACAGCCGGATTTCTTTCACGTGTTAAAAGTCCGGTACTTTACCTGGCTGAGCTACGGGCCCACCTAACAGTTAGGCTTTGCATGGCTATAATTTAATCATATACTAATGAGCACATGCAACCTGAGTATTCATAAGGTGATAAGTACCCTGAATTCCTTTTTTCTCATGTTACAAATCAACAAGCAAAACGTTTTTAATTAGTATTTTAGATTCACTGCTTGAGTTTGCGCGCCCGGGTAGTATAGAAGAGCTGCGTTCATAAGCTCTGTAAAGTCCGGTCTAGTATGGGGGACTGTCACTCCTTCGACCCGGGTTCGAATCCCGGCCCGGGCGCTGAACATATTGTCCTAGCCTTCTTGTAAGAGTCGCAAAAATTCTCTATTCTTTGCAGCAATAAAGGATATTCTATTATGGAGTGACAAATCTGTGTCAAGATATTTACCTTGAGGGTTAAATAGGATCCCTCCTGCCTCTTTAGTAATTAAATAAGCAGCTCGCCAAGTCAGTCACTCTTATTTTGCCTCGAAGATCAATATACATGTCAATAAGACCTCGGGCAAAAAAACATAGTTCAAGTGCGTTTGCACCCAAATGTCTAACGTGCAAACATTTCGATATGATCTTGATGAGTTTTTCAATACTGTCGGCACCCATACCAGAAATGTTAACTCCGACAACAAGTTCGTTCTGCCCCTTGACCCCTTCACGAATATCATTATCATTAATCTTTAGTCTGACACCGTTCATGGAAGCACCCTTATTTACGGAGGATTCGTAAACGTCCCCAGTGTTCAAATCAATTATGATAGCATCACTCACTGAACTAAGGCTGAAATGAGTTGCATACGCTAGTGAGCAGGCAGCAGAATGGAATCCCCCGCGTAGCATTAGTCGTTCCGTCTACGGCGTCCATAACCAAGTAACCATCGCCGCCCTTAATTATGCCGCACTCTTCTCCAATCACTGTCGGCCTAAACTCAAGTCTTTCTAATGGTATTCGGTACCTGCATTCTCTGCTACCAAATCTATTTTCGACGACAGGTCTCCTCCTGCGCCTCTTCCAAATGTCACGGCGCTTTCTGGCCTACCAATAAGGTTTCTTGTCTTCTTGAAAACCTCAGAAGCGGCAGCCTTCAAAATGTCTATCGTTTGCAACTTTTTAAAACCATAAGACTATCCTATCTCTTACGGTCTTGTTCCTAAGATATATGGTTTCAGGCGGATATTTCGTTTTCCCGTTTATTTTTCCTACTTCTTATTAGTTTGTAAATGTAAACCTTGGTCGGCCAGGTATAGGCTATAGAGATGAGATTTTGATTGCATGTATTTTAAATCTCTGGTATCAGTTATAAAGTTATTGAGCTGATCCCATCAGAGTTATGATAGTTCGAATTTTAGGGATATTTGGAAAGTCAAGACTCTTGTGCCGGCAGCAATTTATGTCATGGAAACTTGCAGGATAAGACTTTAACCTAAAATGGAAATTAAATTATTGACTAACCACCCTTGGGTTCGTTTCGGCATTCCATCAATTCATATCAAACCTATGATGCGACCGCTTCTATTTTAAGTCGAATTGGACTGATTAGGAATATCGTCATTATCTGAACTATCTACTGCCCAAGGAAACCACTTTCCAATTACTCTCGCCCAATCCAAACGAATTGAAAGGTATACAATAATAACTAATACAGCAACACTCGCAATAATCCCAAGCGTCAGGTAAAGGGGATCTATATCTGTGGAGATAAATGATTCAATAAATGGCCTTCCTAAAATTACAGAGCTCCATACAATTATTTCATTAAGTATGAACTTACCAGTGAACGTAGCTATAGCAAATTTCCATGGACTGTACCTTGCCAGCCCAAGAGGGATGTATACCAGATCGTCTGGTATCGGAGTTAAGGCAACTATAAATGCCCCCAATCCTCCATACCTGCGAAGCACTTTCTGAAGAGGGAACATCCTTTGTTTGGTCTTGTCGCTCAGAACGCTCCGGCCATAATAACTTGCATAAAATATTATCATTTTTGCCAGCAAAACCCCGAACGCGCTAACCAGAGAAATCAAGTTCGGGTCTAATTGCTCACTTAGCGCGGCCGCTACCAAAACAGGGAAATAGGGCACGGGCACAAATACTATAATACTTCCGATAAAGCTCGCTGTGAAAACACCTAGATATCCAAAACTATCAAAGAGAGAAAATAGCCAATCTAGTGTTGTCAATCGCAATAAAGCTGCTAACGACCTATATATCTAGTAGTTGCCCTCAGAAAATCTGTATTGCAAATGGTTTCAAAAGCAAACAGGGATAGCCTACACGGAAAGGGCTTGCATTTAGTAGGCTTTAGCGAACACCGGAATGGTTTCTGCCTTTTTACCGCAATAAATACATCTGAGCGTGGAATTCCACGTCTTATTGCTTTCAAAAGGTATGAGCCGTATGTCCGCTCCCGTTTCTTCCTTAATGGAAACTTCACAGTTTTCGTCACCACACCAGCCTGCAGAAACAAAACCTACTTGCTTCTGGATCATTTCTTTAAGTTGGTAAAAGCTGCTTGCGTTGGCCATGCAACTTCGAAGGGCCTCGCTCGCCTTTTTGAGGAGACCAGTATGAACGAGATCCAATAATTCTGTCACCCTTTTAACCAAACTGCTTAGTGGAATTGTCTCCTTCTGCAATGTATCCCTTCTAACGATTTCTAGTTCTTCCCTCAATACCTCTTTGGGTCCAATATTAATTCTCAAGGGGACACCTTTTTTCTCCCAATCGTTATATTTCCATCCTGCTGTGAATTCATCCCGAGTATCTAAATGCACTCTTATTCCTGCCTTCGTCAGTTCCGATGCGAGTTCCATTGATTTAGGTATAACATTCTGATTTGACGGGTCCTTCTTATGGATGGGAACAATGACCACTTGAATTGGAGCGATTTTCGGAGGCAAGACTAGCCCGCGATCATCGCCATGGATCATAATGAAAGCCCCTATCAATCGCCAAGATATTCCCCACGAGGTTTGCCAGGCGAAATGTTCTAGATTGTCACTACCGAGAAACTTTATGTCAAATGGGACTGAAAAATTTTGACCGAGATTATGCGAAGTAGCCAGTTGTAATGCCTTCCCATCTGGCATTATGCCTTCAAGCGTAGTAGTCGCGACCGCCCCAACAAACTTCTCCTTCCTTGTTTTGGTTCCCTTCAGAACGGGGATGGCTAAATAATCTGCTAAAATCCTCTCGTATAGATCTAGTATAAACCTAACCTCCTCTTTTGCCTCTCTGCTGCTCGTGCGTGTACTGTATGACCCTCCTGCCAAAGAAATTCAGAATTCCGAATAAATGGTTTTGTGGACTTTATTTCAGCCCTCATTGCCGAATTCCAAAAATTAAGTTTCAGGGGAAGGTCCTTATAACTGGCAACCCAATTAGAGAATAGGTAATAAGCAATTGCTTCCGAAGTTGGTCGCAAGGCGAGGTTTTCTTGTAGTGGATTATCTCCTGCTTTGGTTATCCAGAATACTTCTGAATTAAATCCCGAGAAGTGAACTTCTTCCTTTCTTAGCAAACTTTCAGGGATAACAGTTGGAAGGTATGCATTTTGGTGGCCAGAATCCTTAAGACGAATGTCAACAATCTGTTTTATCGATTCCCAGATTGAATATCCATATGGCTTTAATACTATAAATCCCTTTGAGGGACCATAGTCGATAAGATCTGTTTTTAATACAACTTGGCTATACCAATCGCTTAAATTGTCACCTTTCTTCGCCGTAATCCCGTATTCTTTTTGTATCTTCAATTATGAAAGGCAGATAAGAATCGATTTATGAAGTTTTGGCGACCTATAAAGGCTCTCCTTTGCAGTACACCTGTCCAGATATTCGGCTGTGAAAGTTCTTACAGACATAACATTGAATAAATCCAACTTCACATTGCAGTACAGGACAGTCTACGGCCTCGAGTTTCATACGCCTCAGCATACGTGGACTAACACCTTTCAATTTCAACTTTCCTTTATCGTCCATCATTCCAATGCTCTTGAGTTCATTTTTTGAATCATTCGATAACTTTACCGTTTTTTCTACTTGTTTCACGGGAACTAGGAATTTAGTCTCAACCGTCGCTTCTTCATTCATTCATACATGCTTCAGTAATTTCATGATATAATGCTTTTCCTTCAATGGCAGATAACAATGATTTGTTCGAATGTTTAATTCAATAATAATATATCTCTGGTGTAGAGATCCTTCTACACGTTTTTTTCTAAACAAAATTAATATATAGTAAAATTAGAGGTCTGATTGATATTCCTAAGATGCTTGTCGTCTTTGATGTTGAAGGAGTTCTTCTGAATGCAGAGTATCTTCCGGTTCTGGCTCAAGTTATGGGCCCAGAAAAGGAGAAGGAGATCTGGGACATTACAAAGCAGGGGATACGCGGCGAAATAGACTGGGAAGAAGGTCTAATAAAACGGGTTCATGCGTTAAGAGGTATTCGACTTAGCGATGCCAAGAAGATAGGCCAGAATCTACAGATTATGCCTGGCGCTGTAGAATTATGTCAGGCCTTAAAACGGTCCGGGTGGAAATTGATCGCTGTCTCCGGTGGCTTCACCATAATCACGGATAGGCTTAAAGAAATGTTATGCCTAGATAGAATATTCGCTAATGAGCTGATCTTTTCCAACGGAGTCCTGCAAGATGTCAACGTCAGAGTAACTTCTGATAAAGCAACTGCGATTAAGGATGTGTTGCTGGAGTGGGGTGTTAAAAAAGAAGATACAGTTGTTGTGGTTGACGGCGCAAATGATCTAAAACTTTTTGCCCTTGCAGGCTTTACCGTGGGATTTTGCCCAGTAGATAAAATAAGGGAAAGTGCTGATGCGGTTATTGAGATTCGTGATTTGTCGCTTCTATTAAATCTACTTGAAAAAAGGTTCGGTAAAGCCGTTTTAGCTAATATCTAGATTTTACAGATCAAAATAATTGTCAGTCCAACCCCTGCAAATTATACCGATACCCGTGGAGAAGGATGTAACAAGAGGTGACGATATTGCCAGTTTAATAATGCAGACAATCAAGGCAAATCAAATATCCATGAAGAATCATGACGTGGTGGTAGTTACGCAGAAAATTATTTCAAAATCTGAGGGTCGAATTTTAGATCTATCGAAGGTGAAACCGTCGAACCACGCACTGGAACTAGCCAGGAAGACAAAGAAGGATCCTCGATTTGTAGAATCAATTCTCATGGAGTCCAGGAATTTGGTTAGGTATTCGGAAAATCTGATCATCACCGAAACAAGACATGGGTTTATTTGTGCGAATTCTGGAATAGATCAAAGTAACGTAAGTAGTCCTGGAGACGACTTTGTATTGTTGTTGCCCAAAGATCCAGATCTCTCTGCTAAACGAATAAGACAAGCAATTGCTGAGTCGATTGGCATGAATATTGCCGTTATAGTGTCAGATACATTTGGAAGGCCTTTTAGATTGGGACAGACAAATGTTGCGATTGGAGTGTCAGGTATAGATTCGATAAAGAGTGATATAGGGCGAACTGATATGTACGGCAATATTCTCAGGATTACTGAAATTGCAGTCGCTGACGAACTTGCGTCAGCCGCAGAACTCGTAATGGGTAAGACTGAAAAGGTGCCTATAGCAATAGTAAGAGGCTATAAATTTTCTTTTACTGAAACCAGTTCCACCAAGTCGCTAGTGAGGGACAGTGCTCATGACCTTTTTCGATAAAAGATTCCTACGTTGTCAGAATGTTTCTAAACATTTAATATCTTGAGAACTCAAATTAATTTATTCCTTGAGTGCCAAAAGTGACATTGCTCCGACAAAGACAATTGATGTGAGGGGGTTATATTGCCCTGAGCCGGTGTTCAGAACCAAAATAGAGATGGAACGACTTGCCAAAGGGGAGATAATCAAAGTAATCGCTGACGATCCTGCTTCTGAAGAAGATATTTCAAGATGGGTCAATAGGAATGGTCACGAGTTGCTTTCAGTAAACCTGATCAAACCAGATCTGGAATTTATGATAAAAAAAGGAAAGTAGAAGTATGGCCACTTTAGCTCAAGCGAAAGTTGCTGAACGTATTGGAAACACTCCACTCGTAGAACTTTCTTCCTTTTCAACCAAATACATAAGGTTCTATGCCAAACTCGAGTGGTACAACCCATTTGGGTCAGTAAAGGATAGACCCGCGTATTGGATGATCAAGGATGGTGAAAGGAAAGGATTACTTAGAAAGGATTCTAGTATCATTATCGAACCTAGCTCAGGTAATACTGGAATCGCTCTGGCTGGGATTGCCACAGCTCTAGGCTATAAGGTTGAGATAGTTATTCCTGAAAAAGTCAGTCAAGAGACCAAATCACTTTTGAAGAAATTGGGAGCTAGTTTACATGAAACTACAGATGATCTTTGCCCAAGGGTAGGAGCAGGTACTGATCAGAGTATAGCCCTTGCGAAGGCTATCTCGAAACCTAGGCCTGATATATACTACATGCCTAATCAATACGAAAATGAAGCTGAATTTCTTGTCTCATTATGAAGCAACAGGACCTGAGATATGGGAACAAACCGACGGTACTGTTACCCATTTTGTTACTGGGTGCGGGACTGGAGGAACCATCACTGGCACAGCGACGTTTCTGAAGGAAAATAATCCACATATCCGTGTCATAGCGGTACAAGCACAAAGAAATCATTTGTTGCAAGGTTTGAGGAATTTTGAAGAATCCGCTATGCCAGACCTTTTCCTTAGAAGGAAACATGTAGCTGATGAATGGTTTACAGCCACCAACGATGAATCATTTTTGATGGTAAAAGAATTGGCTGAAAAAGAAAAGCTATTTGTTGGGCCCTCGACTGGTGCAGTGATGTCGGCCATGGTAAAGATTTCACAAGGAATGAAGAGCGGAGGCTCTATTGTAGGCATATTTGCGGACGACGGTAGGAAATTCAAGACTCTTTATCAACAATTGAAATTGTTCGACGAGAGTCAGATTACAAAATTATTGGCCGAGTCAGAGCATCTCCCGTCGCTCGCGCTCGATGCCGATTAGCCTCAAACCAAATGCAATAAGGAACCGATGAATATTATAGTCCTGTACCTCGAATCCCCACTAGCCACCTTTCGACGTCTAACGCCGCCATACACCCAAACCCTCCAGCCGTGATCGCCTGACGATACCTGTGATCATGCACGTCGCCTGCTGCGAATACCCCATCAACGCTTGTTCTAGTATTCTTAGTTAGAACGATATAACCTCTATCATCGAGCTCGAGTTGGCCCTTAAATATAGATGTGTTCGGTTCGTGACCTATCGCAACAAAAAGGCCGCCAACTGGTATCTTCCTTTCCTCGCCAGTTCTAAGATTTCTGACAGAGATACTGTTGATCTTCTTATTGCCGCTAATATCGGATACCACATGATCCCAGACAAAGTCAATCTTGGGGTTCTCAAAGGCTTTTTCTTGGAGAATCTTGCTAGCCCTCAGGAAATCCTTTCTATGTATTATTTTAACTGATTTTCCAAATTTAGTAAGGAAGGTTGCTTCTTCAATTGCGGTATCGCCCCCACCTACGACCGCAATATCTTCTCCTTTGAAAAACGGTCCATCGCAGGTTGCGCAGTATGAGATACCTTTACCTGCGAACTCTTGCTCGGCTTTTAAGCCCAGCTTTCGCGGTGATGCCCCGGTACATATAACAACCGACTCGCAACGAAACTCCTGGCCATGGGTCTTAATTTCGAAAGGCCTCTTTTTGAAATCGACCTCCATTACTTCATCATCTAAAAGTTTAGCCCCAAATCTTTCTGCCTGCTGGCGCATGTTCATCATCAATTCAGGGCCGAAAATTCCATTTGGAAATCCAGGATAATTCTCCACTTCACTTGTCGTCATCAGCTGTCCTCCGGGCAAAGATCCTGATATTAGGAGCGTATTCAATTTAGCTCTGGACGTATAAACCCCAGCGGTATAACCTGCTGGTCCGGATCCTATAATTATTACTTCGTATGTCTCTGGTCTGTGAGAAGAGATGTTTTCGCCTCTGCGAGGATCATTGGACATGGATTTTTAGGATCTAAGGATTACCCGACCTGTTAATAATTCGTTCGGAAGTTTTGTCGTATGCGTCGTTGGCGTAAGACCGTGGGTAGCATACTAACAGTTGTATCGATAATAGATCCACCGAGGTCTTATTGACACGACATGGGCTGCCCTGACCTAAGGTCTTCGATAGAGCTCAAATTGATGCGATTTGGTTACCCAATCTCTTCATGTGGTATTGGTGCGCATCACCAAAAGATGGAGAAATGAAAATCAATTGTAATATTCCTTAGAATAAAAATGGATAGGCTATCTGTATGCTAGAAGGTGAGACCATTCGTCGAATTAATCGGCTCTGTTATATCTCACTACTAGGTCTGTATTTACTATTTTGCGTTTTTTACCTTAACCTTTGGAAATTCAGATAGTCCTTTTAGTTTGTCAGTTACGATTTCTGCAACCTTCTTTCCAGATAGAAGCATAGAGCCAAACGTCGGTCCCATTCTAGGCAGACCATATGTCTCCGTCACACACATGCCCGTCGCCACTAGTCCCGGGAATATTTCAGCGGTGTTTTCTACTACTGCATCTTCTCCCCCATCTACCCACATCGGGTCCATCCCTTTCCAATCAACTAAACCCCTTTGCATTAATCTCTTGACTGCAACGGAATCGTGTCCAGAGGCATCAACTACAATCCTACTTTCTAGGGCAATAGGGTCCACACATGTAATATTTCTTGGAAGTGCTGAGACCGGCATCCAATTTACAACAACGCCACCTACCCGCTTGTTCTTAAGAACCAAATCATCAAACTTTGTAAGTTGCAAAAAGCGAACTCCTGCCTCACATGCTGCGGCAATGAGCTTAGAACATGCCTCCGGACCCCAAGTTGCGTATAAGCTATCATTTATTTTTTTATACCGAACCCCCAATTCTTCCCAAACCATTTGAGCAGGTGCTCTTACGGTAACAGGATTCATCATGTAACCTCCAACCCAGTATCCGCCACCAAGGTAATTGTTTTGTTCAATCACCAATGTTTTTATCCCATTATTAGCTAACCCCCTGGCAGCAGTCAGGCCAGCTGGACCTGCACCAATCACGATTACATCTGTCTGAGAATATTCCTGCAGTGTATCATTAAACATCGAAGTTATTGTTCTTGTGATTTCGCTCTCGCTTACTTCTGAAAATATCCTTCCCATACCAGTGAACGTACTTTGTACAAGTAAATATATTACTTACTCCCTGCTTAGCCACCAATAAAACATACACGTTCGCATCCTTAGGCCATAATTAAGGCCTCACAGAATATCTATTGACCGTTGGGCTGCTGACTCGAAACTGGACCAGCGCGAATCTTGGCATCTAGATTTTCTACTAGGTTCAACAACTCGGCTCTATGTGAGTTAAGATATTCAAGACCCCTGTCCTTCAGCCTTATCTGATACAACCTAAGGTCACGGTGATCGTCAAAAAATTGTTCAATCATAGCTGCTCCGTGTTTGTTCGGATTTATCAATGACTCAAAATAATTGGTAGTCGCATCCAAATCTCCTTTTTCTATTGCCATTCTGGCATCCCCCAATATTTCACTTATATCTCGCAGCTGCTGAACAGGCGCTGAAATAGTTTTAGTTCTATGTAGAAATCCTGTTCGTTTAGTACTTCCCACTCTTTCTGCGATAGTCTTTGCTAATTCGTAGTACTTCTTCCTTCCTACCAAATGGATAATAACCATATCTTTGTTCCCTCCGTACTACCAAGCCCTTCATAGTCAATCTAGCAAGAGCATATTCAACTTCCTCTTTGTCCATCGAAGTGATCCAAACTATTTTTCCAGGATAATTGTAACCTTGTCTAATAGCTTCAAGAACAACAACTTCGACAATGCGCCTAAATCCTTCCTCGGCCCTTGCGTATTCAAAATCCCTGTCACGAACAGCCTTTCTTGCGAAAGAGATATCGATTTCGATAGAACGCTTGAGCGCCTCCAATCCGTCTGCTACGTTTCTGCAAAGAACCAGATAGCAAGCCAAATTATACCAGGCCATACCGTCGTTTGGATCATAATCTATCGCATTTTCACAAGCTTGTATTGCTTTTTCATAATTTTTCAACCTGTAGAACGATAGTCCCTTGAGGTTCCAAGCTTCTGCATTGTTAATGTCGATATCGAGAGCTTTATCGTAACATGAAATAGCCGTTGTAAACTCGTCCAAATGAAAATGAGCATAACCTTTCTTGATCCACGCGTCAACATAATTGGGGTCTAAACGTAACGCCAAATCAAAATCTCGAATCGCATCTTCCATTTTGTCGTCAGACATATGCGAAATCCCTTTTTTGTATTGATCAGTCTTTTGAATGTCTCTAATGTCTAGTTGCTCCTCTTCACTAGAGCGAGCAGAGACTTCACTTTGATCCCTATTCGGAGTCCTCCTCCTAAGGAAATTGCCCATTTAACTAAACTACCCCATTCGTAGTTAAATACATTTGGAAGCGCTCACCATATAATACATGACAGGTGATTTTTGTTCCGAAATTAAGAAACACTCAATCATTCAATACACTGATTGCAGGTAGAACGCTGGCACACCACTTGAAATCGGATAGAAATAAAGAGACATTTCCGAGCTAGGTATGGTTGTAAGAAATATCATTAGAGTTGGAACCGCTCCACATACAATCATTGTCAATAAGATTAGCCAAACAGCAGTCATTTTCTCTACCATATTTTCAGTTTCCATAGACTACATATATAAATTTTAAAACTGGTGGGTCCCAATCTGGACTGTCTTAACAAAAATCTGGTGAGTTTGTAGTTCTTTTACATTATTTAGAGTGTTTAATAACAAAATTGAATAGAATTATAAATAAGCTAATTATTTTTTTCTAGGGATGAGGCTACTAGAGTATCAAGGGAAAGAGCTTTTTAAGGAATTTGGGATCCCAATCCCCAAATCCCGTGTGGCTTTTTCAATCCAGGAAGCTCGCTTGCTTCTTAACAATGAACTTGCATTTCCGATAGTATTAAAGTCACAGGTCCCGGTAGGAGGTCGAGGAAAGGCGGGCGCCATTAAGAAATGCCAAAATATGGATGAAGTTGAAAATCAATTTACTGTCCTTCAAAATAAGAAAATTGATGGAGAATCCCCTAGGGGCCTTTTAATCGAAGAAGTGATAGACATTTCCAAAGAGTTGTATGTGTCCCTATTCCTCAATCGTAGTGCCAGGTGCTTTTCTCTGATAGTATCGGCCGCTGGAGGAATGGACATAGAGTCGGCAGAAAATCGATTTATTTTGGATGTTACTTCCGAGGATGACGTTGAAGATATTGCTACTAGAATTGCTGGAGCGGCCGGTTTAGGTAGCGATAATCGTCAGAAATTTGTTGAATTTGTACAGAGCCTTTATAGATTACTTTGCGAAAAGGAGGCTGAACTAGTAGAAGTGAATCCAGCTGCCCTTTTAATGAATGGCTCGATTGTTGCCTTGGACTCAAAGGTCATCATTGATGACAATGCTTTGTTCCGTCACCCTGAGTTGATCAAATATGAGGAAGCAACTGAACTGGAATCTCTTGCTAAAAAGAATGGATTTTCATTTGTGCAACTTCAGGGAAATATCGCAATTATTGGTAATGGTGCTGGACTAGTCATGTCGACGCTTGATATGGTATCTGACGCGGGAGGAAATGCTGGTGCGTTCCTGGATTTTGGTGGTAGTGCAACCTCTGAGACGATTTATCAAGCACTTACAGTTATCAGTAGAGTCAAGACGGTACAAACAATTGTTGTTAATTTATTTGGAGGCATTGTCCGTACAGATCTGGTTGCCGAAGGTATTCTAAGGGCTTATTCAAACAACTTGATTACGGTACCCTTATTCGCCAGAATTTCAGGAGCGGAATCACTTAAGGCAAATGAAATACTCAACGACTCAAAGGCTCATTTGTTTGATAGGATCGAGGATGCAATCCATGCCGCCGTGCAGGGAACAAAGTCCCAGGAACGAAAGGCAATACTATGACCCGCCAAACATATGATTATGACTTAATGAAGATTCTTGTTGGGAATATCGGTGATTTAGACTACAAGAGGCAACCTGTGTTAGTGCAAGGCATCACAGGTAGTTTTGGATCTGTTCATACTAGGTTAATGAGAGATACAGGTACCAATATTGTGGCTGGAGTAACTCCTGGAAAAGGGGGTCAAGCGTTCGAAGGCGTTCCTATATACAATACCGTAAGTGAAGCGGTCTCAAACACAAATGCAAAAATATCTGTAATATTTGTTCCTGCTCCTCACTTCCTCAACGCCGCAATGGAATCTCTGGAAAATGGAATCAAATTAATTGTAGCAATCCCGGAGCACGTGCCCATAAGAG
Organism: uncultured Nitrososphaerales archaeon; assembly: GCA_963713605.1. GTDB lineage: Archaea > Thermoproteota > Nitrososphaeria > Nitrososphaerales > Nitrososphaeraceae > TH5896. The sequence continues at coordinate 989,094 of CAVQMO010000001.1, read as the reverse complement.
ATTCTATGAAAGTAATTGAATATGCTAAAGAGAGAGGGGCAAGAATCGTCGGTCCAAACACGCCAGGGATCATCGTTCCGGCAACGATCAAGATAGGCATAATGCCTGCCGATCCTTTTACTCCCGGTAAAACGATCGTTTTCTCAAGGAGTGGCACCCTTATGTATGAAGTTGCTTTCAATCTGTCGAGGAATGGTTTTGGACAAAAAATCTGCCTTGGAATAGGCGGCGATCCGATCAATGGTACCAGTTTAATTGAAGCAATCGAAATGGTAAGGACTACTGATAGCAATGATCCCATAGTGATTGTAGGAGAGATTGGAGGAGATGCGGAAGAGAAATTTGTAAGCTATTTAGAAGCCAATGGCATCTCAAGTCGCATGGTAGCATATATCGCTGGTAGATCAGCGCCGAAGGAGAAGAAGATGGGTCATGCAGGGGCAATAGTGTACGGGAAGTACGGTTCAGCAGAGTCCAAATTTGAGAGCTTCGCTCGATTAGGCATTCCCGTGGCTAAAACTCCCGCAGAGATACCGCTTCTTCTCAAAGATAAGACGATACAATGATTTAATTCAACTGTTATTCGCAGGGCGAAAACTTGACAGCTTTCGATTAAATATACATTCATATTTTTGTTGAGATTCAATAGTTATACTTTCTAACTATGGAAACAGAGAGGAGATTCTGTGATCGCTGTATGGCAAAGTCTGAACATGTTTTGATCGCTGACGAAGATGCAATTATCACATACAGAAGGAAAAGTGCTTATAGATGCATAACATGTGGGCACAAGTCATACCGTAGATCTCTTCGGCCTAGCGCTGAGTCGGTGTATTGACTGCCTTTTGTACCTGCGTGATTTGGCCAGTTTAGTTTCGGGACTCAAAAGGGTCTACACTAAGAGCCGTGATTTTATGGGTTCTTCTTATGAAATCTTGCCATTGGATTGTTTGAGTATCGAGGGAAAGGATGACTTCCCCATTTCAAAGCTCAACGAATTTGCCTGCCAAAACCCAATTTTCCATGGTCAGAAAGAAATTAAAATCCAGAATTGCAGGTGCAAGGTGTTTTCGTGCGAAGTAATAGAATACTGGTTAAGCAGTAAGAAATATGATGCCTGTTATCAGCCTTTTTACCCAACGTGGTTGATTTCTTCATTAATCATTTGTCTTAGGGCCAAGTTATTGGGTTTTAGCGAAATAATAGACATAGGATCGGGAGACGCCCGCATTCCGTATTGTGGAGCAATCGTTGGATTGCGCGGAATAAGCGTTGAGTTGGATGCTAATCTGGTAGATCTGCAACGGCGAATAATTCAGCTCGACCGGGGTCGAATTCGAGATTATAAACAGCGATGCCTGCAAGGCTAAATTCGAAGGGATGAATTTATCAAAACCGATGTTCCTGATTTCAGGACTGCCAGAACATGGAGAGATTCTTGCCGAAGCAGTAATAGGGAATATGATTCAGAATGAATTTTTATCTTCTTCCAGTTTAGGTTTGGCATTAATGGGCAGTCATACGATGAAACGGTATTCAAGGGATCGTAGCATATATGGCTGGGGTCACTTTATTGCTGAACACAGATTAAGCATATTGGATTGTCTTACATTGCCGACGATGTGGACCAATGAGCAATCCATTGATACCCCATTTGTCTTCTCGCTGCTGGAGTAAAATTCTGGTTTTGAAGAGAAACTACATTGCATTCACAGACTGAGCGTTCTTCATGAATTTATAGTAGATCTTCAATTTCCAAGGTAATAATGAAGAGATATCTTCTTTATCTGAAAAACCAAAAGTTCAGGCCATCTGATGCGCCGGCAGTACTACTAGAGGCGAGGAGAAACATCCCAAAGTCTGGTAATATTATCATAAGAGATGTTAGAATAGCACGGCGATTCATTGAGTTTGACGTGAGTGTTTTTGAGCAAGAAGTGTTAGATCGAATTGTTAGTAATGCTCTTTCACCAATTGGTGAATTCGATAGTTACGAAATAATAAAGGAGGAAGATTTCACTAGAGAAGTGGCGATTGAGAAAGCACGAGACCTCTTTAACAATGAGAGATATTGGAGGTGCCACGAAGTGCTTGAAAACATTTGGAAGCAATCAGAAGGCGAAGAGAAAAGGTTACTTAATGGAGTCATTTTAGTTGCCGCGGCCTTCGTCCATTTTCAGAAAGGCGAAGACGAAACGTGTATTGGTATCTTGAGGAGGGCTCATGACAAAATCGAGTCAGCCAAAGGTGAGTACTACAGGATTAAGTTCGATTTACTTGAGGAAAACCTAATAAAAATTATAGATACTGGTAAAATCATTCCACTAAGAATATGACCTGAATTATTAAAAGTTCGATAAACATTGTAATTATTCCTGCAGATTCTCAAACCTTTAGTGAAATCCGATATCGTTCTGAATGTATTCGGGATTTTACGCAATAGATAAAGGGGAGAACCAGTACATGATACAAGAAATGACAGTGGAACTTAAGGTGCATCCATCTTTCTTCAAAGAATTTGCAACCAAAACTTGGGTCTCTCCAAATGATATTATAAAAGAAATGATCGAAAACGCATTTGACGAGGATGCAACCAAGGGTACTAATAACTATTGTCAGTGACGGTGCCATCGTGATTGAAGATGATGCCGGCATGGACGAAGATGGAATGGATAAATTTCTTGTTCTAGGCTCTCCTCACAAGAAGAATGATTTTATTTCTCCGAGATTGAAGAGAACCAGGACTGGCAGGTATGGCACTGGTCGTCTATCCTTCTTGACGTCCTTCGATAGCATGAAAATGCGAACAAAGAGGGATGGATTCAGAAAATCAATCCTGATTGATTCTTCATCACTTGATGACCTGTACAAGGGAAACTCTAAACTGAAAGAGCTTAATGAACCGCTCCTGGTCCGCAATGGCACGGAATTGACTTTAAGCAATTCTAAGGTGAACATCGAATCCAATTAAACTAATCAAGGAAATCAGAAAGTTGGCTATTCTTCGCTACCCCCTATTTGAGGTATATTGGAAAGGCGCCAACAGTTTTAAGGAATGGGATCTTGCTGGGGCTCAGATGATCAGCCCCCCTGACATTCAAGGTCACAGAATCTCTGTCAATATTGAGTCACCCCGGATTGTAGGCGAAATTATCATTGCGAGAAGGCCTCTATCAGAAGAAGAAAGAGGGATTGGAATCATGATACGAAATCACATAGTTACTCGCACTACGTTTGATCTTGATTCAAGGTTGGGCAAGGTAACTGGATTTGTTAGGTGTGATACTCTGACATCTCGTTTTGCAGACAAATCTGCGTTAATTGAGGATGATGAATACCACGCTTTTTACAGTACAATGAAGCAGTTCATGAAGGAGACCGTAATCCCTAGTTTGTCCGAATACGAAGATGTCTTGATTACTAGAGAGGAATCGAAGATTTACAAGGAAATTGATAAAGCATTAGGGCAAGCCTTGTTTGAGAACTTGGAAGGAGAAGAGGAAATTGAAGGATTTCAGTTAGTCGATGTCAAAGAGGAGGCCAAAACTGGCGATAGTTTGGAAGTTACTACAGGCGGCAGGATTTCTACAAGTAGTGAAACTGGTTCGCCCAGTCAAAATAATTATTCGACAATTCAGCGTCAATATCCTAATGAGAATCGTAAGGACGCGGAATCTGGCCTCGACGGTAGTAGACTCTGACTCGGTCTCCGATCAAAGAGAGAATCCTATGGCTGTTGAAGTTGGCACCAAAGGGATAAACGACATAGAACTAGGCTCAGGTACATCTTCCAGGTTTGGCATGAATTACGATTCGCTACTCGAGACATCGCCTGAAAATGACGACAAATTTCAGACCTCAACTGGATTATCCACGATAAAGAGGATCAGAAAACCTATCATTAGGAAAACATTCGCCTTGAAAAAAGTTGGATATAAAGTAATTCCTTACGAGGATGAAACCGATTCAAGATACAGCTTTAGAAGCGAGAACGTCGTTTTTGTTAACAAGGCTAACTCAGCATATCGAATCAGAGGCCAAAAGAGGCGATGAATTTCTCTTACGACATATAATAAGGATTGTTGCTGAGGCTCTCGCTGAAGCGAAGCATCCTGAGGCAAAAGAGGCATTAGAATTGCAGAATAGGTTAATCGCTGAAGCGATCAGGATACACGACCACTCAGTTACTAAGAGATAGGGATACCAAGATATCTAGAACAAATCACTTCGATAGAAAGGACTAAATCTAACTACAGTCGGATATAATCACGAAATAAATGGCTTTTCAATTTATGCCGGGGGCAACAGCAGTAGGAATATCGTTCGCTGACGGCGTTACCTTCAGCTGCTGAAAAACGTGTCTCCTACGGGAATTTCGTTATTAATAAACAAACAAGGAAAATTTTTCCTGTCACAGACAGTGTTGGAGCTGCATGCGCAGGTATGATAGCAGATATGCAAGTATTGGTCAGACAAGTTGAGGCTTTAGCAAAAATTCGCAAGCTTGAAACAAGGCGGAATGTAGCGACTAATTCGATAGCGAAACTAATGTCTGTCATAATGTTTGAACGCAGGTTTTTCCCGCTTCTAACACAGGTTATTGTGGGAGGGGTAGACACAAAATCTAAAATCTATACATTAGACCCTCTGGGCTCGGTCCTTCCAGATGATTATGCTTCAGTGGGAACTGGAGCAGAAATGGCATTAGGTGTCCTTGACTCTGAATACAAATCTAGTATTACGCGTGAACAATCGAAGGATCTTGCATTAAAGGCAATCAGGTCTTCGATACAGAGAGATTCTGCAAGCGGCGACGGGATAGATTTGTTAGTAATAACCAAGGATAGACAAGCACAAGAATCGCTCAGCTTCGATAAGTCAATCACATTCCAGCACAATCTCTCTCTAGGTTTCCGGGTCTGTCTGAAAAAGATTTCTCACACAACACAATTTTTGTGTTTGAGTTGAAAGTTGACATGTGCTGAATTGGATCTCATATAGAATTAAGTGATTATTATTTATGACCGCACGGGAGGAAAAAAGGAAATCATTTGATAACCAAGACCTGTCACTAGTGTAGTTTGTAATCGCTGAGTATGTCCTTGTACACGGGATTTTTTTTCCCAATGTACCTGACATATTCACCATAAGTCAAGTCCAAATGGCATTTTTCACATCGCACAAAACTGAAATTATCGGATAACTCTGCTATACCATCACAATCTGGACACTTCACTTTCATACCAATATAATCTCAGAGCCTCGCTAAAAATGTATGCACATTTACTCAAACTTGAAACGAAGCAGACAAATCAATTAGACTGCTTTTAGCTGCCTTAACTATAGGTTGTCTGGCCTTTCTAAAGACTCTGAAGCCACAGATACATTTGATCTCTGGCAACCTAGATCAGACTTCTTCGACAGTTACGTGTGTGCCACAGCGCATACATTCATAGACTACTCCTCCGAGAATTCCTGAATCAGACATTCCTAAAGTTCTCTATAGCCCATAGAGATAAAGACTTATCTTATAAATTAAACGGGAATGCTGTAACGAAACGGCAATGGATCATCTTTTCTTTCTCCCCGATGAGACGATAGATAACACATCGCGATCCTTCAAGTGATAATTGACAGGGAGCCTCAATCCATCTCTTGCATCCACTGCATAGAGAAGACCTCTAGATAAGTCGCTATGAACTGTATGCGCAAGATCTTCAACAGTTGACCCAGCCTCCATGAGATAGACATCGGGTAATACTTGCCCGTTCCTATCTGAATACTTTGAGGGATTAGCCACTGGATATACAGTATTCATTCTTAGTAATTTCATTACAGCAACATTTATTGCAAATTGGACACCTGTTCTCATATACTCCCCAAGAATATCTCTTCTGATAAAATTGAGGGCCCATTTTTGCTTTTCATTCAATCCAGTCTGCTCTAGGATTTCAAACCGTTCGTCACCAGGAATGTATTTGATCAACCCTCTGTGTTCTGCTCTCCTCAACGTTAGTTCAGCATCTGCACTCGCAGGAACAATGATTAGATCTTTGTATTCTTCTCTCAGTCTTCTGAAATTTTCTGAGGAGGACGGTAGATCAACCTTGTTTGCAACTATCAGGGTCGGCTTTGGAGCTCTCGTAGTGACCAAACGAAATCCTTGGTAATTTCAGAGCTAAAATCTTCAATCTTTGTATCAGTCATATTGTTCGATATAAAGCGGCCTTCACGTGATGCTCCTTCACTCCGATTCCTCTAAAAATTTCTGTAATAGAATTCATCTTATCTACTCCGGAATGGATCGAACGTGCAATTTTGTCACGATTTCCTTCAAACAACTTTAGATACCACATTACTAATTCCTCTTCAATGTCCGCTATATCTGCGATAGGATCTCCGGTGCCCGGTTCGGCCACTCTCCCTGATGCGTCAATGCTTCCTGAAACATCGACTATGTGAAGCAGGGCGTCAGATTGGGCTACGACAGAGAGGAATTGATTACCTAAACCTTTCCCTTCCCAAGCGCCTTTTATTAATCCAGGGAGGTCGACTATCTCTATCGGAATGAACCTCCAACCGTCTACGCAGCCGCGAATTACGTGGATTGTCATTAACGCCGAGTTCTTTATGAACGCATAATGTAATCGCATTTGCATTTGCGACTGAAGGGACCTTCGTGGTAAATGGATAGTTGGAGATATCAGCAGATGAAAGGGAAGCAGAGTTAAAAAAAGTGGTCTTACCAGTATTGGTCTTGCCTATTAGCCCAATTTTTATCATATATAACCGACCTCATTGTTCATATTTATACATCTTCATTGAATATTGGAACTCGCAAAGAAATTCACCTCGGTCTCGCGCTCACAGGGAGAGTGATTGCACCGTCAGATGCGGACTGGACCAGTGATGCATATTTTGCCAAAACTCCAGATAGATAACGATTTGCGATCGGTTTCCAACTCTTGAATCTCTCCTCAATTGTGGTACTTTCTACCAGAAGGTCAACGGTTCCTTTTTCAATATCGATCTCTATTTGATCTCCAGTTTTAACAATCGCGATAGGCCCCCCCTCCATACTTCTGGTGAAACATGGCCAATCATAAGGCCTCTTGTAGCTCCTGAAAATCTCCCGTCAGTAACCATCGCAACCTTCTGGCCTAGTCCTTGTCCCACAAGGGCAGCAGTCACTGCAAGCATTTCTCTCATGCCTGGGCCTCCTTTAGGGCCTTCATACCTGATGACCACTACATCACCTTCAGTCACTTGTCCTTCTGAAATTGCCCCAAATGCTTCTTCTTCTGCATCAAACACCTTCGCTTTTCCACGAAAGCGAGGTGTGTTGATCCCAGCGATTTTAACTACCGCCCCATCAGGTGCCAATGTGCCGCTCAAAACCTTGAGCGTTCCCTGTGAATGAAGAGGTGCAGTTATCGGGGCAACCAACTGACTGTGGTCAGATAAATCGACCTCAACGTGATCCAGGTTTTCTTTCATAGTTTTACCAGTCACTGTCATCACTTCACCATTGAAAAGACCCCGTTCATAAAGCATCTTCATGATCACGGGAATACCTCCTATCTTTTCGAGATCAATCATCACGTAAGCTCCACCTGGCCTCATATTTGCTATATGTGGAGTTCGCTTTCTAACTCTCTCAAAGTCTGACAGTGTCAAGTTTATACCTACTTCTCTTGCCAAGGCGACTAAATGCAATACCGCGTTTGTAGATCCGCCGATAGCGTTGGCCATGGCGATCCCATTTTCAAAGGCTTCAAACGTCATAATATCCTTTGGTCGAATGTCATTTTCTATAAGCGCGCCAATTGCTTTTCCTGTTGTATAACATGTAGAGGTTCTTTTCTCGCTTTCTGCTGGTGCTGTAGAACTGCCTGGCAACGACATGCCAAGTGCTTCGCCCACAGATGCCATTGTATTGGCCGTATACATACCTGCGCATGAACCAGCAGAAGGGCATGCAACATTTTCCAAACTTACTAGTTCCGCCATACTCATCTTGCCGGCTTCATAGCTGCCGACAGCTTCAAAAACGTCCTGTATAGTAACCTGTTTACCGTTCCAGACACCTGGCAATATTGACCCTCCATATACGAATATAGAAGGAAGATTTATGCGAGCCATTCCCATCAATGTACCTGGCAAACTCTTATCACACCCAGATAGCCCAACAAGGGCGTCATATTGGTGGGCAATCATCATTACCTCAATAGAATCTGCGATAATCTCTCTACTAACCAAGGAAGCTTTCATTCCTTCGTGACCCATCGCGATACCGTCCGAAACCGAAATGGCTGTAAATTCTCTAGGAGTGCAACCGATATCTTTTACTCCATTTTTTGCATGCTGTGCCAACCTTCCGAGATGGATATTGCAGGGAGTAGCTTCGTTGCATGTTGAAGATACCGCTACCATCGGTTTTGACAAATCATCGTCTGTTAAGCCCATAGATTTATAATATGACCGTTGTGGCGCTCTTGCACTTCCTTCGATAATCTTGTGACTTCGTAAATTCACAAGATTAAAGACTTGCGATACTTATTTTAATATTAGTGATCCGTAAATAGAGATCAAGCTACTTCAATCGTTGCGATAATTTTTATTCCATCGAGGCCTTCCACTTTGAATTCAGTTTCGCACATTCCACATTCTGCATTTTTATTGAGGAGATCGTTTGCTGAAATCTCTTCATTTAAGTAATCACATTTCGGACAATGAAATGAGAAGACCAAATCAAACGTTTCTAACTCTACTGTTTCTACCATGATCTTATGAAGACAATCTCATGATATTTATGAGATATGCTGAGAAGTAAGAAAGCATGACTTGGTACTCTATTTTAGGAAACGATAATGCCGACCCTAAACAATAAATAAACGCTGCTGTCGTCCATTAAGAAGTCAAATAGATGTCTGATACGAACACGTATTGCGTCTTCTGTGCGATAATCAAAGGCCAGTCCCCGGTGGCCAAAGTCTACGAAGATAACACATTTTTGGCATTCATGGACAAATATCCTATCACCTCGGGGCATACCCTTGTACATCCCTAAGTATCATTACAGTGACCTCTTTGAGATGACCGAGGTCGAGGTTGGAAAAATGTACAGAGTGGTGCATACGATAGCATCGGCCGTGTATAATGCCACCGGCGCGCAGGGTCTCAATACTGGACAAAACAACGGCAAAGCAGCAGAATCAGAATCGTTCCTCACGTTCACGTTCATATAATTCCAAGATATGAAAAGGATAGTCGAGATGGTAAGTGGCCTTCTAGGAGACTAACAGATTATAAGGAGCTTGAGGAATTAGCAAACAGCATTAAGAAAAATTTATGAATCTGGCCGGCTCCTTCTTATTCAAAAGTCGATATTAAGTAGCACCGCACGGATTGAGACCAGTTATCGATGCAATACTGTTTTTCTGTGTAGGGAGACGCACCATGATACCAAATGCGATTGCTTTGCGATATCCTATAAGTGAAACAGACATTACGGTTAGGATTAGGGTTTCACAACTAGGTCACACACTAAAATATCTCCTCATCCTTCCGTACTCCTCCGAGTCCTGTTTTTATTTCCTTTGCGCATTCTAAACATAGGCTTTCAGAGAACGGAAAATTCTTCATGCAGTTCTTACAAACTGGCCGATTGCATACTGGGCAGAATTTGCTTCCAGCCTTCGAATTGCAAATGTAGCAGGGATTCATTTTCCTTGAGAAATATACCGCATCTATTATCTAAAAGGTTATCGAACTCATGGGCCTGGCGAGACAGAATAGGTATCAAACTCAGTAAAGCAGAGAGCGGATGATGAGTCTTAGTTCAAAAATTTGCACCGCTCGTTTGATCGGGAGCCGGCCTAAACCTAAGGATTGCTCCTACTTTTCCAAGACTAGAAACTTGAGCCCCTTCCTCAGATTTTCCTGAGATTATTTCCAACCTTGCGCCTGTTGAACTCGTAAGTTCTTCCAAGTATTCTACAATGTCTCTCTCTTTGATTTCTTGATCAGCGTTCCCACAACTCTTGCATGAACTAGAGAGCAATTCTTGCCTAACCGTCAGCAGACGCGGCCTCTCTACTATTTCAATATCGCGGGTCGCGCATTTCCTACATTTCGTCTCTACTATCGTAACAGAAACATCGTCGGTAACTATAACAAGTTCCACGATCCCATTTCGCAGGGATTTGATGACGTCATTTATTCCATAAATCCCCAACCCCTTATCCGAATAAACCTCCTTCATGAATCTTTTCACTATCTTCTTCTCCTCCATCAACCGATATCCGTCCATGACTCCTTCATCGTTGACTTTGTCTACCAACTCCCTTACGCCCTCTTCACCAGAATATGAAGTATCAAGTACCTGCTACAACGTTACCTTGAAGTCGATAGTCCAAATATTCTTCTTTGAGAAACGTGTCTTTGGTAGGCCCTGGTCCTCCTACAATTAAGCCCTTGACTTTATGTTGATCGAATCAAAATCCTATGAGCCCTCTCCGCTATTCGTTTATAGTATTCATTTCACTCATTATCCCTTAACCGTTCAAATCTTCGTGCCGATTGACCACCTTGTCTATGTTTGCCTGACACACCTGAAGTCAATGTGTCTTCTACCTGCCACCTATCACCCGACAATACCCCCAGCCCTGCTTCTTGGGTGTCAATTGTGAGAAGTCCCATGGCCTTGTCATCCTTCAACATATCCTTCAAATGATCGGTCCAAAAATGGTCGTCACATCTGTATAGCTGGATCTGTACAGGTTTAGGAGGCAGAACCGGAAATATTTCGATTTTCTCAGTCCCTATGCCTTTCCCGGTTGGTAGAGCGCCACAAAATATAATCAAACCATTTTCTGGCGTCTCCTTGAACAGCTTTAGTTGTTCTACTGTCCTGCTCAATGCATCTTGAACGTGAGTTCTTGTCAAATCAGACTTAATGTTAGATGCCGTGCCTGCTTCTGTTCTGAGTTGAGCAATAACTTCATAAATTGGCCTTCTAGGAGGGATATAAACCGTGACTAAGCTCAGTACCATGTCCAGAAATACCCGACAGTTCATTGATCATTCGTGTGAGTTTGTATCTTCTTACTGAATCCCATCTGTTTTCTGAGGTAAGGCTCTTGGACATTTAGTCAAAAACATATCACATCAACGTATAGGGAATATAAGGTTATCAAACCCGAACGCTAAGGAGGCTAATCTATTGACATAGATTATAAGAGAACGCCACAGAAGAAAGGCAAACAATCCATGCTTCCAAACCTGCAATATATAAAGCAGCTACGGATAAGACTGGGACTTACCCAAAGAAATCTGGCTCACACACTGGAATTAGCACTTCAATGATTAACCAGATCGAATCTGGAAGATGTAAGCCCAGCTATGATACAGCCAGGAAAATATTTGAAGTACTCAATTCGCTAGAGGGGCAGGCATCAATTAAGGCGGGAGACATTTCCAGCCGGTCACTGATGTTTCTTCATCGAAATGATACACTTCATGATGCCATTGAATTGATGAGGAAACATTCGATTAGCCAACTCCCTGTTTTTAATGACTCTAGATTGATAGGGGTCGTAAGTGAAGACCTTCTAGCGCGAATCATGATCGAAAAAGATCAGAAGGACATCAAACGCATGACAGTATCGGCGATAATGGAACCACCTCCTCCTATAGTCGATATTTCAGTACCCGCGAAGGCACTCATACCACTTGTAAGATTTTCAAAATGCGTTCTGGTGAGTGAGAAGGGAGAAGTTATTGGCGTCATTACAGTGACTGATACGCTTAAAACAGTTGAATAGCCATTTATTCCGTTTCGGAAACGCGCTCCAGGCCGACGCAGCAGTCAGCAACTTTCAAGCAATCGTCGCATAATGCAACCACCTTAGTAGGATCCAGGGTTTTGGAACACAATGCACATGACTTCAAAATTCCTGTATCTTCACGAGTCTGGCTTTGAGAGTCCAATAGAAAAGTAGACGCAGGTGCATCCATATATAGATTCACGAACCGCCTACAATATTGCAAAATGTTCTACCAGGAATGGTTTAGGACGCTAAGGCTACTAGATAAATTCATATGTTTTGAAACATCCTAAGAAACACCAAGGAAATATTTTAACAATGACTCTCGTGAAAGTTGGAGAAGTAGGGGATATCAAGGAGAATGCTGGTAGGGAAGTTAAGGTCGGAGAAAATCGTATAACTCTCTTCTATGCGAATGGTAGATATTACGCGGTAGAAGCTCTCTGCCGTCACCAAGACGGTTCGCTTGCCCCCGGTAAGATAGAAGGTGAAGTAGTTGAATGTCCATTGCATTTTTGGCATTATAATATTAAAACTGGGCAGCTTTTGGATTATCTGGATGGTGTTCAATTGACTACATACGAAGTTAAAGTCATTGAAGATCAAATATACCTTGAAATAGAGAATGATTAGTCGTTAGCAAGTATCACAGATATGAGACTTTATAACACACTTACAAGGAACGTTGAGCAGATACCTCATCAGAATAGTGTCATTAGAATTTATCTGTGCGGCGTTACCGTTTACGATAAATCCCACATAGGGCATGCTAGGACCATAGTTGTTATTGATTTGCTTAACAGACTTCTGAGAGACGCAGGCTTTAGAGTTAAGTTTGTGCAGAATTTTACAGATGTTGATGACAAAATAATCAAAAGGGCGGAGGAAGAAGCGACGAGTGCTGAACAGATTGCTCACAAATTCATACTCCAATATCAAAAAGACTTTAACAGGTTGAATATAGTTCAGGCGGAGAAATATCCGAAAGCCACTGAAAATATTGCTGAAATGACGAGCATGATAGATAAATTGCTAACAGATGGTCACGCCTACTTGACAACGAACGGTGTTTATTTCAGAGTGAGCTCATTTCCTGAATATGGGAAACTTTCAAGAAAGTCGCTCAAAGATTTAGTATCTGGAGCGCGAGTTGAAATTGATTATACTAAAGAGCATCCATTGGACTTTGCGTTATGGAAATTTACTTCTACTAGACCATTTTATCCTAGTCCATGGGGAGCAGGTAGACCTGGATGGCACATAGAATGCTCCGCCATGGTGGAGAAGTACCTTGGAAGTACCATAGAAATCCATTCAGGTGGTAACGATCTCATTTTTCCGCATCACGAAAATGAGAATCGCTCAATCGGAGTCATATTCAAATCAGTGTTTTGCAAAGCTCTGGCTTCACTGCGGGATGGTAACATTTAACAATGAAAAAATGTCCAAGTCCTTAGGGAATATTATTACTGTTGAGAACGCGCTAGCAGAATGGGGAGGAAATGTAATCAGACTTTTTTGCTATTCGGTCCATTACTCAAAACCTCTTGATTACAGGGAAGATATTTTAGTTGAGATGAGGCGCATCTGGAATAGTATCGAAAATTGCGGATGGGAGTTGAGGTTGGCAACTGGAACTCACATGAGTAATGAGCTTGAAAAAATAAGTGATTTTTCAAAAAAATCTTTAGATAGATGCAAAATGGCGCTGGAGAATGACTTGAACTCATCTTTGGGTCTAAAGATTTTCCTAGAGTTTGTAACCCATATTAACAGAATGGCTCTCTCCAAAGTGTTAAGTAAAGAACTTGCTACAATAGCTGGCAATACATATTACAAAATAATGAACTTGCTGGGTCTAAAATTAGTCGATATTTCAGATGATGAAGTTCAAGCGGTAAATGCCATGATTGTTGGAAGAGACCAACTCAGGGCGGAACAAAAGTACAAAAGAGTCAGATAAAATAAGGGCTACACTTTTGGAAAAATACTCAATTGAATTAATGGATCGTGCAGGAGGAACATTCTGGAAGAAGGTCGAAAAATCTAATTCCCAGATGTAATGCAGTATATGCCAGGCAACAAGATGAGAAGTTCTATTTATTGAAAAAGGTCATTAACAGTCATCTCGGGAGTCTGAAGGAAATTGTAGCTATGGAACATTTATTTCGGATATGATAGGTATGCTAGTTTACGAAATGCCTTGTCGAAAAAGCGAGTTAAGACCTTTATTGTAATTGGGATAATAGTGGCATTAGCGTTTGTTGGAATCTATTTTGCTGCTCTCTCAAATTCACAAATCTCTGAGGAAAAGCAGTTCCTGGAGAACTACTATTCATTGGTTGACGCTTCAACTGGCGTAACTGAAGATTATCACAGAGAAATTGAGAAGTGGGAGAGAGATCAGTACCGATGATCGCGAGCTCGTCAACATTACCAATTCTTTCCTCTCTGAGTATGATCTTTTGGTAGACAGGGCTTCTTCCTTTAGGCCTGCCCTTAAAGTACCAGGAAGCACTCGATCTTTACATAAAAAGTTTGAATTCTGAGCGTGCAAGTTATGCCTTGTTTCGTGACTTTGTAGAAACAGGGGATGCAAAGCTCAACGAAACATCGATAGATTTACTCTCAAACGCCACCAGATACGAACTTGAATCCTTTAATTTAATAAATACACTAAGATAATGTATTAAGGAAACTATCTCCCAAAGTCACTATAGATTGACAGGTAGATCTTCCAGATCAGGATTAGTATTAGACGGTCGAAAATCACATGAATGGGCAAAGTCAAGGATGAAGATTATCGATCGCATATTTAAAGACTTTTCTAAATCTATGGCGTTACCTTTAGAAGGAGTAAGGCTAGGAATATGCCTCCACATTACAAAAGAGACTTCTGTACTGGTCATGGTCCTAAAAGCACTCGGAGCAGAAATGGCATTGTGCTCTGCGAATCCGTTGTCAATTCAGAATGATATTGCCTATTTTTTAAAAGATCAAGGGATACGGGTCTTCGCAACTAGAGGCGAATCCTCTGAGCAGTATCACGACAACATGTTGAAGGTGATAAGGTTTAAACCTGAAATTGTTACTGATGATGGGGCCGAACTTCATTTAATGGTACACAGGTTTTGGGATAATAATATTGTCGCAGGAACAGAAGAAACTACAAGTGGTGTGACAAGACTCAGAAAATTGGAATCTGCGAGACAACTTAAGTACCCAATAATAGCCATAAACAATGCACAAACAAAATATTTGTTTGATAACCGCTATGGTACGGGGCAGAGCACTGTCGATGGACTATTGCGAACTACATCGGTCTTCCTTCCCGGTAAACACGTTATCGTGTGCGGCTATGGATGGGTAGGGAAAGGAGTTGCTTCTAGATTACGCGGGATGGGAGCCATAGTTACAGTGACGGAAATCGATCCAATTAAAGCATTAGAAGCTCACATGGAGGGTTATGAAGTACGTTCATTGTCTTCTGCTTGCACCTACGGGGACATATTCATTACGTGTACCGGAGGCTACGGAATTATTAGAAAGGAACACATTAACAGAATGAAGGACGGAGTAATGCTTTGTAACGCAGGACATTTTGATTTTGAAATTGATATCGATTACATGAAATCACAAGATGATGAACCAAAGGAGATTAGGCCTAACATACAGCTGTACACGGTTAAAGGCAAGTGCGTCTATTTACTCGCCTCAGGTCGAGTGATCAATTTAGTAGGTGCCGAAGGACACCCTCCGGAAGTCATGGCATTATCATTTGCAAACCAGCTGATGTCTATAATTTATCTGGCAAAAAAAATGGGCTCATTAGAGTCTCGGGTGTATGACGTTCCAGAACACATTGATCAGAGGATTTCAGAGTACACATTGAAGTCTTTTGGTATCAATGTGGAACACGGTAATAATAAGTCATTTTGAGTGCAAATTAGGAGGCGTTTGTCAAGGATAAGTTTAAAATCCAGGCCCAAATCACGTTTGAGTACTGGTTACAAAACAGCTCATGAAAAGTCTGATAATCACGAGTGCATTACCGTATGCGAACGGAGAAATACATTTAGGCCATATAGCGTCAACTTATTTGCCGGCCGACATATTTACTAGATATTGGAGGCACTTAGAGAGGGAGGTGTATCATCTCTGTGCGACCGATGACTTCGGCACTCCTATTCTAATAAACGCCGAGAAAGAGTCAATTACACCACAACAGTATGTAAAATCCTGGAGAGATAGAGATCTGAAAGACTTCCGATCTTTGGATATCTCCTTTGACTACTTTTCCCAGACAAGCTCGGAAGAAAATGTTAAGCTGACGCAAGAGATTTTCAACAAACTTTGCAAGAATGGGCATATTTACGAGAAAGACGTTATACAATTTTTTTGTGAGTTTGACAAGAAGTTTCTGCCTGATAGATACGTAGTGGGAAAATGCCCTTTTTGCCTTTCCGAGAATCAATATTCAGATCTGTGTGAGAATTGCGGCAGAGTTCCAGACAAGATTTTGCAACCCAGATGTAGAATCTGTGGCAAAGTCCCCGTTAAAAAAACAAGCACACACTATTTTTTTAGACTTTCAACCTTCTCCAGACAGTTAAGAGATTGGTTGACTACGAACCCCAATCTCCAATCCGAAATCACAAGATATGTTTTGAAATGGATCGATGAAGGATTAATTGACTGGGATATAACTAGAGACTTGTCGTGGGGAGTGCCCGTCCCAAAAGAAGAAGCCAGAGGTCAGGTTTTCTACGGGTGGTTTGATAACCACATTTGCTACATCTCTAGTTTCCTCTCATTCTTAAAGGAATCTGGAGGTAACAATGGGAAGGAACTATGGAATAGGTCGGAGATTTTTCATTTTATTGGAAAGGATATTGTGTACCATCATTATCTATTCCTACCCGCTATACGAATGGGAATTGGAAATGAATACAAACTTCCTGACTATATTCCCACAAGAGGTCATTTAATGCTCAACAACCGAAAAATATCAAAGAGTAGAGGCTGGTATATAGGACTGAGGGATTTCCTTCAATTATTTCCGTCTGACTATGTAAGGTTTTATCTCTCCCGGGTAACTCCTTATTCTCAAACGGATATAAACTTCGATTGGGATGTATTCATTGAACGAATAAATAATGAACTCATCGCAAACGCTGGGAACTTTATCCATCGAACCCTGACCTTTATTAAGACGACTTTTGATGGTTATGTTCCAAATCCATCTGTTTACGATGATATTGATCTTGCCATTACAAATAGAATCTCAGGTATCGCTGAGCTCGTTGGTACTGCAATCTCAAACAACGAGATCGAAAAAGCGATGAGAGAGATACTTGATTTCAGTACAAGTCTAAACAGGTATTTTCAGAAAAAGAAACCTTGGGAGGAAAGACAAACGGCTCAAAACACACTCTACCTTTCTGCAAACGCTGTGCAATCGCTGGCGATCTTGTTGGACCCGTTTATCCCAAATTCTGCAGAAAGGATTTGGGATCAGCTAGGTCTTACTGGTAACGTGCACCAGCAGAATTGGAACCGTGCATCACAAATGGATATGAAGGCAAATCATAAGATCGGAGAAATTCAACCTTTGTTCCAAAAGATTGAAAAGGGTAAACTAGATCTCGACAAATGGAAGGTGGATTAGAGTTCATAGACAATACAATTCGCGGATTAATGATAGGAAGATATCAGCCTTTCCACCTAGGCCACCTAAATGTTGCAGAACAAATACTCTCTGAATGTGAAGAATTGGTTGTTGCGATCGGAAGCCCAGAGGCTAATTTTTCTTTTAACGACCCCTTCACCGCAGGTGAAAGAATTACCATGGTGCACGAAACCCTAAAAAAACGTGGCCTGAGGATGTGTAATTGCTACGTACTTCCTGTACCGAATAGCTCTAATAACCACATATGGTTTGAGAGTATTAGGTCCATGATTCCGAAGGTCACGACGGTCTATTCTGGCAACCAGTTCGTGCAACTCCTCCTACCTAAAAATGTGAAAGTCAAATCACCGACTTTTGTAAAGAACAAGATTTTCAACGGGACTCGAGTGAGAAATCTAATTGTTCGAAACGGCAATTGGCAAGACCTTGTTCCAACGCCGGTATCATTGTTCATAAAGGAAATTGATGGGGTCTCACGTTTAAAGAAATTGAAAAAGACTAAAATAGAACAGGAACGTGTATTGGCTACTTCCGCTTTTAAGGAAAGCAATTAAGTAGAAGGCGACAACAGCCAATGCTCCAATGACATGAAAGGTGCCAGGCAATGCCCTATCTGTGTAAAGTGCGGATCAAAAAAGTTTAAAATTCTTGGAAAAGAAGAGGGGTTAATTGTTCTGGAATGCAGATCCTGCGCTTGGATTAGTATCCTGAACTAGTATTTCTCCCTAGGATTTTGTATGAGTGAGATGGAATTTAACAGAGTGCATTTCAGGATTCAGGAGGAGCCTGACATATCTCCATTAGCACCCCGTTGACTGACTTTGGGTGAATGAAGGTTATTTTTCTGCCATAAGAACCACTGCGAATTCCGCCTAAAATTTTCGCACCATTAGAGGAAGCACGCTCAATATCCTTTTCAATATCGTCAGCCGTTATGGCTAGGTGGTGAATCCCTTCACCTTTCTCTACAAGAAATTTTGAGATGGGACTGTCATCATCAAGCGGTTGCAGCAGCTCAATCCTAGTATCTTCAAGTTTTAAAATGGCAACCTTAACCTTTTCAGCAGGAACATCTTCCAAATCCACATGGCCTATATTAAGTACATTCTTAAAGTTCTCCAGAGCTGGTTTAAGATCCTTTACTGCAATGGCGATGTGATCAATTCTCAACGTATCTGCCTCCTGATGATTTTGTCTGTTATTAATTTGTATATCCAAAAAAAATTGGTCACAAATTATCAAGTGTCAAGATTTAATCCACCATTTATCCGAATTTACGTTCACCTTTGCAGAAACTCGTTAGACATCTTAACAAAAAAGAGAAACCGCTACGGAGCTGACTCCCTCTAACCTTTTGTCATTAGAATGATATCTTTGGAAGATAGGCTCCAAACACCTCCTTAAAAACAGCGCTAATTTCACCAAGTGTGGCACGGCTTTTTACTGATTCAATGATATAAGGCATCAAGTTTACACTATCATTCTCCGCAGCCTTGAGGAGTTCCGAGAGGACCGAGTCTACCTTTGTTTGGTCCCTAGATGCTTTAAATTCCTTCAACCGTAACAACTGCTTTTTCTCTACTTCAGGTTTGATCATGTTGAGTTGAGGTTCCCTGTCTCCTAAATCCTGGAATTTATTTACACCAACAATGATTCGCTCATTTTGGTCTATCTCTTTCTTTAACCTGTAAGAGTTTTTCCTAATCTCCTCTTGAAAGTATCCTTTCTCTACGGCAGCAAGGGCGCCGCCCATGGACTCAATCCTATTTAGATAATCTTGAACCTCGTCCTCGATCGTGGCGGTAAGCTCCTCAACATAATACGATCCACCTAAAGGGTCGACAGTCTTCGTAATTCCGGTTTCATTGGCAATTACCTGTTGAGTTCTTAATGCAACCTTCACAGATTCCTCAGTTGGTAGGGCCAATGCTTCGTCACGTGAATTGGTATGCAATGACTGACATCCTCCCAACACAGCTGCAAGGGCTTGCAAGGAGACCCGTACTATGTTATTGTCTACTTGTTGAGCAGTAAGCGACTCGCCGCTAGTTTGTACGTGGAATCTTAAATGGCATGACTTTGGATCTTTTGCTCCAAACTTTTCCTTCATTAGCTTCGAATAAATTCTGCGAGCAGCCCTAAATTTTGCGATCTCCTCAAAGAATTCCATTGTACAGCAGAAGAAAAATGAAAGCCTTGGAGCGAAAGAGTCGACGTCCAGTCCCCGTTGACGACACGTGTCTATATACTCTATTGCGTTTGCGAATGTAAAGGCAAGCTCTTGTATGGCGTTTGACCCAGCCTCTCTCATATGATAACCTGAAATGCTGATTGGATACCACTGCGGCACTTTCTTTGAAGTATATTGAATCATATCACCGATCAGCCGAAGGGACGGTCTAGGTGGATATATGTACGTATTGCGCGATATGTATTCTTTTAAAATATCGTTTTGAGTCGTACCCCTGACTTTGTCAGGTGAAACACCCTGCTGCTCCGCTACCACAATGTAAAGGGCTAGAAGAGTGGAGGCAGTTGAATTAATGGTCATTGATGTACTAACTCTGTCCAGGGGTATGGATTTGAAACAGGTCATCATATCGTTCAACGAGCTGATTGCAACTCCCGTCCTTCCGACTTCTCCCTCTGACTGAGGATTATCAGAATCGCGGCCGGTTTGAGTGGGCAAATCGAAGGCGAGGGAAAGACCTGTCTGCCCATTTTCCAACAAGAATTTGAATCTATTATTTGTCTCCTCCGCACTGCCGAAGCCGCTATACATTCTCATGGTCCAGAGCCTCCCACGGTACATTTCAGGGTAGATTCCCCTGGTATATGGAAACTCTCCAGGAGATCCGAGGCTACTAACATTTCTTGCTTGAATATCAGAATCAGAATAAATTTTCCTTACCTCTATGCCAGAGTCCGTCTTAAATGGTTTAGATTCGGCCATGCCCCTCTACTCCCTACCTCATAATCGTAGCCGAGATTCGTTCTGCAGCCAGGTATGGGTCAATCTTCTTTTCAATCACCATAGATATATAATTCTCGTATTCCAGGTTGTCTTTGAGGAACGACTTAGCCCTCTGTTCCACCACTCGAAATACCATTTCTTGTAGTTCGTTCTTCAACATACTTTTCCTCTTCTCTATTATGCTTGCTTTGTTACTTATTAATTTCTCATCAATATGCGAAGCCAAGTCCTTAACCCCTTCTCCTGTTCGTGCAGACACTTTCAATACTGAAGGTTTCTTGTCAGTTCCCCCTACAAATTCTAGGATGGAACCGAATAAATTCCCTGAGCCTTCTAGGTCGCCCTTGTTAATTGCATAGATTTCCCCTATTTCGTTAAGGCCAGCCTTAATCGATTGGACGTTGTCGCCTGTCTGAGGTGTCAACACAACGATTGTGATGTCTACGATCCTAGATATTTCAACTTCTAACTGGCCGGCTCCAACGCTCTCGACTAAGATTAGGTCGAATCCGGCAACATCTAGAATCCGTATAACATTCCTAAGCGAATTGGAAACGCCACCCACTGCGCCTCTCGATGCCAAACTCCTCATAAACACATCTTGATCATCCATAGTCACCTGCATCCTAACGCGGTCTCCTAGGATTGCCCCTCCAGTTATAGGGCTAGTGGGATCAACCGCAAGGATACGCTATTCGATAACCCATGGTTTGAAAATTGTGTACCAATGCTCCTATCAAAGAACTCTTCCCCGCACCTGCAGGACCTGTAAAACCTATAGATCTGGATTTACCCGTCAAGGAAAAGATCTCGCGAATGATGTCCTGAGAATCAGGGTCATTATTATCAACCTTAGAAATTGCCCGAGCCAGAGATCTACGATCTCCTTCGAGTAGTCTTTTAACTATCTGTAGCATGACTCAGGGATCACCAATTCGGTATAAATTCATTGGTAGCAAATGGTATAGATACCAAATCAATATTTCAGACTAATTCTCGTATTTGGCCTTACATGAAATAACGGGCTTTTGACGACAATGTCAATGACTGTGACAACAAGAAGAAGAAGAAGAAGAAGAACAGGAGCGACAAAGACAATAGACGAAAATTAGATATACTTCTCGACATCTTTATGAAGTAAGCAGATTGATATGCTAGAGGAGACTGAACAGCATAAAGGACCAATAAGAATCCTTGTTTCCAAGATGGGATTAGACGGACACGACAGGGGTGCGCTTGTGATCTGCAGGGCGCTGCGAGATGCAGGAATGGAGGTTATTTATTCAGGCCTATTCTGTACGCCTGAACAAGTCGCGAAGATCGCGATCGAAGAGGATGTGGATGTAATTGCAATGAGTTTGTTAAATGGCGCTCATTCAGCCTTATTTCCCAAGGTGGCGAGATTAGTGAGAGAAAGAGGCGGAAATAATATTTTGTTGATAGGCGGAGGCATAATACCTGAGGCAGACAAAAAGGTCCTCGAAGGCGAGGGTATAATGGGTAACTTTGGACCTGGAACCCCATTACCAACTATAATTGATTACATAGCCAGCAATGTCAAAACTAGAAAATAGTTTGATGTTTGCAGGCGTTCTTCTTTTCCCTGTTTAATCTGTTAGTTCTTCGTAAGGCCACATCATCTTTCTCATCTCAACACCTACACGTTCTATGTCGTGGCTTTGAATCCTTTTCATAAAAGTCTCAAACGAGTTCTTACCATCCTTCTCATAAACGCTCACCCATTCATCTGCGAACGAGCCTGATTGAATCTCATCGAGGACCCTCCTCATTTTTTTCTTGCTTTCTGTGTCGATAACTATGGGTCCTCTCGTCAAGCCTCCATATCGAGCCGTTTCACTAACTCTCTTGTACATGCCTGTTATCCCGTACCTATGGATTAAATCAACTATCAACTTAAGCTCATGCAAGCATTCAAAATATGCCACCTCTGGCTGATATCCAGCTTCCACCAAGGTTTCAAATGCATTCATAATGAGGCTATGAGTGCCACCGCATAAGTCCACCTGTTCGCCAAACCAGTCAGTCTCAACCTCTTCCTTAAATGTTGTTTTTATTAGTCCTGGTCTCGAACTGCCAATTGCCTTCGCAATACCAAGAACCCTACCCCACGCCCTAGTAGAATAATCCTGCTCGACTGCGACCAACGAAGGGGTTCCGAATCCTTGCAAAAATAACTCTCTTACCATTTCTCCTGGTCCTTTTGGAGCCACCATTATTACGTCGATATTGCTAGGCGGTTCAATCCACTTCCATTGTATCGCCGCACCGTGTGAAAAGCTTAGTGCAGCCCCCTCTGAAAGGTTGGGTCCTATCTCTGTCTTGTACAGTATACTCTGTTCCATATCCGGAACTAACACATGAACTATGTTTGCCGCTTTTGTGGCTTCGGCTGCAGTCATAACCTTGTGACCCTCTTTAGCAGCGAGATCCCAACTCTTCCCTCCTCGACGTAGCCCCACAAGGACATCTAATCCACTATCCTTCATGTTATTAGCCTGTGCACGACCCTGAATGCCGTACCCGATCACCGCTATTCTGTCTTTCTTAACATCATCTAAGTTGATATCGTTGTCATGCCATCGTTGAGCCTTCATGTAATGCCTATCAGTTTCTGGAATATATATACCTCAAGTGAGCCCACCTGCCATTATTAGCGATAATATTCCTAGATCGTAATGCTATCTCTTGGCTTTTGAGGCTTTGCGCGCTCTAAGGTAATCGACATAATAAAATAGATAGGTCCGTTCATTAATCTTCAAACTCCAAGGAATAAATGACTCACCCGTAACGTATCTACTCCCTATCCTAAAGCCCGATCTTTGCACTAATTGTCTGAATGACTGAGGATTTACTCTGTTCCCTAGTTGTGTTCTATTGTAATCATAGGGTGAGGAGAAGGCAACTTCTCCATCTTCCTTTAACAATTTGTGGATTCTATCCAATAACTGTTCAGCATCAATGAGCTCTATGATATTCAATGCAATCACCAGATCAAATTTGTTGGGAAGGAATGGAGGCCTTATGCAATCTGCGACTACAAAATCTAAATTACCCACTCTTAATGCTGTCATTCGCCTTCTTGCTTCACTAACAAAAGAAAATGATAGATCTACTCCAATAACATATGCAAATTTCTTGGCGAGTTGAAAAGCCGCATATCCTGATGAGCATCCCAAGTCCAGCGCAGCCCCATCTAAATTTGTCGTGGTGCTATGGACTACCTTATTGTAGAGATCGTTAGGATACATCTTGTGTTTCAGTAACGAGAGAAATCTGTCGTTACTATCAAAGTCAAACTGAGCCCAATTATAAGATTCATATAATGACCCGTCGACTTCATATAGATTATTCCCTAGTGATTTATTTGGAATAGTTAGAGTTGAACTCATCCCTTTCAGATATTCTTTCATCGTGGGGGTCTTACTCGACAGAATCCATTTTCCAAGTAAAGAAGGCCTGGAGGATACGTATTCAGCAACATCCTCCAACAACAACGCAACGCCGTCAATCACAGGGTACAACTGTTTGCATTCTTCGCATTTGAGAAACCCCTCTGAACACTCATTTCCGTTGTTAGATTCGAGCAAATCAATAGATAAATTTCTCTTGCCCCCAGAGTGTTTTACGCATGCTAAATGTCGAGTTAGCTGTATTTTCATCTGATTTCTGAGCGCTCGCTCAATAATAGCATTTTCAGGTGATGCTACATTTGAAGTGAACCTCTTTCACGGTGTCATGATACCAGAGCACCTACAAGAATCCTAAACCGATAAACCTAATTTAGATCATTTTGGTTCCGACTTCAATTTCATCTGGTGATGTCGAATGTCTTTAGATATTCTATTGCCCTATAAAATTTCAAATAAGATTTGTCGGTGTCTGATAATCTATTTATACGAGTCTTTATTTCCTCAACGGCTCTTCTAGTAGCTTTTTCATCCTTGCCAAAGACTAACTTCTGTATGTTTTTAGCCTCCGCAAGGAAACCAGTTATATACGTCTTGTTGAAGGGGTTTTCTCGTAATAACGATGATACAAGCTCCGGAGAATCGTTTATGATACTTTCAGTAATCATGGCCTGCATTCCAAAGCTCGTCCCAGCGACCTTTTTCATAGTTCCTAGATCGAGTTTGGAGAGCATTGAACCTAATACTAAGTTAACGTAATAGGTAAGCCCAATGACCACTGCCATGTACTTGTCATGGAGATCTGGATCACTAATCACTTCTATTTCCGATCGTGGAAAAATAGAACTGAGAAAAGCTAATTCTTTTGCCCTATTCCTGACTGGGACAAGTAAATACTTAATAAATCTCGACCTTTTAGTAGCCGGTCCAAACATTGGGTGGATGCACAAGCATGTAATGTCCTTTCTGGCAGCTCGCAATACTCTGTATATTTGCTTCTTAATGGATGAAATCTCTGTTAATATGGCTCCCTCTTTCATGTAATTAAGAGACTCTTGAACAACAGAAACGATGCTTTTAATAGGTACACAGACTATCACCAAATCGGCCTCCTTCACACAAGCTTTAACTGTTTCGCAACGATCAACACACAGTAGGTTTCTAAATGCAAATTTTTTTTTGTCGTAAACAGATACTCTGACAGTATTTGATTGCGCAAAGTAGTGAGTAAACCATCTTCCCATCCTGCCTGCTGCTCCTATGACCGCGACTTTCCTCATGGGAAAGGAGCTAATCATGTCTTCATCGATAGACAATTCTCTAAAACATCCATTGCTTTTTCGATTTGATCTGCAGATTGAGTTGCGGAAATTCTAATGAATTTACTATAACTGCTACCAAATGCGCTCCCTGGTGCGACTGCAATACCATTTTCTAACAACTGATTAACTAAGGTATTATCATCTAGTGTTATAGTATTAATCCTTGGATACACATACATAGATCCATCAGGAATAGTGAAACTCACATTCATTTGCTTCAGCCTTTCAACTAAAGTATAAACTCTGATTCTAGTCTCTTCAACATTAGTCACGTATTCGGTTTCGAGTGCATTCAGTGCACAATATTGAAGTGGCTCAGCTACGCTTGTCATAGCAAATGCCAGCAATTTCGCAATCTGTTTAATAATTAAAGCGCTAGATAAAACGTAACCGAGTCGAAATCCGGTCATTGCATAGGTTTTGGAAAATGATTCAATAACAATTGATCTATCATAATTATATTCAGAAATACTTTTGAATTTTTTGATGCAATATTTGGAATATACTTCATCACTTAAAATGTAAAGGCCATGATCTTTTGCCAAAGATATGATCCTTTCAACCGTATCTGTGCCCAATATCTTCCCAGTAGGATTGTTCGGATAATTTAGAACGATCATCTTCGTAGCATCATTTATTGCATCATCTATTTCGTCAACGTCGGGAGACCATTGATTTTCGAAGGTCGTTTTGATAGTTTTGACTTTGACTGAATTTAACGCTGCGCAGTCTGAATATGCTGGCCAAGAGGGCTCGATAACCACGATCTCCTCTCCAGGCCTGAGCAATGAAGCAATCGATGCATATACTCCGAACCGTCCACCTGGTGTCACCATTACCGTTTCCTTTGTAAAGCCATGAATTAGGGCCAGCTTCTCCCTTAACCTTTCGATCCCTCTGGCATCAGTATAGTGATAGTAGCCGGAGTTTATCGCATTTGCAAACGCATCTTTGATGCTTGGTGGAGGTCCGAAATCGGGCTCGCCAATTTCCAAGTGTATCATATGCCTTCCAGATGCTTCGATTTGTCTGGCTCTCATTAAAATGTCCATATGTGAACTTGGTTGCTCGAGCGTTTTCTGTTTTCTTTGAAGACCAACTGATTCAATAAGCATTAGATTGAGTAATCTAGAGGAATATGACGGGTCCAAACCAATTTGGTGAGCGAGGCTTAATACAGATTTTCTTATTTCGCTTTCAACCTGATCGTCGGTTACGTCCATTCCAAGCTTGGCCTTGATTTCCCCAATCTTCTGTGCAAGTTCCATTCTGTGTTTGATCTTTTGAAATATTTCGCCCGTTACTTCTTGAATTTCAGAACGGAGGACTCTAAGCTCTTTATTTTTTTTCGCTACCCCTTCACTCTCAGACATCGTGTTTCACCCCCAGACGTGATGAGGAAATGAGACCATGCCTAATTGCGTGATCCGCAAGTACCAGAGAGACTATAGCCTCGACGACTGGTGGTGCTCTGGGGACAACGCATGGATCATGTCTTCCGGGGACTTTCAATTTAGTCTGTGTTCCACTAGAGAGATCCAGAGTTTCCTGTGTTTGTGCTATTGATGACGGGGGTTTAAATCCTATTCTAATTACCAAGGGCATTCCTGTAGAGAGTCCACCCAGGATACCTCCAGAATTATTGGTTCTAGTCACTACTGATCCTTTCTCTAAAACATAGGTGTCGTTATTTTCTGAACCTAGAATTGTGCAACCGTAAAATCCGGAGCCGAATTCAACAGCCTTCACCGAAGGGATTCCGAACAGAGCCCTACTAATATCAGATTCCAGCGAACTAAAGAGAGGTTCACCCAATCCAACCGGAAGCCGATTAGTAACACATTCGATGATACCACCAATCGAATCGCCTCTCTTCTTCGCAGCCAAAATTGTCTCCTTCATTTTTTCTGCCGCTTCAGTATCAGGACACCTTACCTCATTTTCATAACGATACTTTAATGCAGACATAAAATCTATGTGTCTAGACCTTACCTTACCAATTGCAACAGCGTAGGCAACGGTATCGATTCCAAGTGCAACTTTTAACAATCGCTCTGCGACTGCCCCAGCCATCACAAAAGTGGCGGTAAGGCGTCCTGAAAATCGACCCCCTCCACGATAATCTGCATATCCCCCATATTTTACGGAAGCAGGATAATCTGAATGACCCGGCCTGGGGATTGTCCTGATCTGCTCGTAAGGTCGCGAGTCTTGGTCTTTGTTCCATATAAGCATACAGATCGGTCCACCATTAGTGTGACCTTGAAAAACCCCGGAAAGAATCTCTACTATATCATCTTCCTTTCGTTGAGTAGTTACCACTGACAGTCCAGGCTTTCTCAAATCCAGTTTTTTCTGGATAAAAGATTCTTCCAGGGGAAGCCCTGCAGGACAGCCATCTACTACTGTCCCAACACAACGGCCATGACTTTCTCCGAAATTCAATGCCATGAACCGCTCTCCTATTAGATTGCCTAGCATGACTAGATTGCTCCATTCAATACCCACATGTGTTTAATGTATGTTAGGGCGAATATTCTGACCAAGAGGGATGAGACAATGCTCAGAAAGGTTGGAGCCTCTATTAGTTTTTGTCTGAACATACTGAAATATTGGCTCCCATCCTTGTAAGGTCTTCTAGAAAACTTGGATATGATACATCTACTGACTCTGCGCCATTCAACGTAGAATGATTGGTCAGTAGAGATGCAATAGCTAGTGCCATGAATAAACGGTGATCATCGAAGGACTCTAACGAAGCATTTTTGACGACCTCTGGAGGTCGTATTGAAATCGAGTTCTGGGTTTCGGATACCGTCGCTCCTAGCTTCCTTAGTTCGGTTGTGATGTTCTTGACTCTATCCGTCTCCTTGTATCTAGCATGAGAGATTCCGTTTATTATAACAGGGCTTTTCGCTTTAAGTGCCAGGATTGAGACTACGGGCAAAAGATCAGGACTGTCTTTCAAATCAAACTCCCCTCCATCCAACCTTTCTGACTTTTCAACAAACAACTCGCCTTTGAAAGTGTCCACTACGATCCTGCCATTCATTTGTTCAACAATACTGAAAATCTTAGAATCTCCTTGAGGTAAGTCAAAGTTCAAACCCGACAATTGAATTTTATCCTTACCTACCAAAACTCCGGCTGCCACCATCATTGATGCTGAAGAAAGATCAGAGGGAATGTGGAATATACCAGGAGAGTAGGTGCCACTCTTTACGCTAAAATTTCTTAGATCATTATCATGTTCAACTTCGACCCCAAATTTTTCCATTGTGGCCATAGTTGACATGATATAGGGGCGTGAGACTAATTCTCCCTCAACTCCTATCGACACATCATTACTGGCTCGAACTGCTGTAATAAGTAGAGATGACACGAATTGACTCGAAATGGAACCATTTATGGTTACATTCCCTCCTTTCAACCCGCCCCCCTTTATGACGATTGGCGCAGTACAATCTAATTTTGTAGAGAAGCAATCAACACCTAATTTCCCAAGCGAGAAAAGGAGAGGACCCATGGGACGTGTTCTTAGGCTCCTATCTCCGGTCAATACACTATACCCTGATTCAATCAGAGAACAAACCGATGTAGCTATTCTAATTGTTGTTCCTGAGTTTCCTGCATCTATGACATTATCTGGTGCTTTTAGAGCTGTTCCTATAATCCGTAACGAAGATCCTTCATGAAGAATTTGTGGTCCCAAAGCTCTACAGGCATTTATAGAGGAAAGAGTGTCTCTTGAAATTAAGGGATCATGGATTCTGGACTCCCCTTCTGAAAGGGCTGCTAAAAATACGGCCCTATGTGTGTAACTCTTGCTTGATGGGCACCTTGCTGTTCCACTCAGTTGTGATCTTTGGATAGATATCTTAACCATCGAAGTCTTCTACTGTTGCCTTTTGATTGTTAACCTTTGATATTAATACCTGGCCCTCGAAGCTGGACAGAGATGACGTCAAAGCCTTGAGGTGCTTAGAGTCAGCAATTGCCACTACTGATGGTCCATTTCCTGAGATCCCCGCAGAAAGGGCATGCTCCTTGATCGCCGATATGACAGGAGTATAATCGTTACCCAATAGCGCTCCGACTGCCATTCCGTTAAGCTTCATTGCTTTCCAATAGTCTCCTTCCGATGCCATCTTAAATGCTAGATCGAATATTTCTGGAGCAAGGTATAAATTAAATAAATTCCCTCTCGATACACGAGCTGGAAGTAAAATAATTGCAGAAAGGTTCTCTGAAGCAAGTTCTCTTCTTATGAGCTTTCTAGAAAAATTATCGGTAACTACAAATCCACCAAAATAACAGGCAGCTGAATCATCGAAGGCTCCTGTCAATGAAACGCCAGCGTCAATTGAAACATCGGCAGATTGATTAAGTACTTTTGCATCATCGATCTCTTCACCGAGGAACTTCTGAATTGCCAGCGCAACTGCGCTTGATACTGCGCTGGAGCTCTTCAATCCAAATCCAACAGGAATCTCTGATTTGATCTCAATTCGAACTTTATGATCTAACAGTACAGTCTTTGGTAACGCTCTCCTAACGAGTGTGTTGAGTAGCTTCTCACCTTGCTTAGACTGCAAATAAACTCCTTTTCCTGCAGAGATAGACAAATCTGCGACCACTTTAAGTGATATCCCCAAAGCAGACCCATGACCATTTGCCACTGCATTCACAACAGACACAGCTCCGTGCATAGTTACACGAATTGATCTATTCATTTTGGCTCTTGAAATACCCCAAATAGAGCTTTTTTCATGGCAGGGATAGGTGCTTTCAACCCTGTCCAAATCTCAAATGCCCGAGCTCCTTGTTCAAGCAACATTTCATATCCGTAAATGACCCTTGCTCCTTTTTCCTGAGCGTTTTCCAAGAGCTTGGTCATAACAGGTCTATATACCAAATCGTATATTGTGCTGCTCCCATCAATATCTTCACTATCCAAAATTGATTCATTCGATTGTAACCCCACAGATGTGGCGTTTACTATGAGATCGAAACGTTTTGCCATTACTTTCGCTTCTTCAATCATTGAGACTGAGCAGGTCAATCCGCCGAGGTCTGCTAGTTTAGACAGTTCCAATGATTTGCTATAAGTTCTGTTGGCAACAACTAATTTAGAAATACCTCTGACATTAGACAAGGATGTGACAACAGCCCTAGCTGAACCTCCCGCGCCGAAGAGGAGTACTGACAAACCATTGAAATTTATTCCGCAGTTAAGAAGGGGCTGGAGAAAACCTTGAATGTCAGTATTAAAGCCTTTGAATTTACCATCAATATTTAGTACAGTGTTAACCGCCCCTGCCTGGCGCGAGAGGAGATCAACTTCGTCTAGGTACTGCAACACCGCTGTTTTGTGAGGAATCGTAACATTGAATCCTGATATCTTGACGGATCTTAATGATTCGACAGAGGATGCAAGTTCATGAGATGAAACCTTATATGCGATATAAACATTGTCCAGGGATAACGATTTGAAAGCTGCGTTGTGCATTGCAGGGGATAGTGAATGACTCACAGGATCACCAATTATGCAATATGTCCTCATCTCTTCAACCTCCGTCGTGGGAATCGTCCCGAATAATCATTCTATGCAACTTTTTCATTTGTTCTATCGTAAACTGACCAGGAGCCACAGGCCGATCAAGTGAGGCGTAAGTGAACGGACAATTAGATTGCAAAGCACAGAGCACCCTTGAAACTAACCCAATCTCTCCCATGCAGAATGCCACAAGATTCACCGACTTGTCGACAGTTTCGTAGAGGTTCAAAATTCTCAGTGTGTCTTCTAAAGAATTGGCCATAGTAACCAGTTTATTATTATTGCTATAGGAGTTCATCAGAACCAATAATTCTGACAATTCATTTGCCGAGGGTGTTGACTTAAAGTCATGCCAGGACAAAAGCATTGGTATTTTTAATGACTTGATAAAGGTGCCAATTTCAGGACATTCTTGTAAGGTCTCATACTCCACGTCAATCATCATTGGTAGTTCGCTGGCTAATTCTCTCAAATAGCTAAGACGCTGTATTTCGGATCCGTCAAATTTTCCACCTTGGCCAATCCTTCTTAACGTGTAGATGCATTTTGCTCTGAATGGTCGAACTGCGGCTAATGCTTCAGAAAACCTGTTAGTCGCGATATAATCAAACCTAATCTCCAGAAAACTGGCTCCCATATCAAATGCTCGAACAGCAGATTTACGGAATTCTTTGGATTCTATCTCCGTTATGGATGCGCAAATCTTCATCTTAGGACTATTGGAATCTCTTGAACATATATTTTTGAGCTGCCATCAATAAAGAAGAAATAGTGTTAGGTAACCTCCAGCGTCCTAGACACAAGTAGGTTAATGAAAATTACTCATGCCGAAAAGGTTGGGTTAAACTATCGTGATGTGCAGTGGGATGGAATCTTCTTCCACTTGGCTATTAGTGCCTCGGGACGGATGTGCAGTTTTTCCTCATTTAGCCTCGCAAGTGCAAGTTTCACATAATCCTCAATTATCTCAATTCCAATAAAATGGCGTCCAAAATGAGATGCGACTTTTGTAGTTTGTCCGCTACCATTAAACGGATCTAGAACTGTATCACCTTTGTATGAATACAACTTCATTAATCTGTATGGAATTTCTTCTGGAAATGGACAGGGATGACGTATGTACCCGGGAGGAATTGGAGTTATATGCCAAATCGAATTAGCAATTTCCTTCGTCCATTCTTCATGAGTAGCTGGCAAGGCCTCCTTCCTTCTTCTCCCTACTGAGACATCACCCTTTCTCAAAACAAGAATAAACTCGTGCATAATATTAGCCCTGAAATATTTTGGATATGGATTCATCACAAAAGACCCATACCTGTTGGTGCCCCCAGTAACCTTATGCCAAATAATTTCTTCATGCAAATGCCAGTTACCAAATGGCTGAACAAGTTTCGAAAGTAACATATGTGGCAGAGGTAAGATGGTCCCGTTTACCACTTCATTTCCTATTACTATACAACAGTATCCACCCTCTTTAGTCGCCCGGTAGATCTTTTCGTTAAAGATTTCTTGCATCTCGAGTAGATACTGATCTGTTTCTATTTGATGCTTGCCTCTGTAGTATCCCCCTGTTCCTGAAGCATGCATATCATAATCGATTGCGTTTCTGTAAGGTGGGGAAGTAACTGTTACTTGAACTGAGCCTTCTGGGATGCATGACAATATGTTCTTACAATCCCCGGCAATAATATCATCCAATGGATTCTTCTGGACTAGCATATAGCAGTCTACTTTAACCGTGTGGAGATATTCCAAATGCTTTAAAAAAATGGACTCTCCAAGGTATTATTATTTACACAATTTATTTCTCTAATACATATTCCGATACTTCCATTCCAAAATGTCTCCCCGAGCTAGGCTGAACAACTCCAAGCACGGAGTCACCAACCTTCAGATCGGTGACTGGAATCAATGAACCGTCCTCCCCTATCAATTGAATAGTTTCTGCATTTTGAAGAATAACCGTACCTCTTTGGCCGTTCGATTCGCCCACAATCATAGTAAGAGGTCTTGTTTCAATTTTTGAGCGACCAACAGTAACGACTCTGACTCTTCCACCTTTGCCAATAACAAGGACCTCAGATCCTGATTCAATCTCTGAAAGGTATTTTGTTTTCTCGCCAGGGACTAAGGTATAGCAGTAAACAGCACCCGCATTGACCCTAAATGGTCGAGGTGATGTAAATGAAGAGCCTTGAGATTCGTTGTGTATCAGAAAAAGAAAGTTCGATTTGCTGCCCACCAAGACCCCTTCTCCCATTCCTAGAATTGAGGCTGTATCAATGCAAACGCGTTCTCCTATTCCAGCGTCTCTGACTTCTTGTATCTTCAATATACTAACGCTCAAATTATTAGGATCCATCAACTGCGCGGCACCTTCTATGTCATTAGGATCTCGGGTTGTTAGGATCACACCATCTACTCCTAGCTCTAAAACAGAGAAAAGAGTCCTTATCTCCTTAGAACTTGACGCCGGAGCATATATTCTTGTGTTTGTCCTCTGCAAAGTTGCTATTACATTCTCAAGTGGTATGATCCTCCAATCCTGTGTATCTACGATAATAAAATTGGCACCCACTTCGGCAGCTTTGAGGATTTGATCTAAATCTTTATTGCTCACTATCTTTTTGTAAAATCCTTTGACTTTCTCAGGGTCATGAAACTCTCTGAGTTGGTCAATCTCCCGAAATACTACATAATCGGCCTCCGTTGATTCATACATTGTTTTGGCATGTGACCCGCGTACTCAGCTCCGGATTCGCATAGACGATGTGTTGACTAGGAATGGCTTTAAAAAATCGGCTAGCATCAATTTCGTTGAAGTCCGGCTTGATGATTAGAACCTTATTTTTATTTGTGTGCAGAAATAATTCTCGCCTCTTCAGGAGTTTTTCCAGATATGACAATCTCTGTTAGCAATTTAATTATCATGAAGGGGTCCTTGTGTTGAAAAATATTTCGACCAAACGTAATCCCTTTAGCTCCAGCTTCCATCGCATCGTAACATAGCTGCATGATCTCTGCGTCACTGGTTGCCTTAGGACCTCCAGCTATTACTATTGGTACTGGGCAGGATTTAACTACATTTCTAAACGAGTCAATATCTCCCGTATATACCGTCTTAATCATGTCAGCACCCCCTTCCGCACCTATCCTGGCAGCATGCGCGACGATTGCTGGGTCATGTGGATCCTTAATATTTTCTCCTCTAGGGTACATCATCGCTACCAATGGAACACTCCATTCATCACATTGGTCAGAGATGATCCCTAATTTTTGCAGCATCTCTGGCTCTTCTTTGGAACCAATATTCAAATGTATGGATACGGCATCGGCACCAAGCCTGATGGCCTCTTCTACATTACCTATGAGTATCTTTCGATTTGGAGAAGGTCCTAATACCGTGCTAGCCGAGAGATGAGCAATCAATCCTATTTTAGGAGGCCTTGGCATCGATTTAATGATCCCTTTGTTAATTAAGACGCAAGTCAATCCTGCGTCTTGGTAATCATATATGACGCCGTGAACATCCTCCAAGCCGGATATTGGACCATTGGTAATCCCATGATCCATGGGAATACACACCATTTTTCCATCCCTTAAGATCCGGTTGAGTCTAATGTCCCTACCAAAGACCATTGTACTAGTTCACTTCCATGACCTACTTAAAAGTGATATGTTCTCTGCGTGTAAGGTCATCGGTTTGTTACTAATTGAGCATATTTTCAAAGCATACTTTTCGTTGCTAAAACACAGGGATTTATGGATAGAACACAGAAGGCGTTTCTACAAAATCTGACTAGAAAGCAGACAAAACGCTTTGAGCAAGATGCGTCAATCATCGGCGTTTTAGTTTTCCAGATACTTCAAAATATACTGGCATTCTTCTTGATTAGTTTCTTCACGTTAGAGGAATATTGGAAGAATTCATATGTGCATTACTTTAATATAGAAAGTGAGAAAAACCAAGAGTTATCAGATGGATACAAGGAATATCGGTTTAAGAAATATTGAAGTTGCAGATACTAAGATCTGCTCTATTGATGGTGAAAATGGTAAACTCATTTATCGTGGCTATGATATCTTTGATCTTGTCAACCATTCTACATTTGAAGAAACGTCCTACCTTTTGCTCTTCGGAGACTTGCCAGACAAAGACAATCTCAAAGAGTTTTCCGAGCAATTATCTAGTGAAAGGCATATTCCACAATCCGTCACCGATAATATGAAGAATAGACCAAAAACAGCCAGACCTATGGATGTGATTCAATCGACTATCTCGGAGCTACCAGATTACGATCCTGACATGACCAGCGATGATAAGGAAGCAAACCTCAAGAGGGCGATAAAACTGACAGCTAAGATTGCGACGCTTGTTGGCAGCATGGGACCGAATTAGAAAGGGAAATGAGGCTGTAGAACCACTTGGCGATAGCGCGAATCATGCATCTAACTTTCTTTACATGCTGACAGGAGAAATGCCGTCTAAAGAGGAATCTAGAATATTTGACATTTCTTTAATTCTCCATGCCGAACATAGTTTCAATGCTTCTACATTCGCAGCACGAGAAATTGCATCTACAAGGGCACATATGTACGCCTGCATTGGGGGTGCAATTGGCGCGCTCTCTGGAGAATTGCATGGTGGAGCAAACATACAGGTAATGAAAATGCTTCTCGAAATAGGAAGGGTGGGTAAAGTCGATACATGGGTGAAGACCAGACTCGATCGTGGAGAGAGGGTTATGGGTATGGGTCACGCTGTCTACAAGACAACCGATCCTAGAGCAGATATTCTGGCGAGGCTATCAAAAATCATCTCAAGAAAAAGAAGTACACCCTGGTACGATATCACAGCTCAGGTAGAGGATACCACTAGGAAGTATATGAGAGAACACAAGAAACAACCAATATATCCAAATGTGGATCTTTACAGTGCGTCATTGTATTATAGTATGGGAATACCAATCGAGCTCAATACTCCTATCTTTGCCCTTTCCAGGATTGCAGGATGGACTAGTCACATTATTGAAGAAAAATTTGCTGAAGCTGCTCCTAGACCCGCACTATACAGACCGAAAGCTTTGTATGTTGGTAAATATTGTGGACCCATGGGCTGTGAATACATACCTATCAATAACAGAACAGAGAGAAACTAAGGACTACTGGAATTATGATTAGGTTAAAAGTCAGAATCATATGAAGTCGACCTTTCTCTCTAAACGAGACACAGCATTGCTCGTCAAGAGGATCGAGGCTTCCTGGCCCACGAATATTGTTCCTAAAATGAAGACTATTAAAGAATACCAAGTAGACGGTGACGAATCTTTCTACAAAACTGACGAATTTACTGCAGTTCAAGTAGGCAAGGAGAAGTACATTGTTCCCTTTCTTGGAGACATCTCGCTCCTGGCTCGATTCCCTTCAATTACGGTCGATATGGGAGCCGTTCGCTTTGTCTGCAATGGAGCAAAGGTGACAAGACCTGGAATTACGGCATTTGATAACTTTGAAAAGGGAAGCATAGTTGTGATTAAGGACGAAGTACATAGCAAACCCTTGGCCGTTGGTATAGCATTAATTGATAGCGACAAGGCGGTTGCAGAACAGAAAGGCTATGTTATCCAGACGGTGCATTATATAAGCGACAAAATTTGGGAAGCCCACAAACTGCTAAATGTATAAACTTACAACAGTAATTTAAATCCGGAATTCTGAATCAAGAATAACTCTTGGTCAGATCTAGTCTCTGCTTATACAGAGTACTTTATCCATATTGTACTCTATTTCATTTACAAAGCACCGAAACTTGTTTATGTCAACAATAGGAACAAGATTGGAATTGCAAGGTTGAAAGTTCGGATAAATGGTGAGCAACACAGGAACTACATTTCTAAATCCAAATGGACTACTAAGTAATCGCTCTGTTCTTTGAATCTGTCTCCGAGAGTGTTCAATTAGTGCACTACGCCCATTGTTGGCCCAATGTTTGCAGTCGACAGATAGGCTTAACTGAGATTTGGTAGCAACAATATCGATCTCTGCTCGGGGCTTGGTGAATCTAACATTGTTCATAGTTTGGAACCCACAGTTGAGCAAAATCTCTGATGCGAACATCTCGAAGTCTTGCCAAGACAGATATTGGGAGATTTTCATGATGTCAGCGCCTAATTTGACTGCTAAAATTGACGTTTTCAATCTATCAGTCGACGTGAATGAAAGAAGTGCTCTGCTAGGGCGCTTGCCTATCCCTCTCTCTACCAGGAATTTCAGGATTTCATTCGCAACAGTCACACCTCTTATGCCTGC
Organism: uncultured Nitrososphaerales archaeon; assembly: GCA_963713605.1. GTDB lineage: Archaea > Thermoproteota > Nitrososphaeria > Nitrososphaerales > Nitrososphaeraceae > TH5896. The sequence continues at coordinate 951,987 of CAVQMO010000001.1, read as the reverse complement.
TGAATCCCTGAAGTCATCGAAAGTCATGGTCCCTTCACAGATGGCGCAAAGACAGTCTACAAGAAGGGTTGCGTTTGGATGCATATAATATTGGATCACTGACACTGGAGGTCTCTGGCTGATGTCGAGGGGAGATCAGATGAGTCTGGGTTCTTTCTTGTGTTTGTCCCTGTTTTTACTGTGGCGGATGCGGAAGATGCGCCAAAATGATCTTTCTTGATCTTCCAGAGGTAGGAGATCGACTTCTTTGCTGATGCATCTTTGCTCAAGACAAGCCGCAGATCCTCAGGTGTATCGAGATCAACCATTAACCGGGTGGATAGCAATACCTTTGTATTTGCCCCCGCTTTTATCGAAGACTCAAGATGACCCTGAAAGCTGTCATTATCATATCTAGTATCGCTGATAATGTTAAATGGGTTCCGTGCAAGCAAGTTAGTTCCATCGAATTTATATGAAGGGCATATAATGACACAAGCTCCTTTCTTAGGGATTAACTGACACACGCCGTCTATATCCTTTGGAAGGAGAAGTGGTAAATCACATGGTATTGTAACGCTTATCCATTTCCCACTGCCGCTCAGAAATTTGTCTGCGTACATAACTGCACTGTTGACGCCCTTGTCTTCAGATTGAATCAAGCATTCCAATCCTAGATTCTGGGTTATCTCCTTCACCAAGGGATCGCTTGACACTACAATAATTTTCGCCAATTCATGGCAGAGTAAAAGGGTGTTCAGCGTGTCTTGCAATAAAAGACCAGATAATTCGATGCGTTGCTCTTTGTCCAAGAGAACCGAAAGCCTGGATTTGGCTTGATCAAATCTCTTTACCGGAACAATTGCACATGTGTCCATGCTACTATCTATGGTTCCCTAGTAATGCCCGTGACAAACGAAGCTAGCCTGCGTTCTTCAAGTAATGAGTTCATTGCAATATTGGTAAAATAAACATTCAAACCCAACCTCTTGAGCGCGCGTTCATACACCCGGTCCCCTTTCGAAATAACAAACGAACCTATAATATCGGAGTAATACTTGGCTATTCCCATTGGAGATATATCCAGTTTTAGGGCCTTCATATACTTGGTGGCTGGTCCGCTGAATGCTTGTTTGCCTTCTATGGGAGAAATTGCGATCACCTTCGTCTTGACTTTGACCAATTCATCCTTAACCCCAGGGACTGCAAGCAATGGCCCTATACTGCTTATGGGGTTGGCGGGCGCAATAATGATTCGTTCTGAGCTACGTATAAGTCTCAGGACTCTGGCCGTCATCCGTGAATTATTTGCTCCCTTATATGCTACTCCGATTACCTTGGGGACAGCTTTATTCTTAACCCAGAATTCCTGTATATTCATTTCACCACGGCTCGTGACAATGCGAGTTTCGATATAATCATCAGATATTGGAAGTAGCTCAGCCCTTAGCTTGTATGCAGATCGAAAATATTCAGTTACCTGAGTCAGTGTCATACCCTTTCCAATCAGCTCTGTTCTGAGTACATGGATTGCCAAGTCACGGTCACCTATTCGAAACCAATTTTCTAGCCCTAGTCCACCAATCTGGTCCATGAAGTTGAATGTGTCACCCTTTATGCCCCATCCCCGTGCGACATCAAGCAGACCTGACAAACCGTAGAATATGGTGTCAATGTCAGGACAAATGTACAATCCATATTTCCATACATTGTCGCCCACGTTCAAGATAACTGCGATTGAGTTGTCAATCTTACTAAGCCCTCGGTACTAGTTTCATGGAACCTGTGCCACCGGAAAGAATAGTAATCAAAGGATGGGTTTTAAAAGAATATTTGGGAATGTAAAATTTTCGTTATAGATGTAGTTTTGGCTGCTGCTTTCGTCTCATGCATAGTTGTGTTGTGATTATTACAATAGTTTATGCCTGATCAAGTCGCCTTTTCAGTTTGCCCTCATTTTCCAATACTTAGTTTCAAAAAAGAATATAAGCAAGAAAACGATGATTTCTGATGTGCAGGTTTTGATTCTCATTCTTTCCTTTGGTTTGTTTTCCATCCTGCTCTTTAGTCAGATTTCGAATGTTCAAGCAGTTCAGATGACTGCATCGTTGGTGCCTACTACAGGCCATGGCGAAGTCGATTGGAGCGCTATTAGATTTTTGACGATCAAGTATCCTCCGAATAGCCCTTTAGCCCAGGAGTTTAATGGCAAATCCGAAACCGTGAGATTCACTATGAAAGCTGACGAGGATGGCATGCCACAGCTTATACAGGCGTTCAACGATGCGATGGCATCGCAAAAGAACAGTGCTGTGAGAATCACAAATGCCAGTCTGACCTACACTGGCCAGCTGAGAGGAACTGAAGATGAGTTATCACTTTCATACAATGTACAGTTGAAGCCTTCGTTTATTTCTGGAATTACGTTATCTAGCGAGAATCGTACTGCGGATGTAGTTGACTTGGATTGGAGGTCCATCAACATAGCAGATCCCATAACCCTTTCTTCCCCGTATGGAGACATTGACGTCAACCACCCTATTGGCCTTCTGCAAGCTAATCATTCAAGTGTAGCAAATCAATTAATGAACACTGAAGCAGCAGGCAATTATGGGAGATCCGTTGTTTAATTTTCAGGATGTAGGACGACCGATGGATACATGGCACTTTCTCTTTGATCCGACTGGTAGCCAAGACTGGCGCTGCAGGCTCTGGATTTGAGGAGATAGGGGGTGCAAGAGTAGTATCGATATATTCTCTGGGGGAAAGCGAGCTTTAGAGAAGGGACGTTCCAAGAAACAGAGAAGCAAGCTAGTGCTACCATGGATGGCACACCGATTACAGTTGACTCTACTACACCTCCAGTGTCAGCACAAATGACCATAGCCGGTTTCTCGAAGATACAAAAGAGCGGCGATTCAGAGTTTGCTGTCGTAACTCAAGAGCCCCCGGCCGGAACTGCTACTGCAACTGGAGGATTTCCGATACAAGTCCTTTTGGTTCTCGGAGGCATGATGGGTGCAGTTGCTGTTTTCGTTCTAATAAAGACGAGAAAATAGAGGTACCTGAACAGAGAATCGTACTATCTCGCTTTTTTATAGTAGTACAATTGAATCAATATCTTGCAAATGTGAAGGCTTATTCCAATTATATGAGTGGTGTTAGTAACAGTCGTAATATCGATTCCTACTGCGCTCACTAGAAACGCGGGAGGTAGATCTTACTGGCCTATTACCCTTTGTTCATGTTTCTCCCACGCATCCACCTATCGCTCATCCCTTAGGTAGTGTCCAGCGTCCACTATCGTCTTTATGACGATTCTCTTATCCAATATCTGGATATTTTTCCCAATAGGCACAGTATTTACTCCTAGGCCAATAGCGACTCGATTTTCATCAAGAATTATTAGAATAGTATTATTTCTACTCAGATTTCCAAAGTTCACAATAGAACCGTACATTATATCTCGGCCATACAATACCAATGCCTCAGCAGCTTGGTTCACTGTAACAAATGGAAAGTTAGAGCCTACTCTAGCAATCAAGTCTGCTCCCGCCATAGATGGGACAAAACTCCTTCTCTTCAGGTGTCCAATTAACATCCCAGTATGGGACAACGATACGTTCGAGGATATCAAATTAAAGTTATCTTTTGTGGTTAAACACACTTCCTTAATTTTTGAGTCATTCAATTTTTTTTCACTAACAAGTATCGCTTTGTCGAGAACGTAATCAAATATTCCCCAATGGTCGAAGCTTCTGCGCAACACAGTAAGTTCCTGATGTGTTGGTTCTCTATATGGTATCAAGTCTGCTCACTAAATAACTATAGCAAAAGATAATCAGCACACCCTTAGCTTTGCAATGAAAAAACCAACTGTATTATGCAAATGTGGATATAGCCTGCCTGTACGAGTGAGGTTTGAATGAAATTTTCGATCGCCGAAGTGCGTCAAGCCTGGCACACCATGTTGAACGGGTTCGATGACGATCGAATTACCTAAGACCTCCAGCAAATCATCTATCACTACTTCATTCTCCTCCGGTGCAAAGGAGCATGTAGAGTAAATTATGAGGCCTCCTGGCTTAACAACCTTGGTTGCCTCTAAAAGCATCTCCCGCTGTCGTCGGCTCGACACTTCAATATCAGACGGTTCGTGGCTAGTTTTTCTTGTCTTGTCTTTGGAAATAATACCTTCACATGTGCATGGGGCATCAAGTAGCACCCGATCGAATCTCATCTTCAAGCTGCCAGCAGACCGAGCATCGATATTGTATACTGAACTGTTAAGAACTCCACATCTTGCCAAATTGAAAATCACTGATGGGATCCGTCTTCGGTTATACTCAATAGCGCATATCGCCCCTGAGTTGCACATTTTCTGCGCCATGAAAGTTGTTTTGCCCCCGGGGGCGCAAGCCATGTCCATGTTTTGTTGATTGGATAAAACATCCAGTTCCTCAACTGAGATACAAGAGTTGAGATCTTGAATGAAATATAATCCCGCTAGGTATTCGGGAGTCACTCCAATTGGTAAGGAAGTATTAACTACTCTATAAACTTCAGGTAACTCTGTAGATGCTGTCTCAATATTCCTAGCTTCAAGCAAGTTCAGGAGAGACTTTGGGTCAATCTTTAGGGTGTTCGTTCGGATGTATGTGCTTGAAGATGATTCCATCAAGGCCAAGCATCTCTCCACATCCGGCATGTATTCAAGGAAGCGGCTAATTATCCATTCGTGGTAGCCATAGGTGTCTGCCAGTTCTCGCGAGGCGTTTGTAGGAGGAAAAATTGCAGTTCTCAACTAACCAGATTATCAAATATTTGTGGATTATCCTGTATTAATTAGTACCTAACCCCATTCAAAATAAAAGCAATGTGCTAAAACAAACCGAGAAATGGTGTCCTGGCAATAACCCTCCTTCTGTTTTAAGTGGGATTCCGCTTAGCGGCCTGACCTTAGCTGCTTGCAGGGTCTTTGCTCAGTTTGGCCTTGCTCCACTCGGGACGGCAGTTTCATTCCAGTTAAGGACACTCAGGCTATTCACCATCACAGCTTGATTATTCGTCCAGGCTGGATGTCTTTTCTGTTCCGGAGCCGACCGTCTCCGATTCGATCATCTCTGATCCGAGTGCCTGCATAGAGGGAGGAGTTTCCTCTCTTTCGAGTAACCCACACACCACCTCACCACCTCTCAGCTCATCATTGCTCTTAACCATAATTTAAGTTCCTTGTTCAAAATACTGACGCTGGATATCATACACTTCACCTTCATTCTCAGCTTTAGAATAGTCTTTTAAAACATGCAAATTTAAGCTCGTAGAAGGTGTGTCCCCATTTGAATTTGTCAAGGATAGCAAATGCTTCTGAATTATATCCCAGTATCAAAAGTGCCCCTGAAAGTGCCTCAACGCTTGAAAGTTTCCCCAATTTGGCATAATTGATTGGATTTCCGGCCAATAATGCAGGGAGTCGGCGCAATAGAGGATAAGATCGCCATTTTTGATTCTGAAGAATCGTATCAGATCGTTCCCACGAGCAATCAATTACGCATAGGGCTGATGAGAGGCCTCGATCGTTTCGTGTCAAACAAACTTTAGAATATGGGTTCAAGATCAGAGTATCATGCCTAGGCCGGACGATCGTTTTCAATAGATGAAATCTTGCAAGTTTCGTAGCGGTACATTTTGATGGGTCATCTTGCTTCAAAAGTATGGCAAATAGATTCATGAGGCAATTTTCGCAATTAACTGAAGAGTTTAGTTCTTTAATCCTTGCGAATATTTCAGAGTCCAAAAAAGAGGGAAGAATTAGCTGACTGCTAGATCTTTTTGAGTTCACAGACAGCTGGTCTCTAATGCGCCAATCTGTTCTTAACTATCTCCTTGATCGTATCTACATCCAAGATTCCCGCGTCAATTGGAAGCTGTGTTGGCGACATTTGTTGCTGGTCTCCTAGGCCAGTTTGTGGTTGTTGCTGTTGTTTTTGAATTGGTAGTTGCTGTCCGTCGTGTGGTTGGGTTTGACCTAGAGGCTGTACTTGTTGTTGATCTCCTCCTGCAGGATATGATTGTTGTTGTTGAATTGGTAGTTGTTGTCCGTCCTGTGGTTGAGTTTGACCTAACGGCTGTACTTGTTGTTGTCCGTCCTGTGGTTGAGTTTGACCTAATGGCTGCATCTGTTGTTGATCTCCGGGCTGTTGCAGTGCGGATGGCATGTTTTCAAATCCTGGCATATTTGTAGCAGGCGACGTTGGAGCATTCTGCATCAATGGGCCTAGCTCATGAGTCGGATTAGGACCAAAAACTTGGCCATAACAATCAACTACATCATCTTGGCTCAAAATGCTGTCATCTGAGGAAAGATCTGTAACGCATGTAGAATATTCTCCCAGATACTCTTCAGGGACGCCGCCGTTGTTGCTTGAGTCGGAACTATCATCATTACCACTATCTTCATCATTTCCACTGTTATCTTCACTACCGCTATCACCGCTGTCATTGCTGCTGCCTATCATCATTGCTGTTGTCAGTACCGCCATCACCACCGCCACTATTACTAGTGTCATCGTTTCCACTATCGTCACTTGGTTGTGCGGCTTCAATACTAGTGCTTGCCAATACGCTTGATGGTATCGAAGTACCTAACACCATCATCAATGCTGCCAGCTATGACTGCTATCGTTAGCAATTCTTTGTTGTCAGACATCGCAAGACTTCCTTTTACATATCTATTAAGCGGTAGGACGAAGATTAGTATAACTATGCATTCACAAATTGCTTGTTCAGAATCTTATTACTTTAACATAAGGAAGAATTTAGGTGTGTTGATTTGAAACAATGATGTTGTTGTTGTTTAATTTGATGTACTTCGACAACGACGACTATTAGCCTCATACTAGAGAAACTATCATAACTTAAAATTTTTCCATTATTCTAGTCGAAAGATCAAAAGCGATCTGCAGTTGATCGAAATAAGTCTCCACATCCATTTCTTGGATTTTCCCCTCATCTATGTCTATGATATAGATCATATGTAGCCTGCCATTGAGAATGTCATCGACTTCTATAGGAGGATCCTTGTAATAGTTGTCACATACATGCTTTAATTTTTGGATCTCGTCGGCTCTCCGTGCTCGCACCGGAAATCTAAATAGATTTGGGATCGGCAAAATGCTAACAGGAGTTGTGGCGAGAACAAATTTGTTGGCATGCTTGCTATATCGAGAGATTTTGCTGGCAATTCTTGCAACATAGTACGCCGTGGGATCCAAAGCATGCTCGGGAGGAATGAAGCCGGTTTCAATCTCAACTATTGCTTCTCCGTCACCTTTGCTCGCGAAGACGTCACAGACCAGAATATCGGTTAACCTTCTCTCAACATCAACACAGTACCCAAATTCTATCAGGTGTTTCGAACAAACAGACTCCATGACAGAGTGATTTATTTTTACTAAATTACGCTTGTAGAGATCGACCAAGCGATTTCTGACAAAATCAAGTCTATCAATTACCTCTGCCGATGAATTCTTTGTCATACGGTCTGAAAGAGAGGACACGTCAGCAGTAAATCTAAATAAATCCAATCACTGATACAGGTGGCTTTAAAGAATCATTCTCTTAAATTGCTTTCAATTCAAGGCAAAACTAAAAGCCCCCTTCCAAGGATAGAATGATGATAAAATGGACAAGATCGCAAATATCACAGTGCTAGGGTCTGGGACTATGGGACACGGAATAGCACAAATTGCCGCAATGGCGGGATTCAAGGTTCTCCTGAGAGATGTCGAGCAGAGATTCCTAGATAATGCCATGGATAAGATCAGATGGTCACTAAATAAATTGGTTGAAAAGAATAAGATGACCAAAGAATCTTTTGAGCAGACCCTTTCCAGATTGGTGCCGGTGATTGACCTGAAGGAAGGCTTGAAAGATGCAGATCTTGTTATTGAAGCAGTACCTGAAGACCTTTCGTTAAAAAAAATAGTCTACAAAGAAGTAAGCTCCTACGCCGATCCTAAGACTCTATTTGCATCGAACACGAGCACACTACCAATAAGTGAGATGGCCGAGCTCACCGATCGTCCTGGGTCATTTATAGGGGTACATTTCTTCAATCCTCCTCAGCTGATGAAACTGGTTGAAGTGATTAGAGGTCACAAGACTGATCAAAGCACGGTCGAAAGGTTAATGGCCTTTGTGGAAAATTTGGGAAAGGCTCCAGTGCTCGTACAGAAGGATGTACCTGGGTTCATTGTAAATAGGATTTTCATACCACTAGTTCATGAAGCCGTCTTCTGTAAGGAAAGAAATGGAGTCACCTATGAGGAAATAGATGCGGCAATGAAATTCAAATTAGGATTTCCAATGGGTATTTTTGAACTAGCCGATTATACTGGATTAGATGTTGTCAACAAGGCAAGCCACGAAATGTATCAAAGAGATGAAAAGGTCATCAACCCGCATCCGTTAATCGAAAAATTGTTCGAACAGAAAAAACTTGGACAAAAAACTGGGGAAGGCTTCTATTCCTATTCATCCGACAAATATGAGCGAAAAGACCTTGTTCAAGCTGATGCCACAGCTTTTGATCCTATTGTGATGCTGGCGGTCGCTTTAAACAACGCAGGTTGGCTCCTCTCCAATGGCGTCTGTTCACAATCAGATTTAGAAAAGGCACTTCGTCTTGGGCTGGGGCTTAAAAGGGAACTGCTGAAGACTGCACAAGAATTTGGGATAAAGAGAGTTGTCGACAAATTAAATGAGATGTCCGAGAAGTATGGCAAGTTTTATGCTCCTGACCCATATCTCCTCGAACTTGTAGAGTAACGCATATGTGGAAGTGGCAACAGCAACATGAACGGCTACAGCAACAACAGCAAGTTACAACAAAGTTACAACAACTTCAACATCTGTACCTGTAACAACGCTCAGGGCCTACTGCTGCTACGCCAGACCACCGACAGAGGGTGCACAGATTTCAACCTACGTAATTTCCCTATAATTTAGAATAGATTGTACTGCAGTTTTAGCATCTGGCGCCGACTCAATTAGCACTCTTTTTCTTTCATCCAGATACTTGCCTGCGTAAACATCAGAGACTCCCCCACTGGACGAGATCGCAACTATTTTCTTTTTGATCATGTAACCCACAGACATTTCGATAAGGGTTCCAATCCCTCCACCTACGGCAATTATTCCGTCGGAGGATGTAGCGACTATGAAATCTCGAGCAAATCCAATACCGCTACAAATCACAACATCACAAAATTGGTTCGCAAAACTAAAGTTATCTTGCGGAATAATGCCAACCGTATCGCCGTTCACTTCCTTTGCACCTCTACATGCGGCTTCCATTACGCCTCCAAGACCCCCACAGACTAGCACTGAGCCGGAGAGTGCAATTTCTTTACCAACTTCATATGCTATTCTTTTGGCGACCTCAGAGCAACGATCATCGTTGTAGCCGATCACTCCTATCTGAAACTTCCGCACACTTTACGTAGAATCGATCCGATCATCATATACCTTGCGCTTCTATCTCGAGCATGGTAATCTAGCTTAGGTTGGTCGAACCATTTCTATTTGCGAATTTTCATGTTCTGTGCACGCATGGATATCCGACGATGAATAGATCCAGTTCTCAATATTATGACAGGTTAACAAGGAAAAGCCCTCGTATGACTATTGAAGTTAAAATAATATATGGCCCGTGTATCGCCAAGCAGTATGAGTTATCGGGTTCTTGATCTCTCCTTAGCAAAAGAAGGAAGGAGAAAAATTCAATGGGCATTGTCCCATATGCCTGTCTTGCAGTCTTTGACCAGGCAATATGAAAAAAGCAAACCGTTAGAAAGTGTCCGGGTTGCTGGTTGTCTTCATGTCACGAAAGAAACAGCTGTATTGGTTGAATCTCTGAAGGATTTGGGCGCTCAACTTTCCTGGTGCGGGTGTAATCCCCTCAGTACCCAGGATGATGTTGCTGCATCCCTCGCTGAGGATGACAAAATAGCAATTTATGCCAGTAGAGGTGTATCAACCCAACAATATTACGACGACATTCACTCGGCGATGAAGATCGATCCAAACATAACCATCGATGATGGAGCCGATCTTACCTTAGAGATGCACAAAGATTTTCAACGATTCAAAACGGTGTATGGAGGAACGGAGGAAACAACAACAGGGGTTGTGAGGCTAAGATCCATGGAAAGGGGCGGGATTCTCAAATACCCCATCATTGCGGTAAATGATGCAGAGACGAAACATGACTTCGATAATTTCTATGGAACTGGTCAATCAGCGTTGGATGGAATAATTCGAGCTACAAACATCCTGATTTCAGGAAAAAATGTCGTCATCTGTGGATACGGGCATGTAGGCAAAGGGATTGCTCGAAAGGCGGCAGGCTTGGGCGCAAATGTAACCATTACTGAAGTCGATCCAATTGCGGCTCTGAAAGCAAAGCTAGATGGGTTTTCAGTTGCAAAAGTTTCTGAGGCCGCCCCTATAGGAGATCTATTTATTACAACAACAGGTTGTAGAGATGTAATTGATTACGAAACAATATTGAAGTTAAAGAACGGGGCATTGTTGGCCAATGCAGGGCACTTTAATGTAGAGATCTCAGTCTATGCTCTAGAGAAAAATGCCGCTGCGAAAAATTTGATAAACGATCATGTTTACCAGTATCAATTGTCAAATGGAAAAGGTGTTTACCTTATAGCAGACGGCAGGCTGGTGAACCTCGCAGCTGCTGAAGGACATCCATCTGAGGTTATGGACATGAGCTTTGCAAATCAACTTCTTTCGGTTATCCGGATTGCACAGACTCACGGATCCCTTGAACCCAGAGTCTATGAAATTGAACGAGAACAGGATATGGTCATAGCCGAGGCGAAGCTCCATTCCATGGGAGTATATATAGACCAGCTCACTCAAGATCAACAGAAATACTTGAAGGGCTTTGATCAGGGGACGTAGCTGCTATCGACCCTGATTCGCAGTCAGCGAATAAAATAATCTCAGAGATTAGAGGAGATGAAGTCGAGTGAAATATATTCAAATATACGGTCTAGCATTGTAAGAGAGGTGCAACTCGCTGGCTCTTCGCAGAAAATTGGATGGGTAGTCTAGCCTGGTTATGATACCTGTCTCACACACAGGTGATCGAGAGTTCAAATCTCTCCCCATCCACTCAACTAAAAAGCGAAAAAAATCACATTCTCTTTAGTTTACTTCGTGCCAATCCAAAGGTAACGCGGTATAGATTGGTTTCGCAAAAGAGAACAAATGTAATCGATTATTCTTCGGCGATAATTTTTTACAGCTCAAGTCAAAAGCGTCATACTAACAAACGTCACTCCCAAGGCACACAAGAATATTTTTGTGAGCCTCATTGATCTATCTAATGCAGATGAGTAATCGTTTAGCTGTTTCGATCCCATAACCTTTATCCTTGATATAGCTGAGTACAGCTCCAGCGACGAAGACTCTGCTGAATCCATGGCTCGAAGTGATAATGCTTGAAATGCTTCTACTATCGAATCCTCTTTACTAAGCTCTCCGAGTGCAAAGTAGCCATTCCTAGTCCTTTTTCCTGAAGTACCGTGGGTATCGGAAGTGCAGAATCTCAACTATATGATGGTCTTGACTTGTCAGTTTTTTCAAAAGCTGCTCACGCAGGCCATTCTTCATGTTATTAGAATCAGCCCAGCACAACAAGTTCCATTTGCTGTCAATGCACAATGCAAGCACAGCCAAGCCAGACTCACCCAAATCGTCCTGGAGACTAGTCCCAACTGGTATGTCATTTATATTGGAATAGCCTGCTCGAAACGGATATTCTACTGCAGAGACCAGTTTGTCAAGGCAGCGCTCGGCAGTCCTAAGCAGCCGCTCTGTTTGCTGTGCGTCCAACGAAGCACCCATTGCGTTGTGACTATCTATTAAGAGTAAGGAATCAAATCCCATCTTCTTAGAATAATGGGTAAGCTGAGAGAGGACTGAATGAGGAACATCCTCCATACCTTTTGGAGACATGGACAAAATTAACATACAGACATTATCAAATCTAATTCCTGTCACACTACAGTAACCATCCTCCACTCTGACCGGCTTCGAACAACGGCTGTGTGAGGAGAGCTTTTTTGCGGATTTGAGACCCCTCAAGTATCTGTCCAGCTCTTCTTTGGAAGGAATATTCAATGCGTGGTCAGATACTCCGTGCAGAACCATCGCCCTTCCCGAAAATGCATTGTATAGAACATAGGGCAGATTACTGCCTCCCACAGAAAGGAAAGGACCAGGATGGACTTCGGGAATAACAAGGGAGTATCCATTGCTTTTGTCAAGCGAAAACCTCATCATGAATGTAGAGACAGGTTTTTCGTCTGCTTTTTCTTCTGCTATGCGCTCAAATCTTGTTCCATCTTTCTCTGTCCAAGCTGCCAAAAATGCCTGCAAGACTTCAAACGTGCTGCTAATCTCTGGTCTTCCCGCACGATCTGCCATAATCGCCCACAAAATTCCCATACCGACAAGAGCAAGCCCGTATCCAAGTGCGATCGGGTCTGAAAATACCTCTGGGATAAATGGAAGTGGAGTAAAGAAAAAAAGAATAGTAAATGGAGCGACAAGTCCTACAATGATAGCTCGGGCTAATGTTGCGCCAAAAACGGATTTAAACATACATATCCTAAAACCAGCCACAAAGAGCAGTCCTTCCAGTAGATAACTAGAGTTCGTTGGAGAACCATCACTGCTTATCAAATTGGGAGTGAGCATTCCTATGGCCAAAGTAAGCAGCCAGATAAGATACGAGAACGCAGATACATGAAAAACCTTTGATAGTTTGCTTAAAGATGTACCCTTCAAAAGGGTATAATCCAAAAAGTTCAGTGCGAATAGGGCAATGTTGCCCACTACGACATAGTAGATGAGGTAGGAAATGTTATCGAATCCAACACCAGTTACGAAAGCATTGGTAAGGACAACAAGAGCTGTAAAGGCGCAGCACGTAATTACAAAAGAAACTTTGCTCGTGGATGGATTAAGCTTGGTTAGTGCCCATCTTTTATGTATATTTGAAACGCTATCTTCTCTCTGACTGAACATAAAAACTGTCTTCACACAGGGAATACTAGGCGAATGAGGATAGAAACACCAATTATCCCACCGGCTATCCCAAGTACCAATTCGGGCCTGATCTTAATCCCCTTAGTCTCATCTTCAAAGAATCGAAGTAACCCCGCACTGGATGCTGGAAGCGGTGCATTCTTTTTCTTACTGCTACTGCTCATTGCTATAATTTTAAGGACCCTAAGACGGTTAAATAGATTGCGATTAGGGGATGAGAATTGGTACGGTAGGTCTCTTCATGTCTTTGCCTATTGCATCAAGCGATGGTATGAGTAAGTAACCATCAGGAGATTCCAATCTCATCAGGCAAGGCTTAAAAGTAAGAATTGGGGAAGTATCTATTAATAGATGGCGGTTATTTGCAAGAAATGTGGCCTTCCCGACGATCTTTGTGCTTGTGGCGAATTGGAGAAAGAAGACACAAGGATCATCGTTCGACTAGAAAAAAGGCGTTTCTCCAAGACAACTACGATGATTGAAGGTATTGATCCAAAACAAAGTGATGTTCAGAGTATTATCAAGGAATTGAAGAGCAGGTTTGCATGCGGTGGCACTGCAAAAGACGGGTTCATAATGCTCCAAGGTGACCATCGGGATGATGTCAAGGGTTATCTGCTCAGAATGGGTTTCAATGAGGAGGCTATCGAAGTTCAGTGAACTGGCAGACTCTCGTTGAATTCCTTTTAAAAGGTGCTGGCGTCTCCATGTAATAGTTTGAACGTATAATAGTTCTAGTCTCATACGGATAATTGACACTGCTTTCCCTCCATGAAATAGAGTACAGGTACTTAGAAAGCTTTATTTTAGAGGATTAGATCATTTGAGTATTATATAATTTTTTATTTATTCATGCCTTTATTACACCCTTCACACTTCTTACAAACCCACTTCATGTATTTTTATTATATCATTCAATACTGTGATGGAGATGCTCCGCTCTGCGTACAGGCTAAAATTAATTAATACTTACAACTTTAGGTGCAATTTCAATCCTTTGTATCTGTTTCTGATTGTGACTTCAGTTACTCCAGCCGCTTCTGCTACATCTTTCTGTGTCTTGTTCTCACCGTTCATTACGCAAGCCACATATAGTGCAGCTGCCGCAAGTCCCATTGGGTCCTTACCCGCAGATATTTTTCCTTCCTCCGCCCTCTTTAGAATCTCAAGTGCCTTTCTCTTTGTCTTTTCTGAAAGCCCTGCCTTGCTTGCGATTCTGGCTACACATTTGACTGGGTCGACTACAGGCATTTTTAGGTCAAGCTCCCTTATCAGAAGTCGATAACACCTAGCAACATCCTTCTTTTTGATATTGCTTGCATTGGCAATGTCCTTCAATGTCCTGGGGGTTTCGGTATCTCTACAAGCAGCATATAAAGCAGCAGCAACTAATGCTGATATGGATCTCCCTCTCACCAGACCCCGTTCCAGAGCCTTCCTATATACGTAGGCTGCCTTTTCTATGACAGCGTCTCCTACTGCTAGCTTGTCTTTGAGCCGATCGAGCTCACTAAATGCTTGCCTGAAATTACGGTCTACCGGCTCATGGACTTGGCTCCTACTGTCCCAAGTCCGAAGCCTTTCGATAGTGCTTTTCATGGAGGCCGACAATGGCTTGCCAGAAGCGTCTTTATCGATAGGACCAATGATAGTCGCCAGCCCCATATCATGCATGGCTAGCGAAGTAGGCACACCAGGCTCGGCTCCTATCCTCATGCTCCTCCTTTGAAAAGGCTCTCCACTCTGGACCCATTTCTTCGATTCTTTCTGTAATCACAAACCCACAGTTTCCGCAAAACATTTCTCCACTAGAATTATCTGTAACCATGGGGCCCTTTCCGCATCGCGGGCATCTTTCATTGAACAAAGTAATGTCTTTTACCAAAGTTTTTCACCAGAAAAATTGTCAGAACACCGCATCTAGTATAAATGTTTTATTCTAATATATAAAGTTATTCCTATTGAATAAGGATCTATGACTCAGATTTGAAATTTTTACAAGTATGAGTTAAAACACGCAACGCTTTTACTATAAATTAATATTGTTTCTATATTTTATGGAAAAAGCGCTAAAATATGACAATTTAGTCAACGCAATCAAACATCATATATCAAAGTAATGTGATAATACTACACCTCGCCATATGATGCCAATATTTGCAGTACAAATTAATATCGCGCCAATACGTACGCTATTTGTAATGATACCAGATGAAATTATTCGTCGTAGAATTCCCCCAGCTTACGGAGACAAAATACCTCACTCCGAATTTATCGACCAACAAGATCCATCATTTCTTAATGCAGACG
This sequence comes from uncultured Nitrososphaerales archaeon, assembly GCA_963713605.1. Lineage (GTDB taxonomy): Archaea > Thermoproteota > Nitrososphaeria > Nitrososphaerales > Nitrososphaeraceae > TH5896. The sequence continues at coordinate 936,561 of CAVQMO010000001.1, read as the reverse complement.
GATCTTCTAGTCACGTAATTAATGGAGATCCGTCTGAAAATAGTAGCTCAAATGGCATCAACCATGCTGAATCACAACGCACTGAAGGTGAGCAGACTATGGGTAGCGATAGAATGGATATCCCCAAGTTATTTCCCAGTGACTACGCTCGTCGAATGGCTACTGACCAAGCTATGATAGCGTCAGACATTAGAAAATATTTATCAAGCAATCACGTGAATCCTCTTGGAAGTTCTAGCTACTTTGAAAACCGAAGACGTTTGGCGAAATTTTCCCATTCGTTATAGAACTCTACCTTACGTTCCCCCTAATTTGCTGTAATTACAGAATCTCGAATCAAGAATGGAACCTAGTTGTTTACTATCTAGTGAAGTGGGGTTAGATATGAAGAAAGAGAGAATTCCAATTCTAATTCCAATTCTGTCCATTCTTGCCCTACTAACTTATGTTCTCTTACTCCTGCTCTTGCTAGTGCGGCTCAGAGCAATGGCACAGGAGCATATATCGATGGTGTTAGATTCATTCAATATCTAGACGACAATGTGGCTTTAGAGGAATTGAAATCAGGAAGTCTTGATACTTACTATTTTAGAATACCACTAGAAAGCAGCCTCCGAAATTAAAAATATTCCGAATCTAAAGGAGTATGACAAACTTTCCGGATCTTTTGGATTACTACTGAATCCTGCGCCATCAAATAATTCTGGCTCGTTGAATCCCTTTTCATTAAGGGAGGTGAGGTACACAATGAACTATTTAGTAGACAGAGAGTTTGTTGTAGATGAAATCCTAAAAGGATTGGGTACGCCTCTTGTGGGTCCTTACGGAATCTTCTCGCCTGAGTATTTCAACGTAATTGATTCAGTTGAGTCTTCCGGACTAGGGTATAACCCTAGACTCGCTAACCAAATCATAACAGCCGCAATGAATAAAGCTGGTGCCCAGAAAGAAAATGGAAAATGGATGTTTAATGGGAATCCAGTGACCATTTCAATACTGATGAGAAGTGACAATCAGCCTCTAAGATCGGTTGGAGAGCTGAGTAGCTTCAGAGATAGAAAAGGCAGGATTTACCGTGAAGAGGAACTATGGTGACTTGAACAAAGCGAATACAGTAGTTTACGGCTCTGATCCTCAAGATCTTGGATGGAATATATATACTGAGGCTTTTGGTGGCACTGGCGGTTTTGTGAAATACAACCCCGTGATTCCCTCACAAATGTACGCCCCATATTTCGGAAATATGCCGGGCCAACAAAACCCTGCATTTTGGAATTACGAAAATGATACCATAGACAAGTTAACGCAAAGAATTCAGTTCCTTAATTTTACTTCCGAAAAGGAGAGAAATTCACTTGTTAGAAATGCCACAGATTTAGGAGTACAGGAGGCAGTCAGAGTTTTTATTGCACAATTAGTCGATCCTTACGTAGCATCGTCTGGTCTTACGGGTCTTGTAAATGATTTTGGTGCAGGAATTTCTAGTAAATTTTCGCTGATAAATGCACGAACTCAAGATCCTTCAAATACCCTTGACATTGGCGTTAAGCAGATATTTCAAGGAGCGTGGAATGGAATTGGTGGTTGCAAGGATCAATATTGCAGAGACATTTCCTCAGCCCTGTCTGATCCTGGTACATTTAGGGATCCCTATACTGGAGAAGTAATTCCAATGAGAACTCCGTGGGTTAATATAACAACCAAAGGGCCATTGGAAAAGCTTATTGTTCCCAATGATTCGTTAAATTGGGATCCAACTTCACAGCAGTGGAAAGGTCCTGGAAAGAATAATACAGCATTTTCAGTAGTCAAGTACGACACCCTTTATTCTAATTGGCATCACGGAGTTCCGATGACTCCTGCTGACCTGCTTTACCCTCAATATTTTGTCTTTGAGTGGGGGAAGGATACTGGCGATCCTTCCGATTTAACGAACGATCCAGAGTTCATGGCTGGCGTGCAACCTGGCCTACCTCTTATAAAGGGTACAAGGTTCCTAGATAACCGGACAGTCGAATCTTATATTGACCAGTGGCATTTTGACGACAAGGAGTTAGCAGATGCGGCGGGCGTCTGGTCACAATCTCCGTGGGAAATAACTGCGAGCTAGCGAGAGACTAGTTACTTCTGGAAAAGCTGCTTTTTCAAATGGTGAAGCATCGTCTAAAAATGTGCCTTGGCTATCGTTGATAGTTCCCTCACATGCGGCTATGATTAGAAATGAGTTGGTTGCGATGAAAGCCGAAGGATTTGTCCCCGTTCCACTTAGAGATTCTGTAACCCCTGAGGAAGCAATCAAAAGGTATGATGCGAGTATCAAATGGATCGATACACACAAGCACGCAATTATAGGTAACGGACCCTTTTACTTGGACTCGTACAATCCGGAAGGGCGAGTGATAACTCTCAAAGCATTTAGAGACAGTTCTTATCCATTTGAGAAGGGCCATTGGTCAAAGTAACGAGACAGCCAAGGTCGCATCGATCGATAAGGTGTCCGTACCGAGAAACGTTGTCGCTGGACAGAGTCCGCTCGAGGCAAATGTAACAGTTAGCATACAAGGTAGACCGGCTGAAAATGCCTCTGTCTTTTACTTTATTTCGGACAAGGATGGAAGAACTGTAATTTCAGGCAATACCTCAGTTTCAGACGGCAATGGCAAATATTCGATAGAGATACCTGCGAACAAGACCACCCTTATACCAACCGGCCCGAGCATAATGAAGGTTTTCGCTGTAAGTGATTCTGCATATAGACCCGATATGCAAACTACAACACTAATAGCTGTTAACCCCTTGTCCGGTCCGAGACAACAGACAACAACAACAACAACAGCAGGGGTAGTAAAGGGATTGCAATTATTGCATTTTAAGTACATCACATGGCAATACAGCGTCTGTTCCTACACCTCGAGTATAAAATGTCAGGAAGGTAAGCCAGAATTTTATTGGATTCGAAATCTATTCAGTGGCGAGGTGGTCTCATCTCTGACGACCAGGCCAGCTACACCATTTATAGATGACATCAACTTCAGTTAGCCAGATGTTTCGTGGATGACTAGTTTTCTCTTTTTTGTCGCCAAAACTACTGCATACAGGATTCTAGTTGTTGTTATTACAGTAGTTATCACACTGATACTTCTTGGCTCTGCTATGGACAAATTGCTGACTGATAGGATAAGAGCTGAAGTAGTTGAAGCAACTGTTCAGGATAAGATTCAGTTTAAGACAATTTCTCAGCGCCAGGCCTACGTCGATGAACAAATTCAGTTAAAGACCAAGGATCTTGGACTGGATGAACCGTGGTATTCCCCCAAAAGATTCGTCAATACTCTTTTTGAAGTACTCACGTTTAATCTAGGCCGATCTAATTACGCTATATCAGATAGCGGCTCCTCTAATGTCAGCGACATAATCTTGGAGAGAGTGCCTAAGACGGTATTGCTCTTTACAACTTCTACAGTGATCGTTGTTGTGATTGGCTTATTTTTAGGGACATACATGGCAGAGAAAAGGGGTTCGGCTCTTGACAAGAGCGTGTCATTTGTTGCCGTTGTCAGTAATAGCTTTGCGACCTTTTGGGTGGGTATGTTGATGATACTGTTATTTTCATTTACCCTTGATATCTTTCCTGCTCGATCTACGCCATTGACTTCGCCGGGAGAACCATTTTACTTCTTGGACCTGTTGTACGGCATGATTTTGCCATTGATTACATTAGTCCTGCTGAGCTTTACAGTTTGGTCATTTGTGGTGCGTTACTTTGTATCCCGTGTTTTGGATGAAGACTATATCCAAGCAAAACGTGTGATGGGAATTCCAAAAAGAAAAATATTATACTCTCACGCACTCAAAAACGCAGCTCCTCCAATCTTGACGGGAATAGTCACTGCCCTAATTGCTTCAATAACTGGTAGTTTCATCGTAGAAGCAGTATTTGACTGGCCTGGAGTTGGAAAGCTACTTTATGATGCAATAATCGTAATGGATATTCCTATAATTTTGGGAAGATACTTACATATTTACATTAATTTATGTGATGACAATGTTGATAGCCGATCTCCTCTATGCATACTATGATCCAAGAGTTAAGGTGTCATCGTGAAAGTCTCGGAATCTGAAAGTAATTTCAATATATTAATTCGTCGGATTCTGCATACCAAGGCCGCCATTGCAGGCTTCTTCATTCTAGGGATCTTGGTCGCTATGACTGTCTATGCGTTTATCGCAGTGCCGCTAGAATCCTTTAGTCAGTGGAACGATCCCGGAATTTGGATTGATTATCCAAAATCTGCCGCACCCTCTTGGGTAAATTCTCTGTTTCCAGAAGCTAATCTTCCTAATCACATGATCTTCGGACCCAGCGATGCAAAAACGCAGAACAGTTCGTTCGGGGGCATTCCGACTAATTCGTTCTTGTTTGATATTGACTTCGGTTACAATTCATTTCCTACAGATTTTATCATTGATTATTGCTTAAGATATGGTGACATCCCTCCAGTAATCCAGGTTGATGTCACCAGGCCGGATGGCGAGAGCTTTATGATATACAATTCTCCACTTCCATCAAGCGCAATATCATCAGAAAGCACATCTAACCTAAATGAATACTGCTCTAGAATCTTCTCCACAAATGAATCAATTAGAGACAATTTACAAGCATACACCGGACTTTTCGATTACAGTCCAGACCTATCTTCACCCCAAAAGATGATATTTTCTAGCCTTGACGAAGAGGTGGTACTTAAGGGACAATACCTATTTAATATTACGTACTACCTTTTTAGTGCGGAGGACAAAGTAGAGAATACAAAAGTAATCCTAGGCGGTAAGGTCTACGGTCTAATGGGGACTGATGATTTACGTAGAGATTTAAGCATAGGTATTTTCTGGGGTGCCCCTGTAGCATTATTTGTAGGTTTAACAGCTGCTATCTCTTCAGTTACTATTGGCATGTTATATGGGCTTCTAGCTGGCTATAAGGGAGGAAGGTTTGATGAGGCTTTGATGAGGATCAACGACCTCGTGATTTCCCTCCCTACATTCGTTTTTCTTATAATCCTTTCTATTACTATTGGCAGTAGTATCTACCTCATAACCCTTTTCCTCGTCATCTTTGGATGGAGTGGCATTGCAAGAGTCGCAAGGAGTCTTGCGTTACAGATAAAGAATCTTCAATACGTTGAAGCCTCGAAGCTCATGGGCGAGAGAGATATTAGGATCATTCTGAGGCATATTTTGCCTCAGCTCCTACCACTTACCTTTGCAAGCATCGCCTTAGCAGTACCCTGCAGCGATATTAGCTGAAGCAACGTTGAGTTTTATAGGTCTGGGTGATCCTTCGATCCCAACCTGGGGAAGCATTCTTCATGACGCAAATACTGCCTCAGCGAGCTGCCAGAGGTCTCTGGTGGTGGATACTACCGCCTGGCATTTTGATCGCTCCGGCAGGCATATCATTTGCGCTGATTGGAAATGCTATTGAATCGGTTACCAGTCCTAGAGGATCGCGTACCCAGTCAAAAGTGAGATTTACCTAGGGTTTTGAAATGTGCTCACAGGGGCAAAGGATTTGACATAATAGGATATGACCCCAGATAAAGTTCGGGTCTGAATATTTTGGGCCAAAAGTGACTAGCCGTCTATTGGGGTTGCCTCGCGGGCGGATCTGAAATTGCTACGCTATGATAATCGGAAGAGATTTCCCATTTCGATCAAATGCTCCAATACAATTCTCTTCATAAGGAAAACTAATGATGATTGAGACTAATCCAAAGAAATTGTTCAAGTCCGCCAATGATGGACGGTTCGTTCCTCCAGGATGTGAGTGGGCCGTTCCGACGTATGAAAGGTCAAAGGGCAAGTCGTAACTTGGGAAACCTGAGTAGTATGGACCATGCGAGGCGAAAGGGGGTACGACTAACCCATCAATGTGTACTTGGTCCTTCTTGTGTTTATTTTGCCCTCTAAGTATTAATATTCCTTCATTGGGATGCCAGCTCTTAGCAAATGTGATAATGCCGTCTGCCGTTTCCCGAGTCAGAACTATTGTGCGATTAGCCTTTAATGGTTTTTTTTCCTCCTTTGCGGGAATTTGATTCTTGCTTTTGTTATCGTTTTGACTCAATAATCTCTTGAAAAATGACAACTAATTCTACTATTACCGATGGGCTCAAACTAGATTTAAGCATTATCAGTTTCGCTTCTCTTGCACGTTGTTACATTTTAGGAGTTTGAAGTAATTGTTGATAATAGATGGATGGGCTTGGCTACAATAATGGTGACTATAATAAAGAAATATGGATTGGATTAACTCGTTTAACTTTATTCAACCAATTGGTTAACGGTCATTGATCTACAAATGATTAAATAACTTTCTGAGCAAAAATAGATACCGGTCCGAAATGCTGGGTTTAAGGGATAGAAAAATTGATTCATATTCTATCATATTACGAAGGGGTTTTGTGAGTAACGATTTGGACGGAACTCCACTTTTGATAAATTTCAAGGGCGAAGGATTTCGGGTCAGTGATACAGCCGTCTCTCTTTGGAATATGTGTAACGGGATATCGTTCCAAGATTTGGTTTATGAGGTACTTTCGATCTCTAGCGATAGGGAATCCAGGGTTAGGGAATCCCTAAGAACCATGCTAATTCAGATGAACAAGGCATCAATAATCAAAATAAAAAATGATTCCCTACATATGAGACCTCACCGATATGTGCCGAATAATCCTTAGCATGGGTCATGCTACATTGTTGGTTGTTTGGCTGGATTTAGCCGCTTGGTTATGTCGATTGCCGTTTCCGGAATTGCAGATGTAGGCCAAATAAAAGGTAGAGGTAGGACTACTCCATTGATACAAGATCGATAGAAGAAGCGAAAAAATAGAAATGCTAAGTAAACGAAGTCCATGTGACAACTCGCTTGCCTCCTTACAAATTTCAATGGTCTGTTTCTGATTGCGAAATTTTCTTAAATACCCTCATTGAAATCCTGCCAAGGTGATGATTCTGAATATCATGATTACCGTCCTGTGATATCTTTTTAATAGCCTCAAGTACCTCACAATTATTGTAGATAAATAATGTCGGATGGTAAATGTTCGGTTATATTGTGCGAACTTGGAATCATCCTCTTAGATGAAAATGAAAATGTATCAGGTTCAACTAAATTCACGAATCCAATCGAATCTTATCGTTTAATTAAGAATGGAGGCAGATTTACTGGTTTGGGACAGATTATTGGAAATATTGGAGATTACTCAGACGTGAGATCTAACGATCAGAGCTCTGAATTTCGTTCTGCAGCAGAATGGAATTAGTAGCACATTGATGAGCGATGATGAATTTAGAATAATGCTATTGCATAAGGAATCTATTCTAGAAAAGGCTGAATTTGTTTCTAACAAGACACAGGCGCAGCGCGAGCTACGTAAATTCGCAATCGATCTATCCTCATCAAAAATAAAGGAATCATCAGAGGAGCTTGACCTGCATGTAATCCAAGCGGTCAGCGCATTAGATGAGCTTGACAAGATAATCAACACAATCGGCACTAGAATGAGGGAGTGGTATGGTCTGCATTTTCCTGAGCTCGATAATTTGATCCAGAGCCTATCCCTATATGCAAATATAGTTAGAGAAGCAGGATTTAGGACTAGCGTAACAGGGGAGCTGCTTGAAAGATTGGGACTGGACGAAAAGAGGACGCAGATTGTACTTCAAGCAGCTGCAAGGAGCAGAGGTGGAGATATCACCTCGGAAAACCTGGCAATTGTAAAGCAGCTTGCATACCAGGTGATTCTTCAGACAGAGCTTAGAAGAATCATCGCTGACCACATCGAAAGCACGATGGAGCTAATTGCACCAAATACAAAAGAACTTTTGAGCCCTTTAGTTGGAGCTAGGATGATAGCCAAAGCGGGAAGTCTGGAAAGGTTTGCGCACCTTTCGTCCAGCACCGTCCAAGTTTTAGGTGCAGAAAAGGCCTTGTTTAGATCTTTAAAAACAGGTGCTAGTACCTCCTAAACATGGTATTCTTTTTCAACATCCACTTATCCATTCTGCTCCAAGGTGGCAGAGAGGAAAAATAGCAAGATTTGTAGCCTCCAAGGCCTCGATTGCTGCAAGGATTGACCTCTACAGAAAAGGTGAAAAAGACATCGCTCTTTCTGACAAACTAAAACTTAGAATAAATGAGATTCAACAGAAATATAGTCAGCCGCCTCCAGAACGACCTAATCGAAACTTAAGAAACCGACCCTTTGAAAGGTTCGGTTCAGGGCCTAGAGGAAGAGGAGGAGGAGGAGGGAGAGGAAAAGGTGGTAGACATTTCGACGACAGAGGTAGAGACAGAGGCTATGGCAGGGGAATGAAATATAGAAGTAATAAGAAAAAAAAGAGGAGGCAGGACTAAAAATGTTCGAACGAGATTCAAACTCTTTCCGAAGTAGTCTACAGGTATTTCAAAATAGCCTGACAAAGGAGTACGGATAACTTGAACAGCAACAGTAAGGTATGGATATATGTTGATGGACAAAAGTGCCTAGCCACACCGAATTTAGACAAAGGGAACACTGTATACGGTGAGCGGCTCATACAGGATAATCATATGGAATTTAGACAATGGGACGTGTATAGGAGCAAGTTAGCTGCGGCCGTTCATAAAGGAATGCAGAATTTTCCCTTTAGAGTTGGTTCCAGGGTATTATATCTAGGCGCTTCAACAGGTACTACTGTAAGTCATATATCGGATATTATCGGAAATGAAGGTATCCTATTTGCGGTAGAGCCTGCGGTTAGAGTTGCACGAGAGCTTTTAGAGAATGTGGCAACGCGTAGGTATAACATAATTCCAATCGTTGAAGATGGTCGTAGGCCAAAATCATATTATTCTGTATTTGGGACGGTACAGATAGTATACTGTGATATAGCTCAACCCGATCAGACCGATATTGCCATTGAGAACTGCAAGGTATACCTAGAAAAGGGAGGAGTATTACTTCTGGTTGTAAAGTCTAGAAGTATAGATGTGGTCAAAGACCCTAAGGTAGTGATAAAGGAGGAAGCAAAGAAACTCGAATCAAATGGGTTCAACATACAGCAGATAATTGACCTTGAACCCTTTGATAAGGACCATGGCATGATTTATGCACTGTACTCGAAGTAAAATGCCCCATCGCAAGGGATCAAAGCTTTTCCAATCTGCAACGCCTTTCCCTGTTCGTCCTATTCCTGAGCCTCGAGGCTAAGGTACAAGTTGTCGTTGCTGTCGTTCCCTGAGTAACTTCTTAACAGGTAACCAAGAATTTCTGACAAATGGAGGAGCCACACCAGCCTCGTCAATCCATGATTTAATGAAGCCAGCCGTCTTCTTATCCGATGGGTATCCGCTACCGATCCCTTGATGGACCCTCTTAATGTTACCAAGCTCTTCTTCCCGGATCACCTTAGCAACTATTGAAGCAGCTGACACTGCCAGATGCAAACTATCTGCATGATGGAATGAAAAAATATCTAGCTTTCCCTTTCTTATTCGAATTCTTCTCTTGAGGTTGCTCAGAATATAGGCTTTAAATTTTTCTTGATTTACATCGCAACAGTCTACAAATATGCTATTAGCATTCATGTTATCGATAACCTGAGCCATGGCCAAGGCTTCCAGATGGTTTAGTCTATTAAAAGAAACATGATCATCTATCTCTGTAGTCTGTACTACACAAATACAGATTGATCTTGCTATTCCGACAACTTGCCCATATTTTTCGGCTCTCTCTTTTCTGGAAAGCTCTTTTGAATCCTTTACTCCAATCCGTTCCAACTCACGCATGTCTTTTTCTCTAAAACTTACGCCCGCAACAACCATTGGACCAATCACTGCGCCTCTCCCAGCTTCATCTACTCCTCCAAGTATTCTGTTGGTCTGATTTCCAACTTGAGATGGGAATGCACCAGGTTTTGAGATCTGATCAACTTTAAATCCTAGATGGTAGTGGATATCGACTACAGTTTCTCTAATTTTCCTGGTCACTTGTTATGAGTAGGAAAATACGCTTTCTTACTTATAGTTTTCATCCAAAGGGCTCGCCTTCCCTTATAGCGCTGATCCTCTTGCCGCTGTAATTAATTTCAAATTAATTCAACCAAGCAACAGATTGTTCGACCATATATGCCCACTTGCCGATAGTGTTGATACTGTCATAATTTCTATGACAATATCTGAAGCCTCACCTCTTACGTACCTTCCTTTGTTCGACACCCCCGCAACTATTCGAAACATGTAATATACCATGCGTTGAGCTAGTTTGTAAATTTAAAGGATGGAATTGATGAACATTGTCAGACAATGAATTTGGTCGATTCATTGATAGAAGTGACAACCTGAAATATGAAATTGACCGACAATTGACCGAAGAATTCACGCCAATTTGTGAAGGAAGTACTACTCTTCTTGTTCCTAAAGAATCTCTTCGGACGAATATTCCTCCAAGAACTCCAGCATTCTTCAACCCTGCTGCAAGGCTGAGCAGAGACATATCTGTTAAGATCTATACTTCCTTTATTAGGCTGAATTCATGTCAGTTCAAAAAGGAACCAATTACCCTCGCTGATGCATTCAGTGGTGTCGGTGCTAGATCAATAAGAGTAGCTAAGGAGACTCCACTTGTAGATAAGGTAATTCTTAATGATCTTAATCCAGTTGCCATAGAAGCCGCCAAGGGATCGGCTAAACTTAATTATGTGGAATATAAATGTTCATACTCTCAGAAAGACGTACACGTATTTCTGAACGAACGTGATTCACATAAGAAAGAAAGATACGTTATCGTGGACCTTGACCCCTTTGGCAGCCCGTCACCATATGTAGATTCCTTACTAAGAGCGGTAACAGATGGTGGACTCATTTCTGTTACTGCAACTGATACTGCAGTACTCTATGGAAAATATCCAAAGGTTTGTTTCAGAAAGTATTATAGTAAGCCCATCAACTGTTCTTATTCAAATGAGACTGCCATTCGAATTTTAATATCTTTTCTAGGGTTAGTAGCTGGAAGGATGGATCTTTCTATAGAACCTATATTTGCTCATTCCCATCGTCATTATTCCCGCGTGTACGTAAGAGTTCGGGTGAGCAGTAACGAAGCGAACAAATTGGTTGATAACTTGGGCTATATTACTCACTGCTTCAATTGCGGCAACAGAAGAGAGCATCCGTTTATGTTTCAATTACCACTTACATGTATTATCTGTGGAGGCAACAGCAGGAATGACAATAATAAAAATGATAAAAAATTAACCATTGCTGGTCCTCTATGGATTAAACCGATATTTAATAAACGACTAATTTCTGATGTATTAGGCATTAATGGAAATAATTATAGTGCTCGAAGCTACGATTTAAGTCGAGGTGACTTTATGCCACCCTCCAAGGACAACAACAGCGATCGTAGTTTTATCGGATCTTATTCAGAAGGATCGTTACTATCACCACTACAATCACCATGTTCAGAGAAATCAGTCCAATTATTATCTCAAAAATACTTTCGTCATATATTTCAACTGTTCCATTTAGCTGAGTCTGGAGCTCAATGATCAGCCTTTCTACTATACAATTGACGAAGTTGGCTCTGCATTGAAGATAAGCCCGCCTCCAATGAACACAATTTTGGAACGGATTGTTCAAGGAGGATATCGAGGAAGTAGAACTTCATTTAGGCAAACTGGCTTCAAGACCAATGCTTCGATGGAAGAGATAAAAAAGCTGCTTTAAAGGCGAGATCAGAATTGTTGTTCTTTGGCTTTTTTCTCTTTCTGTATATAGAGCATCAATATAGTACTAGCATACAAACATATTGTACTAACCCTCTGGAGAGGGCATCAATAAAGAATGCATGTAGTATCGAGGTACCTACCTAGTTACCTACCCATATTCAACATATTCGCCTTCCTTAACTCGATCGTTTAGGAAGACGAGTACGGCTCCTCCCCCTGGCTCGCTATAGCATCGCTGGAGTCTGAAACCTCCATCTCTTATCAGGCCACCTATATCACGAGAAAGGACTTTTTGGGGCCTGACTATTAGCATTAATCCGTGATTCGATTTCTTGACTTCTACGTGATTTCCGTGTGTAAGGATTCTCCCAACAAGATCAAGTACTCGCATCATCTTCAAGGTCTCCCAGGTTAGATTATAGAATGTATTCATAAAATTAAGGGTCTAGTAGTATTTTCCTTTAAGTATAATGGGTTAAATCTACCAAAAAGCTAGTAGAGGATGGTCTTCGCCTGCGTTATCCACGACGCACGAAGGCCAGTTCATTTCTTATTATAGCTGGATAATGTATTCGCTTAGCTGTTTGAGGATTCGGGCAGTCGCTCCCCAGATCAAGTACGAATTGTAATTGAATTTGTATAATTCGTCTATCGAAACATGTTCTGTGTCTGGACTCATCGTGGATAATAGGGATACCAGAGGAAGATCCAATACAGCTTCGACTTCGTCTGCGAACGGAATAGGTTGATCTATATTTTGTAGAATGCTGACGAAAGGGACGATAAAAAAATTTGACGTAAGCGTCCTCACTGCATTAAGACAGCCCAAAATGTCATCCCTTGAAAGTTTGATGCCTATCTCTTCAGTCGTTTCTCTAATAGCAGTGTTCAGTAAATTATCATCTTCCTTGGTATACCGGCCGCCAGGAAACGATATCTCTCCTCCATGTGATTTGAGGTTGGAACTTCTTTTAGTCAGGAGAATATGGGGGGAAGATCTAGTAAAGTGTATCAGAACAACTACAGACGATAGACTAAATGTCTCATAAATCGGATTTCCCAATGATGCCGGCCAACTTAAATGGGGCATGATTCTTGCAAGGAGATCCGACTTGTCCATGTTATATGATATATTGTACCAGAAGGGTATCTATATTTCGCTTAAATCACAAAGTCGGACATGATAACTGACTCATGACTAAATGTTTTAATTGAAATACATCTGTCTTACTGGCAGAATCGATGACTATGATGGTAGAATATATAACTGTACCCCAAGCCCAGGGTCAATTGTACAGACTCCACAAGCCTGAGATTGTATATAGTCAGAGAAAAAAAGTCTAATCCATATTTATTCCATGTAACCCAACCATGATTCCCGAGTAACACGTATAAATTAAAAAGCATTTAATAATTGCAGGGCTAATTTGTTAAGGGTGAACCTGCTATCCCCCCAAAATTACCCCATTGTCGAACATGTAAGTATTCTGTTTAATATTAGCCCAATGATGGATAAATGAGCAAGATACGATTTGAACTGAATCCCCCAAAAACAGTACAAAATCGCTATTTTGAGGAGCATGAATTACGGGGATCGCTGTCATCGATGGTTAAGAGAGCAGGGGAATTGGTTGGGTTAGTTGATGGAATCCACATCACTGATTCGGTCTTGGGGGTTCCTAGAATCTCGGGTATTTCTTTTGCTCATTTCATCAGGCGTGCTGGAAACAGTTTGCCTATTAGTTGCAGCTTAAGGGCTCGTGATCGCAATTATACCTCATTTATGCAATTTGTTGGAGATGCTATACTTTTAGGCCTTGAAAGTATACTAATTTTGAAAGGGGATGAACTAGGACCTGATTTATCAACGTCTAATTTGAAGCCGACGGAAATCCTTAGGAATTTGCATAGTGAGAAGTATGATAGGTACATACATTTTAGTCTGGCTGTTCCTTCGAAGGTGACTGACAGATTTCAGATAGAAAAAAAGATACTTTCTGGGCCATACTCCTTAGTTACACAATCCATCGAATCTCTAACTGACTTGGGAGAACTCGTTAACTTGGCGAAGCAGCATGGCATAAAAACTGTGGCATGTATAATGATTCCTTCAGAGAAAAATCTCAAGTCTGCCCAGATGATAAGGTTGGACTGGCACGAGTACTCAAAAGATCCCGTCAGCTTCATTCTTGAAGCGAGTAAGATAGCTGACGAAGTCTTGCTCACCTCACCAAACCATTTCGCAGGCTGCAATCGAGGTTCTAAAAGTTATCTCAAATCAAGCGTAGAATACCTTCAATTTCAATGACCGCATAAGCTAATTTGAAGGTAGAGACTAAGAAGTGATTCTTGTTGTTCTGTAGCATTTCTACTCTAGTTTTTTTGCAGCAATCATTTCAGACTTTACTTCATCTAATATAGTACGGTAGTATGGCTGAAGGTTGTTATCTTCGCTAAGACGAGGTCTTCTATAATCGACGGCGATCTCCTTCTTTAAGTGTCCTGGCCTGCTTGTGAAGACAATAACCTTGTCCCCAAGACAGACTGATTCAAGAATATTGTGAGTCACAAAGACAATTGTTTTCCTAGTCTTCGCCCAAATCAACTGTAATTCAACTAATAGTAAATCGCGGGTCTGAGAGTCCAGCGCCGCGAATGGCTCGTCCATCAGAAGTACTTCCGGATCCATTACCAATGCTCGTGCGATTGCGACCCTCTGTTTCATTCCTCCAGAAAGTTGATAGATATAGGATTGAGCAAATTTGGTTAGTTGCATCATATCAAGATATCTTATCGCTATCTCATAGCGTTTGGCCTTGTCTACTCCGGCCATCTTCAAGCCAAATTCAACGTTTTCAATTACTTTAAGCCAAGGAAAAAGAGCGTTTTCTTGAAATACCATTATCCTATCTGGTCCAGTGCCGACGACAGGGTTTCCATTGAGTATCACAGTCCCGCTAGAAGGATTTTCGATGCCGGCAAGAATATTCAATATTGTAGACTTACCGCAACCCGATGGTCCAACCAGACAAACGAACTGACCTTCGTCAATGCTAAAATTTATGTCCTCTATGGCTGTTACTACTGCTCCTGTCCTGCGTTCCACAAATCTTTTGGTTACATCTTTTACTACTATTTTTGCCAAATACGCCTTTTACACATTGGGTAAACATGTTGGAGTACCTTATAGACTTAATCTGTTTACACATTCCTTCAGTTCGCGTTGGTATGAATTAGCTTGTTTAACTATTGACTATTCTTCTTATCAACAATTCAAATCTCAAGTTGATTCTTTTGCCATGGAAGCAGTTGTAATTTGAATAGTGTTAGCCCTTCTCAGCGACTCCAGAATTCCCTTGGAATGTGTAGTCAACTATTCTCCAATGCCCATAGGCAGAGTACTCTCTCACTCACTGGATTCATTTATTAGTTAAGAGCAATGACATACCGTTCCATGACTCTTGAGAGTCTGAGAGATCTCGTGGATGTGTTTGAACAAAAAGGACAACTGAAACGGGTAAAGGCCTCGGTAGATCCCGACTTAGAAGTAGCTGAAATAATGCGTAGACTCATGTATGCCAAGGATAAACCTGCAGTTCTTTTTGAGAATGTCAAGGATCATACAATCCCAATATTGGCAAATACATTCGGATCAAATGAGCGGTTAAAGTTAGCATTAGAAGAAGATGATTTTTCCCAGATAGGTAATCGGATTGTAGACCTCACAAGAATGAAAATGCCCACCGGTGTATTTGGCAAGCTTCGAATGCTGCCCAAGCTTTCTGAAATTTCGGAGTATGGTCCGAAGCACATCGACAATGGACCAGTCAAAGAACTTGTACTAACTGAAGAGAAGGCGGATCTATTTAACCTTCCAATACTGAAGTCATTCAAAGGTGATGCAGGAAGATTCATAACATTTGGCTTGACAGTGACAAAACATCCTGACACTGAAGTTACTAACATGGGAGTATACAGAATGCAAATCCTGAATGCAAGAAAGGCCATAATGCATTGGCAGATACACAAACGCGGAGCACAACATCTAGAGATCCTCAAGGATAAAACGTCAAAAAACGAATCCAAAGATAGTAAAGATAGACAAATCGCAGTCGCAGTTGTAATTGGAGCAGATCCGGCGACTATGTTTAGCGCTGTGGCACCAATTCCAGAAGGGATGGACAAATACCTGTTTTCAGGAATCGTAAGGAAGAAGGGCATTAAGCTAGTTAAATGCAATACAGTCGATCTTGAGGTTCCTGCAACTGCGGAGATAGTATTGGAAGGCTATGTCGATCCAGACGATTTACAAATGGAAGGACCATTTGGCGATCATACAGGTTATTATACGCCTCCTGAGCCCTATCCGTGTTTTAATCTGACCTGCATAAGCATGAGAAAGAATCCGATATATCTTACTACAGTAGTAGGCAAACCGATCCTTGAAGATGCATACATAGGTAAGGTAATAGAACGGTCATTCTTGCCTCTAATACAGATGTTCCATCCAGAGGTAGTTGATTTCTCAATGCCTCCTGCAGGATGGTTTCAAGGACTTGCGATTATTTCTATCAAGAAACGATATCCGGGACAGGCCAAGAAGGTAATGATGGGGCTTTGGGGAATGGGACAACTTTCCCTTACCAAGATGTTCGTTACGGTGGATCACGACATAAATGTACATGACATGGATGAGGTCCTCTGGGCAGTGACAACGAGAACTGATCCCAAACGTGATCTAATGTTTATCGAGAACGCTCCGACTGATACTTTAGATCCTTCATCTCCTCTTCTTAACCTAGGTTCTAAAGTTGGAATTGACGCGACAACGAAATGGCATCAGGAGGGATTTAACCGGGAGATACAAGTTCTCGCTACTGTTGACGAAGAAACTCAGACTAAAGTCTCCAAGAGATGGGAGGAATTTGGATTCAGTTAGGAAAGCAGTAGTTGTCAGTATCACTGAGTTTCCTAAGATTGATACGGTGGTGAAAGCGAAAATATTAAATCACATTGAATTAAGAAATAGGTGGATGTGTCCTGTCAGAAGGATATAGATCAGTATAATGTCACAATTGGGATATTGTTGGAGTTTACAATGTGTGGATGGATGGTAGTTTTAGAGTGATGACTGTAGGAGGAAAAGAAGAAAAGAATGACAGCCCCTTCGATTCGGTTATACCAGGAGGGACAGAATCTAATAAATCCTCTCGCCCACAAGGAAATTGTGCTCTCTGTGGTAAGCAGATTAAGATGGAAACACAGGGCTCCCACAGCACAAGCGCCACCGATGGCAGCGTTGGGCATTCTCCAATAATAGAGACTGTAGAAGGCAAGAATTATGAATTTGATTCTCCTGATTGCGCTGTTATGTTCAAACGCCTAAAGAGTGTCTATGGAGAAAGATTAACTGGCTTGTTGGGTCTGGAGCAATTCATTTCCGATCCATTTTGGAATCGAGTTACTCCTGATGAAGGCGAAATGATACAAATGCAAAATGAGTCTCGGAAGAGTGGAGAAACTCAGGATATTATTCAGATAATCGATAAGCCAGATAAAATTATAAAAATAGCATTTGAGATGATACGGTCCGCGAAAAAGGAGGTACTAATTATGTTTTCTACCGCAAATGCCTTTAGGAGACAGATATCGATTGGCGGACCAGAATTGCTTAAGGAAGTGACTTCTTCCAGGAAAGATCTTCAAGTAAGAATTCTTACTCCGGCAGACCAGGACGTAGAATTAGCGTCTGTGGCTTTAGAGACCAAGTTTGATAATGTGAATGTGAGAAACATGGAAGCTGCATTGCAGACCAAGGTTACTGTCGTTGTGGTTGATAGAAAGCTTTCATTAGCCATCGAACTAAAAGACGATTCACAAGACGACATACACGAAGCCCTTGGATCCGCGGTTTATTCTAACACGAAATCTGCCGCCATATCTTATGTTGCCATATTCGAAAGTCTTTGGAAACAAGTTGAATTGATTGATCAGGTGAATTCGCTTTGTGAGCAGCTGAAGGATCAGCAAACAGACCAAAGAGAGTTTATCAGTATTGCTGCTCATGAACTTCGTGCTCCCATCCAACCGATTCTGGGCCTTGCAGAGGTTCTTAAGTCAAGACACGAGGTACAAATGGAAAAACAGAGAGAACTACTTTCGGTCATAATACGTAATGCGAAGCGACTGAAGGAATTAACAGAGAATATTTTAGACATCACAAGAATTGAGAATAAATCACTAGAACTCCTGAAGGAACCTCTGGATATTGACGAAATTGTGATCGGCATCTTTAACGATGCCCTGGATGAATCAGAATTTTCTAGGAATATAAGATTAGTCTACAATCGTAACAAGAATAGAAAATTTGATTCTGCCTTGTCTCCTAGTCATACTGAATCATTAATAACGTTTGGATCAGCGGGCAAGGGCCCTTCTCCGTCTGTTGTGGCAGATAGATCAAGACTAACTCAGGTAATGACTAATTTAGTTGGAAATGCTATCAAATTCTCCGACGAAGGTGACACGGTTACTGTTTCAGCATCAGAGGAGAATAATATACAAGATTTTAAGAGGCATCTCAATGGCAACGGAAATCGAGTATTACTAGTACGAATTGAAGACACCGGAAAGGGAATAGATCCTGAAATCATGCCTAGACTGTTCAAGAAATTCGCGTCAAAGTCAGAAAAAGGTATGGGTTTAGGACTTTTCATATCAAAGAACATTGTTGAAGCCCACGGTGGTGAAATATGGGCAGATGCTCCCAAAAAAGAGAAGGGGGCAGCATTTTCCTTTACGATTCCGCTCGATTAACCCGTAACGAGGGCAGCTCATATTTTAGTCTTCAATTGAAAGATTGGACTCAATTATCCATTAATACTTCCTCCGATGATTAACAGCCTTTGAATTGAAATAGTTCAAACGAACCCTTTTATATAATAGTAAAATATCTCTTGGTATGACAACCAGTGAAAAAGGTAACGTCCCTAAGATAGTGGCTTTAGAAGTTCTAGAAAAGAATGGCGTGAATATAGATCGTTTAAAGGAACTAATAACGAAAGGTGTTGGCGCTGAATTCACGACTTACTACTATTATACTATCTTGAGAATGCATTGCACCGGCCTCGAAGGAGAAGGAATAAAGGAGATAGTCGAAGATGCCCGTATCGAGGATAGAAATCATTTTGAGGCAATGGTTCCCAGGTTGTATGAACTCGGTGGGGCCCTACCCAGAGATATTAGAAAATTCGCTGATCAGGCAGGGTGTCCCGATGCTTATTTACCAGATAATTGGGAGGATATCAACTCGATCCTAAAGGTTCTGTTAGAGGCGGAACAGTGTGCCATAAGATCGTGGGGGGAGGTTTGTGATATGACTACAGGCAAGGACCCTCGTACCTATGATATTGCTCAACGCATTATGCAAGAGGAAGTTGAACACGAAGCCTGGTTCATCGAATTACTTTCAAAAAGGCCCTCTGGTCACTTTAGAAGGAAGTTTGTTGGTCAGTCACCACATACAGGCGATCAAGGTAGCTTGATCCATCTTTAATTTTTTCATTTTCTAATCCCATTTTTTTATTTTCTAATCCCATTATATCCTCAAAGTGCACCTATAGTCTCCTGGGCAAGTGCGCCTAAGATTGGCGCATCTCAGATGATTTCTATTGTGAGGACGCTTGTGACATCGGATTTTTTTAGCCAAATGTTACAATTTCACAAGTTCAAAAATGTTGGAAAGTTCTTTATAGGAGCAACTGACAGACTAATACCGAACAGTGCTTAGCGTATGACAAAGTGTATAGCATTTCACTCGTATAAGGGTGGCACCGGTAAGACCACTCTGGCTGGGAATTTTGCTGCTATGTTGGCAAAGTCGGGCTTCAGAGTGTGTTTGCTAGACTTAGATGTTTATGCTCCAAGTCTTCAGTCGTACTTTATGATTGAACCTAAAAAATGGATAAACAACTATCTTTACTCAGAGGCTGATATCGAAGAGGTAATGCAAGATCTTACCCCCAAAGTTTCGGAAATCGATATGGAAAGCAAGGAGATGCAGTCTTCTTCCCTTCGAGGCACCAAAGATAGTGTGAAAGGCAAGCTCTGGATTGGATTTAGCAATGCAAAGAAGGAGGAAATTTACAAGCTCGAAGGAGGTGCAGATAGCACTCGTAAGCAGTTCTTGAGGAGATTTATCCTGTTGAGAGAACAGTTAATAACAAATTATGATGCAGACTATATTGTCATTGATACAAGCCCCGGAATAAGATATTGGTCTATCAATGCCTTAGCTGTAGCGGACATTTTGTTTCTAACCCTTAAAGCCGGAGACCTTGATATTGAAGGAACAAAGAAAATGGCCGAAGAAATATACAGCTCGTTCACTAAATTTGGGACCAAGTCATTCCTGTTACTAAATAGGGTATCTGGATATTGTGCCCCAAATCCGTTGGTTGTAAGGCCTGAAATGAGCACCAGTAACAGATCAGTACCTTCGGCTTTCATAATTGAAACACCCGAGGATACCGACGAATTGCTTGCAAGGGAAGTTAGAATGAAGATAATGTCCTCAATTCCATGCTATTGTGATATACAGTTCCTTCGAAAGGAATTCTTGACTGCTTTAAGGTATCCTGCTCATCCATTTGCTAAGAAGATAGAGAATTTGACTGAATCGTTGAGCAAGACTGCAGAACAGATGTGACATACTAATAGCCAGAATGGGATTAAATACGTCTTCAGTTTGCAAAGTCAAACAGCCTAGAGATACTCACTCAATTGGTCAATTCACATTATTATCAGCCTAACTCCAGTTTTATCTTGTTGACCAATTCATCAGTTTCAACCGGCTTTCTTATGAAAGAGCCGAAGTTAAGAGCGGGATATATTTCTCTCAGGGCAAGGTAGTTGAACTCAAAGCCAGTAATGAAGCAAACCTTCACGTCTTTATCAATTTCCTCTAGCTTCTCGTACAATTCAAAGCCATCTATTTCGGGCATACGAATGTCAACAATGACCATTACATATTTTCCCTTTAGGAAGTGTTCAAGGGCTAACCTTGGGTCAGTAAACCCATCTACTTTGAAGCCGTTACGTTCAAGGCTGGCAGTGATTGAGAGGTACGATATCTTCCTCATCATCGACTAGCATGATTCTCTTTAAGGAGATATTCCTCCACCCCTGGTTCTCAAGGAAAAACGTGAATCATAAATTAAGTTCAGCTCACGAA
This sequence comes from uncultured Nitrososphaerales archaeon, assembly GCA_963713605.1. Classification (GTDB taxonomy): domain Archaea; phylum Thermoproteota; class Nitrososphaeria; order Nitrososphaerales; family Nitrososphaeraceae; genus TH5896. The sequence continues at coordinate 915,554 of CAVQMO010000001.1, read as the reverse complement.
GGCTAGGTAAATCAGGAACGGAGGAATTAGGCTTAATGACTCCAAATTCACCCAATGATTCTTTCCCCTTACCATATGTGGACTGGTCGAAAGTCCATAGCTGGTGGCAGATAACCTCAGCGATGGTCTTCGCTAAACAACTGTCTCCCATTCTTGACTCTCCCACATCTAGTAATGAATTTCATACACGAGTAATTGCATAGTAATAGTTGCCTAGTATTATATATCAATTATAGAACAAATAACAAAGAGAAAGGTTTGGAAGTAAATCCACTGACAATAATGGTTAATCGGTTCTATAGATTTTCGAGCCTTATCTCTTACAAATCAGCGTAAGTGATTAATGCTATGCTCTCATTCTAGCCTTTTTCTCTGACTGCGAGATCCACATAGTTAAGAAATCTATCCCTACTCACAGGTTTCATTATCACTTGATTTGCTGCCACGCCGGGCAACAATGAAATAAGTTCTTCGGCGGCATCAAGTGCTGTTACGAAAAGAATCCTAACAGTCGAATTGATTGCTCTAAGCCTCTGGTAAAGCTGTAAGCCATTGAGTTGCGGCATTCGAATATCCATTACCACCAAGTCATATTTTGACGAGTCTTCTTTCGCAAACTGCCTCAATGCCACAGTAGGATCTGTAAATGAATGGACCTTAAATCCCTGACTCTCAAGAAAGGATCGGTATGTAAAGAGCACATCTGGCTGATCATCAACTAGCATTATATTTCCACGAAATGTGTCATTGCCTTCAGGTCTAATTCGCGACGACAGTTCATGCGAGAGTCGAACTCGCTCCTCATTTTGTGTTCGGACATCGTGTTGGCGTAGTATAACTTCCTTTAGTTCTGGATAATTCGCAGAACGATCAAAATCCATTGGTACAACTAAATGGATAGGATATCTCTGCTTAAGCCCTATGGAAAATTCAGATATTTCTTCAAACTGGAATTGCTTTTCAAGAGAATGCAGTTTCTTGATTACCTGGTGCAGATCGCCTCCTATGACCATTGAATTGGGCGGTGCCTTGTTATTGATCTTGGCACACAAGTTCATGGTCGGTCCAAAGAAGTCCTGGTCTCTTGAAAACCTAGACTCTGCTAATTCAAGTCTGCCGTAGTCAGCGCTTATTCGATACCCGATAGGCTGAATTCCTTCTCTTTTATAGAGGCTGTTAACCGTGCTTCTCAAGTCCAATAGTGATATCCCACACTCTAGCACATTCTTAAAGCCCTCAATGCGATGCACCTCAGCCGTTTTTGGAAAATAATAGATCATCGAGTCCCCTCCAGTCTTTAGCACTCTCCCACCAAAGTACGCAACCACAGGTGAAACTGAATTAACAAATAACGAGTAGAACTTTCTAATTTTGTCCTCGTGAGCTAACGAAGATGTGATGGCAGTCGAGTTTATTATGTCAAGCATACATACACAGAAATCAGAGGAGACTCCTTGAAAGATTATATCATCATGCAATTCTGCATTATTATCATGATTTCGTGAATTATATTGAGCACCGTCCCTTTCGTTCGGAGACTCGGAATTTGCTTTATAATCATCGTCTACCTTCTCGCGCCTTTCATTATCTCCGATCATGGAACCTTTTCTTACCTCGTAACCAAATTAAGTATTATTCTTCCCTTTATAAAAGATTGCTCAACAGCGTGATATATTACTATTAAATGATTATTCAAGATCAATATCAATTTTGATAATAGGGCAGTTACAAGAAATGGGAGGAACCGTTGTCAAATAGTCTTGTTCATGATGTGTACTCTAGTTTAACGTTTATAATCTTCCGATTATTATACAACCCCCATCTCGAATATGAAACTGAAAAATCCTAGGCGCGTCGGGGAAGCGCTCACTATTATCGGTGGCATAGCAGTTGCGGGAATCGGCGGCGGTCTGGGAATATTGTCATTAGTAGCTGGAGGACTCGCAATAATGGGATTAGGAGTCATTTCAGTCTTCTGGAGATAGCTGGTTAAATAATTCACGATTCTTAATTTCATCGACTTATCTTAGCAGGCTAGTGAACAAATTTTTGTTCTGATGTTATTTTATTTGAAAGCACGCATCTTATCCATGAGTAGACTAATAGATAGGAATTCTCAGTAACTACTTCCTATTGAATATTGAGCAGTTAAGCGAACTTTATTATTCCTTTGAAAATTAATAAGTATCATTGGGAGCAGTATTTGACTCAGGAGACGTCGCCAAGGATCGTCGCAAGATAATTCAAAATGCAATGAAAGACCTACGTCCTGAAACTAAGGAAAGAATAGTGAAAATATTTGAAGCATGGAAGGGTCGCACATCTGAAAAGGAGCTTGAGGAACTCATCGGTAGTCAAAGAGCCAAGAAATTCCGGGATCTGGTTGATAAATCTTCTGATGAACTCAGCTCAAATGAGTTAGACAACTTACGTCGATTATTTAGAGAATCTGTTACTTTCGACTAAGTCGGTCATTTGTTTAGTCATTCTAGCAATCAGTAGCCAAGGATTCAGATGTTAGGGCATGATTCTCAAATAACGGTCTGGTATCTAGGCTGAGGCCGTACCTTTCCTTATGCGGTTCTGTGAGCTTCTGCCTTTATCAAAACCTTACCGTTTACAGTCCACTTTGCGCTGCCAAGCGTTTTTCCATCAGGACCCACCGCTTCCGGAACATTAATTTCAAGATTATCAAACGTGTACGTCACTTCAGCCTCCTTCCCCGTCAATTTGTCAAACAATTCTGCTAAGAGATCGGCCCATTGCCCAGATTTTGAGGTTTTATCACTATTACTTGCCAAGTTACTCACCGATGGTATTAGGACTTTGAACCTAATAATAGTTTCTAGTCGGTTTTATTCCCTAGTGTTGAAATTAGAAATGCAACAAGGCTAAGGTTTGATATCTTGAGAAATTACTCCCCCTTAATTCAAATATGCTTGTTGAATGATAACCTTCATATTTTTATGACCATTGACGTTTATGACCACAATATCTATGCCCTCAAAAATGGACAAGAATAAGGAGGAACATATATTTCCTTTACTGGTATATTTACGGTTAATTACTTGACGAGCAAGACTTGTCAGGTGTGTCAAGATACCGTACCTTCTGCGGAATCAGGGAGATACTGCTATGTTCATCGGCAGGTTTACGACAGTCTGATAGCAGAGTTTGATGCGGTGAGGAAGACCACCAAGGGCCAAAATACGGGCTGGAAAAAGTTTCTTTCTGAAAAGAACAGCGAGCGCTATTTGCCAAAAGAATTACGTGATGTCATTAGAATAGAGCTCGAGAGTACGTAGATTTAGTAGTACTCGTATTTTACTGAACAGAACATTCAACGGTTGACGCCCATTCATTCACGATGCGTTACTGTTCGCATTGAACTAATTCACGGTCGTTTTGGACTATGGTCTATTCAACGAGTCCCCATTTTCTGGCAACTTCTTTTACCTCCTCATCGGTGACCTGGTCAAAATTTTCATAAAATTGGCCCACGGAGCCAAAAGCAGATGGCGTAGTTATGACCTGAACCTTAGTCCGTTCTCTCGACAGTTCTGTGACTGTATCCTCGGGGGCAACCGGAACCGCAATTAGCACATTTGCTGGATCATGATTATTGATCCACTCAACTACTACTCTTACGGTTGCTCCTGTGGCTATTCCATCATCTACGATAACCACCGATCTACCTGTAATGTTGTAAGGTTTCGACGCGGAACGGTAAAGAGATATCCTTCGTTGAATCTCTTGCACTTGTCGGTCTATTTCGGTTTCGAGGTAAGCCGTTGGAACCTGGAGCGTCTGGATTACACGTTCATTAAGGTATGCCGTCCTGTCCTGCATCACTGCCCCAATTGCTAGTTCTTGATTGTTGGGGGCACCCAATTTGCGAGGAATAACGATATCAAATTCGCTCTGACTAAATTTAGAGGCAATTGCATCGCCTATAATAACTCCTCCTCGTGGTATAGCTAATACCGTAATGGGAGCATTCTTGCTTTCCTTTTTGAAAAAATCGTCTAGCATACTTGCAAGTATTTCCCCTGCACTCGTCCGATCTTTGAATTTAATATGGAAACTCCTCTTCAATAATCTTCCAAGTATCAAACTATTTGTGCTTGACTAAAGGCATCCATTACCTATTTCCCTTTCTCATAGTGGTGCTGCAAAGGCACTTGAATCTACCAAAAAATAACCAAGATTAATTACAGACAGCTTCACAAATTCCAGAAATTTCAAAAAATTGAACGTCAATACGGAAACCGGTCAGATGACGTAGCCATGGTAGGGGAGACCATTTCTTGTCCATTCTCTACTCAATCCTTCGTTGTCATTATAATTTTCTCTTGTCCAATTATCTCAGTTAGCAGGTTACTACATGAATCAGTTAAGTCTTGAATTTCCTTCTTCTTTGCTTCGAAAGTGGTTTGTGTCTCTGCAATCAGAATCTTCTTCTCTGCGATGTCTGTTTTGTTTCGCTGGATCAAATCGTCAAGAGATTTTATCGAATTAAACGCCTTGCGATTTTGTTTTTGCGTAATGCTTATTTTCTTTTGTTGTATCTCCCACCCTCTAGATTCAATCTTGGGAAACATATCGATAGCCTTATCCAGATACGTCGAAACCTTTTCTGAATCCTTTAAACTAACGGTACCTTTATTTACAGCTCCCCGTATTTCAATGAGCAATGTTCTGAAAGTTTCAATTCTTTCACGGTCCTCTTTGCTTCGTTCCGTATTTTGACCTGACGAATCGGAATTGTTAGATTCATTCTCTCTCTGGTTCAAAAATATTTCCCACGGAGTGCTAGAAAGTAAGTCAATTTTTGCAGCAACGCTCTTCGAGACACCATAAGAGTATTTAGTGAAAGCGCGATTGAGATGAGAGAACAAATCAGATACATACTCACGGAATTCAGCTTTGCTTTTTTCCAACTCTTTAGATTCAGATTCAAGAAGGGCATAATTCTTGTACTCTTCAGACTGTTCTATTTCGTGTCGGCGCGTTATTAATTGAGCAATGTCCTTTTCCAAATCCCCTACTTCTGCTGACATGTTGGCAATTCTCTCCTTGGAATAGCTCATAGAGGATAAATTGTTAGATAAGTCAGTAATTTTCTGGCTACAGGCAATTGTGTCCTCCAAACCAATGTCATAGGTTTTGATCAATTTTGATGTCTTCTTGTTCAGGTTAGTAAAGTCTGCGAATTCAGATCTGAACTTGTCAGCATACTTCTTTAGAAATACATTGAAAAGCTTGCTATGAGAACCAGTAAGCTGACCAAAGCGATTTGTAAGGGATTCTAATCGGCCTTGGAACTTTATCGCATCATCGTACGATACTATCTCGGGAAAACTGGAATTCGCATCCTTCAGGATCGAAGTAATCACCATGCTCCGAGCATTTTCTACTGCTGACTCAAATCGTTGATCCTCTACTTTAATCACTTCATTTTGGAGATCGGCCGCCAAGTCTACGATCGACTGCAAGCTTGCCTGTGCAGAGTTTCTAATCGGAGAAAGCTGTTGGATAAGCTCACCTGTTTTTTGCTCCTCAATCCTATGAAGCCGATTCGTTGCATCCTTAATACTAATAGTTTTTCCCGACAATTCCGCGAGTCGTTGAGGGTCAGAGCTGTCGCTTTGCTCCAACGCCAATTCGCTCTGGTCGTATCCATCTGTGCTAGAATTTCGGTTTAGACCATTATTTCTCTCACCTTTTGAGTACCTGTCAGCTTGATTGGAGGACTCGGGCTTGAGTTTGGGTTTGGGCTTGGGCTTGAATCGGTTTTTTATAAAATCGAATGAAGGAGACAAAGGTAGTCTAAATACCACATGTACACTCTCTCTAACAAAATCTTTACGGTAATTGTAACACATCTATTTCGAATCGTATTAGAGAATTTAAATTTAGCACTCGTCGCGTTGCGTTGAGATTCAATTAATTGTACAACTCATCTTTTCGTTGATGTGTTCAAATTCAAAAAGATACATACCAATTTAGCGAGTGACTCTGAGCCACTCGAATTTCATAAGATACCTTATTGGTTTGCTCCCCTTCGACAATTGGACGATGTCAAGGGTTCCCCTGATCTGTTCAATTTGTCAACGAGAATTCTCGAGGAAATTTAATGCAAGACGGCATAACGAAAATCTGCACTCTTCCCAAGCGTTTATTCTCCCCCTTCCCGAATTTCGTTACGGTCTGACGGAGGACCCAAAAGTCAAAAACAGCGGATTCAATTCAACTAGCGGTTATACACTCGAAGATTTGCTTTCTAATGCATTGGAAAGAATCGGAACAGAATTTGAAGCTTGTGAACAGGAACTCTGCTCCTTTGAATCAGAGAAGGAAAAATCGAAGGTCTTGGCTCATATAATAATCCAATCTTTGCAGTCTCGAGATTCAAAGCAAACGATGAAGTCGCATCTTAGAGCCTTAAGGCGGGTAAACCTACAGAAACGAATTATTCGGCATGTTGCGACGGGGCTAGATTTTCCTGCTCCCTTGGCAAGGCAATTAATCCTAAATTTAGTTAAATAAGCCTATTAAGCTCGTGAATTACATCGGCGCTCCAGTAGAGCGATGTCCACATCCGTCAAATTTTAGGTCGCAGAATCGGTCATGTATATGGAATCAATTTCACCAATAGCTTGCCTTTATCTTTTCTATAACTAATTCATGCTCGCGACCTTTTCTTCTGGCAAATCTTTCCATTGCATTCAACGGAACACCTCCTAAGGATCTCGCTAAACCCGCAAAGAACAAATTCTTCACAGGAGCCTGTCGTCCAATTTTTCGCATGAATTTTTGAATACCGTATTTAAAATTATGCTGCCATGTTTTGTACATTACTCCCAACTTCGGTGGATCCATTGTATTGTTAATGTCAAAGAATTCAGATTTCTCTAACAGTCCGATTGGGACAAACGTCAATGGTGTAACCGTAAATTTTGAGTCAGGCTGTTCCGTTTCTAATTCATGTATTAACTGAATAGTTTCCCAGCTATCTTCAGGGGTCTCGTCATTATTCAGACCCAATATCAATGTAAATGCAGGCACCCAGTAGTGCTGGTTCAATGTCTTGACCCCGTGTTTTACAACCCAATGCCATTCATTTGGTTTGAACGGGGCTAACTTTCGGTCAGCATATTTTCCAATTAACCGCGTACTACCAGTTTCAAGACCGCATTGAATTCCAATATGATTTTCAGGACCAGATTTTATAATCTCGGAAATATTTGGAAGGAGTCTTTCATTGGCAATTGCGCCTGCAAGCGTACCGTGGGTAGGGTTAGTATGCTCAATTCCTGTATCCATAATGCCATTGAAGAGCTCTTCTAGAGCTTCTCTATTTGGCTCCATATTCTTTGTAGTCCTAGGGTTCAAACCGTAGACAAAAATGTCATCGCTATGGATCCATGCGCTTTTAGCTCCACCGTACTTCATGTTTACTTGAATTTCCCTTTGTACTTTTTCAACAGGGTAATATCTCAATGGTCTTAGGGTAACGTCGCAGAATTTGCATCCTCTCCCACAGCCTCGCATCACCTCAACCATCCCGTGCATACTAGGATTTATAATGTCAGGGATTTCATCTACGGATGGCTCATCCCAATAATGGATAAATCGGCCATGATATTTTCGCTCAGGTCGATCTGTACTCTTTAATTTCAACTTTGAACTTGGATTTCTTGAATGGATTTGCAGTTTCAAAATCCCCGGCTATCGCAGCATCAAAGAAGCTAGCACCTGCTCCATCTATTTCCGGGCCTATGCCTCCAAGATCTCCCTCAACTAAGGCGTAGAGTCCATATTCTTCAATCTTGGCAGGATCATAGTTGTACTGCCATGTTCCTGATGCTCCTACTATGACCTTTGCATTACTTCCATTCTCTTTTTTTGCTTTGGAGATTCGCTGATGCAAATCTCTGCAATAAAATTCGTCATAGGACATGTGTTTGCGTCCGTATGTAAAGGTCATCGTGACCGGACCCATTCCAAGTGGGTCCATTTCGTACGTACCGACGACCTGAGTTTCAGGCCCTATAAATTTTTCAACATAATCGGGGTGGGCCACAACTACATCATCCCTGCTGTAACCATCCCTGATGAGAGAAGACTCAACCTTCCTTAGACCATATGGTGCATATTTTGCCACTCCATTAATATTCTCAATCGGGTTACAGATGAAATCAAAGAGTATCCTCGGCGTTATCTGTTGGCCGAGTATCTTGTACAAGAGTGAGGATGGATCTCTATTGACGTCAATAGCTGGAGCACAGCCAAAGAATGATGCTAAAGATATGCCTCTGTAAGGTGACATAAGTGTTCTATCTGCAGTAAGTACGACCTTTGGATATTTCATAAAGTGTTATTACGATCCCTAAGCATATCCATTTCATTGGCATAGATATTAACTTTTTTAATTTAATTTAGATTCGTGAAAAATTTCATGCCGATACTCCAGATTCTGGTGGACAAGAGGGTCGAGTGATATGATTCTAAAGATTTTTTCGTATCAAACCAGCCACAACTAGTATAGTCTTTATGAATCTCCTATCTCGCCCATTCCAAAGGATTTCTGAACTATTCTGAATTGTTTCAAAATGTGGTGAATAACTAGGTAAATATTTCCACTCTTGTACCATTATGAAACACTAATCACGTCGGCCTCTAAATGCTCTCATCAGGAAGCCGATTTTCACTAGATCCGGTGTTTGAGAGTCACGGTCATTTTTCGGCACGTCAATAGAATGAAACTAGCTATTTATTTAGACGTCCAAGAACTGAAATGCTGTCTCTTATTCCAAGCAACCTAAACTTATACTTGTATTCATACATCTTTGTATAGAATTCGGCGTAACTCGCAGCAACTTGGTACGTACTAAACACAATTCTCAAATCCGGGATCACAACTTTCTTTCCATCATGATCAAACGTCTCAAGCACGTAACGCTTGGGTAACCTTTTTGCCTGTTTCATAATAAAGTAAACCGTAATCAATAGAAACGCAACAGCTGAAACAAATACTACCAGGGCACCAAATTCCTTACCAAAAGTCATAACATGTGCCACTAGATTCTCGCTGAGCCATTTATATAGAGGCTCAATGCTCTTAAAAAACAGACTGACGATAGTTTCATACATACTGCCTCAAGTCATTCTCCAGTTAACAACTTATAGCTGTTCATACTATAATAGCGTAGCTGTCGTGCCGTCATATCTAAAGGTTGCAGATCTATAGGTAGCTCAGATTTGCCCTTATTTTGAGCTTAGCGATAGAGTCCTTTAACAAGAATGATCATTTCTTAGCCCCTAGCGTTCTATTTTTCAACCTGAGCTGACTACCCCTACACTTTCTGCATCTAAGTGCAGATATTGGATTCCTTCCACCGCATTTAAAACACACCTTAAAGAAAAGTCTCCTCTGTTGAGCGATTTGTTTTTTAGCGGCGTCTGTGATTGGCATGAATCTATCCAACTGATGATTGTTCGATATTTCTATGTTTCTATTGGTTAGACAAGCATTCAGCTGTCTACCTTGATACATAAAAATTATTTAATGAGGGATTTCAATAAAATATTTGGCCGAAATTTTTGTTCTACCCGAGGAGCAAGTCGCGCTCGAAGAAATCTCAAGAGGTCCGCTGATTGCTTCGATCATAATCCAATAGCCGTCCGAAACGCAAGTAACGATACCGCCCTTCAAGTCAAGTATGTTGCTTGATGGCAGCAAAACATGAAAGGCATTAGATCTGAATCTGAAGTCCTTCGGGCTTAATCTTAAGCCAATTTGATTGATGGACAACTCGATTATTGCGATCGAATCCATCTTCTTCATAGCAGTCGTCGATATCTCTTCTTCATTTCTTCCGTCGCTAGGCATAGTGGAAATATAGTTTATTAGAGGCATCAAGAAAATTGTGCCTGATTTGACCGTCAATGTTCTTTTGGGTACTTCCTCTGTCCTCTCAAAAGTCTGACAAAGGAAAAAAACCTCTTCCCTTTGGTTTAATTTCGAAAAGGTCCCGACCATATCAAATACAGGATTTCTTTCCCTTTCTATAGTTAATAGCCACTTCCACCAACAGATAGACCATTCAGCCAAGGACTTGCCGTATTGTCGTTGCTGGGGAGACGTTATCCGGAACGAACCAAGCGACAAATCGATAGAATATTGAACCGACTCCTATTTAGGTCATATGCCGGCTCGAATCGAAATGATAAGGTTACCTTTTTTATCTTGATATTGCATAACTTAGGATGTTGGACTATGTTAGGTCCCTTAAATTTGTATAAATCACTGAGTAAATTTTAATTATCGAGATTCCTTATGTTCAATCCTTATTAGTTAGTGTTATTAATTGAAATATATGCGAAAAACTATCATTGTGTTCTGTAAAATAGTAACGGGCAATGTTTCGTTGGCTAGTTCTTCCATCGAAGCATGTGGCGGCCACAATTAACGGGTGCCGCCCGGGCCTTAACTACCCAGAATAGTAAGAATCCTTAGATTTCTTAAATATTCGAGAATGTCTCCTTATTTGACATGAACAGAAATTCATTCAATGGTTTGAGGTCTAAGAAAATACGTAAAATGAAGCATTCGGGGCTTACCGATGGGGAATGCTATTTAGTCTCCTCAGATCAACAGCCCGATTTTTATACAGCATTCACTCGATCGGCTTAAGATTATGGATTACTGCAATAATAGTGGTATTACCAGAGAGAACTTAGGCTCATATACTAGCCAATTTTTGATTGAAGTATGTGGTGAGTGAAACCACATCTATCGTAGAGAAAATGAGATTATCCTATTGTGGCATGGTAGATAACATCGGTCTTGAACCTGCCGTCTTCCCCCCGATAACCTTCATACTGAACGTCGTCATATAGCGACTTTTCGCCGCTAATGATAATAACATGCTGTCCAGGAGGAAGTGGTTTAAGAAAGAGCCAATAGCCATCCGAAACGGCCTTAGTATGCGCCAAACTCAATTTACCGTGGACATTTAGTGGGATAACCAAATGGAAAGAACGAGATATGACTCGATAATTTTTTAAATTTCGTAAATAATTTTTATCTATACTGGCTTTTATCACAGAGGTCGTATCGAGATCATCTTTCGCGTACGAGCGAAGCTCTTCTTCACTTTTGAGGTTGCGGTATTCCGCGAAAGATATCAAATCGTTTACGAGAGGGACAAGGATCGATCTTCCTTTTGGAATGATACAGTGGCGTTCAGCCTTTCCTCCAAAAGTACCCGCTAGAAACCATACACTAGGAACGTTTTGGTTCTTGCCTGCCAGAGCTCCCGAAGTGTCTGCAGCCGGAGATAGCGCCTCCGGTTCTGCATAGCACCAATTCCACCACGTCTCGACCCATTCTTCCCAAGTTCTTCCAAGAGGGCTAGATTCCTTACTATATAACAGTGATTGTCTAGAATACAAGTAGTTATGCCTACTTTCGATATAATAGAATATTTGAAGATTTGATGATGCAGATAATTTTTCCTCTACAGATCATCTAGCTTGTGCTTTTCTTTATCATAGATTGGAATTCCGGCAATATGCTTAGGATACATTATTTCACTTCGTATCTTTGAATCTATAGCTTCTTCAATTTCGACGGGTTTGACTATAAAGTCGTAGACGGAGTCGCTGAAATACCTCCCTCGTCCATATCCTCCGTAATGTAATCGATATTTCCCCTCGGGCAAACGCTTTATCATCAAGGCTCTTGCCGCAGAGAATGTGGGATAAGTGCCAGGCTTGATAGGCATCTCAAAGTAATCTCTAAGCGGACTTTTTTCGGCCACTCTCATTTCAAAGGAGGGGGTTTCAATATAACTGAGAAGGCCGGTCAGATCAACTTCATCACACCCGTCCTTACGAATTGTGCACCAGAAAGTACCTCCCTCGTGCTGATCTCTTCTGCATAGGTACTGACAGTCGGCAATGCCTTCCAACTTCCTATTGTCCTGATAATATACCTCTCCAACGCTGTAAAAAGTGCTTCGTGCAGGGACAAATACTGGTGTGTCCTCGAAAATAACATCTCCCCTAAAGATTTTCTCACTTCGAGCTCTGTTCCGAAAGAGATCAGCCTGCTTCCTCCGACCTGTCTCCCTGTCGTATATAAAGTCTCAAGTTTCCATGAGCATAACAAATCTCATGCCTATGCCCACGATAAATAGGAGAGTCGGAATGTAACCAAATTAACCATTCCCGAAGGTAATCACCATAACTCATTCCTCTAAAAATTTCACTATTTTTCAAGATCATTTTGGATTTAGTTTCGTCCAACAGATCCTTTTGAAACTGTTTACACTGCTCCTGATTACTCAATCTTAATAGGACACCTCGACCGCAGTTTAAAAATATTTCTGCCCTCTCAGCAGATGGGCTTAAATTCTGGTACTTGGCCATGCAGCTGTTTGCCTTGCCTACGAAAGGGTTGAATTGAGAAAGAACATACCAATAGGTAAAACTGAAATCTTGGTAGCCAGCGGTTCATGATTATAAGAGGTATCCGCAAATTTGATCCAAGGTATAGGGAGGTTTACCCCCGATTTGAACTTCTACTCCCCGACCAACAAATTGTACGTTACTTCTTGTGTGTAACCTTCCGGATTGGCTGGTCCAACCGGGGAAGGTTGAACCTTATATCCAGTAGTATAATCCAAAACGTGTTTACCCGGAGAAAGGGGCTCAAGGAGCAAATACCATCCGTCAGCGACTGCAGTATAAGGTGTGTTTGGAGCCTCGTTCCAGATATTGTTCTCAGGTAACACTATGTAAAACGGTGCTGATGTAACCCTATCTTTTTCCTCATTGGTCAAATTAATTGGTTTTCCGTCCAAGGTAACATCAAACTCCACAGGAAACTCATTACTCTTTTTCACCATCTCGGTGATCTTTTCAACTGTTTTAGGCTCCTCAACTCTAGAATCTCCATAATCCATTAAGCCATTATCAATTCCGACCATCACAGCCTTATTAGGAGGAATCTCGCAAGATGCCGTTGCCTGAACTCCTTTTTCTCGCAATACATAGGGAACGAAGAAAACAGGGCTCGAAGCGTTCTGTAAAAATGAGCACTCCTTGGGGACGTAACCCGATACTGCTTCAAAGTTGTGATTATTTTGCTTTGGAACTGATAGATACCATTGCCACCACTTTTGGGTCCATTCTTGAAATGGAGTACCATAGGGGGACGATTTAACTGGAAAGAAGCGTGGCTCTGTGCTTTGAGAGCTCGCGGAACTTTCAAGTGGGATTAACATTAAGGAGGCAAAGACTAAAGGAATCACAGTCAAAAATGGCGCGGCGAGTTGAAGCAAGCTCATAGGTTCAATTCTAAGAGCTATGATTTAAACTTAGTAGGTAGTAGGTAGGACTATTAAAACAGAAATTGGGACTATTTTGAACTGTCTTGCTGTGAGTCGAGCCTGTTAAGGTACTCAAGACTCAACAGGATCCACGTTCTTTTGAACCGTAAAGAAAATCACAGAACAGTCTTTCTGCCGACGATACAAAGTATATTTTCATACTGTGTTTTAATTCTCCGCCAAACCTGTTCAATCGCTTCGCAGATGATTATTCAAACATTTGGTGGTATGCTGTTAATACATTTATGTATCTTCATCACATAAAAACAAGATACTTCGTCAGGAATGGATATTCAAAATACGATAAATCTACACTCAAAAACTACAACCGCGTCAATTCTCACTGTGGTAGTTGTAATTCTATTACTAGTAGATGGAATTTTACCTCATCTTCCATTCTATGATCTTCGGGCACAAAATTCTTTTCCCGTTCACTTCTTCTTCGTGTTGCAGGTTTTGACGTGTATTCTGTGTCAATTGCTTTTTTTAAGTATAATTAGAGCAAGTCTTACCCTGAATTCAAACTTGCGAAATCTTAAAAAAGATACGAAGATCACGTATATCGGGGTATTAGTAATTCAACTTGTCATAATCGCTTTTCTACTTTCTGTAATTGTACAAACGGAAGTTCTAAATGAATATAACTCCTTAACAGTGACAATCCCAATATTACTGAGCGTCTTTCTTTCTACATGTCTCACTGGGATACTCGCATTTCGATTCATAATTTGGCTCAAATACGGTAGAGACCGGATTGTGTTTGCATACGCCGTTACTATGATAATGATCACTATGGGTTCCGTATTTTTAGCAACCCTTATATTGTCAGAAATGAAATACAACCGCAGCATTATTGATTCATCCAGAATCGCTGTATCGACTCCAAATATTACAAACTTTTCATTCAAGGAATTTCAATCATATGTGTCAGCAGCGTCATTTGTTTCTCTTTGGGTAGCCTCAGGTACTATTATTAAATCAGACAAGAAGAAAATGGAGTGCTATTAAATTCTGGCTAATTGTCGCTATTCCTCTAGCATATTATTTTGGTGTATTTCAATTTATAATATCAATTATATTCGCTCAGTATGAAATCCTAAATGCCATTCAGAGTTACACCTTTAATGTAATAAATCTAGTACTGACACGATCTATTGGAGGAATACTATTTGGTGTAGCATTTTGGAAGATATCAAGCACCCTCCAAGACGAGAAAATTCGCTACTATTTGAGGTTATCTGCTTTTGGAATAATACTTCTTTCCATCTCGAGTCCTGATACTGGAATTTTCATGCTCCCATACCCTCCGTTCGGTCTTCTTACGCTATCATTTTTTGGTATTTCTTCATATCTACTGTTGATAGGCATTTATAGTTCTGCAATCTCCGTTTCATTTGACCATAAACTTAGATCTTCAATTCATAACTCCGTAGAAAAAGAGTTAAGATTTATGTCGAGAATTGGAAATTCTCAAATGCAACAGCAAATAGAAAATAAGGTCAAGACGACTACAAAAAGACTGGCTAGCGAGTGAGAAGAAAATAGCGGAATTCAGCCGGCGCTAGAAGGAGAGGAACTGGAGGAGTACATAAGATTCGTTTTGAAGGAAAAAGAAAAGGCATCAAAGGTAAATCGGCCGTCTAAATGAGATATGTGTGACGACTCGAGATCGTCCTCCTTCTAAGCAATGTAACAATAAGTATTGAATGCGAACCCTTGCCCGGGGTGGAGTTTATAAATCAAGAAACATTAGAAGGATCATTAATGTCTGGAAGGCTTCAACAGGGCATATATTACTCTGAGGGAAATGAACCTGGCAATTCGTTCGCAGTTGTTTTTCTTAGATCAACTGACCAGCACCATCCTGCGAAGATTAGGAACACTTTGTCAGCTCTATGGAATACATATTTGAAACTGCAAGAGGGGATTATTGATGGTCTTAACTTTGATGGAAATCACCTCTATAGTGGGAACCTATCTGTCCTTATTGGTTTTGGTCCGAAGACATTTGAGATTGATGGAATTAAAAGGACAAAACCGAGTTATCTAGCAGGACAATGGTTGTTCCGCGAGCCTACGGTAGGTGGCGGCCCAATTCTCGGAGATACTGGTCTAAAATATGCTGATGATGTCGCTCGCAATGAAATTGCAAACGACCATTTCATCATCCAGTTTATTGGTGATAGCCAATTATCGACTCATAGAGCAGTGGTAGAGACTTGGAAAACGTTAAGGAAGCTTGAGAGAGATACAGCCTGCGCTCCTGTTGTAATGAGATCGTTTCATACCGGATTTAGCCGTCCTGACAAACGAAGTTGGTTGGGATTTCATGACGGCATCTCCAATATTGAAAGCTCTGAACGTACGTCGGCGATAACGATAGGCAAGGAAAAAGCGGATCCTGCAGAATATTGGACCATAAACGGCACCTACATGGCCTATATAAGAATGGCCATTGATTTGAGCGCTTGGGAAGCAATCCCAGTGAAACAGCAGGAAAGGTTGGTGGGCAGAGTCAAGTCTACGGGTTGTCCCATAATTGGAATAGATGAGAATGATAGGAACAT
Organism: uncultured Nitrososphaerales archaeon; assembly: GCA_963713605.1. Classification (GTDB taxonomy): domain Archaea; phylum Thermoproteota; class Nitrososphaeria; order Nitrososphaerales; family Nitrososphaeraceae; genus TH5896. The sequence continues at coordinate 899,587 of CAVQMO010000001.1, read as the reverse complement.
CCCGGTTATGGGCTGTCCTGTTGAGGGGACATATGAAATAACCGATGATAGAAACAAGTCCTTTCGCTCTTATCCGGAAGAGAATTGCAACAGCAACAGCACCAACATGATTTTAGAGGATAGCCATGTAGGTCGCATGCTTAAGGCTTATGGTAAGGACGGCAAAAGGACTGCCTCAGATCTCATTTTTAGGCAGGGTTATGAGTTCCTCGAACCTGCAGAACGTTACCCTTATTTTTGTGCCGGATTAAACTTTGTAAGTTTCCAGAGCGATACTGAACGCTTATACCGGATATTACAATATGGACTAGGCAGGGCAAACTTCGGTGGAGATCCGGAAAATCCAATTCCAGGGAGCGCGAGGATGCTTCTCGTCCGCGGTTGTGGTCTTTTCTTTGTCCCACCAAACAACGAAGGCCAAGCGTTTCCCGGAGAAGACATTTTCTTAAAAGACACTCAGAATGAAAATGATTATGAAAATCAACCCATTCGGTTTATGTAGGCGTTAACGAACCTTGAGCCATGGGCCATGTACCAAAATTTGAAAAGGTTTTCAATCAGTATTTGGTCCAAGCTACGTCGTTATCGGTACTCACTAACCCTATATTGACATTGGATGCCGATCTTAGGTGCAGGCTCGGTGAAAGTGTACCGATATAGAGGCAATTTAGATAGCAGTAAAGACATAATGTTTGCAGTTTCGTATTCACAATTAATAGGCGAGATTCTGATCTGTCATTTACTAAAGTCAATTCCTTGGGAATACTTAAAGGTTATAACAATTAATTGCAATCATGCCCGATTTCGGATACAAGATCAAAAGATTTGGTTGGCTGAAGGACTATCCTTCCATAAAAGACTATGGACCCAGCGACGTGGAAAGGAAGTAATAATAGAAGCGAGATCAACTAGCGGTCAAAAAGATACTAGAATCAAGTCTCTGTTGCAAACTAAAGACAAGACATTTAAAGCAAAGAGACTTCCAGTTAAAGTTGACAATCGCAACTATTGTTCTCCAGTTAAAGATCAAGGTCAATTGGGTAGCTGCACCGCAAATATGGCTGCTAAATATGTACGAATACATGAGCAAACGGGGGAAAAGCAGTTACGTGGAATTGTCGCGGCTCTTCATTTATAAGACGACCCGTTGGCTCCTCCACCTGACAGGAGATACTGGTGCATACATTAGAAGCGCATTAGGTGCTTTAGTAGTTTATGGCGCTCCTCCAGAAGAATACTATCCGTATGATGTTTCAAAATTCGACGATACACCTGATGTACTTAACGCCGGTTTCGCTCAATCCTTTCAAGTCACTAAATACTTTAGATTGGACAAAGGAATTCCGTCGAATGATCAGCTGACTACAAGGATGAAAGAATATTTGGGAAAGGGATTCTGCCTTGGAATGGGTTTCACGGTATTTGACTCATTCGAGGAGGCAGCCGGTAACGGCGGTTTCGTTCCTTATCCTAAACCAACCGAATCAGTGCAAGGTGGTCACGCTGTTACTATAGTTGGATATGACGAGAAAAAGGGCGAAGGTGGAGCATTTCTATTCAAGAACTCTTGGGGAACAAATTGGGGAGAGCGAGGGTACGGGTGGATCCCAATGAAGTACTTTGTAAAGCAAGAAAACGCAGATGCACCTCTGCAGACGACATTTGGACAATTATAAAGCAAGAATGGTTGGATTTAGGCGAATTTGGGTTTGGCGGTAACTGGTAAAGATTAGTAGTCATGGTTTGTTAAAAAGAAGCCCAAAACTTTCGAACCTATAGTCACCCCCTTCCCCTATCTGGTTCCTCAAACGTGTTACCAAATTGGAATTGACTCCGCTCTCGTCAAACTGTCAATAGCATTAGAAGAGCAGAATAAGTTAATTTGGATATTTCTATCAAGTCTTTTCCATATCTCACGGTGCTGTGACATTCACTACCCCAGACATAAATGGAAAAATAGTACAATAATATGTAAATACTCCAGGGGTCGCGAATTGATGCGTAAATGTTGCTCCTGTATTTAGTAGTCCAGAATCGAACTGACCAGATGGGCCTGTAGTGAAAACACCTGAAGTTATTGTATGCGAACTGGTATCTTGATTTGTCCAACTGACTGAGGTATTGGGGAAACAGTTACAGCATTCGGAACGATAAAATTGCCCGTTAAATGGAGAAGCCTAACCAGGAACGATGGAAACAGACAAAGTCTCGTTTTGGCCTACGGCAACCTGAATGAGGTAGGTAAATGAAAAGACGGGCATAAGGAAAATGAGTGAAAGGATTGGCCTTTTTCTATAAGTGTGCGGTTCCAATACAGCAGAATCTTCTTAATTACAACTTAATAATCTTGTGCTCGAGTGAAACCTACTGGGGATAACGGGTTAAATCAACGAGTGATTCATTAACATAAATGGTTAATGAGGTCCTACTCTTAGTCAAATTGAAATAGTATTTCATGCGCTAATGTGTCTAAGTTAAAAAAAAGGAGAGGAATTGAGATGGCAGAGCGAGACAGTGGGGGGGTAGATGACAAGATTAATGAAATACAAAAGACTTTTGAAAACAGATCTTCTGACCTCCAGCGATCCTTTCATAATACTTGTTGGTGTAGGCATTTTCTTCTTCTTCTTATTGCTTCTGCCGTATTATTCTTTAAAGATGAGAGTCTGAGCGTCTTGCAAGGTCTGATTGGCTTTTAGATGATACGTCTACGGTAATAGGGCTCCTAAATGATATAGTAAACGAATCTAGGCGTATAGAGGAACAGTCTAATAATTTCAATATTGAACATTCAAAGATAAAACAAGATGTAGAAACCTATGCTGCGTCTCTAAATAAGATCCACTATCTATTAAATAGAACGGGCCTTAGTGTTCACAGACGCAGGGATTCAGAGATTGATTGAACTCATTCTATTAAATCCGGCATGCGATCAACTACAGCCTGTAAGTAGGGCATGGGTAGATTGTAATCTCCAGGTTAAGAACAATCAATCAGCGCTAATAGTTAAGAATCTATACTCTTCAACATTCAATGTTATTAGTCCAATACAATCACAATTGGTCTCTGATGCTCAAGAAGTGGAAAACCTTATCGGAAAGATAAGAAAACGAATATCTGCTGAATCGACATCGGCAAATCAAGTGCCCAACTCGACACTAACTTTGCCATTCATTGAACCTCCTGTTGACCAAATCGCTACGGATTTGGGACCTACACCTTATCTCTCCAATGTTACCAATGAGTTGCGTAATCTAAGAACTTATTCGGCACCTAGTAACGGCATATTAGAATTTACTCAGGCCATGAGTCCTCAAACAAGTGAGAAAATAATCCAGTTCAGGACAGAGTTAGAGAGATTTAGAAATGGCTTCGAAGCCGGTGTTTTGTTTGTGGTTGACGGAATAAAAAAACTCGAAGGTCGTTTCAACCAGTTCGAATCCCCGTTAGGAAATATCCCACTGGGCCTGAATGAAGCAATAGTTTGGTTCCCATTTTTCTTGGCAGCCGGATTCTTTGTCTTTGCTCACATACTTCAACAGACCATGACTATCAAGAAGGAGCTCAACACACTCATGCAGGTAAGAAAGGACCCGAGAGGTATTACAAGAATAGACCGTCATGTTACTTTCCTTTCATCATTATGGATAGACCCGATTATTCCCAAGAGGAAGCAGCCAGTCCAGCTCATCTTATTCTTCGTTCCTTTCTTATTGTTCATCGCATCCTCTCTTTTAGTAAATGGTATTATTACATTAGATAATCCGGATATACGCGAGGACGACCTATTCATTGCTGCCAATAGCTTTAACCTCGGTATTTATTACTGGCTTTTTATAATAAGTTGGGGCCTGATTATCTCGGGATATCTTCGGATTCTGTTTTATAAATGAATGAACTCTTCCAATTTGGTGACCAACTTCCTTTCAAATTCTAGCATTTCTTATCTTTTGGTCTCTCCTCTGCCAATGTCTGTGACAAATCCCACCTATCCATCTAGATATGGCGTTATTATATCAAAACTTTCATCACGCGAGATTGCATTCTCAAATTATTCTCAGCTCTCTTATTACTTATACCGAACAGAAGAGGATGGGGATTCAGACTGTTCTCGCCCATCATATTGCTTAAAATTTGTACTGAAACTGAGCAGTCTCCGTTAGCATCACTACCATTCTTATCTGAAACAGAAAAGAGAATTATCTCCGCTTCTTAGCTGATCCTTTCGCTGACTTTATTTGTATTCCCACATCTCCCCAGCCGTTAGCTACAGTCTTTTTGTTCAGGGCCACCGTTACCGAACAAATTTCCCGCAACGCTGTATGTTAGATCCGGCAGCATCCTGAAATGAAGAGTTCTCTCTAAGGCGATCTCTAAGAGTAACGTACCAAATCATTCCTGCTCTCTCCCATGCTTTTCCACCGAGTTCAACTGCAGTCAAATAAAAGGCACGGTTTGGTATTCCGGAGTTTATATGCACCCCTCCGTTATCACTTGAGGTTTCTACATAGTCCTTCATATGTCCTGGTTGTGGATCCTTTCCAATAACAGGATCGTCATATGCGCTTCCTGGTTCTTTCATTGAACGAAGTGCTTCTCCCTTTACTTTTTTCTTAAAGAGACCAGCTCCAATCAGCCAATCAGCCTTGTCAACACTTTGCTTCAGTGTATGCTGCTTTACCAAAGAGCCTAGGACGTCAGAGAAGTCTTTCATTCAATGCGCCTGGTTGCCCCTGGTATTCAAGAGCTGCTTCGTATTGCGTTATGCCATGTGCCAGTTCATGTCCTATTACATCAAGGGAGATCGTAAAGCGGTTAAACATTTCCCCATCACCGTCACCATAAACCATTTGATTGCCGTTCCAAAAGGCGTTGTTATAATTTTCCCCATAATGAACTGTGGAATCAAGCCTCATGCCCTTATTGTCAATGGATTTTCTTTCAAAGATCTTGGAAAAGAATTCGTAAGTGTCCCCCGAGTAGTCATATGCCTCATCAATTGCAGTGCCACCTTTTTTTTTACCCCCTTCTCCCCTGACGAGATCGCCTGGAAGATTCTCTCCGTTCTTTGCATTAAAGATGCTTCTATAAAGCGTATTAGACGAAGGGAACATGGTGTACAAGCCACCTACAATACTTCTTCTTCCCCTCAGTTGTTCTGTTACGATAAGATTCTGCCACGCTCTACGCTTCTGTTCTTCTGAACCCTTTTCAACTATCCGCTTGTTGACAAATTCTGGCAGTATGAAACAAATATTGCTGTGACCTTTACAGGATAAAATTCCTTTTTTATGGAAATGCATGTCCAATTAACGGAATAGAGGTTAAGTATATTACCATTTCTGTTCTCAATTAATCTAGGATTAATCTCTTGCTAGTAAATTTACTTATTTTGACGCATTATACCAACCCAGCATACAACGGTTTTTCCACTGGTAGATTACTCATAGCCGAAACACATTTTGTGGTTCTTAATTGAAATGCTGTATTGTTTTGTTCCAAAAGTCAGACAGACTTTCTAGAAGTAAGTAATCCACTAAGTCACTTCTGAGGATGGGCAGTCGTGTGCACGAGAACAGACTGCACAATTAAGTGAAATTCAGGGCAGTATTCATCACATATACGATCTGGACTCATGACTATTCGACGAGACGAATACTCATGAAAGCTTAGAGAGACTTATTTCTTTACCTTAGATAAGGAGTTAATCAATTGCTTCAATTCTTTAGGCATTGCAAGATCAGTGCACTTCACTGAATGTTTCTTGCCTGCATTTTCTACCGTAATATTATACGTGTAATAATCAGGTAGCGCCCTTAGGACTAGTCGGACTTGATCTCAGAGAGGATAGTTTGAAGAAATTTGAATGTGTGAGAAGTTTCTCGAGCTCGGTGGCTTGTGACTTTGTAAGCTTGTCAGTGTCAATAGTATGGGAGGAAACAGAACCCATGATACCCCCACTTCTTTCTAAGTTAATCTTCACTTTCTTTCATACCTCTATATCGTATAACTGGGTTTTCTCTTTTTTGGTCTTTAAAGTGTGATGCCCCACTTTAATATCTGTCTGAGGAGGGGCTAACCTAAATAAATCAGCATTTTCCGAAATCACGTTTATTGGGTCGTCAAATCTTTCTCCATCATTTGTGCTTCTAAGAAAAGTTAACTTATTCAGGTCTCCGTTTTCAACTGGTTTTGCCCATAAAACATATGTCAAATTATTTATACTGTGGGCAACCTGTGGAAAATTAGTAGGTTCTGAAAATGATTGACCAAATATATCGGTCATCTTATCAAAGCCCAGTGGTTCAGTAATTTCTTCATGTAGAGATTATGCGGAACTCTTACTCGGCATTATATCCAGACTCCCGTTGAGAGTTGATTGGCCAGATTTGCTGAGAGCGTCTTGAAGACCTGAGTGAACAGCATAGGCGATGAGGCATAATATCAGCAACATAAACGACATGCTATTAAATAGTACAAATGGCAAATTATGAATCTCAGCCGTCACTCTGTAATAGATATAGTGCGAAGTTTGGGTAGACTTTGAATTATACAGCAAGTTACTGCGAATTTGTAATACATCAAACATGTAAAACGCTTAACGATTGCTGTTGCGGTGTGACAGTTGTGAGCATAATCTCTTACTAGAATAAATGACCGCAAAAATCATTACCATTCTTGATATGCTCACTCTACTTTTCAAGAGGACATTGCAGAAAAAGGTAAAGTCTCACATATTTTCAACGTGGGCGAGTAACAGACTTATTTCCTATCTGCCAAAATATCCAAGTTGGATTACTTTGAAATTGATAGGCTGATCGAGGACCTAGCAAAACTGTATTCATGTTCCTGCGCTACAAGCTGGTTCAAGATAGAAGGCTGTTTGAATCCAACCAGAGATGAATTTTGCAATAAAGTAGTCGAATTCATGAACCACTTCGAGCATACATTAGCCACTTTTCCCAATTCCTCGGAAAGTGAAAAATTCAAGGCGCATGTTCGGAAGATGTTGCAAAAAGAAACTGAGCTGGTTCTTGGAGGCAACAACAAGGAAGTTGAAAAGAGATACAATTATTTTGTGAATTCTAGGTAATTGATGTCCAATTTCAGGGCGGGTGCACAAAGTTAGTCTGCCTTTAAGCATAGGTCTAAGTGTGCTTCGCCTATTTCGGTGGTGGGGTGTTATGGCATGCTACTTGAGTGGTGTGGTGTGATGGCATGCTACCTGAGAATCAATGCCTGATATCGAAAGTGAAGAGATCCCATCGGAAAGGATTTATGATGCACGGGGCGAAATAGGCTAGGGAAAATTAATGAAAGTAACTGTATCAGCTATAAAGGCAGATATCGGCGCGATTGGAGGTCATACCAGGCCAAGTGATGAACTTTTAAATTCGGTTAAGGAATTTGTAAGGAAAAATTCAAAAAACCTACTAATTGATTTGTACATCGGCTACACAGGTGACGATATTCATATCATTATGAGTCACACGCACGGTATGGAAAACGAGAAGATTCATAAACTTGCGTGGGACGCCTTTACCACCGGTACCAAGGTAGCAAAGGAACAAGGATTGTACGGGGCAGGTCAGGATCTCCTCAAGGATGCTTTTTCAGGCAATGTCAAAGGCATGGGCCCTGGTGTAGCAGAAATTGAGATGGAAGAAAGGCCAAGTGAGGTTTTCAGTATATACGCTGCAGACAAGACAGAACCAGGAGCATTTAACTTCCCATTGTGGCGCGCCTTTGTAGATGCTGGAAGTAACACTGGGTTGTTGATAAACGAAAAACTCGCCGCTGGTGTCACCTTCAGAATTATGGACGTAATGTCGGGAAAATTGGCAAGCCTCAAGATGTGGGGGGACAAGGCAGAGTTGGAAGCGGCCCTCATGTATCCCGGAAGATTCGTAGTTCACTCAATAGTCTCTTCAGAAGAAGAAGATGGCGAAGTAATCGTTTCTGCATCCACAGATAGGTTACACAATATAGCTGGGACATACGTAGGTAAAGACGATCCGATTATGATAGTTCGTACCCAAAAGGATTTTCCTGCCACCGAAGAGGTCGGAAGCGCTTTCAATAACCCACACTTTGTTGCTGGAGACACCAGAGGTAGTCATCACATGCCGTTAATGCCCGTTAAACTGAATTCATCAGCTTCAATCAACTATTCATTACCAATAGTGTCATGCCTTGTATTTAGTATGCGCAATGGTAAATTTGTCGGTCCCCACGATGGATTCGGTACAGCTGATTGGGAATTACAAAGAATGTGGGCAGCTGAGCGCGCTATGGTGATGCGTAACCAAGGATTTATTCACCCGGCTACATTAGTTCCTGATGAGCTTGAGTATAACAAAGGTTATGAAGCAAGGATGAAAAAGCTTAACGAAAAATTCAAGGACGTCAAGAGTGTGTTAGGCAAGTCCAGGTAATCGACAAAGACGAATGAATGAATGAATATAGATACTATTTAGAAGATGTATGATAACACAACAAAAGGCTTCACCTTCCTTTGGGATAAGCTACTCCACTTGTCGACAGCATAGGAATGATACATTCAGAATGTTTGGTGTTCCTTTAAGAGTAAAGAATTGAATTTTAATTCACCGCTTATTATCAATTTTAAGAACTATCTTGAGATAGCAGGAGAAAAGAGTATAGAACTGTCAAAAGTATCGGAACAGGTCAGTGACGATACAGGGGTTGATATCATTATTGCCCCTCCTCCCCCGTCACTAAGTCAGGTCTGTGCGGCAGTAAAGACTCCCGTTATTGGTCAACACGTCGACTTTTCAAAACCTGGATCAACGACTGGCTTTCTAGTTCCTGAAATTGTCAAATCATATGGTGCTGTCGGTTCACTAGTAAATCACAGTGAACATAGGTTCGACAGTACCGACTCTATCAGAGAGGTGATCAGCATCTTAAAAAACCTCCAAATGGTCTCGATAGTCTGCGTCAGGACGCCGGAGGAAGCAGGAACAGTTGCTAACTTCAACCCTGATTTTATAGCCATCGAGCCACCAGAGCTGATTGGCTCTGGGAAAGCTGTGTCTAAAGAAAACCCATTTATTGTTACAAAGTCTATATCTTCAGTCGAAGAAAGGTCAAATAGTAGTAAGGTGATTTGTGGTGCGGGCATCGTTGATAAAGCGGACGTTGAAAGTGCACTAAGATTAGGCGCCAAAGGCATCCTTGTAGCCAGTGGAATTATAAAAGCCGAGTCATGGTATGACAAGATTCACGAACTTGCTTCGGGCTTTAGGACTCAGCATTAGATAAGGCCTCCTACCCTGTTTCAGTATCCATCGACGGCCAAGGTGGCCACTCCTAAATCGCGAGGATACAAAAAGAAAACTGCGCACCAGACTTAACTTCGTGAGAAGGAGATGCAATTAATTAACTAATAAAGATAATAAATTACGAAATTTGCTATTAAAATAAAAACAGGGGAATCTCAGTTCGCTTTTGGTTCCAAGTTGAAGAACTATTCGGACGTCCTTCTAGGGTAAGTGACGTAAAGCTAGCCTAGATTAGACTCCAATTTGTTTTGCGAGCTTGACTACCTTTTTACCGTCGTTGGTGAGCTTGTTGTAAACCCTGTTCTTCTCAACCTTTCTCTGAACAAGACCGATCTTTTCAGCTCTTACCAATAGCTTATGTCCATATCCGTATGCGCCCAGCTTATTAAGCAGTTCTCTTGTTGGGTAATCAGAGTTTCCTATTGTTTTCAACAGTCTAACTATTGCCCTCTCCTTAACCAAGATCCTTAGTAGTTGGACCTGTTTCATATTTATGGTATTGACCATTTTTCTATTTAACCGTTACTATACATTGGCAACGCGGTAGTATATAAACTATTCGATTGCTTTACTGGATTTTGGAATAAAAGAAGGTAAATAATACAATATTTGGAAGTGGTCCTCAGCCTGGATATTAGTATTCTCTTGTTATACTAGATTTAATTATCCCAACTCTTATTTGAGACCGTTCTTCTTTACTAATATCAACAAACACTAAAAACTGCTTTTAGATATTCAAACGATACCTACGGGGGATTAACATTGAAGTCATTGTCAACCTCATTATAACAATATGCGGTATTGGAGCTGCATACATTCTGCTGAGTCACATTTTGCTGGACCGAAATACCCGTTGAACCAGAATAACCGTATCTGCTGCCGCTGGATACGGGAACGACTCCAGCTATGCCCTCGCCATCTAACTTGAAATCTGAACTTTGTGCTAAATAATCATCATCATCATCATCATCATACAATAACGGAAGAACGCTATCCTTAGGATGTGCTAGAGCGCCATCTTCATTAGCAGGTCCAGCCAGCAAAAAGATGCCTGCATAAAATGCAAGTGCCAGAACTGTGAATACGAACAATACATCTAATACTGACTTAAATTCACCCAAATTCTGAGTCCCTAAAGACAAGCTTACATATGTCATATTTCAGCAGTGTCTAAGAATGCAACCTAAAACATTCTTTAGAGAATCTAGGTCAGAACTGTTTCCTAACAGTCTAACAGAAATTTCTCCGCAAATTACCAACTGATCAACAATTTTAAGGAAATATACTAATCAGAGTACCTGATATTGCTAGGTTAATAATTGACTCAGCAATAACACAATAAAATCAAGATAGTTGATCTAGGTTTACATCCTGTTTAAGACCCGACACGTTTCATCTTGGAACCACATTTGGGGCAAGCAACTTGGTTGTGCTTTGTTCCACAATTCATACAATAATAACTAAGAGAGGACCCTGAATTGTACCCGCCAAACATTGATGTACCAGACATCCCCATCCTTTTCATGGCTCGTTTCCTTACGTAAAAGCTGAGAAGTATGAAGACTCCGATAATGATTGGAAGCGAGTACCGGAAATGGAACTATGAATGAGATGGCGAGGCTTATTACTAGAGATATTCCTATCCACATTAATTGTTGCGACAGAAAGTCCCTGTTATTGCTCAACTGAATTGTATGCAATGTCATGTTTATTAAATGCTACCTTTTCTTGAAAATACGGGATTTACAAGATGTGGACATGAACTGTATTTTTAATTCAATAAACATTCGTGTCCTACTTTGAATTGACTTAATTCAGATACAAAAGCAAATATCATCATTCGGGTCGCTCTAGAATGATGACTCTCCATCAGACTGGAAATATCCAGATTAGAAAAAAACAAGAGAAAACGTGATAGAATCACCGGCCCAGTCACATTTAAATTAGCATAGGCTTTAGGTAGAGGTACATCGACCAAACCGATGGGGAACATGCCTAGTGCAGGTAAGGTGAAAACTGGACTGCGCTAGGCGCTTATTTAATTCAAGGCCTTGTATGGATCGTTTTAGTTATTTTGTGTTTATGAAAAATATACGTACGGGGTCTTTGGTAGGCGGGCTAGCTGGCTAATATCATGTGCAAATTCTTTTGAGTTCCCGATATTTTGCAGGCGTCATAACGGTGCTATTATTAATTTCCGTAATTTTCTTATGCCCGTATCCTTATCAGCAATCAGATAACCCTGAATTCGATTTCATCGTACCTATCTTTAACTGCGAGTAAAAATAAGGTGTCTTCATAAATTAAAAGCCAATCCTTGATACCCACTACTGGCAATTTCCGCACTAGTAGATTTCCACTATCTTTAACCTTCACAAGTACAAAGACATGTTTTGGAGTTTGCTTACCTTGCAATCTAAACAGGCTTTCTTGTAGTTCGATTCCAGGTCTCCCCCCCTGAATATTAAGCCCCACTTTATCACCATACTTGTTGACAATTTTAGCAGTTACGTAGCTTTGTCCAATATCAAATTGTTCAATATTTAGAAAAACCTTTGCGATTGCAGAAGCAGAATCTGGCATCTCAGGAAACAATTTTTCCGATTCTCTATCATAGAAAGGGCTTTGCTTCCGAATCGACAATTTACAATAATAATAACTTGTGAGCGCATATAAATAAATGAGTCTTTGGCGACGTTTTGCTTTCAGGTAATGATTGGTAATATGATATCTCCTCAACCTGAGTCATGCCTTCAAAGCGAATTGGATGTACTATTTTAGAGTATAACTATAACTGGCCTAGATATAGAATACCTATGCAGTCAATTTACTTTTGTGACAAGTATACTTACCAAAATGCAATAGATTATAAGACTAAATTATGGGAAACTTACTTGGCGTGATTGAAGATGGAGACAGATTTCATGAAATCGTTGCGCACGGTGGAAAGCGATGGATTTAAGTGGATCGATCTCCCAAGGCCAACAAGGCGAGAGATGGATGCGCTTGGTAGGCTTTACTCTTTTCATGACCTGAATTTGGAGGATTCCCTTTCGAAGATTCAGCTTCCAAAGGTCGAAAGACATAGCAATTATATTTTTGTCATAATTCACTTCCCATCAAGGGGCAAAGAGAAGCATGTCCCTAGAGTCAGTCAGTTATCAATGTTTCTGGGAGCCAATTTCCTCGTAACCGTCCACCAAGGTGAGCTCGAACCTTTATTGGACCTTTTCAAGATGTGTCAGGAGAATCCAAACCAGAAAGAGAATCTAATGGGCAAGGAGCCTGGCTACCTGCTTCATACAATCATAGATACCTTGGTAGACGATTTATTTCACGTACTGATGAAGATCGTCGGCAATATAGACGATATTGAAGAAGGCGTATTCAATGAAAAAATGTCAGAAGCAAGGGAAATTTCGATTTTGAGAAGAGAAATTACCATATTAAGACGTCTTATCATTCCTATGAGACGAATTGTAATGGACCTGGCTCGAGATGTTCAGCGCTTTTCCAAAGAGGACCTGACTCCATACTTTTATGATGTTAAGGATCACATAGAAAAGGTTTTAGAGACACTAGATGAATCAAAAGAGACTATCGAAATATACAAAGACACAGATTTTATGTTGAGCTCAGAAAAATCAAACAGAATTTTATCTATACTAACCATTCTCTTTACGCTTTCAATTCCCGTGACTATAATAAGCACTTTCTACGGAATGAACCTACCTTTACCTGGAGACAATAACAATCCCGCATTGGCAATATTTGGAAATTACACTACTCTCGTGATACTGCTAATAGGCGCAGTCACAAGCACAGTTCTTCTGCTTTGGTATTTTAGACGAGAGGGATGGATATCAATAGGAATCCACAGACATATGCATTAACCTGCCCGCCAAAGGTCAGACATTTTAAAATCGTTACTTTAATGTGGTATTAATTGCACAGTATCACCAAATTTATCGGTCTTTCATATCCAAGCCCAGAATACCCGCATTTGACCAATTTTCTCCTTCTACCTCATAGATCAGAATCCTGATATTCTCATTTTTTGTTTTAAGAATACGCGCAGACTCTTCTGTAATTATTTGGACAAGTTCTCGCTTCTGCTCGACTGTTCTACCTTTGCTCAACGTTATTTGAATGACTGGCAAATCTAACCCACACTCCAAATCATCTGAATGTTAAAGTAATGTATATTGTTTTTTTGGTGACCAAGGAGAATGCATCTGGGCTAATTCGGCCGAGCCGAACAAAACGTGTAGAGCAAAAGCAAAATGAGGAGCCTCTAAACTCACTATTCATATTTGCTTATCTAGTTCGGAAATAAATTCATTCATGCGTTCTTTTGGAATAACTGCTCCAGAGGCTTTATCATGTCCTCCGCCACTCCCTCCAATATTAGCGGCGATTTCATTTACAAGCCTCCCCAGATGAGCTTCACATTCCTTTGAGCCTCTAATTGAAATGACAAAGGAATTGATGTCGTCCCGAGGCTTGTAAACCAGTGCTACTGGGCGGCCCGAAATACCAAGTACAAAATTTACTATTACACTTGCAGTAAGATCTAGATTATTTCGAACATACGCCAACTTGTCCTTTCGAATTATCGAACCCTCCAAAGATTTTACAGCCTCAGATACTCTAATTGCATATTTTTCAGCCATCATGAAGCCTCCCTCTATGTCATGTGGAAATTTGTTCATAGTGATAGAATCGACAATTTTCAGCAGAAATTTCTCGTCATGTTGGTTAGAGGAAATCATGTAGGAAAGGGCCGTAGATTCAAGCATAAGAAAATGTCTATCAAATCTGGATACGAGCATAGAAGCAATAGGTCTCTGTTCCAGATAATCAGTCAGCGCCCCCGCAGCAGCATAGAATGAAGAATACGAGTTGAGCTTTTTCTTGTAACGTTGGTAAACCTGTACGCTTGTGCATTCATCGGTAGAATGAACAAGAGTAACTCCAACTTTTCGCAATTCAGCCTTTATTTCTTCACTTACATCATGATGGTCTATGTATTCTACATTGTAGCCATTTGAAGCTATTTCATCAAGAATTTGTATGAATGCAGATTCGTTTTTCTTGTTAAGGCCAAGATCACAGATTATCAGTTTTTTGTTTCTTCTCGACTTCTTTGTAGTACTAGCCTTAACTTTACGAACATTGTTGTTGTTGTTGCTGTTATTGTTGCTGTTACTGTCGCCATAGCGACTAACAGTAGTCGTTACAGAGCCCTCAGTACTCAAAGATTCAGAACGAATCTCTTCCGTTCCTGTTGACGATGATATCAAAAAAGACAGTCTTTTAAGATGTCTGATGAGATTAGCGTAATCAAGTAAGATCACATAGCAGCCCTTGAATGCAGATTTGACAAGGGCTGCGGAAGAAAGACCATCAACATCCTCTTTGTGAGAGAGGCATATGACTGAAGGTACGGATTCAAAATAAATTTCCTGATTCTTAGAAGAAGGATCGCGAGAGATCTTTAATTGTAATTTCGTCGAACTTGTTTTAGTTTTCGTCTTTTTTCCAAGACCATTAGCATTGGCATTTAGAGTAGCGTCATTATTATGAGTACCAGCACCATTCATCTTAGCCATGCGCGCTTCGTTCTGGACCTGTGTCAAAGATCTTCAAGCCCCAATCCGCAAGTAAAACCGCAACCACAAACACTGCTGCCAAAAAGGATCGTCAGAAGTAGAGAAGCACCTGAATTCTCATAAACTCTTTGACTAAGCACCGGAAATACCGAAGGCAACGATAAAGATGATGATGATGATGATGATGATGATGATAACGAAGACAAACGCAAATCCTCAACTAAAAGTTCACTAGTACTATTAGCGAGAGTTGTAGGCATAACACAACTTAAGAACAAACACAACAGATCAGCAAATTTAACACTCCCCTAAATAATTGTAGCGTTCAAACAACTTGTGATTTCATCTTGGCACGAATTAGAAACAAAAACCAATGCGAATTAAGATACAACTTACAATATCCAACTATTTCAATTACAAACTACTTCTATTGCAGGATTAACTGAAAAAATTCACCGTCGCGCATAGGAAAACTGCGGATACGCAAAGTTCAATCTAAAACAGACTCTTTTCAGTCATTCATTCACAAGTGCTATAGTCACATAGCCAATACAGTGTTCTTTACGCAGTGCATGCACTACTTAGTTTGGTGAATTCTTACGGTTGCAATCTATCGATTCCTCTGAAGGGATATTGATGAACAAAGGCCAACCTTGTATCTTGGACAACAAAGATGCTGATAACGGCAAAGAAGAAGATGTGTCCATGCATTACGAACATACATGCACCAGCACATACATCTCCGCGCCAATTCACTCTTTATCATTTGTTCTCATACATCAGTTTGCTCAGTCGGATACAAGTTTTGTTAACTTTCTTTTCTCAGAAAGTCGAAGGTTGGATGCCTTGGGCTATTGGTAATGGCAGGCTGAACACCTCGCCGAAGCTTGATGCGTACACCTCCACCCCATCAACGCCATCTTCTATGGCCGCCCTATTCCTCACGGAAGGTTGTCTTTTCTCGGGAAAGGCTTCCTCCTTAGATGCTTTCAGGAGTTATCCTAGGCAGCTTAGCTGCTCAGCGTGCCCTGTCGGACAGCTCGATAGACCAGAGGCTGCGCTGCCCTGTTCCTCTCGTACTAGGGGCAACTTCCCCTCAGACAACCACGCCCCTGTCAGGCAGAGACCGACCTGTCTCACGACGGTCTAAACCCAGCTCCACGTTCCCCTTTAATGGGCGAGCAGCCCCACCCTTGGCTCCTGCTCGCAGAACCAGGATGGGAAGAGCCGACATCGAGGTACCAAACCGCGGGGTCGATGGGAGCTCTCGCCCGCGACGAGCCTGTTATCCCTAGGGTAACTTTTCTGTCACCACCAGCCCCCAATAGTGGGGACATGATGGATTGCTAAGCCCGGCTTTCGCCTCTGAATCCCGTATCATTGGAGATCCAGTCAGACTGGCTTTTGGCTTTGCCCTCACCGGCGGAGTTCTGTCCCGCCTGAGCCAATCTTTGGGCCCCCTCGATACATTTTCAAGGGGGTGCCGCCCCAGCCGAACTGCCCACCTGCCGATGTCCCCGTGATAACGGGTTAGCAATACGGTTGTAGATGGCTGGTGTTTCACTTTCGCCTCCATCAGCCCCAAAGGGCTGACTTCGTAGGCTCCCAGCTACTCTATGCATCCACAACCATATCGCAACAACAGGCTGCAGTAAGTCTCCACAGGGTCTTCTCTCCCCGACAGAGGTTCGTGGACTGTTCGTCCACGTTATGTGGCTTCACCGGGCTGCAGGCGGGGACAGCGGGGCCCTCGTTGTTCCATTCATGCACGTCGGAACTTACCCGACAAGGCATTTGGCTACCTTAAGAGAGTCAGAGTTACTCCCGGCGTTTAGCGGCCCTTAGCCCAGTTGAACCCAGGTTTTAGGTACCGCCACTGGCCAGGATACAGAGGCCGTACAAATCCTTTCGGACTAGCGACCACCTGTGTTTTTATTAAACAGTCGGGACCCCCTTGTCACTGCGACCTGCAACTCCTGCTCCTCACAAAAGCTGCAGGCACTCCTTATACCATAGGTACGGGAGCTATTTTGCCGAGTTCCCTCGCCTTACGGTATGCCCGACAGACCTTAGACTACTCATCCAGGGCACCAGTGTCGGATCTCGGTACGGTCTTGAAAGTCTCTCCCATTCTCTGCTTTCATTGTCTCCTGGACTTAGAAGAACCCTCCTTGCGGAAGGCCATTCGCACCTCGTTCTAGTTCTCACCATTACGGGTACCTCCCCAGAACTCGGATACTTAGACAGAACGACGGTTCTGCTCCCCTTATCCAGAAGCGACAGAGTAGGTGTTAACGATCCTCCCAAGGCACTGGAATATTAACCAGTTTCCCATTCGGACAACTCTGTTGAGGTTGTTCTTAGGACCGGCTAACTCCCGGCTGACGACGCATTGCCGGGAAACCCTTGCCCTTGCGGTCGCCGAGATTCTCACCCGGCTATGCTGTTACTACCACCAGGATCTGCAATAGTTAGTTCAGTCCACTGGACTTCACAGCCCAGCTTCTACCCGAACACTACGCCCGTCTACCACGCACCGACATTGTCGGTGGTCTAAAGTATCGGCAGTCTGCTTGAGCCCCGTCCATTTTCGGGGCCCCCAAGCTCGGCAGGTGAGCTGTTACGCACTCTTTAAAGAATGGTCGCTTCTGAGCCTACCTTCCTGCTGTCTTTGCTCGAGGACACCCTTTAGTTTGACACTTAGCAGACATTCCGGGGCCTTAACTTTAGTCTGGGTTGTCCCCCTTTCGGTTATGAGGCTTACCCCACATAAACCCGCCTCCTGGCTTCTACGACGCTTGTATCTTCGGAGTTCGAATGGGCGGCGAGCCCTTTCGAGCCCTTACCGTCCGATCGGTGCTCTACAATACAAGCCATCTCCACCAAGGCAGGACTGCGATCCACTTCGACGGGAACTAGCGATCACCGGACTAGATTGGTTTTTGACCCCTAATCCCAGATCAGAGGACCGATTTGCACGTCAGGACCCCTTCAGACCTCCAGTGGACTTTCGCCCACCTTCGTCTTATCCAGGAATAGATCGTCCGGTTTCTAGCCTTACTGCTATGACTAAGACTCTTTCAAATCCATCGCCTCGCAGATTATGCTGCGCGAATTCGGTTTCCCTTCGTCTTCCCTTTGTAAAAGGTTAAACTCGCCATAACAGCAAGCTCCCTGGCCCGTGTTTCTAGACGGAACATAGGACTCTGGAAGGCTTCAATTCCTTACGGAATCTCTACCATAATCCTTTCAAGCCCTACACGTCGGTAACCGGTTGGTTTCAGGCGCTTTTCACCCCCCTTCCGGGGTACTTTTCAACTTTCCCTCACGGTACTAGTATACTATCGGTCTTGGTTAATATTTAGCCTTGGATGCTACTTTCACCCACCTTCACTGGCCACTGCCAAGGCCAGCTACTCTTATTATAGCAGAATCCCATTCCCGTTCGTTTACGGGGGTATCACCCTCTCTGCCAGCACGTTCCAGTGCACCTCAACTAGAGGAGCAGGATCCTATACGCTATAACACACCACATCTCTACCATGTTACCATAGCAGATTCAGTTTAGGCTATTCCGGTTTCGCTCGCCGCTACTAACGGAATCTCATTTGATTTCTCTTCCTCGTCCTACTCAGATGCTTCACTTCGGACAGTTCGCCCTCCCAAGCGCAAGCAAGGGAGTGTAAAGAGAGATCTCATTCGGAAATCCCGGGATCAGCGGTCGCATGCACCTCCCCCAGGCATATCGCAGCTTGCCACGTCCTTCATCGCTTACCAAGCCTAGTCATTCCCCAACCGGCGTCTTTGCACACCTAATTCCTTCGCATTTCTGTAAAGATAGTTAGGTACCCGCATGAACGCTTTCTGATGAGTATAAAGATCTGATTTGACACTTCTTGTATATTCTGTATCTGTTTCTATGTATGTATTGAGAATGTACCGCTACATAAACAAGACATACATATATCTTCTATCTGCCATTAACACCTATCTTTTTGTACCCTATCCTTTCAGAGTACACGATAGGATCACCACCAAATATACATAATGCAGACACATTTGCGCGAACATTACTGTATTATGATTGTAGCTAATTACTCGTGTTTGAATCTTCTTTGTTTAGATTATAGAATTGATGTATACATTATATTTCAGTTTCACCACATAATTTTGTCTATTTTTCTGTCTTGAGTCTGTCTTAAATTGACTTTCCTATGCGCGACGATCATCGTAAATTCACATCTACTACGTCCTTCATCCCCCAAAGGATTGACATTCCTTTTTCTATTGGAGAATTGCATCTCTTTTTGTTTTGGCTACACGACCCTTTACACAAGCCAGTCCGACAGTTACTTTAAAGGAGGTGATCCGGCCGCAGGTTCCCCTACGGCCACCTTGTTACGACTTCTCCCTCGTTGCTGACCCCAGGTTCGATAATACCAATACGGCATCACCTCGCCAAGAACCAACTTCGATGAAGCGACGGGCGGTGTGTGCAAGGAGCAGGGACGTATTCACCGCGCGATGATGACACGCGGTTACTAGGGATTCCATATTCATGAGGGCGAGTTTCAGCCCTCAATCATAACTGTGGTAAGGTTTACGGATTGCCTCCCCCTTTCGGGATTGAAACCCATTGTCCTTACCATTGCAGCCCGCGTGTGGCCCGAGGGTTTCGGGGCATACTGACCTGCCGTAGCCCCCTCCTTCCTCCGCCTCAGCGGCGGCGGTCCCACTAATTAGCCCCGCCACTCCTGAGAGTAGCGATAGCAACTAGCGGTAGGGGTCTCGCTCGTTACCTGACTTAACAGGACACCTCACGGCACGAGCTGGCGACGGCCATGCACCTCCTCTCAGCTTGTCGAGTAAAGTCTTCAGCTTGACCTTCACACTGCTGTCGCCCCCGGTAAGATTTCCGGCGTTGACTCCAATTGAACCGCAGGCTTCACCCCTTGTGGTGCTCCCCCGCCAATTCCTTTAAGTTTCAGTCTTGCGACCGTACTCCCCAGGCGGCAGACTTAACGGCTTCCCTGCGGCACCGGGTTGGCACGAAGCCAGCCCATCACCGAGTCTACATCGTTTACAGCTGGGACTACCCGGGTATCTAATCCGGTTTGCTCCCCCAGCTTTCATCCCTCACCGTCGAGCGCGTTCTGGCAAGCCGCCTTCGCCACTGGTGGTCTTCAATGGATCAGTGGATTTTACCCCTACCCATCCAGTACCGCTTGCCTCTCCCGCCTCCTAGCCCTGTAGTATCCCCCGCGGCCCAACCGTTGAGCGGGTGGATTTAACGGAGGACTTGCAGGACCGGCTACGGATGCTTTAGGCCCAATAATCGTCCCGACCACTCGGGGTGCTGGTATTACCGCGGCGGCTGACACCAGACTTGCCCACCCCTTATTCTGCACCATTTTTAGAGGTGCCAAAAGACTTCCTTAGCGGAAATCACTCAGAGTAACCCTGTCAAGCTTTCGCTTATTGCAGAGGTTTCGCGCCTGCTGCGCCCCATAGGGCCTGGGCCCTTGTCTAAGTGCCCATCTCCGGGCTCCTCCTCTCAGAGCCCGTACCGGTTACAGGTTTGGTGGGCCATTACCTCACCAACAGCCTGATTGGCCGCAGTCCAATCCAGGGGCCATATAGATTTGAGCCATGATCCATTCCAGAAATCTTGGCCTATCGCGGTTTAGCCTCAGTTTCCCGAGGTTATCCACGTCCCCTGGGCATGTTGACTACGTGTTACTGAGCCGTATGCCACGTATTGCTACGTTGACTCGCATGGCTTAATCCCACTCTGATAGCAGTCGGGTCCGGCAGGATCAACCGGAGTCGATCCATGTCGTATTATAAATTTATGAGAGGTACTGTCGGACTGTTTGTTATTGTGCGGGTCGTGTAACCTAAGTCAGATACGATTTTCATCGAATCTCCATGATATGAGCGTAACTGGAGGTCAGTGAATCATTCAATGGCACTAAGACCATTGTTACTTGAGAGATCATCACTGACGCCGCCTTATAGTCCACGTTCTACAAGTCTGTCACAGGATTTCCATATAAACGTTCGCAAGAAATGAGATTTAACAGCTCGATACGTTACCAAAAAAGGAGATATTCAGTTATACTCAGCATCAATGTCAATAAAAGTTTGGCATTGTAAGTGTGTATTTAGGTATGTCATATATCATCCTGAATAGATCCTTATTGAAGAGTTTCGAGATTTCTTCAACTTTAAGGATTTCTCTTTCCTAAGATAACAATTAAAAAGTGTTCTGAATCTAGTTAGCGACCGATGAATCCAGCAGTAGCCACCCAATTTCAAAAAGGGTATTCGAAAAAGACTCGAAAATCCCGTGAGCTTTACAAGAAATCCTTGTCGTGCTTTCCGGGAGGTATCAGCCACAATATCAGACATTTCGACCCTTATCCTTTCTATACGAAGTCAGCGAAAGGAAAATACTTGCACGATGTAGATGGCAATGATTACACGGATTATTGGATGGGCCATTGGGCTCTCATAATGGGTCATTCACATCCAGTCGTTGCCTCTGCTGTTAGGAATCAGGCAAGTCACGGAACGCTATTTGGCACTGTCAACAGATTAAGCTCTGGATCTTGCCTACGCTATTAAGGAGGGAATGCCTCGTGCCGAACTGATTCGCTATTCTAGTGACGGGTTCAGAGGCTACTATGTATGCAGTTCGACTCGCCAGGGCGAGGACTGGTAGAAGGGTTGTCGCAAAGATCGTAGGGGGGTGGCATGGATATAATACCAATCTTCTCCAATCCGTAAATTATCCCTTCGAACTGGACGAAGGATTAGGTCTAATTCAAGATGAAGAGCAATTTGTCGAGTCTATTCCGTTTAATGATCTGGAAAGATCCCTGAAAATTCTTAACACAATACAGGATGATTTAGCATGCGTAATAGTGGAGCCTGTACTTGGCGGTGCAGGCTGCATTACCCCGGAAAGAGAGTATCTCCATGGTTTACAGGAATTCGCAAAGACCAATGATGCTCTCTTTATCCTTGATGAGATCGTCACTGGGTTTCGCTTGTCCTTTAAAGGTGCAGCAGACGAATATAAGTTGGACCCAGACTTGTTTACTCTGGGAAAAATAGTAGGAGGAGGTTTACCAATCGGGGTTTTGTGTGGTGACAGGGACATCATGTCTTTGTGCAATCCAGTTGGGAGAGAAAAGAGCGAAGTTGCATGTTATATTGGAGGGGGGACCTTTGCCGCAAATCCATTGACGATGACAGCAGGGTTAGCGACCTTGAAACACCTTAAACTGAACAAATCGACTATCTATCCCAAAATAAACAAGATAGGCAATCGGGTAAGAGAAGGACTGAAAAAGGTATTTCAGACGCAAAGATCGATGTGGATGTAACAGGGGTTGGCTCCTTATTTATGACCCATTTTCTCAACAAGAACATACGAAAAATAAACTCGGCGTCAGACGTAGGATTATCTGACAGAGAATTGCTTAGAAAATATCACTTCGCTCTAATTGCAAAACACAACATGTTCTTTCTACCTCAAAAAATGGGTGCAATTTCCGCTATGCACACTCTGAAGGATGCAGAGCTTTTGATAGATGCAACAGAACAAATCATTCAATCTCGTCTTCTTTCACAGACTAAGTAATAATAGTCGTAAGGAAATATATTAAATCATATAAATTTAGTTACATATTGGTGAAATACATAGATTCATTATTATTATTTTAGATTTGGCTCTGTCAAGTCAAATTTTTATACCTTGAAGGCACATAGTATGTATGGCTCTAATGACTGGCCAGCTGCAAACCGATGAAGTTATCTTCAAATTGTGCGAACGATGTGGAAAGGTTATGTCAATTTACGAGAGATGCGACTGCTATAACGAGCTCTCAAAACCCACGAATAGGAACAAAGAAGGTACCAAATCGAACCGAAATCTGACAGTGTTCTAATCCATCAGGTGAAGTCCTAAAAGAAGACTTAGAAATAGCGTCCCTACAGGATTTAATGCAATCTAGAACTTCAAATGATGAATACTCGGTAGATACAAAGGCTTACTGGAGAGACAAACATCACATACTTCTAAGACAAGGGAATTCATTGTAACGGAAAAAGGATTGGAAGGGCACAAAATGAGGTGCTTAAATTATTCAACGTCTCTGATGTCTAAACTGAATTCAGGGGAACAATCCAATTCTTCCCAATCAAGATTATTCCTACAAGGGATAATTTCTGACAACGGATCATACCTGTCGAATTTAGTCCTAGAGATAATGGAGGAAAGGAGATGCACATTAACACGCCCAGTACTTGACATCACCAAATCTACATCGCTCAAATTATCTTTTCTAAAGATTGACTGAACTGTGTTGACCAGCCCATTCATCGCGCCTACAGAAATCCTATCGCCGCCCATAACATAGACTAGAGTACGTCTCACGGATTCTATGTCAGTACTATCCAACAACATGGCGAGTGAATCCATCGCGGAAGCTTGAGACCGAATCTCTATCAGGTCTTCCTACACTTAATAAATTTAAATCACCATTGAATTCTGTTTGATAAAATGAAGAAATAGCGTCAAATATTGCTTGATTGGTAAGGTCATGACACTGTGAAATTGTCAAATCAGGATTGTTGTCCAAAAATGCATCATTGTCAATGACGACAACTGCACCAGATGATTCTCGAATCCTCCGCAGTGAAATTCCTGCGTCAAATATTCGGCTCTTTTCAAACTTGAAGGGCATAATAACGAAAGTAATGACGTCAATTTCGTTTGTTGCTATCGATTGTCCCGTTTCGTTTGTTGACCGGGATGAAGCGAATTTGTCTTCACATATTTGATTTGAAGCAAAAGGTCGATGATTTCTGATAATGTTGCAAATTGTCGGGCAAAGTGCGATTCCAGCTTTTCCGGCTAGATTACCTATGATCAATACTGTGTTATAGCCTGCCACCATAGACTTGATCCTATCCACCGATGCTTGAGCATAAAACCTGAGTTTGCGACCAGACGGATTGATCCATGACTGAGTATTTATCAAAACAGTAGGATATCCGCCCGTTTCGCACCTCTCATCATCCGTAACTATCGAACAAGCACACTCTAGTTTCATTGCAATCTTTGAAGCAAGCCGGCTTCCTAGACCTCCTACTCCCAAAAGAAGAATAGGTTTTCTCATCTTATTCAAACTATCACCTGAAGAATTTTCTAGCAGTCCTACAGCCCCCCCGTAGAGAGGAGTATAATTTATACTAGTTAAAAGTTACGATAAATCGTACTATACCTCTGTTAGAGCATCGCGGGATGTCTGTCAGTATGACCCGGCTCTAAACAATTATTTTCCTCAACCAAGCTCGACTGCCTCCAATGCTCGTGAAGAGCACCTCTTGATCTGAACCATGATTCGATCCCCAAGTTGTGCTGAACCAGAATTGAATTCTTTTTTTCTGATGAAAATTGGTTTATATACATAGTTTCTACCCTGTATAAAATTTTGGCCGACCTCGTCAATGATAATGCTACCCCTCCATCCAATCCATTTCATGTTTCTCTCACTAGAAATCTTTGTGGCAAGCTCATGAACCCGACCACTCCTGGTTTTGGCTATCTCACTAGTTAATCTACCATCCAGCAATGTTGCGGATGTCCCAGGCCTGGCACCATATCTCGAACAGTTGACGATCTCTGGTTTACTCTCAGAAATCAAATCTAATGTATCCTCAAAGTCCTTTTCACTCTCGCCTGGGAAACCAACAATGATATCGGTCCCAATGGTAATATCTGGACACCTATCCCTAAAAGATTGCACGATGTCCTTGTACATCTTGACGGTGTGGCCTCTCTTCATAGACCGCAGTATCCGTTCGCTGCCACTCTGGACTGGAATATGTAAAAATCGGTAGATTTTGTCTGACTCCTCAAGTAGTTGAATTAATCTGTCCTTTAAGGAACCCAGATACATTGGGTTCATCATCCCGATCCTTATTCTAAAATCTCCCGGTATTAACCTGCACTTTCTCAACAATTCGATGATGTCGGTTCCGATATCAAAGCCATAGCAACCATTGTCAGTAGAAGAAAGCCAGATTTCTCGGCAACCTTCCTTAACATCCTTTTCTATGGCAAGCATGATGTCTCCAATTCTATAACTAGTTATCTGCCCTTTTGCAAGTTTAGTCTGACAGAATGAACATTCACTCAAGCATCCAACTGCTACCTGAATTATACTAACAACCGGGTTAATCCTCACTCTGGGAATACTCAATTTTTCCCGCCCATCTGCATCGTCCAATTCAATGGACCTGATGCCTTTGATTGCTCGCTTTCGCGCAGCTGACTGTCTTAGTTAGGGATCTTGGTCCCAAGAACGAAACGCCACTGAATTGCCTTTGAAGTTTCCCGGTTTCAGTTTTTGCCAAACATCCTGCAATTATGAGCGGCTTTCCGGTCTTTGAAAGGGCTTTTATCCTACTCATCATTTTATGCTCTGTAGTATCCTTTACGGAGCAGGTAACAATTATGTTCAAGTCAGGCTTTTCGTCTGGCTTCGCGATTACAAACCCGTTTGTTGACAATGCCCCTGCAATTGTTTGGGAATCTGCCACATTAGCCGAGCAACCATATGCTTCTATCCAGACCCTAGGTGATGGGAGGCCATCTCCGCTCTTGGATTCATTCAAATCATGATTGACATTGTTGGAATTCTTCCAACTTTCTGATAAGGCCGGATGAAGCTCTTTTTCTTTGGGCGCTAATCACATCATGCCTCCTATCTCTTAAGAAGAGCTGAAGTGTTTGGGATACTAAACTCATATGCTCCTCCGTCATTGGAAAGCAAGCCTCAAATTACCTCTTTGCAGCCATAAATCTAAAGCGACTACTCAAAGGTAAACGACCTAATCATATGTTCTGCAATTGGTAGATTCATCGAGAATTCTGACACTGGGGCGATATACGAGAACACATACCTTTTCCCATCTTTTAAGGTCCAGATGTCCATTGCCTGAAGTGTAAATTGCTGGGAAGGGTCTCCACTACCGTAGGTGTAAAGAACTTTCTGTGCTGTAGCGTTTCCTAGAGTATCAGTACCATTCTCCCTGAGATCAAATCTCGGATAATTACTTGCGATTGCAAGTAAACTCTCAGTTAGCTGGTTCAGACTTTGCATATCGGGTTGAGGAGTGAACCGAAATACGGACTGTGGGAGGAAGAAGCTGCATCATTGCGGATCTACTAGCATTAAATTCTAGAACTTGAACATCATTCGCAAATTTTCTAACAATCGGCGACCAATCAGTTGGATGATCGATCTTTATACCTAATTCAGGAGAAATATGAGTGGCAAATTCTGTTTCATTAACTGAACGCGACTGTTGTTGCGAAGTTATATTTTGAAGGTTGATGGCCTGTGTAGAATTACCGTTACTGTCGCTGTCAGGTTGGTGCAGTTGACCTAAAGATGACTGAATGTACAAAATTGGTAAACAAATACCGGCAGATAAAAGAGCTACAGCGGCAAGTACCTTAATTTGAGTTCTACCAGTTTCAATAGTTTTATCCTCCATGATGAGCTGAGTTAAAGAAGGGATTATTTTAATTTTTGTTGAAAGCGCGATTAAAAATGACTTAGTTAAACTGTTCGTCGTTTAGTACCATCAAATCAACGTCAGACAGAAATTAATCAGCATGCAAAAGGAGAATAAAGTTGAAAGATGAATTTCAGGACTCTGCTGATTTTTTCTTTCTAGTAGATTTCTTCTTTGGTTTCTCGACCGTTTTCAGCGCCTGTTCTTTTTTATTCTTATCATCAGACTTTGCGGTTGCATCTTTACCTTCTTTATTCAGCGAATCCTCAAGCTCAACCTTTTCTTTGGCTTCCGCTTCACTCTCCTTTTTGGTAGGTTTTTCTTCCGGTGTCTCTACTTCTTGTTTCAATTCGTGATCTTGTGTCCGAGATTTTCTTTCTTCCTCATAGAGTGAAACCACAACAGTATCAGTTTCGTCTTTGGTCATCCGAACGCGAATTTTCCTTGGGGGATTTCGTTTTCCTCTCTGCCACAAGTATCTATTCAGATACTGGTCAATCTTTATGTCATCGGTCTTCATGTGCCTTTTGACGAATTCTCTTAATATGCCAATTACCCTATTTGTTCGCTTATACTCCGGAGTAATCCAAGCTTTTCTGAAATTAACGGTATAAATGCTCTCTTCAGGAGTCTCATTCAAAGACATTAACCTTTTTCTCCACCTCTAATTTTAGCCGACGTTGACATCTGTCCTTCGCCAGAGACGCCTTTTGGGATTTGTTCTAACATGTCTATGCGTACGAATGATAACCCATGCTGGTACAGGTCTATTCTGCCTTGTACGTTTTATTAATCTCTTTTTTCGCGAAGTGTTCTTTCTGGCAGCCAAGCTATAGACCGAGGAGTATCTTCGCCTATTTTTAAGTGTTAGTCCATCATTCAAATGAAAACTTCCCCCAATATTGACTTTGGCGGTACGTAACATATTATAGTTGAAAACTGTACTCCGTATTTAAAACCAAACAATAGATCACATGTCCTCACAGTCAGACTCAAAATCACAAGATTCTTGGCCCTGCTTCAAAGGCAGTAACCAGAGGTCTGGTACGTCCAATAGTGGCTTTTTGCGCAAGCCCTTATTTAGGAATATGATAAAAGTAGGTCCTATCTTATCCTCACCGGTGTTAGACAATCAATCGGTGTTTGTGGGTACAATCACTGGTCGCATATATCGAATTGATAGAGCGAGCTTGGTCGTTAAATGGCATGTTAATGCATCCAATCCCGTAGTGTCCAGCCCCTCACTATATAAAGACCATCTAATAGTGGCAACCTTTTCAAAATGGGTCTACGAACATGCCGCTGATGGTGTACCTAGTAGTGTTAGTGCCTTTAATATTCACGACGCAACCGAGAAGTGGAAGTATGAGTTGCAAAACGGAGTATTTTCATCGATATGTTCTATCGAAGATATTCATGTTTTCGGATGTCTAGACGGAAAGATTTACGCCTTAAATAACGAAGGTAATCTCAGATGGCAGTTTGCTACAGGAGGCGAGGTCTGGTGTTCACCATCGTCTGACGGACATAGAATCTTCATAGGCTCTGATGATTGCATGTTGTATGCATTAGATTTGGACGGAAAGATGGTTTGGAAAACAAATCTTGATGGCAAGGTCAGATCCTCTTCTCCTTGTCTTTCAAGCGATGCGGATAATGACAAGGATCTGGGATTCCCTTCTCTTTACATAGGAACTCAGATTGGTTATCTCTATCGGATAAACAAAGACAATGGTGCAATACTTTGGTCTTCAGATTTAAGATCACCTTTGCTCTCCTCTCCTTCTTCAATTCAAAGCTATGTCTTGATAGGTTCCTCAGACGGACATCTGCATTGTTTGAGTGCTGCCGATGGTTCTTTGATCTGGAAGTTTAAAACTGCTGGCAAAATATGGTCGTCACCACTTTTGACAAAAGGCCTGAAAGTTTTCGTTGGATCACTTGATTCACATATATACTACTTGGACATACTCACCGGCCAGTTACTTTGGAAATTTCCTACAATGGATATGATAGACTCCTCGCCGTGTCTAGCAGGAGGGATGCTTCTTGTGGGCTCCAGAGATGGATATCTGTACTTTTTTGATCAAGGTGATAGGATTTCTTACATATGTTAGGTATGTGTTAAAGTATTTGAAACTTGATGTTTCTGTATGTTGTTTAGCCAATGTGTTGCTCATTAGCCCCACACTTAGCCCTACAAAAACACCGTGGTACTTTAAGTTAGAAATTGAACCATCGGCAATACCAGTAAAGATTAATTATCTGGGTTTGCTCCCAACAACATAACGATATGAGCGATTGGGACCTACTGACGCCAGGCATTGGCCTTACTTCGATAGGAATAGTAGGAGTAGGAATTTCCCTTGCAGGTATAGCCAAGACGTTTATCGACGGAATGCATGCCGTATCTTTGTTGACACTCTTTATTGGTTTGATCTTCCTTTCCGCAGGAATATTTAAGGATGGATTTCCGAGGAGCCCTAGGGCCAAATCAGCAACATTCATCACATTAGGATTTCTGGTTACATTCGGCATTGCAGCAGCTGTTACTGTAAGTACTACCGTACCTAGCATATTTGCCTTCATTGGATTGATGATGGTGATTGCTATTCCTGCGACCGTGATAATAGTGGCATCGTATAAAGAGAGTCCATATGTGAAGGCTATAACCGTGATATTTGTCGCCGCAGCAGTTGTGGGCGGTGGAACTTTTTACGTTTTTGGATTGGTTTCTCCAAAGTCACCATCCGAGCAGGATGCTGTACAAGGACAGCAGGGAGACGGGAATGCGTCCTCAACCAGTGGGAATGGATCAGCTGCAGAGTCTGTGGCTTCTGGCAACGCCAGTAATGCTACAGGACCGAGCTCTGGACCTGTTGAGAGCGTTAGTATTCCCCCTGGTGCCTCGGCGCAGGGCAATCCCTCCTATGACCCTGCCATTCTTAACATATCAAAAGGCGACTCAATTGAATGGACAAATAATGACAATACACCTCACACCGTGACTAGTGCTATTGATGAGGGTAAAACTTTTGACTCTTCACTAATAATGGCCGGAGATACATTTCTCCTTCCAACCTCAAATCTAAGTGAGGATAATTATGATTATTTCTGCACTTTGCACCCATTTATGAAAGCTCAGCTTCGCCTTCGAAGGGAACAACGCTACCACAAATGGTAACCAGTCCAACTTGGATTCTTCTCCTATTACAAATGTGTCGTCAATTAGTCCTGATTCACAGCTGGCGTTGACGCAATATTCTGGCAACTCATTGGTCGGCATGGATTACACCTCGACAAGTCTAGTTAACAAACTAAATCATATTGACTTCTAGATTTTTGGTGGCTAAGGCAAATTATTTTGACCTGAATTTTTCCCGAGTTGACGGTTAGCGATCATCTCCTGTTGTTAGTTTGTCTTGCCTCTTGATAATCACGGTCTCTATCTCTCAACAACATCTTCTTGAACTTGAAGGAATCGCAAAACACTGCTATCCTACTGAGGCATGTGCTCTACTAGAAGGGACCTTCGGGATTATCTATGGTAAATCGGTTGAAGAACGGGCCAACGTTCATTCTATCATTCGTATGCGTAACGCCGACAATTCGATTTATTCCTTTAGAATCGATTCAAATGAATTAATTAATGCCTATAAGGAGATCAGTTCTCGTAACATGGAGGTGGTTGGTATATTTCATTCACATTCATCAAAACCATATCCCTCTTCAACGGACAGAAAATATATGGAACTTAACCCCGTGGTCTGGTTAATCTATTCGACGCTGTCCAGCGAGCTTTGCCGCTTATATCCTTGACGATGAAGTAGTTCAAATCAAAGTGGAATCATCATCTGCGCAAAATAAACCGTAAGAATAAAATTGTGGCTTTTAAGGCCTAAGTCTTTCCACATCTCTAGGATATAAGACGACATCGCGAACATTCTGAGAATTTGTCAGAACCATCATGAGTCGATCAAATCCCAATCCCCACCCCGAATGAGGCGGCATTCCCCAGTGGAACGCTTTCAAATGATCTTCGAATCCTGAAGGATCTAAGCCCTGTTCTATGATCCTATTCTTCAGCTTATCTGGGTCATGCTGTCTTCTGCCTCCAGAGACAAGTTCTAGGTAGCCAAACTGAAGATCGAAGGAACAAGACAACTCCTGGTTTCCTTCCTTTTCATGAATGTAAAAGGGCTTCAGCCTCATCGGCCAATCTGTGATAAAATAGAACCCTTTATGCAAATCGCCAAGTTTCCGTAACGCAGTATCAGAAAGATCGTCACCAAAGGACAAAGATTCTCCCTGCTCCCTTAATTCGTCTATAGCCTTTTCATAGGTTAATTGCTCAATTTTTAATTCCGAAGGGTCTACTAAAGTATCAATTGAAATGCCAAACATTTCCTCCATTTTATGGAAGGCTTCACCCTGATTCTGGTTATCCACAGTATCAGGCTCTGCGGTCTTCTGCCATGTCATTTTTAGATCAGCGCTGCAATGATGCTTCAGATCATGGATTACTTTTCTAACTAGATCGGCAACAATTTCCATAACGTCGGTATAATCCAGAAATGCTCGCTTCCACGTCTACGCTCGTGAACTCGGCCAAATGCCTGACAGTATGAGATTTTTCTGCCCTAAAATATGGACCTACTTCAAACACACGTTCCAAGCCGACCGTCAACTGCTCTTTATACAGCTGTGGGCTCTGTGCTAGATAGGCATTTTTACCAAAATAATCGCATCTAAATAAATTCGCTCCACCCTCAGTAGAAGTTCCAATTATCTTGGGCGTAGTTACCTCAATGAATCTTCTTGACCGAAGAAAATTGCGTATTGTTTGCAACGCAGAAGAGCGTAGTCTAAAGATCGCAGAAACCTTAGGGTCCCGGAGGTCCAATGCTCTTGAATCGATTCTCTTGTCTGTTGAGGATTCGACACGTCCTGTTGGATCGATGGGGAGTGGATGAATAGCCTTCGATAAGAGGGAAATCTTGTTCGCTTTAATCTCAAAACCGACATTCTTCGCTTTACTTCTTTGAACTTTTCCCTCAACCAGAACGCAGCTTTGTCTTGGGATCATCCTAATTTGACCCAACAGATCTCCAGCGACAATGATCTGCATCATGCCTGTAAAGTCTCTTATCGATACAAAGCCTAGTTTCCCAATGTCTCGTATATCTTCAATCCATCCTGCTACACTAATATCTCTGTCTACGAGATCGATAGTGATGCAGTCTGCAAGATGAGATCTAGTCATGTTTAGCTTCTCTGACATTAATTAACCCCAAATTATCCTAATTTGACTGAGTTTCAAATTCTACTATGAGATCAATTTTCTTTACCGCCCTGGCAACCTTCCTGATTTTTTCCACATCAAGTGGGAACTTTGGCCTATTTGCCGACTCTTGACTTACTATTACCCGCGTCAATTTATTCCCGTCCGGTAACCAAATTAAATTCATATTCAGGATTCGTAGAGGGTAAAATAGGTTTTCCATAAATCTCCTATCTGTCCCCTCTGCTTCTACAAACCAAAGATTAGCATTGAATTCACCTGCAAATTTTTTAACAATAGATGGGTTACTTCTCAAGGTAATGATATCCGAAGTTCTCAGGAAGAGAATATAATCATCATCTACCTTGTGAGAACCAACTAATGTAAATTTGCTGATCTCTTGGTCCTTCTCTGCCAATTTTGCAAGTTTGATAGAGGAATACACGGCTGCTTGGTTAAGCTGACCTGAAGTTCAGCTTTGCATCACACTTTGAACACAGAATTCCGGTCTTTGCATCAAACAAGCAAATAGGAGTTTTCAACAGAAGCTTTGGTTAATTATCATTTCTGTTATATAACCTGTTGGCAAGGTAAATTCCGATCATGTGCCTTCGAACGTACTGTGTGCAAGGTGTTGTGTTGTTAAAGGCACGTATTGGTCAGCCATCCCTTAATGTCTTGTCCCGAACCCATTGTTCAAGACTCGATGCAGGTGTGGCTTTACCAATGATAAAGCTCCACTGGAAGACTGATGTAACCGGGTGATTACTAAGCCAGGCCATTTCTGTGGAAGTCAAAAAAGACGGTACGGTTCATATGACACTGACCCGTCGTATCTGTTGATTGTCGCAAGGCACGCCTAAACCAGACGACTCGATGGACCTTGAAGATTCTAGATTAAGGGTAGAAGACCTTCAGGTTTACTATTTCACCAATCGAGGTAGGGTTAGAGCGGTCGATGACATTTCATTTGAAATAAGCGGCAATGAAACGATTGGAATTGTCGGTGAGTCAGCCTCTGGGAAAGAGTACTTTAGGGGCGGCGATTATCCGTTCGGTAAGTCCTCCTGGTAAGATAGTAAAGGGAAAGATATACGTTAACGGAAAAAATGTGCTCGATTTATCGGAGAGTTATTTTAATCATGAAATGAGATGGAAAAAAATTGCAGTAGTATTCCAAGGTGCCATGAATAGTCTTGATCCCGTTTACAGAATCTCCGAACAGTTGCGTGAGCTTATGCAAGAACACAAGATTAAAGGTGATTTTGAACAATTAATCTATCAGGCGCTGACAGACGTTGGACTTGACAAGTCGGTCGCCAACAGATATCCTCACGAGTTAAGTGGAGGTATGAAGCAACGCGTTGTCATAGCTATGGCTCTTCTACTACAGCCCCTCATTCTCATTGCAGACGAACCTACTACAGCATTAGACGTCCTTGTGCAAGCGCAAATTATGAATTTGCTTAAGAAACTCAAAGCAGAAAGAAATATGAACATTGTAATGATAACCCATGATATTTCTCTGATTTCAGAGATCGCCGACAAGATAGGGATTATGTATGCTGGGCAGATTGTAGAACTGTCTTCATCATCGGAACTACTGGTTAATCCAAGGCATCCATATACTCAGGCTTTGATTAGAGCAATACCTAAGATACATTCCACTCAAAACAGAATTGACTCTATCAAAGGGAATCCTCCTGACTTGGCTTCGGAATTAAAGGGATGTAGATTTTACGAAAGATGTCCTCATGCGATGGACGTATGTTTACAGGATCCCCCTCTATTCAAAACTAAAACGGGATTTGTAAAATGCTGGTTATACAAGGAGTTCGATCTTGAAGCTTCGAACAGCTAATCCGGCTTACTGATAGTCATGCAGTCTCCTATCTCTGTGCAACATAACCTTTCTATCCAACAATGGTTTATGTTCGTGTAGAATATGTTCGCGTGCACAGCTATCGTGGATTACCCCAATGGAACAAAATTCGCAAGAAGTTACAAAATCCATGGCTTGAAAGCCTTTTCTACAGACGGCACAAATATCGGTGCCGGTTTCCGTATCAGTCAACGGCTTGAGCCAAGGTTCCCGCCAGAGAACAACTGTCACGTTGATTTTTAAGATTCATGATATTCCAATTTAAACTTGCCGAGTAGGCCGCACAAACAGTCGCAAAATAAGACTTGAGACCTGTTTCTGATGAGTTGAGGCTGACTTAAATGCGATAGTAAATACAATAGGGCAAGAAATTCGCTACTTTGTTACGGCCTTGTACTGTAAGGCCCGGAGTGCTCTCATTTAAATATGACATAAGAGATATTGCTTATCTGAGGACGCTCTCTGAAGGAGAAAATTAGTAATATGTTGCAGAGTTCGACCATAGATGTTGAAATAATAAGGGACGATTTTCCAATCCTTCAAAGAAGGATTAAAGGAGGCCATAAACTAATCTATCTCGATAACGCTGCTACTACACAAAAGCCTAGAACTGTGATAGACTCTATTAGCAATTACTACATGAACTATAATTCAAATATTCATCGAGCAGTACATCAATTGGCGGAGGAGGCAACATTCGCGTATGAGGAGGTTCGTCAGAAGGTTGCCAAGTTAGTCAACGCAAGTTCTGCTGACGAAATTATCTTTACTAGAAACGCGACCGAGTCAATAAATCTAATAGCTAAGTGTTGGGCTCGCCAGCACCTGGCTAAAAGGGATAAGGTACTGATAACTGAAATCGAGCATCACAGCAATATCGTGCCGTGGCAGTTAGTAGCTGGAGAAGTTGGGGCATCCTTGGATTATTTGGGTATTGGAGATGATGGGCGGATTGACATTGAGGAGTTCGCACAAAAAGTTCACGATCCCAATCTGAAATTGGTCTCAATATCCCAAATGTCTAACGTTTTAGGTACTATTTTGCCTGTAAAGGAAATGACGAAGCTTGCTCACGAAGTGAACGTGCCACTGATGATCGATGCGGCCCAGTCGGTGCCTCATATGAAAGTCGATGTTCATGATCTTGACTGCGATTTTATGGCTTTCTCTGCTCACAAAATGCTAGGTCCAACTGGAGTTGGGATTCTCTTTGCGAAAAGGGAAATTCTTGAGGAGATGCCACCTTTCATTGGAGGTGGAGATATGATTAAGGAAGTCCATAAACACAATACTTTATTTAATGACCTGCCTTACAAATTTGAGGCAGGGACCCCTAACATTGCTGACGTAATAGGCTTTGGAGCGGCGATAGATTATCTGAACGAACTTGGGTTTGAGAATATTCGAGAACATGAGATGCAGATTACTGAATACGCTCTAGAAAGAATGAAAGAGATTCAAGGTATCACAATATACGGCCCGCACGATATGAATGAAAGAGGTGCAGTCATATCTTTCAATTTGGGTGACATTCATCCACACGACTTGGCTACTATCTTAAATGACTTCGGTATCGCGATGAGGTCAGGACATCATTGTGCTCAGATACTTATGGAGAGATTGGATGTTTCTGCTACATCAAGGGTTAGCTTCTATATTTATAACTCAAAAGATGAAGTTAATATACTGATTGACGCTTTACAAAGTGCGCGGAGGTTGTTTGGACTCTGAGTGAAGATATTTACAGAGAGATAATACTTGATCATTATCGAAATCCTAGAAATAAGGGGAGGCTTTCTGACGCGGATGTAAGCTTTCATGATAGCAATCCTCTGTGCGGAGATGAAATTGACATTCATTTAAAGGTTGAAGATAATATTGTCAAAGACATCAAATTTGAGGGAAGAGGTTGCGCAATAAGTCAGGCTAGTGCATCAATGCTCACCGAGATGGTGATGAACAAGTCGCTGACATCTGTTAAGGAATTAGGTAAGAACGACATTCTTGAAAATATCGGCCTGATGAACTTAGGGCCAGCAAGAATAAAGTGTGCGCTACTCTCTCTGAAGGTACTCAAGATGGGTATGGTAGAATACTATGCCTCAAAAGACCCTGAATCCGCTCAGGAAGTCCGTGAGGGCTCTAGGCTCTATTAGATGGCCCAATATGAGGACACGCATTTCGATTTTTCCCTGAATTTATTTATGCAGATAAGGCGTAGAAAATGAAAAGCATTTAGAAACTTGAATCGATAACGAATAATAATCACGAATGATATTGGCAAAAGCAAAGGTATACTCCTTGGCAAGGACATGAGGGTTATTGTGGTTTATCTGACCCATTTGCCTGAGTCTGTTCACTAATTCTGAGAGTGTTTGAAAATCCGTTTCTGTCACTCTGAACGCAATTGTTTTAGATTTGACAGTTGTATTTGAACCTGACATATTGTTATACAACATTTTTCTTATCTCAACATACTAGGAATGATAACACTACGAAATACTAGAGGATACTAAGAGAATTGGGTACACCCCTCAGCTAGGGTACCTTAAGACATCTTGACACGTCAAAAGATGTTCAAAATGATCTTGGGGTTTTGCCAGCAGACGGCTGGCTCTATACAGCAAACCCCAACTCTTATATTAATCGCATCATGCATATACCTATCGCATCATATGCTTATCACATCATGTATATACCCATAGAAAACGGTTCTGTGCCTATGGGTAGGATTTTAAGGATTTTTCTCAAAACCTGGTCTAGGACTGATAAAGACTCTGGCAGCTCGTAAACGCTAACAGATTTTGGGAACACGATCAGAGGCAGGAAAAACCCCGTTTACCCTTCTGGACCAAGATGTACCCGTTTTAACTAATTAAGTAAGAAGTACTTAATATCGTCAAAAACACAACAGCAATAACCGCATACTTAGCCATCTCTGGAGTCAATTCAAAAGCTGGTTGTACTTGTATAGGAGGAGTAGGCAATACATCTTTAATAGTATTAACCGCTGTGAGTGCTTTGGGTCTTAAGCTTTTGTACTCCCCGAGCTAATGATTACATCATATACCTTAGTCATATCAACCTTCGAGAGCAAATTAAAGTTATAATTCGAAATAGCTACACGAGTTTAGAAAGGTGGCTGATTCTCTATCTGCATGCTAACATTAGCGAGAGTGAGCTGATTTGATTACCACCGACACCCAGGAGATTAATCGAGCCAGCATTCCCAGCTATCCCCAATTGTTTGGCCAATCCCCTTCTTCGATACTCTGAAAGAAAAAAATAGATTGGTCTTACATCATCATTAATGTCACATTTTGCATTTAGCACACCTGTGGCCCACTTGGGTGCCTAAACTTAAATCCCCTCAATTCGTTATCATAATACTACTTTTCGTTATTCTGACTACATTTGTGGCGACACAGCTGACCGTGGATATGGATCTGGTAATCAGTCTTTACGTATCCAGTATTCCGCCAGGTTCAGATTTGATTTCCAAGTTGACAGTAGGTGTTACGTCCCTTGGAGACGTAGTGACCCTAGTCATAGTCTCTATTGTGCTTAGCATTATAAGAAGGACCAGAAGACAGGGACTCATTCTCCTAATCACAATTCTCTTGACCGTTATACTATTGACCTATATCAAGCCAATTGTGGCTAGGGACAATCCTGATTATCCGTCTCCATTCATGTTATCAAATAACTCCAAGGGATTTGTGATAGAAGGGGATACCCTTTCTCCTCTGTCCAGAGATTATTCCTATCCATCCAATCATGTTGCGATTTCAACTGCATTCGCATTTATAGTTGGTTATGTTCTAAACAAGAAATCCAGGACAATCGGCTGGTTGATTTGGATCTTCCCTTTTATTATTGCTTTAACTAGAATTTTATTAATTCAACACTATGTTACAGACGCAATTGGCGGCTTTCTCTTCGGCTTGATCGTATCGATTATCATGAGTAACATTATGCACCTTGAAAGAGAGGGTTCGATCGTCAAGTCCACATAAAGAACGAAGATAGAATTGCGTTCACTAACGCGTGATAAATTTTATTTCTTTTCCTGCAAATTGTTGTTCCCTTAAAGCGTTAATTTGGGCATAAGAGCGATGAGGTTTACCATCTGCTAATTTCGAGAATTGGCCTGTGTAAATTCATCTATGGATTTTCCTTTTTGATAAGGTTAAATAATTTGTGCAGTGATCAGATTAACGAATTGCAATCAGCTCTGCGACAGGTAGGAGACTACATCATTCGCCGCTGTCAAAGCGAGGACCTTAGTGAGGTGATTGGTGTAAACTTATCAACCTTGCCAGAACATTATTCGGATTATTTCTTTGAATCTATCTTGAAGGAATTGCCCGAATCATTTGTTGTTGCAGAACTGAATAGACGTGTAGTTGGATATATCATGTGCAAAATCGAGTTTGGTTTTTCAAACTTTAAGAAGCTTGGATTTGTAAAGAAAGGACACGTTGTATCAGTTGGAGTACTTGAAGAGCATAGAGGAAAGGGCGTGGGAAAGGCATTGATGCTTGAAGGAATCAACGGGGTGATAAGCCGCAGAGGCGACGAAATATACCTTGAAGTGCGAGTTAGCAATGAGAGTGCTATAATCATGTATGAGAGACTAGATTTTTTCAAAAAATCAAGGCTAAGATCATACTATCGTGACGGAGAAGATGCCTTCCTCATGGCATTAGAATTGGACTGAATCTGATGAAAAGTAAATTAAGCCCTGAGTGAGCGACGTCTAGCGATGAAAAAGTTGTCGAGTTCACATCGATTAGGAGTAATTATCTTGCTAATCTCTTTGATAGGATTTGTTTGCTATGCATACCTATTGCTTTTGTCAAGTTATGATATTTTGGTGCTCAAGCTCACACTCCTGTGCTTCGTTGCAGCGATAGTGGGCGTCATAGCTTGGATGGGATACACAATGGCAACCGCAGTTTCACTGGAAGGTACCGGAGAAGGAAAAGCAGACAAGTAATAGATATTTAGTACTATTTAGTAGTAGTATTCATTTCCTTTTTGATCAAGACATCCGAAACCAATTGGTAAAAGCATGGCCCTACCTCCCTTACCACATGCAAGAACTTTATGTCGTGCGGGTATTGGCTGAAGGCGTCTTCAGTCTCGGCCCTTCCAATTTCCAAGGCCGATTTCTTAGAATCTGCTCTTACATGTAGAAAATAATGAATAATGCCTTGTTCTTCTTTCAAACATTTTACTGCTGTATCGACAAAATATCTTGCCTTTTCGGGAAGGGGCATCAACACCCTATTGGACTTTCCATTAATGGGAGTGGTTACTATCTCCTTTGCATCCCCGCATAGGCTCTCGATTTTTTCTTCCATTTTGTTCAACCTAGAATTGAATACTGAGAGTTCGTGAGCAGCTTGGTTAATATCCACATTGTAAACCTTTCTTACATTTCGATACTTGCAAATGATTATTGAAAATGTTCCTACACCGGCGAACATGTTTGTGACGACCTCATTTTCAGAAGTAAGGTTTGCAATCCTAAATCTCTCAGTAGAAAGCCTAGGTGAAAAGTAGGTTTGTTCTACATCAACCTTAAATCGACAACCATATTCCTTGTAGAGAGTGACCGGGTTATCATCTCCTGCAATTAATTCCAGTTTCCTCGTTCTGTGCTCACCGGCTATAGGAGAAGTTTGCATATAGACCGATCTCACTGATTTGATATTGTCCAAAATTGCGTTCCCTACCATGTGCCTTTTATCAACCAGTGTCTCAGGGATTCTCAAGATAACAATCCTGCCTATAGTATCGAAAGAAGAAGTGAGCTTAGAAACCTCAGATTCTTCAAGTATGTTCCTCATTACTCGTTTCAGAAAGGTAGACATGAAAGGTTTCCATCATTAGTAACACTAATGGAGATTATTCAATATAATAGTAATTACCACTATCTTTTTGGTTGCGATCCAGCCTGCTACCTTCCTTATTTACTCGTGGACGTCCTGTTTCCTGATCACGTCTGTATGTGATGCTAAGTGACTCTAAAAATTTGTTCATACCTAATTCCTTAGCGAGAGGCTCAGTTGCATATCCACTTATGCCAGGTACCCCCTGAAATATAACCAGACTGTCTGAAACTAGGTCGATAAGTTGGACGTCATGGTCAATTACCATTGCTGACTTCCCATATGCTCTAACGAACCTCTGCAAAAATTTAGCCAAAGCAATTCTGTCTTCAACATCTAAAAATGCAGACGGCTCATCAAGGGCATAAACATCTGCCGGTCTCATCAGTGAAGCTGCGACTGCAATCTTTTGAAGTTCTCCTCCACTGAGGTGTCGGATACTTTTTTCGTATAGTTTCTTAATACCAAGAGGCAAAACTATCTGTTCTTCCAAAGGTGATCCCACAATCTCGTTACCGTACGACGCAGTAAGGACAGATCTTACGTCTCCCTCATATTCCTGAGTCAAATATTGTGGTTTGTAAGAGATCTTTACATCGGTATTTATGGATCCCGAATCAGGCTTCTCCATGCCTGAAATCATTTTCATAAACGTTGTTTTTCCCAATGCGTTCGCTCCCACCAGACCGATTATCTCACCTTTCCTCAACGATCCACTTGCAACAGTCAACGTGAATGATGAATAGTACAGACTTGGTCAGGTTAGAATCAGCTAGTTGCGGCCACGTCCATAAGCAAATCCTGGACGGAGCTGGTCTTGTCAAATTTGTAAGATTTTTCCCTGAATCTAACGTTTTCATTGGGGAGATACCCATCAAGAAAGTTATTTATGCCTATTTTTGTGCTTCTAAGGGACGAAGTTATTCCATATGCCCCAGGCTCCCCATAAAGGACATGAACGTTATCTGACAAATAATCGAGGAGAGTTAGATCGTGCTCGACCACCATTACACTTTTACCTTCTCCTGCCAACTCTTGTATAACTCTGGAAACGCTCAATCTTTGATAAACATCATTATATGAAGAAGGCTCATCAAAAAAGTAATAATCTGCGTCTTTGGAAACCGCAATCATCACAGCGAGTCGCTGTAACTCTCCACCACTCAGTTCGTCGACATTTCTGCTTACTGCGCTCTCCAAGCCAAGCCTTGGAATTAGTCTCTCAGCGACCTTACGCTCATCATACTTTTCGATGAGGTCACGAACTTTTCCTTTGAATGCCTTTGGTATTAAGTACACCAACTGAGGTTTGATGGAAGACTTAATTTCACCCGATGCAAGCTTTTCAAAATGAGCCTTCATTTCTGTCCCCTGAAAGTTTTCGATTACTTCCCTCCACGTAGGTTCTGACTCGTATTTGCCAAAATTGGGTTTAAGATTGCCTGACAATATATTTACAATTGTAGACTTTCCCATCCCATTTCGACCTAACAAACCCACTACTGAGCCCTTCTTCAACGTAGGGATCCTATAGAATCTAAAAGAATTTACTCCATACTGATGTATTTTTTCCTGACCCAACTCGCTTGCTAAATTAACAATCACTATGGCGTCAAAAGGGCACTTTTTTATGCATATACCGCAACCCGTACAAAGGTCTTCGGATATAAGCGCCTTACCATCTGATGGCCTCTGAATTATGCACTCACCGCCAGTCTTGTTTACAGGACAGTATACTATGCATTCCAAGCCACATTTTCTAGGTTGACATAGTTCTTGATCCAAGACTGCAACTCTGTGAGTATTCTGTGTTTGATCGCCCAACTTTTTATTGCCCTTTTGCTTCTACTTAATGTATTATATGCCTTGTGACCGAGAAAAAATGACGCTTCAAAAGACCCGTGACGTTTCCTCCGCTCACAAGAAATTTATGACAATTGCATTGTGAGAATCAACACACAAGTAAATTACCTTTACAAACCACCCTATAGTCAAAAACAAGAGTGGAACACAAGGCAATAGGAACGTTAAATTTACCCTTCCCCCTGGCTAATCCTTAGCCGGCCATAGCGAAAGGGAGCGACCCGGACCCATTCCGAACCCGGAAGTCAAACCATTCGTTGCTGCCTGAATACTGACCTGCGAGAGCGGTTGGGAAGCAGCAGTGCTGGCGTTTCACTTAGTTGTCATGTTTGGGACCGGTCCTATTTACCAACTAGACTTCGGTCGTCTCGCCAAGGTGAACAAGTTTTAAGAGATTCTTAATATTTTTTCCTATCTGACTTATCAATGGATAAACTGCTACAAAACCTAATGGTTCCCAGACCTGAGTCTGAATTATGCAGCAGAAATCAGCAGGCTCTAACGAATAATTTTGCAAATTCTTCTCCAGGAGGTATGCTAGCAATTGACTCGGATATAGCATTATCTTTTGCCAGATAGTGAGCCAACAATCCTCCTGTCCAACCCAGAGATACTATCTTTCCACTTCTAAAAAGGAACTGAGGATAGCACGAAACAAGCTCGTGAGCATTTCGATCTGAATCAATAATGCTCGTGTTTTTTAGCAGACAAAAAATGTCGAAGAAAGGCCCCATTCTCATTACATCCTCTATCCCTATGTAATCTATGGAGGAGCAGTCAAGACTTAACAAATCCGTCTCGGTTGCAGAGCCAACGTTCGTAATAGGGTTGTAATATCTTCTCTACGTCGGAGCCCAATATCCCTCTTCTACATTTTACTCCGGTATTCGTCAACCCATCAATTAGCGAATCTATCTGGAAAATTGGTATGCACGATCACCATTGACAGAGATTATGACTTCTGGACAGCCATATATCCTGAAGGGAGTTATTGCGGTCGATCCTATTTCTGGTTAAGCTCGATCTATCTTCATGTCGGTTCTTGTGAAGAGTAACTAATTGATAGGATAATTACCCTTCACCTTGAACCTGACTCGTTTAGGACCAACCTAATCAGTGAGCGAATGCCAAAGCCCGTTGCTCCTTTGGGATTGTAACTTTTATCCCAAGTTCCCTCCTGAGTCCATGCCGTTCCTGCTATATCAAGGTGTATCCAAGGAGTATCGTGTACAAAGTTAGAAAGGAAAATTGCCGCTGTAATAGTCCCTCCCGCACGGCCGCCAATGTTTTTTATATCGGCAAATTTACTCTTGATTTGCTCATTAAATTCATGATAGAGCGGTAGTTCCCAAAATTTTTCGTTGGTTTCTTCACTAATCTGCCTCAGCTTATCGAACAATTCATGGCTATTGCTGAGTGCCCCCGCAATATTAGAACCAAGCGCTACAATACACGCTCCAGTCAAAGTAGCCAAATCAATGATGGAATCGGGATTGTATTTTTCTATTCCGTATGCGATACTATCCGCTAGAATAAGTCTCCCTTCAGCATCAGTATTAATAACCTCTACGGTTTTCCCATTGTACATCCTCACTATATCTCCTGGCCTATATGCTGAACTTGATGGCATGTTCTCTACGCATGGAATAATCCCTATCACGTTTGCCTTCGCCTCAAGGGTTGCCAGACCGCTCATTATTGCTAGGACATCACATCCACCTGATTTGTCAAATTTCATTTCTTCCATTCGATCCGACGGCTTGATGGATATTCCGCCTGTATCGAAGGTAACCGCCTTTCCGACAAAGAGATATGGTACAGTTGTGCTACTATCTTCGTTTCCCTTATATTCTACAATAACAAGCTTGGGAGGCTTGTTACTTCCCATGCCCACTGCGACAATTCCATTCAAACCGAGAGATTCCATCTCGTAACGTTCCAATATACGAGTTGAGATTCGATGATGTTTTGAAGAAAGATCTAACGCTACACGAGCCAGATACTCTGGCGAACACACATTCGGAGGTAGATTTGCTAAGTCTCTTCCGAAATTAACGGCGTCGATTATTATTTTTGTAGTATCCAACACCCTCTGCCATTCTTCTCGGTCACCATCTACAAGTAAGCTGATTGTCGACGGTAATGAGGGACTAGCCGATGATTCACCAAATTTTTGTGATTGATATTGATCGAACTTGTAAAGCGATAAGCATGTCCCCTCACAAATGGCTTCCGTGAAGTCTTTGGTTAATTGAGTAAAGGGTTTGATGCTATATTCACTAACATTAATCTCCATTGCTTTAGCAGCGACCTTTCCTGCAAGAACTCTAACTTTTTCCTTGTCAAGA
This sequence comes from uncultured Nitrososphaerales archaeon, assembly GCA_963713605.1. GTDB lineage: Archaea > Thermoproteota > Nitrososphaeria > Nitrososphaerales > Nitrososphaeraceae > TH5896. The sequence goes on along the minus strand of CAVQMO010000001.1, from coordinate 855,804 downwards.
CTTTTCTTCTGTCCCAAGCCCAACAGCATGATTCTATGCATAGGACCCGTGGAACTATGGACAATGCAGCTAGTTCCAAACGATCCGGTATGCTCTTTTTCCTTTACTACTCGTTCTACCAGTTCTACAATCATTGTGTTAATCCCATCCAATTCATCCATTATACCTTCAACCTCATCCTCGAATACACCTAAAACCAATAGCGGCGTTTGTTTAGCTGCAGCAGAAATCTGCTCGGCAACAAGTTTGACCATGAACTGCTCATTATTAGGGCTTTATTTTAAGGTATATCATACATTTGGTCCCAGTTTTTTTCACAATTTAAGAGGTGCCAAGTTCTATGGTTTTTTCTCCATATTGATGGAACTACACTGAACGGTTCCTTGAACGATGACTGACAAGGCAAATCATTTTGAATAGCTTCTAACTTCAAGATGCCTTTACCATTCTGACATAAAGCTAGTGAGACACTTATCCAAAACAACTATTGCGAAAGAATTATGGGGAAACAACAGGGAGTGAAAATTGTACCGGGAGCATAATTATTCAAAATAGCTGGCATATTGTAATGAAGCTTCCCATTCATAGGGATGGTCAGGATAAACCTAATGTTTTTATTTTCGATCACTTCGCAATCTAATTGAACAAGAATTGGATCGTTGCTCGGGGGTATGGGGTTTAATATGACTTTGAGAATGCGGTATTTAGACCTCAAGACAAAGATCCGAGCCGTCAGAATGCTCGCTATTGAAGGAATTGCCGAAGCGGGTTCGGGTCATCCTGGGGCTTCCTTCTCGGCCGCCGAAATAATGGGTGCACTTTACTTCAGGAAATTAGTACATAATCAATTTGATCCCTTCTGGAAAGGGAGAGACTATTTCATAAATTCTAAAGGACATTCTGCTCCTGGATTTTATGCCACACTGGCTGTTTCCGGCTATTTCCCAATCGAAGAGATCAAGTCACTCCGGGGGTTTGGATCCCGTCTGCAAGGTCATCCAGTACGTTATTCTGAAGAGCAACAGAGGTGGAGTGTACCTGGGATCGAGTATTCTGGAGGATCGGAAGGGATAGGACTATCAGTGTCTGTGGGACTTGCGCTGGCTAATCGTTTAGATGGAAATGCTAATCACATATTTACTCTAATTGGAGATGGAGAGTCAAATGAAGGTCAGGTGTGGGAAGCGGCAATGTCAGCGTCCAAATATAGACTGGATAATTTGACTGCAATACTCGATCGCAACAGAATTCAGCAAGATGGATTTACTGAAGACATAATGCCACTTGATCCTGTCCGTGACAAGTGGGTTGCCTTCAACTGGAACGTCATTGAAATAGATGGACATAGAGTAGAGCAACTTATAGATGCAGTTAACAAGTCGTTGGAAGTGAAGGACAAGCCTACGATCATAATAGCTAATACTGTCAAAGGCTATGGCATCAAACATATGACCAATAATCCACAATGGCACGGTAAGGCTCCACCTAGGAAGCAGACACCCATACTACTTGAAGAACTTGACTGTGAGTTTTTAATTGCCCCTTCGATAATAGCTGGCGGAAAGGAGAATTATGAAGAGAAAATTAGAATGGCAGAAAGAGGAGGAGCGGACATCATCCACTTGGATGTAATGGATGGAAGATTCGTTCCTAACCATACTTTTCTCGCGGATACCATACACAAATTAAGAAAAATCACTTCGATGCCATTCGATGCTCATCTGATGATAGAAAGCCCAGCAACAGTGATCGATGAATATATAGCAGCTCGATGTGATGTAATCACTGTCCATGCTGAAGCATGCAAACAGGATGAATTTTCGGAAATTAATAGCAAGCTTATTTCAAATGGGATAAGTCCCGGAATAGCAATTAATCCGAATTCAACATTACCGGACTGGATTTGGAACTATCTAGATTCGATAGATGTCGTAAATATATTATCTGTAAATCCTGGATTTCCAGGACAGAAATTCATTCCTACGGTTCTTCCAAAAATGATCAGTGCAGTGAAGGAACTTAGAAGAAATGGATACAAAGGCTATGTTGAGGCAGATGGTGGAATAGACTCGATAACTCTTCCACTAGTTTATCAAGCAGGGGCCAGAATTCTTGTCACAGGCAACGCAGTGTATGGAACCACAGACATTCAAGGGGCTATACTACAATTGAAACATACAGCAAACGTAGTCTTGGAAAAAAAACTTCTTAATCTATCGACTAACATTGGGATTCGTAATGATTGGCTTAAAACCCGTAAACATATATTGATTCCATTCGCAAACGAATTGGAAATAGAGGAAGAAATTCATGCTCTTAAGTAAAGGAAAGACGAGTCTTGACATGCGGAGTGCGTACGGCGACAGTCTCGTAGAAGCTGGGTTGAGGTATCCAGAGATAGTTTGTGTGGGTGCAGATACCACTGATTCACTTAAGACCAAGAACTTTGGAAATAAGTTTCCTGAAAGATTTTTCAACGTGGGAATTGCAGAAGCAAATCTAGTCTCTGTTGCTGCTGGTCTTGCCATGGCAGGGAAGATCGCCTTTGCAAGCACATACGCCGCATTTCTACCGGGTAGATGCCTCGACCAAATTCGTAATGCAATATGTTTTCCTAACCTAGATGTAAAACTTGTCGTTTCTCATGCTGGATTGACAGTTGGTCCAGATGGTGCATCTCACCAACAAATAGAGGACCTTGCCACGATGCGAGCAATTCCTAATATGAAGGTGATTGTGCCTTCCGATGCGATTTCAGTTAAGAGGATTATTAGTGCTTCTGTGCGTACGAGAGGACCTGTCTATGTGAGACTCGCACGTCCTCCCAGTGAGGTCTTGTATGATGACAGCACAGCTGAATTTGGAATAGGCAAGGGAAATGTTCTTCGCGATGGTGATGACGCAACCTTAGTTGGGTGTGGTCTAATGGTTTCAGCTTCATTAAAAGCAGCAGAAATTTTAAAAGAGGAGCACTCTATAAATTGTCGTGTAATTGACATGTTTACTGTAAAACCTATTGATGATGAATTGCTTGAGAAGGCAGCCAAGGAGACTGGATTATTAGTCTCCGTTGAGGAACATAATATCTTGGGAGGTCTTGGGGGAGCAGTCGCTGAATCTGTTACTTCTCGATATCCAGTACCAATTGAAAGGATTGGCGTCTCGGATGTGTTCGGTGAATCAGCTAGAGACGAAGAATTAGAATTGCTCCTAGATGTTTATGGATTAAGTCCTCCAAATGTAGCAAAAAAGGTCGCTGAGGCAGTAAAGAAGAGGAAGTGAAGAGAGAGTGAAGATTTTTCTAGATACTGCGAATATTGAATCCATTAGAAAGTACAATGACATGGGTGTGTTGGATGGAATTACAACCAACCCAACACTGTTGTCAAAGGAACAGGGTTTACCGGGAGATATAATGAAAACAATTGTAGGCATGGTGAGCGGTCCTGTAAGTCTAGAGGTGATAGGGACAGAATCAGGACAAATGCTTGAAGAAGCTCATCACCTGAAAAAATATGGGCAGAATGTTGTAGTAAAGGTCCCAATGATCCCTGAAGGTTTGAAGGCCGTAAGGACCTTATCCAGCGAGGGCATATCCACGAATGTCACGTTAGTGTTTTCTGCCAATCAAGCACTACTGGCAGCTAAAGCAGGGGCTACGTATGTAAGTCCGTTCATTGGGAGACTCGACGATATCGGACATAATGGAATGGTAATTGTGAAAAGTATAGTAAGCATTTTCAGAAACTATCAGATCAAAACCCAGGTTTTAGTGGCGAGCATACGTCACCCCGATCATGTTGTCCAGGCTGCAGAAATTGGAGCAGATGTCGTTACCCTTCCGCCTGATATTCTTGGCAAGATGATGAAACATCCGCTTACAGAAAAAGGATTGGAAGCGTTTCTTTCTGACTGGGAAAAGACTAGGAATGAGTCTCCAAGGTTAATAAAATAATTTGCTTGCAACATATCTTTCATAATAAGATATCAACCTCACTGGTATGACCCATTCCATCATGCAAATAAAATGATACGAGCACCGAAGCCCAAAGCTTTAAGCTTTAAATCGCATATAGGACCCGTCCAAGGACACGACGATATCAGTAATTTTAGCTCGACTTGAGCTAAAATTAACTGAACTAATTACAGTATGGTCCAGTGAACGTAGATATACTTTCTATAGTGACTGCGGCATACTTTGGATTTGAGATCAGTCTGAGCTCGGTTGATTGCTTCGATCTATTTAAAGTAGTTAATGGGTATCGTTTGGAGGCTTCAGTTTTTGCTTAGGCTATGAAACTTGGCTATGACTTGACGGGCCTGTTCTTCTGTCCTTACCTGCTGTGCTTTCGTTGCCAAAGACCTGTTGTCATCCATGGGCCTTTCTTAGACAACATTTTATTTACCTGATTTAGTTAGTCAAATCATATCATAGGGAATTGTAGACTCATGGGGAAGGCATCAAACAGGTCATCATGTGATGTTGCTCCCTTATCTAATGTTCCGTCTCCTCATTCTACCACGGTAAACGCAATAAATAGACAGTATTAAAAAGAGTCGTAGGTATGTGGAGATGATTTATACAAAAAATTGAAGGAATATTACAGTTTCAAATAGGCGAGTCTAGAGGTTCCTCCTTAGCAGCACCTTCCTCCTTCACTTTGGAACCTGGCTGAAAGACCACCAAAACAGGAGTTGTCACAACATGGGTCGTCTATCTGACCTGTCTTTTTCTTTTGTTTTGCTTTTTGTAAACTAGTCATCGTTAAATGTTTACCTGGGAAACTATTTAAGTCATCAAGAGAAGTCAGGTAAAGTAAGTGTAATTATGGACCCATCCCATTTTTGAAGAATCTTGCAGTTTTGAGGGTTATGATGCTGATACACTAATGACTGAAACCAAAAAACTCATGGAATTGATTACCAAAAGGGGAACGCTTGAAATTCTAATACCGCTTTGTTGCACAACAGACCCAGTTCGATAGATAAAGTTCAGAAGATCTATGAAGGGATTTAGTAGCAAAACGCTAGCAATAGACTCCAACAACTAGAACGAAATGGGATCCTCGAAAGGAAAGCATATAATGAGATACCGCCACGGGTTGAATATCGCCTGACCATTAATGGACAAGAACTTGTGGAATCTGTAATAGGCCTTTTACAATGGATGAGGAAGTGGTCTCAAATCGATTAGACTAACCAGTTAAACGAAGTCAGTAGGGAATAATCACGACTGTCATTCCTTCCTTCGCCAAACCTATTGCGGCATGCTCCGACATATAGATTCGTGTCCGTTAGGTTATTAGACATGACTTGTGAATGTTACGATAGGTCCAGGGGAATATTCTGTAACAGAGCAAATTCCTGGCAATCCATACTACTAAACTAAAGTTGAAGATAGTCTTCGTTGCAAAGCTTGGACGGCAGAAGATAAGTTTCATGTTATTGTGCCAAACAGTATAATGACAAGATCAAACATTTGAAAGGTAAACAGGTTAAACTAGTGTTGGACGACGAATTATGAATCGCGATATGGTTATTGCTCTTGTCTATGCGTGGACGCATGCTCCATGATATGGACATCACAGAAACACTGCATGCAGACTTCACATTGCTTATCGCATACTTTCTGACATACACCGCAAACCCCTTGTGACATATACTATTTAGTATATCACCCGCTGGAATAAATTCTTGATCTACCCTTTCCGACGTATAATTGAATGGAATGGGAAAATATGGCTGGGAAATGTCTTTTATGTGAAGGTGAAGAAGTTGAGTTAGCGAATCGCGTAGAAAAGTATCACATATCAAAAGCCCTCCCAGAAATAATTCAGGAATTGATGTTAAGGACAACGGACTTAGAAAACCAAGTTAAACAATTACAGTAAGGCTAACTCTAACCTTTCTCTAGCAAATTCTTCTTGAAGGTGTCCGATGATAATAACTTACGTACTTGTTCCTGGTCGTTGCGTATAATTTCAATTAGTCTTCTTCAGTTGCTTCTGCTTCAGTTGCTGCTTCAAGACAAAAAATACTTCAAAACAGAACGGCCCAACTGAGGAATCAATTTTTCAATAATCCTATGACTTTATTCGGAAGGTCTTCTAATCTACTCACGGCCAGGCTTCTCTCGTAATCTAGATACCTTAGATTTTGACCGATTGCAATAGCTTCATCTAGATTTCTCCCCAATCCAAGAGCGACCATGTGACTGCCAATTTTCCGAAATGACAACACCATATGCCGAACAGCGTCTGTATCAGAAGGTTCGCCATCAGTTAAGGTAAAAAAGATTTCGGGTTTGAAAGACCTTACTATTGGCTCGAGCAAACCGTAAATCTCCGCTAGGGGTGTACCCCCACTTGCCCTGATCTGCGCCAACCTCTTCGTACAAACTGAAGACCACCGATAATTCGGCGGCTTTATCAACCAACATTTTACCTCTTTGCCATCGGTGCTAAATGCATATACGGCGAATCTTATCCCCAAAAATGAAAGGGCTTCACAGAGTGCATTAGTGACTTGTTTGTATTTTAGTCTCTACTTCCTGAATGCTGCTAGAATGATCCAAAAGTATCATTACCTTCGTCTTAATTGCAAGCTTCAGATCCACAATGAATGGCGTGGGTATAGATTCGACATATGCTTCTGAATCAAATTCGTCTCCAAATCGATCATGTCTTTCGATCCAGCCTGTGCGCCACTCCCTAAATTTTGCCTTAGTCTTGTGGATAAGGTCAGTGTCGTAAACTGTACTTTCGTTGACATCAAGCCGATGCGGGATGCTGATTCCCATATTTTCTAAATTCTCGTACCCTTCATTCTCAAGCCTTTTGCTCTCTCGAACTAAGGTCTGTACTCCGGAAGAATATCTGTGCCATGGACGATGTTGTTGACCCTCTTCTCAATGCTCTTCTCCGTTGTTCGTTTTTTCTTGACTATTTTTTCAATCTGTCGGGATAATTCCGATTCACTCATGGAAACTCCAAACCTCGAACGGATGGTTGAAAACGGCACCAAGACCAAGGGATCGACCTCCAAGATCTTGATTATACGCGGAACTTGAGCTTCTATCCATTTTGTCTGATAATCAGAGGCAAGAGCCTCCTGCACCACGGACGTAGCCAATTCGACTGCTTTAGCCACTCTGTAATATTCAGAGGAGAATAGCTCGCCTTTGATATAACCAGTCAAGAATAGTTGCCCGAAACCCTCTAGTAACTTTTGGACACCATACAACGAATTCAGGAGGGGTCGATTTAACCAGGAAAGTCCTTCGACAAACATTATTTCATCCGTCATCCCCTGCCATTCATTAAGGCTTATCGATTCGATTCGTTTTTTTTCGAGCGCATTAAACACGAACCCAAAGGCATGGTCGTAACTAAGGACCTTAGTTGAATACTTTAGTCTCATCGACTCGTACCACAAAGATACACGCCACTGGCGATATTTTTGAAAACGATTCCCAGCATAGCCACGAAGGTGAGGAAGAGCGATTTGGCTCTTATCAGGGCTTGTCTTAGGATTTGCATCTTCTGTGAATGTTACAAGTGCTTTAGGCTTGTCAGACCATCTGCGTGACAGGAAAGTAGCTATTTCTATGAGAACATCGTCCCTGACGGTCAAGCCCTCCAACGAAGATATGTAGCTCACGTTTAGTATCTAATACTTGTATTCTGAGACACTACTCAAAAACCTATCTAGTTTCCAAAAATAGAAGTAATCATGTCCATTACTTTTCGATACTCGACATCCCCCCATTGACCATAGACGTTTGCAAATACCAATTGTGCCGAATACTTTGCTTCAGTTCCTGATTCTATAAGCTTGGAGAAGGCAATAGTCTCTCTCATACTAGGACTATAGTAGAGCTCTTCAACTGCAGCGGCTTCACGAAGCTTGTTGGCTAGTTTAACTCCCATCCTTACTAATGCCAACGCAGAGTTCTCAATCGAAGTATGTCTTCGTATTATGTCTATCTCTACCTCTTCTGGAGGATATTCCAACCTGAGACGGACAGGAAATCTACTTAATAGTTGCGGCGGCAGTTCCTTGGTTCCTACGTGTGACAATGGATTGATTGTAGCAATAACTGTCCATCCTTTGGATGCAGTTACTGTCTGACCCTCTGATTCCTTTAGAACGACTTGTCTCCTATCATCCAGAGCCTCATCCAGCCGCAAAAGCACATCTGCCTCGGCAGCGTTCAGCTCGTCAAGGTACAAGAGTCCCCCAAGCTTCATGGATTCCACAAGAATGCCGTCTACAAATCCCACGCCACCATTTTCAAGAGTCTTGGTTCCGATAAGATGAGACTCTCGAGTTCTGAGGCTAAAATTAACAGGATACAATGTTCTGCTAATCTCTGCTCCGAACGCTCTAACTAGGGTGGTCTTGCCTGTTCCTTTGGGCCCTATAATCATGGTAAATAGCCCTAAATCATAGGCTTTTCTAAGAACTGGCAACGCGTCGTTCCAATCCAAATATACGGGTGACGATGATTGACTCAATGATAAACACTGATATTCTAGTTTCGGTTTTGTAGACTTAAAAAGGTATATCACAACCTGTAATGTTAGGCATGCAAAATGGACTGCTTATTCCTAATGAAATCACTAAGCAGGGCGGTCTCCAAGGCTTCAGGGCTTACATAATAAGATCTTCCTTTTACTCGTCTTTCCATATCGTTGACAAAGCCCAATAGCGAATCTTCTTCACTGATCATTAGAGTGTCAATGTGTATCCCTTTCTTGTGGCACTTCTCTGCCTCAATTATTGTTTGTTCAGCAATGTAACTATCGACCTGCCTATACCGATAGCAGAGATAAACTAGATTTCCCGCTAAAATATCAAATCGCATATGATAATCCTCCTGGACGCTATCCAGGCTTGAATCATCAGGCTGATAAAAATGCGAGTACGGTCTGCTTTTTAATATCTTTTCTTGCTGATTTGCGTCATCGATAAAGCATGCACTTGGATGACCATCAGTCACGAGAATAATTCGTTTATTTACAGAGCCTTCTTTGAGCAATATTTTCTTTGATAGCCTAAAAGCTGCTTGATAATTGGTGTAATGCAAGAAATCGGAACCAGCATCGAATGTTTTTAGATATGGAATATCTAAAATTTTTACGTGAGATGCAAGCGAACCAAAGCCTACAACGTAAATGGAATCGTTGGGAAAGTACTTCTTGTTAAGCATCACTAAACTCCACAAGGCCTTCTTTGCCGCTTCGATCCTGCTTAAATCGCCAAACATTCTAGAATATTTCATTGTCGAGCTCAAGTCGATGCAGTAGACTACACTGGCTCGGACATCAGATAAGGTCTCATATTCTTCCAGGTCATCCATTTTCAATTGCAGTGGAATCTTTATTTCGCCAAACTCTTTTTGCATTCGGAGAACGCAGTTGAGTAACGATACTGGGATATTGACCAGCCGCATGTCGCTTCCAACTTCAAATTTACGAGTGGTATCCAATACGACAGATCCTATTCCTATATTTTTTTGTACTATGGGCCCCTGCCTCACCTAACTTCAGAGCCTTCATCACGTCATCCAGAATCAGATTACCAATCCTAGAAAATCCTCTAGAGGTGAGCCACTTTTCATCATCTTTTAAATAACCTTCCTGAAGAAGCATTCTAATGATTGGAAATGGAGTACTCTGGTCACGAGAAACCTTATCTTCTTGGCTATTATCTTTAGCATCTTGCCCATTTGGGGATTCCTTGTCGGTATCATTATCTAGTTCTAAAAGACTTTTTATTATTTGATCTAATTGTTGAAGGTTAGGTCTCTTTTCTCGTAACGCTTCTCTCCCAACTATACTCAATAAGAGATCGATGTCTTTTTTAGACAGACCTTCAATATTCTCTGAGAACGTGGATTCTTTAGAATCACTCCCTGTGTGTGAGAGTTGAAAAAAGTAGCTCTTTTCAGAATCATTCAATTGAATGTTGTAGACCAAATTCACTCTGACTCTTCTTTTCCAATACGACCGGTTCAGTCCATGTTAACCCTTCCAATACCAATTCAGTTACTGAGGCCATGAGTTCTCCATCCAACTTAGGAGGAATCGAAACGAAATGACTCTTCACATCATGTTTCCTCAGCTCTTCTACGATCTCTTCCTGCTCATTCGATACCCGATCTAGAGTCCTAACAACTAACTGTTCCAGATGGGGGAACTTCTTAAGCTGGATTTGATAGTCACTCGTGGAAGAAGGATCAATGCCTAACATTTTTTGCGACACGTTAAATCTGTTGTCATTAGAAAAATCCTTACGTATAAGTTGAAGTTCATTTGAATCAACAGTATCCAAATATTCTAATGAAACTGTTTTAAATGCTTCATCGATAAGGTTCCCTAGTAGCTTTGACCTCGATTCAAAGTTGTCGTCTATTTCAGAAAGCTCAAACTTTACTGCTTGAAGGATACTGCTAAAGTCACAATATCTAGGCACACTAATAACAGCATGGAAAAGCGATCTGCTTCTTTCCGATTCGCTAATGAGTAACTCCATCGAGTGTACGCCCATCCTAACACTTACCCCTTTCTCTTGATTTATCTCTTTTCTAGATCTGGCATACTGCACTATTGAAGCTAGAGTTCTGAGAATGAATATAGGAACAAAAACCATTGATGAATTTAGGCCCCTTGTCTCCTGCAATATAATCAAGATCTCATCTTCCAGGCTAACTGGGTAGTGTGTTTTTACATGACTTCTTAGACGATCAGAAAGGGGTTCAATAATCCTTCCAGAATGGGTATAATCGGTCGGGTTAGCTGTTGCAAAAATGCTGACGTCTGGTCTAAACGTGATTGGATATGATCCTGTTGTAAACTTTCCTTCTTGCAGTACGCTGAGCAGTGCTACCTGCTTTCTGGGATCGAGTACTGGAAGCTCATCTATACACATCATCCCATGGTTCGCTTGAAGAAGATACCCTGGAGTGTACGATTCTATGTCGTAGATTTCAATGCCTTTCTTTGCGATCCTCATTGCATCGATCTGTCCTACCAAATCCTTAACTGAGACGTCAGGGGTAGCGAGAAGGTATCGGTAGCGATGGATGCCTTCCACCCATTTTATGCGAGTCTCAAACTTGTTATTTCTTACGGTCTTCTCGCACTCAGGTGAGACAGAAAAATCAAGACTAGTTTTTAGGATCTCTTCGTCGGAGAGCATTGCCACGAGGTGATCTTCCGAGATACTTGTAGGAATATCGTGCATAAGCGATCCTTCAACGACCGGGATGGGAGAAAGCAAGTGTTTTGCAACACTTTCTGCAATCCGAGTCTTAGCTTGGCCAATTTCCCCAATTAACAGAACGTCGTGTCCTGCTAAGATGGCGCGAATCAATGACGGAGCAACGTCTAGATCGTAACCAATTATGCCAGGGAATGGAGCAATGCCATTCTTTAGTCTTGCAACCAAATTTTTCCTCATCTGGTCCTGAATTGAAGTGTACTTGTAATTGATTTCCAATAAATCACGCAATCTAGTCAGTTGCTTAAAATTCTCTGGCAGTCCCGCCATAATTTCAGTGTAACTAGGCGCTGTAGTGTAGGATTGATGGACAACCTTCTTTACTTTCTCCTTTGAATCCAATTCGATTCGCGAATTCTGATACAATTGGCTGGTATATAAGAAACGTACCAGCCTAGTCATGACAACTTTATCTCATCTCGACGCATGGCAGCTAATCCCAACGCACATTTACAGGATCTTAGCATGGTTTTTATTTAGGAACGAATACGCATTCAGTGCTTGTCGAGTAGCGAATACAAATACATACTCAGAATTGCGGGGAAAGACATAGATGGTAGCAAAAAGTCTATTGTTGCGCTTAGTAGCATCAGAGGATTGGGTTATAACTATTCTCAAGTGCTGTTACAATCGCTTAACATCAGTCCGTCGATAAGAGTAGGATATCTCACAGAAAATGAGATACAAGAGATTGAGGATGCGGTTAGAAATCCATCAAAAATTAAGATGCCTTCGTGGTATCTGAATCGACGGGCAGATATGGATACTGGTTCTGATACTCATCTTATTACATCTGACCTAGAATTTGCCATCACAAATGACATAAATAGGGAAAAAAGCGTGATGAGCTGGCGTGGTTACAGGCACATGTTTGGATTAAGAGTGAGGGGACAACACACTAGAACAACAGGGCGAAGGGGAAGCGCAGTCGGCGTGAAGAAGAGTGGTAAGGTAGCCCCAGCCTCCACTTCGAAATGACAAAGAATTTTAGGATGGATGAGTAATGGGAGATCCTCGAAGACCAAGGAAAGCGTTTAGCAGACCCAGAAGAATTTGGACATCTGATCAACTCAGTGCAGAGCTCTATATTATTGGATCATACGGACTTCGAAATAAGAGAGAATTATGGAGAGCTCAAACTGAAGTAGCTGGGTTTAGAAACCAGGCAAGGGCTCTGCTTGCGCTACCGGCTGAAGAGAGACATGAGCAGGAGATAAAGCTTCTCAGAGTACCTCAGTCGGCTTGGTCTAGTAGATGAAACAGCTTCATTAGATGATATTCTAAACTTAAAAATAGAGCACTTGTTGGAAAGAAGACTTCAAACTATGATCATGAGAAAGATAGACACTAAATCACCATATGCAGCGCGACAGATAGTTGTTCACGGGCATGTTTCAATAGGAGATAGATTTGTTAACTTGCCAGGGCACATAGTTAGGAAAGAGGAAGAGAATAGGCTCCTTGTCCATTTGGAACTCTCAAAGTCATCAACATCCCCATCATCACCATCATCATCTACATCAGGTAATGTATAACTCAAATTTCCTCATGACTATTTGCAAATCTCCTTAAGTATGTCAACATGGTCGATTTTCCCATCTGCGTTCATATCGAAGCCTTGCACGACTATGGCCAACTCATGTCCATCAGTATAATTCCTCAAGATTTGGCTTGCAAAATTTGTTAGTCCTAAGACGGCGGATTTGGTACCGATAGACCTTACCCCAGCCACTACGATTACTGTATTTTTCTCATCATAAGGATTTCGTATCTTGGCAATCAAGCCGTGATTGTCCATATTATATAACTCCCCTGTCTCAGCGACCAGGCCAGACCAAAAGTTTGATTCATTGAACCTAATTGGGAGATATTTGTTAAATTCTGCCGTAACTATGTTTGTTCCGGGGCCCCCTATACTCACGATATTGCGACCATTAATGGCTCGTTCTGCCCTCGCGTCAGAATCGAGTTTTACTATGAATTCATCAGAGATACTGCACAAATTCCCTAGAGAAAATGCCAGCTGGATGGCATAATGCCCATCCCTCGCGGACGATTTGTACGGACCATGTGGATCTGGAGCACCTACGACAATGAGTCCGTTAAAAAGATTATCTTTTATGAATTCTTTAAAGAAAACTAAGTTGCTAGAGTCCTGACGGTTGTTATTCGACAGAACACTAAATTGAGACTCTCCCCAGTCCATTTCTAAACCATAGGACGGGTTGACCGTTTTGAAAAGACGAGCGGTCCCTCCTCTGATTGTTTTTGTTCCGGAATGCTGGATAGCTCCTATGCGCACTAGTTTTTGCATGTAGTAATACGCACTTTGTTCATAAATCCTAAGCTCCCTTGCCACTTGGGCAGTATATTTTGGCTCAGACGAAAGCAATTGCATAATCTTCCAGGCTACCGGGTTAGAAAGGACATTCATATGACTGACATCTTGATAAACGGTTATCGGTTTGGACAACATCTTGTCGCCCACATTATAAAGAAGGGTCTTTTCCAACGACTGACGTTGGCTAAGATTATATATAAATCATGACAGGTACAAAAAAACTTTGGGCTCTATCCTATCGTGTTGGGTCGGAAATCGTTAATGAAGACGGATTCTAGATTAAATGCATTAATGTAGTGGTCATTTCGTCCTTTTGGCTATTTTTAATTATGTTATTAGATAATTATGCGTGTGTGTTCAATTATCGGGTACAAAGGCAAGTCTCTAGCTGCTCCTCTTCTAGTGACGTGCTTGCAGAAAATGGAGTACAGAGGTTACGACAGCGTAGGAATCGGGACTATTAATGATGGCAAGGTAAGCGTCAAAAAAGGGGTAGGTAGAGTTGAAGATGTGGATTCAAATTTACTTTTGAGAATACTGCCTGGCAGAATTGGAATAGGTCATACAAGATGGGCAACGCATGGAATGGTCACAGAGGAGAATGCCCATCCTCATACATCTTGCAATGGAGAGATAGCAGTTGTGCATAATGGAATAATTCAGAACTTCGCGGAGCTAAGATCAAAGCTCGTAATGAATGGTCATATTTTTAGTAGCCAAACTGATAGTGAAGTCATTGCACATCTGCTTGAAGAGGATTATGTTCATTCTGGCAATCTGAAAGGAGCGGTCCTGAATACTGCTAAAAAATTGGTTGGCGCGTTTTCATTTATAGCAGCGTTCAGTGATGGGACCATTGCTGGAGTTAGATTCGACGAACCTCTAATTGTGGGTATTTCAAATGACGGTTATTATGTAAGCAGCGATGTTGTAGGATTTTTAAATTACACAGACAGAGCAATTTTCCTAGACAATAGAGATATTGTCATCTTGAAGGGCTCGGAAATGGAAATGATTAGTTTTGACGGTGCACCTATCATGAGACCAATCACTCAAGTGGCTTGGGAATTTGGGGGAATTGACAAGGGGACTTATGCTCATTTTACCATCAAAGAGATCAATGAACAGGCAGATACCATTGTTAAATCTGGGAGGGGTCAAGAAAATATGATCGAGCAAGTCAGTGAGTTACTGAAATCGGCTCCGTTTGTGTACTTTACTGGGAGTGGGACAAGTTATCATTGTGCATTAGTGGCAAAAAACCTTCTTTCAAGGTATGGAAGAAGAAAGTCAGATGCCATCATGTCAAGTGAATTCCAATATCTAGTTGATGAAATTGAGCCTGACTCTGTAATTGTAGCCATTTCGCAGAGTGGGGAAACGGCAGATGTTCTAGAGATTGTAAAGAAGGCGAAGCTACTAGGCTCAAAGATCGTCTCGATAGTGAATGTTCCCACCTCGTCTCTGGCACGGTTGAGTAATATTTCTGTTCACATGAATTGCGGGCCAGAAATTGGAGTAGCAGCGACCAAGAGTTTTACTTCGCAGTTGATGTTACTTTATTCCATAATAGATGAATTGTCCGGAGGAGTTATCGGATTGGAAGACCAGAGAGATAGATTGCAGAATGCAGTGAAAGAATTAATCGATAATCAGAGCATGATTGAGCAAATCGTTAACGAAATTAAGGACGCGAAAGACATCTATGTATTGGGCAGATCAATCCATTATCCCATTGCACTTGAGGGAGCTCTGAAGATCAAGGAGTTGAGCTACGTTCATGCGGAAGGGATCCCGGCTGGTGAGCTGAAGCATGGACCCCTAGCACTCATGGACAAGAATAGCTGTATTCTGGTACTGAACCCAAACGATTCTACCTTCGACGATGTGAAGGCCAATGCTCACGAAATAAAGGCAAGAGGTGCATCGCTGATAGGTATTGGAAGTTCACCAAGTGACGTATATGATCAATTTATATCAATTCCAGAAATGGATGAAACTTTATGTCCTCTTTTGGAGGTAATACCATTTCAAATGATTGCATATTATCTAGCACTTGAGAAAAATACAAACCCAGACTATCCTAGAAACCTCGCCAAATCAGTGACTGTCAAATAGGACCTTACAGGGGAATCAGAATCTTAGGTCAACTTAACTTTAAATACAGATGCAGCAATTGACGCCTATAGGACCATGTCTGCTGTTAACAGAGATTACGACATCATAATCGCTGGCGGGGGTTTGTCTGGCATGATTGCTGCATGCTCAGCTGCTCATTACTCATCACAAACGCTAAGAATCTTGGTAGTAGACAGAAATGATATAGAATCTTTAGGTAAAAAGACACTGACGGGTTGGATTTGCGGTGATGCAGTTGGTAAGAAACCCGTCGACTACATGAATAATAGAATAAATATAAATTGGCAGTATCCTGAAATTGAACATCCAGTAAAAGGAGTTGTCGCCTACTCTCCCAATCATGAAACGAAAATTTCATTTGATGGAGAGGGTTATATTTTGAATAGAAAGCTCCTGCCACAGAGGCAAGCTAGAGACGCCATATCTAGGGGTGTTGACCTTAGAGGGAACATTATGCTAAGAGGACTAATTACCGATGGAAATACGGTAATAGGAGTTGAAGGCGATGACTTGAAAGAGAGAGCTCCGTTCAGGAAAACATCTTCAGTTGTCATTGATTGCACAGGAGTAACCTCAGGTCCTGAGAACAAACCTGGGGGTTAACTCCTACATTCAGAGAAAGATACAGAGAGACGATTTGGAGGCAACGGGGAGATACATATGCACATTCAATGTTGGCATTGATGACAAAACATATTTTGACCCAGAATATTGTATAATACATCTAGACCAAAATATTGCTCCTGGTGGATACGCGTGGGTATTCCCTAAGGGTAATTTGAAGGCAAATATCGGATTAGGAGTCCAACAAAAAGCATTAGATCAGATGAATAAAAAAAGTGGTAAGAGCGTCAATCTTAAGCATTTAATAGACAATTACCTAAATTCAAATCCTGCTGTTCACAACCCTAGATTATCAGATGAGGATCAAGATAGCGGAAATTCATGGGGGACCTGGCAGGTCTCAGTTCGCAGGCAGAATGACTGCATGGTGGCAAATGGGTATATGCTTGTTGGGGATTCAGCTTGGATGCCAAAGCCCTTGGATGCGGGGGGGATTGGTCCGGCCATAATCGCAGCTACGCTTGCAGGAGAACATGCAGTGAATGCCATTCAGCGAGGAAATATCTCTGAGGCAGGTTTATGGGACTATAACAAGGAATTTATAGATGAATACGGGTACAAGACGGCCGGTCTTGAGGTGTTTAGACGTATGTTGCAAGGACTTTCCAATGAGCAAATTAATTATGGGATGAAGCATTTTATCTCAAAGTTCGATGTAGAAAAAATAACTAATGGTGAGCATCCAGAATTCGGCCTTGTCGGAAAGATGGGACTTGTATTTGCAAGTGTAATGAATCAAAAGCTGGCGGCATCTTTGAAGCGAACTGCAGAGGTAAATGCTTTGCTTGTCAAACATTATAATGATTATCCTAGTGCTCCCGATGGGTTTACCGAATGGCAAAATGGCCTGATGGAAATTATGGGATATTAGATATGATTATCTGATAGTTATAAGATCTGTGGTGAAGGATATCTATAGACCAAAAAGCATAATTTTAGTTTGAAGTTCCTAATTGCTTCTCCAAAATACCCATTTTTTTGATAAGCAAATTCCTACTGGATTCCTCTGTGAGCGTTGATCTAGCATTTTCGATGAGCAGCTTTGCCACATCCAACTTCCTCTTAATTCCGGGGACAATGTTGTCATAAACTGAAAAAGGATAAATTGAGCTGTATAGTTCTTCCATCAAAGCAAACAAATTCAATGCATCCGAAGTTCGTTCAGTTCGTAAATTGTCATAAATCATTCGCTTTATCTCACCTATGGAGTCCAAAAGACCTAGAAGGTACGACGAAGTTGCGACATTCAGATCCTCTTTCGCAGCAAGGCTGGTCTTTTCATACACACATTTGAGTTGGTATGCTTCGACTAACTCCTGTTCAGCATTGATAAGATACCTTTCAAGGTCGTCACGTACGTATGACCTGAGAGAGCTTAATTCAGCCTGAGCCTCTTCAAGGAGTTTGGCGGCATCCTCGAACCTCCCTCTATGTAATGCCATAATAGATTTGCTGCATTTCATGATCACCCCCCTTGTCCCTTTGATTAATAGCTCCCGTCTATGTTCGACATCATCTAACTCTGATGAGATTTTCTTTAATGTTGCCTTTACATTCTCAGCTGCTATAGCCATTATTTTGTAGCATTAGGATAAACGGCCTAATAACCTTCTTATGCGCTAAAGCAAATAATGGGGAACATTTTATTAATCTTGTATGAGCGCACGTAAAAAAGAAGAGAATGAGAGAGTGAACCTTGAAAAATTGACAAAGACCATCTCGAGTTTGGATGCCATAGTTAAGAATAGGGATATACAAAGGAATACTAGAAACCTTGTAAAAGATGTTTTGGCAACTTTGAAGGATGAGAAATCTGGTACTATCACAGTAAGGGCGAGCTAATGCCGTAAGTATGCTTGATGGACTGACTCAAAATAGACAAATGGAATCACACATCCGGACAATGCTCTGGCAAGTAGTTTCTACTCTTGAAAGTATCAGGGAATAATGCGAAGGAATGCAGTTTGAGGTCACACTGAATATTCGCATTCTGGCTCATTCAAATAGGCGAATGAGTTAAATGGTAGAATAGTGAGAGCTCATCTAAGGTCCAAAAATGTGGCTGTGAGAGAGTATCTGGAAGTATCCAAGCCCAGAATTGTAGTAGTTCTTGTTATTACGGCAATAACCTCTATGCTGGCGGCGAGTAGGTTTGATAATACTCCCGAGGTGGGTTGGGATATCTCAATGTGGAGCCTCCTTTTCTTGATTATAACTGGAGCCTTGGCATCTATGGGCTCGAGTGCCTTGAACCACTATTACGACAGGGATATTGACAAAGTTATGCAACGAACATCAAAAAGGCCAATTCCCTCGGGTAGGTTACTCCCGCAGAAGGTGCTATTCTTCGGGCTTCTCCTAAGTGCGGTTTCGGTCTCTCTTGCGGTATTGACTTTAAATTTGGTGACAGCGAGCTATGATCGCATTAGGAATATTCATCTACGTAGTAGTTTATACAATTTGGCTCAAGCGGAATAATCCATCCAACATCGTAATTGGCGGTTTTGCAGGAAGCGCTGCCTTCTTGGGCTGGGTGGTCTGCTGCAACAGGTTCTATAGACTTGCTGGGATTTTTGGTAGGACTATTGGTATTCTTATGGACGCCCGCACACTTTTGGTGTTTGGCTATCAAGGCTCGGGAAGAGTATGTTACAATAAACGTTCCGATGCTGCCTGTACTGGTTGGAAACCAGAAAACTGCGACATACATTTTTTACAATACAGCACTGTTACTGCCTTATTCATTAGCTCTCTATTTCTTTGGGCTAGGAGTATTATATACAATTATAGCAGCTATCGCTGGTTCGTTAATGCTAATTTACCATTATAAATTAGCGAAGGAGCCAACCCCGGAATTTGCTTGGAAGGCCTACAAAGTTACTGCGCCTTACTTAGTTATTCTATTTGTCGGCATTGCTTTGGACGCCCTATTCTATGTAAGGTTCTGATTCACACATTTCGATTTTGGAAAACCTCGAATTTAATCGGCATTTCTTTTTCCATTTCTTTGCCGAGGCCATCTTTTTCAATACGTTGCTTGAAAATCCTCATAGTTTTCTTAGTCATTGGGCCCAAGGCTGTTCATGATAGGAATATTCCTGATCCCCTCCATGGCTCAAAAAAAATCTATTTTATTCAGAGGAAAATAAAAAGGCGAGCAGAAAATCTACGACGTTTCAAAACTACGGACGTCTCCACCATTGACCTTGCCTTCTATTGAGTTAGAGTATCTGCCTTTCTTTTGAGTTTCGACTAGATTGGAGAACAAAACCGCTTCGATTGTAATTGAGCAGCTCACAAGAATCATGAGCCGCTAAAACACGGATGCAAAGTGCAAAATTTACTTAATCTGCACTGATCTTCTGCTCATAGCCACAACCTCAAACTGTCCAACGCCTTCGGTTCTGCCAAGAAAATTCTCAAGTTTATCCATCTGACCCTCACTATCATCGAGGATGAAATCAATTAACAGTGAGAATAAACCAAATGCAACCGGCTCTTTGGAAACGGCATTCAATATCATTCCCGACGGAATTGTTTCTGAGAGTGACTTTGAAACCTCGTCTAGATTTGTTTCTGCATCAGATGGTAAAATTTTGACACGGACAACTAGTTTGGACATTTCTAATTAAGGTCCTTCGAATCCGCATCCTACACACTTGTACAGTCTAGCGAATTCTCTACAGCTTTCACATCTCCAAACTAATACATAACCACAACTGGGACAATAAAATTTAACGCACTCATCGTTTGGCATTATAGGACGACCACATGACGTGCATACGGGCAATTGTAACGAAGTTGGCATTGATATCTTCTAGTATGGTTTCTCCACGGGATTTATATCTTGCTCACTTGGCTCTCCTTAATCTGCTTTCCAAGAGACCCTTAACTATCCTCGAGGTAGACTTTGCATTAAGAATTAATGAAAGGGGAGCCGAATGAAAGTCGAATTCCCCATCCTGAGAGATTCGAGCTAGAGTTGGCTGGGAGACCGATGAAAATAGTTCATCGATGGCCTTGTTGTCCAAATGTTCGAATAACTTCCGAGCAAGGATCAACTTTTTGAATTCGAACCCAAACATAGAGTGCCATTCACGAGGATAGTTTTTCAGAAATGAGTCATCTTCTTGCTCTATCGCCTTAACGATTGCCCGACCAGCAAGCACTCCCCCCGTTCCTGAACTTAGAATACCCCCAGCCGTTGTAGGTTTCGTTTGGCCAGCGAGCGTCTCCTACGATCAAGAACCTGTGTCCATCGATAAAACGCCTTATCGGTCCTGATACATAAATTGGGGCAAATATCTTTCTTGATATCGAATATGAAGAACCTTTTGATTCGAGAAATGAATTGATGGAATTTACTATATTGATGTCTTTACCTGCTACGCCTATTTTCGCCTTGTTCTCTCCTAGAGGAATTATCCAAGCAAAAAAACCTGGATATTTATCTGCGTCAAAATACAGCTCCACAGTATCAGGATCTATCCACGGAGCGAACACTTCGTACTGTGCTGATGGCAATATCCCAGTTCTATGTCTTCTTATTAGTGACGCCAATCCTCTGGCATCCACAAAATACTTGCAATAAACTGTCCCTTCTGCAGTGTTCACGGCATAAGTGTACCAATTTTCGACTTTGTGAGATAGATTCTCATCTATTTTAGGACATGTCGAGACTGACTTCATCGAATTCATCGTTGTTATTTCAACGCCAAGTTTTTGAGCTTGAAAAGCAATCTGCTTATCTAATTCCCTCCTATCGATGGCCACCACATCCTGTAGTTTCGCATCAACTACAAAGGAGGAATATCTTGAACATATTTTGGCTCTTGTAATATGGTTTCTAAACGTTCTAGAAGACGGGACTATACCCAACTTCCGCAAACCGCTGAGGCTCACTAGCCCTCCACAATGCTCGGGAGTACCAATTTCGTGGTCCGCTTCTAAGACCTTGACTGAGATTGACGAATTTGAACCAATCTCTCGAGCCGTCAATAATCCAGAGAGACTACCACCTACTACTACCACATCGTACTTGGTTCTGTTCATTACTTCGTATTGGAAATAAATAACTCGATTTATTAACTAAGCTAACGTCGTACAAGAATGGAATTCAAGCAGGTAATCGTGGTAAGGAAGGAGCTTCGAATGGGTATCGGTAAGTTAGCTGCCCAGGTAGCTCACGCAGCTGTATCTGGAGCAGAGCAAGTAATGACGAGTAATCCTTCATGGTTTATGAAATGGTTTAACTCCGGTCAGGCTAAAGTGGTCGTTAAAGTTCTTTCTCTTGAGGATTTACACAACATTAAGCAGAAGGCACAAACTTCAGGTCTTCCAGTAGTTCAGATACAAGATAGGGGGTTAACACAACTTCCCGCAGGGACCATAACATGTCTGGGAATTGGGCCTGCCCCATCCCCACTAATCGATCGAATAACCAAGGATCTGAAGCTATTGTAGTGAGCTAGTTGAGACAACAAGGAAATGGCCCGTTTATTATACTATGGCTGTCCACTTTTTTTACACAATTTAGCATAATGATTCATGTAGTTAGATTTTTGTCGCTTCTTTTGCTGGTCGAAAGTTTCAAACGCACACAAATTAGGAACTACATATCAGCTAATTTTCTGATTCGCGTTACCCATGATGATTCATCGTCGTTCTTGAAATTCCATCTGTTATTTTCAAGTAGATATTTTCTCCCCTTACTTTGAACATCGGTTCTCTCAGCTGTCTTACTGCCCATAGGATTTTTTTCTCCATCATTAAAATTCTGCCTCTTGTTGTTCGAGTCCTCTAAATGGGTGGGGCCCCAATAGACGGGGTACTAGACGTTATCACAACTTGTTCCTCGTAATCACGAGAACTTAGATGAACCCGACCAGCGCTAATTCGATCAAGTTGCTGCTCTGAATGATTCGTCGTAGAATCCGAGAAGCCCTCTTTGAGTAATTCCATTTTACCTGTCAATTGCCCTTTTCCAAATTCAGAGAAACCATGTTCCTGGAGGAATGGCATATATTTCATTATTATACCAAAATCCGCGAGCTTCCTGCTCACTTCTTCTGATGTGAAAACGCTCATCAAACCATGAACAGAATCAGCAACATAAATATCCAAAAGTTCAATGTAGTTGCTAAGCAGCAGCAATAAAGCTGATAATGTACCTAAATACTCCTTGAATCAATGTTGGAATAGGTCATAGAGTTTTGGGCTATTCTCCTCGTGAATTTGGACATCCCCTTGCAATAGAAATTACCAATATCGACTTGATTTAACCATAGGGGGATAGATTCAACCACAACAAGTAAGTACCTTGAGTGTCAGAAATAATTGTTCCAGATTCAAACCTAAGCCTTAATTTGTGACATCTAGCCTTTTGTAAAGGGAATGACCTCGAGTCGCTACATGCCTATGCGGGCATGGAAGACGGCTTCGATGGATTTATTAACATGCTACCATCGTAGTCATCAGAGATCCATGTCTCACCTTTCGAATTGACAAGGACTCTCTAGGAGAGATTAAGGTTCCTTTTGATGCATATTATGGCCCTTTTACTGTAAGAGCCAGCAATCAGTATAATATTTCGGGGCAAAGATCACACCCGGATTTAATTAGAGCATACACTATGATCAAAAAGTGTGCGGCTTTGTCCAATTGCGAACTGGGAGTTCTTCCTGAGAAAGTTTCCAGCGCAATCGTAAAGGCTTGCGATAGATTACTTTCGGGTGAGTTCTTGGATCATATCATCATTGAGCCCATTAATTCAGGTGCTGGAACTGCCTTTAACATGAATATTAACGAGGTAATCGCAAATATTGCACTAGAAACGATTGGCGAGGAGAGAGGCAAGTATGAGATAATCAACCCCAATGATCATGTAAACATGTCTCAATCAAGTAACGATACATTTCCCACTGCAATGCATCTGTCAATACTATTGGGTCTAAATAATTTCTTACAGGCCATTGATCTGTTAATCAAGTCTCTGAATAACAAGAGCATAGAATTTAATGATACTGTGAAAATTGGGAGAACCCACTTGATGGATGCACTTCCTATCACATTAGGAGATGAATTTAGCGGATATTGTTCTTCAATTGAAAGTGCCAGACAGAAAATAGTGCAAGCATCGGAAAACCTGTATGCTGTTGCCTTAGGAGGTACGGCCGTGGGCAGTGGCGCTAATTCACCGGCTGGATACCGGGAAGCATCAATTCGCCATCTTAGAGACATATCGCAGCTAAACATGAAATCATCTGAAAATCTTTACTTTGCACTACAGAGTCGATTTGACGTCACATGTTACTCATCGTCAATCAGAAACCTCGCAATAGAATTAATTAAGCTGACTAATGATGTTAGGCTCATGGCGTCCGGGCCTACTGCGGGTTTCGCCGAAATAGTCATTCCAGCCGTGCATGCAGGCTCTTCGATAATGCCAGGCAAGATTAATCCATCTTTGGCCGAATGTCTCAACATGATTTGCTTTAACGTTATTGGTAATGATCTGGCGGTTACAATGGCATCACAAGCGGGCCAGTTTGAGTTGAATGTGATGCTCCCAGGGATGTCGAAATGGGTTCTAGATTCTATGGATATGCTCAGGAAGTTTCTCCCGGTATTCACAGCCAATTTTATCGAGGGCATTCAAGCAAATGCAGAAAAGCTTTCTAAGTATGTATATAGAAGCCCGGTACTCGTGACTCTTTTAAACCCCTACATAGGCTATACGAAGGCGTCCGAAATTTACAAGAGAGCACTGGAAACAAACAGGAATGTGAAGGACATAGTAATAGAAGAAGGCTTAATGAAGGCTGAAGACGTAGAAAGAGTGTTCTCACGTTCAAATCTGATTGGAAAAAGAGAGTAAAGTAGGAAAAACAAAGCTACGAGTTTGGCATAAGGTAAGAGGTGCCTTCTAAATTCATCTCGAGGTAATCGTATTTGTTAATTCTACTACTTCATTAAGTCCATTATATATTTGCAAAAATTTCTTGCCCTTCGACTGTAATCTTATATTTTCTTTGAATATCCAAAAACTCGATCAGGCCATTTACCAATAATAGAGTCAGATAGTCTTTAAGATGGTGATATGACAAAAATGACCTGTACATGATCTTTTTTTGAGATGCGCCACTTTCATCCGATGCGTTCTGGAGAATTAGCGCAATAATTTCTAACCTATTCCTATGCTTCATCTATTGGCATACGCCATCACCTAGAATAAAAGAGGCGCGACTGAGTATTATGGTATTGTTTTTTTTTAGATTAATGTAAATGTTTTCTTCTGCCGATTCTAACGAATAAAGGTTTGATATCATGGTACTGGTATAAACGCCTCACGGATAATGTCTAAATTCTTTCAAGCTACTCAAAAGGGGGCTATTGTCACATTAGTTCGTGAATTGGTATCTCATGAGCGAGATAGATTTCTCTTACTGCCAACTCGACTAATCAGGTCATGGCAATATCCAATTGCAATATACCGTTTCATCCCACTCTTATCTCACCATGAATAGTTTGCACTAGTTTAGTTTTATTAACTAAGTGAATGTATTACAATTATGGGCGGGAAACTAAATGACATTCGAGAGACTTCCTCGAATGCGATACAGATAATTCGAGACCTCAAAAATCCCGAAGTACATGAATCTTTGAATAGAATGAAGGATATCGCAGGTACCACTAAGGAGATAGTCGAGTCCTTCAAGGATCCTTCCATGGTCAAAAACATTGAAAATTTCAGGCTTGCATTGGAGTCGATTGAAAGGATTTCTTCGAAAATAGATAGCCTGCGTGGCGAGGCCCAGAACTCAGGCCTAATGGATGAAATTTCGAGCACTATAAGAGCAGGCAGACTTGCACTAGATACCCTTAACAGCGAGGGAAGTACTAAGGAATTGGTTAGCGCATCAAGAAATCTGATCTCAGAAATTAGTTCAATGGTATTAGAAATAAAACAGCTGTTGCATACCATCGGAAGTGCAGATGGGAATCCGGATATTGCAGGAATAGTAGACAATGTTAAACATATTCGTGACCATGCAAAATCTGTTCGTGAGGATTTTAAATAACGATACTACCTAATCCTTCTAGGAGGCTGTCGGGCAGACGCTATGATGTTGCAATTAACTATGAGAAGCTAATTTCAACTCCCTACGTTTCATTGAACGCGATGAGGAGTCGATTTATTAATGACTCAAGACCTACGTATCTCTTCAGAATTAATGAAATCTCTGGGAGAGGATCTTTTCCTTTGAACCCTTCATCGAACTTAAGTTCTACCTCTCCTTTGGTTGATTTAAGGTAAACCGTTATTAGTGAATAAATTCCCTTTTCCTTGTCCAATCCTTCCCGGTAATGCCTGAGTTCTACTCTTTCAATCGATATGTTTTCGACTGATAATAAAACGCCTTCGAATAACACTACTTTGTTTATTGGTGCATTTGCTAGTCTGAGCCTTTCGACATCTGTCTTGATATCCAGAACAATCACTGGTACTCCAAGAACCGTATCCACTCCGGAAACCATAAGTTTCCTTCGGCTATGCCAATAGCCTTAGCCAATGAAGTAGGGGAATTATAATAGACCCTGTCAGCACCTATTTCGTGACTCATTAGAACATTGATTTCATCGATGGATGACACTTTACCTACATACTTGTTGGCGACAAGATCTCGGTTTTGTGTGTAAAGTCCGACCTGTCTACCATCAATCGTTGGTGGATAGCTAACAATGACAATAATCTGTTTGGCTCCTGCTTTCTTCAGATAATGAATTGTCTCCTTGACCGTGGCACCGGTCTGAATGGTACCCTGGATTGTTCCAATACTCTTATCTGCGACCAAATTCTCCACAACAAATTTCAAGGATTTACTTGTCGTTAATAGTTTGTACTTGCTTACTTCCTCTGAAAAGTCGATCATGTGATCGGAATCGTCATATCGATCCTTTATGACACCTTCACCTATTTCAAACATCTTATGATTTTTTTGATATTCCAAGCTAAAGCCCAAGCCCATAGGTCTCGTGTAGTCGGGTTCAGCGAATGCCGATTCGATGCGGAATCTCCCAGAAAGAAACTTTGACTGCTCCCTTCCGATATTTTTCCTTATTTCATAAATGCTTTTGCCATTTACGATGGATGCCACATTCGATTCCCTGATAAATTCGAAAGGGTCTGCTACCACATTGGGTGATGACTGGGTCGTCAATGTGACAGGACCAGATTTTCTGTCAAGTTTTAATAGTTCCCCTGGAACCACATCTCTGAATGTGAGATCTATTAACGAAATCCGTAAAGAATTTTCTGACGCAATCACGTGCAATGACTCTTTTTTGTCACTTCCTAATACTAGAGGCTTGAACCCCGTGCTATTTCGATAAGCATAGATGTTGCCATCCATCCGTACAAGCATATTTCCTCTCAAGTGCCGGTCTAGAAAGTCGCTAGCCTTCGGTGGATCACAATTCTTGGTCAGAAGTATCTTGAAAATGCAATAGATTTGATACAGTGGATCGCTTTGCCTTGCCCCCCCTATCATGGGGTGTAGGTATAGTTTTTCGGTATCCACTAAAAATCCATCCAAGGCGATTTGACTGTGATTAAAGCCACTCGACTCCGGCCGCCGCTTGGATAGAAATCCAATCCCATCATTTCCGGTAAGCTTACGCTCCTTTACAATTCTGAAAATCTTTTCTTCATACGGCAAAGGGCCATCACCTTCGGCGATATTCTTGCCTACCATTAATTTCCAATAAGCCTTGCCTCTGTGCTGGAGCATTCGCATACAGTGAGCCAGAATGTAGACAACATTTTTTGCCCTTCCAGTTTCAGCGTCTGAAACAGCCACAATTCCGGCCAAATCAAGTTCTCCTAAAATGCTTCATAAGATCTGGATAGCTATTTAAGTTTAGTGCCAGAACTAAAGACAACATAGTTCAGAGGCATAGTTTGTTGGATTTTTCCAGGATGTGAAGTATGTCTATATATAATAATACTATAACATCTGGACATAATTGCTAATCGGGATTATTGGTAAATCAAATGTCGGTAAGTCTACGTTCTTCAACGCTGCCTACAAGTCTAGGAGTTCAAACTGCTAACTTTCCATTTACAACGATAGAGCCGAACATTGGCATAGGATATGTAAGGACAAGGTGCGTATGCAGAGAATTCCAAGTTAAGGATAACCCATTGCATTCAATGTGTATAGACGGTAGCAGATATATTCCTATAAGAATTCTGGACATAGCAGGGCTTGTTCCAGGTGCCCACACTGGCAGAGGCCTAGGAAACCAATTTCTAGATAGTGCGAGAGAGGCAGATGCGCTGGTGCATGTGGTAGACGTAGCCGGAAGTACTGATTTGGAGGGCCGCGCGGTAAGCCCTGGAACAGGAGATCCAGTACAGGATGCAGAATTTGTATTAGAAGAATTTGACTTGTGGTTGGTTACAAATTTGAAGAAGAACTTAGAAAGGTCTTCAAGAGATTTGCAGGGTGCTCCAGATAAGATATCAAAGATATTATCAAGACAACTTTCAGGATTGTCGGTGAGGGAGAGTCAGATAATTACTTCGTTGAATGAGACAGGACTTTGTGATAAGAAGTTATCTTCCTGGTCTCCCAATGATTTATTGTTGTTCTGTCAAACATTAAGGAAATTGTCAAAACCGATGATAGTTGCTGCCTAACAAGGCAGATTTCCTAACAGCTGAATCGAACTTACTAAGACTTAAGAGCCTCGACAGCGAGATCATCCCCTGTATTTCCGAGGCCGAAGTTATGCTTAAGCTCGGATCAAAAAATGGTATGCTACGGTACCTTCCTGGTGATAGTTCATTTGACATCAACCCAAAAGCGTTACTCCGGGAAGACCAAATGAAGGCATTGGAGAAAGTTCGCACAGTTCTAACTAGATATGGTTCAACAGGTGTTCAGCAGATTTTGAATAGGGTATGCTTCGGACTGCTTGGAATGATCGTTGTTTACCCTGTAGAGGATGAAAACAGACTAATGGATAAGAAGGGAAATGTTCTTCCTGATGCTTATCTGTTATCGAATGACACTACTGTGAAGGATCTTGCTGGAAAGGTACACGAACAATTGGGCAAAGGCTTCCTTTACGCTATCGATGTCAGATCTAAACAGAGGGTAGGAGCAGAGTACAAGTTAAAGGACAAAGATGTGATCAAAATAGTTTCAGCGACCAGTAGAAGATAGGAGATAGGAACATTATTTGTTAGCTTTAGGAATAGAAAGTACAGCTCATACTTTCGGTTGTGCCATTGCAGAAATGAAAGGGAAGAGGACAGGATCTTTTAGGATACTGTCAGATGTACGGTCGTCCTATAGGCCTCCAGAAGGTTCCGGGATACACCCAAGAGAGGCATCCAGACACCACGCGGATGCTTGCAGCAGAATCTTGAAAGAAGCAGTTGCCCTTTCTTCTTTAGAGATGGAACAAATAGATATAATAGGTTATTCTGGAGGTCCCGGACTGGGACCATGCCTAAGGATAGGAGTCTGTTCTAGCTCGCCTCCTGTCCACATACTATAGAAAACCTTTGGTGCCTGTCAATCATGCATTAGCTCATATTGAACTGGGGGCTTGTTTGACAGGTGCTAAGAATCCTTTGGTCATTCTGGTTTCAGGCGGTCACACGATGATTCTCTTGCATTTGAATAAAAGATGGAGAATATTCGGAGAAACCTTGGACATCACCATAGGTCAACTACTTGATCAATTTGGCAGGTCATTGGGTTTTTCATCCCCTTGTGGGTCGATGATTGAAAGATTAGCAAGCAATTCTAGAAAAGAGTATTCCTTGATACCATACACGATTAAGGGAAACGACGTTTCATTCAGTGGGTTGCTTACAGCCGCAATAAAACGTGCCAAGGGCGGGAGATTTGATATCGGTAATACATGTTACTCTTTACAAGAAACGGCGTTTGCAATTTTGGCCGAGGCCACAGAGAGAGCTATTTCATTTACGAACAAAGAAGAAGTGCTAGTAGTTGGAGGAGTAGCGGCTAATAGACGTCTAGCAGACATGTTAAATTATGTTTGCGCAAGACACGGGTACTAGGCTGCATATCTGTCCAATCCGTTATGCGGGAGACAACGGCGTCCAAATTGCGTTAACAAGCCTAGTTGATCATGTGCATTCGAAAGTTGGTGTAGCGCCAGAAAATGGGTTTATCGATCAAACTTGGCGGTTGGACTCCGTGAATGTAACATGGAGGTAATCAAGACCAATTAACTACCTTTGACTTTGTTAACCTGGGTCATTATTTCTTTGGCCCAATGTCCTGTATTTAGGACGCCGAACTTGTAAGTCCGATCAC
This sequence comes from uncultured Nitrososphaerales archaeon, assembly GCA_963713605.1. Lineage (GTDB taxonomy): Archaea > Thermoproteota > Nitrososphaeria > Nitrososphaerales > Nitrososphaeraceae > TH5896. The sequence goes on along the minus strand of CAVQMO010000001.1, from coordinate 826,059 downwards.
TTAATTCTACGACGACTTTTGCTATGATAAAGCCCTCTGACTTTGATGCTGAAATCTTTTCCAATGGAATGTCGAGCAGTACCTCCTCTGTTTTCTTGCTCAATGTTGTCATCCTGCCTTCTGTCTTTTCGAAAATGAGTCGTTGGTTTGTCAATGTCAATATTCCATTTCTCAATTTATCCTCTGCACAGTCTTCTTGTATGATCAGTTTTTCTCCTAGTCTAGGTTCAGCCCCGCTCACACTTTTATGATATTGTTCCGATTTATATTATTGTTGTCGAACAAGCTTCCGAGTCTACTCAAGAAAGGGTCTGAGGCAGATCTTTTTCTAATTAGTTGGTATGACAAGCGAGCGCTATCAAAATTGAGAACTGAGAGATCTTATCGACATCCTGTCCTAGACAGGGAGCTGAGACATAGAAGGACAATTCGCGAGGCAGAGATGCTCTCGAAGGCCAAAGAAGCAGGGATTAGATCTCCATACGTATATTTCTTGGATATACACCGCAATGAAATAATTATGGAGTACATCAAAGGCGAAAATTTGAAAACTGTCTTTTCGGCCGACCTCGCATTAAAATTAGGAGAGTGTATTGCAAAACTTCATTCCAAGAACATTATCCACGGAGACGTAACTACTGCTAATTTTATTCTGGAAAGTCGCCCACGGGAAAATTATACGGAACTCGCAATAATAGATTTTGGTTTATCCTTCTTCTCTCAAAGATTGGAAGACATGGCATCGGAGGTGCGGATGTTAAAGGAGGTCCTAAATAGCGTGCACTGTGATATTTTTGATGAAGCTTTCTCGAATTTCTCAGAGGCGTATTCGTCATTTAGCCCTTCCGAAAGAGGGAGGAGGGTATTGCGAAAGGTTGACGAAATACAGACCAGAGGAAGATATTCACGCATTATGAATTCCTATTAGTGTCGACTAATGGTATTGAAATAATAATGACCTCCAATTGATTCTACTATAGCATATCAATTTGGGAGAGACGAATATCAAGGAAATTTATTTTGCAAGTTCGAATTCTAATAAGTACAGAGAAATTGAGCAAATACTGAGTCATTACGGAGTAGAATCCCACTTTGTCAAGATGTCACTCCAGGAAATCCAATCCGAATCAGTACATCGAATAGCAAAGGCCAAATCGACCAATGCCTTTGAATATCTCCAAAAGCCGGTCATAATTGAAGATGATGGATTTTACATAAGCTCGTTGAAAGGTTTCCCAGGACAGTATTCATCATTTGTTTACAAAACCTTAGGTAACCAGGGTCTATTGAAACTAATGGAAAATAGAACAAACAGAAAAGCGCACTTCCTTTCAGTGATTGCATATAATGATGGTCAAACCTTAAAGATGTTTACTGGCAAGACGCAAGGGATGCTAAGCAGATTAGCTACTGATGGAGGTTGGGGCTTTGATCCTATTTTTATCCCGGAAAACACCACTAAGACGTACGGAGAGTTAAGCATATCAAATAGGAAAGCAGTCTTCTCCCATCGCCACAAGTCTATTAAGAAATTTTCAAAATGGTACATTAAGACTCGTATTAAATATGGAAATCACTCATACTACGGAGTCGAAGTCCACTCAGTTTGAGACCTCGGTCATGAATCACTTCATGGTTAGTTTTCCAGCAATTTCAGAAGCGTTATCAAAAAAGGACTAATTATCATCATCATTGTCGTCGTCCTCGCTATCACTTATTTCCCCATCCTGGGAATCCGTTGATTCGTTTTCCTCATGATTCGGAAGGATATCATTTATGGTAATGGTAACCTCGTCCGACGAGATTTGTCTTCCATCAGCAGACGCGATAAACCTGAAGGTTAATTTTGAATCCTTATTTACCTCTGGTGCCTGGAAGCTAATTTGTTTTGCATTCTGCTGTCCTGGTGCAGATACTTTGACATCTCCACCAACCTGCTTCCATTCATATGATAACTGACTATTATTTGTAGAAGTAGAATCCCCACTAAGAATAACCTCCATACCTTCGTTTACTATCTGATCAACTCCAGCTACGGCCCTCACAGAAGTGCCATTCTCATCTCCCCTCGCGGAGGAGTTGGAAACGACTGTTGTTTGCGATTGGTTCTTAGACTGTGTAGCTGAAGGAGTTGGATGCACTTGGAGATCCCGAGAAATTAGTTTCGGACGAGTCAGGGATTCTTACATTTGTTGTCATACCCCCTGAATGTGGATCCGAGATGGACTGATTAAGTATGTCAGAGGAAGTGTTTGATGTTGATCCAAGGCTCGCAACGTCACTCACCAAAACATGAGCTATTCCACTGCTACTCTTTCCATGCGAGTCTGAAACCGAAATTTCAAATTCAAGCGGTGTATCTTGAGAAACATAAGGGGCCCTAAACTTCAGAATCGGCAGATTGAGACCCTCAATGTACTCAAGTGGATGGTTTGTCAGTTGCTTCCAGGAATTCGACACGATCGGGCCAACATGGGAATAACTTTGGGTTGAATTGAGCATCATGAGTGAGCCCTCCTCAATCACAGTATTGTTATTTTCAATTTTAATCACAGGAGACAAATCTTGAACTGAACTGTCAACAATAGAATTATCTCCATCATCATCGAATGTGACACGAGGAGACGGAGTAGGAAATATTAGAGGAATATCGTCGCTTTCTTCACCCCGGGACTCTTGGTGCCCGATGATTTCCTTCGATACTTGATTGGGTCGGCTGTAAGACTGATTATTGACAGGTGCAAGATGGTTAGTTGAAGTTTCTTGATCCTCACTAGGAGGGATTATTACAGATGGGGAGGTTCCATTGTCCTTAGCAAAACCTGAGTTGGTTGCGTTAGGTATAATCACAGAATCATTAACAGATGAAGAATCAAACACGGCAGACTCTTGATCCTCACTAGGAGGGATTATTACAGATGGGGAGGTTCCATTGTCCTTAGCAAAACCTGAGTTGGTTGCGTTAGGTATAATCACAGAATCATTAACAGATGAAGAATCAAACACGGCAGACTCTTGATCCTCACTAGGAGGGATTATTACCGGACCTGAAGTTATATTCCTAAACACTTGATCCCTGCTCGTAACTTCGGTTTGATCGTCAATATCTGATGAGGTCGATTCGGTTTCATCGACTTCATTAATGTTGGTTGGAGATATATTATCTCTTGTTGAGAGCGAATTCAATTCCTTAGTTATGGGAGCAGAACTCGTTTCATTTTCTGATGAGGTCGATTCGGTTTCATCGACTTCATTAATGTTGGTTGGAGATATATTATCTCTTGTTGAGAGCGAATTCAATTCCTTAGTTATGGGAGCAGAACTCGTTTCGTTTGTTCCTGTGAAGTTAACAGAGTGATATTTGGTTATCTGACCGCTTTTATCATCGGGACAGAGTAACCTAGCAGTTAACTTGTTTTCTCCGACATTCAAGTGTAAATTGGAGTCGAATATTCGTTCCCAAGCTGAGAAATCATTCGGTCCATTTTGTACCTTAGAAGAAACTTTGGCATATGGAGTAATCCCATTAAGAAGAAGTGACACGTCGCAGTTGTTCGTAGAATTGTCCGTGGAAACTCCTTCAACCGTGAAATTTCGGATATTTATGGACACCTCTTGTTCCTTGACAGGAGACAAGATCTTTACACCATGTGGATTGTAGAGCTGTGAATAAGTATCACCTGCACTATAAAAAATGGCTGAAATGAAGAGACTCAAGGTAATAAGTGCTACAGTATTGCAGTCTTTCAATTAGCGGACCTTACTAGCAATTTAGAGGGGCATATAAAAAAACTAAATGTAATCGGATTTTGGCAGAGAACAAAAATAACTTGACCATTTTGTTCCTTGATTATTTTGTGCCTTCAATTTCTTGAAGGCGAGTCCTTGGCGGCGAGCAAGGACAAGCAATTCCGTAAAGTTGGTAGGGCTTCTATTAACCTTATTTATTCCATCATTGATGCAAGTACGACGAGATGAACCTGTCAGTGTATCTGTTCTTGTTCTGCAAGACTACTATTCTAGAAATCTCACTCTCGTCCATCTCATTGAATCCTGGAAGCTTTTCGCAAAGTTTTTCAGAAAATTCCCTAACCTCTTCCATTTCGAGCATATTTTCCCTCTCCAATCGCTGTGTTGACATGCCTACATGCATATATGATTTTATCTCGATAAAATGGGGATTTGCCTCAGGAATTAGTTTAGAAAACTGCGCTATTGTTTCATGATTAAAATTGTGACTTCTAACAAGGGTAATTCTAATTACGGTTCTCGTTTCACACCTAGCAAGAAACTGCAAACTTGTCAGCCACCTTTCCCATGCATCAGGATGCCTTGGTCTATTTATCCTAATAAAACCAGGCCTGTTCGTAGCGTTCGTAGACAAGTACAGCTGGGTAGGAAGAGAGTCTTCTGCTGCTAGTCGATCCAACATTCGAGGTTCTTGTCCGTTAGTAACCAAAAATATCGATTTAGTCGCTTGTAGTTTCCTAAGATACCTGATTAGTGCAGGCAATTTTGGGTACATTGTGGGTTCTCCAGAAAGTGAGATTGCATAATGTTGGGGAAATAACGCTTCGTCTAGTCTATTCTTGTCATACTTCTTATGACCATAGAATCCCGTCAAAAGTCTTCTGCGTTCTTCAATCAGATTATTTACAATTGCATCTGGTTCATCCACTAGGTCTTCCGGCATCATGAGAGTATCATAAAATTCAGTAGGTCGCCAGCAATAGACGCATCGATTTTCGCAGTTTAGTGCTGTGGGAGTCATTTCCATGCATCTATGAGTCGAAATTCCGTAAAATTTTCGTTTATAACAATCTCCCTCGTGGGCAAAAGATTTTTTAGTCCAGTGACATAGTTCCACTGCTGAATGGTTGTATACACCATACTTTGCGTTCAGTAATTTAGATTTCGCGTTTGTATCGATCTGGATTAGGTTATTACCTGAGGAGTGGGAAGTGTACTCTCCTGAGCAGCTCATGCTAAGTGCGATCAAGACTATTCATCGAGATTTAAGTCTTTAAATCGAAGACGTCGAATCCTGAGAATCAATTCAAAAGAACATTTCTTACCAAGTTTTGTGGCAAATATGATAGATTGTACATGTTTATAATTTTACACATTTTGCAAAAATTTAGAGGAAAGGCCGTACTAATACAAATCATTTACTGTAAGTGAGGATCACTTCTTCCGAATCCAAAAGTGACGAGATAAAGAAAATCTCTACTTATCAGAAACCTCAACTTAATTATATATACCACTATAATTGCACATGATATAAAGTGGCCTTCGTAGTATAGCCTGGTCAGTATAGGCGGCTGTGGACTAGATACAGTAATCGCTTAAGGCAGAAACCGCTTGAGGAGGGTTCAAATCCCTCCGAAGGCCCTTTGTGCATCAACCTTCCTAATCAAATTTCTCACATTTCAATATCTTTATTATTATTATTCAGATAAATTATCGAGTATGCTGGGCTCAATCAATATCCATCCATAGTGGTATTCATCGTGAACATACCTCACTTCTCTTAGATTAAGGCCTATTCTTTTTCTCTTCAGGGCTAAAATCAACCCAGATCGAAGAGATGCTCCCCATTTCTGCGCGCGCGTACCAACCCCAGCCTCTCTTGGCAGAAGTATTCTTACGCTCAAATTGTCCATAGAACCACTCTTTTCAACAAAGTCTGCCAACTGAGTCACGATATTAGTTATGTCGTGGGGTCTGCTAACCTCAAATGTCTTGGATACCTTCAAAGTCCGATAAAAATCAGGATTTGTTGTCATGTCACATACTACTCAAATAACTGATGGCGTTTACGTCATCTCTTACGTCGCTGTCATTGTTCTTGCTGTTCAATTCAGAGTTGAAGCACCAGTTCTTTATTTGGGTCAGTATATGATTAAAATCTTTCAAGAGTAAATAGGCTCCTCCTTATCGAATGATATTTGACTAGGTTAAAAATCGGGGGGTTACAGCAATCTATCTCGTCAAATTCATTAGTCCTTGCCATCACTTTAAATTCAAACACGTTCAGGGGCAAATCCCAATTACTTTGTCACGATTTTCATGTATCACTGCTGCCCAATTTTACTTATGAAGCATTTTAGTTTTAGTCGGGTGGCCAAATTATGAATGATAATTTTAACTTATGAATGATAAGAAATTTTAAGAATGTGCCGGAGGCGGGACTTGAGCCCGCGACCTTTCGATTATGAGTCGAACGCTCTGACCAAGCTGAGCTACCCCGGCAAGCTCAGCTTTGCGTTCAGCAATTGATGGCCTACTTTAATAAAGATATCTCCGCACGACTTATGGACCTTATTCCGACTTTTCAAGCACTATACGCCGATCTACTTTAGGAATCCGAGTTACACTGATCTGTATTTCATCTGGATTCCTCTAGTGTCATAAGGTGGAGACTATTTCCGCCAAGCTGAGGAAATTTGGAAAAATCCCTCTAGGCTTCACTATCTTTGCTAAATAGAATAGCTTCTGGGTTTATGATACAGACTGGTGTACCTTGTATAGCAGATTCTTCAGATGACGTTGTTGCAAGTTGCTCTCTCTCAAATAGATCGTCCCTTGAAATGATACCCAGGACAGATGAATTTGTGCTGACGACGATTTGACGAATAGCGTGTTTATCCATTATAGACAATGCCTCCTGCACGGTGGAATCGGGGTCCACTGCTAATATAGGACTAGTCATAATTTCTTCAAGCCGTACCTTTGATGGATTCTTCCCTTGGGATAGTACCTTGTAAAGAATATCTGTCTTAGTCACGATTCCGATTGCCGCACCCCCTCTGGAAAGCAATACACACTTTGTCTGTTTATCTTTCATCAACCTTATGGCCCTATCAGCAGAGTCATTGTAGTCAGCCATTGCTACATTCGAATCCGCGAGTTTTCTGGCAGGGGACATTAGCAAAAAGGACATACTCGTAGGTTCAGCTGAATTTTCATTCATGTTCTAAAATAAGAGATCAAATATTTATACTTGGTGCATGATTTTAATAACACAGAAAGGATGTTGAAATTTTGAAAAATTCAAGGTAGCGAACTAGGATTGTTGTTCTTGAACATTCAAGTTAAAGGGTCTTGTGCACTTCAGTGAAAATGCATATCGAAAGGCTTTTAACTTTTAGCCAGACTTTCCTCTTGAATTACCGCCTCAGATTTTTGGCGTCCAGTTTTCTCGACTTCAGGAAGAAATTGTCGCAGCTCGGCATTAGAATATGTCTCAACCCATCTAAACTTGCGTTGCAAAGTTGCTGTAAAGAGCCGTTTCCCATCAAGATCTACGTAGTTCATCCATGATTTCAAGACACGAGGGTCTATATAGTTTCGAAGTGAAGTCCCGAGGTTATAATCACGAGTTTCCTTTTGCAGACGCAACGTTATTTGGACCTTTTCCAATCTATCCATCAATCTCTTCTTTTGTAGATCTGTCTTCCATTTACGAGAGGCGATATCGTTCTCAATTTTTCTAATAACTTCTTCCTTCTTTTCCACTGATTTTTGAAACCTTTCAAGGCTTTGCTTGCTAGTAGGATTGTTTGCATCAATTCCCTTTTTATGATTACAGGTAATAGCCGCTACAAGATTCGCCTTTTTGGCGACGTATACTTTTTCCATTTCTGAAGACTCCTCATTTACTTTGATTGGAGGATGAGCTAAAGCCTCCTTAACAATTTGGGTCGCTATGAAAGTTCGGAAAACCTTAGCAGTCAAACCGGGAACTTTGTTTTTATCAATCTTTCTAAGAAATGAATTTACCTTCGCAGAGGTAATACCATCGAAAATCTGCTCCGTAAGTTTCTTGTCCTTCATAAATAATTCCATGTTCATATATAGTGCTTCTGTGTCTTGCGAATTAATTTCCAAACTTTTTTGCCATGGGACGCTATCTTTTCCGAGAAAATTGAACTCTATATTCTTTACTCCTTGATGAATTGGAAATCGAATATGCTCCACCCGTAACGTCGACGCGCCTACTGTGTCTGCCTCGTCCGGATCTTTTTCATCTCCCACTCTCATCGCGAGCTTACTAATTAAATAGCAGACAGTGGATAACTTCTTCTGGCTCAGATCTTTAGAATTAATCATCTTGGTCACTATCCTTTCGTGAACTTTGTCGATATGTTTCCCGAGTATATTAGCCCTATCGTATTTTTCCTTATCACTGTTCTGACGAAGGGTGGATGAATCATGAAGCCACATATACTTTCTTTTGCCAGTCAATTTTTCCATCCATGTCGCGAGCCAGGTGGAGGTATGATCATTAACAACTGCCTTCCAGTTTCCTTCCGGTACTTCTGCGCTTTCACCCATGTTCAGAATTACATCTTGCGACTGTACCCTGGGTTTCCATCGGCCTCGCAGTGGATGTTGTCCTCTTCCCATGAATAGGCCCGGAGGTTCCACCAGCCAATTTGCTATTTCAACTGTCACACCATCAACAGTCGCCAAACCATAAATCGATCGAAGTCGTTCTCGCTCATTTTTCTTGGATTGAGATATAAGCCTTCTTTCATCTCGGGGTAGATTTCTAATCCGCTCCTTTTCTTCTTCCTTCAATCTGTTTTCTTCTTCTACCAGGCGGTAGGCATTCGACAGATCTAATTCGGAGATTTTATTGACGGATCCGAACTTAGGAGGAAGTACACTTCTGAGATCAATCATGAAATTTGATTCGAACACTTTATCATGGACGTAATGAGTATCCTTCTTCTTGGACCAGGCATAGATCAATTCTTCTTGGGCAGCATTCAACAGATATTGCTCTCCAAGAATGCTAATAGTGATGCCCCTCGGTTTGAATTCTGGAGGAAATGCAATTCCATTATGTTGCAATGTTTGCCATTTAAGGCGGGCCAGGTTGAATTGCGTCTCCATCTGCTTTCCTAAAGGTTTTTGTATCACTCTTAAACGTTACCGATCATAGCCGAAACAAAAGCCAATTTAGGCCTCTCAAGGCTTTCTGCAAATGAAGGTCAATCGAGGTCAACAGTTAGATTAAAGTATAATCACAGCCAACGTGTGGATAATGCCAAGAGCTTTTGTATTGCTGAATGCAGAATTAGGGTATGAAGGTCCGTTGGCCGAGGAGATGAAAAAACTACCCGGAGTTAAGGAGGCCTACGCGATCTACGGAGTATATGATATTATGCTAAAGGTAGAAGCGGAATCAATGGAAGGACTAAAGGACTTCATCAGCTTGAAAATCAGACGGATGAATGGAGTTAAATCTACTCTTACCATGCTGATTATGGAAAAAGCAAACCTCAGCTAATTATGATGCCGTAAAGAATGTTGATACTTGTACTTGTCAAGCTTGATAAGCTCTCCATAGGAGCCAAAATTATTGGGGTTTACATGATCAAGTTCGGTCTGGCATTCCTCGTCGGCTCCTGAATTTATTCGTAAGATCTCGTATAATGTATTGCGTTGAGCAGGGATCCGTCCCAAACCTTTGATTTGGGCTCTTATTTCATTGGGTCTCATGAGCTGACCGTGAATTGAACCAGCGGCTGTAGATATACTTTCATTGATAAGTGTACCACCAAAATCGTTTGCCCCAGCACATAAAAGAAATTGAGACATCTTGGAGCCTTCTTTTACCCACGAAACCTGTATATTCTTCACATAGTTATGGAGCATCAACCTAGAAACGGAGTACATTTTTACGATATCCATTGCCCCCGCTCCTGCCTCACGCATATTTTCTAATGTACTCCGGCTGTGCATAGGGGCTTCTTGGTATACGAAACTGAGAGGGACGAACTCAGTTATGCCACCAGTTTCCTTCTGGATCTTACGTAAAATGTCGATGTGGTTAGCCTTGTGGAAATTCGACTCTACATGTCCGTACATTATAGTTGAGGTAGTTGGAATACCTAAACTATGAGCTGTCTTTATAACATCTATCCATTCATTAACAGATATTCGACCTGGAGATATTAGGTCTCTAACCTCTTGATCTAGTATCTCTGCGGAAGTTCCTGGTAGACTTCCTACACCGGACTCTTTGAGCCAAGATAAGAAATCCCTAATGCTATTGTTGCTCATCTTGGCTCCGTACAACACTTCTTCAGGGGAGAACCCATGAATGTGGATCTCCGGTATTTCGTGCTTAATCGCTTTACAGATATCAGGATAAAGGGAACCGTCCATATTTGGGGGTAGACCTGCCTGTATGCAGATCTCAGTGGCACCCAACCGATGGGCTTCTACTGCACGTCGAACTACTTCCTCGATAGGCAAGAAGTAACCTTCCTCCTGTCTGAAATCACGGCTAAATGCGCAAAAGCCACACCTCTTTATACACACATTAGTGAAATTGACGTTTCTGTTGATAACATACGTGACAACGTTTCCACATGCTCTTCTTCGCAGCTCATCTCCAACCGAAGTCAATAAGTTCATTTCGATCCCACTCGTATCGAACAATTCTACTGCCTGCTTGACAGTTATTTCCTTTTCATCAATTGCTAAATTCAAAGCTTCTGAAACAAGAGGGTCGACCGTCTTGAGAATGCTTTCTAGATTCAAAACAAGTATGACTCCTTTACCAAACCTTCGTCGTCTGAGAGTGCTTCAATTGAAGGACGAACACGGTGAGAAATATAAGACCGACCATTTTTCAAAAACTCTGGATATACCGGCAGTCGGGCTCTTAATAGAAATCCTTTCCGGGAAGTCACTCGATTTACATGTTCTATGGGGGGCCAAGGGTGTTCTGGATTGACGTAATCGATGGTAACAGGCGATATTCCACCCCAGTCATTAATACCCACGCTAATATAGTCTTCCAGGGATTCGTTGAGGTTTGGCGGCACCTGAATGTTCATATTAGGCATCAAAATCCGGGCTACCGCTACTGCTCTCATGAAATATTCCTTTGATGGGGCCGGATAATCAGACATTGACGTTCCATCCTTCGGTGAAAAGTTCTGCATAATTACTTCCTGTACATGCCCGAAAGACTCGTGTAGCGATTTAATAAGAAATAGTGATTCAACGATTTCCTCAGGTGTCTCCCCTATACCTATGAGTAGTCCCGTTGTAGTTGGGATATTTAACTCACCACATGAAGTCAGCGATTTTATTCTTACTCTAGGATGTTTGCTTGGTGCCCTTTCGTGAGGCATCCCTCGACCAGATAATCTAACACTTGAGGATTCCAACATTAACCCCATACTAGCATTGCTTTCCCGTAGAGTGAGTAACTCTTTTTTGGAGAGGCTGCCAGCATTCGTGTGAGGCAATAATCCCGTTTTCTTGATAATCATTTCACATATTTCACCTACGTACTCAGACAGTGTAGAGAATCCCATCTTTCGAAGCCAACTTCGTACTTCGGGGTATCGATTTTCTGGTCTCTCCCCTGTGACTATTAAGGCCTCGGTACATCTCAGTCGCTTTGCAAACTCTACTATAGCCAAGACTTTGTCGGGATCTAGCATTGAAATTGTTGTGTCCCCAGGCTCCTTTTTGTAGGTACAATAAGTACATGTATCGCGACACAGATTTACAAGATTTACAAAGACCTTTCTAGAATAAGTCAAGATTGAAGGCTTGAATTTATTGCGCAGATATGAAGAACACTCAATTAGTTGTTCTAACCTAGCACTACGAAATAACGATAGAGCCTGTTCACTATCAAGATTATAAGTAGAATGCTTTATTTCATCCATTACTTTGGATACTTGCTCCAGACCGTTATCACATCGCATCAATGCATCGTTATCTGTTACGCCTTGACTAATAAACACTATTCTTAATTCAGTTCTACACGTACGTTCTTCCTTTCCAGGCGAAGGACCGAGGCTTGTGGGCTCTGAGCAGGGAAATAACAAAGGACAATGTTATGACGGTTGCTCCTATCGGTGACCCGAGAGCCAACTTCCTGCTAGTCTTAATCGATTGAGAAAGGATAAGGATAGTTGTCATCATCATAATGCACAAAGTAATCAGTGCAGCGCCGGCAAGAAAAATGCCTAGAAAGCTTGAATCTAACAGGTTTGCAAAATAAATTCCTCCTGGTAAAGCCATGAATGGAAATAACATTAGGAAGGCAATTGCAATCACCATTGGAACTGTCTTCTTACCCTGTTCTCTGTGCATAGGAATCAAGAGTCGTAACAGCCCATTCCATAATCCTTGTCTGTCCCTCGCCCACAATGCATCAACGCAGTTTTCTCCTCTAAACATTTTCATCCTTATCCCTCTTTTTTTTTACAAGCGACCCAATTGCTCCATCTTCAATTATTTCTGTATGAACTTCCCTGTGAGTCCCAATAGATTCATAGTGGCCTCGAATAATAGCAAAGAAACTTCCAAAAAAATACCCCAACTTGTTTGCAGGATCGTTTACTTTCAGAGGAGAAAACCTGGTCTGCAAAAAAACCGAGAGGAGGGGCAATGTGACGCTAGTTAGGAAATCATCAGACAACAGTTTTGGAATAGCCGTAATCGCGGAGAGGTTCTCTTGCAACATATGGTTTACTGCTAAGGTAACAGTCTTTTTGGAGTGAACAGTATCCGCATCAGTAAAGATAAGAATGTCTCCTGTCGAATTGTTATAGCCTATAAAGCAGGCCCAATTTTTCCCTACCCAGCCGCCCGGCCTCTGCCCAGCTTCAACTACGCGAAGTCTTTGGTCTGTTGATGCTACTGACTTCATCGTCAGAAGAGTACTGTCTATTGAACCATCATCTATGGATATTATCTCAAGATTATGATAGTCCTGAGCTAGAAGGCTTTGTAAGCACCTGCCTATGTATTTTTCTTCATTCAACGCAGGTACAATTATGCTGACTCGAGGTGTAAGATTAGGGTCGAGCGTTCTGACCTCTTCGAGTTTCGGCGAATATTTCAATGACCTTTTGCAATACATTAACAAGCGTACCCAAGTGAGCAGGACTGAGAACATGATAAAACCTAATATAGAAAGAGCTATAGGTTCAATGGACTGCATATTTACCAATAATTTAGACTACGAATATAGACGTACTTTCTTTCTGACTAATCCGCAGTATGTATTCATACAAAATTAAACCATTCCGTGTGGGCTTTGAAAGTTTTCCTTTTGTCCTGTCATTAGAATTCTAATCTGAACATTTCTAAAACATATCTCTGATATACTCAATAAGTTTCAAAGCATCCATCTCTTTTAGACTCTTCCTATTTTTAAAAATGTAGGCTTCGAAGCGTCTCACTTTATCGTCCAGAATGGGATATCTCCTAATGGTTTCTTCAACAATGTTTTGGTATGTTCGAAATGGAAAATAGATATCCTTGGCTACCTTAGTGATAGCGTATTTGGTTTCCTTATCGATAAACCCTTTCTTCAGCGATAGGTATAGGTTATATCGAATATCTATCATCGCTTCAGACTGAAGGTGGTACAAGTCCTGAGAAAAAGTCACAGCTACCTCGTCGTCCGCATCTAGTCTCCCTGTCTTGAATAATTGGAATATCTTTCCCACACCGATCATTCCGAATTTCTCTAGCTCAACTGCTCTTAGGGCCCCTATACTTGATGATCCTATCACTACAGTATTGTGTCTAACTATCAGTTGATAAACTTCAATAGGCGTGGGAGGATAATCAAGCAAAAAATATCCATCTATTAGCCCTACCACAGTCTCTTTGTCGTCCAACGACATGACCAATCTGATCAAGTCTCCTTTCTTTGCTGGAGGTCTATAGTCCGCTTCCAACACCTTTCGTGCCTTTTCTGTATCTAAACTAGGACCGACAAAAACAATTATGTTTTTCATGCCTTGAAATAATTCCTTGCCCTTTGACCTACTACAGATTTTGTGAACTTGAATGTTTCCAAACCTGGTACGATGGCCCTTACGACAGGAATTCCTATCCACGGTACCGTTAGATCCACCACAATAGCTCTCTTTAGTCCCACGGCTCTAAGCTGGTTGAGGATCAACCTTATATCATCTAGTATGTTTTGATTGTAGTAGCTCTGACCCCTGAGAGACGAACCTTTCGATCTGAATTCAAAAATTGCCACGACCTCTTGTCCTCTGAATTTTCACCCACGTAATTAATTTTGCGAAGATCGTCTCGAGCACCTTGGATGTTGGCCGCTCGAGTCTGAGCAAGTTCGGTAATTGCCCTGACAAGCGCAATCCTAGCGTCTGGGTGTGTGCCCGTTCCTTCAGCAAGATAACCGTAATTTTGAGTCAGCCATTCAACGCTTGCAGCGTTGAATGTTGATATTCCCACGTCACTTGTAATCTCCTTGATTATCAAGGAAATATTTGCGGCCTTAAATCTATCCACTAAATTTCTTGCCGGATGGAAGATATTACCTTCTAAATCGAGCATAGGAAACAAGTTTGGTTCATCAACCATAGCATCGGAAGCAATTTCATTAATTGCGTACCCGCTCTCCTTAAACTTGTTTGTCAGGATCTTTAATAGATGAAATGGAAAGGCACTCGAACGTAATTCGGCTAGACTTGATGCATCTCGCTCAATAACTTCGCATAAGGCATGACAGATTGCCTCCTCCAAGACATTTCCTGATGCGAGTCCGTTCGTGTGAGAGAAAGAGAACGGATTGACAGCCTTACCGTGCTGAGTGTACCTAAACAAAGCCAAGGCGGCAGGTACCAGAATTTGTTCATATGAAACCAGGTCTAAGCCTTCAATGTAATCCATTATCATATCATCCCTATATGGAACAGAGAGTGGTTCGCAAACATCGTCTGAACTAAGTATATTATATCTTTTTGATAGTTCAAAATATGAACCTCTGATTAACTGACGCTCATAGCTGCCAGGCAAAGAAGAGTATCGTTCTATAGCTTCCATAAGGCCGCTTGTCCTGGCTTGCTTCATGGTGAAACCCTTTCCGCTATAGACCCAAATGTAATCCTCGGTACCGGGCAGAACAACTGAATAATTAGGAATACCAAGTCTGTCCAGATGAGTAATGTTGCCAATTCGAGTCACCCCAATCTTTCCTGTGATCCCCTCCACTGTGAGAAGAGTCTTTTCTGGAGGTTGAATTCTACTTGTGCCATTATCGGACCATTTAAAGCGGTCTACTAGTCGCAATACATAATCGGAATCAAATTTTCAGAATAATAATGTTCTTGTGGTGTACTATAGGTAGAAAGGCACAAATTAAGATTCCATATATAGCATGATTCTGATTGGGAATCAGAAACGGGGATGTTAAAATTGTGGGCGAAATACTTCTTAGGGCAGCTAGCGAACCAAATTTCAGAAGACTCTTGCTTACAGAACCAACCAAAGTGCTAGCCGATTATGATATTTCTTCTGAAGCAAAGTCTATTATAAAAAATGTGATAGATGATTTTAGGTGATTTTAGGTGAATCGAAATGTTGATAAAATGTCCCCCGCCTCTGACCCACTACTATTCATTGGTAGCCTGTTACACTCATGTGTATTCCCTCCTAGCGTACTCTCTAACGGGGATAACAAGGGAGATTGTAGACGTATATATTTGAATAATACTACTACGGTCTGAGCGATGGGTCCATGTTGAACAAGAAAATATTTCAAAAGTCCTTACTAAATGGCCTATGCTGACATGTAGCGTTACTTATAAAGACAGGTACTCATGATTTTGGTATTCTGGAAAGACCGCACGATGAAACAAATGGGTACGATACCAGTTCTCATTTATGTCAGACCATAGAAGCATTTAACAAAGCTGGTTGAAAATTCCAGTAATTGTGCACGCAAATATAAAAACTAGTCGACTACAACCTGCGTAGATGGAGCCCTTGAGGCTCAAATTTACAACGATATTGAAATCGTCGATGATGACTTCGCTAAAAATACTCACTTAATCACGCTCGTAGTTCACATAGATAACGGACATTTCACACTGATCTTCGAAATGAGTTGAAAAAATGAGAAAGGTCTATTTCATAGGCAGCCACAGGCACACGTATCCTATGATTTTGCCTGACGAAATCACTAATTTCACCTATTTTACCCACTTCGCTTCCTTCCACTATAATATTCGCGGAACGACCATTGGCGTATTCCTCGCTGTAAGAGTTCGGTCTTGTCGCAACGTCTTTACCAAAAGTGACTTTCAGAAAAGCCTGCAAAAGCGATTTGATACTAGTGTAGTCAGCTCTATTAGAAGCAAGAGCTACACAAAGGTGCCATTTTTCCGTTTCAGGTTCTCCTTTTTTAAATACCATGCCAATCTCAAAGATATTCTGAGGATATGAGCTATGGATATTGTGTCCAATGGTATCGACAAGCGACGGAAGTAGAGAATTGCGCAATATGTCATGTCCGGAAACCAGAGAATTTTCAATCTTAAAAATTGACGATTCTTCGGGCTTCAGACCCATGGAATCAAACTGCAGAAACCTCGAAACTATAACAAAGTTTCTGGTCTCCAATAGCCCAAGCCCAACCAATACCTCTTTGATCTTATCGATAAGAACCGAGTTTGTGTTCCTACTTCCAGTTACATTAATCAGTGGTAACGTCGGGGAAAGTTTAGATATTCCAACCCCGATCATCACCTCCTCAATCAAGTCTCTAACTTGCCTAACATCATTTCTGTACCTAGGTACAGTACATGTGAGCTTACCATGTGCCGAATCTCTGGCGCCTAACCGGCTACGAGCTGCAGCTCTAACGATCTCCCCTCGAGGAAACTTGGTTCCTAGTGATCTATTAATTTCCATAAAGCTGGCTGATACTGACGAGGGACTCATATCAGGCGATTTGATTGAGGAACCATTTGTTTCATTCAATGTAACGTGATAAACCTGGAAGTTCATATCGTACAATGTTGCAGCGTATATAGCTGAGACAAGATCTGCTATTTTCGGGTCGATTGCAGTGACCTCAACAAATATTCCCTTCGATCGGTGGTCTAATCTGGTATTCTTGGAATTCACTATGGGCGGAAATGATACAACTTGCTTTTCGGTATCCAGCAAAATAGGAAACTCACTTTTCTTTTCAAGCAAATACGAATACTTCTTACCAACATCCGTTGAGCTCAAGATCTCATTGAGCGAAAGGGCTTGACTGGAATCTAGAGGCACGAATGAAATTTCGGAACTAGCCGCCGAGTAATAGAGTGGAAACCGAATCTTTTCGAGATTATGTAGACCTATTGATGCAGACTTTCTCCTGTTACATAATCCCATATGCAAATCTTCTTGCATACCTATTAGCATCTTGATAAGGTCCCTATCTAATTCTATATTCTTTGCCACTAAGGCCCTAATATAGGGTCTGATTGATCTTACAGAACCACTTATCTCGATCTGAAACCTCTTATCATTATTTATTCTATATTTGGGAAGTCCAGTTTCTAATCCAAGATACCCCTTAAGTGCACGCACTATTCCGATATAGGATGAAAAGTCTGGCCGATTCGGGTTATATTCTAATCTAATAAGCTTATCATTTCTACCTTCTATATCGAGGCCTATGAAGGGTAGGGAGGCGATGATATCTTCAATGGAGTTGTTGGGGAATGACTTTGTAAGGATAGTTAGTGGTACTTCTACAACTGGCATTTGGGAACACTCCTTAACCACTCGATCTTGTTGCTGTAAAGTGTTCTTATATCATCTATGCCAAATCGTACCATTGCCAACCGCTCGAGCCCGCCTCCCCAAGCCAGAACTGGATTCTTGATTTTCATGGGAAGGGTAACCTCATCCCTAAATATTCCCATCCCAAAGAGTTCCAACCATTTGTTGACACTTTCGATATATACCATCGATTGTAACGATGGTTCAGTGTACGGAAAAAATGTAGGCCAAAACTTTACTTTTTGTATTCCTAATTTGTGGTAGAATTCCGTTTGTAATCCCATTAGATCCCTGACGGAGGCGTCCGGTTTGGTAACTATGCCTTCAATTTGAAAAAATTCGGAGAGGTGACCTTTTGTTACTTTTTCATTTCGAAACACAGTCCCCACAGAGAAGAGCTTTGCCTCGTTAGGTTGGTTGTCTGCCAGATACTTCAGTGTGATTGGAGTCGTATGAGTACGTAGAACTAGACGGTTAGACTCCCGAATATCCCAAGCATTAATTGAATTCTTGTTATGTATTTTAGAAACATTTGCGATCTGCTCCTTGCTTGCTATTTCCTCTACCCTCCTGTGCCCAGAGAGATAGTATGTATCATGCATTTCTCTAGCGGGATGATCCTGAAGTGTAAACAATGCATCAAAGTTCCAAAAGGAAGTCTGGATGATGTCACCTTCTATCTCTGCGAAGCCCATGCTCACGAAAATATCTCTAATTTCTGCAATTAAATCCGTTAATGGATGCGTTTTCCCTGGCACCGCTGCTTTAACTGCAGCTTGAAGGTCTAATGCAAAACTTTCTGGTCTACCTCCTGCTCTAGCCTTTGAACTAACGAATTCTGTCTGAGGGGATGTGGGTACAGTTATCTCTGCAGCCACCGACCTCCCAATCTCTGTTAACGAGGCAGTAACAGTTTGTTGCTGAATCTTTTTTAGATAATTTGGTCTCCTTAAGAGAAGCTCAACACCCTTCTTTTCAAAGTCATTTAATCCATTTTCAGAGACACGCTGGACACTTCTGAATCGCTCTATAACTTGCTCTTCTGACGAAGTTTCTGATACTGACTGGCTAATTCTCAGATTACCTTTGTTTTTATCGCCAGAAACTTGAAGCAACCAATGGTTTTGATCTCTCGCAATCCGGATAGCCGCACTCAGCTCATCCTTCTCAAAAACCTGTGTTTTTGCGAGCATTGCAATCCCTTTATCGGGTTCTAACTGAATGGCACTAACCAGCCTCCTCTCAGGTAATCCTTTGACTAAAGCAGATTTGCCCCGGTCATCCAATTCATAGAGGACAGATAAATCCTGAGTGATCAGAATGAGTTTCTTGTATTTTAGCCGTTCCACTCCTCTCCTCACCTGGTCGACGGTCAAGCCGCACTTTTTCTGACAAGGCATCAACTGTGAGGGAGCCATTCTTAACCAATAGTTGGAGAATCTTTTTCTCGATAGGATGTAATGCAGTTACTTTATAAGTCATAATGTGTTTTTATTCTTCTCAGCGAAGAACACTTTTTAAACGTTTAATCAGCTTATGGTCGTGAAATAATTCAATATGGGTGAACGAGACGAGGAAATCGAAGAATCAGGAGGTAATGAAGCTGGTAATTTGGAAGGAGGGTATAGCGTTACGCCTTGGCAAGTCGATGGAGTTGTTGACTACAATAAGATTGTCCAAGATTTCGGCACCCGGTTAATCACTCCTGAAATTATCGAGAAATTGCAGATGTTTTCCGGAAGCATTCATCCTCTCTTAGCACGTGGCTTCTTTTTTTCCCACAGGGATTTTGACGTAGTATTAGACGCATATAGAAATGGTGAAAATTTTTACCTCTATACCGGCAGAGGGCCTTCTGGCCATGTTCATATGGGTCACTTAATGCCTTGGTTTTTCACGAAGTATCTACAAGACACATTTCGATCCAGGCTGTTATTTCAGATTACCGATGACGAAAAATTCCTCTATAGTCAACACCTTCAGCTTACAAGAAGTAGAGAAGTACGCGTACGACAATATCCTCGATGTCATAGCAACTGGATTCGACCCCAAGCTGACTCGAATTATAGTGAATACAAGAAACATACAAACTTTATATCCTCTCTATCTAGAGATCGCAAAAAAGATAACCTTTTCTACTGCAAAAGCCGTATTTGGGTATAAACCTTCGTCTAATATTGGGATGATAGGGTTTCCCGCTATTCAGGCTGCCCCTTGTTTTTTGCCGTCGTTGATCGAAAAGAAACCCACGCGTGTGTTAATCCCTGCTCCAATTGATCAAGACCCTTACTGGAGGATTACAAGAGACATCGCAGAGAAGATGGGATACCATAAACCGGCACAAATTCACAGCAAGTTTGTACCAAGTCTTGAAATGAATGGCAAGATGTCATCTTCAAACCCAACCGGTGCTATTTTTACAACCGACGACCCAGAAACAATTGAAAGCAAGATTTCAGGCGCGTACACTGGAGGGCAACCGTCGGTTAGACTCCAAAGGATACTGGGAGGAGATCCAGATGCATGTCCAGTATTTTGGTACTTAAGCCATTTCTTTGACGACGGAAAGGATTCCTTTGAACGATCTCTGAAATGTAGAACAGGTAATCTATTATGTGGGGAATGTAAATCTGATCTTACAACTCAGACAAAGTTGTTTATGTCAGAGTTTACTAGGCGAAGAGACCAAGCAAGGAATCAAATCGATTCGTTTCTTTATGAGGAAAATCCCTTTGAATAGCTCTACCAGGAACACACAAGATATCGTTTGTGAGGACGAGTACGAGGCTGAGAAACTGATGTGGATATTATCCCCAAATAGAGAACAGCATAACCTCAAACATGTATCTACCGTCGGCGAGAGGGAACTGATAGTAGTTTTAGATGATGATAGTTCGCATAGCATAATGATGTCGGACAAAGAATCCGCTGTAAGGCTTCAAAAGACTGTCTATATGATGCTATTTGAGGGGAGAAAGCCCCTGTCCATTCGTACACATAGAAATACCGTCCAGATAGATATAGGATAAATATTCATTTTAAATGTCTGCCCTTAATTGTAGTCTCCCTCCAACTCATCCCGTTAGCATGGCTGGGTGGCCACTCTAATCCCCAAAACTGACACCTTCCTAGTCAAGTAAATCAGTATCTAATACATAGATTTAGCGGTGACTGAAAAAGTTTCGGTTGTAAGATCGAATATTCCTCTTATCAACTCCACTTCCTTAAGACTCTCCCGTACCTATCAATTTCTCCATAGCGAATTCGAGATGATGAGAGTGGTCGACCGTCTTCTGCCTTTAACATTGCGACAGTGACGATTACCAAAGGGGCAAATCCTTTCTTTGACCGAATCCTATTAATTTCATGCCCCTTCTGTTCAGTTTCTTCGCTGACAACAAGAGCTTGGAGATTTCTGTCCGTGCTTGTAGGTCCAAAATCGTCATTTAACTCTTTAATCTCGAAATTGACATTTCCAAACTCATCATTAATGAATTGAATTAATCGTATCTACTCTAGTTTCGAACCTGTGAATTATTCTATTTTTGCCTTTCTTTGCTGCCACAAAATTGTCACTTGAGACCCCTATCAGCACTGATTTTCCCAAACTGAACGCCATAGTTAGCAATTCCCGATGCCCGGCATGGATTTCATCGAATGTGCCTCCTGTGGCTACTAGATCAAATTGTTCTGCTGGCATTTCGACGATCAGAAACTTCACTAGATTGACGAGTTTAAGATTTTTGAACTCGTCTCCAAGTAATAGTAGGCAGCGGTCAACGACTTCGATTATCTGATTATTATCTCTAAGCCTTATTGAAGATCTTTACACACTGAGGAGGACAGACATTTTCGCATGCCATACAGAATATACAATCCTTTTCTCTTATCATAAATGGTTTCTTTTCAGAGGCAGGATGTCCTGGAGTATCAAGCCATTCATAAACATTTACAGGACATGCTTCAATACAAGCTCCATCTGCTACACAGATATCAAAATCTACTGTAACTTCTGAACCCCAGATACCCAATCGTCCAGGAGGATCCACTTCACCCCAGACCTTTATGTCTTGGAATGTGCCAACAACACTACGCTTTGATTTAAAATCAGGGTCAATTGGACCTTCGACTTTAGAGTAATTTGTTCCGCTACCTGTTAAAGATACAGTTGTGGCACCGCCTCCCGACCGCGGGAGCGTTAGTTTCTGGGGTTTGGGTTACTTGCGGTTGGGGAGCGGCAATGGAAGGAGAGGCTGGTTGCTGTACTGTAACCTTGGAGGGAGGAGAGGGCTTTGATGATACCATTAGACCTGACAAAGTTTTTTGCCTTTTCACTGGGCACAACTGATTGTGCACATCTATCATGCTCTGAAGCGTATTTGGGTTCTCATGAAGTAATAGAGATCCACAATCTCCACAGACATATTCGTTAGTAGTAACTGACACAGATCTATATTCTGACACGTCATTAATCAACATTTGGTGGATTCAGCTGGAGAACTGCGGTCGGTTTGTCGTTCTGAAAGCTAAAACTGTTTACTATGAATAGTTAAACATGGGAATTGTCTCCAATCGTACCACGTCAGTTTCTAAGAAAGATAATATTCTTCATACCCTGATTGGAGGTTACCATGTCCGGTCTGGGCAAAACATACTGGCCAGAAATTATCTCGACGCTAAGAGGCATTATTCCTATCTACAACAGAGTAAATAGAGTGATTTCACTTGGCAAGGATGCCGACTATAGGAGAATGTGTTTGAACAAACAACTAAAATTTGGAGATAGAATATTGGATGCGGGTTCTGGTTTTGGTAATATGTCTAAGTTGGCCAGAATTGAAATGCATGATAATTTGGAAGTAATTCTGTATGACCCAATTATCGAAATGCTTCGAACTGGAAGATCTCTTGACGACACAACTGATTTGAGTATTGAATTATCTTCAGGCATTTTTGAATATTTGCCCTTCAGAAGCAATATTTTTGATGCGGTATTATGTGGATATTCATTAAGGGATGCTATTCATCTTAGAGATGCTATAGGAGAATTTCACCGCATTCTGAAGCCTAACGGAAGATTGTTGATTGTAGATCTTGGTAAGCCGGATCAGGTCTTTTTGGATGCTCTAGTTAGTATGTATCTGAGATATGTGTTAGGTTTTCTTGCATTCGCGGTAGCCGGCAGTAAGGGACTAGGCTTTAGGGCATTATATGGAACTTATAAACGATGGCCAAAGAATTCAGAACTTAAGAAGATGCTAGAAAAAGAGTTTTCAGAGGTCCAGTTTAGGAAGTATATGTTAGGAGGAGCAGTAATTGTAGCTGCAATAAAGTAACCCTTAGTACAGCTGCAATAACGTAATCTTTCACATTATTCTAGCGAAAAGAATCATGAATCCTCTTGGAATTTAATATTAATTTGCATGATTCATTTGGTAGTGATTATGTTTACCGATATGTTCAATCTCTTCATGCTTGTCCAAGTAAAGTTAATTAGAAGCCACAAAGTTTTTTATTTTAACCCATGAACGATAAGAAAGATGTTCAAAGTGTTATTTCAGAGGTAATAGCCGGTCCGCATAAAGTAGTCACAGAGGATCTTGCAAAGCAGATCCTATCCGCGTACGGGCTTCAAGTTCCCCCTTATGTTATAGTAAACAGCTCCCAGCAGGCAGCCAAGGAAAGTGCGACCATTGGGTTCCCGCTGGTCGCAAAGGTCGTCTCCCCTTCGATACTACACAAGACGGAAGTCCAAGGCGTAAAAACAGGTCTTGCTTCGGAGGGCGAAGTAGTGAATGCATTCAATGACATGTACGACAGACTAAGGAAGGACTTTGAGATACGAGGGATCTTACTTGAAAAGATGGTGCCTCCAGGTGTGGAATTAATAGTGGGTTTACAAAACGACCCTCAATTTGGGCCAGTAATAATGTGTGGACTAGGTGGCGTGTATACAGAGTTATTTAAGGATGTAAGTTTTAGGGTCCTGCCGATTGGCAAACAGGATGCGCTGGAGATGTTGGAGGGACTAAAAGGAAAGCAAATTCTACATGGCTTTAGAGGCAGTCGACCAGTCGACCTGGAGATGGTGGCAGAGGCTTTGGTAAAGATTGGGAACTTAGGAGTCGACATAGCCCCCTTCTTTGAAAGCGTAGATTTCAACCCAATGACCGTATATCCAGACAATTACTATATAGTTGATGCGAAAATTCTACTTAAAGACAAACCGAATACCAGTGTTATTTCAAACGCTCAGCCCAATTCCAACTACATGGATGTTTTCTTTAATGCGAAATCAATCGCTTTGATTGGAGCGTCTCCTGAGAAAGGGAAAATTGGAAATTCGGTTCTCGAGAGTCTTTCTAAACACGAGTACAGAGGCAAGATTTTTCCAGTAAACGCGAAAGGGTATCCTGAAATAATGGGCTTAAAGGCATACAAGGGCCTGGATGAGATCCAAGAATCGGTTGACCTCGTTATAGTTACGGTTGATCTTAAGTTTGTTCCAGCGTTGCTTAAGACCTGCGGAATGAAGGGAATTCACAACATGGTCATTATCTCAGGAGGTGGTAAAGAACTTGGAGGAGAAAGGGCCGAGATAGAACAAGAAATAAAGCAACTTTCTCAGGACCTTGGTATAAGGATCATAGGCCCTAACTGCATAGGAGTGTTCAACGGCGAAAATCGTTTAGACTGTGCCTTCCAGGGTCACGCAAGAATGGTTCGTCCCAAAAATGGGAAGGTGTCCTTCTTGTCTCAGAGTGGGACAGTTGGGATAGCTTTTATGGAGACATCAGATACCTTCGGAACAAGCAAGATGATTTCTTACGGTAACCGATCGGATGTTGACGAAGCAGATATGATATGGTACCTAGCCCAAGATCCCAATACGGATGTAATTGGTTTGTACGTCGAAGGATTAGGAGACGGCAGAAAATTTGTAACTACTGCAAAAAGGGTGATTTCTGAACACAAAAAGCCCGTAGTGGTCTTCAAGAATGGCCGGTCTACAAGAGGAGCAGTTCAGGCCGCATCCCACACCGGTTCATTGGGAGGTTCCTTTGGAGTCGTCAAAGGAGCATTCCAACAATCTGGCATAGTATCCGTCGATAGTTACGAGGAGCTTACTGGATCACTTAAGGCTTTGGCGTGGCAGCCTGTTCCCACCGGGAACAGGGTTGCCATGGTTACAAATGGAGCCGGGCCAATTATAGCGGCTATAGACCGTTTTGAAGATCTTGGATTAAAGCTAGCCACTCTCTCTGAGGAAACTATGAATTCGTTTAAGCAACATTACCCTGCAACTTATGTACTAGGAAACCCGTTAGACGTAACTGGCTCTGCTAACGCGGATGACTACAAGTTCGCTATTCAGGCCTTTATGGACGACCCGAATGTAGATATCATAATGCCGTGGTTCGTGTTCCAAGACGACCCTCTAGAGGAGACAATTGTAGATGTCCTCGCAGGGTTTCAGAAGTTGAAGAAGAAACCCATTCTGGTAGGGGCGATGGGGGGTCCATTTACTCGAAAAATAGCTGCAGAGATAGAGACTAAAAATATACCAGTGTACGACTTTGTTTCAACTTGGTCTACGGCTGCGGGAAGCCTTGCAAAATGGCAACTTGTGCGATCTACCTAATCAGACAACATTTGGTAACCCAGTGACGATTCATCTATAAAAAATTCTTCTTATTTTCAAGCAAAAGTTATTATATTTATTCTACCGTACGTGATAGTATGGAAAGTGCACAACAGAGTCAAAACGTAACTATAACGAACAAAGCTGCAGAGAAGGTAGCTGAATTTATGAAACAGGAAGGTAATACTAATCTCTACTTACGCGTTTATGTGTCAGGTGGAGGATGTTCTGGTCTATCATATGGAATGGGTTTCGAAGAAAAGCCTGATGATGATGACAGTGTAATTGAGCAAAATGGGGTCAAGGTTTTGGTAGATACCTATAGCCAGAGGCATTTGAATGGCGCCAATATTGATTACGTGGAAAGTCTAATGGGATCAGGATTCAAAATAAACAATCCTAATGTCACAAAGAGTTGCTCTTGTGGACATTCTTTCAGCACTGAGTGATAAGTGCGACTAAATAAAAACAGATCCTACGGCCATAGCCCTCTAATTTTCATTGCTTCGACCACTCTATTTATTGCAAGTAATGTGCTAGCCTTTCTCATATTGACGTTGAATTCTTT
This sequence comes from uncultured Nitrososphaerales archaeon, assembly GCA_963713605.1. Taxonomy (GTDB): domain Archaea; phylum Thermoproteota; class Nitrososphaeria; order Nitrososphaerales; family Nitrososphaeraceae; genus TH5896. Next base: position 800,269 of record CAVQMO010000001.1, on the reverse strand, counting down.
GTGATTGCTATACACATCATTGAATGCGGACGATATGTTAGAATCCAACCTGGTATTTACTTCCTCCTCACTCCAATACTCTCTTCGTAAGTTCTGCAACCATTCAAAATAAGAAACTGTTACTCCACCTCCGTTGGCTAGGATATCTGGAATAACCAACACATTGTTTCCAAACAAGATATCGTCTGCATCTGGAGTTGTAGGTCCATTTGCCGCTTCCGCAACTATTTTTGCCTTTATCTTTCCTGCGTTAGATCTTGTAATCTGATTTTCTAATGCTGCAGGAACCAACACAGTACAATCAAGCTCCAGGAGCTCACTATCGTCTATCGGACTTGCACCTTGGAAATCCGCAACTGTACCATTTTTCAACTTGTGAATCCGGAGTGACTCGACATCTATTCCATCCGGATTATGAATTGAACCTCTAGAGTCCGACACTGCAATCACTTTCATTCCCATCTCGGTTAAGAGAATAGCGAGCAAATTGTCCTGCATTACCGAATCCTTGAATAGCAACCTTGGCACCTTTCAAATTGATGCCAAGCTTCTTTGCGGCCTCCCGTACTGTAATAGACACTCCCCGCCCCGTGGCTTCGTTACGTCCTAGGGAGCCGCCGATTGAAAGAGGCTTACCTGTAACTACATCGGGTTGCAAATAATTCCCCTTAAGAGCCGAATAAGTATCCATTATCCATGCCATTTCCCTTCCTCCTGTATATACATCAGGGGCAGGAATGTCAGTCAACGGCCCGATGATATCTGCGATCGAATAGGCATATCTTCTTGTGATCCTTTCAATTTCATTCTCTGACAACTTTTTGGGGTTGCAAATTATGCCTCCCTTACCACCACCATACGGTATGTTGGCAATGGCACATTTCCAAGTCATCCACATTGATAATGCCTTAACTTCATCAACGGTAACCTGTGGGTGGTATCGGATACCACCTTTGTAAGGTCCCCGCGCAGAATTATGTTGTGATCTGAAGCCGGTGTAAACCTTTATTTCTCCATTGTCCATCCTTGCCGGAACTGCTACTGTCAAAACACGATTTGGGCTTGCGAGAATATCTCTCATGCCCTTGTCAAGTTTTGCCAGTTTTGCGGCCTCGTCTCAGCTGTCTTACAGCAACCTCAAATGGATTAAGCGATTCTGACATTAGATCATCAGAAAAATTTGGTGTATTTAAGTGTTGAATTGCTTGAGACACACTTTAGAATCACTTCGTCTGCAATTAGCCAGTATCCTGCAATTTTCTGGAGACCATATCTCTCAAAGTGTCGTCAGGTAGGTTTTGGTATTCAATTCCAAGGGACTTTGCAATTATTTCAAGCTTCTCTCGCTCAGAAGAAATGGGAGAAATTTTGGGGCTGATAAGGGGGAGGTTTGTCGACGACATTTCCCTTTCAATTCCACTTTTAGCTTTTTGATATTCCGCCATGGCTCTGCCAATCGTTCTTGAAAAAGAAGCTAAGTTTTTTGAACCAAAGAAAAGGACGATAAACACAAAAGCAATTATGAACCACTCGGCACCTGCAATATTCATTTCCATTGACGAGAAAACCAATTATGATTTGCCCTCAATAATCAATGAAGCTATCCTCCCTTATTTGGATAGTCCTACTTTGTCTTTGTAAGATAAGAAAATAGAAAAAACTGAATTGCCTTTTAGTATACACGTATCCTTTTAAAGGCGATTGTTTTTTGTCACAACATGGTCTACCGAAATACTGACGCAGCTGTCTTTGAGAGGATTAGTGAATTTATTCGCACTTTAAACCATGAGTCTGAAAATGGTTCCATAATAGTGGTCGAGGGGAAGCGAGATTCGGCGGCCCTCACAAGGTTGGGTTTCATTGGTGAAGTTACTGTGTATAACAGATTCAAGGGGATTTTAGATTTTGTCGACAGCCATCAAATGACTGACAAAAAGATTATTCTTTTATTGGATATGGATCGAACTGGAAAATACTTGACTAGCAGACTAGTTTCTCTCCTTCAGAGAATAGGCAGCAATGTAAATCTTACCTATAAGAAGAAATTATGTGAAATTACGAATGGAAAAGTTCGTCATATTGAGGACATAGGCTCCTACCAGAACGCAGGATCAAAATTTTTACCTAATTATTCTTGACATTATACTTTTATCTTACTCAAAGGAAACGAAATGTAGAGTCATAAATTTAGAATTTGTTCCTTCAAAGCACTTATATTCTGGCCAGCTCACCTTACATTCACTTAATAATAATGAGGTTATGAGATTGCCTAATACAGGTATTGTTAAATATCATGTTAAATTAAAATTCGAAGTAGATGGACTGGTTGAGAAGGCGGATATAATTGGCGCCATTTTTGGACAGACAGAAGGTCTTCTTGGACCAGAGATGAACTTGAATGAATTACAGAAGGTTTCGAAGGTAGGAAGAATTGAAGTAAATGTTGATACGAGATCTAACATAGCTAAGGGAGACGCAGTTATACCCATGAGTACAGATATCTCAACCGCCGCGTTGATTGCAGCGGCAATTGAAAGTATTGATAAAGTAGGTCCGTTTCAAGCGAAGTTCCTCCTAGTCGGCATAGACGATATCAGAGCAATAAAGAAAAAGATTATCGTAGACCGTGCAAAGAGGATAGTCCAAGAATGGGCAACTAAGACCATAAGCGAGGGGGAGGAAATGCTTAAAGACGTGTACGATGCTAGCAAGCCTGGTAAGCTAACGGCATTTGGTAAAGCACAGGCTGGCATGTGGCACAGGCGTTTTTGATTCTGATTGGATTATTCTGGTTGAAGGACGAGCAGATGTCATAAATCTACTTAGGGCTGGCTTCGACAACGCTATCGCAATAGAAGGAGCGAAAGTCGATGAAAGTATAATTAAACTAACTGAAGGTAAGAGAGTTGTGGCATTTCTTGACGGAGACAGAGCGGGCGATCTTATTTTGAAAGAACTGCATGGTTTAGTTAAGATAGATAAGGTGCTCAGAGCTCCCAATGGGAGAGAGGTTGAGGAATGCACCCCCCTCGAGATCGCTGAGATATTGCGCGAAGCTGTTGGTCATCCCGCTATTGCACACCATACTAGGTCTACTGCGACACAACAGCCACAGGATACAAAACATAATTATCGAAAGCATGAAGAAGAATCAGAAACTAGCCCCCAATCCTATGGAGGGCGAACTACCAGGATCGCTGACCACGAGGGAAAGGAGATTTTGCAAGCAGAACATGACCAAGAGATGGTATTGAAGGTGCAAAATGTGTTTTCTGAGATAAATGAGACTTTAGAAGCGGTGCTGTTGGACGATTCTATGAGGATTCTAGTCAAGGTGCCCGTTTCAGATATTGTAAAACAGCTGGGGGATAATGAGGGTGGAAAATTTCTAGTTCTAGATGGGATCGTCACTCAGAGGCTCATAGATGTTGCAGATCGAGCAGGGATCGAATACATTGTAGGCCATAGAACCACGGCGAGCAAGAAGCCTTCTACGGTCAAGGTACATACTTTTGAAGAATTGGGTATCCCCAATTAGATGCATCCCAACCTGCAACATATCCTCACCTTAGCATATTTGTTGAAGTTCGGAAAAGGAGGACCGTGTGTTGAGATCACGACCACAGAACTTGGCAACATTATTAACAGATCCCAACAATCCGCTTCCAAGTATCTTGTAGAGTTAGAGAAGGCGGGATTACTGGAACGAACAAAAGCGGGTCAGAAATTCAGGATAATGATTACTGACAGAGGGGTTGACGAGGTACTTAATCTGCACGAGACTATCAAGAGACTCCGTAGAAATTCTTGACAGATCGGGTTTGCAACTGGATGGTAAGGTCGTTTCGGGCATGGGAGAAGGTGCCTACTATATGTCATTGGATGGCTATCGAAGCCAGTTCAATGAAAAACTTGGCTATGAACCTTACGCTGGAACATTAAACTTAAAGCTACTCAATCAATCATCCATGCGGATGAGAAGTATGATGGACAATTATCCTTCGATATTCGTTCGAGGATTTACTGATACTTCAAGATCCTATGGATGGGTTAAATGCTACCCTGCCATCTTAAACGATGGGGCTCTAGACAAAGCTGCAGTTATAGTTCTGGAAAGAACTCACTACGATAACAGTATGCTGGAGGTAATTGCACCTGTTTGTATTAAGGATTCATTGGGAATCAAAAATGGAGACTCTGTCAAGGTATTTGTAACTATGACTTCAAAAGGTCCTCAACTTGCGGCCACTTAGATACCATAAATTGAATTCCCCATTTCATCCTTGATCTGTGAACTCTTAATGCCCGGAACCGGGGTGTTTAGTCTAATGATCCTTACTGCCAAGTTTCTATCCTTACAGTTCTGAGAGATCTCCTTTTCGCTATGGATCTGATCATAGCCTAAGGCAATAATATCCGGTGATACACGTTCTACCGTGTCATATAATGACACTTGACTGCCAATTATAGCCAGATCCACGAATGAAAGGGACGAAACAAGTTCCTTTCTCAAATTCTCACCATGATAGATCCTTCTACCTTTCTTTATTTTAGCCGCTGTAGATGTCCGAGCTATTACGACTACCAGGACATCCCCATGTTGTTTTGCTGCCTTGAGTGTATGGATATGACCGGGATGAATTACATCGAAAACGCCGCCGACTAAAACTACTTTTATAGCGTCCCGCCCCAAGAAACTCAGTCTTGGCGGAGTATCCTTTTCTAGTAGACCAATAGAAATCATGTGTCGTATTTTGTCATTAAATATCTTTATAGGTAGATACATTCTCGACCTAAGTCTATCAATAGAACTGATACTAGGTTCAATATTACTCACATACACCGATGCCAATAGAGCTTTTTCAAAGGGGTCCATCAGTCTATTCAGACCCCTGGTGTTCATTATAATCCCAATAATATTTTTTTCCAAATACACAATTTTGCTTAGCTAAGAGTCTTCCCTCTCGTTCATTAGTTGACTGTCATTAAAGCTTGAAGATCGCTCGGAAATGGGCCGATTCGTAGTGCATGTACGTATACATTCAGTTGATACAAATCTCAATTTTTCAATTTTCATGTTCCTTTCCGGACTATTTTCTCTTCGCAGTACCGAAGCCAGATTCATTTCCATCTCCCTGCTGTGTCTTTCACAGTATACACCTACTAGGAACTCGTCTTTTCCTTCTTGAATTGAAATTATATAAGAAGGTGGTAGTGTGCAGCTAAAATATTCCTCTTGATGTGAGCATCTCTTTGGAAGGGACATTTCAATAGATATCGATTAATGGAGATATATGTTTATTAAATATAAAGAAACACATATACTTAATACTAGGACGACATGTTCAAGAAATACATATACTAGGACGACATGGGTATCTAATTAGATGGCAAATCAGATCGTTCCTCCTTTCGGATGACTTTTTGGCATGACTTATCTACCCGAAATGCGTTTAAACGTTGTACTAACCATTGGCGGGTATTATTTTTTCAAGAAAAAATATCGTACTTCTGCTAGTGATTGCACTTATAGGGCTTTCTCTTTCTGTTATTTCTTTTAGATATTCGGCATATACTGCCGATGAAATTGCAAGAATTGCTTCTGTCGATGTTAGATCTAATGCACGAATTGAAGCGCACGATCTCTCTCAGATTCTTCTGCACACGCTTGAATCTGTGACAAGTAATTTGAGATCTTTAGCAAATTCACAACCAATCCATGATGGACACGTGGATGGTGGTCTAACGCTTCTCAACAATACGCAGTCTTCGACTTCTGAGCTTACCGAAGGGTACTACTGGTTAGACAAAGACGGTAAACTTACCGCCTGGAGCACACAGAACACAAGCGAATTAGAAGGCTACCGTGGATTTGATTTAAGTGACAGGGAGTTTTATAGGATTCCTCAATCTACTCACGTTCCCTATTACAGCAACGCCATTGATTCACCGGATATGCTGCCAAGATTCTACATTTCGTATCCAATTATGTCAACAAAGAACAATGACACTAATAATGCAGAGGGCGAAGCGGCATTCGATGGAGTAATAGTTGCGGTTGTAAATCTGGATTCACTGGGTGCATTCTTGCAGAATGAAATTTCACCTGAATTTATTAGTAATGTGGGTTTGATGGATAAGAATGGCACTATACTTTACGCCCGGAATCAATCCTTGGTAGGAAAAAACTACGAATCCGACGACTTTCAAGCAACTGTTCCTAATCAAGTGAAATCAGAGTATATTGGAATTCTTACACGCTCCTTGGAAGCGACTCCTGGGGCTGAAGACATTACCTTCAATCGAACCACAACGACCATTTCGTACCAGCCAATAAATGTAGATGGAAAACACATATGGACACTATTTTTAGGCTCCCCGCATAATTTGGCGACCGACGTCGGACTAGTCATAGAACAACAGAAGAACTTGAGCAGTCAAATAATAATTGTAATTGCACTAATAGCAGTGGGCATTGCGGTTCTGATCTTATCATGGAATAAGAAGCTCGAAAAGGCAGTCCGCGAGCGGACTAGAGAATTAGAAAAAGCAAATGTTTCCCTAGGTGATTCAAATCGACTTTTAGCTGGGACAAACGAGCAGTTGCAAGCACATGATAGGATTCAGAAGGAATTCATAGATATAGCAGCTCATGAGCTCAAAACTCCCATACTTCCAATACTGAGCGAGGCGGAGTTTCTTTCTCATAGATTTCATGGCAACCAGAGTCGGATCCTAGTGGGTGAAGATCAAATTCGACCAATAATTCTTAATGCAAAGAGACTAGATCGCCTTGCGTCAGATATCTTGGACGTCACCCGAATTGAAAGCAAGACCCTCAAACTCAACAAGGAGAACTTTGATTTAGATCATCTTATTCATAGGGCCATACGAGAAACAACTCAGAGACAATTGTCCGGGAATTCAAAAAACTGGGAAATAATTTACGAACCGTTCCGGTGCAATATCGTTGCTGATAAGGCTAGGATTCTTCAAGTTATTATAAATCTAATTGATAACGCAGTAAGATTCACAAATGAAGGAAAAATCACAATAAGTGTGATTAGAAATAAAAAAGATATAGAAATAACGGTCAAGGACACCGGTTCAGGCATAGAGAGTGAAATTATGCCCAAATTATTCTCTAAATTTGTTTCGTCATCGGAGAACGGAACAGGGCTAGGGCTATTTATATCAAAAAAGATAGTCGAAGCCCATGGGGGAATCATTTGGGCAGAAAATAATGAGGTAAAAGGAGCTACATTCAAGTTCACACTCCCCTTGAATTAATATATACATGTCATATAGTGGATTTACAAAAAATATGTTTATGTTGAATCATCGTATAGCATGCGGATGGTACATTCCAATGATTTTTGTTTTAAGGCTTTATGATGAACCTTTTGCACGGGCTAATGGAGGATAAGATTGCTAAGAGATATGTTACTCATCTCTTAAATCCAATTAAAGGCAGTTTTGTACATATATATGCACCCAGAAGACCTAAAGATGATTTGGATATGTCAGGAATGTGATTCGCATTTCATTTTTCACGCAGACGTCAGTGATCACAAGACACAAACAGGCCATACTCGAATTACAAAGGTAGAAATGATCCTGTCCGATAGTCCATTCACCTCGAATTACAAGTTTGATAGATAGGAGATTTCTCCTATTAATTGGGGAACTTTAGCCCTACTATGATGACAGTCTCTTGAGCAGTTTACAAAGACTTTCATTCAAAAAGAAATGGCATAGATCACCACGACAAACCTTTTTGTAACAGGGGTTATTTGTGCAACTGGCTATTTGATAAAATTAAATACTAGTAATTTTCTGGAATAGTGATGGTCAACAATCTTGATAGGGACGTGCTTCCTAGAATTATGGTTGTTGATGACGAGAAGGATATACTTAGAATAATTAAGCGGGATCTCGAATCTCCTCTCTCCTCCTCAGCTTCGGAAATGCCGGCCTCAAGCGATACGAGTATTCCAGATACGCAACAAAATGAAGGAGCATCGAACCAAGGCGAATTTAGGGAACACGATGCGAAACGAGTTGGAGATACCTTCATGGTAGAGACTTTTACTAACGGCTGGAATGCACTAGAAGCTTTAGATAGCCATCCACATGATTATTACAATCTTGTTCTGACTGATATTCGGATGCCACGGATGAATGGATTTGAGTTATACCGTAAGATCAAAGAGAAAAATCCATCGATGAAAATCGTCTTCATCACAGCTTTTGAAATAAATAAAGAAGAATTCAGTAAGGTACCTCCCATCCATTGACGTGAAGGACTTTATCATAAAGCCGATCAGCATGACGAATTTGAGAATTAAACTGAATGAGGTTTTGCAGGGGTATTGAGTAAAGTTGCTACGACTAATTCTACCGATACTTGTAGTGCTTTTCGAACAAATCCTGTGACTCTCTATACCTTGATCTCTCTACTTCCAACATCTGTTCCAGAGCATCATCAGCCTTAAGAATGAGAGGCTTTCCAGACCATTTATTTTCTAACAGGTAGTTGATCCATGCCCTGATAGTGGGGCCCATCTTTCTAGACAATGGTTCTAGAAATCCACTCACAATCTCACGCTTTGCAGAATCTCTATCCAGTCCTCTACACATTAAATAGTATATTTGGGCCTCATCAATTTGAGCCACCGAGGCCGCATGAGTTGCCCTTACTTCATTAGTCTCGATCTCCAAGCCTGGTATCGCATCAGATTTTGCGTCCTTATCCAACAAGATAGCGTGGCCGGCAAGATAGGATTCAGATGCTTTAGCATCGTTCCCAATCTTTATCATACCCTTAAACAAGGATTTTGATTTATCACGCATTACAGATTTGACCAACACTCGACCTCTGGAATGCCTGCCGATGTGGTTCAGATTCGATGTGATATCAAAAGACTGAGTAGCATTACCGAAAATGATCTCAACATCCTCAGCAGAAGACCCAGTGCCAATCATGATACTGTCTACCTTACATCTAGTAGTTTGACCTCCAAACAAGCCATGATACCATGACATCTTTGCATCCCGTTCAACCCATGCCTTCTTGTTCAAAAATGAAATATTGCTTGAATCTAGAGCCTCAAGGGTTATCATCTCTAAATTAGACCCGTAACCGACGTGACATTCTGTCAGTTCAAAGACTCCCTGCTGAACACTTGAAGGCCCTGGAGCGCTGGGAGAGTACAATTCTTGAACGATAGTACATTTTGAGCCTTCGTCGGCGATAAACAGATTACGACTGATAGAAGATGCCTTATCCTGACTGAGCGCACAAACTAGCCTAATTGGGTTTTCGACAATAATATTCTTAGGAATGTAAATAAATATCCCAGATCTGAAGGCAGAGGATTCAAGGGCTAAAAACTTATCTTCGTCTTGACCTCCTGCATGTTTCAACAAAGCGTCCTTAATCTTTCCTTCGTGACTTTCGACTGCCTTGGAAAGATCCTCTATAACAATAGTATCTCCTGCTGATTCTAAATCACTCTTATTGAGCTTGATTACCGTAGATCCGGCCCTTATTAGGCCGACATCTTTGTCTAGTTCATTCATTCTATCTGATAAAAATTCGCTTGACTCCGATGAGTTAGATGCTACGGATAACTCTACCCGATCCGGATAAAGTCGATTAACATCAGAATATTTGGAATATAAAGGCGATATTTCGTGTGGAAGTGATTGGTACTTTACGAAGTTCCGCTCTCTTATACGACTCATCCATTCAGGCTCGCCATAAAGTGACGATAAGGCACTAATATCCTCTAAGCTCAAAGATGATAGACTTGGCAACTCTATTCCATCCTATCACGCTATATCATCGCATCAAATTAAAATTAGCCGACTGACCCTTCCATTTCGAGCTTGACTAACCTGTTCAGCTCTACTGCATATTCCATTGGGAGTTCTTTCGTGAATGGCTCCATGAATCCTCCAACTATGAGAGACAAGGCATCTGATTCTGTAAATCCCCTGCTCATCAGGTAAAATATTTGATCTTCTCCTATCCTGCCTACAGTCGCCTCATGAGAAATAGTAGCATCCTCTTCATTTACCTCAACATAAGGATAAGTGTCCGTTCTAGACTTTTCATCAAGGAGAAGAGCATCACATCTGACGTTAGACTTTACCCCGTTTGCACCTTTAGCCACATGCAAGAGTCCCCTATATGTTGTTCTTCCTGAGTCCTTACTAACAGATTTGCTTGTAATTCGGGAGGTAGTGTTAGAAGCCAAGTGCACCGCTTTTGCCCCAGCATCCTGATGTTGACCTGCGCCAGCAAAAGCTACCGATACTACCTCGGCATGAGCATTTCGTCCTAACATGTATACTCCTGGATACTTCATCGTGAGCTTGCTTCCTAAGTTGCCATCTATCCATTCGACTGAGGCATTCTCGTAGGCATATGCCCTTTTTGTTACTAGATTATAGACATCTTTACTCCAGTTTTGGATTGTAGTATATCGGATCTTTGCTCCCTTCTTTGCTATTCAGCTCTACAACCGCAGAATGCAATGATTCTGTAGAGTAAATAGGCGCCGTGCATCCCTCAATATAGTGAACTTCTGCGCCCTCATCAGCAACTATGAGTGTTCTTTCAAATTGACCAATGTTTTCTGCATTTATTCTGAAGTAAGCCTGCAATGGAAGATCCACTTTCACATTTGGTGGTACGTAAATAAAGGAACCACCTGACCAGACTGCACTATTCAATGCGGCAAATTTGTTGTCTTCAGGAGGGATTATTTTCCCAAAATACTTCCTTAGAAGGTCTGGATGCTTTTTTACCGCGGTATCAGTATCCACAAATATTACCCCTTGACTGGCAAGATCCTCACGAAGGTTGTGATACACCACCTCTGATTCGTACTGCGCACCTACTCCGGCTAAGAATTTCCTTTCTGCCTCTGGAATTCCTAACTTCTCGAACGTATTTCGCACTGATTCTGGCACGTCCTCCCAACTCTTGCCTTGTTTTTCTGACGCCTTTGCGTAATAGAAGATATTCTGGAAGTCAATCTTTGACAGGTTCCCGCCCCAATTAGGCATTGGCTTACTCATGAAAACATCATATGAGCGCAGCCTAAATTGTTTCATCCATTCTGGTTCGTCTTTTAGCCGACTAATCTCCTCTACAGTCTCTCTAGCAAGTCCCTTCTTACTTAAATAAACATACTTATCAATTGAATCCCTAAAGTCATACTTACTATAATCCATGTTCAAATTTTCAGTTGTCATATAATTTATAACGGCGTTATTTCTTATATATATTTTGTTAACTTATTAGATAATCGAGCAGGCACTGACTACCACTGGTGACAGGCTTCTGAGCAATGAAATAGCCGCCACTGCTATATAAGGGATACAGCCGCTTTGTTTTGTTTTTTTCAGATTAATTCGGATGCCTGCACCATGCCATTGAGAGTGTGTTCTTCTGCTTCTATGATTCGACCCGAGGCGTGTTTCTTTAGCTCTGTGCTCGTTTTATGTCCGATCGAGACTAAACCATTCAGATGTCTAAGGTAGATCAAATCATCACGACTTGCCTCTTTCTTTACGATCTGGAATAATGCTCTTACTGACGAAGGGCTAGTAAAACCAACTGCATCCACATTTCTATCCCTTAATAGATAAAAAAAGCACTTCCATTCGTTGTCGATAGTTGAGTTGGTTGATGTATCATAAAGTTGATACTGGTCCACAAAGATTCCCAGCCTTGAGAGGGAGAGCACTATCTCACTATCTCCAAGCTGACTCCGTGGTACGACAATTCTGTGTACTTGGCTCTTGTGACTGGAAAGACACTCAATCAATCCACGTGTGTTGTACGTTTCAGGCACTCTTGCAGAATCGATCCCGTAGTGTGAAAGTTTTTCTTTGGTTCTTGGACCAATACAAATAGTTCTAATTGAGCGTAGCTTAGATATTAAGGCTAATTTATTTCCAGTGTTATCAGCATTTGCCATAAGAATTTCTACTACATTTCCACTCAGAAACACACAGACGTCATAGTCATTTTGAATAATTCTTAAAACTATACGCTCTATCTCAAGATAAGGTTTAGGCGATATGACTATGGACTTGAGAAAGATGACCGTCCATCCGTAACTCTCCATTGCCTTCTTAAATCCAACTGATTTTGATGATTCTCGTGTAATTGCAAAGTACCGCCTCGCTTGGTGGTTCTCCGATTTAATCATTTGGAGATAACCACGTCAGACGCTCAGATAAGGAAACGACACGACCCACCACTATCACTGCTGGAGAGGTTACCTTGTATATTACAACCTTTTTCAGGATAGTGTTCAAGTTTCCTATTATTACCCTCTGATCTTCCATAGTTCCTTTCTCTACAATTGCTACCCTGGTACTTCCCTTCAAACCACCCGCCTTCAAGTTTTGAACAATTTCTTTGATTCTTTCTATACCCATCAACACGACTATTGTATCGACAGCAGAAGCCACAAGTTTCAAATCTAGATTTGAATGATTTTTCCTTTCATTTTCATGACCAGTTATGAAGGCGACCGATGACGAGTAGTTTCTGTGGGTGAGAGGAATCCCTGCATAGGCTGGAGCGGCAATCGCTGATGAAATACCAGGTATAATCTCAAACTGGATGTCATGTTTGCGTAAGTATTCTGCTTCTTCTCCTCCTCTTCCGAAAATCAATGGGTCACCTCCCTTAAGTCTCAATACGCTTTTCCCTTTTCGAGCAAAAGTCACCATAAGCTTGTTTGTTCTTGACTGATGCATCGAGGTGGCTTTGCCTGATTCCCTCCCGACATAGATTTTCTTTATCGTCGAGGGAATCTTGTCTACCAGCTTCTTGCTAACTAATCTGTCATAAAGCACCACATCGCATTTCGTTAAAAGCCTGTATCCCTTAACAGAGATAAGCCCTGGATCTCCGGGGCCAGCCCCGCAAATAAACACCTTTGGGGAATTCATGACAGATTATTCCAATTCTTTAAAGCTAATTCCCAGCTCTCAGAGAAGTCTTTGACGCCCTCATCCAATAGTCTTTGTCCTGCCTTTATTCCAATATTTCTTGCTTCCTCGATTCGCCCCTTTTCGGTGATAAAGATCTGATCTGAACCGTCAGCAGAGAATACCTTTGCATTGAGAATCAATAGGTTGGGTTTTTTGGTGGATAAAGCCACAACACCGACTGGGAATTTACAACCTCCCTCGACTACCGACAAGAGATTCCTTTCAGCCTCCAATTCAGCACGTGATAGAGGGTCTTCTACCAATTTCAAAAGATTTATCAGATCTGACCTATCCCTCCTACAGATGAGTGCCAGTGCCCCTTGTCCAGCAGCTGGGACAAAATCCGTAACATTAAACCGTTCCGTTATATACTTGGTTAAACCCAATCGATCTAAACCGGCCTGCGCCAATACGATGGCATCATATGGCCCAGTTTCAACCTTCCTTATTCTTGTCTCTATATTTCCACGGATTGGTTTTACTTTCAATTCAGGTTTCATCCTCAAGAGCTGGACTGCCCGTCTCAAGCTACTGGTTCCAACCATGGCGCCGGAAGGTAGCTCGTTCAATTTCAAACCATTCCGATGTATTAGCACGTCATTGACTGCAGACCTAGTCGGCACAGAAGCTAGAGTGAGATCCGAGAAGAGCTCAGTTGGTACATCCTTGGCGCTGTGAACCGCGAAATCTGCGTATCGATCAATTACTGCTTGATCTATTTCCTTCTCAAATATGCCCTTCCTGTCGAATGTGTAAAGAGGTCTCACGTCTAAATCTCCTGAGGAATTGATTCTAAGAATATTGATGTATATTTGCCTCTTGGTTCTCATTAGCAAATCCACCACAGATTTGGTTTGCTCCAAGGCCAGTCTACTATGTCTCGTTCCTACTGTGTAATTTCTCATTTCTTTGAACTCATCAAACTGAACGCGTAATCATATGCTTCAATCGTTTTGTCGATATCTTCATCCGCATGTGCATAGGACAGGAAACAAGTTTCGAATTGGGAGGGAGGGATAAAGATGCCCTTTTCGAGCAATGCTCTAAAAAGCACATTAAACCTATCAAGATTAGACGTTCTGGCTGAGGCCATATCTCTGACATCTCTAGATGTAAAGAATAACTGGTACATTGAACTGATATTGTTTATCTTGCACGGAATTTTTCTTTCATGTGCTACTTCTTTGATGCCATCTATCAATGAATCGCATATCCTATTCATTCTTGGATATATTTGATCTCGACCTCTGTTCAGAACAGAGATGGTAGCAAGGGCGGCGGTGACTGCTACCGGGTTACCACCGTATGTGCTCGCCTGATACACATCTCCAGATGGAGAGAACTGTTCGAGCAACTCTCTCCTGCCGCAGATGGCTGCTAAAGAAAATCCATTTGCCACTGACTTTGAATAGGTTACGATATCAGGTCTAATTCCAAAGAATTCACTTGCTCCACCAAGCGCAAGACGAAAACCTGTTACAACCTCATCGAAGATCAGCACAATATTTTTTTCCATAGTAACTTTTCTAATAAAGGTGAGATATTCCTTGTCAGGGATTACTAGACCCATATTAGCCGGAACTGGTTCGAGGATAACGCACGAGATATCATTTCTCTTCCTTATCACCTCTTCCAATTGCTTAGGATCATTAAATGGAATCACAATCGTCTCCGAGCTAAATTCTTTAGGAATGCCACTAGATGAGGATGTGCCATGCCCAAAACTGTCGCCATTAACCAGTGAATAATCCTGTGCACCGTGGTAACACCCTTCGAATTTGATAACCTTGTTCTGTCTAGTGTGCGCTCTAGCGAGCCTAATAGCATTCATTGTAGCCTCCATCCCAGAATTCACGACCCTAGTCATTTCACATGCCGGAATAAGTTGAGCAATCATCTCTCCGAGGATAACCTCCTTTTCGGTGGGAATACAGTAAAGAGAGCCAATATTTAGCTGCGACTTAACAGCTTCCAATATTTCCCCAAATGCATGCCCTAAGAGCAATGACCCATAACCCATGCAATAATCTACATAACTGATGTGGTCACTGCTGGTTACTCTACTGCCATTCGCCGAAGCCGCAAAGAAAGGGAAAGGCTTGAAGAACCTAATTGGGCTGTTAACGCCACCGGGAATAATTTTGGTTGCCCGATCGTAAAGAATTCGTGAGTTATCGTACATTCATCGATCAAAGACCAGAATGTAATTGTCGTTATAATTTCATTCCGAGCTTCCTATTTTCCATTCAGTATCTGAGAAATCAGTTTGGCGTGATACGTTATGAGGATATCAGCACCGGCCCTCTTTATTGAAATTAGCATTTCTTGCACAGCTTGTTTTTCGTCAATCAGACCCTGAGTCGAGGCAGCTTTTATCATTGCGTAGTCACCTGAAACACTAAAGGCACAAAGAGGTAAATTAGTCATCTCTCTTACCTTCCTAATCAAATCCAGATAAGGAACAGCAGGTTTGACCATTATTATGTCTACTCCTTCCTGAATATCCATCATCACTTCCCTAAGGGCCTCTCGAAAATTGGGAAACGACATTTGATACGTCTTCCGATCACCCAGAGATGGAGCAGAGTCAGAGATCTCTCTAAAGGGGGAATAAAGTGAAGAAGCGTGTTTTGCAGAGTATCCCATGATTATAGTGTCTGTGAATCCACTGCCATCTAGTGCTTCCCTAATGGCCTTTACTTGACCATCCATCATTGCAGAGGGAGCAACCATATCACTACCTGAATCTGCGTGGCTCACGGCTATCTTTGCTAGCAGATCGAGGCTTAGATCATTATCAACCCTACTTCCTCTCAAGATTCCACAATGACCTGAAAGAGTATACTGACATAGGCATACGTCGCTAATAATGACTATCTGATCGCCGAAGGCTTTTCTCAGAGTTTCTATCGATTGTTGCACTATCCCGTGTCTACTAAATGCTGAACTACCACTCTCGTCTTTTGAGGAGGGGATCCCAAAGATGATAAACGCACGCATTCCAAGATCAAAGCACTCCTGAATTTCTTTAATGAGACCGGATAAGGGAAATTTTCTTACGCCCGCCATTGCTTTACTCTCTTCAGCTGAAGTAATCCCTTCCTTTACAAAAACTGGATAAATAAAATCCTTGACCGAAATTCTGGTCTCTTGCAACAGCTGTCGTATCGCCGGATTCTTTCTGAGCCGTCTTAGCCTTACCTTCGGAAATCCTGGCGAAGATTTATCCATTGTCATAAGTAAATAAGCTTTCGACGATTCTAATTAGGTCCTGCTCAGAGACTCTTCCTTTTCGAGCCTCCTTCCGAAGGTTGTTCATAGGAGTCGATAAAACAGTAGAGACTATTGAACGAGAAAGCTCTCTAATAGTTCTCTTGTCTTCTGCACCGAACTTTGCTGAAAAAATGGACATTGCCTTCTCTAGTTCAGCCTCTCGCAATGCCTCAACTGACCTGAAAACCGAATCGATCAATAGTTCTACTCTCTTACTCTTAAGAATATCCTCAAACGATTGGGCCTCTTTATCGATTATTTGCTCTGCAGAAAATATCTCGTTTTTTCGAAGTTTGAGATTGTTCTCTGCGATTTCGGCGATCTGGTCCATATTAATTAGTTTGATTCCTTTAATGGTACATAATTTGGTCCTCTACCGTTCTAGGATTCGATAGATCGAAAACTAGCATCCCCTTATTTCTTGTTGACATCGCTTTGCTAATCCTTTCATACGTAAGCAAGAAATAGGGTGCGGTGGTCGATACGAAGACTACATCATATCCAGTAAGACCAGACAAGGCGCCTTCAAAAACAATAGGATGTCCGCCTGCCGTATCTGCGAAGGATTTCGCTCTTTCAAAGGTTCTACTTGTAATCATAAATCTAACCTCCCTTTGCCTCAATGACTTTGCAACCAGACTAGCTCCTTCCCCAGACCCTATTATCAATATGCTTCTACTTTTGAGATCATCGAAGTAATTCTCTGCGATGTTAACTGCCACAGAACCAATTGAGACGTTACCTTTATTCAATCGAGTAGTTGTTCTTACTTTACTTCCAACTTTGAGGGCTTTCAGGAATATTAATGAGAGATTCGAACTAGAATGGCCATTGCACCTCGAGAATTCAAAAGACCTCCTTACTTGTCCTAATATTTGATCCTCACCTATTACCAGGGAATCTAGACCGGATGTTAGCCTTAAGAGATGCATAATGGCTTCTTGTCCGAAGCTTAACTCTATATTGCCTGAAAATTCCATTTTTGACAAACCAGTGACTGATGACCAAATCTCTAATATTTCCTGTTCACCTAGGGTTTTATCCGAAGACAAAAAAATTTCCACCCTATTGCACGTTTGCAAAATAACACACTCACTATCAGGTGAGAGCTCCCTGAATCTAGCATATGCTTCATTAATGTTCTTAAACGTGAATCTTTCGAGAAGGTGAATGGGAGCCTTCTTGTAAGTGATTCGAGCGTTACAGAATTGATGTTCTCTGTATAGAGGCTCGAATTGTGTCATTTAGTTTCCTTTACCCTCCCAAGAGTTTATTAATGCAACTAATTCCTGTCGAGCATCATCAAATCGGTCTTCTTTAATAAGCTTCTGGATAGTAACATTATTAATAATAGAGTACAGAAATTCCTTTCTTTCATTGACGGTGGGTATTCTCGTCCTAATCATTCTTCTCGCAGTTTCTTGGAGTCGGATGTTTTCAATATCCGACTTACTTACTAATCTCCTTAAGACCCTTTCTGCTTTTATCCGAAATCTTCTGGCAACTATTGGACTTCTCCCTGAGGTAGAAATGGCGATTTGAAGGATCCCTTCAACATTAATTATAGAAGCATATGAGAAATCGCTAACCGATGGGTCATCTACCGCGTATGACAACGCCCCCACTAAGCTAGCCTCTTTAGCTATTACACGATTTAGATGTTTATTATTAGTGCATGCTAAAACTAGAAATGGATTCTTATATTCTTTAAGAAAGCTGGTATCCTTAACATGCTCTTTTCGCAGAGAGAGTTTCCCTTTGTCTTGTAGACCCTTGATTATCTTATTCAACCGGTTCGTGATCAGAATTATTTCACAATTCTGATCTTCAAGTCCTCTCAACTTCCTTAAACCTTCTGTTCCGCCACCTACAATAATGACTTGTTTCCCGTTGAGGTTCAAATCAACTAGCAATTATCGCACCAGGATAAACAAGGAACAAGACGTAAGTTTTACTATTTAATTGTTGCATCTGGCAAAATTGATTTAAGTCAATATCTGTTTCCAATTAGGGTAATCGAATTAATGACAAAATATTTGCTTGCGGGTTCGACAGAGCGTGGTCAGATACAATAACCTTTCACCTAAGACTAATTAAGAATGGATTGTTTACCAGTATTAACCCTTGAATGACGATGATGCTCCAAAGACAGCGCTTGATCTTTGTTCTATAGAGGAGATAGGAATCGCCACAAGAACGCATCTCGAAAGCTCAGGGTTTAGGTCGCTTAAAGATTTGGTTGTTAGAGGACCCGTTGATATTTCAGAAGCTACGGGGATGGATATAGAAAAATCAGCTATTCTATGTAATCGGGCTCGACAAAGACTTGAGGACGCGGGGGTATTGGAGAAAAGCTTCGTAACAGCACGTAAATTGTATAATAAACGACTTACCGCTGAACGAATATCAACAGGTTCTAGAAACCTTGACACCCTATTCGGAGGAGGAGGGGTTGAGACTCGTGCTATCACAGAAATTTATGGAGAGTACGGGACTGGCAAGACACAGATATGTCACAGTTTGTGCGTGATGGTATCACAGAACAGAGCCCATGGAGGGTTGGGCGGTAAAGCAATTTACGTAGATACTGAAAATACCTTTAGACCCGAACGCATAGTTTCTATATGTAGTGCAAGAAATATTGTACCCGACCAAGTTCTTGATAGCATCATTGTAGCTAAAGCATACAACTCCGCACACCAGGAATTAATAATTGATGAAACAGGTCCAATCATAGATGCCAATGGGGTTAAGCTGGTTATAGTGGATTCTGCCGTTGCACACTATAGAGCGGAATTCTTGGGTAGGGCGACACTCTCAGAAAGGCAGCAGAAACTAAATAAATTTATGCACATCCTTTTAAGAATTTCTGAAACATACGGTGTTGCTGTAGTAATTACCAATCAGATTCAATCCTCTCCAGATTCAATTTTTGGCGACGCGTTCAGACCGGCAGGCGGCAATGTAGTGGCCCACACTAGCACATACCGCATTTATCTCAAGCGCTCAGGCAGGAATAGAATTGCAAGGATGGTAGACAGTCCTTATCACCCAGAAACTGAGGTGCTTTTCTCGCTTTCAGAGAAGGGAGCTACTGATCCAGAAGAACATTGATTGTTGCAAGCAGTTACTATTAAATTAAGGCCTGTAAGTACAGGAAATAAAATGCCTAGTTCACATGGCTACAGGAGGAAGTCTCGCTCAGTTATGACGCAGAATAATGTTCCAAAGGGGCTATCATACCTGCTTACTGAGTACAGTCCTGGTGACAAGGTAATCATTACGATAGATCCTAGGGAACATAGGACAACCCCTCATAGAAGATACCAAGGTAAAGTCGGGACTGTATTGCAAGTTGGAAGAAGGACGTTGAAGACTTCAGTGGTTATTGGCAATAAACAGAAAATCTTACAAACTAGGCTCAATCATGTAAAACATCTAACGGCTGTGAATTAGTTTAATGACAGAGATTGAGAAGAAAGAAATAATCACGTTACCAGAGGTTAAGGAGATCCTAGAGAAGGTGAAACCTGATGAAATGGACCAGATCCAAAGATGGACTTTTGATTTCGTTACAAGATTCTCGAAACTCGATGCAAAAACCTCACGCAAGATGGTCGAGGAACAGATTAGGGATTGTGAATTAAAGGAAGAAGAGGCAGTCGAATTAGTAAACATATTACCAAAGTCGCTTGAGGAACTAAGGTCATTTACATTTGGATGGAAAAAACTGATTTTGACCAATACGTTGGAAAAAATGTTAGAGATATTGAAACAGAAAGCTGAAGGTTAAATATTCAGCCACTAATCAATTAGGTGGGAATAAAACGATTGTCAATGTCTGTGGACAGATCCGATCGTACTTGGAGAAATGATGATACTTATGCACATCATCACCAACCTCAACGTAAATACGAAGAATATGCCTACATATTGGATTTCACGCAACGCGGAAAGTCCTCAACCGTAAGGGGTCGTGAGGGTGTTATAATACAAGCAATTGGTGAAGAAAGACTCACGTTGTTGGAATTGCTCGGATATGGAAACGCAACCTTCGAAGTAGGAGAAAGGCTGTACATAGGAAGAGATGGAAGAGAAAAAATTATCAGCGTTCTTGGGAGATTGGAATACTCAAGTATATCTCAGACGGCTAAAAATGAACTGCTCGTGACAGTCGAAAAAATTGTGTTAGAGAATGAAAAGAGATTTATCGATTATGTAAATATTGCGCAACCGGTAACTCCTAGAATTCACGCGCTAGAGCTCATTCCTGGCATCGGGAAGACATACATGATGGCGATAATAAAAGGAAGGGAAACGAAGAAATTCGAGTCCTTTCAGGATATTCAAGACAGAATTGGTCTAAAGGACCCTGCCAAATTGATAGCAAAGAGAATCGTTGAAGAAATAACTGGTGAAGCTCGCATGAACCTTTTCGTGAGGAGATGAGATTCACAGGTCCAAACTCTCTAGGGCAACATATACTTACAGACAGGAAGGTTATTGAACAGATCATTCGTGAAACGAAGCTGGCAAAAACTGAGAAAGTATTAGAGATCGGTGCAGGAGAGGGAGCTCTCACAGCCCACCTTTGCATGAATGCGGAACAAGTGATTTCTGTTGAAATTGACAAGGCCAAGTTTGAGTTTACGAAGCAGAAATTGGCGCACTGTAATAATCTGCTTTTGCTGAATGTAAATCCCTTTAGTCGTAATCCGATGAGTTTTGAATTTGATGTTTGTGTCTCTAACATTCCCTATTCGAGGAGCAAAGAAACTATATTGTGGCTAACAA
Source organism: uncultured Nitrososphaerales archaeon (assembly GCA_963713605.1). Classification (GTDB taxonomy): domain Archaea; phylum Thermoproteota; class Nitrososphaeria; order Nitrososphaerales; family Nitrososphaeraceae; genus TH5896. The sequence goes on along the minus strand of CAVQMO010000001.1, from coordinate 779,182 downwards.
ATCATCAATTTAACAGGGCAATAATTATGGTACAAAGAGAATTCGCAAAAAAACTCTCTTCGACTCCAGGGAAGCGATCCTATAGAGCAATTTCCGTAATATGTGGATATTGCTTTAATGTTAAAGAATTATTCGAAGTTCCAAGTACCTCATTTAGTCCGCCACCCACGGTTTCATCTCAAGTTATTAAATTGGTGCCCTCAGGACGACAACTCTCCTACGAGGCAAAAAAGAATATCGGCCTACTATTCTCACAAAAAAGAAGAATTGTTCGTAAAGTGGCCTCAAATCTTGGACTCAAATCCGGTCATAACTTATCAAAGAGAATTTGTCAGTTAAGTCCAAATGAAATAGTGGACATGGCAAGGAGCATGAGCATCTGAAGCTAGACTTGACCTCAAATAGCTTGACACAAAAATGGAATGAAACCGGTTTTATCATACGATAATTCAGACATCGAATCGAACCGCAATATGATTCGTAAGATTCTCAATTACCAGCCGTCTGACGACACTTACCTTTTGCTCGACTCGTTGGCAGGATATCGGGGGAAGACGGCATTAGAAATTGGTGTTGGGTCAGGGATTATTCTTAAAGAGCTTTGCAAAAGATTTTCCGTAGTTGTTGGAACGGATATTGATCTTGATGCCTTGACATTATGCAATCAATCTAACATTACAGAAGCAGATTTGGTATGCTGTGATGCTGCGAATGCTCTTGCATCCTCTCAGAAATACGACCTTATTGTCAGCAACCCGCCATATCTTCCATTCGATGATAATGATACTTGCGACACGACCATTTACGGGGGAATAATAGGTTCAGAATTGGCGATAGAATTCATCAAATCTGCAATTAATCTCTTGAGCCGGCACGGTGCAATTTTGATTCTCTTATCAAGTCTATCTAACTTGCCTCAATTTTATGGCGAAGTAGCATCTTTGGGGCTTTCCAGAAGAACAATTTCAAAGAAAAAGCTGTTCTTCGAATCTCTTTTAGTAGAGGAGATTCGGATTTTTCACTAACTAGTTCATAATAGGCCAATATAAAGAAATGATCTCATTTCCGCAGCAGATTAGATGATTTCTGGGAAATTTCAGCGGTCATGCGGGATAGAGATGACTCCCCCCCAAGGTCATATGTTACATACTTTCCGTCTGCAATTATTTTTTCAGTTGCCTCAAAAATTGCGCTAGAGATATCCGTTTCACCTAGATATCTTACTAACCAGGCGCCTGAAAGGATAGAAGCTACAGGATTCACTTTATCCATTCCAGAATATTTCGGTGCACTCCCATGCGCAGGCTCAAACATTGCGTAACTCTCTCCGAAATTTCCAGAATAAACGCTACCAATCGAACCTACGTGACCTGAAGCACACTCTGAAATGATATCCATAAATAAATTTGTACTCAAAAGTACAGTTTTGATTGAATCGTTCAGGATTTTTTACAAGCTGCTGAGTCATGTTGTCCACATAATACTCTTCTACCCCAATACCTTGGAACTGATGACTGATTTTTTCAACAGAATTCCAAAATATTCCATCCGTTACTTTCAAGATATTCCGTTTCGTCACCGCTACTAACTTTCGATAGTGTCGTTCTTTGGCTAACTCAAAAGCCTTAAGAGCCACTCGCTCACATCCTTTTCTTGTTGTCTTCCTTACTGCAATCGCGGAATCCTCACTAGTTCTGAACTCTATCCCTGCATAGAGACCTTCTGTAGCCTCTCTAACACATAGGAAGTCAAGCTTTCGCTCTGACTGCCTGTATGTCTTGATCGGCCTCACATTTGCATAAAGTTCAAATCTTTGTCTTATGCTAACTGCTACACTGCGAGGAGCCTCAAGTGTTGGAACAGTGGTAGTCGGGCCTTTAAAGCACGCATCACTTTGTGCGAGAAGGTTCCATACTTCATCCGAAATGTATGAATTGCCACCTGCCTTCATCCACCAATCAGAACCTGCGTCGCAAATCACGAATTCAACCTGTGAGTTACATGATTTTAATACATTTAAGACAGCTTCAACGAGCTCTGGGCCGGTTCCATCACCTTTTATCACAACAGCTGTCTTGCGTGTCAAAGAGGTTAGATCAGAAAGAATTGTTCCAGTATTATATTTATTTTGAATTAAGTTCGATCCGGCTTACCATGTTGTCTCTAAACGGCGGCACGTCACTACCATTCTTGACATTTGTAAATTCATTATTTTCTGAGTAGTACGAATAAGAAATTTCATAATCACTGAGATTAAGACGCTGTTCTGAGAACGACCCTGTTGAATTATCTATTATCGGAATGGTCGAATTGTCTGGCGAATAGATTTTCATAAAATCACCCAAAGTAAGCCTAATTGGTCTGACATACTCAATGTGAATTGTGTTGCCTTGAGTGTCAGTATGGATGGTTTTGAGACACTCTTTACCATCCACGGTATCATTTCCTATCCCAGCAGGAAGTAATTTTGGTTCACCATTAACTGATACTTCTACAGTAGGATGTATGCTGAACGTGTCTACGTTATGCCCTTTTAGACAGACTTCAAGAGGGGTTGGAGGGGGTGCAAATAGAGGAATTATTACCAAGGTCACAAGCAGAGATGCCCCCATGGCCGCTGGCGGTATGAGTAATTCTTTTTTACCTAGTCTTTTTCTTGGTTTCTCCTCTTTTACCTTCCGTTTAGGCATTTTACGATTTCAGGAGGAATGTGGTACGACCTGTTATTAGTGCCTTTCCAGCTGTTCAAATTTTCACAGATCCATCTGAAAGGCTACTTAGGATCATGGCAGAGCCAGATCTTGACGCCAATCTTAGTTGCAATGATCATTCAGTTAGTGCTGGATTCAATAGCAGGGCATGATCACTAAATTGTTTCGTCAGTTGTTTAGTTTTTTCGTCAGTTAGCGATTCATTTTATGGAATTTCCCTTGCCAGAATCACGAATACGGACCAAACATTTTTGAACGCAGGTTAAAATCGTTTCAGAACTGATCTGATCTCTAAGAAACGGGTTTGGACATCAATTTTATTATGGTGGGAATGGACAAGGACTATAAGACTATCTAAACCCTCAAAATTCTAAACAGTTCATTTGGTCTTAAGAATTTATATGGGAGCAAAAGTTGCTCTTGAAGAGTAATTGGTAGAAAAAAGGGGGAGCAAGTCGAAACATTTTCAAAAAAAGAAAATAGTCGTTTTCGTTGTTCTAGCCATTATTGCAATTGTGGGTATTTCATTAGTATATTCCTCCAATATCAGTTCAGGTCCATCCCAAGAGGCTAACAAGGATGTGTCCGAACTCGTCTCAGGGTCTAAAGCCGACGCAGTAGAAAAATTCAACGCCCAATTCTGTGGGCTAAATTCACATCCCAATTCTAGCTACCTTGTTATTGAATACCCTCTTCCAGCCCTTTGTGAGATGCCCTTGGCCATTGGTGTGGATTCTCAGAACCAAAATATTTGGTACATATCTACAAAGAATGGCACGTTGGGAAGGTATGATAAGATTACCAATACATTTGGAGAAGAATATAAAATTCCGAGCTGGCCTTCTAGGGAGAATCCCACAATGTCCTCGCAGGTTTGGGATTTTGACATTGACAATAAAGGGAATATCTGGTTTACTGATGAAAAACAAAATGCGTTATGGAGATTTTCAAATGAGACAGGATCCTTTGAAATGTTTATGGTACCGGAGAAATCAGAGGCATTCGGAACGACCTATCCGGTCTCCATGGAGATAGATAAAAATGGTAGCAATATTTACTTTGTTGGAATAAGATCTCCTTCGATATGGATAGGTAACATTTCTCAGATGAGGAACGGTACTGCGGAAGGAATAGAACGCATAGGGATTCCGCTTGACTCGTTTAAAGGAGTAGATCCAGATCTAGTAAGCACTGGATCCATTGTCTTGGACGAGGGTAACGACAGGTTGTTCATTTCTTTACTTGCTTTCAACACGAAAGGACAGATCTTAGGATATGATTTAAAGAATAATACCTTTACTTCTTACGAAATGCCAGACGATATTACCTCTCCAGTAGGATTAACACTTGATCTCAATGATAATTTGTGGGTTACTGACCATGGGACTAGTATTTTCTATCGGCTAGATCCTGCATCTGGAGACATTACGAAGTTTACAACATCTACCGTGTCTCCAAGAACACTAGGACAAAGCAAAGCCATAGCCGCGGCCTATACTTTGCCATATTGGATAAAAACAGGCGAAAACGGTACAATATGGTTCAACCAACATACCGGAAACAAAATGTCAAGCTTTAACCCCAACAACATGACGCTCACTGAATATTGGATTCCTTCCCAAAACAAACTTTGGGGACCATGCCAAGATGAGGTCAGTCAATGCGGTATAAGTAATGCTTTGCAGTTTGATGTGGGCAAAAATAATGAAGTATGGTTTTCAGAATGGTCTGAAAATAAAATTGGCAGGGTGCTGACGGACAGACTTTTACCCATATCTATTTCTGTTTTGCCTAACAATTTTACCCTGCAAAGGGGCGGTAATGAGGAGGTTAGAATAAACGTTACTTCAAACAGTAATGCTAGTTTGACGGCAGACATGTTAGGCAGCAGGGTCCTTTACCACGACAGGTAATTTGGGTAATGTCTCAGGGCTTTTTAGTGAGAACTCTGTCAGATTACAACCAGGACAAACTAAGCAAATAAGCCTCATAATAGCGCCAACACTAGAAGTAGAGTCAGGGAATTACACGCTTATGGTAGGAGCAGAAACAAGTGACGCCTCAGTACTTCGAGCAGTTCAAGTAAATATACCAACATAAATTCGGAGGTATTTTATTTCTGAACCCTTAATGGGTAGTCACACAAACACAACAATCCAGCAAAGTTACATCTCATAATAAACAGTCCAGGAATTAATGCATCTGTCATGCTCTTATTCAAATAGTTGTTCTGAATGAGCAATCGAGGGTCAAATTTTGGAGTGAAATGGACCCAGTCTCGGCTTCTGAAATCAGCAAAAAATTTTTTAACCATATTCCACCATTCACGACTATTCAAAATAATTAATTATTGTACAAGACGATTAGAATCACATGTAGAATTTCGCAGCCAATCTACATGGCATGTATCCATCATCCAGTGCATGCCAAGGTACTCTAAATAGTTCACAATACGAGTAGTTTTCTATTCTTCCTTTGGTTGATTTTGGCGAAGCTGAGTCAATTTTGTTGCCGTCAAACATCCGAGCTTACCGGCAGCTACTTTTAGTGCTTGCTTAGCAAGTTGGAGGTTTTCAGCACTCACGTATGCCTCATAAATGGTGTCTCCTGGATAAACCCTAGCAGCCAGACCTGTCGCCTTGCCAAAAGCTCTCCTCATTCCCTCTTGTAATCGATCGGCTCCTGCCGTTGCAATCATTTTATTTTCACGCAGAATAACGTGAGGGAATACCCTAATGCTTGAGAAGAAACTCGTCTCACCTGCAGATGCCAACGTCTTGTTAGCACCGAGTCTTGCTGCCTCCAATGCGTTATGCCTGATTTGGCGCCTTTCCTCTACCACGAGCTCAATCTTGTAATCATAATCATCCCTAAATTCTCCAGACGAGAACCTAGCAATCTTCAACTGAGGCTTGCCTCTAATGTATTCCTTTCTTACGTATGGCATACCACGAATTTCTCTATAATTACTACCCTTCAACAAAATGCACCTGTTTTTTAATGCTTAAATGTGGACAAGCTCCGATTTATTCGTTATGTCCGCTGATATTGAGGGCTCAGACCTCGATATATCATACTTAATTGAGGCAATTATACCATCCGGAGAGACCAAGATATCGGTAACCGAAACGAAATTCCAAGATCAGCTAAGGTCAAAAGGATTCGGCGAGAGCGAGGATTCGGAATACACTCTTAGCTATTGTGAGGCTCTATACTTGGCATTTACAAATAGGTTAATTATAAAAAATAATGAAGACGTTAACATCGGATTTGAGCAGTTGATAAAGCTAATGTTAAGGCACGATCCTAGTGTACTTACAAGATTTCTAGTTTACCGCGACTTGCGAAGTCGGGGTTATGTTGTGAAGGATGGATTTGGCTTTGGAATTGACTTTAGAGTATATGAAAGGGGAGAATATCAGAAAAAACCTTCAAAATATTTGGTGTATGCACTGAACGAAGGGATTAACTTAAAGATAGAAGATCTTTATGATTTGATCGATCAGACTTCCAAGATGGGAAAGGATTCTGTTCTAGCTGTTATTGAGCGAAGAGGAGAGGTGATCTACTATAAAACCTCGAAGTTTCTCCTAAGGGACAACAAATTTCGTCAAGCAAGTGAAATCAGCAGTAGGCCCTTCAAACGCTCACAATAACGATAAGAACCATCATTTAAATGAATCTTATGTTATTATATTGCATAGATGGGATTCAAAGAAGTATTCTGTCATGACTGTAGTACCATTCTAGCTCGCTACAACGCTGATTATTTCTCAGATCTTAAGGTTACTGAACTGACAAGGTTACATCACAACACTCACATAAGAAGTGGCCATTCGGTAACAACAAGACTGACTAGTGATAATGGCAATTGAGAGAACATCTTTACCCTCTGTCTTGAAAAAATGGATGTGATGACAATTGCATCTACAACTGCTAATCGATAGGTCAAGACCTATTAAGAAAATCGATTATTTCCTATTCTGAAAAGAGTCTATGTTTAAGGAATCAATTTGATAATATGTGTTAAAGGTGGGTGGGTTCTTCTGTAGGAGGGGTTGTGATCCATGAAGGGCTTATCATTGAATGCTGTAATTGCATTGGATATTTCTGATAAGCTTAATTACCCCTGGCTAAATTGAGGTATAATCTTGGAGAAGTCATTGTTAAAATGTAGAAGGATCACATGCTTCATATTTTTCAGTTGCAATATATTATTCTGAGTCATTTGATGTAAGAGAATTACTACAAAGTAGGTACTTGATTAAATCCGGTCCTTTCTGTTTGCAGTATATCGAGAACCATTAAATAAGAGTTGGAACTGATCGGAATGATATTGAAAAGAGTGTGTGAGAGCTGTTTCTACACGGGTGATGACTATGAATATCTACAGGCTGGTGATTTTTGCATCGAATGCATCAGTGTACACTCAATGTGTCCGATATGTAACGCGGCCTATCATAGTGCGTTAATAACCGACGATACTTCCATTTTTGAAGTGTAGCCTTATGATGAATAAGAAACAATATTTATTGTGCCTTTAATCAAGATAATACTGAAAGAATGACACTCTTGGTTTTGCCTGTCCAAATGGATTATATTTATGAGCGAAGAATTCTATCTTCCAATTCTGCTAATCGTACCGGATGATGAAGAGTAAGATAGTCCCCCTATTATTCTGGCAAATCAGTCAGAAAAGATGAAGAGAATGACCGGACTACTGAATCCTGAAGAGACATCCATATTTAATGCTCCGGCCGGGATTTGTTCCGCTGCGGCTTTGACCGCGATCCGTTTGAACCCGGGATCTCCGCCTTGAGAGGGCGAAATGCTTAACCGGACTACACCACCGGAGCTCAACACATTGCATGCTATTCATCATATAAAAATTGCGTTCAAAACATCATAATACATACCTCAGATAGTTCCTCAGTGAATTAGTTAGGATGAAAGAGACTGTCACTTAAATGGATTGCATTATATTTGGTAGTCCCCAGATGAACTTGATTTATTGGAAGACATCCACATTCCACCAGCCATTTCGACTTACGTCATTGAAATCCTAAGGGCGCCAGCCTTGCTCATTGGTTGTAGAGCGATGGGCCTAGGAATGTCAAAGCCCTGTTGTGAGTATGATATTATGGTTTTATCGAAGGGTAATCGACCGCATGAGGTAATGAAACTTGGTTCATATTGGACGGAGCTATCTACATTCCTTTGAAATCTAAGTTAATGAAAATAGTACCAGATAGCGTTGAAGGAATCGTGCTAAATGATATGGATAACCTCGAGCTACATTCAATAAGAAATACCGTCATGAATGATGCAAGGCGAACTAGCAGCAAATCAGCGATTGCTAGAAAGTTACTCATCTCTTGCTTAATGAGATACACTGAAATCGAGAGGATGTCACAGAAATTTCCCATCATTTCATCGATGCTACTTAAGATTTCCGCCTATGAAATTATGCAGAGTCTTGTCTTTTTTTCCGGATTACCTGGATCTCCGTTGCATCAGCTAGAATTAATCCGAAGGGCTTTGGAACCAAATCAGTTCGAATCTGAGAGCCTTTCATTAGCTCTAGAAATTATTGGGGTAGAGAGAGCAACGGGTTCACTGCTGAAACGATCGATTCCTTCATGTTCTCGACTCGCTGCGAATAGGTACGATAGATCCTTAATTGAAGCCAAAATAAAGTTTCTTTACGAATCTGGAATGACGGCAGACTGTTATTACTATGTAGGGAAAATTTGTTCAGACATTCTAAAGTCGATAGACAGTACTTTTTTGCATACATACGGAAAACTCATTCAGATTGGAATGGATCTAAGCATGAACGTTGAGCATATTCAAAGATGGAATTCACAGCTTACCAAAGCCACCAAGCAGCTTCTTAGGTCTCACCGAACGGTTATTGCGGGTTGAGTAATTTCAACTCTCTTATTTCTGGCACGCAATTTTGCTTTGTACTTAAGGTTTCTTGGTTTAGTTCTTAGCCTATATCCACAACAAGGACACCATAACCCTTCCCACTTGATGAAAATTTCGCAAATCTGACATCGCCTCTGACCACTGACGTACCGACCTGAACCGACAGGCTTTTGTGCCCTATGTCTAATGCAGATACCTTTACACGTCATCGTTTGACCTATATGAGGCTCTTATACTATTATTTAAACTAGAGTAACTATTTTTAATGATTTATTAATTACAACAATCTGACAAATAAAAAGAAAATAAACAGAAATGACGCGTGCCTTACTTTATTGAAACGTTCTTGGCTTGGAATGCTTCATTCATTGTGAGGTACTCGTCGATTTTCATCTTGATATCGTCTGGGTCGGTATCGTCCATTCCCGAAAAGCCAGCTTTAAATGAGATCTTGTTACCCGAGACATTGACATCTTCAATCTCCATATCCGCATAGACATTTGTAAGCTCGTTAACCCATTCCTTTGCTTCGTTTTCATTAACGCCATCTGTTTCTATATTTACGGTTAGCATCTTGGTCATTCAAAATCACCTAAACCAAATTCATTCCGGATCTTAATAAAGTTGACGTATGGTTTTCCGGCTGGAATAACGTTGAAAATATTTCTATCTTGCCATATGTTCAATTTTACTGGGCTAGATTTGACTATGACGCCGAAACCAGTGACAAGATACAAAGATTCTGATTGCTCTGAAATCGCCAAGGTAGGAATTGGTCGTAATACAACGTCTAGAGGTTTACTGCCGCCTTGGCAAGACAGAATTGTATCCAAGACGCACTGAAAAATACACTCTGGAGAAATAAATGACGGATTACTCCAAATTCCACATTTTGGTTAGTTCTTTATTGAATTTAGTTGCTTGTTCATCTGTGAGGGGGTCCCCACAATTTTTGTGTGTCGGAACCACCTGCATCCCCCATAGCTTGAACTCCACTTCATAGAATTGGATATTGGGGCAGCTACACATACATCACAAGTGAGGGTGCACCAGTCATATTTATGTTAGCTCTTGAATCTGGACTTGAGGCGCGTGGTTGTTATTGAAACATTTATCAGTTACTTTTTGAACATATCAGTTAATGAAAAACTACTTAGCCAAGACCTCAAGGATCTTCCGAGCTAACTTGGAAGTATGTTTCCTTGTTATTATTCTGGGATCTAGCATTTTTTTGTTCAGTGCAATCGATCAGACCCCGGCCTTTGGTCAGGGTAATAATTGGTTTGTAGGAAAGGGCGCTGCACCTGATACTTATTATACATACAAGGTTCAGAATCTTGACACCAATCAAGGCAGACCATTTCTGATGACAATGTACCTAAAGGAATTCGATGAGGCAAACAAATATTGGATTGCTCCAGTATTCGTAGTCGATCAAGGAAAGGTGTACAACGGTACATTCCATCTCAGTGATTTGGACATGAGCGCGTTAGGATCCTCAGTCATACCTGCTGAAATGGCCCCATACAGAAACGCTTACTCTAATTCATTGCAGTGGCTGGCATCCTACGTCCCCAAGCCTGGGCAGTCCCTTAGTGCTCCCAATTGGGGGAAAATAGCAGCTATAGGAGGCTCGCCTATTTCTCCTGGCGGGTCATCCAAGGTCACAACACCTGCTGGTACATTTGACACGGTTGATGTATCTTGGACATATGGTGCTAAAAATCATATCTGGGTAAATCCCAATTTACCGTTCCCCGTGAAGGCAGAGACCTTTGCAGGGGTGACTAGTGGAAGACCTCCTGTCCTATTTGCATTTGAACTCCAAAGCACTGGTAAGGGTCAACCTCCACCACCCGAGGCCGTCATAGAGACCCCTAAGTCGCCGTTAACCCAGCTAACTGGTAGGGGTTCCTATAGTATTCAGTTGATATGGGAACCAGATCCCATTATTGCAGGCCAGGAAACGAAGCTTGGCTTAATCTTTAGCGATAGTTTTGGGGCAACCGTTAACCAAGTCACATATGATCTTACGATAACCGCAGAGAATGGAACCATAACAACTGATCTAAAGGGCCAAAGAGCCGATGACGGTACAAGCCTACAAAGCGTAATTTTCCCCTCACCGGGCCCGTATGAAGTGAAGGTGACCTTAACCTCGGAAGAAGGAGTAACTACAGGAGAATTCATAGAGAGCTCAGACTTCAGAGTTGTAGCAACCTAATGAGGGAAATCTAATTCAGTCCCCACAATCTTTTTTTGGTTCTTTTCTATTAAGAATAATCGTACTTGGCAAGAGATAATGTCTCCAGTACGACGAGTTATCCTGCTCACTGCTATCCTAGGAACGTTAGGGATTGTTGTTAGTTTGGTGATAGTGGCTACCGGAGGCGGCTTTTCGGGGCCTATTCCTTCATTTTTGAGTCCACCCTCTTCAAAGGATTTATGGATTGTAGGGGAAGGATTACAAAACAATACGCGAATAAACTATACACTAACTTCAACAAGTCCATCCGGGCTGTCCTTAGTCAATTCAAAAATCACTATGCGCTTTATCCAGGAGGGGAATGATTCCTGGAAGACAAACTTTAACATACTGAACGATTCTCGTGATTATACTGGGAGTATTGCTCTAACAAAGGAGTATTTAACTAATAGGCGGATGCCAGAGGGAAGTCTAGCCGACGTTTACAGGATTATAGAATCTTCATTGCTTGATATTCGTAATTTCGCGACAGAACCTAAATATTTAGTTCCTGGAGCACTTTGGGACACCGTTGTTTCAGGCGCCATGACTGCACCGATTAGGATAACTGGAAAAGACTCCCTTACAGTCAATAGAACAACAATTGATTCTTACGTGTTACAGTATGACCTTCCATCGAAGGTAAGTAAAATCTGGATCGCACATGGATTTCCACTTCCTATCAAGGCTGATATAGGTGATTCTGGCAGCGGCACAAGATACACCTTTGAGATGGAAGGTTATAGTAGATGATAGTAGGCTTTCAGAAATCCATTATGCTCTTATGAGTCAATATCAACTAATGGCGATTTTCGAGGCATGTCAAAATTATATACATTTTCGAATAACCAGTCCACATAGTCGATTACAGCATTATTCTCAACATTACACCAGAGGTGAATGGATCCTGGCAAGATTTCCAATCTGCCAGCCGTGATGGTTACCCGTACACCTTCCTTGCCTTCGTACATATATGCATCTTCAGCTTTGGAAGCTACAAAGATTTCGAGTGCTTTTCTCTTTATAGTCTCACGTTGAATCAGAAACCGTTTTCTTTGCTTGTCAAATACGATCCCCAAGTTCTCGGTACCATAAGAATCGATTACAAACAATCTTCTTTGGTCAGGGAAGTGTATCTGCAAGCTTAAACGGTACCTAGACCCGACAAATTGTGTTATCTCATTAACCTTCTGGTAAGCTAGAGCAGGGTTGATCTTTAGAGATTCTTCCAAGGCCTTTCTATTGTAGTCGATATTTGATTTAAGATCCCTTAGCAGAGCCGAAAAGGTAAAGGTCATGGCTGCAACAATAATGCCTCCAAAGTCATTAGCATAATTAGTAAGTTTCATCTTAATATTGAGATACTAAGTTAATATATTTTCGATTAGGAGCTTTGGTATTTAGAGACACATCATCTGAACGAGCCTCCAGCGTCCAGGACTATCAGTTAACCTGCACGGATTTCATAAGTGACATTAATAAGGACTACAAGGACTGGGTGGATAGATATCAACTCAGTGCCCCAGAATCTGCTGGAAGGAAAGAAGGGATCGACTCGGTTGCAATGACAACTTCCAATTGGATCTTCAAATACGGTCTTAACATAAAGAAAGTCGATATCATCATGAATGATGGCATAAATAAGATGGCTGAGTATACTGCTGGATACCCGTTTGATTATGAGGTTACTGTGGGATCTGCAAGGCGCTTTATAAAACAACAGTTACAAAATATTGCCTTGACTGTTACAGCAGCGCCCAGACTAGGAAGAATGGTTAGAATAGGTAATTATCAAAAGGGCCAGGTTTTTCTGATTAGTTCAGAAAAAGAAGTGAGGTACACTGCTAGTAATGAGAGTTTCTTGGGTGGAGACATACTCAAGGATATGGTAGTGTTGGAAACAACAAACTGCAACACTGGCGATCTCGTTTCCATCACCGTTGTGGTCGAAGAGATTCAAGATTCGTATGTAACTGAGAAAAGAGGATATACGACGCTTATTCTATTAGGATAGTCACAAATTCTTGATGAATAAGTGAATTCAAAAAATTTCGCTTTTGGATGAAATGCTCCGAGTGACACAAGGCACTAGAACGCTTCTAACCGTTCTGATCGTTCGTTCTATCACTTCACCTATGATTCACGCATTTTTAAACGTAAAAATTGTACGAGTATTCCTCAGTATATTTTTCGATTTCAAGGCACCGAAAGGTTGTTAAATAGTCCCCCATAAATCTCGTAAGATGCGACGGTCGTCCAGTTTGGTCTAGGACATCAGATTGCCAATCTGGTAACCCGGGTTCAAATCCCGGCCGTCGCATGTCTGATCATGTGAGGTAGCTGAGCTGAGTGACATTAATACATTAATTCATTCAACAATTCATTCATTCATTCATTCTTATTCAAGGCCTGTCTTGTCTGTATATTTGGAAATTATTCGAAAAGCCTCTTCCAATCTTTCCCTTTTCGGTAACTGTATTGCAAAGATATTTTCAGACACCAAAGATGGATCATTTGGCGACAATACTATCAACGCGCTATCTAACATGACCTTGAAAAAAGCAACCATTTCGTTAGCATGAAACAAAAAAGAGTACTCAAACTCCGTGTCTAATATTTTCATATTAATTTGAACAAAAACATCCTTTTCGTTATGATAGATATCCAGATTAGTATCTACGGCCATTTTCCGGCCGGGAGCATAACTCACAAATTTCCTGAACACCTCACTCTCCACGCAAATGCAAGGGACTCTCCCGTTATTGAACTCGATAATTGAAGCCCCACTAGTATGTAGATTCCCATAGAAATCATTGTAACTGGAATATATTTTCTTGTTGCTCATTAGAAAGTGATAGAGGGCACTTTAGTTTCAATAATCATTAACGGTTTGCATTCACTGTTTCTCGGAAATATTCTGTTAGTTCAATATTATTTTGCATTCGTTCGTAGATGTACTCATGCGCTTTGCAAAGATAGAAGGGCATCTGGTTAAGCGAATTCATTAGGCTATAATTGCTCCTATCCCATACTAGTTCAAGTTGAACTACGAAATCCGCATCCTTTCCACAGACGTTACAGGCGATTGAACCTTCAAGTTCGTAGTCTTCGACGTTGTCTTGACCAGGCCACTCGCCAAAATTTCCTTCTTTCAACACTGCATGTAAGCAGTACCCACATAAAAGAGTTCTAATGCCTTCCAGCGGGGAACCTCATTCATTGCAAATTTCAGATATTGGTACTGACTGATTGGCAGAGCGCAGCGGTTAAGGAAGCTCTATAGAATCTTGCGAGCATAGATGCTCGTTTAAGATCCTCATCGGAGATCTGACTATTTCTGTATTTTGAACTAAAATAAATCAAATCAATCAGTTTTGAATCATCCATGTTGACATTCTTCACTTGAGGTCCAACTGCTGGACGTGCACCAAATTGGCCTGGCCTATCGGACAGAATTAGGACCTTATTAACATCTGCTGAAAATTGGGCCTTGGTAATGCCTTGGTTGATCTTAGATGTTTTCTCCTTGTCCAGAGCAACTGAAACAGCAACTTTATCCCCTTGAGAATCGCGATACAAGACATCTACTAACTCCGCTCCACCTTCAGACAGATCAGGAGGACTTAGAGAACTCTCTCCTTCAGTGCATTGAACAAGATCCTGCACTGCGATCTTAACCCTGACTTCCAATTCATGAATGTCTTTGGACATTCTTCTGATTTTCATGAAGTCTGAGACAGGGACTGACATTATGCTACCTTTGATCCTCAATCCAGGGAACGTAGTCCTAATTGTTTCATCTAGTGCATGTTCATCGATACTTCCCGCATCACTATTGCCAGCTAATTCTGTTGCATGGTAAAGGATATTAATCATGGATCGAACGTTTCTGAAATCAGGAAATTCATCATAAATAATTTTGATCTTGTTAGACAAATCATGCTCTTCTTCTAAGGTAAACTTGCCATTAGAATTGCCAGATCGCATATACTCAAGAACTATACCATTTATCTCGCTAAATGTATTGGAGCCTGCAAGATCGATCTTGTAATTTGCTTTCTCCAATCGGTCATACAAAGAAAGATTCTTTTTCCCTATTTCGTCGTAGGATGCAGGCGTCATGATAAGCAAAATCATGCTTGGGGGAAGTATAAAGTTAATAATAGCCTTGATGAACTCCATCGATTCGCCTTCTGAATCAAATTCATCGAACTCAAATATGGTCAACTTGTTTAGGAGCTTTTGATTTAGACTAATTATAGATGTGAGTAATTCCAACATTTCACCAAGTGATACGATCGATTTAGCCCAGTCTTTCATCTCGTCATTAAGTACATAATAGATGAGTGCCTTCTCTAGATCGGTGAAATTCTTCCCTAAGAGTTCACTTAATGTAGCTTCGTCTCTGACCTTGATTCTCCTTTTGAGTAACAATCCGATCTTGTCTTCAAGTGATTCTCCCTTGATCTCTGATAGCAGACCATGCTTGAATAATTTCTTGACGAGTTTTGCCTTTTCTCTGTCATGTCGGGAAGCCATCATCAGTCCGATCAGCGTTGAACGTAGCGCTTCTAGATCCTCTTCTCTGAATCCATCCAGAATTGAAGAGAGTATACCTGTCTTGCTTCTAGGTGATATCTGTGAAAAGTCAACATATGATATCACAGACTTTGCAGACATCTCTTCTACCGTCTGCATATGAAGCGCAAGGTGAGTCTTGCCAGATCCAACATCTTGAATTATTGTGACAATACGAAGGTCTTTCTCTGAAAGAGCCATTTTAGAGCCTACGTCGTGCATACATGAAAGGATTGCACTCTTTGCTTCCTTATGTCTTTCTCCACCTAAAATCTTTGAATCTGAAAATCTTGGAGTCGGGCTACTGTGATATGGATTGCTCTTCAAACCGTATGGATACATTTTAAATGCACCTCACGAATCCGTGTACCATTCCTCTTAATTGTATTCCTTCTTCTCCACCTGTGGAAAGCTCATATTTGTCATAGTTGTTGGAAACTACTTCTTCAAATGAATGGTAAAATTGTTCTTGAGAAATATTCATCTTTGAGCAAAGATTTTTTCGTATGTTACCCAGCTCAACCCAACCAATTGAACTTGAGGCACTGGCCAATGCATGATCAAGTTGTTCTTTGAAATTGTTATAATTGATCTCGGTTGGCTTAAATTGCTCTTGAGGGGGTGAAGCACTTGCGCCAGTATCTCTCTGTCCTAAACTCGAGAGGACCTTTATTTCCTCTGATATCTCTCTCAACTGACCGATTACGGCTTCCAACCCTACGCTGATAGAATCGAATCTGATGTTCAGCGAATCCTGCACGGTATTCATTAAGGAATATATAAGCGAAAATTTTTGATCTGTGCTCAATAATTTCTGTAGATAATAATTCTTGTGCCAACAATAGATTGAATTGCCCTTCCTCTCGATGAATATTTCCTGCGCACTTATTAATTCCTGCAGTATTGAATCGAGCTCTTCAACATCTTGAAATTCCCGCCGAAGTTCTGCCTTTTTGATCCCCTCAATTCCCGTGGCTTTTATACCGGCGACTATCTTCTCGAGCGACATGACATTGAAGCTGATTTAAGAACGATATTTAAAGGAGAGAGTGATTAAATCTGACTAGTTTAATTAATATAATTATACAGTTAAGAGATATTGTTTAAAGGTAGAAAGAAAAAGCGGGGGGGATGATGATTGATTACTCTGATCTATGAAGAAAGAACTAGGGTAACTGACCCAGCCTTATCAGGGTTAACCATCTTAAAATTACATAACTCAATAGGACATATTGTTCATTGATATGAGTCAACGTATTCTTGTAAGCATGGAAATAATACCATTGTGTATTACCTCAAATTTATGTGGGAGATTGACACTGGTCGATTGTCATGAAGGATACCTTCCGCTTCTATAAGGGATTTGCTTCGATGTATTCGATATGCGATATTTCTTATTGTCCTTTATTGAATATCTTTACACACTGAGGAGGACAGACATTTTCGCATGCCATACAGAATATACAATCCTTTTCTCTTATCATAAATGGCTTCTTCTCAGAGGCAGGATGTCCTGGAGTATCAAGCCATTCATAAACATTTACAGGACATGCTTCGATACAAGCTCCATCTGCTACACAGATATCAAAATCTACTGTAACTTCTGAACCCCAGATACCCAATCGTCCAGGAGGATCCACTTCACCCCAGACCTTTATGTCTTGGAATGTGCCAACAACACTACGCTTTGATTTAAAATCAGGGTCAATTGGACCTTCGACTTTAGAGTAATTTGTTCCAGCCCCTGTCAGCGAAATGGTTGTATTTCCACTTCCTACTGCATTCATTTGTGGCGAAGGGGGTGCTTCCAGTTGCTTTTGTTCAGAGCCTGGAACAGATTGTACTTTGGCTTCAGGCAATTGCGGAGAAGTCTCAGCGTTAGGTGGCCCGGCTAGCCTATTTTTAGGGCTTTTTGCGAGGGGAGAAAGATCTTGTAATTTTATTACTGCTTCCTCATAGGATAACTTGTTAGCTTTTTGATAGTGAGCGATTAGTTTGTCTCCTATTTTGGTGTTGAGCAATATAGTATCTATAATCACCTTGGCATTCTGGTCGGCCATCGTTCGGTAGTTCTTGATCCAGTAAACATCACCGAAATACTCTAAAGGTCTAATCTGATAAATAATATCTACAACTTCTCCAGTAACAATTTCTACTGTAATGGAAAGATTTGCTTTTAAGTGCTTTTTTTCTGTTTGATCGAACTGTTCCTCACTCCATTTGTAAGTGATGTATATCCTGTCAGCATAAGTATCTACAGAAAACCCTAATTTTTTAATTTCGTTGGCGACCTGTGTGATCTCTGCATTATTGGTAAGATCGATTGGAATTCTGTATAACCCAAGTCTAGACCCATGCAATGGATATACTCCTCTCTTGGCTACCTCGGAAAGCATTACCCAAACACGGTCAGTTAGAAGTGTAGACATAGCTATTGTTACAAACAGGTTATGAAGCGAGTGCCTAAAAGGCTTTCGATTTTGTTCTAGTATGACGATAGCGCCAAGCGCTTGTGAGAAATTTTAGAGGCACAAATTCTTGTAGAAGGTGGTCAGACTAACCCAATAAACCAAAATTTGTAGTTTATGATCGATATACTAGCAATACCCATGTTTATAGATAATATTGTGGAATGTCAGCTGCTACTTCCGATACGCCTTGAAGTAGCAGTCTAGAATTCGTTATAACTTGACCTGCTAGTAGCTAATAGTCGGCTAATATCGGCTCTTAACGCAAGCCATTCTTTTTAAGATCTCTTCAATAGGATATAGATTGGTTAAAGGAGTCCGTCACAGTCCCCTTCTAAAGGATTAAATTATCATACCTCTATGAGCGTAGTGGATTAGGGGGGCCGGTAGTTTAGTCTGGTAGAATACCTGCCTTGCATACCTTCAAATAGGTAGAGGAGACGTAGGTGGTCGTGGGTTCGAATCCCACCCGGTCCACATCATTTATGAATGAAATTCGTTGCCATTTCCATTCTTGGTCTTGTCTAATGCCAAGAGTTTTTCCGTCAAGATACTTTACTCGCTCACTCGCTCTTTGAGGATGAATTAGATACATTTCAAGTTCATTGATGTTATTTCACAGGAACACTTCAGCGCCGCCGTTAAGCCTTTTAACTGAGCTTTAGGTAAATTGTATCTCTCGAATGTCACCATGTGTGGTGATTACTCCGTGTATTCCATTATTGCGGCTTCATTTCCGGCATCTTGGCCATCTGTGGATCTTATATTTTCATGTACAGTTGCTTGCTGCCAATTGACGATGACATCAAAGAAGTATTGTCCAGTACCTATAGGTACATAATGAATTATCTAATTGGTGATGACAAACAATATCGCTGAAATAGATAGTTGTTAGAGAAAGAATTTCTTAATAAATCATAAGAATATTGAACTAGGAAGAAATCGATAGGTCAACGGTATGCTCGATTAGTTTCAAGATTACTACGGCGCTACTACTTTCGAAAGTAGCCGATAGATACACATATCTTTACTCAGCTACGGGGTTGAATGACTAACGCTACTACTTTTGAAAGTTGCCGACAGATACACATATCTGCACTTGCCCTATTGGACGCCATAGTGTTGGCGTATGCTTGTCAGCATTGAAATTAACGCATCAAAATCCTTCTGGTCGAGTGTCTCTACTTTTTCAATTTGATTCTTGATTAATTCTTTGGTCTTTAATGGAAGATCGTTATTTAGTATGTCGACTTTTTTTCCCTTTTTAGGCACATTCAACTTGAGCTCGATTAGTTTGGTCCCGAGTGCAGTTATAAAACTAGTGAGAATTCCAATTCCTGCAAACATGACGAATATCCCTATGATCCTTCCCTCAGCAGTAACAGGATAAACGTCACCGTAACCCACTGTACTGACAGTTTGTACTGCCCACCAAAATGCATCCGGTAGATTTCTTATATTTGCTCCGGCATATCCGGCTTCTGTAAGATATACTCCTAGTGCTCCGAAAACTATCGTTATGATTGAGAAAGCCGACAGTAATACAAATCGGCTTCCCTGAATCAACGTAAGAATGTAATAAAGCCTAACAAGTCTGAAAAATGCAATTACCCTAAATTGTTCCAAGACTTGACCAACTATTGTCGAGGTATCTGCCGAAGCATAAAGTATTAGCGGTACCATTGCAGGAATTTCGTACCAATGCTTTATTATATATCGACTCTTCTTGGATGACCTGCCCACTCGAAAGGCGAAATCAGTTGCTAGAATAAGAACTACTACGAGGTCGAAAACATAAATGAATCGCTTTTGTTCAGCATTTAAAGGAAAGAATATGTCTATTAGGATTACAATCAACGAGATCACGGTTAATAACACGATAACCAACTCAACTAACTCTAGCCTTCCGCTAAGCATTCTCTTAGGAATGATATTTGAGTTGTATAATAGAGAATAAAAGTTTACTAAATTTGATAAACAAGATAAGTTAACGAAACAATTCGAACTTGCGATTTAATATATTGAAGAAGCCGCCAAACAAGTCAACCTAGTCTTCCAAGATGGGATAAGAAACGATGGATGAACAACTTACAATCTGAATTGGAGTAAAGGCAGGAATAGGGCTTGTTAAAGCTAATGCCCCTGATGAATTAGATGTGGGACCTGTCTTATAGCTAAAGGTTGAGGTGGTTATTCTTTGTTTTTACTAATTTCACCACTTGTCAATGTTGTGCTTTGATTTTTGACATAGAAGCTTCCCTATCATATTTGTCATGTAGTACTGGTTATATGACCCTTGAGTAATTAGAATTTTAGGTAACTGTTTGTATATTCTCGACACCTCTAAACATGTCGTGAGTACAAAAATACCCCAGATTCATCATATTCAATTTTAGTTGTTTTTATTAGAAATTGCTAATATTCATGGTTCGTGATCAATAGTATGAAAATGCAAATTATTTGCGCATGTACGATCTATCGAAGTTTATCGACAGTATCTTTTATGGTGTACGTTCTCTTCTTTGCAACGGCTATAGGCGCTATAGAAATCCAGGGCAAACAGGATTACAGTGAAAAATCGACGCCTGAAGAGGATAATGAATACCCCGCAAGCTCAAACGAAAGGAAAGCAGGTAATGCAATAGGCATACAGGGGGATCAGCTTATCTATTGTGAAGGAGATTTGAGTTCATGCCACAACGTACTTACAAATATCATCTGTTCTAATGTGAAGTATTGCATCGTCGGAGATGTAACACCATTTGTCATGTCTAATCCTCTCTAGACTTCCCCGTCTGAACTGCAAAATACGGTACGGTTTATGTAAACCGTAAACCGGTAAGATATCTTGTCCATTCTTTCAATGCTAGCTGAATTACAAAGAGTTTTGTCAAGAATGGTCATAACCTTTGATGTCACTCCTAATCATTTAATCAGGCATGTATGTGGCGTGGACGTGTCTTACTATATGAATAAAGCATTCTGTTCCGCTGTTAACATGGACCGATATTCTTATAAAATTGTTGAAACAAAGGAGTCTAGGTCTTCCATTACATTTCCTTATATTTCAGGATTTTTCATGTTAAGAGAAGCAAGTCCAATTTTTATGACTCTCAAGAAACTAGAATCCTCCTTTGATTTGTTAATTGTAAACGGCCACGGCGTTCTTCATCCTCGGCGAATGGGTCTTGCGTCATTTATTGGGCTTTTGGTGGACAAGCCTACAATCGGAATAGCCAAACGACTAGTGTGTGGAATAGAAAAAGGGGATAGACTTTGTGTACATTGACGATGATATTTTTGGGAAAAAAATAACCAGAGAAGGACACAATTACATTTACGTCAGTGCTGGACATAAAATAAGTTTGGAAACTTCCATAAATCTGGTCATGAGCCTCTTTAGAGAAAGAGGCAGTTTTCCGCAACCGCTTATGACTGCTGACCTCATGTCGAAAAAATCTAAATCTTCGTACTTTATCAGGGCACAAAAATAATTCATCCTAGAAAGGTTAATTTGGGCATTTTCTATTATAAGTAAAGGATTGTCTTTTTTCGGAAACGCATCGGGTGACAGCGTAGACAGAACTAAGTACGAACATTTGACAATGAGTATTAAACAGACGGTTCTGGAAAAGGCTCACCATCGCTGCCAGAGTTGCAATATTAGATTCCACGGGAGTACGCAGACTTTCTTTGAACACATCAACGGCTCAAGGAAAGACAACAGGCCGGGGAATTTGCGCGCCTTGTGCTCAAAGTGTTTCAAGAAAGTTGAGAAAAAGGAGAACAAGAAAGGCCTCTTCGACAGCCTTTTTGGTAAACTGAAATCATAGGTTGGACCTCAAGAATGCTGACCTATGTTCTTCGGAGCAAAACTGCTCGATTCTAGAGACACCTCGATTAGAGTCCCCTTCAACATGTGGCCAGCCTTCTCCATCAAAATTTTTTCCACAGTAGGCACAAACATTATGCATTGATAGTCACAATAACACTAGATGGGTTCATATGAATTTTTTATTTATTCCATATCAAATCTTTTTCTTTTCCTTCCGACAATTGTTCCTTTAGAAAGCTATTCTTATATTTAGTTCCCTCATATTCATTTGGAATGATATTTCAACAGCTGATTTGCGACGATTGTAAGGAAGTGATATTGGAAAAGCCTGGAAAAGATTCTCTTGAAACAGGAAGGTTTCCTATCTCAACTGAGGAAGCTTCGACCATAGACAAACAGCATAGAGGTCATCAATGTCA
This sequence comes from uncultured Nitrososphaerales archaeon, assembly GCA_963713605.1. Lineage (GTDB taxonomy): Archaea > Thermoproteota > Nitrososphaeria > Nitrososphaerales > Nitrososphaeraceae > TH5896. Next base: position 756,995 of record CAVQMO010000001.1, on the reverse strand, counting down.
TATTGAGGCTGTGGAAAGGGATTGACATACATAAAGGATTCAAATTATGCATTGCTTGATATGATTATTGCCTTTAGAAATTCTTAATCTATCCCATAAGCAAATTCAAACGCAAAGTATGAACGTCGTAAATACATAGGTCCATTGTTGAAAGAAACTATAACTTAAAGGAGAGTTCAGTGGAACTGTATTATTAGATTAGGATTGCTCAAAAAATTCAAGTGCGTAGAAGGTTGCTCGGATTGTTGCATAAATAGAGAGTACTTTCCTTCGAAGGAGTTTGGTAAAATAGGGGTTCTTCTTCTCCCAGAGGAGAAAAAAATGATTGAACAGCAGGCAGAGAGATTGGGGATAAGCATCAAGATTCTACCAAGGATAGGAGTGGGTATGGGTGACGACGGAGCAAGCCCTGAAAGTGTCCTTGTGTATCAGCTAATGGGAAGGGAAAGAACTGGAAATGTTTGTCCGTTTCTAGACACCGATGGATCGGAGCGATCTCCTCATGGCGGATCTCGTTGCACTATTTATGATGAAAGACCTGCTGCCTGTAAGGCCTATCCCCTTGTTAGTATCGATCCCACCGTCTCTACATTGGACTCCAAATGCAGTTATTGCGTTTCAACCAATGGGAACAGGGTCTGCAATTTGGGTTTAAGCAACGAAATTAAGGCACTAAACGAGATAATGGACTCGACATGTGCAATCGAAGGAACTCAGCTTTGGAGATATGCTACAAATGTTGGTGACCCTAGTGATGGGAAGATGCTGCAGGAAGGATGGATAAAAGTACAAGAATCTTGAAGGATGCTTGAATTGGCAAAAATATAGAGGTACTTAGATGAAATGATGATGAATAATCTTGTGTCAACTTCCGTTATAATATTTCATCAATCCGCCTCTAAGTATTGACTCTCCTAAATATCAATCAACTTTTGAGGGTCTAGATTAATCAGGCCCCCTGCTTCGATAATTCTAGCAATTATTTTGGGAAATGGCTTAATATCATACGTTCTCCTACTCTTTGTAACGTTCACCAGTTTGCTGTTCAAAGTGTCTAGGATAATTCTGTCTCCATTTTCGACCTGTTGACATGTTTCCTCCTCTACCTCTATCGGAAGTAGATATCCCCCATCGACTGCATTTCTGTAAAAGATCCTAGCAAACGATGGTGCAATGATAGCCTTTATACCAGAATTGGCCAGAGCTATTGGAGCATGTTCTCTGCTTGAACCACATCCAAAGTTCCTCCCGCAAAGCAAAAAATCGCCTTCGCTAACTTTTTTGGAAAATCCAGCATCAATGCCTTCCATTGCGTGTTTTGCAAGTTCTTTATGATCATGGATCTTAAGATATTGGCCAGGAATGATCACATCCGTATCGATGTTATCTCGATAGTATTTATGCACGACACCCTCTAGTTGATTCAAATCGTAATGTCCCTTGGGTCAGTTATCTTTCCGTTAATTGCCGATGCGGCTACCACCAATGGGGATGCCAGATATGTTTGTGATTCTATATCTCCCATTCTTCCAGGAAAATTCCGATTCGTGGTACTGATACAAATCTCCTTTGGACCCAACACCCCCATATGCGCACCGCAGCAAGCACCACAAGTAGGCGGACCAACAACACAGCCAGCATCAACAAATATGTCAATAAGTCCCTCCCGAAGCGCAGAAATGTAGATTGATTGTGCAGCCGGCAATACTTCAGTTCGAACTTTCACTTTATTACCTCTGAAAAGTCGTGAGGCAGCTCGAAGATCCTCGAGTTTTGCCCCCGTACAAGAGCCAATATATGCCTTGTCGATCTCTATTCCCTGAACATCTCTCACAGCACAGGTATTGGCAGGTGAGAATGGTTTGGCGATGACAGGGTCCATTTGACTAACTTCATATTCGTGTATGTCCGAATAGTAAGCATTTGTATCCCCTAGTAAAGGCTGAAGTGCCGAGTCCGTTCTCTTCCTAATATAGCTCTCTGTAACTGAATCAGGTTCTATTATCCCATTTTTAGCACCTGCCTCCGTGGTCATATTCGTAAGGGTAATTCGTTCTTCCATATTCATCTGGTCTACAACTTCACCAGAAAACTGCATGCATTTGTAATTTCCACCTTCTGTTCCAATATCACCAATTATACGCAAAATGATATCCTTTGCCATTACATGATCTGGCAATTGACCGTGTAATTTGAAAAGAATTGTTTCTGGCACCTTGAACCAGATCTGTCCATAGCGGAGTACATATGCGATATCACTGTGACCAAGCCCTGCTCCGAAGGCCCCTAATGCCCCAGTTGTATTAGTATGCGAATCACCGCCTACGTAGACTTCACCAGGAAGTACTAGCGCCTCCTCATGAGAGAGCGTATGACAGATTCCGTATTGACCCAGCCCATATTTGAAATGTTTCTTTACACCGAACTTCTTCGTCCAATTAGTGAGGTTGATAATATTACTTGCTGAAATTTTGTCAGACGCTGGTACAAAATGATCCTCTGTAACCCATACCTTACTTGGGTCCCAAATCCGTTCCAAGATTGTCCCTTTCTTCTCCCATTCTTCTAATACTTTGATTACACCTGGACCTGAAACATCGTGCATCATTAATTTATCCACTTTTGCAAATACAACATCTCCAGGAGCGACGGAACCTTTTCCGGCTGCCTTTGCCAAGATCTTTTCAGTTAGGGTCATTCCCACTTCGAAGTCACCTGAGATGGATTCTTATTAGAATCGTCATTAAAACCTTCTGCGGATTGACCAGTATCGGTACTCGACGCACGAAAGTTAATAACTTGGCCTCTAGATTTGAGGTCTTCGCATTGAGACTTCCGCCGATGGTTTCTCCATTTAATCTTTATGAAACAATATCAAAGACAAATTTTCAGTTCAAGCAAAAAGATATCGTAATAATATCAAGCAAATTCGTATCCATTAGTGAAGGGGCGGTCGTTCACCTTGACGGATTACGAGCATCGCAAAAGGCCAAAGTAATTGCAAAGAAATTCCAAATGGATGAGAAACTTACGGAGTTAGTTTTAAGGGAGGCCGATCATATTTACGGAGGCATTCCTGGATTTTTATTATGCAAGAAGAATGGGATGTTATGTCCTAACGCTGGGATTGATAGATCAAATATTCCCAAGGGTTATGCGGTGTTATATCCACCTCGGCCTTTTGATTCGGCTGACCAACTTAGATTGAATTTTTTGAACAAGAGTAAACTTACCATATACGTAGTTATTTCCGACAGTCGTTTAATGCCTGGAAGATTAGGCACTTCAGGGACTGCTATTGCAGTATCAGGCTTTAAGCCAGTAGTCGATGAGCGAGGCAAAAAAGATTTATTTGGAAATATTTTGAGGGTGACAATGAGAGGCAGCGGGAGATGGCTTGGCTTCGATAGGAGTCGCTCTTATGGGTGAAAGTCGCGAGTCAACACCCGTTGTAGTCGTGAGAGGATTTGAAGTGAAGGAAGATAATAGACTAATGAATTGGAAAGATTTAGCTATAGATCCTCTAGAAGATATCTATCGGAGATCCTTTACTTCGAAATAAATATGCGATTATGGTTGATTACAATAACACAGTTTTAATATTCCATCGTGAACTACGAAGGTATAAAGGCAAATGTCTGAATTTCTTACAAGCTATCCCCGCCGAATGAATGTAGTAAAAGGCCTTCAAGCCCTGATCAGGCACGAGGAAATAGAGCTCGATCAACTATACATTGCAGTTAGAATGAAAAAGGATGACATAGTACGGACGCTCACTTCCGAGGGCTTCAAGAGGGTTAAATTAGAAAATAAGATGACTTCTCAAATTGGTAGTGGCTTTGCAAAATCACTATCCAAGCCTTGGGAGATGCATGTAAGATTAGTCGATATACAACAACAAGGATTAATCGCTATTAAAGGTGAAGTGGAAGTATCAAGGAGATATATTCAGCATCTTACTTCGGTCAGATGCCCTGTAATTTATGAATTGGAGTCCATATTGAAGAAACATAGCATTGAGTATAGAATTTGGAACTCAAAAGTTCGGGATTATATTTCTCAAATTCTTGAAGACCATCAAATAAGGCTTCTTGCTCCGCGTTTACCCGCAATCCCATGGAAAGTAATGGCGTGCTATGTTATGACATTAGCATTGTGCACTGCTCTGAAGTATCTAGAAATATGGAGATGAAGCTACCATCGGTTTCATTGGGGCTAGTAAAAGATTATCGCATAGAAAATCGGATCATGACCATAATGAGGGATTACAGTTAAGAGTTACAATTGAACGTCATAGGTCAACAATAATAGAATCAGACACAGGTACACTTATTTGGATACCAATAAGCCCTGGGAAAGACCAATGTCTTTCCATGATTGCCTAGGCTAGCTTGCCCTCTATTTCTTCTCTTCTGGCACAGTCTTATCTTCCACGAAGCCGCGTTTAGAAAGCTGCTTATAGAGGATAAAGACTATCAACGCTATTACCAGAAAGTCAATTATATTTGCAATTAGATCACCATACCTGAAGTCAGAAGTAGCATCTCCATAAAGGTTTGGTACCTGAACAGATAAGCCTGATAGGTTGCCACCTGGGAGGAAAATTCCAATGATCGGGTCGATAATATCGTTTACGAAAGCAGTTACTAACTTAGAAGCCGCTTGGCCAATTATGAACGCTATCGCGAGGCCAATTATACCAAAAGTCTTAAGAAAGAATACGAACTCTTGGGTAAAGCCTTTCTTTTTCTCTTTGACAGGGGACGATACTGGGGCCTCGGCCATAACTGACGATATTCCACGCCAAGGGATTGTATATAAGCATTACAGCAGGTACTAGTGGCTACTGTTGCTGGTTTAGAAATTCAATTTGTAATCTAAGGACGCTTAACCCAATAATTGGTTGATCGTTTTTTTAAGACCAAAGGTTGCTCAATACCAAACTTATATTACCAGTTTTCCGTTATAAATAATTGAATTTATGAGTTTAAATATTCCATCGTTTTGGTTGACATTTACCAGATGCCAATTAGTCAGTAGGGCTTCTGAATCGTCACTACCAGGATCATATTTCACCGTTTACAGAGAATTAATGAGGATTAATCATTAACAAGATGGGTATCCCAGAAAAAATTAAAGCAATTCAGGAGGAAATACACAAGACTCAGATAAACAAAGTCTACTGAGCATCATATTGGCCTACTAAAGGCAAAGATAGCACGGCTAAAGAAAGAAATGGAGGGCGACATTCACGGGAAGACTGTTTCCTCCAAAAGTAGATCCGGCGGGTATAGCGTGAGGAAAGCTGGGGACGGAACAGTTGTATTGATTGGTCTGCCCAGCGTTGGAAAATCGACACTGCTTAATAGGCTAACAAATGCTAACTCAAAAGTTGGTTCATACAAATTCACAACCCTTACGGTAGTGCCAGGAATGATGGAATACAAAGGCGCGAGAATTCAAATCCTTGACATGCCAGGAATTATAGAAGGCGCGGCTTCAGGTCGTGGGTTAGGTAAGCGAGTATTATCAGTCGCAAGATCCGCCGATCTAGTCTTACTTATCCTTGATGTCTTTCAGCCTCAGCACATAGATCTTCTGAAGAGAGAATTATCTGAAATAGGGATAAAGGTGGACCAGAGGCCGCCTGATGTTTTGATAGAGAAATCAGAGACAGGCGGAGTATCTGTAAATTTTCAGGTAAAATCTCGTATATCTGAAAGTCTTGCTAAAGATATCTTGAGAGTTTACGGAGTTCACAACTGTAGGCTTACAATACGAGAACCTAACCTAACTGATGATCAACTCATTGATCTGTTGGCCGGAAATAGAGTCTACGTCCCTTCGATTATCGTTTTGAATAAGATCGATTTGGTTGACGATACCGTACTAGCGAATATACGTCGCACAATAGGGACTAACCTTATCCATATTTCAGCAGACGGGGACAAGAATATAGAATCTGTAAGGGATGCCATATTTGAGAAACTAGATTTTATTCGTGTCTTTTTAAAGCCTAAAGGGCAAGATGCAGACCTTGAAGAACCTCTCATCATAAGAAGTGAGTGTACCATTAGTGACGTCTGTACAAAGATACGCAGGACTATGACCGCCGATTTCAAATACGCTCAAGTTTGGGGCAACAGCGTAAAATTTGGCGCGCAAAAAGTAGGACTAGACCATAGATTAGCTGACGGAGACATAGTTAGCATTACCAAAAAGAACTAGAATGGATTTGAATTCTTTGGTGGACCACCTCACGAGGATTTGACCAACTTTTACTTGACGAGCGGCAGCTCAGACAAATACCTTCTCCACACTAACAATATGAAAATCTTCAGTCTAACTCTGAATCTTCATTGCTGCCACTCGCATCTTATGAAATGATTGCGTATAGAAACCTTCGTCTGGTTTAGTTACATATCATATCCAAAAGCCTCGGAGCGATCCCAGTTTTTCCTCACCCTTTCAGATGTCGTTAGGATTATAGGCTTTTTTAGAATCGTCGCTTGTTGCATTTTTGACTGGACGCTACCCTATATTTACCCTATACGGAACTCAGATACATCTGGGTACCTTTCACTGGCCAACAAATAATTAGGCAGTATCAGTAACGTAAAAAAGAGGTTAGTTCAACCTGTCTTAGCATGCTTGATGGAAGTAAAACGCTGGTAAGAACAAGTCATTTCCACTTTCAACTTAAACACTTGCTAGTAATAGGAGTACTTGCTATTTCATTTTCAACCGCCTTTATAATCAGGTCTTATCCGATAAAGTATGGTTACTTTTTAAATGAATTTGATCCCTACTTTGATTATCGAGCGACCAAATACATTGTCGATAATGGTCTGCAAGCATACCTAAACTGGCACGATACAATGTCTTGGTTTCCAGAGGGAAGGAACGTTCCTGCAACATCCCAAACAGGTCTACACATCGTGGCCGCATTTCTTTATGAGATATTTGGTGCTGGTTCATCACTTCTCGATTTTGTCATAATTTTTCCAGTTATTATGGGGTCGCTCACCACTATAGCAATTTTTGCCCTCGTTAGAACATTGAAGGGAACTTCAGCAGGCCTCTTTGCCGCATTGTTCTTTGCATTTACTCCTGCTATAATTCAGCGAGGGAATTTAGGGTGGTTCAAGTCAGAGCCTTTGGGATTGTTCCTTGGTATTGTAGCAACGTACCTTTTTGTTTCCGCGATAAAAGGCAGACAAGTTAGATATGCGATACTCAAAGCATTGTTGGCTGGATTTTTGTTAGGTTTGGCCAATGCTTCATGGGGTGGTATTCAATATTTTGCGATACCCCTTTCCATTTTCTTTATAGCTATCCCATTTTTCCGAAAAGATTTGGCTATTCCTTTGACAGTTGCTATATGCATAAGCGTAGTGACTTTGGCCACTGCGGGAATATTCCCGAGACCTGGTATTTCCTTTGTATTCGGGCCGCCTGGAATTGCATTAATGGGCGGGACCATATTCTTGGCGGCGACCTTCTTCGTGAGGAAATTTACATCAGCCGATCATGCGATAAGGAATTCCGGAATTGTTCTGGGGGTATTCGTCGCAATTAGCTTTGGCGTAATGCTGACTGAAGCGTATTATTCCCCTTCGTTCAGATATTTGAATGCCATAAACCCATTTCTGTCAGCGCAAAATCCATTAACGGCATCGGTAGCCGAACACTTTACACCTACAATAGTGGATTACTTCATTGACTACTCGATACTGATGATGTTTGCTGGATTTGGCATATTGATGGCGTTCAGGAAAAGAACCGATATGACAATATTTGCTTTGATACTGGGGGTGACCGGATTATATGTAAGTGCGACGTTTGCAAGGCTGCTTGTCTTTTCGTCGATCAGCATTATAGTTCTGGCATCAATGGGACTCTACGATCTGACTAGAGTATTTATGGAAAGGTACTCTACTTCTGGTACCTATTCAGATGCTCAACATAAAGGCAGCTAAAGGCAGAGAAAAGAAAAGGATCGAGCGTCTTCAATCAAAGCCTTCACATAATAAACCAATAGTAATATCATTTGCTGTTGTCCTTACTTTCCTCTTGACCGTTCCTCTATTTTATCCACCCAACATTAATTGGGTGACTTCAGCGGATGTTCCGCCATCCATTGCAAATGGGGGGACAGGATACAGGATGCAGGTAGCTGATTGGATCGATGCATTAAATTGGATCTCTAACAATACCCCTAAGGATTCAGTCGTCGCCTCTTGGTGGGATTATGGGTATTGGATAACCACCTTGGGCAATAGAACTAGCCTAGCTGATAACGCCACCATAAACCAGACACGTATAGCCGAGCTTGCAAAAATGTTTATCGAGCCTGAGAAGGAAGGCTATGATATTGCCAAGGAATTGGATTCAGACTATGTGGTACTGTATCTTGTAGGACAGAGATTTCCAGGGGCGAACGGAACCTCCTTTTATACCCTTGGGAGTGGAGGAGACGAAAGTAAGAAACAATGGTTTATTCGGATTGGAGGATTCAATGAAATGGATTACTTGGAACAGGATGGTTTTACACCTACCCCTAAGTTTTGGAACGATACCTTACTTGCGAAGCTAATTCCATTCGAGCCTCAGGCCTACGCTTCGATTGAGGGCGGCCAGCTTGCAGGGATTCAGCCAGTGTATCAACCCGGAACAATAGCCCTATACACGCAGGATTTGAAGTACCCCTTAAGCGAGCAACCGGATCAACCATTTAGCCTTGCTTACGCGTCACCCAGTCTTTGTATCCAATACTCCGGGTCTCGTTTTCGGTGTATTAGTTTATAAAGTTAATCAAGATTATCAGTCTGAAGCTATGTCAAGTGAAAAACAAGATAATAGGAGTGCGACTAATTTCAATAACACGATAACAGGCTCTCTACCTCAAGCTTCGAATTCATCCAGTCAAGCTAACTCAAATTCTACCCAGGAAACTGCAGTCATTCAGACGGCTCAGGGCCCGATAACGATCGAATTTTTGCCTCAGGCGGCACCAAACCATGTTGAGAATTTCAAGCGGCTCGCACAGGATGGGTTCTACAATGATACAATTTTTCACAGAATCATTAGCAACTTCATGATCCAAGGCGGGGACCCTAATACAAAGGGAAATGCATCACAGCGAAGTAATTGGGGCACAGGGGGACCAGGTTATTCTATAGACGAAGAGTTCAACGACTTGCCACATATTCGAGGTATTGTTTCGATGGCCAGGTCATCTGACCCCAATAGCGCGGGTTCACAATTTTTCATCGTTACCAACGATTCTCAGTTCTTGGATGGACAATACACTGCGTTCGGAAGAGTTGTCGAGGGTATGGATACTGTGGACGAGATTGCTAGCCTTCCTACAACTTCATCCTTTGGACAGGCAGACCAGCCTACTAACCCAGACGACGCAAGAATAACTGGAGTGAGTATAACTAATAGTAGTTCTTCCCGCGCCAGGGAATAATTACACTCATTGATGCAGAAATTCAAGGATCATAATTGAGCGCAAAGTTTCCTATCGAGTCGTTTTTATATTAACAATACGGGTTACTTTTTATGGTTTACAAGTATATTGACATTGTAGGAACATCTCCTGAAAGTATTGCTGAAGCAATGAAGGACGCCGTTAATGAAGTGCTGCTAAAACAGTGAAAAATATCCGCTGGGCAGAATTAGGAAGAGTTACCTTAAAAATAGAAAATCAAGAGATAGAGGAATATCAGGCGGAAGTGAAAATTGGCTTTGAAGTAAAACGTGGAGATTGAACACAGTACATTAGGTAGTTATGTTGTAGTTGGCTAATATAGAGGTGGATCGTTGCACTAATATTTGCAACAGGCTTCACGCACCTCGCCGTTTATATGATTTAGAAAGCACCGTAGTCAGGCCTGCGGAAAAAAAGAAAAAAACGTTCTTTGAAGTGATACTATGGTCCAATATTAGGTTTTTTATGTGTATTTATAAAAGCTGAAGTTTTTACTCTTTCAATCCTGAAAATTATTCCTATTTCACATCTACACCCGAATCATTTCTGGATCTGAAAGTGTCATCATATCCTTACAAGGATATGTTGAACCTGACCAACTCCGGCAAATATTTGAAGCGAGGAAAGAGAGCCAGAAGAGATGTCTGCCGATAATCGTGTATTACAACCTTCCATCTAGAGATTAAGAATGCTTTTGACTGACCATCACCACTTCCATGACAAAGAGCCCATTTCGCATTTTGCTCAGTAGCATTTTGGACATGTTTGATTTTCATTCGGTCGATAACATTAGAGTAATTTGGTTGCACAACTGGGATCAAGACATGACATTATTATGATCTTGGCTTGAAGCTTCATTAATGGATGGGCAACGAATCTCCATACATTGCAGGTTGAATGATTCAATTATAGCGAGTGGCTGGAAAAATAGATCTCTGGAAAGAACTGTTAATAGTTTGCATCCGATCAGAAGATACAATGTCTACAAATCATGAACAAAAACATAAAGCTTTGATTGAAAAGTTGCGTCAACACGACTCCATGATTAGAGGGATGTACCTTACGAACGTGTCATCACTAGAATCGCTTGTCCGAGACATAATCTCTCACCATTTTTGTACACCTGGAACGGACGAAAAACGACAACAGTTTATTTCACTACTCTTGGATGTCTATCTTCCCAGGGAATCCAGCACCGACCTAATGGAGAAGATTATTTCTAATGATTATCCAGACCTGTTGAAGGAATATCCCAGACTATTTGAAGAGCTCCGCAGAATAAATGAATATTCAACTTGGCTTTATTCTGCTGCCTTGGATACCTCTCAATCATATCTTAATGGTGCTGAACTTGACGATACAATCAGATTGACATATTATGACAAAAATGGGGGTAAGCGTCAGAAGGATGTTAGTAAAGAAGAAATAGAGGAGAGGCTCTCAGATTGCTCGAATATTCATTTTGCACTTGAAGACATACGTTCTGAAATAAGAGATAGGATACTGACGAGTATCAAATGATCTCTAAGTGGAATGGAATGGCGAAACAACAATTTTTGTTTGTAGCTCTGTTGGGATGAATCAAGGTTTGACCATTGCTCCAACAGGTACCAGAAGGCTCCAGAGAAATTCCAGAAACTTTACCAAATTTGAAACCCGCACCAAGGTGAGCGCCATACAATACTATATTCTCATCAAGTGTTATAGGGTCAGAATCTGGAAATGTATGTGATGCCTATTCTCGATACAGGTGTATCCAATTGATACCAAACAATATTCATTTGGAACTTAGGTCAAATTCTATTACCATTAGGATTGAGATGTTCAGCGGAGTGCTTACGGAGAGGATATTCACAGGGGAAAATTGCTATCTTGAACTACTGGATTTCCTTAGGCAGGTCGAAATGAAAAATAAATTGCAAGTTGAAATTGACATTGAATAAAATATCCCATATAGTTACATGTAGGTCAGTAGGTTGATGTTTATGAACAAGCATTATTACTACTATTTCTTGATTCATCAGTTACATAGCCTACACCCGCGGACCATTTATGAAGTTCTTATTTTTTGGTTATACGTTCTCATCATAAGAACATACAGTGCTATTCCATTTTGCTCCACTTCCGTATTTTCAACGATCTTGGAAGGTATTGCTCTACGTATCTATCAAGATTCACCGCGCCTTAAACTAACTATGGTGAAATATGAATTGCTGTCAAGCCGCCAATATTGCTGAAAACTATTAGTACCAGGTTGATATATGAGTCATGCGTACAATTTGAATAGGAATAGCCGTGGCGTCGGATGAAGTGAGATCTCATATTATTGAAGGAGAATATGAGGTATACCAACATACATTCATTTATTTGAAGCATACACACTTTCGACATGAAACCCCTGCAATCAAGGTCGCGGTCACAGGTAAATGAGCGACAAGAAATCTGATGAATATATAAAGTATCATGGGCCTGACGCTGGAGAAGGTAGTACAAACGAAATCGTTGATCTGCAAACCTTGTCTACGCAGAGACAGGATCGACTAGTAAACGCCCTAAAAGAACGCTATCAATATAATACCTCAATTAAACGGAGTCAGGATTTTCTTCGCAAACATGTCAGCTCTAAGGTGCCACTCGTCATCATGTATGCGGATCTGGTTGGCTCGACTAAAATGAGTATGACGTTACCTGCAGAAAAATTGGTGACGATTATCAGAGCATTTTCTCACGAAGTTTCTACCGTGATAGAAAGTTATGAAGGATATGTATTGAAATATGCCGGTGATGCAGTAATAGCGTTTTTTCCTTTTGGTTTCAATAGATACCTTACATATGATAAATCAGTAGAATGTGGAAAATCAATAATTAATGTGCTAAGAGAGGGAATTAATCCTATCCTTACTAAACTAGATTTCCCTGAGCTTTCTGTTAAGATTGGTATAGACGAAGGAGATAATGTAGTTGTTCAATACGGATATGATCAGAGCTCCCCAATTGATATCCTGGGATATGGGATGAACGTAGCTGCGAAGATAACTTCTCTGACGGAACCAAACAGGGTGTCTCTGGGAGAGAACGTTTTTAAATTATTGCATCCAAATCTTCAATCGGAGTTTCGCGAGCTTTTCACACCAGAACACGAATGGAAGTATGTAAATATTGAAACTGGAAAGCCTTACAAAGTTTACGCGTCAGCTTAAGTGGACGGTTCTGAAATAAGATATAATTAGATAAAAATATGAAAATTAATATGAACTCGACTGCGTTTTCTGTGAAGGTTTGTTTTCAGATCAATATCTGATGATATTCACGCACATGCTGAAATTGCTGCGCAGAGAAAATGCAATTCTGAATTTTAACCCTGTCCAGTAAATTTGCCTTCCAACTACTGGCTTCTAGAATTCAGTAAGTCGTATATGCCCTTTCGTCATGGCCATGCTAAATGATAAAGCTAATTCTTGTTCATACCTCATGTATGAGCTCCTTAAGATTTCTCTTCGGTTTTGGATGGAGCAACTTCAGCGGGTATCCTAAACAAAGGATAGACGAGGGAGTATATTCGGTAGACAAAGCCTTCTTCACTTTTTCTTCGTCAATCATTCCGATCCAAATGGATCTCAATCCCAGCGCATGTGCGGCTAGCTTGAGCATATGCTGGAGCTAATGTAGCATCTTGGAGTGAGAATTTCTGAATAATTGCCTGAGGAAAGTTTAATTTGACTCTGGAAGGATTCATACAGAACACTAGTACCGAAGGGGAGTTGACGTAGGGCTGGTTATTTGCAGCTTCAACCAACTTTGTCTTAATTGATACGTCTTTTACATGGAATATCTCGAAGCCTTGAAATCCACCAGCTGTCGGAGCAGTGTCAGCGGCAGCAAAAATCATGTCCATTTTCCAGTCGTCGACCGGTTTATCCTCGAATTTCCTCTGTGATCTTCTATTCAGCATGACGTTAAATATGTTAGTCTGAAGAATATCATCAAAGTCCTGCTTCGATTCTTCTTCCAATTTTGGATAGACCTTGTCATGTATCGTGTCTGTTTGGTACATTCTGGAAAGTATGTCTGATGGCTGCATTTACAACCTACTAACGGAACCCATACATAAAAGAATTGAGCTAATTTAAGTATGGTATTCTATGCAATTTGAGTTCGTGAAAGTTAGTTCGTTGAAGTTGCATTTTTTCAAGCTTCTTATGTAGGTATATTTAGAAGGCTTTGGATTGTGCTCCGGACAGAATATGGACTATTGCAATTTAATACAAGGACGCGTCTTAAAAAGATAAGGGCTAGTAGGTCCAGAATACCTGTAGCAATCTCCGAAGAATAGATTGCATACAATGACACTAAATCAGGGATTTATCTCTTACCAGTAATCCAAAACTCCGAAATTTTTACGGTGTGTCGTTCGTTTTCCTTATGAGAATTTGCCGCCCATCTATCATCAAAGACTAAGTTACAATCCTCACACCAAGCGGTTATACTTTTCTTACTTATATCGAATGCATTCAATGCTAGAACATATATCGTCGCAATCCTTATTAAAATATTCTGTGAGTAGTAGATATTCGGTCTTGTCTTGGATTATAAAGTTTCCCTAGATACTGCCTGCGAGATCGTTCGCTTTCGTCCAGTACCTTCTACATTATGGCATACACGCTGTTTCATTCGAATGAACAGACCTATTCACCAACTCCAACTCACTACTTATTTTTTCGATAGAGTCGTGAGTTTCCGCTTGTGCATCTGATTAGGGTCTATTCTAGATAGGGCTATGTCTGCTATGTCTCCTGTCCACGAAAACTAGAATGATTCCCCCGATGAGCGCAATAATTCCATTGACCATCAGAGTGACACTAACAAGTATCCCAAAAAAAGCCAATCCCGCGTCAATACCAATGCTCCTTAGTGATTCTTTGATAGCAGTTTGGTTCATGTTAAGAGCAAAGCTCATGACGTCTTTAGTAGAAATGTCAGTCGGCATCGATTCTGTCAAGGAAGCAAGTAAATAAATCGCCGGCACTGCAATGCTTACGCTCGCAACTAACAGAATTCCTCCTACAATTAGTACACTAAAACCTCGCCGCATTTTCTATACTAATCGATATCTAGCGGGGGTTATATATAGACAATTCGGCTTCTTCTGGTCCGAACCCACCTCAACCTCAAATCTGAGTGTAGTGTATTAGTAACAGATATCTCATGTATACAAGCAATTTCAACAGTAGATGAGAGTCATAAGGTCGGTTTCTATTCCTGTACTTTTGTGGTCTCACTTTTTTTCAGATCACATTGATGATCATTCATACTAACGAAGAGAGGGTCATAATTAAATTTCCGATTATTGCAATTGATTAAAACTCCTACTATGCTAAAGGGCTAGAGTTAGTGACAATAGAATTACGTTCATTGAACAAATGATTGCATTGAATAAATTATTAAGTTCACACATGGATTAACCTCTTTTCGAACTTTAGATGAAAAAGCACAGGATCCTACGTACCCCATTGTTACATATTTTGATACGAAAGATATTGACCAGGCAATATGAGAATATAGATTAGTAAGGCTTTTGACAAGATACATCCTACTTTTCTGACAAATATATTGACACAGACAATGTTGAATTTGCTTTGATGGCAAAGCGGGTACGTTCCTTAATAGGTGAATTCCTCCTTACTGGAATCGATAGTTTTCCGTTATAATCCAAGCTTTACATAATTTGCAAGATGATTGGAAGATATTGAAGAGGATATTCAGGCAGACATGCCCAACGTATTTGTTATGGCCGCTGTTCAGGATGCTTATTACAATAGTATAAAATCTTCTACAGACGATAAGATCAGGAATATTGTACTGGAAAGATCAGTTTCGTCAAGAGCATCAACAATCAGATTGATAAAGGTAAAATCAAGAGCCAGTCAGGAACATTTGTATACCCGCCAAGCTTGCCTTCTTAAAATCCCTCTCTAAACATTATGCGGATACATTAAGAGAAAGAATATTATCTCAGTAGTTTCTCAGATATGGTAGTATCAATGAAGATTATATAAGGCACTACAGCACTAACCTAATGATGTAGGAATTATTTTGAGATACCTAATGATAGTAGAGTACCGATTTACCTTCTTGCATCGCTACTATATACGGGTACTGGAAGAGGTGAACCATCCACACTCCTTTTACTGCCACATTTGGACCCCAAACCTGATACTGCTCCTGGGCGGATTCTAGTAAATACTATTACACTTACTAGTATTTGGGCTACTAGTATCTTGATATCGCGTCTAGCTGTAGGATTGATGAGACAATTGATACTAATCCGATCAGCATAAACAACCATCATGTTATTTTCTTCCATTAAGGACACAAGTTATCGGGTACAATTGAAAAAAAACAATTGTATTGTATTTGATGTTTTGAGCTGGATGAATTGGGTGCGGCATAGCCAGCATGGGATTCACATATTTCTGGAACAAGTTAATTGCCTCTGCGGCATTGAAGTAGATGTTACATACTAGAATCTATTTGGAATATCTACGGTAAATGTAGAAAAAACTTTATCTAGCTCGAATTAGGAAATTGACACATGAAAGAAATAAATATCTTTATTTTTACACATGATCTTTCCACTGTCACTGAAATTCTTAGAAAGCATAACATTGCCGGAATGTCTTTCTCCGAAATACACGCAACAGGACATACAAAAAGGAAAGAAATTCCTGAGATGGTACGCAGTTATCAGACTGGCAGAATGCTTACCCCAGAGCACGAAAAACGAACAAAGGTGGAGACGTTGGTACCCGATACCTTAGCGGACAGTATTGTGCGAGAATTAGTAAAGAGTATAGGTTCGGAGACTGAGCCAGGAGGGTTAGTGTTTGTTAAAGATGTATCAAACGCTCATTTGCTTGGTACATCTCGCAGTGGGGAGTCATTGCTAATCAAGGAGTAAAACATTTTATTGATAATTGATAGGGTGTTTTCATTCCATTAGTTTCTCCTCTGCTTATTATTTTACCAGGTTAGCCCTTCGACACTTCGAACCTTGTACTATAGAATAGAAAATTTCTCAATCATTTCTTAATCAGCTTTTCTGGGTAAGTATTTTATACAAATAGTCTATTGAATTCGTATCCATCGCATTTTGACTCAAAAATGGATTCTCTACCAAGAGTTCTGATCTTTCCCTTCTAATCGTCGGATTGTTAACGTATCCAGTAAAGTCAGAGTCTTTATTTGACTAATTACTTGAGATTCAAAACGATTTTTATAGGGCTAATTGGACTTGCTATTGCGCTAGTTCAGCTACTCTAAATTGATTCAAAGTGGAGAATGAGTTTATTTGCAGATGTCCCTACATTTGTCAAGGCCGCTTGAAGTAAGTCTGACCTCTTGATCTAAGTTCCAGGTTTGAACTAGTCCTTGGTCCTTCAATTCTCTAAGGATTGCCTGTGTAGCTTGGTATCCGAATTGTGGTCTCTCATATGCCCCATAACTGATATTTTTATTAAATATATCCAAGCTATTGGCCGAACGCTCTAAACTTCCATAAGTCTGTCCATATAACCCGCACAGAAATTTTTCTGTATACCTTCGCAATTCTTCCTTGGTAAACAATTCCATCTAGTGTCGTCCCTTCCCGACCAGACTGATATATGCATCGTTCGAGTTTTAATCTTTTTTTCGTCTTAAATTATTATAAATGACAATATTTGTACGAACCCTCTGAGTAATCGAAAGAGTCGGAAGATTCAATAGAGCTCTCAATATCCTAGGTTTGTCGACATCGACAAATTCTCTTGTAACTGACAAAGATGCTTTTGGCCCGATTCACCCTTTTGAAAAATGGCATGTCTGTTTTCAGGTTGAAGAGAGACCGGGTAGAATTATCTACCCGTATAGTTCCAGAATTTTTTTCAAATGACATAATGAGGATTATGTTCCGCGCGATAAATTCCGGTTTTCTTCAATTCGAGACGCTGATCGCAATTGCATATCACTTGGATCGTGGGGCTTCGTGTCTGTACTTAACTATCATCAGAATGTAAGACGTAGCGACAGGAATTAGAAGGATAAATGCAACAGTCAGGAAAGGATTAGTTACGTCGCCAGATAATAAAGTGTTAGCCAGGTATCGTAAAAGTATTACTGTAACAGGGATGACGAGGGCAAAGAACGAAATCAGATAGAGTCTCTTTGTAAAGAGAGAGAGCTTGTGTTCCTGACCAATGTAGAACCCAAAAAGTACAAATGCCAATCCCATCATGAACACAATTACGAAAAGGTAGACCGTAATCTCTTGTACTTGCCTCAACATTCCAAACCGATCGTTCATCATCGTCAAGCTCTCCACTACTTCCCCCATCTGAGCACTCATGTTTTCTAGTGAGTGTTCCATACGTGATACATTGCTGAATTCCTGAGCCCAAATTGTCGGAATTTCTCCAATCCCGAACAGCACAAAGAGTATCACAAGAATTGAAGTAGCTATCAACAACAATCATAAAGTCGCGGGAGGGAAGACTATTAAGTCTATTGTAACTATCTAGAAACGACTAATTTCAAAACCATGTCCATCCATCAATATCTTCGTAAGAGTCAAAGATGTGGACGAGCTGATGAATAATGAAATGGCGAATTGATAAAGGAAGCGAAAAACGGGTAGTCAGATCTTATTTCAAGACTTATAAAGTTCTCAATATTTTTTCACTGATCGGACGATTTCAGGCGAGTTTACATATATGACAAATGGTTAGCCTTTATGAAAGAAGTCAATCTCTTGAACTAGGATGGACAGCAATTCGTCCGAGTATTTAGGAACATAGCTCGGTCAGTACTTTGTGCTGATATTGTGGATTGCTTGCGTTGCTGCAATGTGAGATCAAGTACCTAGGAGTAGTAACCTCTATTAGTATCAAAATCATTGAAAAATGCATTTCCGGTATAAATCATTAATCATATTGTTCTCGTATGCACTATTGTCGATCTTATTAATTTTATTGCGTCTGCAAGCACCATATTCCTAATAACATGAATTGAGGTAACACTAAGATCATATATTTTATTGGGATCATTTAAAGCTAATCCACCAACGAATATGTTCAAAGAAGGAAATTTAGTTCTAATTTTTCTGATTAAATTCCTTGTTGTCTGAATGTGGTCTGTTAACGTTATAGATACTAAAATGGCATCAGGGAGGATATTATTTAATGAATTAATTATGGAATCCGCTGGTAATGAAGGTGAGGCATTATAAACTTTATACCCCTTAGATAACAATACAGATTCTATGATATTACAGGCTAAATTATGCTGTTCTCCGTTTGGAGTACAGATAAAGATTGTTCCCTTATAATGGCGATTAGTAAAGCGAATTAATCGGCTCTTATCTATTATTTTTATTAAAGCATTGGCTGTGTTAACGCTTACATGTTCGGTTGCGACGTCGAGTTTTCCTTCTGCCCATCGCTGACCAATATCATACATTACTGGTTTTAGTAGATTGTCGTAAAATTGAATCATCCCGAAGAGATTGGTATATTTATCATAAATTTTGATTAAATTCTGCAGATCACCTGCAGAAAGCATACTAAATAAATCTTGGCCTAATTTTTTAGTTAAAGAACCATTCTTCTTCACATTGACAGTGTTATAGCGCGTTATGAATGAGATTATGGTAGGACCATTTCGATATTCTATAGGTATCATTTCCTGTGTAACCCGAGAGACTTTCCCCAGGTATTTTACTGTCTCCTGTTTTGATGTCCTCTTCGCATGGTCCCATTTACTCCTTACGATGTATGCATAGTCAATGCCTTTTACTTTTTTTCTCCGTATGTATATCAATCGTCATAAACTATGAAGTTATATTACTATTTAAAATAAGGAGCAAATATTAAGAATAGTGCAAAATTGTGGCTAACTATAGTCTAAGCACATTGAAAATAATTGCTCTACTAGGATTCCACGATTAGGGCCACTACCAATCCCATGATTCCTACAATAAGTAAGTTCGGACCTTGAGTGTTCGTCCGCATATTCTTTTGCAAGATCTGTTTTCTACTCTTAAAGTTCACTTTCACCTGGTACGAGTATCAACGAATCGAAGTTGAGGCCCTGTTGTCAAGTTAGGCGTAATACACAGAAGGTTTGGAGTGTCAGCTGTACAGCCAATTTAATACAAATTGCTAAGATACAGTAATATTTATTATTTCGAGATGAATGCGAAAATCATATTATCAAATAATGGCAAACACATCAAAGGATACTGATTTTGAGAATGGAGTCTATTTAGATATGATTTCTGAGTCAATAAAGAATTTAGACTCTATCACTGATACTCTGCTTTTCGTACAGCAGATGGTATCCTTGGGTACATTATTGAGCAGGTTCGACCGGAATTCAAATAATGATTCATTTCTAGGCGTTGATGAAAACGCACAAGATCCCACCTACTTTATAACTACCTACTTCGATACAAAAAACATAGCCAATGCATTATGGGTTTATAGGATGGTAAAGTCGTTAACTAGATATGTTCTTCTCTCGGATAAATTCTATGAGACTCGAAATGATAGATACGCTTTGCTCGCAAAACACGAGCATACATCGGTAACCGAATTTCTACAATCTGGATGTGATGTGCAACATCTCATTTATTCAATAGATTACTTTTTAGGACAGTTTTCGGTATTTTGGCCATTTGAGCAGATTATAAAACATCGTATCCTTAAAAACTATACTTTCTCCTATACCGAAATAAGACATTTTATTCTCGCAAAATCATCAGATGCTCCACTAGTTTACGCAAAGGTTTTGGATGCGAAGCTCCCAAGCTTTAATGAAAATGTCGCCCTAGTTCTTCATTACAATCAGGCGCTGCTTGATATATTAGATGACTGGGAGGATATAGAGGATGACGTTCAGGAAGATATGCCCAATATCTTCATTATGGCAGCTGTTGCCAATATTCCATACAATAGAATAAAAAAATCTAAACAAGATGTAATTAGGGAGATTGTACTGAGTGGAACCGACTCATCGAGAGGACCGATTGGCAGGTTAGTAAATGAGTTTCAGACCTCAAGCAAGAGCGTTTCTATTCCTGATAACTTCACCTTCCTAAAAACCCTATCAGATCGTTACGCTGATACATTAAGAGGAATGATGTCTTCGAGTTCAGGATAAATATATTACTAATTGTTATGACGTCGGAACGCATAGAATTCCTGTAACCCTGACCTTGTTGATACAAATAATAGCACAAAAAGTAATTAACTTCGGACTTATTTTAGAATTGATGCCTTCTACTTAGACTCGAGAATGTTTCACACCACACTCTCATGCTTCGCTTCCAAAGAATCTATCTGGAAGAAACTCTGGAACCAGAACTAGTAAAAAGAGAAACAGGCAAGTATATGAATGAAATTAGTATAGCTACTGAATATGTGAACATTGTTACTAGTATTCGTCTACCAGATCTATTCTTAATCAAAGCGTGTGCTGTCTTATCAACTAATTCTAGATCCCCTTTTGCATGATGGTACAGTGCATGTATTATCACGCCTGCAAGGATCGAATTGAATGAATATACAAAGATTGGAATTTGTTGGGCTCTATATTCTGCAAGTAAAGCAGTTGAAAAAGGTACTAATCCAATAGTCATTAAAAATGAAATATTTATCCAAATTAAAGGGCGCTGCACACAGTATCCAGCGGAAAATTTTATGATGCGCAACCCGGTATACACTAAGGGTTACAAAGTTAACTATATAAGCTAAAATATCAGGCAATAGGTTCACATATATCAAATCTACCTATGTTGCCGGAGATGGAAAATTACTTTCTTTTTGCATCCTTTGAATCGTATATTGAACGAACCCAATGCATATATAGAAAAGCTTAATGGCCACATCTGATCTTTATATTATATGTCTAACACACAATACAGTACGATAGCTAGGAGTTTCGTTGAAGAAATATTTAATGCCCGGAAAACTGAGGGAGCAAAGAACTTCGTTACTCCAGACATAGTTTACCATGGGATGGGCGAGGAAGTTAGGGGAATAGAGGAATTCAAAAAGTGGGTGTCTGAAGATCTCTCCGCATTTCCAGATCTGAAGATCACAATATTAGATGTTTTTGGAGACCAAAACAAGATTGCAATTAGGTGGAGCTTAGAAGCTACACATGATAAAGACTTTGCCGATTTTGCAGCTACTCATAAGAAGTTTGAGACTCGAGGAGTCGAGATCCTGCATTTTGAAGGAGACAAGATTAAGGAGGCATGGACTGTAGCTGATATGTCGCCATTGATCCAGTGACTTGTTCAAGATTACTAAATTTCTATTTATTAGGAGGTTAACATATTAGAACCGGCGCACCAATTATTAGTTACACATTCGTCTCGGATTATAATGTCATCAGACGAATTGTCCATATTTCTTTAGGCGGCCTCACTATGTATCTGTATTGGTAAATGCTCTTCTTAGCTTTACTCTTGTCGAGGATGCTACCTTTTTCCTGTAAATTATTGGAGGAAAATTATCTATCAAGGAAAGATTAAGGATGTGTATCGAAAAATTGACAGACTGCCACGCAAATCTATTTCAATGATAACATTGGTATTAGATTTGCTCTTATAAACAGCTAAAGGCATCGGCATCAATAGAAATTAGGCAAACGATTTTCAAACTAGCTCCAAAAAATTTGGCGATAATTGATTCATCCTTAAACTTAATGGATCACAATATTTGACTTACATCCTCGACAATAGGTCCGTCTTGAGTTTCTGGAATTCCTCGTCAGATATTATTCCTTGCTTTTTAAGTTCGGCAAATTTGAGCAGCTTCTGGGTAATGTCTTCCTGTTGTGATTGCGGTTGTGGGGGATTTTGCTTTTGTTGTTTCAGTGCTTCTATTTGCCTCTGCTGTTCTTCTATTTGTCTTTGAGCTTGTTGTTGTTGAGCTTCGTATTGCTGTGCCTGTTGGTCCATTTCCGCTCCAGCACGCCTTCTGGCTACTCCTGCTCCTATGGCTGCTGAAGCCCATCTTCCTCTCATGATCCTAAAGAGAATATCGGAAGTTAATATACTTTCTCCAACAATCATGGAAAATTAGCCTATTGTCGAAACGATACCCTGTCGTTGAATGACCTTAGAGTCGCCAGTTGGTGTACAGTGGTACAGTAAGTAGTTTCGTCTCTTTTGTACTTTACATAAACCATTCCGACCTTTATTGTAAGCAGTCTCAATTCTTCTCCAGTCCGAGCCCAGATGTAAGCTCTCATAACCGATCCTACAAGTTTAATTAATTACTCTTTCATCATAATCCATATACTCGTATTTTGTGGAAGACGTTGTGCGAAGATACAACAACCAACCCTGCAATAATCGCACCAATGAAATTCCTGATCGTCATCGTCATATCTGGTGAACTAGCAAGCAGAGAGTCCCCTGATATCGTGTATAAATTGTCAACTAACCAAAATGCTAGCGTAATCCATCCAATAATTCCTGCAGTTATGGCTCCCAATCTCGCTCCATTGCTGACAAAAAATACTGAGAATACAATACTAATATACCACAAACCACTTAAAATAAGCCAGTTCACGCTCAGTATTTCGGGTCGTGCATCTAGCACATAATAAGTAGATCCGACCAATCCCAACAATACTAACGAAATAATCAGAATTTTGTTGCTTGTAGTATGAGTGACATACTCTTCTTTCTTAGTAACGCTATTCTTTTTTTTCTTCTCTTCATTCCTTGCTACATCAATTGCTTCTTCGAATTTTCTTAAATTTAATGGAATAATATGTTTAACCGAATCGTCTCTTACGATTGCTTCGTGTTTGAGACTTTCTACTAATGGCCTGGCTAAAGATGCTTTGACCGGGGTGATCAGATCAATCCAGTAAGATGATAGTCGTGGCGTAAGGAAAGGAATAATTATGATCTTTATAGACTTGTCAAGCATTTTCCCGTAACGTCTCATCATGTCAACGTAGGACATAATGTCTGGTCCACCCAAATCAAAAGACTTATCTTCAGTTTCTTTTGAATCAATTGCTTTAATTAGGTAAGTGATAACATCATCTATTGCAATGGGCTGCGATCTTGTCAAAACCCACTTGGGACATACCATTGCTGGAAGTCTCTCAACGAGATATTGCAGCATTTGAAAAGAGGCTCCTCCTTGACCGAGTATGATTGGCAGCTCGAAATATTGTAACCTTTGCAGTAGATTTTTTTAGGATTTGACCGACTTCCCGCCTACTCCGCATATGTTCGGACAACTTATTTGACTGTTCGTTTTCGTGAACCAAACCGCCCAAATATATTATTCTTTTTACTCCACATTCTGTTGCTGCCTTGGCAAAATTTGAAGCAGCTATTCGATCTCGGTCCGCAAATTTTTTCCAGTCTTTAGATGATCCTTCCATGGAATGAATTAAATAGAATGCGATGTCGACGCCAGTCATTGCGCTAACCAGATCCGAATATTTGGAGGCATCTGCCTGAATAAATTTAAGATCCTTAATGGCTTCTCCTTTCTTAAATATGCCTTCAACAGACTTCACATCACGTGTTATACATCTAATTTCATATTCACGATCCCCCTTAATTGACATAAATCTTTTAACCAGATGACTTCCAATGAATCCACTACATCCTGTTATCAGGATTGTTAGATGCATTTTACTTGATTCAACGGCATAGTTTTGAAAGATTGAATATGGTTCAGCTTGCTTCATTTGCTACAGGACCCTTTCTTCGTATTAGTCAAAATTATTATAGATATCATACAATATAAAGGCGTCCAATATGACTTCCTAGTGCCAACCGATCTTAAAAGATTAACTCAAATCAATAACAAGGGTGTATTTGGCGAACAAGGTAACAGCATAAATAAACTAAGAATTAGGCACTGATATGGAACTAAGGAACCTATTATAAATCATAACTATCTAAATCTAATTGTGAATGACAATAGAATGGCTGAGCAAGAAGAAATGGCAACTGAATGAGCGGATCTGTTGAGTCAGCTCTTTGACAGACTGCACGGAAAAGAAGCAGTAGCATACTGGCACTTCGGGTATTCATATTCTAGATGCAATAGACCGAATGTAACGTTTTAATTGTCAATTTCAAAAAATAGGGACTATGATTAATATCTAGAATACGTTTGAATGTAGTTCGAGAAGTGAACCGAACGCACGAAAAGCAAATTTCTGGCCTAGTTGGACTAAACAATCTGCGAAAGAGAATTTCGACTCAGGATGATGTACGATACTAAGAAAACGGCCTTATCTCAAGATTCATTTCTTTTAACTCTACCAATTTCAGATAACAGCTTTTTGTCAGAAATAACTTTTAACGTCTATTTGTCTGACGCTTCTTGATTTGACATCATAATGATCTATTGTTTCAATCCTCTAATGTACTGATATATAATTGGTACACAGGAGCATAGCGGTACATCATTTCTCTTTTGCCCAGGACTTGAAATGTGAAGAAACACTACCAGTATTGGTAACAAGAGTTGAATGACTCCTCCTCAAACTCATAAAAAATATTCTGCAACTATTCTCGTTTCCTTTTTTTTCTGCAATCTTAAAACATGCACAAGTGGCCAACTTCACAGTATGGATAAAATCCTCCAGCTGTTCGTTGGTTAAAATTACGAATCCATTTCTGACAGCAAGGACAGCCCATTCTTTTTGGTCTAAAAGGTCGATTAATGGGCAACCCTCAAGGGGAGCTGCAACTTCGATTGCCGTTAAGGTGCAATCGTCCTTGGTCCATTTTTTAGCAGACTCTAGTATCACTCTTGGCAATTGGTGTAGATACAGATCGGAAAGAATGTCTTGCCTGTTTAGGTTTTGCTGTTGTTGTATTTCTGACAATCTTTCCGCATTACAGGTGTGTCTGGTCGTAATGGGTTTAACTCCGGGCCTATCTTTGACCTGATATATCGCTAGGGGATGTGCAACTAGGCAGCTTTGGCATACTATTCCGTTATATCCGATTATCTCCAAATCTTGCATCTGGAGCGCTGGTGGAGGTGCATGAGAGTTATTAGATTGCGAAGGGTATTGATTGACTTGAAAATATGGTTGGCGTAGCGGAATCACAGAAAGATCCTCTTTCAACCTCCTTAACTCTGCTAACTTACGGAGAATCTCTAATGACGAATCAAGGAAATCCTTATGTTGAACTGGAGGACCAGCTGGCTGAAAATCAAGAGTATTACGATTGAACTGACGAGATCTCTTCTCCACATTTACATGATTCGTTTCCCGGTGAAAAAAAAGGTGAGATAAAGGATACATTGGATGTACATCCATCATGTGTCTATCTCGATTCCAGAGTCTGGAAAAAATCTTTTCACAGAATTGACAAAGGTGTTTCTTCCTCAACAAAATCTCTCACCTTGAAAGTTACTCCTCGAGTGACTCGAGTAACTCATCGAGCGGTTCAAATCTCTTATCATTCATCTTGTATACAACAACCTTCTTATTAAAGATTGTTATATTGGAATATAGTAGAACTTTGTATCTCTCCTAACCCCTTTTCCCATGGCGGTCATGAACCCAGAACGTCGATACACTAGTATTCGGAGCATTGGAGGAAGAAATTTGCCTGGCAGATGAGATAAGAAGGTCTGAGCGTTAGATAGAAAGGGCTGCTGGTCGCGTTATTCTCTCTTTTAGTTTATTTGAATTTTTGTCATGATACAGTAGCATAGGATGGAGTGGGCTACAAAAGTCAAAATCAACAATCATAGTTTCCGTCAGTCTCAGGTCATCACTCGTCTCACCGTAGATGGCTTCGCTTGTTCTCATGAGAACCAGCGAGGATGGTCAATGCCAGAACTGCAAAGACATCCTCAATGCGAGAATAGCATCTCTCGGGAAATAGATGAGTCTGCTAATAAGGTCAAAACTTGCTGCACAACTTCTATTAATCCGAGTAACTTCTCCCGAATACAGTTATAATCCGAGACAGCCACAGTTTAAGATCCCAAGAAAAGTAGTGAAATGCGGTTCGCATATCTGTGCTCCGAATTATTGTTTACGATACCGACCTGCTACGGCCATAACTCTTATACCATCATCTAACCTTATAATTTCATGATGAACAAACAGCAAATTACATGTGTAATCATAATAGTTGCTGTTGGAACAACAACATCTACAATAGCACTCTTATTGGCTCAACTAATCCCTCAACCAACCTATGGTACTGTTGCGGTGCAAGGACCAGAGAGCAGAGTCACATTAGCTGTATCTGGAGATAATATCTATATTGCATGGATTACTAACAGGACAGGTAACGATCAAGTAATGTTTAGATCATCCAATGATGCAGGTGCGACTTTTAATGACATAATGAACCTAAATAACGCAACGGATGCAAAATTACAAGATATCCAAATTGCTGCAGGTGCTGAGAACGTAGTTGTAATTTGGCGGCAGATAAACGCAACAAGCGATGAACCTGTCGCTAGAATTAGCACTGATAACGGTCAAACATTTGAGTCTGTCGCTAATCTTGCTTCCAACGGAACCATAAACGTGATCGATATCTAAAGTAAGCATATAGCATGATCGGTATCGTGCCAATATAACGTTACAGTACTTTGATAGTCTAATCAAATAGTTCTAGGAATATCATAGTTCAGACAAGCAAGCCTAAACGAATCAAGTATATCATCATGAGAAGTCTGTTGTTTGTCAAGCTTCCAGTCATCTATCACGACTGCCGTTCTTAGTGATACTATCAACTTCTGCAACGATGGATGTATCAACCTTGTTGTATCTGTATTGAGTGATGACAATCGCAAACTTGGATGTATCTCCCCAGGCCACATCAAAACCCATACTTCGTCCGATCATTGTGCTCTCGGACCAGCCTAGCATTCTTGGCCTTGCTGTTGGGTTGCTATAGCGGCTTCAAGAGTGTGGAAGACATTACCTACCTTACCCAGGTATTTGAGATTATATTCCCTTTCAAATGAAGGTGAGCTATGTAGTTGGGCTATAATGGGTACTCAATTAGTGACCCACCGGCGGGGTATTGAATCCTTATGCCCCTGAGTCACAGTCCTCTTTGATACCTACTTTAGATATCATAAGTATAGTTCCTTCTGACACACCCATTTTAATACAACAAGGAAAGAATGATTCAAACACACCCATAAAGCAAGCGCTTCTTTTACAGCACAACTGACAAAAGTAAGACATCCTGATCATACATTGACCGGACCTCGGATATGTTACATTTGATTTAATAGTGTTTATTGTATAGTATAAGTGAAGAATAAAAGGTGACGCATAATGAGTGAAATTTCTAACAATAATAGGCATTTTTTATTATATACTCTAAAGTGGATGAGCATATACATAGCTATAGGATTCATTGCAGCTTTATTATTGCCATTCCCTGCATCTCTGATCGGAGCAATCGGAGGATTTATGCTACTTAACTTCTTGAGGACACGCTTAATGTTGAAAAGGAAGGGGATTAGTATGAGAGGACTGTTCGGTTCTCTGCGGTCGTCAGATTTAGGCCCTTCCATGCAAGGATATAATCTCATAAAATACTATTGTATGAGTTGTGGTAATGAGCACAGAGAAATCGCATGCCCTAAATGCGGCTCAAAAATGAAGAGAGTAGGATAATTAATAACTCAATAATATTTAGGATTTCTATTTATTTATGATAGAGTACAATGTACTGAAGTATGGACTATATGTGACATGTCTGTATTGGCCCAATGATTAGGCGTTCCAAGTTGGAGTTCCATTTATATTGGAATTGACATTTCAGAATCGACTCGACTAATTTCGCTACGGATCTTAAATTATTTCTATAAGATTATCCGTTCGTCTAGTTGCAACTTATAGTTTATATCTTTGATAACAAGTTCGCCTTGAGTTTCAGAAATTCTTCTTCCGTCAACACTCCTTGTTGTTTAAGATCAGCATATTTTTTCAACTTGTGAGCGAGGTCTTCCTGCGAAGGTTGGGGATTTTGCTTTTGTTGTTTCAGTGCTTCTATTTGCCTCTGCTGTTCTTCTATTTGTCTTTGCGCTTGTCGTTGTTGAGCTTCGTACGCTTGTGCTTGTCGGTCCATCTCGTATCCAGCCTGCCTTCTGGCCATTCCTGCTCCTAATGCTGCTTAAGCCCATCTCCCTCTCATAATCTTTTAGGCAATATAGCGAGTTAATATACTTTCTCCAAAGAATCATAGAAAATTAGCCTATTATCGATACGATACTTAAAACAAAAAGGAATTAGGCCAGCATTTTATTTGCCAATGCAATCTCTTCCCTTGCTAAGGTTACATTTTCCCATGCATGCACATGCTGCACATGCTGTCCACCCCCCTCCTTTATACTCGCCGCAATTAGATCCATAAATGACTCCCCCTCTAACACCTTAGAACACCACAGGCATTTCCACTTACCCATATTTCTTTTCTAATACCTTAACGACAACCTACCTTATTAACATATTATTGAAATATGGTAATACAAGGTTGGCGATCTAGAAAGCGAGGACTAGAATAGGCCGCCAGAACTTAAGATTTAGGTTCTGTTATGAATAATACAATATTGTATAAAAGAGGTTCAAAGTAGATATAGGTAGCAGTTTAGGGAGTGAAAGCCTCGTACGTCCCGATCTACCATCAGGTATATTCTATTATTTATTAGGTCGGTGGATTGTTAATTAAATCCTAAATGTTACATTATACTTAAAGATAACAGCAAATTATTGCTTTGTGCTACACTCCCCATGGACACCGAAGGGCTGGCAGCGAGAAGTCGCGTTGAATTACACTCAGAATAATTCTTCCACCATCGACTTGTTCGAATTTTTTCAAAAATTGCTCTATTATTAATGAGTCCATCAACGCCCCTGTAAGCGTGCCAGCTGCGTAAACAGCTTTGTTGGCAATCATCCAAGATCAGGATCTTCTTGGATAGTATCTGTATGAATAGCTCTTCATCAGAAAAATCGTACCTTAATGCGCTGGTTTGTTTTCAGGAGTATCTATCTCAAAACGAGATATCGAGACACCATTCGATTGAAACTATTCTAACTTCTCTATTCACAAGAAGCACCTGTCATACTGTCACACATGTCATACCGATTGCCAGTTGAACTCCTCAATGGCAGTATTAAGGATATTTCATGCACTTTAGCAGTTAATACAATGGAAAAAGCTAATTCTAACGACAGACTTACTTTCAATGAAAGATTTTGACGTTCAAGGAACTAAGAAAGATCGTAATGGCACACAACAACATTCAACAATCAATATCAACAATCAACACTATTTTCTACCAGATTTCTGAGCAAACCATTTTAGGTATGGTATACAATGAAATGGTACAAGAAAAAATCAAAGAGTTAAAGCCTATCCACCCAGAACTTGCCCAAGTAGCAGAGACAATACATGAAATGGATCTAAAGAAGACAGTCAATACTATTCTCGTGGTTGATGCTTTGGAAGTCTTACTAAAGGTTCATGCCATGCGAGAAGCACGAGGAAAAGCTCTTACTGATGAAATGGCAGAGCAGGTGGTTAATGAGTTAAAGCCTAAACATCCAGTATTAGCTGCTATTATTGAGAGAGGACATCGAATGGATTTGAAAGAAACTTTCGCCGCTCTGATCGTCGTTGATGCCCTTAAAAGGCTTTTAAAAATCCATGCTGCTAGGCTAGCAACTGACTAGGCAAACGAACAAACACCCTAATGGTTACTGACTACAATCATTTTTTTTCTCGTAGTAATATTGATCCTAAAATAGGATTCTTATAAGTTTTCATTAGGTTAAACATACTAATTGTAGCAGCAAGGTATACATATTCCCCCCGCGTTGTTTGTACTAATTAAGTCGAGGGATCTTTGTGTTAAGTTCTTTGCATCTATTTCTTAGAGTTACTACTGTTACTCCAGAAGAAGCTGCAACGTCTTCCTGAATCCTATGCTCATCACAATGTAGGCATGATAAGTAGAGAACTGCTCCTGCTAATCCCATGGGGTCTTTTCCTACTGCAATTCCGCTTGCTTTCACATTGTGCATGTACCTTATAGCATGTCTTTTTGTTTTCTCACTTAACTCCAATTTATTTGCAATCTTTGAAATGCACTTTACCGGATCTATCATTGGGACCTTCAAGTCTAGGTTCAAGACTATCCGTCTATATATCCTTGAGAGTTCCTTATGTGATATATTGCATAGGGATGCTATCTCTGCCAATGTTCTAGGGACTTCAGCCTCTCTACATGCAATGTAGACTGTCGCGGCTAATGTAGCAACTATTCTTCTTCCTTTAACCATTCCTTGTTGCTGTACCTTTCTATAGATATATGCTGCCTTTTCTATTACATTTTCGGGCAATCCCAGTTTCCCTTTTAGAATATCAAGTTTCTGGAATGCATTTTTAAGATTTCTATCTGTGGGTGTGCTGACTTGAATTCTATAGTCCCACATTCTTAATCTTTGCATCATAGAACGGGTTGAACTATCGAGTCCGTTTCCGCCAGCATCTTTATCTGGAATTCCAATTACTGTTGAAAGCCCCTTATCGTGCCGTGTTAATGTCATAGGCATTCCTACTCTACTTCTGTCTCTCATTAGATTTGCATCAAATGCATGTCCATCTGAAGTATGTTGTAATGACTTATCAATACTCATAACGATACCACAATTAGTGCAAATTGTTTCGCCAGACTCTGTATCTATGATTGCATCAGCGGATTTATAACATGTTTTACATACTAACTCATTTGCTAACATTATACATATATATATGCGCCTATAGTATAATAGGCTTTAATCTGAAGCAGGAATCATAAATCCTTCAGAAAATTGTTCCTCATTGTAAGAAAGATGGCTTCAAAATCATATTACCTGCTTATATTTGATGAATAAAGACAAAGATGATAAAAACCGTTCCAAATTACGAGTAACATTGAATAATCTGGAAGGAAATACCTTCCATACAAATGACATGGAGGCTGCGATAGATAAAGGGAAGAAGCTGCACAGCTTCTTTGTTGCAGACTCCGACAGGCAGAAGTCTGTGGGTCTATACCTTGACTTGTAGGTGTCCGCACCAGAGTTGCTCGATGGAATCATTAATGTGCCTTATTCGGAGGAGTATCTGAGGCCAGATTTTAATCAGATAGTTAGATACCATGATTTAAGTTGCTAGAGGAGCATGAGATCAGATTCGAAGGCCGTTACAAGATATTTATAGATGGCAGCGTTACAAGATATTCATAAGGCCTTAGTGAACATACTTCGCAATTGGTATAGTTTTTGAACGTCGCTGTTTAAGTTAGCATGTTAACTTCAATTCGCTTCCTTGAATCTCATAAACAAAGGAATTTACTATTCTTATACTATCATTGCCATCCAAGTACAATCGCAGATTTTGTAGCTGCGTCATCCAATGCAGCCCTTGGATCCTTCGTGTCGTAATAAACTGCGTCTAATGCTTCTTTAATATAATGGGCAATTTGTGGATATTCCGGAATGTTTGGTCTAAACCCTGCAAATGGAATAACGGAGATCATTTCATCATAATAAGGAAATGAGGTTGATGCTGCAATGCGGGATTCCCCCTCTCCTATCGCTACTTGGGTCGGCAGAAGCCTATGTTCCACCAGCCATGGAGCAAGTATATTTGGTTCAACCATTAGAGTTAATAGTTTCCATGCCAGGTCCTTGTGGGTAGAAGTAATGGGAATGCTAAATTCCCACCCTCCCATTAAAGTAGATGTTTGAATATCTTTACTCGGAACTGGAAACATAGGAAGAAATCCAATTTTCTTCTCAAAATCTTGTAACGGTACATATCTTGTTGGCATCCAAGATCCTTCTATCATAACTGCAAAATCTCTATTGATAAATTCTTCACCCCAATGATGCTCCTTCTGGGGATTTATTCCTGCATCCACTTGATTCTTGTATAAAGGAAAGTGCCTTCAACCCTGCAGAGCTATTGAAAGCAGGAAACCAATAATTCCCTCTTGTGGGATGTCCTTCTCTTTGTTGGAGAATGTCTCCCCCCAGCATCCAGAGATAAGGATAAAACAAGTCTGGGGAATGATTTGCACCGGTAAGGTGTACCCCCTGTATTCCTCTAGCATTTAGTACCTGAATTTAACTTCTTTGCAGCAGTAATATACCCATTCCATGTCTTCAATGATTCTGGAACCACACCGGCTTCGTCTAGCATATCTTTCCAATACCATATCCCTCTCACGTCGGTCCAAGCCCATACACCGTAAATTCTTCCTTGTGACTTTCCACCTTCCCAATTTCCGAAGTACCACTCCTCATTTCCGTCTCTATTCCACCGTTGTGTAGTGTAATTTGTGAGATCTGTGAGGAGTCCCTTTTGCGCAAGCTCACCCAACCATATTTGATCTACTGTGATTATGTCAATCGGAGTCTGATTAGAAAGCAAACGAATTATTTCATCTCTGGTTGAGTTATCGGACTGAAATTCAACATAATTCACTTTTATTGCAGCATCAGTTTCATTCTCTAAAACCTTAATGGCATTATCTATCAGATGTTTTCCTGCGTTAGGGCTTGTAACTATTTCATTGAATAGTATCGTAAGTGTAATCTCGCTGTCATCTTGTGTTCCACTCACATTCTTAACACAGATTACAAATAATATGATAATCGACAGGACAAAAACGGATATAACTTCCAGCCTCGGCATAACATATAATGCCAAATCTTCTTTTTTAGGTTTGTGTTAAGTCCAGGTCTTGCGTATATTACTTTAACAAAAGGTGGATATCAACTGTGATTTCCGGTCCAGATTTTCATATTAGATGTTTTGGTACAGACATCAAGAATTCAAGATTAGGTAAATCTAACATCTTATTTTCTTGCATCTGCCTTTTTAGCATGTCTAAGTAAAAATGCGGAAACAGTTAACGCGAGCCACCTTATCCTAATGCATTAGGAAGAGTTGACAGCAATTACTGAGGTGCCATTTGTCAAAGTGTCAAATGCTGGGGACAACTTCTTTCCGATTTCATACAATTCGTTTATCTGGTCCTTAGAGGCGGTAGTACCTCTTAATTTTAATGTCCGCCTTAAATCCCTGCGCTCCTGGCCTTACTTCACCTGAAATGCCTGTAAAACCTCGAAGATCAACATTACCTTCAAGGTTTATGGTTATACTATCCAAATTTATCCCCCTTGCCGTCGCATGTACAACAATTGTCTGTGTTATACATGCACCCAAGCTAGACATACAAGCTTCACATACTGTAGGACCTTTGCCTTCTCCTGAGAACTGTGGTGGAAAGTCAAAAACCATTGTATATGTTCTATCTCTTGGAATAGATTGGTCACCAATTTGAAAGTCATTGATTGATGATCTAATACAAAATCCACCTCCATCTTCTTCTTTGCTATTCCATTCTGTCTTTACAGAGAACGTTACCTTTGAAACATCAGGTTTCTCAGTTAGAGTATTTATTAAACTTCCAAATTGATTGGTGTCTACACCATTAAGTCTAGTACTATTCATTAACAAGCACCTTCACGGTATTCAATAAATATTTTGCTTATAGAACCGTGAATAATGTTAGTGGGCGGCAATTACATGAAGAGAAACCAATAGAGGGGTATACTAAAGACGGGTAATGCTGTAAAATATGTTTATTCCTTGCCTTTTTTAATGCAATTTATACGATGGCTATTTATGCTGCGCACTTGATATCTCAATTCACCTAGTCACGATGTATATATCGAACCTCAGACTGGTAGCTGGTCTTGATTAAAATTGTGAACTCTTCCATCAAAAAGTTCTGAAAGAGTTTGCGATCTCCTTTGGGTCAGTCATATTTCCTCTAAATCCTTATCTAAGTCCTTGCTATTTTAGTTCTTGGAATGACTTGTGAAAGACCCAGGAGTAGATCGGATCTATGTCTACTGCTTTGATAGTAGCGGGAGCTTGAACAACTGATGGAGATGAAAGGCTCGCTAAAGATATTCGTACTACTTGGGGAAGTACCTATGCAAAAAGTCTATGAATTGATGAAGGTCTTTTCTGTTTTGTCATTGTCTTTGTCACTTCTGGTACTTGGTAGTTGTAATATTCAATGGCTACTTGCGGACACACGGCATGAATTAATTATATTTGAATTTGATAATGGTATTGGTATATTTACTCCAGTCATGTTTGACAATGTATTTGATATTTTTGAAGGTAATTCATTTAGCATTGCAAACCTATTTGAACATACAGTAGAAATCGATGCAGACCAGATCTTTCCAAATGAAACCCTTAAGCGTGAAATTGTGAGTGACTCGGGGGGGCCATTAAAATTCACAATGCCTACTCTTAAGTATAGTCTATTGGGTTTTAACATCTCAGCTACAGATATTGAGGTGAATGCGAGCGCAAAGCAGATAACTGATGATACTGATCAAATCAATAATACAAGAATCGACTTCCCAGTTATGCTAGCTAGAGATGTAAATGTTAGTAATGGAATAATCAATAAGAATTTCAACAACGTAGATTTGTCGTCTATCTATACAATTTATGATCCAAAGACAGACAAGTTTACATTTCATGTCCCCTTTAGCATAGCAGCTAAATATCTACTAAATGACTAATGTTAGTCGTATCGAATTATTCTTCGCTGAGTTTAAAATAGCGAATCTCAATATATTCGCTTATTCAGGACTGGTGTAAAATGTACTGGGCATATCTCACAGCGATGGGGGGAATCTGAAGAGGCTATTAAGTCTTAATTATTTACATTAAGGATCGCACACTGCTGATTTTGAAAATATTCAGTTAAAAAATATCAGTTAACTAAGGTAAAAAATGCACTTTCCTGGGCCATTTAGTATGTCGGACGAAAATAGCCTAAAGAATTCATATACATTTATTAAGGCATGAATTACAAATTGTAGTGGCTATTTAGTTTTTTTACGCTGTTGATAGATACATCCACAATCAGACAAGTCACAAATGACATGTTCTGTCTCTCTCCGGTTCAGTTAATCATTTGAAAGAGAGCGGATATAGCAATACTGTGGATCTTAGAGACGTAGAATTTAGTTGAATTAATGGTGGAAATATTTTACAAGCATAATGCTAAATTCATGATCAGGATAATGATAATAATAGGAACAGATGGAAGATAATAAAAAACAGCTTGCCATATATTAACTTAAATGGGCGGCGATTTACATGGCTGTGACCGTTGTTATCATGTTGTTCTTGCCTTTTTCCCCTTGATTTTATTGTTGCATTGTTCGCATTCTTGGTACTTACTGGTACAGAAGTAACCAGCTCTTTAGAAAATCAGATGTTGATCCTAAGAGGAATAGTATAGGTAGCATTACTGATTTTAGAGATATCAAGGACTTCTTCAGATCAATTTCATCTTCCAAAATATCACCTATTGAAGAAGGTGGTTATGGA
Source organism: uncultured Nitrososphaerales archaeon (assembly GCA_963713605.1). GTDB lineage: Archaea > Thermoproteota > Nitrososphaeria > Nitrososphaerales > Nitrososphaeraceae > TH5896. The sequence goes on along the minus strand of CAVQMO010000001.1, from coordinate 721,005 downwards.
CCAGTCAAATACTATTGCATGAATTGCTTTGTTTGAACTGAATCATATATTAATCATATATTAATTTAGTTATTATCGTATCCTCATCTGGCTCTATCTAAGCTCTTAGGAGGCATTCAGGTCAGTTTATGACCGTGAGCCACACCACGGCGTGCAAGAACCTCAAGTCTTCGGAAATCGATTTGAGCAAATATCTTTCGAAATATCATACCTGATCCTACAAAATAACGAACAAGGAGTCTATGATTTTGTCATAAAATTCTTAACGCAAACCCATAAAAAATGGGCTATTGAGGAAGATTTGGTGATATCTTCCCCACGATTTCTCCTAATGGTGCGTCAAATGTCAGGATTCGAATATATGCATTTCCATCTAGAATTAGTTTCAGTAAGTCAGACATCTGATCTATATTCAATCTTCCAGTGAAATCAGCAGATGTAAAGTTACCTTCAACCAGTGTCCCACTGATCGGACCAGATGGGCCTTCATTGACTCCGCTTCTGAGTTGAACCAAGTCAGCGTATCGTCCACCACTGGATGCCGATACAAATACATCTGTAACCTTATCGATATTGTTTGCATCGATAGTATATTGCATGGTATTTCCATCTCCTACAACTGTAAACTCACCAGTTCCAGTCGCATTCGTGACAGTTGGCGGGATGTTTAATTCTCCGGTGAGGTTTGCAGAAAACTGTGGAGTAGATCCTTGCGCTTGTGTAGTATTCCCAACTCCTGCTGTTGTGGCATTAGTACCCTGTGGTATTGCTCTGGGCTCCTGCTGTTGTGGCATTAGTACCTGTGGTATTGCTCTGGGCTCCTGCTGTTGTGGCATTAGTACCTGTGGTATTGCTCTGGACTCCTGCTGTTGTGGCATTAGTACCTGTGGTATTGTTCTGGGCTACAACACTTGCTACAGGAGTCAATGCCGCAATACTTGCAATGAAAAGAGCTGCGACAACATAGACTACTGCTACACGGTTTAGTTTATCCATCGATATAAGAAACTTAGATTTGCTATTAAGGTTTTCTGCCATTGGATGAGAAGTCTAGGAAATATAATGTAATTTTATTTCTACAACTTGAGGCAGCGTTAGTCCTCGATGAGGAATTGTTCATGCTTCAGGATGGAAGGTGAAAAGTGGTACATCTGGCAAATAGCACTGAGATTGGTACAGGCATGTGGCAGATCGATAAGGTCTAAACATGATTGGGCAATAACATATGTTCTTGATTCTAATTTCGATGGGTTTGTAAGGGGGGGTAAGTCTCTAGTTGGTTGGACTACACTAAGGAACTGACATGCAACGATTAATGATAATAATAGTGCTGGTGGTACTGGTGGGAATTTCTCTGTGACCTTTATTCACAGTTTTACTCTTGACTTCCCTAAAAAATAATAACATATAGAAGATCGCTTGTTCACTAATGCTTTTAGTTATTCTAAGTACTGAATAATACTGCTAATAAAAAATTAGCAATTTCTCATAATCAATACTCCCCTAAGATACAGGATTATTGCTCAAGCCTTCACGGAAATTGATTTGAGATCCATAAAAAAGGTTACGAAGGAAGATTTGGCGTTATCTTCCCCACGATTTTTCCTAATAGTGCGTCGAATGTCTGGACTCGAATATATGCATTTCCACCTAGAATCAATTTAGTAGGTCAGACATCTGATCTATGTTCAACCTTCCGGTGAAATCAGCAGATGTAAAGTTTCTGCTGATCGGACCTGTTACGAGGTTAGTCCGTTAAGTTACCATCTCAAGATCCCACGCCATATGAGGATTCCCACGCTAAAGGCTACTATCACACCAACGATTCCTAAAATTATGAGCAAGTTCGAGCCTTTATTGCTTCTCCGCATATTTTACAATCACATTTGCTTTTATTTAAGCTTCATTACATGCAGAATGTAGATAAAAGTATAGATAGATCATCTGTAAGTCGTAACCAAAGCTTAAACTGTAGATACTCATTCTTTGAACTTTAAAAGATAGAAAATCAAGAGAATCAGAAGTGGATAACTTCGGTTTATGGGATCAGGGGGTATTAACCAGGTTTGATAAACTGCATTTGACCAAGATGCTAATAATCGACTGAGATTATTAGTCGGTTTTTGAGTTATTACTATATCTGTTTAAGTCATGGCCCTAGTCATTATCTCATGAAATCCCAGAGTCCCAGATTCTAAGATCTTATTCATACGCAGTGCATAACCTGAACCTTCGCAATAATCGTCTACTAGCCAAGCCTCAAACTCCTTCCCCGGCAGGTAGTTCGTGGCAATATCACATGTATGCCCATTAGTGCAACTATTTGCAAGTCCAAATACAGTGCCGCCATCCCCTATAAGCGCTCTTGTCCGGCATTGTGTTCGTTCTGACTGGGAATATGCATCTGCCAAGGCTAATGTTTGTGATAGTAAATATGACAGTCAAAGAATGAGTGATAGCAGTACCCTTCTTGGGGATATCTCAAGAATCGAAAGCAAAACCAATTTCCAATAAATTTCTATTTGTGCAAGAATAAAGATTTAAAGATTCTAGTCTCTGTACCCACACTAATGATGTTATTATCACCTCCATCAAGTCATTGTGCCTTACTACGGTGAAAATAGGCTAATTCATCTGTAGAATAATACAAATATAACTCATTTCTAGTTTGTGTGTTTTCTTGTTAAACATTTATGCCATGATAGAAGTCTTATATATAATACAATTAACTATGATACTTAAAGCATGTTATCATCTCTCTTCGTATGCTTTTGCTTCTTTATAGTGCTAATGATCGTTATTTCATCGCCTGGAATAAACCATGCCTTCGGAAATTCGGTAATCTCAGTGATACCGGTAGGTAGTTTTCCACAGGCACTAGTTTTCAACCCATCCAATAACAACATCTATGTCGCTAACCGTGATTCAGGGACTGTGTCTGTAATTGAAACTAACAATGATACAGTGATTAAAAGCATTGCCGTTGGTGGATCTCCTCATGCACTAGTTTTCAACCCATCCAATAACGACATCTATGTGACTAACCGCGATTCAGAAACTGTGTCTGTAATTGAAACTAACAATGATACAGTGATTAAGAATGTTACCGTCGGTAGCTTCCCAGAACAATTACTCTTCAACCCAGACAACAAAAATATTTACGTAGCCAATGTGATTTCAAACTCTATTTCTGTAATTGATAGCAATGTTAATGAGGTTATCAATGATATAGAAGTTGGTATAGATCCTGTAGACTTGGAGTTTAATCCTTCCAATAAATATATCTACGTAGCAAATGAAGGCTCAAACACTGTCTCAGTCATTGATACTGGCAATAACAATACGCTGATCAAAGAGATAGAAGTCGGAGGTTCGCCTATATCCTTAAAATATAACCCCTCAAACAACTTCCTATATGTTGCTAATAGGGATTCAGGAACAGTTTCTGTCATAGATCCCAAGAATAACACGGTAGCGAATAATGTTCAAGTTGAAAACGAACCTACCACTATAGAATTCAATCCTGCTAACAATGATATCTACGTAGCCAATCGCGGTTCACGATCTGTATCGGTAATTGATGGCTCGAATAACACATTACTCGAAACCGTCGTAGTTGGTACCGAGCCCGTTGCTATGCTATTCAATCCGTCCAATACTGATGTGTACGTAGGTAATGTTGTATCCAATTCTATATCTATTTTAAACAGTGAGAATAATACATTGGCTTCTACCACAGATATCAACAGTCTTCCCCTCGCCTTAGAATTTAATCCACCCAATAAGGCTGTTTACGTAGCTGGCACACGTACAGGTACAGATGGACTTGTGTCAGTAATAAAGTAATTCTTAAGAATTTCAAAAAGTTGATCTTGGCATTATATTGCTAGATTGGCTTGCGTAAATAACTTATAAATGGCAAGGCTTTAGATTCGTTTCATTGGAGCAAGATCAGAAGAAATAAAGAGTGCCAAAAATGTAGCAGTAATTATATCATGTTTTAGTCTTGTAGCAGTAATATGCGTAACAAGTATTATGATGTCTTCATCATCTATTAAACTTCCAACATCTGTGTTAACTCAAGGTAAGCAAAACTTTACCGCAAATCTTATTGGTCAAGATGAAGTGCCGCCCACAAACTCTAAGGTTACTGGTAATTCTACTCTTATTCATAGCAGTATTGGAATGACATAGATAACGCTATTACTGCTCAAATACAACAAGGGAAAAAAGGTGAAAATGGTCCCGTTGTAGTAACACTCATACGCTTCAATGATCTAGCACCCACCGGTCCAGTAGATAGACTGTTAGCAGAAGGTTACATGACAGCTGATATACTTCAAGGTCTATTGAATGGAAAACAGATATCTGATCTGACTACACTTGTAGGTGGAAATAATACATATGTTAATATCCTTACTAAACAAAATCCTGAAGGAGAAATTAGAGGACAAATATTCGATTAAAGTAAAGTGATTGGCGAATGCATATAGTTCAGCTAATTACTTGCTCAATTGGAAGTGACATAAGTCTTATTATAAGCCGAAATATATTCCTCATGACTGAAACCAATTTGTTGTCTATCCAGTAAATTCCTTTTGCGTTTATTGTTCTGTCTATAACTAATTTTCATCTTCTCTAAATGCAGTTATTATAGCAGATAATGCATTTTTGTTATGAGATGAAGACAGGAATGTTATATTCTAGTTTGCACTATTATACTATAGGAATGGACGTAAATGAAGGACTTTGATAGGAAACAGCTTGTTTTGAATCAGCTCAAATGGACTGCCATTTATTTAGCTGTTGCTTTTATCATTACGCTTCTCTTGCCATTCCCAACCGACCTTGCTCTAGCATTGGTTGCATTCCTGGTACTTGGTTGGTACAGGAGATATCTGCTCCTAAGAAAATTAGGCATGAAAAATCCTACAAGCACAGTTACTGGGTTTGACTTCAAAAAGATTAAAGAATTATACAAACCCAATACCTCTAATTCAATTGACGATAGCCAAAGTAAAGTCAAATACTATTGTATGAAATGTGGTTATGAGCACAGAGAGATAGCATGTCCTAAATGTGGTTCAAAAATGAAGAGGGTTGGATTATAGTTTGTATTATTAGTAAATAACTTTACAATAATCCTATTCAGGATGCCTCACAACCTTGACTTTTCTGCGAATAACTGTAATGAATCAGAAACATTTTTGAGTAATTTCATAATATTGAGTTTCCTTACTAGATAGAAGTAGTTCTAGAACTGGCAACGTCTGACGATCACGAATTATCTTGTGGATTGAGATGCTTTGTAGATGAGAGACAAAAGAACTAGTGCACTTGATGAGCAAGTCAACAGATTTGTGTTGGACAATATTCACCTGGGCATATCCGTCCTCTTATACAAAGTCCAGGTTTATGCTCGTACTCGTGACAAATATTACACATTTTTCACTCCTGAATGTGCTAAGGCTATCCAGGAATATCTGGACTATCGAAAAAGATGCGAAGAGATAAGGGATGAATCACCTTTGTTTAGAAGGGCAGTTTAACCTTTTTTTATAAATAAGCCTTTACCTATCTCGCAGCCTTCAGTGTGGAAGCGATTAGAAAATGGAGAAGCTGCGTTGGACAAAGAAGAAACCTCACATGACGACTTGTTTGATGCTTTCAGGTTATCTATGTAGTTCTGGCATTAATCTAACTAACAGTGCCTACGTGATCGTTATAGAATTTTTTCACATCTGAGGAATAATTGGAGACAAAGATAGCCCTTGCCCATCTAGTGTCAGCGTTGTAATAACAGGGATCATAAAGAAAAAGTGAAATAGGAACGAGAACGTCGCGAACATTACGATTATGAATACCGCAATAATAATCAAGATCAAAATCTGGACAGTTTTCATGACCTGACTATAAAAAGGCCTAAATATATAAGCTTCTGGGATATTTAGTGGAATAAATGAATTTCAAATAAGATTTTAAATGACACATGTTTATATGAGCACATAAGAGGCGATTAGATTCAGAGATGCAATGTCCAAATTGTTCGACTCAATTGTTACTAATGCAAAAGTACGGGGTCAATATTGATTACTGTCCATCCTGCAAGGGAGTATGGTTAGATAGAGGTGAGATAGATAAGATAGCCAAAATCCAAAGCGACTACGATGACCAACACATTAACCAGTATCATTATAGAAATGGAGAGTATGATGACTATTATAATAATAATACACAGAGAAGGAGAGGACTTTTCGATGACTTGTTTTACTAATTACGGGGTAATCATTAAACCTTGGTGATAAAGGCACAGCACGTGAATGTTGCAATTTCCTTTTTCTACTCCTTTCCATATGAGACTTAATTAAGTAATCACTTTATCGAATATAACAATAAAGATATAATTTAATATCGCTTAAGGCCTTGACTGTTATGATGCGGGTCGGCAACAGACTAATTAAGTGGGAGCAGATGCTATCTATAACAGATATTGTTAATAGTTTTGAATGATGATTGCTTGATTATAGATATCTAACCCTTTACAGAGAAAGCTGCTAAATTTACAGATGACTAATCCTAATAGATATCTGTTGATGTTGATAGGCCTTTATATCGATCGGTAGATAGCATAGTGATAGACGAATAAACATCTAGCTACAGAAACAACTACAACTACAACTACAACAATAATAATGATAATTATCGCTCTTGGAACAACTACGATCAGCACTTTTAATATCTCGATTAATGCCTCACCTGAGCTTTGGAACGGTTGCAGTATAGGGACCCCAGCGCAAAGTCTCAGTTGCTGTATCTGATGAAAATATCTATATTGCTTGGGCGACTAATAAGACTGACAGTTCAAAAAAACAATAATGTACTCAGAAGTGATCTGGCTGCTTTGTTTTTCTGCTTTCTGCTGTGTCAATAAGCCATTAATTTATTACCGATCCGTCTGATTCTCTCCATATATAGTCTTTAGATGGTGTTGAACACCATTTATTACCAACATTTATATAGCTATGTTAATAGTGTAGTGGTATGTCAAAACGAGAGGAAGAGAAAGCCGTTGAAGCTACAAAGAAAGTTGCTGAACAAGCTAGAACTGCGGCACAAGAATCTATAAACGCGTCATTGAATGAAACTAAAAAGAATGTAAAAAAATCAATAGACGAAGCAAAAGATCAAATTCCACGATATGCAGATGTCGTCAAGAATTATCAGGAACAAGCACTAGAATCAACTGGAAAAATGACAGAAGACTATATCGAAGCTCAAAAATCAATAATAAATTCTGTCTTCGACTCTTCAATTCCATACTATGAAAATGTACAAAGAATGTACAACAACTGGTTATCTCCAAGAGTACCAACCGAGCTATGGGCCAGATCAGTTAGTAATATCGCAGAAAATATTTCAGCAGCAACAAGAATAAATAATGATATCTTATTTGGAAATATTGATGCTATGGGACGCGCATTCGAACGAGCTAAAACAGCATACAGAAGAACTTTCAAGAATTAATGTAAACAACGCAAAAACAATCGCAAACACAGCAAAAGAGGCTGCAGCAGAAGTCTACAAATAGAACAGTCAATTGGCTATTCATCTAGTTATTCTATAGCTGAGATTTTATTTTGTCTCTACACTGTAAAACGGATTTCCGCCATGGCGGTATCGGTGGCCACCGGAAATAATTTTCTCTCTAAAAGTCTAAGCCATTAACAGAACATGCTATAACACATAAACGATAAATTTCGGAATTGACGACTTGGAGTCTTCGCCACAAGTTCTTCGGTGTCATCTTTGTAATTCCCATAATACAGAGCTTATACTCATCTCATCGAATGAGTCATTTAGAATAGATTATAATGTCACCCGGGGTATGCAGATAGAGTTCTATAGAAATAAAAAAATTGTTGACAGACAAGAATCTCCTGAGCAACAAATAGTACCAGCTTAGGCTGATTAATATTATCCAAATAAGAGTATTGTAGTATCAGAAACTAAAAAAGTTTGGAGATGAATCAGTCCCGATGCACCTACTACAAATAGGTGCGATTCGGATATTCTCGTCACTAAAATTGGAATAATCATATCTAAATCTGTAGCAAAAGCGGTCTCATGATATCTTCTGTATATCCATGATCTTTGACAACATGCTCCGCAGCATTCTTCAAAAGTTCTTGCTCATCGAAATGTTTAGATCTTCAGTTTATCTTGCTATCGATACGTTTTGAACTATTTGTAAAGTGACTAACATACTCCTAATTGCCGCCGGAACATTTTCTCAGATCCGGCAATCTGATGCTTGATAGGGTTCAATCCCTGTTCTTCTAGAATACTTTTTCCATTTACTGACAAAAAGTGTCAAAATGATTTCCCTAGACGGATTGTCAAAATGCTATCTTTTACGTTCTAGATCGGGTTTCATCCTATTGTAACACGTTCATAAAGATTTTGCCTATGTGTGTTCAACCATAATTTTGAAACCTGCTTAATTCAGTCCATTTAAAATGGAAACTCAAATACATCTCATGAAATGGTTGTCGCTTTTGCGTAATCCACTGTTATTCAATCTAGTACACGTCGAAATTTCCAGTCTTTGACTCGTTGTTGCGTTCTTCAATCGAAAGCCCAAAGCTTAAACATTGAGTGATATATGCACAATTTAGTGACAAAATATTAATTAGATAACGGCCAGAACATATATTCTGAATCTCCTGGAGAGATTATGATGTCTGAGTTAGTATCCAGTACCATTTTGATTGGACTCGGCTGAAGTTAGTTGGTCGGGAACGATCATCGCAATAACCACTACCGGAGAAACAATTTTAAATTCGAACACTTAGATGCGCTTCTCCAAGCATTTCAATTCTATCGATATCTCTAGTTTTGATTAATTGAGTAGATTTAGCAGACTATTCACGTATTCTCTAGACTTCTTGTGTTAAATCCTTGACAATGGGAGTCGTGTTCTGTTGGATAGTAACAATAATTGATTGATAGATAGGCTATCGATAGATTGACCGCTAAATAATATTATGTTTAATCGCGCAATATTTACGACAGTAATGCCTGGGAGAATATTAAAATCGAACTTTTACAGTATCGAAGTCTGTCCACATATTAATTCCACTAATCACAAAAACCTGGAAATGAAGGTGTGGTAGATATGTGTAACCAGTCATTCCAACCTTAGCTATCTCTTCGCCTGCTCTGACACGTTGACCAACTTTCACCATTGAACTATTGTAGCTTAAATGATCGTAACGTGAGTATTCTCCATTTGAGTGCATAATTACAATAAAGTTTGTATACTCCCAATATGCTGGATTAGGTCCTCCGATGTCAGAGATATCTTTAACAAAAGTCACTATTCCGTCGGCTGCGGCAAGAACGGGCGTATCTTTATCAACTAAAAGATCAATGGCGTTTCGAAGTTTGCCCAAATGAGCTGGCGATGAAGTTCTGTCAATACGCTGTAACTGATCTTTCGGTACTGGCAGTTTATATTTATTGATAGCATTTTTCCTCACCATGGTTTTGTGCCTTGTTATTTTTTGTTCTACTAGTTGACTTTGGTTACATCATAGTCTTATAGATACGATTACGACATTGGATACATAATCAAATCTCGCTCGTCATCGCATATCATTACAGTTTTTTTGCCAGGATCAAAAAGACTCGCAAGATTATTTAACACTATTGTAGAATTATTCACTCGGATATAAAAGACTTTAAAAAATACACAGAGATTTGCTATTTTAGAGCTCAGAATTTATAATAAATGATCATTCTTTCAGCAATTCATAGCCTCTTTAAAAAACAAGGCCGAGATAATAATACATAAAAACTATAGCTGCCGACTAAAGGCTTCTAGGGAATGGGATAAGAAATGGTCAGACTTAATATAGTATATGACTTGCTGCAAACAAAGATCTCTTCGAATACTGTTGAAGATAATAAGATTTTGCGGCCTATCGATAAAATCTATTTTGTGATTTGTAATTCGTGTTATTGGTGTGCATCTTATTTCGGCAGTGACGAGTTAAAGTCTCTATCTGGATTCTAGATTGTCACATTTGTAATTCTCAAAATACTGAACTGATTTCTATCGCGACTGACGAATCATTCAGAATAGAATATAGTCAAACTAGGGGAATGGAGATAGAATTCCATAGGAGTAACAAAGTTGTTCCTAGACAGGAATCTGTTAACGAATAACGTGCTAGTATCTGAGTCAGACCCGACTATAGAATTAGAAATTAATAATTATATGATATTAAGTCTGACTGCACAATTTTTGTGATTGTAGCGCCTAGGTAGGCCGCTACTCTCAATACTACCTGTTATTTCATAACCTATTATATGGTAAAATTCGGCCTGATGAATAGACTATGCTTTGCATATGAGAATTACAACCATTTTTTGGCAACGCTCTGGCCATTTGGTTATATATTCATTATCTGTCGTAAAGTATTATGTGCAGATGCTGAGAAGAAGGTATAGTATTAGCAAAAAATGAGACATTTTATCCCACTGGTTGCAATGAGTGGCTTGATTCTGTTTATGATCTTTATAGATTTATCTCCATATCTGATAATTGCTAGTGCAGCTGACGCTTCAAAAACTGCCAAATTTCTAATAGATGAAACATTAAATTCTACTATTGCTAGTCTAAGGCAAACCTTTGGTAACGTTACTTTGCTGCCAATCTATTCCCACAGTGATATCAGGTCTGCCTGGATATCAGATTACATATTTAGTAACTGACAATCAAACTGATATTAAACAGACACAAGCTTGGACTTTTAAAGATAATAAATGGAATGTTATTACCTATTCTGCTCAACCGTCAGCAACAATACAATTCAGCCACGGCCATTAATATAATTAATAGTGTTGTCTTAAGGTAAGTCGGCGATAATGCCTCTGTTATAAACCGTTCCCCTAGCGATTACACAATCTAACATCCAATTTGAATATCTTCATTATATTGCTATTGGTTGTCTATCTGATAGTGGAGGTCCATTAGTTGCTAACTCGCTGTGAACTCATCAGTCGTAACTAGCATAATCATGGATAGCATTAGAACCGCAGTTAGCATGCTAAATCCGACACCTTGAGAGCTAATCAATTTTCTTCTTCAAGCTCCTATTTGACTACAAATCTTGTCTGGATTAATTCAGATTTATGTTATATCTTTTCGATAATTAACTGGAGAGAAAATGCAGCTGCAATTTGTAGCCTGTGATTGAGACATGGCAATGATTTCACTTTTAAGTCTTCTCTGACCTTCGTTTACCACAGCGGATGGCTAGTTGTGACATAGAAGACTCCATCTTAGACAGCCTTTCTCTCTTCATATCAATAGCATTTTGGTATTGGTTTATGACATATTTAAGATCTAATAGTTGAGCAGTCAATTCTTTTTTCTTAATTTCTAGATCTAATACTGTGTTTGCAATATCACGGAATTTGTTCTCCAAAGATGGTAAATCACGAGCATATTTCATCACAGTTTTAATATCTTTCTGATTAAACAGTTTATTTTGCTTCATTATGTGAAATAGTTGAAGAAACAGATCAAGATTATCTGGACAAAGGTATATACATGCAAGTTCGTCTAGATTGTTCAATATCCAAAACTCTTGTAATTTATTCTCTACTTCGCTGGATGAAAGATCTAATTCTACAGCAACATCAATTGGACGCTTGCCTTGTGCGAATAGAAATAAAGCTTGAGTTTGTTTAGACTTATTGCTCATATCACTTGGTAGAGTTTGACTATTATCAAGCCCATTAAATCGTCTAATGATCTTACCTATAGTTCCGAATGACAGATGAGATTGTTGAGCAATCTCTCGCATGGACTTACCTTCTTGATAGAGCTGGATCGCTAACTCATCTTTCTCTTTCTTATTCAGTAACGCTTGCATAAATCTGTACAATTTAATTGGGAAACAGCTACTCTTAGCTTTTTCGATCTGTTATCACTTGTTACAGCCATAATGATTATTGTTACACACTGTTACCGGCTGTTATTTTATAATGTATTTTATAGTGAAATTCCGGTCTAATGTGTGTACCTTCTCAAATCAATCCATTCAAAAGTAGAGTCAGGCTAGTCTGATTGTATGGCTAAGTGTCGAGAGCCGAGGTGTCATGAGTTTGACAAATCCAATGAATTTCACAAGTGCAATAAATGTAAAGAATGGGGATGTCCAGATCACTTATACGTTGCCCAAGGTGAAAACGGTCAAACGAATACATTTTATCATCAATTTTGCAGACCAGATGATGGCTTCATATATGATACTTTGAGCGAATACAAATGGATTTTGCAACATTCCAAACTAATCGTTCAACAACTATAATTGAACAGCTATTAACAATGTCGATCATTATCACTTGATACTTATATCGTATTATTCGAGTACCTCTAGTTCATTTAGAACTTACGGGGTCTGCCAACAGCCGTGCGAGTGTTCGGGTGATTGGTTGATTGGTAGCTACTTCTACGAAAAGGTATTGAGCGACAGGATTAATTTCAAGGAAATAATGTTCACCCTTTTTATTCGTGCGCATATCAATAGCAGCGTATCTCAGTCCTACTATAGAGATGAGCCTTCGTATTTTTTGTTCTATATCTTGAGGTAGTTCATAGGGTTCAGCTTCGCAAACAGCGTCCTTCCGAATATCTACTCTACCATCTGGTTTGCTGGAAGTGAGCTTGGCTGAAAAGATATCCTTTCCTACTATCGTAATTCGAATATCGAAATCTGGTTCTATGAATTGTTGAAAAATTACTGGGCTGTGGCGAAGCATATGTAAGTTATCTAACTCTGTGGGTTTTAGCAGCGTTGTCCCAGTTACAAAATTGGTAGTTTCTCGAAAGATCTTATATATGACACCGTCGGATTGTGAGTCAATGAAGTCGCGAGCAACAGCCGGATCATTAGTCGCACATGTAGAGGGAACTTTGAGATCGCAGCGCTGTGCTATGTGTAACTGAAACAGTTTCCTATCAGCAGCTAGAATACGAAAAGGAGGGTCTACTACTCGGTCTCCGAGAATTTCAAAAAATCCTTGTATGGCATGTTGGCAATTTACTTCACAGAATCTTTTCACTTTAGGATCAACTATACTTTTTTCAAAGGAGAATTTTTGCGGCCTACGCCACCAAACTCCTGCAATTTGGTCCTCTTTTAGTGTTCCAAATCCTGGGATGACAAGACTCGACCCATGTTCATTGTGATATGTCATTTGTGCACTTAAAGGAAAATCGTGAAAATTAAATAGGACAGGATCGGCTAGATTCTCTTTCCTAAGCCATTGTGATATTACGTTACTGTGTTCGTCGTCACCAGAAGAAACAATCAATACCTTATCTCTAACCATTATAAAAACACACGAACCCTACAAAATCCCAATTTTTAGAATATCTTTATCATCAGACCCCAGCCATTGTGGTAATGTGGGTGAAGATGATTGATTTATAGGCTAGGGACGTCGAATCCTTCCTAATGGTCTACTAAGGTATTTCGAGCAAACCTGATCAGGGACTATCTGATTTAATTTCGCCCACGTATTAACACGTTTTTGTAGAACCTCGGCATCTTCTTCAGTTAATTGCCAATCTTGAACTACGGTGAGTGCAAATGGAATCTCACCTTTAACCTTATTTAGCCTATCAGAAAAAGTCAATTCATCCGATCAGTATTTGATTTGGAATGGTTGCTATTAAACACTTCTATAGATATTCAGAGCTATCCTCCCTGTTTCCCAGCTATAGTATTTATAAAATTCTATTTATGTTCGCTTTTGAGATATCTTTAGCGATAGTGTTAAATAAAATAGTGTCTATCGATCAAACCCATGTTCGGGATCTTGTAATCATCGGAGCTGGTCCCTCATGATTGGCGGCCGAAGTATATGCCGCTTCAGAAGGACTAGATGTCCTAGTGCTCGAGACAAGTTCCCCTGGTGGTCAAGCATGTTCAAGCTCACGTATCGAAAATTATTTGGGATTTCCTACAGGTATTTCTGGCCACCCTTGCCCAATATTGCTAGAAAACAGTTAAATTCTGACTAATAGTAAGGGGCTTAAGGATGTCTCTTGTAGAAATTAAACTAACAGTTCGCCAATTTTTTGATGACGTATACAACCAAAGAAATCTGGACAGTATAGACAGTCTATTGACACCTGGCTTTGTATACCATGCTCGCGGTGAAGATGTGGAAGGAATTGAAAACTTTAAGAAATGGATTTCCTCAGATCGTGCTGCGTTTCCTGATATGCGGTTTACTATGGTAGATAGCATAGTTGAGTCTGGTAAAGTTGCTTCCACTTTTGTTGTTGAAGGAACGCACGAAAAGGAATTTCGTGGCATTCCAGCTACCCATAAGAAATTTGAAACCGTCGGTATGACTGTTTTTCATTTTGATGGCAACAAGATAAAGGAGGCATGGGTAGTAGTCGATGGATTGTCAGCGGCATTACAGATTGGTATTGTTAGGACAGTCCAAAAATAGGTAGAGGGAATGTTAAATCACTAGTGCTAAGAATCCCTTTTCATTCAGACTAATTCGAAACGACAACTAAAAAGTTAAATGAAGAACGGTATATTTGAGCCACCCAGTCCGTCCATTAATCGAACGTGGACGAATTCTTATGGATATTAGTTTTCTGAGATCATTCAAGAGGGAGATAAAGAATATGAACAAAGGTTGGAGTTCCATTTGAATATTCTCATAGTATGAGAACAATGTTGCGTAATCCATTAGGATTTTTGGCTCATGCAAAAGATTGTTTACAGCATTCAATTGAACATGTTAATAAGAAATACTTCCATCTAATGATTTATTGAGGCGCAGAATGCCATTGTCAAGCTTAATGGTCTGGTGGTCAGATAACTGCCACCGGCAATCTTAATCGTTCAACAAAACAGAAATAGTAACTTTGTGATTTCCCACATCTAAGAGATCCACTGAAATCGCGGGCCTCATGATAGATTATTTTTTCCAATCGACTGTCATTTCGTGTTGTGATATATCACAGGGTTATCTTCTATAGTTGAAATCATATAACTTCTATGTACCTTAGGAGAACAACAGACAAGCATGGATAACTTATAAGCAAAAGTAGCGGTCGATAGCCAACGTACTGCCAATCTCATTAGTGGGCATTTGATTGATTTGATGAATATATGTATGATAACAAATCAGCCGCTTCACGGTTAGTATTGTATACTATTACATCTGAAAAAAGCCGTGAATTATAGACTGCTCATTAGGACCAACCGAATAATATTATCATTTTTTAATAATACCGAAGGACAGGTACAATACCAGGAATCTAGAGAGAAATGATTTATGATCTGCATAAAAAGACAAAAAACAATTGGCTTATGACCACCGCTCCAACCTTATACTCGTTCTTTGTATTCATAGTAACTTTCTCGGCGATAACAGTATCAATGGCTCAGGCTCAAACAGCTATACCAATTCCAAAACATACGTATGCTTACATGATAGGCGTCAAGTATGGATTGGCAGCTGCAATAGTCGATCAATATAATGTAGGAGCGGTATGTGCATCTTTTACTGGCAGTGATTTAGATCATTGCATCGCAGAGTACGATAGTGCGGTAGCAGGGTAGTCAGTATGATGTTTTTAGCTTTAGGAGCTCCGTTTTTAATTTGTCCTCCTTTAGTGGATAGGGTTTTACATGCCTGCTCTTATATTTAGTATGTTCTGCTAAAGGTTTATTCCCTACAATCACTACTACCGAAATAAATAAATGAACTACAATCCTTGTTAAACTGCTATTAAGGAAGTGCTATCAAAATAGTACGACGGCAGAAACTAAAGCCACTGAAGATAGATCTGAAGTTAGGATAAGCAAGATACTTGTTCCCGTAGACGGTTCAGAATATTCATTATACTCAGTCAAATATGCTGACATTAAAGATAAAGTAGAATATTGGTTTGACATAGTAAGACAATTAGCAAAGAATGCAGGTCTGAAAGATATAAAGACAGACGCTTTAGTTGAACCGAATTGATTTTAAATTATTCTGTTGATGAGGCCTAGTAGTCTTTGGAACGAAGAGAGGAACAGGACTAAAAGGTCATTGATGGGAAGTGTCGCAAATGGTGTAATGTAGTATGCTTATTGCCCTGTACTTTTAGTCAGATAGGTATAATGTTATGGCCTACTAAAAGAACTTAGACGGATCTGATGTCAAAATAAAGTGAGATTTAGAAATTATCACCAAAGTTATGCATATGTTCATCTACGTCAGATTGCGGATCCTTAACTCTTTTCGTATGTTCCCATTTATGGGTTCGATGATCTATTTTTTTTAGATGTTCTTCTCTGATATGATGAAGTCTATCTTTTTCGTGAATGAATTCCTTACCACACTCATGGCACTTCATAATTGGATCGTGATGTACGTGTCTTGCGTGTGCGATCAAATCCTTATAATTCACAAATTCTTCACCACATAGATCACAAATATTTTCATTGTGTGTATCATGCTTAATAATATCCAATAGAAACATTTGTATGAATTTAATTATGCTTGAATATTAAAACCTATGTGTATGGTAATGATCTATTTCATCTGACTGAGATTTGTTAGGTGATAAAAAGAAATTATTTAATTTCAACATCTTTACTATTAATATGAATTCAGTAAATGTAGATCCGATAAAATTAATCTAAGATTATTTGATGTAAGTACGCTAAATTCAATGCGCCTTCTCCTGACACAGCTGTGAGAGGTTAGTGGAGAGAGGTGAAAGGGACTGAAAATACTATTCCATTTGATGATTTTTGTCCATATCCTTTCAACTGACTAATGTACAATTAGGTGGAGCTAAGAAAAGTTCATGATGGGATTGGCGTTTGTAATTTTTTGGTCTGTACATTGGGCAGGAACAGAAACTTTCTGTTTTTACGAAGCGACTCTACCTGATCGCTTATTTTGCACTTATCGTTCCTATCACTGTTATTCTCGTAAGATATATCTTCAGTGCTCTGTTAACTGGCACTTTAAACGATCAAGTTCTCAATGTTGCGTTCTTACTTATTATTCCTGTTACGGCCTCATACGTCCTAATGATACTCAAAAGTAGGCACGATATTGTCAGACGTTCTTGAGATACTGCCAATAATAATCAAAGAAGTTAGCACTCTTATGTCAATTTATCATTTGGAGGCGATGGTAAGTCTAAGTCTTTATGTAATCCCCTATACACCCCGGCTGCTATTAGTCCTCCAAGAATAGGAGCTATCCAGTAAATCCATTGATAGTCAAAGTTTCCAACAATTAGTGCAGGACCAAATGAACGTGCTGGATTTAAAGATCCGCCACTTATGGAACCTCCCAATATTACATTAAATCCAAGGGTAAATCCTATTGCCACTCCGGCTAATGACGCTATCTTATAATTTTTGGATGAAGTTGTTGTTAATACTACATATACAAGAGTAAATGTCATAACAGTTTCCAATATAAACGCTCGAGTAACATTATCATCCGCAGGAAGCGTGACACTAGCAGCCATATCGCTTCCAAACATTGAATATACTACAGCGGCAGCGATAACAGCCCCTAATATTTGGCACGCAATATACAGTGTCGCTTCTTTTGCACGCAGTTTTCCTGTTACTAGCAACGCTATTGTAACAGCTGGATTAACCTGACCTCCAGTGCGATATGCTATAGCATAAACTATTGCAACTAAAGCAAAAGCATGAACCAAACCTATTCCAATCATTCCGAGCTGTCCGAGGCCAACTATTCCAAGCAGTTTGTTGGTCCCAGAATATACAGTAGCTGCTGAACAAATAGCGTAAACCAGGATGAATGTGCCAACAATTTCCAGCAGATAGTTGCTTTTTGATCCAGCGATCAATAAATAAACCAATTTTTGAGGAGGGATATAAACTATATAGCTGTTGACAGGAAACCGGTAATATGTCTACTATGAGGAGATGAGATAAATTAGCCTCACAAGTTTGTGGATGAGCCAGTTTATTCAAAATCATATTATTGCTGCATTCGCACGTGGCAATAAGATTCTGAATGCTTTTTTACTGGCCTTCCCTTCTTTTCGTTTATTTTATTGTCCAGATTGCAAGCTCTTACCAACTGTTAAATCTTCATTACAAGAGCATATTTTCCCCTTTGTTATCACCGTCTGCTGCTGAAGTGACGACATTAACAATTTTTAAAGTATCAACAGATTGTGGTGATGATGGAGGTACTTGAGTACCTGCTTCAATTAATGTAACTTGAATTGTAAAAATTATGCCATTATGACAAATCTGTATTTCTTTGGCTACTATTGGTGGCTTACTCATTAACCCCCTTTCTTGGAGAAATCTATTAAAGAGAAGGAAAAAGGCTTAGTGTACTTCCATCCTTCTAAAGTAGGAGTTCATCTCTATCTCTAGCCAATCACTTAGCCCTCTATTCAAACTTTTAGTAAAACAATCTTTGTGTGTATACCATTTTATTTGACTTGTACTGACAAATTGTATGTAGTTGCCTTTATCCAAAAAAATAGGATCGCCGCAGCCTGCACAATTTCTTATCGGATAGACTTCCTTTTCAGGCATTAATTTTGATCTTCCCATTTAGCCTTAATTTGTTTTTCTTCAATCGTTTCGCAATAGGCATCATAAGTTAGTACCATCTTACATTTGACAGAATTTCTGATCTGGTCTATTGGGTTCGTTACAGTTAGGACATTGTTTAGGTCTTAATATTTCTGTTTCCTGATTGTCTTTTGGCAATATACTAACTCTTGAAGATTAGATTCAGAAGATTCATTGCCAAAATTGTGTACATACTTTAGGTGAATCTGTTCTCAGCTTAGAAGTTAGAAGGCGAGCGGGCTAAAAAAAACAGCTCATATTGACAATTACTTGTATTCCCTTTGGTAACGACTTTCAGAACAGCTTGTGATTAATTTTCGAGAATAGGACAAGAGATGCAACAATGTTGGGGAACTATAATATAAGAAACCTGTATAAACAGAATAAGTACCAATATGTACAATATCTCTACCTATGAAATGGATTTGTGTTTCACTGTAACAATGTAAGGTATCCGATACTTCAATCTGATTAAAGGAGTAAGGAGTAAGGTACCTAGAAGAACAACAACAAAAACCAAATAAAAATAAAAAAGATGAAGGTAGGGTTTCCTCTTTGACCCTTATCCTCTAAAACTCATTCATTTATCGCAGTTCTAGGTTGGCAACTGAGCACTGGGTATCTGGATCTGTCATCTCCGGCAGGCAGGCGATTATAAACATTTTCTTATTGTCTATGAGTTTTGCTGTGACAGCGGCTGACTTTAACTGCTGTACTATGTCCCCGCCACCTGCAGTCATGTTCCCACCGCCACCTGCAGTCATGTTCCCACCGCCACCTGCAGTCATGTTCCCTTGCGCTGATACCGCTGTAAGGGTGCTACCTGTTATGACAGAGCCCAAAGCCATGGCAACAACTATTCCTATTACAATATTGTTTTTCATCATGTGCCGATGGGTAACACTAGTATATAAACAAGAATTGGGAAAATTGGTTCCAACTTTAGAGTTCATAAGGGAAAGCGACAACGACAAGAATAGCAACCAGGAAGCCAAGGTGGAATACTACGCTTGGCGTCTACTGCCAGAGTAGACCTATAGAGACCGGGTATCATAATCCTCTATATACTCTAAAATAGAGAATATCGCTTGTGATATCTTGACACTTTCACGCTCAAGACTTTGATACACTGAACTAGTAACGCCTGAATATATTAGGAGTATATTATTCGAGGTGCTGACCTTTTAACGCCTCTAACCCTTGTTGCTTTATCCTCCATAGTCTGAATTTAGTGTCAGAAGGTTTGCAAAAACGTTCTTCCAGTGGGTATTGTTATTGACAGAACGTTCCAGTCGTGGGATTAAAAATCTCGGGCGTAAACCACTTACATTTCGGAAATTTTAACGATAGCCCGGCTAGTCTTGAGTTGAAACCTTCTATGTATGAAGAAAAATTTTAAAGACTCAGAAAAAATATCCAGTCCTGTCTCGCATCTTAATACCTTTATCTCTATAATTTCACTCAGGGCGTCACTGTTACTGGACTAGAAACTTCTGCCTTTCCATCGCTAATTTCAGCGGTCTTTTCTCTAATAAAATCCCAGAAATGCTTTTCAAATGCATGCGCCCTGTAAATTTCAGCTAGAGCTACTGGAACAACAGACTAATCCTGCTGTCGCGACTCCCCATATGGCTGTTGGTACGATTATGTCTTTACCCCATGCACCAGTTCTTAGAACTAGGTCGTAGTTACCCTTGGTTCCGCTTATCATTACTTCTACATCTCTTATATTACCCACAACTATACTACCTTTGCTACCTTTATGCGCCTTCAAGTTCCAATAGCCGGAAGCAGTGGAAGCAGTGGAAGCAGCCGTCTCTTCATGAATAATATCTAGCTTTATTTCCTGCAAATGTTTCTTGATGAGTTCAAAAAGTCGTTCGACCTCTACGTTTTTCAAAGTTACGTGTTCTTGTCTCATAACCACCTCTCTCGAACGTCCCTATTATACCTTTATACAGTCCAATTAAGCTCTTTGAAATTTATAAACTTATACAACAAATCTTAAAAAATATCAAGTGACTAATTCAAATTTAACTTTCAGATACTTCTTTTGGCCCTTGCAAATCAATTACTTTTCATGGGTCACGTTTATAGCAAAGTTGGATGCCACTAAAGATTCTTTTTATCCTATCAAGTTGTGTGGTATTCCAAAGTTAAGCCTCTCCCTTTTTCATTGGCAATATTCAAATGACGTCTGAAATAGTCTCGACCGGCGCTCTCCGTTAAGCCCTGAGTAGTACCGACTTTATCACCATTCGGTCAGTAATCCCTTATTTTTTACTAGATTCTTTTTAAGAGCCTGTATCTAGAATTCTAAGCCTCTTTCTAAGTCTGCCACTTCAATTGGAAGCCTCCTAATTCTATCCATGGTGGTTTTTTCACCACTTTACATCTTTAGGCCCAGTTTGGCTACTACCGTTAGCACTGGAAATATCTCTGGAGCAAGGTCAGAGTTACAAATGGCTTCAAGTAAATTAGACTCGCTAGCAGTTAATTTGACAAGAGCAGGTCAGCAAATGACCGCTTTTTCAGAGAACAGAACTTTGGCTATAGATAATAGTACTAGACAGATGATGGCGGGATTAGGAGATGCTCTTACACAACCAGATGTATCAGCAAATGAACTTAAACAGAATTTGCCCACAGACTAGATGCACCTGATAACTTGTTCTTGAATTTGATTTACAACTTGAACGTGACCGCTCCAAGCATTCCAAAGAAGCTTTTCCCTTTTATTCAGATAGCAAAGAGATTTGTTTTAAATTATATTTTAGACACCTATACTTATGCATCCCTCACCCGTCAATCCTTGATTTATATCACCAATCTAAGGAAATCATAAATCTTTTATCCTAGGTTACTTTTATCCTAGGATACACTTTGATATAAAGAGACGTGAGAAGAATGTGATAAATGCTAACAACAATATTTCAGAGCCAAATGATGGGACCTCTCATATTGAAAAATCAAAGCCAGATTTCAGCATCAGACTAACTATGTAACAACAGACGGAGCATGTCCTGAAAGCATATTTGATTAGACTATAGTAATCAATAATATCTAGAAGATCAAAAAGGCAAGTCGTTGGTAACATTACAAATGTATTCTTTAGCCCTTTGTAATTCTTTTACATGATAAATTACATTTATGATCATTCAATCTGAACTATCGACATACTTCAAAAGTAGACATGACTGCCATAATTGGTCGATTAGATATAAGCAGATATTCTGACGTAGAAAGTGCTTTTGTAGACATTGTCAAATCCAATTTTTTGACATCAGCGAACTGTATTGAATACTTTTACCAAAACTGCAGTTCAACACTCAGCTACTGTTTTCTACTACTCGTTCTTGAACGGCGATATAGTGGCATATTTGTCGTTGTGGATCTTGTTACAGCTAGCACGAAAGAGGAAGGTGGACAACATGTCCATGGCTGCGACAATATATCTTTAGTAGTAGAGAGAGGCTACTGCATCTGTTGAACTAATCGTGAATGAATTGATGGCTTAGTCCCTACAATTCTATATTAGGACTGCCAACTAAACTAATGACTTGGAGTTAAGCTAATATTGAATATAAGTGATCTTTTAAAAATCCTTGGTAAAGACGCTTGGTAAAGAGGATTAGGATGCCAGAATCACTAGCATCCTAAGCTTTAGCAGTGACTCCATTGCATCAATTCCTAACAATCCTATTGCGGTCTCTTTTAGATCCATTTTATGGATTCTTTCTAGGATACCGGCCAGTGTAGCGTATTTTGTCCTCAACTTATTAATCCCATCTTCAATCATTTGATCAAGCTCCTTATCCTCCCCTATGAAAGCCAATCTCGTAGCATGGGTCTTCAATACCGACCTTACAGGATCAACTAGTCCTAATATACTAACGACTTCTTTCAAATCCATATCTGGAATCCTTTCTAGAATGGCAGTAAAGATGGGATACTTTGCCCTCAGCTCGTCACTCTGTTCCTTAACCTTCTGATCGCTTGCTTTTTCTTCTGAAGTAGTCATAAGCCATATTCCCCGAGTGAAGTAATTAAGCTTTCTTATATACACCGAATTTGTAGTTCGGTTTTTGATTATACCACTGCTATTCCATGTGTAGCTATTTTTTGACTTCTCGTTCCTACAGCTCCAATATATGCAAACATAGAGGGTTATCGTCCAGATTTCTTTGGCTTTTATTTTGAGAATATTATAGTGAATTCTACAGACAAATGGGGATGATTTTGAATCTCATGCAGATCCTCACTGTCATTCAAGGCATCTTAAGACATAATTTTTATTATTAAACTTCACAAACTAAAAGATGTAGTTAATTTTCAATTTAAGATTCTCAATTCCTATTCGACTTCTCTATGTTGATTAATGTAATAACTCTACTCAATAAACCAAGCTAAAATGGGATATGCCTCTCGGACTGAAGACTATCCATAGTCATTTTCTGTAGAAGGAGATCCTTTGGAAGAGGAAATTGATCTAAAGAAATCCTTGATACTCATAAAATCAGTACTGCTAACTATACTATTCCTCCTAGGATCAACATCTAATTTTCTAAAGAGCTGGTTTGTTCTGTATCAGCTAAGTTCCAAGAATGCAAGTAAGGTTCCCACCTAATATACATTAGTCAGTTGAAAGGATATGGCTACTCAATTGACTATGTGATTTTCGATTTTTTCAGATACTGATTCAATAAAATAGGATTTACTAATAGATTAATCGCAATTAGGGGTATGATCAAACTGATAAATAGATCCTTGAATTCATATTCTGCTGAAAGTGACAGAACCAATGCTACTGTCATGCCTCCTCTTATCCCACCAAGGGTAAGAACGTTCTGCCATTTGAGAGGAATTTTTACTCTAAAGATTCTTAAAAAAGTACTTCCACCGTATACTACAACAGCTCTAGACATCATCATTATGGCAAATGGAGCTACTAGGATGAGAATTAGTGGATACCCAATACTTTCAGCTGTTCCTACAGCAAGCAAAGGAATTCCTATAAGGAAAAACAGAATACTATTTGTTACGAAACCTAAATAGTCCCAGTATTTATGAAACAGTTTTCTAACACCGGTAGAAATCTCTTTGTGTTTAGTAATGAGTAGCAATGCAGTAAACAAAGTGGTAACTACTCCAGAAACATGCAGGAAGTGGTCCGCTATTATATAGCCACTGATGGCCAGGCCTAAGGAAAAGGTGAAATCGACATACTCATCAGCCTTCCACTTATCGAGAACTTTTCCACCAACCCATCCTATTGCCGTACCAAGAGCAATTGCACCAACCATTGACCAGATAAAAGAGATAGACGCATCAAGTAGTGAAAATGCAACTCCCGAAAAGATTATCCCTCTGATTACGTTAAAGGAGATAACTCCCGTTGCATCGTTAAACAAAGACTCACCTTCAATAATTATATTCAACTTATGCGGAATTGGAAATTTCTTAAATATAACACCCACGGCTACAGGATCGGTAGCAGCCAAAATAGCCCCAAGAAGCAAGGCATCAATAAATGGAATCTGAAATACGCCATTGACTGCAATCCCTATAATTATGATAGTTAATATTACTCCTATAATTGCAAAGAAACCTATTGGTATAGCTTCTTTTTTGATCTGTACAATTTTCAACTTGCGTCCGGAATCAAAGATCAAAATAGGGATAATAACAAATAGTATTATTTCCGGTAATCCTTCAATGAAATTGTAGAATTCGTCTACTTCAAAACCAACAATAGGAGCAGCTGCCAAGATTGCTCCAAGGAACATCAGAAAAGTTACACCGGGTATGATAAAGTTTCTAGTGTAACGGCGTACTGCAGAGATAATAATTAGTAATAGGCTAATGCTGAGCATGAAAGTTACTAGTCAGCTCGCCTTCAGCCACAAAATACGTATTCTAGGCTTGGATTTAATCATTGCTAGTTCTTGACATTACACTATGAAGATCCAAACCACCTTTACTGCGACAATTGACTCCGATCGTGACTCTGCTCGTAGGAATATTATATGAGGTACTAGATAGATAGACTATAAAACCTAAGGACTGAAGATAAGTAACTTCTCTTTTCTTTGCTAAGTACCTATTTTTAGAATCTACTAAAATTGAATACGAGTTTCCGACTTCCATGCACTCTCTGCTCTCTGCTCCAGATTAGTGATGGATAGTGAACGAAAAGAGCTATAAATAATCTGGACAAGTTAAGAAAGGGCGAAAATGATATATATAATATTTCAGAAGAATTCGAAGCATTTGTAATGGAATTCAATTTGTTAGATCCAGAGTACCTTTGGTCCCGAAGCCTCTACTCACACCTCTGATTGACACAATCAAGGAGTATACGCAACGGTACTGGCGATACGCGGTCGGTTACACATCTTGTCCGCTCAGACATGACAGTTGACAGCAAAAAAGCAATCAACTCCCTGAATCATTGACTAATAGAATAAACATGATTGATCAGCCATCCAGTGAAATACTTATGACTGGGGTAAGTAAGATAACCCTAAGTTTTTCAAATCAGGGCTTTGTCACAT
Organism: uncultured Nitrososphaerales archaeon; assembly: GCA_963713605.1. Lineage (GTDB taxonomy): Archaea > Thermoproteota > Nitrososphaeria > Nitrososphaerales > Nitrososphaeraceae > TH5896. The sequence continues at coordinate 695,774 of CAVQMO010000001.1, read as the reverse complement.
ATGCTTATAATATCCAGACCACTACTACTACTTAATTGCTCTTGCACCTTTTGACCGAATCTAACGCGTGAATATTGTTATGTGTTTAGTAGTTCAACTAAATTCCACGTCACTAAGATCCATAGTATTGCTATATCCACTTTCTCTTAAGTGCTCAATTGTCTTGGGCGAAAAGTCAAATATTTTATTTGATATAGTATTTTCATCATTCTTGCGGTTTATTCGTACTACTTTTCCTATTTCAAATTGTCCTATAAGGATATCCGAATATTTTCTAGATTTCATTGCTAAGCCATGATTCAAAGTGTTACTGTTTAACAAATTATTTATGATCTCATCTTTTGCCCCATGATCTTTTGCAATCTTTATTAATTTCCTTGCCAGGTCGACGTAGTCTGATACAAGTAATAAAGCTTGTTGCTCCCGTCGTGTTCTGTCTGAATAGGTTATATCACTACTTCTGTTTGTAACACCATCATGATCCCAAGGAATTGTATCTTGTTTAACTGGATGAACGTTGACTATACATATTTCTAACTTTGGAACAGTGTCTGTTAAACCCTTTACTTTGAGCCAATAAAGACGGTGTAGTTGAACAAGTTGTGTTAACGGAGTGTTACTCATTATTCCCCCATCCCAGAAGTAACGGATATTCTTCTCATAGTTCAGCTGTATTGCTATTGTAACTTTCAACCTCTAAAGGGGTATAGCTATAATTGATAGGCACCGACGCACTTGCAATAACTTGCTCTGATGTAATTCCATCATTATATCTTATGATATGTTGAAGTCCTACTTCTTTCCCGTTTTGTGTAATATATTTTCCATACTCAGATTTTCTGGAACCATCTTCCGTTTCGTAACTGTCAAATGCTACAGCAACTCCTTCTGCAACGTCAACACTCATGAGGATGAGCCTTGGTTGGGGCAACGATGATTTCCCATCGAAACTTGTTGCTATTGGAAATTTTGCGAATCTCTCTAAACTTCTTTTTAATGGTTCGCTGTCAAAACGATACCATATATTTTGCGAATCAAAAAACCTAGTATCAAATTGTGGGATTAGAGGGGAAAAGACTGTAGGTACTCCTGTAATCGCAAATTGCTTTGCTGAGTAATATCTTCTTGCAGCCTCCCCAGAGGCAATACCAGAGTTTATGTTGTTGTGTAAATAATCCCACCAAGCTGTAAACGCTGGAATCTGATCTAATGGAGATTCCTTTGACAAATACTCCCAGAACTCATTTAATCTTTCTGAAGAGCCTTCCCATGTATTATTTTCTGCTACGTAGCTTACGATTATTGCAGCATTTATCGCACCTATTGATGTTCCTGCCACAACGTCTGAAAATGGTTTATCTCTTATTCCTTTTTCTCTGTCTATTTTGGTGATTCTTTCATATAATGCTTGGTAGGCTCCTGCTTCATATGCACCAAGTGAGCCTCCACCTTGTAAGACTAATGCTCTTTGGCTATTCTGTAGCTTTCCCATATGAACTGAGTTGGAAGATGACCTTATTATATTCTGCTTTAACTCAGGCCGATCTGCTGAAGTTAAATTTGTCAGGGGATTATTTGGTCAAGTATGAAAGTATTAAGATAATATTGGGTGCGACAGTTGTCACGGTCAGTAAGAGGTATTTTGCTAGAAATATACTCAGTTACGTCTTGATTCTCTTCCGTTCGTCCGGTCTACCTTTGCCGGGAATGGGATAATTAATAACTCAATAATATTTAGGATTTCTATTTATTTTCATCGTAATGAATATTCTTTTCTACTGGCCATTAAACTTGGCTTGGTCTAGACTTGATAGAGCCAGAGTCTGATAGATTTAATTATCGCTCATCCAAATAGTCATTTCGATTGTTTTCGATTCATTTGAAGATTACTTTGCTGTTGCTTTTACTTACACCGTTCGATATGGGTTGTGCCGTTTGTGCCCAGCAAGCAGTGTTTGGTCAAGACACGAGTGGAGAGACAGCAGATCGTCTTGATACCATAATTGAGCTTTTGGAACAATCAAGACAAGGAAGTATCATCCAGCTAAACCTGACCATTATTGTCTTCATGATGGGATTGGCATTTGTAATCTTTGGTCTGTATATTGGACAGGAACACAAACTTTCTGTCTTTACGAAGAGACTCTATCTAATTGCTTATTTTGCACTAATTGTTCCTGTCACAGTTATACTCGTACGATACATCACTAATGCTCTGTTATCTGGTGCATTAAACGATCCAGTTCTAAATGTTGCGTTCTTGCTTCTTATTCCTGTTGCGGCCTCGTACGTCCTAATGATAGTTAAAAGTAGGCATGATATTGTCAGGCATTCTTGAGCCACAGCCTAAAATTAAAACCGGTCTAGACCTATTGTGCTAGTTTTACTTTTGGATGTCAACTATCCAAGCCGAAGAAGGTACTTTTCAGCTAAAGAGTTTGCAATATTTGGAGTACCAACTGTGTTTTATCCCCATGGACCTACACGTGACAGTAAATTTTATGATTCAGATAATACCTGGTATCGCTATAGTAACGAAGAACGGTTTGCAAAATTTCCAATAGCCACCACACAAGGCTCCCACTGGTGGCAGTTGATGTCGCAGATGGTATTCCAATTACATTTGACAGCTATCCTAAGGAAGACTGATCAAGAAAAACAGAGTACGGGAAATTCATCAGTCATGCCGTGCGAAAATTACTCTAATACCGATAAGAGTAGTGGCTCAGAGCTCACAAAGACTGGAGAATTAAGATGGTGAGTATCAAGGGAAAAGAAAGTATCAATTAAGTTTCGATTTGGGATCTAAAAAATACTTGTTGAATGTCAGGCAGGACTATGTATATATCTCCAGGTTAGTACTACCAGCCGAGAACCGATGGATATCATCTGAAATCATCTGAATTTAATCTTAAATACTTGTAAGTGTTGATAGTGCCAATTGTCTACGACTGCCGATACCAGACCTCCTCCTGCAGAACAAATATCATTTAATGCGTGGAAAACACTTTTATTATTAGCGTGTACTATTGTGATGTTTCTCTTTCTTAATACTGCCATGGCACCGGCTATTCCAGCTATAGCTGAAGAATTTCAAATATCCGAAGCTCTTTCATCGTGGGTGATGACAGCATACATGGTTACAGGAGCTGTTATGACAGTCATAATGGGAAGGTTGTCAGACCTTGTTGGAGCCAAGAAAATGCTAATGATTATGATGGCATGTTTTACTGTGGGAACTATCTTGGCACCATTTGCAGATGACATATCCACCCTCATTGCCATTAGGGCACTTCAAGGAGTAGCAATAGCTAGTACCCCGATTTCAACTAAATTAATAAGAGATCAGTTCCCGAAAAGCAAATTTCCTATTGGCTTAAGTATATATCTCGCCGCCTATTCTGGGGGCATGGCGCTAGGAGCCGTGTTAGGACCTATAGTAGCTGCTGGCGCAGGTTGGCAAGCCAATTTCTACTTTTGCGCTCCTATTGCAGTAATTTTGTCACTTGCATGCTGGAGGTTCATTCACGCCGATGAAAGTAAGAAGATACACGAGCATGATCATGTTGATATTCCTACTAACTCTGAGAAGCAGGCTAGAAAGCAACGGATAGACTTTATAGGTATTATAACGATGGCTGTGACCCTCGTCAGTTTTCTCATAGCAATAACATCCAGTGGATCAATTGCCACTAATCCAATAGCGTTTATAGTTCCTCTCGCCATCGGAGTTATCTTTCTTGTGCTTTTCCTAATTGTGGAAAAGCGAGTAAAATATCCATTGGTTAACTTGAAGTTAGTTTTTCATCCAGTTATTTTTATTGGAAACATCACAATGTTGATGTTCGGTATTTTACAGTATTTCGTTATTACAGGCATTCCGCAGTTGGGAGCTGCTCCTTCCCCATCAGGGTTAGGACTAGAACCAGACAAAGTGGGATTTCTACAGTTGGCATTTGGACTATCAATGATGATCTTTGGGCCAATTTTCGGGTTGATTATAGCAAAAAGAAGAGGACTCAATTTGAAGTTGCTGGTACCTGGCATTGTAATTGCCGCTGTTTCATTTTTGTTGCTTTTGTTATTCCATTCGACATCACAATCTATTAATGGTGCACTCTTCTTATTTGGTATCGCTGGAGCACTATTACCAACCACATTTATTAACACGATTATTTCATTTTCACCTAGAGAATACACTGGAATTTCCTCAGCTATTACAAATATGATGAGAATTGTAGGAGGTGCAATAGGTCCAGTTATCACAACTGTAATTCTAACATCTGTTACGGTCTCTATTACCGTTGATAATGTTGAGGGAAGTTATCCAAGTCCAGTCGCGTTTAACATTGTGTTTGGGATGGGAGTTGTAATGGCAATTGCATCTGTGTTCCTAGGTATCAGAATGAAACACCTTGCTACTAAGATGACGCCGTTAACAGTCAAAGACATCACGTGAGAATAACAAGAGCAATATGGATTCTCTGAAGTCTTATAAAAAGTTGTAATGCCATTACAAATTCAGATAGCTAACTTCCTGTTTAAGCCGAAGTGATAGATCTTCGAGTACCGTTCTCTGCCAGATATTCCCAATACCATCATCTCTATTCCGCTTATTAGAAATGCAATAGAAATCATAATAGCGAATAGAACCAACCCGAATGATATTGGTTGTGCTATAACTAAAATAGATACTGCAACACTGAGAATTCCTACGCCTATACGAAAAGCTCTTGATGAAGCTGAAGACTTGGATGATATACCCTGTATTATCCTCGCAATACCATTTATGAGTAAGGCGATTGCAGCCAGAACAACTAAAATCGCTGATGTGAATACTGGGAATTGCATAAGTACAATAGAAAAGGCTATTACTAGCAGACCAATTCCAATATTAGCGTAGCGTGATCCTCTGGAAGATGTCGGCATAGCTATCCCAACAGCTATCCTCTCAATTCCGACGATTAGCAAAATCACCGAAAGAATCAAAATAATTGTCAATAATGCGGGACCAATGTATGCTAAAATAACGAGAGATAACAGTATGCATATTCCGCCTAAAACGATCTGAAGTATCCTAAGCCAAGGCTGAGACTCGGTCGTTTGCAATATATTATCTGTTTTTATGTGACCTTTATAAGGTTACACTTAGTTGCAAATATTAAGCCAGTTACAAAATACTATGAATGGTGCAGCGTAACTAAAACTGCCTATATATTCACTTCTACCTTTGAGAGTCGAGTCCGTTCTCTCCTACCTGCGATATATCGCACATATCCTTATGAAGTAGACACCAAGGTGTTTTTTTATCGTTTGAACTATCCGTTCCTTTGCTTGTCATCTCTATCTTTGACAGCATCATAGTTAGAACTGATGGAACTAGAAGATCCCGACTAATTTCTAGTTAACCGGTCTTCCATCTTATATAGTGATCAATATCACAGATTTCCTTCCATTCTGGTGTGGCAACCTCCACGGCTTTCACCATCTTAACAAATAATCAGAATCAAACTTTCCAGGCTCTTTTTTTGAGTCTACATTCCATCTAAGTCTTCTAGGTATCTATCACTATGCCCCGTCCGTATCTAAAGAGTTTGGGCTTTCTCAAATCCACTTGAACCTATACAATAAAAGACCGATGACGTGCTAGAAAGTGAACCAGTGATAAAAATATCATGTGATGAACGTTAAGCAATACCTTTGTTAATCCTTCGCCACGGAATGAATTTCTTTCGTAAGTACCCTACTTTATCCACATGCGATTTAATACGAATCTGACCGCTAAGGTGCAGTACATCGTTACCTTTGAGGTTCCTGCTTACCTCCAAAGGATATCATTTTCAATCTAAAAATGGCAGTTCCATCTATGCTAAACATAAATTATAGTCTCTAATGAGAGGACAAAATGAAATCCTTCAGAGGAGTAGTACTGCATAGCAAACAGAAAAGAAGTACAACTTTCGAAAGGTACATTGAAAGAAATCCTCGATACCTATTTTTGAGACAATACCAATTAGAGCGGGTTTAGTATTAATATTGAGGATAAGACTCAATCCTGTCACCGGTGTACCAGACTCCAAACCATCCCCTTGGTTCTAACTTGACAGGCTTCACGACCAGATATATTATTCTAAAGTACTTGTATTATTAAAAAGATGATGTCACCATGCAGTGTTTTCCGTCCTTGCCTAACGAAGAAGCAAAGCATTTCATCATAGTTTTGTCGTGATTATATACGTCTCCCTAAGGTATAGACAGGTCTATGTCTAATTAATACGATCATTATGCATCTTACATTAGTTCAAAATAACAGACATGTTTATTTACAACACATCGAATATATCGTAATATGTTCGAAGTCCAACTCGGCGGGGCTGCTAAGATTAATTTAGGTCTCGTAGTAGTCGATATGCAGAATGGATTCGTAGCTAAAGAGGGATCATACGACAAACTAGGAATGAACACACCATTATATAGAGAGATTATTCCTAAAGTTAGGGAGCTTATTGACTTTTGCAAATCTTTAGATATACCGGTATTCTATACTGAATCAGTTAGGGAAGCAAGTGGGATAGATCTCCTGACCAAAATTCACACACTTTTACCCAAGTCCAGGGAAGAAAGATTGAAGATACCGATTTGCGTGAGGGGAACATGGGATGCTCAAACGATTGATGAGTTAAAGCCCAAAGAAGACGAAGGCGATCATGTAATTATAAAAAGGAGAGATTCAGCATTTCAAGATACAGAGCTCAGAGTATGGCTACAAAGTGTTGGTATTAATGTCCTAATCTTTTGTGGGGTTGACACTTCGATATGCGTAGAAACTTCAATCAGAGATGCATTCAATCTGGGCTATGACATCGTGTTAGTTTCGGACGCTACTGCTTCAGGCATGAAAAGCCACTATGAAACGACATTAGCAAGGGTGCGAGACTACTATGGATTGGCGATGAACTTGGAAAGATTCACTAAGATGATTACAAACCTCAACAGAGGAAGGCTTGAGAAGGGCCTCGACCTGAATGAGTACAAGCAAGTAATAGACAATTTCATTAGTGAATTTGGATTACTTGACTTTAGAGATTTTAGAGTCGTAGCGCCTGAGCAGGCAGCTTGACTTCATATCAAGTAGCGTGTATCTCCGGTTAATTGATGAGTAGATATTCATGATAAGTTTCTCAATCTTCTTACCGTAGACACATAATGATGACTTAGTATCGTCTATTATTGTTACTCAGACAACAGCCTTAGCAGATCTAAATACGTCTCCTTAGTGATCTCACCCATTGTCAATCTCAAGGCCATTTTCATTCGATTCTTCAAGCAGCCACACTAAATCTCTCGTTTCATTCCAGCAAACTCCGGAAAGGGATTTTCAATTCCTGTGCAATAAAATAGTCTTTATGGTTTAAGGTAAAAAGGTGAATAACTCCAACTCAGATAGTCCAAACTCCATGTTGGGTGCAGTACGAAATTTATTTACATTTTGCATTCTCGTCGTCTCGGAAGAGATATCTTTCATCAGAAATAAATGACATACAAGACATACAAGAAGAAAAGAAATACCTGAGATGGTACGTATGTATCAGACTGACCGAATGGTTACTCCAGAGCACAAAAAGCGAGAGAAGGTGGAGACGTTAGTACCCGATTCCGAACGCGACAGTATTGTACTTACCGGTGGCTACTATGAGTACCCATAGTCAGTAAAATCGCTTGGGTACTGCTGTATCAGATTGATACCAAGCTATCGAAATGGTGACAATATTCTTCTCTGACTTGTTAGGTTCTATATCCATGTCAGAAACGTGAGAGAATATTGATTAATGTAATAGGATTGGAAAGATACTAGATAAGTACGACCAAAAGCCTGGTAGTTCAACATTAGGGCAGTTTGAACTACTGAAAGGTTTGCCATTCTATAACTGGTATAATCCACAAGATATCAGAACGCTAAACCATATCATATCAAAAGAATGGTCAACCTTATCCATTATTCGATTACGAAAAGCCAGTATAGTACACACTACAGAATCACAAGCAGGTATGGATAAAGAAAGCTTACTGGATTAGGCATTACTGAGTTGATGCTACGTTATATGTCGTGGTTATGCTTACGGGATGATAATCTGAAAGGATCACAGATGTGTATAGTTACAGGCCCCCGCATCGAGTTAGCCATCGAACTAATCAAGCGACTGAAGAGCCTGTTTCTAACAATAAATATTGCAACATTTGAATATTGGATAGTGATTGCTATGTCTTACAAGCCGGCGGATAAGAGAGAAAAGAGACTTAGAAATTTGGGCGATCTCCTCGACAATATCAACCGTTCGGATATGACACACACTATGGGATATTTATCACTAGAGTTCTATAGGCAAGCAGCATTGGCTGAGGGCTATTTCCATGGCGACCAAGTAGGCAACGCAGAAGGTCATAGGCTTATAGCAGAGGCAATAAATAATGTCTTGAAAACGCTGGAGGCGAAAAGACGAGAGGCTGTAGAGGTAATGTTTCACCCATTCTTACGGATACTGTGTCGCCAATATTGAAACTTTATTCATCAATATAAGATTATGCCGACTAACTGTTGCATCTAGATGGTTAGTTATGTTCTTAGATATCGTAATCTTGTAATGGTAGTTATATCTAGAATGGATGTTACTGTAGTTGGAGACTTACTGCTTTAAAGGTTCATGCCACGTCGTCACTCAATATCATTGTTTGTTACTACCTGGCTGTTTGGGAAGCAGTGGGGTGAGTGCCTTGGACACAATGAAACCTGTTACTGCTCCAATGACAATGACTGGTATTAGGTCAGTCTGTCCTCCGAATAACCCCAGTAGGAGAGCAACTGATAAGGGAATCGGGAGGAAAGCACATGCGACACCTGCCATACCTGCAAGTACACCCACACCCTGTGGAATGAATGTTAGAATTTCTGATAGGACCTGTCCTAGCGTACCTCCTATAAATAGTAATGGAAACATTGGATCCCCTTCAAATCCTGTAGCAAACGATGTACCTGTAAGTAAAATCTTTACCAGCATCATCAGCAGTAGTATCCCTATACCAAATGAAGCCGGGTTTCGAATGATTTCTAGCAACTGGTGCTGGCCAGAGTAAAGTGTTAGTGGAAGAAATGAACCAATCAAGCCAATGATAAGCCGCCTATGATGGCAAGGATGACTGGTCTCTTGTTAAGTCGGCCAAAAACACGATGGACAAGTCCGAATACCAACTTGAACAAGGTCCCGATTAGTGCCGCAATCATTCCCACCAGCAATGCCCAGACCAGGTCGACTACACGAAGGGAGGCAAAGTCAGGGAAGCTGTATACACCTAGAAATGACGTATGTAAAATCGCAAAGTAGACACCATAACCCACAGCTCCTGCTATGAGCCCAGGGATGAGGTGACGATACCAATTTCAGCTCCTTGATCAACATGTATTCGACTGCATAAACGGCTCCAATGTATCGGAGATCCAAAGAAACCGCCAAGTGCCCCTGCAATGGCACTGTAAGTTAATACTTGTATGTCGTCCTTCTGAAGCTTAAGTCGTTCGGAGACAAAGGTACCTAATCCACCTGCAAGAAAAACAAGCGTTCCCACCGGACCAACTGCTGCACCACTCCATAATGCTATAAATCCTTGAAGAAGGATACTTGGTAGGTTACGGTAGTTGAGGCCACCGGTCTGCGCGTATTGGGTTTGAGCAACTCCCAGTCCTCCGATGCTGCCCAACGAACTTGATGACAAGGCCAATGAAAACACCGGCTACTCCCAACAGAATAAGCGGCCAAAAGTTAATGTTAAATAGGAATACGCTATGCTGCCCAAAAAGTTGACACCCTGGTTGTAGAGTGTGATGTATCCAGTAGTTATAAGAGAGGAAAGACCACCGAATAACCCTGCATAGAGCATTAGCCTATAATAGCCTGCCTTTCAATGCCGATTCTTCTGCGCCACTACTCATCGACATCTCCATTTGCTGTGTCTCTAATATTGATGTCTAATACCTCTACAAACAGAATTAGTCTGATCTGTAGTTTCTTTTGAGTAAGGGGCTTGTAACTGCATTATATGAATCACTCCATGCTAACCGGCGTTGATAAACATGCCGAAATTATTTTCTGCGCCGATGGCCATCGCCCTGAAACTATACGATGGCGGGGAGATTTAGGGTTGACGATGAGTAATGGGGGTAATGTTTCTTCAGTTCTGGTATTAGTTAGTTGGTAGTTACTAGTTCAAGAGTAACAAAGTCGTGAGTCGGTTGGGAGCAGACACTTCAGCCGACTATCTATCACTACTCCTGATCTAAGGCCGCGTGCATCCGGAAACTGGGCGGCCAGATCCTCTACATCGAGGGCTTCGACGAAGCCGAGAGCGACGAAATCATTGACGAGCTGGAGACCTACATGCTCCAGCCGTCTACAGCCGTAATACAAAACTATGAAATTAACCAAACCAACGTTCCCAATGCTATCAGGATTACTGCGTTAACGCCTCCACTTCTTTCCTGTAGTTCTTCCAGTTCATCATATATCTGAAATTTTTCTCTCATCTGTTTGGCTGCGTATTGGACAAATGCATGGCAACTAGAATCATCATCTGTAATAGCCTGTTGACATTCTAACTCCCATTTGTGCTCATCCAGATACTCTAATAATATTTGCCGAGATTCTGGTTTTACCGCATCAAGTTTAGCAGGCAAATTATACTCAAGCCCCCTGCTCATGAGTATCACCTCGATTCGCCTTTCTATGGAACGCCAATCTGTCGTTGTCACCATCGGCATGTTCTTTGCAAGCAATAGAAGAGTTGATGTCCAAGACGACAAAAAGGCGTTCAGGTTCGTTGTTACGACATCCAGTGCCGAGGCAAAGATCTGTCGCCCCGTCCCAAGAGAAATGAATACAGCAGCAATTACTATCATTACGTTTTGAGTGAATACAAATACAATTAATATTGCAATAACCGCAAACGATATGCCGATGATGGGGCGCTAAATTTAAAGTAGTTAGTCGGCTGTCCAATTAACTTGATATTGTACTCTGCTCCTGATTTTGTTCTTTTGCGAACAACGAATATGAAGAGTGCATTGACAAATAGCAAGTTAATAAGGTGCTTTACCATCTCTTTCACGATGAAAATTACTCCGGAAGCATTTTGCACGATGGTTTATTTTCGGCTACATACTTCTTAAAAAGATGTTGTATGTAAGCATGGGATGACGTATCATGATTGAATTGGACTAGATCCGAAAAAGTTTGAATCATATGATCCTTACGAGCCAGCAACGATGATGAGAATAATGTAAATCTTATTACTACAATTAAGTCGATAACGCTCAGGATTGACCAGAGTGCAAAAGGGAGCAAGGATAACTACTCTACTTCGATGCAAGTAGTGACTTCATAGAAAGCAGAACTGATTAAAAATCTCTTTTTCTAACTTTAGATGTGGCGAATTATGTAATCAACTTTCCTGGAGCATGAATGAGCTTCTGTAACAGGCAGCATTTGTATTCTATTTTATTAGGATGTAATCGTATAGTGAGTTTTGGTGAATATTAGTGAAGACAATAATCCCGATCGTAGGAATTCTTTTAGTACTGATTCCACTCAGATGACGCTCGCAACTCAGATGTTCCATGTGATCCAGTCAAGAAATAACAAGTTCATCTTCCTGCATATTCTCTAATTAGGCGCCTTTGTCCAAGTAAAACTCGGTGCCCTACCTTCAACAGGTATGGCTCCTACTTTCCAGTAATCGTACTTGCCCTCAGCCCTATCGCCCACCCTGTTGAGAGTAGTATTGCCAGTAACTCCAAAATACGAATTTGCAGAATTCATTATAGCTGCCTTGAGACCTTCAATTGAGGTGTCATTTCCGTCGTTGTGTATACTAACGTTCTCTGCCAAAGCTGCGACCCAGAACGCATCATATGCGACAGCGGAATAGGGTGACGGGGTAACATGTACATGTGATCGAATATCTTCTAATAACTCGCTAAGTTTCTCGTAATTCCCATTTTGCAAACTATAGATAGGATTGCTAAATGAGGTATTGACTGCAAAGAGGGCAGATTCGCGATTCCTGATGAGCTTCTCGTTGAGCGCAGTTCCATCGCTTCCGTACCACTTTACCTTAGATAGTACCGGATGGTTGTATGCCTGAATAAATATGGGGGTCACTTCATCAAGAGAAACCATATACACTCCAATTTTGTCTGGAGGGTATCTTGACAATGCATTCTCAACCCTTTTTTCTAACAATTTCAAAGCATTATCCCACATAACAAAATTGATTCTATGTAAGCTGGCGGCCAACTGTCCAGTCCGCGGTGCGTAGCCAGTTTTATCAGAATATTTATCAAACTCACCTCCCAATTTCTGAAAATTGGCTCTGACTGCTTGCATTAGTTCATGGCCGTAAATGTCATCCCTCCAGAAAGGGATTACCATTCTTATATCCTGGCTCCACATTTCTCTTGCGATTGCTTTAGCCTGGCCCAGATCATCAGGAACGAACCTAAATATATTATCTCCTTCAATTGCAAGCGATGGCGCAGTACTAGAATGGCTCATGACTATAATGTCATTTTTATCAGCGTAGTCTTTAATTGCTTCCACGTCTGCGCTGGTTGCGGGACCTATTACTATCCCAATGTCATTCTTTGCTAACAATTTCAACTTTTCGAGACTTGTTGCTGGGTCTGATTCTGTATCTTGTATTACTAAGTCGAAGCGAACGCTCGAATTGGTATCCGAGAAATATGCATTAACATCCTCAAATGCTTTAACTAGTGCAGTTTCAGTGGATTTTCCTGATGAAGCACTTACTCCACTTAGCGGCAGGAGAGCACCGATTTTTACTGAATCGTCAGCCGATGACTTTTTCTGCGTTCCTACGGTATTATCAGACGATGCAAAAAAAGTTAGTTGGTGATCTTGCGACCAAATCGATAATACAGACGGAAATAGATTTAGCACGATTAACGCAATAGATAAGACTGATAATGCAGTTAGAGTAAAGAAAATTATATAACTGGACATCCTGCTGCTGGACTTGGAACTATTTAGTTTAGAATTATTGATGTCGTACTGTTGTGCACTACTTTCCTCAAAATTTGGACTATCTGAATTAGTGAGATTCGGATTCGTACGAGTGCGGCTAGAGATACCACGGTCCAAAGTAAACCGGCAGCAATGATTACATTATGGGCTGCAAAGATCATTGTTGATGGCCATAATTCGTTGGTCATTGACGTAACAACGAACAACGCAAACCAACTATCTGCGATTGCGACGACGAAAATTCCAGCCGACTTGAAGATCCATGGCGTAAACCAATGAGGTTCCTTCTTGTAATTAACTACAATCAGGAAAGCTGGCACAATGATGATTGCATCAAGAATCGGATACGCTATGATTACTGAGAAAATGGCGACCTCTCTATAGGATGAAAAATCGGCAAAATTCAGAGTCTGCGAAATTATATAGGTAAGAAATATCGCACTCGCAATTATAGCAGCAACCGTAGTTATATGAGTAAAATGAAATTGCTTGTGATATCTAAGATACGTTGAAAAAACATAATATCCCAATGAAGCATAAGCAGATAGAGATAATGCATCTGCTAACGACGGAACCGGTGGCACTACCTCCAGTACTATCTCATAAATTGCCCAAAGGGTTTCTGCACAGAGTGATAGCCCTAAGGCTATTACAAGAGCAAGGTCAGCTTTCTCGATCAGTCCGTGATACTTTTTTTGCTGATATATGATTAAAAAGGCCAAAATTGCCGTCGCGGATGCACCGATACTAATTATCCAATGCGAATAGTATTCCCTAGCTTCTACGTTGGCAAAGATAATAATAGAAGTTGTGATGGTGGTTACGACAACAATTCCAAAAAACAGGATACGCCTGGAAACCGAGATTTTCGATGCTGTATTAGCCATTCAAATATACACTAGTTTCAATCAGTGAAAGCTCCTCGTCTTCACTTAACAATGTTTCGCCGTTCCTTACGAAAGGCAGTCACAATTGAACCTCCGTTAGCAAATGGCAGTATAGTGGTGGTATCAACCTAATGGACATAATCCATGTTATCGAAAAATTCGCAATAGAAGATGTAGAGATTGAACTATCGAATTCAACAACAGACTTAAGTGGAGAATCGTATTCTAATTTAAGCGAGGCTGAGCTCGCCAAAATGGTAACAACGAGGATTGCATAATTCATCTTTTCGAAGGCACGTTATCTATTGGTTGATAATCTAAAAGATGGGGTAACTACTCGAAGTTAGAGCAAGATAGTTAGTATGAGTGGAGCAATAATTCTCATCGATTTTTGTCCCGCAGGAAGAATCAGACCCTTCTTGTATCAGTTGGGGTTTCTGATGCGATATATAGTCCAAGTTAGTCATAATCTACCATCACAACAACATGTGCACCAGATTTCTTGGCACTTCCATAAGATCTATACTACATTCGGTAATGTGCATTCTAGAATTAAGCTCTTTCATCTAGAGAGAGTTTTCGCGAAGTCTCTTTTGCCGGCATGTTCCTACTGATCTTTTCTGTTTTACGTTTTTGTAGTCCTCATCATTCCCAAAGACCAGAGATGATTGTTGTAACAACGGGGAGACTGCATGTAACGTATCTGTGGAATATAATGCATCAAGTATTTGTCTTTGAAACATCTTGTCCTGCGGCACTTGACTAAAAATAATGGACAACAAAACAGACCGCTAAGGCCTATAACTTAAAGTTAGGTGAAAAGCTGATGTCAGGCAAGAGACTTGAAATCTTAAATAGTTTTCTCTGTTTGGTAGATGTTATTCTGCTAGTTTCTGTATAGTCATCTACATTCAGTTTCAAATTTCGAAAATCATTACCGTTTTAGTTTTTGATGCATTTGTTGTTACTCTTATATATATGATTTCCATGGACGATTGAAAAAATCGAAACAGGGATGGAGATATATCTTAAATAATTGGTTTATAATCCCTATAGCTACACCGATTTTCGCTTTCATTTTACCAGAGATGATATTCACTGGAGCCCCGCTTGCTGGAGCCACGCTAGGTATAATGTTCAGAGCATTAGGAATATTGTATTGTACTTAGTTAGATTCGTTGTTAAGGATGATTTGAATATTCTTGGAACCAGTAAAACATTGCATATCCTCATGGCGTTTCATGTGATCGCACTCGTATTTTATGATGCAGAACGTTGGAGTACGCATTCATCCATAAAAACTATAGGCGAATCATTTTGGTATGTCATCCAGATGGCGTCTGGTGCTACGTTCGGGCCTAGCCTGAAGGGAGAATCGTAGGAGCAATCGCGATGATCGTTGGATCAACATTAACGGGACTTTATGTTTCCATTGTTACCGTCTGGTACATTACACGAAAGATGATAGGGAATAAGGGTGATCTGTCATCATAGCACTAGCTGAAAAAGGGAAAGGTTAGGTAAAAAGGGATTACTAAATCTAAAAAGGGATTACTAAAGAATCTGGAGTGTCTCCACGATTAAGGCAATATTGAAGCAGGATTGGACCAGAATACTTCCCAATCATTTAGGTCGAGATAGCATTAAATTTAGCCGAACCTATATTGTGCATGATACATCTTGTACACGCATACGGCAGTCCTCACAATAACGAATCTACCAGATGGTGTGAATGAGATTTATGAAACATAACATCAACCGAGCTTTAAT
Organism: uncultured Nitrososphaerales archaeon; assembly: GCA_963713605.1. GTDB lineage: Archaea > Thermoproteota > Nitrososphaeria > Nitrososphaerales > Nitrososphaeraceae > TH5896. Next base: position 680,026 of record CAVQMO010000001.1, on the reverse strand, counting down.
ACTTCAAGGAGGAGGTTCGCTTGGTGCATATGAAGCAGGTGCTTACAAAGCTCTCAATGAAGATCTTTTAGCATACGTCAGATCAGAATGGGGAAATGAGCCGCTATTTCATATCATCTCTGGAACGTCAATAGGCGCTATAAATGCTACTTTATTGGTAAGTTATGTAAAGGAAAATAAAACGTGGGAGGGGTCTGCTGAAAGGCTTGTCGATTTTTGGGAATATCTTTCTACACAACCATCTGTTGATAACATACCATACCTTACGTCCTACTGGGATTCTTGGCGCAGATTGGATAGACGAATTGCTTCTGGAGAATCTGCCAGAAGATATTTTGGCACTAAGGAATCTATTTTTATGGGAGTTCCAAACGTATTTGTACCTAAAACACCTGTGTTCGACAATAAGTTTTTTGATCCTTCTAATACTTGGTATACCTATGACAACAAACCATTAAGAGAGAGCCTGGAGAAGTTTGCAAAATTTCCTATTTCCACAAGCCTCGAAAATAATGAACCAAGGCTCTTGCTAGTTGCTGTGGATGTGCAAGTAGCAGGCTATCCTGTGGTTTTTGATAGCTACGAACAGGAGGATGGAACCAGGAAGACAGAGTATGGGAGATACGGTAGAGTGAAATTTGGTAGTTCTGAGAAAGATCATGAGAACATTGAGGGACATGAATATGTTATAAGATACGACGATGGGATTAAGTCAGACTTCGTTTTAGCAAGCTGTTCAGTTCCAGTAAATTATGACTACACTAGACTAAATGTGGAAAGCCGTACCTTGGTAGATGGAGAGCAAGGCTTCAATGCAGGTGGTGGGGATAATAATAGGCCTTCCGCTTCTTCGAATGCCAATAGCAGCTTACGCAGTTTCTGGGATGGTGGATTATTAGCTAATACTCCACTAAGACAGACTATACTCGCTCATAGGGATTATTGGCATCAAGTGAAGAAAGTAAAAGATGACATACCTAAACTGAGATACGTCATAATAAATCTCCATCCGGGCACACACGATAATCTTCCATCTGACTACGACGGTGTCGTTGACAGAAAGAATGACATTATATTCCATGACAGAACACGATATGATGAAAATGTTGCAGTTCTTGTGGCTGATTTTATAAAGTTAGCCAAATCTCTTATTAAATTAGCCGAAGAAAATGGTGTGAGCAAAGAGGTCATCCAAAAGAATCTAGAGGAAGAAACCAATGCTGTTTATCTTGCCACTGGTAAGCGTTGGAGGTTTGAGGATTTATTAACGATCGCCGTCGACATTGAATTTGTTGTTCGATTCCAGCGAAAGAACGACAGTAATACTATTGCAAATAAAACATTTGACTTTTCAAAAACTACAATCCAGCAGTTAATTCAAGATGGATACCAGGAAACTAAAGAACAATTGGAAGAAGTACTTGCCAGGTTAAGAAAAATTAACAGAGAAAAGAATTACGTGTCTGATTAAGAGAATTGTCTGGTATATAGTAATTTTTTGAAATCTACAATACTGTGTTGGATAAAATTAGCGCAGACTATGTGCTTAAACTAGCGGTGGGCGGGATTTTTGAAAATATTAATTCGCAGCTGTATCACAGGTTGGGCTTTGCGAAGAAATTAATTCCAGCACGATATTAGTTAGTTGGTCAATTTGCAAAGTGACACTGATGACTTAAATCTATTCCTTAATACTCAAATAGGATTCTCTAACTTGAAAATAAAAGACCAACAAACTGAGTTTGTCACATTTAGACCAGTTTTAATCTGGCTATCGATTTATTCGCGTTTAAGGCTACGATAAAGAGAAAGCTGCTAACAACCTAGTGTATTTGTGAAGATAAAATCATTAATTTTTAAAGTTTCTGAGTCTGGGTATGCCTAGTTCAATACCGAGTAGAAACTCTAAAATTGGAAGATACTAGTTTTAAAATAAGGTGTAATCTAATAATAAGAAAGCAGTATAGTGTCTGTACGGAAAACTGGACTACAGTACTTGTGTTAACTATACCCACTATTTTCACTATTCTCTCCACATTACAAGGTGCACATGCTTTTACCATTTACAATATTGATACTACTAAACTTCGCCTATCAGATGCACAAGAGTCTATAGCACCATATGGAGTCGATATGGGTAGAATTACATTGTATAGCATAGTAATCGCAATCGTAATTTTCACCAGACTAAAATGGACTAAACATGGAAAAATAGTAACAAAGTCAAAGATTATAGTTGAGTCTATTTTCTATCTAGTTTTAAGCTCTATTGTTATCTTTGATTCATTTTATAATCTTGGCGTTCCAATTTTGTATCTTATTCCCTATCTGCTTTTGTTTTTTGGTTTACAGCATTATTCTTATTTACGTTCAAATCGTCTCATGTCGTTCTGGAAGGAATCAAAGTCTGGTTCTATTTATGCAACGGGCGGAACACATATTCATCTTGTGTATGTGATAGGAACAGTATCACGCATCATAATATCTGTCTTGTTTATTGGCAGCTTGTTTACGCGAGCTAGACATGGGCTAATTTATGTTGATAATTCTACAGCAGTACTTATTACCATAGCATTTGATATGCTATTAATGGTTTCTGTAGGCCTTTTAATAGGAATAAATAGAAGGATACTCATTCGATACAATCTAATTATCGAAGGAAAAGAAGCCATTTCGGAAAAGTAGAAATTCAATTTTTCTTGTTTAATTGCATACCTCAATCTTTTCAAGGATTGTTTGAGAATGCATGCTGTAGAACATGACATACAATCAGAGAAGCAAATGCAACTATTACAACAAGCGTCAGCGCCTCAGCGGCATTGCAGATAGGCCGACTTTATACCAGTCATTGTCATAGGAGGATGAGGCTGATTTCTTTCCACCAGGGCAGCAGCAAGATGCACGAGACGTATCGGAGAGATACATTGCCAAGAGCAATCCTTGGATTGTTATGGTGTCAACGCCTAACGCTCCTGAAGGTCTATTTGAAAAGATAGAAAGAGAACCAGAGAATACCTGTTTATACAAACGGTTATTCCTAGATTATACATATGGCACAAACAAGATCTACACAAGGGAAGAGATAGCTCTAGCACAGAAATCACCATCATTTGAAAGGGAATACAATCTAAAATACCTGGGAAAGGTTGGCAATGTCTTCCATACTCTGGATATTGAAGCAGCCATATGCACTCAAGAAGAAGGAAAAGAAATGATAGCCTGGTCTGAAAGTACAATGATAGGAAGAAGCATGGGTATTGATGTGGCTTGGGGAGATACATCAAAGTTTGCCATCGTTATTACTCAATACAGGAACAACAAAATAGAAGTCTTCGAGAAACCGTTGATGAACGAGATCATCAATCAAATCATGCAGCTAAAGCAGAGGCACCACTGTACTAAAATATACGTGGACGGTGCGAACCCAGAGGTAATAAGAGAGCTGAAAAAATAGAATAGGAGAGTATCACGACTATTATGGAGGCAGAAGATCTGGGGTTTACGAAGCAGCAACAGTTGGCAGATAATACCAATCAACTTCCAGAAAAGACATAGACAGATGCTACAGTGGACTTATACGTTAATGTCTAAGAGATTCATTAAGATAAACCCAACCTTGCACAATCTCATCGTATCACTAAGAACAGCAGTTGTGATAGATGATTGGAAGCTGGACAAGCAGCAGACATCACATCATGACACCTTGGATTCGTTTAGGCTTGCTTTATGTAATTATGAACTTCCAAAAAAACAATTCCTGATAATAGGTCAATGGTGTCATCGTGTAACCCATTAGAAGTAACTAAAAATGTACCTCTGGAAATATGAGTCGAATGGCTAAACTTATTAGTATAATAGTTATAGGATATTTTGCTCTATTAGCGTTTTATGCTGCGCATGCACTTACTTCAAAAATGATTGACTGTCTGCATGCAAAAGATGAGGACATAGATGTTTATTCTTAGTTCATTATTCGAACTAAATCGAATGTAGAAACCGATCTCCATGCGATATTCTCCATTGTATCTCTTTTATAATCCATTCCACACTCGTTCTCGGTCAGTTCTTGATCACTAAATGGAGTATTCAAATTATTTAATTCAGCGCATATTTTCTCCCAAGTTATGTTGCTTAGGTATTTCTTTATTATCGCTTGTACTTGTTCGTAATAGCCTTCTGATTGTGACATTTTTCCTTTTCCAGTTAACCCTCGAACTTTTTGTAAATGATAGGCAGGCGAACCTGAAAACGAGTCTCTCCTGGTTTAGAATATACTTGTATGTCTCCTCGGTGCGACTCATTGATGATCCGATGACTTATACTCAATCCAAGACCAGTACCTTTCCCTGGTAGCCACGCTACCCTTTGAGGCTATTTAAATAGTCCAGGCTCCTACTGAACTCTACTCCTGAAAATGACTTCTGGGAATGACAAGGATAACGATAATCATCAACTGAAACCTACAGAACTAAAGAAAAAGATAGACAGCGGAGAAGATATTTTTATTTTGGATGAAAGTTTCCTATGACAGGTATCTCGATACCCCTGTAATTCCGATAGGCGATTTGTCCTCTCCTGAGATATTAAAACAGATTCCAAAAGACAAACAAATAGTTACATTTTGTGGACATGGCAATAGGTCTATGGGCGCTGCCAAGATCCTCTCTGAGAAAGGCTATGATGCTAGGAGCATAGAAGGCGGGCTAAATGGATGGAACAGTCAGTATACAACGCAGATGCACCCGCAGACTTCGGTACATGGACGTTCCTTTATCAGGGTATTGAAGGATAGTGTAGATGAGGATACCAACTATGAGCAACAGATATCATTTTACAAGAAAAACTATCCATCAGTATACGATCTGCGGTTCTTACAACAGAACATGTTTGTGATTACTGTACCGTTTAGTAAGCAGCACAAGAACATACTTTCACACTGTAAGCAGATGCTAGAGCACAGCGATCGCACGTTATCTCATATACTCTAAACAGTATCTGGTGAGAACTGCCATTAGTGCCAAAACTATGAAATTAACCAAATCAACGTTCCCACTGCTATCAGGATTATTGCGTTAACGCCTCCACTACTTTGCTGTAGGTCTTCCAGTTCACCATATATCTGCAACTTCTTTCTCATCTGTTTAGTTGCGTACTCAAAAAATGCAAGGCAGCTAGAATCATCATCTGTAATAGCCTGTTGATACTCTAACTCCCATTTATGCTCATCCAAGTACTCTAATAATTTTTGCTGAGATTCTGGTTTTACCCCATCAAATTTAACAGGCAAATTATACTCAAGCCCCCTGCTCATGAGTATCAGCTCGATTCGCCTTTCTATGGAACGCCAATCTGTCGTCGTCACCATCAGCCTATTTCTTGCAAGCAATAGAAGAGTTGATGCCCAAGATGACAAGAAGGCGTTCAGGTTCGTTGTTACGAGATCCAGTGCCGAGGCAAAGATCTGTCGCCCCGTCCCAATACAAATGAATACAGCAGCAATTACTGTCATTATGTCTCTGTTTACGTCGAATGCAATTACAATCAAAATTGCAGTAACATCAAACAACATGCCGATGACGGCGGCGCTAGATTTAAAGTAGTTAGTCGGCTGTCCAATTAACTTGTTATTGTACTCTGCCCCTGATTTTGTTCTTTTGCGAACAACGAATAAGGATAGAGCATTGATTAATACCAAGTGAAAAAGGTGCTTTACCATTTCTTTCATGATGTAAGTTGCTCTGGGAGCATTTTGCATGATGACTTATTTTGAGCGACTCACTACTTAAGAGATGTTGTACGTAAGCATGAGCATACCATGGTCGAATTGGACTAGATCCGGAAAGTATGAATCACATCTTTTCGAGCCAGAAGATCAGGATAGACATAGAGATGCGGTGATAGTAAGTCGTAGCCTTTTAAAAGTAGCATAACTGTGATGAGGAACCACAGTCATGTCAATGTAAGCAATTCTCCTTGTTCCTTTAGGATGCCATTGATAGTTTACAGGACCCAATAGCAAGAACAATAGAGAATACTTTTTACAGACTCTTGCCCCTGCCTCAAGCAATCTGATTGACTTTGGTAAATCAGTTCCGTACATTTTTCTCGCTGTATCTTTGTTGTAAGGAGGGTCACATCTCCATCGATTAAAGGTATCATTTGGAATTTTAGCCAGAGTCTAACCATCATCGACAATCTGAGGATTTGTTCTCGGATTGATATCTACCGTGAAGCATCCTCCATTAACACCACCACTGCAAACCTCAATAGTATTTACTTCCTTGCCAAAAACATGGTCTATCATTTCCAAATAATGAAAAGGATATTCACCCTTACCTTTCCCTCTAACCCTTACTTGTCCTGATAGGAAACCAAGATTATCAAATGAGACAAACAATGTACCCTTCAAAGGTCTAGGCCTCATTACATAAGTATCTGGGTTATCCTTTGGCAATGCTTCATACGGGCACCTTATGAAATTCATAACATTGAATACTTCCTTCATGATCGCCTTTTCATCCTAATTTATTACTAACCCGCGTTATAAACGTTACCAGATCACAGTACCTCTATAGCCATTCAGTAGGCTCGAAGCTCTCTGCATAGAATACTTCCACCTTTCTGTTTCTGTATTGGGTAATGACAATGACAAACTTCGAAGTATCCCCCAGATCACATCTATTCCCATGCTTCTTCCTACCATGGTACTTGTAGATGTCCGTCATTTCCTTGCCCTCCGTACATATTGCTGCCTCTATGTCTAGCGTGTGGAATACGTTGCCAACCTTACCTAAGTACCTGAGGTTGTATTCTCGTTCAACCTACTCAAAGACAATCTGAAAGAACCAAAGCAATCACTGTATGAAGTCATTTCCTTGTCTAGGCTCCTTATGTATCAAAGGATATCGCAAGCGATATCATTCGTGAGAGTTTGTTACTCTAACTAGTAACCTAGACTTCCATCTTTTTTTAATACTGATTCTTAGGATGACAGTTGCATTGACAACCAGTACCGCCGGCAAAACTAAGGGAACAATACTCATGCCTATCTGACAGACAAGCGAGCGACAACAACTTCATTATTACCTTATCCCTGATTTGTTTGGGTACCTAAAAAATGGTACAGTCAAAAACTGATCTATCCAGGCAGTGTAATATGTTAAGTATGGTTGTACATTGTTTCTCTTGATCTCTTTTGATGATTCGCTAACAAGTTAATCGTTATTGCCATCGTTTTCTTTTGAACCGTCTAAAATAGAACCAAGTTTCATTCCCCTTTACGCCCTAAAGGTAAGTTAGATTTCTTCCGAGAGAATGCGATCCAAATGCTAGTTGCACCTAGGGAGAGAAGGCAACCTATGAAAACGTTCTGGATCCTTTCTAAAGATACAGCTGTCGGGTCTGGTGCTGGGTGTATGATTTCAAGGAAAAGAAGTGCCATACCGGCCGTAAAGATCGTCTTAAAGGCGTAGTTCTTTATCTTTACGAATGAGAGGTAAGCGCTTAAGTAAACGAATAATATTAAAGACAGTAACCATATGTTATGAACATTATCAATTATTATCAGGATGGTTACCGCACCTATGATAGTACCTATAATACGGTGGACAACTTTTAAGAGTCCCTCCTGGTAGACTTCCTCCTGCCCTCTCTTAAGAGTAAGAGCAATATCAGTAAATGCTGGGGCTAATATTGCTACTACGGTCGCCAAAACCCAGTCTCCATCAGGTAGCTTAAACCATTGAACAATCAGCATGCCAATTGCACCTGTAATCGCAAAAACGAATGAATATTGGAAATATTGAGAGTGAATGGATAGATTGCTTGTCAGAGGTCTGAATCTGTCTTGCCAGGTCATGAGGTTGAGGCTGTTCTTGGATAGGATCTGCTGTTACAGTACGTTGTTGCTTCGTGGTTTTACGGGGCAGAAAGATGATGCCACCTACTGTAGCCCACAGTCCACCTACAAAAATTAGCAAGAAGCTCTGGCCAACTAGAGCTGAGGGTAACACCTTGAGACGCAATTGCAATGATAAACATTAAGCCGGCAAAAAGCACGAGCCCGAACGTTTTTGGATATACCGCGAAGAATGATATGATGAATAATCCAAGGCCACAGAGCGGTACTACAAGGTTACTGCTTATGCTTATGACCATGCCGATGGCGAAAATTAATGCGTATAGTATGGAAACTATCAGCAGGAAGCGTGTTCGTGGACCATTAGAACGAAGCTGATCTGCTGCCAGCACAAACGCTGCTGTGAAACAGATATAAGATGCCTCAGCAACATGGCCAGTGATCAGCCCTAATACTATTGGAATTATTAATAATGTAGCAAACTTTACACCCCATTTGATCTGTGATTGATGAAAATCTACAGTTACGAGGTCATGATAGAAATTGGACCGGCCAGAGCGAGGCGGTTTAGACAAAGTTATCGCCATGTTACAAGTGTAGAACTAATAAAGTTGTCTAGTATCCACAATGAAAAAAACGGAGTATCGTTGGAAACACCACTGTAAATTACAAATATCGAGGTATAAATGCCGATTTCTTCACCAGCAGAAAATGTTACAGTTGCAGCAGCCAAACGTCCACTGGACAAACCTCACGCGTCTTTTTTTAGTGCCAGAACAGCAGAGACATCCGAAAGGCATCCATGAGATCGTCATGACTAGTTGCTTCTTTGTCCAGGGAGCGTTTCCTGTCACATATCAGGATTACGCATTACGCATTGCATGTGAAAGTAATAAAGATGTCCGATTCTGGAAGTACTACTTCCTCTATTGCATTATAATTAGTAATAAAGATGTCCGATTCTGGAAGTACTACTTCCCCTAAGGATAAATTCAATGCTACCGAAGGAATGCTACGCAAAAGATTGAATCTTCTGTAAAAAGTGCAAGGGATATCGTGCTGGAGTTCACAGAGGCTACGGAGCGCCGAGACTTTCAATCGGCCAGAGGCTATTTGAAGGATAATGTATCGTACGTGTCGCCTCTTAATTCGTTCGATAGGGCTGAACCATACCTGAAATATAATCTACACCTGTACGAGACTGGGCAGTTAGTCAAATTCGACATCAAGAAGGAGTTCGCAGATAGCAACGATGTCTGCATTCTCCACGAGTTGAATTCTCAACTTGTGTGCGTGTGGTATCATGTCGATGACGATAGGAAAATAAGTTCGGTTAAGGTGATCTTTGATCCCCGAGCATTCCTCGAAGGAGCCAAGCAGAAGTAGTCGATGCCAGAACATCAACGACAATCTGAATGAATCAAACAAGTCATCAATACAGGTAGCCTCTTAGCGATCATTCCATTTCGATGTTCTAAAAGTTCTTTTGCGTGTGCAAGCATTGCCATAGAGGTTATTGCCAGACCTTTAATGCCTACATATAGTGGAGAAATCTAGTTATCTTAACTTGGTAGTAAACAAGTAAACCAACTCGAAGTGAAGATAAACCATTCGATTACGTAATTCGACCGGCTACCACTACTAACTTATTCTAAAGGTTGACTTGTTCAGCAGCAAATTTCCTAGGGTCTAGTAAATTAAATTCCTCTAAAAAGGCTTCGGCTTGTTCTTGTGACTCCATAAAGGCTTTGGCTTCACCCTTTCGCATTTTATCTAGTTTCCCGACCGCTTCTTTAAACTTCTCAGTATTCATTACTAATCCATAGTAATCTCTTACTCTTTCCAGAGTTGTTTCATAATGTCTCTTGTCCCCGGACGCCGTAGCATCAGATATTATCATCACATCGTAACCTAAGTTAAATCCATCCCTTAATGAAGTCTCTACACAAATAGAAGTATCAATTCCAGTAAATACCAAGAGATTAATGCCCTGACTCTGAAGCATAATCCGGAAATCTGTATCTAGGAAAGCACCATCCCTTCGTTTTATAATTACAGGATCTTTCTCTTTAGGTTTTAGTTCATCGATTGTTACTCCATCCCAAGTACCTCTAATACATATGGGTACTTTCAATCTCTCCTGTCTTGATTTGGGTAAGATGTTATGGACGTTTGTAAGAATGTCAATGCCACTTTCCTCCTTTACTGCTTCGGTGTAAAAGACAGGAATACCCATACTCCTGCAGAATTCAATTAAATCCTTAAGCTTTGGAATAATCTCTCTATACAGAGAGGTGTTCATACCAATTTTATCATACGATCCTCCCTTTGACACGAAACCATTCTGCATATCTACAACTATCAATGCAGGTGCCACGGTACGGCCTGAAGGCAAAATGACTTTAAACAATTTTTCATTCTTAATTACTAATCCGCCTAAAGATAAACTTTTAATTACAGACAAGATGGGGTAAGGCTGATTCTTGTCCTTGTTCAGCATATGCATAGTGTATATTGAATATTCATATGTTGTCAGCATCTTCTGGATTATAATCAATGAGACCGGATTATGTTTTGTGATAGCAAACCATTAGCGAATACCAGTGCTCCGCAGGTATTACATCTTAGCTTTGGCACTCAAGGAACCAACGCTTTAATCGCCGCAAACTAAACCCTTCTTTTTTTACTGTCTAAGTGACTGACAGAAATGGAAATGGAAATGGAATAGGTTGAATGATGATGACTGGCCAACCTGTTTTTGGTTTGCTGATTTCACTTGTCAACCGTTAAATGCGTGAGTGCAGAGAATGGTGTATCGCCTCAGCCGACCCGAATATGTCGACCCGCTCCAACGCCTGGGCCAAGTGGAAGAGGCCCAAGGAGTTAAACCATAACTGACATACTAAAATTTCCATTTTGAAAGTATATTAACTACATATACTCTATTGAAGGTTATGAGAGGAAGATGGGCAGCAGCAGCTGTAGGAGCACACGTAGCCAGAAGTCGCGCTGGTGCTCAGGAGCAACAACAGGCTCAGGCAGCACAAGCTCAACAACAAGCATCACAACAACAGATAGAAGCACAGCAAAAGCAAATAGAAGCCATGCAGCAACAAAATCAACAACCTCAATCCCAACCCCAACCACAGCAGGAAGATGTCACTCAAAAGTTGCAGAAATATGCTGATCTGCACCAAAAAGGAATATTATCTGACGAGGAGTTCCAGAAACTCAAGGCAGACCTGTTATCAAAAATGTAATCTATAAGGTCCACTGCTAAACTCTGATTGTTAGATATTATTGGAATCCCATGCGCTCCGATGCCAGTTAAATAATTAGTGGCATTACTTTCATTCATATTTTGAATCTCCTGCACAAGCAACTAATCTCCAAATCACTCTGGACACTCTACGGGATAAAACTCTAGAACTTCTCTTGGCCGTCGTCTGATTGAACTAAGACAAAACCCCAATATTGGTATCAAGGTTAATCATGTCGTTTCCATCGACGTCAACAGACCTAGATTCGAACTTAAGGAGCACCTGCAGGATACGGTCACAAATGACTTTAGACCTGGATGGGGTCTAGGCGCGCCTGAAGACATATACGAAGAGGATGTAGAGTAAGAAACGACTAACTTAAGTCCTAAGAACATGAAAAGGATGCGGCTGAAGGACGTAGTAGTATCATATAGTATAACTTAAACCTTTGAACGTTCTACAATAGACTACTAATAAATGTCAACTATACTTATTGTTGAAATACCGTTGATAGTAGGCATTGTTAATGTAGTATATGCCTGGCCTGCTGGCACGTCAGAAGAAACAAAGAACAAAATACTAACTGTAATATCAGACCATGAGTTGACAGTCGAAGAATCAGGGATAGCAGATAAAGTGTATGAAATCTTTGAATCCTTTCCACCTGACAGCAAACAATACAAAGACCTTATGGCCTGAAGCTTTGCTGACAAACTAGCGTTTGAGGTTCTCGTCAGAAAAGGAAGTGACCATACAGTAGCAGCAACGATAGGTACATGGGATGTATCAGCGTTGGGGCCGACGGGAACCGAGCAATCTTTTGTAGTACGGAACCGACAAGACACCTACAATATGGTTAGCGGCGATTTAGCGTCTATAGAATACCCTTCAAATGCGACCAATGGATTCGAGATTAGTACAAACAGTATTGCATCAGACCCTTCCGGCTACACTTCCAATCGAACATACTCTAACCAAAGATCTCTTAACTGTGGATTGACTTGTCTGTAGTATCCTAGCTGAAGATTATAAACTAGTGGATATAGATGAAGAGTCTGAAACAGAATATGGAAATGTAGTAAAATGCGAACGAATTAACTAGAAACAAATTAAGAATATTCTGCTAATTGGCAACGTAATGGGCTTGGCACAATTGAATGTCTAATTGAGGCAAAGGCAATCAATTTTCCGGAGGATATTTGTTATTCCTATGGGGCGTGGATAGAATACAGAAAAAGAGTGTACTATAGAAGGACTGCTACATACATATCCGCTATTAGGCGGCCTATAAAGTACGAAATCTTCGCTACCATTGCAGTTTTTCACGAGCAAGATGGTTTGATATAGACCGTTATGGAACTTACTGTCCTTGACATCAAAATTGACCATAACTATACTAGTTCCGATCGGGAAGCAAGTGAATTTCTATCTCAAGTTTAAATAGCACATTTAAGTTAGAATATCCTCGAATGTCTTCTAGATCAGATGATGATCCTGTAAAACGTTCATCCACTGAACGCTATTCTAGGGTTGCTTCCAATCTAGATTGGGTGATTGTATTGATACCAGCCTCTTCAATTTTTTTTGGTTTTCTCCTACATATTTCAATGAACCCTCCATCATACTTTCATTTTTCTGATAGCATAATCCTCTTGGCAGACACTTTATGCAGTAGCAGTAGCAACAGCTATGTTCTTAATGCCAGTTATCCACCATTCGACTCATTATCACCAGTTAGATGTAGAGAGATTTCTTTTGACAACGAAGGAGTATGCTATGTTAGGTATTTTTTGCTTAATGGTTGCGATGTACTTAGGTCTAGGATTGGCGATGAATTCTAAGCTACCAATACAGATTGCATATGGTTTGGCTTCTTTGCCATTCATCTTTATTTTCCTTCTATTCTTCAAAAAAACACACTAATACACAACCAGAAAGTTATTAGAAGTTAGATTTCCTAGAGGTACAAAACAGAACTTTCCTTATCTTGAAAATTTGGGCATAGCCACAACGCAGAATTATTTCAATCTTACACTGTAAAATTAATAATACACAAGTAGAGTGATTGCATTATTAGCTTGAAAAAAATCAGTTGCTTTCGCTAGGAAAGCAAGAATTCACATTTATCATGGTTTATATTGTTATCATATAATAGACACGGTATCCTCGAATGCCATCTCAAGCGGATGACGATCCCATAAAACGGTCTTCTACTGAGCCCTATGATAGAGTCGGTGGATCTTTGCGCTGGAGTCAAATATTAGGAGCAGCTTCTTCAATTTTTTTTGGTTTTCTCCTGAATATCGCGGTGAACCCTCCATCATACTTTCAATTTTCTGATAGCATAATCCTCTTGGCAGCACTATATGCAATGACAGTAGCAACAGTTATGTTCGTAATACCAGTTATCTATCATCTCATTCACTATCGTCAGTTTGATGTGGAGAAATTCCTTTTAAAAATCAAGAAGTACACTTTGATAGGTATTTTTTGCATAATGGTTGCAATGTACTTAGGTCTAGGATTGGCGCTACATTCCAAGCTACCAAATGAGATTGCATATGGTTTAGCTTCCTTACCTTTCATCTTTATTTTCATTCGATTCTATAGGTATGCTCCCACTAATCTCACTAAAAGTTCATCTACTGAGCCCTATGATAAAGTGGGTGCGGGTTTGCGTTGGGGTCAAATATTAGGAGCAGCTTCTTCAATTTTTTTTGGTTTTCTCTTGAATATCGCAGTGAGCCCTCCATCATACTTTCAATTTTCTGATAGCATGATCCTCTTGGCAGCACTTTATGCGGTAACGGTAGCAACAGTTATGTTCATAATGCCAGTTATCCACCATTCAACTCACTACCGTCATTTTGATGTAGACAGATTTCTTTTGATAACAAGGGAGTATGTTGTTATGGGTATCATTTGCGTTATGTTTACGATGTACTTAGTTCTAGGATTGGCGCTAAATTCCAAGTTACCCATTCAAATTGCGTATGGTTCGGCTTCTTTGCCATTCATTTTCATTTTCCTTCGATTCATTAGGCATAGGCAGGAGATCTCTTTTGATGGCAGGTAATCAAGCCAATCTGCTTTGATGCAGATCAATTTGTTTGCAAACTGGTATCATTAATTACATCTAAAAGCGAGATAGAAACTTCTGGGCCCTGTGGACTTACCCCACGATTATTCATCCTGACACTAATGCTATGAAACTAGGATCAAGATCACTATTTGCAAGGCGATGATTTCTTATACCAAAAATGCCCAGCTCATAATGATAGGAATATTGAATCAATATACGTATACTAAGATGCTGATCTCTATATTCTCCAATCAGAGAGGTTAGCGTTATGCATTCACTGCAATATCGGTTCCTTTATTTTGACAATATTAATGAAATCCTTAAGCTGAACCAGAGCCTGCTCAAAATATGGAATAACGTCCAGAGATGCATCTGCCGAAAGTAATGAACCATGCAATGAATAATTTCTTAAATGGTTTATCATCCAATACCAGTTGCCTTCCCTATTTGCTTTCTCTAATTCGTTTGCCAGTTCAATTTTCTTACTTTCAGCAGATAGCACGCTAATTACTTTCACTATATTAATTTTATCACTTGGAATGCCGGATAACTGAAACCTATCAATTATCCTAAATAGGAGAGAATCAAAGGTTCCAATCATTTGTGAAACCAAGGAGTCTATTTCCATCTCAGCGCTTATTCGTGCATTTTTCGATAAGAGATCTCCATGTTGAAACTTAATATTTTTTATGTTCTTCAAATGCTCTTCGCAGGCATATAGTTTGAATATTATTCTATCTGACTGCAGAAAAGGTAAGTCTGGGTGAGTCAACAGTTATTGGTAAAGGACTTCTTCTACTTATGCTCTTAGCACACATTCTCCTTTGCAGTATCCTAATGTATTGTTCTACTGGCAGCCATTAACTATTCAATGCTGTAACCATTTTAGGTGCTCCTTTTACGAAGAACAGTTTTGGATTACAAAGGTAATGAAAGATTGGGGAAAAGGCTTTAGAGTGCAAGGATACTCTAGAGTAGTAATGATTGTTGAGATTATTATTATTATTATTATTATTATTTTATTATTATTATTATTATTATTATTATTATTATGGTAGACGGTGATATCATGGATTGTAGTGATCGCACTTTAGTACTTGCTAATATGGTATGAAATTTTTTCATGAGTCTCCATTATCTGGTTTACGTCATATGCTATTTAGTATCGATTTCGTTAATCAATTGCAACTTTTCTCCGCTGATGAACTGTGAATCTCGTGCCGATAGACGTGAGCCAATGCTACTGTCGCATCACATGTAATGTCGACATAGGATCCTCATGTAATAATTATTAGCTGCGAGGGTATATACACATTATTTCAAATTAAGAGTGGTAACTGATGCGGAAACGTTATTCCACTTTGCTACTCCATTCTCTATATTGCATATGAAATAGCATTAAGTTTAGTCGAACCCATGTTATGCTTGAAACGTCCCGTACCCGCATACGGTGTGACCACATTACAATAATAAATATACCAGATGGTGTGAATGAGATTTATGAAACCCAGCGTCAACAGAGCTCTAATATTTCAAGGAGGGGGTTCGCTTGGTGCATATGAAGCAGGTGCTTACAAAGCTATCAATGAGGATCTTTCAGCATACTTTAGAACAGAAGGCAGGGAAAACGAGCCAATATTTCATATCGTATCTGGAACGTCAATAGGCGCGATAAATGCCGCTTTATTGGTAAGCTATGTAAAGGAAAATAAAACATGGGAAGGATCAAGTGAAAGGCTTGTCGATTTTTGGGAATACCTTTCTACACAACCATCTGTTGAAAACATTCCCTACTTTACCTCATACTGGGATTCTTGGCGTAAATTAGATAGACGAATTGCATCTGGAGAATCAGCCAGAAGATATTTCAGCACTAAGGAATTTATTTTGAAGGGAGTTCCTAACGTATTTGTACCTAAGACGCCCTTGCTAGACCATAGGTTTTTTGATCCATCAAATACGTGGTACATCTATGACAACAGACCATTAAAGGAAAGCCTAGAAAAGTTTGCAAAATTTCCTATTTCCACAAGCTACGAAAATAACGAACCAAGGCTCTTGCTAGTTGCTGTGGATGTACAGGAGCTTACGCCTGTGGTTTTTGATAGTTATGAAAAAGAGGATGGAACTAGGAAATCAGAATATGGGAAATACGGTAGAGTGAAATTTGGTCGTTCCGAGAATGATCAGGAGAATACAGAGGGATATGAACATGTCATAAGATACGACGATGGCATTAAGGCAGATTTCGTCTTGGCAAGCTGTTCAGTTCCGGTAAATTATGACTATACTAGACTAAATGTGGAAAACCGTGTTTTGGTCGGTGAAGCGCAAGACGACAACGCAGATACTGGAGACAATATTAGGCCTTCTTCTTCTTCTACGAATGGCAATAGCGAGCTTACGCAGTTTCTGGGATGGTGGGCTATTAGTTAATACTCCACTAAGACAGACCGTACTTGCTCATCGGGAATATTGGCATAAAGTGAGGAAACTAGAAGAGAACATACCCAGACTGAGATACGGCATAATAAATCTTCATCCAGCCAAACAAGATTACCTTCCTTCAGATTATGACGGTGTTGTTGATAGAAAGAATGATATCATATTCCATGACCGAACAGCCTTTGACGAGAATGTTGCAGTTCTAGTGTCTGATTTCATAAGCCTAGCCAAAACTCTCATTAAATTAGCCGAAGAAAATGGTGTGAGCAAAGAGGTCCTGCAAAAGACTCTGAAGGAAGAAACCAAGGCAGTCTATCTTGCCACTGGGAAGCATTTTAGGTTTGAGGATTTAATTAAGGCTAACGTAGATGTTGATTTTGTTGTTCGTTTGAACCGAAAGAATGACAGTCACACTATTTCAAATAAGACATTTGACTTTTCAAAAACTACAATCCAACAGTTAATTCAAGATGGATACCAAGAAACTAAGGAACAGATGAAAGATGTACTTGCCAGAATAAGAAGAGAATTGTCTGGAAAATAATCACTTTTCCAGAATCCGCGAATCTGTATTCGTTGAAAGTCTCTTCTATAAATGAAGCAGATAAAATTCTCTTGAAAGGCTCTTCTGTTGCTGGCATTCAGTATCATATAATTTGTTGGAATCTTCATCAATTGAAACATTTTCGTTCCTTTCGGGTGGCACGCACAAATTTATTAGTCTAATCATTAATTCAATTGTCTAATGTACGTTCAAGGCTAATTGCAAGTGGAATTTAAAGAGATATCAGACCTAGTATCCGACGTAAACAATGGGGTTATCTATATCAACGTACCTATGCAAGCAAACCCTGACCGAAATTCGCAGGCAGAGAAAGAATCTGTCACCCCAGAATGTTTTTGAGCTTAAATTGCCGTTTCGAAAAATAAATCGGTGCGATAGACTAGTCCTGCCTCCACAGCTTTGTTATCAACTCAACCGGTGCCAAATGCATAACCTGTCTATCTAATTCGTATAGAATCTTACTAGCTCCAACACTCTTACTTCTCAGTGACATTAGCTAGAAATTTGTATATCACATAGCCGGTGACATATTCGTTTGCAGAGGAGGGAATCCAAGTAGCTGAAGTCAAAAGTACGTATGTTCCTATGGGCAAGTTAATTCTAAATGTACTTGCATCCTCTTCCGTAGCATTTAGCACAGCAACAGAAGTGCCATTAATCGCGTAGGCAGATATATCCAGACTATCAGGTGGCAAGGTCCTAGGAGTTCCCACTACAACGAACTGTGCGCACGTATCTTTTATTATCTCTACAGCCTCAGCTGGGAGATCTGAACTAACATTTTCTGGAAGAATGTCAAGATTGCCAAATGTTTCACCTTCTCTGTATTTGGATTGCGACAGCTCTCCTTGATATGTTCTATCTCCGTAGATCACATACATGTTAGGTGGAAGAACGTCCTCTTTTGCAGAAGGAAGAGTAACATTACCCGTCATTGGCTCACAGCGGACAGCTTCCAAATTACTCCCAGGAATAGACTCGACTTCTTCTTGTGCTACTGCAACTGACAAAAAGCCTGCTGGCCCAGAAGTGAACAAGCATAGAGAACTGAAGAGTAGCGCCATTGCAGTCTTGAATTCACAGCGTTTCATCACCAAATAATGTTCTTTCATATTCAATGCAAAGTAATACATGTACTGATTTCTTAAAAAGACTATCTAGAGTACTAGCTTCACATAGCAAATCCTATCTATAATCATTCTAGCATCAATAAGCGGTTTAAAAAGCCCCACAAATCGCATCATATCGCAAGCGATTTCACGCTTAGGACTTTGTTGCTCTTGAACTAGTAACGTCAATCCATAGAGCGTTCTAGACCTTCATTTGAACTAGCGTACTCAAAGTCCCCGTCTGGTAATATGTCAAGGTGAGAGGGAAAATGTTCTGAACAGTAATAATTGGTGCATTTTTTACATTGAGTGGTTGGCTCAGCAGGCTTGTTGAAGCAATTTACTATACCGCATATGCCTCCCTTCCCTGACATTTGTGTCAATTCATTTATCTTCCATTTCATTTTCTTACCTTTTTCTAAAACTTCTTGTAATCCCTTACCAGGTTTCCACATTATCAAACTTTTTCAGAGCAGTATGTATTTCTTCAGCAATGTTCTTGTAAACAACTGCCTCTAATATGGCACGATCCATTTCACATTCTTCACTAATCTTTATGAATTTCAAAAACTCCCTGGTCAAATCCTGCTTGATATTTGCATTCTCGCGTTTTGTTTGACTCACGGTATCGTGTTCAACTCGCTCTTCATCAATAAGTCTATTAGCAAGTTCGCGTAGCCTTCTTTCCCTCTCTTCGGGGGCTACATAACTCCCTGAGGCCGACATAACTAAATTCATTCAACCACTCAGAATATTTAGCCTTTCTTCAATGCCAAAACATTAACGACATCCTGAATGAATCAGAGGTCATCATGTGAAGATGATTCCTTATCTAGCATTCCTTCACCAAACCCTGCATGACATATTCCATTAAAAATGCATAAAAAAGAGAGTTAGTGGCCCTGCTGCCATCACGATAAAATAATCCTCTATAGATCTTCGTCCTGATTTCCTACACCGCCACGAGTACTGTCATTATTATCGCCACCTTTTGGATTGTTTGAATGGTCTCCCATCGATCCAAGTTGTGCCAGTCATTTGTACATTCTTCATCGGAGCCGAACCTTGGACCTACGGTGTCAGCATGGTCACTTGGATGATCCTCATATTAGTTTCCTACTCCTTCCCTTGGCGTGTCGTTGTCATCATCACCTGTTGGATTTGCTGCGTGTTGACCGAACTCACCAGGTGCTAGTCCATCACCATCGTTATCATTTGCGGCGTCACTTGTTACCTTGCCCCAGCAGTTAGCCTCGCCTTTTTCATCTGGCCCATCTCTTTCCACATCAGGGATCTGTCCAGGATGCAGAGAAGGTGCCAGATATTCTTATACAACAACTAGAAATTGTTGCGGATTGTGAACCTAGTTCCAAATCATGGACGAATCGCAATGTGCTGGATGATTTGTAGTTCCCATTTGCATACCAGCGGCCTTCAAACATAGGTCTGCAACTGATTTGTGAATATTCGTTAGGGGGTCATGCATTTGCTAAAGTTGAGTCAAAGTATTGGAAGCGGCGTCTAACATGATTTCGCCTGTGCCAGCCAGTAGATATAATCCGCAGTTCACAATTTACTCATTTCTCTCCCCCCCTTGAACTTTTTATCGTGTCCACTCAGTACGGATTTACAATAACCTTTCCTATCATGTGCGGATGGATAGTGCAGTAGTAATCGACTGCACCGCTTTCATCAAAAAAGTGCACATATGTGCCCCCGGGCTGGATTGGACCTGAATTAAACCCTGTAGAATTTGCACCTTCTGACGGCTTGCCTTGGGTTACCGTATGAATGACATTGTCATCATTGGTCCATTTGATACTGCTACCAGCAGCTACTTGAACTTCAGGAGGTGCATAGAATTGAGTATTATTAATAGCTGAAGATCCCTTTGAAATCTTGACTTCTACAACCTCATCCATATAGACCAGCTGAGCATGAACTGATAGCATGTAATTTGGCGTGATCAATAAGGCTGCAAGCACTATCAAAGCACTAAAACCCAGAGAATACATGTTTAGGTTTGTGAACACATTCAATCCAAAAGTTGATTATCATAGATTTTAATAAGGTTTATTGTTAAGAAATTTCTATTTACCTTGAACGTCGCTATCCATTTGAGTCTACGTGCTTTTAGAAAAGGGTGCAACGAACATCACATCATTCACTATGAGCTCTCAATCCTCCAGGATTCTCGTAATTAGCAGCTAGCGTATTATAATAGGATTTGCATAGCGTTATGTCGTTGATCTGCCTAGATTCCTCGTTAAATTTCAGTGATGTCCATACTAATATTATCATTGCCGTATGTATGCGAAGCCGACTTGCCGTAAGTGCCCCCAGCCGTACGTCATGTCCTCAGGGACTAATCGGAATAAGCGTTATGTTAAGTGCAACTCTCAACCTAGACTTCGCTCCCATTAAAGATTGTACTTACACCGGGATTTTTGCAGAGGGAAATGCAACTGTAACATGGACAACTGACAGTGACCACGGAATTTTTAGCTTTGGAGCACGCACGGGCGAATGGCGTCATAGATCATAACAGGATATCACTATCTTCTGAAGCAGCAGAAGGAACTTTTAGAGTATCGAAATGGAGTGGTCGTTATCCATCCATGCCATAACAAATTAATCATATCATTACGGACTGCCATAGAGAATGGAGAGGAATCGCTCGTTAAAGAAACAAATTCACATGATGACTTGTGAACAATCGGCCTGCCATAGAGACAGATACTACTTTTATTAAGTACTGATATTTCTAAATAAAGAAATTAGATGGGGGATCGTCTCTATACTAACTAGGAGGACATTCACCACTATTCAATTCATTACCAAGATCTTTCGTCGTAAGTCTCTTCAATATTCTCAGCAGTGCTCGCGAGAACTGACCATCTGGCGCCTTTTGGAACAAAGAAGACGTGTCATCTTTCATAACATCTAATGGCCTAGTCCTAGGAGCTGCCGTCGGGGTCTGCTTAAGCAAGTAATTAGGATTAGCAGCATAATCAATGAACGAAACAATATTTCCTAAACCCTCATGTAAGTTATTAATATGCCGCTTCCACTGCACTTGCGCGACGAGTACATGCCACATAGGGCACAAGCCCAGCGTGGTTTGCCACTTAATGTGTAAACACCCATGTAAACAAATTGATACAGTGCTTCACCGTGAAACTCATAGATCGTTATTCACATACTAATATGATAATTTTCGATAAAAATAAGTATCTGTTGGAAGGATACAGTATGCTAGATAAGTTAAGTCGCGATGAATCATAGTCGAGTGAAGATAATGATAGCAGCGATGATGGGAACAATGTAAATCTTATTACTACAATTAAGTCGATAACGTTTCCCTACAGCGTCAGGATTGAACAAAGTGCAAAAGGGAGCAAGGATAACTACTCTATTTCGATGCCTGCAAATACAAAATTATTTTGACACTTGCTGCTTGCCTCCTTCATTACCAGACGACTGTGAATGAGGTTTCGGAAGTAGGGGCGTGATCGCTTTCGATACTATGAAACCGATGACTGCCCCAATAACAATTACCGGCAATAGATCTGTTTGTCCTCCCATAAGCCCGAGTAAGAGAGATATCGTCAAAGGCATTGGGAAGACAGCGCACGCAAGGGCTGCCATCCCCACGGTCACTGCCACTCCTTCAGGAATGAATGTGAAGCCCTTGGAAATCGCAAGCCCTAACGTACCACCCATGAAAAGTAACGGGAATACAGGCCCACCCTCCAATCCTGTGGCAAATGATGTGCTTGTCAGGAGTGCTTTAACAACAACCATAACAAGCAAAAGTCCTATGCCAAAGGAGGCAGGGTTATGGATAATTTGCAGCAACTGAGTCTGACCAGAGTACAGAGTCAATGGAAGAAACGTCCCGATGAGGCCTATGACCATGCCACCGAGGATTGCCAAGCCAACCGGTCTTTTGGCAAACCGGGCAAATACACGGTGAACAATACCGAAGATTAACTTGAACATAATTCCGCCAAACCCAGCTATGATGCCTACAAGTAAAGCCCACCACAAATCAACAAGGCGCGGTGACGCATATTCGGGGAAACTGTAAATTCCTAGAAATGACTGCTGTAGTATTGCGGAGTAGACGCCAAATCCAACAGCGCCAGCAAGTAGGCCTGGAATCAAATGACGACCTAAATCCAGCTCTCTAATGAACATGTACTCGATGGCTCCAACAGCTCCAATCACGGGTGAACCAAAGAAGCCGCCGAATGCTCCCGCTATTGAACTGTAAACAAGTACTTGAACATCATCTTTCTTGAGTTTGAGTCGTTCTGAAAGATAGGTTCCGAAACCTCCAGTCAGAAAAGTAAGAGGACCTTCAGGACCAACTGGAGCTCCACTCCACAACGATATGAATGCTTGAAGCAAAATGCTTGGCACTTTGCGAGGATTGATTCGGCCAGTCTGAGCATATTGACTCTGGACAACTCCCAGTCCTCCATTCTGACCAAATCTCTTGATAACAAGGCCGACAAATACCCCCGCAACCGTGAGCAAGACTAGTGGCCATATGTTGATATTAAGTACAGTTAGGTTTACTTGCTCAAAGAACTTGATGCCTTGATTATAAAGTGTGATATAACCCACAGTAAGCAGGGAGGATAAAGCGGCGAACAGTGCCGCATAGATCATCAGCTTGTAATAGCCAATCTTCAAAGGTACGTCTGGTTCAATTGTCATAGTGAATTACACGTTCCAGTGACTATCGTCTTTATATTTGACAATATAACAGTTGGAACAAGTTTTAGTAATCCCAGAGATTCAAATATCTTCAAAGCAAGTTAATGTGGCTATTAATGTCCCGCATATTAAAAGCAAACGCAGACAGGATAGTAATTTGCTCGGCACTAGGATAAAAATGGTGCAGCGGGCTTCGGTCCCATTCCCCCGAACCAAAATTGAGGTAGAGAGGAAAGGCATGATACGGGACTGGCCAAAATGAGTGAGCGCTTACCTAAAGGAGATAAACTTCAGATCCATTGATGAATGAATGTTATTTCGCTATTTCAAGCAGATCTCATAGTCGCTCTTAAAGTTAGCAATCCTTAGGTATTGCCCACAATTTCTATGGTATTCGTTGTTTAACCTTCCTCGAACTGATTAGAGACTTGCGATACCCGTTGGCTTTGGATTTTCTTGATGTGCTTTGTAATTGCCTAGCAGGAATACCCGTATTATCGAGAGCACATTTAAGTATCACCCTGTCATGGTTATCTTCATCTCATTGTTACCGAGCCGAAACAGACTTCACTTTAGGACATAACAGCTATAGAATTCATTCAACCTCTTGCCTAAAAGATTACTCTAGGGTAGCAAAATTAATATTCTACCCGGGTATTTAAGAGTAATAGAAGGCTTTTGGCGAAGATTAATGTATTAAAGATTATGGCAATTACCATTACGGCTTTGGCCTTGACAGTATTGATGCCAACCATGAATGGGAATCTACCTGTTACTTCCACATCCGCACAGGAAGAAGAGGAAAAAAGTGGTGATCTCACCGAAGCAGAGGATAATGCGCCTTTCGGGGGAAATAATGCGGGTACATTCAGTATTGGGCCAGATCGGTACGGGCTAAGAGTGCAGGTGGACATGAGTGACTCACCAACTAATGGCACCGTATATGTAGCTTGGTTAGTAGACAATTCTACGGGCGATGACATAGCCGTTGGGCAGCTTGTTGATGACGAACTGGCAGCCACTCAGCAGATAACAAACGCGAGTTTGTATAATCTAATTGAAGTGACGGAAGAATCTCCAGATGCTGTCGGTTCTTCAAGAAATCAATCGGCAATAGTCGCTGGTGCTGAGCTCGAGGGTGACCCTTCAGGTTAAGAAGTCCCTCACCTCATACTTCCGATCTGAAGTCAGTGCTTCGCGCAGCTGTGCAAATCCAGTGGTACCGTGGTATCTTAGTATTATCCAGCTAGTATCACTCGGACAGTAGTCCTAACAGATCCAATTATGTCTCCTTTGTAATCTCGCCCTTCACCAATCTTATCTTTAATATTGTTTTTGGGTCCTTTTCTGAAATTTCAGACTGTTCTGGAATCGTGTTAACCCTGAAGCAAGGCTTGATATGAAAGCACCATAATTCCGATACCTACAAGCATTATTATGGTTCAAAATTTTCCTTCGATTGTCGGCATTAGGTCAAGTTGAATGAGGATACCGTTTGCAATGTCCACATAATGCATCTCCATGACTCTTATAATTTGCAGGATATTTAGTCTGATTTCGGCTCAAAAATTCTTGATCTATTTTGGATAGAACGTGAAAGCCTCCCCCAGATATAATATTGCCAAGAGTCGCAGCATTGTACCTAGCGTAATATATCCATCATAGTCATCTGACAGCTTACATTTGAGACAGTCTATTGTATCTAAATTTGAAATCATCATCATCAGAAAGACATAATACTCAACTACACTATGTTACTGTCTTCCCTTCATGCCATCTTTATGAGGAAAAGTTGCTACTACTTATCTGCATAATGTTCCTTACTCAAGATCATATGCACACGTGTAGGAGTCAGAGAATGCAACATGCCATCTTACGTCTTCTGTTCCAAATTGTTGTATTCTGCCTTCAAAGAGTAGTGTTCTAGATCAATGTGAGAAAAGTTCGAAATATCCTCTGCCTATGCTCGTCATCATGCGCGAGGGAATACTTATTCAATGGCTAACGTTTGTTGTTCCTTTCCCCCTCATACTCGATCTAATTTGAGAAGTGAATTATTAAGAGACATTGACGGTTCCGACCATTTGGGGATGCATAGTACAGTAATAATCATACGTGCCTGCGGTGTCGAAGACGAAATCGAAGGTTGCACCAGGGGACAAAATACTAGAGTCAAATACGCTTCCTGAATCTGCGCTACCAGCACTGCCAGAGGTTGCCGTATGAATTTGACTGTCATCGTTGGACCATGTTACTCCACCTCCTACCTTTACTTCTACTGGATTAGGTGAATATGCCTTGTCTCCCATTGTAGCTGCATTCGCCGGTATTGATACATCTTTTACCAATGAGGGAGTTGCTTCCTGAGCCAATAGGGAAAGGTTACTTACTGCCAAGCTACTAAAGAAGATGCTTGCTACTACTGCTACTACTACTACTCGCAATCTTTAATGCATACATAATGTATCTTGAGTACCTGGTACTGGATAATAAGTTTTTGATATTAGGTATGCCAATGTCCTTGGCTAGAGGCGAATGGTTCTTTCATAAGGTCAAAGGCAAGGTGCATATACCTACAAAGAAACAACAGAATACAGAATTTAGACCGACGACATCTGTGTAATTTGAGAGAATGGAGACCCAATAAATTTACTTTGATGAACACTGATAGCAAACCGCGAAGGCTGTGTCCTCATTTTGATTGTGCAGTGACATATTTGGTGCGCTTTAAAATTTCTAAAAATGTGCTGGGTCGATAGTAGTATTAAGTCAAATATTTCGAGTCTAAAAAGTATAAAAGGGATTGAACCTTATTGAATCTAATGAGACAAGAACACGTCACCCTCACTTAATGTGCAGATCTTCACAACTATACGAACAGGTGCATGGGGTAAAGACATAGTAGTCCCAACCGCCATAGCGGCTGCCGCCACGGCCGGAATAGCCGCCGTTCCAGTTGCTGCGAATTGAAGCCTATAGAACACATTCATTCGAAAAGAAGTTCTGGGAATTTATTAGTACGACGATATCTGATATTAGAAAAGGGGAGGCGATTATGTCTAGCCCTGTTGCAATAACGGCATAAATGAGAGACGCGATAGTATAGAATTAGAATCGTGCAAGCAGAAGGAATGTGAACATGATAGTAGTCTTAACATCAGACACATGCTAATTCAAGTAGAACTAAACGCCTGATTAAAGTTCAAGCCGAAGACGTACATTGATTCCTCCTACTATGTACCACCATCTATTATTCCAAACCCAAGATAATAGATAAAGCAATTTGGTAAATATTGGCCATAGACGCCGGTGACACTTCTTGGGTCCTTATTTCTACTGCCCTAGTTATGCTAATGATACCCGCGCTAGGCTTTTTCGAGGCTGGATTGATTAGAAGCAAGAATTCGCTTTCAATTCTTATGCAGACTTTTTCTGGTCTGGCCATTCTTACAGTGCTCTGGTTCGTCATTGGATTTACTTTAGTTTATGCTCCTTCCCATGGCGGATTTATTGGTGGATTTGAATGGATATTCTTCAATGGCGTACCCTTTGACGAGCCACTTGATTATGCCCCGAGCATTCCTGGGGTCTCCTTTGCGGCATACCAGATGATGTTTGCAGTAATAACTCCCCTGCTTATCACCGGTGCATTTGCTGAGAGGTTGACATGGAATGCCTTTTTTGTATTTATTATAGCATGGAGTATTTTCATCTACTACCCATTAGCTCATTGGGTTTGGGGGAAAGGATGGCTTGCTGATCTCGGCGTTGTAGATTTTGCGGGGGGGATTGTCATTCATACAAGTGCAGGTATGGGTGCCATCGCGGCCGCACTCGTGTTAGGGAGAAGGAAAAATTTCGGACGGTCAATAATGGTATCCCACAATATTCCACTGGCAGTAATAGGCGCGGCCATGTTATGGTTCGGATGGTTTGGGTTTAATGCAGGCAGTGCCCTCTCTGCAGGGTCACTGGCTGGCAACACTTTATTGGTATCACAGGTTGCATCTGCCACGTCTGCTATGGTCTGGATCTGTACTATCGTGGAGAAGCAAAACCGAGAAACCAAATATCACAGCGGCTATTACCGGCGCTATAGCAGGATTGGCTGGAGTTACTCCAGCTTCAGGATTTATCAGCGCACAGGCTGCATTCTTCCTTGGCATCGTGCTGGGTTTGGCGTCTTACTATATGGTCTTGCTTCTCAAGCAGCGCCTTAAGTTGGATGATGCACTGGATGTAGGCTCCGTTCATGGGATTACGGGGATCATAGGATCTTTAGCCATAGGTCTGGTTGCAAGTAATGTAATTAATCCCTCCGGTCCAAACGGTCTTCTTTATGGAAACGCAGTTCAACTAGGGATCCAGGCCTTGGGTGTCGCCGTAGCAGCAGTGCTTGGATTTGGAGGGACCCTAATCATTATGAAGGTAATTAATGCGATTATGGGACTAAGGGTAAAAGAGGTAGAAGAAGAAGTTGGTCTTGACATCACGGAACAGGGAGAAACGGCGTATGGCGATGATTGGGGAGTATGAAAAGAAGTGAAAAAGGTCGAAGCAATCGTACGTGTTGAACGGCTACACAAAGTAAGGGAACGGCTTAAGGAATTAAATGTAGGTGGTATTATTCTTCATGCGGATGCATGGAGCAAGGAGAGTAAATTCCACTTGAGGTACAGAGGCCTACCCGTATCATATGATCTTATACCTCTAGCCAAGTTTGAATTATTCATACCAGACGATAAATTGGAACTTGTTATCAAGACAATTAAGGAAAATGCCAGGACTGGAGAAGCTGGTGATGGCGTGATAGCCGTATTGGATCTCGAGAATTTAGTGAATATCACTCCCGCTGATAACTAGTATGCTAGAAGTGAACTTTAGTCTCAAGTCCTGTAATGGAAGAAATTAGCATTCTGTTATTCCTCCTCTGTAATAGTACAATAGACCATGAAAAATATTGCAATCTCATTTTCCAGTTTGGGCAATAGGCACTTAAAAATAGTGTTTGATAAGGATGAAGTTCAAAAAATCTTGGATGGAGTATTTTTCCATCCGTATGTTAGACGATCTTTAACGTCAGTCCAGACTATTGTCCAAACGGTGGTACTAACCAGGTTTGTGCAACAGAATTTGACCATGAGGGTAACGGACTGAGTGAATCAGCTGGTTGTTGGGTCACAACAATATCTGTCCATGTTCGTGCATTGGTTTGTATCTCATTAAAAGACAACGTTCCTGTATCCAAAACTTTTCCCATTACAAGTGGATAGCCTGAACCTTCATAACTATCGTCAACGAGCCAAGCATTGAACACCCATCCTTCCTTTGGCTGATAATTTGTTGCAAGATCAACATTTACTGTATAACCATTTGTACAAACATTTGCAACTCCAAATACCGTGCCTCCATATCCGATGAGAGCGCCGGTCTGACATTTGGTTTTTTCCGCCTGCGCTTGAACATTTGCTAATGCTGACGGTGCTAGTGCTAAGCCCAAAGCAGCTATTAGAGTAATAGCAATGATACCCTTTTGCATATTTTGTTTAGACTTTTAGGCTATATATATAGTATTTGCCAAGTGACTAAAATCTTTAACTCTTAAATTTTTAAGATTCTGTCTATTCTCCGATTCCATTGAACCACTGAGCCTGCTTAGAAACTTCTGCAAATCCTCGGCGTAAAGTCAACCTGAGTGGAAATGAATTATAATTATTTTGTATAACTATCTTGCTTTCAAAATAGCTACGAGTATAAGATGCAGAATACCAAATGAGAATGTTTGCGGTTCTATGGATTTACAGTCATAAAGGAGTATCCTTGTTAACTAACACCAGAAAAATGATTACCGCTACAAGATATTCAGGCGAGGACTATTAATCCTCAGGGTAACAAAAATAGGCAAGGCAACGCGCTGCCTATTACAGTCTATTAGGCGCCGCGGCTACTTGTCAGGTTTTGAAGTTTCTGAACAAGGTCTCCAAAGTCAGAGCCTGCCACTTGCTTCAAGCTTTGGATATTTGATCCGTTTATACCAAGTTGTGATAATTGCTGAGATATTTGCTGCGACACGTTGCTAAATTCAGGCGAGTCAGAGAGCGCTTGAATCTTTTCTGTTAGATTACCACCTTGAGGGATAGTCAGATTCAAACCGGCTTTGGAGGCCAAAACTTTAACCTTTGTTGCAAGTTCAACAAGTCTGTTGCTGAACTCCTTGAGACATTCCTGATTCATTCTGACCCTGAGCTTTCACCAACAAATTGAAGGTCGGAGAAAGTGTGATCGATAGCGCAAGAATAGAAAATACACCCATCGCTATTGCGAATGTCAATTTTTCATTTCCTTTCACGAATAATTTCACTGAA
Source organism: uncultured Nitrososphaerales archaeon (assembly GCA_963713605.1). GTDB lineage: Archaea > Thermoproteota > Nitrososphaeria > Nitrososphaerales > Nitrososphaeraceae > TH5896. Next base: position 650,617 of record CAVQMO010000001.1, on the reverse strand, counting down.
GAGACTTCGTATGGGCATTATAAATGTGTTACTTGGTCCATTATAAAAAATTCTATTCCGCGACAATTAGACAAACCCGTCACAATGATTCTTTGAATTGCATGCAGGTTCATGTTGAAATATTTTAATGACGGGCAGACGATCATAAAGCACAACAAATATCGTTGTACCATTTGACCTATAGTACCTGCTGTTCTACGCATTAGAATTGTCCACTTCATTGCAAATCTCTTGTTTCACCGTATCCAATTTTAGATCTAATCTTTACACCTGCAAAAGTGTTCATGTTATGATTTCTTTAGCAAGGAATAAAGTAGAAATATGCGACGCAATTTCTTAGCAGCCATTTTTCTCTTGCCTCATTTTATTATCGCTCACTCATTCAATGAGCTGGCCTTTAACGTGAGAGCTATTAGTTGTCATTTGTTCTTTCTTAGGTTCAAATGAAGAATATTTCAAAATTCAACAGGTAAACGTATGCCTTATAAATGTAATAGCCGTAATAGTGATAGAAATGACTTACCCTAGAGAACCTGTAGAGGAGGGCGAAGCACCTGATAAGATTAGCAATGATACGACAACAACCACAACTACAACAACAGCGTCAACCGTGGATCCGAATATCCAACAAAAAATAGATTCAGTAAAGAACGTTGCAAGTACGATAAGGGATATATCGGCAAAAATTAGAGATACTGTACGTGCTCTACGTGAGAGCGGAGCGATTGATGAGTTGATTGCAGCTGTTCACGAAGCGACTATTACAATGAGAGATACCACAATAGAAATTAGTAAAATATCTAGAGATCTCAAGGAAAGGGGAATGATCAAGGATACTGCTAAGACATTAGATGAAACAGTTGCAGCAGCAAATGAAGCAGCAGAATCATTTAGACAAACGGTAGAAGATTTGAAAGAAGCAGCTCCTCAGACGGCTGAAGTAATAAAGAAAGCTAGAGAGCGTGTAAAAACTAAAAAAGACAATAGATAAAATGGTATATGTATAACTAAATATTAATCAGGAAAACTTTTTTTGTTATTCCTCTAGGGTAGTCCCCTTTTCAGTTGTAAGCAATGCTCAATTTACTTGTAGCTGCGATTAATCTTTCAAAGCAAATTAATATCAAATCGAAGATGACTTAGTGCATACGATAATAAATTTTATAATCAATAAATATTTGTCTGAGCAACTATTAAAATGGTAATAGTAAATCCTATGTCTTCTCATCTACCTTTTAATCCATTTCCGACATCACCTCTATTTCATAACAGAAAAGAAGCGGGTGAGCAACTTGCTACAGAAATTGAACAATGGCTCGCACAAGAACAAGCAAGAACAGGTGAACAAATATCCAATGAGTCTATTGTAGTGTTAGCAATTCCAAGAGGGGGCGTGATAATTGGTGATGTCATAGCTGATAGGCTGCACGCTGATCTTGACATCATTGTTTCGAGAAAAATAGGAGCCCCAGACAATCCGGAATTAGCTATTGGTGCGGTTATGCCTGATGGTAGTTTTTATGCAAATGAACGCATTATTATGACCTTGGAAGTAGGAGAGGATTATATAAGGCGACAAATTGAGATTCAGAGAAAAGAAATATACCGTAGATTACTAGAGTATCGAGGTAGCGCTGAATATGATTATAAGCTAAAAGACAAGATAGTAATATTGGTAGACGATGGTATTGCAACAGGAGCAACGATATTATCGGCAGCAAATTGGCTAAAAAAACAACAACAGTGCAAGGAGATAATCACAGCTGTACCCGTTGCACCTCACCCTCCCCCTAGATCCTTCTACTTACCTTCATCTGATTCTCCTAGTGAAAACAATAACCATTCTGTTGTTGAAATCCTGGAGAGAATCTGCAATAAGGTAATTGTTCTTTACTTTCCACAGTCTTTTCAGTCTATAGGGCAGTTCTATGCGGAGTTTTCCCAACTGACTGATGAAGAGGTTAAAACGATGATGAGAAAATATGGGTACAAGGTTATAACTTCGCTATGTGTGACGCTTATACTTTCTAAATGTTTAATCTCCATTTCTTATGAAGACTCTTGTGTTATGTCATTCTTATAGATATTCTGAAATCTTCTTGATCGAAATATGTAATCAAATTTGTGTTCAGACGAGATATTAGTTCATTAGCATCCAGATTCGATATTGTAAAGGTGTTGGCATCAAACTGAAGATCCGCAGAGTTGTTTATTCCGACCGTTGTTATAATCATTTTCTTATATATAGTTGTTAGGATATAATTCTTAATTGGTATTATACACTATTAGAATTTATGTGTTAAGAAAGTCACTTAATAGAAGAACGAATACCATCCAATGTTATATTACCGTTCGATCCTGAATTTGCTATCCTAGTCTAATACTAAACTAATGGCACGATAATGCTACTTCTATTGATCTATCTAATCCATTACTAAATGAAGATAATATAAAAGATATAGTTTGACGACACCTTCACTTTCAAGAATGCTAACCTGTTTTTCTCTAATATCATCCTTCCCCAATGCTCCGGTAATGGCAACATCCCTCTTTTCGAGTAGTCTGGAAGAAGCTATTGCAACATTGGCACCCTTTCCTTCAAGTACCTCTAACATCTTTTTTATCTGAACCTCCTCTCCCGCCTCTGGCAATTTGGGAGCGAAAATTAGCGTATCTCAATTTATTGAGCCTACAACTATATGTTTAGCAAATTTCATAATGAGCTAATCCTCAATTTACTTAAATAATAATTGTGATCAGTATCGGTAATGAGTTATTCTAACCTCGCAGAGCGACTTCGACGTATGAAGGTGGAGGGAAATAACGAACATCATATAAAATTCAAGAACCTAAGTCACGGCTATGAGGCGAACGAATGTGCTTAAGCGTAGTTTCGGTTGGACTAATGATAAAGTACCTTTGATTGGGCAAGGCACATGGATGATTGAAGGGAGCACCAAATCAGAGCGACTTGCAATTGAAGGACTGCGGCTAGGACTTGACTTGGGGCTTACCCATATCGATACAGCAGAAATGTACGGCAACGGAAGAGTAGAGGAAATGGTGGCTGAGGCTATCGACGGACGACGCGATGAGGTCTTCTTGGCTAGCAAGGTTCTACCTACAAACGCCTCCTACGATGGTACACTAAGGGCATGCGAACGGAGCCTTAAGAGGTTAAATACAGACTGGCTTGATCTCTACATGTTGCACTGGCCAGGTAGTTACCCTATAAGAGATACGATGCGGGCAATGGAGAAGCCAGTGTCTGAGGGCATGGTGAGGTTCATCGGGGTCAGCAATTTCGATGTAGAAGATTTAAAGGCTGCTGAGCGAGAACTTCGCCATGAAAGAATGGTGTGTGATCAGGTGCTTTATCATCTTGGTTATCGTGGAATAGAACGTCGCTTGCTTCCATATTGCACTGAACGGAAAATAGCAATTGTCGGGTATGCTCCATTCGGACACGGTAATTTTCCTTCTCCACACAGCCCTGGCGGGGCGTTACTGGTAGAGATCGGTAAGCGGCATGGTCGCACTCCACGTCAGGTCACCTTAAACTTTCTGACCCGTAAACCCAACATCTTAACTATTCCAAAGACCAGCCGACCAGAGCGTGCCAAAGAAAATAGTGGCGGAGTGGGCTGGGAACTGACCGAAGAGGAAGTAGCGGCTATTGATCGCGTCTTTCCCGTGCCAGACCACGATGGGCCTCTGGAGATGATATAAACAAGAGCCCTAGTGCGATGACAACACAGGAAGATATGAATGCCGGTAACCCTGCATCCTGATTTTGACCTCCATAATACCCCCGAACAGTCTATTACTCTCCGCGAGTTCCGCTGTCGCCCCACTCTCCTTGCTTTCTATCCTGCAGATTGGTTGCATGCTTGCAGCGATCAGATTGCCCTGTAGTACCGAGATTCTTCCTGAATTCCGAGTTTAACGCTGAGTCTTGGAGTATGAGTCACCGGGTTTGGTGTTATACTGCCTTTTCTAAAAATAGAAAACTTCATTTTCCATTACATTCCGATTTCGAGCCCAAAGGCAACTTAGCATGCACTTATGGTGTATATCGCAAACAAGATGGTGTTACTGAATGAGCATTGTTCGTCATTGATCGTGATAAGATTCTACGCTGAGAGTACGTTTCACCATTAGGTATCAATCCTGGCGCTGAGAGTACGTTTCACCATTAGGTATCAATCCTGACGCTGATGGAATTAACTCAAAAGGCTTGAAGAAACGTACTATCGGAAGTATCAGATGTTAACCCGCTTATAAAGACCACCAATGAACGAAAAGTCAATAATAATAAAATAATATTGTAACGACAGCGCGAGAGGAAAAAAGTAGAAGATTCATTCACCCCTTTCTGATTCCGCTGAATTCAGCGTTAAGTATGGCCTTTCTACCAATTTGAACAACATCAAATATAGCGGCTCTCAAGGTAAAATATCTAAATATCTCAATGAACAGAAATGATCAATGACACTGCCAAGACATTAGACGAAGGAGATACAGCACCAACTGGAGCGAGCAGAATCGTCCGGACAAGCAGGGGAAGATATGAAAGACAAAGAAGTAGATGCTCAGACTGCAGAAGTCATAAAAATAGCTTCATACTTTATCAGGCAAGATAAAGGTCATAACGTGACCATCACGTTTACGGTGGTCTGATAGTTCAGCAGCAGGTTAAAGGAAACCACCAGATCAATGACTGATGGAATATCATCACAATCGGCCCCTGATACTTTGAACGTTAGTTCTGTCCGCGAATCTCTCCATCAGGATTTTCCTGCGTAAGCACATTTACATATGTAACCCCGCTACTCATTGCCGGGAAATGCCCTGTATGCTTTTTCCGACCGTCTTCTGAGTGAAAAGTTCAAGAATTGAGCAGGAGATTTATTGCATATGAATGCTAAAGTGGAGGGTAGAATGCCATAACAAGGAGAGTGCAGGAGATACAATTAGTTTCTCGGTAACGCTTAGTTTCTCTGATATCTAGTTCGTATTTACACAAATCAATTGTTGAAATTTCAGCTTCCAAGATAATGATGTGTCACTAATAGCGGATATATCAATAGTTCACGAGACACTCCAGTCCTAGAAATGGGCCGAGTATTGTACAAATACCCACTAGTAACCGCTACTAAGTATCGTAATCAAAATAATGATACAAACATAGATTCCTAAGCACAGATGATCTTGCCTAATCCATCTAAGCGCTATCATGCAGCCACATGAATCAAGGCAATCCTGTCGTTTCGCAGAGCTGAATCTAACTATGGCGTTAGCGTGGGGGCAGGTTCGTCAAAGACAGTAATGTTATCCGGTGCGGTAGCGTTGCTTGCGTTTGCGGGCATCTGTGCAGGCTCATCAAACATGTTTATGTCACTTGATGAGCTAGTATTATCTGATTGTGAATATACATTTGCAGCTTGTGTAAAGGAAATGGCAATGACAAAAGTCAATAATACAACCTGAATTGTTTTCGTACTCATGCCTCTATTGTTTTGTATAATCTTCATACTTAGTATAGAAAATGGCTAGTTATTAAATATTTAACGATAGCGGTGATATCCGTGATCCGTTTAGAGTTAACCCTCGACCTGCATTCGCTTGAAGTCAACATTCAATGTTTCATATCGCAATCCGTGGGAGACAATCAGTAAGTGATTTCGGCATTTTTTTCGGACAGGATCTTATTTTCTTATTCTTAGTCATGGTACAGCATTTTTAACAGTACACTACACCTTACAGCATTTTTAAATAGTCGTTGTGATACCAAAACAGTATATGGTAAGCCAGACGCAAGATCCAACACTGGATATACAGACAAAGTATGAGGAATTTCAGAGAAGCTGCAAGAATATTCTTCCTAAAATAGATCTCAAGCTGATTGAAGACTTTCTAAATCGCCAACAGGAAGACCCTGGCGCTAAGTATTCTATTGGAGTCACTACGAAAGAGGGATTGGATACACAAGCAGTAAAAGATCTAGTATGGAGCAAAATTGGGGAAGTACCGGATGTAGATAATCATGGCACATCTTACAGAATTGAACATAAATTATCACTGGATGCTCTCAAGACATTATCTGATCATGATTTTGTTTTGAATGTTAAAGGATCATATATAGGTCATGCATTCATTTGATTCTAGATAAATAAATGTCAGGCTCGCTGATTCCTGAACTTGGCCCACCACTATCAATGCATACCGTCGATTTCAAATCATGACAAGTCATGTCAGCGCGTAGGTTTTTAGGAAGCATCCAAAACCTTTGCATAGCTGGTAAGGCATCTGATACATTTGATAGAATGAAATGTCTATTCTCGGTATAGGAGAAATTATAATTTTTAAGCAAATGATGTTTTATAATCTGCTCAAATTTCCAAATTTCCAAAAATTGTTTGACTACATGCTTTAGCAACAGCAAGAGGTATAGAACTTCACAATTGTTGCCTATTGTAACTATCGAAAGCAGGGGTAGATCCTCATATACGATATCAAAATAACATTGTTTGTTATTTCTTACGAAAGCTAAAATATAAAGTTACGAGATTTCTGTGTGATAATACTTACGTTCCTGTCCTGCAAGAGCTGATTTAAAGGTTAATGCGAAATACTAACGTCTATCACGAATCTGAAAGGCTACAATGTCACTGAAACTTTTTCTTTCGTACAGATAGGTACGAGGGTATCCGGTAGCAAACTCTGTTTGATTAAAAGCTAACTATGAAAATGCACCGACAGTAGGCTCTTTTTGCTGATAATGCAAACAAACTCTGATGTCAGTGAACGCAAGAAGCTCATCGAGCTGAATTATTCATAACTTGGAAATCGCAATAGATGTTCGTTCCGAGTCAGAACGTGCCGAACAAAAAAGGATTAAATAAAGTGTCGCTCTACTCCAGCCTTTCAGTTATCTGAAAAGGAAGTCGCGTACACCAATGAAAATCCAATATGTGCAATCTAGAGAAGTAACATGAATTAAATAATTCATTCTGCGCACTCGATGATTTCTACCGTCAGTCTAAACTATTGTCCAAACGGCGATGCTAACCAAGTTTGTGCAACATAATTTGACCATGAGGGTAACGAACTGAGTGGATCAGACGGTTGTTGGGTCACAACAATATCTGTCCATGTTCGTGTTCGTGTGTATCTTATGGTTTCTATCTTCTGTATCCTAAACCTTTCCCATTACAAGTGGATAGCCTGAACCTTCACAACTATCGTCTACGAGCCAAGCATTGAACACCCATCATTCCTTTAGCTGATAATTTGGTTTGGTTCAGAAAATGGAGAGAGTAACAAGACCTGCAAATTTGGTGCATCGTAGATTTCATATTATCCCTTTCTAATTCCGCTGAATTCCGCATTAAGTATGGTCTTCCTGGTAATTCGAACTACTTCAAAAATCGCTCGCTCTTAAGGCACTCGCTCCGTCTCCTAACAATCTCACAATTATCCCCGAATTGTAAGGCATGATCGAGGCGCCAGCCAACACTTCGCTATTGTTTGTCAAAGTTGAATTTATTTCCTCTTTGATTGATTTTACCACGGAGGTGGGGCAGAGCAGGTATACGCTCCCTATTACGGAACGATTATTTAGCAGGCCCAATTGGCTAATGTTCCTTTCCCTTGGTTCTAGGATTGCAATGTCGGTAAATCTCAATTGATCAGCTTGGTTCGAACCAACTGCCTTCATGTAGCATATATCGTATTCAAAAGACTCACCACTAGCCACCCTTCCCGGCACAATCATCTCTGAGTAAATCATCGTAGCACTATCATGCACTCGCATTTTGAGAGTTTGATAAAATCTTGAATTTCTGTATGGAATGATTTGATCTGGGATAAATTCAAAATAGGAGTCTGGTCCCAGATCAATGTTAATGATCTGAGTGGCATAGTTCCGCTCCATTCGATAAACCCTAGTCGCACCTTGGGTAGTGATATGTGCTTTAGCACCCTTGGACAAAGATATGTCCATCCTATATCTATCGCCCTGCAGTATCCCCCCGGATGGAGACATAATGTACATGTAAGCCATTGAAGGTAGAGATTCCTCCAGATAAAGGGCGCGTTGTGCATATAACGGAACCTTAGTGTATATATCCCTGACTATAGTTTTTCTTCGATCATCGTCATATTCTAATTTTAAGGTTAACGCACCTAGCTTTCCTGCTCTTCCTACTCCTAGCTGCTGTAGCTCTGAACCATATGCAAGAACCTCAGGTGGAGTATCCGATGGAATATAAAAATCTAGTAAACTAGTATCTTCTGAGCTAGAATTTTGGATTCCAGTCTCAAGCTTTTCATTTGAACTGTCAGATGTCTTGCCAGAGCTATTTAGCTTGTTGTTACTTGCCACGGAACAAAATCACCCAGTATTAAGTAAGAAACATATTGTTGTATTATCGACCGTTACCTCACAAGCATTTACCGATTCGCCTTTGGAGTAATAGCTCTTGGTGGCTGATCAAAGAGGACGTATTTTGTAATCTGATTTGCCACTTCTTCAACTCCTTGTCCTTTCTTTGAATTGACAAAAACATAAGGTTTGTCTCCTCTGACGATCTTAGCGTCTCTCTCCATTATACTCAGATCTGCCCCGACGATCGGGGCAATATCGATCTTATTAATTACCAGTAGGTCGCATGTCTCAATTCCAAGCCCTCTTTTTCTTGGATATTTATCTCCGCCTGTTACATCTATTATATAAATAAAGTAGTCTGCTAGAGCAGGACTAAATGTAGTTGTAATATTGTCTCCCCCACTCTCTATTATAATCAGGTCCAAATCCCCGTGCTTAGTTTCCATCTCTTCAACTACTGACAAGTTCATAGATGGGTCTTCCCTAACAGCTGTATGTGGACATCCGCCTGTAGCCAAACCGATAACGAGATCTTCCGGCATTAAGCCTCTCTCAGTCGCCAAATTTTTCCTCATCCTATCTGCATCTTCCTTAGATACAACATCATTTGATATTATACCAATATTGTAACCTTTGGCAGACAAAAGTGGTACAACTTGCTCTATGAGCATCGTTTTCCCCGAACCTACTGGCCCACCTACTCCCACACGAGGGATCCTTTCAGAACTCATAAAAATTGTACTAAGGATTTAGGTTATAAACATTTTTGACTGCATATTCTCATGTGAAATTTGTATCAGATCTATACCTGGTGCAAATTGCCATATGCCTATCAATGGTCTGTCTATATTGGATCTAATCTGTACTCACAAGTGTGTTTCTCAATTGATGTATGATCATCTGACCGTCAAAATGTTGCAACACCCCCAGTCTTAGGGCTGCTCCGACCATACTCACTGTGAATCCATACAGCATGATTAGCGCAGCCTTATTTCTGGGGATCCCAAGGCTATGAGCTGACACTGCTAAGGCGACCGGAAATACACCTGTGGCTTTCTTTGAAGAAACGGCTTTCAGGTAGCCATTCATCATAGGATGTTCAGTGACAAATGATCCTACACATCGTAGCAATTGGGTTCCTGACCTAGATGACGCATTTCTAATCTCTTCTATTAGCTTCATTGAAAAAATGATATTATCTACCTCAATTAGTTTAGGGAGATTGTTTTTGACAATCTGTTCATAGGCAGCTCCCAATGCGGTGCAATCAGCGGGCCCAATTTGATTCTCTATATACACCTTCAAGAGACTGAGCAGGTCCATCGGATTAGCTCATCGACTTTCTGTTACCGTAAAATAGAGCTTCTAGTCCATTTGACATTGTGTACATCCCTGTAGGAAAGAATGAATCTGACAATTGTAATAGCCCTATATCCTCTGGTCTCAGTTCAAAATCATAATTCTTCAATTCGGGGTCTGTGTTTTCGATCCTATTTTTATGGCTCAAAAATCAATCACTATTTCCTTAATCTTCTAATGCTCATGCACATTCATGGTCTCGTTGGGTTCAAAAACAATCTTTTTACTTTGGATCTCTATATGGTGATGCAAGGGATGAAACAATTTTCTAAACATCTCAATTTCAGATTGGGACTGAATTGGGAAATATATTCTAGACCCATCAAGTCGGATTGGTCTATGAAGATTTCCAATTGTATGGCCAATTTGAACAGGAATTTGAATTAGACTTTCAGTATTGCCTATAAATGTATCTTTAAGGATCTCTACTTGTAGTACATTTTCTGGTTCTATTTCAACAACTACAATTTGGTTATCATTTAAGAGAAGTACATCGCCATGTCTCAGATGCTGGCTGCCAGAATGAAAGTTCAAAGCGATGTCTGTTCCTTTATTTGAGACTTTTCTCATTCGTTGTCTCTGAGATTCTGTTCTACTAATCAGAAAAGTTTCATCTTGCTGTTTTGAAACAAACCCCTTAAAAGTAGCCATTAAATGATCATCGTTGTATATATTACCAATAATACGATCGATAGTTAGCATTGTCAATTTGCTCTACCTTTCCCTGTACCTCTGTTTCATTCCAACGAGTCGGTATTTACGTTATTCGAAATTGAGGCCGAAGTTTGGACAGGCTCAGTTGGGGATACATTGTTTTTTTCCATCTCCTTTACCTTATCTATCATATCTGTCAATCTCTGAGTATAATCAACCTTGCCATAATGACCATATGATGACTGACCAACTAGTGCAAAAACCAACCCATTGTCTTCTATCTTGACTGGAGCTCCTATTTCAAATTTTTCAGCGATAATGCATTTCGTTACTTTATGCAGAGAATAATCAACATTTAGATGTGATGTTGGATCGATAAGTCCAGACATCGAGTGGATCTTGCCACCAGATACTATCACATGCTTTATCAGAGTAGGATCTATTACCAAATAGTTTTCGTCTATATTGGTTTTCTCGACACAGTGACGTATTATCATAATTGAATTTCTCACCTATCTCCTCGAATCAGAGAGTGATTGAGGACTTAAATCTTCAGCGGCCAAATTCCTGTCAATTCGGAGAACCGATTTCGAGATCTCGGCAGCAGCTTCAAGCGCCATTGTCTTAACCTTTAAAGGATCTAGTATCCCCCTTTTCCACATATCAACTGGTTCACCGGAGTCTATATCTATCCCGAAGCCAGACGGCGAGGCTTTTGCAGCCATTACTTTTTCTAATCCGTTATAGCCTGCATTTGTTAGAATCTGTCGCATTATGCTTTCAAGGGCCGAGATAACAACCTCAAGTCCAACCTGTTCAAGCCCCTTAAGCCTTAGTTTTTTCACCTTATCGATAACATGCAGCTCTGCCGACCCCCCACCTGCAACCACGCCTTCGTTAAGAGCCGCTTCCGCAGCATTTACTCCATCAATTGCAGCTCTCCAGCGCTCAAGAGATGTTTCCTTGGTCGAACCTGAAACTATCATAGTTACGATATTCTTACCTGCACCATTTTCAATGTATACTACCGCATTTTCTTCATCTTCCCTTACTACATCTGCATATCCTAATAATTGCTCGTCACCTCTTTCAAAATTCCCTGTGCTGGTCAGCTCCTCAATCATTCTAATTGGTTTTGCTTTGGTGTACCGTGATACATACTCAATCTCCTCCGTTGAGATTTTCACTGCAAATATTTTTCTTGCAACTAACAAATCTTCAATCACTTGATCGACTTCTGTGGATGCTATTAGAATTGTATTTGCTCCGGTGGATACTAATTTGTCTACTATTTCTTTTGATTTTGATACTCTATCCTTTTCCATACTTAAGATTTCATCGTATTTACTTCCTTCCTTTAACCACGATTCCTTGACTGGTTTTAAATCCATTTTTACCATCAAGATCTTTGCTTCCTTCACTTCCGTAGGCATTTCAGGATCTATCTTCTTCCGTTCCAAAACTATGCCATTGACAACAGCATCGCCCATGTTCGTACGTCTGATTACTATTATAGACTTGTCAAAATCATACTGATTATGATACCTCGCATTATCACCAACCGTTCTCAAGGCAGATATCACAAGCCTTGAAAGTTTTAATCCGTCTAGTTTTGAAGAAAGAGATGTCCTGACCACTTGTTCAAGTCCTAGATCTGAAATGGAAATGGACCTTGTCTCTTCTCGCAATAGATCGCATGCGTGTTTAACTCCACTATCTATTCCCTCAACAACTTTTGTGGGATGTACTCCCAGCTCCTTCACTAACCTTTTTCCTTCTTTGATCATCTCAGCAGCCATAACCACTGCGGTAGTTGTGCCGTCTCCAACTAGTTGTTCTTGTCTTTCTGCTATTTCAACTATCATTCGTGCCACCGGGTGGATTGCACGCAAAGAAAGGAGAATAGTAACCCCATCGTTAGAAATGTGGCGATTCATAGCTTGATCTATCAAGAGCTTATCTAACCCTTTAGGTCCCAAAGTTGTTCTCACAGTATCTGCTACAGCAGTAACAGCATTGGAATTTGATTCTAGTGCGTTGAATTCTACACTCTCGGCCATAGGTCTCCATACGCCAAAATTAGGATTCGACATCAAGCACTATCTTCACAAGCAAGAAATAAAGATTGAGGTCAAATGTCACCTCTAAAAAACCAGTAGTTAGGATCGCAACTACCGCTACCCTTTTATCGGGTTCTCTATACTGTAGCTAAAAAATAAAAAAGGACTTTACGACATTCTTTTACGCCATAAAGTATCTCTGTGCGGATGATAACTCTTTGGCTGGATCCACGGTAGCAATTTTGCCGTCTAGCTTTACCTCATATGTTTCAGGGTCGATCGTAATTTCAGGAGTCTTGTCGTTCCACACCATATCTGCCTTGCTAATAGTTCTGCATTTCTTTACGGGAAGTATTATTTTCTCCAGACCCAGCTTCTCTGGAACTCCCATGCTGACAGCTGCCTTTGAAGTGAAAGTAAAGCAGGTCTTCTTTACTGCTCTTCCGAGGGCTCCAAACATTGGCCTATAGTACACAGGTTCTGGTGTAGGTAACGAAGCATTGGGGTCTCCCATAATTGACCAGGCTATGAATCCTCCCTTGAAGACCATCTTTGGTTTTGCAGGGAAGAACGCCGTGTTATACATGACTATGTCTGCATATTTTCCTACTTCCAATGAGCCTAGATATTCAGACACACCATGGGTTATTGCAGGATTTATGGTAGTCTTGGCGATGTATCTTTTCGCTCTCATATTGTCGTTATCACCAGTCTCTTCCTTTAATTTGCCCTTCATTTTCTTCATTTTGTCAGCAGTCTGCCATGCTCTGATTACCACTTCACCTATTCGACCCATAGCCTGGCTATCTGATGAATACATGCTTAGGACACCTTCATCATGTAATACGTCTTCTGCCGCAATGGTCTCGGCTCTAATTCTAGACTCTGCGAATGCTACATCTTCTGCTACTGCAGGATTAAGATGATGACAGAACATGAGCATATCCAAATGTTCGTCAACAGTATTGACAGTATATGGTCTTGTTGGATTCGTTGATGATGGCAGGGCGAAATGTTCACCTGCAATTTTCATTATATCAGGAGCATGTCCTCCTCCTGCACCTTCTGTATGATACGTGTGCAATGTTCTTCCGTCAATCGCGTCTATAGTGTCCTCTACGTAGGCACATTCATTTATAGAATCTGTGTGGATCGCTAGCTGAGTATCGGTTGCATCACAGGCTCGAAGAGAGGCATCAAGAACGGTGTTTGTAGTTCCCCAGTCTTCATGATCCTTGAGTCCACAGGCTCCTGCCTCAATCTGTTCTATTAATGTAGCTAAGGATGGATGAGAATCATTTCCCTTTCCCAAAAATCCCCAGTTCATCGGTGTGTCTTCGACAGCCTCCATCATTCTGCTGATATTGAAGGTTCCTGGAGTGCATGTAGTAGCATTTGTCCCATCGGCAGGACCTGTTCCTCCGCCTATCATATTGCAGATTCCATTGCTTATTCCATCAATATACTGCTGTGGGGAGATCATGTGAATGTGTGTGTCAAAATGACCTGCTGTGATAATCGTATGTTCACCTGCAGTAGCCTCTGTACATGCAGAGACGATCAAATGGGGATCCACTTTATCCTGAGTGTATGGGTTGCCTGAATTCCCAATTCCTGCGATCTTGCCATCTTTTATTCCTACATCTGCTTTTACAATTCCTTGTACAGGATCAAGTATCACTGCGTTTGTAATGAGATAATCGAGGGCTCCATTGGCACTGGTAATCCCTGAAGTCTGCGATAAACCATCTCTAAGTGTTTTTCCTCCACCGAATACACATTCATCGCCTGGAGTTATCAAGTCCTTCTCTATTTCAATAAATAACTCCGAGTCTCCAAGTCTTATCTTGTCTCCGGTAGTCGGGCCAAACAGGTCCGAATACTGTTTCCGGGTTAATTTAAGAACCATTACCCACTCTCTCCTCTATGCTCCTTTAAATCCTGCCGCCTTAGCCTTTTCTAGGGCCGCGCGCTTTATATGAGTGGATCTAAGCCCACCCATTGTGAGACCATTGAAACCATAGACAATTCTTGCTCCACTAATTTCACAAAGCTCTACATCCTTCTCGTCACCTGGTTCAAATCTAACACCTGTTCCAGCAGGTATGTTCAATCTATACCCATATGCTTTCTCTCGGGGGAAATCCAACGCCTTGTTAACTTCAAAGAAATGAGTATGTGATCCTATTTGGCATGGCCTATCACCTGTATTCTTGACCTTTAATTTGACAGTTTTTCTGTTTTCATTACACAAAACTGGTTCTGAACGCAGAACATATTCTCCAGCAATCATTACTTTAGATACCTCCTTTCTTGTATTTTGTTTTTTTTAATTACGGATTTGGTCTTTGTCTTCTTTATCATTCATATCATCGCCGCCTACTGAACTGGGTCATGAACGGTTACCAATTTTGTGCCATCAGGAAAGGTGCATTCTACTTGTACTGTGTGTATCATATCAGGAATGCCTGACATCACGTCTGCCTTTTTCAATATAGTTCTTGCAGACTTCATCAACTCGGCAACACTCTTCCCGTCCCTTGCCCCTTCCACAACATGATCTGCAATATAGGCCACGGTCTCAGGATAATTCAATTTCACGCCCCTCTCCTTCCTTGCTTTCGCGATCTGAGCAGCTGTCCAGATCATCATTTTATCCACCTCTCTAGGTGCTAACATCATATTTCCAAATACCTCATTTACTACTAAATGCTTGAAATATTTAAGTCTAAAAAAAATCCGCAGATATTCAGCAACCTAAATTGGTTTAGAGTTAAGTCGACGTCGACAATAACATCTAATGTTGTTGTCGCCTACTTGTGTTAGGTGTTTCTTACGATTTAACTACTTTAACCGGAATCACCGAATCTAGCCAAAAAAAAATTCTATCAAAGTGACCGTCCTTCTTTGTAGGCGAGCTTGAAATCATAAGTCCTCTCGCTAGTCGTGAACGTAAGAAAATTTGTTTGAATCATTGATCCCATCATGTTGTGGACGATAGTCTCGGTACCTTTTCGAATTTCAAGAAGCTTTACGTCATCATACCATACATAGAAACTCTGAGCTCTTTGCGAAATTGAATTAACGTCTATAGAGGCTGACTTTTTCATGATGTCTGAATTCTTAATTTTCTTGCTCAAAATGAGGTAAGGATAGGGAGCCATTCCAGCAACGTAGCCCAAATCCAGAAATTTCCTAAAAAACTCCTTTTTGCTTACAATTATTCTTTTTGTAGTAAAATCGAGGAAAGTGTTTTCTCCCCATCCACCCCTTGATTCGGAGCTGAGGCGCAACATAAGTTCTTCCAGGCCCTTCCTGTTGCACCAATCCATAAACAATTGTATTTTTTCAGGATCAGTAAGTCCTTCCAATCTTGCCTTCGAATACTTCAAAAACTCTCGAAATTGTTCGGGCTCCAATCTGATTATAAACGGCTAACACCTAGCATATATGTAAAGGTATCAATAAACTAGACTATCAATTAAAATAAAAGAAAAATAGGAGTATTCGGGCTCGCAACCTCCTATCGATCTAAGGACGTGACCAACCAGCGCCTGCAGGAATGTTCTCGAACCCTGATATTCCCAACAGCGCGACCCATGCAGTGAAAACGAAAGGTCCGGTCAATGCAGGCAGGCCCCACATACCAAAGAAGCGCTGCAAGGCAGGCATCACAAAGAGCGAACAAGCCACAGTCATGAAGACAGCAATCAGGAAAGACTGCCAGGTCAGCGGCAGGAAACTAGTCAGAGCTATCATGACCAATACTTGGTTAAACCCATGAAGGCCTAATCTAATCTCGGCAGTAGGTATTTTCGTTAGGATTGCGCACGCCGCTCCTATTGCTGATCCGATAAGAGCCATTACTCCTCCCAGATACAGGGGAGACAAAGGATTCCATCCTGCTGTGTAGCCATTAGTCCACCAAGGACGACCTTGATTCATTGGGTCGCCATTGACGTCTACCAGGGGAGCAAGTTCAAATGCCAAGGTAAGTCCTATAACCCAGAAAAGACCTGTCTTCCAGTTCTCAACAAACGTAACTTGAGAGACGCCCTTCAAGGTCGCAACCGTGAATTCTTTTGCTGTCCACTTAAAGTCATCCTTGGTGTCAGGGTTGCTACTAGCTGCAATGAGCTTCACAGGTCCTCGGTGGGGGTGGCGGACCAGGCCATATATCACGCCCATATCTTTGTGATGCATACATCATAGCCCAAGTCGTGAATATGAATGATGAAGTAAAGCCAGGAATAGCCCATGAATTGGATGTGCACGTCGCCTCTGGTAGTCCAAGGCACTGGCTGAACATATCTCCCATCAAATGAGAAAATGCCATCCATACTACTGCAGTCGCGGCAGCCCCGTAGATTGAGAGCCAAAATGTTGCTTTATTAGTCTTAGTAAATGGACCTGACCAGAAGGCCATACCCGTCAAGATTGAGTTGTAACCGAAAAGACCGAATGTAACTAGCCCGTAAGGTGCCCCAAGCAGAATAGCCATTCCTGCTCCAACCAGGCCTGCTATTACCATCATTGCTCCAGCGTATCTTGACGCGATGAAGACACCAGCCAAAATCAGAATTCCGTTGACTGGGGAGCTGAACAATGGAACTTCGCTTATGCCGTTAAATAGTGTGTAAAAGAAATCCATTACTGGATTTCCAGTGGAGTAGTCAGCCGGACCCGCTATTTGAAGTGTTACCACAGAGAATAATAAAGCCTCTAATGCGCCTATCAAACTAGATTGTAATTGTAAAGGTATATTTTAACAATTTGTGCCGTAATGATATTTATTAAGGCCGTTACCAAGATAAGGCAGCCTATGGATCACGTCCTGTCTCATAACTGTTGAACGAAGCGAAACAAATGTAATGCGCGATTCCAAGGTTAATAGAAAAGTAGGCATGCGGTACGGTACAGGATAATGTGTCGACGTCGACTAAAGCATCGTCAAGAAACTCTTGCTGCTCAATCCATACAACGATTAATGCTACTTGATAAGTATTGTAGGTCTGGACGTTGGACGCAGTACCTTACCAGTTACATGGCCTACACTCGCCTCTGTCCTTCCCAAGCCCTTTGTTCCCATTATGATATTGTCTACCTCAAGTTTATCAGTCATTTCAGCGATTTTAATTGCAGGATCACCTAGTTTGATTATTCTTTCACAATCTGGGTTCCTTGACGATAAGGCTGCACTTCGTAACATTTTTCTTCCCTCTTGTTCCATTTGGGTTACTAAACCTTCATCGACAGATTCATCCTCCTCCTCATCGCTCCACTCCATAACGTGCATTACGTAAATTTTCGACCTGGATTCAGAGGTAAATAAGGTATTTGCGTAACTTGACGCGCGTAAGGATGCCAGGGATCCATCTACTGCGACAAGTATTTTCTTAGATTGCATTACACTATGTTCTCCATATTTATTACGAAGGTGGGAATCATTTTGCTGCTGAAGCAGGTGCTCCCTTTTTCCATGTCCTAAAGAGGCAGAAGCCCAGCAATTTTTTTGAATACTTGAATAATCCCTGCTCTAGATTCAATGAGAGGTAACAATAATGCCCGCAGGCTATACTCGCCCATGCAAATGCCAATCCAACCCAGATCGAATAAACAAACAATGAAAATACATGGCCTGAAAAGTAAAGTGGAAGAGGCCAGACTACCACAAGTACAAGAGAGAGTGCTATCGCATACCGGTAGGTAAATTTAGGTTAAGTTGGTCGTCATTGGTGTCCTTTTCTATGATGGATCTGATCCTGTCGTCGACTACGAGGATCTTTTGTTTCATCAGATCAAAGTTGAAGTTTTGTGGACTGAATAAGCTGCCAATAACTACGACTGCAGCTCCTACAGAGATAGAGACAACGTTCCCAATCAGAAGAGGCGTCGTCTCTCCGGTTGTGGATATAGATAGCTGGCCGTACAACAGCCATGTCGTGGTTGTCCAGGAACAAACTCCCGCAGTAAGTATCGATCCCAATATCGCTGCGGTTTTGTTGGTTTTCTTCCATGAAACAGTCAGGGCAATTGGAACAACGGCGGGACCAATTAGAATGCCCATTGCCAGATATATGTATTGCACACTTGCTCCCAATTGTAACAAGAATGATGAGAGTATACCCATACCTAAACCAAAGCCGATTATCGTAAACCGAGATACTCTCATTAGCTCCCGGCCCGTGGCCCAAGGTTTGACATAAGTTCGATATACATCATAGGTAACCAACGATGATACCGACACCAATTCAGCTGAACCTGCGGTCGTTACCGCGGTGAATAGTACCGACAAGAGTAATATTGCTCCAGCGTCTCCCAAGATCAGTGACGCGCGGCGGTGGGCGCAACAAGTCCGCTCTCGATCTGCTCTGGAGTTAGGGAAACGTTGGTAGCCACAGCAGCCAACCCGAGGGTTGTGGCTAGCGCAAATGGAATGGCAAACCATGCTAGACCTCCGATAAGAAAACCCTTCGCAGCTGATCTTGGCCTTGCGGCGATTGCCTTTTGCCAATACGCGTGGTCAACGAAAATGGTACCGAAATTGCCAACAGTGTTAATTATTCCAAACGCCAACGCACCCGTAGAAGCCATTGTTAGATATGCACCCTCTGAATTACCGGCGACGGGTCTCAGTGAAGCAGCTTTCAATTTTTCATACATTCCTTCCACCCCTCCCAAATCTGGATTCAGAAAATATATTGATGTAACGAAAACAAGAACGACTCCAAAGATGAACGCAGCATGAGATATTCTGCGAAGAAGGTTGCCTTCAAACCTCCAAAGAAGGCGATTACGCCGATGGGGATAAGAAATGACGCGAGATAGATATTCACTCCCATCAATGAATTAATAACTGCAGCTCCTCCCAGAACAAGCATGGCTGTCACTATGGTATTGGTCATAAGCGCGAAGAAAAGGAAGACCTAATGAGCACTTGCCCCGAATCTTGCATTTATTATCTCTGGAAAGGTATGAGATGACGGTGCCTTTCTCTTGAGCTCAATCACAACTATACCAAAGAGGACCATCTGAATGCTAGCACCAGCGGCATACCAAAATGGCCCACTAATGCCGAATTGATATGCTACAGTAGAAGATTGCAAAAGGGTAGCTACCCACCTCGATGCGGAGACTAGAGAAGCTGCTATGAGTCCAGTCTTTACATTTCTAACCGCAGTGTAAAACCATTCGAATGTTTTTCTTGTACCAAGCCATTTGTGTTCGACCCTAACTAACAAAGTAACTGCAATTGCCATTATTAATCCCACACCAAGAAGTATAACGTATCCGATACCCTCAGAAAGGATCGAAGCCAAGATTTAGATCGCCATTTGTAAAGTATATAAATGAATATATATAAAATGACGTTCCCTACGATTAGAGACTCAATATGAAAGAAATTGACTTCAGTAAAGAATAATTTGTGTTATTTTCGTATTCTACGTATATTAGAGATTATATTTAATAACGGCTTTAGCATTCAAGGTCCATATTTATCTTGATGATTGACAATATTGATGAAGTAATACTTTCTGCTCTTAGTAAGGATTCCAAACAAGATACAAGAGAAATATGGGATTTCCTTCGAGATCATGGCTATAATTTAAGTGAAGATGAGATAGAGTCAAGAATTTTGAGATTAGAAGATGACGATGTGATAACTGGTTACACTATTTCAGTAAACACCAAGAAGATCCGTCGTCGAATTATCCGTGTTGCACTGGTAAGATTCAAGTTTTCGCAGCATCTCGCAAGCAGAATTGAAGGTCTAAAGAAATACTTAACCGATGCACCCTTTGTGCTTTTCTCAGGACGTACTCGTGGAGGATACGACTGGATCTGCGTACAGTCTTTCCTTAATGAGGAGATGGCTGATGAAGAGAGCGATATATACCGTAACCTCTTTGGGGATATAATTCAGTCATATGAAGTATATGATTTTACTCCGATGAAGGAACCATCATATCATTCACTCACACATACTCCAGAGGAGTACAAGCGATTTCTTGATGAATGGATTCCTCCGTTCCTTGGGCGATAGTCAAGAACTGTTCTGCTGCTCATTCCTCTTACAAATTCGGATCTTCCTTTCGAATACAGGTGTTCTTGTATCTAATTGTCTCATCAATTAAGGAATGAATTCTAAGCCTAGTTTCCATTAGAAAGCTAACGATCTCCGCTCGTTCAGCAGGTTCAACGGTCGAATGAACTTCGTCAATGAGGTTATCAATCCGTGCTAAAGTGATACGAAGGGCCAGGATAGTCTTTTTTGTGAGTTTCAATATCTGTGATTTCCTGTTTAGTAGTCTCGGGGTCATTTGACTGAACTGATCGGTGGCTGAACTGGTGGCAATGGTTTTGGTTTTCATCAATGACTTCATTTCTCTAATTTGTTTCACTGTCATGTTGCTTGAGTTAATTTCTTGCACAATCAGGTTCTGCTTTTCAGAAGAGACGTTCGTCAGTTCCAATGCAGAGCTTACATTCAGGCGGTTCTCAATTAAGTGTTGTTTTACTTCTTCTGGAAGTTTTAGAAGTTGGATCCGGTGCGAAACATATTCTTCACTCTTTCCAATTTTTGAGGCAAGTTCAGTAACTCCCCCCCACCCAAAATCAATAACGTATCTTCGGAATGCTTCTGCCTCCTCTATTGGGTCCATCGATTTCCTTTGCATATTTTCAGTTAACTGAATTTCATATGCCTCTTTGTCCGCCAGTTCTCTAATCTTGCAAGGAATGAATCGCCAACGCAAAGATCTGCAAGCATGAAATCTTCGATGACCTGCAACTATTTCAAAACCATGAGAAAGGGGTCGAATCAAAATCGGTTGCAAGAGACCGTGTTCTCTAATGCTCGCAATTAGACAATGATCGTCATCTGACATACGCTGAAATCGATCGCGCACAGCAAATTGAGAAGATCTTATCATTTTCATTTCAATTTGTTCGACAATGCTTGTGTCGAAAAATTCCATACGAAAGGGTAGAAGTATTAGTACTTATGGTTTACTAAAGTTTAGCAAGTTGAATCTTTTGGAACTCATGTTTACGAAATCAGAAATTTGATAATCGTGAATAATAGTTGGGTCGTCAATTTACCCGTTCGATCCCTCCTGATTTTCTAAGTATTAGATTAGTATTGACACAGGAATAATAAAGAAGATTCAAGAATACAGAATAGATGAGAAAACCTATCCTAAGCCTGCAAAATATATCATGCGAGACTTTAGGTAACTTTGAGGATTTATTTCTAAATGACGGATTCGATATTGAAAAAGTTAACACTAGGAAACACAGGATTCCAGTAGATCCAACCCCATATAGTGCAATAGTTATTTTAGGAGGCCCTATGTCGGTTTATGAAGACAGTGACTACATAAAG
Organism: uncultured Nitrososphaerales archaeon; assembly: GCA_963713605.1. Taxonomy (GTDB): domain Archaea; phylum Thermoproteota; class Nitrososphaeria; order Nitrososphaerales; family Nitrososphaeraceae; genus TH5896. Next base: position 628,770 of record CAVQMO010000001.1, on the reverse strand, counting down.
GACCAAATCAATCTCGTACAGATAGCCAGTAAAAAGAAGACACCCTTGCTCGGAGTATGTTTAGGCTCACAAATTATCGCGCAGTCCTCTGGGGGAACGGTCTTCAAAGGACCAAGAAAGGAAATTGGTTGGCACAAGATTATGATTGAAAGTGCTGGAAGCGAGGGTTTATTTTCAGGGCTTCACAATTCTAGCCCAACTGTTTTTCAGTGGCATGGAGATACTTACTCTCTTCCTAAAGCTGCAAGAATCTTGGCTCGTTCTGATATTTATCCACAGGCTTTTGCTATAGGTTCTCTAATTGGAATTCAATTTCATTTGGAAGTAACTGAAAATATGATACAGTCTTGGTTAAGAAACTACAAGTCGGAAGTAGTTTCTGAAAAAATCGATGTACTAAAAATGGCGAAAGAATCCGAAGTCTATATTAGTGAATTGAAAAAGTATTGCGTTCAAGTGTATTCAAATTTCTGCACCAAATTTTCCCTGTAGACTGATTTCAGAAATAAATCTGCGATTTCTATTCGGGACAGGTATCATCGTCTAACAAATGTGTTGTTCCCGCTTAAGAAGGCATATTATCTCTACACAATCTGGCACAAGCTAAAGTGAGAAGCAATAATCATTCATGCTCTCTCGTGTAGCGCAGCGTAAATAAACGGCAATAAGGTGGTGGCTTCGCCGTGAATCGTTACACGAGATGCTTTTGCAGTTATCTTTCCCCACGACACAGCTTCTTCAACGAGCGCCCCACTTAGACTTCCGTCCCATTCTGGACTGGTAGTCAAATATACTGCGTAATTTAATCCTCCTCTGAATTGATTCCACCACAGGGTATGATGTTTAGAGATCCCTCCCCCGATCATGAATGCCCCAGTTCGTTTGGCATCGTAAACAATGTCTGAAATGGAATTCTGATCTTTGAGAAGATCAAGGCCAAAATCTCGGTGTTCCTGATGGAACAACCAGAGCTGGCTACCCACAGCTCCATCGACAATGCCAGGAACTATTACAGGTATACGGTTCTTATTGGCCCAATAAAGAAACGATGATTCATTTAACTTGCTACCCACGAAATCCAGGATTTCGGAGGGTGCAATAAATTTCTTGTTCTGGTTGAAATACAACTCTTCTAGACAGGCTCTGACTTTCTTTTCAATGACGGTTCCATAATTTGCAAAAGGTATTAACACATTGCCCAACCTATGAATACCCTCCTTCAAGAGAGTAGAGTCGTTTAGTCTAAAATCTCCAGCATAATATTTCGCAGAGGTTCGTGCGATATCGTGGTCCAACGCACCACAGGTTGTTACAATACAATCAAAAGCGTGTTCTTTTGTCAACTCACGTATTATTCCTCGAGTGCCTGTGGAGACAATTGCACCCACGAAGGAGAGAAACTTTACGCATTTTCCATCACCTTGCATTGTTTTCAGGATTTCAATGCCACTTGCGAGGTTAACTGCCTCAAAACCTCCCGAATTCATCATTCTATCGATCAATAGGGAGATATCTGAATAGTCAAACGGGTCGTAATCATGTATGGGTCTTCTTAACAGGTCATTCGAAGAGCTTTTTCGGGGCTTGCTGCCTTTTGGGTTCAGTCGCGAACCAGTTCTTATCTTAGGACGATTTATCTTATTTGTGCTGCCCACGTTTCTCGTTGTTTCAGACGTATAAAATACCTTTCATGATTCCAATTTTATTTAAACTAATTACAACTAATACATAATTACACTAATACCCTTTAAGTCAACCTTGGCAGACTTGCTTCATAGTCGAGAAGGTCAATCCGAATCTTAACATTTTGGTATGATGGCGATGGCGATACTATTCTGGTTTATTAGATGAGCATTTGATTTTAGAGCCTGCCTTTTAGTCCCTTCGTGCTGGACCTGCCGTAGAAGGTTCTCTAACATGGAGTTCATTCAGGACCTTTACAACACCTTCTATCTTCCAAATTTCTTCCCCAATCCGGCGCTTTTGTTCATAAGTTTGTACTGATCCTGTGATGGATACTATTTGGTCTACAACATTGATAACGACTCCACTGGTGTCATTTTGAGGTATGCTCTTTAGTTTAGATGCTACAAGTTTACGGAGCTCCTCGTCAGTTTTTCTTCCAGGAAGCTCTTCTTTAGAACTAACAGGGAAACTGTCAACCCAATAAAAATTATCTTTGGAAGGGGGATGCTCGTTGTCGTCATTGATATTTGAATCATGCATATTCTCAACAATACGTTCGATATTTTTAAGCCTTCCCGAACCTGCATCACATTAGACAGAAATTTGCAATTCTCGTACCATGGCACATACATTTTAAAGTGATTATCATGACACCCTAAGGAAGTGAACAGATTTCACAACTTTTCTGGGCGTAAAATAGACCCTCCCTCAATTTCAAGTGATATGGACGTTCGCGATTTAGTAGAATATTTTGGAGCAACAGGTTTCAATGCTCGGCGACTCTACGATGCTTTACAGATCACTAAGCGGATGATCGATGATGGAGCATGCGTTTGCTTGACACTAGCAGGTGCGCTTGCTCCAATTGGACTGGGGAAAGCAATTTCGACCTTGATAGAACATGGTTTTATAGATTGGATTGTTTCTACAGGCGCTAATGTTTACCATGATCTTCACTTTGCCTACGATCTGCCCGTAAGACAAGGATATTTCGACGTGGATGACAATATTCTATATTCGAAACAGATTGTCCGAATTTATGACGTATTTATCAAGGAGATTGGTACACTGCAGAAACAAGACGAGATCATCAAAGCAGCAATAGAAACTGATAGACAAATTCTGCCTGACAATTCATCAACAGCCGACTTGTGTAACATATTAGGGAAGTCAGCAAGAAAAAACTCAGCACATCCTGAAAAATCTTTCACAGTGTGTGCATACGAAAACGACGTACCGATTTACCTACCTGCTGTAGCCGATTCTTCGATTGGGCTAAATATGCTTCCTCTTCTCCTTGAAGACAAACCAATTAGCCCTAACGTGATATTGGATGTCGCAGAATCAGCAGCTATTCTTTGGAAGAATAAGATATCTGGAGGAATTGAACTAGGAGGAGGGGTTCCTAAGAACTTCTTCCAACAGACCGGCCCTGCTCTGTTCCAAATCCTTAAGTTAAAAGAAGGGGGACAGGATTATCTCGTCCAATTCACAGATGCCCGTCCTGACACTGGAGGACTGTCCGGCGCCACACTACAAGAGGGCAAAAGCTGGGGGAAAATCAAATCTGCACACGAGGGAAATGTGATAGTTTACGGAGATTCATCAGTTTATTTTCCCATCTTGGGCAGCATTTATTATGGCTGAGTGTAAGCCTCGCGAGCAAAAGAGGTTATACAAGATGAAAAATGCATGGGTAGAGGAGATGAAGCTAGCATATCTTCATCATCATCAAAGCAGCAAACACAAGCGAATTAGGGCTCACTAAACGATGAGAAACGGTCTCGTGTCAAGGTATAAGTTTGGTTCAATGCTCATCTTGTTGGAGGAAGTTTTATGAACAAGAGCAAGGAAGACCTAAAATTCGAAATAAGAGAAATTGAAATAGGCGACCTAAAAAACGGATACTTCTCCACGCTAAAGAATTTGTCCGAATTAGGGACCATTGAAGGGAATATAGAGAAAGCAGAACAGATCCTAAACAATATTAGTGCAAATCCACTTCACAGAATATTTGTTGCGATAGACAAAGAGACCTGCGAGGTGATGGGCGCGACTACATTGCTAGTCGAGCAGAAATTTATTCATAGTGGGGGAAAGGCGGGTCACATTGAGGACGTCGTAACACGCAAGGGATTCGAAGGTCTCGGGATAGGCTCTGCACTTATTAATCACGCATTACATTTTGCGAAGGCAGCTGGTTGCTACAAGGTTGTGTTGGATTGTTCCGACACTAACATCAGTTTTTATCAGAAAACGGGTTTTAAAGTACATGAAACCTCCATGAGATACGACCTACATTAAATCGCTGGTTCATTAATTTGGTTACGCCTCATCTTAACATCATCATCATTTGTAACAGATTCGATCCCTGCTTTCTACATTGTTGGTTACTTGACGATTATTAAGAACAGCCTACTTTTATTGTCCGATTAATTCGTCTATTAGGAGTTTTAATTGCCAGATATCCCTACTACCAATAAGGTCGACTATTTCGATATTAGTCCTGAAGTACATAATCGCTTCCTTGGTCGATTTTAGTGTGGGATTACTCCCTCTTGCACCTACTATATACCCGTTGTCTCTAGTTCCGTATTTGTACAACGAAATCAGGGCTTGTCCAGGTAGATGTCCCTTGACATCTCTCCCACATAAAATCAAATACCTCATTTGAGGGGAAGTATGAATGGTCTCAAGAATATTATCGATACCCCGATTTTCAGAGAGAAGTCTTCCGACAAGGAAAATCCTGCGCATAATATCCTTACTGGAAATAATTTCCTTAAGAAGACTCATGTCTGAGAGTGTGCAGATAGCAAGGGTTTTGCCGTTTCCCATTTCATATGATAATCGTATGGGAAGGACGAACTCGCATACTTTACCCGCCATCATTTGCAAGGAATGCAGTATTCTTTTCATGAGCCAGTTATATGCAATAACTTGCAAATGATATCGTTGTATATTCGTTTATGAAGAACACAAACAGATTAATCCTATCGCTGCAAGCGACGTATAAGCAAATTCGAACTCGACATCAAATATATTACAATCCCTTCGATGTACGGATAACAAACTAGTATGACTGAAGGAGAAGAAAAAGAAGAAGGAATAGTTGTAATCTTTACTGGGAAGGGGAAGGGAAAGACAAGTGCAGCGCTAGGGATTGTTTTGCGATCAGTTGGACATGGTCGGAGGGTAGCGATGATTCAATTCATCAAGGGAGAATGGTATTATGGGGAACTAACAAGCTCAAAAAGGCTCGAACCAGAATTTGACATGGTAGTATCGGGTAGGGGATTTGTCGGGATCATTGATGATGATCTTCCTTTGGAAGAGCATCAAGCAGCCGCAAAGCTTAGCCGTAGATATCGCGAAGAGGAAAATCAGCTCGGGGGATTACGATTTGGTGATCCTAGATGAAATTAACTATGCTTTGAAGTTAAAGCTCATTGTTATCGAAGACGCCCTTGATCTCTTGAAATGCAAGGCAAGACGAACCTCATTAATCCTAACAGGAAACTATGCACCAACAAGACTAATAGAACTTGCTGACATGGTCACAGAAATGAAAGAAATAAAACATCCATTTCGGAATGGTGTAAAGGCAATGAAGGGCATTGACTATTAGGTATTGGGTCCTTTTGTTAGCCGTATTTTCACACTTGGGTACGATCTCTACTAGGACGCTGCGCAAGAGTAAGTAACCCTACCTTCACTAAATCTGTCACCACTGGACCAAAACTTAGATTGTCATAAAACTCAGAATGCATTAATTGATCCCACTTCTTGTTCAAATCCTGCGCTCGTTAGTCTAATGGCAACGTTAAAGTAGCCGAAGTGTGGCGTTTACCGTTATAAATGATGACTGCCGAGGTCAGACGGCTTCCTGAAGAAGGGGAAATCGTTTTAGTGACGATAAAGGAGGTGACTGGTCATGGAGCTTATATAACTCTTGATGAATACGACGAAACGATTGGCTTTCTCCATATTTCCGAGATAGCTACAGGATGGATCAGAAACATCGAAAGGTACATCCGACCTAAACAGAAGACCGTTTTGAAGGTCATACGAGTAAACAAGTCAAGGGCTGAAGTGGACTTGTCGCTTAAGCAGGTTACCGGCGACGAAAGGAAGTCGAAGCTGATAGAAGTTAAGAAAAATGAAAAAGCCTCAGCATTCATGGATATCGTAAAGAAAAAGGCAAACTTGTCAGATTCTGAATTGGATAACCTGGAAGACGAAATCCTAAAGAAATTTGATCTCGTCTATGATTTGTTTGAGACTGTTTCCAGGAAGGGGATCGATTCTATTCGTAGTTTGGGCTTTTCTGAAGAAATAATGAAAGCAATCGATATAGAGAGTAACAAGATCCAAATACCTCACGTAGAAATAATGGGAATTCTTGAAATATCTCTCAACAAGGCAGACGGCATAGAAAGGATAAAGAATCTACTCGGCTCCGTGGAAATGTCAAAAGCAAACACTACCATCAGTATAACTTATATTTCAGCTCCTAAATACAGAATGGTCGTTAAAGCAGATAATTTTAAGAGTGCAGAAAAGATATTGAACAATGCCCTAGAAAAAATCAAAAGTGCAATCAATCAGGAAAAGGGAACCTTTGAATTTAAGAGAGACCAATCCAAAAAGGTTCACTCGTAGGCATGAAGAAACATCTTATTAGACTCTGCAAAGGCTGCTCTAAATATACGTTGAAACCAACTTGTCCGGTTTGTGGTTCTATAACCATCAATCCACATCCGCCGCGATATTCCCCAGATGATAAATACGTTCGGTACAGGGTCCAGGATAGGTATTCAACTCTTTAACACTGAGGGGATACTTGTTCGCGAATGGACGATTTGCCTTCCTCAAACAAAATATAATAATTTAGATACGTAGACGTAATTCCTTAGGCAATCTCTCAGGATGTCATCCAATTGCTGGCTAGCCTAGCAACATCTCTTATTCATGACTAGCCTTGAGGGCCGGCAGACTCAGGACTTGTCATGTTTATTACGTTATCTGCCGCAAATCCTGTCGCATTAGTATTTACGGTCTGGTCGATAACGGCCCTCATAGCTGTGTCATTAGCTGCATCCCCGCCGGTCATGTTCTCTATTCCTGTCAATCCAGTATTATTGGACATATTGTCAGCCGTTTCATTAGTAAGTGTTTCAATCTGCTGACGTGCGGCAAAACTAGTCGCGTTTGTATTTTCTAACTCCCTAATCACGGCTTGCATTTGCGACTGGGGACCAAATGACTTTATTAGAGACTCTCCTGTTTGATCCGCCATGCTCAAGTTGGATAATGGAGAAAGATTTGTAGAATTAGACGAAGTCATAGGAATCTGTTGTGCATGAACGCTTGGGACATAGAGATTTGGTATAAGCTGCATGCTCGAAACTGTAGCTATAATAGCAAAACCCATTAAGGTCATTATGACTGATCGCTTCGTAAATTTGTTCATTGATGAACAAGATTTGTCATTAGATTTATTTATTTCTACCTTCTATTCTATTGGAAAGTACAGTTAGAATAATATTCTCGGATACTCGAATAGTCAAAATATTATAAAAAAATTATGGTGAATTTGATCACCTTTTCTGTCTGTCAGCAGATATTACCTATCTGCCTATACAGATCCCGCTTGGATTGCTTACTTGGCAATTGTTGTCGATAAACTGGTTGTTGTTTATGTTAGGTGGCAGGCCGTTGGCATTGTTCACATCGATGACATTTTCTAGAACATTATTTGCCACGACGCTATTCCCTGAGCTCTGTGCATCAAAGAATGCGCCATTTTGGCTTCCGTCAATATTGTTCATTGAAACCTCAGATTGTTTGGTATTCACATACGTAATTCCTGCAAGAATATTTCCGCTCATCAAGTTGGAGGTCAATGTAGCGCCTGAGCTAGAATGTGTAGCCACACCAAGATTGTTTTGTTTAACAATATTCTGTTGTATCTCCGTATTCTCAGAACCTGTCATGAATACGCCGATTTGATTACTGTCTAATATCAGAGATGACATCTTCATTCCGTTGGCACCCGTAACAAGGACGCCAGCTTGGAAGTTACTTATCGAACCTGGCCCGTTAATGACGACGTTATCGTTGTTGGGAACCATTATTCCAACCTTAGAGCTATCAGGACCAGGTCCAGTGATTGAGTATCCGTTCATGTTTATCACCGTATTATCGCCACCAATAATGAGACCGTCTCCGCTACAGTCAAGATTTGCTGTTAGGTTTACCAATCCGCTGACAACCTGTCCACATGCGGCGTTAGTTGCTACCGGTTGTACCTGTGCCATTATTGGCAATGAAGGCATCGCTAGGCCACCAATTGCCATTAGTGACAGAATTGTTGCTACCATGTATGACACAATAGTTCGTTTCATTCAAAAAACGCTAGCAGATATCCTATATATGCGAACCTCCGATATGTACTAAGTCTCTGCTTCTTGTCTATCGAATATAAGTATTTAATTATGTCATTGTTCTTATGTTTCTTGCTCAAGAAATACTGAAGTTGTGAAACCGTTCGTAATTCAATCCCATCTTATTCCAAGTTAAGTTGGCGAACGGTACTACTATGCGAGTCCGCTCAACAGGTGCAGTATTTTTAATCTCTAGGTAGAATGAAGAAAACTTATGGGATAGGTTTTTAGATGCAACCTAGGAAGATCAAATGTATGCGCATTGCGATCGTTGGTGCTGGTGTCGCCGGAAGTTATCTGGCAAATATGATATCAAAGACGGGCCATGAAATTGAGGTGTATGAAACCAATGACGAGGGAGCACATTGGCCAATATGCGCATGGGGGGGGTCAAAGAACATGCTTGCAAAATTCTCGGAGCAAGCGGGGCTTGAATTTAGCGAGTATATTACTCATACTGGACGTACACTAAGGCTCGACCTTCCGGGAAACAAAGTGGAATACTTAGAGCTTAAGGGTTTGGTTACCTATAACAAACGTAAATGGGAATCAGATCTACTTCGAGGCATTAAGGTTTCTTACGGAATGAAATGTACTTTGGAAAGCCCACTATTGTCGGAATGTGATTTGGTAATTGACTGCACCGGATTCCATCGGTCGCTGTTGCCAAGATCTGAAGAGGACTTTATTATACCCGCTTACGAATATTTAGTTGAAAATATCAAGGACATTGATGATTTTTATGTGATTGGATACAAAGGTGCTCGAGGTTACTTCTGGTGCTTCCCCCTAAGTAATGGAGAAGCTTTTGTTGGTGCCGGAGATTTGGACAGGAGATATTATGGGATTGCCGAGTTCATGGCTAGACATCCAGAATGCAGTATCAGAAAAAAAATAGGAAGGCCGATACGATTGGCTCCTCCTCGAAGAATGCAACCATTCTATTGGAATAATATCGTTGGTGTTGGAGAGTCTATCGGCTGTGTGTTTCCAATGCTTGGAGAGGGAATCATTCCATCTCTAATATGTTGTGATATTTTCTTGCACGAGCTTGCTAGATGCAACAAACCTGGAGAAAGATTTGATTTCAAGCAGTACTCTGCCAGAGTTCTCAAACGGTTTAGATATTATGATGATGTTTACCGAATTATCCGACTTAAAATGGAGTCATCATTGAATATGATAAGACATTTTAAATTAATGATGAACATGTACCAGAATATGAAAAGAGAAGAAGCTAGATTTGGATTTGAGGTCAGTCTGGCTAAGATGAACAGATTTGTAAATGCACTATAATTCAAGCCGGCTAATCCCGTGGATTGTTGAATGCTGACCAATGTTGCACAATTCATATTTGCAATATAAATATATTTGAAATGATTTTAGATTTTTAGAACTAGCCATTGCTAGTCTTTTCTTTCCCTAAATAGATACTTGCTCACTGGACTTTAAGCCACCTCCGTCGTAACAATCCATTTACAACTGAAAGCACCTAAACAGCGGAAAATTGTGAAGTGCTTCACATGGTGGAAATATTTAAGATCTGGTGATTGGACTAAGAATGATTTTCAAAGATGATCACTACCTAAAATCCACCTAGCTCATACGATCTCAAATTGGAATTATGTTGCCCGACAATCTTACGATTGAAAAAAATCGATCTAATCCAAAGGACTGTAAACGGAACGAGGCTCAGAATAATAGAATGCAAAGCAGGCCGAGAGGAAATAGTAAGTATCTTTTCTAGCGATTTTTCTGACGCTTCCTCCCAGATATGGCAGAAAGCATTCTTCTTTTTTGAATTTCCCTGACGAAGTTTCGTAGCTGATTATCATACAGCCGATCATAACCAACCAATTTTGGTTTGTATGAGAAGTAGTAATATAACATATTGAATGCTCCAATCCTCCCAGTTACCTCGCCAGTTGCTAGATACTTCGCAAATCTCCCCCATACAAAGACCGGGTGATATCCCAGTGTCTTCATGCTCGCACCAAATTCATAGAACTTGTGATGTTTTCCCAGAGGTCTAGAGTGTTGAAACTTAGCGTCAGTTAGTATTGCATAGCAGTACCCGAGCCGTTCTGACTCATAGAGTATCGCTGACTCATATCCCATTAATTCAGGATATAGTCCTCCCCAGTGAGTCTGTTCGAAAAATGTGTTTCGTACAAATCTCCCGGCACCATGGGGCTTTTCAGGCACGTATTTCGTGTAATTACCTGACGCGATGGCAATATTGGAATTATTATCCATAAAATCGACTAACTGCTTAGCATACCCAGGTGGATAAGTTGTATCATCTGTTGCAATCATGTGATAGGTTGTATGTGTAAGCGTCTTGCTTCTCGAGTATGTGATGGCTTCGTTCCAATTCCTCACGACTCTGCTAATATCATAACCCAGGTCATTATGTGTGATGACATGGAGTGATTGCCAGTTTTGCTTTATCTGAGCCAAAATCTCCGAAGTTTTGTCTGTCGACCCATCATCCACAACAATCACATACTCTGGAGCTAATGTCTGATCTCTTAATGACGTTAGAGCGAGCATGGATCTCATCCTTAGAATTCCTACAAGTAACAATCGCGAAATACGTACCCATAGAAGTGGGTCGATGCAAGACTAATTAAAGTTCTATCAGTAAAGCTAAGGTTTCCTTAACCTAAATCACAGGAAGGAAATAACAGGTTCCAGCTCATAATCATATGGATGGATGTTCAATTGCTCTAAAGCCGTCAGCAGGCCTTATATGCACTAATAATTTGATTCTCGTGCTTCTCCCATGTTAGCTTTTCTCTTGCTAATTCTCGCGTTCGTTTTCGCAAAATGTGAAGTTCCTCAGGGTGCTGTTGCAAAAAGTCTAGCTTAATCACTAAATCTGGATAATCATCAAACTTCACACAGCAATCTTGGAGTGATTCGATTACGGGATGAATAGATGAAGTACAAACTACTGCCAACCCAGCATGTGCGTACTCATATGGTTTGTTTGGATTCGTATAGTAGTGCGCCCAGTGCTTCTTCCAAGGCAGGAGGCCCACAGTGTGTCTTGACATTTCAGCGAACATTTCTGAGCGTGACAAGAACCCGAGAAATCTCAGATTGGGGAAAGAGGAATCGGACCAACCCGCAATCGTCAAGGGGAATCTCTTATCATTCTCAAATAGCTCGAATAGTCCGTCCATTCGCCTTTGAGGATACATGACCTTATCGTTGCCGTCACCTCCTGAATAAATACAATCAACTTGAGTTTGATACTTGGGGGAACCTATTGCTTCTACTTCTGACAAGATAGGATAATTCGGGACGAGAAACGACCTAGCGTTCACCGCTAGACGCCGGTAATCCTTTGCGATTGTTTCGGAAACCACAATAACTGGGGCAGTGGAAATGAGTTCTATCTCCCATTCAGTCCATATACGGATCGCATAACGATCGATTAAGCGTCTTCTTATTCTATTCAACCTCCTCTTAATCGAAATTTTGGACATCTCAGGTTTGATTGTCACTTTGGGTTCTGACGCTAGATTGGAATGGTTGATAATCCATCTCAAGAAGTATTTTCGATGACATAGACCAATATTCATGGTCATCGAAGACAAAGGGTACCCCGAGTTCTGAAATTAGCTTTGCAGAATATAGATTGTGTGAATGGACGATGTCTGGGGCTTCTTGTTTCAGAATTTTCTGCAATTGCTTTTTCGCCTGCTGCCAGTAGTAAGGGATGCCGAGTCGAGCTTTGCTATTCCATTCAATCTCATAAATCTTAGCAAAATTAGTTCCGTTGGTATTATTCCCTGGTTTACCCGCAAAGCTTACTCTGTAACCAAGCTTCAAACCAGTGATCGCAGACTTTTCTACTCGCCAATCTGGTAGACCTTCATGAGATACGTGTAACACCCTCAAATGTATGGATGCTCAATATTGAACTCAATTAATAAATCTACTATGAGTAACTCATCTAATATCGGATTCAATTCCATGGGTTTGAACATGTCCTTAAACGTCGAGTTATTTTATAGCTGAGGAGTTAAGATGTTTTTAATGGCTAAAATGTTGATTCCGGCCTTATTGTGTCGCTTATAAGCGGCCGAAATCCACACTTGATCAAGGCCTCTATCGCCGTAACCTGAGGTCCATAAACAGAAATGCTATTTCTGTCCTTGTTCGATTCGTGGTTCCTTATAATCAGAGATGCTAGCTTCGGCAGGTCCATCAACGCGATCTTGCTTCTGATTTCCAGTTTGTTCGGTCGCCCTGGGTGGCTTTCGTACAATTTTATGTAGCATATCCCTCATTTGCTTTTTTTCCTCCTCAGAAACCTTACCGTCAATAAGATCTATGACAAACAACCACATTGTCGCCCCAATTTCGTTCTCCTTAAATAAGGCCTGTTGTTCCACTCTCCATTGAGTCTTGCGGTGCCAATACCCAATGACGATTGCTACGGGTACATACGCGGAAACAAATACGACTGCGAAAATCCAGATACTTTCGAATAGGCTCTTTAAATAAGGTACTTGGTCAATGAGAAGGCCGTATTGTATCACGACGAAATTTGCAAAAGTCATCAAAAATATTAGATAAATACTATGACCATTTCGAAAATCTAGCCATCGTCTCCTGGTCCAGTTACTGGCTAAAGATTTCATCAGGGATTTAGAATCCACACTTCATATAGAGCAGAATACCGTTAAAATACATTACTTATCTCGGATGTGATAGATTTCATACATCAATACTGACGCCTAATGAACAAGAGTCACATTTTTGGGGAATTCCAATATCCTGTAAACGGTAAACAGGCTATTTGAGTAAACTTTTATTCCATCAAATACGGAATTCGTCCTGTGACGCATGGAATCATCGCTTTCTTTCGTACCAATTAGATACGTTTGATCGTTTGGCGTGTAGGTCGAAGCCTTGGACAAATCCTCTAGCATATCATAGCCGACAAAACTTCTATTTCCTGCTAGTCCTGAAATGAACCAACCTCTCCAGTCACTACTCCCCACGACTGTCGAATGTGCAGATGTGTTTTCATTTATCCAATTGAGCACGTATAAAATCATAGGGGATTGATCGACTTTGACTGAATTGAATTGCATAGATTTTGGAGCAAAATCTTGGATGTTCTTATCAAAAAGACCAATAATTGAAACCTGTGCTTCATATGGAAGCACGGCATATAGGATTCCAAACTGTGCAAAAAAAAGAAAAATCGCAGCTGAAACTAGAATATATAGGTAGGTATTTCTTATCCTGGCTGATACCATTTGGATGGTTCTAACAAATCCGTATCCTGCAAAGATCGAAAGGGATATTCCGAAGAGCAAGATCCATCTATCTGCCACCAATTCCCTTGCGTAAGGAAACACTAGCCAGGTCATTGAGCCCACCAGAGCAACGAAGAGGCTGACCTTCAATAACGACTCTTTCAATTGAAAATAACCGACAATTGCCAAAGGAACAAGCAAAATGTTAAGAGCTACGAAATAAGAAAAAAGATTAATTTGGTTGTAACTATCATTTATCGTTCCTTGTTTGCCAAAAATTTGAGGATCCATATCTACATTTGCAATACCACGGATCGAGGAGCTAATTATTGAATATCCATCACCGGTAACAAATAATAATAATAAGATAAATGATACTAAGGCCACTGTAAGACTTATTGCTACTATCCTCTCTCTGTAGCGTACGATACAAATGCAGTAGACAACAATAAGCCAAGCCCCAACCATTCTATCAGAGATAACCGAAAGTACAGTAAATGATAGACAAGATACTATGGTTAGAGAAGGGAATCTGCTGGGATGGGTGTTTCTTAATTGTATTAAGATCGAAATGGCAAAAAACATCATAGTTAGCGAGAACATATCCCTGTGCAAGTCCCAAGCCGTTCTTAGAACTGGGATTTGCACAATAACAAATAATGAAAGCAGTACTGCAGAAAGGTTACTTTTTTTAATTATAGCCTTTCCTAATGAAAAGACTGATACCGCAAAAAGACCGAAAACAAGAGTTGCAAACGTAGAAACAGTAGTTTGTACTGACAAACCTGTTAAATCCTGTACCAGGTGAAGAACGTAAGTATAAAATGGATAATCTCTTAATATGGTATTCCATTGATTTTCAAAGTTCGATAACATCGGGATATAGTAATTTATGACATCATAACCTATTGGATATGGATAAGCAATTAATTCGGCAGCAATCTTCAAAAATATACCGGAGAAGAAAACGATCAGGTAAAAGGGAAGATCCTTTCGAGAAAAGACCCTAATTGTACACAACGAAAGTTTGTTTTCCAATAAAGAATTATGCAAATTCAAATAAACCGCTCTTGAGTGGAATTTGCCCTCTTGTAGTGACATCTCATCAAGACGTGATCCCAAATTCCTACTGACACTTTCATACATGGTGCGAGGGATTCATTTCGGAAGTCACAAATATCCTATACCATACCTCTAGGCTTAGAATCTGCAACAGCTTGCTGATATACCTAAGATCATCATTTTCGTCGATTCGCTTGAGCGACCTAAAGTACCAATTTTTATCTATGAGTCTGTCCTCGAATATACGTCCTTTATCCAATAGCATGGTAACCGTTTCTTTGCCGCAGCTATTCCAAAGATTTACAAGATCCATGCCATATCCAACTTTCACATTCATTTTCTTGTCAGAATCTGAGGCATAAAGTTGTAGAATTTCACGTAGTGGAAGTTTTCCTACGTTAGAATCGGTATTGTATTTCATTTCTGAAGGCAAATCGAATCCAAGCTCCACGACATCGTTATCTAACAGAGGGGAAATTCCTTGCAGTTTAAAGGAACGGAAATATTTGTCGTTGGTTGGCACAAAATCATGCATAAGTTTGCCATTGTAGTCGGCCAACATTACCTGATCCAATGGCCCTAGGTTATTGCTGAAATATGGTGTGAGAAGGGAGTAGATAGAAGACCAGTTGAACTTCAACTCCTCAGCAAACATTTCATGTTGATCGGGGACCCAATCCCTTTCATGGCAAGATAGGTACAACTTTACTCGTTCAAAGGTGTTTGTATTTCGGTCGCATGCTTGGAGAAATTTCTTGTATCGAAAGGCATAACCGGCAAAGACTTCATCACCTCCGTCTCCCGTGAACAACAAATTAGAGATAGACTTTGCTTTCTTTATAAAGTAGTACTGGTAAACATTCCATCTCGGTTCCCTTATGATGTTTATCATCGCAGGCAAGTCGCGAAGGGGATTTTCCACATAAACTTGGTGGAAACCTGCACCTTTCTTTTCTGAAATCTTCTTGGCTTCAAGGGCCTCGTTCTTTTCATCAAAACTTACGTTAATGCATTCCAACTCTAAACTAGGAAATTCATCACGTAACAGACACAGGATTAGGTTAGAGTCTACACCAGCACTCAATGCTACACAGAGTCTTATTTTGGCGAAATTTGTCTACCTCTCTTCTAATTGCAGACCTGATTTTGTTCTCCAGAATACGAACAGAAACTAGATTCCGTTTTGAATAAGTTTTAGAGACATCTGCAATAGAAACATCTCTTAATCTAAAAGTAGGAACATAATTGTCCATGGGGTCGTACCGGAGAGTCAGCAATGGAAGAAGGTTCATTTGATTGGTATTCTCTTTTTCAAGTCCAATATGCCAGATGGTATTTATTATTGTTGGCTCTGAGAGTACGCCCGGTCCAGTTGCTTTAGAAGGTTTCTTGCTGAATGATATTTTTCAACGTATAGCCGCCCTGCTTTGGACAACTTGCGCTGCTCCTCGATGTCAACTAAGATAGATTCTAAATCGCTCTTGAATGTATCTTTAGTTGTTCTGTAAACCGGCGGGTCATAGCGCTGAAATAGGTCCGAACTAACGTAGGCGACTACCGGTTTGCCTAATGCCATAGCTTCTAATTCGAATTTTCCGAACCATCCGATTTGGGGTAATATTTTCCCGACAACAAGATCACACGAAGAGAGGATTTTCAGAACGTCGCTGCGGGGGATGTCAAATATAGTTTCTATCTCACATTTGCCTTCC
The DNA here is from genome assembly GCA_963713605.1 of uncultured Nitrososphaerales archaeon. GTDB lineage: Archaea > Thermoproteota > Nitrososphaeria > Nitrososphaerales > Nitrososphaeraceae > TH5896. Next base: position 612,585 of record CAVQMO010000001.1, on the reverse strand, counting down.
TTTTGTAGGTGTTGAAGCGTGTTTGAGTATAGATCTTCGTACTTCTGGTACAACCGGTAGTGAGGATAGTGGGCAATGATTGGCTTTCTAGAGGGACTTAAGCCATCGAAATTGCGTGGAGCATAGACAAGGTGTTCTAGATCCAATGGAGTAGGAAACCATTCGGCGTTGGGCGCAAACTCCAATAAATCAGGGGTTGAGACCAGACAAAAATCACTATCATATTTTCCTCTCAAGTCATCTCCATGGTAATGCTTAAGGTAGATCCTGTTTTCTTTTCGTTTCTCCAGGGCTCTCCTTAGGGACCCGTAAGGATAGTGATAGTGCCATATATCATATCCTTGCAGTTTCTTCAAGAATTTCCATCTTGATAATGGAAAATAGTAACGTACCTTTTCTCCTCCGAATTGCCTATGCAGAAATTTGTTAAAAACAAACACGTCGGCTTCATTTCCCAACAATCGCTGATGCCTGCTCAAAATGGACGCGATCCCGGCTGTATTATTTACATGTGCGATTCTCATTTTAGGATGACCTCGGTATTCCTTTGCAGCCCGACAGTAACCTCAATATTTATTACCATTACCATTAATAGAACTAAGTCTTTGGATTCCTAACGAGTAGTATATTTATGTTCTAGATCTATATACTTTTGTAGGTTTACAAGTCTATTGAATTCTTCAAATGTTATCATTTTTTCCCTTTCTCTAGATGTACTACCTGATCTATGAAGCTCTTCGAAGACTTTTTTCATAGCAAACGCTGAAGCGAATAAACCTGAGAGGGGAAAAACACCGATGCTGAAGCCCAAGTTATGAAGCTCTGATGCAGTCAAGTTTGGCGTCATGCCTCCCTCGATCATGTTAGCCACTAACGGGGCATTAATCTTGCTACCAATTTCCTTTAGCTCCTCTATCGATCTAGGAGTCTTCGATGAAGATGACATCTGCACCAGATTTCAAGTATTCTCTACCACGTTCTATAGCCTCATCCAAGCCAGACGTGGCACGAGCATCAGTCCTAGCAACTACAATGAAGTCCTTGTCATCTCGAGCGTCGATCGCAGCGGTTAGCTTCAGCAAATATTCATCGACTGAAATTATTTCCTTTCCTGCCATGTGACCACACCGCTTCGGCCACACTTGATCCTCTAAAAAGACTCCAGAGGCACCCATCGATTCGAGATCTTTTACAATACGCCACACGGTAAGTGGGTTACCATATCCAGTATCGATATCCACTATAACAGGAATATCCACTGCTCGGACGATTTTTCGTGCATTGTCCATAGTTTCTCCGGCATTCAGGAATCCATAATCTGGCATACCTAGTACAGTCGCTGCTGACCCATAACCAGTTTGAAAAATAGCGTCGAAGCCTGTAATCTCAGTGATTCGAGCACTCAACGCGTCAAATACCCCAGGCAACACTAGAAATTCATTCGGGTTCAAAATTTTTTGTCTAAGGAGTTGAACATCTGATTTGGAATTCATGATGCAGAATAGAACAAATTGGCTATTAAGTTATCGTCCTCTTAACTGAAAACAATCTATATCTCGGGTCTCATACTAAATGAGCCCATAATGTAACAATATCGTTAACCCATATAAAATGCTAGAAATTAAACCTCATTTAGTGTCATTTGGTTTGCTATTCACAGCTAATTCATACCACTTTTTTCTTGTTGGAGATTGGTCAAACATAACTATATATCGTATCTGGGTTATTGAAATGAACGGTTCAAGTGGTTTTACATATTTATGTGGATGGTAGCGGTAGTCCTTACTTTAGGTATGGCTATTTAATAGATGAGACAGGAGAGTCTCATATGGAACATCATGAAGGTATTTCCAATAATGAGGCAGAGTATTTGGCTGTCATATCTGCGCTCAACAATGTTGTTAATAAAGACAGTCAAATTGTGATACTCTCGGATAGCCAATTAGTGGTGAATCAAATCAATCATAAATATGGGATAAATAATGAAAGCTTAAGAAAACTTGCTACCAAAGTTTGGGTCCTCGAAAAAAAATTTGACAAATTCGAACTTTGTTGGCTGCGCAGGTCGGAGAACAAGGCAGGGAAGATGCTTGGCAGCTGAAAAAAATGATTTGCAGCCCAAACCGCTTACAAAGTTTAGAATTGATTTGATTGCTTTGCAAAATCAAAATTGGTATTTCTTATCTCGTTCAAAAGGAATATTCAGGTACACGCACTAATTTGTAGAAGCGCGATTTAGCCAGTTCATAAAGACAAACATTTCGACCATAATGACTATTAAATATTCTAAATGTTGTGAAAAGGAAGTACTGATGTCAAAAAGCTACCAGGCTGGATCACGTCAATGATAGGCAGTGACTCCAGAATATCTAAGCTTATTGCTTCTAGTGCAACCACTAGGGATAGAACTATCTAATGTTTATTTTTAGGATAAATTTTAAGAATAGTTCTCTTGCAGAGTAGAATCATGTGCAATGAAAATCCATACTTTGGCTCCTTTCCTCTCCCATACTGTTGCTAAAGGAGGAGAGCACGTTACTTATCCAATTTTACCTCTAAAATAAGAATACAAACTAAACCCTCTTCATATATCTGATTTGAAGGAAGTAGAATCTTACTCTCATTTGCGTGATTGAGTGTATAATATTTCTGGTCGTTTCCACTGTAAGAAAAACAAATAAGAGGTGTAAATTGAACACATTTAACTAACGACCCAAACTTATGATACAAAATCATTTAATGGCTGGTAGGTCTCAATAAGATAAAATAGGAAAAAAACTTTCGGGCTTCTGTATTTCACAAGACTAAAGCCCTCGAATGACGAAAGATGACTTCCTCCATTATTTTATTGTTTTTCACTTACAAGAGTTAGGTTACAGGCCTGATGCATTCAAATAAAAGTTCACTAATTACTCGTTAATTGTAGCATTAATCTCCGAGTGGTTATTCAAATCTGCTACAACACTGAGTCTTCTGGAGCAGAAGTTAGTTCATTCATAGTATTATAAATTTCCAAGTACTTCTTACCTTTTTGGGTAGTCACATAAGTTTGTTCTCCTAACCTATACTCTAACAATCCATTATCTTGTAATTCTGTCAAATGTGCACAAAGTTGATTGTGAGAAAGATATGCCTTATACATGATCTTGGTCTTATTTTCTGCAATTGTTGCAGCTTCCAGGATTCATAGCATTTATGTCCTGTCTCCCCCGATTTTTCATCATATGATCTGCTAATGGAGGATGAAGTTATTTATCAGGATCGAAAAGAGGTTATCTATTTAGGTTATACTGAATACTTATGATATTCCATACTATAATATTCTTCCTGTGAAAACTAGTATTATGTAGTACCTATACATTTTTCGTATTTCAGGCTAATCATAAATTATCGGAACATGTCACGCGACTGTTGTGTGTATTCCAAATTAACTGCCGTTCGCCCTCCCAGAGTGTATAATGAATAGACCGAGATCACCTCTGCCCTCGAGAACAGATTTGTCAAAGCTTAGGCTACGTAGATGTAGAAGCACCTTAGTCGAAATTTCAATTACAATAACTTTAAGTCCTTTTTCCCTTCCATCCTTCGAAACATTGTAAATGATAGTACTCTGTTTCATTCCCTGTATTGGCCACCACGTACACGCTTCCAAGGGAGTCCAGGTTTATCACTTTTTTGCATTCACTGCAGAATACTGGAGCTTGAGCTGCCGACATAGTTAATCTTGCCTATCCCATCATAGTAGGCAAGAATTAAGATTTTAACTTTGCTGTCAGCTTCATGTTCAGATGAATTGTCTGGCGTTTGTGCTGGCTTCAAATGCCAGGTATTCCCCAATCTAGAATGCTTTCGGGCGTGCGTATAGGGATGTCAAAGGTGAAATATGTGAGTCCCAGTTTTCATCATGAACGCAAGATAAGCGAGGTCTAACTAGATAGAAGTTCGTTAAAACGGGTACCAATTTAAAGATCGTTTTGTGTCAAGCAGTAACGCAAGCGATTTACAGCTCGCCATATTGCAAACTAGAATAGAAATGACTATAAAACAATTAGAATGCCTAGGTTTAAGAAATTGTGAGGACGATGGTTTGCTCGAACATTCTCCAAGTCCGATGTTAGATCCACAATCGATTCAACATCGTCACGAGACAAGAGATAAATAATTGAAGTGCGTTGATGGAGTGTGCAAGAGGAGAAGGATCAGAACAAGAAACAACCAAACACTATTCCCTCATATCTTTCGTCGACTGTTGGATCCATTTCTAATTCTGATGTGATCATCCTCGAAGCAAATAGTACCGTTGACGATGCAAGCCATCTTATGAAAGTGAAGAATTCGACAAGTGTTCTCGTATCTGCAAGGGGAGATATCGTTGGCGTGGTTAGTAAGACAGACATTTTATTCAAAGTAATGTCTCAAAATAGAGATCCCTCTAAGGTAAAACTTAGAGAAATAATGTCTAGTCCAGTCCTAACAATTCGTCCTAATGCGACCGTAGAGGAGGCATTATCTAAGATGGCAAAACGAAATGTAAGACAAATTTATCTCCATGCCTTTAACGCAATAATCGGGGTGGTTTCTAGAGAGCAGATTTACAGGAAGATGGAGGAGATTTCCCTTTCGACCGAAAACTTGGCAATTAGTGGAACCCCGGTATGCATTGTGAATTCGAAATCTGTCACATATATCAAAGATAAGAGTAAGGTAAATTACCTATGTCCATACTGTCAGTCGCCATTTGATACCACCGAAGGCCTTTCAAAACATATGGACAGATTTCACAATGAATTTGATGCAGGTGTCCTTGAGGGTGATGTCAGATCAATTTTCGAATAATTCAACCATCTTTTCGCATTGATTGTGGTTTATATTAAATTCTAACTCGAAAATTGCCATTTTAATTATTTGAGATTGATTAGGATTCGTGGACGGTTGACCATTCGCTTGAAAATTAAACTATATCCCAATCCAATAAAGAACGAGGTATTTAATAATAAAAAGTAAATTAAAATCTTTATCTACATTTCAGACTTCAGCAACTACATATTCAAGGTTTACTAAATACATCTCTATTCTCTAGAAATATTCAAACATATGAAGGTTGAACCTGACATATTAGCGTTACTCATTCAAGAGAACTTCATCATGTTTATTATTGTATATCTGTCGATTGAGCAATGGACTAGTTTGCTGCTGATGGTAATTTGAAAGTTCCTGTTCAATCGATAAAATAGTTTGACTTAACCGAGTTTCCATATACTTTGTAGAAATAGATTTACGTTTTGGTCTCAACCTGTCTTTGGTGTTATCTTAGTGACGCATATGTGTATCCAATTGAATATCATGTTTTACATGACAGTAACTGGTATTTGCTAATTCTTTCAATCTTTTGGGACTAATATTACATTTCATTATCAGATCGAGTGTCTCTTAAGAAAACATAATAATGACCTATTCGTATAATTTGGGGTTGCAGAAACAAATGGCTATACGGCCTTTCAGTAGTGGGAAGAGAATGCAGAACGTGGACAAAGTGTTCATTCGGATACATAGTGAATTTCTTTCATTTGAGGAGATTTGTCCACAATGGTCCCTTGCGCTACGACTAGGATGCTCGAATAATCCCAACCTAGATATCCAGGATGCAAAAAACTGTATAGTTGGGGAGGCTCATGGCTTCCGAAATAGGGGCTTACGGTGTCCGAAATGTTGGGAGTATTCTCAAAGCTTTACCTTCTGTACATATGGAAATAAGTTGCACAAATACATCGTAACTGACAACCAGAGATTTGAAGATTTGAAGTTCGATTTTGTCTCTCATTTTAACCAAAAACATCTGCTCAATCGAATCTCGTCAGCAATGTCTAGTAAATCTGCCAATTCGGAGAGTATCTAGAGTTTTACGTGGGCTCAGAAATCTATCACTTTCGTTGTTTTCTATTAAGATGTTCCTAAAGGTGGTATTGCGATCGTAATTAGTCAAAAAAGAGTAGGCTAATGATACCTGATGACTTTAAAGTTAGAGTTAGTCATTCTGTCTATTTCTCAAAGACCGTATTCGATAGGACCTGACAGTGCCCCTGATATTATTACATTTTATGACTATTACATTCGATTCTAAGTATCAGGTTTGTAAGAAGCTGAACCTTAAGATAGATGATTCTAGCTGTCGGCAACGCATTCATCCAGGTAAGAAGAAAGCCACTGTACAAAAGTTAGCATTTTAGTCGAAACAATTGATAATTGAGAAAAAATCCTAGACCTCAAATGGTTCAAATGTGTTTCAAATTACTCTTGGTTAGAACCATATACTTCCCTGTAGACTAATTGGATAAGGGGGAGGCGATTCTTTTTCTTACCGATTGACGCCTTAATGGGATATCCGAAACCTAAGATAACCGAAGGAGTCAAATGATTTGGGAACTTAAAGTCGTTTCGAAGATTACTTTCCTTTATTCCTGTGTACAGCCCGGACCCTACCCCCTCATTCCATGCAGTTAGTTGCATGTTTTGAGCTACTCTGCCCGCATCGATTAAATGAAAGTGTAGTGTTGGATCCGTCAGAACTATTATTGCAAAATCTGCTCCTGCGATCCATCCTCCACTGGTGCTGTCCAGGGCAAGCTTACTCAGATTCTTTTTGTCCTCAACGAGGATGAAGCGCCAGTGTTGCAAATTCAAACCGGAACCTGTTTGTCTAGCAGATTCTAGAATTCTTTGCTTTATTTCTGATCCAACTTCTTTCCTCATAAATTCCCTTACTTCGAGTTTGGATATTATGCATTCGAAAGTGTCCATTTCTTGCTTATCAACAGAATATATTATTTGAAGCCTTAAAGGCTTTCATAGTCCCAGCGTAGTAGAACCTAGTATGTTGAATTCACCGAGTGATTACGGTATTTGGGACTCCATTTATCTCCTTTGGCCAAGGCGCAGCACCTAATCCTGTTCATCTTAGCCATTTGTACCTGAATTGCTTTATTATTCCAATATGAATTTTAGTTGTCTCCTATTCTTCGTTTTAATTCAATTCCACCTTAATGACTTAATTCATTACTTCGTTCATTGCTAATCCTCTGGGGTTGTGTTGTTCATACCCGACCCGAAGGTATTACCTTCAATTGATCAATCTCCTTGTTCGCCAGTTTCATCTTGAAACGAGGAATCACTTTGAGACAGGGAGGATGGAATTATTTTCAGGAGACTTCCCTGACCTGCATTTTCCCGATCGTATGTCAGCATGTGCAAATTGCCATCAGGACTAGTTTCTATTTCGACAATCCCTGCAAAGCCAGTTCCAAGTGTTATGCCTGACATCTCATCATCGCTGTCTGCAACCAAATCGCTCAATAGCGGATCATTTTCCAAGCTAATTCCTGTTCTATCGGCGTTAGGCTGGAAATAGTAAAGCGTCCCTGAAGTTATATCTCCTACAAAAATTCCATTTTCATATTTTGAGCCAAATGCTGTTGAATTTAGAAATTCAATGTCAGTTATTCCTCGTGATTCAGCCCAGCTAAAGACAGGGTCAGCATAATATGAGCCTGGAATATTAACTAAATCAGATTGAGACACGCCGGGGTTAGTACTCATCGGCCCCATGACTGATTTCCAACCACTATTAAATCCAGGCTCAACCAGATTAATTTCATCGTATACATCCTCACCATTCTCTGCGTCCCAGAGTTTCCCCGTCAAAGGGTCAAAATCAAATCCGTAACTGTTTCTAATACCATAGGCATAATATCTACCAGCCTCCTCGCCGCTAGCGACCAACGGATTATTCGCAGAGGCAGATCCATCAAGGGGATTTACTTTAAGTATTACGCCAGTATCATCTGGTGACGGGCCGTTTTGGAAGTTTTGAAGCTGCCCTTCTCTTTGCATCTCTCCAACTACGACATATAGTTGCTTGTCTGGGCCAACCTTGAGCTTTCCTCCTTGATGATTTGTGCCTGGTGTAGCCGGAAGATCCAGAAGCAACTGCGGGTCAATTAGAGAGGATCCGTCCCAGGCGTAGCTATAAACCCTGTTCCTGACTTCGCCTTCTGTAGAGACTCCCTCCACTTGGGCGCCGCTTTCAGTGACGAAAAGGTATACTCTATTACCATCGTAAGCAATCCCTAATAAGCCCCGCTCGTTGTTGCTCTCAACTTGTTCAATGTGTAACACCGGTTCTGGTTGCAAAACTCCGTTTGAAATCAATCTGACATTCCCTTCCTTCTCTAGAAATAAGATGTTGTTATTGTCAAGAAACGCCAAACTGGTTGGGGAAGATAATCCATCTACCATAGTTTGAATTTTGAGACTCGGATCGCTAAGCTGCCCTTGAGCGAAGGCCGAATTTAGACCCAGAGGAAAAAGTATGAAGGTAAAAAAGAATGCCACAATTGGTGTAAGCCCCATAATCCCCAAAGCATCTGACATATTTATTGTTCTATGTCAAGCTCTCTTTTCTTAGATTAACTTTCGGTCTACAAAGTACCACACCGTAAACCGAACTGACTTTTTAGGTTATTTCCGATGAATAGAAGCAACTGGTCAACTAGTTGGCGAAGTAGACCATGATATGAAGGAGACTAAAATTCTAACCTAATTATTTAATAACATACAACAGCAAGATGCCTTCAAATCAGCAAAGGGTAATTATTAACGGATTCAAAAATATTAGTAGAGATACATAGCTGACATCCGTCCGTCCAAGATTTAGTTATATCCCTACATTATCAACCTTCTTAATCTCTAGAGTAACCCTATCTCCTACCTTTAGACCCATGTCCTCGTCCTCCCTCATACTTAACTTTAGGGTAGGAGATTCAGAAAGCCCCATGCCCCCCATCATATTTGAAAATGCCTTAGGTAAATTCTTCATCATGTCTTCTGGAGAGGTGAATGCAAATGCATGAGCACCAAAAGGACTCTGTGGAGATCGATGTCTGCTTTCATTAGCAGAAGAAGGATCGCTAAAGCTTAGATATATGTAAGGACTACCGTCTTGGGTTGCTTCGATACGTGAGACTATAAATTCTTTCTTCATCCCTTAATATCTTATTGCAAACACTTTATAGTTTTTTGGGTGTCACTAGTATAAAAACCGGTGAAAGATTGGCAGACCTCGACAAATTTTGAGCAAATAAAACCTATATAGCTCGACAGCGATGGCAAGGACTAAGATCTATTAAAGATTTAGTAATATGCGGCATGTTTCTCGCATCTTTAACTACTAGAGGTCTATGACTACACCCTGCGGGATATAGCTATCTCTCGACCTCAAAAGAGGTAGTGGTGTCGGCGAGTGTACAGAAGATTAGAGACAGCATTTGGGCAAATCAAATATACGTAATCACTGCTTCAATGCTAATCGTGCATGGGAAATCTCGATCGAGCCATTAGACAATCCGACAGCAACCTAACTATAAACAATTCTATATTTGTGGCATCATTCTTTCCCATAGTATTCAAATTTCGTAGGCACATATGATCTCCATTCCTGTCAATGCACAATAGAACGCCCTATTGAATTCAAGATAGCTTAAAATCTGAATCCCTGTTTAACACGATGCGTTTCTAACATGTGGTTAGCGCACTTCGAATAATAGGAGACACTAATACAGCGGCGATGTTGCTCGTGCAACATACGTGATAGCGTGATGAAACCAGGTCCACATGCCTATCTATCACAAGGCATTGACTCAGTGGCATGTACAAAACAACAATACATATTTTATCGTGTCCACCTGAAACTACTTCACGACAGATATCTGAAATCGATCCATATGCTAATTTTTCAAGTGTACGTGCATGAAACCAAAAGCTCAAAGATAACGATGATTACTCAACGATACAGGATGTACAACATTTTTACTTTTAAGCTAGATGCATTCCTGTATTTCGATAATGGTAGGAATCTTTTCAGAATTCGCCCGTGAGAACTATAGGAATAAACATATAAAGTATAATAGTCTATCAACGAATTCGATTATCGGTGAAGACCATAGAATTTTGTGAATCAAAATGTTCATTTGTTTACTTGTGCATTTTTTCAGTTCTGGTTTTCATTACGATTCATGCGTCAAATCCAATTTTTGATTATTACGTATCCGAGAGCAAATTCCCTAATTCGCTATCATCTTATGTCATGATAGTATATGCTACTACAGTAACTGGTAACAATGCATCAAACAGTAATGATGACTGGTGGTCGACAGTTAATCATGATTTGTATGGTACAAGGAGTAGCAGTCAAACAATTATCAATAAGACGAATGTGGATTCGTTAGGAGTCAAATGGCAGATCGTAAATAATTTTGAAGTACAGGATCCCCCTATAATTGTTAACAACACTGGTTACGTTCAAGATTATGCTGGAAATGTTTTTGCATTTAATATACAGGACGGACGCGTCATTTGGAATGTCCGTGTTGGTCATGGGCCGACAATGGGGCTAAGTTATGACAATGGATTAATCTTTTCTAGCACTGCTTCAAAGGGCACTGTTGTTGCAATTAACTCAACAGATGGTAGTAAGGAATGGGAATCTGAAACTCTTGGTAATACCTCATTGGGTTATAGTATAGATTCCTTTCCTATTGTATGGAAGAGTTATGTAATCGCTGGGTCAGGGGGCAGTGGATTGCCACCGGGCCTTGGTTATGTAAAAGGTAACGTTACGGCTCTTAACCGTACTGATGGCAGTATACTGTGGAATCTTGAAACAACCACGGGTGAATGGGTTGAAAAGGGGAAGACTCCGCCAAATGGAGGGGCAACGGCATGGTCTGGAGGTTCATTTGATCCAGAAGAAGGAATTTTATATTTTCCATTAGGAAGCGCTTCACCGAACTTTAACGCTTCAACGAGGCAAACTCCAAACCTCTATTCTAATCACATGATAGCTGTGAACGTTACTTCGGGGGAGATAATATGGGCTACACCGTTTATAGCACATGGTACTGTCCTAAATAATGTTAGAGTTCCAGATACTCACGATTGGGATACCTCATGGGGTAGCAGCATTAGTAAGATTTCGCTGCAAAATGGAACTCAAAAGAAGATCGTGATAGGACATGATAAGATGGGTAATTTAATCGCGATGGATGGCAAAACCGGTGACGAAATATGGTGGAAGACATTGGGAAACCCAATCAACATCAATAAAATCCCTTCACCAAACGGTACCGGCCTCATTTGGGCATATGGTGTTTATAATTATCATGCTGTGGACAATAATAATACACTCTACATTACTGCCACAAATCGCGGTTTAGAATTCTTTACCGATGGTTTGAGTGGCCATAAGAAAGCAGCTCCGGATACGATCGAGCAAGGACTAAAGAATGGGACCATATATGCGATTGATATCCTTACCGGTAAAACTAGATGGAAATTCGACACAGAGTTTCCGCCTAGAGTGTCGCCTCTGGTTACTAATGATTTACTATTTACTGGTTATATTCCATACGAAGGACAAACAAAATTAGGGACAATTCTGGCTCTAGACAAACAGAATGGAAGCAAATTATGGGAGTATAATGTGGATGCACCTATAGCTCCGGTTGGGCCATCTGTTGCTAATGGTCTACTTTTTGTACCCACAGGTAAATTAGTCTCTAACCCCGCACAATCATCTACAAGCGGCGAGGGTTCATTGATCGCGTTTGAGCCTATGACGTCCAGTTAAGAATTTCTTTTATATCCGATCTATTCTTTCTTAGATTAGCCCACCTATCGTGCCTGAATGCCAGTATGATTTCCTGGATAAGCCACTATTAAGACATGAATGGCGATGACTCTGAAAGAACAGGCGAAGTATAATTTGAATTATATGAATAAATACTCAATGAAATATGTAATTAGACAGCCCACATGAGGAGGAGATAATAGTTGCAACGTCGATGTTACGAGTGGGAACCCAACTTGAACTTGCTATCTGTTACTCTATTTGCGCTCACTCTTAGTAATTGTATTGCAATTGTCATGATAGAAGCACAAATTATTGATTTTATCTCAGCATATGGAGTATTAAGTGCAAGCTGCGGAAGTGTAATTAATGAATCTACTAAGCTTTCAGCGAACCTTATTTGTAATGATCATGGACTTATAGTTAATGCTTCAGACATATCGATTGTACTCAACGGATATTCCATAATTGGTCCTGGGAGCCAAAGTACAAAATCTGGAATAATTGTACCAGATCTTGATAACGTAACAGTTTATGGCCCAGGGCGTATAGTTGACTTCCAATCAGCCATCTTCGGAACAGGTTCGGACACGCTAAATATATCCTCGATCTTTCTTGACAAGAATCGAATAGGCGTGTACTTGACTGGTTCCTCTAATTCAGTCCTTGAATATAACATGTTGAAGAACAACGAATTAGGAATTGCAGCGCATTCCAGCAGTGGCATTCTGTCCAACGAAAACTATTTTTATAATAATTCGCTGGCCGGAGTTTCTCTTATCAATACAGGAGAGTCATCCATCAAGTTAAACTACATAAATGGAAGCCAAAACGGCATCTTTACCGATCCTTCTAGCATGTCAAATGGCATCTCATATAATTTCTTGCGCAATATAATCGATATTAACCATGCCAATGGCTTGTCCAAAGATATGACAAATAATACATACGTAGGTAATTTCTGTGAGCTTAGCCTACCGTCCGGGATGTGTAAAGGAGTGACAGATTAATACCGTCGATTTTGATTGCCCCCCCCGTCCCATTCAAATGTAGCAATTGTGAGCCCATAAGTGTATTGGACCTTTGATGCATCAAGAAAGCAATTCAAACTGGCTATAGAATAGGGTTGAATAGTAGTCTTGTACTGACCGTCAGCACGAATTGTGCCGTATGCGCGAAAATCATGACGTTACTAGAATGGAAATATCTCTCCAGTATCCTCTGATGTGCCTTTGTGTCTGGTCTTAGATGGTGCAAGATTTGGTAATTTGTCTTCCATGTTCACTTCCACTACAGCTGAGGCCTCTTCCATGATTTTCGTAATTTCAGCACCATCCGTTCCTATCGAATCTAGACTAGCTATCCCGTTGCCTTGCAATGATGAATCGGAATATGTACTGTTTAGTATATCTCCCAGGGATTCAGAAATTTGCGAAAGCGAATGGTCTGCGGTAGGAATGACTGAAGAAAGACCGCCTTTTAAATCTTTAATTACAGACGTGGTAGGTGTTAGTGTTGATGCCACATCTCCTAACTCAGTAACTGTTTCAAGTCTCAGTCTTACTTGTTCTGTTGTCAGCATGGTAGATTTGACTACTTTGTTTATCTTGCGTATTTGAGAGAGTTCGTTTGAAAGTGATTTTGCATAATTTGTTTCATGGCTCTGTACAGCTTCTACAACATTGGTGAAGATCTGTTTGTCACGTTGCTTTAGTCGCCCAGAAAAGGCATCCATTTTAGAGATTTGTATCTGGAGCTTTCGGTGTGCTTGCTCTAGTCGAGGTTTTAGAGGCTCTGCAGATCTCAAGCTATCCCTGATCTTATTCTTAAGGTCACCTGAAGCCTTGCTCTTTTTCTTTTCTGGTCCACTCCATCTATCAAAGAAAGACATTCCGACTAGAGTTCTGTTACATGCACACTTAATTTTACCATGCATCAAGAATATTTGTTAAGAAGGTGAACTGAATCTTGTTTGTGCATTTTCCTTATTGTTCAATGAGATAAAAACCCCCTTGAAACAAGCAATGCTCAAGAGCTAGGCTAACGCTTAAAAAAGACTTCCATATAGCCGCACACTGAACAGATACAAAGAGTGTAGTTACTGTACTTCTTCATAATGCTTGGAAGGTACCTTTCTATCGACATGGTCGGCTTTAATGGGATCGGTAACGGTACCTTTTTTGGAATGGCTTGGGTTTCTTCTTCAAACTTTCCTTGGCATTTTGGACAATCCTTTGACATGCACAGGAATTTGCACGTGGAATAATTACGTGTTTCTTCCTGAAACACGTCTAATAGGACCCTCTGTACACAAGCAAATAGAATAAGTTAACGAATTACCACGGAAAAAATCCTAATCGAATTAATTACCTACTTGTAGGTATGACTAAACTAAATTGTGAGGTGTCAACAGTTGAAGTTACATTAAACATTTTAAAAATAAGAATTACACACCTGGATCTAATCATCTAGATATTGAATAAATCCACTTCCCAGGCAGGTTTCACATCTGTCATTCGTCATCGTCGCAACAGTTCCACTCGTGTTATCCTTGATGCCTACCCTTGAGGTCGAGAAGATGTAACCTGTTCCAAAACACAAATTGCATCTTAACCACGCGTCGGGTACCCTGCCTGTGATTTTTGAAAGTTTTTTTCGATTGCCCACGCTAACAGATCCCTTAACTTACTATCGCATAAAAATATACAGTAATCCAACACAATCGAAGAGCTAAATAAAAATGAATTAGATGTTACTTCAGAATTTAGGAAAAACTAGTGAGATTTCTGTCAGCTGTCAGCCGCTGTTGTTTCTTCCAAATAATTTGGAAATTGCCTCAATTGCTTCTGATAGGGGGGTTCCTTGGTCGGCCAATGGCTCCTCTTTCGCTCCAGATTGATTTGGAGGGAGCTGCCCATCCATATTTCTAGCTGACTCGATAGATGATCTATTTCCAGGAATTGTCACTTGATCTGCCAACTGTTCGTCATCTTGTTTCTCGCCTGGCATGTTGCTAGAAATGGACACATTACTTATGGTTTCGTTCCTGCCAGGACCCTGTATCTGGGCCAGTCGAAAGATTAGATGAAGGGACTTGCGTGGTTTGATCTGGAGATGCAGTAGTGCTAAGATTAGTCATCTGGGAAATGTTAGACTCAAGCAAGCTATCATTATCAATTGTCTTAATTAGAGCTTCAATCGCATTGGCCGTTTTTGTTCCGGTTTCGTTGGACAAAGGGGGTTGAGACTTTTCGTTGAAAAACTTGATTAGGAGGTCTGCCAAGGGACCGGGCTGCTCTTCAGGAATCCAATGGCCAGAGGAAGGCATTATTATTGCAGAGACGTTGTTTGCTAACCGTCTTGCTGATTCTAAACCATAATTCGGTTTGGTGTCGCCTCCCCCAAAAGGTGAAACTTCCCCAGATACTGCTAAAATTGGTGTGGGGAGATTAGATCTTGATGTTTCATTATTCGTCATTGCATTAATTGGAGACGCCCTGAAATATTCGAATCCTGAACGCATTCCTCCTGGAGCTGAATATTGCCTTACATATTCGCCGATGGCCTCCTCGTCGATAGAGTATGGATTGTGCGCAAGCTGTCGATAGAACCATGATAAATACTCACCTTCGTGACCAGCAACAAGAGCCTCGGGCAAGTCCAATGCTCTATGAAATGAAAACCACCAAGGTTCAACAAACGATTCATTTGAAAGTAGACCGGGAAATACATGATCTATCACAACAAGTTTGCTAACATTGTTTGGATGAGCTGTAGCATAAGAATACGCTGTTTGAGCCCCTATGTCATGACCTACTATATAGGTGGTATTAAAACCCAAACCAGAGACCAGCTGATAAATGTCAGAGGCCGTCGTATTTCCATCGTAACCAGCTGCGGGTTTGGAAGTGTCTCCCAAGCCTCTCAAATCGGGCACTATTACAGTATAGTTGTTCTTCGCTAGAAGCGGCATCACATCTCTCCATTCGTACCATGTTTGGGGCCAACCATGCAATAACACAATTGCCTCTCCCTTCCCGCCCATTACATAATGCATTGTAATGCCATTTACATCTTCTCGGTAATGCTTGAACAGGGCATTATCAAGCATAAAAGAATCAGAACTGACTGTGCGATCATAACGCTTACCATCTTGAGTGCCATTAACTGTCCGGCTGGAGTTACCAGTAGTAGCAGCAAGTTCATCTAACACCTCCTCTACATCAGAAACTGAAGAAGATCCTTGCGATATGGTGGCGTTCTGAAGTATCCTGGCTACCCCGTCACTCTTTGGACTGGCTTCGACTACCTCTTTCTCGTCGAGAGAAGAGAAGAGAGGCGTCTGATATGGGAAATTATGATTTTGGTTATTCTGAGCAATACCTAGATTAAGGTCAGTAATATAGGAACTGATGAAAAAGAGAGCAAAAAGCATTGCTATCTGTCCAAGGCGATAATGGAAATAACGCATTCGTTCCCGTATTTCCGGAATATTATTATAAACAAGACGATCATTCTGCATGCACTTCTCGTCCAAAAAAGTTTCACACCAAATCGTGGCAACTGTTTTGACAAGACACAAATCGCAATTGATTCGGAGTCATTATCAATATCAAATGAACATCTTTGACGAATAGGTGAACCCCATTGTAAGGAAGCAATGTTCGCCTTTTCACATCGGTACGTCGGCAGATATTGAATATACCATACAGGTTCGAAAAAGAGCTCACACAATATGCAAGAATCGGAAGTACATCACAATTTGCTAATGCGCATAGAAATGCCATTAGAGGTTATATTGTCGGATTGTCAATCATAGACTGGAAGGCCAGATAATATTTGGCTTGTATGGGAATATGCACTAGGTACAAGGCACAAAAAACCATAGGATATGCGACTGGACAGAAGAGGTGCCAGTTTGAAATATAAAACGAAATTACGAGAAGGAACGAAGAATAGGCCTTGGTCGCGAGGAAGAAAATATTTTGCTCCGAGAGTTTCTAGTTCATATGAGGATATGATAGTCCTTTTTGCGACACTCAATGAATACCCATATAAGCATACACGAAATGATCAATCGTGATTTCAGTTGACCTACTGCAATGAAGGAACTCTGTAATGATACTGTTATATCTACAATAATACCTAATTCCTAATTTCATGTGAATTATTGGGTGGACATAAGGGTTGCAGAATGGGTTTATCCCCCTTGGACCACAGGTTTTCCCCAATTGTCGATAATAATAGTCAGTGTTTTTATGTCACAATTCGCTATTTCAGAGTTCGTTAACAGAGGGGTTCACAATATGCTTCAAAAACTTCGCAATTAATGCGAATCTAATGGATAAAATTATAACTCAGTTGGAATTAAGGGAAAATGAGGGGGTTTAGATAGATAATGCTTTTTACTAAAGTTGGAACTGTGATACTTCTGGTGTCGAATATGGAGAGATCAGTGAAATTCTATAAAGAAGTGCTCGGGTTGCCAGTTAAGACTAAGACTCAGTCTCCAGATTGGGTTGAATTTTTTAATCGGGAAACGACCTTGTCCTTACATGCATTAAAAAAGGGTAAAGGCAGTAACAAGGTCGACAGCAAGGACACGAAATTGGGGACAGGAACCCTGGTAGGATTCATGGTTAGCGATATTGACTCTACGGTTCAATTTCTGAAAGAAAATAATGTTCGGTTCTTCAAGGAACCCAGAGAAGAGCCTTTTGGCATGCATGCAATAGTTGAAGATCCTGATGGTCATTTAATCTCGATTGCTCAGCTTAAGAGAACCGCATCCACAACATCAGAGGCAGAAGAATTCGATCTGTTAGGGTTGCTCGGAGCAGAATAGAGAAGAATATCCGAACAACAAGAGTATTCTCGGCCTAACATAAAATTCAATCATACATCTATTCAACAAGTCTTATTAGAAGCACCTATGTATTATTGGACAATGGATTACAAATCTATTCACGAAAGAATAATGAATCTTGATCCGAGAATTAGGTTGGTCACCATATGTGACCTGAACGGAAGAATTATGCACTCCGGTCATCGACAAGGAGTAGAGAACCTGTTGTCCCCAGAGGAAAGTAAAAAATCCTTGGAATTGGCTGTCAACGCTTGGAAGACCAGGAGCACACTTCAGTCCAAGATAGGTAAAGGTAAATACGTTTTGGCTGAATACGAGAAGATCAAAAGAATAACGATGCCGTTGGATGAAGAACATATTCTTTATATAACTACAGAGGTCGATGCCGATCATTCAAAAATAATTGATAACGCAAGAAGAGAGGTAAAATAAATCTCGCGTCCTTAACTTTTTCAAATTTGAATAATAACCTTGTAAACATCTCCTAGTTCAGATGATTTTATCTTTCAAAAATACCTAAATTTTGCAATTTACTTAAATATGATGAATTTCTTTATGAAAGAACAGAGGTAGAGAATAAAAAGTGGGATTTGGGTCTTTTTTTAAGAAGAAGAAAAAGGATGTAGAGAATAGTGTAAGCGATGTTGAGAACATGATTAAGAAAGAAGTACAGCCTGAGAATGAAATTGAAAAAATGGATCACTCATTCACCGCAGAAAAGAAGCAGAACTTGAAAATGCGGAAAAAGGATCGGGTGAGATTGAACAATTACAGGCTGGCGAAGATAGTAGGCTTGAAAGCAACCGCTCTTCGAAATCCGAACCCGTGGTTTCTCAAACGTCTATCATAGAAGTTACCGTGAATATCGATTCTGAGTTACTGAGGAAGGCTCAAGTAAAAGGAATAGATTTATCCAGTACTTTGGAACTACAACTCAGAAGAATGGTGGCTGGTACTTAACAGTTCCATCATAAAACTCTTAAAATCGTCTGGTTCATTCTTGGAAGTTCGTTGACTCTGACTTCTTAAGGCACAGTAATTCGGGAAAGCATGGGGTCTGAGCCAGCAAGTTCCCTCGCCTTATTAATTCATGTCGCTTATAGCTCTTTTTGACTTGTTCAATTGCCGCCTAAATAGCCAACCGACGAGAGGGTTTAACAGGTACGGAAAAGTTTGCTTTAGCCACACACCTGCACGAACATAAAAAGGAACAACTATCTCAAGGCGACTTGAGCAAGATGCTTTCAGGATTGCTTTTGAAACGGCCTGGGGCTCCAGGAACAAGCCTGCGTAATTTGGCCTCTTTGGGCCAAATGAGTGGTGATTGAAAAAATTTGTTTTTACCCCGATTGGACTCACAACCGTGATTTTAACCCCCGTACCATGTAGTTCATGATACAAGGACTCTGAAAATCCCAATATCGCGTACTTTGAAGCGGAATAACCAGCCATTCCGGCAACTCCAAAGCTTCCTGCTACTGAAGCTACATTTACGATGTGACCAGACCGTCTATTTAGCATCGGGCCAAGAAAAGTCTTGGTACAATATGCAGTTCCCAGGTAATTGGTTCGCATGACCAATTCTAAATCTTCTGTAGTCTGATATTCTAACTTGCCATAGATTCCGATTCCTGCGTTGTTTACTAAAATATCAATATAACCGAACCTATCAATGACTTTTTGAGCCAGCTTTGATACTTCCTTTTTGTTTGACACATCGCAGATATAAGAAATAACACTGGCTTGCCTTACCAGTTTGCCCCCCCTGATAATGCTTTCCACTTCAGCGAGCTTTGATTCAGTTCTCGCGACGAGAATTATTACCATCGCTCCTGCCGATCCAAAATCTAATGCTGTCTGTTTACCGATGCCATCCGAAGCGCCTGTGATGAGGACTATTTTCCCTCCGAATTTATTACGATTAGATTTCATTGCAGCTTCACAAAGCTATATTCTATGGTTGAAATTTAACCATTTGTCAGTTGTCAAAGTAAGCGTGTGTTGTACTTTGCAATAGATCTCTCGAAAAAGGGCTACTTTGAACCTCTTGATTCAAATCGCTTAAACTTGGCTAAATAATCAGACTTTTGCCGAGCCTATTTTGTGCCTCCTCCTATGAGAAATGGTCTTTTTTTAAAGTAATTGTCCCACTAATACACATAGGGACCGTAGGTTTGTTTCATTAGGGACGCTGAGGTAGATGTACTTTCCATCATACCCTTTTATTCTCGATATTGGAATGATGTACTCATTATGCAATCTAAAGCTTCCGAAATCTATGACTACTATGTTGTCTTTGTATGTACAGATGACATTCCCGCATGCCATGCCATCGCTTGTCTTAGCGAGAATTCCTAGCTCGGATATCGTCTCCCAACTCACATTTAACTCAGACCCATGAGAGTTTCTTTCAACCTCAAGTAAATTTATTTTGTTTAGGAAATGGTTTTCGTCTCGCAAGGGTTGTGACTCCAAGGTCTCGTCCTCGTATTCGGCCATAGAATATTGTGTTCTTGAACAATAGCATCTTCCTATATACCCTTTTAAGACTAAAAAGATCGGATCATTTGTCAAATTATTCTGTGCAGACTCAGATCCTTTGGACAAGTTTGGTTACTTCGTAAATGCAAGGAGATTCAATATTTTTATAGAGAAGGTCGAACATAAAACCAGAATTTCTAAATCTCGACTCGAACCCGTTTACTCATAAAAATAGGAGTGGTTGCGGTGATTAACCTTTCTCCGATAGCGCTTGTATATTTCAAGGTGAGGAAAATTTTAGAAGTTGCCTTGAATATCCGCCGTAAATATAATCGGCATCAACCTAGTTGACAAAAACCATCAGTTACCATATCTTAACACATTTACAACTCTTCCAATATACTGATTAGTCTCCTTCGATTGTTATGTATAGGTTTTAGAGTTACTTATCGAGCAGAGCGTTCTATATCTTGTTTAACGTATTATTAGCAAAGTAGGGCAGCTGGCATTACTATTCAGGTTCGGTCCACTCTCTTGCTTCAAAAAATCACAAAACTAAACATTGTTTCAGTAATACGATAGAGCATAGTAATTATTGTTGTGCACTTTGAAGATTTTAATTAACAAACAGATGTTAAAAGCAAAGAGAAGGGAAGAAATAGTAAAAATATGGGACTCAATTTTGTCGCGGAATACCTGAAAATACCGTTAGAGATCGCAGTTGATTTGAGAAAGCGGCAAGAGAGAAGCAATCAAGCTCAAGAAAAAATATCACAAGGTTCTCAAACTAATGGGACTGAAACTTTTCAGTATTATGAAAGCTCAACTATGAATGATGGTACTATTTCATTATCACCAACTCTTTCAGAATATATAGAAAGGCGGTTCATACCAACGTTGTACTGGTATCAAAATAAAGCCAGATCAAATTCAATGAAATTCAACGTCTGGAAAATGGTAATAATATCATCTGCTTTGTTTGTATCAATTCTAAACGCGCTAGCTTTAGGTTTAACCAACCAGAATGTCAACAACCCGCTCATAACTCTTGCATCTGCCGTCGCAGCAATAGTGATATTAACATCATTCGCCTACCTTCAAGCTTCAAAAATTCACGAAAGTAGAATCCAATTTACACGAGTGAAACAGAGATTAGAGAGGGAATATCAACTTTTTATGCTAAGGGCTAAACACTACGCTAGAAGAGAAGGGATTAGCGATAGCTATTCAAGCCAGTTATTTGTTGAAAATATAGAAAGCATACTAACAAATGAATAGAGTCTGCTATCCAGATACAAATTACTTCCATATAGGATGTTCCATTCAAACGGGGGCAAAAGTTTAATTCTCTTTATCATAGCCATTCGAGGTCTGAAAGTAGATTCCC
Organism: uncultured Nitrososphaerales archaeon; assembly: GCA_963713605.1. Taxonomy (GTDB): domain Archaea; phylum Thermoproteota; class Nitrososphaeria; order Nitrososphaerales; family Nitrososphaeraceae; genus TH5896. The sequence goes on along the minus strand of CAVQMO010000001.1, from coordinate 591,171 downwards.
GTATAAGTTTTTCAATTTAAAGATTCTTGTGGTTTTTTTTATTATGGGATGAAAATTTATGCTCATCTAGTTTTCTCGTCACGATTTGGACTCTATCTTCCAAAGTATGCATTTTGTCTAGTCTTTGATCTATGCGTATTGTAGAGATGATTCGAGATACGCCGACTTTTTTTACTGCTTCGTGAGCAGCTTCGACAGCCTTTAAAATTGTCTTCAAATTTGGTGACTCTACAAGTGTTCCCATTCCAGTAAGAGTAACCTTCAAACCTTTTGTCCTCTTAATAGCCATAAAGGCAATAGTAATCTCATCGCTCATGCTTGTTTTGCCTTTTGCGAGGGAGACTAAACTAATCTCGGCAATGACGACCCTATCGTTAGGTTCAAGATGCGACATAATTTGAATTTTAATGCCAGTCATCTTTTATTCATTCCCATTTGGAATCGCAGCTCAACGAACTCAAAATATTTTCGTTCCGTACCAAGATTAGATAGCTATGGGTCGTTCTTGAAGTCTGTCCGGTCTTGCGATTATCCTCATCAATAACCCGAAATAGATCCATTTGGTAGAGCATTCGAAGAAATAAATTGGACGATGGATAGTCTCATAACCGCATTGCTTCCGAATCTTAAGAACCTACCTATCTCGATAATACTAATAGGAGGTATCATCATTGGATTGGGGCTTGTCTTCATCGCTCAGAGTAGCAGTCTTGTGGGTCCTTCTTCTTCTTTCATGTACGATAACGCGGACTGGACTACATATGGCTATGCAGTCGCTGTGATAGGGATCATTATGTGTTCAATTGGTTTGTTGACGAGATTTGTTAGAAGGTCACAGAAATGAAGATTGCTGGCTGTTATTGATGCTCTGTATTATTCAACCAGATAGTAGCCACTTTTACTACATCTCATTATTATTTCGTCCTCTTATAATGTAACTTCTGAGCTTAACTAATCCTAGTTTGTAGGGAATATTAAACGTTAAAAAGGGGGACTATGGATTATTTATGCATATTCTCAGTAAGTTATTCAGCATGAATCTGAAATCAGACGTTGAGTAATGGTTTGCTCAAATCTTACCTGACAGAATTGATTAGAATATGGGAAGGAATTCCCACTCCTGGTTCTGGAGTTAGGGCAGCAGAAATTGAGAAATTATAAGAATAAGTTATTCTATAATCATATTGAGAATTTGTCATCATTTGAATTGAGAGAAATAAGGTCCGTTTTTCGCGGGTTGCAAACGCTATATGAAACATATTTACCTAAGGTAGACCCACTTCTTATCCATGATTTGCTTGTTCGCGAGCAAGAAAAATCAGAGCATACCCCATTCTACATGGTTGAAATCTTTACAAAAGACGGGACGGATTCCGATTTAATGAAAGATAAGATATTCCAGAGCACGGGAATGGTTCCATCTATCTACGATAAAGGCACTCACTATGTCACAAATCAACGATTGAACTTAGAAAAACTGAAAGAGATAAGTAATGATGAGAATGTGTTGGAAATTACGGGAGACTATACTGGAACGCTCACGGGCAGAGGTGCTTCACATGAGCACAAACATTAACCGATAGAAGGATTATGTTTTTATTACTTTTATTTAATACGGTTCGAACTGTACGGTCAATCAATCTTCATCTAGCGACCTGACACTGCTCCGAGAATTAGTCTGCCGTTCACGACCATAAGTGAAATTCAAGCCCTGGTGATCAAAGGCATCTTTTTCTACAAAAAAGATTTTGGTACGGATCTAGCGACTTAAGAGCACTACGGTTTCAATTACAAACATCCAAACAACAATCAAGCAGAACCCAAGGGATATGTATGATTCAAAAAGTCTTACATGTGTCGGCTCCAATTCTACTCAGTAAAGCCAACACATCGATCGAATAATATTCATCACCATGGATCTAATTGAGAAGAGTTAGATACTGGAAGGTTATAGACAATTACTGATGTGGTTTCCACTGCTGACACGTAACAAAGCTCAGGAGCACTGTGCAGTTTGCAATAAAGAGTTGATAAAATTCAAGTACAAGCCACGAAACGAATGGGATATTCGAGGTATGCTCTGCGGAGATTGTCACGTTATAAAATCCATGGAATTTTCAGGACGCTCTGAAGTAGGTAAAAAGAAGAAAGGGCAGGACGCGATCGAAGAGCAGAAAGAGGTATCTCAAAAATGTGGAATGTGTAACGCTGACATTGGTTCTGGCTCAGAATGGCTTAAACCAAAATGGCAGTGGAACATGGACACAAACCTAAACCTTTGTAAACGCTGTTATTCCCTGAAAAGCAAGGAATACGAAAAAAGAATCAACTACTGTGCGGTTTGTGGTAATAAAATGCCCTTCTTCCGGTACAATCCTAAACCTAAGTGGAAGATCGATGGTCAACTCTGCAGGAGATGCTGGGACAATTCCAATAATCGCTGGAAGGCCCAAGAATAATGCAGAAGAAAATTGGTGGAAGAGGCTTAATTATTGTATGTTAAACACTGGAAGTCTCACCTCCATGGTTCAAGTCTCTTAATACACAATTTTTATTTCATTTTCCTATTGAATCCTACGCCGTTATTCGAACCAGTGTATAGGTGGCTGTGTATGTTTGCGACCCTACAGAAATATCTAAAAATTAATTGTTCAAAAATAATGCACATTGGGTAAGTTAATGAGATGGAAGACCTTTCCCGAACAGGAGCTTTCTTATGATAGGGACATATCAACGACTCGTGCATAAAGAGAACCTTCAATTGAATATGGCCTCCATATTATTGAAACTTATCAGAGTTGTAGGTTTTGATACGGAAGTAAGGTTGTGCATTGTCATTTCAAGTAATGAATAAATGTAATGCATGCTTAGATATTTTCTGAATTAATCAGACTGTTAACCGAGTAAGTGTAGTTAAATTCAGTTCAGTTCCTATGAACAATACGTTATCAGAAAATCATCGTCAGCCTTTGTAGTGTAAGCGAAGTGACTGTAATTCAATATGTTAAGGCCCAAGTAACGATGTTCACCAATATTTTCAAAGGACATCGGATTATTCGGATCCGTAATTATGTCTTGCCTAGGAGTATGTTGATCGCTCTCTTAAACTCATCTATCTGCATCGGTGGCACATTTGCTAACCGGAGATTCTGTACCACATGTTCTGGCTTTTTTTGACCAATTAGAGGAGCAATCACCGACGGAGTTGATCGTATCACTTGTACTATCTTTGCAACTGGATCGGTCAAAGCTTCATTGTAACTAGGAATGGTGGCGCGAAGGAGCCTCCCTTGAAAAAGAGGAATACTAGTAAAGACTCCAATCTTAAGCTTTGATGCAGCTTCTAGAATTGAAAGATTCTTTTCGTTTCCCACAGTCTGGTTTTTTAAAAGCAAAGGTTCGTTGTATGCCAGGTTGTAAGGTAGTTGTATAAACCGAAAGCCATGGTTATTTGAACTGTCCTCATTGACATTTTGTGCAAGCTTTACAACTGCTTCCAGTGATAAATATTCACTGCTATCATCAGGTACTCTAAAGCAAGTCCAAGTAGCCATTCCATAGTAACGTATTTTATTTCTAGCCCTATATTTCTCATATACCTGAAAAACTTTGCTGAGCATTTCCATAAATTCCTCCCTGGAAACATCCTGATACCAACTTTCAAAAGAATTATGTACATAGACCAAGTCAATTGTGCTCAACTTCATATTGGATAATGATCTGTCTATGCATCTCTCAATGTATGTAGGATTCAATACATTGTAGCCACTGCTTATATCACTCGGACTTATAAGCCCAGGAGTAATGTACATTTTCTGCATGTATTCCATCATTCCTATAGACGGAAAGTCTCCGTCATTGGTTATGTAACCATTCTTAGTCGAGATAAAAACGTGATCTCTTGAAATAATTCGATCCTTGATAAGGCGCGATAGTGCTCTTCCAATGGATTTCTCTGATTTCATAGCTCGATAGTTGATCGCAGTATCGATAACATTCATTGCTCCAGATTTGATGGATTCGTATGTCGCATTTTCGATTGCCTCGTCTTCGTAGTCTGTGATATCTCCCAAATAGGTTCCCATACCAAGACTTGACAGATTTAGATTATCGAAAATGCGAAAATGGCTCTCAGGTCTGCTTTTTTCATTTACAGCATATTTCACATATCGCTTGGTTCCTTCCGCAGTTGCAAATCCATTAATTAATTCTTGTCTGTTGGCCAATGGTGTACAATCTGAATTGGGTCCTAGATTTTAGGATTACTTGTAAGTCTGTTTCCAATAACGCTTGCCTATGAAATTTAACTGACCATGATACAATCTGTCTATTTCGCTACTGCAATGCAATAATTCAATTGAAAGTGGAATATTTTTGTCCTAAGACTCATGAACCACCTATATGATTATAGCCGGCCACAATTTTGTGATGCTACTTCCCCCAATCAATCACCAACCGGCGTCTCGGGAATCATACTACCATAGAATTAGAAACTCGAGCTACTAGGGTCAACCCAAAAATAGAAATCCTATTTGATTTCGCAATCTAGGGATCCACTAGTCGATGTGTCTGTGGGTTAATCTTAGGGACCATAGTGAGCAAATGAAGATTTTATTCTAGTATCAATCATGCTTAAATACTGATCCAAATCAAGAACTTGGTATGAAATGACGAAAGTCTATGTTAACACCATAGATTACAAATACTCAAGGCCGTCTGTTACCGATTAACAGTACTCTATGTCCTCGAAAGGAACCATGAACAATATATGATCGTTTTCTTCATTTTATGTTGGGATGGATTTTGCTAGAGAAAATCTTGCAAGCTACTAATCCATTTGGATTACTTTAACCGTAAAACAGAAAAAAAGTTTAACCGAGGATGCAAGAAATTGAGTATCAGCTTACGGTGAATTAATTAAGGATTTTTCTATTCGGCACCTACAACAAAGCAAATCTAAAATTCAAAACATTTTCAAGATATGATAATCCATTTGATGATGTATCCGGGCATTACAATAACACAGTTATCGACTCTTTATTGCCTTATTCAAGTTGTTAATAGATTGCTTGCAGAGAATCCAATAGCACAAGAATTATCGTTTACGGGATCACGAGATTCGTTTGAAGAATATTCAAGTTTTTTGGTAATGGAAAAATTCCCGGTTAACGGCCATGAACGATGGATGTAAATAGGACCAACTAATGGTTACTTTTTCTTGGGTCATGCTACAACATATTGGTGGTAAACCATTTTCATATTGATAGTTGAACTCGGGGATTACGGTCAACTAAATAAAAGACATTTTTCTCAACCAAAATCAGACATACTCGAACTGGAAGCAAATTAAATGAAACTTTATTACCAGCTGACATATGCCAGCTAGCGAATAGTGTAAAATCTAATACCACCTAGCATCGCCTGAAAAAATATTGCAGAAGAGTATCATATTCTAACGAATATTCTACTCCTTGCATGAAGCAAAAAAAGATTTGTCTGGCACACGTTACTTGCTTTTGGATTTCTTACCTTTCTTTGCTCGCCTTTGTCCCTTTTGCAGTTGTGCTCTTCCTCTTTGAGTGAGCTGCAGTTTTCTTTTTTGTAGATGTCGGCATCTAATTTCGGTATATCAGTAGGTACTTATATATATTTTCCTCGATACCAACTTTAGAAACGCGTTATTGAACTATCGTTTCATTTAACTCAAATCGATCATGATTCTATGTGTCGGTGGACTTCCAAATATCTTAAGGTGGTTCGATATTTGTAGTCAAATGGTGGCACTATTTTTAAAAAAATATCAAGAAGAAGTATAATATGGTAAAGGCAAACCCTAGATCTGAACTGCTGTCCGTATGCTGGTCTAGTTTAAGCTTTAACGATTTGTATGATTATGTAAATCTAACTGACTATTGCAACTATTTCAGTAGGTCCCAATTATTCTGTTTATTCTTTATCTTAATTGGATCTAATTCCATGGGTTTAATCATGCCAACCTTTATCAATACTTGATGTTCTTTGGACATATACAGGCTTTTCCTACTCCCTTGCCAATTGCGTCTCTAAGATCTTCATCATTCTTGTTACTATAATCAATCTCCAGTGTGTCAACTATAGTTTCCAATTTATAGGCATCAGTTTGATCTTTCTCTATTTGCTTCTATCTTAGATTTCTGGAATTCTGCAGAAGCTTTGCCAAATGATCTCAGCTAGTTGATGTGTCTTCTTCACTCCAAAAAATAGCAAGACAATTACAACGATAATAATTATCCACTCAATTCCAATTACCATGATCAAATTGGCTACTTGATGTGACACTGCATGACGCCCTGTTAGATAATACTCCGCGCTGGAGCATTTAAATATTCTTTATTTACTGATCAGTAAATCGTTAATCTTTTTGGATATTAGCTCCAAAGCAGCCGTTAAAGAATTCATTGGAACAAGCTAGAGCTGTCGCTCTCTCCTCATCCTAAGAATAGGCTCGCTTTCTCTTAGCACCTAATCACCTTTTCGGAACAGACAAGCTTCGATGTTGCTCGTGTTACTTCGAGATATGGTTAACACCGCCTGAACCATGAGAGGCACAGCAAGAAGGCAGGGCGATTTGATCGGCATGATGAGCAACAACCTTCTCCTTATTTCATACATAGTATTAATTAATTCAGAGAATACAAAGCATCGTACACGTGTAATTATTCATACTTTGCACTAGGAAATAGATTAGATTGACTAATATGGGTAACAAGAACTAAAAATCTTTACCAACTGAAAATTCCTTTCAGAGGATTCCAGGGTAAAAATAATAATAATAACTTATATATCCTTATTGTGACACTTCACTACCAATGCGGTTCGTAATTGCAAGCGAGTAGTTTAGTAGTTACCTTATTTAGCGATGTACAGTATAACCAAGTCCATCTCCATGATTTTATGCCTCGCCGTTCAGATTTAATTTGAGATTTGAGAACGTAGATACTTTCAGGAAGCTATTGAAGTCGAATAAGGAGTCAATATTTCATAAGTATAACGATGCGATCGAACATATCAAATCCCAACTCGGTAGGAAATATCCATTGTTGATTGGTGGCAAGGGAGTTAGGTCGGTAAAGTCATTTAAGCATACTTCCCCCTTGGACACTCGAATAGTCCTATGATACTTCCATAGGGGAAATTTGGAACATGTCAACTCCGCAATAACCTCTGCATCTAAGACATTTGAGAATTGGAGAAAAACAGACTATCAAGAGCGTGTAAAAATTTTTGCTCCTGCTGCAGGAAGAATCGTAGCCAAGAAATTTGACTATCGGCATGGATAACATCTGAAAGTGGGAAGAATCGATTTGAGGCAATGTCGGGCGATCGATTTCATAAGATACTATTCCGGTGAAATGATGTCACACGGAGGTTATGAGGCGGATACAAATAGGGACCGTCTAAGCGAAAGGAGTAAGAGTGTGATGAAGCCATATGGAGTCTGGGGTGTAATTTCGCCTTTTGATTTTACTGCTGCACTAACAATCGGAATGTGTACCGGAGTTTTAATTACAGGCAATACAGTAGTCTTAAAGCCTGCCAGCGATACCCCAGTGTCGGCTATCTCTTTACTGAAATCATGATAAAGGCAGGATTGCCTGAAGGTGCTCTGAACTTCATAACTAGTAGCGGAAATAATGTCGGAAATGCCATCGTTCAAAGCGGGATGGTAGCAGGAATTGCTTTCACTCGATCTAAAGTTGTGGGTGACATTATATTAGATGAATCCAACAAATTGAAATCTATGGTCGTAATTGCAGAATTGGGCGGAATGAATCCAGTAGTAGTCACAGCAATTGCAAATCTAGATGACGCAATAGAAGGTATAATTCAAGGAGCATTTGGATACTCTGGTCAAAAATGTAGTGCAACCTCTCGTGTATATGTTCACAGAAATATTAAATAAATTTTACCGAACGGTTGATCCAAAGGGCAAATGAACTGTTTGTTGGAAATCGAATTGACGCCGAGACCTTTATGGGTCCCCTTATCAATTCCAGTGCTTATTTCAAATATAGGAAATACTCAAAACTGGCCACTCGTTGCGGGAAAGTATTGGTTGGTGGAAAAATCAGGGAGGATGGTGATCTAAAATATGGTTTTTTTGTTGAACCAATGATCGTTGAAGGCGTGCCAAAAGGACAATCCCCTATTGAAAGAGGAGCTATTCATTTCGATATTATTTATAGCGGAATACGCTAAACTTGATGAGACATTAGAACAGTGCAATAAATCTGAGTACAGATTGACAGCTGGCATTTACAGTGGTAACAAACGAGAGATTGAGACTTTCCTCCAAGATATTGAGGCAGGAGTGTATACGTAAATAAAACGTCTGGTGCTACGACTGGAGCGATGGTAGGCTGTCAATCATTTGGTGGTTGGAAGGCATCCGGGACAACGGGGAAGGGAACCGGTGGCTCATACTATTTTAGTCAGATTTTGAAAGAACTGAGTCAGACAATAGTTATGAAAGGAACCGAACAAAGAAAAAAGAAACATTAATCTAAGTTTCCTTGGCCCTTAGCCTTTATTTGGGATATTTAGACGTAAATAAGTTCATGCTTTCTTCGATTACCAATCCATTGAAGTTCAAAGGCAATTTTCTTATTGCGTGCTAAATTTGGGTGTGCATCCGCCCGCCCTCAAATAAATTCAGGAATTAATATCTGTGTCAATCTATTTTATACTCTCATATTTATTAAACTGAACCACTCAGTGGTTATGGTCAAATGAATTAGTGGCTACTATGCTCGAATTTCACGAAAAGAATGAATGGTGGTTAAATGAGCTGGGTTCACTAGGCGTAAGAGTTAACAAAACAAATGAATTTAATGACGTAAGCGAAACAAGCAACCTAGCCAATATCTTGAAGCGACATTACTTCGCAGATTACAAGAGCGTTCCATGCCTAACCGATTAATCAATTTTCTGTTGTCAGCGGGTGTTCAATTTTTGGATTGTGAATGCTAGATCTTGCAAGTCCTGCATTTGCCGTAATAAAATGGATTTCCACATAGTTTTCTTAAACCTATCTCGTATCGGGTATAGTCATCATCACAACTGAATAGTACTGCACACCTAGTGCATTGATGACGGCACTCCTCATTGAACCGTTTTGGACTACGAAGTCGGGTCAATTGTGCCTGATCTAAGATTTCTTCACCATGATTTGTAGTTGGGAATGCAGTCACCGATAAAATTAGGTTTGGAGATCAACAATATGAGCAGTACTCAATAAAATTACTTTTAAATAGGCAAGAAAATTGTCCTCAGGAATTTGTTAATTACAGTATCGGTGTCCTGTATTACAATATTATAATGACTTCAAGTTCGTATGAGCCAATTTAACTCTTTGAAGAGAGAATGTTGCGATGCAAATGGTTATTGTCAATTATGGAGTTACAGAAATTGAATAATACGGGGTTAAGCGGATTTTGTATGAAATTTCATTTGTGACTTAAATTCCCTTGATCGGTCTTTAGTTCACCACGGATGATTTTTTTACTGATAGATATCCTTAACACTTTTGGCAAAAAAAGTGAAGACCTAACTATATAATCAAAGATGTCCCTCTTCCTTGTTGTCATCTAGCGTTCCATAAAGACATCACAAAAGTTGAACAAACAATTCGCCTCGAAGGATTCAACTTACGTGGTAAAATGTCAAACAAGAACGAAACAAGTAGTGGCTGTTACGTGACAAATCAATCCTGCAATCTTCCTATACTTCATGAAACGCGATAGGAACCTTTTTAGCTAACCATGAGAACCTATGCACGAAAAATGAATTGGGGGGAGACAGAGGTAAGAAAAGAACCAGAATTGGTAACTGTCAACGGCCTACAGTTTAAGAAATATCAAATGTCGTGGATACGAGATATGGCAAAAAAATACAACCATGGAAGTGTGAATGATTTCATAATAGATGTTGTATTAACCGATCTTTTAATCAAATTGGAAAAATTGTATGGAAATGATGCCTGTCGGTATCCATACCCCATCCGTGAGAAATTGAAGGAAGAAGGATACCAAAGTAGTTTAGAGAAGGTATTCAAACTCTCTGGGGCTCGTGGTAAAGTAGTATTGGACGACTTAGAAGCGCTTGTCTAAAAGTTTAATCAAAACTTGAACAAGATTAAAGAAACTGTAGAGACGTAGGGACCATAACTAGAAACGATTAGTAAGTTAGGAATTATGGAGATAAACCCTATTCCGCTCCAAAATAGTTCTTAACTGTTCCTGAAGCATGTTCTTTTGTCTGACCCTGAGCTTGAAAGTCAAAATCCAAGAACATTTCTCTACTCCGTCGAGGGGTCTGTCCGTGTTCTCCATGAATATAAAGGCCTGCTCAGTTAAATTTCCAGGAAGTCTAAGATAGTCAAATAATAGTTTAAACGTCTTGGATAGTGCTGCTAGTTTCTGGCTAATTCAATGTATATAAACGAAGGGCGAAGATTCCACTTCTGAATTCTCATAATCTTTAACCTTGGAAACTATAAGGATGCATAAAAAGGGACAAGATTGACACGGGTTCGATGGAAAATAATGGGCCTAGATCTGTCCAGTTATCAGTTGGGAGGCCTTAAATCGTCCTTCCATTTAGCGAATATCTGCATTCTGTAACTAAATTACAATGGGTATCGGTCCATTCAGTGACTATATTCTAGTCTGGTTGTAGCGAATACCGCTATTTCCCCTTCCTTGTCTTTTTCAGTAGGCTCAAGATTTCTTCGATTCTATTATTCATTTCTCGGAGGGTATCGAAGATGCCCGCTAAATCAGGATCTATCTTGGCTCGATATTCTATGCTATCCATAAAATCCTTAACCTTTCTTTGTTGCTCATCTTGCATCTGTCGTCGTCTTTGGCCTTCTTTGACAACTGCATTACTCTCTGCAGTGGCCAGTAAACCCTTTTTGTCCTGTTTTATGCTAGATTGCTTCGATTTTCTCATTTCTGACTTCCGTTTTTCAAAGATGTTTCTTATGCGTAATAGTTATTTATGAATCATTCAATGCCAGCTCAGCTTGCGATTGGACATTATCGTCATCGTCTGAAGATGAGCCACTATCATCACTACCAATACTAGAGCCAGAACAATCATCGTATCTGTCATTATATCCAGTCTTTTCAGTCTTCCTTTGCCAATTAGCCTCGACTATTTACATTCACCGTCCTGGTATTCCTGCTTGTTGTTGTTGCTGTTGTTGCTGGCCTGGGTTTAACGTGCTGGCCATTCCTCTGGCTAGTGCAAAGACCGCCTCATCCTGGTCTGAAGTCTGGACCCAGTTATGCATCTTCATTATGATATTGGCAAAAGCAAAAGTATACTCCTTGGAAAGCATATGAGGATTATCATGTTTTAACTCCCCCATCTGGTGGAGACGTTTGGCAAGCTCTGTAAGTGTATGAAAGTCGGTCTCTGTTACTCGAAATGGAATAGTTTTCGACTTGACACAATGTTATACAACATTTTTCTAATATAAAAACACGATGAACATGTTAACAAATCTTGAAATCTATTCTGACAATCCATTTGAAATCTGTCTTTAAAACATCTTGGACGAATTTAGAAGATTTTGGACGGTCCCCCACCAGTCAGGGGTGTACGGTATGCATGTACCCGTTGCTTAGTTTGTTGTGCAGAGTATACAGACGCTTTGACTTTGGCTTTGTGCTTGACTTTCTGACTGTTGTTGTTGTCCGTTGTTATCGTTGTTATTGTTGTTGCCCGAGCCTGAGCCTGATGTTTGATACTAGAAATTCCTGCAGCCTCTTATACATAGTATTGGTGGAAGAGGTAGTGTAATTAATGGTTCTACTCGTCGACTAATCAGTCGACTAATCAGTTGGATTTAAACTCGACTTCTTCATCGTCCCTGTTCATTGACCTCTCTTGCTGGAGATGTGAGCCATTCAAACATATCCTGAAATACATATTCTTCCATTTGGCCATGTGAGGTTACCCATTGATTGGAGGGAACGAATCCATGTCCAAGATCTGGATAGACAATAATTAGATGATCAGGATGATTTACTTCTGTTAGTCGTTGTTGCAGTAGTAACGCTTGCCCGGGTGTGGTTTGACTATCATTCTCTCCTTCGAGTATAAGGATACTGGTATTTGAAGACACGTTACCTATCATACCGATGACGCTATGCAGAGCAGAAACGATTTTCCGTAGCTGGGGCAGCCAAAGAAGTTAATGCATTTGGCTGACAGCAATGATGGTTCTGGAGATGTATCATTTTCATATGCCGTTACAAGTGCAGATAAGTTCATCTTCAATACTAATTAGATCATCACTGGTATTGTTTTGTTTAGGGAGTGGTTGCTGCGCTGTTCCATTCTGACTATCAGTAGAATTGGTTTGGGTAAGAAGAAGCTGTATAAGGTTGCCACCCACCAACTCCTGAAAGATAGGATCTCCTGATGCCTCCTCCACTGATAACTGTCCGGTATGAGCTTTGTCTAATACACTTTCAGCATAGCGAAGAGGATATGCAACTTCCTGGGAATATATCATGTCACGCCATTTTTCAGCTACTGGAGACATTAGGACTATGTTCTTGACTTTATCTGGGTTATCGACGGCAACTCTTGGGGGTATGTTAGTACCTTCACTGTGCCCAATTAGTGTTGCCTTTTTAAGAGAGTGTAGACATTGGAATTTATGACGATTTCATTCATCAATGTCAGTTTAACATTGGTCGCTATGTTATACCAAGGGTTAAACCAGAATTTGATTCGAGATAATATTAATTCCCATATTGTAGGTCAGATGAATCGTTATTACATTGCTGATACGCCAGAAAATATTAAGGGTGTCTTGAAGAGATTTGGCGAACCATGTAAGGCGTATCCTTGGAGTGTGGCCATAGCAATGACAACGGGTTTGGAAATATTCTTTGTGGACAATCGTAAGTATACAGTTACAAAGTTCGAAGACTTTCTGGCCGGAGACATTCAGGATTTGATTGATGCAAATAAGACGGGATTCTATCCGATTAATAGAGGAATTAATTACAACGGTAATGGTTCAAGGATTCCAGGATTAACAGATTATCAAAGGTGGCACGCCGCAAAGCAAGCGGCACTTGATAAAGGTCTATTGCTTGACCCCAAGGAATTCAGAGAGGGCAAGGGAGAGGGAAAGGGAAAGGGAAACGGAAATGAAAAACCTTCAGAAAAGTAATTGAAGATCCATAATAAACCATCTAACTATCCTTTTTCACGCAAGGCTGAAAGTGAACGGGTTGACTTAGGCTTTCATCCGGCTGATAGGCGAATGATTGACCGTGAGGAATTGAAAGAAGACAAGATCCAAGTTATCGTAAGGGATAATCTTTCGCCTAGAATAACAAAGGAAGGCAAGTTGGAAGAGGCACAATATTGCATTCACTGCAATACCGAATTAACCCTGTTGCCAAGTGGTAAATTGTTATGTCATGGATGGGTAATTCTATCTATTAGAAGATAATATTCCATTAACTTCATTGAATCAAGACCTAGTTCCTCACATAAACCAGTTAGATACTATTCAGAACGAAGAGGCTAAACCTTTCTTTTACAGTTTGATAGAGGACGATGATTCGAAGGATGATCCCAATTACGAAGTAATTAGATCTTATGAAAATGGGAGAATTCAACATATCAAATTGAAACGGGGGGTATCGCCGACTGAATACAGGATATTCGATTAGGATTCACGAAATTTAATTCGAGAAAAAAATTTCGAGTTAGATCGGTTCCTGTTCCAAGACTACGTATGAATCGTATAGATAAATGTTTAAATACTTTCATCATATCTTTTGTTCTATGTCAAACTATAGTCTTAGATGTCTAGCAATATTTGGAATGCTGTTAATAGGTACTGTAGCAGCCGTTGCTCTTTATTCTATATCTTTCGCAATGTCTGGTAATAATTTCACAATCCTTGCTCAACAAGATTTGGAGACAAAAAAATATCGTAACATGGTTATTGATTTAGGTGATGGAGTAAAGACTAGGGCTCAATTAACACTTCCAGCTGTGGGTAATGGACCATTTCCTGGTGTTCTTCTTATTCATGGGTCTGGAACGAATGATATGAATGAAACACAGGCAGAGAATGCTAAACCATTTTGGCAGATATCTCAGTATCTTACAGAGAGGGGATTTGCTGTACTCAGGTACGATAAGAGAGGTATAGGCGAAGGTGGCACAGTTATTAACACTAGTATTTGGGGGAATATGACAATCAACGATCTAATTGAAGATAGCAAAAAAGCATTGAATGTTCTCATGCAGCAACCTGAAGTTGATCCAAAAAGGATAAGTCTGGTCGGTCATAGTGAAGGTACGATCATTGCTCCGAGAGTTGCAATCGACAACTCGACAAATGTTAAGAATATTGTAACTTATGGGAATAAGTACAATGAATGCCCTAGATTTAGAGTATTATCAAGATGTACTCGCGCCAGTAGAATACGCCCATCAAGTCGTAGATGAAAATCATACTGGATTGATATCAGTTCAGCAAATAGCAAAGGATCTTACATTATTAAATTCATTATATAAGTTCAATTCTGGTTCATACATTTATAATTTCTTATCTTCCGGTAAGTATCCAACGCCAAGTGAAACGGAAGCTATATCCGGTGCCTTGGCAAAGGATTTTGATACAAATGATTCTATAAGCATTGATGAACAATATAAGCCTGCACTGACGAAGAGATACGAAAATCACACTTCTAATATGACTAGTTTGGAATGTAATCAACTCGAATGTCCTCGCTGGTTCCAATCATATGCTAATCTAATACCACCTCTAAGTGTGATTGGTAACGTCTCTAACTCTACGGGTATACTAATGCTTAATGGTGAAAATGATTCTCAGACTCCAGTTCAACAAGCCTTTCTCTTGCAACAAAGACTGACTGACGTAAATCATCCTGACCATACATTGATAACATATCCGGATCTCGGCCATTTGTTCTATCCTTCGCCCCAGATGTCGACTTTATCTGGACCCATCCCACAGTATGTTTTAGCAGATCTTTATTCATGGCTCGAACCTCATTCTGGGCTTTCATATCCCTATTTAACTCCCGCATTCAGTAATATGACTACTACGACGCCTTCTGGAGCAAATGAAACTGGCAGCAGCAACAGCAATATGACTGGAGTACTCTCTGATAGTCCGTAGTATTCTTGACGATTCAGTGAGTACCTGAATATAGAATTTTTTCTAAGAATTTAATTCAAGCTCGGAAGGGAAGTGAAGTAATGAAATTAGAACGGGTTGGCTCGATATTCTATGCTATCCATAAAATCCTTAACCTTTCTTTGTTGCTCATCTTGCATCTGTCGTCGTCTTTGGCCTTCTTTGACAACTGCATTACTCTCTGCAGTGCCCAGTAAACCCTTTTTGTCCTGTTTTATGCTAGATTGCTTCGATTTTCTCATTTCTGACTTCCGTTTTTCAAAGATGTTTCTTATGCGTAATAGTTATTTATGAATCATTCAATGCCAGAACTGCTTACATCCTGCTGCCTAGTTCACTAGGATTCATCTCATCTCATTATTCATTCGATCATCATTTCAATATCCCTGGGTGTTGTAGGCCAACGTCCTATGGTATGCCGCTTCGATGAGATCATTCCGGTCAGCAAATACCTCTGCTAGATTGAATCTCAAAGTCACGAATCTAAATATCCTTCAGTTTGTTCCCAGCATTTCTGAAATCGTCGCCTAGTTCGCGACCTAGTTTTCTGCCAAGACTGCTTAGTGTATTTTCTCTCTCAGATGAACTTGACAAGTGGAAACTCCTCTTAACGTGTTAAATAAAATATTTAGAGGTTTGTTGGTGGTGGTGAAGATCATTATTCCCAGGACAAAATGGACACCATATATTGTAAATACTTCAATAGGTCGTCATGAGAGTCGATAAAAAAGTCTGCTTGGGCAAACCTTTGAGAAAGCAAATGGACAACTCAAGGATACAAGATATCGCGTCAACTTCCCCCGTCGAATGTCTTCAATAATGACATAGATGCTGACAGACATAGACGCCTAAATGAGTTGGCAGTAAAAACAAAAGCACCTAGATTCATTTGTATCTGCAAAGATGAATGAATTTAGGAAACACTCCGCCAATGTTACAAACAGGGTTTTAGCAAATCCAAAGCATAAACGTACAGAAAACCCTAGAACTGCAGCAAAGAATAAAGAATAAACAATCGAAAGTTAGGTTAGTTAGTTAGACATGCCTTGACTTGGATTGCATTGGCTTGGTATCTTATCTCTTTGCTGGTCGGGTATTGGCTAGTAAAACCCTTCTTACTATAGGGATTCGTGTTCTTTAGCCTTAGGAACATTGCATGTTTAACATCAATCCGAAGGAGGTCTGACCAACACATAATCTCGGTGCTTTGACGTAGAAGATCCTAAAAACTAGTGCATTACGACTGTTACGGATTAATCTTGAAATAGGGCTAAATACCGGCTTCCCCTCTGAGTTATTCGATATCTATATCGGCCTGTAAATTCGTCTTCAAATTTCAAGGATTGCTTCGCTACTAATTCAGAAAGACATTCATTAGGCACGTGAGCGACTTGGCAACCAGTAGCGCCAGCAAACCTATGACAGCAATACTCATGTCTATCTGATAGCCAACCAAGCGACAACAACTTCATCCTCATCATTACCTTACCCTAGATCTGAGATCCTAAAAAATAGTTTAGGCAATGCCAGAGTTGCAAATAATATCGAAAGAAAAGGAAAGGAAAAAGAATGAACTCTTGCTGGTCGAAATAAATGACCTATTGCAAATCTTACCATGCTTTCCTACTTTTTTAGCAGACAATCTAAATTTTGATACATAGTTTACGGCCTAAATTCATTACTTAGTTACTCTCTTATTAGTAACACTAAATTAAACACTCGTCTGTCGGGCTGTAATATTCTGGGTCCTATCTTTAATAAATGAAAATGTGTTTTGTAATGCTCGTCTCTGCAATAATAGTTTGTGCACTTTGGGCATTGAGTAATAGGTTTGTTAAAGCAACTGACTATACTGCATATACCTCCCTTCCTTCCTCGACCTTCGGGTCCAGGGTTAAAGCAAAGCGACAATGACAAAAACAGTAATCAGGAGGCAAAGATAATTTATCACGCTTGGCGTCTGTTGCCAGACTAACTGACTTTATTAGTGCCAGAACTGCCAGAAAGCCGATTTATGATTCCTCGTAAGTCACCTACTCCTCCTCCTTTATTCGTTGAATATCAGTAACACTGGGTGCTATCTCTGCCTCTACCGCCTCACGTCTTTTTACCTCTAGCGTTCTTAAGATATCGTGTATTGCCTCTGCGATAAGCCTGTGACTTTCCGCTTCGCCTATTTCTCCGTTATGGACATAGCCCTCAGCCAATGTTGCTTGTCTATAGAACTCAAGTGATAAGTGGCCCATCGTCAACTCCATATCCGAACGGTCGATGCCTCTCAGGAGGTTGGATAAATTTCCAAGTCTCTTTTCTCTCTTATCTTCCGGTTGGTTGGACATACTAGTCATTATTCATTAAAAATATTTAGATTTATTCATTTCACGGGGTATCCCCGTAGATAGAACATAAATACGTAAAAGACTACCGAAGAATCGCTCCCTCCCGCAAGTAATCCTTAAGTAAAAAGGCCCATTATCATATGCATTTGTCATTAAAGATAATAGCAGTAGTTCTTTCAGTTTATTCAATATCATTCTTATTTTGTGGTGTAGCCCTCACAGTTCATGCTCAATCGGACTTGCAGACAACAAAATATAGAAATATGGTTATAGATTTGGGTAATGGTTTAAAGACTAACGCTAGGCTAAATCTTCCATCCAATGGGGACGGTCCCTTCCCAGGTGTTCTCCTTGTACCTGGCTCTGGAACCACGGATATGAATGAAACTGCAGGCTACGTTCACATAGATAACGAAACAGGCTCAATTATTTATCCGCCTGGTAGACCGTTCTTTGATATAGCCGAATATCTTTCAGAAAGAGGTATTGCAGTATTGCAGTATGACAAGAGAGGTTTTGGCGCGAATCTGACAGTTCTGGATAGCAATGTATGGGGGAATGTAACTGTTGATGAACTAAGGCAAGATGCAGAGAAGGCCCTAAATGTTCTTATACAGCAACCAGAAGTTGATGCTAACCATGTAACTCTAGTTGGACATAGCGAGGGTACAACGATTGTCCCAAGAGTTGCAATCGACAATCCAGATAAAGTAGATAATATTGTACTGATGGGGGCCGTGGCCCAAAACTTGCGTGAAATAGGATACTTCCAAGGTGTTACGAACCCAATACACTACGCTCAACAGGTTCTGGACCATAATCACAATGGATTGATATCAGTACAAGAAGCGTCTGAGAATCCTGTTTTTAGTACTTTGGTCGGAAATATCACTCTAATCCTTGCTCAAAACATTACTACGGTCAATGGAACAACAGCAGACCAACTGAATCCCCAATATAACACAAATAATGACACATTCATAAGTATTAATGACGAACTCAAACCCAGGTTAATAGACAATCTAAAATCAGTATCAGTTGTGACACCGGGTGAGAAGTGTAATGGTCTAGAAGGTCCGTGTCCTATTTGGCTTACATCACAATTCGCTCTGACACCTACTTTGGATATCATAAGTAAAGTTCCTTCCGATACATCTATTTTAATACAACAAGGAAAGAATGATTCAGACACCCCCATACAGCAAGCATTTCTTTTAGAGCAGGAACTGACAGAAGTAAGGCATCCTGATCATACGTTGATAACATATCCGGACCTCGGCCATTTGTTCTACCCTTCATCTCAATGGAAGACTGCTCTTGGAGGTCCAATAGATCAAAAGGTTCTGGAAGATCTTTTTGGCTGGCTTTCAGATCCAGTCAGAGACTTTAAGACGTTAACCATCTTATCTTCACAAACACCCTAGGTTACTAGCAGAGTTTAGTTAGCGTTAGTAGTAATAGTAGTTACTCGAACCTACTAAGTGTCATCCAGATGGGCTAAGCAAAGCAAGACCACAGTTGCTGCAATATTTGGGCCTACTATAGTAATCTTTACCGCATCTGAAGCATTTGTATACATTCTTAGATTCTTCAAGTAGAGTATGGCGTAAACTCTTCATCATGATAACAAGTACGTTAAAATCTTATTCAGAAAGTTTCTCGATTCCCTCGATTTTGTCTTTTATGGTTGTCTTCGTCTCATCTGTTAATACTCTACCCTTACCTTCGGTCTTTGACTTTAATCTTTGCTGCATATGCTGAACTCGATTCTGCGAGATTATGGTTACTAATGTTACTGCGATACCGATTCCTGAGAACATCACTATTACTCCTATTAGCCTCAACCACATAAATTAGGAATGATTTTTTTATCATTATCGAAGTCTTCATAATAAGACATTATAATTTTGCTTCTTTCAAGTAAGCAAAACAACTTAGGCATAAGTTCGAGGGAGTTTATATTCGCAAGCCACCATGATGGTGTCGTTAATATGTTGCCAGATTCTGTAAATTAGACCTCCCCGTGGAGGTGCCGCATTGTGCTTGATTGTACTTTGATTGATTGCGGTTCTTCTTCTTGTTGTTGTCTTGGATACTTTTCACTGTTTGTCAATTGGGGGTAAATTGCTTTTGCAACCATATTCTTTATTTTAAAATCATCCATCAGTGCATCAACTAATTTAGAGAATTCTTCCTCTGGTATGCCTACAGGATTTGACATCTGGATAGATTCTATTGCCTTGAGCTTCCAGTGGTAACTAAGTACTTTGGATGTCGTGATATGAATATCGTATATCATCTTACCCAATAGAGTTAGAGAATATCGGCCATTTTGTCTTCTTATCAGACCAGTTTCTGTTAGCCTTGTTATTCTAGAGTAGTATTGTCTTGTTGTGAGTCCCAACTTTCGAATTTGAAGTGGCGCTCTATTGACATCATCATCATCATCTGCAAGGGCTATAGTATTAAATAAAACTAGGGCCTTGTTGTCAGATAACGCTTCGTATACATCTTCTATAGATACATTTTCTGTTTTCAATTTTTTGTTATTGATACTCTTTACGTGTTCATATTTATAAGATAGAATGAAACTAAAACTTAAAAATGAATACAATGAATACATTTGTTGTGACCGCTGCTCTTGCCTAAGAAAAAAGATAGAGTTATAACCTTAAGGGTTAACGAGAATGATTTTAGGATAGTCGACAATTTTGCAAAGGCCAGAGGATTGAGCGTTAGTGCATACATTAGCTCTATTATCAACTCCCAAACAGAGTTTTTTATACCATTAGCATCTAGCGAAAAAGTTTCTATACCGAAAAAGGCTCTGTATTCATTATTCTCATATGCTAGCAAGGATAGTTTAAACGATCTAGTGGATAATTGGGGAATAGAACTAGACCATGTTACCCGGCTTTTATGGGGAGAATTAAATTTACAAACTTCATTGGACCTTATCTCCAAAATAGCTAAATACCTGATGGGCACAGATGCAAGGGTTATTACAACTAGTAAGTTGACAAGAGATGCTGACTATGATGAAATGGAAGAGCTAAGTTCAATCGTTAATTCTAGTAGTAGTTCTAATCGTACTAATTACAATAAGACGCCAGATAACTTCTGGGTGATAATTAGACACAACTTGGGAGTAAATTGCTCCTACTTTTGGAACAGAATGTTTACTCAGTTTCTTGAAAACCTCCAGGATTCTGTAGACTTTAGAACGGAATATGATGAAACAACAATTTCTATCAGATTAAAGAAAAAGTAGGATCCAAGAAACTTGGATTTATATAAAGCAGGCGGATCATAATTTATCATTACCCATTCACTGAAAATAGATGACACATGCCGAAAATCTGAACGATTTTCTCGATACAGAAGCATTCTGTTCGATTGGGGGCTCACACGACTTAAAACTATTGACCAATAGCAAATGTCTGTGTACTGACGGATCCAAATGGACTTCTTTTTACAGATATCTAGTTACTCTAATGCAATGCTACTATTCATCCTAATTCCCCGCCATTCCATTCTGTTCTTACATATGATATACTGAACCATGCACTTTCGGTAACCATGCAGCAATATGTGTATTAGAATTGGCCAGTTAAAATAAGAAAAGAATTCAATAAATCTGGAATTCGTCAGTAATCGGTACCGACAGAAGTCGTCACAACATGGGTCGTCTATCCGACCTGTCTTTTTCTTTTGTTTTGCTTTTTACAAATTAGTCATCACCATATGTTTACCGAGGAAACTATTTAAGTTGTCAGAGAACCGGGGTAAAGTAAGTGTAAAAATAGAAACTAAAGCAAAACCCAAATTATAAGAACACAAGAGCCTAGCGTCATCGAAACTTGTCTGCAAACTTTTTTCTAACAAGCAATGCAACAATTGAAGTTCCAATAAATGTGGCACTCCAGTACAACCATAAATTATCCAGAACCCCAGAAGTTAATGCAGGAGCAAGCGAACGTGCAGGATTCATTGATGCTCCAGATATAAAAGCGAGAAAAAATATGTCAAGTCCGACTATTCCACCTATGACAAGTCCCCCATATCCCCTCAAACCATTCGTATAAACCACTGTTATTATTACAGCCATGAGTAATGCAGAAGCCAATAATTCAATCCCAAATATCATAGACAATGGATATGCATAATTGGGTGAGTTTGCGCCCAAATTGGCTTCTCTTCCAATTATATACATTACAAAAAGACTTCCTAGTAACGCACCCAAGATTTCGGCGGTAAAATAGTATAATAGTTGTAGCCTTGTAATATGTTTGGTAATCAGAAACCCTAGCGTCACAGCCGGGTTAAAGTGCGCCATAGATGTTTTACTGAATAAATACACTCCTGCCGCCACTCCTATGAATGGAAGGAATGCGATAAATGGGATGCCAAATATTCCATGGAACTTAGCATCAATTACTACTGCGCCCGTGGCCAAGACGACTACAATGAATGTACCTACTACTTCTGCAACGAACTTTTTTTGATTTGATGTAAGTTTATCTATTGTTTTCTTCTTCAGCGACAGAAATGTCTGTTGCAAGTTCCTTGATTCTCCTTTCTATCTCATCTCTGATCTCTCTGACTTTTTCTATTGGTTTGTCTTTAGGATCTTCAATCCCCCAGTCAATTACATTAGGAATAAACAACGTCGGACAGAAGTTCTTGTCCATGCAACCCGTATTGATGATCTTGTCTGAATTTCTCATCATGTCTTCGGAAAGGTCTTTAGGCTTTTGTTTGGATAAGTCTATTCCAATCTCATTCATTACTTGTATTGCAAGCGGGTTAATCTGGGAGATCGGCTTTGTTCCCGCACTCATTGGCTCAAAGCCTTCTGGAGCATATTTTCTAAAAAATCCCTCCGCCATTTGACTCCTCCCTGCATTCTGCACGCAGACAAAGAGTATCGTCTTCTTTTTTTTATTCCTGGTTTAGTACTGAACGAAAATTTCATTCGTAATCACGGTTCTTGGCTTCTCTCAATGTTTTACTGCTTTGATAACTAGACTGCTAATCCTTCGATTATCAACCTCGTCTCCCTCAGTATAGATTTTTTCATCTAACACCTCCACCTTCTCAAATCCACCTTTTTTGATGCTAGCAATGTAATTTTCCTTAGTCAACGCACCGTCAATGCAACTGCACCACTTATCTGCATCAACCGATGAAATGTCTTCGGCTATCTGCTTATCCGTGACAAGGTCTGAGATAACCATCCTTCCAATCCCGTTAGGCTTGAGAATTCTATGTATTTCTCTAAATGTTTTTACTTTATCTGTTGTGAGGTTGATCACACAATTACTTATTACCACATCTACACTGTTACTATCAATAGGAATGCTGTCTTCGATATCTCCTTTTCTGAATTTAACATTCGTGTAACCATTACCTGCAGTGTTCTTTCTTGCTTTTTCTAGCATTTCATCAGTCATGTCTATGCCTATCACACTTCCTGAGCCTTTGACTATGTTAGCGGCTAGAAATACATCAATACCTGCACCCGAACCCAAATCAACGACGGTATCACCTTCCTTGATAAAGGCAAACTTTGTTGGCGTTCCGCAACCTGCTCCGAGAATAGACGCTTCTGGTATTGACTTAAGTTCTTTTGGGTCATACCCTACCAGTTCGGATATCTGTGCGGCCGATTGTGAAGCGTGGAGACTCCCATTACTATTTCCGGAGCAACATGCTCCTCCACTTTGAAGATTAGTCGAAGGACCACAACACGAGTCGCCAGTCAGCGCGACCTTTGCGTATCTTTGCTTTACCTTTTCCTTTATTTTTAACGTGTCAGTCATAATAAATGTTTACTAGAGAAACTATTTAAGTTGTCAAGAGAAGCCAGGTAAAGTAAGTGTAAAGATGGAAACTAAAGCAAGGTCTAAGAAACCAATAGCGTCATTTTTCAAGTCCGTATTGTTTTTAAGCGGTCGTGTGGGCGACGATCAAAAAACAAACCTAGTTCAAGGGGGGAGTGAGTGACGAACAATTCACATTCGTGCTAGACAGCAAGAAAATCCTTAACATAATGCTAGAGTTCGGAGGTATGAATAAGTAGCATGTTCCGAATGGATAGGTCCAAAATATCCCATCAGGGTTTTTTTGAGATCAAGGATATTGACGAGAATAACCTAGGTCTATTCGTCAAGTTAAGGATAAACGGCGAGATAGTGGAGACAAGTCGACACTTCCTCAGTCGAACAGCCTTATTTTTCTGAGTATGGAATTATCTGCTATAACATAACTGTATATATATTCACTATAAGATAACTTTATATATATTCACTATAATAAGATACTTCTATGAAAAAGACCATGTACGCGGGATTAATTACAGGAGTGATTACTGCTGTAATGATAATGGCAGCAACAGTAAGCGTTACTGACGTATCCGCTGGGAAGAATGAATGGGGAGATCTTGCATCCGATCTTGGGCAGTCTGGAAAAATGGGAAAACATTCATCAGACCCAGACGATAACCCTGACACAGATAATACTCCACGTATCGGAGTAGGTAACTTAGACCTCACGGAACCAGACGTGGCAGAAGGCGATCTTGATGATGATGATGGCGATAGAGCCCATCCTAGTGAAAATGCAGACGTACTCAGAGGGTTATGTGAACAAGGTGGAGGTACTGAAAACCAGTGTCCGTAGGACAAAATAACATCCTAGGGATAACGTATACTTTTTTCGTTTACTGAATTCCTGCTCCTAGTTACGAAGTAACAGAGTCTCTCATTCATTTATTAGTTAAAACCTTATCTTCCGTTGACAAGAACAGCGGTCAGCAAGTTCTACTATAACCTAACCGATAATATTTTGAATTAAAATTGTCAATGATAAGATATGGAATGTCCTAATTGTAAAAGCAACTTCCATCCCCAAATGTGGAACTTTCCAATAGGTCTTAATAAGGACAACAAACAAGTGTATGTTTACTATCAGGTTTGTCCTAGTTGCAAAGATGCTGTCGTAGGAATCAAAACTCCGAAGGAAGGTAAATTTATTTGTTATCCGCATGACGTAGAAGGCTTAATTCTACTGCACAAATAAGTTCTACTGGGAGTTTACTCTGTAATTGATAACGTTTTTCTATGCTCAGTACTTTACTTTCCATTGACAAGAACAAGTGACAGCACACGTTGAGTTAGAAACTCAAAGCCCATATCTACTTGTATTTCTTGGAGCATTCTTTGCATACTGCAAACTGTTTTTCATCCGCTCCGTCTGGACTTTCCCATGTTGCACCACATTTGATGCATTGCATCACCATTATAATTGTTGAAGTCCAATCAAACTATTGTATAAAAAGCGTGACTACAAGATCTCACACGATAGGATAAGGACAAGTATGTGCCTAAGTGATATCTCTTTACAATGTTCTATGAAATTTCGCCCTTATCGTCATTAACATTGTACGTAAAACTTGTAATAGATATTTATGATTACTTTGTTCGAGTCTTTACTAAATAGAAGTAATCAGGCACCTGAATTAACTGAATTAATTGAATACATTTCTATTTTTTCCAGGTCTCTCTCTGATGACACATCAATTCTTTGGAGACTCATAATTGCACAGTGCCAGTCTGAAAGAATCAAGAATATCATCATGTGAGGTCTGTTGTTTGTCCAACTTCCAGTCATCTAATACTAAGGCAGTTCTCAATGATATAATGAGTTTCGACTCAAACCAAGGATTCACCGGATCACCGTCACCATCATCATCACCATAGTCCGTTCCGAAACCCTAGAACACGAGAACCTATTTACATCTTTTTTATTTTTTCATCGTTCAGACACTAGCAGACATAAACCCTAGATGATAAATCAGATTTAAGTGTCAAGCATATTCTCCAGAATTCAGATAAATCATTTATTCGAGTTTGTATCAGACGGTTATGGCTGATGTAAATGCAAAGCGAATTCAGACACCTTCCGCATCAGTAATCATATTGATACTCATCTTAGCAACAGTAACATCAATGCCACAATTAGTAAGAGCAGCGACACAGAAAAAACTGCTGCTACTATGTTACTCAATCCAGTACCTCCTCTGCCAGTTCTCGATCCATCTCAGAGTCCCCGTCACCATAAATGACTATTCGCCCCTCAAGTTCTGGAGACACTTGGATACTAATGGTATCGTTGTCGTTGTCTTCGTCAACCGAAAACTCCGTAGACTGCTCAACGCCCGATTGTGTTATATTGACTGCATTTACGTCGGCCAGCAGAGACTCAGGCACAGTTATGTTCAGCTCGCCCTTCTCTCCCTCCTCGCCTGTTGCTGCTGCTGTACCTGTTAACGTCCAAGAGCACAAAGTTCTGATCTGGGTTCACGGTAAGTCCTTTAACAGTCAAATACTCTGGCTTTTCGATATGCACAGGGAAGAGGTCTTGGACGCGCTTACTTAGGTCTAGCGATGTTAAGTTGTAGACATGGAACGCTCCAAAATAAAGTCCTCCCTGACGGGACGCAGCGACAGAGATGACTGGTTCAAATGGATAACTCTTGAGAAGGATGTGTGATTCATTGCCTACCTCGCTGTTGTTGTTGTTTGCCAGGGCTACAGAATACAAGTTCCCCGTGAATGTGCCAAATATGAAAGTGTTCTGCAAATCTGGGAACTGTGTACCGTTGTAGTATATGGCCTGAGTAGGCGTTATGGTGTTCCAATAACTTCTGATAGGTTTAATGTCGATAGTGGAGTTCGATAGCTCTGGAGGTTCGTTCGCTGGTTGGTAAGTTGGAAACCCGTAGTTTCCCCCCTTCTTGAGGACGTTTATCTCATCATATACAGTATCTCCGCTTTCAAACTCTAAGCCTGTATTACTATCAAAGGCGATGCCATACATGTTTCTGTGTCCCAGAGTGTAGATAGGTGAGTTCTCAAAGGGATTATCTGAAGGGATTGATCCATCTCTATTAATGCGTAACACCTTGCCTATTGGAACTGAAAGCGATTGTGCAAGACTGTGCTGGGTTGCATCTCCGACTGTGATATACAACTTATCATCTGGACCGAATGCTAGTGCGCCGCCTGCATGATACCCTATGGATGCGGGGATATCGTCTAAAAGTATCTTCATCTCCGTGCCTGTGTTGTCTTTGTCTGTGAACCTTACCACTCTATTGATGGGGTCTCCCGTTTTGTTGCTTGTGGTAGTATAGTAGGCATAGACATAATGATTCTCTTGGAACTTTGGATCGATAGCAATGCCTAGTAAGCCCTGTTCCCAGTTAACATAGATTCCGTCAATGGTCGCGAATGGATTGGGTAGCCATTTCTGCTGGTCCATGATCATGATCTTGCCTGTATTCATTTGAGACAGAAACAAACGACCATCCGGCGAAAAGGCAATGCTTCCCATTGGAGTGAATAGGCTTGCGTTATTCTTGTTGCCAGACGCATCGTCTAGACTACCATCAAATCCCCATTGTCCCACTAGGTTAGCATCCTCTGGAACGCCCTCACCAGAATACAACCGCTTTGCCTCGTCGCTTGAGATTGTACCATTAAACAGCATCACCTCATCGATAATGCCAGGCCATCTTTCACAAGAATCGCAGAACGACGCACTGCCAATGTGAATGGGGAGTATCGGGTCAGGGCTAACATTGTCGCGGTCGCCTTCAAATCGCTGAACATCATACAGACTTCCATTTCTGTAGACGCTCAATGTAGAACCATTAAATGTACCTACTATGTGCGTAAATGTTGTATTCGATACTGGTATTGGGGATGATTTGCTTGTGTTTTTGTCCTGGTCTGATACGATGAACTGGAGATAGTCATTATCAGCAGCATCAAACACACTATTGAAAAACCAACCACCTTTCTGATCGTTATTCGTATGAGAGATTATCTGTCCTACCTGTGCTACACCACTCGGATCAAACACTTGTTTCATCCAGAAAGATACCGAGAAGTTGTCGTAGTCGTAGTAGTGATGATTATCTTCGATCTCTATGTATTCTTTATGCGGTGCTTTTAGCTCTACTGCTTTACCTGTTACACCTTGCACATAAACCGGATCGGTGTTTGTTACTGGTAGAATCTCAGACCTATTTGCCCTTTCAGCAAACGAAGTTAATAAGTAGAGTGAGGGGTCACAGTGAAACCCAAACTCGCCACCATAGTCGCCACAACGGAAATCCTGATCTTTCGCCGCAGATGCCTGCTCACCTACACCAACAAAAATAACAACAACAGCAAATGAGGACAATAGCAAAAGAATGAGAAGTGGTTGTTTTACCCTCACCATCAATCGATCTCCTTTTTGAAAAGCACTATTTAATAGTCTTAGAGAGTATAGCTACACAATCTTATACTGTATCTTTGTATTGTCGGTGCCAGAACTTTTGCGGCTATATCAACAATAATGCTATTACATTCGATGGAGCCCCTAATGCCATTATATTCACAGGAGCACCAGTACCTGACATTGACGGCCGCACACCTTACCGTTTCATTGAAATTGTGCTAATGGCGTGAGATCATTGAGCGTACAATACATCAGTTACTTGGAGGCTCATAACTGCATAGGGAGAGTCTAAATGAATCCAGTATATCATCATGAGATGTTTGCTGTTTGTCCAGCTTCCAGTCATCGATAACTACTGCCGTCCTTAGAGATACAATCAACTTATGAAATGATGGGTGTATCTTGATAAATCTCTTGGACATCAGCTGCGACTGCAGCATCTCTTTATGCCTCTTCTGAAAGTTGATTGGGATGATCTGCATATTATCTCCGCATCTCATTTGCCAGATCTGCTCCTCACTATAGTAATCAAGAATATTCTCTGGTTCTCCTATCCTATGCTTTAGCCATAGGAGAACGTCTCGGATTTACTTCTCTTTCTCGGTTTAGAGAGAGGTTATCTATACATTTAGAAATTTATTTTTTCTCTACTATAGAAGACCTTGCTAGTACTCGGTATCTAAGGAGGACTGCTTTTTATCTCTAGATATTTATCTGAAAGTTTACATAACATTTAATATTATTATTATAGTTGGCATTGCCCGTTTTACAGATGATCACTTTAAGATCTCTGGCACTTGCGGTTGGGTTCGCAGTGATTAATTACATCGCTATGGGTTCTAGCGGCGTATTACAGCAGGCTAATGGACAGGTATCTGACTTGCCGTCGCTCCTTGATGGAGCACCGCCTAATAGCAACTCTTCTATGACAACAACTACCGCTACTAACGCTACCCTCAGTCCTATAGGCACGCAGAATACGACTGGTGCTAAACAAATAACAGGAAATACTACCTCAGGGTCAGCTGTTCCATCAAATCAGACTGTCCAAGTGCAGCAGCCACAACCTACGATTCCTCTAATACAGCAACAGCCATCCACATTTCAACGACAGGCGCAACAACCACAAGTTCAGCAACAGGAAACAATCACGCCTACACCTAATGCTACTCTGTCAAGACAACAACAGATTCCTGCCCCTGGACAGGTTATACAACAACAACCACTAATTTCTCAACAGCCATCTACTACTCAGCAGCTTATTCCACAATCTACTGCTCAACAGCAACAATTTTTTCCATCTTCTCCCTTAACGTCTACAATTCCCACAGTGCAACCACAAGCATCATACTATCCACCCTCAGGTACAATATTTCCCCCTAATGTTTATCCACCTTCAGGTACAACATACCCATCGACCGTTTATCCTCCTACAGGAACCTATCCAGGTGCCGGATATCCCATGGCAGCGGCTGGTGGTGTGGGTGGCGTCTCGACCCCTTCGCAAATAATAGCTCCATGGTTTCCATCACTTCCTGCAACTAACTGCGGCGGTACCTTTATAATGACAGTGGAAGGAATCCCTGAAAGCAACAATGGCAACGGTGACGATAAGATTACTCCGTCCGAAGGGGGAGACAACAATGGTAATAGCGACGGCGATGACGACAACAAGCAGTACAGTGGCAAAAGCAACAGAAGACTTGCAGTGCAGATAAACTCAGATAATAGTCAAATAATCACCGATCAACAAAATGCTATATTTGGCCAGCTGTTTCAAGGACAGAAGAATATAGACCAAAACAGAGCTAATGACTTTGATATAAGATCAATATTTAGTGATTGCCAAGTTTCAACATACAGCAAACTTTCTTGATAGATAATACTGATTTACGCCTAAAACCAGCATAGACCGGAAGCGGCCGAAGAACGATACTATTATTCTACTGCGCTGCTCTTAAAGGACAAGAATTAGTTATACAATTCCGCGTTCTCATTATGGAGACTGCTCAGACTGATAGGGAGATAACGAAAGGATGTCGCTTCAGACAAAGAGAAAAAGGAAGTTGAAGGTGTGGGACATATGAAGGGATAAGTGATCGCAAGTCTGGGGGGGCGGGAGATATGTTGCGGACGGAAACAGGACCGATAGTATACTTCGGAATCACCGATCTGCATTGTAGCTTTACCAAAGCCAACACCTGACAGGCGTTGGCTGCGTTGGTACTTAGCTACTGTTTCTCGCTATTGATAGATTTTGAAATTTCGTAATAGCTCGGCCAAGATCTAATAATTGAGCATTCTGTAGAATAAGAGTATCTTTCAGTTCTTTCTTTTTGAACTCTAAATCTATGATTTCGCTTCTAAGTTTCCGTATCTTGTTCTCCAATGATCCAAAATTAAAATATCTTTAGATATCCATAGTTATTATATATTAAAACTTTGTAGAAATGATGTTTTTCATGATTTCGGGCATATAATTAACCGGAATTATTTTTTGATATGTTGACAGCGGAACTTCATTTTGAATGGGTTGAAGTTCGCCATCCATCATTCCATCACATTCTGTGCATTTTCTAGTTAGTCTCTTTGGAGTTACCATGCGTCTTGCGAGGAACAATGATTTATTTTGTTTAGTTATACATTCTCTATGAAACTATTTTCATCTATGTAGAAGATTCTATTCGATATTGTCTTGCGGCTCTTTCAAGATGAAGACGAATCAATTAAGAAATAGTTAGTTGATGCTATGAAAATAGTTGATGGCAATAAGCATGGAATGAATTAGAATCACTTTCAGATCTATTCGAAGACTAAGTAGATTGTATTTTTGTACTAATCTCAGACTGCTCTTGCTTTGCTTGCTCTTGCTCTTGATCGATCTTCCACATTCGTTTAACAGGCCAGTGTAATCATAGATGGTGCTCTACTGCGAGATCAGGTTCATTTATTCCTTATTCCTCACAGCCAATGCCATCGTTATCTCCATCGAAGTTATGCAGATCAAGTCCAATTATTCTGAAGTTTCTTGCTGAAATGTCATTACAGTTCAACACGGGGGGCGGCGGTGGTATGCATATATCGGGATACAAAGGGCTGCAGTTTCCGCTTGGCGATGGCTGATAGACATAAGGATAACTCGTTGGCATATTACTTGGGTCAACCGTTAATCCATAACTACTCATTTGGTACATGGGCACGCTTCCTTCTGATGCAATAATGTTAAATGGAGTCTTTGGCCGGGTGCTAGATCTGAAGGATCTGCATATGTAAAGCTAGTTCCTATAACTTGACCATTTGCATTGTAGAAAGTTGCTATAATCTTAACAAACTTGGCAGTCACTGGGGCTTGATTCAAGATCTCACCTACAATATGCATGCTGCCGATATTGTTGACGTATGAAGATTGGCTCAAGATCACCGGAGGCTGATAGTTATATTCTGCATAAGGAAATGATGGGACTGGATATAGTGGAGTGGAAGGAGGAGGCATCATAGTGAATGGTTGTTGAAAGCCTTGCGTTTGGCCTAGCTGCTCTAATGGACCACCTATAGGCGGGGGCAGTTGCTGTGAAGGTTGCATGAGAGGAAGGGGATTTTGTTGTTGTGGTGATGATTGGGGTGGGATAAGGTTAAGTGGTGATTGTAAAGGTGGTAGTTGTTGTTGTAAGGTGGAGGGTTGTTGTTGTTGTTGTTGCGATTGAGATGGTGCAGGCAATAAACCACGTAATGGCTGCAAAGGCGCTAGCGGTTGCTGCAATGCGTTGGTAAGTATTTTTGCATTAGTCCCATTTGCGCTCGTAGTATTAGTGCTATTAATAGCCAAAACAGTTTGATTGCCTGCTGTATCCTTTGTTTGATTTAAAAATACATTGCCTTTTGTAGTAACATTACCGTTTTCTATTCCGCTTACATTTTTGTCTGATACTTTTGGAAGACTACTATTGTCGCTTGACCCGTATGTAGGAAAAAACATTGCTGGCGCAAGTCCAAAGCCCAGTACTAAGAATATGGTTACGACTGCCATCCATAGGGAGAAATCCGTGTTTATCCCCAACATCTATATGTATCATGTCGCTCGTATATAAGGGAGCTTTCGATACAACGCTTTACTAGCCTTGTTCTTCTTATAAGTCGATAGCGATATCTACACACTTTTACGCTCAAGACCTTGAAGCTTCCTTACTAGTAACACCCTTAATCTACTTCCATAAGTCTAAATAAGCGGCTATTGACTCCGCCAATCTTCTATGAATCCACGCCATATCGGAATCGCCTAGGCTTGCAAATCGCTTACTCAAACCCACTTCATTCCAATCAATTGCCGGCCAATCTTCACCGTCTGTATCAAGACGGTGGTTATCGCAATTCTTCATCCTAAGGAAGGTAGCCAATCCGTCATCATCGTAGCTAGCGCTTCGCTGAATGATACTGCAAATTTGAATCATATCTTTTTCATATTTTCTTTTGAGTGAATCTTGCTCAATTATTCTATAGGTGAGCTGCTCTTGAAGTTGTTCGACTTTTGGCACGTTCTTTAATTTATCTTCGTAAGCGGCACGCTGCGCTGTTTGTGAAGTTTGTATTCATCACTAATGGTTAGTGTATCGACCGCTTTCATATATTCGAGGATAATCTTTTTGCGATTCTGTTCACGAGCAAGTACTTTTGCACATTATAAGCAGATGCTAGAACGCAGTGATGGCACGTATACTGTCAAGCCAAGACTGTATAATACTTAATATTCTTTATATTACTACGGGCCAAAGTTGGTGCTCGATACCCCCATCAATATGGTTCAAAATAACAACTAATAACAAATGGTAGCGAGCGATCTACAGATGAATAGTTAATGATAACAGGAAAAAACCATTGGCCCTAATTGCTTCAAAATTCTCATAGATCGGTAATAATACTATCTGCCCCATCATCTAGATGAATACATATTCATAATACATATTCATAAACGTGCATTTTACCGCTAACCAGACGATCGATAACCAAACTATTTCTGTCAGTTCATAAACATTAACTAACCGACTCCACTTTTCATTTCACCGTATGAACAGCGATAGTCCAGTCCGTATGTTGAGCTGTATACTACTAGTAATAATTGTAGTATCTGTATCGGTGTTTAGTTTCTGAATCATTTCGTGTATTCATTCTAATCTTAACTTGACGAAGATTAATAGATTGGTTCGAGAGCAAATGTTTCAGATTTGCTTCGCGTTGTCGCTCATAATAGAGGTACTGACAAAGCCGAAACAGTATCGCCGTCATGTCTGCCAGATATCTTGTTTGTAAACATGGCAAGCAAATTGTTCGTCGCTTCCAGGCCGCCCGGGCAGATGGGCTTCACCTTCAACCGCCTAGGCATCCGCCTCCCGGCAATTGCGATATCGCCATGGATCCCGGAGAAGACCGTCGTCACCGACACCTACCGTCACACGTCGGTAATCCGCACGCTGCGTGAGCGATGGAACCTTGGCCTGCCCTTCACCGCCCGCGACGCCGACGCTCCCGACTTCAGTCGGGTGTTCACCCTCGACGTTCCGCGAGAGCCAGAGACCTGGCCTGACATCGTCGCGCGGCCAGTGCCCGTTTTCAATCAACCCGTGGTACCGCTCGACGCGCCGATCTCACCTCTCGCGCAAGCCATGACTATGGGATTCCTGGAACGGGTCAAGCAACTCGGCCAAACCGTGCCCGAGGTCGAGGACCCCGCGAAACTCAAGGGGGGCGAGGCGATTGACCTTGTGCACGAAGCCATCGGCCACCTGTTCCCTGGTCTCCTGCGGTCGTCGAGGGATAGTCGGCACGCTCGCCTGATCATCGGCCAGGACTAGAACAGATCGCGGCAGGTGGAAGAACAAGTACACTAATAGAGCCGCTTTTTTGAGCATCATTTTTGGCCAAAAGTCATATGAACTTCGGATATCGGTGCGATAACAGGATTCTAAGTCTGGTAAATGAATGCAACGTATATGTATTTCACATCACGTTGATTATCCCCTTCGAACTTCCGATTTTCCTGCGTGTGTGCAGTTAGTCTATTATTTATTAAACGCCAGGAGTGAGACAAACCACTTTATTCGTAGGTTATTGTCATAATAAAATGATATGCGTTGGACCATTATATCGCTGAGGGCCATTTAATAGAAAAAGAGGTCGTCGATTTACCGAGATATCGGTTTTAAGATAGGCGAAAATTCATGAATCAAAATTTCACTTGTAACAAACATAATGTCTGTCAGTGGAACCTTCAACTCAGTGGCATCTGGGTATTGCCTTTGATAGAATATTCCCTAAACCTTATCTCTCATGCTAGTGACTTGACTACACCAACTCTACTCTTTACCATACTACATACTTCGTGACTAGGCATGCGATCCTAATAAGGGGAACAGCCCACTTAACTCAGGGACTGCTCTCCACGGTCGTTGTCGGTGCCAAACTTTCGATAGGTGGGATAGAATATAGGACGGTCTAAAGGGTCGTTTCCAAGAGTTCAAGATGCATATGAAACACCACGCCCGAAGGAAAAAAATCATTTAAATTCTCTTTGCCAGCCTGGAAAATTGGAATTGCAATAATCTACACCTTGGGGTGTAAGCCTGATAACATCTCCTTCAATTTGTATTTCAGGATACCGATTCGCTAGTTCTGCCAAATGTCTTCTGAAGTATGCCGCATTATCATATCCGCCATAACGTCCATTTCGAAGGTTCTCTATCTCCCAATCAGTAGGTCTAGGATTGTCCGATGTAGGGTTTACATTTCTAGCCTGCCTCCCATGCCTTTCACATAAGTGGTTCATCAAGTTCGACCAGATTCTTTCTAGTGTGCCCTCATCTATTCTCGTATCTTCTGCCATCTCTGCCAGAAGCACTAATGGTAACAAGATTTAAGGTTTTGTCGAGTTGGTTTCAAGGGATTAAGCGATAAAAATCCCTTCACAAATTCCTTTCGCCTAGTCGCTTTTCCAATACTGCAAAGACATTCTAAATGCATCCGTCAGGTCATGCAGCAGCAACAAACGCATATCCCATTCTATCATGGGAAAATCGTCACTATTGATTTAAACCTTAAATGCTCAAGTAATCACAGAAGACAGCATCTTCCAGGAGAATCTGGAGGTCAGACTTACCATAAAGGTGCTACTTCAGAACCAATCTTGGCTTTGTGTGGGACTTCTGGCACACACACTATCATATTAATAGTTATTATCCAATTATGCCAGAACTGCAGTGAAAGCCTGAAGTCCTCAGTGACGCACCATACTGCAAAGACAATCTGAATGTATCCCTCAGTTTATCATGTGAAGTTTTTAGAGTTCGTCTAATAGACCTTCTGGATCATGACCCACCAAACTGACACATTTACAATCCATGCTTCGACATCTTATCCTCTCTTCTCCGTCCTTTGTGAAATAATGAATATCCATTGGGTGCTTACAAGTTGGACAAGGATTCTTGTTATCCCCTCTGTTTTCATTCTCGATAGCGGCAGTCATGACTCCAAGACTCCTTCGGGAACAATTTGACCTTTCAACTCGCAGTAACAAAAAGAAAGATAACACGGTCGGTTTCTGCCGCATCGTTTACAG
Organism: uncultured Nitrososphaerales archaeon; assembly: GCA_963713605.1. GTDB lineage: Archaea > Thermoproteota > Nitrososphaeria > Nitrososphaerales > Nitrososphaeraceae > TH5896. Next base: position 555,692 of record CAVQMO010000001.1, on the reverse strand, counting down.
ATAGCCATTTTGATATATTTCCGAGCGAGGAACTAACTAAAAAGGATAGTATGTCCTAGTGATAATGCTACTTCGCAGGTCACTCCTTAAGTGCCATCTTCGTTGGTACATCCATAGTCGCATTATTGGTAAGAGAGGTTTGCTTCTCCACGACAAACCCCATAGATTGAGACATGAAGGCTGGTTCGGAAACACTCAAACGCAAATAGAGGCGTGCTCTATCGGAGTCAGACATTCCTGCCAGTCAGTGGGACTGCCAAAACATCGAATACATCCTAAGACTATCAAATAAGGCATCATGACTGGTATCTTTTCGTCGTAATACCCCTCTAAACCCAAGTAATGCTTGGGCTATCTATCCTCTTCTCGACGTGGCCTTAGATGTCCATTACTATAGAGGGTTGCAAGTGCAAAATATCTATAGTTAGCCTTCATTTCATTCTTTGTTTGTGGCAATGTCAGTCTGTCGTATTAAGAATCCTTTCTTGACACTCACCGATTTCTTCACCTTCTTCCATCTCACTACTGGGCTCGATTATTCCGCATTCACCAATCATTCGATCTAGTGTGTCATTCTCTCCGGCCTGATCAGGTATGCCTAGTATTAGTGACTCTGGATCTACAACCTTCTCTGCTATTGATTCCGCTGTACTATTACTAATAGTACTGCTATTTCTGCTTGATACATTTTCTATAAGCGACTGACTAAACGTCGGTTGTATTTTTAGTCCTAGGAATAGAATCACGCTGATAAGTCCAATAATGAATAGTTCGTCTCCCTTAATCATTTCTTGCCATTATATGTAGAGTATCGCTGGAATATATTAGATGTATACTATTTCAGGTCTTGATCCTCTAACGCTTCTAACCCCTTGTTTCTTTATCCTCCATAGTCTGAAGTCCACACCGCTAGGTCTAGGTCGTACTTCCTCGGCGAGGCACCGAGACTCTAATTCATTTAAGTAGATTTGAACCATTGATTTTGGAACCCCGCTTTGTGATACTATATTATTTTCGAATACGTCTGTTTTAGTGTCATTGTACACTCGTTCCGCAAGAATATCTAGGACATTTCTGAAACTATCAAGCAGGCCCTCATGACTAGTTGATTCCTTATCCAGTGAACCTTCCCCATTTTCTATTGCGGTCCTAACGAACACCCATAAACCATATTTGACATAATTTTATGACCCAATGTTCTTCAGTAGTAATTAAGCCGGACAGACATCGGTTCTAGTTTTGTGGTATCCACATCGGAAGCGGTTTGAAAATTGATTCCCTATTAGTACAAATATGGTTTGCCTATCCAAAAGTTGGAATGTTTGTTCGTCAGACCTCATCAGTCAGACCTCATCAATATAACTGCTCCATCATGTTGCAATTGTCATGTCAACGATAACCTTGATATCTTCCATACGCTTTTTGAGACCAGCGGGCCACTCTTCGGGTGGCAACCGTCGTGTGATGAGCCGAGCCAGCCAGTCAGGGTTAGCCCTCGAAAGTACCTTCGGCCGCCTGGTCGTAGTGTCTACGGGAGGCGCTAACCAATGGGAATAACAAAACATTTGTAATTCCGGTGGGATTCGGAACTTTGTATGCGGGTTCGATTGAGTTGTTAAAAGGCGATGAATTTCACAACAATATCATCATATCTAATTTGACCTGCCAGGCATCCTGGTTTCATGCATAACCAACAGAACAAATATTCCTGACCCCAAAGAAATCCATGCGACTGCCTGAATGGCGATGTTTAAGCCAACTGCGTCCGCTAGAAAACCTATACCAACAGCACCAAATACAAAACCCAAATCTCTCCAGAATCTGTAAACACCCAATGATGTAGCCCTCCAGTGTGGATTCGCAATGTCACTTATTGAGGCAAGAAGTGTAGGATATACAAGGGCTGTTCCCACGCCCAAAAGTGACATCCCCATGATTAATCCAAAATAAGAACTTGCAGAGAATAATATTATCCAGATACCAACTGCTTGAATAATCATACCAGGATAAATGAGTCTCTTCCTACCTACTCTGTCACTTAGCGGGCCCGTTGCAAGTTGTAAGAACCCCCACACCCCAGGATGTAGCGCCTTTAGAAATGCGGTATCGCTTACACTTATTCCAAATGAAACAAAGTAGAGTGTAAATAAGCCCCATGTCACACCAAAAATCAAATTATTGACAAGCCCCGCTTGACTCGCTGCTAATAGGGAACGATTCTTCCAAGATGTTTCAATGAATACCTGTTTGAATTTTAGATTATCATTTTCGATTTCCTGATTATAATTTACGGATGTTTCACTTTTCTCTATTGCAGGTTTTTTCCTTATTATTGAACTCTCATCACCTTCTTCTTGGTTCTTCTGGTGTTCTCTTTTTAGTTGCTCCTCCTTGTCTTGCCGTAGTTCTAGTTCGGTAAATCTTGAAGTATCTTTAACCAAGGTAACGGAGATAATGAAACCCAATAGTGAAAATGCTATTCCCAAATAAAATGGGTATGGCTTCAAACCATAAGCGGCTGCGAGATAACCTGTCAGGAAGCCTACAATGGCAACAGAGATGTAGCCAGCAAATTCATTTAGTCCCAAGGCCAGACCTCTTTTCTCTTTTCCGACCAAATCGATTTTCATGTTTACTGTCATTGACCACGCTAGACCTTGATTTACTCCTAACATTATGTTTGCAATCAAGATCCAGTCCCAACTTGGCGCAAAGAGTAGTATGAGAGGAACAGGTATACCAAATAGCCAGCCTAAAATTAAGACCTTTTTCCTGTTCCACCTATCAGATAGTTTACCTGCAAAGAGGTTGAGAATAGCCTTAACCATCCCAAAACTAGCAATAAAAGATAAAATTAGAACATTGGACTCTAGACCAAATTCCTCTTTTCCTAAGAGTGGAACGACTGTTTGTTCTAGACCGATCATTGCACCCACGAAGGCGTTTACTAGTATTAAGAGCAAAAACTGATTGATATTAGGTTTAAGACCTAGCCGTATCTGCGGCTTGACATATTCTGCTTTATCTTTACTCCTATTTTCACTTTCATCAGCCAAGTTGAACCCCAGGCGTATCATGGCATTTTTTCTATTTATTATTACCTAGGATCATGCTTTACCTTGTAACACATCTACACCCGCACCAGTATGGATTAACTATATGCCATCCTTACCCTGAATATACTTAGAATATGAATAATGTAGTAAAGTGCACGGTATGAGAATGTGCTCCTCTAGAATGCAGCCGAAGCGAATATCATGAGAACTCTCTAATCTGCATAAACTGTAAGGCTGATTCCTGCTGCTGTTTAGCCATCCACGCAACCAAGGAGACGACTCAATGCTGTAACGATTCTTCATGTAAAAACGTTAGTCTTGCTTTTTCGAATCCAAATCCTCGTAGCGGGCCGATTACCAAATCTGGATCTAAATCGAAACTAAAGGAAGAACTATTCGCAATTTCGAAACTAAAGGAAGAACTATTCGCAATTTCTTTTCGGTACTATTTATTGTCAAAACGCCAGGTCCGGCCTTAAGATAGTCCTTTAAAAGATCTTGCTCAGTAATTCTATAATACGAGTCGGATGTGCCTAAGGAGTGTCCCATAAGTGTCTCTATATTTATCGTTTTCATTTCTGCGATCTCGCACTGCGTCTTAAACCATTTCCTAGATCCATGGTCCAACTGAAATTCGTGTCGTTTCTTCCCGTTCTCTTATTTCTTTCTTACACCCTGAGCGTATTGGGCACGTTCCATTAACCTCTTTACACCCGATGACTTCAATCGTTTAGGAACACTGGCGATCCCTTGCCCTCTGGACTCTAAATCCCACAGGTTTCTTAGGACCCAACTCTCGGAGTTTACCGTTTCTCCAGATCTCGTTCGGAAATCCATCCAATCTAACAATGCAGAATATGCTTCTCTGCATTGTTAGATATTCATCGTCTTCTTCCGCATACACTCGAATCATAGCGACCAAAACTTCGCCGTTTTCATAAACCGGTTTAACGTGTCCCCACTTGAGATAGTCCCAGGCCCCAAGTCTCATACCAGACGAGGCCATTGTATACACTATACATTTCATCCGTCTGTCAGGATACTCGATTATCTTCTTTATTTCTTCAAGCGTAGGAGCGCGATCAATAGCACATCTTCGGCCCCTCGACATCCCGCGCAAGACTTTTTTCCACGGGATGACAAATTCGCACACCTCGCATAACAGTTTGATTGTATTGACGTAATTCCTAACTGTTCCCCCGGAGATTTCCTTGTTTTCTATGCGTTCCTTTTGGGCTCGCAAGAACGTAATGATGCTGTTCAAGACGTATTTAGAGTCCTGCATTCCCTTGTCTAAGAAGAGAATGCACCGACTCTCTATGCAAGAATCAGGAATATCGATAAAATCAAAGAATTTGCTTATTCTCTGAGTATACTTCGTCCTGCTCTCTCTGGACTTCAATGAGAATACGAATAAGGAATATGGATCATTTTTCGGGGTTCCTTTCAATCTTGTGCACCCTTTCATACGTTAGAATCCTATTTAAGAACCGATATCGTAGCGGGTTCGGTGGGATTCGGACCCACGACATTATAACCCAATTCACACTGACTGGTTAAGAGCCAGACGCTCTACCTGGCTGAGCTACGAACCCATCAGGTGGAAATTCAAGATATGCAGATATTTAAATCTAATATAGAAGCATCTAATTCTTCGCAATCAATAAAATAGAAAGTTAGGCTTTTGCTCCCCATTTGACTTTCTGCAAGAAAATGAAATAGCCCGAATCACTGATTAAGCTGGTACATTGGCCGCTACTCGGCTCTCATCACGCTCCTTCAATAACGTGACTATAGCGTCTGAAACTGAACAGTGGAGTCTCTCCTTCTCTTTTAATACACGTCTATAGGCATCAAGGGTTATATAGACTGGTATAGAACCTGTTCCCTCTAACAACGCCTTTACTCTATACAGACCATTTTCCATTCCTCGTTCGGCAGTCTTCTTTAATTTGACTTTATCCATTAAGCCACCAAGAGGTCCTAAAGGCATATCATAGTCAACGCGCATGCTGATTTTAGTAGCACTGCTATTGACTTCCTCAAATTCAACTACTATTTCCCATCTCTTGAAAGGCCCGTCAATCATCTTAGCCACGATTCGGCGGTGAGGCACATAATCTATTGTTTCACAATCCCACTCCAGCTTCTTACCATCAAAATCTCCGCTTATTCTAAATATGGTACCGACCCCAAATCCATTTTTTACTTCTAAAGGGATAATGTTCAATCCCATATTTTCAGGGAATTGATCAGCCATGTGTTCAGGTCGCGCGAAATAGGTAAAAACCTCGCTCAGTGGAGCCTTGATTTCCATCGATTTGCTAATCGTAGTCATTTCCTTATGCTGAAAAACCTCGATCACAGAATTTAAAGGTTTCCTGACCTATGTTATCTTGTAGTCCACGATATGACAAGATCCACCATGGTAGAGGGAGAAAGAGCCCTCCATCGTCGTTATGGTCATGGAGCTTGAATTGCGGAGTTAAGCATTGATTGTCAACGTGAATTCAACAGTTCCTGATGAGTGTTTATTCGTGAATATGATGGAATTCACTAACTCAATCGAAATTGAATTGGCCTTTGTATGATAGGTTTAACCTGCAATGTCAGTCAGAATGTTTTCTTTGGGTCTTTCATGTGTCCTACATGAATTAAAATATCTGCAAGGGGACAAGAAATTAAAAGTCTCCATAAAATGACAATTAGAAAAAGAATGAATGAACTAATGATTGGCATTGTTGAACTAAATTAGCGGTCAATTTGCCCGGTACTTGACCTTCCTTACTATCTCCTTTGATATCTGGATAAGGGAACTAAGATCCATCATATCGGTATTTAATGAAAAATCAAAAACGGAGAGATCCTTCCCAAATTCAAATCCGTATAAATCCTCATAAATCTGTCTATTCTGGTAATCCCTCTCCTTTACGATTTCCGCAGCCTTAACATAGTTAATCTTATCCCTTGTTGCCATTCTTGTAGCCCTATTCTGGGGGGAACCTTGAAGCCATAGCTTGATACAGTTATCCTTTACCAACCATGGAAGAGTATAGCTTGTTATTACTGCGTTACCGCCTTTTATGATCTCCTTCAACTTGTTATCGACTTCCCTATCGGAAATAGGATCACTCCTCCTTTTCTCCATGAACTCTCTGCCCTCCTTACTATCCCACCAATCGGTACCAGATGTTTGGTATCCCATGTTAGTAGCGATCTGTTTAAGGATATCGCCACCGTTGTAAATCTTTAGTCCAAATTCATTGGCTAGCTCTGCGGCAACAGTAGTTTTACCAACCGCAGGCCAGCCTGAAACAATTATCGAGAATGTTCGTAACTTGTTATGTCTCCTTTCGTCCACTGCTCTTCTAGCACCGACACTTCCATCATGGATGGAGTCATTCACCTCCTGGTTTCTTAAGTTCAATTTCCGGTAAGGCCAGGCATAGACGTTTTGGTTATTTTGGAAATCATGCCGCTAAATGCAAATGATGTAATCAGAAACCAACCCCATAGGAAAATCTCCCCGGGGACAGAACAGGCACCTTTTGGTTGCCCGTCGGTGTCTACTTGCTGATCCAACTGAACATTTTCTTGACTACATGTAATCCAGGGAATTTGAATTGGAGAGAGACCAGCTGTAGAACCAAATATGGCTGGAAACACAAGTATCCAAACCAACAGTGAAGGCATCATATAGATCAGCATCGGTCTCATCTGCTGCCTGCTGCATCTCCATAGTCATCTTATTTACTGAAGCTTGCTTCTTTTTTAGCTCCTCTACACGAACCTTATCGCGTTTCCTGATAGCATCCGTATACTGTTTTCGCCACTCGTTGGTTTCTTTCATAACTCTATTCATCTTGTCAATATCTGTAGTCCGCTTCCTAAGCATAGCCATTGCAAAGTTCATTGAGATAGCAATTAGTGCAGCCACAATTAGTGCAGAAACCATATCAGGAAAGAGAGGATTTTTTGTGTAGTGAGGAGTTAGACCAGGCAACTGCATAACGAGGGAGTCGATAATGCTTGGGTGTATCATTTTCTCTCTCTTTTAATTGACATTACTTCGACTAATTCACGGACAGCATCATTTAGCTTATCCTCATGGTTAAAAATTATCTTAAAAGGGGCGCCAGTCAACACGGAAGATGCTGCTATCATGATGGTCGCCACATCTAAATCGTTCTTGATACTGTCTATGGAAATTAAATCTCTCTTTCTAGTATCGTCTTGCATCCTTCGTGCAAAAATTTCTTCGGGGTCTGCAGAAATCATGACCAAATGCGTAGGCGACAATATGTCCAGAAGATTTCGTGGCATGCCTGGATATCTTCCTTCGCTAGTATTGATAAAAAGATGAGTATCGATTACAAGATTAGCACTTCGCATAGCGCTAATGCTCCTGGCTGCCATTTCTTGAAGTTGACGCTGGGTAGTAATTGACAGTTTCCGCATTTCATCCCTGTCTTTAATACCCATTTTTTTCGCCTCGTCTAACATTAACGAACCAAACACCACCACTTGAGTTTTTGATCCCAATTGGTTCAATTGTTCAGCAGCCTGAGTAATGACCGTCGTTTTTCCTACCCCAGGCACACCAACTACAACCACCCTAGCATTGCTATGAATGTTATTTCCTGCCAAGTAAGGCCGCCAATTTTGGCATATGAACGTCAACCTGTTCACGCACAAGCAAATTGTAGTAATTCACCAGGATATCGACCATTAGCAGGATCCCTATACCTGTACCAAAAACGTTTAACACATCAGAAATCGATGCTAGCAGGCCTATAGTTACACCTCCAATAATAGTTACAGACGGGATATAACGATTTAGCAGAGCTTCAACCGATCCCTCAGAACGTCTGAACCCGGGTACTTGTACGTCGGCATCAAGTAAGTTCTTAGCTGCAGCTTTAGGTGACAAACCACCAAGTTCAACCCATAATTTCGCAAAAATTGTTACTATAGTGGTGAGGAATAAGACATACGCTACAGCCCGTACAGGGTCTTGAGCCGCCGCTTCGAAGCTCCTTGGAGGGGTAGTGTAATACAACAATCCTCCTGTGGGACTCTGGGGATTCCCGGGATCATATTGCGCGATATAGTTGAATGCAGGGTTTGAATTCTGAGGATTATAGTTTGCCCACATCATTTGGCCAATGAAAACAGCATTGGCAAGTAGTGCTGACGCCAATATAACCGGGATGTTTGAAGTATACAGCAGACTTGATAGGATAAACTGCCTTAAATCCTCTATATTTTGTTGACACGATAGGGATATCAATGTGAATTCCCTGGACGTACACAAGCACAGCCAATACCAGACCAGTGACTATGAGGCCAAAGAGACTCGGCAGCTGTCCCGACCTAAATATTGCTTCTTGGAAATCACCATTCATAGCTGACTCTACCATGAATGGAACGATACCGACGCTTCCACCATCTGGGGCTGGAATTGGACTGAATACCGCCCACCATATACCCTGCGCAACTCCAGCCATTATGAAAAGACTAATACCTGAGCCTAATCCCCATCCCTTTTGGACTACTCATCGAGCGAGCATAACTATCAAGCTGGCACCAACCAACTGTAGTATGACGATTGCTACAAACTCGGGTTGGGCTACTAGTCCTCCATAAACGCTTGAACCATAAAGCGTACCTTCCGCAACTATAACTATAATCGTGACAAGTTTGGTCGCAGAAGTAAACAATGCCCTATCATCAGGGTTTTTGAAGTTGAGTTTTATCAGCTCGGATCCCTTAAGAAGTTGCATTAGCAGACCTGCAGTGACTATTGGTCCGATGCCTAATTCCAATAATGTTCCTTGCTGAGCAGCGAAGATTACTCTGGCGAAAGCGAGGAAATCAAATGCAGGATCATCTGTGACACCGTAAAGTGGGACTTGGCCCATGATAAGATAGATAAGGAGAGCAATACCGCACCATACAAATTTCTCACTAAGCGTTAATTTTTTCTTGGGTTTTTCGACCTGAGGTATGTAAGTAGATACGCGCTTTATGATGCGCCGAAATGGACTTTCACTACTTTGAACTGATTTCTTCATTCAGAACTATTTCGCCTCCTGCTAATTCGATCTTTTGTTTTGCAGTTGCAGAAACCTTGGCCACTTGTACTACGATAGGTTTCTGGAGCGTTCCTCCTCCCAAGAGCTTGTTATAACCAATCGATCTCAGATCTAGTATTCAGCTTGCCATGTTCGTTAGTACTGCCGAACCGGGTTGCCAAATCGTTTACGTCTCTCAAATTAACCCAGCGATTTAATCTATTTTGTCGCATAGGTTTTGTAGAATCATGTCCAAAATGATCAGGTTCTTCAATGACGGTTTTGATCCACAAGTGTTTGTGTTTTCCTGCCCCGCCAATGCCACCTCGGCTACCAGATTGTCTATGTTGCCCTATCTGCCCCCAGCCGCAAAACCTACTTCCCCTTTGTCTTCGACTCTTTCTGAATCTAGTAGCCATAATCAGTTACTTCTCTCCCACGTTCAAACCCAACGTCTTGGTGTTGGAGATGGGTCTAACCTTAAATAAGTCTTGCTCCGTGGCTCTCTCACATCATTTTCTTAACGAGATCGATCAATAATTTGTTCTCTCCTAGGATTCCATTTTGAGTTGTTTGCTTCTTGATAGACTTCTTAAACCCGCCGCGAGGTGGATTCAATGCAAACCATGGTTTTATACCATTCAGTTTGGAGAATACTACTGCATCGTTGGCGATATCAGACGCAAGTTTGTCCATGTTGCTATACTCCTTTGGTAAGTCAGATTCTTTCAAAGGTTGGGATGCTGTCTTTCTACCTTTCTTATTCAAAAGATCTTTAACTGTCTCATTGTCGACGTGACACCACGTAACAAGCTGCCTTATTCTATTTAGCATACCCGAATACTCGGTACTTTCTGGTACAATTGTTGCCCTGAATTTCTTTGCAAGATTAAGACTCTCTAAGGTGGTATCGGCCCAATATGGAACATTAACAGTACCGCGCATCCTAACAACCAAATAAGCCATTACTCTAGTTCCCCTTTACCCTTTACTATAAGTGCTCCGCAATGCGTCAAATATAGCCTTGGTCGTCGAAGACATTGTACTGGTTGATCCAAATGATTTCGTCCATGCGTCAGTTAAACCAGCTAGCTTTAACAGACTTCGTATATTCTCGCCCGCAACCAGCCCAAGGCCTCGAGGCCCGGGGATAATTTCAATAGTTACGCTACCGCCTCTACCTGTCACTTTGAACGGAACTGAATGTGTTTGATTACAACGACACTCCCAACTTCCACATCCACGCTTCACTGGGATGACGTTCAAAAAGGCGGTATTGGTCGCTTTATCGATTGCAATTCTCATCTGAGATGCCTTACCCTTTCCTATTCCAAACCATCCTGCCTCATTGCCTACTGCTACGATGGCATTGAATCTAGTCATCTCTCCAGCGTCTGTCTGCTTCTGAACAATGCCTACGTGCACAACTTGACTTCGAATGTCTGGAAGCAGACGCTTTATAATCTCTGATTCTTGTATCCTGAGTCCATTTTCGTAGACTTCGTCCATCGAGTTTATCTTTCCACTGGCCACCAGCAAGCCCAAGGATGTCCTTGGTACCCACTCAGCATGCTGCTGATTTTGTCGGCTCAATTCAATCTACTCCAACTCACTTCTCTTCGTCTGCATTTTTACCTAGTCCATCTGAAGTAGTAATAGCATCCTTAACTTTGCGTACGTATCTGCTGTATTGAGTCGGATCGAAATTATTAGCGATTAACCTTGAAAAGCGATTGTTATAAGCATCTTTATTCTCGTCTTGCAGAATTCGGGCATATTCTGCGATATGATTTCCCACCAAGCGTTCTTCGGGCGGAAATGAAGAATCTGATGCAGGGACTTTCATCCCAGAATCAATTATACCCTTTAGGCAGGCGGCGACTCTAGACGTAAACGGGTTCTTACCTGTATATAGGACAGCCTCGTCTACATCCTTTCGCAGAGACTTCTTGCCCAACAACAAACCTGTTAAGTAACACGCAGGGAGAGAATTCAGAGAACCGTTCCAACCGAATCTTGTGAGTTCTCTGCTGTGTGATGAGGTTATAGTAACATCCCCCTTTGCCATCGGGTATGCAATCTGAGCTTGAACATTCTCGTCACTAACGGTTATAGTAACAAATCTTCTTCTTGAGAGAAGGAGAGCGGCCCTTTTCCTGTAATTTGTTCGACCGTTTCTAATCCTCTTGAGCGTAGCAATGTAACCCATTATATTTTCATCTACACCTTTTCACGTAATTATAACCAACGAATGAAATGCCTTTATAAACGTTTGAGAAGATTAGCTTGGTCTGGATCTCCTCGTAAGTGAGTGAGTGCGAAGCAAATCATTTTTAGTGTGATGCCTTAATGACATCCTCTTGCAGATCAGAGCGAGCAAAGGCACCAGCACCTATGCCGTTATCGATATTCATGACGGCCAAGCCAAATGTGCAGGTCTGCAGCATTGATGTCAATGCTCCGATGCCACCAGATCCCATGCCGTAACCGACAGACGTGGGTACTCCTATGACGGGGACATCTACCAATGCTGATATAACTGATGCAAGAGCCCCTTCCATTCCAGCTACTACTACGATAGCTTCTACGTTTTTTTCCATGATGCCCTTTAGAGCTGGAAGCAACCTATGTATTCCTGCTATCCCTACGTCATAGTGAATATTTGCGGCGCAGCCCATAGCTTTGGCCATCATTCTCGCCTCCTCAGCGATAGGTATATCCGATGTCCCAGCACAAATGATCCCAATCTGAGGATTACTCCCGTTGATTGTGAGTTCTTGGGTCGATACCATAATGGTTGTCCCACGTGCCGCTAACTCAACCATATATCCTTCCAGTTTCAACTGAGTTGAGAGTTTTGCAAAGACTTCCTCTGATACCTTGCTTATGAGGGCCAGGCCTGTTTTCTCCAACGTTTTTAGGGTAATTTCATACAAATCTTTGTATTGCTTTTCTAAAGCAAGGATAACCTCTGGACAACCCTTTCGCTTCTCCCTTTGTACGTCAAGACGTGCTATGTTATCTCCTATGTATCCGATGTTCTCAATTGAAATTTCTCTTTGAATTTCGTTAATCCCAATCTCGCCATCAGAGTATTTTTTCAGCAATTGGCCCAGATCCATTCGTAACCAATGAAACTCTCGATGATAAAAGCCTTACATATGAAGCTCGGTAATTGCAGTTTTAACGCTTGCTATTCCTCTATCAAATATCTCTCTTTCCGAACTATCGAGTTTTAGTTCAACTATTTTCTCAATGCCATTTGCACCGAGTACTGCTGGTACCCCAAGACAAACATTTGAACCACCATATTCTCCGTCCAAAAGAGCAGACACCGGGATCAGGCTCTTTCTGTCTCTTACAATAGATTCAATCATTGCGGCTATCGCATTACCGGGGGCGTGAATTGTCGCACCTTTTAGAGATATAACTTCAGCAGCTATCTTCCTCGTAGATTCGAGAGTGGTCTTGATTTGTTCCGATGACAAGAATGTGGTTAACGGAATTCCTGATACCGAAGAAAACCTAGGAAGAGGCAGCATATTCTCGCCATGTTCTCCAATCACCATTGCGCTGATGGAGGCTCTTGAAAATCCAGTGGTCTCGTGAATAAGACTTTTGAATCTCGAAAGATCAAGCATGTTACCCATTCCCATGACCCTTTTTTTGTCTGTTCCAAGAATTTTTAAAGTCAAATAGGTCATCGGATCAACAGGATTCGTGACTACGATCACAATTGCACGACTAGCCAACGATCGTATCTTGGTAGCAATATCTTTGATGATATTTGCATTTGTGGTTAAGAGGTCCATCCTGGTCATTCCGGGCTTCCTTCCCACCCCGGCCACCAATACGATGATGTCGGAGCCTATCAAATCCTCATACTCATTTGAACCTCTTACTCTACAATCGATGCCAAGTTCAGACAATTGATGGTTTATGTCCAAGGCCTCCCCTTGAGGGAGTCCCTTCACGATATCCAATAAAAGAACATCTCCTAACTTTCGAAGACAAGCATTCAATGCCGCAGAAGCACCAACTTTGCCCGAACCGACAACAGTGATATTCATATTTATTCCAAAAATACGCCCCGAGTCGCTAATAAAAGTCTTCTAATTGTGCCCTAAAATCATCGACATGGCTACAAATTAAATATGTATTTGCCCTAATTATCTGAGTTAGTTCTTGCCAGGAATTGCAGTGATTGATTCGCAAATTTCAGGTATATCAGGCGATATGTTTCTCTCATCACTTATAGATGCAGGGGCGGACGTGAAGCGGGTTCTTGATTCAATCTATGCGTGCGAAGATTTCTTGGAAGGTGTCAGGATCTTAGAGGCAAGTTTTGAAAAGGTGACGTCTAAGGGAATCAAAGCGACGCGATTCTTTCTTAAATCTACGGATAATAAGACCAGTAGAAAAGGGAGGGAACTTATTACAGCCACCTCTCGCTGCTGCAAAAAATTAGATTTAGATCACCGGACTAAATCATATATTCAGAATACCATGCAAACATTGGTTGCCGCTGAATCTAAAATTCACGGTCAGAGTACTAGGGCTGTTGACCTCCACGAAGCATCAAATATCGACACACTGGTCGATTTAGTAGGATCGGGGATTGCTGCCAATAGTCTTGATCTCTTCTCGTCGAATGTCTACTCTACACCGATTGCAACTGGAAGCGGGCTCACACATTTCTCGCATGGGATTGTCCAGAATCCGACCAACGCAGTATTACAGATCTTTTTGGGCAGACCATTTATCCTTACAGCTGGGTATTCTGAAACTGAAACTACTACTCCAACTGGTGCCGCTCTACTTGCAAATCTTTGTATAGGAAGTGTAAATAGATACCCAGACTTCCAACCGGAAAGAATAGGATTCGGTGCAGGTTCCAAAGATCTCGGACAAATTGCAAATGTGACAAGATTTGTAAAGGGAAATTCCCGTTCATCATTCAAGTACGGAAACGATACTGTGATTGTGTTGGAAACAAATGTAGACGATATCACAGGAGAGAACTTGGGAGCCTTGATCGAACATTTAAGTAAAAGCGGGATAAAGGATGTAACCGTTATACCTGGTATATCGAAGAAGAACAGACCAAACTATACGATAAAAATCATAACTGATTTCAGTAGAGTAGACGCTACTTTGGATTTTCTCTTTACAGAGACGGGAACTTTAGGCGTGCGAATTCAAGATATGAAAAGGATAGTATTAGATAGAGATGCAATAACCATGAAATGCAAGATATTGAACGATGAATTTATCATACACGTGAAGGTTTCCAAAGATTCTAACGGAAAGATTGTGAATGCCAAACCAGAATTTAATGATATCAGTAAAATTTCGAGGTCATTAAGAATACCTTTAAGAGTGGCAAACCAGATAGCTTTATCTGAGATTCAAACTAGGTTTGGAGATAAATTCCATTCGCGAGCTTGACGGGTCAGGTCAAAAATACGATCTGTTGCTCAGATGGTTCGGCGCGATCAATGACAAGGTAATTGTTGCCCTTTCTGGCGGAGTAGATAGTGCTGTTGTAGCATTAGCCGCTCAAATGCGATTGGGCCAGAAAGCTATGGCGATGACGGCAAATTGTGCTACTACCTCGGAAGAGGAACTAAAGAGTGCCATTATTGTAGCAAAGGAACTGGGGATTAAACATGAAATAGTAGAGTACAATATGCTCATGAATCAAGATTTCACAAGAAACGACAATGCTAGATGCTATCACTGTCGAAAGGACCTAGCACTCCATCTTGTTTCAAGAGGAAAAGAAATTGGAGCCAAAAGTATTGTTGATGGGACACATGTTGATGATCTAGGAGATCATAGACCCGGAATTAGAGCATTGCAGGAGGCAGGTGTAAGACATCCCTTACTTGAAGTTGGCCTAAATAAGTCAGATATTCGAAAAATCGCAGAATACTTCAAACTTTCTGTCTCTAATAAACCTGCAAATTCTTGTTTAGCCTCTCGAATCCCGTACGGGAAGGGAATAACACATTCTTTAATTGCTAGGATTGAAAAGGCTGAATCCATAATAAAGACAATCTTTGATGTAGAACAGGTCAGAGTAAGAGATCATGGCGAGCTTGCACGAATTGAGGTGGGAAGTAATGAACTTCATAGGTTGTTTGATGTCAAAAAGCTGGGAGAAGCCGACCAAATGATCAAAGAACTTGGTTTTAGATACGTGTCAGTCGACATGAAAGGATACAGACAAGGAAGCCTAGTTATAGTGAAATAGGACAATAGTGAAGATGAATTTGACAATGGATCACCGTGCCTTGATCTACTTTGACAACGCGGCAACTACTCCCGTTCTTGCCGAAGTGATCCAAGAAATGGTTCCTTATCTTGGAAATCACTATGGAAATCCGTCTTCACAGCATTCGTTTGGCTTCAACACTTCAAGAGCAATTGAGAAAGCCCGGAGACACGTAGCTTACCTCGTGGGAAGCAGTCCTAACGAAATAACGTTCACATCTGGTGGAACAGAGGCAAACAATCTAGCCATTAAGGGCAGTGTATCCAGACTAGGTATCGACAATGATAACCAGAGTACTGTTCTTATTTCAAGTAGCATAGAACATGACTCAGTACTTCAACCTTTCAATACCTTAAAAGCTCAGGGATTCAATGTTAAATTTGTCGAAGTGAATAGGGAAGGAATCATTAAGCTGGAATCCTTACTTGAAATCCTAAAGAAAGATAAAGTAAGGCTCGTAAGCATGATGTTAGCGAACAATGAGGTGGGGACCATTCAGCCAATTAGAGAATTAGCTAAAATTACCCATGAATATTCCACCGCCCTCTTCCATTGTGATGTTGTCCAGGCTCTGGGGAAAATTCCAATCGATGTGAAGCAACTTGGTGTGGATCTGCTATCGCTATCGTCACACAAGATATACGGACCGAAAGGAATTGGGGCTTTATATGCTCGCGACCGGGACCAATTGATCCCTTTGATCGACGGCGGGGGTCAAGAAAAGTCCTTGAGATCGGGCACTGAAAATGTATATGGCATAGTAGGTTTTGGTGAGGCCTGCAGGATCGCTTCAGAAAACCTGTTTGAAAATTGGAGCAACGTAAAGAAACTCAGGGACTATCTCATTGATAGAGTATTATCGACGGTACCTAGAAGCCATGTCAACGGTTCAATGAATCAAAGACTACCCAATAACGCTCATTTTAGCTTTCCTGGAGTCAAGGGAGAGGACATCATTGTAAAACTGAATGAGTACGGGATTGCGGCGTCTACCGGTGGCAGCATGCTCTTCTAATAAAGCTAGGCCCTCCCATGTACTCAAAGCAATGGGCCTATCGCTGTTGGAAATTGAAGGTTCCCTTCGGCTTACTCTTGGTCATCAAAACACAACGTTTGAAGTAGAAAGGGTAGTTTTGGCGTTGGAAGAAACAATTAGGGAGCTACGCAGACACTCCGGCTTTCCAAATAGCTGAGATTCCGAAATTAATTTATTGTCCTAAGGTGTAGTCTGGTCCATGTCTTCAACCCCAACAACCGTTTCAGTTCCCAAGATAGGACAAGAAGCTCCTGGCTTTAATCTGCCTGATGTTGAGATGAGAAGTCGAAGCCTTGAAGAATTTAGGGGCAGGAAACTTGTTCTCGCTTTTTTTCCAGCTGCAGAATCGCCTGTATGTACTGCCGAAATGTGTGCGCTGAGGGACTCGCTAGCAATGCTAAAATCCCTTGGGGCTCAGGTTGTTGGTATCTCCGTAGACGGCCCGTTTGCTAACAAGATTTTTACAGAGAACAGACACCTTAATTTTCCGATTCTTAGCGATTACAAGCGTGAGGTCATAAACAAATATGGCATTGTAATGGCCAACTTGGGTCCTTTAGAAAGTTATAACGCAGCTAAGCGTTCAGTGTTCGTGCTGGACGAAAGCGGAATAATTAGGTACAGATGGATATCTGACAATCCACTGGTGGAGCCAAATTACGACGAGATAAGATCTTCTTTGGAAAAATAGTTAGGCAATTTTACTTTACTAATTAAGGTTTGTTAAATGTAAAGGTGCCAGCCCTCTGTGGCAAGATGCATGTGACTGAATGTTACTTTTTTATTCTTACTACTCTATAACAGCAATGACGTCATTTCTGGATACAGTGTTTCCCTGCTTAACTTTTATTTCTTTTATCTTGCCATCTTTATGGGATTTTACCGCAACCTGCATTTTCATGGATTCCAGTACCACTATGGAGTCCCCTTTGTTTACCGGGTCACCCTGCTTCCCTAATACGCTAACAACTCTTCCGGGTATCTGACTTGTCAAATTATTTACTCCCGTCGTCTGCGAGATCATAGATAATGACTTTTCCAAAACTTCTGACAGTTTGGAATGCTTGTTTATTTTCATTTCAGTCCCATCTATTAACAACTTCACCTCAGAAGTACTAGAATTGAGTATTTTTGCGTAATGGTAGGAGTTATCTATCATAAATTCGACAATATTTGAAGAAAACCTCAGGACTTTCAGACGGTAATCTCTTTGGTTTATCTTGACCATGGCTTCAGACTCGCCCAGGGTGCTGACAAACTCTGCGTTAACGGGCTGATCCAGATGCGCTATTTTAAATTCCATCAAAAGCTTCCTCTCTGTCTGATCCATGCCGGCATGCGTTCGGAAGGCCGAACATCACCTCTGCTGAGTGAATGGGTTCTCTTAAACTCTGAATAAAGCAAAAGTGCGGCGAGAGCAGGAACCTGAGTCTGAGATGACAAGCCCTTCGTATCCTTGAGAAGCTTATCCATTAACGCATATCGATCTAGATAGTCAGTTGACAGCTCCCCTCTTATGAAATGCTCCTCCTTCATTATCGTCTTGTGAAGAGGTATGGTTGTATTTACACCCTCGACTTCAAATTCATTTAATGCGTTAATCATCCGGCTTCTAGCTTCTTCGAAATGGTTGCCCCAAGTAATGAGCTTTGCCACGAGGGAGTCATAATATCCGGATACCATACAGCCAGGGTATAGATATGAATCCACCCGTACACCGGGCCCGTAAGGTAGATTGCATGAAGGAACTAATCCGACCGATGGCGAGAATTCGTTAAATGGGTCTTCTGCGTTTATACGACATTCAATTGCTGATCCTCTTAAATTTAACTCTTCCTGCTTGAACGGGATTTTTTCTTCTTGTGCTATTGAAATTTGCAATTTCACAAGATCTAACCCTGTAACAAATTCAGTGACTGGATGTTCCACTTGTAATCTGGAGTTTATTTCTATAAAGTAGAAATTTCCTTTGTTGTCTCTTAAAAATTCGGCCGTTCCCGCATTGACGTAATCCACGGCATCAACAGCTCTAACTGCGATTTCTCCTATCTTATTACGAGTTTTAGCATCTAGGACGGGAGACGGAGACATTTCGATGAGCTTCTGATGTCTTCTTTGCACAGAACATTCACGTTCGAATAGGTGCCTACTGTTGCCGTGTGTATCGCGAATAAGTTGATATTCAATATGGCGGATGCCCTCAAGGCATTTTTCAACATAAAGTGCAGCCTTTCCCAAACGCTGCCTTTGATTCGGCAGAGGCCATCTCGTATTCTTGCCGTAGTTCTTTTTCATCCTTGGCCAAGCGAATCCCTCTTCCTCCCCCACCAAATGCAGATTTGAGGAGGACAGGAAATCCAGAATCTTTTGCTATCGCAACGGCTTCATCAAGATCATCAACTACACCGTCACTACCGGGCACCAATGGAACTCCTGCTTCTTTCATCACTTCTTTACACTTCATCTTGTCACCAGTGACTTCCATAGCTTCACTTCCAGGCCCTATGAATATTATCCCACTCTTCTTGCAAGCCTTTGCAAATCCTTCGTTTTCGGACAAAAACCCATACCCTGGATGAATAGCATCTGACCCTGATTGCTTTGCAATCTCAATAATTCTCTTCAGATTCAGATAACTTTCTGTGGCTGCTGCTGGTCCAATGTTGTATGCTTCGTCAGCTCTTTTTACATGCACTGAGCGTGTATCTTCATCAGAAAATACTGCAACAGATTTTATTCCCAGTTCTTTACATGCACGGACTACCCTTAGAGCGATCTCGCCCCTATTTGCAATCAGAATTTTGCTTATTGTTTTGGTCGTAATTTGCTCACCTCTATAAATTTATGTTCCCATGTTTCTTCCACGGATATGTCTCCCTTTTAGTGGATAAGGTATCAAGTGCCCTTATAATCATAGGTCTAGTTTCCATTGGATCTATAACCAAATCGATAATTCCTTTCTCTGCTGCGATATAGGGATTGGCGAACTTTTCTCTGTATTCTTTCGCAAGAGTCTTTTTGGTTTTTGCCAAGTCCTCAGATTTCTTGAGGTCTCGGCGATTTATTATCGTTATTGCGGCCTCGGGTCCAAGAACTGCAATTTCAGCTGTTGGCCATGCAAAGTTTATGTCAGCTCTAAGGTTTTTGCTTCCCATGGCGATATAAGCGCCGCCATACGCTTTTCCTATTATACAAGTGATCTTAGGCACAGATGCCTCGCAATAAGAGTACAACAATTTGCTCCCATGCCGAATTATCCCGTTGTGTTCTTGATCCGTTCCAGGTAGGTAACCAGGAGTATCTACCAAGGTAACAATGGGAATGTTGTAGCAATCACAAAATCTAATGAACCTCGCAGACTTTGTTGGAAGAATTAATATCCAAGGCTCCAGCAAGATACAAAGGCTGGTTAGCAACTATTCCTACAGATCTTCCTCCCATTCTTGCAAACCCTACAACAACATTCTCTGCGAAGAGTTCGTGTATCTCAAAGAAATCTCCGTGATCGACAATTGATTTGACTATTTGCTTCATATCATATTGTTCATACGGATTTTCAGGGAGTATAGACGCAAGGGTAGCATCGATCCGATTTGGATCATCTCCTGGTTGAACAATTGGAGGAAATTCGCTATTGTTTTGTGGTAGATAGGAAAGGAGTTTTTTTATCTTATCAATGCATGCATATTCGTCTTTTGCTACAAAATGAGCCACGCCAGATTTACTGGCATGTGTTATTGCACCTCCTAGCTCTTCAAATGAAACCTCCTGCCCTAACACCTCATGGACTACCTCAGGTCCTGTAACAAACATTTGCCCTATGCGTTCCACCATAATTACGAAGTCAGTCATGGCAGGAGAATAAACAGCACCCCCTGCACAAGGACCCATGCTGGCAGTTATTTGTGGAATAACGCCCGATGCGAGAGTGTTCCGATAGAAGATATCCCCGTAACCGTCTAAACTCATTACTCCTTCTTGAATTCTTGCTCCTCCCGAATCCAGAATTCCTATGATAGGGACACCGACCCTAAGAGCATGATCCATAACCTTCACGATCTTTTTTCCTGCCATTTCACCTAGCGAGCCTCCTAACACCGTAAAATCGTAAACGTAAACAAACACCTTTCGCCCATCAATGGTGCCGAATCCTGTCAATACCCCATCTCCAAAATACGCTCTAGTCGAAGGATCATCATTGCGATGGATTACATACTTATCAATTTCGACGAAAGAATCCTCATCTAACAGAAGGCTAATTCTTTCCCTCGCTGTTAGCTTACCCTTGGAATGTTGGGCGGAAATCCTCTCCGGCCCGCCTCCTTCCTCAGACAGCTTCTTGATATGATATAACTTCTTTATCTTATCCTCGTGCATGGCCTGAGTCATATGCCAAGAATTAGGTATATAAATAATTACGAAGTCTCTCTTGTTAGTTTATAATGAGATTTTGAGCTGCCAGACCCGCAGTTACGCTCCGAGAAGAAGGTATAATGATAATTTCCGATACTAAAAATTGAACATACACCTGCTAGCCTTATGCAGGCGAAACCCTCATTCTCTGAGTCCTGATCTTCCCCCTTTCGCCCGCCGAAAATAATTCATTCCTAAGTTGTAATTTTCAAATAAGGTCTCAAGTGTTTCAATTTCGTCTGCCAATCTCTGTGCCCGAGATTTATTCCAGTCTTCAGCCTTTTTCAAATATTCTAACTCGTCAAGTTTTTCTTGGATGAGCTTTACTACGTTCTTCTCGTACTCGCTAGACATTTGCGCTTGAAGATAGAACTGTGGTTAGAATAATAAACCTTCTTAATAAATACGAAGGGTGGCACCTTCATTTTCTATGCAGGTCACTCAGTGTTAGGTTTTTCTGTAACAATGCATAGAGGTCTCGCTTATTCAATTCATTGAACCAATATTGATTGTAATGATTGACGTACAGGAAAAGGAATTCTAAGAACGGTCTAAAGCCATATTCGTGCGGAAGCATATCTAGAGCGATTCTTGCCTCGTCCAAGTAGTTTGAGCTTTTTCTCATCGTAAGTTCGAATGCCTTTTGCACGTCCCCAGTGATAATGCTATAGTACAACGGCCAAGATGGAATTTTTATTGATCCGTTCTTAATTGCATCCTGGATCTCGTTTCCACAACCTACAGCTTCACTGGCCTTTGCCATACCCAAATGATAGATTTCACCAAGTGGTTTCCTATCAACTGCCATATTTCTAGCTGCCGTGCCCATAATTGCTCGATACTTCTTGTAGCAACCCATCATATTCTCATCTGTGACAGACTCAGGCTTCGCTTTGAGTCTCTGATCAATATACTGTCCTACTCTAGCATCCTTAAAGCCTTCTTCAAATGATTTAAGTACTGCGTTCTCCTCCGACGGAAATCATTTGTCTTGCAACCTGAAGTATATATGGATTCATTAGCTTGTAATCATCCAGATAATCCAAGTCCTCATCTTTGTCAATAATCCTGTCCATAGGTTCGCTAAGATCTATTGCGATAATGTGTCCGTCTATGATGGTAGTTCTCACCTCAGGACTAATACTTTCTTGAAAGAATGCAGCTGCCCCATCAAACAATGCATTTAGAACAGGGAAAGTCATTAAGACAAAATTGGAATTTAATATGCGCTCCACTCTGTCTGCAAGAATTTCAGGTCGAGATATTCTCGCCATGACATCTTGTATTTTAGAATCGTCAAGAACCATCTCTGAAGACCCTATTTCTTCGGAGAATTTTCTAAGAGAACCAGAGGGATTTTGGTCAGAGATGATCAGCTTGTGTAGCGATAACAAGTAGCGTTTGGTAAAGTCCTGAAATTGTTCTTCAGTTTCACGGCTGTATTTACTAAACTGCTTGTATCCCTTTTCTCTCAATAGAGCTTGTTTGATTATGTCCCGTCCTGCTCTTGTACTAATTAAGGTGCTTTTCTTGAATAGGAATTCATCTTTACCATTCATTTATATTGATTTTCACTGGAACCTTGTTATTTAAGTTTCAGCCTAATGCTCAGTCGCGCATGCAATCTTGGAAGGTTACTACTTTTCTGCTCTAACGATACATTGGGCTATCGCGATGCCATTGCTACTCTTTCTTGTTCATTTTTCTTTTTTATAGCGTGACTGGCCATTTCATTTTCTGAAGCTAAAACAAGTTCTCTCGCAAGAGCTTCCTCTATGGCTTGCGGGTTAGAATACGTTGATTCTCTAACCCCTTCCGCTATAAAACGGAGAGCAAAATCAACCCGTCTTAGGGGAGCTACGTCAACGGAGACGTGGTAAACTACTCCTCCGTAAACGATTCGGGTAGTATCTTCATTAGGGGATGCATTCTCAACAGCCTTCACAAATACCTCTAGCGGATTCTTGCCTGTTTCGAGGTGTATTATCTCAAAAGCAGTCTTCAACATGTTCAGAGTTTTTGCCTTTTTGCCACCCATTCGACCAGTATTTTTCGCATATCTTTTTCCAAAATGCATTAACTTGTTGGCGAGCCTTTCCACAATGTTAACCTCCGATTTTTTCAATCGTTGATGTTCATGTCGTCCAAAGGTGATGGGAATAACGGAGTGCTTTAACGATATCACTTTCTGAAGGCCGATGTCGCCTATTTCTATCTTTCTTGTGTCCCACTTGTTGAATAAAAGCAGATTTGCTCGTTCCTTTCCACTCATATCAATTACCTCCGTGGTTTCTCCTTCCGTCCTAAAACTAACTCATTAAGGGAGACGCCGTTTACTTTGAAGACTCGCCATCTTACTCCAGGGATATCACCCATTGCCCCTCCCATTGAACCTCCAATTCCTTCTAGCATTACCTCGTCATGTTCATCTACGAAATTCAAGGCCCCATCCTTTGGTAAGAATGCTGTGATGGTTTTTCCATTCTTTATCAATTGTACTCGAACGCATTTCCTCACTGCGGAGTTCGGCTGTTTCGATTCTATTCCGACTTTTTCAAGAACAATTCCTTTTGCCTGAGGAGACCCTTCAAGAGGGTTAGCTTTCTTGTCCAGCATCAACATGCGCCTCTTGTAATATTTGTTCGACCAGCGTGCGCGTTTTCTCTTTGACCTGAGCACACGCCCCGCAAACAAACCTAACGGTGATTTGGCCAACTAATCTATAACCTCGTTTCCCATCATTCTTTCAGGTGCACTTGTTATCAGAACATTGGATATTTGAAAGTACCTCTTTGCCAACAATCTAGCCTTCTCTGCATTCCTTCCTTCCTTCCCTACTACTACGCCTTTTCGCTTTGCATCTACAAGAACTACCGCTTGCTTGGAGCCATCTGTTCTCTGGGTGATTTTTACATCATTTACCATTTGAGGGTTCAGTATATTGCGGACGAAATCGCTTGCATCATCAGAATATTCAACAAGTTCTACTTTCTTAGCCACAACGTTTTGTAGTTGTCGAATAGTCGCACCTCCTTTCCCTATGGCCAGGCCCATCTGGCCCTTATTGACAATGAAGATAACACGGTCCATCTTATCATCAACTACACAATCCCTAGCAGTTACACTCGTGATACTCTGAAATAAAGACATAAGTCGCAATTCATCCGAAGTCAACTTGATTTTTTCCGTCAAATCTTAAATCCTCTTATTACCATAAGCGCAGAAAGACAATACACGCAATTCGCGAATCATGCATCTGATTCATTATCGCCAATTTAAGTCTTCCATGTCATGCATGGCTGCACGGGCAGCTGTCTAGATCAAATAGATATTCCGCTTGAATATAATCCGTAGTATAAAATCACCAAAGCATACATTGTAATAAGCCACTGTACCATGTTTCACGCAATTGAATGCGCAAAAATAGTTCACCTTTCAGAGAGAATGTTTCGAATTTCTTCTTCAGTCCCGGTCCGAATGGAGAGCACGGATATCCTATGCGGCCGATTGCAAGCCCTCCCTAACATGACCGATGTTCCATGAAATCTAAGCACCGGAATACCAATAGATTTCGCCTGATTTTCAATACTGCCTCTATTCCTATCTTCAACCGAATCAGATACAAGGATGAGTTTTGATCCTTTAACAAATCTCATTACCTCCTTTGCCCCTTTCTTGTACTTGCCAGTTGCTACTGCTTCTTTAATTAGTTTGTCTAGTGCTTTCATCAGCATTCTCCTCCTTTACTTTCATATAAAGCTCAACCATGCCGGTGCCAACGGGTACAGTAACTCCTACTATAACGTTTTCTGTTACTCCCCTTAAGGTCTCCACCTGTCCCTCGAGAGAAGCCCTCGCTATGGTGGGAACAGTAATTTCAAATGCTGCGCGTGCCAGTACGGAGGTTTTTGTCCCCGCAATACCATGCCTTCCTATCTGTTGGAGATACCCTTTAGATGACATTAAATCAGCCACCAACATAATATGACGGAGATCGACCTCCAACCCCTGCTCCTCTAAAGTGTTTGTGATTTCCTTCACCAATGCAGTTCTCGCAGCCTCTATTCCTAGTGTCTGCCAAATCTCGTAAACATTATTTGTCGAAATCCTCCGAGTGTCTATACCAGGGATTTGAACCACTTTGGATAGGTTCGAGCCTGCCGTTTGTATAACCCATTCTTCATCTTGTTTTACGATGGTAACTCTTTCAATATCAGGCACACCCTTAACCCTAGTGTTCAAAAGCTTATTCTTCAATGTTAAGATCGTTTGGGCGTCTGGGTCATCTGGAATTGAGACTCGTATGTGATAAGGTTTATCTTTCATACTAATGTCGTATTTCTTCTTTGAGCCCTTCAATACATCAAATACCTGTTCAAGCTCGCATCCGCGTTCTGCAAGCTGTGCTTCAGAGAAGTAAAAGTTTAAAATTCCACTATAATCAATATCAGTCTTATCTATTAGGTCAGATACCCGAGTGTAAATAATTTCTTTGGCTACTTGTAACGCTTTTTCCCTACTAATCTTATGTTCTTCATCCAAGTAAATATCCATGGTTGGCGTAACTGGTTTCTTACGTGCGTCTACTAACTCAATTAAACGAGGTAACCCTAAAGTTACATTTCTTTCCTTGACGCCTGCAAAGTGGAAAGTTCTAAGAGTCATTTGTGTACCTGGTTCCCCTATGGATTGTGCTGTGACCACACCGACAGCCTCACCTGGTTCCGCCATGGCTTTTTGTGTGAATTCAACAATTTTTCGAACTACTTTTTCTACTCCTGCCTTGCTCAGTCGGTTATTTAATAGAGTCATTTCTAGATTAGACTTTACTTTTACGTTAAGATTAGCGCCAATTGAGTTGAGTACCTTTGTAATTTCAACGTCGGTGGCTTTCTTACCTTCATCCACAATAAATTCACCTTCAATTAATCTGAGTATATTTACAGCCTCTCCATGGTCACTCTTCGCGGGATCGATCCCGTCTTCGCCATACAAATACTGAATGATATTTCCATGCGGATCTCTCACGGTGAGGTCATATTCAATCTTCAGATGCTCTAACGCATTTATCAATCTCCTCTGCATGTATCCGGACTGTTGAGTCCTTACGGCGGTATCTACTAAGCCTTCTCTACCTCCCATCGCATGGAAGAAGAACTCCAAAGGACTTAATCCGTCCCGATAATTGGATTTGACAAAGCCCTTCGCGTCAGGATTGGTATCATTTATCCTGAAATGAGGGAGTGATCTGTTATGGTAACCTTTGTTAATGCGCTTCCCTCTAATGGATTGTTGCCCTAAAGCCGCAGTCATCTGACCTATATTCAGTGTTGAACCTCTAGCGCCCGTCGATGCCATAATTACACCAGAATTATCGTCGGGAAATGCTCGATCTGCTGTTTTTCCTGCCCTATCCCTGGCCCTAGACAATTCATTAACCACATACAGCTCCAGAGCTTCTTCGGGAGACAAACCTCTCGTCAGTGGGAGAGTACCGTCTTTGTACTGCTTTATCAACTCATCAACCTTTTCATAAGCTCGCTCAATAATCGCACTAATTTCTTTCCTTGTTTCATCGCTTAGCCATAGATCTGAATATCCATAAGAGAATCCGCGTTGAGTCAAATAGGTCTTCAATATGATCAGGATCGAATCCAAAAATTTTCTCGCTGTATCATTTCCGTAATCCTTTGCAATGCGATGCAGCACACTATCCGGCTCTTCAGCACCAATCGATGCCTTGTCTACAACCCCACTTAGGAGTTGACCGTTTCTAATTACAACATCCTTGCCCTCGCCTTTGGATGCTTTGTTCCACTTAGAAGTGACAACAAAATTGAAATCACTAGGGAAGAAAAGTGAGAAGAGCTGCTTACCACTGTAAAGTTGATATTCTCCATCCTTTGAATCTGCATGTGGAAGCACACCCCCATAGCCCCCACTCAAGGCCAAGTTAGCGAATTCCTCTCTGTTCAGAAAAGTGTCCTTTGAGGTGAGAATATACGCTCCAGTGATAAAATCTCTGATACCACCAATAATAGGTCCGCCATACCTGGGAGATATCAACTGATCTTGAACCCTCATTAACAATGCGGCCTCGGCTCGAGCTTCTTCGCTTTGAGGTACATGTAAGTTCATTTCGTCTCCATCAAAATCTGCATTATAAGGAGGACACACAGCTGGGTGGAGTCTAAATGTGCGATAGGGAAGAACCTTAACGTAATGAGCCATTATGGACATTCTGTGGAGCGATGGTTGACGATTAAAGATCACGATATCGCCATCTGAAAGATGTCTCTCTACAACATAGTTTGGAGCAAGCGATTCGGCAACCATCTCCCTATCACTTACATAATCGAGCCTAATTTTGACACCGTCAGGCCTAATAATGTAATTCGCTCCCGGATATATGTTTGGTCCATTAACAACGAGGGCTTTCAGACGTTCAAGATTCCATTGGGAGACTGTTTCCGGAATAGTAAGCTTCTTTGCTACGTCAACAGGAACACCCACGCTGGAGATTGTCAGATTAGGATCTGGTGATATTACTGTTCGACTAGAGAAATCAACCCTCTTCCCAGATAAGGATCCTCTAAATCTACCTTCCTTCCCCTTCAATCTTTGGGTAAGAGTTTTCAAAGGCCTTCCAGAACGATGATGTGCTTGTGGAATACCAGAAACCTCATTGTCGAAGTATGTAGTCACATGGTACTGTAATAGATCTACCAAGTCCTGAACTATTAATGGAGGCGTGCCAGCCTCTTTGCTCTCCTTCAATCTCTGATTAACACGTATGATATCTACTAACTTGTGTGTCAGATCGTCTTCCGATCTAATGCCTGTCTCCAGTATTATTGAAGGTCTTACGGTGACCGGTGGTACAGGCAGAACCTGCAACACAAACCATTCCGGTCTTGCTGTTTTAGAATCATATCCTAGCAGGAGAAGGTCGTCATCAGGGATATTCATCATCCTCTCCCTAATAGTAATTGGGAGCAGCCGGTTCTCTCCAGCTTCAGTCTTTTCTACAAAAATAGTTGGTTTTGTAAAGACTAACTCATACTGTTCTTTCTCGCAGTGCGGACAGACCTTAACTTTCTTTGCCTTCTCTATTATTTCATCCTTAATGTTCTCTAGTGTTATCACGGAATATGCTGCTTTTGCGCTACGCAAGGCACGATACTTCTCGATATCACTATGGCCTAGTTTCACTCTGCTACATGATCTGCAGCAGGTGATAAGCAGTTTATGAATATCATCCACGAATGCAATATGAAGTACTGGCTCAGCAAGCTCAATATGCCCGAAGTGTCCGGGGCATCTTGCCGATGTGTTCCCACATGTTCCACATTTTTGACCTGGTTCCAGCGTGCCAAGCCTATTGTCCATCAGACCTCCTTGAACAGGCATACCGTCTTCATCGTAGGTTTCTGGAGCAGTAATCTCAGCGACACTAAATTTACGCACTTCCACCGGCGACCAGATGCTAAATTTTATTCCTCCTAATATTTTCATTGATTCTTCTGTCAAATCAGAATCTCCTCCTAAACTTTGTCCTTCGCCAACAGGCGAGGAGCAACATTCAAACTCATCATTTCCTGCAACAATAACTTGAAGGCGTATGCGATTATGACAGATGAGATCTTGGCTTTATCCCCGCACACCCTACAAATGTATCTGCGCTGTTTAATGTCATAATAAGCCAAGAGACCGCATCGCTCGCACACGTTTATTTCGGCTTTGTCTGACTCCTCTAGGAGACGATCCTTGAGCATCATTGAAGCACCATATGCAATGAGGCAATCTCGTTCCATTTCACCAAACCGTAGACCCCCTCCCCTTGCTCGACCTTCTGTCGGCTGTTTGGTCAGCATTTGTACCTGACCTCTAGCCCTGCTGTGGATCTTGTCTGCTACCATATGATGGAGTTTCTGATAATAAACTACACCTACGTAAACATCGGCTGGGAATCTTCTTCCCGTTCTGCCATCATACATTACTTCTTTTCCCGTAAACTTGAAACCATAATCTTGCAATACATCCTTAAGTTGGTCTAATTTTTCTCCTAGGAATGCTGATCCGTCTACGATTCTACCTCTTAGTGCAGCTGCTTTACCCCCAAGTGACTCCAGAAACTGACCTACTGTCATACGGGAGGGGAATGCATGGGGATTGATCATAACATCGGGGACTATCCCGTTCTCGGAGTAGGGTAAATCCTCCTGACTAACCAGCATACCAACGACACCCTTTTGACCGTGTCTTGATGCGAATTTATCACCAATTTCAGGAATTCGCATATCACGAACGCGTATCTTAAACATTTTGCCACCCTCTACAGACTGAGTCATTATAACCGTGTCGACAACCCCGTTTTCTGAAGGTCTAACCCCAATAGAAGTATCCCGCCTGTATGGTCCCTTGACCTCGAACTCTCTATATTCCTCCATAAATCTTGGAGGCGAGGTTCGACCAATTAGAATATCGCCACCTACGACCACAGCTTCATGCATTATAGCACCATCCTGTTCTAAGAGGCGATATGCCTTTTCCCCTCTATAGCCGCGTATATTCTCGTCCGATGAAGGTAATTCGAAATTATCTTTCATACCCCCTGGATACTGCTTGGCCTCTGCTTCGTACACTCTATAAAAGAAGGTTCTCCCAAACCCTCTATCTACTGCAGACTTGTTAAATACCACAGCGTCTTCTATATTATAACCTTCATAAGGAAGGACTGCCACAATTGCATTCTGCCCAGTTGGTCTATCGTCCAGGCCTAGCAGATTTATCGCCTTGGTGCTAACCATTGGAGTTTGAGGATAAAGCATCAAATGTTGTCTCACATATGTACTCGCATTCATCAAGGGGGTTGAAAACCCGAGACTCTGTTTTGCCATCGCACTTTCATAGGTATTACGTGGAGATTGATTGTGTTCAGGGTAAGGAATGATGGATGCCCCAACTCCCAATATGGAGGAGGGAAAAACCTCCAAATGAGTGTGTGAAAGCTCTACAACATCGGTACCTATACTAACATAACAATTCTCCTCTTCATTCGCGTCAACTAATTCTAAGATGCCTGTGTGCAGAAGATCAGTCCAGGAAAGAAATTTCTTTTGAATTTTTTCAATTATTTCGTCAGTGATCAGTGACCGACCATCTCTGACAATAATCAAGGGTCTAAGCACGCGGCCAGAATTGCAACTAATGTAAAGACGCTTGGTTGCGCTATCGTTTAATGAACTGTAGAGATAGACACCCACATGAGGATGAATCTTGCCAGATCTCCTCATTGTCCTTAAAGTGTTAGCTAGATGGCCGCCGTCCTCCACATAACCAACAAGCTGCCCATCAACAAATACCCTAGCTCCAATTCTCTTCAAGTTCTCATTCGCCTCATCTACATGCTCAACTCCCAAATCAAAGAGCTTTTCGACAATTTCAGCCGAAGAAACACTCACTGATATAATGGCTGATAGAGCCAGGTTTTTGACCAGTCCGCAGTTAGATCCTTCTGGCGTCTCAGCAGGACAGATGCGACCAAAGTGAGTTGCGTGTAGATCCCTTGCTTCAAAATTAGGCTGACTTCTGCTAAGAGGAGATTGAATACGCCGCAAATGGCTTACTGTAGACATATAATTTGTCCTATCTAGTAGCTGAGTTACTCCGACCCGGCCTCGTCCCCAATTTCCAGTTGCAATTGCGTTATTCAGCTTATCCGATATTATTCCAGGGCGGACCGCAGACAGCAACAGCGTTAATTCCTCGCTTCTGACCTGAGCGTTCGAGTTGGTATTTCATATCGCGTATCAAATTCCGGAAGGCAGTACCGGAATAGATCTGCTAGCATTTGACCAGCGAACTTTATTACTTTATTACCATAATGATCTTTGTCGTCTGCATCAATCCAACCAAGTTTAAGTTCGATCAACTTACTAGCTGCCTCACCAAGGAAGAGTGCTTTTTCATGCCGGTTATCGGGGTTCTTTCCTAAGTGTGGTAAAAGTCCCCAATCAAGAAGGGTTTCCGCTCTCTTGATCTGAAATTCTTCAAGCATGCCCGGGGCAATACGTTTGCTAACATAGATTATTGCATCCCTACTTGTAACCACATCACTGGATTTTTCAAATGAGGGTTCAAGCTCGTCTTGTATGAGGGGATTCAATGATACGCCATTTGCAATATCCTTGTCGGTTTCCAGTCCCAGAGCGCGAACCAATGTGATTAAGGGCACATCCACAGGAGATCCAGGTATCTTTGCTACTATGGATCCATCAGGTCTCATTATTAGTTCCAGTTTTGCTCTATAGCCAACAATAGAGGAGTATACTTTAGCCTTGTACAGGAGGGTACCGGTGGCTTCTTCCATATCGACTATAATCTTGTTGTATGAAAGATCTTCTAATCCTACAATGACTCTTTCGGAACCATTGATGACAAAGTATCCACCTGGATCTCGTGGATCTTCAGCCAACTCTATTCAGCTTGTGTTCTGGCATATTATGCAAAATGCAAGCGTTAGATTTTACCATCACAGGCATGTCACCTATGTGAATAAATCTGGATTCCAATATTTTGCCATCTTCTACTATGCTACATTCTAACATGATCGGCGAGGCATATGTCAAGTTTCTTAAACGCGCCTCCATAGGAGCTACATGGGTAATCGAGCCGTCAAGCTCCATAATCCTAGGCTGCTGCAGCTTTATCTTTCCTCAGCTTGATCTTGTAAGGATATTCGGAAGTCTCTATCTCTATTTCTGCAACTTCATCGATAATACTTTGAATCCCTTTCTCCATAAATTCATTGTAGGAATTCAAATGTTGCCTTGCTACTCCTTCCTTTCTCAAAATGTCATTTATAATGGGCCACAAAACGAACAACCACCACCTAAATTATTCCTATCCCTCTACCACATACCGGTAATATACACTTTCACCCGCAGTAGCACTTTTGCGAGTAATCTTTATGATATCTCCTGGCCTAACGTCAAGGTCCTGCAAGCCTCTATCGCTCAACATTATGTACGGGAGTTGGCTAGGTTTAGCGTTGTATTGTTTTAGCACAGCGCTAGCCTCGGTTTTAGGCAGAATCTCATGCTTGGGCTGATAAATATGATCAGTTATCTTGATAATCTTCTTCTCAGCTGACAAATACTCAACTACCTCCAGTACCCAGTAATTGGGTAGAGGAATGCAACATGAAATACAAATTCTGATACACCTACCCCCCTTTCTCAATATATAGGTATATCTTTATCTGGCCCGAAAAGTTCTACATCAGAATTTGAATAGGTTCCCCGAATATTTAAGCGGATCCAGTTTCAGAGCACTCCATATTTCTCAGCACCTTGAATCAAATGACAGCATCCATAGAATCCGAACGCTGGGGCTAATCGAATAAAGAGAGGATATCTGCACCTGAGATTACGAGCATTTTTTGAGATCTTCCGAATTTCGACAAGGCTCTAACATAACATTCCTTAGTGGACCTTAAAGGAACAAGTCCCAACTTTAGTAGATAATATTCAGGCAAAGTTGATATTATTCCTAAATCATAATTTCTAGTTAACTCCTGTAGGAACAAGATATGTTCTAGGCCCTCCAAGTATTGAAGTTTCTCTTCTAAGTGTTTTTGTATATCCAACCTTTCTTGGACGTACATTTCTAAAGCCTCGCAACCTAAGCCTATATTATTTTCTGAAAGCAGAGATGCTAATCCACCCTCCTTAATCACTTCTACTACGTTCCAGAGAGAGTTCAGCGACGAACATAAAGTAAGATGTGGTTCAAGATCGTCACTCGGACTTATCAAAGCTGTTTGGCACTTTTCGGTGCCAGTTTTCCGACCACGATCTAATGAGCGAATGGCACTCTCAAATGACTGAGAAATAGTTCCATGGTGCAAACTAAAGATCTTTGGACTGCCAACTACATCGATCGAAGTCGCGTTCATATTGTCGACCGTTCGCAATGCAATTTCTAGTGGTGAAAGTTTTTTGCTAGGATTAGGTAGGTTGTTTGATCGTGAGTAAAATGCTTCGCTCATTTCTGCTGGAAAGAATTGTCGAAGAAACAAGGTGGGAGTTCCACCGTAACCAAACAATGGATCATATCTAACTTGGGAGATACATAGCACATTCTTGTACTTGC
Source organism: uncultured Nitrososphaerales archaeon (assembly GCA_963713605.1). GTDB lineage: Archaea > Thermoproteota > Nitrososphaeria > Nitrososphaerales > Nitrososphaeraceae > TH5896. The sequence continues at coordinate 522,680 of CAVQMO010000001.1, read as the reverse complement.
TTAGTAGAGGAAACAGTGAAGAATATGTTGCCTCATATATAGGGTAGGGCTGTTTTCGTAATGAATTCTTTAGTGTTTTTAGAAGATTTGTTCGAGAAGCAAAAGCAACGCAAGCATGGTTTTTTAGGATGGCTCTTTGAGAGATTCGATCTACCAAATTCAAGACCGCCTGTGACACCGACAAAACAACTATGATGGTGTTATCAGTTATGTCCATATTGGACAGTTCATCCTCTATTTGTTGTTCTGCCAAGTAACCTGTAGATGGAGTTGGAAAAATGTGAGCTTGTAGATTTTCGTACTTAATGTCCACTACTACAGAAGTTTGACCGTATTTTAGCCACAGCTCAGGCAAACAGTATCATCGCCCCATAATAGTTTGAGTCCGAACCTAAATTGGTAAAAAGATGATTAGTCAAAGGAAAGGCATTTCTATCTGACGAAACAATTTTTTGAAGTGGCAGAGGTTTCACACACAACACTTGGCAATTAATCACAAATATCGATCTAGGCAATGACTGCACATTTTCTATGATCATTCTCGATTCTAAATTTTCACCGCCAACGCTATGAATTCCAGAGGATACCAACAATTGATGAATCAAGATCAGACGAGGGAGATCGACTAGCAGAACGGGTATCAAATAACGCCCAAGGATATAGCTTCTATACCTTCAAGAGACGGATTAGCTATAATTCTTTTGGTTGCCATATGCATGATTAGTACCCGAGAGCTTCAACCTTCATAAATCATCAGATTCTTTTCTTCCAAGAGATTGTGGAGATTATGCACAGCTCTATATACTTCAGTTTCTTTCTTTGCTCCAGTGCAAACTAGTTTTCCGGAAGCGAATAATAAAATCACGGTCTTAGGATCTAGCATTCGATGAATGAGCCCTGGAAATTGTTCAGGCTCATACATGCTCCGGGGGAGTACTCTGGCCGCGAGCTCGAGATGAATTTTTCCACCCAAGCTTGCCGAAGCAACGATATTCTGTATTTCAATAATCGGTTCATGCTCGATAGAAATGCCTCCTTTTTTCAATTTTTGGACTACATTTTTTACTGCTTTAATGGCTTGGTCTTCAGATTTAGCTCCGGTACATACCATCTTTCCTGAACTAAAGATCAGAGTGGCAGTCTTTGGTGATTTCAGTCTAAAAACTAACCCTGGGAACTGATCAGGATGATATTCCACGTCTGGAAAAATCTGGGTAATCAAATTGAGATTTACTGTTTGGCTAACCGTGGCTGACGCTACTACATTTTCTATGCTAACTATTGGTTTAGTCTGAGGCATACCCTATTCAGCCTTTATAAAGGAGAACTATATATACTGTTTACATTAACCTTTCATGAAATTTTGGCTGAATCATTTACCAGGTTATTAGATGCATAATGCTGGCATGAACATAAACATTGTTTTCGGAACTGAAGGTGAATTAGTCAAATTACTTATTAGAGTAGATCACTTTGAGAATAACTAGTCAGAGGCGATTGATCATTCAGTTGAACTATATATTCTTCCTCTCCACTTCATGGCCCGAGTAGAATTAGCCGTAATAACAATGATCCACAGGATTCTCAGGATCAGTAAATTAGATTCGAACTAAATTTGAGTATATTTTCTTTTGACAGATAATAGGGTTTGCCTACTTCCATTTTTTCTGCCATAGTAAGGCCAAGGATTTGAATGGCGAATATAGAAAATAGTATCCGTTCAAAAAGAGATCGACCTACATGTGGCTGAAAATAATAGGAGCGAGCGTGGACCTTTTTTAATTTTTTATGAAATTCCGCAGTCAATGAGTTTTTCTTCGTTTCGTGGTCAAGAACGAAAACACAGTCTGGCTTCTTCAAGCTGAAAATAGGTGAATGATAGTAATCATCAAGTAGATATCCGAACGACCTTAATCCAAAAAGCTCGTGCATTTTGAGTGCCCCATATCTCGCTAGTGGATATGAAATGTCGTCTCCCAGAAATAGGATTGATTTGAATTTTGTTGGCAGGTTGACACCATGCAGATTGACCTTTTCACGAGCATCACTCATTATTTTGCCCAAGATGTTCAAGTTCATGTTAATTCCTATCAACGCCATACAGATTATTACCGTAGCTGTGAATTCCAAGATACCAGTGCTCGACGATTGCGGAATATGCAAGTAATCCAGATTGAGTGTTTTACTACATACCTCTTGTAGAGCACTTTTAGAACGGACAGTAACAGCAGTAGTTTTAATCTCAAATTTACGAGCTATTCTAGCAGCCTCAATGTTTGAACGAGTTCTGCCAGACGCGGATATGAAGAATATTTCATGATCCGATAGGATTTGTGGACAATGGAGTATATCTGAAGGATGATAGGCAAGCATTTTATGCTTAGATAGATATTCCATTAGAAGAGCACAGGCATACGAGTCGCCTGAACCAACAAATAGCCCGCACCTAGTACTCGTGGATTTTGGAAGCCGGAGTCCTTGAAGATATCTTACTTGAGAATATACATCTTCCCTAAACTGGCTAATCCACCCGGCCATGGTAGGATGTAATCTCTAGGGCCGAGAAATTCTTAAACTCCATGGTATCAACGAACTAAAAGGATATGATCGCATTTTCGCGTTCTAATATTCTTCTTCAAATTCTTCCTCGCCTTCTTCTTCAACGTCCTCAATGTCTTCATCAAGCTCTTCTCTCTCTTCCGCACTCTTATATGGCAGATCAGTTTCACCAGCTGTACCACAGACAGGACATTTGAATTCAATTGTCTGACCTTCCAAGTCTAGTAGGAAATCCTTCGAGAAAACTTGGTCGCATTTAGAACAAACCAAAGTAGTTTGAATATTATCCTGGCTGAACTTGTGAGATTGGACTCGAAAAATAGTGCCTGCCATTCTTCTTACCTATAGAAAATACTCTTTTTTATAAGCCTTTGTGAATATTGGGAAAAAGCCGATGTCCTTTCATGTTTAGAAAGATCTTAAACCTGGCTTTGAATTAGAAATGAGAGTAAGAATATTTTCTCTTAGCTCTTTTTGTTCCATTAAACCTCGGTGTGCCATTGTGACGACAAGGCTGTGATTTCTGACTCCTCTCATTTTCATGCACAAGTGCTCGCCTTCAGCTATGACGACGACCCCTCTAACCCCCATTTTGGTTATTTCATCAGCTATCTGCTTTGTTAACCTCTCCTGTATTTGCATCCTACGCGAATACTTTTCTACGAGACGGGTTAATTTGGATATGCCAAATACCTTGCCTTCAGGTAAATATGCAATGTGAACCTTGCCATAAAAGGGGAGCATATGATGCTCACACATACTATAAAATTGAATATCTTTGGCAATTATAGCATCGGTTTCCTCCGAGAAACTCACATCGAGTCCGGAACTCATTGTGTAACCGGCAAATATCTCCTCAAATGCCTCTGCCATCCTTCTTGGCGTTCCGATTAGGCCTTCTCTGTCAGGATTTTCACCCAATTCTATCAACAGTTTTCTCAGAATCTTTTCAATCTTCTTCTTGTTTAGGGTTCTACCCTTCTCCTTTTCCTGTAACAATATCTTACTATGGGACTCCATCACAAGTACACATTTGTTCAGATATTATTCTTACTGTCGATACAATTGGGATATACTAGTTAAGAGGACTAGTCAAGTAGCATATTCTGTTTTATCTGCAATATTTGCTTCGCTAAAACTAGTTTTTCTGTTGATACATGATTCGCACGCCCCACAGTGCACTGGCTTACTTAGACTATTACGTGATGCATCTGAATAACAGCTCCACGTATAGAATATCTTATCACCCAGAAGATCGTACCCTATCTTGACCAGCTCATTCTTGTGGATATTCTCTTTTGCTGGACACCAGATTTCGATCCGCTTTCGTAAACCGAGGTTGATAGCGTCAAGATCAGATTCATTTAACATGTTTTCAAGAGAGCTTACGAACTTTGGTCGGCAATCAGGATAATTCTGGTCGTCAGCATGTGCTCCATACACTAAAACACCAATCTTTAGGCTAGCAGCCCACGCTGAGCCTATCGTCAAAAAAATTGAGTTTCTGTGTGGAACAACTATGGACTGGTGAAATTTTTCCGGAATAATGGTATTCTCCCCAGTCAGCGTGTTATCGTTGCCGTAGAGATCTTTCATGAAGCCTATATCAATTTCCTTATGAGCTCCAGACCCCAACATTGTAGCAAAAAACCGTGCTCTCTTCATCTCTTCCTCTGTCGACCTTTGACCATAGTGGAAAGTAATCGTATATGGCACTAGATTCCAAACTTGCTTAACATAGAATGCCGAGACAACGGAATCTAGTCCACCACTAAGTATGCAAACTGCCTTCGCTGAGATCATGTTCTAAATATCAAGCCAAATATTATGGACTTTTCCTCTTCAATGCCTCTCAAATTTAAATTAACCTAGTTTCAACCAATTCAAAAAGCGGGGACCGAGCGAACGGACGACTATGGACTAAACTCATTTCGAGCCCCCTTGAGGATCTAAAGAAAGTGGTATCAATAAATGGCGCTTAATTATGAAATATTTTTCCGAGTTGACTAAGCAGTCAATGTAATTGAATGTATGGTTGCATTAGTACGTTAATGCGCGAACCGAAATAGGTAATTCGTGAATCGGACTTTTCCTTATACATATAACAACGCCAAGATGCAATTCAAATAATTTCAATGCATATTAGTACTTGTCCCCACTGGTTAGCAGGCTGGTAGCTTAGTTCAGAGTATGGGATTAATTTTTATCATCGGTACATGATGGTTAATCCATGATTATTCAAGAAGGATTGTAAGTACTTCTTTACCACTCTCCTCAAAAAACTTGGTTGGTAGAGGCAAATGCTGGAAAGAAGTTCCACACCCACTTAGGAGTGCTCGATATAGGAAAAGCAGTAGGCTCTGACTTTGGTTCACCTATCTTATCTTCTAAAGGAAAGAAAGTCATTCTACTAGAACCATTGGTGTATGATTTCGTGATGAAATCAGAAAGGCTAACTCAAATTGTATATCCCAAGGATCTAGCATATATCGGGATTCGGAGTGGACTCACAAGTGGTTCACAAGTCATAGAAGTTGGCACAGGCAGCGGAGGACTAACGACCTACTTAGCAAGTATAGTTAGACCGTTTGGGCATGTCTATACGTTTGACGTGAATCCAAAATTTAGTGCTATCGCCAAGAAAAACATCAAGAAGGCAAACCTGTCTGATTTTGTAACGTTTCATGATCATACCCAGTTCCAAGAGGCAAACTGTGGTGAGGTAGATATAGTTGTCGTTGATATTGGCGACCCCTGGACAATGATTGAGAAGACATATGAATCCCTGAGACCGAGTGGAACCCTCGTTGCAATATGCCCTACGATGAATCAACTCGAAAAAATGTCCTCGGCTCTAACCGAGTTCGGGTTTGTGTCCGTTGATTCCACTGAGTTGATGATAAGGAGCATCGAGGCCAGGGCAGGAAAAACACGGCCAGCGATGAGAATGATAGGTCATACAACCTATCTCATTTTTGGAAGAAAAGCACTCCAGAATAAAGAACCAGGCTTTGAAACAGGTACGTAAGCGTGCAGGTCTAAAAATCCTATCATACGCCAAGAATCTGTTTGAGTAGAGCTCGGTAATCGACTGTTTCTTTAGTGCTTCCTGGTGATGGAAGCTCAAAGACTAGTGGAATAGGCTTTTTAGATCGCAATTCGGTCAATTGGTATCGAATCTGCTTCCCGAAGTCATCACTAACAAGAATCAGTCCTACATCATCGCCATTACCAATCCTGGCGATCTCGTTCAATACATCTTCCGCAGAGTTTGCCTTAATGCCTTCTACGCCTGCCAACTGAAAGCTGGTAACAAAGACCCTACTACCTACAGCAACAACTCTCAATCTTGATCAAAATGACTCTGTTAAAGTCCCCTTTTATTCCTTCTGTGGCTGAGCTTGTTAAGGAATCACGAAAAGAGGATAAAATACCAAGTGTGAGGAAATATAATCTCCAAAACCAATTTGTAGCAAATGTCTGCACTTACAAAGTACCTCCTGCAGATTCTAGCAACATATCTTATCTAATCCATAATATGAATGCAACCAACCCAAGTAGGCCCACAAACAAGAATAATGTAGCCTTCCATAAACTTCCACTAGCTCTGTCGCTAATATCCCACATACCTCCCGCCACGTGGGACCGATCGTATTCCTTCTTCAGATGCTCATAGCTATAGACCTGCTGCCAATCAGCAGGAGGAGTCCATTCTCGATTTACGCTGAACCCCTCATACTTGTAAGTCCGATCGTATTCTTTCCTTGATTGGTCATCTGATAGAATTTCGTATGCTTCCACAATTTCCATGAACTTCTTTTTGGAGTCTTCAGAGTTTCTATTTTTATCTGGATGATGCTTTAGCGCCAGCTGCCTAAAGGATCGTTTAATATCTTCGCGAGATGCCGATTGATGCAGGTTCAGTACGTCATAGTAATCGGACACGATTAAATGATCTGACAAATCCTATAAATAATCATTCTTGTGTGGACCAGGTCTTCACGGTCCTGCCAAGAACCTCCACCATAACTCTGCTCTTTCCGGTCTTTTTTCTTATTTGGTAGATTCTAACCCCGCAAATTGAGGAAATCAAATAAATATGCAAAAACTCGCATAAAACGAATCGATGAATGACAGCTTATTAGCATCGGACCTTAGATGTTCTGTTCAACTACAAGAGGCGGGTTTCAATTTTTCTAAGCTGCACAGAAACCTACCCCCTCCATCATTGATTGAAGCTGCTATTCATAGGCGTGAAGGGAAACTCTCTACAACCGGGGCTCTTTCGGTCAGAACCGGCAAGTTTACGGGCCGATCTCCTGATGACAGATATATTGTGGATGATGACTTGACACATGATTCAGTTGATTGGGGAAAGATAAATCACCCATTGTCTCCTGAGATATTTGATCGAATATTCGATAGGATGAAAAGATCCCTAGAAGGAAAGGAAGCTTTTGTGTTCGATGGATTCATTGGAGCAGAGAAAGAGAGTAGGCTTTCGATCAGGACAATAACAGATAGTGCATGGCACAATCTGTTTGCGATGCAGATTTTCATCCGCCCAAGTCCACCAGAACTTCTAATTCATCATCCATCATTTACTATTCTTTCTATAATTGATTTTCAAGCTCGCCCAGAAGTAGAAAGAACAAAAAGTGAAACCTTCATCATTCTCAATCTCACGAAGCGCCTTGTATTGATTGGCTCTACGTCCTATGCAGGAGAAATAAAAAAATCAATGTTTTCTGCAATGAATTATCTGCTTCCTCTCAAAGATATTTTTCCTATGCATTGCTCCGCGAACATAGGTAGTGATGGAAGGACGGCCCTATTTTTTGGCTTGTCAGGGACTGGAAAAACGACACTTTCAGCTGATCCAGAGAGACGTCTCATTGGAGACGATGAACATGGATGGTCAAAGAATGGTATCTTCAACTTTGAAGGCGGTTGTTACGCAAAATGTATAAACTTACAAAGATCTAAGGAACCACAAATATGGAATGCAATAAGGTTTGGATCGGTTATGGAGAATGTTATCCTAGACCAAAGTCGTGAACCCAATTTTGATGACGAGTCTCTAACAGAAAACACCCGGGTTGCGTATCCGATTGAATTCATTCCAAACGCCGTTGTGCCAAGTTTAGGGAACCATCCAGATGTCATTATATTCCTAGCAGCAGATGCGTTCGGGGTACTCCCTCCAATCGGAAGATTGTCAAAGGAACATGCTATGTATCACTTTATGTCCGGGTACACTAGTAAGTTGGCTGGCACCGAAAGGGGCATCACTGAACCACAAGAGACCTTTTCTCATTGTTTTGGCGCACCGTTCATGATGTTGAAGCCAAGAGTATACGCGGACATGCTTGGCAAAAGAATTGCCCAACATAATTCAAAGGTTTATTTGATAAACACAGGTTGGGTAGGGGGACCATATGGGGTTGGACGTAGGATGAACCTTCAACACACTAGGTCCATGGTGAAAGCTGCAATCAATGGTGATTTGGAAAAGGTTTCTTATAGACGACACGAAATATTCAATGTGGAGATTCCGATCTCATGCCCTGGGGTCCCAGATTATATTCTTGATCCTATCAACACATGGTCTGACAAACAAAAGTATTTGGAATCTGCTAAAAGACTCGCTTCTCTATTCGTCAAAAACTTCGGGAGATTTGGCAATATGCCGATAGAAATCATTAAGGCGGGTCCTAGAACACAGTAAATTGAAGAGTAGCCCGGAGCAGATTCGAACTGCTGTCCTCAGGTTTCTTTTCTTGTAGATCCAGAGCCTGAAATCCCTAGCCCTCAAGTAAGTTTGGCCACTAGATTCGGCGCACGTTTACGACGTGCTCGACCGGGCTTCCGAGCTGTGTGGATTAGTAAACCAGGACTAATATTTGACTGTAACGCTCGAATATAATTGAATCCGTGGCCATACTTGCAAGTTCAGTATTCACCATATCGAGACTTGTTATGATGTGACTGATATAGCATAAATAGCTCTGAAAATGGTGTTCTATATCTTCTTTTCAAGTAGGTAATTTCTCCTCTGATATAGCCAATAGGTAATTAGGACTAGCAACGCGGCGAGAAAAGTGCCGCTCAGTAGTGCACTTAGATTTTCATACGACATGCATTTATATTCCCCAGCATAGCAGCCGGCGAGAAAGAACAAGCAATTCCAAACGGAATGAGTTACCACTGCGAACCAGCCCTTACCAGAAATCCACACCCGAAAACTGAAAAAAAATGAGGGAATTACGAATAACCAATTGATATATGCAAGGCTCAAAACAGATAAATCTTCAGTATTAATAAGATGCAGAAAAATCCAAACCAATCCTCCGATTAGTGCTCGCATTTCCATTTGCCAATCCGTACAAGGGTATTCCAAAAAATAATGACTCTTCTATAGGGCCAGCTAATATTACTGAATCAAAATACCGAGGAATATTGGGCTCGATATAACCGGGAATAGTTGTTTGTATCAAAAGTGTACCAGCAAGGGCAACAATAATACCTAAGGAGTGATAGAAACCGAACATCAACAACAAATATGGGATCGATGTTCGCTGAAATTTGGATAGCCATCGCAACGGATTCAAGTCGTTTATGAATTGGCCTAGCATTCTGTATTAGCTTCCGATTCTTATATCAGCCGTTATAAAGCTGCACGCCTGCTGATTGGAGTTCTGCTCGACATGGCCCCGAGTTACGCTGGATTATATTCATGACAGAGTACATCCTCAGTCGTTACATTTAGCATAGTTCATTTTAGAAAAGACCCATGTACCGTACCTGACGATCGACCTTGCTGCCAAAAGCAAAGATTTAATGGACAAACCATTGAAATCAGTGCATGGACAATATTGGACCATGAGTACTTTCTTGTTCCTGCAAGGCATAGTTGCAATGTTTTGTGGATTTAGTTTAATTTGATCACTCTGCGTGAAACTTAGGTCGTTGCGAATGTATAGCGCTGATTGCACTATTAACGCTGTTCCCTGAATCTTCTACAACTATTAGTATTCTAGAGGTCTCTTCTTGAGCATCTAAATTGAGAATATTAATGCCATGCTCTCCTACAGGTACTACTTGCCACAGACGCAATTCGAGGGCTCTTCCACATATTGTCTCCTATCATTGTAACCACACCTCTTTGATATATTATGTCTACCTTGGAGCTGTAAGCTCTAAAGTACCGCTCATTTCTTCTTATGAATTCCGCATCCAAAAAAAGTATTCTTGAGATTTCAAGGTCATCGACTTTGTATGGAGATAGTTTCACAAATTCGTGATAATCTCTTACCTTCTCAAGCATTGCTAATAAATGTGAGGCAGAGATTGAATCCATTCTTACAATAGCACAGTTTTTTTTACCAGTAACGATCTTGATCAGATTCTCGTCTCCATCATTGGGCAATTTCCTCTTTATGATCGTGAAGCGTGAAGGATATGATATATCAGTTACTGTTATAGGGATATCTAGACCGTTGTCATCGATCTCCTTTATCGCCACTGGGTCCAGAATCTTCATTCCAAACATACCTGCCAACCTTGCTTCATTATAAGATAAATGAGTAACGTAATGTAATTTGTTCTTGACTACTTTAGGATCGGCGCTTTGCACGGCACCATCCTTCTCGAAGTCTAGTCTGACGTCATATTTGTCGTTGAGAAGTATGGCAATATCTGCAGCAGTCCTATCAGAGCCGCCGCGTTCATATGTAGTTTCAAGCCCATCAGGCGTCTTTCCGATGAACCCTCCCATCGTCACAACTTCGTTATTTTCGATCAGATCTATTAAATAAGAAACCCGTCTTCTAGAATCTACTAAGCTGAAGTTTGCCCCTTCAAAATTGTCATCCGTGACAATTGGCCATTGTGTAATGCTGACATGTGCAGATCTAAAGCCCCTGCTCTTTAAGACATAATCCATTAGGTAAGACATAGGAATTTCGCCGCTGTATGCCAATGTCCTTGATCTAATCACATCCACAAAGCGCTTATTTTCTGCAGCTTGTTTAAGGGATACAATCACTTCCTGAAAAAAAGAGTTCAATAGATCCACGAATTCTTGTCTGTAAGTTGAGTTAAGATAATTCGATGACAAATCCTCGTAGACACTTCTAAGTAATTGTAAATCAACTGGATGGGAAGAAGCAAAACTCTTGCCTTTACTTATTGCTATATCAGTCATTGAAACATTCTTCTCGTCGTATTTAATCATGGGTGCAGAAAAAATAGCAACTATTTTAGCGTCTTCCTTAAGTTGCCTTATCCGCTCTATAACTGAGGGAAGTAACGATCCATTCACGCCAAGGGTACTTCCCCCGAATTTCGCTACAACAACTTCAACCAAATCAACTATTCGTAAAAAATGCTACATGTCAAACCATATATTTGCTATCCTCATTTGATATGGTCTGATTTATTTGCGTCTATGCATTTTTGCCAGATTAGAAGAAGATTCTAATCAGGGAGCTAGATGCAATACATTATACCACCTGAAACGATAGGTATCTTGGTCAGATCAGATAACTCCTTGACTCTAGCTACGATTGCATTAAACCAAAGGCTATCAATTCCTTGACTCCAAATGGTCACTTTCTTGAATCTCCTCTCTGATCCCCCTGCAAAAAATCCAGTAACAATCTTCAGCGGTCATGTTATTGTATTTCTGACCAATCTCCGCCACAATGGTCTCAGCCTCCATTGGCAAGTATAATATTGTCAATGTCGGGAAGGGGACAGTATTCTGCGTCGAAGAAGTTCCATCTTCCATATGACAGATATTTCAAAGTCACAGTTATATCTGGATTTCGAGAAGCTATGGGTGGTCTAACATTGAGGATTATCACATAGCAACGCTGGCGAGAAACGCAGCCAAATATTAGCGTCGCTCACCAATTGATAAACAGGGCGACTACAGTCGGGAGTAGCTACCATAATTTGGAAGCTTTTTGTTAAAAATGAGGATTCTGCCTGATCCAGATGTTATTTATACCTATATTGGTTTTGAATGATCTTCTGTCATGCTAAATATCATTTTGCAAATGTAAACACTAATTTAACAACCATCCTTAAATCTTGCATCTTTACGCATTCGTCGTTGAGGGTCAATCTTGCAAAGCTAAAGTATAGGATAAATTACAATCCAATAAATTACGATGTACAGATAGGCATGTATAATACGGAATCAGAGAACCATATTCGATATAAAGATGCAAGAGCGAATCAGTGGAGATGCGACAAATGTGATGGTACATTTTCTACCTTTAGAAAGCTCAAATCGCACAAATCTCAACTTCATGCATATTAGATTTTTGCAAATAAGGGTTACAAGATCGCTATATATAACAACTCCAGTTGTATAAGTTCGGATAACATGAGTCTATGCTGAGTACATATCCGAACTAATCACTTGTACTCTGGCTGAGTTAAAGGGTCAGGAAAAAACTTCTTTACTAAGACTCATGGAGCTTTCTTATAAGAATGAAGGGATACATTCGTTGTGGTTCAAGAAGCAGCTACCGTTTAGCGCTGAGGATGAAAGGCTACTTACTGCTCTCGTCGACCGTAATCTCATCGCGGTGTTTCATGGAAAGAGGCTTAGAAGAGGCGACCGAAACTACTTATTGACCACTTGTGGATTATTTTACATTCTGAGCGACAATCAGGTTTTTTCTGGTATGTTACTCTCGAAATACCGCGAAAATGTTATTTTGCGGCTGTTGTTGTTCCAATACTTTGAAGAGAATACCGTCAAAAATTGGAGTCCACAAGCCGGAATCATAATCTCAGATTATTTGCATAAATGCTGCGTTACGTCAAAACGTACCATCGAGACCATAAAATCATCAAAGATTTCAGAAGATAGAGACAGGTATTTGAAAATACTTGACTTAGACCTCAAAGTATTCGCGTTTTGTTTAGGGATCAGGTTAACGCGACTTTATTCCCGCTACAAGGGCATTTCCAAGGAGAGAGATCATCATACAGGCCAATTGAATCATGAAGAAGATAAAATGTTGAGTTTGTTGACAGAAGATAATAGATTTTCCCAATTTCGAAGTAGCGTCCTGACGGTGCTAGATGAGGCATTTGAAGAACTCGCTAAAGCAAAATCAGAATAGCTTATTGCTTTCATGTCCAAGAATATACCTTCTGATGCACCAATTTTGCACGATGCACCAATTTTGAACGACGACACAAGGTATTGTTACAAGCATAGCTGTTAGTGGTTTTCAACAACAACGATAATATCATAAGGGGTTGATATTTGAGTAGTTACATGATTATAGATAATTGCTTGAATGAATTTACGAAGACAGGCTTGTCTACATTAATGAAGCCCTTTGAAAATTCTCCTGATGACTTGTATAAGTTAACAAGAGCGTTCAGTGTAGCATTCAATATACACGCTGGACTTTCGAGAAATACCAATAAAAATGATCCATACATTAATCATTGCCTAAGAGTGTCACTTATCCTAAGTGAAGAGATCCGTTGTAGAGATATCAATGCATTATGTGCGGCTCTTCTGCATGATGTCTTCGAAAAGACAAGAATTCCATCATACGACTCGACAAGGTTGTTGGCAGACTTTGGTGAGAACATAGGCGATATCATTTTTACACTATCACGCAATAGCCCGGAGGATAGAAAAGCTGAATATTTACAACACTATTTTGAGAAAATTGCGTCTAGTTCCAAGATTACTCGATATATAATGTTAGCAGACAGACTAGACAACGCCAGGTTTTTGAGAACTGTCAGTCAGCGTGAAAGGGCATCTAGGTATAAGGAAGAAACCGAAAAATATGTGATTCCGATCGCTCAAGCTACTGACGAAAGGTTTGCCGTAAAACTGTCAATAGCATTATACGAAATCAAGTAATCATTCTCAATTCCTATGAGTCCTTTTGAGCACAAACTCCGTCTCTCCTCTTAGTGTGGTTCATCCAATGTATTATACACCCTATCCATCTATGCTCGCTACATCCACATATCCTGCATCCTCGATAATCATTCAAATTGACGAGATTATATACTAATACCTATATAACTTCCGTCAGACTCCCCTGTAGAGAACAACGCACACCGTCTCTGAACCGGATTTAAGCAATATTGACATGTTCAAACGACCTTTAGATGCGTCCCAATTCCCAAACACGAACATGAATTCTTGATTTTCGTCTACTGGACGTGAAGTCAAAATTGATATAACATCCTCATGACTAGCTATGAAAGACGGTGAAGTGTGCAGCTTCGAAACTTCTTTCGCACGCCTAGATATCGTTTTGCATCAAAATATACCGAAACAATTTCGAAGAGGAGTTTCTCCTTGATAGGTCAGAACTGATAGCTGCACACGAGTTAAATGGGATCATGCAATAATCAACAAAAAATGACATCGCGTCTTTTGTAGAAAGTTTCACGTTTTGACACATGCATAATTTAAAATCTTGCGTTCGACATATTATTGCGCTCCTTGTATTTAGTATATTAATTCTCTCGCTTGTTCCCTTATTAGATACTAAAACCGACCTAACTTTCAATGCTCTAGTGCAATCAAGTGATGGAACTAATCTCAGGTCTCCAGACATGGCAAGTGATCCAGTGGAATTGCTAGAGTCCTTCGGATCCCCAAGCAATTTGATGGATTCAGTTCTTGATGAGGTAAGAAACACCAACACCTCCGACACGAATGTCGAACGTAGTGAGGCAGGCTCATACTCGCAAGGAGAGAATATAATACTATCACATCAAATAATACCGGCAAAGGATTTTATTCACCTTTACGACACCTATCCTTTCGCTATAGCAGAGGGATCCTTATCCGCCAAACTTCCTTGTGATTATGATAATAGTACCCAGCTAAGAGTAATGATAGGTCAAATACCAAAATTACAGCCTGCCAACTTGAGTATGGAGAAAGATCTTTCCAGGCCTGGATACATGTGTCTTTATAACTTTGAGATTCAGCAAAACTCTACAAGTAATAAAAATACGTCAGTGATTACAGACATAGTACTATTTAATACTAGTGGTGAAAGAGTTGTTCTACCTAACACAAGCACTTTTGTCATAGGAGTGACTAAATTGTATCCTCTCCAAAATTTAACTATCCCAGAGGGAGAAGGAAGAGCTAATCAAACTGGCTAAAAAGTTGCAAGAATATAGGGGTATCTCAAACTTAATAAGAGTTCCTAATTATAGACTTTTGAATGCGTCGTAAAGGACTGACATACTCAGAGTCTGGAGTAAATATCAAGCAGATAGATCTTGTACACCGACTGATAGGCCGGAGTATACAACGGACTCACAAGAATACAAACAAAGGACGAGTATTGTCCGGTTTTGGTCATTATGCCGGTTTGGTTGATATTGGATCATGCGTATTGGCTCTTCATTGCGACGGCGTAGGTACGAAATTATTAATTGCCCAAGCGATGAACGATTTCAGCACAGTTGGTATAGATTGTGTAGCTATGAACGTAAATGACATTATCTGTGTGGGGAGTGCCCCTTTTGCCTTCGTCGACTATATTGCCACGGCGAAACCAGATCCCCATACGCTTGGTACAATTGCCTGCCGGCCTCGTAAAGGGGGCAACAGAAGCAGGGGTTGCAATCATAGGTGGTGAAACGGCGGTAGTACCGGGATTGCTATCAAATGGTCATAATAAGAATTCTATCGAACTCTCCGGAACAGCAATAGGATTTGTCGAAAAAAAATCGGAACTTGTTTTAGGAAATAGGATTGTGAAAGGAGATATCATATTGGGAGTAGGAAGTAGTGGCCTACATTCTAATGGTTTCACTTTGGCGAGGAGAGTTTTGTCAAAGTACGATCTTCATAAAAACATAGGAAATTTAGAAAGATCTTTGGGCGATGAGCTGCTCACACCTACGCGAATTTACGTTAGGCCGATGATCGATTTGTTCAGTGCTGGAGTCGAGGTCCACGGCATAGCACATATTACAGGTGGTTCTTTTACCAAACTACGTAGAATCAACGATAAGGTCAACTTTCGATTAAATAGTATGCCTAGTCCGCCAGAAATTTTCAGATTGATACAGGTTAAAGGGAAGATAGGATTTGCTGAAATGTATAAGACGTTTAATATGGGAATCGGCTTGTGCATAATCGCACCAC
Organism: uncultured Nitrososphaerales archaeon; assembly: GCA_963713605.1. Lineage (GTDB taxonomy): Archaea > Thermoproteota > Nitrososphaeria > Nitrososphaerales > Nitrososphaeraceae > TH5896. The sequence continues at coordinate 506,953 of CAVQMO010000001.1, read as the reverse complement.
GTGCTTCCGCTGAAACTATAGTTTCAACCTTCGACAAGTATGGGATGAGAACCTCCAAAGTCGGTATCATAGAGAAGCCCGGGTACTGGAGAAGTTTCATGTGAAGTTCATAACAAAGACAAAAGACTTCGATGAAATTGAGAAACCTTCGGCCTCCGGTTCCGAAGGGCCAAAGTTGAACAAGGTTTCAACTGAAACAACAATTAATATTCCTATAGTGGAATAATTTGTTACACCACTCATGACCGCGTCGAAATTAGTCGGAATCTCAGGTGCAGAAATTTCATTTCAGTATAATCTGGCCTGCAAGGAAATCGCAAGAAGAATATGCGAACTGGATGAATCCAGATTACCCATTGTATCAACTATTTTAAGTGAAGTTTCGTCAGAGTTTCATCTGAAACACCTCCCTCGTCGCCACGATTTTATGAAATATTTGCCAGAGAACTGTTCCTGGAGGAACACTTTGAAGATAAGACCTGTAAAAACAGCATCAGGTGTTACTATCGTAACTGTAATGGCAACACCCCACCCATGTCCTCAAGGGAGATGTATTTATTGTCCAGGTGGGGTTGAGTTCAACACTCCTTTGAGTTATGTAGGGTCGGAACCTGCCACGAAAATTGCTCAAGCTCATGGATACGATCCCTTTGAACAGATAACCACTAAATTGAATACCCTTGAGATAAATGGTCATGATACAGGCAAAATAGAATTAATCATAATAGGTGGGACTTTTCCTTTTATGATGAAAAAGTATCAGCAGGATTTTGCAAAGGCTTGTTATGATGCGCTCAATTGTGATTTGAAGACAGAACCCTCATCCAACCTTCAAGAGGCTATGAGCGTCAACGAAATATCAAATCACAAATGTGTCGGGCTAACAATCGAGACTAAACCTGATTACTGCAAGCGGAGCCATATCGAGATGATGCTAAGTCTAGGGGCAACAAGAGTAGAAATCGGTGTTCAGTCGCTACGAAATGAAGTTTTCAGGCTGACTAACCGAGGGCATAACATGGATGATGTAATAGAAGCATTCAGTATTGCTAGAAATGCAGGATTAAAAATAGTTGCACATATGATGCCAGGTCTACCCGGCTCATCTCCTAAAAAAGACCTAGAAGACTTACAGCGGCTTATGTACGATCCTCTTTACAGACCTGACATGCTAAAAATATACCCTACGCTAGTACGTAAAAAATACAGGATTGCATAAGATGTATTGTAGTGGGCGGTTTATCCCATGTTCTGATGAGGAGATAGTAAAAATACTTGTTGAATTGAAAAAGAAAATTCCTCCTTGGGTCCGGATTATGAGGATCCAAAGGGAGATAGAAACAAAGGATATAATAGCTGGTCCTAAAGAGGGTAACCTCAGACAAATAGCCTTAGAAAGATTGTACTCAGAAGGGTATACATGTAAGTGCATCAGATGCAGAGAGATAGGATTAAGGTCGAAAGGCAGTATTGATCATCGATCCTTTCGGTTATTTAGATTGGATTACAAGGCGGCAGGAGGGCAAGAAGTTTTCTTGTCTTATGAAACAGACGATGGATCAGCATTATTGGGTTTCCTGAGGTTGAGAAAGGTTACTGGATCCGTTGAATCTGAGCTTCATTCATATGTACGCCACGATAACCGCACTCAAGTTGTAGCTATTGTAAGAGAACTCCACGTTTATGGCCAGACGCTTAGGGTTGGAAGAAAAGCAAATAATCTGTCTTGGCAGCATAGAGGTCTAGGGAGATTGCTAATGGCCGAGGCTGAGCAAATAGTAAATGCGAGTTCGGTGTAGACGCCTTATCAGTGATTAGTGCTGTAGGAACAAGAAAATACTACGAAAAACTGGGTTATGAACGGAACGGAAATTATGTTACCAAATTACTAAAGTGAATTTATTGAATTCTGACGCAGTCATAGGAAAAGGAACTTGGCTTGACAAAGTTGCGTATGAGTTGATTGAGAGAGAAAGAAAGTTAAACAGAAGCCTTTCCACAATCAGAGTTGAGAGTGGCCTCGGTGCATCGGGAATTCCCCATTTGGGGAGTTTAGGGGATGCTGTAAGAGTGTACGGGATCGCGGTTGCATTGAAAAATATGGGTTATGACGCGCAGCTTTTGGCTTATTCGGATGATATGGATGGGCTTCGTAAGGTGCCTTCTGGGTTATCGAAGGATTTAGACTCATACATTGCAAAGCCAGTTTCGAGCATCCCTGATCCATTCGGATCTTGTCACTCATCATATGGTGCGCATATGACAGGGCTATTACTTGACTCCTTGGATCGGCTTGGAATAAAGTATATTCATGTTAGCGGCGAATCGACTTACAAACGCGGGCTTCTCGTAAACCAGATCGACATGATTCTCAAGAATCATGATAGGATCGGAAAGAGTATAGCCAAAATTGTTGGACAGGAAAAGTATGTGCGGTCCCTTCCGTACTTTCCAATCTGTGACAAATGTGGAAGAGTATACGTCGCATCTCCTAGAGAGTATTTCTCTGATAAACGCTTGATAGAATACGAGTGCAAGGGGACTAGAATAGGAGAGGTTCACATAGAGGGCTGTGGTTACCATGGCGAAACATACCTAGAAGAAGGAAACGGAAAGTTACCTTGGAAAGTTGAATTTGCCGCTCGATGGCAGGCCTTTGACATCAGATTCGAGGCATATGGGAAGGATATTTTGGATTCGGTAAGAATAAATGATTGGATATCAGACGAGATTTTGCAATTTGCGCACCCCACACATATTAAGTATGAAATGTTCCTAGATAAAGGAGGAAAGAAAATTAGTAAGTCGTCGGGAAACGTTTTGACACCCCAGACCTGGTTAAGATACGGAACTCCAGAATCTCTTCTCTTATTATTGTACAAACGCATATCTGGCACTAGACATGTAGGAATAGATGATGTTCCAAACCTGATGGATGAATACGATTTCCTAGAGGATGTTTTCTTTGGTGCGGTTAATGAAGAAAATACCTCCAAGCGCACAAAATTAAGAGGGATTTTTGAATACATTCACCAACTCAAACCTCCCTCCGGTCCTTCCCTGCACGTTCCTTACAGAATACTAGCACAACAGGCTCTTTTGTTCAGAGACGATGAAAAACAGGTGAACAAAGTGTATGATCGATTGGTAAAGTATAAGTTGGTAAAGAATAAGAGCGATTCACTAATTATGAAGATTCAACTGGCATCGAACTGGTCAAATGACTATCTATCAACAACACTGATGAGTACAAACGTAAATGCGTCCAATACAGAACAAGAGGCTCTGCATGAACTGATACAATATCTAAAAAATATGGAAACTATAGATGATAAGAGCGAACTTGCTGCTACTATTCAATCGGAGATATTCTCGATCGCGCAAAAGATAGGGCTACAGCCAAAAGTATTTTTCAGAATACTCTATAGGATATTGATTAATGCGGAAAAAGGGCCACGGTTAGGAAATTACATAGTAGACATGGGGATCAAATGGACCTATGAACAACTCGATAACTTTTTCGCAAGGCCATATCATGAACCCGAGGCAGGCTAGAACAGCAAATATGAAGCAAAGCAGGAAGGAGATTTGCTGTTATTGGCACATAAGCGATTTTTAGACACCTCGAACACTTAGCTCTTGGAATTCTACTAAATATAGAATTAGGAAGCACGTTTAAATTCGGTGAACTCTTGCCTATTTCGAATGATTTCAATTCGTTTGAATAACAAATGATTTGATCTGGATGTAACCTAACTATTTGTACACGATCTTTACAAGATGCCTGACTCACGCAATTTTTGAGGAAGGTATGTTTCAGCCAAATATCTGAAACCATGTTTAAAGAAAGCATCAAGTTCACATTTTTCCTTATTCTTGAGAAAGAGATTCAATTCTTTTTGCCATTTCTTGTCCTTTAACCATTGTTTCTTTTTCATGTCATTGGCCCTGTTTATATCCTCTTCAGATGCCGTTAGTCGAGCAACTTCAGGGATGTTATAATCATATATATCAGAAAACATCATGCCCAGTACCTTTGCATCTGGAGTAACTAGCCTATCACTATCGTAGCTCAGGGATTCGCTACCTATTTTGTACCTCAATGCGATCCCTAATCCCCAAGGGTCTGCGTCTGCAAATATCACCACTGGTTTTTTCCACACCTCATTTAAGGTCTTAACCATCATTCTTGTTGCCCTATCAGGCTCCCCTGACCCAGTCATCAAAATGGCATTGTATTTTTGGATAAATCCAGATTTTCTAATATTATTCAAAACAGTGTCTTTCTCAACAACCATCACAAAGCTAGCTTTGACGTCGACTATTTCTACATCCATGATATTTGTAGGAATCAATTGTGATGTTGCGCGACTTCCGAGGTTACAGTCTATTATGTCACCTCCGACACGTAGTAAGATGGGACCTGAAATCATTCCCTTCGGCTTCGATGTAACAGAAAACTCTTCCCGTGGAACTCCAGTCAATAATTCTACGGCTTTGATAGCATCATCTGATGCATCTTGGCTTGTCCAGAATTTTTGCTTATTCCCTTCATCACCTACCGTGCTAAGGGTCGCGTAGTACATTCCTCTAATAGTACTCTCCATTTGCTCATCCAACAATTTCCTAACAGCATTGGACATTACAATATACTGTGAAAAGGTTGGGATTTTTTTGGTCGTATCAGGACTTATGTGGACTGTCTTCGTTCCTACAGTGAGCATCCTTTTCTCTTCTGACCAAACTGTGTTATCATAACCGATCTTTGTTATGTCGAGAGAAGGCATTTTATTTTCGGAAAGAACATCAGTGCAAACTTCCTTCATAAGTAACTTTATCTTTTTTATTGTCTCTTTATGGCGTTTGTCTATAGCTGCCATGACTAACCCAAATCCTCCGGAGATGCCATGAAATTCTCGATTTTCTCCTGCGTACTGTCCGCACGCTTCATTTTCGAAGATTTACTTGACTTGGTCGACCTCGAACTCTTATACAGTCCTCGAATATTACGCCCCTGTTTTAATACTGTGTGATTCTCAGCTTTGGCCTTAAGTGATCGCGGGTGAGAGGCTTCCTTCTTCACATGTCTCTCAACCAAGGTCAAAAAGCTGTTAGTCAGATCCTCAGCGCTAACGTCAATAGATTCAGAAATTGCATTTACTATCAAAGGTATATAATACTTGTATAGTTTAAGCCTGTTCTCTGCGTCCCTCAAATGCATTTCATGTCGTATCTGCTTACTTACTTTTCTGTAAAGGTCACTAAGGCAGGCTTTCATATATTTTTTCAAATCACCTTCAGATGCTATACTTTCTTTTCCCGCAGTCTTGTATGGAATTTTTGTAGAGCATATATGGAAAAATATGTGGATTGGAAGGAGATCTATCGCACGATCCGATCGAGAATCCAGACCACTGAATTGCTCTTTAACTTGCTTCTTAGATACACCCATCTTGTTTAATTCTACTTCCGAAATTACTTCCCTAGCTACATCAGATCCTTCATCATAAAGCAAAGGTATCTTGTTCGCAAACCGATAGAGCTTAAAATAAGAAAGATTACCTCCGTAAGCAAGTCCGCATTCTACTATTGTTGGTCTGTTATTAATTATACATGCCCGGGACGAATATCCTGTTAGTGTCGGTTTCATCTCTTTTGTTGATATTCTTGGCTGTAGGATGGTCGTCTGAAATCGCGTTTTCTTTCTTAGTAAGGATAGCTCTCTCAGTAGTCATTCCGACTGTAAAGATTCGTTCTCCAATTGGGCTCAAATGGTCTACATTAGGGGATTGAAATTTAGTTTGCCTGCAAATATTTACAATTTTGATAAGCTCATGTTCATTATATTTATCAGCCTGTTTTGCTTCAATACCTGCATTTTTAATAATTTCTTTGGCCTTATCAAATGACAGCTTTTGAAAGGAATTGCATAATATACCTTGTATTGATGTCTTCTGAAGAGCATGATTCCCAATTGCCTTCTTTAGCGTCTTTAAATCCATGTCTGCGGGGTGTGGAAGAACCTTCTTGGCGGGTTCAGGCATGATAGTGGTTCGCTTATCAAATGTAATCTTTCCATCATCCGTTGAAAATGATATCACAGCGTAGGGATTCACAATGCTGGTCTGACTTATATAATCATGTATCTTATTCTTGGTTATAGGGGAAAGCCGTCCTCGTAAGACTGCCTCTATCCGAAAACCAGACTTTCCTCTGAGAATAGATTCTTTAGGCTTAGTATCACGCCTTGTCAATACTATTGGCTTATTGGTACCAATGTCCGTGCGTAACTCAAAGTAATATTCGCTGGCCTCTTCAGCTGATTTTGACCATACTCGAAGAGGATGATCCGTATCTTTTGTAGAAAATGCTCGCTATCATTTTTAGACCAACGCCGAATAAACCTCGTTGCTGTTGTTCGACATACTTACCGGAGGTAAGAAACGAACAGACAGCTACAGAGACCTTATCCGAACGGATCCCAATCCCATTGTCCTCACATGATATCGACCACAAATCATTTAGAGGATCTATCAGTTTGAGCGATACTGCTATTTTTGGCAAGATCCGCTCTGCCTCGCATGAATCGAGGGAATTCTCAATGAGCTCGCGTATAGCCATATACAAAATTCGCTCTCCAGTAAACCCTGCTAAAGCAGAATTATCTACAAAGAACTCAGATTCAGCTTTTCTACTAAAGTTGATCTTTGCTTTGCTTTTTGTTTGAACACCTGATGAAGATCCCGACGGTACAGATTCTAGACGAGGCCATTTCAGTAATACTCTTAGATTTCAAACATTTTTTGTAATCAACGAACTAGATTTAACCTTTTACCGAAAAGCGATTTATCCTAAGACAAGTCTATCACATCTGCTTCGGTTAAAAATGGAGATTCGATACGAGCGGTTGGATCGCCATTATAATCTAACACCCGAAGATTTTGTGTAGGGCGGAGGAGACATGGTCTAGGTTCTGAAACATTCAAGGTATCAAGGTTTGGTGGAGTTAAAACTTGATGATCCCCGGACCAAATATATATTTGATCGATAGTTCGAATTAAGAAAAAAGGAAGCAAGGATCTCATTGATAAATTCAAACTAATGACACTTGATTTGAGGTGATATATCTACAAAGGTAACGGAAGAGGATAGATCGGCTGATCTACCTAATTGATATCTAACTTCCTTGTTTCCAAAATACTAAGGAGTAACCCAAAATCTATAGAATCTCTTCCAGCTGGAACGCATTTAGCATTAGCCGCAGGAATTGTGGAAAGCTGTAGATTTAGGTAAGGGATCTTGCAAGGCTTCACCGCTCTTTTGATCATTTCTAAGAGGTTGATATCTAGAATATTTAGAATACTATGACTATCACAGGTGCTGGAAGTGCAATGAAGTCAATTCCGAGATGAGAGCCCTAGATGGGATTTGAACCCATGGCCTAGGGTTTACGAAACCCTCGCTCCGCCAGCTGAGCTACTAGGGCTCTAGATTTCTGTAAAATAGGTGTATAGGTACCTAAACGAGCTTGAATATATAAATTGAGATTATAAATTCCTCTCCGTCCTCTAATCGTTGTATGATATGAAAACGTTTATCATGTAAGCTTTAATTTGATTCACACCAGTATATACGAGTTGGACACCTCAATGAGGGAAAGCACATTTATTGCCGCTTAGTGCAAAAAGCTTTACAACAGAAATATGCAACTTTTTTCTATATACCCTGGAATTTGAAGGTTTTGCGGTCATGTACTTCACATTAGGATTTAGTATGAAATTGAGCCTCCGGTACCCTGATTGGTATCGATGATTTAGAGTTGAACTGTTTTTTAGCATACAAATTAGGCTCTACTACCTTAGCCCTCCAATCTAGATATTCTTCTATGGCTTTCCTAGCCTCTGGAGTACAAAAGATGTAATAATGCGCCCTTGCTTGTTTGTATACGTCGATTAGAAATATATTATATTCCTCTATCTTTTTCAAATGCTTTAGCTGCCAATCTTACTATGGCTTCTCTCCGCATTCCGGAACTAGCTAAAAGTAATATGATAACTTTATCTCTATTGGTATGAGCTGCGTTAACTAGTCTTTTGATTTCCTTCCTTGTATGGGGTCTATTCTCTGCCACCCGATAGAATTCACCAATATACTTTTTTACCTTAAACCCTAAATTTATACCCTCAAAATCATTTAACAGAAAGAATGTCTTTACTGCTGCAATCCTTCCTTTCATGCTATTAGGTGCTAGCCGTCTATTATCATTCATGTCTACAATGTAGCTGATCAGGATAGCTTGAACCTTCTTAGGCTCCAGCTTTAGGATTTGGTCAGCTCCAATTTTTGCAAACCTGAGGAAGTCAGTTAGCGATATCGTATAGTTTTGCTATGGAGTGCGTTTACATATGAGAGCATTTTTGTCTAGGATAGCCTCCTGTTTCGTCACGGCCAATCCATTATTTAAGGTACGTATACACCGAACTAGATTTCTGTTAAGGACATTTTATTCAATTCTTCACCTCTATAAACCATAACTTACCGAAAGCTTGCACACGAATAAATATTTGGTAGATAATGCTATTACCATGAAAGTATCCATTTCAGGGATCAGAGGCGTGTATGGAAATGATTTGCGAGCAACCGATGTGAGTAAGTTCACCAGATCCTTTGCAGCGACATTGATAAAGAGCAATAATTCATGCATCGTCTCAAGGGATACACGGCCATCGGGTCAAATCTTGGCATACGCAACTTTAGCCTCGCTATTGGAACAAGGAGTCCAAGTATTTTACCTAGATATTGCTCCTACACCTATTACATTTAGAGAAGCAAGAAGACATAAAGGTGGAATAATGATAACTGCCTCACATAATCCCTTGGATTGGAACGGCCTAAAATTCATTTTGAATGGGAGAGGTTTATCTGAGCAAGATCTAGAAAGTATACTTACGAATAAGGAGTATAGTCCAAGTAAACCAGGGTCAGTATTTCAAATTACTTCCTCATATGTGACTGACGTATTGAACTTTATGCAGGACAGAAATCATTCCCATAAAAAAAAGATAGGTTTAGATCCCGGTGGTGGGGCCAATTGTGGATACGTAAACATGCTATTTCATGAATTAGGCCATGGCTATTTAGGTATTAATGATGCGTACGGCGTATCCTCAAGAGGGACCGATCCAACGGTTGAAAACTTGAACGAATTAGGGTCATTGGTAACGAATAATAAATTGTCGCTCGGATTTGCTTTTGACCTAGATGGGGACAGGGTAGTTGTAGTAGACAGATACGGTAGAAAAATGGAGCCAGATGCAACCCTGTTACTGTGTATTGGTGCAGCAATTGACCAAGGTGCCCGGAAGTTTGTTGTGAGCTTGGACACTAGTCTTGCTCTAGAGAAATTTATCAAATATTCAGGGGGAAAGATCGTTTACTCTAAAGTAGGGGAAGCGAATGTCGTTAGCAAAATGTTAGAGACAGGGGCAGATGCAGGAGGTGAAGGAAGCAGCGCTGGCTATATATCTCCTAAGTTTAACATGTGTAGAGACGGTTTGTTGGCAAGTGCGTTGATCTCAAGCTTAGAAGAAGAAAAACAAGATGAATACCTTCAATTCATTCGAAACTACAAACAACAAAGATCTAAGGTCTATGTCCCTAATTCAGCGAAATTCAAAATTATCAACGAATTGGTTGAGCCATTACGAAAAATCGCTACTGAAACCATTCTTGACGATGGGATAAAGGCACTGTTAGATGAGAATTCATGGATTCTAGTTAGGCCATCAAATACAGAGGATATCTTGAGGATTTCAGTGGAGTCGACGGTGAATAAAACTCATGATTTGTTTGAGTTCATAAAGGCAAAGGTACTCGCCATCAATGAGAGAATCGAGGGAACAGCAGATAATTAACATTCTGTCCTCCGAGCTTCGACTTCACATGCTGCCATTCCCTCTAGATGATGTAGCGCTTATTGATTTGGGTAGGACGAAACGACCCCGACTGCTGGCTTTCAAGTGCGACATGTTAGTTGGGAGTACTGACATTCCACCCTTTATGAAGTCATGGCAAGTCGCCAGAAAAAGTATAGTATCGTGTGTAAGTGATTTCGCCGCAAAAGGGCTTACACCGTCAGCATGCATCCTTTCCTTGGGCCTTCCCCGATCAATCTCTTTACACACTATCAAAGAGTTGACTCGTGGATTCAAGAGGGCTTCCAAGGAGTTTGGAATTAATATCATAGGGGGTGATACTAATCATAGCAACGAATTTACAATAGACTGTTCGATGTTTGGTCATTCTAACATTCCAATTTCTACAATCCCAGCTCAGAGCGGAGCAAAGCCTGGAGACGTAATTGTCACATCAGGAGTCTTTGGAAGGACTGCAGCAGGTCTTAAAATACTCTTAAATAATGCAAGGGTAAACAAACAGATCAAGGCCAAATATACGTCGTCCGTGATGCTTCCTAAACCAAGACCCAAATTTGGAATTTCTCTTCGAAAATTTCTTTCTTCCTCTATTGATTCTAGTGACGGTCTTGCCAGTTCACTGTATCGACTAGCGATTAAGAGCAATGTAGATTTTCATGTTGAAAGGGCTCCCATAGCTTCTGGAATCGATGAGTTTGCCTCGGAGAATGGGATAAGTAGCAAGGACTTGGTAATGTACGGTGGTGAGGAATTCGAGATTGTGGGAACCATTCCATTAGGGAGGTTGAGTAGAGCGCGACAGGTGGCAACATCTAAAGGGTTGAAATTAATTGAAATTGGTAAGGTATCGAAGGGTACTGGGAAGGTCTTTTTGACGAGGAAAGATGATATTCCTGAGGAATTGGAAAACAGGGGCTATTCAGATTTGTGATTTCGATTCAATTACAAGACGATGCAGAATATTGTCATATATCCACCTGCAGGCTAAATCGACCCCATTGGCTGAGCATAGTAGTGTCTAATTTGGAGATTAATTCGCACTTGAAGAAGTCCACTCTCTTTTGACGCTAAAGGATAGGAAAAACTGAACTAATCGCGGTCAAAACCAATCCAAATATGTGCTCGACGCACTACATTCATATAGACTTGCAAAACGATATCTTCCGAACTATGAGTGATCAAACTAACGAAATAGTCCAATATAAGTGGGGCGTTGCACACATTTTCAGTCAGCTATAATAATACTCTGGTACATATTACGGATCTTAGCGGGGCTGAAACAATTTCGTTTAGTTCGGGTGGGAGACATGTTACAGCTGATCGATACGAATCTTCACCATATGCCGCGATGAAGTCTGCGGTGGCCGCAGCCGATATGGCCAAAACAAAAGGGATAAACGCTCTTCATATTAGGGTAAGGGCTGTGGGGGGCGTGGGGCCGAGGATTCCAGGTCCAGGTGCCCAGGCAGCAATTAGAGCTTTAGCGAGGGCAGGCTTTCGAATCGGTAGAATTGATGACGTGACACCCATTCCCCATGATACCACTAGAAAGCCGGGTGGCAGAAGAGGACGAAGGGTCTAGAACTAAAGCACGCCTCTAGTTACCTATATCAACTGAGTAAGTGCTGCCTCGTGATTTCGGGACGGAAGACCTGTTGATTTGGTAAATTCCTGAATTCTACTTTAACTGTCTCTTGATACGGATCAAGAATAATCTCTGAGTCTTGTGGCGACCCCGCAATATAGAACTTGTGGTGAAAGCGTATAGGTACGGAGTTGCTTCTTATAGAGTCTGGGACACGGGGATCAAAGTTTATTTGGTTGTCAACTAAATTGATGTGCATCCCTAGAAAAAGTTCGCGGACGGAGTAGACATACATTGCCAACGACCATGCTTGTAAAATACAGGAATTGAATGGTTCTGGCCTATCCCCTCTGTAAGTCTCTGCGAACATCCCGTTTTCAGACAGTATTCTCTCCGCCATAGACTCGATGTAGTACAGCGCTTGTTCTTTACGTCCGTACTTGGTCTCAACTGCAGCCGCCCAACCGGTAACAAGAGGCCAGATTGCTCCATCATGATAAAGACTTGGGTGGTATTTTGAATCAAGAGAGCTAAGGGTCCTTACACCCCATGGTGTAGTAATGTCACTTTTTTCAATCCTTCTAAGTACTGATTCGGCATGAGACTTTACATCAGTGACTCCAGTCAATAACATGACAAGAGCGTTTGGTCTTATACTAGCATCTTTAGTACCGTTTCTTCTTATAGTATCAAAATAGAACCCCTCCTTGTTGTCCCAATATTCGGACTCAATTTTTTGCTTTAAATTAGTCGCACCCTTTTCCCACCTCTTGAGATGTAATTTGTCATCCATGATTTTTGCCAGATCGATACCTATATGCAGGCTTTCATAGAAAAGAGCCTGCACATCGTTGGCACTCTTTCTTCTATCTATATGGTCCATCCAAGTAGAATCCTGAATAGGTAGTATTTCTGCAACACCGGTGAAACCATGTTCAATTAATCCATCACCGTCAGTATCTTTACTAAACCCACAGTTGATCAAATCAACTATATTGTTCCACCTTTTTTTAAGATAACTAATGTCTCCAGTTGAATACACATATTCTCTGATACTCCAGGGGAAGAGAAAAGTGGAGTCAGCCGATCCGTAAGTAGTACTATGGAGAAAGGCCTTTCCGCTAATAATCATGGGAAGCTCACCTTTAATTGTAGTTCTTGTTGTCCTCCTCAGCTTGATGTCTTAAAAAGTTCTCCAAGACGGACAAAACAAATTCATAATCGCCAAGCGAGAGGTAACCCTTTAATGACCAACCTGTGTCTCTAGCCCAATAATTTGGAAATCGAGGCAAGCCCGCGCAGATGCCGGGGCCAAGCTCGTCGTATTCTGCTTTGAGATACTCCATTCCTGTTTTTGCTTTCTCGAAGGCTTTGGCAATTTTTACAATCGTCGGGTTTTGCTTAGAATTTGGCTGGATATCTAGCGTATTTGATGAAATAACAAGATTGAAATGTTCTTGTGTTTCTCGTAAAAGTAGCTTATAATTGTCTCTAATGGTTTGGAATTCATTAAGACATTCTCCAGAACTATTGAAACTTCCTGATGCAACCAATGCGATTTCGCTTGTTCCTCCGGCAGGGATCTCGATATCATATGATAGTTCTAAATCATTATCGAAGGTATCGACCAGGATTCGAGATGGTTTCAATTCCTTCGGAGCAATGCCAATAGTTCCAAAGTAGTGAGCGATTCCTTTTCTTGCCGCAGTCTGCACTTGAAGACAATTTTCGTTCTCAATGAATCTAGAAGAATTGCTCTGGGAAATAGCTGCTAGCCCGTAGCTGGTAATATTACCATCTATAATAAAATGAATGCGTACCTTACGCCTTGTTTTTACAGATCTCTTTTTGGGACTCAGCCGTGGGAGATCTATACTTCTGTCAATCAATTCAAGAATTGTTACGAATCCTTTTCGTTCAGTTGGGACAAACAACTTTCTTTTCACTTGAAGCCCGGCCAATTCATGTCTAGTTGAAAGTACACCTTTTTCATGTCTTGAGGAGGCAACGAAATTGGGAAGCTTCTTTCTCACTTGATCTTCAATTGAAAGCTCTACAATAATTCTGCCAAACGCCCGCACGGGAGGTACATACAACCCTCCGTTGTCATACCTGGCCCCCATCCATGTCCAATTTGCAGAAAGGGAACCATTGGAAGAACAAACAATATATGCCTTCCTTCCAGAGAGTATAAGAGGAGATGTGAAATTCTTAAAGATGGTATCTTCACTATTGGTATCGTATATGAGATCTTCCAATATATTTGATGGAATAACTATTTTCTCTCTTTGTTCACCTACATGGTCGATAAGTGTAAAGGGGATAAGTATTTGTTCGAAACCCTCTAACTTGCTTAGAATGACGATCTTATGTTTTTTCCCTTGTGGTAATCCATCTTTACTAATGATAAGAAACCTTGCACTCTGGAAAGGTCTAAATGGAAGTGGGCGGTTTTCTGAAATTGACGCTGCATTTATCATGTCTTCTGTAGTTGCTACGAAGATTGACTTCTTTGGGTAGGGTATCTCATCGACATAAATGTCTAACGATACAACATTTCCTCCCAAAGGAACCGGAGGATTTAGCAAGGAAAATATGAATCCATTATACTTGTCTTCTCCCGTGACTATGGTCACATTCCTTAAACTTCCTTCAATATAAGAGAGTAAAGTATGTGTTTTATCTAGTGTTCTAGCCATACTTGATCATCCCCGACTAGAACTAGTTCGAAGTGATAAAGCATATAAAAGTATTCAAAGACAATAGCGATTACAAATAGTACCTCTAAAGTTTGATAGGATTAAATATCCAGGCTCAGTTTCCGGAATTAAGGTTGGGAAATGGTGGTATCTCTACTTTTCTGCTGGTAAAGAGAAAAATTTGGGATAAACGGATGATTCTTCGGGAATGATAATTTGGTTGTCATTAATAACTTACGTATTGATATTAGATCCCCAACTAGAATAATGGGTGTACTTAATGTAAGCCCTGAATCATTTTACAAAGGATCTGTAAAAACGTCAAGATATGATATTGAAAATACAGCGATTAGTATGGAAGCTAGCGGGGCAACCATTATTGACATAGGTGGGATATCCACAGCTCCTTATTTAAAGACGTACATTTCAATTAATGAGGAAACAAAGCGAGTAGCAAGGGCAGTTAGTCTAGTAAAGAGGTGTTGTACTTTGCCGATATCGGTTGACACACCAAGAGCAGAAGTCGCCAAGGAAGCAATAAAGAGAGGTGCTTCACTCGTTAACGATGTAACAGGGTTAAAGTTTGACAAGAATATGGCTAATGTGATCTCCGGCTATGGAATTCCAATTATAGTTGGAGCATATAGCAAAGATTGCATTTCTGGAAACCTATCTTCCACTCTTAAGGCATTGCGTGGAAGTCTGGAGTTAGCCAAAAATGCTGGAATTGCCGAGAACAAGATCATAGTGGATCCATCTATTGGTTTCTTTAGAAAGGGAGTTACAAATAACTTTAGTACTAGGGTGACAAGTTTGCCTTGGTACGCTCGTGACCAGCAGATAATAAGGAATCTGAATAAACTACAATGTCTTTCTAAACCGATCTCGGTTGGAGTTTCCAATAAATCCTTTATAGGAGAACTTTTCAAATTGAAGCTTGGTGATAGGCTAGTTCCTGCCCTCATCTCAGAACTGAAATGCTCGCTCAGCGGTGCAAGGATATTGCGGACTCACCACGTCAGAGAAACCGCACTTGCCCTTAAAGCAGGCAAGTTGTTTGGAATCGCCAAGCGAAATTTTCACTAATAAATGGCGTTGCGAAATCTAAGTTTGTTATAACAGGTCATGGCCTTAAGTTCTCACTTTGGCGACCTATTTTCGAAACACAACATTTTAGGCTACTTTATGGTGACAATTTTGTAGCACCTTAGACTGCATTTTTATCCTTAGACAAAAAAAGATATCAAGTTCTTCCCATAAACCAATTCAATTTTGGCCAAGGTTCAAAAATCGTAATCATTAGTTCAACTACTGTCGCTATTCAATTACTGTGCAATACATGAGTTTATTCTTACCTCGGTCATGGCAATACGGAAAAACATAGACCATTCATAATAGTAGTAATAACTAATGGTATGCCAGTCCTGTATAAACATGGAATATAGAGGATATACAACCTAATTGCGAATTGCAAATTAATTACTGAAATTCATGTGATAAAGCGTTCTATCCACGTTACCAGAAAGCTTATAGTATATTTATACATTTGATACATCATGTTTAGGACTGGATAGGATAACGACATCACTCCAAATTCTAAACTGCCACTTTCTTCAAATTGTCCGTTTTGGCATATTTTAGAAATGCGGTGGACATGTCCACACCCGTAAAATTGGCTTGTGAGAGATTTGATTCCACAAGTATCGTCCTTGTTAGAACACAATAAGAGAGATCCGAACGACTCAAGTTTGACCACATCAAGTTTGTTCCTGTTAAATCCGCATGAGACATGTTACACCTACTTAAGTCAGAATACATAATTAAGGCTGATTCCAGATTAGATTTCTCGAAGTTGGCTGTGGATAAAGCTGATTGCACAAGGTTGGTTCGACATAAATTCGACTTAGAAAAATTACAACCAATGCAAGATACCCCATTCAGAAGAGCGCCTGAAAGATCTAGATTGGATAAATCGGTTCCGTCTAAGCTGAGTTTAAGGATCAAATTTTCCAATCGCCATTCATTGAATTCATTAACTCTCTGATTCTCCAGAAAGGCCGTAACAAGAGATTGAATGTTAGAGGACATGTGTAAAACTTAAGATCACCAATGAATGCTTCCTATAACAAATTTATCACCACTATCGTAGCTTGAGGGATCGAACTTAATCAAGGTCCGAAGCCTAAGACACAACGATTCCTGCATTTCGTTATCTAAGCCCCGGGATCTCCAATAACTTAGAAGTAGGGAGGTTAATGAAATTCTCTTGCCTATCGTCATCAGATATCTCTTCAAATTCTATAGTGATCTCAACTGGGCCTTTAAATCGTTCACTAATATCGTTAGCCAATTTCGCTATTTCTTGCGGATCTGTGAATTCCTTAGAACCGTTGAGGAATACTCGGTTTTGACGGCGCAAGATTTCTCCACCGAAGCTATTGTGCAACATTTCAATCAATTCGTCTACTTTGTGCTGCGGAACATCATTATAGTAAATAGCTAGTCCATGAACTGGTTCCTTGTCATACGGTGTGCCATATCTAAACCAAAAAACTCCGAAATGTTCTGTACTCTCCTTGCAAGCATTTAATCTCCCAATGGTTAGCCCTTTCTAAAGGGTACGTCGCCAGAGACATGTCTTCTACTGTGAGTCTCCAATACCTAATCCGCATGCTAAAATTTGCTATTTATTCGGTATAATAAGGTGATGCCTTCTACAAAGTCGCTTCATAAGGTCAAATACCAAATAGGTACCTAACTTTTATTCTTCTTTTTGAATAACTGATATAGAGATTTGTGTCATTAAATGTAAGAAACCCAGATCTCTCAAGATTGACACATATTAAACCGCAGCCCATCACTTCGATCATAAAAATGCAATGAAGGAAAAAAAGGGCAGACTGAGAATATGTTAAGGTTTTTCTTACAATAGGTCGTTTCCTGACTCTTCGTGTATAGTTCTAGAATTTAGTGTTAATAATCAATGGACCTAATAATTCAACTTTCGATCTTAGACTAGTTGTATGTTGACAAGATTGGAAAGAACTAAAACACATAGTCTTCTATATTCCAGGTGAATTAGCTTTGAACCTAGTCCCTATGCCATAATATATATGGAAACTGAGAAATAATCCTTTAAGATAGTTGAATAACAATCAAAATACTAAATTTGACAAATCCCGTATTGGGTTACTTTGCAAGATGGAGAAGCATTTTGATAATAGAGATATTGAATACTTCAAACGATTACTTGATCATGAAGACAATGTAATCAGAACAAGGGCAGTTTGCATACTTGCTGAAATAGGTGGCAGAAGAGTCGTGAATGCTATAAGTGACTCGTTAAAAAATGATAAAGACTCGTTGGTTAGACATGAGGCAGCTTTTGCGTTGGGACAACTGGGTTTCACTGACGCATTGATTACATTGTCCCATTCAATCAATTCAGATCCTAGCTTGTTTGTTAGGCACGAAGCTGCTATCGCAGTAGGGGTGATCGGTTCAGAGCAAGGGAGAGATCCGCTTCAGCAGGCATTATCTGATGAAAGCCAGGAAGTTCGTGAATCAGCAAAGATAGCTCTGGCTAATCTAGACTTTATCTCAAGTACTAAAAGGAAAGGAAAATTCGCTAGGTTGACAGGTGGATAATTGGGGAACTTCTTGATTTTTTCTTCGGCCCGATTTATCATCCAACGATGAATTCTATGTAAGAACAACTTTCAAATCAGTATTCTTCTGAGCATTTTTTATTTCCAAGGCGATCCTTCTGCCCATACTCATTGGATCATCATAGATGAGGCTAGAATAAGGCGATCCCATCAGATATAGGTTGGTGCCCGCAACAATCCTCGCAGAGAATTCAAAAGTAACGAAATTCCCTAACGCATCGCAGACGCCTTCAAGGCAAAACGGACCTATCATTCCTGGAGGTACTCGCTGCTTGGCGGCTTGCACAAAGTCCTCACCCATTGAAAACACTTTTCCCAGCAGAGACTCTCTTAGGACAAGAGGGAAATTTCCAATCACATTATACGACGAGGTCTGAATTCCTATCCCCAATTGATGGCTGGCCGGTATTCTTCCCAGTCCATCTATATCAGTTTCGTATCTTCTGTCAACACCAAGGAATTCTATTTCATTTTTAATTGCGGAATAAAAATAATGAAGATAGACCGGAACTCCCATTACATATTCCTGAATATACAGATCATCCTCACTTTTGATTACATTCTGGTTTATTAGATTAAGAGCCCCTTTTTCAAAGGTTTCCCTATTCCAAGCTAAGAAATATCCTCTCCCTCCAGCAGCTCCGTGCAACTTCACTATACATAGCCGATCTATGTCAAACTTCGATTTCACTGCCTGAGGAGTAGTTAGTCCAGCATTTATCATCAATTCTTGTTTTAGATTTCTATCTGCTTCCCATCTCAATATCCATTTGTTACCGAAAATAGGTACAGAGAGCTGTTCAATATAATCAATATCTGAGTATGCTATAAGTGATCCGTGAGGTATCAAAATACAATTATTTTCCTTAAGGTATTCCTGGCATTCTGGGGATATTGATTCTGAATTCTGTTCAATTTCGAAGATTTCATCTATAAACTTGAATCGCTTGTACAGAGATATTCTGTCCTTTTTGCACACTAGAACTGTTTTGAAGCCTTCATCTTTTGCTCCTTTCATTAACTGCAATGCACAGTGGGAACCGATAGTTGCAATGCTTATATCCTGACTCAGCAATAATACCCAACTTAAAGGCAGAGGGTGATTAAAACACTTCGAGAGGGAGTAGTTCCAATCCAGAAAAAACTCTAAACTAGTGGCTCTTTCTTCCTTGTCATGAAATGATGCAGAACAATCCTCAGTCGTAACTCATCTTTTAACACTACAGGAAACAGATTTGGTTATTGTCTGCCGCCAAACGTAATAAATTCTGCAATTAACTTGATGACAAAAGCAATACCTCCCACTATCCCTAGACCAAGTAAGACTAATCGCATATGAGTTACATAGTCATCTTTGCTTGTCTTCTTCGCTAACTTGAGCGTCTGTATTATCTCAGTAAATTTTCGCTGTACTACGGCCAACTACTTTCAATATTAGACATAGGATTCGGATATTTGAAGATAACGCAAAAGAAACCGAGAACCTCTAATTTCTAATTGTTACCTTACTATCTGTTGTTGCAGTCCGTAGGCGGGGTCTTTATCAGTTCTCTGCATCTCTACAAAGGTTTCAGTATTCTGAATTCCCTCAATTTTCCCTATCAGCTCTATTACAACATTGTGTAGTTCCTCCAAGGTTCTGGCGTTCACAGTGACAACCATATCAAATCTACCTGTAACTTCAGAAATTGATCTTATCTCCGGAATTTTTAGAAGCTCTGCATGAATCCTCTCTTTTTGCTTAGGATCTCTGTTTATCCCAACAATGGCTCGTACGCTAATACCTAGCATACCTTCGTTTATTATAACTGTAAATTTCTGAATAAGATCGCGTTTGGACAAACGCTTAATCCTACTATACAAAACGGATGCATTTACGTCCAATTTCTTACTAAGGCGAGGAATCGAAATGCTAGCGTCGCGTGTAAGCTCGGTCAAGATCTTCATATCTAAGTCGTCGAATCTTTGCACGTTTTACAATCATACTGCAGGTGATCTGATTAATAAATGTAGTTTTTTCGAATATTTCATACTAAAGAACGGGAGATAAATGAAACCTGGTCAAGTTGTTAAATTTCTTAATTGTCTAATCCCCAGCAAAATAGTCATGATCAAAAACTATAATTTCACCTGATGTTTTTGTATAGATATTGTTCGGGCGTGGGCGGATAAAGCGTGGAGATTATATATTTGCAGCACAGAACGAAAATGACTACCGTATTATAGTCATAGGTAGAGTCCATGAAGTTAACGGGAAAAAGCTATCAGTCCTTGGCTCATTTATCCGTCCAATTGGTTTGATGGAGAGAGTTAAATCGGGAATAGCGGAAGGTAGGCCTACACAAGTACTTCATGATCCAGACCCAAATAACTGTATATTTATGCTCATTGATCGGGTGGAAAGTGGGGCCTTCAGCGATGAAATTGATTTGGATAATACTAAGACTACTTGGATAAACGAAAAAAGATACTTCGTACTAGATGGCTGGATACGCGAGAATATTCCAGATTTATTCTCACGTATATTCAGAGCGACTACGGAGGAAGAAAGGCAATATGCGAGGACTGTCCTGTTAGAAAAAATGAACTCTCTTTACGAAAGAGACTTGAAGGAACATGTTTATGCGGTCGCAAGAAGTACACGGATTCTATAGGGCTATTGAAAGTTTTATATTATGGTCAAGCATAGACCAAATTCTACTATGGAATATATGTATGCGGCTTTATTGTTACACAAACTGAAACAGGATATAAACGAGGATAATGTAAGGAATGTCATAAAGGCTACCGGAGTAACTCCAGATGACGTGCGAATAAAGTCTCTCGTTACCGCCTTGAGTGAGGTAAATATCGACGAAGCCCTAAAGAGCAGTCCTGTTTCTGTGCCTGGTCCTGTAACATCACCGGCTGCGACCTCGCCTCAACCTACGGAATCAAAGGAAGAGGAAAAGAAGGAGGAAAAGAAGGAGGAAGAAGCATTGGAAGGACTGTCTGCACTATTTGGATAGGCTAACTGAATTAACCTAATCTTAAATTTTTAATTTTTAATTTTTAGAGAGTTCACCTAGATTACTATATAATATTAATCTAGGCTACGCTGTAGCCCTTTTCTTTAACGATTTTCGAAACACTTAGAGACTGAGCGTGAGCATTCAATAGAATTGGTTTTATAGTGTCCTTGGTTAGGTATCCAGCCGAAACTGATAAATTCAAAGCCTCATCTCCCGCTTGAAGTATCAATGGCCTTACTGTTTCTGGGGTAAGGTAACCGCATACAATAGCCAAATTTAAGCCCTCGAAGGCTCCTTTTGCCATTTCCTTAACAAAGGCATCTAGATCAATTTTTAGATCCTCTTCCGTAAAGAGTAGACCATCTGCAAGAGCAGAACTTACTGAGATGCCTGCTTCAATGGGCTTTATATCCAATTTGCTTAAAAGGGAAGCTAATTTCTGAGATATTTGGTCACCTGGCCTAGCAACACGAGTATCTTTTACCACCCAAATACTCCCTTGGTCAATTTTGGTTGGAACATTGGCTTCTTTGAACTCTGAAAGGACTGGTCCTGGAGTAATCCCGGTGTTTCCGGCATGAACAATGATTTCAGTAGGGGCAATATCTCCGCCCTTTGCAGGTAGAAATATTTTACTTTTATCAAAAATGAGATTAAGTCGGAAAGGATTGGTATTAGTAAACAGAAGCAAACATTGGCCTTCCAGTCTATTGCTGAATTCGGGTAGTCGAGGAATATCGTCGATCTTTTCAAATGCTCTCTGTACTACTTTGTTCTTAACAACCCTCAACTTCATATCGGCACGAAATTTTTTTCTAAGCTGCATTAATTGACTTGCCCTAACTTTATTCAGATTTGAGATGGCCAATACCTTGTATTCCTTGGGGAATTTCATCATCTCCTGATACATAAGCCTCTTCTTCTTAGGGTAACTCCTTCTGCCGCTTTTCATAATACTAGATTCGACCATGTTACTATCCCGCAGATTCCCCTTTAGAAGCGCCCGTCTTTGCCGGCCTACCCATTGTAAATTTAAAGACGGCGGCACGTATATTCTTCTCTCCTTGAGGGAGTTTCTTTTCAAGTGCCGAAACTACTGCAATTGCATTGTTAGCCAACGAGGAATCATCCATATTCTCATCTCCAACTCTAGCAGAAACATTCAATTGATTCTTGATTCTCAGTCTTATAGAGCCTTGAAAACGATTGACAATTGATTCAAGAGGAGCGCCGTATGGCAGCGGAGTGGGCATCTTGCCTTTCGGACCAAGAAACTGTCCGATAGACCTTCCTACTGATGCCATTAAGGAAGTATCAGACAAGAAAAAATCATGCTTTCTAACTAATTTTCTCGCCTCTCTTTTATTAGTTCCCAATCGGTCGAGCTCTTGAGGTTCTAGTATTGTTGGAATACCCATTTTCCTGGCTCTCATTGCTAAGTCTCCGGAGCCGATTAGGCAAATCGCAGACTCATCATTTGATTTGTGGGGTAAGTTCACCACTTCGTTTAGACTAAAACCCCTTTTAACATCAATATCCTTCAAAATAAGAGTCAATTCAGCTGACTGCGTGAATTGTCGCTTATCCAAGCCATCCCTAGCTTGTTTAATCAATTCTTGCAGATGCCTTTCAGTTACCAAGTTGGTCAGCAACATTTGTAGGAAGCCTACTTAAAATTGTTTATAATGCATTGAAGAGACATTCTAAGGTTCTAGAGTATCTCAAGTTATAGCGGGCCCGGAGGGCTTCGATCCCTCGACTTCCGGCTTTCTTCACTAGCTTTAGAAGGCAGGCGCTCTATCCAAGCTGAGTCTACGAGCCCAACGTAAACGAACTCTCGAGTATGTACAAGGTGGCATTCTTCCGCTTTGTAATTTCCAAGGATTATTCCTTATTAAATTCTTAGTTTTTGTTTATGAAAAAAGCCTGAACGGTCCCTAAATTTCAATAGCTACAAATTCGGGTAAACCATAATAAGAATAAGTATGGCGTCAGACGAACAAGTGGGGGAGGAAATACGGCGCGGTCTTGAAGGCAAAGATGAGTTCGGCAAAAGTATGCTGGGAATTTGGGAAGAAATTTTTAAACTACCAACAATAGGTCCTCTATTCTCCTTCTTTGGTAATGTCAAGGACGAGAACGCTCAGGTTGCCAACTTAGCTGAGACAATAATGAAATCTCAGATTACTCTTGGTCAGTATTGGAAGCAGGTTAACCAGGCCTACATTAATGCGGTTTTGAGAATAAATGAGAAGACTTCCTCTTCATTACTAGATATTAAAACCAAAAAAGATCTAGATGGTTACAGAAAATTAATGATAGATTCCTTTGAAGAAGAGTTTACTAGGTTATTTAATTCCAAGGAATTTGCGCTAACTTATCGAGATCTGTTGGACAAACAGATGGACTTGTTAAAGCAAATCCAGGCCTCGTCTCAAAGAGCGCTTGGCATACTAAATCTTCCTACAAGAAAGGAATTGGACATGATATCAAAAGATCTGCATGACTTGCGTAAATCGGTGATGGATTTGAGTGAGAAGCTGGATACAACTATTAGTAAGATGGAGAGTTAGTCTGTGTCTTGCGATGAACCCAATGTCTATGATGGCATAATGCAAAAGTGGGGTGGAAGACATGAGACTTGTAGTCGAAGAAATCGCCGATAGGGATACAAGCGTTCTGGGTGAGACGAATGTGAGTTTATGGGCATAGCAGTTGACAATCTTACTCCGTGCCTTTCTTTCTTCTTAGTATGGGTGTTACGATCACCTGGACCAGATCGCCTTCCTCAATGTTTAGAGCGATCCTTTCAGCCTCGGGGATTGATATCCTTCCTCCGCTCTGAACGGTAGTTTTGAACATTGCATTAAAATGCAAAGCATTTTGCATAGTTGAGATATAATTAAGCATTGCATCCTGCTGGACCGAAGTCAACTTTTTCATAAATTCCCGTTGGGCTTCATTTCCCTGTTCAACTGCTTTTCTTAAGGAGTCGAAAGAGTTACTATCATTTTCAGTCATTGATAGAGATCAGTTCGGTACATTTATTTAATATTATCACCGAGCGCTTCACAATGAGCTTACTGTAAAAAATCTAGGACTATCTTTGTAAACTCCTCAGGATTTTCTATGGGTGGAGTGTGTCCGCAGCCCTTCATAACTTTAGTAGTACATCCTGGGATATCGCCGTAGGCGGCCGAATACTGGAATGGAATCATCTGATCGTGTTCTCCCCAGATACATAGTGTTGGAACGTTTATTTTTGACAATCGGCCAGCAAGGTCAGGAGAATCTCTAATCCCTAACAAGGTCGACATGAATGCATACTTTGCGTTAGGGAGTCTCATTCGGTTAATGAAATCGCGTATCGTTGACTCAGGTACGACTTCCGAATTGTAAGTCATATGTGAAAAGGCTTTTGCAACGTTTTCATAAGTGGGATAGAGAGCGGCCATTATATATTCATCAAGGGTTTGAGTCGACGTCTTCATAGTCCCTGCGGGAGAAACGAGAACTAGTTTATTTACTTGACTGGGAAATTTCATCGTGAATTCTGTTGCTAGAAAACCTCCGAACGATGATCCAATAAAAGTGGCCTGTTGGATGTAAAGGGCCTTCATGAATCTTTCGAGGAATTCGACAAAGAACTCCATCGTATACTCAACGGTCGGCTTATCGCTATATCCAAAACCAACTATATCAGGAATTATTACCTCAAACTTCTTTGATAAACCAGGAAATACGGGTACCCACCTCTCTGCAGAGGCACCTATTCCATGCAATAGAACCAGTATCCTCTTACTCTTTGGATTAAAATTATTACCCGATAAATATCGTATAGTGTATTCATCCATATGGACCAGATTCATTGAAATATCCTGCCTCACAACCGATATTACATGCTCTTCATTCACTAGCCCTAATTTAATATCTTGTACTTTGAGCCAAATGCTTTAAGTCAAGGCCTATCATCTAGTAAAACAAATATTTCGAATAATTTCTATAACCTAAAAATGAACGTCAGTAGCAGTCCAATCTCAATTGAATTGACAGAGGAGCAAGTGACTTCAGACCAGGATATCCATGGAACTATCAATCTTGCATACAATTCCAGATATGATACTGTTGTTATAAATTCACAAATAGAAGATTCTAGCGGTACCTTTGGATTTGTAGAGCTCAATGGAAGAAAGATAGATTATCCTTACCCAAGGCTTTCAATATTTGAAAAAGACATTTCTGGGCAGAAAAAAATAACCTTTATAGCGAGGACCAATCATATTCCCCTCGATGCCTCCACTAAGGTCAAGTTTAGGGTATCCAT
Source organism: uncultured Nitrososphaerales archaeon (assembly GCA_963713605.1). Classification (GTDB taxonomy): domain Archaea; phylum Thermoproteota; class Nitrososphaeria; order Nitrososphaerales; family Nitrososphaeraceae; genus TH5896. The sequence goes on along the minus strand of CAVQMO010000001.1, from coordinate 481,731 downwards.
AATCCAAGAACATAAAGAAATAGCTAGCGATATCTCCTACCTTATCCTTAGCAAGTAATACTGGAAGTTATAGATTGTTCGTGTTCTGCTTCAATTAAACACATCTTGAATGCTATGATTATCAGAATCTTCCCTCGGCCACGGTAACCTTTCCTGTCATCCATGGGTGTGGCTCACAATGATATGGAAACTCACCTACTTCAGTAAATGTAAACTCATACTTTTCATTGGCAGGAATAAGACCAATAGTATCCATGCTGTTGAATGCCCCGTTGACAGGATCTTCATATCCTGTATCAGAGGTCACTGTGTGAGGAACTGAATCGTCGTTTGTCCAAACGAACTTGTTTGATAAACCCAATGCCCCTTCTACTTCCTTCGGAACAAAGTTTTCGGTCTGTGATGGCTGTGCAGAACCTACTGATATGGATATTTCTACAGATTCTGTGGGGTTAAGAACCTCTTCAGGTACCACCGGAGTTGCCGTTGCTTGTGGGATATAGACAAATTGATAGTAGCCTACGCTTATGGCAACAGAAACAACAAAGGCCATGATGCTGATCCCTGCAACATTATTAGTCATCTACCTATGCTTTCTATGTGGTGGAGACATTTCACATATAAAGCTTCTTTGGTATTGAAGTTGATTAACCGTCGTGTTCATTTCGGGCTTTATCGTTATTATCTATTTTAGTTGAAGAAGTGGTGTCTTGAGTAAGTCCCACTTGCTTTGAAACGCTATTGTCAGCATTGCCATCGGCACTTAATGAGGAAGACTTAGTGTTTTGATATGAACCAATTGAAGGTTGAGTCTTTTGCGCTTGCTGAGGAGCTAAAGGCTTTTCAACATTAGGTTCCACAGCGTAGGTAGCATAAGACGTTTGAGGGAGTGGCGAAGGAGCTTTTGGCTGAATTGCAGGTTTAGGTGGCAAAGGTGGTGGAGCTTTTTCCATAGCGCGACCATGTCTGTAGATATGGAACATCCCTGCAAATACCAGCATCATCAAGCCTACAATGAACAACGAAAAGTTGTTCATTCCACTTACTACCGCGTAGTATGCTGAAATATTGAGGTATATTTGAAATATGAGTAAGCCAATAAAGACTATATACACCCATTTTGCGGGAAGGTTGATCGGACCTTTTCCCGTGGCTTTCTTTGGTTGCGCCTTTGCCTTTGACTCTGCATTCTTCGCTAGCTTTATCATCATATATGTGAAACCGAATGAAAGCGGAACCAATAAGACCATTACAATATAAAAGAAAATAGGGTCAATCACAAGTCGTGCGAGGAGAGATTTCTGAATATCTGGATCTATATAAAACCCCCAATAGGTTGTAACAATAATCTGGGCTAGACTTGTGATACCAACTGCAGTAATGATTGGCCGGTCCTTCCACGAGAACTTCTTGTATCGATCCACGAAAGGTATTATTAGCAATGTAAAGATGAAGAGTCCAGGCCAAAGCACACCCGTCACGAACTTATCATACATCGTTCTCAAGAAAGCGTACAGACCTGTAAGATACCATTCTGGAACTGTGATCCCGGGTGGAACATTAGGATCAAATTTTAATCCCATATCCACAGGGAAAACTCCTCCCGTTATCATTATAGCCCCAGCAAAAGCCATCACCATAGGAACATCAAAAACCAAGAACCTCGGAAAGTGCACGACCATGAGACCTAGCATTGCAATTGGCAGCCAGAAGACGTGGAATGAGTAAAACCTCAAGATAAAGTCGGAAAAGCCTCCTCCAAAAAACGCTTCCCTCATATCAGGTCCCAAAACAGGGATAGAATTAGTTAATGAAGCTGCAATAGAGATCGCGAGCTCAGCACGTTCGCTAAATATGATGTCATACCCTGTAAAAGCTTCGAGTATGGTAAGAACCCCTAATATGATTCCGGTTACCCAAAGGATTTCATTCCGAATCTTGTAGCGGCCACTGAAATATTGGTAATACATATGAAGCAATGCTACCATCACCATTGCGTTGGAAGCGTGATAATGAATATTACGTAAATGAAATCCAAATGGGATGGTCTCATTAATTCTTTCAACACTGTCCCAAGCCCTATCCAGGATAGGTTCGTACCACAACATCAAAAGCGCGCCAGTTATACCTAGGATGATGAATATGACAAATGTTAACATCCCTAGAAAGCCAAGAGGACTGACGAATCTCGAGGGAATAGTGAATTTCATCCCCATAAATATAGTTCGGTCTACTCCTTCGTAGACCCAGTTACAGAACTGGACCAGGCTATTTTTACTCTTTAAGGTAGCGCCCAAATCCCACTACTCCATTACCATTTGGACTCCAGTTTGGAGGTTTAATCCAGATTGCTCCATTTTGATCTGCTTCTAAATCAAGCATTGGTAATACGTTTGAAGGAGGCGATTGAAGGGACGCCGGTCCGGCAAATGCCATACCTGTCAACGGATCGTATAGGCTGCCATGACAAGGGCATTCTCCCCTTTTCCTTCCTGGTTCAGGCCAATATTTCCACAAACACCACAAATGCAAACATACCATACTATACATTCTGAAAGCTGAAACATCGTTATTGCTTCCTCCTAACTCCTCCGGTAGCCTAATGAACTGCCAGGTTCTAAATGCTTCTTTATTCAAAGTAGGATCATCGGTTTTGGGATAGATCACGGCCTCAGAATGATTCACTGGGAATGAGCCGATGCTAGCTTGTGACCCATCAGGTAGTTCCACCTTAGCCCTTACCGATACTTGCGAGGTGGGGTTGGGTAAAAACTTACCCCAATCAACGAACGGTATAAATGTTAAAACGGTACCAGCAGCAGCCATTAATTTCAAGAAATCACGCCTAGAAACCTTACCTCCCAATTTTGGAGGGGTCTGCTGCGACATCATTACAGGACTCAAGAACCGCATCTATAAACTTTTGGCCTGACTAGATTGCAGAATTTTTCATCTTGAAATCAAGTGTATTGAGGAAGATTCGCATGATTTTGTCGTACTATAAACTTAACCTCACGCGAATGATGCCATTGAGATAATCAATTTCTTGCAATTGATATTTCAACGCATCTTCTGGTAAATTGGCAAGTATCCGTGAAATTTTGGACTTGTTATCGGTTAACCTTACTATACTGTTTTGAGGTTCGAAATCCACAGTAACGTCGGCGAGACCTGAAATACCTTTAACCTCCGCTAATATTTCGTAAAAGTCTGGCCCTTTGATAATCTCTGGTTCTCCTCTAACCAACTGACTTTCAGGTTTGTCATATGCTATCTTCTTAATTGGAGGAGAACGAATATCTCGGACCCTGTTACTTGCTAATAGCCTCCAAACATAAGCGGTAACCAATCCTGCTGCGAATCCTCCTATATGAGCAAAATATGCTATACCTCCAGATTGTGGGAATATAAAACCGAAGGCTAATTGCATGACAAACCATATTGGTAAGAATGCAATTGCTGGAATCCTAATAGTCGTGACAAAGAAGGCAATTACTACTGTGAATATTTTTGCTCTAGGAAACATCACTAAATAGGCTCCCAATACACCTGAAATAGCACCCGATGCTCCAACAGCAGGGACCAATGCATTAGTACTGTCAGTCGCAACCAAGCTGTGGGAGTAGGCTGATAGTATCCCCCATAATAGGTATATTAGAAGGTATTTCAGATGTCCAAATCTGTCTTCTATATTATCTCCAAAAACGAACAGAAAAACCATATTGCCTGCGATGTGAGCGATTCCACCATGCATAAACATTGACGTAATGATGGACACGATATCCCCAGAGAGTACGAAACGAGGAATAGCACCATACGTATAAAATAATTCCTGTGTAGCGATTGGATCTGTAAAGTTACTAGTAAACGACAATTCCCAAATAAATACCACCACGTTAACAAAGATCAGGCCATAATTGACATAGGGTCTTCCATGGAGTCTTTGGGTATCATCGTGAATTGGGAACATATGTGAGCATATTACGATCTTGTTACATCTTGGGAATGGGATAAATTCGTATTTAACTAAAATCCGCCAAACGGATTTGCGTTAGGAGTAAAGTCCTCGTTCTCAGAGTGTGCTTTTCGAGAATGCCTCTTTAACCGCTCTCTATCATCGAATTTCATGTCACAGTACTTGCATTTGAATTCATTCAATCCTTCTTCATTCTTCCTTCTGAACAAAATCATATGATCGATCGATATTTAACAATGCAATACAACTTCTTTAACCTTGTGTAGTCTATTTTCCCAAAAAAGTTTGGACAATTCTTCCGAAGCTTGTCAGTGCTAGAAATACATTCCTACAAATTAGTCGTCTGCCTTAGTCCATCACTATCATTGTTAACGTGGATTTGACCCCATTGAGCTTTCTTCAGCTTCCACGTGATAGTTTCTTTAACCTTCTCCATTGTGTCAGCTTCAACTTGTGCCACGATATCATAGACGCCATAAACCTGGTAAACCTCTCTTACACCTTCAAGTTTATTGAGCTCGGTAACAATAGAGTCTTCACTTCCCAGTTCTGCATTCATCAGTACAAAGGCCTGTGGCATACACCTAGATAGTCTTTGCTGGTGTATAAAAACATGTAGATGAGTTCAATTTATGGTATTTTATCATGGAATAGTTAAACGCATTCTAAAATAACCGGTCGCCCCTTACATCCTGCTTTCCCGAGCCACTACTGTAGAAAGGGAGTAACAACATAATATCGGACCTTCAGACTCACGAAGCATAGAATACTAGAGTAAGTTTCATTTCGTTCCATAGGTAAATTACAATCTAGTACCTAATTCTAGGTCTTCAGATCTCGTGTGGCAATTTACTCTCGTCGAACACTCCAGCTCGGTTCCACTGGTATGTGAAGTAATCCTCGCACCATTCATGAAATTCATTCCTATCACTATAGTATACCATATTTAAGTCGGGCCTTCCTTTCAGATCTAGGGAATGCAACACAGGATTGTCGTTCGTTAAATATCAAGACTAACTTGACGGTATCAAGCATTCTTCTTTCAACCATCCCTTTAGAAATTAAGCTTCGCCAGCCTATTCTTTCCAAGATTTCACTCCTTCCCTTCGGAACCACTGGATCTCGAGGGAATATGTAGGAAAATTTTACGCCACTTTGAATGCGTGAACTAAGTGTCTCAATAAGGTCGACCGGTACTTCTGAGATTATTTCTTTGATGTACTCCTTTGAATTCAAAAATATATACTTCCACCTTTGGAGTATAGCCATAACACCATTAACAACCTCACATTCTGCGAGGGAACCTATCCTAAGAACAAATTGCAATGGGAGATCACCTAAATGTATGATCATTGAAATACTCTCTATTCTGAAACATGAAGGCGTAGCTTGGAATTAGAGAAACAATTAATTCTCCATATGGCGTCAGTAAGAGGTCTCCTTCAAGTCCCTTTGTAACGAGATTTGAGGATATAAGTCTTGAGATGTTTCTATGCGTTTCCTGCATCGTTGCATTGAGCTCTTCAGCAAGTTGAGATAGACGGTAAGATCTGCTTCTAAGTTTCATTAAAGTAGAAAACCGGAAGATCTCCAGCCAGTTCGAAAAACAAGGAGTTAACTTCCTCCTCGCGCTCCCCATGCATCGATCACTGACCGTGTGCCTAAAATTTAAACTTGACAAGTTCAAAGCAAACAATTAGAATTTTGTTCATGATCACTGAGCCCTTGATGAAAATTGCCCTGCTAAGGACTGACTCTGGACATGGTCCGAGGGAACAGGACTGAATCCTTGATATCCTCGATGCCCATAAACCATCTCAGCACCCTTTCGATACCCATCCCAAATCCTCCATGTTCTACCGATCCATATTTCCTCAAATCAAGATACCATTTGTAATCAATAGTGTTAAGTCCTGCTTGCTCAATCCTGTTGGACAATGTAGTGAGGTTGTCTTCTCTCATGCCTCCACTACTCATCTCTCCATACCCTTGCGGTCCCAAGAGATCGTAAGTGAGACTTGTTCCGGACCGATCTGGGTTCTCTTTGACATAGAAAGGTTTTACCTTGGTAGGGTATCCAGTGATGAACAAGGGGGTCATCATTTTCCTAGTTAATTCCCTTTCGGAGTCAATGTTCAAATCATCTCCCCATTGAATAGCTCTAGATTTTCCTTCGAGTTCAGTAATCTGGAAATCAAATGATTCCAGCTTTTCAATGGCTTGATCGTAGGTAATTTTGTGAAATGGTTCTGTAAGATTTCTAAACCGGCTAATGTCTATTTTGAGAAATTTCAATGAATCTTTTCGTTCATTGATAGTCTTTTCAATCGTATACCTGACAAGGTCCTCTTGGATTTGTAGAAGATCTCTAAGGGACACCCATGGAGACTCGCACTCCAGATGTGAAAATTCCGCCAAATGCCTAACAGTTCTAGATCGTTCCGCTCTAAAGGAAGAAGTAAGACTCCATACAGGACCCAGAGAGAAAATCATTGCCTCTAGATAAAGCTGTGCACTCTGTGACAGGAATGCCACGTCATCAAAGTAATTTAGTTTGAAGAGAGTTGATCCACCCTCTACGGAACCCTTTACAATTAGCGGCGGGGTTATTTCCATCCATTCATTGTCCGAAAACCATAGTCTGAGAAACTTAAACATCGACGCTCTAATCTTAGCAATTTCTACCATTTTCCTCGTGCGCAAGGCGAGGTGTCTGTTATCTAGGAGTAACTCTGCGCTTTGATACTCACCAAGAGGATAATCCTTTTCCGAAACTTGAAAGATCTTGAGATCGGTCCCAGTTATCTCGATCCCCCCTTCTGGAGCGCGAGCATCGTGTTTTACTATACCAGAAATTTGCACAGATGACTCCCTTGTTACGTTGTCTAACTTAGATGAAGGGAAAACACATTGTATGATAGATCCACGATCATCTCTGAGAAGCACGAAAGCGTTTCCCTTTTGCTTTCTTAACCTATACACCCAACCTCGCAGGGTCACCTCTTTCCCAATGTAATCTGAAGATAATAAATCGCTTATTCTCAAATATCTAACTCGAACCTTCCTGCCAATTTCTCAGCCATCCTCCTGTAGGATGCAGGACATATGATGAGTCACAAAGGAAAAATTCCGAAAAGTTACCGTCTTCAATGACCCAAGTATCTGTTAGGGGCATTTCAACCAATGTACAGTCAGGATCTAATTTAATATATCTGGTCGAGAACACTAAATACTTATGGCAAAATTTGATGGGATAAAGGGTCAGGAATTACTTGATGTTGAACAGTCCGACTCCGAATTAACGCTAATTTTTAAGGACAACCGATATCTATTTGTCAGGCTAGAAAATGGGCGCATAGTCTGCGAATCGGTGCCAGAATAGAAAAAGCGATCCACAGTATACCTACCTAGCATTCTAATTAATAGACAGGATCTAGGTATTTCGTACAATTGGGGTCCAAGCGGCTAAATAAACGACATGAATTCAATCTAGTCTTGTTGAATTGGATTTGGCCGACAACTCTACTGGCTCGGTAAAATCGTGCCTTCCCCATGAAACTCGGATCTCCGCATGGGTCTCACCATTTTTTGACCCGCCTCGTCGATCTCCATCGACCTCTATGGTTTTCTTGACGTCAAACATAAGTGATTGAGCTTCTTCAACTGAAAGAGGATATAATGGCATGTCTTCTTGTGACTATGAATATCCAGATCCTAAATGGGATCTTGGGGTTCCTGGTCCAAAACAGAACAGCTTTCCTTACATATTCTTTAGTAAGGATTGTTTGGTTATTGATCTTAATGGCAATGCGTATTTTAAGACGAAATGAATTATCATGCTTGTTGTACGCCCTCTCCCAACTCGATTGATTAAATGCGCTTCTGATGCTCCCGGTTATACTAAAGACTAAGTCTTAGCCTGTCCTACATTAGTAGAATCTTCCTTTTCTTGGACAGTTTCTAACTTTGTTTCCGAAATGAAATTTCCCCGACTGTTCAACATCGGCAATATCAGGAGATCATTTATATCTTCAATAAGTAGTTGTCTCTATCGTATGCTTGCAGAAGTAATTGAGAGTAATGCTAATACCTTGGAGCTAAAACTAAGGGACGAAGATATTTCTGTGATGCTGATTATCCAGCATGAACTTCTTAGTAAAAAGGATATTGACTTTGCGGGAGTTATACTGAAACACCCACTTATAAGAGACTACATTATGAGGATTGTCACAAAAAAAGAAGATCCTGCAATAGCACTAAAGGAAGCATCAGCCAACGCAAGTAATTTCTTGGAAGAATTAGGTTCGACTATTAAGACTCAACTAAAATCCTGAAGGTGATAGCCAAGCTGAAGTTTTGTCCTAGCTGCGAGTCACGTATGAAGACAATGACTGAAGAGGGTACAGTAAAATGTCCAAAATGTGGATATGCGGAACAGGGTAAATTTTTATCTCAGGATCAAGAAATGCTTCAATCCAAGCAAGCAAGATCAGAGAATATTCCAAAAAGTTCGCTCAAAGTCATGGATTCTGATGCACCAAATGCCATGCCGACAACTACCATTCAATGTGCAAAATGTGGAAATATGACTGCTTTTTGGTGGATGTTGCAGACCAGGTCTGCCGATGAGGCAACTACACAGTTCTATAGGTGTACTGAATGTAGCTACACTTGGAGGAATTATTCATGATGAAGGCCGTTCGGTTCGGTTACGTATTTCTAGATCGAATTGTCGGCCTAATGGTCAAGGCAGCAATGTTTAAAGTTGATAGATGATAGCGGTAATCATAAATATTGACATTCAGTGTTAGTACAAACTCTCCCGACGAATGGAAAGTGGTAACGTCTGCAATCTCTACCCTTGTAGATGAGGCTACCTTTGAAGCCAATGTTGAGGGACTTCTATTCAGAGGGATGGATCCTTCTCATGTAGCGCTTATTGATATACACTGGCCCAATTCAGCCTTCCAAAAATTTCAATGCAATGATTCGATTAAATTTGGTGTAAGGATTGATGAATTTTCTAAATTGATAAGACGAGGAGACAAAAAGGATACAGTTGAGGTTTCTATTGGGGAGAACTCCACATTAGTAATTAGGATTAAAAACGGCTACAGCAGAGAATATAAAATGCGACTCATAGAAAGTTCTTCTGGTTCAACTCCACTTCCAAAATTGAATTTTAACTCCAGGGTTGTTCTAAGCTCTACTACTCTGGATAGAGTATTTTCAGACATTCAAGTGGTATCTGAATATATTACTTTGGGATCAGAGCAAACAAAAATTGTCTTTACCGGAAAAGGAGATTCAGGCGAAGCGAGCATCACCTTGGATCAATCTAGTGAAGGGCTAGAAGATCTTACTGTCAAAGAAAGTAGTAGTGCTACTTATAGTCTTGATTATCTATCAAGAATGATAAAAGCTATAGGAAACACCGGTGGATCTGTGATAGCCGAGTATTCTACCAAGATGCCATTACGACTTGAGTTCAGGGTTGCAAACATCGGAAGAATACATTTTTATCTTGCACCTCGAGTTCAAGATTGAAGTAGTGATAATTAAGTTGCCAGAGTGCAAACACATTGAGATAATCTTTTGATTATGGATTCAAGGATTTCTTGGACATGCTAGTTGTGATGAAATTTGGAGGAACAGCGGTCGAGTCAGGTGAACGAATAAGACAAGTATCAAATTTGGCGCTGAATTATCAACAGAAGATGGGATTTGATGTTATTTTGGTTACCTCTGCTGTTAAAGGTATGACTGATGAAATACTAGCAGTGGCAGAAAGTGTAAGAAGAGGAGATAAAACAAGTGTGGACCAGTTTATCGACCGTCTGGAACGAGTACACCTATCCCTTATAGACTTGAGTATTTTTGATGAAGCTGAATAAGAAAGAGGCAAATAATATTGTAAGTGAGCTTGTTGAACTTGTTAAAAATGTTCTTCATGGAATGTTGCCGATGAGAGAAGTCACTCCAAAGATGCTCGATTATTTGCTGTCATTCGGGGAGAGGCTTTCAACATTTATTGTGTCCGTCGCGATTAGGGATATTGGAGGAAGTTCAGAATTTCTTGTGGGCAATGATGCAGGCATAGTGACTGATTCCAATTTTGGGGAAGCACTCCCCTTGATGGATACTACCAAGCTGAAGGTCTCTCACAAGCTGAAACCATTGCTAGCTAAAAAAATAATCCCTGTTATCACTGGTTTCATTGGGGCCGACCAGTTTGGTAACATAACTACCATCGGTAGAGGAGGCTCCGATTACTCGGCAACGATAATAGGCGCAGGTTCCAAAGCAGACGAGGTATGGTTGTGGAGTGACGTAGATGGATTAATGACAGCTGATCCGAAAATTGTCAGCGATGCAAGAGTTATTCGCGAAGCGTCATTTGCGGAAGCATTAGAAATGGCACTGTTTGGCGCCAAATACATGCATCCAAGAGCGTTAGAGCCTGCTATCGAGTCCAACATCCCAATGAGGATTAGAAATTTCATGAAGATAGATGACGACGGCACATTAGTAGTTAATAATCCGAGTAAGGATTCCCACAAAATAGTCAAAGCAATAAGTTCTATTCGACACACCGCCTTGATAGATGTAAGTGGGGTTGGAATGGTTGGTGCGCCAGGGACTGCTGGAAGAATCTTCGATACCCTGGCTAAAAATAAAGTAAACATCATGATGATTTCCCAGAGCCCGTCTGAATCGAGTATTTCAATGGTTGTTAAGAAAGAAGTGCTTCATAAGGCAACAAGCACTTTGGAATTGTCATTGCTTGGTAGAGTGATTAAGAAAATTGATGTGAAAGAAGACGTTGCAGTCATTGCAGTCGTAGGTTCAGGAATGCGAGGTATTAAGGGGGTGGCAGCAAGGGTATTTGGCGCTGTTGGCAATAAGAATATCAACGTAATTATGATAACACAAGGATCTTCCGAATTGAATCTTGCTTTCGTAGTGAATGACAGCGATTGTGTGGAAGTGGTAAGAACAATTCATGGAGAATTCGAGCTCAACAATTCCTGATACCACTACATTTGCTTCCTTTTTTTGGTGCTCTTCGAGCAAAGGATAAATTAATATGATGATTAGATGTTGAACATGGTAAGAGGCCAACTGTTCGTCGTAGGGATAGGTCCTGGAGATCATAACCAAATGACCTATCGTGCGAAAGAAGTCATCACAGCAAGCGATGTTATAATCGGTTATGACACTTATATCACCTTGATAGAGGATCTAGTTGTCGGGAAGGAGATTCACAGATATCCAATGACCCAAGAGGTTGATCGTGCTAATCAGGCAATTAGGACAGCTGAAGGAGGTAAGAAAGTGTCCCTTGTATCTTCAGGTGATCCTGGAATTTATGGCATGATAGGCCTCGTCTATGAAATTCTCGCCGAGCGAAACTGGGAGCGTGATAGTGGAATCTATGTAGAATGCGTACCCGGAGTTTCCTCTCTGAATTCCTGTGCGGCGTTAGTTGGCTCTCCCTTAATGACTGACTTTGCGGTAGTTAGTATGAGTGACCTACTTGTCCCTTGGGAAATTATAGTAAAAAGAGTAGAAGCCGCAGCGAGAGGAGACTTTGTGACGGTCATTTATAATCCGACTAGTAAAAGGAGGGTTCACCAGTTAAGAGACACCCGAGAAATATTCTTAAAATACAGAAGTCAGGAGACTCCAGTAGCCATAATAAGAGGTGCCTATCGAGAGAGCCAAACCGTTGTAATTACTGATTTGCAAAGATTGCTTGAACCAGAACATCAGCAAATTATGGGCATGATAACTACAGTCATCGTAGGGAATACTTCAACCTTCACATATCGCGATCTTATGATAAACCCAAGAGGGTACAAATCAAAATATGAGTTGGTCCATGATACTCCACTGAATTCATAATTGCACATCCAACCGTAGTGATGGTTGACTTTTTGACAGTACTGACGAAATGACTAATTGTCCAATTTCGGCGCTCGTCCCTTGAAGTGCTGTCTCACCGGATCTACTATTTTATTTAAGTAGATGGAAACAGCACGCTTAAGATCAGCCGGGTGAAGATGACTGTTCTCGAAATCATGTTCTAGTTGCGAGTAACTGTTGTAAGATATCGTGCCCCCATATTTGGATGTCCTTTCTACTTCGAATTCAGAAAAATCATGAAAAATAATGTACCGAACTAACTCTAGTACTGGATTATTCGTAGAAACCCCGGCAGGACAGTATGCCAAGCCAATCTTGCGGTTGATGGTTTCAACGTCGTCATGGACAAGTATGCTACCACCTGGGTTGCTCTTGCTCATCTTGCTTCCGAGCTTCCTGTTCCCAATCGGTGAACCAGGTATTTCTGGCTGGCTAGGTTCAGACAATCCTGGAAGTAAATGATGGTGAACCGCAACAGGAATTTTCCATCCCAATTTCGGAAAGATTTCCCTAGCTAACATGTGTATCTTTCTTTGATCCATTCCTGCGTGAACAATGTCTGATCCTAGTGACCGTATGTCAATCGACTGCATAGATGGGTAAAGCAATTGGGAAAAGTCTAGGCTGTCTTTTTTGGTCCTTCCCATGATCGTGAGTGACCTCATAGTCCTCGCAAGCGTCAGGTGCTTACCAAATAAGATTAGGTCATTCCAATATTCGTAACCTCTTTCTCGATACATTTTGCTCCCCAATACTATATTCAAGCCCGGACAAACGAGCTTGAACGCCTCAGAATCAGTACTCGGAGAGATGGTTTATCTTACCCCAGTCCCCTCCAAGCTTGTTATTGATATATGTATGCCAATCGGCCAGAAAGAGGGTACAGTCGACGCCTGCTCTCATAAAGTCATTTATCTTGAATCCCGTCAGTATGAGGCTCCCAAGATGTAATAATCCTGAAATTTCTAAGCCAATGTAATGCTTGGGGACAGAGACATTAAGAAATAGTTTAGATAGTTCATCCTTCGTTACGATCTCCTCTGTAGGCTCTCGGGTAACTAGACTGAGACGTTCTTCTAGATCCATGTAGATAGGTGGCAAATCTCAAATGCCTTATTAACATCTTGCGTTGCACATTAAAAATTATCTAGGTCTTCCCGATCTATAAGGTATAGTTCTGGGATCAATAAGTTAACCTTAATATTGATATCTCTGGATAATTTTAATCTGCGGGAGGTGCTCATCGTGCCCTACAGCGAAGAACAGATTCTTAATGCGATGCAATCATTATCGTATTTCAGATCACGGGCTGTTTCCCCGTACCATGAGAGATTTAGCTTTCCATTTTTTAGCGGGACTTTTTTCGTCTATCGCAAGATTGATGTAAAACGGCTTGTTACAATTGCAAAGACAGCTTCCGCAGGCTCCCTCATATTTGGACGTCGGATGTGGCTACGGTGAATTCCTGATGAAGATAAGGAACTATATCCCAGACGCGCTAGGTATGGAATTAGATCCAAGGATCTTCTATTGTATGGGGAGGCATGTTCCATCGTACATCAAGATCTGGGATCCAAAATGGGGATTGGATCACGATTTTGATATTGTCTTCATAGGCTGGATGGAACCAGGCACAGACTTCCGCGACGAAATTTCAAAACATACACAGGTAATAGTTACCACGTTGGACCAAGGCTTGAGTTTAAGTGCCGAGTACCAGGCCCACGGCTTCGAACTGGTAGCATGGTGGAGATCTCCTTCTTGGGAAGATGTAAACATAGAGATAATGAATAGGCACTACACACGAATTTCAAATAAAGGATTAGAAAGACTGACCAGCTTAAGAGGTGCTCACAATCTGTGGTATATCTACAGCAGCGATAAGGGCATTTCAGAAAAAATTAGACGTAATTTAGCCATAGCTGTCAAGAAAGAACGATCTGACTTGAATGAAACATATGATTACGAAGATGTCCTAGATGAGTGCGGTTTTGGATTTCATCAAGAGTTATCCACATTGGGTGATGGCTCGCGTGAAAAACTTTGGGAAATTAGATATAGTTAGTTTTGCATGAAGTTTTTTTTGGCAAAACGTATCTTTCAAAATGAAAGACTTAAAAATTCTATCTGCCGAAACTAAGCCAGTTGAAAGTAACAGTTCTGGGTGCAGCAAAAGAGGTAGGAAGATCAGGTTTTCTGGTTGATGTAGGACACAAGAAAATCCTAATGGATTATGGGGTTCTCCTTAAAAGAGATCGAGAACCAGCTTTCCCCCTCCATGTGAAGCCAAAAGATATTGATGCAGTAATACTGACTCATGCGCACTTGGACCATTCTGGTTTTGTGCCTTCCTTATTTCTATCTGATGTTGTAGGACTCCAGGCACTTGGCACTGCCCCAACCTTTGACCTGTCTTACCTCTTAATAGAAGATATGATAAAGATTTCAGGATTCTACCTCCCCTTTGAATATTTGGATGTATTGAATATGAAAAACCATTCTAGAGAATTACGCTATCGTGAACCATACATTATGGATGGTGTGCAGATCAGTCTATTCGAATCAGGACATGTTTTAGGCGGAGCAACTATAACGATATCACATGAAAACAAGAGAATTTTTTATACTGGTGATATAAACACGAGAGGCTCGAAATTGTTGAGGCCTGCAGACCTTAACATAGGTGAAATTGATCTCATGATTATCGAAAGTACTTACTCTCAGTCTGACCAGACCCCAAGAGAAGAATCAGAGCGCGAGCTCTTGGACTTCGCAAATGGAATCATACATGATGGGGGGACAGTTTTTATCCCAGCCTTCTCAGTAGAACGAGCTCAAGAAATTGCGTGTGTTCTACAAGCACACAATTTTCCTCACAAGGTGGTCATGGACGGGATGGCTCTGAAGGCCAACGAGATAATGCTGAAACATCCAACATTTTTGAGGGATCCAAATACCTTCAAGGAGGCTATAACCCGAGCTGAATGGATAAAAGGTTGGAATCGGAGGAAGAGAGTTGTGAATGAACCGTGCGTTATCATTTCACCAGCAGGAATGTTGGTGGGTGGATCGAGCTGTGCATTATATGCAGGAGCTGTGCAAGAGCGATAAAAATGGAATTGCTCTTGTATCATATCAAGGAGAAGGGACTCCTGGACGAATGTTGTTGGAAAAGGGGGTTTCAAGTTATCAGGGTAAAATGACTAAATGCCAAGCAGCCGTTAGGCAATTTGAATTTTCTGGTCACAATAGCAGACCCGAATTGTTTGAAATTTTGAATTCAGTTAAAGGATCTCCAGAGGTCCTTACTGTACATGGTGATGGAAAGTCATGTACTGAATTCGCTCGTGAGATTCAAGAGAAATACGGTTTCAAAGCCCACGCGCCCGAGGCAGGAGAGGTAATAAAGGTCTGAAAACTTTAAGTTCATCTTCAATGTAATGCTAGGGAGATAAAAAATTTCATTTCCCTCGAGTTGCATGTTCGATTGTAAACAAGCATCGTGTGAGCGTGAAATCCAATGACAAAAAACATCAAGAACTTTTTTACGCGATCAGGCTAATTGGCTTGACTGCACATACAATTTAGTTAGAAGAGGACACAAATCCCTCAAGTCTATCCATGGCCTTGTCAAGCACCTCTTCGGGCGGAAGATATACCAGCCTAAAATGATTCGACCCGTAAGCATTGCCAAATCCTGACCCATAGACACTGATAACACCGGTTTTACTTAGGAAATCCAAAACGAAACTCTTATCATCCATCCACCTGGGGGCCAGATCAAGCTTGGGAAATACATAGAACGCCCCCCTCGGAGAAGGACATGAAATACCTTCGATAGCATTCAATCGCTTCACAATGAAATCACGTCTTCTACGCAATTGTTCAACCATTACGCGAATGTGATCTTGAGGTCCGCGCAAAGCCTCCACTGCTGCCATCTGGACCGGCAGGTTGGAAGATATTCTTACTCTTGCCAGCTTCGGAAGATTTTCTCGTAACTCATTGAGCTTCTCAGTATTGCTGTTCATACAAACATACCCACATCTCCAACCAGTCATCAAGTATGCTTTTGAAAAGCCATTAAGTAGCACTACCGGAACGTCTGATGCAACTTTCCCTATACCAGTAAATGACTCTTCGAAGACAATCTTGTCATATATTTCATCACAAATAAAATAAAGATTATGTTCTGCTGCTACATCAATTCAGCTTCTTAAGGCTCTTCGCATCAAACACCTCTCCAGTGGGATTATTTGGACTTATGATGCAAATGGCTATGCTTCTAGGAGTGATCCTCGAAACAAGATCATCAATATCGGGAGTTCCATCTGGAAATATTCTAAATTCAACTGGAATTCCGCCATAGAATCTAGTATACGAAGAATATGGAGGATAATACGGTCCAGGCATCAGGACTTCGGAGTTGGAGTCAACGATTGATGCAAGTACCATATCAAGGCCCTCTGAAACACCATTTGTTACTAAAACATCCTCTTCTTTTGTGTAAAAGCCTTTCGAACGTTCCTTCTCGACGATCGCCTGTCTTAACTCGAGAACACCTTCAGATTCGGCATAGTAGTTATTGTCGTTCATCACGGCTTCGATTAAGGCTTTCTTGATATGGACTGGTGTCTTAAACCCAAATTTCACTGGATCTCCTATGTTGAGGTAGATCAATTCATTGCCTTTCTTTTCATATTCCCTAGCCCGCAGCATAATGTCTCTGATCGCATATTCCACACCGCTGGTCCGCAATGAAACCTTCAAGCTACCATTGTAACTGTAAATTGACCAAAATAAAATGTTATTTGTCAATAAAGAGTTATCTTCGATGGCGGATGATCGTCCTATCGACGAGCTCGGAATATGAAAGTATTCATACTTTTTATTTAACCTTCTGATCACTAACCATTACAAGGGTCCGTAGCGTAGTCAGGATATCGCAGCGGTCTTCGGAACCGCAGATCGAGGGATCGAAGCCCTCCGGATCCGTTGCGCCCTAGAAAATCCCTTTTCGTTGGTGAAGCTCAGTTTTTGTGAATTATGTAGGTTAATATCCCTTCCAACTGATACACGTCGAGGATCAATTAATTCTCTCCAACAGATCAATGATCGACTGATATTCTATGAATTCAGGAGAAGATTTTAATTTATCACTGGCTGACTCCCTATCTCAGCTTAGTCTAGACTAGACCAGACTCCTAAAACTATGATGCGAGATACGATCCCGACCAATAGATAAATATCAAAACCTAATTAGTTCATATTAACCGGGTTTTTGGGGTCGTTGTCTAGCATGGTATGATGCCAGCCTCGGGCGCTGGAGTTCGCCGGTTCGAATCCGGCCGACCCCATATTTTGGAGGACTAAGTCTAGAAACGAAAAATGATAACAATCCTACCAGTACTTGAACTGCGACGCTGACTACAAAACTAGACTTAACCGTGACCAACTTGCTTGGCAAGTTCTAGATTTAAATATCCTCTTATGTGTATCACATTTGATGTCTGACACACAACCACAACAGAATCAACAAGTGTATAAGGAAGGACCTAGGGACGCGATATATATCGGGAAGAAGCCGTTAATGGCATATGTAACCTCAACTCTCATACAATTGGCTAACCAGCCAAAAGTAACCATCAAGGCTAGGGGATTAAGCATAGGAAGAGCAGTTGATGTATCGCAAATCATTCTAAAGAGAATGGAAAACGCGGGATATACAATAGGCGAAGTAAGAATTGGATCTGAGACCGTACACTCGGAGGACGGGAGAACTAGAAACGTGTCAACAATAGAGATTGAAGTAAACAGAGCCTCTTAATCTCTCCGCTATTTTTGTTGCTTATTTTCAGCATGCTCGAATACTTTGGCAAAGAATGCTGCGATTTATCTTGCTCACCTAAACCCTGTAACAAAATCACATTCTGACATAATATCCCGCTTAAGTAAGGATTATCAAGTATATTTATTTCCAGTCAGGTTTGTGAACAAAAGGCGAGAATTAAACACCAGGAGCTTTCCTTTCAGTTTTGAAACTAGAAAGTCCATGGTAGAGGAGTTATTTGGGGATTCAGTGAAGATAGTTTCAGCGTATACGTTTCGTGCTCCATTTTTGAGATATTTACCTCCACTTCTCTCTCCGTCCTCTTGGACCATGAGAAAGGAGATTTTGGAAAGCATTGTTGAAAATGAATTTTTCTCTTACACTGGCGATAGAGCGGAATCCTGGATGCTGAAAATATACGGTTTAAGACCTATGTTAGGTAAGAGGTTAGAAATTTCTGGTACGTTTGTACGAGAACTTTTATATCGGGATGCAGGCAGCCAGCCAGGAAGGGAAAGTAACGGCAGAGAGCCTTGGCATAACTATGTACCTCCTCAAGTAGTAGAGATCATCCATAAAAATTGGGCTACAGTCGAACAGTTTGCTGACGCTGGTGATATGACAGTAAGACTATTCGGGATGAAATTCCCCCAGGAAGGACTTCTATCTCCATAGAACATATTTATATTAGACAGGGAGACGTTGCGTTGGATGAAAACGAAAGGCGCAGAATTCATTTGGCTGGACGGAAAATTTGTAAAGTGGGAAGATGCCAAAGTACCTATCTTTACACACGCACTGCACTATGGAACTGCAATTTTTGAGGGAATTCGTGCTTATTCGTCGAAGGACAACAGGCTGTATGTATTCAGACTTGCTGAGCATATGGAAAGACTTCACCGATCCGCCCAAGTATATCGCATCAATGTAAATTACTCAGCCAAGGAACTTTGTGACGCTACTGTGGAGTTACTGAGAAAGAACAATATTTTTGAATCATGTTACATTAGACCTCTAAATTTCGTCGGCCTACACGGCATCGATTTGAATGTGACGTTGGATTCTCCAACCTATTGCGCAATAATTGTATTTCCATTTGCGAGATACTTTAATGAGGAAGGGATTAAAGCGGGCGTATCGTCGTGGCGAAGGATAAATGATACCTCTATTCCTCCAATGGCAAAAGCGTCTGGCAACTATCTTAATTCTGTTCTCGCTACTCAAGAGAGTAAAAGACATGGATTTGACGAATCTATTATGCTTGACCATGAGGGTAACATTAGCGAGGCCCCTGGAGAAAATATCTTTCTTGTGAGAAATCACTCAATCTATACACCTTACATAGGAAATTCTGCCCTTGAAGGAATTACACGAAATACTGCCTTTGAAATTGCAGCCAATTTAGGGTATAGTATAGTTGAAAGGCCCATCTCAAGGACTGAACTCTATATGGCCGATGAACTATTTTTGACTGGAACTGCGGCTGAAATAGTTGGAATCCTAAGTGTTGATGGACATCCTGTTGGTGGAGGCAGGGAAGGACAAATTACCAGGCGAATTCGACAAACATACTCCAGGATAGTTATGGCAGAAGAACCTAGATTTTCGAGTTGGCTAACTAGTGTATGGTAGCCTCAGAGTATGCGGGTCTCCAAGTAGCTGTTATAGGCGTGGGAGGCTGGGGAAAAAATCATGCACGAGTCTTGAACAATCTCGGAGCTTTAAGAGCTGTTTGCGACATGGATGTCAATCGTGGCACCGAGATATCAGAAAAGTACAATGCGAATTGCTACACATCACTTGATCAAATGTTACAAAAGGAGTCAAATCTAGATGCATGCTTCATATGCACCCCAACTAGGAGTCATTATCAGCTCGCAAGTAGAATAATCGATAGGGGGATACATCTCTTTGTTGAGAAACCATTATCGTTCTCTTCGAAGGAATGTAATGATCTTGTTGATTTGGCACGAAATAAGGAAATAATCTTGACTGCAGGATACATAGAAAGATATAATCCTGTCGTTCAAGATGTCAAAAGGATAATCCAGAGCAAGAAGTATGGTGAACCTTTAATGATGGAGTTCCACAGAGAAAATAGGATGCCAGTGCACATCACTGACGTTGGAATAATTTACGATACGTCAGTTCATGACATAGATACTGCAATGTATCTTTTTAATAGTAAACCGATCGTAGTTTTTGCTCGGACGGGAAAAAAATTTCATGCCTTCGAAGACTTTGCCACTATCATGCTGGGTTTCGAAGATCAAAGAGTGGCTATTATTGCATCGAACTGGATCACACCTAAAAGAGTGCGAAGGTTTAGTGCCGTCTGCACTGATGGAATTATAACTGGGGATTTTATTAGTCAAGAAATCAGGATAGATGATATGGACGCGACTACGATACCAAGAAGGGAATTCAAAGAACCTTTGTCTGTAGAGATAACCTCTTTCCTTGATGGTGTAGCCGGAACTCATAATGTCACTGATACACTTGTATCATCGATTGAGGCAACACGTGTAACCAAAGTGGCCGAATCTGCAATACTATCCAGTAATACTGGTTCGCCGATATATTTGGACTTTAAAGAGAGGTAGGTGGTTATGAGAAAATCACTACTTGAAATTTTGGCTTGCCCTATTGACAAGCATAGCCCTCTTGAGCTTTTTGAAATCAATGTACATCTGGCCAATGAATCTTCTTCAGATAAACAAAGCGAAAATAGAGAAATGCTGGAAGAACAAACTGACAATGATACCACGTATGATAACGTCATAGTCAAGGAGGGTGTACTTTTTTGCAGTCGTTGTTCGAGGTTCTTCCCCATAATAGATGAGATCCCTATCATGCTACCTGATGAACTTCGAGAAAGGGAAAAAGATCTTCAATTCTTACTGGAATGGGAAACCAAGATACCTAGCAAGATACTTGATCATGGTGCCCCCTGGCATATAAATCGAAAAAATACTTGAGATAAGTGATAAGAGCTAAGATGAACAGCCAATGTGTTGGATGGCCAATACTGGGGTTGGTCGTGTCCAAGATACTGGTCCTTCTTTTCTTTGCTCCCAATTGACAAGTTTACATCCCAAACACGGGTTTGATGTCGTTTATCTTCCAAACTTTCAAATTCTGTCTGCTGCACTAGACTTATTTAACCGTGTACAAATTATGGCTGTGGTCATGCGCCTGGCCACCCCAACCAGAGTGTTTCTACTCATTGACAATAGCTTCGCACACTGGATTTGCCTTCATGATTATCATATCTAGATTATGCCGATTCGTTTTCGAAACGGCACCAAAGTCATCTTTTGAACAAGCTATGACCACCGTGTTCTTATCTGTTGGATAGATATCTAGTGAAGTACCGGGTCTTCGTTCCACGTCGCCAATATAGTCCTTTAATCTCGACTCCATTGTGGAGAATAATTCAATCTTGTCTCCTTTCATTTCATTCTGGTCAAGGGCCCAAGCAATTATTACCCTTGTCCTACTTGCCTTTAGTTCAGCCATCTTTAAAACTAATCGAAGTCTGTCTATCAAATGCTTAACGTATCCCTCAATTCCTTTTATGGTACCATTCACCAAATAAGCCAAAGGACCTGCTCCTGAAAGGGATGAGGCGACGATGCGAAGATCATATAATCCATTGGAAATTTCATCGATATACAAATCGCCATATTTGTTCTGAAGTACTTGAGAGGGAAATCCTGACGAACGTGTTTGCTTGCATACCTCTAAGGTGCTAGCTAAGCCGGTATAACGTTCCAAAATTCTAATAACGTGGGCAAGTTCAGTCTGAATAGATATCAACAATATTTGAATCCTCTTTCTCGGGCAGATCCTGGATAAGTTCCAACAAATTGGGATCCTTCCTGTTAGTTGATGATGATCCGACCAGAAGGTCTGGTTGGCTTAGTTCAGAAAGAGATGTAATCGGCATGTAATAGTAATAAATGTCTGTTCCTACCACAAACCCTGTCAAGTGCTCAATTAATGCAATGTTCTCGGTGTTGCCCCCCACCCCAGTTGGGAGAGTAAACACAATTGAAGTCCCTTGACCTATGGACCTTACGACTTCTCTTAGTTTTGATGATATGTCAGCCCTTACATCCTGACCGGTCTTCCGAACCTTTGGGCAAAAGAATACATACGATGCCATTTTGATGGCAACATCCACGGGCTGGAGCTCAAGCAATGGTTCGTCTTCTAGAAGGGAGCTTACAGTAGGATATGTTTTAATTATCTCAGGTTTGAGCATTATTGCCATTCGTGCGGATTCGTCGATCAGGGACACCTTATGTCCTCTAACCGCAATTGCGGAGGCAATTTTGTAACCTTCAGGTACTGAGTCCGTATACAACCACTGGCTCAGATGACGTTTCTAAACTCAAACTGGATTCGCCTCCCCTCAAACATAGGATAACGCTGCTATGTAAGAGTTAAAGAAAAGTCTTTTCTATTCATGATTAGTACTCTACCCTATATTCCATGAAAGTATGGCTTGATATTTTGACGCCCAAACAGGTTATGTTTTTCAAACCACTAGTTGACTCTCTCATAATTGGTGGCCACGATGTCCTTTGTACCTCTAGAGATTACCGGGAAGCAATTGAGCTTGCGAGAATAAAGAATCTTGAGATAAAGATAGTTGGTAAGCATGGAGGAGAAGGCAAATACGACAAGTTAAGAGCAAGTGCGTCCCGTGTATTTGAATTAGCCAAATTGGTACAAGCCTTTGAGCCAGATTTGGCAGTTACATTTTCTTCACCCGAAGGAGCTCGGGTGTCTTTTGGACTAGGAATCAGACATTATTGTTTCAATGATTCTCCGCATGCTACAGCTGTATCAAAGACTGACGGCTCCACTGGCAGATTTACTATTTTGTCCATGGATAATCCCTTACTCTGCATGGAATAAGTTTGGTTTACCAAAGACGAACATCGTTAGATATAGGGCATTAGATCCTGTGGCGTGGCTTAAACGGAGAGTTGGCCAACCCAGCTCACATCCCACAGATATGGTTTATAGGAACGGAAATAAGAAGAATATTTTAGTTAGATTGGAAGAATCAAAGGCCGCTTACTTGACTGAGAATTTGGTTAAGAAAAATGGTTACCTTTTTCTTGATAGTCTAGTCAGATCAATCCACGATTTGGCGAACATTGTTGTTATCTGCCGATACTCTGATCAGGTGACAAAGGTTAGTGAAAGGTATCAAGATAAAGTTTCCGTTGTAGGAAACATTATCGATGGGACATCTGCAATAAATTCTTGTGACCTATTCATAGGAGCTGGAGGAACCATGACTGCCGAGGCTTGTCTCATGGGAAAGCCTGCTATCTCTATAGCTCCTATTTCATTCTACGTAGAGAGGTATTTATTAAAAAGTGGTCTGCTTTTAAAAGCATTAAAGCCAACTGATTTAGTAAAACTTACTACAAGGGCTCTCAAAGATCCTGGTGGATCCTCCAGGCAAAAACAGAATGCAAAGCTCATCTTGGAGAAGATGGAAGACCCAATCCAGACCGTCATGCGATATATTTTAGCTCACCAGTAACATTATTAAAGTTACAATCCTTCAATAGAAGGAGCCCGGAAGCCCGGTAGAGTGTATCCTGTTCACGCCGAATGTAGTGGCCAAGCATAGAGGCCTTTGGAGCCTTTGACCCCAGTTCGAATCTGGGCCGGGCTATGCTTTTTTGATCCTTTAGATGAAATTTTATCTTTAAATGAATCTAGCCTTTAGGAACCGCCGAAAGATTTACTATGACTCTGAGGCAAATGTATATGATCTAACGATACTAGATAAATCGTCAAGTGCTTTGTCGATTCCCTTCTTTCTTTTTACCGTTTTATCTCTGAAGTTGATTAGCCTCATCTTATTGTGAAGAATCATTTCAACTTGCTCTGAATGACTTGGTGAACCTTTTGATTTTCTCAAGGCTAACAAGTTCTCTGCGCCACATGCAACAATTATTCCTTTTAATGTTTCTATCGGTATTTCATATCCTGATGCTTGCAACAGATGTTCAATTTCTCCGCCGTCAAGATCTCCCAATGTACGTTTGCCGTTGGATATAGCCAACTTTACGAGAGAACCTACGAGTTTGTGCGCAGACCTAAAGTCTAGATACTCTTTATAAGTCAAAAGTTCCGCTACGTCAATCGCATTAGCGAAACTATTCTTGGCAATCTCCAACATTCTGGTTTTGTGAACTATAGAGGATTCAATGACAACCCTTAGCATACTTAACGAACTCGCAGTCGTTGCACTCGAAGAAAAGACGAGACTTTTCAGCTCCTGTAAATCCCTACTATATCCCGATGGTAAGCCTTTCAAGATTGCCATCGAGGCAGTAAGATTTCCTATTATTCCTCCTGATTTTGACCTCAATAACTCCAAAGGATCAGGATTTTTCTTTTGTGGCATGGCACTAGAAGTTGAACTGGCAGAATCAGCGAGTTCAATGTAGTTGAATTCATCAGTAGTCCAAAGAATAAGATCCTCAGAGATCCTGCTCAAAGTAATCATAATAATGCTCAGGCAACAGAGATATTCCAGGATTACATCCCTAGAACTTGTTGCATCTATGCTGTTGATACTCAATCCATCGAATCCCAATAGCGATGCTGTTCGGTTTCGATCTATGGAAAAAGTAGATCCCCCAATGGCCAACGATCCAAGGGGCGACTGATTAATCCTGCTGTATAATTCCTCCAATCTTTCCATGTCACGAAAGAGCGACTCCGTGTAGGAAAGGAGGTAATGGGAAAATGTTCCAATCTGCGCATGTTGTAGATGAGTGTAAAGCAGCATTATCGTCTCTTTGTTGGAATCAGCACATTTGAGCAGGGATTCTACCAAATCTCCTAATAGAACACTGACTTCATTGATATCATTTCGGACTTTCATCTTAAGATCAGTCATAACCTGATCATTCCTGGACCTAGCCGACTGTAACATCCCGCCCTTACCCATCCCTATTTTCTCAACAATAAAAGACTCTATAGATTCATGGACATCTTCATGTTCACTTTTTTTCATGATTGGTTTAGGATGAAGTTTCGCCTCCTCCAAAGCTTGCAAGAGCTCAACTAATTCTCCTCTCGACAAATATCCAATCTCGTGTAGCATTATCACATGAGCCTCACTTCCAATTATATCATAGAAGAAAATTGCGGAGTCGTCCTTTAGTGAAGAAACGTAATTCAAAATCTCTCGATCAATTGTACCTTCCGGCCTAGATCTATACATAGGTTAAACGAACAGTAGCCTGATTTAATATTTTGCTGATATGTTATAGATCGGATCTCTTAAATGGAGATTAGGAATAAAATAAAACCTGATATAAGTTGTCCATTATGGCCCCTACAATATCAGACGTAGAGCTTTCGAACAGTGCAGATCTTTTACATGGTAACCTCATTCACAGGAATTCTTCTAGATAGACCAGCTACAAGAAATGGAGAGATATCGGTAATAGAATGATCCTTGTAAAGGCTACTCAAATACAGATTTCGCTCGATCAGATCGAATCTTTTCAGGATGTGAAAAAGACAATTTGCTCACGTGCTAGGCACTCGGCTCGTTAATAGTTATATATCGATTGTTACAAATTAAAGGAGAGATGAATCAGGACATTCAGCAAGTAAAAAGACAAATATTCGACGAACTCACCAAGATTGTAGATCCAGAGATAGGGGTTTCAATTATGGAGTTGGAGTTGATAGACAAGGTCGATATCAAGGAAGGTAATGTGGATATAGATTTACATCTTACGAGTCCCTTTTGCCCAGCCGTTTTCGGTTTCAAGATAGCACAGGACGTCAGGGACAACGTTTACAAGCTGAATGGTATTGAAGGTGTTAAGGTGAACGTAAGCAATCACTTTATGGCAGAGGCGATCAACAAACAGGTAAATGAGAGCAACCCGCCTGCAAAAACATAAAAGAGCATGGAAGGATATGCCCTCACGTCACTATATTCTAAATTGATGTGTCTAAGAAAAGACCGCTTTTACCAAGCATATACCACCATAACTTGGATGCGATATGCTCAGTATTCATACTTTGCCCAAGTTTCTAGTTCGTAAATCAGCCAATTTCTTGTCATTTTTCTTGAAGCTTACAAGATGTCCTCGGAGCAACTGAATTCCAAGGGCGGGATCAACCCCTTTGGGGCACACTACACTACAAGAACCCGCAAAATGACACCTCCAAATTCCGTGTTTGTTATCTACAATGTTCAATCTGGGTTGGGTGGCATCATCTCGGTTGTCGGCACCATAGCGATAGGCTTGGGCCAAGGCCTGAGGGCCTGGAAACTTTGTATCTGACGCAACGGAAGGGCATGCAGAGTAACACAAACCACACTTTATACAATATGAAAATTGCAAATAATTCTCGACATCCTCAGGCGATTGTATAAATTCCGTGAGGTTATTCTTGTCAACAATATCGGCATTTTGATTGTGAATAAAAGGCTCCATTGCACGATGGTGCTCAAAAAAATCTGAAAAGTCGCCGACTAGATCCCTAATTATTGGAAAATTAGGAAGAGGCTCACAAGTAATAATATTCTCATCAATTTCAGAAACCTTGGTATAACATGCAAGTCTTGGAATTCCATTTATCTTCATGCCACAGGATCCGCAAGATGCCATCCTGCAAGAATACCGTATCGCTATGCTTTTGTCCAGATAAGCTTTAGCATACAACAAGGCATCCAGAACAGTTGTCCAACGCTGAACTGGTACTTCAAACTTGTCAAATTGGGATGATTTACCTTGCTTGGGGTTTTTCCTGTAAACTCTTAACTGGACTACCTCCCGGTTGCTCTCAACTCTACTTTCCTTTTTGTGATCTCGTTCTGGCTTCGTTCGGCTCTTTTTAATGTTAACAAGTGCTGTCATTATGTCGATTAACCCAGCCCATTAGCGGTTATTATTGTTCTCGTACCGTATGCAATAAGTGCAATCATTGCAACTAGCGTGAAAACAGTCACTCCGTTTTCCCAAGCGATATTCTGTCTAAATTCTAGCAAAATGATTCTCAACCCGTTGAATCCATGAATGGCAATTAGAACAAGAATGGATTCTAAAAGCACTGCGTATGCAATATTCTGATAATTCGCAATGACATTCTCGTACTCCAGACTCATAGAAAAAGGCATAATTAGTCTCATAATGATGTGCACAGCCACAACAAAGAGGGCACCAATTCCCGAGATGTAATGTATCTTCATTATCTGACTTTCTTTCAAGATCAATGTGCTTTACAATAACCTCCTAGTCTCCAATATATGAATTAGTCTCCAGCAAATAGGATACTTGCCCCGTATAACATCGCAGTAGCAGCCAAAATCAAGGCTATCCAGATTCCTGATTTCTGGCGATAATTCAGCGAAACCGGGGAGTAAGGATAGTCAGGCCTACCCGGTTTACCAAGTCCTCTACCTGTTTCGGTAAATAACAATCGGATTCCATTAGCGGAGTGGAAAGTACTTGTTCCAATTACCAAAATCAGGAAGAGGTGCCCCCATGTAGTCTGGGTTAACTCCAACATGGCGTTCCACGCATCTTTGCCATCGACTAGAGAGCTGGTTTCAATTACATGTCCGACAAAATATACTAGAAGGAATACCCCTGTTAGACGCTGAAGCCAATATGAAATTCTCTCCCAACCATATCTTGAAGGATTGAGCCAGGCCTTGAGACCTTCACGGTTATTACGTCTATTACTGTCCGTATAGGTCCTATCTTCATTGGATGATTTCATTAATACTTCCTCTCAACTGGTGCATACCTAGTAATTTTCACCGGATGCCAACGTAATTCTGGTCCTTCATGAGCGCAGTATGCAAGCGTATGTTTCAGATAATTTACGTCGTCTCGACTTGGATAATCAATTCTTGCGTGAGCTCCTCTTGATTCTTGGCGAGTTAGTGCTCCTACCAAGACAATTTCAGAGATTCGTGCTATTGAATCGATTTCCATGACATTGATGTAATTAGTGTTGTATTCGTTGGCTTTGTCGTCCACATGCCTCCAAGATGCCCGTTTCAATTCCTTTACTTCTTTTAATGCTTCGGCTAACGTATTTCCATCCCGAAATACATATGCCTTAGAATCCATTAAATCTGCAGTTCTTTTCTTGATTTCATAAGGATTCATATCGCCTCTTCCGTGGAATATGCCATCATAGATCCTCTTTTCCTCTTCTATTACTTGTTGTTCCAGCACTGTCACTTTTCTATCCTTGGCCCTTTGCGCATACTCAGCAGCATGCTTCCCTGTAATATTTCCCCATACGAGACATTCGGATGTAGAGTTTGCTCCCAGCCTATTTGCGCCATGGGTACTATTGCAAGCGGCTTCCCCAGCACACCAAAGGCCACTCATTTCTGTTTCACCTTCAATATTTGTATGTATTCCTCCCATCATATAATGGCAAACAGGTCTAACCTCGATTGGTTCATCGATAACATCAATCCCAGAAAACTTTATCCCAATTTCCCTAATTCCTGCTAATTTTTCTTTAATGCGTTCAGCTCCGAGATGTGATAGATTGAGCTTAAGACAATCTATTCCAGTCTCGTGTTTGAAGCCCCTTCCTTCTTGTATCTCACGAATCATAGCCCGAGACACAACATCTCGGGGCGCAAGTTCAAGTTTCTCTGGGGCGTATCGTTTCATAAATCGCTCTCCTTGATTATTTACAAGGTATCCGCCTTCTCCTCTAGCACCCTCGGTAATCAAGATTCCAGATGGCAGAATCCCACTTGGATGAAATTGCACAAATTCCATATCTTTGAGTGCTAATCCTTTTCTGTATGCCATATCCAAGCCATCTGGTGTTGAAGAATGAGCATAAGTAGAAAAGCCATAGATTCGACCCGCACCTCCCGTACAAATGATTCCAGCTAAAGACTTTATGATTATAAATTGGCCAGTCTTCAACTCGATAGCTGTGAATCCCCGAAAGCTGAGATCCATCGGATAGGATCGATGTGCAGAACCATTCATTTAGAAAATGGATGTTCTCATGTTTCAAGCACGTATCATACAAGGTTTGCATCTCGTAAAATCCTACTTTATCTTGAGCATATGTTGCACGAGGGAATGAGTACCCCCCGAATTTCCGCTGATCGATCCGTCCATCCGATCTTCTAGACCATGGCATTCCCCAATGATCTAGCTGATATATTTCATATGGTACAGAATGGACTAGCCGTTCTGCGACATCTTGGTCAGCGAGAAAATCACTACCTCTAATTGTATCATAAATATGGGATTCTCTATTGTCCCCTTCTTCTTCAAATAGGACTGCTGCAGTCCCCCCTTCTGCAGAAACGGAGTGAGAGCGCATTACCTGAACTTTAGAAATAACGGCAATACTCAAATTCTTGTCCACTAACGCAGCAGAAATAGCGGCTCGAAGTCCCGCTAGGCCAGAGCCCATTACTAAAACATCATAGGAGAGAACCTCAGTCAATCATGAAAACACCCTCTAGTAAAGATATCGTGAACTGCAATTCTCATAAATACCTTTGTCAATGTCATTGAAAATCTTTATTAATTTGGTTTTGAGATTGCCAATCCACTTGCCTGAACAGAAGTTTATTTACTTGTTGAATTTTTAGATCATCCTGATGCGCATTTTTTATTCAGGAAAGGTCTTCTTTGCCCCAAACACTTCAGATGAACAGATCATTAATCGGGCCAAGAAACTATTAATGGAAAGTGGAATCAAGGAAGAGCACATACAGGTCAATTATAATGTCCAGGAGCTCGAAGTCAATGATTTGTATATAAGTTACGAGCCTCCCCATTTAGTTATCCGGAACGTCTACGAAAAGAAAAGTTCAGGAATGATAAAAATGAGAAATACCGGCATGATAGAGGTACAATAGCAAATCAGTTACTTGATCGAATGATCTCCGAAACAAGTTCAAGAAGTTGAACTACTTTTCCGTTTACTTCTTGACCGCTGACCATATTTTTTACCGTTATATTGTTTTCGCTTTCCTTCTGCGTTGCTCTCACCAGAATGGTAGCACCTATAGAGGATCCATAATCCATTTGCTTTCTGAAAGATCGGGCTCGACTGTCGTAGTCCGCAGGTATCCCTGCGCCCCTCAATTCTGAAACCAATTTCAACACGAATTTCTTATCGCCGTCCTCTGATGCTACGAAGACTAATGGCTTGGATTTGGCCTTCAACAAGCCATGATGGCATAACACATTCAAAAGACGTTCGACCCCTCCAGCTATCCCAATGGCACCTATATCACTTCGATCAAACGCAGATGTCAATATATCAAACCGACCACCACCGGCCAATGCGCCCACTGTGGACGTGGGATCAAATATCTCGAAAACAGTCCCGGAATAATAGTCAAGCCCTCGGACTATGCCTAGGTTAATTCTTACGTTACTCACTCCTCTCGCCGACAGTGAGCTTTCCAATTCACGGAGGGATTGCCATTTGGGTAATTTACTTAATTTCGTAGCTTGATCTTCAATTTCATTTATTGTCCCAATTTGAGAAGACAGTTCTAACAAGGGCTTGAGCAATGCGGGGCTGATTTTATTCGCATATTCATTATAAACGGCTCCTACTCCCTTTTTCTGAACCTTGTCCATTGCCCTAAAGACCTCAAATGCTAACTCTGGATCCAATATACCAAGTTCTTGCTTCATGTACTGTTCGAGCAGTTCCCTATTACTAATATCAATTGTAACCTTTAGTCCCAAATCTTCAAAAAAGGAAGCTGCAAATTGGATTATTTCAGCCTCATGCTCTATGTTGTATGTGTCATATATCTCTACATCCCACTGATGAAAATATCTGTATCTTCCTGCCTGAGGTTCATCATACCTCCATACTCCCCCAAATGCGGCTGCTTTAATGGGTAGTTTCATTTCTCTTCTCTGAGATACATACCGGGTTAGTCCGACAGTGAGATCGAACCTCAGAGCAACTTCTCTGCCACCTTTGTCTTTAAAATTATAGATTTCTTTAGAAATTGTAGGACCCCCTTTAGCTTCAAGAGTAGAAAGCATTTCCAAAGGGGAAGGCTGAAGTATTTTGAAATCAAACAGACCAGCAGTTCGCATAAATTGATTTCTGACATAGTCGATATTGGACAATTCGCCAGCGTCTACATCTCTCATCCCACGCGGAAGGTTTAATCTCACAACACAGACCAACCTTCGTGACCATTTAGATTTTACTCTTTGTTCGACACATTATTATTATTATTCAATTATCTTTGACAACTAACCAAATTGGACTCTGAAGGGTATAAATATTTGGAGCACAGCACAGACGCTTTTGTTCAAGCCCAAGGAAGCAGTTTGGAAGAATTGTTCGAGAATTGTGCGAAGGGATTGGTCAACATCATGTTTGATATTGACAAGGTGGAAAGTTGTCAATTTGTGACGATCACAGCTGATGGCGAAGATCTTGAACACCTCCTCTACGACTGGTTGGAAAAGGTCTTGTTAAAGATCCTTATCCAACAGATCGTGCTGTCGAGATTTTCCATTAAAATTTGTGAAAAAGGCACAAAAGACGCAGGAATAAAAAAGTTACTTTCTTAATGCACGTTCAGGAGGAGAAAAAGTCAGCTATGATATGCATAACTACAAGTTAGAGATCAAAGCAATCACCTATCACGAGTTGAAAATAAAACGTATAGGCACTAGATATATTGCAACATTTTTGGTTGACTTGTAAAAATACTTTGCTTCGTCATACTTGATGATTTCATTAACCTTGGATTTTCAGAACACAGTAGTGAATCAATCGGATAAGTCTTAAATATGCATGACAACTTTTATTGAATGTATTATTATGAGTGAAGTAAATAAGCCAGCATTGGTGGAACTTAACGATAAGAACTTCGAGGAGACTATATCTGGCAATAAACCTGTATTGGTCGATTTTTGGGCAACCTGGTGCGGGCCCTGTCAGTTTATGCTGCCTATATTCGACAGACTATCTAAAAAATATGGTCAGAAAGTCACATTCGGTAGGCTGAACGTGGACGATAATCAGGGAGTAGCCATGAGGTATGACGTGTACGCTATACCAACCTTCATTATATTTATGAACGGCAAAGCTATCGATAGAGCTGTTGGTGCGGTAGGAGAAAAGGGCCTAGAAGGTTTGCTACAAAAGTATCAGTGATATTTTTAGATTACGCATAAATTTCTTATCCTAACTAAGAGCAATAAATTGGTAAAGTCTTTCCCAAGAAGGCGTCAAATGTAACCAAAAAGCTCGTCACCTTTCCTTTTCAAACTTATTATCTGATTCAGAACCTCCCTCTCTTCTTCAGTAAGCCTCGGCATGAATCGTTCATTCAGTAACTTTGCCTGTTTGCTATTCAAATCAGTGTAGAAGATGTCTCCTTCATTAATCTGCCGCCCAATGGTTGGGCCTCGGATGGAGAGCGCTACCTGCATCCCCTTGGTAGCTTCCTCGATAGTCTTACCGCTTTGCTGTATTTGGTGAATAACACCTATTTTTTTGCCTTCTTCATTGATCACAGGAATTTTTTGTCGTAATTTTCCCACGAGTATCTCTGTTCCGAATACTGCAGGGTCGTTACGTCTAAATACAAAGTTTTTTAAGAATTGAAGTTTGCAAACTGGTGGAATTTCATTGAATATGATTACGTCTCGATGATCTTTTTGGTAAGCTGTCCAATCAAAATAGCTTCTCACAAGATTATAGATAATATTTTCATCAAAAATCATGACTTGACGTTCCAGGGCCTCCCTTCTGGCATCATCAAGGACTTTGACATTAAACGCCAAAATCACGCCCAAATATCTGTCCTTCTCCTTTACAGCTGACGCCTCGATCACGTCCCTCTTGGTGACATGTCCTATGTCCGCAATTCTTATGGGAACCTTTTGCTTTACAAGGAGGTCACTGATGGCCTCTATGGAACCTATAGTGTCACATTTCATAGTGACCCCATTGATATCCTTATTCACAAACGTGTTCTTAATCTCAGCCTCGACAATTGCCCGAAATCGCGCTTCGTCTTCCTTCTGATTTAGAACGAAGAGGGGACTTCCGGCCATAACACCGGTGAGGTCTGGCGAAGTGATTTTTACTCCGGCGGCCGAAACTACCTCCGAAACGTGTCTAAACTTGTCCCTGGGGTCTCTCATTTCGTCAAGTGGCTTGGGAAGAAGAATGGCCTTCACACGGGCTACTACTGCGTTATTTCTTTTAGCAACTATAACATTACAACCCTGGCGAAGGGTTCCATCAAACAATATTACGTTGGCCGCCGGTCCCAAGCCTACCTCTTCGTTTATTTCCAAAACGATCCCTCTTCCCTCCTCTTCATGTCGTTCCAATTTTCTGCTCAAGTATTGTTGGGTTAATCCTATAAGGACAGCAAGTAATTCGGGTATACCAACTCCAGTTCTTGCACTGACAGGCACTATTGCTACTTCTTTTGTAAAGTTCTTGACTCGCCAGAACGCTTCTGAATTGTATCCGGATACAGAAAGAGAGCCGACGACGTTGTAAATCATTTCATCCAGCGCAGTTTGAACTGATTTATCCTGCATATTCACCGCCTTACTTATCGAATCTCCCCCCAGATCTTTGCGCCATCCACTAACGGTATCCACCTTATTCAGCGCAATAACAAATGGAACCTTTCTTCTTTTTAAAATGTCGATGCTTTCCTCTGTCTGGGCCTCGAATCCCTTATTTGCGTCTACCACAATTATTGCAATGTCAGCAGCTGAACCTCCTCGTACTCTCAGAGTAGCAAAGACTTCGTGACCAGGAGTATCTATCACCAATATTCCCGGAATCTGTGAATCAGTAGTTGAAATCTTGTTAAATAAGTCCCCTGTTACTTTTTTAATTGTATCAATGGGGAAAAAACTTGCCCCGATATGTTGAGTAATCCCCCCCGCTTCTCTGGCTTGAACTGCCGTTCCTCTAACCTTATCCAATAGAGAGGTTTTACCGGAGTCTACGTGACCAAGTACAACTACAACTGGATGCCTGAGTGCCACTTAGATGCTATCAAAAATCACTCCAGCCTCTTTTATGAAGCTTTCATATGAATCTGATGCATGGACTATATTATCAGTTATGTTAAGGGCTAAATCTCCTCGGATTGTACCAGGAGCAGCTTCATAGGATTTTGTTGAACCTATCATGATCCGTACGGCATTTATTGCATTGTTACCGTCCAGAATTAACGCCATTGTAGGACCAGAAGTGATAAAAGAAACTAATTCATTGAAAAATGGTTTATTGCTATGAGCCGAATAAAACTCTTCAGCTTTTTCCTTGGTAAATGAGTATGACTTCAGATTCTCAATAATGAATCCCTTTTCTTCAAACCTAGAAATTATCGTTCCAGCTAATTTTCTCTTTACAGCATCTGGTTTGATAACAACAAGAGTTCGCTCTCCCAAGAAATTAACCCTTTCCTACCTTAATACCACCTTTCATGTACTTCTTTGTCCATTTCAGTTTCCTCGGATCCCGTTTCAGTTCTCTAAGATTTTTCTTGCATTTGGATGAGCAAGTCCATTGTATCGACCCGTCATTACGGACCAGCATTATCCCCTGACTTAAAGGAATATGTTTTCCGCAAAAGGAACAATTACGCAATGAAGTTGCTGATTTACTCATTTACTAGTCTAACACCCCTAATACACTGAACCTTACTTTATTTTTCGAGCTTCTCGCTCTGTTTCTCGGAGCATCAATATATCGTTCATTCTTATTGATCCTTTGACATTCCTTGTCAGGATTCGGCCTTTGTCCTTTCCTTCAAGGATCCTCACTCTAACTTGGATAACCTCTCCCGCGATCCCTGTTCGACCTACTATCTGGATTACCTCTGCCGGATTTATCCTCTCTTCGGATGACTTGCTCATAATCTCCTCTATTCCTTTCTCTTGTCTCTTAGCGGCTGTATGGAATTAAGAACTTGCTCAACAATAGTCTGAGCTTCACCTGGATCAAGGATGGTCGCAGCCGCTGATCCGACGTCCATACCCAAAGAGGCTCCCAGTTGTTCCTTACTTGGAACAAAGATATATGGAGCATTTCTTTCCTCACACAAAATTGGCAGATGAGCGACAACTTCAGGTGGTTCCACGTTCTCTGCAATCACTACTAATTTTGTATTCCCTCGTTCAATGGATTTTGTAGTCTCATTGGTTCCCCTACGTACCTTTCCACTCTGCTTAGCCACTCTAACTGCCTCGTATATCACATTCACAAGGTCTTTAGGTGTCTCGAATTTGACATAATACGGCCTACTCATTTTAAATAATCACCCTCTGGGATCATCTCGATTCTTCTATATGAGATCAGTGGAGTATTAAATATGTTATCCATGATAAGGGCTATCTGACTTTGTCACTGTCCAGCACATTTCTAATAACGTTAGAGTATTCGCGCACCTTAGAGTCCAAAAGATCTTTGTCTGTCGATTCTGCGTACACTCTAATTAGTGGTTCAGTCCCACTAGCTCTTACCATTACCCAGGTCTCTTCATCAATCCAGATCTTGATGCCGTCAAGATTCTCTACACTAATATTTGTGCCATGACTTGAACACGACTCAATGACACGTTCAGCCAGCTCTAGTGACTTACAATTGAATTTAGACTTGTACTGAAAGATCTGTGGCAGATCCATGATCTCCCTGGAAAGCGGCCGCTTTCCAGAGCTCGACGATAACATCTCCAAGACCAATAGGGTAGTCAGGGCCCCATCTCGGACACAATTCAACCTCGCATTCATGAAACCGCCATTTTCTTCAAGCCCTAACATCGCATTTCTTTTAATCATCTCTCGCGAAACTTCGACGCTTCCTACCTTAGTATGAATAACTTTAGATCCTTCGTTCTTAGCGACAATACTAACCATCATTGTAGTATTCACTGGGCAGACAATATCCGTCCCTTCATAGCCATTCTTCAATAGATACTTAATTAGTGAGGCACCTAATCTATCGCCCCAAATAATCTGCCCATTCTCATCGCAAAAAATACTTCGATCCCCGTCACCGTCGTACGCCACCCCAAAGTCCGCATTAGTGGACTTTACGAGTGAAGTAAGAGTAATAAGGTTAGTGGGCGTGGGTTCAGAACCCCTCCCAGGAAAGTTACCATCTATATTACCATTCACGGTCAAAACTTTACATCCGAGTTTCTGAGCTATCATCGGGGCAACTAATGCTTGCACCCCATTTCCAATATCCATTACAATCTTGAATCCTTTTGGGTAAATGTTTTCTGACTTTACAATGTTGATAGCAGAATCTACATATGATGAAATAACTCTATCTTCTTTACTTTCTCGTCCTATTTTCATTATTGGGGTTATGTCACCAGAATTAAATTTGAGCTCTATTTTGGACTCGTCTTCTCTTGAAATTTCTACTCCGTCACTTGCAATCACTTTAATTCCATTGTATTCGGGGGGATTATGTGAAGCAGTAATCATAATGCCTCCTTGATATCCTAAGTATCTGGTCGCGTATTGCAAACATGGAGTGGGTAGAAGTCCTGCCATAGAGGTATCCACCCCGGAAGAATTATGCGTTGCAGAAACGATTCTGGAAATTATTGGACTCGATATTCGTCCGTCAAAACCGACTAAGAGTGGACCTTTAGCAAAAAACGATGCTAATGAACGAGAAACTTTGATAATTAACTCGATATTAAGGTCTTGACCGAAAATTCCTCTAACTCCATTAGTTCCAAATAGCTTGCGGGTATGCTCACGTTCCATTCTGCTTTTAAGCTCTGAAATGTAATTTAATGATAATGATCACATTAATGACAGTGATTACATCAAGTGTGTATCAATAGGGAATTTATCAAATTAAAAAAGAGAACTCAGATGAGGTCACTTCTTCTTCATGATGAAATAAATCTGATCCATGATTTCACTTCATAGGCGAACTAATCCAGTGAACTGATCACATTCAAATTATTTTTAAGACGGAATGCTAATTAGCAGTCGAATCACTGTTGACAGTGATTATGATTACACGTACTGGCATTAGAATAAGCAAAAGGGAACTTAGGCTGAGCTCGAGGCGATTGGTGATTTTGTATTTTGGTACCCTAAGAGTGATCTTAGCCTAGACCCATCGCGAAGTTTGACGGGCAGCATAACCCAATTGCCCTTGACGAAATCGTCGATGGAATCGCATCAGTACGTTTAATCATGTAGACTAGCAAAGAATAATAATTTCAAGGTGAAAACTTTCCCAGCTAGACTGGTATGCTAATTAAGAACGTCTCTTTATTCTATTCTAGTGGTTACGAAGTACTTGCGTTACACAATGGGGATAGTTATTGTTTTATCATTCGGTATAGTATTCTCACTATAGTTGAATCATGCATCTTAACCCATAAACGCTAATATATTGAAGCGCACAGTGAACAGCTTGCGAGCGGGGGTTGCCAAGCCTGGCCAACGGCGCAGGACTTCATGTGTTACAAAAATACATGGTTGTGCGAGGCTTAGAATGGGTCAGGTCTCTACTCCTATAACCCTGTTCCTAAGGGATTCGTGGGTTCAAATCCCACCCCCCGCATGAATGTTTACTTCTTCATATTTGCTTGATGCATTGATCAAGCTGCTTATGGTTGTTAAAGTGTGCAGCGCAAAAATGGTTGTTACAATCTCCGCAATGCCAACCTGAAATAGTGTAACAAATTATACATCTGTCTAGTGGCTTATTATAATCAAAATTTTTTTTATGCCCTCGCGTCTTACTATGTTGTTGTTGTTGTGGCTGGCGATTGATCCCGCGTTTCATATAGATTCTGGCCTATAGCAAATATTTTCTCATAATATCACAGTTCAGTGTGACAAAATGTTTCAAAGTCCTTAATGTGCACGAACATTTGGGTTCTAATTCTAAATACGCATACTTAGTCGAAGGATTTATACTTTTTCAAGGTGTAAGGTTTATGTAAAGTATCACTTATTTCTACGTCGTTGGCTCGTCGGAGCACAAAAGACAAGACACTAATCGAGATCACCGTGGTAGGCAAGGATCGGGAGGGGGTAGTGACTGAAATAACCAACTCTATTTTCCGTAATGGCGGAAATATTGAACAGATTAACCAGAAGGTCGTCCACGGTTTATTTGGAATGCATCTGGAAGCTTCGTTTCATAACGCTATAAAACTTCATGAAATACATTCAGAACTGCGCGATCTTTCCAACAAATTACAAATGGAGATCAAGGCTCACGTTGAAGAGCCTAATAGAAAGAAAAACGTTGCCCTATTAGTAAGTAAAGAACCTCATTGTTTGTCATCAATACTGGATGCTCTGCAAAACAAGGAAATCGACTCGAATATTTCAGTAATTATTGGTAATGAAAGTACCCTCAAGAGCATTGCAGATGAGCTTTTCAATCCCCTTTCATTCGGTCTCATATGAAGGTGGTTCATCAAATGCAGAAAGTGAGATCTTGGAAGTTATAGAAGATTATAACATAGATCTCATAGTACTTGCTCGTTATATGCGCGTATTAACACCCAATTTTGTCTGGCGTTATCCTAACAGAATCATAAACATCCACCCCTCATTATTACCAGCATTTCCAGGAGCTTACGCGTATGTGCAGGCATTCGAAAGAGGTGCAAAAATAGTGGGATGTACAGCCCATTTTGTTACTGAGGAACTAGACCAGGGCCCCATTATTTGTCAAGAAGCCTTTAAGGTAACCGAAGACGATACTCTTGAGACGATAAAAAAGAAGGGTCAGCAGATGGAAGGCGGCAACCCTATTAGAGGCAGTTAAACTTTTTCTTGATGACAGATTAGACGTTTATTGGAGCAAAGTACATACCTTATCCAAAAGTTGAGAATGATCTTCGGATTATAGGTTTAGGGTTATAGACCTCCGCCAACAATATAAGACTGATATTCAAGCTAGTCCGTACAATTGTAATGGCCCTATCTATTTACGACTTAAGTGACAGGGATTTTCGCGATCGATTAGAACAAACCGAATCTGCGATAATACCTGTAGGTTCACTTGAACAGCATGGACAACACCTGCCAGTGTCAACAGATTGCTTGATTGCTGAACACATTTCTAAAGAGGCAGGTCGGAGATTGGAATATTTTGTGTTCCCTGTTGTTCCTTATGGGGTATCGTTTGAACACGCCCCAATGTTTAACGTTTCAGTCCACGATTCCACACTCTCCAATGTATTGTGTGATATATGCATATCTATAGCCCATCTTGGTATCAAAAAAATAGTGATAATCAATGGTCATCATGGGAATGTGGGAGTGTTACAATATGTTTCTCAGAATACAATTGAAAGAATGTCAGCAGATTCAGCAGTTCATATAATCAATTATTGGTCCTTGATGAATGAAAGATTCGATCACGCGGGCGAGGTGGAAACTTCAATATTATTGGCAATAAAACCAACACTGGTAAAGATGGATAAGGCGGAAGCAAGCGGCAAAATTCTCATGAAGTCGAGAGAGGCCTACAGGAGCATGACTTGCAGGCCGGGTTCTTTTCCTGAGTTAACTGGCAATGGGGTGTGGGGAGACCCGAAACTTGCGTCAGCTGAAAAGGGGAGGAAATTACTCAGTGAAATAAGCGAAAATGTTATCAGAACAATTCTTGAATTTGACTAGCATTCCAAACACATGCCTGTGATATTAGGTAAAGCGACACGCCTTTCGCTCCTAGCAATTACATACAATTTCTATGACTCGGCCACGCTGGGTTATTGCACAATCAGAATTTTAATATATACGTGAGTATTGCTTTATAGAGGAATCAAGATTGTCGGTAGACATGGCAGTAAAGGTTCTAGACGAGAGCCTAGGGAAAGTTGTGCTTATTAAGCTAAAGGGCGGTAAAGTGATCAGAGGGAGTCTACACGGATTCGACCAACACATGAATCTGTTGCTTGAAGACTCTGTTGAATTATTGGAAGAAAGTAAGTCAAATGATTTAGGAACCATTGTTGTACGAGGAGACAACGTTGTCATAATATCCCCGCCTCCTCAGTAAGGAAGATTGTAAAATGACAAAAGGCACTACTTCAATGGGTAATTTCACCCGAAAGAAGACACATATACGTTGTAGAAGATGCGGTCATAACTCCTACCACAAGAGAGGAAAACAATGTTCGAAATGCGGATTCCCCGATCCACATATCCGAAGATATAGCTGGATTAAACGCAGGGTCTTCTAATTAGTGGACTCAGACCACTTATTGAATTATGATACATTCTATGATTTACAATACTCTATATTGTAGTTACATTCATAGAGTGACATCGATTGAATGAAGAGATCATATTTGTTGGGAGCGCCATTGCTGGCTCCCTCTTGACTATTGCGATCGACAGGTTAGTAAAGCCTGCCTTCTCAAAAGCGAACAAGAATACACTCGCGTCCAATGATTCTGTAAAAACCGAGTTAAATTCGCTTGAATTTGAAAGGAATTTAGTGGCTGAATCGGCCATTAAAGTGGATACAGCATTCAATGAGAAGAGAATCGACGTATATGAGCGAGATAAGCTCGCTTCAACAGTACACAACGCAGATAGAACAATACGAGGAGAAAATAGACAAATATCAGAACTTGTTAGATTTTACAGATCTCAGAAACCAACGAGATAACCTTACTGAAATGATGAACAGGAGAATATCGTCGATTGATCAGAGATTAAAAGACATTCAAAATAGATTCGCAATCACATATGGAAGTAGAGAAGGTGACCGAATAGAACAGGTATTAGAGAAGGCAGTCAAAGAAGCAGTAGATGACAATCTGCATGATTCTAAACGCATTCACGAATTAAAACAATTACCAACTTCCACCTCATCTACTCAAGCTCAATCTCAACCTTTTGTTGATGATCGACCTGAAGTTAAACAACTCGAAGAACTTCACCACCAAATAATACTAGAACTTGACAGACTTGAGCAAGGTGAAAATAGAGTTGATGAAACTCATGCTGATGAAAGCGTGGATGATCTCAAAAATTCCGTTGCTCTGAATCAAGATGAAAACGACTCTAAATCGCTCCCTGGAAGCGATAAAGAATCCGCAGAGGGAAAAAAAGGCCCACCCTCATCATCCTTGGGGGAAGGCCAGGCCGGTGAAGGTTGATTTCAGTTTTCTGGTACTATCAAAATTTTGATTCGCGATGACAGCTTCGCAAGTCAGTGGTAAACCAGATTTCACTTCAGTAGTAAAGCATGCAGTAAGAAATCATGTCAAGGATAATCAGATCATAGGATTGGGAAGCGGAAGGGCCATGGCATGTCTTGTACGGGAATTGGGTAGAATGACCGATAAGAAAAATCTAAAATTTGTAGTTACTTCTTTACAGATAGCGGTTGAAGCGGAAAATGCAGGATTGCTCATTTTGAATGCGCCGCAAACCGGACAGATTGATATCGTATTTGATGGTGCCGATCAAATTGATGCAAACCTATTTATGATTAAAGGGGGAGGGGGTGCGTTACTACGGGAGAAAATACTTATGTATTCAGCAAGAAAAGTCATAATATTAGCTGATTCATCAAAATTTGTCAACCAATTCAATCGAAGTGTACCAATCGAGGTTAGTCCTTTTGCTAGGTCAACAGTTCATCGGAACTTGACCAGAATTGGCGCCAAAGTTGAGCTACGACAATCTATTACAGGTTATCCCTATTTTACGGATAATGGAAATATCATCTTTGATGCACTTTTTCCTTCAATCCTAAATCCTGAATCCCTGGAAAAGGAATTAACTTGCATACCAGGGATTGTTGAAGTTGGAATCTTCACCAGACGGGCTAATAGGTATTACGAAGCATCGATTGGAAGACCTTTTAGGATAATCGCATTCCGTAAAAACGGTACACATTTGGTATATGCATAGTCGATTCGAACCTCAAGAACCCCACCTTCGCTATTTGTATCAGATCGGTTTGATAGATCCATTCTCTTCGATATCATTATCGCTTTCATACTTCGATACGCCATCGACACTCAAATCTATCAGTTCCTCCCTATGGTAACTTATTTACTTTACCCTTAAATTTTGGGTATGAATCTCAGCCTAAACTAGCGATATCATTTGGAAACATGCTAAAATGGAAGCAGATCAGCGAGCGCTAACGCAATGCTCTATCATCCTAATTTCTTTGCAGATTTTTACCTAATGAAATACTCCTTAACTAAGATCGAGTTTAGTTTGAAAGAAAAGTAGAATATCAAAAATTTAGTAACTGCCGTAATCTGAATAGCGCTTTCGAGGCAAATCTTGCTCTATCAAGTCGCCTAATTCTTGCTTCCGCTCCCACCAGAACGGGTCCTGAGGATTAATTTGCCTTGGCCTAAAGTGTTTTCATCTACCGAACCGTCATTCATAACAATCGTGCCCCTTACTATTGTCGCAACCGGCCAGCCATTAAGTTTCCATCCGTCATATATTGTGTAGTCTGAACTTGACTGCAATATATCAGGGGTTACGGTTTTCTGCATTTCAAGATCGATAATGGTGAGATCAGCATCTGAGCCATTCATGATGGTTCCTTTCGAAGGATACATATCAAATATTCTGGCGGTACTATAGGAAGTTACTTCTACTAGTCTTTCAAGAGTTATTCTATCTTTATTTACACCCTCGCTTAATAAAACTGGCAGCATCGTTCCCATACCTGGAAATCCAGATAGCGCAGTCCATAGGTCTCCCTTACCCTGCTTCAATGATAGCGTATTTGCAACATGATCTGTCCCCACAGTATCAATTATTCCGTTTCTCAGTCCGTACCACATACTTTGCAGATCTGATTTTGAGCGAAGTGGAGGCACAACTTTTCCTTTGACACTACCAAAATCAGTGGTGTGGGTTAGATAATGCGGACATGTTTCTATATAGGTGACTAAATTGCCTCTCTCTTTCTCGCTGATAATTGCATCAAGGGCGACTGTGGAGCCAATATGTGCGAAATATAACCTAGAATTGTATTTTCTACCAAGATTTGTTATCCTCGAAATGCTCACTGATTCTGATATGGGTGGCCTGCTATCTGACCACTTTTGGAGGTCTGATTCTTTGGGGTTTGATACATCAAGGAGCTTTTGCTTTGAGGTGTTATCAGCGCAGATAGCTGGATCTTCAGCGTGTATAATTACGGTAGAGTTTTCACGCGAGCAACTTTTCAAAATGTTCTCAATTAGATCGTCATTCATGTTTATCTCGCGCTCATTCAATTCTGAATTCCCCGGATCTAAGTCCATAAGAATGCGATTGTAACCATTCCCTAGATTCATGTATACTTTGAATGAGGTTATGTGCGTGTCGTTGATCATGAATGGAATATCTTTTACCTGTTTATCGGTAAGAATTGACGCATGAATCGAATAGTCAATATAATGATTCTTAGCACTCATCCGCAATTGGTCGCTCAATTTCCTATAGCTCACCATCTAGTCTTAGCATTCGAATTACGGAAGTAATTCCACCAATTGCTGCTGACTTTGATTCAGTTCTTGCTGCTTTTTCGATAGGGCTAAAGACACCATAATGAGAATGTGGATCGATTACTCCAGGTATCACGTATTTTCCAGAAGCATCAATCCTATTGGATGCAATTACGCTGGAAGAATCCTTTCTTAGATCCTTGATCTTTCCATCTTCGATGAGGATATCCAGTTGGAGTACTCCTACCTTGGGTATTACGACTCCCAAAGCACCATGGATTAAGAGATCACAGTCGTTCTCCAAATAATCTGATTGATATAAAATCTATTAAAAAAGGTTCTCTTAATAGCGGCGAATTATTTTCTATAGCATAGGTTTCCCAGGCAGTCGCAGATCTTTTAATCAGTTGTCAGAAAGGCGTTCTTATAGGCCACACATTAGATATCGCTGGATCATTACAAATTAATTCCCATCCTTGAAATGCCGTTCTGAAATAACAATTCAAGGTTATCTGATGGATAAATTATGACTTTTTCCTTGAAAGCTTTTTAAGTGTTGCTCGACAAAGAGTTCATGATTTCTTTTGTAACTGGGCAAGGATGCTAATGTTTATGAGCTTGTTTACATGATACAGGTGATGTTTGGATTCGACTCGACATAAGCAAGCCAAAAAGAAGGTTAGCGAAGGTCTCGACTATGACATGTGTGTTTGTGGTCATGTGCGATTTTGGCATTATGGCAAGTGTCTAATGGTGACGCTGGATTACGAAGATCATATTTCTACTGAGTATGGATTCTGTGGATGTGCGGAATTTAGGCAGGTTAAGAAAGATCTTAACCAAACTAAAAAAAAGAAATCAAAAAAAGTTCCCATTGGTCATTTCAGCCGACCGCTCTGACACGATAGTTGCCAAGCTATAAGACGGGTCTCAAAGCAATTAAAGAATCTGATCGTATATTCAGTTGTGTTTGAAATTGGACAGATAGTTATATACGTTGATCTGTAAGTGCTTTATTGCCACGATAGTCTTACTATATGAAAATGCTTTTGACTGTAACTTTGATTGCAAGCATTACTCGGATCA
The DNA here is from genome assembly GCA_963713605.1 of uncultured Nitrososphaerales archaeon. Classification (GTDB taxonomy): domain Archaea; phylum Thermoproteota; class Nitrososphaeria; order Nitrososphaerales; family Nitrososphaeraceae; genus TH5896. The sequence goes on along the minus strand of CAVQMO010000001.1, from coordinate 437,418 downwards.
CCATCTCAAACTCTGACAACTGCGTGCACCCTAATTACGCGTTTTGTCCCCAATGCGCTATTTTTGCTGGTTGAATCCCTTCACTAGGCCATAGCCCTATTGCTCTCAGATTCATCTTGGGTATCCAGTCCCTCATCCAAGGTATCGAGTGCATTTAGGTGGTCTAGTTGCTCTCTGTTTATATACCGACTGAATTTATTGGAAAAGTTGTATTGAATGTTGATAGATTTCCCCTAGCAAATGTTACGTCCATGAGTGAAGCAGAGATCGCTTTGGTACTGGTTGCCGACGAGAGTAAATCATTGGCACCCAGAAAAGGGACCGATCAGGGCCCTAGAGCAATGAGAAACGCATTTGAAAACTCTGAAGTATTCAAAAGGGAAGGTAAGACTATCTTAATATGCCCAATGCGAAAGAATTACTTTAATAAGAAAATTTTAGATATAGGATTTACTAGTAGAAATGATTTATATTCACTAATATGCGAACTTGTGGCAAACAAAATCGTTCCAGTTATTATTGGAGGAGATCATTCTGTTACTACAATCGCTATAGATGCGATTTCTGCAACATTAGGTAAGATTGGTTTAGTATATTTCGACGCTCATCCCGATTTTGTATCCTCTAAAACAGACTATTATGGATCGGTGATAACTGACTCACTTGACAAACTTGACGAGAATAATGTTACTTTTGTAGGAACTAGGGCCGCTGAAATAGAGGAAGTTGAGAATATTCAACGGAGCAGTTTTCAAGTTATTTCCCCGCTTGATATACTGGAGGAAGGTGTGAACAAAACAGTCGACAAGATTCGCACAAGAAATACATCCAGAAAATATGTGTCAATTGACCTCGACTGTCTTGATCCTGCATTTGCTCCCGGGGTGTCAGTCCCTACACCATGCGGGCTTACAAGCGTGGAGCTTACCTGCCTGGTCAAACACGCCGTGAGTTCAGGGATAGTAGGTATGGATATCGTCGAACTTTGTCCCACGTACGATATCAACGATATGACGGCTTCTCTAGCAGCTCAGATTGCTTTCAGAATCCGTGGCTTCTTTAACGTCAGGTTATTTGTGCTAATCCTGGAGAATATTCTTTGAAAACAAGAATGGATTTTAATCAATCATTTTCTTCAGTGACACTTTCTAATGGTATGAACGCGAATGTCGAGCTAATCAAAAGCAATAGGTCAAAACGCATTTCTCTTAAAGTAAACCGACATGGAATTTATGCCATAGTTCCAAATTTAACAAGTCATCAAGAGATTATCACTTTCATTGAATCAAAAAAAGAGTGGATTTCTAAATCTGTTACTTATTTTGAGAAGATTACGAGAGGATTAGATCCCTTGCTAATTCAACGAGGAAAGATACTTTTTCTAGGAACGCCATATGATATTCAACTAGTAAAAGACAGACTCTGTTATGTGATTATGTCTGAAAGTCTGAGCAGGATTACAATACATAGTCCGAATGATAAGAAAAGAAAAAAGACTATCATTGAATTCTATCGTCAAAACACGTCTCGAATCCTTGACGAGCGAATAAAAGTATTTAGCTCAAGACTAAACTTAAATTTCAATAGTATCTCAATAAAGTATCATAGGACCAGATGGGGTAGTTGTTCCTTAAAAAAGAATTTGAATTTTAATGTGATGCTGTCTGCTCTGCCAAATGGCGTTATTGATTATGTAATTGTCCACGAATTATTGCATCTATTAGAGCTCAATCATTCTAAGAGATTTTGGGAATTAGTAAAGTTAAATCGCCCAACATATGAAGACGATCGAAAATGGTTGCGAATGTATGGCCCATTTATCAATCTACCCTAAAGATGTGTGGGGAGTGAAAATATCACCGTTCATGAATATATATCTACCTTATCGCGATAACTTAATTTGACACAAATAACTATAATAATCAACCAAAAAACATACCTCCTGTGTTTATTGTATAGGATAATTCAGCATATGATAAAAGTCTACGAGATCCATCGGTATCTAAATGACCAGTTCCAATATGTCGTGGCGCGGACTCACAAATATACTGAGGAAAAAGTGCATCAAGACGTCAAGAGGATGAATGAAATGTTGAGTACGGACCTGAGGGAAAGTGGTGTTAGATATGTTTTTGCAATCGAAGACATGTCAGCGTCAAACAAGAAAACCTCTACAAAGTACTTACACCAACAAAATAAGAATCCCTGGGCTAGGTAACATATTTTTTCCGCAGTTCAATAACCCTAAGGGAATGCGTAGGCATAAGTGAGGTAATGCGTAATGACGTCCAGTCATGAATCTGATTCTTCCTGCAAAGGAACTCAACCGAATACTATATGATTCTAATCTCGCAGGACAAACTGTCATAGTTGATACGAGACCCCTTGACGAATATCTTGATGGACATATTCCGGGCGCCATAAACATAGATTTAATTCAGTTTCATTGGATAGACACATCTAGGATTGGAATAAGGCAATTCAACAGGCAGATGAACTTGTTGTTTTCGAACCTTGGTTTGAGTGACGCAAAATTTGTTGCATTCTATGACAATATTTCAGGGCCTTCTGCATCTAGAGGAGTATGGCTCTCACATTACTTTTCACAGTCAAATGTTTCCATACTTGATGGCGGATTGGGAGAATGGAAGGCAGAAGGCCTTGAAATTGAGAAAGAAACAAACGCTTTTCCCCATGCAAAACTAGCAACAAACACAAATTCAGAAGTGTTAGCAGATTTGGAAATGGTAAAGTCTTCGACAATGCAAATGCCAAGTAAGAAATATGTTTTATTGGATTGTAGATCCAAGCAAGAATTTGACGGAAAAGTAGTACGTGCTCTAAAAAGGGGTCATATACCTCGCGCGATTAATATTGACTGGTCACTTAATATAGATAGGGAAAACAATGGCAAATTCAAGAGTATCCCAGAGTTGACTGAAACGTATTCAAAGATATCAAAAACCGATGAGGTAATTACTTACTGTCAGGGTGGCTACAGGGCCGCAAATACATTCATTGTGCTGAAGACATTGGGATACAAAAAAGCGAGAATGTATCTAGGGTCGTGGGGAGAATGGGGTAATAAGCCTGATCTCCCAGTAGAAAAAAGCAACGTGTAAGATCTGCTTTGCATTGTTTATCAAAGTTGTCAGGGCCAAAGGAATAACATTACATCAGAAGTAGGAAAATTTATCCGAGATCGGGTTTAATCTCGCTTGTATTTTAAACGCACGTTGTCCAGGTAAGGCCAAGGCCGACTCGAGTCAAAAGTATAAAAATGGTAGCCATCAATGTGATAAATCAATGATCGATAATAATTTGTTTAAACGCTTCTGTGACAAAGTAGTAACTCTTGATAAATCAATTAGATTTATTGGAATAGCTGATGGCCATGGTAGACTACTAGCAACTGCCGAAAGGAAGGGAATAATTCCTTTGTTGAACATGCAAGAGACTGAGCAATACGCCATTACAGCCGCTACTAGACAGTATACTCGGGTCAGATGGCAAGAGATTTTAGGTAAAATATTCTATACTTGTTCTCACTACGACAAATTGCTAAGGGTCACCATACCTATCACAGATGAGCACAATCATCTCCGATACGTTATAATCTTCACCTTTGATGTCGACACAGAGAACTTCCACGATATAACTATGAGAAAGATTATACCTCTGATCCGTAGGAATCGCAAGAAGCTTTTAGAAAGTTCGACCTAGTTCAAATTATATGACCGTAGAAATGATATGTGTGGCAGCTAGCGAGGTTTTTTGTCATGAGAGAGGATTTTTGTTTATTATTTCATCCAAGCACTTAACTATATCTTGTCTAGTAACAGGAATGGGATTGTTATCCAGGTGTCCTCTATCAGGCATAATAACATCTGCAGCTTCCTCAAATCCCTGCTTCAGCGTGAGAGGTTCAAAATTTAACTTTTTGCAGATTTTCTTAAATCTTTCATAATAGATTGACTTGTTGAATTTATGTGCTATTGTTGTACATGAAGATAGCGAGTATCCATGAGGCACACCTTCATTTGAGAATACATAAGATAGCGCGTGTCCCAAGGTAGTCGACGAATTACCAAAACCAATTCCTGATAGCATCGCACCATATGGTAATAATTGTGGCTTATCATTAATTATTGCGTCTTCTAACACATCGAATGCTTCTTTACAAAAGAGCTTGGTAAATGGATTAGACAATTTGCTATCATATCCCTCAGACGCCTGAGCTGCTCGCATCGCATGCAGAATTTCTCATAATGTTGTATGGTGTACCAGGCAAGAAATATGGATCCACCACAGCGGCATCCGCAAGAAAAGCCTCGTCCTGAAGCAACTTCTTCTTATGTTCGAAACTTATAACGGCGTAGGTTGTCATTTCAGCACCAGTGCCGAATGTTGTTGGGATAAGTACCTTCGGAATACCGGTTAACTTGCCCAAATATTTACATACATCCATAGAACTTCCTCCTCCCAAGCCAATATAGGCGGAAATCTTCTTTCCTTCGTAATTCTTCCTTATGACTTCTACGCTTTCTATTGATGGATTAGGTGTCACCTTATTGTATACTTCATATTCTTTGATGCCCATGTAGTCTAACCACTTTTCGTAAATGTCTGGGGTTGTAGTAGTTATAACTAGAGAATTCTTTGGATAGTCAAATTCCTTAGCAGCATTTTCACCAAAAGCAATTTTTCTTGGCATCATAACCTTCCACATAAGTGTTTGAGGTAACTGTTATCAGTATTATATTTTGCTAAATAATTCTTACAGGTTGGTAGGTATGATTTCCTTAAGTCAGAAAAAAAATTGAAATCAGACATTGCTTACTATTTTGTCATTAATCTCATATTGTTCATAACATCATGAAGTGTGAGGTAGACTACTGGACACCTCAAAGGTCACACAGGTATTATACTAATGGGAACTTAGGCAAAATGTAACAATAACAAGAATCACTTACTTCATGGCCTTCTTACCTTACCACAATAACACCAAACACTATTGCAGAATAACTCTGAAGCCTTCCACCATACATCAAGTTTTTCCAAGAGTGCTAGTAATTTCTTTTCTGGCTGTCGGAGAAGGCAGTTGAAAAGCGTATACAGTCACCAAAATTAACATCGAGAACAACGTCATGCCTATGGCGAAGTGTATTGTAACCAAGAGAGCATGCAGCCTTTCGACAATCACTGCTCCACCCAAAGCAATCTGGCCCAACACTAGCCCAGCTGCAATTACGGCAGCGAGTTTCATACCTCTTCTCGACGATCTTGACTTTAATGTAAAGAGCATTGTTATGATTACAAGTAATCCTGTAGTGGCTGCCAATGTCCTGTGCATATATTCAATCAAGAATTCACCCATAGGCACCAATCCCGCGGGACAGAGGGGCCAATCTGGACATGATAGACCAACCCCAGAGGCACTAACATATCCGCCAAAGAAGATCAGAGCAAACAGGCAAGAAAGAGTCCCAAAAGAAAGATACTTGAGAAAATTCATCTTTTCATGATACTTTCATTGTACCTAGCATGTACGGGTGTACCGAACAGTAGAATGGATGGTCTCCAGCTGTAAGTGTGGCGGTATCTATCTGTGCAGTTGCGCCTGCATCTATAATGCTTGTATCAAACTGACTTCCTGATTCAGGATCTTCCGGCCCAGAACCACTTGTGGCTGTATGGGGTACTGTGTCTTTATTTGATACCTCCACTACGTCTCCTGCAGAGACGGTTAATGGATCTGGATCATATGCTGGATTTCCTTGTACTGATGCGCCTTCTGGAATAGTAAGTGTTGCACCAGCAGCTTCGGCTCCACCACCTGCCGCTGGTGCGGCCTGCTGAACCTTCAGCACCTGCAGCGGTAACTGTAAGAGAACTGGTCATATACGGGTGAACCTGACAATAATATGCGATCTCATCGCCTTCTGCAGCACCGACTAATTCCATAGGTGCTGAGCTTTCACCATTATTTATAATACCCGTATCAAAAATTTGTCCAGAGCTGGCGTCTTCTGCGCCACTTCCAGAGGTTGCTGTATGAGGAACAGAATCGGCATTTTCCCAAACAACTTTAGTATTTAGCGGAACTTGTGCATCATCAGGATCATAATCAGGATTTCCTTGTATTGCTGCACCTTCAGGTATAGTTATTTTCATCGCGCCCGCAGGAACTGGAGTTTCGGTTTCTTCGGCCGCCGGAAGCCCTCCCCCTTCACTAACACCCGCTGGAGAAGGCTCAGTTTCAATTGTAGTAACAAGAGGTGGATACTTTGTCATATTAGTCCAGTTTGGCACAGCAATAGCGGCACCTACTGCCATAACTATGACCAGAATGGCCATACCCTTGGCCAACCTCCGAGGAGAGGTCCTAATGATGGATTGGTGGTTCTCGTCTTCTGTAGTCATAATACTCTTCTCCTATCTTGAACGGATCTTCCATGTCGGCCGGCTTTCCTTTGCCTGCGCTTCTTAACATGTTGATGACCATTATGACGTATGATATCCCGACTGTAAATGCTCCGATCGTCGCAATCTGGTTCATCATCACTAATTCTGGAGAGTCAACGTAGTCGTAAACCCTCCTAGGCATACCATATAACCCTAGCAAGTGTTGCGTAATGAATACGAATATCACTCCAACAAATGCTAATGCAAAGTGAATTTTGGCCCATTTCTCATTATACATTCGGCCAGTCATTAACGGGAAGAGGTAGTACAGGAAACCGGTTAGTCCGAGAGAAACTGTACCCATTAGCATTAGGTGGAAGTGACCAACCACCCAATAGCTATCATGTGTGATAAAATCGAGCGGCATCTGAGTATTCACAACGCCACCAGCTCCCGACGCGAAAAATAGCATTATTGCCCCAACAGCAAAAAGCATAGGTGCAGCAAACTTTATTCTCCCTCCCCACATGGTGGCAAGCCAATTGAAAACATGCATCAGCTGACGCTGGAACCGCAGCAAGTGTTCCTACCATGAAGACAGTTTTCTCAGTGAAGCTCATCCCTACCGCGAACATGTGGTGTGCCCACGACGCAAACCCAATTATGCCTAGCAGTACAAATGCCGTAACCCCAGACTGATAACTAAATATCGGCTTTCTGGAAAATTTGGGGATGGTTTCATACAGCATTCCTACGGCTGGAATTAGGAAGATATAGACTTCGGGATGGAACGTAAACCAGAACAGATGTTGGTAAGCAATAGGATCCCCGCCCATTTCAGGATTGAAGAAGCCAGAGATCCCAAGCCTATCTGTATACAGCATTATCAAGGCCGGCAGCAAAGGTTGGGGTTGCGACAATGATCATAAGGGAAGTAATAAGTATGGACCAAGAAAACAAGGGCATCTTCATAAGAGGGAGATCAGGATGTTTACATCTCAGAATGGTAACAACGAAATTCACTGCTCCTAATACTGATGAAATGCCCAATATTTTGGCGCCAAATATCCAAAGGTCTGCAGCTGGTCCGGGTGCTCTAAGAGTAGAATAAGGTGGGTAAGCGGTCCACCCTGTATCGGAAAAGCCAATCCATATCATGGCCGCGGCCACGGGTATCATCCAAAATGCAACGGCATTCAGTTTTGGCCATGCCATATCGTGGTACCTTACCATTATTGGTATCAGATAGTTCCCTACACCCGAACCAAATGGCAAAATCCATAGAAATAGCATATTTGTTCCGTGCACTGTAAATATTCTATGAAAATCAGATGAACTTGGGATTATTTGTGCACCTGGCATCCATAATTCGGCCCTTAATGCCATAGCTAAAGCACCACCCATCATAAGAAAAGCAATAGAGGATACGATATACAACAATCCAATATCAGTGTGATGAGTCGAAAAGAGAATCTCCCAGAGAGGACGCGGTTTTTTAACTTCTAGTACCAACACATACCACCTACTGACAACATACCTTGGAAAGGAATGTCAATAAAAGCATTTTGGTTTTAAGATTAACCATTAAATTAGTAGGCTTGACAGATGAGGAAATTCTAATGATCGTATTGTCTCTCACGATGGACTTTATGGTGTTCTTCTCTTTTCCTTATTGCCCCATCGATGGATAATAGTAGCAGCAACTCAATTCTTGCTAAACACAAGGTGGAGATAGTCTTAGTCAGCTTGTGTGCATCTAAATAGAATAGTCCTGTTTTCAGTTAAGTGCGGGCCACATCTTTCGCACGTGAAAACGGTATGCTGCTTTAGAAATACGGCACCAAGTTATCCAGCTATTGGACTGTCATAGTACCTAGCATGTACGGGTGTACCGAACAGTAGAATGGATGGTCTCCAGCTGTAAGTGTGGCGGTATCTATCTGTGCAGTTGCGCCTGCATCTATAATGCTTGTGTCAAACTGACTTCCTGATTCAGGATCTTCCGGCCCAGAACCACTTGTGGCTGTATGGGGTACTGTGTCTTTATTTGATACCTCCACTACGTCTCCTACAGAGACGGTTAATGGATCTGGATCATATGCTGGATTTCCTTGTACTGATGCGCCTTCTGGAATAGTAAGAGTCACTGAAGGTCCTGCTGTGGTGCTGGATTGGTTAGTTTGGTTCCCTGGAGCAGCTGAAGGTGATGCAACTGGTGCACCTGCTGTTGTAGGGGCTGACTGAGGCGATTCTGCTGACTCTGCAGAGGCAGGTTCAACCAACAATTTAGCTCTCATATTATAATGAAGCAGACCGCAGTATTCCCTGCACTGGATCAAATATTCCCCTGGAACATCAAATACATTCCAGAGTGTGTTAATCCTCCCTGGAACGGCATCCATCAAAATGACGAAATCAGGGACATTGAAATCGTGGATAACATCTTGAGAGGTAATTTCAAATCTGTACGGGACATTCTGTTTGACGTGTAGTTCCCCAACCTCTTTTGTTCCGTCCTCATGCTCAAAAGTCCAAAACCATTGCTGTCCAATAACCTTGATAGTCTCCGCGTCCGGAGGTGCAGCCTCAATTTCGTGTTCTACGTTCCATGCAGAGGCACCTACCCAACATAGAATTGATATTACAGCGCCCACATAGATCCATTCTACGGTAGCATGACCCATTTTCGTTATGCCTCCTTCTTTTCGGTTCGCGGTTTGTTTTTGGGATTGGATTCTCTAAATCGCCAATAGATGTAAATTAATGTACCCTGTACCAGCGCTCCGACTACAAAAGCCGCTACCATACCTTGATAGAATAGGTCCCATATCGCTACTCTTCTTACGATAAGCTCCTTCAGCTTCCTGAGCAAGAACATCCGTGAAAGTGCTACCGAAAATAGACAAATAACCTATAACTGATAGACATCCTATCATGGTCCAAGATATTGTTAATCTAGATACCACTGCAGATCCACTCGTTAGCTCATTAGTCCTGTACTTCTAATTTAAGGTTTCTAATATCAGTCATAGGCTACAATTTCTACAAAAATCAAAACTGGTTCCTTCATAATTGACTTCCCGATTGTTGCTGGTATCGGATCAACTCAGATCTAAACCTTCGACGTTCCCAGATCATGAGGTACACAACGCCTCCCACCAATATAGCCTCAGTCGATTTAGCAATTACACCTGCCACCTCTACCTGCTCAGCAACATTGTTAGGAGATAACGGAGGTGGAAAGATAACAGAGTAAAGATATAGGCCAAGTAATACAGAGCTGCCGATCAGACCAAACATGTTCAAAACCGCAGTTTTCCGATAGTGTTTTCTGACAGAGGCTATATCATTTGAAATCTTGGATTCGTTTAATGAAATTAATACGTAAACCATCCCATATGTGAATTGAGCCGCTCCCGCGGTAAAGAGGAAGATGCTATATTCAATTCTTAAAGAAGCGTGTCCAGGGAAGACCGCTATATGTACAAACCCCGATGCCATCGCTAAGAACAATATGCAATACTTCAAGACTTGCCTATCTCTGATATTTGCAGACATGATTGTCTTTCTTCTCTTGAGAAAGATAAGGCCAAGAACCGCACCTAATACTGCGATGCCCATAAAAATTCCGGTGAAAATTGAACTGTAATAGATCGTGCCAAAGTTATTAGTTACAGAAATATTCATCAAACCTCGTTCACAGCCACAATCCGATCTATCCAGAAGGGTACTCCTCGCCGGACCTGAAAGGCCGATTTTGCTCTCACTAGCAGGTAGATCATCAGCCACGCTCACGACGAGTACATAATTACCAATTTGTGGAAATGTATAATAGAGCCTGAAATCGCCCACATCGTGCTTGGTCCATGGAAATACTGCAATACGGTCGCCAGATTTCTCATCATAGATTTCAACCATAGTTACAATGTTTGTCATGTCGTTTCCTTTGTTGTCTTGAATGCTAAAGACAATTCCCGCTGGCTCTGCAGGTCGTGGATAGTCAGGCTCCATGCCTTGAAATATGTAATATTTACCAACGCCAGAGAAGCCCCCATTATAATGAGGTAGGTGTTCTAGATGAGAAAATGCAATGTTAGAAGAGGCAAAGCCAAGTATAATAAGTGACAAACAGAAGAAGAATAATTTTAAGGAGATAAAATCATTACAATATCCCGATATGTGCGCCTGAGCCCTAGTGAATAAATCCATCTGGGATGTGATTTAGTGAGGTCTCAAACTATTTAATTTGTTATGCAATGATACTGTGTCAACTCTCTGGCCTTCTAGAAGTGACTTGAGTTGTATCAAGGTTGATGACGGGAAAAACGATGAAGATGAGGATGTGAATTTTTTACTCAAGAGGAACCCTACTATTCTTCAAAATATCTATTGATACTCATCAAATTTACAGCCGAAAGTGAATAGATCTGGCTCTCTTGCCTTAGTATTGTTAAAGACGCGTTGCGGATGTGCCATCTATAAAGGGACTTCGGATTAAGATCTAAAAGAATCGAAATTGCTGCTTTAATCGGATCTAGATGAGTTATTAGAAGGACATTCTCATCCTCGCATTTGTGTCCAAGTTCTTCGAGCAGATTGTTTATACGATTTTTTACAGATGTGAATGATTCTACGCCGTAGCTAAGCAAAGTCGGATCATTGCCGGAATAAAATTTTAAGAAGAGATTGCCATATTTTTGAACAATTTCTTCATAATTCATGCCAACCAGTTTTCCTAGCTCTATCTCATAGAGCCGTTCGTCGATCTCATAGGTGCTACCTAATATCTCACATACTATTTTCGCAGTTTCAATCGTTCTAATTACCGGGCTAACTAGTATCCTGGTTATCGGTATTTCCTTCAAGTACATCGCTGTGTCTGCAACCTGCCGCTTTCCGTATTCTGTAAGATGTGCTTCAACGTGCCTACCTACCAAAATCTTATTAACATTATTCTCTGCCTGTCCATGTCGCATCATAATCGTCAACGGCAACCTAAATCTTCAAGATCGTAGTCATTCCTTACCTATTAAAACGCATTGTTAAGAGTATTAACAAACGAAGATGGTAACCAATTAAGAAGTTCCAGAAAATGTTTTCATACTTGAGCCTGTTGGATCTGAATAGGATGAAGATCGGTATTGTCGGCGGAACAGGAGGAATGGGAGAGGGGTTTGCACTACGTTGGTGCTTGAAGCACGACATTTTTATTGGGTCTCGCGATGCAACCAGAGCAAATGAAGCGAGCAAAACAATATATGATTTCGGCTAGGGAGACCTACGGTAACAATATGACTGGAAATATCAGTGGGGAAGAAAATGTCCGACTATCCGAAATCTGCGACTTGGTCATTTTGTCTATTCCCTATGAATCAACCGAAAGCACGTGCGCTGGCATCTCAGAGAGGATTAGCCCCAAATGCATAATAGTAACACCCATAGTTCCCATGAGAAGGGAGGATAAAGGGTTCACATACTTGCCTTTAGAGGAAGGAGTAAAATCTGCCGCTGAGCTGGTCTCGGATTACATTCGACCCAGAGAAAGAATCGTCTCGGCGTTCCACACAATATCAGAGGTTAAATTGAAGGATGTCAAACAAAATCTGACCGGTGACACTTTCGTATGCGGTGATGACCAAAACAATGTATCAACAATTAATTCATTAATAGCAGACATTAATGGACTTCGGCCAATCTATCTGGGGCCATTGTCGATGAGCTACCAAGCGGAAATATTAACCCCCATGTTGCTAAACGCCTCAAAAAGGAATAAAATTAAACACCCGGGATTAATGCTGACTTGAATCCCATTAGAAATGATCTTTACTAAAAAAGAAAATAACAATCGCGGCAGAAATTGGATGTCCGCGATGGGGGTACTCTTTATCGTTATGGCAATGATCATCACTATTCGGAATATAGTGCTTGTTACTTACGCACCTGAATCAGTGAATCCCCCATTTGAATCGGCATTTGCTAGGTACTTTAACCCTTACCTTAACAATGAAAAATTTGTAATTGCGATGTTGGTAGCGGGAGGTTTTTTATTGTGGTGGGGTTACTTTAAAAAGAAAGACGACGAAGGTCCACCTGATGAACATGAGAGAAGGAGATTAGGATATGACTTCCGATGATGAAATTCATTCTCTCTTACTTGATTAGTCACATTTAATAATTATTTTTGTACAAATTAGCTAGTAGAAAGTAATTGGGATTACTTAATAGAATTTCGACTGTTATCAAGCAAAAGGCAAATTACCTAGTTGATAAATATGAGGATCCGCGGCAAGCCCTTGATTACTCATACGAAAAACAAAGAGAGCTAGTCAATCGTCTCCGTCGGGACATGGCTGAGGTTGTTACATCGAAGAAAAGACTGGAAATGCAGAAGGCTCGATTATGGGACAATATAAGAACATTGGATGAGCAAGCAAGGCGATCCCTTGATTCTAATAGAGAAGATCTTGCCAAGCTTGCTCTTCAGAGAAAGAATGCAAATCTGATTCAAATGCAGGGACTGGACAGGCAGATCGCAGAAATGCAGGCGGAACAGGAGAAATTAGAACAAACTGAAAAGAGACTATCTGCTAAAGTAGAGGAATTTAAATCCAAAAAAGAGGTGATTAAGGCTCAATATTCTTCAGCCGAGGCACAGGTCAGAATTAAGGAGAGTATTACAGGAATATCCGAGGAAATGACCGACGTCGGCATGGCCATGAATAGGGTAGAGGAGAAAGCTGAAAGAATGAAGTCAAAAGCGCAGGCATTGGATGAGATGATTGATTCGGGCGTCTTGGTAGACTATACTTCTAACAAAGACGAAATCGAGAGTGAGCTTGAACAGATTACAGTTGATAAGTCTGTAGAGGAAGAATTGGCGAAGTTGAAGGCCGAAAAACTTCGAAAGAAGAAGCAGGTCATGGAACAAGAGCAGGAAGCAACCTCATGAGGCGGATTAGAAAAAAAGAGAGTAATTCTTCTTCTACCAGATCAGATAATAGAAAGGGCAGGAAACCAAAGTCTAACTTAAGGAAGCCATCATCAATGAAACGTTTTCTAATCAAAGGAGGTGGCAAGAGCACAAGGAAGAAGAGTTCGCTCTCTCCAGTCAAAGTAACGAAACAAAGAACACAGAAGGGTAGTAAAGCAAAATCTACAAGAGTACGCTCTTCAAGAGCACGAGCATCTAGGAAAAGTGTCATTCAGAAGACTAAGGGCAGTTCGAGAGCACTCAGAAGTTCCCCTAAGAAGCCAACATCTGCAAGAGGAGTAAAGAAGAAAATCATTAGAGTTCTGGGCCACGGGCAATTCTCGGTTGATTCAGAAACTTTGAGAAAATTGAATGCGATTGATAATTCAATCGTACGTAGGTTTGAAAAGGAAAATTTGACAGATGAGGAATTCAAAATGAAGATTGAACAGCTCGGAGAAATCGTTACTAAAAAAGGAAAGCTGCTAGATCCAACGGTGATAGTAACTTCTGACATCATTCTACCGGGCAGCGATTTAACAATTGAAGAAGCCAGTAAAATCTTCCATGGTGAGGGAATTATCCCCGGGCTTGACTAGTGTTTCGGCTACGGTTAAACCCTCAATTTATCAAAAGGCATGTCCCACATAGGATACCATACGGTCATATCATTTTCCCAAGGGACTTCCCTTGAAATAATAGACATGAGCGTCAGTTCGCAATCACTACGCCTCTTCTCTTGAGCACCTAACGGAACAAAGGGGTAGAATTTCTCTCTCTTGTAATTAAAGATCAAAAATTGGGGTTCAGGTTGGGGGCTGTCTAACTCGGAGTTGGAAGCAACAGTTTTCCTGAATTCAAATACCGCTGCCAGCATCTCATCCCTAAATCCCTGTTCTGTGACAACATCTGCAATTCCGTTTGACACCACCAAAATATCTTCAATGCTGATCCCCTTTAACATGATCCATAGGTAGCCGTATTTGTCATTAGTTAGAATATGTTGTGTATGAAATTCGCTACTACTTATTCTTAAGAAGTCTCGTACTTCATTGATGGTATCTGAAAAGTGTGTCCCATTCACATTTTTGATGCAAATTCCACACCTATTAGTGCTGGTCAACCTTAATTTAGTCTCGAGTGTAATATACGCGGAAGTAAGTGAGAATATTCCTTCTTCACGATAATCCTTGCTCCTCTTATTTGAACCGCCTTTACCTAGTCTTTTGAGCAAGGAGTCTATCACGCCATCGACGCCTCCATCTCTAGAAGTTTTTGAACCCGCATCTGAACAGGAGGATGGGTCGAAAAAAGGTTAGCTATCGTGTGACGGTCAGAGTGTACTGGAATAATGAAAAAGGCATTAAGTCCTTCTACTTTGCGTAGATCGTTATTTGGCACACGCTGCATCGTACCGCTTATCTTCATAAGTGCGTTTGCTAACTGTACCGGTTTTCCTGTCATCTGTGCCGATCCTCTGTCAGCAGCGAACTCTCTATACCTTGAAATAGCTCGGATAACCAGAAAGCTGACAAGCCAAGTAACGGCGGCCACTGCTAACATGATCAAGATTGCCCCACCTCCACCGCCTCGATCTCTCCCTCCGCCATATCCACCACCCATTCCCCCTCCGTAGAACCCTCCATAGAAACCAAACTGCATCAGGTACCACGCTACAGTCGAGAAGAGACTGGCTAGTGTTATCACCAAAACGTCTCTGTTCCTAATATGTGTCAACTCGTGGCCTATAACACCTTCAAGTTCATCGCTGTTTAGGATGTCCATCAATCCCGTGGTTACGGCAACTACCGAGCTCCTTTGACTTTTTCCTGTAGCGAATGCATTTGGGATTGCCGAATTTATTACTGCAATCTTTGGTTTGGGAAGATTGTTCCTTGCAACTATTCTTTCCACCAATCCATGCAACTCAGGAAATTGCTCTCTAGTCACCACCTTTGCACCTGAGCTCCATAGAACAATCTTGTCTGAAAAGTACCATTGTGCTATGATCAGTACCGACGCGATAATTGTAATCGGTATAAAGCCCACCCCTAGGTATACCAGTGCGCCAAGAAAAACAAGATAGAGCACCGTAAGTATAATGAAGCTCGTTATCATCCGTATTGTTAGTCCTGTATCCCTTCGTTGCCAAGCTCTCGACATGGACTTGCTTCTCATAGATGTGATCTACAAATGGACATTTAAGATAATTGTTTACTATGTATCACTTCGTTTTAGAAACTTATGAATGACTGCGGAGCAGATGGCCAATCAGCCATTGACTGGCAGTAGGACGTAGAACAATGCGGCAATTGTCAGGCGTTCATAAATTTACAAGAGCTTTTTCGAAGTAATTGATAAATATTATGATCAACTCAATAGAAACAGCGTGAATTTAACTCCTCAAGGTTATGATTTGATTGTAATCGTTCTCGCTACTGCCCTGGTTTTCAGCGCAGTCCTAATGTTGCAATCCATTTTTGTACTGGACAGCGTGGATGCGCAGGACGACGGCTTAATTGATGCTGAGACCTATATAGTCACATTGAAAAATCAAAGTTCGTCTGCTGATTTGGATGATATAGTAAAGTCGATGGAGCAGAAAGGTGCAAACGTGACCCATGTCTATAGCCACTCCATAAATGGTTTTTCTGTCCAGATACCGCCGGATAAAAAGACGGAAATCATGTATTCACTAGTAAGTGACATGCGGGTAAAAAGCGTTGAACTTGATCAAACTATGACGCTTTCACCTCCTCTTAAATAATCGCTCTTAATTAAGAAGACCTTTTTAGAATGCTGAATCTGAGAAAACAAAGTCATGGTACCTCTTTAGTTCAGTTTAACACTCGTATTCTTTACTGTAGAAAATTGGACTCGGCATAAATACTAAGTTATCATCGAAGAGCATGAAATGACAAGATCTAGTCGCTATATTACCGACTTCGACAAAAAATTTCCGCATCATTTGTTTGCATCTCACTTTAGAAGGAAATGTCGCGAATTCAGGAAAGAGAGGAATCCCAGTATAGCGAGGAAGTGAGTCAAGTGATGAAATTTCATATTAGACAAAATTTGGCCCGTACCCAACTGCTAATCTACCTTACGATAACTCTACTAATCCTGGGTTCAACGATAACCTCGCAGATTCCTGCCGCAATGTTTGTCAAGGCAGATGAAGATGAAGGAGATGCAGGAGACGATGATTCGGAGAGATCATCATCATCGCCGAGTATCTCAGATAAGTCTTCCGATCAAAGTCTTAATTCCCAACTGGCAATTCTAAATTCTACAGAGAGTACATCCTGCAAGCAAGCGCCAATTCAAACCGTATCATCCAGCGAAGATCATAGCAATGGGGATGAGGATGAAAATGGTGATGATGACGCAATGAATGTGTTGGATGGCGACTCTGAAACGGAATGGTTAGCGGCAGACTTGGGGTCCTACTTACAGTTAGACCTTGGCATAGTAAAAAAGATTTGTTCAGTCGACGCGACTTGGTCAGAAGGAGATGAAAAATCAAATAACTTTGTATTGTCGGTGTCTAAGGATGGAACAAATTTTGAAGATGTATTAAGGAGCTCGAGTAGTGGAACAACTGAATCTAAGGAACACTACAAGTTCCCTCTTTCGGATGGAAGATATTTGAGGGTCACGTTCTACGGAGATTCTGAAAATAACGAGGATATTGCATTACGTGAACTAACTGTGAACACCGAGAACCCTAATGTGAAGCCTACGACTGCTCCTGGGGTGAGTAGAGAAGGCATTCCGTTTGCTAGAGATTCCCGCTCCCCCAGCGACACTAACGAAACAACCATGCACAGTGCACCGGTGGTCTCAGATATCCATGCCATGGTGTCTCCTGCTGCCTTCCTTCGAAATCACCTTGAATGGTAGTGACTCAGATTTAATCGATCATTTAACATATTACATAACCAATCTCCCTAACCATGGAAATCTTACCACGGGTACAAATTCTGCCAGTGTTAGATACACTCCTTTCGAGGGTTACTCTGGTCTAGATATCTTTACGTATAAGGCAGTTGATAAATACGGCCTAAGTAGTAATAATGCGACCGTAGTTATGGACATTAATGCTTCTAACAAGATTATTGCTCCTGACCCCAATACTTCAAACCAAACGATTGCTCCAAAATCAAAAGATAAATTCACTCCGTTAGAAGAGGTCATCCTGGGAAGTCAGAATGATCGTTACGAACTGATCAAGGCAGCTAGGGAACCAATAAAAGGACAATTTATAGTTGTACTCAGACCTGAAGCGACTGCGACTAGTGGTTCAGATAGTGCTAGAATGAGGGCAGATGAGGTAAGAGCAATGGCAGAAGAATCAAGAACTAAAGGCGCCGAGATTCTCAACATCTACGAACATGCCCTTGATGGTTATGTAATGAAGACATCAGAAAATATGAGTGATGCGTTAGTCTCAGAATTAAGGCAAGATCCTCGCGTCGCGTTCGTCGAACCTGACCAGAGAGTCCATGTCTTGGGTCAGAAAGTTCCAGTTGGAGTAGACAGAGTAGATGGGGATGCAAGTCCAACCGCTTCTGGAGACGGGAGCGGAGGTGTTGACGCAGACATAGCAATTCTTGATACGGGGATCGATCTTACCCATCCTGATTTGAATGTCTATCACGAGAAAACATTTGTACCCAGCACTTCTTCAGGGGACGATGACAATGGGCATGGGACTCACGTGGCTGGGATAGCTGCAGCGAAGGATAATACTATAGGGGTTGTTGGGGTTGCTCCAGGTGCACGCCTCTGGTCGATTAAGGTTCTTGATAGTAGCGGTGCTGGTTCTATTTCAGATATCATTGCGGGCATTGATTATGTTACTGCACATTCAAATGAGATAGATGTGGTAAACCTAAGCTTTGGCTGTGAATGCAATTCACCAGCATTGGATGCAGCCATCAATAATGCGGTACGAGCAGGTGTTGTCTTTGTTGTAGCAGCTGGTAACGATCACAAGGATGCAAGTTCATTCTCTCCGGCTCGAAATCCAAATGTAATAGCCGTATCTGCCATGGCTGATAGCGACGGAAAATGCGGAGGGCAGGGATCACCCACTAAATATGGGAATGATGACACCTTTGCTTCGTTTAGTAACTATGGAGCCCCTGTTGATATAGTGTCACCGGGTGTGGGCATCCTATCAACATATACTGACGGACAATATGCGCAACTGAGTGGAACAAGTATGGCTGCGCCACATGTGACCGGAGGTATAGCATTGTACGAATCATCGCATCCTGGAGCTACTCCGACCCAAGTCAAAGCCGCTCTTGATGCAAACGGAACAAAACCGTCTTCTGGTTGCAGCGGAGAGGGTCAAGGGTATTTCACAGGAAATCCTGATGAAGCAAACAGGCCTTTACTAAATGCAAAGGGCTTGTAAGACACCTAAGCAATGGAAGAAACAAGAAAAACAGAAAAAAGGAACAAAAGCCTTATTTTCTTTGTCTTTCATACGAATTATTTCCCTATAATAGTTATATGTTTATATGATGTTCAATCAATTTATAATTCTTTGAAGTTCGGACGCTTTTTTCCAGATATTAAACTAATATATTACGAGAACTTGTACTTCATAAAGAAGAATGAGTTACATTCATCCAGAGGTACTTGTCGACACGCAATGGGCAGAGGACCACCTTAAGGATCCTAAGGTCCGAATAGCAGAAGTTGACTATGACCCAAAAGCAAACTACGAATTGGGACACATACCTGGCGCCGTACTATTTGATTGGAAAAACGACATTAACGATCCGCTTACACGGAATGTGCTTACTAAGGAAGCCTGTCAGAACCTTCTTCAAAATGCCGGGGTAAACAAGGATACTACTCTACTATTGTATGGAGATTTTAACAATTGGTTTGCCGCGTTCGCATTTTGGGTTCTCAAATATTATGGTTATACGGATATTAGGCTTATCAATGGTGGTAGAAAAAAATGGTTGCAAGAGGATAGAGCGTTAACAAAAGATGTTCCTTCTTATTTAAAAGGTAATTTTGTTGCCAATGAGCCAGATAGTAAAATTAGGGTATTTCTAGACGAAGTCAAACGCGCTGTTAGCGCCCCAGGACTCAAGATGGTAGATGTTAGATCTCCAAAAGAATTTTCCGGAGAAATTCTGGCTCCACCAGAGTATCCTACAGAACATGCTCAGCGAGGAGGACACATTCCAGGAGCCGTTAACATTCCGTGGGCACAGGCAGTAAATGATAGTGATGGGACGTTCAAGAATACAGAAGAGCTGAAGCAGACTATACGAATCAAAAGGCATTACCCCAGATAAGGAGATTATTGCTTATTGCAGAATCGGCGAAAGGTCGTCACACACATGGTTCGTTCTTAAATACCTACTTGGCTATCCGAACGTAAAGAACTATGATGGTTCATGGACTGAATGGGGAAACATGATTGCAAACCCAATCGAGAAGTAGCGAATATTGGATACTATCAGGACTATTCCAACAATCCTGACATATTCAATCCATTTTTTGGATTAGAAAATGTAATAAGTTTTCTTCCTTCCTCGTTTCTATCAATTTTTGTCCAGTCTGCTCGGTCCATCTAGTCATCTCGATGTCGGCCGTAGGATCATCTGAGACTAGATGAATGATTTGTCCACCTTCGATCCCTGATATCAGATCGTCTAATTTTGATAGAGTTGCCGCACATTCAATACCTATTTCAAACATTTCAAAATCTGGAAGGGCCGTATAGCATTTGACATGCAATGTACGAATCAATGATTTAAATTCCTCACTGTCGTCAGGAAGCGATTTCATGCCTTTCAAGATGTCAATATCCGAAGTTGGAGCGAGAGCGATGAACCAACCCTTTTCGTAGGGCGAATCATTCGCTAATTTGGGATTACTGATAAGTTCGTGATTAATGTCTACAATCCTTCCAGCAACTGGAGCTCTAACAACTCCAAAGTACCTTCCGCTCTCGATCGTTCCTACGTTTTTTCCCCTCGTTACTGTCGTATTAACATCCTTTAACTTTACAGCTGAAATTTTACCAGCAATGGCGGACAATATTGAGGTAATTCCGATAACTAGAACATTGTTCGCATCTTTCCGGGCCCAAACCAGATTATCTAAATCGTATCTTAGGTCATCCGGAAATACACAGTGCTCAATTTCCATACTCGAGACTCTGATGCAGGAGATGGTCAGCATATTTATCTATTTACTCTCCTACAAACAATCCTTTATCGAGTCCCTAATTTCCAATTGGATGACAAAATATTATTAAGCGAATCAAGCTATATGGATTGGAAAAGCTTGGTAAGCTGCACAATCTGTGGTTCTAGATTTGGTGATAGGATCTGCCCAAATTGTGAAAGGAGTGTGTGTTCATCATGTATAGTCTACGGGAAGAATACATGCGTGAAATGTAATAAGATCAAGGCTATCCCTCCCAGCTTCTTGAAAAGAAATTTTAAGTTTATTCTACTCTTCGTTGCGTTCTGGTTTTTCGTATCAGGTCTTTACCCTTTTCCTTATATGATGGCGTCAGGTCAATCAGTCGATTTTAGAGTCATCCAACCGGTGTTGATCGCTACTGGAATCATGTTGGTACCATTTATTTTTCTAATGTTTGCATGGAATAGACGTGCACAAGGAATACACAAATAAAGAATAGTCTAGCAATATCCGGAGGGAAGGAAAGTCAAGCAGAAGGGAAGGATTATTTATCTCCTGGAGCAGGAGATAGTCCAAACTACTATACTGACTTTAGAAAGATATGGACAACACGACAGAGGGCTATTTGAAATTTAGATGTGGGGACCACATGGCAATTGGGAGCTGTGCGAAGATAGTAAAGAACGGAGGGGTCATCGTTTATCCCACTGACACTGTCTATGGCATAGGATGCGATCCGTTTAACGATAAGGCAGTAGAAAGGGTATTCTTTTTAAAGCGTAGATTGGCCGAGAAAGCGCTACCTGTTCTCGCTGCCAGTCTCAGCGATCTAGAAGACATAGTAGAAGTTTCCGAAAAGGTCAAGAGGTTAGCTGAGATCATTTTGGCCTGGTCCTCTAACAATTATTTGCCCTCTATCTAACAAGAACATCTTTCCAAGGTTGACTGCTAATAAGTCATCTTTGGCAGTCAGAATACCAGGCAATCCATGCACCCTTGCGCTCCTCAAATTGACTCGCTACTTGGTTGGAACTAGCGCTAACATTTCCGGTCACGTATCAGTAAAAAGTCCATCCCAAATCAAATCTACCTCACTGGCGAGCTTCGACGCATTGCTGGATGGCGGTACATTAAATAGATATTCTCATTCTACGATAATACGCCCAGAAAATGACGATGAAACTCTAACCGTTATAAGGAATGGACCGATCTCTGAAAGAGATATCGCTGTGGCACTAAGAACCCCCTGATAACAGGGTCATTCAGTCTAAGGTTAATCCAAGCAGCTATAGCAACCTTACGGAATTCAGTTTAATTCAATTTGGGATAATTCGTACAAATATCAAATGATAATTTCTGTCCTCGCCATTGTAGCAACGTTCTCTTACTGCAAGATCGTTAACCAGCGATGACTTTACCAGAGGATGGAATTCGGTAAATTCATCGAAATCTGGTCATGGATATTCTTCCCACTAAAGAATATTATAATACCTTCACTGAAAGAGCGTAGCTTGAACGCTCCAATTGATCTCTACAGAATCGATTTTGGCGACTTTATTTTTTTATTGCGCTTTCATCCATGAAGAACACTTCCCACAGATGCCCGTCTACATCCTCAAAGCTACGCCCGTACATCCATCCATGGTCCTGCTTTTCCCTAGGTTCACTGCCTCCGGCCTCTATTGCTTTGTTTATCATCTGATCAACTTGATCTCGTGATTCGACAGATAATGCCAATATCGCCTCTGTGCTTTTTGATGTATCACAGATCTCCTTTTTGGTAAAACCCTTGAAAAATTTCTCAACCAATAACATCACGAATATATCTTCTCCAACAATCATACAGGTTGCATTCTCATCAGTAAACTGAGGGTTAAAAGTGAAACCAAGTTTGGTAAAGAAAGCTACCGATTTATTGAGCTCTTTTACTGGTAAGTTCACAAATATTTTTGTTTTCAATCCATCAGGGTTAAGACTGAAAGGATATAAACGCTTTTGCTTCGCCAATGAACCCAAGCCTTTTGAATCTGACAGATACAAAACATCGTTCAGGCTTACTACGTGATTCTTTCTTTGATCAAGCGTTGCCAACATGATCTCCCAGACACAAAAGTCAGGCTCGAGCATTATGTACGGGTCTGAAAAAGTATAAAGGTAGATAACGGGAAATGGTTATACTTCTCAAACCTTGCGGAGAGTCAAATTAGCTATTTTTCTTCATGAGATAAACGATTCACAACCGTAATATTCGTGGGTACAACTATTTTTTCTTGGAAGAACAATTTATATTAATACAAAATTTCCAACGATATTTTGACCCATGAGGATAGGAGTTCTCAAGCATTGGCCATCGACACGAAGAACAATTCTTGCCTGTGGATCTTATTATCCCATCCTGCGGTAAGGGAGCCGTTGCCTTGCACGTGCCAGATATGTAATTAGAACACCCTACAAACCTCTTCTTAGTTTTACCCGATCTTATAATTTTCAGGCTTCCGTTGCCACAAACAGGACAGACCCCAATGATCATCTGTTGTTTGCTCTTAGTAATATTTATTGCATCTGTAATCCGATTGCCTATCTCAATTTCCTTTTCCTTAAAAGGAATGATTGCTTCTTTTAGTTGGGTCTTAGCATACTTTATGACAGAATCACTACTGCCATTGCCAAATGCGATCCCTTCAAGCAGTTCTTCCATAGATCTGCTGAGATCTAAGGATACTATGTTCGGTATGTACCGACGCATCGATTCGACTATTTCAACTCCAAGATCGGTAGCTTCTATTCCACCTCCAGAACCATTGTGCTGTCTATAGTGAGAGGTGTCTTTAGAAGAACGAACGTTACTAACATAATTCCTTTTTAACAAAGTACTGATGATTTCCGACCTTGTGGCTTTTGTACCAATTTTTTTCGATTCCATTTCTTCTAGTAAGCTGGATTGATTGAATCTTGAAGGAGGTTGAGTAAATTTATCAATCATTGCAACAGTATCATTTTTCAATGTATCCTCTCTTTGGAGATCATGTAGATAGGATCGGGGGCCTTTTTCTAACTTACTTTTTATGTATGGTTCATAGAAGTGCATCCAGCCTTCGACTATCATCATTTCGGTATCTGCTTTGAAAAGGTGCTCTTCTTTGACAACAATGGTCACTACTGTTTGCTGCACTTATCGCTGGCTGACCGAAGGTCGCCAAAAATCTCCTAATGATAAGATCGAATAGTTTGTATTCACTTGCGTTTAGGCTGCCTCTCGGTTTTTCTCCTGTTGGGTATATCGCAGGGTGTGCTGAATCCGTCTTTTTTCCTTCGTTTGGGAACAGACCTTTTACATTTAATAGCAGATTTGAAGTTAATTTTTTATAAGGACCACTAATAGGATGTCCATTAGACCACCTATTACTAACTCTGTCTTCAGGAGCAATAGGATTAAACTTCGATAGGTCTGAAATAATTTTTCTGTAATTTATTGATGAGGGTAACCTTTGACTGGAAGTTCGTGGATATGAAATTAGCGCAGCGATGTACAGCTTCTCAGCGATGGATAACGTGTAACTTGGAGAGAACTTAAATATTCTATACGCTTCCATTTGCAGATCGCCCAGATTGAAAGGATGTGGCGCATAAATAGTGGACTTTTGGTTCTTAATTTCGGTAACTCTCCCAACTTGACCTGAGCAGGCATGGATTATTGAAGTGGCATCTGGTAGGGTTTCTATTTTCTGACGGCAATAATGTGCTTTAATTATGTGTCCATCTTTTTCAAATTCTGCGTATATAATCCAGTAAGGTACTGGAACATGGTTTTTAATAATTAATTCTTTATCTACTACAAAAGCAAGAGTTGGACCTTGGACTCTTCCTATTGATAAATTAAGGTATTTTTTACGATTGTTACTGTTCTTAAAAGCTTGTGTAAGTGCCCTCGACAGGTTGACGCCATAGATAAAATCGATCAGATGTCGAGATTTTCCGGCTTCAGCTAATTTTTTGCTTGGTGGTTGAAGATTGTCAAATGAATGTCTAATTTCTTGATCCGTGAGAGTAGAAAACTTGGCCCTTAATGACCTCTCATACTTGTTATTGCATGCATATTCCAAAATGTTGCATCCAATTACTTCACCTTCCTGGTCATAATCGCAAGCATGAATAAAGCTCGTAGCATTTTGAGAGAATAAGGATATAGACTTGATTATTTGTTCAGAAGCCACTGCTGTCTTTGGACTCATTCCGTTCCTTTTTCTTAATATTGGCGTCCATTTAACATCAAACACTGGATATACACTTCTATTTCCGTTCACATCTACCAATCCATACAAATGACCGAGTCCAGAACACACAACAAAGTTCTGACCATTTTGGGAGACTGCAAAAAATACTGTTGATTGCAGTCCGCTTTTTCTTTTTTCCGCATGACCTAAATCTTTCTTTAGCCCTGTAATTTTTGCGAAACTCGAAGTCCCTAAAGCCTGTGCTATCCTGATCGCAACAGAAGGCTTTTCGCAGACTACAAGGGCATATGGAGGTTCAGGAATCCTGTTTAGATTCAAACCTGTTCGTTATCTCACTTTAGCTAATATAACTTCTAACTCTGCGGACTCGTTACTGTAATAATCGAGACAACATGTTATGTGTCGCGCTAGTAGGGCTATTCGCTAACCTGATTCTGTCTACACGAGTGTGGCCTGCAGTATTTTTCCAGGGGTCATACCCATATAAGACGCACATACTTTGATTAATGATTGGTGAGAAACATCTGTACTAATCTGGTCAGCACAATATGTCACATATCCAGTCCACGAACTTACAACCCGCAAAACATAACTAATCCTTTTTTCAGTAACCAAAGAAGTGAAACTAATAATTTTAGGAGTGACCCTCGACCAATAATTGATATTTACGAATTGGCGAAAAAGTGTTAGACTTCATTTTACCCGGTCATGACTTTAATAATCAACTATGAATAGTGACCTATCTACTTAGTATGCACGGGAGGTAACAACGTTATACATTTTTATACATGCGAATTCTCACTAGGTTCCTAATCCCGGTTATTACACCATCTAGAAATTCCATATTATCTATGCCTATGACTGGAATCGTAATAAATTCTTTTGAGAAAAACTGGCCCCTCATATACTATATTTTGATCTTATTTCTTAATCATTTTGTTTATTTCCTTTACTCAGCTCTTCGTTTTCTATTGGCTTTCTTATAAACAGATTTCTATCCAGCGCACAATATTCTTTCTTCCTGAATTCTTCATAGTATTGTTCACTTGCTGTAAGAAAACAAACATTGGCGTTGTTATCTTTCTTTTTTATTTCCTGATATAATTCAAAGCCGTCCATCTTGGGCATTTTTATATCAAGTATAACTAAATCATACAAACCAGGCTTGTACTTTGATAATGCTTCTTGCGGGTCGTTAAATGAATCAACTTTGAATCCATGATACTCCAAAGCCAGTGTGGAAACCTGAGTAAGATCAGGTTCATCATCAACAACTAAAATTCTGTTATTATCCATTGTTAATTTTCGCCATCCACTAAGGTGGCGCTAGGCAGACTAAATGTAATAGTAGCCCCTCCACTATTCTTATCTCCAACTCCATCTATATTATTATTATTATTATTATTATTATTTTCAGCCCATATCTTTCCCCCATGGGCGTGTATGATACTTTTGCAAATGAATAATCCTAAACCGGTACCTTGATAGGACTTTGAAGCAAATTTTGAAAATAGCCTTCCAAAAATTTCACTATTTATTCCACTACCTGTATCAGTTACACTTACAATGACTTCTTTTTTTCCACTTTCCTCCTCTTGAATCTTTTCAAATAAATTAATGGATATTTTCCCCTGGTTTGTAAATTTGATAGCATTGCTTAAAAGATTGGAGAGAACTTGGACAATCCTATCCCTATCTGCTTCTACGAAAATAGGATTAATACTATTATTATTTTTGTTGATTAATTGGATATTACTATTTTTTGCCCTATCATTGTAATCCTCTATCACAGAAGATACCAAATTACGTATGTCAAATCGTTCCTTATTTAGTATTAGCGTCTGACTCTCAATTCTTGTTACATCCAGTATATTATTAATGAGTGTCTGAAGTCTTTTGGCGTTTCTTTGTATTATTTCTATTAATTCATCTCTTCTTTCTGGATAATACTTCAATAGCCCACTGGTCCCAAGAATGGCTTGGGTAGGTGTTTTCATTTCATGACTAGCTACATTGATAAATTCTCTTTGCATTTTATCATGTGCTTCCAGCTGGTTTAGCAGTTCACCCTGCTTCCAAAAGCCTTCAAAGATTGAAACATAGGATATTACTGTTGGTTCACTGTTTGAATATGTAGTTAATCCTATTGCCTCTATAAAATTCAGTTTTGAATCATCTTTCTTTTCTATTACTAGCGACTCTTTTCTGTCAACAACTAATGTAGTAACTGTAGTTACGGCTGTCTCTTTGAATTGAATATTGCTACGCTGTACTTCAAAACCTTTCTCTTTTTTCTGGTTTTCTGGCCGCTCTTCGCTCACCGTTAAAGTAGATTCTGTATCTTGCAATATTTTTTCGACAACATCATTACTGGGAGTTATGATTCTCACATTTACATTCTTCTCTATCGCTGATTTCTTTAAAAGTTCTATTACCCCAATTCGATACTCACGGAGAAAGGCATTGATTGTAGGAAGCATTAGCAATATTTCAGTTTTAGCTGATTTTATCATATTTGTGAATAAATCAAGTATCATTCTTGGACTTTGGATTATGTCTGTCCTTCCTAACTCAATCCCCTCTTCAATTCCTCTTATCTTTTGGTCAGCAGGTATTGCTTTACTCCATAGAGTTTCAAAAACATATTGCTGCTGATCAAGAATCGCTCTAACATTGCTGTATATGACTTGTTGTAGTAGAGATGCTTCTCGCAATGTAGCCGAAGTCTGTGTATCCTTTCTCACTTATTGCAAAATTACCCTTAATTCCATCCAAGTGACGAAGTTCTGATATTCGCATCAGTTCCTTACAATATTCAATATTCTCTTTCGTAATATCCGTTATAAATCGTGACTGGACGCTTCTTGTTTTAAGTTCATACAATCCCTTCCTAAATACCTCCACACCCATTGCTACTGATGGCCAAGTGTGGTCTGCACAAATATTCATCGAGACCTCTGAGCTGTTTAGAAAATTCATTATTACCTGAGTAGTCATATCAAAGCCATACAATACCTCCGTCTTCTCAGAATCAAAAGATGGAGTATTGGAAGCTGACAAGGACATTTTATATCAACCATTATAATATAAATGGTCTTTTGCTTGCTAATTGATAAGTTTAACACTTCAAATTTGAAAAGCAGTTTTTTATGCTTAGTGATAAACTCCAAATAATCACTTTCGAAGCGCTAATCTCGGCACCTGGGGAGTCATATGGTGGAAATAGTTGATGATGGACCTGTAATTCCACAAGATATTCAACCGCGTATATTTGAGCAGCCATTTACCACAATAGGCATAGGTGTCTCTAATCGTAATTATCACGTAGCTTTCAAGAAAAGTTCTCAGAGTTGAAAACCCCAGGATACTTTCTTTTGGATTGTTGAGTAAGAATTCCTCGATTTCATTATTGATAGCAGAAATAGTCTCACTCACTTTTTCTTCAGGATCTTCAATCCTTAGCCGGTACTAACTGACATTCTTGTTTGTCAATAGCTCTCCCAATTTTTCTAAGAATACTTGAGTAATCACGAATACCTATTCCAAGATTTTGGCATGTTCCATACACTAGAGTAGACCCCAGATATGATGACAGATCTATTCATCTTGCTCGATTGTATAGCATTTTTTCTTACACACCGGGAGAGTATTTCGATTGTATTTTGACACGGTCTCAGTTGAGCGGTTTACTAATCAACATCTTACCTATTGTCGATTCCAAGGGTGATAACTGCATTGACGCCATGTGAACCGTTACATTGACCGTCGTACATCAGATTAATGCATTGCATCATGACTGTTCAGTTCCAGGATAGTTGGCAAATGAAATAGCTGCTTTTAGTCTGTTATTGATGTGGTGGTCTGAAAGGTTGTTGCCCATCAAATAGTGGTGGAACGCTCTAATCACTTCTCTGTTAGTTTCATTTGGTACTAAGTGTATCTTACTCACTGTGCTAGAAAGTTTTATCGGCGTAGGCTTAACTCACTCCATTAAGACTAAGTTTATGTTTCAAGTGTATGAACCCACATACACAATGGGGCCAGTGGGATTCGAACCCACGACCGCCAGCGCCCCAGGCGTATACCTTGTTTCCAAGATGGTATCCTAGACCAAGCTAGACGATAGCCCCTAAAGAGCGTTAAATATTAACCATTTTTAAATGTACAGCAGAGACCGATCTCAGAGTATTTGTGCTCAGGTGAAAATATATCCTCTCGAATCGATTAATATAAACTCCTCTGCAAAGATGAGCTAAGCATGATTGAGGAAAGAATCGCAGAATTGGGCTTGGATCTGCCTTCACCATCAAAACCAGCGGGGTCATATGTACCAGTCGTGATCGAAGGAGACATGATCTACGTTTCAGGGCAGATTCCATTACAATCGGGCACAGTTCCAGAAATTTTTAAAGGTAAAGTGACTAGCGTTGTGAACATCGAGATTGCTCAAGACGCAGCAAGAGTGTGCACCCTAAATGCTCTTTCGCACATCAAAACTGCACTAGGCGGCCTCGATAGAGTCAGTAAATTCATACGGCTCTCCGGATACGTTAATTCGGATCCCACTTTCACAGATCAACCAAAGGTAATTAATGCTGCGTCGGATATGTTAGCAGATATTTTTGGTCACGCAGGAAAACACAGCCGCCTGGCGATAGGCGTTTCTAGTTTGCCTCTTGGGAGTGTAGTTGAAATTGAATTTCTAGCAAAGTCGGACAAGATATAACTGCCTTTTCACAAGTCATGCACATTAGATAAGCTGGCATGCAAAACCATGGGACGTTAGCCAGAGTCAAATATCAGGTAGACTGCGTCTTCTCATTTTCTACACCTAGATCCTCATCTACAAACTCATTTTTTCTTTCTTTAACTAGAGGAATCACCTTGTCAACCAAAATGGAATCATAATCCTTGGCGTCTATGTCTAATGTTAGAAGAAGGAAATAGTCTTCGTTGATCCTAATCGTGACACGTATGATTTTTTCGTACTTCCCAACAGCATATTTGAGTTCACCTATTTTTGATTGGAATTTAATTCTGGTCTTATGCCTCGTTACGGTTAATGCAGCGTATTCTTCGTTCTCCTCATCTGTCATGAGCTGTTCCAAACCCTCACGGTGCTCAGCGTTCAGAAATACCCAAATTTATTGGCTATCCCCATCCACCTTACCGACGGGTCAAGATTCAGCATCTTCTTTGAGAATTCGTAGAGGAGGTCATATTCGATCATTTCGTTCCTATGAAAACTTCTTTTGCTTATTTAAATTGATGTATGTCTAGCTCAGAAGGCCCCGAGTCTATCTGAGGACTAAGTTGATCGTTCTTACAATATTCTAATTCAGATGACTTGCATGTAAACCTCTAATTTCATACTCAACCCAAGTGTCTGCTCCATGATGATTGCATTGTCTCAAAATATTATTCTGCTAAATAGTAGACCCGTCATCGAATACTAAAAATCTAGCAGTCCCAAGTTCGTTCTCAAATAAAAAATGAGGGATTTTAGGAAACTACTACCTTTCCTACCATCTGGGGATGCAACGTACAATAGTAGTCGTATTCACCAGCTTGGTCGAATTTGAAGTCGAAGGTGGCTTTTGGAGATAGTATACTTGAATCAAACACCTTACCTGAATCTTCAGCGCCTACTGCACCTGAGGTAGCAGTATGGATCTGGCTATCATCATTTGTCCATGTTACTGATTCTCCGGCCTTCAATTCAGCAGGATTGGGAGAAAATGCCTTATCTCCCATAGTAGATGCATTAGGTACTATCGAGACGCTCGCACCCTGGGCATACACAAGAGCAGGCCCTATTGACAACCCACCAACAAGTACCGACAATACACTCAATACCACCGCTATTTTCATTGTAGACATTAGAATTGGAATTAATGATATTGAATAAGAAGCTTGCGCTTTCATTGGGTTCATAGATCAGTTTTTCATACGGCCTATGGTTCGAACATGCCGCACCTCTTAAAATGGTACCTGAATAAAAGCTATTCTGGGTGGTTCCCCGTCATCGTATTCTGCCTTGCAAATCTATCCATTATCCCACACATGCATTTAGTCGTTTTAAGAAGCAGATCAGTTCTTGCGAATTCGTTGGGAGAATGCATTTTTGAATAAATAAAAGTGCTACCAATGGATATGCATGGCACGCTAAGATTTTTAGAGAAGGAATCCATTGGCCCCGTAGCGGGAGATGAAACGCTTATCTTAGCATCCCCATATACCTCGCGTGCAGACTCACTTACAGCATCGACAAACGGATCATTGACATTTGTTCGCGAGGCGGCTTCTCCATGCAAGAATCGAACCTTCAAGGATCTTTCATCAAATCCATTTTGGGCAAGGTATTTCTTGAGTCGTTCAAATTGAATCAGAGGGTCCATTTCCGGCACGAGTCGAAAATCGATTTTTACATTCGCCGTGGAGGGAATGATGGTCTTTGCACCTTCTCCGGTATATCCGGAGATCATCCCAGCAATATTACAAGTGGGCAATGAGACTAGCGCTTTCTGGATCTCTATGCCCTGAACATTGTTCAAGAATGAATTGATACCGTATTCTGTCTTGAATCGAATTTCATCGAAGCTCTCTGTCTGTAATAAAGCTTTTTCACTCTCAGTGAGATCTCTGACTTCCTCGTACCAGTCAGTAATCAATATCTTACCTGTGCTATCGGTGAGTTTGTTCAAGGCTTGGACCAACTTCCAAGCAGGATTTTCGATCAAGACTGCAAGGCTTGAATGAGCATCACGGTTGGGACCAGCTGCAGTTAACTCTACAAATAGCAAGCCTTTCATTCCAAGGGTTATTATCGGGATGTTTTGTTCATTGACGTAGCCAAACTCCCAGATGACCCCATCACACGAGAGTTCGTCATGATAACTTGCTAAATATTTCCCTAAGTGAACACTACCTATCTCCTCCTCTCCTTCTATGAGAAACTTTATGTTACACGGAACGTCACCAAAGCATTTAAGGTAATATTCGACTGCCTTGATACGAGTAACTAGTTCTCCTTTGTCATCAGATGATCCTCTGCCGTAAATATAGTCTCCTTCAATAACACCCTCGTAGGGGTCATGTTCCCAAAGTTCAATAGGATCCTCTGGTTGTACGTCGTAATGGTTGTAAAACATTAGAGTTCTAGAAGGGCTATTTGTTTTTCTCTTCGTTTTAACTTCGCCATAGATAATAGATGGTGCCGCACTGCTCCGGTCGTCAAGGTTACCGTCTTTGGGCAGATTCAGAATCCTTGTGTTGATGCCGGCTTTTATCATTATTCCTGCCACGACAGCAGCACATTGTTCCAGGCCTTGCTTCCTAGCTGAAACACTCCGCTGCCTAATAAGTGACTGAAGGTCAGCTATTAGGTCTTCCTTTCTAGAATCTATGTATGAAAAAAGATCTTGTCTATCCAAGACATATTCATTTTTTGAATTTATGAATTAATAGTTTGTGCCTTAAATGTTCTCGTTAGGCCTCAGTAAAGACTTTTACCCTTTCGCGAAAGGATTTATAACAATATGTTCTAAGTACATATATTATGGGATTTGGACAGTATATGGCTAAAGAATTGATGAGAGAGCTTGGAAATAAGTCTAGGGAATTCTTCGAATTCGTGATGCCTGCGCTAGATATGCATGAGGATGGCTCTGACCTAGTCGTTTTGATCGACCTTCCGGGATTTTCAAAGCAAGATATCTCGTTGAGAATATTAGACAATGTCCTTTCCATAAATGCAAAAAGGCAAAGCAATGTGAATACAAGTGTAGGTACGGTTTACTTCCAACAGAGGCCGCTACATATCAACAAGAAGGTTCCGTTACCTATCAAGGTTACAGAGGAGGACCAAGTACTGGGTTCTGCAACATATGCTGACGGCGTAGTTACGTTGCGAATACCTATTCCCAGATACAATACAATCCCTATTTCGTAAGTAAAATAGAGACTAACGCTTTCTTCTCGCGATGGCAAAGGTTGCTATGAATGTTCCCGCTGAAGCTACTAAGCCGGCTAATCCCATGAACAAATTATAGTGAATGAATATTGCTGATCCAATGAATAATCCTGAACCGATAATGCTAGCTGAAGTGAGCCATTGTCTTCTTGATGACATCTCCTTCGTGTGTAGATCCGCTTCAATATATGATCGTAAAATCGGTGCCAGACCAATACGTACTTTCCATTCCCTTTACAAGCCGCCTGAAGTAGTCTTTAGTCTCCTCTACATATGCTTCTCTTAGCAATCCCTCTTCAGCCAGTATATCAGCCAACACCTTAACGAATTGAAATTTGACTTTGTGATGGTGATATATTCCTTCAAGGATAGAGCTCATCCGCATATAGAGTGCTAGATTCTTTGGAAGTCTAAAGGGAAATTTGCTCATCGTCTTATTGGTGAGGTCAACGAGAGCCTTAACTTCCATCCTGTCAACCTGTTGACCATGAAGAGATTTAATACTAAATTCCAAGGCCTTTTCAACTATGTACCTGTTAACGGAAGGTTCCAATGTTCCTAGATCAATTAATACATTCACTGCTCGCACAGGATCTTTTTCAATTAAGCCGAGGTACAACCTTACCAGTTTCAAACGTGTATCATCATCGATTCTTCCCACCATCCCAAAGTCATATAGAATGATCTTGCCATCAGATGTCACAGAAATGTTTCCCGGGTGAGGATCGGCGTGAAAAATGCTGTCCTTCAGGAGCATTTTGAAGAATATGCGATGCACCTTCGAAACGATCCTTTCCCTATCTAAACCCATGGCGTCCAACGCGGCAATATCTGTTATCTTTGTGCCAGGTATGTACTCCATAGAGAGAACGTGTCTTGAAGTTATTTCAGGAATAAGCGCTGGAATTACTACCGTTGGATCATGACTTAAGTTTCTTCGAATCATCTTAAGGTTTCTTGCTTCAATTCTGTAGTCCATCTCTTCACTGATAGTTTCGACAAATTGCGAAAACATTGCATCAACAGAATATCTCAAATTGGGATCTATGAAGCGGGTTGCCAAAGGAAGTATAGACTTTAGAACCAGAATATCTCTTGAGACTGTCTGCTCTATTTTCGGTCGTGATGCCTTAATGATTACATCTCGACCCTTATAGCGAGCTAAGTAGACCTGCCCAAGGCTAGCTCCAGATTTGGCCTTCTTATTGAAACTGTCGAAGATATGATCAATTTTTCCTATTTCATTTTCTACAGTCTCCTGAACCAATGAAAAATCCGAAGGAGGTACATCATCTTGAAGTTTTGCCAGGACTTCGAGATAGGGTTGAGGAAGCACATCAGTTCTGGTTGACAACCATTGGCCTAGTTTGATATATGAAGGACCTAGTGCAATAAACGTGGCAAGAGTCCTCTCCGCATGTTTTACATATTTCTTGGTATCAATATTCCTACCCTCTCGCTTAACCCACTCCCGACGGTCCCTCCTGAGATGAATTAATATAGGGATCAGCTTGAATTAGTACCTTTCAGAAGATATAATTTCGAAACTCTTGGGGCTGTTTCCATCGTATTTGAGACTGCATCTTCCGTTGTAATGGACTGAGAGGAATCTTGATGATCTAGTTGCTCTAACTTTTTCAAAATTTATCCTCGCCTCTGGGCCAGCTTTTTTATAGACTTGGTGAGGGCGTAGCTGGTATAGGCAGCAAATATTCGCTGCAAGGTAAGGTGACGGGCCAGCCTTAATGCCGGTTTCTGAAAATGAATTTGGATTTGTGCTGTTCTTTTTCGAGCGATTAACTGACCTATCTTTTAGAGTTGAATAAATCGAGATCCCTGAGAGCATGCCTACTAAGTATTCTGGAGCATCAACGATCAGATGACCAAGTGGATCATTTAGGGGGTCTATCTTGTCAGAATGAACCGAATAGTAGCTATCGTATTCTCTTATGTGAAGTTTTCCAGCCCTGAATTGCTTTAATGCCCCGCATCTGCTGCCAAGTTCTGAGGGAGGGTATTCAATTATAGGTCTGACGGACTTTGGTACTATAATGGAACCGTCGTCGTCTACGAATCTCACGGTTATCTATGTGGGATTTAGTCGGATATAATATTAGCTGTAGTGTCCAATATTGGATTCCATGGAATGCAGCTTTTGGATATGGCTTCATGTAACTATCTTTATTCATGTTGATATTACTGAATTCAAAATTCATTTACAGTGGATTGTCAATGAAGGAGGAAGGTGGCCTGCAAAGAAAAACCCCTAATAGTATGAAAATATCACTAACTAGTATGTCAAATGATCAACAAAAAAGGTACCGTAAACTTTCGGGGAGCGAGATAGAGTCAGCAATTTCCAGTTTGAAGGATTGGGCCGTTAAGGACTCCAAGCTTCATCGTTCATTCAAGTTCAGGAATTTCGTCGAGGCATTTACTTTCATGACAGAGGTAGCTCTTCACGCTGAAAAGATGGATCACCATCCAGAGTGGTTTAATGTGTATAATACCGTTATGATCGACCTAATGACTCATGACGTTAATGGCATTAGCGATCACGATCTCAAATTGGCTAACCATATTAACAATATCTTTGAAAAGAGAAAATGATCGACTTAAATAACAAATACCATCACTGATGGCAATTTGAGGTCCATCCACGCACTTTTGGTTTTAATCCACTAAATCCGCCGAATAGGCTAGGAGACCAGCTATAGTTTTGCAATCTTGAATTTCTCCTTTTAGGCATTTGCGAATCGCGGTGCCAATTTGCATTTTTTTGATAGTAATATTCTCGTCGTCGTCGAGCCTGCCCCGCGGCACCTTTTTCAAATCAGTACATACAAAGAGGTACATTAACTCCGTATCATAACCCGGGGCGAGATAAAAAGTAGTCAAAAGAGAGAATTTTCCCACATATCCTATTTCTTCCGCTAACTCCCGATAAGCTCGCCTTTTCAGGTGATTCCCCTTTTTCGATTTTTCCGGCTGGTATCTCTAGCAAACATTTACCAGTTGCATGCCTGTACTGCTTAACAAGGTAGACATATGAATTACGATCTATAGGAATCATTCCCACTGAAGGACTATGCTCAACTATTTCTTTTTCAATCTGCTTACCATTCAGAGTGAATCTGTCAATTCTCAATGAAATATTTCCTGAATGAACCTTTGTTCTATGTATCATGTGAACCGGTGATATGCGATTCTTTTCTAATTTCTCCACCATTATGACTACCTTCTCAATTGGATGTAAAGTTCTAGAATTTCTTATTAACCTCAGTCATACTAAGAAGAATATGTGAATATTTCATCTAACGTTACCGAGAATGGTTTTCGTCCGCTAATTTTGAACCTTGTCGAGTTGCCCTTAGTCCTTATCTCCTGTATGTATCCAAGTTTCTTGAAAATGGCGATTCCAATTTTGCCTCTTTGTCGATTGTTTCCACATGCTACACGTTCCCTATCCTGAAGATCCTGGAGGATGAAGGTTCCATCCTCACTCTCATCCGATAACTGTAACGCTGCTCTCCATATCTTATATATATATGAGCTGGAATTATTGAGAGAACCCATGTATAGTGTCCTCGAACGTGACATAGATTGAGTTATCAGTTGCGCTGCGAATTCCATTCTGTCTGTCTTGCTTGTGTAGAATCTGTAAATATTTTGTCTACGATACTTTCTTTCCTCTTGATTGTTATCAAACCAATAGACGAAGCCCTCCGGTTCAGGCATAAACGGCTGGATTGCTTTGATTCGGTTTAATTTGGAGTGCGAGTTGATTACATTTTGTGCAACCTCTATCATCTCGAAATTGACTAGATACTTCTTCTGACGGTGTGATTCAAGAACCATAATGATACCTTCGTCAATAAGGGCACGTAGTGCGATTTGAAAATTAGGGTCATAATGTCTTCCGGCCTCCCTAAACAAATGACTTTCAGAAATACTCTTGTGAATACCTTCACAAATTAACTGCCTCAATATCCATTTTTGCCATTCTTGGATAACTAGCATGTAGTATATCTAAAAATTCTTATACTGTTATTTAAATTAATCAAATTAATCATAAAATATCAAACGTAATGTGTTAATCACAAGGAGCTAGCATTTCACTCAAGTTTAAATAATTGACTTCTTTAATTTTTATACACAAGTTGGAATCCGCCACAAGTAATGACGTGGGAACTCGACCACTCGAAGATATATTTGGCAACGCAGTAGCAAGAGTTTTGGATTTTCTGATAATCAACGAACCCTTTGATTATTCTTTGGACGAGATTAGTCAGTTAGTACATATTCCGATAGACACTTTACGAAAAATGATCCCAGTGTTGGTTGAGAAGGATCTGCTAGAAGAAATCGGAAAGAGACGGGAGAGTAGAAGCTATAAGGTTAATGAAAAAAGCGATTTGGCTCAGTCTTTGAGTCAGTATGTACCTGCAAGAATTAATTATGACATAGAAAGAGAGAAGTTTAGTAGAAGGGTGAAAGCGAAAGTACCTGCGCCTGGTATTAAGGGCAATTAAGCAGCTAGAGCAAAGTGATTTGAGAGGAATAGAAATGTGGGATGCCCTACTCGATTTAGATGCCCCGATAAATAACATTTTATCTCCAAGACTTCAAGTCTCAGGTCATGGGATCAGAAGATAGGCTAAAATAGTCTATCAATTAACTAAAGACTCTGCTGTCTTATGGATCGCATAAAGAGAATTTCTACAATAGTGTTGGAGAAATATCCGGATCGCTTTGGTCCTGACTTTGAAAAGAACAAGAAAGCACTACAGGAGATTGCAATTACGAAATCAAAAGTCCTTCGGAACAGAGTGGCAGGATATATAACCTCGTACCTTCGGAAACAGAAGGTTCAAGAGAAGATTCTTGAATCAGATACCGACGCAGATATTGAAATTGGGGACGAGGTTTCGGAAGAGAAGGAGACAGAAAACGTGTAACATTGATTACAGTTCGACTTTTGGGGGGCGTCAAGAAATTAATTGGAGAGGACTCGATTTGTATCATGGAACCTATCGTCAAGGTGTCCTACATAATGGACTTGCTAAGGAAGAACGCAGAGGAGCCTGCCAAACTCAACTTTGACAATATGATCATCGCCGTAAATGGTGTAGATTGCTCAATATTAGGTGGGAAAGCCGCATCGGCTACAGATGGAGACGAAGTAACCGTCGTGAGCATAGTGCATGGCGGCGGCTGAAAATGTAAGATGATGCATGACGTTACAGAAAAATTATAGAGGACCTTGAATTGGAGAGTTAAGGGCTATTGCTTCCGATTCCTCTTGCTGCGCACGAACTCTGATGAACCATAATTGAATAGAAGCAACATTTATTCTGAATTCAAATTATCAAATTTCTATGTTTCAATCTTTTGTTGCGGTAAATTGGAAAGTGTTAAAGGAACTAAATTAGTAGAACTAATACGACATCATTTTGAAAGCGTCTACATTCAAGGACTCAACACCGAGGCCATTTTTGGCTTGCGACCACGTCGTAGAGGCTTTAAAGATCACGTTGGAAGCTCTTAAGAGAGGAATTATGGCGGCTAATCGACCAGAGCCTTGACTTGTTATTACGAATTTCTTGTACTACTCAAATTTCTAAGGCAATAAGTCATGCAGGTATAAAGTCTGATAAATGTACTTGCTTTGTAATATTTTCTAAAAATAGACGTTATTTGCGAAAGGCTCGCTATTACGCACTACAATCGTTACCAGAATATGATAGTCATGAATTCATTATTGATGGAATAACGCGAAATAATCTTGCAACCAAACTAGGTTTTGAATCCGGCTCATATTTTTTGACAGATGATAGCGAATTCCTCAAGTATCTCATTGAACGTGCAGCTCTAGTCATAAAATAAGTCTAGTCATCTTTTTTTTTCTGCGTGTGTCACGCCAAGATAGAAGCGCAACGAGATTACTTTATCTTTGTTAATGGTTTTGAGATCAAATGAAGAGGGTCATCTCTTCTGAGGAGATGTTATCTAAACTATTGTGCAACCTCCAAAGGATTTTAAAATCCATTTCTGTGTTAATACGAATTTTGATCCAACTGCTCCCCCCATATCGGTTATAGATAATGGCTGAGTCAACCGAATGAAGTGATCAGCTAACTTAAAAGCGGAACTGACATGGGTTCCAATTTAGTCTAAGAATAGCACACACAATAGACTCTCCCCATATGGTGTCAGGAGAATAACTTTGATATTGTAGGGAGCTATTACTGGACTAAGATCTATTGCTTCAACAAACGCACCAAAAGCTTCCATCTTAGGAACAGAATTTGTTGTGATTATCCTATCCACTCCAGCAGCTTTTATTTGTTTAGTCGACTCCTCAGACATCAACGCATGAGAGCACATGACAGTAATTCCTCGACAACCACCTGATTTCAAAATCTCCGCGGTCTTGATTATTGTACCTCCGGGTACTGACGATATCATCAATTAACGCGATATCTAGTCCTCGAATTCGGTCTCCGTTTAGTGAGGATAAGTGATCAACTTTTATTTCCCCTGTGCTTCGATCTCTAGTTTTCTTCATGCAAGTAATATTATTATTTAACTCAATGGCAAACGACTTTGCTCTCTTAAAGCCTCCTTCATCAGGCGATACTGTGATAGAGTTATTCATATTCATCCCAAGTCTGGACTTTGCGTAAGCTGCCAGTAGCGGTATAGCAGACACATTTATTGAACACATCCTCTTTTCGAAGTATGATAACGCTCGTAAACTATGGATGTCTACCGTTACCATATTGCGGGCTCCGAAGATCTCAAACATATTTGCCAACATTTCGGTAGTTACTGCTTCTCCCTGGAGAAATACACTATCTTGCCGTGCATAAGCCATGTAGGGTGCAACTACAATGATATCCTTTGCAGAATCATCCACACATTTCTTCAGCAGCATTAGAGTTTGTAGTATTTGTCTGTCGACTTGTGGAGGGAATGCGGACTGAACTATTATACAAGTCTTATTCTCTAATTTCTCCTTAATTCGAATCTTGCTCTCCCCGTCAGAAAATACCCTTATTTCAGGACATATCATGCTCAAACCCATTGTTTTAGAGATATTGGTAGCTAGACCTAAAGAGGATGGCCCTCCTATTACCACCTCTGGCGACAGCGCGGGTTTTTGATGTAAAGAATTTACATTGACATCCTTCTCTAAATCCATATCCTTATTCCCCATTCAGAAAGAGAATCCTTCTCGATCTTGCTCAAGGAGTAGATCTTCATTTGCTTAAACATCTCAACAAGATTCAGCTTATGTATTTGAATGTTACAGTAAGAATTCGGTTTCCTTTTTTCCGAAAGTCGTTCCTTCTCTGCATGTACTGTGTATGTTAATATATAATTAATAGACAATGTCGATCTTGTTCACAATGGATTCAATGTCCTACGACTTAATTTCGTTCTACTACTTTGCGCATTGATATTAACTCCTACCCCGAATTGAGAATCTACGGATAACAGTCAATTTAGCATCCCGCCGGTTACTATTGTAAATCTCTCATGGCACCAATCTTCATGAAGTTTCAATTGGAGACTCGACATGAAATTATCAGTCCCGGTATATCCATCCTAAGATCTGATAACTTTTCAGATATCGTATGCTAGAGATTTCTTATTTGGATAATTTTTTATTATTTGGATTCGCGAATCTTGATTTGGTGTGGGGACATAAAGCACCCTATCAAACCTACCTAGTCTTAGCAAGAAAGCATCTATAATGTTAGGACGGTTTGTAGCAGCAACGACTATGATGTTAGTTAACACCTCAAGCACACCTAATTCTGTCAGTAGTTGGCTTATTGATTTCAAAGTTACATGGGTCTCCGAAGTCGGCCACTCGCTTGGGCTTACTCTACTTTCACCGACTTTTTTCTAATTGATACAGCATATTTTTACCATGCGTATTCGGCAAGGTGATGCAACTTGCAGTTCTAGCAGACTTTAGTATATGAGGTGTTACCCCTAATTGAAATGCTTTTACACGATTGAACTAACAACTTTGACTATCCCTTGAATATTCTTATTCATAATATGCACTTTCTAAGCAGTTTCAACCTCGAACGCCAACTCATAAACATAAAATCAATGAAGCTAAATTAGTGACATAGAATAAAACTCAAACCAGTAGTTGTAAGTTTATAGTGAGATTAAGTACTAATACTTGGTAATTTGAAGATGAATAAGTCTAGTGAGCGCAACAAAGTGAGAATGACTCAAAAAGAACGTAAGTTTCTGTTAGACAACGAAGTGTGTAGGGTAGCCACTTCTCATGATGAAATACCACATGTTGTACCAGTCGCGTACAGTTACGACAAAGATACAATTACTTTCGCAACAGATTATGGGACAAGAAAATTTAGGAATTTGGAAGTCAACAAGAATGTTTCGATAGTTGTTGATGTCTACAATCCCTCTGGAGAGAACAAGGCTATAGTAATACAAGGCAAAGCGGCTATCATTGAAAGAGGAGCTGAATTTAAGAGGCTGTATCAAATATTTTATAAAAAGTTTGAATGGGTAAGAAAAGATCCATGGAAAGAAGGAGAAGCCCCGTTTGTAAGAGTAAATGCTTTCAATAAAGTAAGCTGGGGGTTTTAGCAATGAAGTAGGCGAAATCAGATTAAGCACGTTCTCAATACTATATACTCGTAGCACTCTGTTTTGTCCCTGCACAGTTGAATACTTAATCTTGGGATCATCAGAATAAAGATTTAGTTGAAGGGACTGATGCGTGCAATCGTATTAAATTGACTTTGGAAGAATAGAATAGGAGGACACAACGCGATCTAAGCATTATATTTGAAAGAAACTGTCATGATTTATCAATATTAAACATCAACCCTTTACGCGTCCTGAGATTAAAAATATTTAAGCATGATGCTTGAATCAAGTTACTATTGGCAACCCTAATGCTAAGCAAGGAATTAAGTGTGCCTCTTGATAAAGTGTGGGATATTGTAGGAGACTTAGATAGAGAACCTGAATTCTGGCACGGGACCAAGTCCATTAGAAATATTAGCAAGAAAGGAAATACTGTCGAAAGGGATGTTGTCATTGCATTTAAGAATTCTGTTTGTAGAGAGATTGTACAGTTGGATCCTAAAAAGAGGATTAATACTGAAATACTTAGTGGTCCTATTAAAGGAACAAAGACCTTAACACTTGTATCTAGAGATAGTAATGCTACCTCAATAACAGTCAATTGGGAATTTGAACTATCTGGTTTCTATAAATTATTTTCTAGAATGGTTAGTAAGCATATTCATAAAGGGACAGAGGAAGCATTAGAGAGAATATCAAAAAAATTAACTCAGAGTCAGTAGGATCGCGAATTCAAATCAATGAACGAAACCCACAAATGTATGAAGCGATCACAAATATTGATTGGCTATAACTATGTGAACGATTTGCTCAAAGACATCCTCAAGTAGGTTATAAGTATTTCCCCCCGGACCGGCAATTTCATTCCACAGAAGAATTTCAAATAGGAAATCTCATGCTATTTAAAAATAATTGCTATTACTACGTGACCCTCTTTATGAGGGATGGTCATGAAATATCCCAAAGCAAAGAAAGCAAGTCTTGATACTATTTTTTTATACTATAAACTACAAAATTAGCTTCGAATTTACTTCCACGAAGTTTTTTTTCGTTCTTATCCCTTTTGGCATTAATAATTTGAACCGGTGTCTGCTTTGAGGAGCTCTCTATACGTTCAATCATGGAATGGCAAGAATAACAAAAATTGCATTTTACACATATCGTTGATTTTCGAGAGCAGCAATAGACGCAGTTCTTATAAGTTAATGAATTGCCAGATTTCACTAGGTATTCATGCATCTGTAATTTCTTCCGCAGGTATAAATACAAATGCCTATAATTATAATTTCGGTCACCTAAAGTAGAGGGAGGGTGTTTCTCTTTTTCTCCGTACATTAATTATTCATCAAATATGATAGAATTCAAAGGTGAAATCAACGAAACTTTATCACATCATTTATACCACTACCACATGATGATCCGCTGAGACGTGAGCAAGCGAACAATCATATCCTTGTCCTGTTTTTATG
The DNA here is from genome assembly GCA_963713605.1 of uncultured Nitrososphaerales archaeon. GTDB lineage: Archaea > Thermoproteota > Nitrososphaeria > Nitrososphaerales > Nitrososphaeraceae > TH5896. The sequence goes on along the minus strand of CAVQMO010000001.1, from coordinate 394,539 downwards.
TCTGATTATAGAAGGGACAGGGGCGTGATGACATTTGGAAGATTATGAACATCCGATTAGGTTATTTGGAAGGCATAAATTCCTCATTATTCATTATGCTCAATTTAATTCAAATGACAATTACTCTTGACAACTTTCAGTAATCTTCAACCTTTCGACAAAGTTACAGTCACGTAGATCGTGACCATCGTAACTCTGCCGGGGTTTGGAGTTATTTCAGTCGGTAAATTGAGACTTCGTTATCCCTGTTTAAGAGGATTTGTGACTCCCGATTCCCAAATTAGGATATTAATCTATTTCTTTCCTTTGGTGTTACATTCAATTGAATTCCGCGGAACAATTGTCATTCTTCATTCCTTGCTTACCGGGAGAAATAAGGTAAACCAATAAGGTCCGAGCTTGCCGATATTAATCCCGCAAATTCTTACCTGCTTAAATCAATTTATGTACTAAGGATAATCACTCAATGCTTCAAAAAAAAACTCGAACACATTTACCATTTACCTACATCGCCTTCTAGCAATCCTGAGCCTGTATGTATTCTATCAATGTGCTTGGATAAATCTTGCTTACTTTCAAATTTAGATTGACAGTACGGGCATGAAAATTCTTCTTTTCCCATTGATTAATAGTCTCAATATACCCACTTAAGCCTATGCTTTACCTTCTCTTAGGTAAAGAGTAGACTCGGTTTAGGCAGAAAAAATATTAGATAAGTAGCAATGTTTAGAAGTAATATACCCTTATGAGCAGACTTAATCAATCAAGGACTAGATCATAATTAATGTATATGAATCCATTTGAAATGGTTGGATATGTCGCATTAGGTTTCGTACCTACGTTAATGGCAATGAAGATAGGTTGGGATTTAGCAAGAAAGAAAATACTGTTTTCATATCTCAAGCGGGATGAGACATACGCGACTGCTGAACCAGCATCATTGATTACAAGGTATTAAACTCGGCCCACATAACTTCCGAGTTTAACTTATCAATTCAAACCTAAGGCTTGTTTCTGATACTCGGGCTCATCAAGAAAATAAGAGAATATGATTTAGCTTTACGAGGGCCAAATCAATTTACCTCTATTCATTATCAGACGACTTGCTGCGTAGGCCTTATCAATATCTCATTAACATTAACGTGTAAGGGAGCTTGTACCGCGTACAGTATTGCGTCTGCTATATCTTGAGCTTGTAAGGATTCCATTTTTTTTGATGCCTCAATAAAGCGCGACATAGACTCGTCAGTTATTGTTTCGAGGAGCTCTGTCGATACCGCTCCAGGTTCAATACAAGTTACTCTTATCTTCGACCTTGGACTGAATTCAATTCTGAGCCCCTCGCTGAAAGCAGTTATTGCGTATTTGGTCGCACAATAGACAGTCCCACCTGCAAAGACTACTCTTCCAGCTACAGAAGACATGTTTACAATGTGTCCTGATTCCTTCTGTAGCATATGTGGGATTACTGCCGATGTACAGTAAAGGACTCCCTTAATATTTACATCAATCATTCGCTCCCATTCATCAATCTTGTTATTTTTGAAAAAGCTTAGTGGCATCAAGCCAGCATTATTTACTAATATATCAACCGTGCCCCATTTCTTGACGGCAGCGTCAACAAAGGAGTTGCAACTTGCTCTGTTAGTAACGTCAAGAGCGTGAATAAGAATTTCAGCCCCTCGAGATTCGCTTATTTTTTTCTCTAGGTCCTTCAACTTTTCCACCCTCCTAGCACCGGCTGCGACATGTGCACCGGCCTTTGATAAAGCAACAGATGTAGCATAGCCTATCCCACTGCTCGCTCCAGTAACCAGCGCTACTTTATTTTTCAACATCCAGTTAGCACTTCGTAGTTCTAAATGCTGGGATACATCTAAATAAATTTTGGGATTCTGTTCTTACGACGCGAGATCAGGGCATAGATTGAAGTTGGTGTTATGGATGGTTTTGGAAACATATGTCACCAGAATGTGTGCAAAAGTAAAAAGGTGGGAATTCTAACTTTCAGTGCCCGACTGCTATTCCGATTTTAGTTTTGTATCGCTTAGGCCGCATTCTTTGCATTTATAGACTATAGCTACTTTCAATTCACTATTCAAAACCATCTCGCCACCACAACAAGCGCACCTCAAGCTGAAATGACCTCAATCTAATTCCACTTTATTCTTTTTTTAGCTTTTGGATTTTTTGATAAATGGCAAACGGCTTTATCTTCTTCTAATACCCAGTCACTGCGCTGGTCCTAGAATTGAGGGAATTAATCAATTAATTATTCTTCTTTGAAGATACTCACTAAGCCAAAATAAAATATTAGCGTACTTTGCTCATAACTACGCTCGATAAATCAATGTTCGGTGCAAGGCAGAAAGTATTCATTCCAAACGCTCTTCTCTTAATAGGTTAAGATGTTCCTGTCACATTTTGTCGGATTATCTTATATCAATCTACGAGAATCTATGACAAATGACTAAACATCAAACATTGAAATTATAGAGCCTTATGAGCAGACTCAATCATTCAAGGACTAGATCATAATTAATGTATTGAATCCATTTGAAATGGTTGGATATGTGCATTAGGTTCGTACCTACGTTAGTGGCAATGAAGATAGTGGGATTTAGCAATAGCTTCAACCACAATTTAGACTTTGGTCCCGCCTAGAGCATGATGGAATGCATCGTAGAAATTAAAGACACTCCTTTATTATTTCTCTTGTTGCGCTACGAGGAAAACAGTGATGTTGGCCAGAATACAATTTACCTTGGTATATTCCGACAGGACCGAGAATAAAAAAAACAAAAGAAGTCTGCGTGACTGTACAAAGCCAGGCAAGTAGTACGCTAATTATTTTTGGAGATTATATTAGCTCTAATAATCATCCCATTGAAAAGATACCGGAAACAGAAACTGATACTTCTTGCTCCCCTGCAATAATTGGTGTGGAAGATGAGGCAGTTCCTCCTTGAGCTGAAACGGAGTCTCTATAAAGTGGCTGAGGCGGAAGTGGTGGGATAGTTGTAGATCCATCTACAACTATTGATTTAACTCCTGTAATATTTAGTTGAACAGCTGATGCAGCTACTTCTGCTTTTTGCCTCGCATTACCTATTGCATCGGTAATTAATTTACTCCTAGTATCCTCTAATTTTTTCTCGGTTACTGAAAAATCTATACTATTTATGTTGTTGGCTCCTGATGCAACCGCTGTGTCAATCCATTGAGAAACATTGTCAAGATTTGAGCTTTCAATCTGCACGGAATTGGTTACAGTGAAGCCAGACACATTTAATCTCGTTCCACTTTCGGTATAATTATACAGTGGAAAAATGTTAAAAAAAGAGGTGCGAGTCTCATTTGGCTTTAAGCCAACGCTCCTCAACTCAGAAATGATATTACTCATTATTCCAGAGTTTAGAGACAGAGCATTATTGGCTGTCTTGTCAGTAGTTTCAACGCCAATTGAAATTATTACCCTGTCGGGTGCTAATCTCGTAAGCGCGCTTCCAGTTGCAAATACCGTGCTATTTACTTCTGTCGCATCTCTACTATTATTACCTGGGACATCACTGGTGTAACTCTGAGCGACCGCACTGTCATCTTGAAAAGAAATGCACATACAGAGAAAGAGAGCGAATAAAAAAATCGTTATTGTGGACAAAACCTTACGCCCAATATAGAAATCCAATGCAGTAATATTATCAAACGTAGTGTAACCAGTACCGATCATCTCGAAACCAGCAAATATACTTGGACCCTTGTATTAATGATTTTCTGTATAGAGAGAAATGGAAAGTAAAATATCCGTTGAGTTTTGAAGTTCTTCGTCTAGCAGATGTCTCCATTGCGACAGTGAAAAACTTAACTACAACTCTTTTCTTATCGCGATGGCCATTTGATTCAAATCTATTGATGAAATAATTGGTCTTTTTACAAACATCGAGTGAATTGGTCCTGCCCCATCATGGGCTGTCCGAGGAACAATATGAATATGGACGTGATCTATTTCCTGACCGGCCTCCTTCCCATTATGAATTGCAATAATTGACGAGTCTACATGCGCCGCCTTTTCGATGGGGCCCACTAATCTGTGCATAAGGTGAAATACGGCTGATTCGTAGTCCTCTGACATATCCTGAATTTTAGAGAAATGCAATTTAGGAATAACCAGCGTATGACCTTTTGCTAGTGGAAAAGCATCGAGAAATGCAATCGCCTTTTCTTCCTCCACGATGATATTTGAAGGCATGTTTCCTAATATGATTCTGCAGAATACGCATTTTGAGCTAGACATTACACTGCGTTGATCATGCTCCACCACGCATAAATATCGTGGCATTAAATCATGCCGAAATCGATCCTGAAGGTTGCCGTAAGTCTGAATGGTGTTTATTTATTCGCATCCTTGTTACCGAATGCTCTCTCTACCGTAACTTTTGACATTCAACAAAAACATAGATTTTTTATTCTAGCTGGACCTGCATATCCTTCAAGCCTTATAGCAATCATACACGGACCAGGTACATTTCAAGAACCTAAAATCTAATCCTACTCTACCATCTAATTGCCATGATGTCAATGACGCGGTCGCTAAGAAAATTCAAGAATCGAATATCGGTCACTCAACGGCGAATCTGCAGGGATTAGAACTATAGTCTATATATATCTGGTATTGTCATATCTAGGAGTTGTGGTATGACTGATCTTATCTACGGTAGAGGAATTACGGATCTAATAAGGGAAACGCCCTTTTACCTGAGCATCTTCAACAAGATTATAGGGATAAAGTTCTTTCATAGTAAACCTTTCATGTACGGTTCAGCAGATATCATAAATGTCTGCAATTTACATTGTACACACTGCTACTGGTGGCTGAACAGAAAGAGTAACGAGCAGGATGGGCTTAACTCTGAAGAATGGAGAAAGATAATAAAGAACACATTCAAGAAACACAATACTTTTATCGTGACACTGGTCGGCGGAGAGCCTACCCTCAGACCTGATATTATTGAAGTTTTCTGTGAGGAAATGCCTAGGCGAGTGTGTGTGGTAACCAATGCTACTTTTCCCTTAAAAGATATAAGAATTTGTATTTTTATTGGGTCTCAATTGATGGTCCTGAAAATATCCATGACAGCATAAGAGGCAAGGGAACTTACGCAAAAACGAAGCAAAATATACTTGACTATATCAATGGTCCACCAAATCGACGCAAGCCAGCATGGAAAGACATTTGGATCACGATGACCATTAACTCACTAAATCATCCGTGCATAGATGCACTCATCGAAGAGTGGAATGGAGTAGTAAACAAAATGGGTTTTCAATTTCATACACCATTTTCAATGAATGATCCCTTGTGGGTACCCTTTGGAGCTGAACGTAGCCGCATGGTCGACAAGCTCATTGAACTGAAAGGCAGATATCCAGATTTCGTAATCAACAGCCAAAAACAGTTAGAATTGATGAAGGGGAACTGGGGTGGCACTGGAACTACACCTATAGAGTGCCCTTCCTGGGCGATTCTCTCCTTGGATCATTTGGGTAGAACAAAGCAGCCATGTTGTATAGGCAGTGCTGACACCAAGAATGGATTGAAACCAATCTGTGAACGTTGTGGACTTGGTTGCTACTCTGTTATGGTCGCAAATGGGATAAAAGGAAACAATTAACGACGATTCATTTTGGGTAGTGACGTATGATGACTAACACCGAATTATATCGTATAGATTCAAATGGCATTAACGAATTTTGTATATCTTGCATCTCCGATTCACCTGACGTCCATCAAAAACTTGCTGGTTTCCTTTGTCGCAAGTTCTTTAAGAAGACTCGATGGTAGACCGCTTCATTGAGGGGGGGCGAATGGGGAAGATATTATACAATACAGTGCAATTCTTTAAAAAATACAGAGATATCCTATTACTAAATAGGTCCATTGCTATCAGTGGGCTCATATCATTTGTGATAGGAATGTGTTTTACTGAACTTTATTCAAAATATGCTGGTCATGAAAGTAGTATTGAAAATTCGATTTATACACTCGTCATAGGTTATGCTTCGTATCTTCCGATATTTGCGTACCTTTTCTATAGAGATAACAAGAACCGTTATATCGATCCCAATAATGGAACCATAAATTCAAAAAAGCTGTTACTTGATGTAAGGAAATTGTTTATGGCATTTTCGGCTTCCGAATGTGTGTTCATCATTACCAAAACTTATATCCATTTCCATCAATTAGAATCGGGATATCTAGAGGCGTATCAAGCATATTTCATCGCAGAACTTGTAGCCTGGAGTGTCTATTTTGTTTCAATGAACACTATCCTGAAGGCTGTGAAAATGTATGGAAGGTGTGAGAATTCACGAAAACTATGTAACCCAAGTTAATATATCCAAAACTCCAAGTAATGCACTTACACCATGAAACGAAAAGCGCTCTACATTCCCCCGAACATTTTCAATAAATTAGACGATCGAGGTAATGTATTATGTAGAGTCGCTGGATGCAATAACCAAACAACACTTCCGTTCAGGTACTTTTGCTGCAGGTCACACGCAAGAGAATTTGCCAGATGGCATTTTTTGCATTGCACATGGACCGGTGTGAGATTAGCTATTTTCAAGAGAGACGATTACACATGCCAAAAGTGTGGAAAAGCCTGGGATAAGAAACGGATAACCAAATTGACTAAGCACAATATACGATTCTTGAACTTTGCAGATGTATTGGATGTGAAGGGTAACTGATTTAGAGTGTGATCATATCCAACCAGTGGCGCAATTTGTTGAGCATTTCCGCATGAAGACAAAAATTCGTAATGCCGGTCCAACCAACTCGTCGAGCAATTTGCCGTTTACAAAGGGACCATTGCTCGCCTACGACAACCTGCGAACACTATGTTCCAAATGTCACAACAATGTAACTGTCAATTTTACAATGGCTAGACACTATGAGAGCAAAGTGCGATCATCTGCAGAAACAGCTAGGGCCTTGATCAAGTATTACGCGATCGGAAATGCCAAGAAGGCGGGTCCAAAGTTAAAATAGTTCAATAATAAATTTCTTGTTATAATACCAGGAGAACACAAGACAAGAAAGGACAGGGGATAGCAGTTTCAGGCTGGTTACCAGATGATGGGATGCATTTAATGAAATACTCATTTACGACTTGTGCAATTAGGAGCAAAAGGATTTTAATTGGAAATTCGCGCTTTTTGAGCCCAGATTTAACTACAGAATATTAGTACAGAATTCTCTCATTAGTTCAACCGTAATATTTCCTAAATAATAACAGAAATATTTCTAAACTGTGAACAGCATTAAATTGACTCTTTCTGGGGGAGCCCTTCTCATGACACTAATTATGATAGCCTTTCTGTATGGTATGAAATCAGATATGGTTTTTGCATCAGAATATGGCTCCGGAGAGGTAGCGACCGCAGATTCTGAAATTACACCTGCTACAGAATCTAGTGAGTCATCTTCAAATGTCAACACAGTAAAAAATATTGCCAATCAACAAAATGATTGTCAAGGAAATATTGTAATATGTCAAAATATCCTCACAAAATTCATCTGTACTGAAAGGGCGATATGCATTATAGGTAACTTGGATCCATTCTTACTTGCATTACCTAATTAAGAACAAGCGAGTTGCTGAAGCATTCTACGTACTCCCCTAGAACAACGTGGACATCGAGATGGTCTCATGCTATAAAGATAATTTTATCTGTGCTCGGCAACCACGTTCTTTTAGTTTAATTGAAAGCCAAAAAACGAATTTGTCTGAAAACTTCTTACCTTTAGAATTGTCAATCTCTTTAACGTTACCTTCATACAATTTCTCTACAAATTGGCCTGCGACAAGCAACTTTGAAAATATCCAACCCGCACTCTGAACTGGATCCAATATAGCAAAGACATCTAGACTCGGGTCGAAACCATTTTCTTCTTTCAATTGTGAGAGTAATGCAGTTGCAATATCTGTATCTGTTTTGAAATCAGTAGACATGAAATCCAAAATAAAAGTTCCAAAATACGATGACACTTTCAAGAACTAGCATACTGAAGAATATAAATTTGCAGCAGCATAAAACTCTGTACTAACTGAAATTTCTTCGACGGACGGTGGAGAGGAGCAAAGTTGTCTCTTAGGACTCGAATCATCGAAGTTATTCTCGTCATCAAGTACTTATCAATAGTGACCGAACTGGAGCTGTAGACCTACCAGCTGAGTCCGAATTCTATCATCGAAAGCCGGGCCACTTTCACTAGTTTAAGTTAGAATCATGTGGCTAGCGGTAAATACACTGAAAAAAAGTCGTAAACTCCTGGTCCGCCTGGCAGTTTACTTTGCATGAATGAAGAGAGGTTTCTTGCTGACCCATACAGGCCTGTCTTTAGTCAACATTATTCTTATTAAACCTCCTTCTTCCCAACTCTTAAAGCTCTTTTCGAATTGTTCATAAATCTCAATATTAAAGCAGGCGGCAGTATCATTCTCAAACAGGCATAGCTTTTTTTGACGTATGCTTTCACTATGTAGCTTTTGCAGCCACCTGTCAACTTCCTCAGGATGTTCCTGAAGTATTGTTTCCATAATCAATGGGGTGTAAATCCCAATTTTTGTCGCAAGAGAGCCGTTTGGGACTAGATTATACCCCTTCAAAACCAAACCTAGCGATTTATCTTGTAGGATCTGAGACATTTGTTAGGATCTATATATGTTCGTTCTGGATTATTAATTTGTTGCATATAAAATTACAACTTTACTTGCAATATTTCAGATATACTGTTAATCTTATTGTAAGTCTAGGTAATAACTCGACTATTCTTAGTTACATTTTTCATAGGAGGTGGTTTCCATATTTTTTGACTCCTATAATCAGTTTCTTCAAGTTGAACAGCCAAGCATTTAGCTTGGTATCAAATCAAATCTAATCAAATTAAATCAATCTTCGTTATCTAATCTAACAATAACAAATTACCTTATTAGTCTACATATCTAATTCCTATGCTACTTGGTTCTGTTTGTCAACTTAGTATTTTATCCACGGCGATTCATGAACCTCAATTCTACTCCTCGTTTTTCTGAATAAGCAAAGGTGAACGATTCATTGGCTAGGACAGGAAAACTCGACAACCCTACCTCCTGACATCTCGAACATCTGCTGTCAAGGACTGGGAGCCTGCTCTTGTCCAGATAAGTTGTGGCCCAAAAGCATGCATCACAGATGACAAAAATACGTTCTTTACTCTTGTTGGCTTGCACTTCAGAGATAGAGTCACCGGCGAACCCGCCCCCAATAATCCTTTGGGTATCCAATCCTACCGTAGGATTTGGAGAAGAATTAGATGAGAGATCTATCCGATTAGTTAACCCTGGTTGCATTTAATGCTAAAGTTACCATTGGCAGGTGATATATAAATCATGATATCTTTATCGGAGACATTAGATATGTGTATCATCGAAGAGACCGTCTAGAATCATCGCTTAATACCTGGAACATAAAGCACAGCAGTTGGAAGAGTGGATCGCTTCGCAAACTAATAGTTAGAGTTGTGTGGAAATCTATTTGTAACCATTGAGTTGATACTTTGAGGCCCGATCTCGGTTGATGACCATTCGCTGACCATTGTACAATTGAGTACGATAGAGTAAATCGCATGCTTAATAAGATTGAAGGGGTCAGTTGTCTTCACATTGAAAGATAACCAAATAGTAATAGTGGTTGGAGCCGCGCTCCTCACCACAGGAATTGGATTTATTCTAACGACCTCACAATTCGAGGGCAATCAAGCTGCCGCATATCCAATGGATCAGCGAGGCGATCACAGCTACGGTATGATGAAAACGGGTCACTACGCTGCTGGTTCGATAGCTAGCATTCAAAACGATGAAAGCGGAAATCCTGCTTGGATATTGTCTGGTTATTGGAAGGCGAGCTTAACTGATGACGAAGAAGGAGAATATGGAAATCAGAGCACTTCAACATCAAACTCAACTTCAGCTATGGGGAAAGATATGTCAAAGAATGGCTCTTTCGTTGCATCATTTGACATGGTAAGAACGAATGGCTCAGCATTGCATCAGCACCAATTAGACAACTTCACTTTAAGTGGAATGTCTATGCCAGATAATAGCACCGCCATATTTAATGGAACTTCAACAATTACCATGAAAGACGGACCAGTTTCCAATGTCCCGACAACTGTTACCGACATGGGTAACAATGTTGTAAGCATATACTTAGACCCAACCGCAGTTAGTAATCACTTCGGAGACACCCCAATATACGGAACAATTACAAAGTCGGTCCAAATAATAAAGTAGGAGATTTAACCGGAGCAGATCCTCTAACGGAACATAAAAAGGCCTCCTTTTTCTCTTATTTATTGTGTGGACACTAATTTACTAATGAAAATCGCACTGGGCTCATTATATTATTGAACCTTCGCACCCGTCTCGATAACTACGTACCCTTTTCGAGGTTGCCACAAACAGTGTCATGAACCCACGTGTCATGATACCTTTGTATATCTTATTGATCTCCGTATAGAACTCTTCAAAATTTCGTATAGCAAACTTGGTCAGATAACGTTAGTGCCAGCTCTCCATAATTGGATTCAATCATTTCAACTCAAAAATGCTAATTAGTAAATATTCACAAAGAGATCTCGTAGTTTAAAAGTGATAGTAAGAGTATATTTTTGTAGGGAGCCTGAAGCTGATCTACTCATCAGGAACAACAGTATTAGTTTGCAAGCATTATATACGCTATATGATCTTGTTTGGGAATCTGAATTCAAGAATGTATTAAATGTCGGTAGGATTTGGCTGATGTTTAAGCAACAGAAAAAACCATTTGGAAAGTCCTTGAGAAGCAAGAGAACTCACGAGGTAATAGCGCCAGGAGATATAATTGAGATGGGACATGACCACTATGTGGTTAGCGATATTGGAGCTACCAGGGTGACGGTATTGCATTGAGGGAACGGATGATGAATTATTAATTGTTGACATTGATCTAGTCCCGCGATCAATGTGAATCCTATGATAGCTGAGGAATGGCCATCTTGATTGCTCTCCTTCGTAGCAAGACAGATAAAAAGATCGAACCCGCTGCAATCACTGTCGCTGAAGAAAATATCATCACGAACGCAAAATCAGATGGATAAGATCTTGACACATCACCCACCATAAGAACAGTTTGACTTGTTTGCATGTACATAGCCGCGAGAGCAGGTCCAATTGCGCTCCCTATTATCCTCACCAGGGTAGCAATCCCAAGGGAAATCCCAGTATATTCTTTCGGAGTGGCAAGTATTATTACATTCATTGCGCCAATAGCCGCAAAAGATAACCCAGTGGCAAGAACACCCAGGTTAATTGAAATGGCGATTGGGCTGTCATGAAAAAATACAAGTCCCAAAAAACTGGCCGTAATGATTGAAGTTCCAACTATTACTGGTCTTAAAGAACCTAGCCTGGAGATTATGAAACCAGAAGTCGGCCCAAATACCAAAAATACTAACGCAAACGGTAGCTGAATTGTTCCTGCATCGACGACGTCAGCTCCGAACCCTAAAGGCTCTGGATTTCTCACCAGGATTGGTATAGTCTGGAACACCATAAAATTTGATAGTCCCACGATGAGGATTATTAGAATTGATGGCAATATCGCTTTGTTTCCTAAAAGTCGCAAATCAATAAGGGGATAACTTTCTCCCCTTTCAATCAACAAGAATAAGGCAAAGGAAATGGCGGCTACCAGCGCAGAACCTAAGATCATGCCATAGGCTGACACTATGCCAACAACTGAATTGCTTTCAGTGTTTAGACCACTAGAGGTCTCGATCAGAGTTAGGCAGAGCAAAAATGAAGTTATAGATACTGCCAGAGCTGCTGCTCCTTTAATATCGAGTTGTAATTTTACTCTCTTCCTCTTATTGGAATTGGAAACAGGAGCCGGAGCTGATTCTTTTTCTTTCCAAACTGATTGCTTTATCGGCGAAAAATCAGTTTCTCGAGTCTCATCGACGTGCACAAATCGCCAGATAGTAATCAAAAGTAAAATAGCGATTGGAATTATTGTGAAAAAAGTCGCTTGCCATCCAAAATTCTCTACGATAAGCGCGCCTGCTGATAGCCCTACTGCTGCCCCTGCTGCGAACATTGAACTTATGATTCCCTGACCTATCGAAATTTTTTCCCTTGGGAATTGATCTCTTATTAGGCCAAATGCAATGGGGAACATCCCCATTCCGATTCCTTGTATAGCCCTAACGATTAGCAATGTGTATATGTTTGAGGCAAACCCTGCGAAACAGACCCCTATTGCATAGATTAGCATTACTGCTAAGAGAACCTTCTTTTTTCCATAGACGTCAGATAGTTTGCCAACTATCGGGGTAGCAACCGCACCACTAATCAGATAAGTCGTCAGTATCCAGGAAGACGTCCCATAAGAGACATTAAAGTCACTTATCAAATCTGGGATAGCAGGAATCAGCATCGTCTCTGCATACATGACCATTGTTGCGATGGAACTTAGAATAATCAGTAATTTCCAAGCCGTACGAGGTATCGCAACGCCGCTGCCGCCACTATTGGTCAAAAGCTTAGAATCCTCCCTGACCGAAAATCCTCCACCTCTACCTTTTTGATTTTGTTTATTCTTCAGCGGATTCTGCATTTTGTAATAATATCCTCTGTCTACTTCAGGCCTATTGTTGCGAAGGAGTTGTTTCTCGTAACCCCTGTTTTTGACCAACTTTGTCTGTTATGGCTGCAGGGGTCTTATTTGATAGTTCAATATTTGCTTGTAGATTAATCCATACCTTTTCCAATACCTCTTTCATAATCTCCACCTTGTCTTCTGAAAGACCTGCCAACGCTACGGTGAGCACTCTAGTTGCACACTCAAGGGTAGCCTCCCAGATTTCGAAGGTCTTCTCAGCACGATATATTCTGTTGTTCCTTCGGTCGTTGCGGTCTACTCTCCTTTCAATAAAACCATCGTTCTGCAACTTGTCGAGAATAGGAATTAAGGTAGGTGCTTCTAACCCAAGACCTTCTGCGATTTCCTTTTGGGAGAGGCCATCGTGGGTTTTCGTTAGCAGAACAAGTACTCTCCATTGGGCAAAAGTTATGCCGACTCGGTTCCTTAGTCTAATATCTAGAGAACGCGAAAGAGATCTAGCGGTCCGGTTTATGAGGAATCCAGGATTATTTTCATAATCAAAAGTTGACATGGGGCACTAATCCTTAGTGCCCTAATCATTAGATATAAACCTTTAGACAGTATACGTTTGCCAAACAAGTCGTTCAGTTATTCGATTGAGTCGTTGAATGACAAGTTTCTAATCTCTAATTCAGATAAATTCAACTCTAAGATTATGCGGATTTACCAAACCTGTTTGAAATACTTGAATATTCCTCAGCGCCTGTAAGGGCCTCATAAGCATCTATTAATAGAGGCTACTATTCTATGATACGAGGTATTAGACATTTCGACCATATCTGATTCTAAGTAGACACACAGAAATTTGTCGGCTGTTTCAGTTATAGGAATGAAGCCGAATTTGATATTGCTAGCAACATCCAAAACATAGAATTCGTGGATCCCGTAAATCCGAATGGCATGATCCATATCCGCTATATTACCTTCACAAGTCGAAGCATTTGATTTCATATCGAAGAAATGTCTTTTCACTATCTCATTTAGCATTGGTGCAAGATGCTTGAAATATATGCTACCGACAACCTTATTCTCATAATTACCAATGTAACAAAGTAATCTCCGTCTGTTGGTGTCAGCATTTTTCTTTTCATGCCCAAGCAGAAGTTTACCATTGCTGTCCACTATCCCCGCAAAACTCACTTTCTTGCTAACAGATAAAGCACTTATGCAGACTTCATGAAGGAAATCTTGTTCATGCATTTGCTAAGGTAAAGGTATTACTGTTCCATGTTAAATATTAACTATATGGTGATTGATTAGCAGTAGAATCCTACAAACATTAAAATATGCCCTAACGTTTATGATGTTTTTGCATGTATTATTGAATTATTTGAATGAAATTGATCATGAACTTTCTGTAATTCGTATCAACGGAAAATCTAATTTAAATCTCCAGCGCTTCTGTAAAGGTGATCATTAGCTTCTGGGTCCATTAACAATATATTATATCGGCATATATATCATGGTTAGAGATTGAAGGTTACTGACGTATGGGGAAAGGAATCTGAACCAATATGTACCTATTATCGGTGTAAACACAAATTTTCTGAACATGGAACTAATCTTTGTCGTTGCAAGCATCCACGGAACACAATTATTGGTGTAACGGGTTTGCTGGAAACGCGATAGCAAGACCTAGTCCTTACTGACTAAGCATGCCAGTCCCACGAGTTGTAACCAACAAGTGGGGATCATCATGACGATGATTAAAAAATGATCTGATATTTTTAAATGGATGAAGCCATCCTTATCGTAATTATCACATAAATTTTAGCGAATCTAACATAGACTGTATAATCGGCAGATATGATTCATATTTTTCTGGATAGGCCTTGTAGGTGATTACGTAGACCAGATTTTCAGGCTTTACAACTATTTGCATTGCGGTCCGTTTTGCGTCGTTGTCATCTGTTGCGCTAAAAGAAATCTCAAAAGCATCAAAGCTATTCAGTTTCGACTGACTCGTGCTCAAGAGAGTAAAATCCTGAGCTTCATCTTCAAGATCTGTAACTATTTCTTTTGCTATGGTATCTAGTGTGGACTCTACAGATGAAATATTATGCGACCTTATTCCCAGCCCAGCTGGGAAAGAAGGTGAATCACTTTCGCGTGGAGCTATGAATGTGACCTGATCCTGACCTATTTTCGATCTCTCCCAATTGCTGGGATATTTGATCATTAATCCGAGACCCTGATCTTCAAAGGTAATTAAATTATCTGCTAAAGGTGGAGTATGAAAAAAGGCGTAAAGATCAGGCCCAGCAGGATAAGCGATTGAGACTAAGATGATAACAAGAAAAAACATGACCAATAGTCCTTTGAAGGACTCGAGCATGGTTAACCCAACGAAATCCATCCATTTCAATCGATAAGATCCGTCATAATGACGATTTCCATATATTAACACTTTACTAACAAAAGCACGTCCAAAGGCAATCATCAATGCTCGAACAAGACGAAGATATCAAAAAGGCAGAGCAGTCGTAACATCAGGGATATGTAATTGTGTGCAAGCTGCCGTTTTTCCAGACCAAAAGTTCTGTTTTCCAGCTGACATGAGATAGAGGTCTTTCCGGACTGATTGGCCAATTACTATTTGTTACAGATTATTGCCAAATTGCTATAACGAATTGGAAAATGTTAAGTACATTCCCCTCCAAGAAGAAAATCTATGTCGAAATCCCAATCCCCTATGTTAGAATGGCAGTTAAAGGACAGAATTAAGGAAACCCCTGATTCCTATACTTATGTATTTTCTCCGTTTTCGGCGTCGGATCGAATTACGTTTAGCGTAGGAGAATTTGTAACAATCAGGGCATTATTGAAAAGACCGACGTCTTCGGGGGGCGTTGAGGAGGCTGAAGTAGAAAGGGCATATTCAATCGCTTCCTCACCCACAAGGAATGACATTGAATTAACGATAAAGGATGAGAAGCCGTATGGTTACATAAATCCAGTCATCGGCAAGGCAGATGGATTTGCAGCATACTTCTTTGAACAATTCAAGGTAGGCGACAAAGTTTCTATCAAATACGCCAAACCGCGAGACCCTTTTCTCTCGAAGGTGGCGTCTGGGGCAGAGAAAGATATTGCTTACTGGTCTGGATCAAATGGTGCTGAATGCGCCCGATGCCTCTTACAATTTATAGAAGATCGGAGAGATTTGGATCTTCGACTCATATTATTTTACAGTAACCCCAGACTTTACTCGCTTGAAGACAAGAAAAGTGTGGGTGTAATTTATTACAACTGGCTATTAGATATGGCCAGAAAGATTGATAATTTCAAGGTGGTTTTCACTTTTACGAGAGATGACGAGGCAAATTTGTACTCCGAACATCCGAGGATATATTACAGAAAGGGCAGATTCTTTAAAGATGAGGAAGGGAAAACCGAACGGACTCTCCAGAAGTTTCATGGAAATGTTGAATCGGCATTTAATCCCATATGTGGAAGCAGCGGATTCATCAATGGGATCGTCAAGCAAAAGACTGGGGCAGTAGCTAGAGGAAGAGGGATAATGCAAGAGTTGATGGAAATAGAGGGAGTTAAACCAGAGAAAATAGACAAGGAACAGTTCTATCTAGACGTATCTAAATGAAAAGGCGATACCCTTCTTAGATAGATCTTTCGGCAAATTCAATGAAGGAAATGATTGTATCTGATCGTTTAGAAGGTAGCCCTTTTTGCTTGAGAACCACAAGTGGTGCATTTTGCTCCCTTTACACGTGATCCACAGGACATGCAGACATATTTTAGCGATATTTTGGATTCTGTTGGTGCAAAGCTTCCCCCTGCCTTCTCATCGCTAAATCCAAGATTTCGTAAGGCCTTCTGTTGGCTTCTTCTTATATAAAATACCAAACCGACAAGTACGATAATGTTAAGTGAAAGACCGGCAATAAAACCGAAAAAGTAGGTCAATACTAAACCTAAGAGGAAGCTACCTGCAATTAGGGCTATCTGCTTGGCCCAGACGCCCTTCAGCTTATTACTAGACAAAGTATTCCACATATATATCTGAACTAATAATATTTACAAGTTAGCGTCCGATCCGTGCTTTTGAAAGAAAAGCTTTTACTTTTAGACTGTTGAAGGACTTATTCACAAGGCTTGGGATGATGGCGAATTGATCTTGCTGCCTATCACGCGTTACTGACATTTATCTCCGGCCAAGATTGGGTTGCAATTTGAAATCTTCGAGATCGCATTCCACACAAAGACGATCAGGGGACTAAAGAAAGCATAGTAAGACAGGAAGTAAGTTTAAATTGCTCTTTCCTAGACTATCGCCTATTGTTGAAAAGGTAAGGATTTTCGATACCACCCTTAGAGATGGTGAACAAACACCAGGCGTTTCCGTGAGCCCCGAACAAAAATTGCAAATTGCTATTAAATTGGATGAGTTAGGGGTAGACGCCATCGAGGCTGGATTCCCCATTGTATCGCAAGGGGAAAGGCATGCGATTAAAAGCATTATTAGACAGGGATTGCACGCGGAAGTATGTGGTTTAGCTAGAGCCGTACAGGAGGACATAGACGCTGCACTTGGCTGCGATCTAGGATATATTCACCTATTCATTGCCACCTCAGATATCCATATGAAATTCAAGCTGAAGATGAACAGAGACCAGGTACTCGAAAAGGCTGTATGGGCTGTGGATTATGCGAAGAAACACGGGGTTCAAGTAGAGTTTTCAGCTGAGGATGCTACTAGATCGGAGATCGGTTTCATGAAGGAAGTTTTTGGAGCAGTATCTGAGTCTGGAGCTGACCGATTGGATATTCCTGATACAGTCGGCTATTCAACCCCTGATTACATATCAAGGCTCGTGGCAGACGTAATTGCTATCTCGCAGCTGCCAATAAGCATGCATTGTCATGATGATTTGGGGCTTGCGGTTGCCAACACCTTAGCTGGAATAAATGCAGGAGCGACTTGCGCTCAAGTAACCGTAAACGGAATAGGCGAGAGAGCTGGAAACGCTTCGCTAGAAGAGGTCGTCATGGCTTTGCAGTGCCTATATAGGAGATCACATGGAATAAAGACAGAGTTACTGTATGAGACTTCAAAATTCGTTTCAAATGCAATGGGTATAATTGTTCAGCCAAATAAAGCCATTATCGGAGAAAATGCATTTGGTCATGAATCGGGTATTCATACACACGGTATAATAAACAATCCATTGACTTATGAGCCTATCAGCCCCGAGCTCGTAGGAAGGAAGAGATGGCTCCAAGCAGGCAAACACGCTGGTGCCCATGGTATAAGAGCAATGCTAGAAGAGTTTGGAGTAAAGCCTGATGATGAACAGCTTAAACAAATTTTGGAGAAGCAGAAGAGTATTGCTGACCTAGGTAAATCAATTACAACTAGCGAATTACTTTCTATCGCAGGTAAGGTAATGAAAAATAGCACATTCCAAGAAAAATTCCAGCTTCGTGATTTTCATACTGTAACTGGGATAAATATCATCCCGACAGCGGTTGTCAAGATCAACACTGGTGAGAGAGACGTGATTTCCTCTGAAATTGGGGTAGGACCTGTGGATGCGGCGTTAAAGGCTATCCAAAAGATAGTGAGCCAAATAGAAGATGTGAAAATTAGAGAATATCGACTCGAGTCAATAACGGGGGGATCTGACGCAACTGCAGAAGTAGTTGTCAAAATTGAGGATAGTGAAGGCCATACTGTTTCATCCCGGAAAACAGGAGAAGACATAGTGATAGCTTCAGTCTACGCTATGATGGATGCCACCAATAAGATGATACTGAGAAAAGTTATCTTATCTGGCGACGCTATATCAACTCATTAGTTCTTTCAGCATCTAAATCTACAGTTTATACAATCAAGAACGACTATCATAACATACAACTGGTGGGTGGTTGTTGAAAAGCAGGATTAATTGACAGATTCAATTTTTCTCAAATTTGTCGGTAACTGACGTCATCAATCTTCAATCTCCAAATATTGAAAATTGTTATCCACCCGTACAGAAATACATACATCCCATTTCTTGTTTGATTCTTCACGAAACGGCACCGAATTTGAAAATTAATCAGCAGGGAATGTACTTATATGTAAATGCGAACTATAGAACTCATGAATACGTCGTTAAGGATTTCTAATGGTACTCTATTAGGTGTACTTTCACTTTCTGTTGCCTTGCTCTCATGCCAGGCTTTCTTTCAATTTGGAGAGGAACCTGCAAGCGCTGTTCTCATTCATGGAGGAGGATCGGGGCTTGTGACGTGTTCTGATGGTTCAACATTCAATACAAATATTTCATTTACTGCTTTATCTTCTAATGGCACGGTAGGAGGAAATTGGACGCTGTATAGTCTTTGATCCAGGAAGTTCTGGATTAGTTCTCGGTGGACCAATATATTCCGGCAATCTTTCAGTCTCCGACTACCAAATGATGGGAGATAGTCCCGCTGAGCAAAATATGATTGCATTATGTTCTCCTCCTCTATTTGGTCCTATTACAATAAGTGGCTCCTGCGGCCATGAAGAAACCATTACAGCATATTTTAGGTCCAATGACCCTCTAAGTGCAGAACAAACTTTTACTGGATCTTCTGATTGCCAAAATGGAGATACGCCGATCGTAGAAACAGGATAAACAATCCTGCTGATTTGACCATACAAATGATGATAGTGTGCGAGTTCAGGTACCTGATGTGTAACAACTTGAGTCTCAAGTTAGGATCAAATATATCGCAAGCTGCTCTTGGACGAAAATGCGTTGTCACTAGCAAATATTGTAACTTGTAGTCCTATAATTGCTATTACTATTATCAAGTTGCCGCGCGTTCTAATCAATTTCGTCCTTCTGTCCCAGAATTGAACCTTGTCGAAGCCAACATTGCAACTGGTTCCAACTACGATTCTTGAAAGTATACAATTTATGATTATGACTATGGCAGAAAGATGTCTCCAGTGTACATATTCGAGTTAGGTGTTGACGACATGTCAGGTAAAGAACTTTGGTTTATCCCATTAAGTTCTGGGCCAAGCATTGGAGGATTCAATAGATCAGAACCTGCATCCAAGAACTCTAGCGGCGACAATTCTAGTGAAGCAATGGCATTGTTAGGAATTTGTTTTGATATTTTGTCAGTGGAATTGCTCTGTGCACTTGAATTTCTAGAGGTTTGGGTCAAAGGGAGAGCTTTTACTTTGATTTCAGAGACTACGGGATCATCGTCATCATCATCGACATAAAATTCTGAAACGCCTGGGATTGTGAGTTGTATGAATTTGCCGGCCAGGCTATTGAAATCGACAGTTGACCAAGAATTAGACAATGATCCAATTGTAGATTCATTGACTACTCTATTAAGACTCTCAGTACCATTTGAAACAGTCACGGAAAAGCCGTTCTCGATCTCTGCGTTATCGTTGAAACGCACGTCTATATTACAGATTTTCTTGGTCACGCCCAGGTCCATACCTATCAAAATATCAGAACCAGAATGATCCCACCACGCTGCAGGGATTTGGCTCGACTTACCTAAATTATTGCTGGAGTCTAATTCATCAGATTCTTCCGATGTAGCATGAAAATTGAAATTACTAACTTCCTCTTTTTCATCACTTGTCTGACAGATATCCTTACTACCAATTCTCATCGGATCGTTGCCTAATAATATCTCTTCAGAAAGCATTTGCGAAATTCCTAATCCCTTCCCTACAGTAGAACACTCGCTCCCAAGGCAAGCCTCGACCAAGCACAGGTCTTCATTATTTTCGCAGTTAAGCTCAGCTCATTTTCTGATGATGCTCTAGCCTGATCGAAGGAGGAGGAGAACTGAACTGTGGATCTATCACTGGCTGAAATGACTGACACTATGATTAATACAAATGTTAGAAAAACACAGGTCAGGGATCTTGCAGATTCCATTTGCAATAGGAATGTGAATTCTCCCTATTAGTGGATTAATGATGAATTGATATAGCTTTTCAATAGATGTATGCTACTTGAGTAGCCTTCAGTCGAATGGATAATAATAATTTGACACTAATCAGGTTATGTTTGAATATAGTAGAGTGCTTTCTTTCAGACTGTCAGAGATGAGATAAGCATGGGTATCCCCAAAATTAAACATAGCGTCACATTTTTTATCTAAAAACTGACTCATTACGATGAAGGGGAGCAAGTCATTTCTGATCTATCAACTTGGCCACCAGCGGGTTACTAAAAAGAGGTAATGGAAGAATAGATTTGCATCGCTTACGTTCCACAAAAGTCTCAAGAACAAAATTCATAACTAACATATCACTGCTCAGACTACAGTATCTGGCATTTGGTAGTATACAAAAATCAACTCATTGTTTTCATGGGGCTAGCTGCGGCAGTAGGTACCTTTGGCATAGTTGAGTCTGCATTTCTATCTTCCTTCGTTTTCTTTGCATTGGGAATAGCAAATTATATCATGGCAGCATTCTTCGCCTTTAAATACTTTACATATGGTCGAGGAGGTCGACAAAAGTCGCAGAATTCACATAACCCTAGGAACAAGCGTTCTGACAGGTGATGAACGGCAGCGTTCCAGAATGTCCTCCTAATTAAGAGGTTATGAGGAGACACAACACGACCCAAGTGGCTTGGCCAATTGCAGTAGTAGGCAAAATGGATTGGGACAGGTAATGCTAACATGGTTTTTCGAATTCTCTGAAAACTTTCGTTTAACCTTTTTGATTTGATCGGGCTTTGTATAATTGATCAAAATTGAGAAAACAGTCTAGGGCTTGAGGCATGACCAAATATGATTAACAATATCCTGTTCGGCACCGTAGAGCCACAGTTTAAGTCCTCGACACGTTAGCCAAGACATCATCAATGGCCTGTTTGAACACGGTATATGGTTGTGCACCTTCTATAGCAATCGGCACCGTCTCGTTAGAAATTATTACAAACGACGGTGTCGACCTAAGCCCAATGCCATTGGCAAGCTGTGTATTTGCTTCGACTAAATCCCGATGGGTATGGTTCTCAAGGCATTCAGAAAACACTGTGAGGTTCGGGATTCCGATTCTAGTTGCAAACTGCTTCAAACTATCCTCGGTCACCCAACCTGTATTTTCTCCGCGGGAATGATCGTAAAGTTCGTCATGGTACTGCCAATATTTGCCTTGGTCTGCAGCACAATAAGAAGCCTCAGCTGCCAACGTTGACGCACGGTCAGATGGAAGATCATTAATCACAAAGTCTTTGAAAACGAAACTAAGTTTGCCTGTATCTACGAAATTGTTTATAATTTGATCCTTTGTCTCATTATGAAATCTTGCGCAATATTGGCACTGATAATCACCGAATTCCACTATCGTTACATTGGAGGACCCACCTTCAGAGGCAAGTACTGGCACATTCTCAGAGATAGGGGCAACTATTCGCTGAATGATTTCGTTATTATTACTTTCACCTGATCTAGTAGGAGGGGAGTTCATGAGAACAGCGACTACAGCACCCCCTACCATTATGAAAGCAAGCGCAACCCCAACAATCAGAGCTTTCCTATTTACCCTTCTTTTCTCACTCTTGTGCTTCCTTCCGCCCTTCACTAATTATTCAGTCATCATTACGGTTGAAGCCACTTAAAAGTCATGATGAGGCCCTTCAGTTGTGGAGAATGTCTCGACAAGTCCTATTGATAATACGGCATTAGTCAAAGATGCACATTCCGATGAAAACGTAACTTTTACTCTCAATAGCCTAAGGGAATAATTTAATGAAACTAAATGTTGAAGTATTGAAACATCTCTTATGCAACCTCTGAAGTGTTAGAGATATCGAATTGAATTATTTAATGAGCTATTGACTATTCAATTACCATTCCCACGGCGATGATTGAAAAAAAATATGGAGTAAAACTAATTCTCTGTCAAAAGAGTAGATCTACTTTAAACTTTAATAGCAAAAAATAGGGAATTGAATTATGTTGATTAAGGACAGTCTTCGGCAGTGTTTCCGGGAATTTGCATGCAATCCTCTCTTTCATTAACGCCTGTAGCATCTAGCGCGGTGTTGTTAGGATTACTTATGTCAGTGTCATTTGCCAAAATAGCCTGATCGCTTCCAGCGTATTCTTCAAGTTCCGTGGCTGTCTCTGGTTGTGTTTGGTTACATCCTCCTAACCCCGTGCATGCTGTAAAATTAGATTCTGGTTCATTTGTAACCCCTGCTTCACCAGGTGGACCTTCCTGGGCTTGAGCATATGCTGTATTCAAATATGGGGTGTTCAACATGATTGCCGATAATGTGAATATAGCCGACAGTGTTCCTACGACAGTAGCTTTCTTGTACATTATTTCTAAATGAAAGAGAAATCCTACTTAAATATTTTGATTGCAGAAATCGTTAACTCAGAAGAATATTATTTTTCGTTTGAGACACAGTGGCTTAAATGTAGGGGCCTTCCACAATTGCCTTGGATTGAGAATCAATCATCAATAAAGATGGAAAAAAATTCAATGAGCTTTATGAGTCTGCTGTCAACTGATGAACTTCTCTAATTTGAGAGAGAGGTCTTCACAAACTTTTCATAGGCCTGTTCTGTAGCAGCACCGACAGTCCGAGCTATCTCTTTTCCTTCTCTAAAGATCAAAAGAGATGGAATTGACCTAATCCCGTAGTTCAAAGCGAGCTCTTGATTTTCATCCACGTTCAGTTTAACTATTTTGATTTCATCTGACATTGTTTCACCTAGCTTTTCGAGAATAGGACTAACCATTCTACACGGACCACACCACTCTGCCCAAAAGTCGACGAGCACTGGAGTAGATGATTTCAAAACGTCATTCTCCCACATTTGTTTGGAAGTCGCGATTACCATTTAGAATAGAAATAATGCGTTCGGTGAATATAAACCAATTATTTATTTTGCACTGAAGGATTAACATAAACGGCCGCATGCAAGATTAATGATGAAGAAAGCAACCTGCCTTGGATTACTCATGAAGGCATCGTATTGGAAGAGGTTACCTTATCGCCACCTTCCTCAGAGAAATTCATTGTCATATTGAATAGCAGCAACTGCAAAACCATTAATTTGAACCCATACGTTAAAGAGCATTTATTCATGAACGACATGGCGAGGATCGTCTTCTAACCCGCTGAAAAGTTGCAACATCGGCGCCCTTCCTTGGTCAGTTAGTAATACGGATGAGATCAGTCAGAATGAACAGTCCAGTGTCGACTAACCTTTGGGATTTGACGGTTTGCTTATAGGTCAGTTTAGCATCCTGCCCAATGTTGGTTTGACTTCGTCGAGTTCGAAAAAGAAGCTGATTGGTATTGACTATCTCGAGGATGTCTTTAACTATGTCATGATGATCGCACTGATTCATTAGGTGAAGAGTTATTAATACGACGCCAGGAATGACAGTTACGCATCAGAGCAAGCGAACCGACTGCGGGTTAGGTTTATTCTGCATCAAACGATGATGATGTTTATTGAAGTTGCATTTTATCTATAACCTCTTCAATACAAAGTGTTAACAACAGCATCCGAAAGCATTCTTTCTCTATTTCTTGTGGTTGATTCTAAATCAGCGTTTAGTCTCTGGAGCCATTTCAGTCTGGTTTGTATATAGCATAGTTTCATTAACTACAGTGTCGTTCTGTGCAATCACTGACGACTCACTCAAGAAACTCCATGATGTAAGTCCCGTCACAGCGAATGCCAATACTGAGAATACAGCTATTGCCACCAATCTTAGGGAATTATTCATATTTGTCTCCATAATAAGTATAGTATATATGGTAATATTTAAGGTAGCTCTAAACGATTACTGCTAAATAACAAGACAAATGGCAATATATTTTTTGATGACGCTTTTATTAAGCTGTTTGTATAAAATGATGTTATTCATCGCCAGAATTAGACTCATTCTGAATGCACAATAAAGCTAACCTGTAGGCTTGGTGATTGCATTTGGAGTTAGTCAATCAGTCACAAGGTAAATGGGTGGTAGTTGCTTGCTATTCCTTTATGATATACCGATTTGATGTTGACTGTAATCTATTATCTCCAACTGATGTCTAGCTTTAAACTGTGAATCGTTTATCTGCAATAGATGTTTTCACACAAACCATTTTATTATGCGCAAGGCTGAAGTATGATTGAGCCTCACGATTGACAGATAAGCGCTCTCACTTCGGTACGATTGAAATAGAACCCTCCGATTTGAAGTACAAGATGGATGTTGGTGAAAATTTGTACATTTTGGACGTTCGGACCCCTGAGGAATACAAGGCCTGGAAGATTAGTTACGATAAACATCTAGAGCCCTCTCTAGTACCTTTGGACAAATTATCATCCGAAGAACAAATCAAAAATATCCCCAAAGATAGAGAGGTGATCACAGTTTGTTCTCATGGTATGAGATCAAAGATGGCTGCAGAATACCTCGCTCAACTCGGATACAACGCAAAGAGTATAAGAGGAGGGATGGTTGCTTGGAATAAAATAAATGATCTGGCATTAATACCATGTCTAACAGATCCCAACTTGAAGATCTGGCAGATAAGACGAATTTCAAAGGGTTGCATGACCTATTTGATTTCTTATTTTAATGATGCAGTTGTAATCGATCCGCCATGTAGTTCCGCGGCTTCAATTTATGAGATTGCAAAAAAGAGTAACCTTCGAATCAAGGCTCTAATCGAAACACATAGACACGCAGATCACTTGTCTGCTTCGATGACTATCGCTAAAGAAACTGGTGCCATTCTCTATCTTAGCCCTCTGGAAGAATATGAAACAGAACAAATTAATACGAACGGATTAGACATCATGACCCTCCTTGATGATGGCCAGAGTATAGAAATCTCTAGTGGTCTATCTCTTGACGTAATCCATACACCCGGACATACAGCTGGGAGTATGTCTTTCAAATTAGAAACCCCATCGAGTGGGAACGAACATGGCAAGAAAGAAACATTTCTCTTTAGCGGGGATACACTCTTTGTTGATGGGATCGGAAGACCTGATCTGCATGATAAGATCGATGAATTTTCCCGAACTCTTTTTCTTACCTACAAGAAGCTCGCGTCATTACGTGACGACGCAATAGTATTGCCCTCCCATTACAGCAAGAGTATGAAGCACGAAGATCCCATTTTCAAGACGATCGGAGAAATAAAGGCAAATATAAAGGCACTTAGAATGGATGAAGACGAATTCATTAGTTATGTGGCATCTAGCATACCTCCTCAACCCATGAATTATAAGAGAATATTGCGGCTAAACAAAGATCTGCTACTTTGCAATAACTTGCATCTAGACGATTTAGAAGCGGGGCCGAATTCATGCGGAATCCAAGGTTGAAGACCCGCGTTTAACTTTAACTGAACGGAGATCATTACCAGTGCCAATTCTTCACTTCATTTGGACAACAGTATGAATAAGAATTATAACCAGACTTAATGCTTTGTTCATAAAATCATGTGGCATGCAATGATCCTGCCACACTCTCATAGGCCTCTTTCAACTTCGGAACACTGTCATATCTCCAAAGTTCATTCATGGTTATCCATTTAAATCGATCATGTTCTCTGCTGAGCGTTACATTCCTGCTTTTTGACTGAAAGAGGTATGGATGGATATTATATGAGGTACCTGGATTTTCAGGGTCGATTGCAAGAAGTAAATCGCCTGATCTCACTAGTTGTATTTTGCTGCTATCCAAACCTGTTTCTTCGTAGATCTCTATAATGGCTTGTCTAAGCGGATCGTTATTTTCTAAATAGCCACTCACAGCTCCCCATTTTTCCTTCATAGTTCTCACACTATTGCTTCGCCTAAGGATTAATATTTGACCATCAGATTCCAAGAATGCAGTTACTACATCGATCCCTGTGAGGTTTGGCATCCTTATATCAACTTCAGAGACACGACTAATAACATTGTCGAGCACTAGCACATTCGAACCTATTTATCAATGAGTTGGACCATTAGAATATGCGAAAGCTATCGTCGCCGCGCCCTCATCTAGGATTTGTTTGGATCTTGATATGGTCTGGGGCTGATATTCAAAAAGAATCGAAATTGGCTCAATTATATTCTGACTACTTCCAGATCAGTCTTCTCAATGATATCCAAAATCCTATTCTTGTGTTTCCCCAGTCCCTTCCAATCCAATAGAACATGTGTTACCCTTTCCGTGCTCCTGACCATCATTTGCTGAATCATCCTGTCGTCAATATACTGCAAGTTATTCTTTGTCGCAATGTATGCTACAGAAAAATCTGTCTCATGAAGTATCTTGTTCAATTTTTCGGGATAATGCGTTCCACCTAGAGCCAGGGCTACTCTATTAAGACCTTTTACATGCATGGGTGAAACCTCTAAAATGCAATTGCAAACTATTCGGGCGGCATTCGAGTCCTTCCACTGTACTGGTCCAGAACCGATTTCGACAAAAATGATGGATCCTTTGAGAGATGTAGGCCCATGATGTGTGGCCTCGAGAGTAATTTGATAATCAGGCACGGAATTTCGATTTCTATACAGTTCATTAAAATAAGCTTTCAACATTGTAGGATTAGCCATTCCCAGTTCATTTGGCTTACCACCGTACAAAGTATCTTGAGAAAAGTTACCCGTCGAATGACAGGTAAGGGAGGCTATTCCGCTTGCTGACCTGTGTCTTGAAAGAAAGACAAATGAAGTTGTTCTCTCGTTAACGTTGTAATCCTCGAGGAAGAGTAGATCCTTTTTTGTTACGTAGAGTTTGACGTTCCGATATTTGTATGATTCATAGACCGATGGATCGCTGCTTGTAATCCGAAAATCCTTCGTAGATGTCAAGAAATTTACCATGTTCATACCCGCTTCATCCTTTAAGGATGCAATTAGGGCGATATTTTCTTCCACGAGGAGGGTGGGAAAGGGCCTACTATAAATTGGCTCTCAACCTTCACCTAATGGTTGGTTATTTAGTCCTGAGCTTAATTTGCATCAATGAATTGAGAATTTAGAATTTATAGGCTCAATATTGACAAATCTGCACCAGCATTATGCGACGTAAATTTATAAAATGCAATAATATATCGTAGATACATTCGCTAAATGGATGCTAAATTACTTGACATTAATCGTAATATAGAAAAGGATAATCTGGAAGGTAGTGGTAATTCTACGAATGTATCCGAAGACATCAATCTAGAAAGCACCGCCTCGGGCTTTGGGGATGAAACACCTAGCAGTATGCAGGAAAGCAATACAATAAACGAATCAAACATAGCCGAACCTACCGATAAGACCAACGAGCAAGCAACAGGAGATGTCACAAAGTCCAAATTTTTTGCTATCAGGATAACAGGTGGCCAGGAACGAGTTGTCGCCAACATTTTGCACACAAAAATTACTACAAAGAAATTGAAGATTTTTTCGATTTTGGCGTTAGAGAACTTCAAGGGCTACATTATAGTCGAGGCACCTGATGCAAATGTAGCATACGAAGCACTGAGCGGAGTACGACATGTACGCGGACAAATACGTGGGGAATTGCCTTTTAAGGATATAGAGGGCTATCTGGTGAAGAAACCTGTGGTAACTGATCTGAGCATAGATAATATGGTTGAGGTGGTAGCCGGACCATTCAAATCGATGAAAGCAAAAGTAATCAGAGTCGACTACGAGAAACAGGAGGCAACGGTAGTTCTCCTCGATTCACCATATCAAATTCCAGTAACCGTTGATGCAAACTATCTCCGCAAATTGGTTCAGTAGGATAAAGAGGCTCCAAATAAGATCAATTGTCCAGAATTCCGATTGAATATATAGTCAGTTGAAGTAGCATATTTAATTTATATCCAGGTATGTCCTTTTGTTCCGGTGTATGGGAGAAAAGAAAAGTATTTCGGCTCTTGTAAGCGGTGGAGAAGCTAGCGCAGGTCCTCCTCTGGGTCCTTCCTTAGGCCCGATTGGTGTTAACGTATTACAAGTTGTAAATACCATTAATGAAAAGACTCGAGACTTTCCTGGCATGAAGGTACCTGTCAAAGTCGAAGTTGACACTGAAACGAAGCAGTTCACCGTAGAAGTAGGTATACCTCCGACTGCAGCCCTCATTGCAAAAGAAGGTGGGTTTAGCAAGGGGTCTGGTACTTCGGGAAGCGACTATGTGGGAGATTTGCCAATAGAAAAGGTTGTGAAAATAGCAAAGATGAAAGTCGACAGTTCCTATGCGATTGACATCAAAGGAGTCGCTAAGGAAGTAATCGGGACCTGTTTAAGTATGGGTGTAAAAGTAGATGGAAAAATTCCTAAAGATGCGTTCACTGAGATGTCCAAAGGTAACTATGATGATAAGCTTGTATAGATTTGTTTCCGGATTCAATGTGAAATTCTGAAATACGATTACATTTACATCAATTATTGACTACTATCTACTTTTCTTTAGCGATGGCTGGATTCGAAACATACGAATCTGAATCTGCTACAACCGAATAACTTTTTCCTTTAGGTGTTTGAAGTTTATCTAATATGGCCAAACCGAAACTTGCGCCAGTATCGCTTGAGATATCTTTTGGTTCGGCTAGGCCCCTTCCTATAGCTATAACCCGACCACCCGTATCGTAGAGCGTGGCAATAGCAATTGAGTTATTGGCACTAGCTGGTCCAGAATTGAATATGACACCGCTGATATAATAGAAGCCTAAAATATCTTGTCTGGATGAGTCTACCTTAATTTGGAGATTTACAGGCTGAGGTTCGGCTTCTGTTCCATTTACATGTAGTTTTAAGTCATTTACCTTATCGACGGTCTTCTGGTCAATGAAAAGAATTTCAAAAGGGGTCACAAAACCGGGATTAACGGTTCTTAATTCAGCAGATCTCTTGTATTCATTTATGATTTTGCCTTCTGAATCAAAAAATGTAGCCCCAATGGTAACATTCGTCATAGCTTTGTTACCAATGTTCTTCAATTCCCCAAGGACATGCATGATTTTATTTTCATCCACATAGTTGGAAACATGATTTATTTCAAGATTATTTTGGGAAGCAGAGTATAAGTCAAGAGTCGTAGAAGACATGAAGCACAAAAAAAGAATTCCGAATAGGAGAATTTTTCCCTCCATGCAATTGCACTTAAGGTTAGCGAGAGGTGTCTAAAAAAGGCTTTATGCAATTTTTATTTCTTGACCGACACTGATGACAACCAACAGAATTAGATCGGAGCAATCTTCGCAAATTCACTAGTGTCCATCATCTCAATTGACCCTATATCATGCAGAATAGAACTAATGCATACGTATATGACGGATTAAATAACTATGTTAATCATAAGATAAATAAAGGAACAGCCCGTTAATCACTAAAGACGCGGATATGGACAACGGAGCGGCGAATCACCGAGATGACGAAAATATAGCCAATAACAAGGATGATGATTTGACCATAAGTGCAAGAGATAATGTGTTGACATTAATGGATATATTCATTCAACAAATCCTCAGTATTAGAAAAACACTTTTAGGTGTTTCTATCTCCGCTTTAATCTTAGCCCCCATTGCTATCGGTCTCTCGATCTTCTTGTTAAGACATCCATCTTTCTTTGCTATTCTAGAAATAGAAAATGAATTTGGCACTGTATTAGTCGTGTTATTGGGGTCTGTGATTACAATTTCATGTATCTGGCTCTATGCAGGAATAAAGCAGTACAAAAAGATCGGTTCATGGAATAGTCGATACAATGCCTACCTAAATGAGAAAAGGGAAATTAATAGAAGGATTTCATCCCAGTTTGGGTTGGAATAAATTGTAATTCAACAATTGCAGGTATATATAACTCGTATTAATTTTGTATTAGCACTTTTTTAGAAATTCAGCCCTCAGGTGCACACACTCCACTCTTGCCTACTTTGAATCAGGAGTCTGACTCGCCTTGATTTCTTCTTCGCGGAAACATCTTTTCATAAGGGGCAAGTATAGTATTAAAAAAGCTTAGACCTTCAGAAGTGGTCATGTAAACGCTAACTGATTTCTTACCAATCAATCTTTCCCTTCTTGTAATCAGATTGTTTGATTCCATTTCATCGAGAATCACTTTATGTTTCTTAAGGTTTAGACCACAGAAACTTATCAATGCTGTTTGGTTTAATTCACCATATTCTGCCAGTTTCATAATAATATCTTCAACGATATAAATCCTGTCTCTGTATGATACTGTAGAACCAGACAACGTAAGTCACTCACTCGATGCTCTCGATTATGTATATAGGTTATCCTACTCTAATTCCATGCGTATATTTTTTCAATGCATTGTGATAGGCTCTCAGATATTTCAGACAATATGGTCTGGAATCCCTTACGTGAATTTGACCTGATTTGTTTAGCATAATAAAACTCTGATTTCCAGATAGAAACTTGAGGGCCATGAAACACTTACAAATCTATTTCTTGCCGAGCATACTAATCTGGGCAAGAAACGCCGTAAGCTGGATATCGGCGTGTGCCCCAATGCTAAGTCGGTAGTCGGTACTCGGCCATAAGCTCAGCAAATTTTCCAGGATCACTTAATTTCATTGAGAAAGCTTCTTGGGCCGCGTATTTTAAGAAGTCTTTTTCTGACATACCAAACACCTGGGTCAATTCCAATAGCATTACTCTGGCTTCATTAAACTTACCCGCAAGGGCAAGTTTAATGACTTCGCCTGCTTTTGCCCTACCAGATAACCCGATAGACAATTCCACCTTTTCAGTGGTTATATTGTCATTAGTCGCTGCAGACTGCAGAATGTTGATAGAATGGCGAAGGTCTCCTGAAGTAGAATCGTAGATTTTAGAGAGGGCTCTATCGTCAAATTCTATTCCTTCTTGTCTACAGATTTCTGATAAATGGGCCTCCACTTCCTTCTTAGGTAATCTGGTGAAGCGAAATATTACACATCGACTTTGTATAGGTTCGATCAGTTGGGAAAGATAGTTGCATATGATGATAAAACGAGTCGTCCTTGAACTATCTTCGATAATTCTCCTCAATGCAGTCTGAGCTTCAGAGGTCATCTCGTCGGCTTCATCAAGAATTATGATGCGATAGGGCTTATCATTACTTTCTGTAGCAGATGAGAACTTCATTACAGCCGCGAATTCCTTAACACGTTCACGGACCATCTTAATACCTCGTTCGTCTGAGGCATTCAACTCAAGCGTATCCCTTTTCCAATTTTCTCCCAATAATTCTTTGGCAATGCACAAGGCTGCCGTAGTCTTGCCAACTCCGGCTGGGCCTGCAAATATGAAATGGGGTATTTCATTAGGTTTCTTAATAAGATTTTGGAGTCCTCTGATAATATCACTTTGATTTGCTATCTCTTCAAGTGTAGATGGACGGTATTTCTCTACCCACATTAAATTTGATATAACCTGATGCTTACTTGACATGAACTTCTAAGCAGACAGTTGGAAGCAGAAAACAGAATATTAGCATTACTGTCCCTCCAGATTTCGTGGTTGTTGTACGACGTGTGATTCAATTTGACCAATTGAGTATCTACTCGATCGAATAGGGGGCCATTCCCCTCCGTTTATTGGATGTTTTCTTACGAATATATTGGGCAAATAAGTACAAATTTCTCATAGAATTAAACATCTAATGGTAACAAAAATATTGTAATTGACGCTTTTACCAGGTGTGACAGTAAGTTACGAGGCTATATGTGACTTAATAGAAAAATTCCTCAAACATGAACTACAAGAGACCAAACGTGAAAAAGTAGTTGTTGGCCTGAGCGGAGGACTTGACTCGTCGGTTACTGTTTGTTTGGCTGTAAGAGCGTTATCGAATAAAAGTGTGCTTTCAATAATACTCCCGGATTTTCCTATAACTCCAAACTTGGATGTAGATGACGCAATTGAACTTGCGAGGAGTCTACGAATAGAATATAAAACTATGAACATAAATAGTATCAAGTCAGAGTTCCTCGCCGATCTTCCCAGGAACTCATACGCAGAGGGGAATTTAAGTGCCAGAATAAGAATGTGTATCCTGTACTATTATTCATTCATCTATAATGGACTAGTCTTAGGAACATCAGATAAGAGTGAGTTATCGCTTGGGTATTACACAAAGTTTGGAGACGGAGCGGCGGATTTGTTTCCACTAGGGGACCTCTACAAAACCCAGGTCATGGAGCTTGCCGAATATTTAGAACTTCCACTATCAATCCGACAAAAGAAGAGCAGCCCTCGATTATGGAAAGACCAAACCGCTGAAGAAGAGCTTGGAGTTAATTACGACGAAATTGATGAAGTTCTTAAGAATCTGGAGTCCACAGAGCCAAGGGACGCAGATGAGCCTCAGGGTAATAAAATTTCAAATAAGAAACTAGCCAGGATTGAGCAAACAATCAAAAGAAATGCTCATAAGGCAAGGCCTTTAAAAATATGTTGGATTGGCAGCAAGTTCTGACCCATATAGCATCAACAGTTTCGGTTGCGGATCCTTGGGCTATTTTCAAAAAAAGAGACCAATAGTGAGTTGCACATTGGAAATCATTGACGATTATCCCAAGTCGTAAGAATGATGTTTGATTGTATTATAAGGTAGAGTAGTACCAGTACCACTATAATCTCACAATTAATTAATTAACAAAGAATATAACAGTTGGCAGTTCCCGGAACAATTACTTTATAACCCTTCCAATAACAATATCTACGTAGCTAACCAAATTTCAAACACTAACTCAGTTATAGATAGTGGCCTCATATTATTATATTCCAATTAACTGTCAAATCCTCTTGCATTTAACTATGGGAAATGAACCAGAATAATCAGAAGATTCCTTTAGCCTATCTTGCAAGACTTTCATTCGGTATCCTTAAATCAGTAATACGATTTTAAGTTCTCTAGAAGAGAACCCATTCATCTGTTTTAGTAGGAATGGAGTCTATTTTATGGAGCTTTAGTTCTTTCAAGGTTCCAAACAACTCTGAACATTTTTCGCACTTCCATTGGTTCGCTCTGGCCTGCTCGTAGCTATTGTAGGTAGCATCCTTACTTTCATATCTTCTTGTCCTGAAATTATACACAGACTGGTTATAGTTTACCCTGTACTTCAGTTTGGAAAAGTCAATCAATATGTTTCTTACTTTTGCAGCATCTTAAAAACTATATGTCACAAATATGAATAAAATTTAGTCGTAACATTGAATGTAATGTTTAGTTAGATAAACTTTCAGTGTAAATTTTGTGAGCACTATCCTATATTCTAGTTTCAGGAAGTGTAGTCATATTTTTTTACCTTATTAGTTAGATAAGGCTGACTAGTATTAGCGATCCTATTAAAAAGCAATAAAACGAGAATAGGTAGAATTCTCCTTTGTTGATGACGTTAATTAGAAATTTTATTGAAACGTATCCTACCGAAGCAGCTGAGAGTGTCCCGATTATATAAGATTGTAAGGGAATTTGATAAATTTCAACGTGAGAAATGTTATCTGCGAAAACTAGGTCATACAACCCTGCACCTAAAATAGCTGGAATTGAAAGTAAGAATGAATAAGTGATTAGTTCTGATCTTTCAATGTGCCTGAACATCCCAATTGAAATAGTTGTTCCACTTCTTGAAATGCTTGAGAAAATGGAAAGTCCTTGTCCAATACCAATTAGGACGGCATCGACTTTTCCTATTGAATTTGTACCCTTGTCGACAAACTTTGTGACAAATATCATGGCTCCGCTTACTATGAAGCCCAATCCTATTGACCACATACTGTAGAAGGATTCCTCGAAGACTGATCTGAACCCTACTCCCATCAAAGCCGTAGGAATCATTCCCAGAATAATAAGTAATAGATACCTTCTACCCCACTTGATGCTCTTGAGCTCTACTTCTGCATTATAGCCTTTTTTTTGGCGAATCGATTTCACCGACTTTAGAATCGATAATAGTTCTCGTCGATAGATCCCAATAACCGCTGCAAGCGTACCCAGATGCAAAATGATATCAAAAAAAATTGGAACTTGAAGATTCATGGCAAGTTGGATTAAGGCCAAATGCCCAGAGCTGGAAATGGGGAGCCATTCTGTCAGTCCTTGAACAATACCTAGGATCAGTGCCTGGATTGCATCTATCATGATAGAGGGGAATAATTTAGATGCCCTATTTAATTTCACACTAGGGAGGTGTTATTGGGCCAAATAATCATCAATAATGTGAGAAACCCGACGTGTTAATTTGAATGTAAAGAATTTTTCTTAGACTCAGCAGTCAGCTCCATGTCAAAAGAAAATTGGGAATAATAAAGCTGCAATCGGCGTAGCATTGATCTAAATTAAAGCTGCAGTCCAGCATATTCACGAGCCCACAAATCTTATAGCTTTCCTTTTGCGCGTCAGTATTGGATTTATGGAGATGATCTCTTATATCCATTGATTCGAATAGATTGGAATTGATGCTCTTAATATACTACGGAAGAGATTTCAAGGTAATGTCAAAATGCACAGTTCATTCAGATTTCTTTGACGACAACTGTGCAGAATGCAAGAGAGAGTATGCAGATTTGAAAGGACATCATGACATTTCTGAGCAAACAAGAAAAGAACGACGTCGATCATCAAGATTTAAATTTTCAAATTATAAAGAATTTACCGAAGAGCGAGCCAAAAAACTCTATGAAGAGATCATCTTGCAATATTTGGGTAAAAAGATCGGCGAACAGGAAGCGGCTGAACGAGCACGGGTAATAATCAGAAAGCAATGTATGGTGAGAGGAATTGAAGTCTGGCCCTGGGTCCGATAATCAGCTCCTTCACGTTAAAAATACTCATGGAGGCAAAAAGGTTCGGCTTGATATAACGCGTTTAAAAACAAGATTGGATCATCTCTCATGTCTCAAATGTATCATCGGTATTCATTCTATTCCATTGTTGGTGTTCATTCTACTCTCTAATATTTATAAATACTAACGGCCAATACATTTTGCTAAATTGCATCCGTTACTCATAGCGGCCATGGCAGTGGGCATGAATGTACCTCTAATGTTACTTCTAGTGGGTTCAGTCACATTTATGAAATGGAGCTTTGGAGACGAACCTTACACTTCTTTGTCTATGCTTCTTGGAATTGTGGCAATACCATTTGGCATTGGTTTAATGACGATCTCCTTGGAGGTTCGAAAGAACTACAAGAATAGGATTCGAACAGAGTAATATGAAAAATGGATGAATCGCGAAGAACATTGGTTAGTTCCCTTCTCAAAAGAGTGTGCGTCTCATACGTTCTCGTTCTCTCCTATGCTTATTTAAGAGCTATAGGTACGGTATTTTGCTGTTAAAGAAAATTGTGACTAACATGTTGGTTTTCTTGTAGGAAATAAATGCCTTAATTCCTTATCTTAAGAATGGTATCAAGCCAAAAACCCAGTTTGAAAAAGCGAAACTGAGCTCCAATCGTTTTCTAAGGATGAGATGCAATCATCCTGGAACGAATTACAATAAGAGCATTTTTGACAAGTCATGATTCTGATACACAATTTGAAGCCTC
Source organism: uncultured Nitrososphaerales archaeon (assembly GCA_963713605.1). Taxonomy (GTDB): domain Archaea; phylum Thermoproteota; class Nitrososphaeria; order Nitrososphaerales; family Nitrososphaeraceae; genus TH5896. The sequence goes on along the minus strand of CAVQMO010000001.1, from coordinate 358,288 downwards.
ATGACACCATATTGTAAAATAATGAACAATTGGTAAATAAGTATGATTAGATTGAGAAAACCTATGCTCCACTCTGATCATAATTATGAATACTTTTTTGCTCATAGAGTCTGATAAACAAGTTATTGTTTGTTCGATTTCGAAGTCTCACTACTAGTGCCTCATCGATGTGTTCATTTGATGTCCCTTTCGTTCGCATTTGAATTCTTACACTTTTCTAGAATTATAGCTGGCTGGCATATACGGATTATGTATGAATTCTATGGTATATTATATAGGAAATAATAATCCATATAATCAATATATTCCCCAGTTACATATTGACCTAATGGTGTGTATGACTAGTATAATTGACTTGAAAAATATTGAATAGTGCAAGATACCCGAAGTAATGCTAATGGAGTACATAACCCATCCCGACTAGCTTGACTCATTGATGTCTGACTCTAGGTTCAAATCATAGAGCGGTGACATCCGAAAAGAGGCATTTCTGCTTGGGTCATTTTCCTACTTTCAAAAAATGCTCTTGTCCTCAACCTTCATCTTGATGTCATTCGATTCTAATTGTAAATTGTAATCCACTGGGATGCCCAGCGACAAGATTAAGGATTTTTTTGCTTCTTCAAACAAGTATCTTGGAAATTTGGACAAATCATTACATCTGAGATCGATTTGGAAGATGTTTCCGTCGTACACTACACGACGTATAGTTGCATGACTTTTTTCAATTGGCAGCAATAAAGTTGAGACAAGAAGATATCTTTTCGATCGATCTTCTGTTTTGCGGTGTGTGAAGAATCGACTTATACTTAGCAAATAAGCGATTAGAAGCCTTTTGCTTCTTTGAGTATATTATGGAAAGGCATAGAACTAGCAGCTCACCGTGGCTTAGATTCTTGTATTCATCATCTATCAAGGCATAGAACAAAGTGTTTGTATTGACGATGCTATGGAATTGACGGATCCGTTGAAGAGCTTCAATCAAGATTTGAAGTTCTCGCTCCTTTAATAATCCAGCAGATAATAACGTCTCCAGAAAGTCGTGGTAACGACTTGGTGGGGACATGGGCCTGCAACCCGACTTGACAATGTGCTCGACTTGCGAACGTAGAGTTGGCTGAGTGTTGTCTGAAGATAGATACCTAGGATCGTTAACGAAAGAGAGTACTAGACCTTCTCTTAATCCTTCAGTACTTACTACGACAGAATCATACCCAAGTTTTCTCATAAGCGAGGATATGACGTAACATCCCAGGGACAATTGTATCAGCTCTGCTACTTCCTACTGATACAATTTCGGTGATTTCAGCTATCGACATATCTGATAGTTTTTCAGTTATTTCTTCCATATGTTCAAATTTTATCTTATAATTATTGATTTTATCCAAAGGATAGTTGGTTAGATCTTGGTCGTATTGTGCTACTGTTCGGAGTGTCCCCCCTACTCCTACAAGGGTAACATCAGGACTAAAAGCGAACTGTTTCCTATCTGGGAGTGATTTTAGAATGCGCTGTTCGAGCTTCATGAGACGTTTTCGGACGTACTTTTTTCCCAGGTCTTCGTTTTTCTGATTCAACATTCTCGCCATTCGTAGGGCCCCTAATGGAAGTGAGAGATGATTGCGAATCTTGAAATCCTCAGAGTGTACTAACTCCAAGCTCCCTCCGCCAAGATCGAAGAAAAGCGCGTCTGAAATACACATGGAATGGAGAGATCCACACCATGAATAATACGATTCTTCTTCATGTGAGAGTACCCTAAATGAGAATCCGGTCTTTTCGTAAATATCAGAAATAAACCTATCTCTATCCTTTGCCTCTCGCACGGCACTCGTTGCCACCGCCAGGATATTTTTTACGTCGTCAGATACTAATATATCTCTAAATAGCCTTAGACTTTCAATCGTATCTCTTTTGGCTGCCTCACTAAGATAACCGCTTTCAGTTAGTCCCTTACCGATTTTTGTCTTAATGCTTCTTCTTTCATAAGCCCCAAATGTGCCATCAGAGTTAACGCTATAGGATACTAATTTAATGGAATTGTACCCTAAATCAATAACAGAGAGCCTTTCATTTCCTATGGACTAGGTGACCGAGTAGATCTTGCAACTATCCAAATCTCCAAGAGAATGCTCAAAAGAGCTTACGACCTTCGCATCAATCTGGGACTCAATAGCCAGCGTAACTCGGCAGTCATTTTGGGAAAATTCGACTGAACCCTAAGACTTCGCGAAGCCTCCTTTCTTTAGCACAAGATTTCCTCTTGGATTTCCAAATGCAATTTCGGATATAAACGAACTAAGAAAAGGTTCATGGCCCACCAGGAGAATTGTAGAATCTTCCTTTAGTTTGGAAAGTTTATCAACGAAGAGCTGCTTAGCCGCCTCTGGTTTAAGTTCGTCCCAATCTTCCAAATTGTTGGCGACCTTGAAAATCTTGGACACAATAAATGCTGTCTGATGTGCCCTTTTCAGCGGACTAGAGATAATCAGACTAAATTTGATGTTCAGCTTTTTCAGAAAATATGAAATCTCTTCTATTTCTTTTTTACCCGACATGGTTAGAGGTCGATTGGCATCAGAGGCAGATGGACCAGATCGAATATTCTTGATCGCCTCCCCATGGCGCATTACATAAAGTTCCAATTTTGACCTATTTAGTTGGCATACCATATATTATATTTTTTATCTGTGAGATCAAAGATTCGTTTGAAAACGGTAACTTAATCAGTTATTATTAGCCTATTAATGTCAACTATAACTAACGGCGCACGAAAATCAAAATTTAGGATGCAAATTGTTATTTTTGGAATTCTTGGAAGAATCAATACAACTTTACAGGATCTACATGATATCAACATAATGAATTGTCTCATATTACCATTGATGGTAACATCAATTCTTTACTTAACCTATTGAAAGTACTTGTTGCCCTAGTTTAATGACAAGCCTCCTGTTTAAAAATAATCCTAAATAGCCCTGCCACTGATTCGTCACGGATATTACCTAATCATAGAAATCATATCACTATGATTTCTGATTTGAGTCAATAACTAAACTATCAATCTTCCGATATCCTGCGACTCTAAAAATATTAACAGTTTTATAATCTCTTTTCTTACTTCCTTTGAACATTTTGAACGTATTGGGACCTGCTAAGACTTTTGCGCTAGATTTTGATTCGGTCTTGGCAGACACGATGGTTATTTGGGTAAAGGAATACAATGAAAGGCACCATACGAGTATCACCAAGAATGATATCTATGCGTGGGATATTTCCAAAATTCTTCCGATTGCTCCTGAAGAGATTTCGAAATTATTTAATTATGTATGGGAATATCGGTGGGAAGAGATTCCGCCTTGCGAGTCCAATCAAAATAGCTTTATAGAAAACATACACAAGCGCGGTTTTAGGATTTCAATACTTACCAGGAGAGAGAGACCAACCGTATCTTATGTAGCAAAATGGCTCGATCATCACGATATTTTTTCAGACGACCTAATATTCGTATACGATTCCATGCCAAAATCAGAGTACCCTTTCGATTTCATACTGGATGACTCTCCTACCAATCTCATTGACATTACTGCACCAAAGGTTGGGCTACTATTTGACCAGCCATGGAACAAAGATTTCCAATGGCCATTGAGAATCAAGTCACTTCGAGATGCCGCTGCTATGGTAGTTGGAGAAGAGTAAGTAGGTTCAATTAGACATCCAAGTATGGGCTTACGTTATCCAACTGCAAACGTCTTGTCCTCATAGATTTCAAGTAACATTTCAGTATGTACCATTCTATTACCTCTTGATGGTTCGTGAAAGATGTTTCATCTCGGTAGGTGCATTAGTCTTGATAGCCTACAAAATAGGCCCAAGATGATGATCCACGAAAAAGTCTGAAAGGTCAGAATGGTTGGATCAAAACTGAGCGAATGAGATTCAAGTCATGGCTGTTGTAGACTATTCAGGAAGTGTTGCCGAGCCTGGAACTTTTGTTTAAGTCTATTACACCTCGAATGGTCTGGTTCATAGCCGCTTCAGCAATATCACCTGCATGCTCAGCTGTTCTTCGAATATCCTCCAATATTAGCTTGATGTTGAGACTCCTGGATCCCGACGAAAATGATTCACTAGTGTCAATATGTGAAAGTACCTCATTCTCGATTAGCCGCATATCATTAGCCTTATCGACGATACTATCCGCGAGGGAATAATCTCTACGCAAAAAAGCCTCTACTGAATCTGTAATAAGCGCAAGAGACCGCTTACTCATACTATCGATGTGCTGCCAGTGTATCCCTGTCAATTTTATCCTTTATCGCGACGCATTTATCGGCGATCCCTGAAGCATGATCTGCAATTCGCTCAATGCTTTTTACTGCGACCCTGTAGCTCAAACAATCAGAAGGTTTTCTTAGCCCAATCTCTTGCAAAATCCTCTCATTTTGAGTAGCGATTACAAGATTCCGCAAAATATATAGACTAAATCTATCTACCTCATCATCTGAGTTTATAACTGCTTCTGCCAATTCGTGATTTAATTCTGCCAATGAAAGCATTGCATCCCTATGCATTGCTGCGGCAATTAAGAACATACGCCTCACAGCAGTATTTATTGAGAGTTCAGGCAAGCTCAGGAGCACTTGAATGGTTATTATCTCTGATGCATCGGCGATTATTTCCGTGCCTACCAAATTTCTTCGTACTACGTCCCTGACGGCATCTCTTTGTGAAGGTAATATTCTCCCCGTCTTTGATTTTAGATTAATAATGTTATAGCCTGCCAAGTACATGGACACTACTTTTCGTTTGATGGTATTAGACGATTCAGTGCTAAGTACAGTCGAGTTAGCCTCATCGATAGTACTAGAGCCTCTGACTGCACTAGGAATTATCGAAAGATAGTTGTTTGCTTCACGTACTATGGTCACGGGATCACCTGCCTTAAGACGCATTTCACTCATCCATCTCTTCGGCAGCGAAAGAATGTAAGTAGATCTACCTGTAAACTGGATCTTGCGTATTTCATTATTTTCAGGAATTGAACTCAATAAATTTCAGTTAGTGAAAGAAGATAAAACACGTTACGATAGTTGATCGTATAGACACTCCTTATCTATATAGACTAAATATACCAATAATAAATTAGAATGTACTACTAAAATGTCGTACTTACACTATAACACATAAGGCTTACGGATTCATTTGGACCCGCCTGGGATTCGGTTTTCCTGTTACTATGTATGATACTGAATCCGCAATATAACAGGCATGGTCGGCTACTCTTTCAAGATATCTCAAAACATGAAGTGATGATATAACGCATCTTGGATCAGCGTAAAGATCTTGTGACTCTTTTTTGGCTGTGACAACTTCTCGCAAGTATTTCCGATATATCAGATCAACAGTTTCATCCATATCATATAGCTTATCAGAAGCTTGTTTGTCCTTAAAATCCAATGTACTCACACCTAAAGAAATCATTTCGGAAGTTACCTTTGCAGCCTCTGCGACGACTCTTTTATCGCACTCTGAAATTGAACCCATCATATCCAAAACCTCTACAATTTCATATCCATATCCTCCAAACCGTGAGAGCACGTATGATACCTCTAGGCATGACCTAATATATCTTAAATCTGTCGCCACGGGTTGGTATCTGGCTATGAGCTCAAATGCCAAGTCAGATACCTCCTCCTGGAGCGTGCGAAGCTTCTCTGCCCATTCAAACATCTCCCTTTTTTTCACGTCGCCTTTCGTGTAGGACTCCAATACAGTAGATACGCAGATCTCCGAAATCTTGGACATTTCACTAATAATATCACGTGTCCTCTCTATGCCTAAGTCAAGCAATCGAGTCAATCTACTTTGGTCTGTACAGCAATACTAAATATAGATAAAGTAGTTGAGTGTCCTGATGTCAGAAGGACATTATCCAAATTTACCACTTACAAATTTCTCAGTAAGTTCTTGTTCAGGATTTTGAAATATTTGCTTGGTAAATCCATATTCGATCAGCTCTCCGAGATACATAAATGCCGCCCGATCAGCAACCCTTGCTGCCCTGTTGCATATTATGGGTAACTATAATGATAGTTAGGTCCTTCTTTAGCTTGTGTACCAAATCTTCGATCTTGGAAGAAGCGATTGGATCCAGAGCTGAAGTGGGCTCATCCATCAGCATCACCTCAGGCTGCATTGCCAACGCCCTTGCAATACAAAGTCGCTGTTGCTGACCTCCTGAAAGCCCCATTCCTGGTTTGTCCACTCATTTCTGACTTCCTCCCAAAGACCTGCGCCGTCTAAGCTTTCCTCTACTATTTCCCTAATCAGCTTCTTGTCTTTGATACCGTTTAACTTCAGACCCGCTGCGACGTTGTCAAAAATACTCATGGTAGGAAAAGGATTAGGTTTCTGAAAAACCATACCGATTCTTCTTTTTATTATAACGGGATCAATGGACTTGTCGTAAATGTTTATCCCATCTAGTATTACCTGACCCTGGGCTTTAGCCCCCGGTGTCATCTCATGCATTCGATTTAGGCACCTTATCAGGGTAGTTTTGCCGCATCCCGAAGGACCCATGAAGGCAGTAGCTGTATTCTCCTCAATTTCCAAGTTAATATCTTTTAGGGCCTGCTTCGAACCGAACCATGCATTTACACCCTTAATTGAAACCTTCGACCCACGATTAGACTCTACAACACGTTCTGTTGTTTCAGCTGAATGACTACTAATCTCTTTGGCTGCCAAATTTTCACCCATATACCTTTGTAGTGTCAGTAGTGCATTCACTGGTCTCTTTTGTGGACAAATAAACTATATTTCGACTGACGCAGATTAAATACTTGTCTATATAAATAATATAGAGTATATAGCGAGAATTTCGAGAACGACAAGTAATAACTATGGAATACGTGTAGTAACCCACGGTTCATCAGAGGAACAAGAGAGGAACAACAAGAATCAGATTCTTTGAACCCTGCACAAGACAATTGATATAAGCTCTTAACTTTCGGCCTTTACTGCAAAGCCTCTTCGTTGTGCTAACAGTCTTAAAGCCACACTCAGAACCAGTACCATCATGATGAGAAAAAGTGGAGCCCCCCACGCTTGTGTTTGGGCACTATCATAAGGTTGGGAAGAGAGACGCCATATTCTTAGAGGTAAGGCGTCTACTGGCGAGTTGAAGCCCGTAAAAAATAAGCTAGTGCCTAGAATTGTCATGATAAGTGGTGCTGTTTCTCCAGCAATTCTCGCTATTGAAAGTACTACTCCGGTCAGAATCCCGCTAATTGCAGACTTTAATGTTATGAAAAGAGTGACCTTCCACTTTGGAATACCGAGTGCATGACCTGCCTCACGAATTGAGTTGGGGACGATCTTGATGGTCTCTTCAGTAACACGGGATACGATCGGAATCATGATAAGTGATAACGAAAAAGCTCCAGCCCATACAGAGAACGAACCTAGGGTGAGGACAATTAGAATATAACCGACTATCCCCATAACCACAGAAGGTAAACCCGTCATCACTTCATTGAAAAATCGTACCCCGTTGGGAAATGCACCACCCCCAGCAAACTCTGACAAATAGATACCAGTAAGTATTCCAATCGGTGCTCCTATCATCGTTGCCAATCCTACCACGATCAAAGTTCCCTGAATTGCAGGGGCTATACCACCACCGGCTCGACCAATAGCAGACGGTCTTCCTGTCAAGAAATCCCAATTGAATGCGGCGATCCCGTTCTTTACTACCTCAATTAATATACTAGTCAATGGGATAACTGCTAAAATAACACATGCGATTGCAAATATGCTAACTATTTTATCAATAATCTTAGCCTTTCTTGCGTTTTTGACCATCACCCTCTGCACTTCTTTTCTGTGGAATCGCTCGGGATGCCTATCTGTATTTCCAGACACTATTCTCTCCCTCCTGGAACTGATTTGACCATCCTCGAAACCATTAACCTTGCGCCAATATTTATTACCATAGACAGTAACAATAAGATAGCGCCCAGACCAATTAGCGCCGAAAGATGCAAATCTGATACTGCTTCGTTGAATTCGTTTGCAATAAGACTTGCCAGCGATTGACCTTGTGAAAACAGGGTAGTCGGAATTGCAGCCGGACCTATCGCATTTCCTATTATCATCGTAACAAGAATAGTTTCACCTATAGCTCGGCCTAGCCCCAAAAATGAAGCACCGAGTATACCTGATTTAGCATAGGGAAAGACTGCAGTCCTCAGGGTTCCCCACCTTGTCGCACCAAGGCTATATGCAGCCTCCCGCTGAGAATTAGGGACAACACGAAGTATCTCCCTTGTTATAGAGGAGATAATTGGAATAATCATAATGGAAAGAACGATCCCCGCAGTAAAGATATCCAGGCCAAAGGGAGTTTTATCAAAAAATGGAATCCAATTCAAATGCTCATACAGAGGACGTTCGATCAAATCCCTTACCCAGAATCTAAATACAAACAAAGCCCATAGGCCGTATATGATGCTTGGCACTGCAGCGAGTAATTCAACTACGAAGGATAGGGGGGTACTAATCCGATGAGGAGCCATCTCTGTGACAAAGATGGCTATCCCTAGACTAATGGGCACTCCTATAGCCATCGCAATGGCGGAACTAAGCAAAGTACCTATGATATATGGTAGTGCGCCAAATGACTCACGCCCATACACAGCGTTCCAATCAGTACCTATGACAAATTGAAAGCCTTCATGAGAAAAGATCGGGAGGGCTCCTTCACCTACTGCAAACGCGACGAGGATCAACATGAGTGCGCTATAACCAGCGAGCACCAATAACCGTCCCACGAAATATTTTATCGCCTCGCCTTTTTCCTTTAAGAAAAGTTGAAGCTAGGTTTTGTTTAGTAAGTACGTTTGATTCCAGAGACTAGTATACCCCTTCTCGTAAGCTGACATCATTCGGTGATATTTCACAATATCCTACAATGAATACGTTGATCGAAATCGCCCTATATGATCTATATCGTTGCCCTTTTTATAAGTTGATGCGCATAAATTTTTCGCAGTTCTACGTGAGGAGGTTTGTCATGTACACAGCCATTAGTCTACAAAACTAGATTTCTAGAGGAAAATCATATAGCCCATTTAATCTGAAGACTTGATTACAAATTGAAATCTACGTATTGGCGCAGACTACGAGATGACTTCCCAGTCACCAAGAGGTATACATATTTGGCGAACGCGGCAATCTCTCCAATCCCAAGTCAGGTTCAAAACGCAGTATCGGAATTTTACAAAGAGAGTATGTTATACGGTGGAAATTACTGGCAGAAATGGATTGATTGCGTTGAAGAAGCTCGTAGAAGGTACGCTACCTTTATTGGGGCCAATTTCGAAGAAATCGCATTCACTCACTCAACGAGTGAGGGAATGAATATTATAGCTCACTTGCTCGCAAACCGCGGCCATGCAATATCAAACGATTTAGAGTTTCCGTCATCAAATCTACCATGGATTAACAGGGGAGCACATATGACAATAATTCAATCCCGAAATGGGACTGTGCCCATCGAGCGTATTCGAGAAGCAATAGGAAGAAAAACTCGAACAATCATCACCAGCCATGTTCAGTATTCAACGGGATTCAAACAAGACTTGGAAACACTAAGCAAAATTTGTGGTGAAAAAAATCTCTACCTAGTGATCAACGCAACCCAGTCGATCGGAGCAATGAATTTCGATGTCAGTAAACTTGGGGTTGATTTTACAGTGGCTAATGGCCACAAATGGTTGCTTTCTTCCTTTGGAATAGGAACACTCTACATTCAGAGTAAATTGCTAGAAAAGGAATCAGGAATGACCCCCCCATTTTTTAGTCAATTTGGACAAAATGACAGAGAGCATTTTGATAACATGAAAATCAGGATGTCCAAGAACGCTTCAAAATTTGAGCTCAGTACGCCACACTTTCCAAATATCATTGCATTAAATGCAGCTGTTAGATATATTTCAAAAATTAACATTCTTCGGATCGAAGAAAGAATACTGTATCTCACACAGTATCTTATCGATAGACTTGCTGAATTGAAAATTCGGATCCTTTCTCCTCTAGAAAATATGCACAGATCTGCCATCATAGTATTCAAAAGTAGATCACCTGAACATTTGGTCGCTTATCTAGGAAAAAGGCGAATAATAGTGTCTGCGCGAGGCGGGGGGATAAGGGTATCACCTCATTTTTATAATGACGAAGGCGATATCGATAGACTAATTTTGGCGTTGAAGACCTACTATGCATGATTTGAAATAGACAGACATAACAAATCATAACCTCCTAGACTTTTGAATATCTTGTTCTGTCATAGGCACTGCCGTTCTGCTTTTTCAGTATGACCTCAATGCTCTCAACAACTTAGTGAAAAACTAAGCTCGTAGGACCAGAGATTGACTGGGAAAAAAGTAATTTCAGTTGTAAAGCGTGTGACCCACGGTAAAGCAAATTTAATAACGACAAATGGAAAGATAATCAAACAAATTGCGAATTGGTTCATACGAAATTCCTGAGGTCAGATTCAATTCAGGGGCCTTCAACGACATCAAGAAGATATATGATAATGTCAAAAGCGTAGATAGACAGATTCATGCAAACGACCTTGCTCTCTTGCTCGGATACAAGACACCAACAAGCGGTGGCTTTTACAGGAGAATAAATAGTTTAATCAGTTATGGATTACTAGAGGGAAGAGGAAAATTTAGAGTCACAAAAAATGGTGAAGATGTTCTATACCCGCGTGACGAAGATCATCGAAAACAATTGCTTCGCGAGTCGGTACTAAAAGTATCCCTATGGAACGAATTTTACAAGAAATTCAAGAGAGAGCTGCCTGAGAACCTTTGGCTTGAGATTAAGGATTTAACAGGAGTATCATCCGCTGAAGCACAAAGTGTTGAAAAAGAGGTCAGAAGATGGTACATGAATGATACTGAACCAATCGCAGGAGAGGATACGTTGCTAGGCCTATCCGAAAAACTACACGGAGGTTTAGACAGTGAATTCGCCGAAACTACACCTGGGAATTCAATTTACCAAAGTATTCCATCAATAGGGTCCATTGAAATCGAGGAAATCCCGTTTGCAGGGAAGTACGCAATCAAAAAACCAGCAAACGAAGATATACGGAAATCATGGGAGAGATTGAAGAGATATATGGATATATATCTTGAGGATTTTACTGAGGAATCATCGAACGTAGCTGTTGATAATGAGACCTCGGGAAACTAATCTAGAGTAGAACGGCACTTCCTTTTATTTCTTCAAAAATTTGCTGTTTAAAGAGGAGGTCTGCTTCCCTAAAAATTTTGGCAGCACAGTACCAATTGTCCACATTCAGTTACATTGTGGCAGAACCTAGTCCTATGATGGAGAAGGTCATATTGGATTCATATGACGAACTTGCCTTATTGCCTCCCGGACCATCGATTACTATCCGCTTGAAACCGTGTTCATTTCAATGCCAGACTGTTTTCAGCCAACAAAAGTTAGGTTTTGAAATACCCCTTTATTGTCCTAATTAATTCTTCATTAGAGATCGGCTTTCGGATAATCTTATCTGCAGATACTTCCGGAAATACATGTTTTCGGGTACTCCTCATAGTACATTTCGCCCGCAGTCAAGAAGCATGCCTTTGCGTCCTTGTCTTTTTTTCTTAATTCTTTGTATAGCTTGAATCCGTCCATTTTGGGCATCACTATATCTATAATTATTAGATCGTATAAGCCCTCCATATAATTTTCCAACGCAACGAGTGGGTCGTTAAACGAGTCTACTTTGCAGGAGAAAGTTGGGTCATGATGCACATCTTCGAGAATTATCTTAAACAAGAAGGTGACATCCTGTTCGTCATCGACTATCATTATTCTCCTTTGCTTTCCTATATTCTTGTTTTTTGTCGGTCTGTTCAACACAACACTGGTGGCCTTTGTGACCCTCGAAGACATTTCCTTTTCAGCAGCTTCCCTGCTAAATAGACCCAAATATTCTAGACTTCGAAGGTGTTTATCAGTTATGGCCTTATCGTATTGGGCCTGGTTTAGTTCCCTGTATGCTGCGATTCCTGCTGTCGCCAAAACGGGCGCGAGAGTGAGCTTTCTCATCCCGACGTCGTATTTTGGTCTGACAGTTTCATGAATGTGGCTACAGAACCTCAGCCACAATTCCGACAATACTCGGGGAATTCGCATAGTATTATATCCATATCTTTGTTCTTACAGCTTGCTTATTGCTGATGTGGATTTATTAGGGCTTAATATTACAATTAGCAGCGTAACGGTCGAAATGCGATTTCGTAACCAATGCCCATGCGTTCTAAGCTAGTTTCTTTATAAATTAATAAGTAGATGGTAAACTGCGGATAATTTGAGGCTATAAGTCTTCTGGCAACATGAATCTTGACACCGGATCGGCTAAGCGGCCCGCATGGGAGGACTGCAGCTTCGGAAATTTACCTGAAGACTTTACTATTAATCTACAACGCTCTATACTCAGCCCTATAGATCCATGCATATTTAAATTGGGCCGGGTCGGATTCTGAACAAATTTGACGGGAATTAATGGCCCTATATCGAATAACATGTCGCTCACAACCGGATATTATCTAGGTCGGATTTAATGGTAAGATTGATGCTTCCAGATGTATATGAACCCGTATGATAACCGGGTTCGGTGGAATGTGAGACAAATTTGACACAATTCTAGAACCCCTTCCGGATTGGGAACACAATTATACTTACGAATGACCTGATGCAGTGCTATTGATTTTTTATCTCTTGCGAAACCCGATTGATTGAGTAACTTCATCCAAAAAAAGTGGAGTGTTCCTGCTAACACTCGACATCGTCATCGTTCGAGGCTGAATGGTTCGTTGGCCAGATTACAGAGTAGTCCGCCTGGATTTCCTCCGGCGAGTTCGTCAGTGCCTAAACCTAATCTTCCAGGCTTATCTGGTTCTCCCGTAAGCGGATCCTCATCGAATGGGGCTTCTCCTGCTGAATCCCCTTCCCGTGAATGGTCACCCATCGCGCCTCCGGGAGTGTCATCGTCGTCAAAATCATCAGACTGCGCAAGTTGAGAACTTGCATCGCCGGCGTTATTTGGATGGTCGCTGGGGTTACTGCTAGCAAGAACTGTTGTTGGACTGATAGAAGCTGTCGCCGTTGTTAGAACTGCGATTGTTGTAATTAGTCCCATCAATACGCTCTTTTTCATTCGTAGTCACACAATACAGAAAACGTCTATATAATATTAACGTTAATCTCTTATAGAATAAAGTACTATTCTCTGACGGTTGACTAGTCGAAACCTCTCGTAAATCGACAGATTGATATCATCAATACTTCGCAAACAGATTGACTGTGAAATTGAGTTACCCACGAAACAATGCCATGTGTCTATTACCAAATTCGAGCCCAGATACTCGAGAAATAAAGTAATGCCAATATCAATCCAGTAGCCACAGCGCCGATTAACACTATAGATAGCAGTTAGACGAAAAGGTGCGTCCCAGTTAATCTGTGATGCTGCCCAAACCGACGTAAAATGTAATATTTTTATAGAAGATTGTTCTATCATAGCATTGTGAACAGATCAGAATGAGTTTCACAGAGAAGCTCTGCGCCATTTCGTTTACAGGTGTTCAGAATGGGTTCTAAACCCAGGTGGGCTTGTTCAACATGTGGAATGTATTCTAGCAGAAAATATAGCGTTAAGCGGCACATAATGAATTTACATAATGGTCTTGCCAACATTGTTTCTTTCATTGATTATCTGACCGGTCGGCGACAGGGATATTATTTTCCGAATCCGGTCCCGAATTACTTAATTAGACAGCAGTCTCAGTCTCATACGACTATAGCACTAAGGCCTACAGAGATATTGAAAGACGAGCTCTTTTCTTTCAAAATGTTCAAAAGTGCAAAAAGGTTTTACCTTATGTTCTTCCAACTGTAGTTCAACCAGTGTTCAACCATCGTTCAGAATGCCGTTCAACATCTTCAATTAATGAGTGAAGTTTTTCAATTAGGGAAAATGATGAAGGCTTTTCCAAGAAGCCACAGCCTTTGCGGCTTACCTCATAACTTTATGCTAAAAACTGTCTAGCCATAAAGACGAATAGCCATACTAATGTACGCATCATTAAGATCAGCGAAGTCAAATTATAGCCAGGTAAGGCTTGTCAACGTGTGGGTAATGAAAATTCAAAAACCGTCTGCGAAAAGCTGGATCCGTGGGTAACTGGTGATTGCTCGTAAATATGCATGGACTAAATGCATGGATATCGATTGGTTCCGATGTAACGGAGAGCTTTGTTCTAGCTATTTTACCTTGCACAGCATGTTTTATCGCTTCAATCAGATCGCCTTGAATTTTGGGATCCAATTTGACTTCATCAATCAATTTTGGAAAAGTATCACGACTTATTGCTTCACCAAGGCGTGCGATATTATTGGCGCTGGATAATCCAACTTTATCTTTCTGCCTTCTATAGATAGCCAGAACCACTGTACTATCGGTAGTTTTGCTAGTTCTTGTGTACCCATCTAGATATAACTAAGGCATCCATCTCTCTCTACCTTCGTCACTAAGTTGCTTGAGAATAAAACTGAATGGGGCTAGTATTCCCCACTTTATCTCCGTTACTAGCATTTCTGGATGTTTTGACCTAGAAACTAATTCATTAAGAAATTGAGCACATCTTCGAAGAACTTCTATTGACGGATAATCCAGGTCTTGTTTAATGCCAGTACTAACTATTTTACCGCCATCGTAGTAGAATCCAGCTTTATCAATCTGTCGCAATATCTTCATTTTTTGATTACGGCGGGCACCGTTTAGAATAGCATTCAATGCTTCTTCGACGACCCGTGGTTTATACACTAACCCTCTCATCCGCAGTTCTGACGCAATTTCTATTGAAGTCTTAGGCTTAGTTGTGAATGATTCTCCAGTCGGCGATATAAACTCAAGTTGATATTTAATAGTAGTATTATCGAGTGGGTTTTCATAAGAGACAATTTTTACTGGTATAGCATTTACGATGACTTCTCCCCACATGAGACGTTCTATTTTTTGATCGCTGTGGATTTTATTTCTAACAGCTTTGAATGTCAATATTTGCTTCTTTACAGCATGAGCTGACGACGAAGGTTGGTGGGGTGTAGCAAGTTGCTTCAAAGATGTGACCCGAAAGTTCATTGCGAATATTTTGGTCAAGTTCTAGAACCACTGTGTTCTTGTGTTTAGTCAGCACCTCTGAAGTTTCATCAATAATTCTGTTCGCAGCGTACAAGACCCACCACTTGTTCTAGTATCTCAACTGTTCGTCTGCAGTTATCTTACAAAGCTCACTAACGATGGTTTTAGCAGTCTCTAGTCAACGTTCTCACGCCATAAATAGCCAGAAAAGACAAATATAATTTCGTCTCTTGAACCGTGGCGATATGCGCTGGCGATTGCTGAGGCAATAAGCGAACAGTCCGAGAGCGATATTTCATCATATAATCTGGCGTCATTTGATTTATAACTGTCTACGCGAGGCTGAAGGCTTCTCTCTTTTGAAATCAGATAAGAGATCAACCAGCCCATGGTATAAATCGTCTCTAATAGCAATAGCATTTTGACCAATATTCTTATAATGATAATTTGGATCGGCTCTATGTGAACTGGGCGGAAAGCGTACAATGTCCGCCGTTACCGGTCTTTATTTCAAATTGATAACCAAATTTACAATCACTAGTTCGAATTGGAGTATTTCGGCGATGACTAAACCAATAGATATTGGTACCCATTTTTCTTCTTAGTTTTAGTTACATACGTCGATTTACAAAGTTCATTAATTAAGTATACATCCCGACCTTTCATAGAGATTATTGCTAACCGAGTCAATATCTAAGCAATTTAAGTGCAGATCTTTACCGTCTTTATCTTTGATATGGCTCTTTCCGAGAATAGTTGCAACATTATAAAATAAATGACGATTCTGTTGAAGATTCTCTTCGGTCAAAGATTCCGGATTATTGTAGATGTCGGAGATAGATTTCAGATTTGGAGTAACAGAATCTCGTCTCAGTGGTATTGTATTGAAACCCATTCGAAAAAGCGGTATTACGTGTTTGTCGAAGTCAAGGTCGCAACCTTTATTGGATTCTTCTTCTAAGTTATACATGAGTCTTCTCCATTTGCCAAGTGACTTGATATCTTGCTAGACGAGTTCCAATCGTCTAATTTTTTTGGTTCCAGTTTTGAACCGCGATCAAACCTTGAATATACTACTATATTACAATAGTCTCTTAACACACATAAAGCATCCAGGCATCGTGTCTCGTCCATAGTGTTCTCTGCCTGTTTGAGACTATCAACAATGGAGCTTGGTACCTCCGCAAAATTCAGACCTGGAGAATAAGTGCTTCTAATCTGAAATTCCACCATATTAATTGGTTCATCGATGCTTTTAATGGGAAAGTTTTTCATCGGTTTCGCGTTGCAGGCCTCAACTAAAGTCTGGAATGAAGTTGTGAGTTTACGCAGGTCTGAATCATTGATCTTTGTATTTTTTATTTCGTCTATGTAGTCGATTACCTTTCGTGCACACGTTATTATAAAAGATTCTTGGAAAACTAGATTGGTTGTCATTCGGATTTCTCCCCGGCGATTGCCAATAATTTACCGATAGCTTGGTTCAGTGATTGTCCAGCATAGCCAAACTTTCTAAGCCTGATTGTAGTTCTCCATCGAAACTGATATCGTACGTGCATCATTCTTCTGATATACTATTATAGAAGATAAATATATAAATGCTGTACCGTCAATGATGACTATAGATTGTATAGTATTTACCATCTCAGTATTTGTGATGGTAGCGACCGTAGATTTGTGATGGGCCCAAATAAACCGTCAACTTTGGTATGGGCCGGGTCGGATTCGAACCAACGACCCCCGCCATGTCAAGGCGGTATCTTAACCAGGCTGGACCACCGGCCCTCTCTTGTGTTTTTTCAATGCCCGGCCTAAATATAAGTTCTAAGAAAAGCTTAGGATATCATTCTGAGGTAGCAGAGATAATGTATGTACTAACAGTATAAATCTCGCTGGTTGTTGCTATGATTGATCGAAACATATTGAGCACTTCTCAGAACTCATTTGTTCAGTATGAAAAGGACGCAGTGTATAAGGCGATCTTTTCTCGTAGGGATGTTCGGGCCAAATTTCTGAATAAGAAAATACCAGGAAACACTTTGGCTAGAATCCTTAATGCTGCTCATCATGCTCCATCTGTGGGATTTTCTCAGCCCTGGGACTTTATTCTAGTTAGCGATATGATGATCAGAGAAAGGATAAAACAGTCATTTATGGAGGAATTTCAAAAATCAGTCAGGATGCTCGACTCTGACCAAGCTAGGCAACGTAAATACTCTTCACTAAAGCTCGAAGGAATTTTGGAATCTTCAATAAACATTTGCATTACATATGATCCGGAAAGATTTGGACCTTTTGTGCTTGGTAGAACGTCTATCTCGGAGACAGGAGTATACAGTGTTTGTTGTGCCATCCAAAATCTCTGGCTTGCAGCTCGGGCAGAGGGTTTGGGCATAGGATGGGTAAGTATCATCTCAAATAGTAAAATCCGAGAAATACTTGAAATACCTGAACATGTTTCCCCCATTGCTTATTTATGTCTAGGTTATGTAAGTGAGTTTGAAGAAACACCTGACCTAGAACGTTCAGGTTGGCTACCGAGATTGAATTTAGAAGAAGTTGTTTGTTATGAGAAATGGCGGGTCCGCAAATCTGAAAAATGGTCGGAAACGAGGGATGAGATCGTGAGGACAGATTTCAATAAGAATGTAAAGTGAATTTGCTTGGTTCATGGCTCATGTAACTTAGGCAGGATTATTATTGCAGTTGCACTTTAAATTCGAAAACGAATAACAATGGTAAATAGAAGATGAGTCAATTAAGTGATGAACCCAGGCCATTTAGCCTTTACTATAATGATCTAGCAAGATGGCTCTTCATCACTCTTACATTCAGTGGATTACTCGCAACGGGATGGTTTGGAATACCGCTAACTCCAACGTACTTCACTACAAATCAAGTCGACATTGTTGCAGCAATACTAACGCTGATGAGTGCCCTAGGTACTATCTGGGGTGCGATGGCTTATCGCGAATTAACTAGATCGGCGGAGAGAGTATTAACAGCCAAGTATAAGGCGAAGCAACTTGATCCTCAAATTGGAGATTATCAGTATCGGTCTTACAATCCGGAAACCAAGCAGTACCGAAACCGGCTATCTGCCGTTAGGACCGATTGACTTCTGGGACAAAGAAACTAAGGCTCCAAGTTGGCTTGATAAGGGTAAATATTGGCATATTCTATTGGGTCTCCAATCTAAAGACAGGGAAATAATAATTCAGGTTGTCCGCGACAGCGAACTCCCCTTTTCGACCGGACGTAAAAACGTCGCCGTTACAATTAAAGAAAGAATTGCATCTCTATCCTCACAACACAGTAAACGGGCATACTTCAGATATAGGGTAAAAATTCCTCAATGGTTAGTATTGAACACAGAAAGATCAAGGTATATCGACTCCAGGGAATTCCAATCGCTAAAGGGTCAGGAAATTAGAGCCAAGATAACCGACTTGAATAAAGCATTGGTAAGCGCTTCTGAAGAAGTAATTGAACGAGAGAAACCGAGAATAAAATATCCCTACTGGATAACAACCCTTGGCATTTATCTAAATAAGAGTTTGCCTCTGAGAATAATTTATGAGGAAGTCGGTCGCTATTTTCCGCGTTCAAAAAAGAACTTTATAAGTGAAATCAATAAGAATCTGGCAAATGCCAAGAATGAGGAACTGATCGCCGCCATAATTCAAGTTGCTTCTGATCGAAATATTCCTCCAAATAGCATTCGCAAAATAAGGACACTTATGAATTTCTTGGCAAACGCTTATGACAACCAAGGTTTAGGAGAGGGCTCAACTGAGTATCACAATTTTCACCATAGTCTAGAGGTATCGTACATGGTTTTGCAAATGCTACCCAGAGATTTCCATGGACTTGTATTTACTGAAAAGGACTACGAACTCATCCTAGTTTCAGCTCTGTTACATGATTATGATCCGGTTCAATCAACATTTGTTACAACAGCCCCGAATGATAACAAAGCAAAGGTATCTGTCAAGGGACCAAAAGTTAGCAGGACGATCAATGAACTCAAAAAAACTAGAATTCACGAAGCCTATTTCATGTTGAATCCGGCTGAATTTGAAGAGTATTTTCGGGATCGTTCACACCCGCCGAAGATCTTAGCCGAATATTCGACGACCCATCCGGAGTATTTGCGATCAGCAGCTTACGAAAGGCAAAAGGAAAGCCGAGTAATAGAAGCACTCATTTGGCATACTGATTTTCCTTACTCTACATCAAAAGAGGCACAAACTGCCTACTCAAGTCTCCTGAAAGATCTATCTGCTGAAGGATATAATACGGATAAGATTATTCTACTTGCAGAAATACTGTGGTTGGCTGACCTGTCGGTCACCTATATGAGTTCAGATCCAATTCGGGCGTGGGATAGAGTTACAAGTCTTTATGACGAATTGTATCTGCCCAAGCTTGAAGCCGTCTCGCGAACAGACGCTTTCTTTGCAGATTTTGCAGAAACAAGATTATTCAAAGAATTACTTCATAGTAAGACATTCCCGGATGTATTTAGACAAAGGTGGAATTTGATTTATCAGTTTTTTCATGAAGGTAATCCTTCAACTCAACTGAATCGGACGATTGCCGAGGCAAAGAAATTATTCTTAAAAGTAAATGTTCAACTGGCAATGATGAATGGGGAGATGCTTGAGCAAGTTGCCATAGACAATTGGGCCGAATATTTTATTGGCATTAGTGAGGACCAGCAGGAAGTTCTGAGAGCTAAAAATCGATTTGCAATGTTGGATCCGCCAAATGCATCTGCATTCTGGGGCAGTACTCCAAAATTAATCCCAAATGTAATTGATAAGGTAGTGGATAATTTTATTATTGTCATGCCCATGAATACACTGAATCTAACCAAGGATTCTACTCAGATTATCTCGTTCAAATCATTGCTTTCAATTCTGAAACATAAGCTTCGTGATGAAGGTACAATACAGATTCTAACTAGTATTGAGGAACAGAAAATTGAGATTTTGCATACTCTTGGAGATAGTGGATTTGAGATGCTCACCGATGAAAAATATAAGGTATACTTTCCAATCAAGTGGCAAGGGCATACCGCAAGGATCCCAGTTAAGCGGCAATAAGAAGGTCATAGTACTTAGAAGCAAGGATGTATCTTAAACCATTTGCCATCCATCAATATATGGATTTGACTGCTTTCTAATCTCTAGCGACAAGCGTTGAAACAGATTGATTTGACTATAAAACATTGTGTTCGGTGTATGCATTTTTATTGCCATGGATCTGAATGAAAATAGCAAGACTCGGTGGGAGTCAGAACAAAGTTATGATATCGATCGATAATGAGAAAATAATCAGAATAATCGGAGAGAGGAAGCCGAGATCCGTTGCATTGGATGGTCCTGATGGATTGATGTCTAAGATTCAGGAAACAGCGGATATAATCGCAGAAAAATTCGAAATTCCAGCTTACATAATTGGAGATACTTGCTGGGGTTCCTGCGACCTCAATACCCATGCGGCCAACGTCCTTGGGGCAGAAATTCTCTTTAACATAGGGCATACGATCTCAATGGATGGTTTTGGAAGAGAAATCGTGATGATAGACGCATACGAGGATTTGAACTTTGATGAAATCGCAAAACGATTGGCAACCGAACTAATAAGCAGAAATTACAAGAAGATATCATTATTGACAATTAGTCAACATTTACGTCAGCTTGACAAAGTTCGTGGAATCTTTGAACAGTCTGGCATAAGCGTGGTTATAGGAATGGGTAGGGGCCAGCTCAACGATGGACAGGTTTTTGGCTGCGAATTTTACCCTGCTCACAGCGAATTAGATAAAATAGATTGCTATGTCTTTTTAGGTCAAAGTACTTTCCATTCGGCCGGGGTAGCGTTATCGACTGGGAAACAAACATTCATGCTTGATCCGTACTTTCAGGAATACAGTGAAGTAAGTAGTGTCGCTGAGGAATTGCACAGGAAGGCGATCCTGTCAATTTACAAAGCCGTGGACTCTCACACAATTGGGATCATTATTGGCATTAAAGATGGTCAGTTCGCAAAGACTCGCGCTTTGGAACTAAAGAAAGAGTTTGAAAAAGTGGGAATGAAAGTGAGGCTGATTGGATTGACTGAAATTACAGAGGAAAGAATACAGATATTTACTCACATAGATGCTTTTGTACAGGTTGCATGCCCAAGAATCGGCATCGACAATCATTTTAAAAAGCCTATGCTTTCGGTACCCCAGGCAAGGGCTTTAATCAGGATCTTGAAGAAAGAGCCCGTTGACGAGATTTTTCGCCTCAGTCATTGGTTGTAAATTCCACGCCAAAGGCATGTGGTGATTGTCCGCCTGGGCAAATTGGCACACTAGCGATTTGTCAATTTGATCAGTATCAATATGTAATTTAGGAAGCCTGAAAATAAGAGGTATAAATTGAAGGATTATTGGAGACAGCCTGCTGGTTCCAGTAAAGGTCCAAAGCCCCCTCTCAAGCCCTGCAAGATCTGCCACGTAGACGTGCCAGCATGACCATGCTATCTTAGGGTTGCTCCCTCCCGGACCTCACCCATTTCGACATTACGCAGTCAAGCCATGCCTTCGCATGACATGCCGCTCATAACCATCCGGCACGGCATGACTTCATTTCAGCTAGGCAAGCAGGTACCTCGTACCAGTAGGTTTACCCAGCAGTTGCTGATCCCAGCATGAAGTCGGTTTCTGGTATGGGGTACGACTAACACCCCGATCCTCCCTGCCTCCAAATATGTAATCCACCATTAGATTATATTTATGTTAGTGTCCTGGTTCCACCTTACCATCTAAACCACTGGCTTGAAATTCCCCTGAATCTTACACACAGAGCAGATCTGCTCAGTGCAGTCTCGGCCACATTTCTCGCAGACCCCCCTTATAATAGTTGAATCTCTCCGGTCACGAACAAGAGCTGAAATATCCATTGTGGACTTGTACGTGTTGTATTTAATTCCGGGATGTGCTTTCTCCAAATCGTTTAGAAACTGTCGAACTTCTTCTCTTATACTTTCATTCATGTAAGGACATTGCTCGCTCTGGAATGGGATTCCCTTTTGAAGCGCATAGAATACGATTTCTTTCTCATATATCTCAGAAAGGGGTTTGACCTTCTTCATGTAGCCTGTCTTGTAAATAGAAGAAGCTTGGTTCCATCCTATTCGATTTGCATCACCTGCAAACAGATTAATCATGAAAGTTTGTATCTCGTCATCCAAATTATGTGCTGTCGCAACTACATTTGCCCCAATCTGTTCTGCTGCCAAGTCTATCGCTCTTCTACGAAAGGTTCCACAAATAGAACAGGATGTTAATTTTGCGGATGGTCTTAGCTTCATAGCTTCGTCCATGCGAGTTCCGAAGAGTTCGTAATAAGACTTAATTGTAAGTGGAACACGTAGCTTGGAACAAAACTCTGATACTATCTTCAATGATTCATCTCGATATCCAGAGATACCTTCATCAATTGTAATTGCACTCCATTTTAATTCCTCTGGCAGCGTCAATTGTGGATTTGAGAATGCTTAATAGAACCAAGCTATCTTTCCCGCCCGACGTCGCTACAGCCACATGATCCCCAAACTTGATCATTGAAAATTTGTTTATCGTTCGTTTGCACCTTGCGATCTATCGAATTCAGGAAGCATCTCTTGCAAAGCTTTTCCCCTGAATATTCTCTAAAATAGACTGGCGGGTTCCTGTTACATTTATTACATGTTTCCATCGTTAATTAGGAGGCTGCAAAGGCAGAAGGATAATATTTCTTATTTAATTCTTTTTGAATTGTAATTGGGACTGACTCGGGAGTGGGAAATGTCAAAAAGGATCGAACATTTAAATCTCTTTAAACCTCGGCCAACGATACCTAATGCAAATATAATAGAAGTTTAGTTTTACTTAAACTGCAAACCCAAGAACCTAACTCTGGTATCTGTGATTATTTTTGTTTATCTTTCTTTGAACTTTGCCACCAATCAAGATAGTCGTTGTGAACTCGTTTTCTTCCATCCCCACTATCATAATATTTTTCAGCTGCTTTGTCTCTTAGTTCGTCCAATTTTTCGCTGGAAACAAACAAACCACAACCCTTGCAAACAAAATTCTTACTAGGACTGTCATATTTCATATCACCACCGCATTCAGGACAAAACCTAGCCAATCAATCTATTGATACTCCCACACACTAATAAAAGGATTATGTACTGGGCACGTTGTTTCTAGTCCGAAAGGCTAATTCATATTTATGTAATTAATTAGCATGAATAAGCGAATTGAAAACAATTTGTTATGACAATCAATTTGGATAAATCAATATTTGCTCTCTTTCCCCATCTACGGTTAATGCCCGGCTGTTCCTGATAACCTGTGGGATAATTATTGTGTTTCAGGTGAACAGCTGGGATATTTGATATCGCACACCCAGAGGCCGTCGTTATATCCATCCTATTTGAACATATGATAGCCAATGGACCAGACGATTTTTTTTTCAAGCTGTACAGGACGTAGGCTCCTACACTGCTACCTACTGAATATGGAAAAACAAATATCTTGTCCTTCAATGTTTTGCCGTAGAGGTTATGGTTTTGGATCCTTGATCTCTCCATTCTCAGCGTCAATCATTGTAAGAAAATTTATTGGTGTATCTGATATCAAAGCTTCGCCTTCGGCAAATCCCTTTACGATGCACTTGCACTCAAGAACATACATAATTTAATCAACTACAGGTTCTCACGATGGTTTTCATATCCTTTAACTGCAACGCCGACACGATTGGAACTTTTCATATAATATGCTCCCTTTACGCTGTTGGTAATGATGGAATCAGTGTTGTCTCGGGTTATTAATGGTGAAAGACACATGCAAGAGTCGCACATAAATTCTGCTCCTGATGACTCTATTTTTGAGGCTAATCCAATTTTTCTAGCCTGATCATGGACGTATCTTGAACAAAAAATAATGCACCTTTTATCAAATTTTCGTCCCGCGATAAGATCGTGCAGATAACGCTAACTCGCTTAGTCCGAGCTGTGGACTACCAAACAAAATGAGGTCGCCATCCTCTTCAGTATTCAACTCGTCCTTGGCTTTAGACATTTCCTCCTCGTCTATTCGCAACGGATTCACCTTCCTGCTCGATTGCCAGACGTAAACATTCCACAAGATCCTGAGGTCCCTAGGCCTGAGGAAATCGCTTTTGCAGGCATCATTTCCATTTTGCTTTTAAGATCTGAAAAAGCAATACAACTTTCTTTAGCGATTTTTCCGGCTATATAGCCAAGTAAGCCGTAATCAGTTTCAGTGTTTATATGTGACACCCCTGTATTTTACGGCTACCTGCGGTGTTCGTGACTTCTCTATTCGAAGGTCAGAATATGGGGACTTTCCTGTTATAGCACTTGCAAGTGCGCTAAGAGCGCTTTCCTTATTTGTCATCAACCCCAGGAAAGAATTGGAAAAGACAGCTGCACTGCTTTCTGCGAAACTCACAGATGTACCTCTTTTCGGAAGTTGGAATATTTCATATGGAGTACAGGAAAATGATTGTATGGCTCCCATTTTTTTATAACTCTCCACAATTTGCATTTGCTTAGACAAAAAATTTTGAGAAAGTGTATTTGGTTTCATTCTATCATAGCCCATAGGATTAATTGTCGTCTTTACCCTGAAACGCACACCTCTTGATACTTCCTGTAGGAAATCAACTCCTGCATCGCCAATAGTATTATAATTTACGCCAGAAACATGAGCCCATTCTATAGGAACCAGTTTTTCAGCTTCAGTTGCCTGTCCTATCGCCAGTAGCACTCTATATGCAGATGCATAGATCTCTCCCTTACTCCCAGCAAGAATTTTTTCCTCGGATTTAGTAAGTTCCAACGATAATTATCTCTCGATAAATTCCGAAAAATAGATGATTCAAGCCTGCAGACACATATTTTGAGCTCTTGAGTGGTGTTTCTAGAGGACTTAATAGGTCATGCAGGGCAACCTTCCATTTTTTGAATATAATACCCGTTACTTTGAATATCTGTCTCTATCTTCGGAGGAGCTTGCTGGATGTGGCAGAATTGGCATTCCTCTTGAGTCATCTGTTGTTCTCCCTCACCTACGCTTTCCAAATACTTCTTGCCATATTCGATAGCTTTTTCGTGCGGAGTCTTTGCCTCCACGACTACATCAAAATGCATAACGTTTCCATCTTTCTTTTTAACGTATGTATCATATACTGCGCACTGCATGAGAATATTCGCCTATTAACTCTATTTATTCTAATCTGCCGATAACAAAGTGTTTCTAGGTTTGAGGTGAATACATCTCGAGGTTAATACTCTGACCATTCTACTTATTCCTTGGATACTAGCGAGTTGAAAAAACTTGTTATTCTTTCCTTATATCTATTGCAAGAATATCTCCGACCTGAGGAATTCCAATTTTCTGAAATCTCCTTTTAGGCATGGTGATCTGTATAGTTGTCTGAGAGTAAGTATTGACCACGGTTTGTGGTTGAGATCGAAGGATGGCTTCCAGGAACGGCTTTACTTGCTGCTTTATGTCCTTATCTGAGACGAGATTGTCAATTGAATCCAATATTTAGCTGTTGCTGGGACACCTTCTCCAGCTCTACATCCTCCGTGAGACTCAAGGTTATGCTCATACCAGTATCGATTAACTGGTTAACTTTATATCTGGTGACAGGTTCGCTTCGATTCTCCATAATCCACATCAGTAACGAAATTCTCATCATATTTTAACCATCTTATTGTTAGCTTTGAAAATTGGCCTTGTCATTGAAGGGGTCGGAATAAAGACACTGACCTAATTCTGCGCTGTATGAAGTTCCTATCGTAGGGATTATTTCTAATACTATTGCCGTTTTAGAGAGGAGATCACTAATTAACTTTTCACATGTAATTAATATTAATCATAACAAAGCACTGTACCTATCCCCACTAAAATATTACTAGTTTTCACTATCTTATTGTATATTAAACAATAAAACCATAAATTGCTCGGTTGTTAGATAATAATACTTGTGGGTTCACTTCGCCTAAAGAGGACTTTGAAATTATTAGCGGGTGTCACAGTCAAGCTCCTTGAGAACTGAAAATTATTCTCGCTTCGACAAAGTTCTTATAATAGGTTTAGGCCAGCTTGGTCTTCCTGTAGCAAAATATGTGAAGGACAGAGGATTTGATGTGTACGGATATGATATTAGTCAGAAAGCAATACAGCGTGCAGAAAAGATAGCTCAATAAAGAAAGCTGATAATTTCAGTGAATTTGATGTATACATTATTTGCATCTCTACACACATGCCAGACGATATGTTTACGCCTCAGATAGATGGTTTGTTTTCCATTGTACAAGAGAAAATTGCAAAGGAAGCCAAAAATGGTGCACTTGTCTCAATAGAAAGCACTATTCCAAGAGGAACGTCTAAGAAGGTATTTGAGATGCTAAACCACAGATTACATGTTGCACATATACCTCATAGATGGTATGCTTTAGAAGAAAAAGAGCATGGAGTTAACCAGTTGCGTGTAGTTGGAGGAGTGTGTGATTGTTGTCTTAAAGCAGCTGTGCAGTTCTATGGCCAATTTAATGTTAACAACGACATAAACAACAGCAACAGCAACAACAACAGCAACAACAATCAATATCAATATTGGTAATGGTAATGGCAATGGTAATGGCAATGCATCCTTAATGAGCGATGGCGATAATAGGCAATAACAGCACTCCTCATGGCTATACAGCATAAATCACTCCCTCGCTATGGATGATGCTATTACTAATACTTCATTTACTCCTTCTAACGCTACTTCTCATACTTCTTCTTCCTTTCCTACTACTGGCAAAAATAATAACATCAATTACACTCCTAATCTAGGAATACCTTTACATCCTGTTTCTGATGTAGAAATTGCTGAAATAACAAAGATACGCTGAAAATGCTCATAGATATCTTCAAATAGCATTTGCAGAGGATATCTACCTTTACTGTCAAGCAAATAGTATAAACTTCCCAGAATTGCGTGAAGCCCTAAATACCAAATGGAATGTAGAGATACTTGAGCCCAGAGACGGCATAGGAGGACATTGTCTGCCAAAAGACACCAAAATGTTTCTACAATCTTCAAAATCTGTGTCTACGAGGAGCAGGATATTAAAAGCATCAATGGAAGTGGATGAAGAATACAAGAGATATAGATTATCACGAGCGTCACAAACTGCAAACATACAAACTAGTCGTAGAACGGGAAGAACTAGTTCTATCGAATTCGATTAGCCAATGAAAAGGACAAATATCTAATAGGACAACAATTTTGTTTTTTCTGCTGCGGAATTCATACTAGGTCATAGTATATGCTTCATCACCCAATCTGGTCTTAGTTGTGTTTTTGGTTGGAGATGGTAAAGACAGATACAATTAATTCTGCTAAGACCGATTTGATTGGCTAAGATATAAGTAAGAAAGCGAGAATTATAGCTTGATTGGTTGCAATAGATTTGCAAGGATGTATAGAGGATTGGAAGAACGTTGTGGCAATTCCTATACGAATGAAAGAGGACAGTAGTAGATTAGCTGAATTTTCGTTACATGTTTCAAGGATTTTGGCCTATCCGGACTTGAATATCGAATCCATTTCACGGCAAATTGACGGCCTGGGTAATAAATTGTCTCAAAAAGTAAAAGACCCTAAGCGTCTACGACCGACTCAACTCATCGAAGGGATAAATGATTTTTTCTTCAATGAGGTAAAGTTCAAGCCAAATGCACATGACTATTACAATCCAGCCAACAATTATCTCAACATAGTACTCTGAAAGAAAAACGGGATACCGATAACTCTGTCTATCATTTATATGAGGATAGCATCGATGTTAGACTTCACATCTATTTCCTGTTAACTTTCCAGCTCACTTTTTGGTCAAATATATTCTTGACGATCAATCTGCGGAGATCGTTATCGATCCATTTAATATGGGTCGAATAATGGATGATTATTCCCTTAAAGAGTTATTGGAACGATCGTACCCTCGCCAAAATATGGTACTGACGAGGGCGCTACTTAGTAATGCAACTGCTTCACAGGTAGTCGTAAGACTCCTAAATAATCTCAAGAATAGCTTTTATGAGTCAAACGACCTAGAAAGAGCCGAACTCGCAAACGAAATGATAATCAGCATTGATGAAACTAACCCATTTGCAATAAGAGATAAGGGGATGATTTTTTTAAAAAGGGGGCAAAAATTGGAGGCTCTTGCTACACTTAGTAAGTATTTGGAGATGCATCCTGAGACAAACGACGCCGACACGATATTGGAATTGATTCGACAAATTCGCTCTCAGTGCAAATAGAGCGTCCTTGAACAAATCAAATTTTCGACAGAAACAAATTGGCTGACTTCAATTCTTTCTAAGGGAGACCATCTAGTAACTCACTATGTCTGACTTTAGATAATCAACTTCTTTTCTTCATTGTGGCTGCGTCCATCCCCACAGTTGATAGCCATCGTTCTAATTCAAACCTGTCTATTCTTGTTACGCTTACGTTACGCTTTGCCAAAAGAACTGACCCATCTTCAGGGTAAGAGGCTAACGATACCACTTTGGCTATTCCTACACTTACTGCCATCTTGCTACACTCTAGACAAGGGGCATAAGTCGAATATAACGTGGAACCCCTGGTACTACCTGTATTACCAAAAACAGCACATTGAAGCATAGCGTTAGCCTCTGCATGCATACACAGACATCTTTCGAGATCTGCTCCTGACTCAATTTTACCTCTCGCACGGTCCAAACATCTCAAACATCCTCCTTCGAAACAGTTCTTGATCCCTGAAGGTGTACCGTTGTATCCGGTCGCGATCTGTCTATTCTCACGAACTATGACACATCCCACTTGTCTTGTTAAACAATTTGAACGGAGTTTAGCTATTTCCGCTTGAAGCATAAAATATACATCCCAGTCTGGTCTGTTCCCCTTACTTACCATCTGCCCTTGTCTATGGAATCGATCCGCGAATGACTATAAGAGTTTTTCAGGTTATATGTGTTCATATTTTATATCTATCTGATTAGCCTGCTAATTGCAAAATCAAGTCAAACGGTTAGGTAGCAACTCATTTGAATCTCAATACTGGAAGTCCACTTCTATAGGGTATTGGAGTATTAGTAGAGTAATGATTCGATTTCGCTTCAATGGAATTTCTAATTGAAGAGAATCGCGACCAAAATATAGATTATATAAAGCGTTAATTATTATCAAAGACTGTCATAAGATGCAGAACCCAAGTCTCAGAAAGGATGAATTGAGAGCAAGGAAGATTTATCTTTATACCTTTTACTTCTGCGCTGCGACCATGTTAATCATCTTTACTTATGCACTGGTTCTGAGCATAGCTGAATATTTGAGCACGGGGAAAATTGTTATCGGAGAGGTATTAGTGGATACTGAATTTCCGATGACTGGTTTGGCGAAATTGGTTACCTATCTTATGATAGTTACTGTTGTAGGTTGGTATTGTGTCACTAAGATAGGTGGAGCATCAGGCAAAAAAATTACCAAAATCATGGAAGGCTCTTTTTCAGCTCATTATACTTGCCATTGCGATTACAGCATTATACGAATTCATCTACAACTTTGTCGTTTGGAATTCATTTATTACAGTTGATATGACCAATGGATTGCTAAGACTAGATGACATCAATGTACCGTACCCCAATCCGGAGACTCCTTGGAATCTGGTTTTTGCGACAAAGATGTCTTTTGCTGCCTTTCTTATCTCAGCACACGGATTCTATGTAATTTCCAAATCAGAAGAAAAAAGCAATTAGTCGTGTAGTCATTAAATTGCCTAAGATTATTTGATGACCTATGATTTATTAGTAATAGGCTGTACGACGGTAGAATTCAGAATTGTTCGGTCTTGTGCTTACTTCCTAACGCTAGACGATGGATCTATTTGCCAATTAATACCATCTATTGC
Organism: uncultured Nitrososphaerales archaeon; assembly: GCA_963713605.1. Taxonomy (GTDB): domain Archaea; phylum Thermoproteota; class Nitrososphaeria; order Nitrososphaerales; family Nitrososphaeraceae; genus TH5896. The sequence goes on along the minus strand of CAVQMO010000001.1, from coordinate 328,017 downwards.
CAAGCTATATATAAGAGATAGCATAATGATATTTAGTTGCAAAATGGTAGATAAAGAATCAGCAAGTGGTAACGTAAAGACGACAGAAGTGAACACACCATACGAAACTGTTCGAGACAGTTTTATGAGGGCTATTGACGAAGTTGCTAAGGCTCAACCCCAATATTCACAGTCAATATCAAACCTGCAGCTTGATTATATCCAGACGGTGAAGAATTTAATACACACTACATTTGCTGTTCAAAAGCAGTATGTAGGTGAAACCTGGAACACTTTTCCAAGCTCTGAGTCGTATCGGATCAAATGGCAAGACAGACATCTGACTTCACAAACAACACAATAAAAGCAATAGATATCAACAATCAATTGACCATAAATGCTATTGATGCCGCAGAGAGAATCTTAAGGTATACAATAGGACTGTAGATACGATAACTGAATATAATACGAATATCGCAAAGGCCTGGAATACATATTATAATGTGTCCCAACAACAGCAAAAGCAATTCTTTTCAAAACAATAAAGGAGTTTGGGGATACAAAACTCATTATAATTTTTATCTCAACCCTTTTTTAAACTTTTTTCGATGAAAACAAGTTTATTTCATCCTGTTTGATTGACTGAGGACTTTATCATTTTTCTACATTTCGCTCTATTCCGTGCTTTTGTGGAGCCTTATTTGAACAGAATCAATTCAAGAACTAGGGACTAGTCACTAGTGACTAGGGATTAGCTTAGAGTAAGCGAATTAAAGGAAAGATAAAATACCAAGAAATATTCTAACCTTCTATCTAATATGACAGAAAGCGACCATAACGATGCAGTATATCTCAAATACAAATCTTTGGAAGATATGTTAAAAGTTATAGTTTATTCATCTCAGTCTGCACTGGGTTTGACTCCTATGTTATATCATTTACAACATGAAAATAGAGAAATTTTATTTATTCAAACTGGAGCAATTGGTACTTCTATAGTACACTATGTTGTACAGTCCAGCAAACCAGAAAAGAAATTCATAGAACTAAAGAGACTGACAGGGGAATTTGTCTACGTTGATGCGCTAGGGACCGATACTCTTTCCTTATATGTTCCAATCCTAGAATTGGAAAAAGTGACATTTACATTTCCCTTTTGATGAGAAATGGGACTACTATCAACTCAATCATACTAAAAACCCCTTGTTTGCGGTAAAAGATGCACAGTTGTTTGTCTGTAGGTTCAACAATTGAATGTGTTCATCCGATGGTAGCAATTGTATTCTTTACCGCTTATAAGAATGCTTACAGTAAGCTAATTTGACATCATTCTATTTTACAGTGCAAAACTGCCCATACTGATGAATAGCAGACCTAATCTCCATTTGCTCGTTTTTTTTATAACTAAACAATAAGATTTGTGGATAGGTGTCTCTACACTAAAATATGGCCATTCCAGTCACATATTAATATTCACAAGGTGATTTTGTAAAGCTTGTTGCTAATTGGCCCTTAGCACGTGAAATATCTCCCCGGGCCTGGGCAAGGATCCGATCCTTGTGATCATCATGCCGAAATTATATATTTCCCCAACGATTTCTTAAACTGTATGGGATTTGCTAGTAGGGTAATTAAATAACGCAACAAATTCTCCAACAGATATTAAGAAGATAATTTTAACATCTGGTTGGAGGAGTGATTGGATAAAGTTATGAGAATATCCCGACCTGCTATCATCCGAGATAGAGACTCTCAAGCTTAGTGAAATATTCTATTCATTACAGGGAGAGGGGATTGATGTGGGAAAGCCAGCAGTTTTCATACGAACTGCGTTATGTAATCTATCATGCGTATGGTGTGACACGAAATACACATGGGACTGGAATCATTACGATTATGATAGAGAAGTTTCAGAAATGACTATAACCTGAGATTCAGGAACAAATATCAGGGTTCGACACGAAGCATTGTGTAATCACCGGCGGCGAACCTCTCATACAACAAATGAAACTCGTTCCATTACTTTCCAATTTGAAGAGCAATGACTATTTCATCGAGGTTGAAACGAATGGTACTATTCTTCCCTCAGACATGGTAGAAAGATTTGTCGACCGGTGGAACGTTTCACCAAAACTTCAGAATTCTTCGATTTCGAAAAACACAGAGAAGTCAAACCTGTTTAGAATATTTTGCCAAGAATTCTAAGGCGTACATGAAATTTGTTATATGCAATCGTTCAGACATATCAGAAGTAGAGACTCTGATCGGAAAATATAATGCTGAAGAGGCAAAGAATAATTCTGATGCCTGAGGGAAATTCTGCTGCAGAGATTGTGGAAAAATCCAAATGGTTGGCAGAAATCTGTCTGAAGAATGGTTACAGATTATCAATTAGGTTTCATTCGCTCGTCTGGTCCGGAACTCGTGCCAAATAGTCTCATACGCAACTTAAGTGCAGGTCTAGAAATTCTGTAGCCGATTATTCAAAGCTCACCCATGGCATGAGCGACGAGTAGAAGATCTAGTTAATCCCCCCCTAACCGACTTATGCATACAAGCTTCGGTTAATAGGAATAGCATTGGAAAGGTAATCACTTCTTCGTTTCTAATACAATTATAAGGCATTGGGATATATTCTCTGTATTTGATGTATATGTGGAATGAAAAGAACAAGATTTTTCTACTTGCTTTAGGCATTGTGATATCTTCCGTCGGTCTGATTTACTCTCTGACTCATCCGTTGGACTTGAGAGCTTCGAATGATGGCGTAGCGGAAGTAACGGATCTCATTAATCATAGCCTTCAGATAGAATTCGATGACACCATGAATATTTCGAATAATACTGAAGATTCAGTGTATGGCCAGGTAAGAAGCTCTGACAATAATACTTATGTCGTATGGCAAGAATCGGTACCTGGTAACACAAATAGGAACTATGAAATTTTTTTCAAGAAGAGCAGTGACGAGGGAAATTCCTTTGGAGAAAAAATTCGGCTAAGCGATAATATTGGTTTTTCAGAGCATCCTCAAATGGCATCAGAAAATAAGAACGTCTACGTTGTATGGGCAGATGACACAAATGTCAATAAGCAAATTTATTTCAAGAAGAGCAATAATGGAGGAAATTCTTTTGGAGAGCAGGTGTTACTTAGTGACAGTAATTCGAATGCATTCAACCAGGAGATCTCAAGTTTTGGGGATAATGTGTATATAGTCTGGTTGGAAAAGATTCCTTATGGGCCCTATCGCATAATGCTAGCCTCCAGCAACGATGGCGGAAATACTTTTCACAAACCAATAGTATTGAGTGAAAACGCAATGGCTCAAACGTTCCCAAAAATATCTGCTTTTGATAGTCATGTTTATGTCACCTGGAATGTCGATGGAGAGGATCAGCCGAACACAAAAAGTGGTGTTTACTTTATTTCTAGCTTTGATAAGGGCATGACATTTGGTAACATGTCGAAACTAAATATGGAAGAGAAAGATTTTGGTGAGCCTCAGGTTGCTAGTTCTGGGAACCAGATTTACGTGATTTGGGGGGGATTGGATACTAACAAACTAAGGAGCATAAGTCTTATTAAAAGTGATGACTATGGAAAAACATTTTCTGAAACCAAGAAGATAAGCGAAACTGAACAGGGCAGACTATATGAACCTTCGAATGTCGATATTATGGCTGATCAGAATAACAGAGTATTCATAGCATGGCAAGACAGAACGGATACCTCAGATAAAGATGAGATTTTCTTTGCATCAAGTACTGACAGTGGTGAGTCATTTAGTGGTGTTACGAATCTGAGTAACAATGGAGATATTTCTGAATGTCCTTCAATTATTACAGTAGAAGATACGGTGTTTGCAACCTGGGAGGATCTTACTCCCGGGAACCATGAAGTATTCTTTTCCAGAGGAACAATTCTTTGAAAATTTCTAGTCATTAGTATTCTACATGGATTTGAAATAATGAATATTCAGCAACATATTAGGTATTATAAGCTGATGTGGAGGGAATTGAGCAAGAATTGATTACTAGAATTAGGCGAATGGATTGAACATCAATTCCCGTGAATCGTACGTAGAGAAAGCCCTTGAAGAATTAGGTAAAAGGTGGAATATAGAGCCTCCTGTTCATGATTTGCACCTAGGGAAAAGGGATGACGTTAAGGATACCGTGATTCAAGTAAATGATGTCGTATTCCATATTCCATTTTTGGAACGTGACGCCTTGTATTTACTTTGGAAATGTCTGTGGCCTGACTGCCATAATTGTTGCGAACATCAAGCCAGCCTGCCACTGACCAAAGACGATATTATTCATATTTCCTCAAAACTAGGTTATGATAGGCCATCTGAATTTGTGAAACATGACACAATAATCTCAACCCGTGATGACAATTCGATGGGGGGCTTGATTACAACTATTACTATGCTATCGCTGAAAAGAAAGGATCATGAAGATGAATCTGACACTGGACTTCCATGTCGGTGCAGATTTCTTTCTGAGACGGGATCTTGTTCTTTGCATCCAGACAAACCAGGCGTATGCTGGCTGTACCCATTTTCGTCATGGATTCAAATCTATAAAGGTAGACCGCAAGTCCACGCTTCATTTCAATTAACGGGAGACTGTCCGGGCTTTTATACCGCCAAGAACCTAGAATCAATCAAAGAAGTATTAGAAAATTACTCCAAAATAATCTTTGATTACAATATGTCGATGATTCGTACAACTCGAGAGAGCTTTGGTGCATCAAACTGGGTAGATGCCGGGAGCGCGAATTTATGAAATCCTTTATCCTCATATTAATTTCGCACAAACAATTTCAATTCGTAGATTATGATGCTAGATTATGTGCAGTCTTCTTGCACAATCAATATGATAGTAACTACGGGGAATCCCAGTGCTAACTAGCACGTCGTCACTAACAATTTTTTGTTCGCAAAAACAACACATGCCATTCTGTCTCGTATTTATTATACTTAAGATTCTATTAGAAATATTATCTTTCGTGATTATCACTCTACGTGCCAATCTTGATCTAGGCGTACGTCTATGTGTGCTTTAAGCGATTTGAGTCTTTGTTATGAGAAAATTACTACTATTGAGTTGTAATTGGTTCTAATGGCACAAGAAGGAGAAATAGCCTAATTACGATTTATCATTATAGCAAAAACTTGTTACAATTATTATTATTGTTATTTTACAACGGCATTTACAATTTCGTTGCAAGAGGGGAGATTAGAATCGGAGCATCAATAATGCCACCAGACTACTGCTTTGAATCTTACTTCAGTTCCAGCTTGACTGGTTCAACGAAGTCTTCCACCTTAGCTAGTTGGGAGGAAATAGGGCTAGCAAACCTAAAATTCGAATCAAGGATCACCTACGTATAATCCATTTAACCAATTAAAACGTTTTAAGAGTGAAATGAGCCAAAAACTATGTGGCAACAACAGGCAAATTCATCTCAAGTCACCCACCTATCGGATCGCATCAACATTTCCCCTCTGGAACTGTCGTTCCAATTCATCAGAATAAAGTCAAGGTTAGACAGACATATGGTTGGCTCTGTCCATTTGATATGTATAAGTCAAACAAAAGGTTTAACGTTCAAAGGCATGTCAACTCACAAGGCACGTCATCTCCCAATTCTCTTCTTTTTTAACCAGCGAACGAGTTCCTTATTCAAGTCATTGTTACTTACATCTATTAGAGGAATTCTTGCTTTATGCGGAGATTCCAAGACATCTTTGAATGAATTCATTTCAGCATATGAAAGCCATGCCCAATGAACTATACCGTTCATCTGGTCCTTCACCACGTCTGCGGTAGACGGCAAGGCAACGTGTGCAAAAACTATCCCGTCACACCATTTGACCAAACTTGCTGTTCCTTCAGGCGCAACACCAAGGGTCATATGCTTCACAAAATCGGAAAGTGAGTATTCGACCATCTCATGTATTATTATTTGTTCAATAGGAGAATGTGTAATTCTAATCAACGTACGGATAGTATTCATGACGTGTTATAAAGATTGGAATTTAGGTCAGACTTTGATCACATAATCGAAAAAGTTGTTGGTTCGCTAGGTGCAACAGCCATTCAGTGCTAATCGTGTAATATTATCAATCAATCAATACAATATTAGCTGCATCAGGCTAAATTTCTGGGTAATAAACGTCAAGTCTAATGCAAAAAAAAGCGGTTAGAATAATGACCCTTACTTAGAGGATAAAAAAAAGAGAAAAATTTTCTCTAGTTACCCTAGTTGTTTTCGTCTCCGTTACCGTCGTCGCCGTTGCCTCCGTCCTGACCTTCGTCAGCTGGTGGAGCTTCGTCAGCTGGTGGAGCTTCGTCAGCTGGTGGAGCTTCGTCAGCTGGTGGAGCTTCGTCAGCTGGTGGAGCTTCGTCAGCTGGTGGAGCTACGTCAGCTGGTGGAGCTACGTCAGCTGGTGGAGCTTCGCATTGATTTGTATTTGGATTTAGTACTTCAGGAGGGTTACACTCTGGGGCTGCTTCGGGTTGGGGGGCGGCTTCGCATTGACCTGTTTCCGGATTGAATATTGGTATGTCAGGGTTACAAATTACACCTTCAGGAGGTGCTGCACCTCGTGGAGCGGCTAATTGAGCTGCGCCACCATCTTCTGGAGGTGCATCACCACCTTCTGGAGCTGCACCTTCTGGAGCTGCACCTTCTGGAGCTGCACCTTCTGGAGCTGCACCTTCTGGAGCTGCACCTTCTGGAGCTGCACCTTCTGGAGCTGCACCATCTTCTGGAGGAGCTTCACCACCTGGAGGAGCTTCATCACCTTCTGGAGCGAGCTGCACCACCTGGAGGAGCTTGCACCATCTTCTGGAGGAGCTTCACCACCAGGAGGAGCTTCGCCACCAGGAGGAGCTTCGCCACCAGGAGGAGCTTCGCCACCAGGAGGAGCTGCGCCACCAGGAGGAACTGCACCTTCAGGGGCGGCTAATTGAGCTGCACCATCTTCTGGAGGAGCTTCACCTTCTGGAGCTGCAAGATTCTGATTCTCAACTCCAGCGGCCCCAGCAGCACCGGCTTCTATTGCTTGCTGAGGTTCTGCACCACCGGCTGCTGCTGCTCCTGCTGCTGCTGCAGCTGCTGCAGCTGCTGCTGGATCCGCACCAGCTGCTTCACCGGCGGCTGCTGCTGCTCCTGCTGCCCTACCTGCTGCTGCTGCGGCTGCGGCTGAGCCTCCATTTTCTGCAGCTGCTGCGGCTGCTGCTGCTGCTGGATCTTCACCGGCTGCTGCTGCTGCTGCAGCTGCTTCACCGGCTGCTGCTGCTGCTGCGCTGCCGTACCTGCTGCTGCTGCTGCTGCTGCTGCTGATCTTCACCGGCTGCTGCTGCTGCTGCGGCGGCTGCTGCTCGCATCACTTGCTGCAGAAGAGGCTGCTGCTGCGGCTGCTGATGCAGCTGCGGCTGATGCTGCTGCGCCACCTCCGGCTGCTGCGGCTGCTGCTGCTGCATTACCTGCTGCTGCACCTGCTCTGCGCCACCTCCGGATGCTCGCAGCTGCTGCTGCTGCTGCCACCACCACCACCACCACCGGCGGCGGCTGCTGCTGCCGCTGCATTACCAGCTGCTGCAGCTGCCGCTGCTGCACCACCACCCGCTGCTGCTGCCGGCTGCGGCTGCGCCACTACCTGCGGCTGCAGCTGCGGCTGAACTACCTGCTGCTGCAGCTGATGCTGCTGCACCTGCTGCTGCTGCTGCTGCTGCTGAGCCACCGGCTGATGCTGCGGCTGCGGCTGCTCCCTGCCCAGCTGCGGCTGCGGCTGCGGCTGCGCCACCGCCACCTGAGGCAGCGGCTGCTGCTGCTGCACCTGCCGCGCTACCTGCTGCTGCTGCGGCGGCTGCACCACCGCCACTTGCGGCTGCTGCTGCTGCACTGCCCGCTCCTGCTGCTGCTGCGGCTGCACCACCACCAGCTGATGCTGCTGCTGCTGCGGCTGCACCACCGGCTGATGCTGCTGCTGCTGCGGCTGCACCACCTGCTGCTGCTGCTGCGGCTGCCCCACTAAGCCCTGAGCTTGCTGCTGCAGCTGCTGCTGCTGCACCTGCTGCCGCGGCTGCCGCGCCCGCTGCACCACCACCGGCTGCTGCGGCTGCTGCGGCTGCTGAACCGCCAGCTGCAGCTGCGGCTGCTGCTGCTGCCCTGACTGGCTGCTGCGGCTGCTGCACCACCGCCACCGGCTGCTGCCGGCTGCTGCCACCACCACCAGCTGCGGCTGCTGCTGCTGCTGCACCACCACCAGCTGCGGCTGCGGCTGCTGCACCACCACCGGCTGCGGCTGCGGCTGCTGCTGCTCCTGCTGCGGCTGCTGCTGCGGCTGAACCGCCAGCTGCGGCTGCGGCTGCGGCTGCTGCCTGACTGGCTGCTGCGGCTGCTGCTGCTGCCACCACCACCGGCTGCTGCACCTGCTGCTGCACCACCGCCACCTGCGGCTGCTGCTGCTGCTGCGCGCTGCGTTTCCTGCTGCCGCAGCTGCTGCTGCACCACCTCCAGTTGCTGCGGCTGCTGCTGCTGCACTGCCTGCGGCTGCTGCTGCTGCTCCTGAGACACCTGAAGCTGCTGCCGCTGCAGCGGCTGCTGCTGCCGGCTGCGCCTGCTGCTGCGCCCGATGCAGCGCCTGCACCCGCAGCTGCGCTGCGGCTGCTGCTGCGCCGTTATCAGCCGCTGCTGCTCGCGGCTGCTGCCGAGGCGGCTTCTCCTCCAGAAGCGGCTGCTGCTGCGGCTGCACCGCCTGCTGCGGCTGCTGCTGCTGCTGAACCTCCAGCGGCTGCTGCTGCGGCTGCACTGCCTGCTGCGGCTGCTGCTGCTGCTGAACCACCAGAGGTGGCGGCTGCTGCTGCTGCTGCCACTGCCTGCTGCTGCGGCTGCTGCTGCACCTCCTCCTGCAGATGATGCTGCTGCTGCAGCTGCCACTGCCTGCAGCGGCTGCAGCTGCAGCTGAGCCTCCAGCGGCTGCTGCTGCGGCAGCTGCTGCGTCACCAGCTGCTCGCAGCTGCGGCTGCGGCTGCCAATCCAGCCACTGTTGCATGTATTTGGTTTAAAGGCACTACTTGGAGCCCTAATGCTCCCAGTGTTAGTGCTATTAGTACGTACGTTTGAAATGAATTTGTTTTACTAAGCACGGTACTTTCGCGGAGCAATACATTATAAATATTTTTACGTCTAATGTACTGTAAGATTCTATAGTGAGATATTGTATGACCGATTGGGACTACGCGAAAAGAGATGTGGGAAGGTAGGACTGATTGAATACAATTTCGTTAAGTGCTTCTTATTTGTTAAGGAGCTGTTGTTACAAGCATTTCTTTCAAACACTGAACGCCTCAAGCTTTCACCTCTTGAAAGATTCAGCTCTGGTTTATTGTTTCCAATGAGTCCCCTATGGGCAAACAACCTCTTCTATTATGGCATATTCTTTATAGCACTCTTTTCTATCCTGGCAGCGGACCTGAATTCGGAGGGTTTTAGATGTCTATCTATTCTTAGTCAGGAGGACGCTCAATTAACGGATCCTTCCCTAAGAGTGCTTGAGTGGCACTGTTTTATCGTCACTAACTCCTATGTGTATTCTCTATTTGGAATAGCAATTGGAGCAATACTGCTTTTCATTTGGTATCGGAAGGGTGTCAACCAAAGTCGATGAATCTATGAGAGGTCGTTTGACTAGCCATATAGCTCAAACGTTAGAATGCTAAATGGAGAATCAACAACATCTAACTCCGGCATGTTGCTATCCTTTACTAGGACTGTGAACCCCCTTGTAGTTTTTTGCAGATCATCAATTCCGTTGATGGCCCCTCCTTGACTATACCAGTAAGAATTAATTCTAGAGGATAAAGCAAACAGCCGGTGAAATTCGATGCGAATCTCCCTTTCTTTGCAGTGGTTCTAATCAACTTCCAGGTTGTTTGAAGTAACCTACTGTTAGTATCCACTGGTGCGTTCATAATTACAAACATGGGAATCCTGTCTAATATTTTAAATCCGCTTTCCTGAAGTATCCTTTCGATTGAAAGAAGCGGACGGCTCACCTGATGCTGGGATCTTAGCGCATCACGATGAAGAAAATTCTCTGAAAACAAAAACGTTCCATCTTCTCTTAAAAGGCGACTAATATTCAGTATTGCATTCCGATATCGAACATCATCGGTTATATGGAATAATACATCAAATGCAGATATGATGTCAAACTTTCGGCCAGAGAGCTGATCTGGCAATACATTTTGCCCAATATCAAGCTTAAAGAATTCATTGGAAGGATATTTCTCCCCCAACTTCGACACTGCCACGTCTGTAATGTCACTTCCTATGACTCCTGTAGCGCCAAGTTCTATCCACATGTCAATGTAAAACCCAGTACCTGAACCAATATCAAACGCATCCTTAACATTAAGCTCAGAGATCGTCCTATTAACCACCCTTTTTACGATAACTTTCCTAATTCTATACATCCATTTGTTGTAATGCTGGCCAAGGGCCTGGAATCCTGTTCCGTCCAAACTATAATTTGCTGTGAGTCTATTCTGCCAATATTCTCCAGGGTCCGAAGAACTATTCACCTCTTTTTATCCAAACAATTCCCCATTAATGTTATTTTATTTGGGGATGCCATGCAATTATTCCACCTGAGGAAATCTATTCGTAAGACAAGTAATGGCTTGATTTTAAGATTTGAGACTATCCTACTCTTAGGTATGACAGAAGTCAATGTACTGTATATCTGTTGCACAGCTAGACAGTTACATTAATAATCGACTCTAGTTGATCTAAATAACATACATTTGAATGCGAGGACCTTTGATCGTAACGATTCACGCCTGACAAAGTGGCATGTTCAAATACTTAGTTGCGTTAAGGGTAGCTCCAAAACAGAGAGCAAGATTTCAAGCCAAACTGATCTTAATCAATTGATTGTTTCTCAATTGATAACCGACCTTATGGAATATGGCCTGGTAGAAAGGACATTAAGGCGAAAAATGCGCATTTATTACAGAGAATATTTTTCTGCTACTTTAGATGGAGTTGCACTATTGGAAACAACAACTAGGCCCCGCGAAAATGATTTGGTGGGAAAAATCATTTCCTTTTTGAGCTAATCTGATCACTTTCTTAATTTCAAATTATGTAGTTGAGTAGCAGTTAAGTTAACTTGGTTTGAGCACTGGTATTGCTGAGCCAGTTAGTGCACGAGAGTCGTCAGAACTTAGGAACGCAATAATATCCACTAGCTCGTCTATCTTGACCCACTGCTTGAAATTAGCATCTGGCATCATTTTTCTGTTTGATTTTGTATCGATAATCGAAGGTAATAAACAGTTGACCGTAATATTATATTCCTTCACTTCTTTTGAAACGGATTCAACAAATCTTATCAGGCCGGCTTTCGATGAGGCATATGCCGAATCCAACCCCTGAGCAGATATCCCCGTATAAGAAGAAATATGAACTATCTTACCATAATCAGATTGAAGCATTAGACGGAGAACTTGCTTGGTAATTAGGAACGCCGAAAGCAGGTTTAAACCCAACATCTTGTTCCATTCTTCCTCTTCAAGATCCACTACACTCTTCCCACCAATGTATCCCCCTACAGTATTCAATAGAACGTCTATTCGACCGTGTTTATGGGTAATTGAATCAACGAGAGAAGTCACATCGGCATTCTCCATAGTATTACATCGAATAAGGTCGACTCCTCCAGATTTTGAACGAGTAATATCGATTTTCGTTTCGTCTAGGTAAGTTCCAATGGTAGTAGCACCGTGTGATGTGAAAAATTCCAATAACCGACTTCCTACCGCGCCCGAGCTTCCCGTAATCAGAACTATCTTACTAGAGAAATCATGTTTAATCAAATTGCGCCACCATTTGACCCTGGCTCATCCAGCACACAATGCAATTTAACCCTTGCACATTTAGAACCTATGCAGATGAGGATACAGCGCCACGAAGATTATTTGCATATTCAAAGTAAGATCGTACACGGCGATTTAAAAGACATATATTCTCTTCTTGCAAGTAATTATTCAAAACAACTACATGACCAGAATTGGCAATACATATCGTTGGTTTCATGGACGCTTTGCAAATCGACCAACGAATTTTAGCTGGGTGATAGAGAAAAAATTAGCGGGCAGCGGCATGCCAGTCAATTTGCCACAACTTTTGTGGGTTGCAAAGAACGGCATTAGGAGTATCATCACAGTTAGGGAAAGCCCACTTCCAACTTCGTGGTTAACTAATACCAGTCAGAAACTGGAGTATATGCACCTGAAGGTTGATGACTTTGGTGCACCGCCACTTGAAAGCTTAGAATCAACGGTCCGGTACATAGACCAACGCATTAACGAAGAGAAACCAGTATTGGTTCATTGCGCAGCCGGAAAAGGAAGAACCGGAACCATTCTTGCAGCATATATTATGAAACAGGACCCCAATCTGTCCTCTCTAGAAGCCATCACAAAGATCAGAGTTTTGAGACCAGGTTCGATCCAATCTGAAGAACAGATATCAGCCTTACAAAGCTTCGAGAAGCATCTAAAGAAGACGACTGGAATAGCCTAAACGGCTTGCCCTCATTGTAGGTCACAAGAGATTTTAGGAGAATTTAGGATTCTCTTGATATACGAAAAGTATCTGGAACGGTTTGGATGAAACTCTCGTATTGTATGCATTTCAACCAAATCCTAGAAATCAATATAAGGCGCATAGGTGACTGGCTGGCTATTTGGAAATCTCGGAGAGGGGCGATTAAGATGTCGAGGGGCATAGATGTCATAAGCTGATGGAGTAGTGGATAACTAGCAGAATAACCTTGCTATTGGAATGGGGGCTTAGCTTATATGTCCGGCAGAGGGATATATTATGGATCTTTTGACTCAGAATAGCTTTCCTATGAAGGATTGGCATATTGAGCATATGGAAAAGACAATTGTAAAGTATTTAACAGGAATATCGGAAACGGCTTCAACTTGGGAAAAACGACAACATCGGAAGTACGGAACGATAGCAAATTGCATAAAGCAGATAGAATATGATATTAAGCACGGGGTTACGATTGATGAAGTGAGCGGGGTCTTGAAGAAGATAAAGACAGATTCTTCCTTTGAAAAACTTCGTCATATCGATAATTTTTATGAACGCTTCGATGAGATTGAAAGACACTTTGCTCCTCTTAAGGAACGTCTCGCCCTCTGGAATTAAACCTCGATAAACCAACCTATTTTTATCCCGATTCCTTAAAAGTAAAAATGTAGATACAAATTTATTCGATTGGCGATTCCGGTCTGCTGCATAGTAACATCCAGGGCAGGGGATGTTATATTGATTGAAGTAATTTGTCCTTTCCCTTCAATATGCTGAAAATATGTTTGGGTTGCTCACCAGAAGCTCGTCAAGTGCAGAGTAGTATTCGCATATTAGATGCATATCAAAGATTTGCCTTATAGTACAATATCCAATATTGAAAGCCCTCAATAACTGGAAAACTCTAAAAATCTAGACTGCGTGTGCCTCTTTGATTAATAAAGGGTTTTTGCATATAGGATCTCATGAGTGAATTCGGGTTCGTCAATAATAAATCTGGTTTGCAATTTGAAGATCATCTAACGAGTTTAAGAGACGATATCAAAGAGATACTCTTAGAGCTTAGACGATTCGCAAAATCGCTAGGCGATATGGTCATAGAAGAGGTGCGCCCGCATCGAATTGTCTACGCGAAGACGCTGAACTTTAGGACGTTCCTTGATGTTCAACCAAAAGACGACGGACTCGCTATAATCGTAAAACATGGTAGGGGTAAACCAGAAAATGCTTTTCTTATCTCCAGCGATAAGGATCTGGAAGCGGCAAAATCGCAGATTTCCCAGGCTTTTCAAGACATTAGGTAAAGAGCAAATCGAACGAGCTTATCTTAAAATTAGACTATTTTAAGGAGAATAAATTAACACGAATGCTTGACCAATCAGGTCGAGAAATATGATGTCAATGTAGGCAACGTCATATCAGATTCCAATGAAAATTAGTGTGCCAACTCTATCTGTGTCAAGACCTATTAAATTTCATGCGGTTTGATTGAATGTATGGTAAGACACTGGATTGGCAGGCGAGTCGTAAGCTAATAACCCTTCAATTCGCCTTTAATCCTAATGATTCCCCTGGCCTTCTATAACTATCAATGTTAAAGTCGACTTTATTTTGTCTATCTTTCGGATGTGCCACGTGATAGTCTCCTTTAGCTTGTCCATCGAATCCGAGCTTATTTTCAGAATCATGTCGTAAACACCATAACATCCTTCGACATCATTGACTCCCGGTAGTTTTTTCAGTTCGTTAATAATATCTGCTTCATGACCGAGTTCACAATTGAGTAACACATATGCTATTGGCATAGCCCCTATAACTAACTAGGAGTATTAAACTTGTGTATTTGAAGCAAATGTGCCAATCACTCAGGAATTGATTAAGCTTTTAGGGTGCTTGAGCCCTAAATATTACAAACATTACCCTAGAACCGGCCGTATGTTTAAGTCCAATCGCAGAGGATTTAGTTGAAAAAGTAAAATCGAAAAATTGTGCGCTAAATCGCTGCCAGTAAAAAGAATAGAAATAAGAAAGAGAATAATGACAAAAACAGCAATGACTGCAACTAAAATAAGTATTCTTGTCCTGAGCTCCTTTAGACTAGAAGTTTTTGCAGATTTGCTTGAATTTGTAATCCTATCTGACACCCTAGCTGCTCGCGGTTTCGGTTCCCCATGAGTAATTCTCTTCTTTGCCTTTGCACTATTCAGAATTGGGATTTTTTTTGGTTGAGCAGCTGGATCGGCAATGGGCGTCCGTATTTCGTAAAGAACCACCTCCTTTCCCGAACTAGATAATTCGTTAAACAAAATCAAGGCCTGAGGATAGGCATTTTCTTTTTCTGTGTTGACGACATGACTAGTTTCGTCCTTCCATTCAACAGTCCAAGTACTTGTAAATGTAGACCGTTCCTCCTTAGGTTCTACTCCGTTGTCAGACATCGTCAATATTATTTCTATTTTGTTGTTATATACGTTATTGTTGCCAAAACCGATTTATCTTTGCAGATATCATTAAAATTTTGTTCCAAATAATGCTGCTTATTCAACTTTGTACAAGGGTGCTTTGAATCTCGATATCCCAATTTCCAAATTCATAGAATGATTTTGAGTTGTATAGTCTTATTATCAACTTGAACTTTCAATCTGTACTGAACCAAATCCTATATCAAGGCTCAGAAATAGCCATTTACCAGTAGATACTCAGGTATATGCTTCCTGATTCACAGTAGATCCCGTAGATTCTAAACCTTGAAAGCTCTACTAATCATGATCAGCTCTGGTCCACTCGTCATACTACCAGCGATTACGGATTTACTGTTGGCGAGTAATCCCGATGACAGGAATGGCATACCGCCGTTAACCGTGACTGGCTCAGTCTCAACCTTTAGAGTCTCTGCGATAATTGCCACCTCTTCTTCTGATGCCTTGGGGTGTACAGCTGCACCCGTATCAGTAGCAACAATCATTGAACCGATCTGATAATATCCTGCGACAGTACAGGAGATAACGGGTACTCCAAGAACATCCTGGACCTGCTTGTCAACTTCGCCTTTGAATATAGGAGAAACCAGCGCACCCATATCATTGGCTATAACTAAGTTCCCTACTGCAGTAAACCTGCTAGATAGCCTCTCGACGTTAAGCCCGGTCGATCGCCTCATAGCTTCAATCTCCTCGTCCGACGAAAAAGACGACAACAAGATGCCTTTGTTGTTCATGACAGCCATCGCCCCAATGAGCCTGGTTCCTCCAATCGAAGTAAAAAGTACATTTTCGACCTCTAGGTAGCTCCTCAATTTAGTCATTTTAGTTTCGGCGAAACCAAAAGGTAGGATCAGAGTGCTATTGTTCGCCCGACCGAACAACCCTAAATTCGGACTCTTGTAAATATCGTACTTATAAATTCCCAACTAATAGAAATCCGATCAGCCATTTCTTCATATGAACCTATTGGGAAACGGATTCAAATCCATATCATAAAGTAGCCTTCTGTGAAAGCTACTTTCAGTACAGACAAAGAACATTGAAGGGAACCATTCGAAATAATAAATATACAGTATTAGAATACCTGATCAAGATTTACGAAATTGGCCACAAATCATTATTTTGATAGGGATATCGTTTCAATTAGGGATTTTACCAGAGATGAATTAGAATTTCTTTTCAGTTTCACTGACAAGATATCTAGCTTATCAAGGACTGAAAGAAGCGAGTTGGGTAAAGGACGAACCCTTGGTTCGATTTACTATGAGCCAAGCACAAGAACAAGAATGAGCTTTGAGGCCGCAATCTCATCTATCGGAGGTAGCTCGATTGGTATAGCAGATCCTAAATCTTCATCTATTGAAAAGGGTGAAAGTTTGTCAGACACGATTCGAATTATGGATTTGTACTCAGATGTACTCGTGTTGAGACATCCTCTAGATGGTTCTGGTAGGTTTGCAAGCGAATTGTCAAGTAATCCCGTTATCAACGCAGGGAGCGGAAGCGAAGAACATCCGACTCAGGCCATGCTCGATTTATATACAATTTATAAGGAGAAAGGAAGGATTGACGGCCTTCGAATAGGGATTATTGGTGATTTAAAATATGGAAGAACGATTTATTCTTTGGTATATGGACTCGCTAATTACGACGTAGATATCCGATTGATATCGCCTCCTACACTCAGAATACGAAAGGAGTCAATATACGGCGTGGAGAATAAGTTAAAGATCCATGAGTACAGCGACATTCCTGAGGAGATTTTGTCAACCCTAGATGTCATCTATGTAACTAGGATCCAGAAAGAACGATTCCCTGACATACAAGAGTATGAAAAAGTAAAGGGTACATATACTATCGATCAAACCACCCTCGATAAGTCAAAAACTGATGTTTCTATTATGCATCCCTTGCCCAGGTTAGATGAAGTCTCTCATTCAATAGACAATACTAGCAATGCCACATATTTCAGGCAAGCAGCGAATGGGAAGGAAATTAGAGCGGCGCTTCTAGCTCTGATCACAAATGAAGACCCAACGTGAGTAATCCATATTTTGACGATCTTTGTTATGCATTGAAGTAGATCGTAGGCAATGAATTTACCATAACCACATGACATCTCGAAAATAGAGAAAAAAATAACAATGTTCTTTGCCGAATTGGCTTAATACGATTTAAAAATCAGTAGTGGAAATAACATGACAGATTTGGTAGATGCAGGTGCTAGATTTGTCGCTTGAAATAAATGCAAATTTGCAAGTGTTTCCAGGTTCTCCTCAACCTCTATTCATGAAGTGGACAAAATATGATGTGCATTCCTATGATTCAGAAATCATGATGATGAGTACTCATACTGGAACTCATTTGGATGCTCCATCCCATTTCGTAAAGGATACTGAGAGTATAGATATGATCGGGGTAGAGCGATTTGTAGGTCCTGCCCTACTGTTGCACATGCCTAAAGGCATAAACGAATTGATAACTCTTGATGATTTGCGTGATATCAACGAAATAGATCGTGGTATGTCGATCGTGTTCAGAACTGGCTGGCAGAACATGATAAATAACAAGGATTACATGATAAGCAATCCTGGTTTATCAGTGGCTGCTGCTGAGTTTTTGGCAGAGAAGAAAGTAAACGCCGTAGGAATAGATGGTCCGAGTATCGATATTGGTTCAGATGAGCATTTCTCTGCTCACAAAACCCTGCTAGGAAAAGGTATCTTGATCGTAGAGAATTTATGTAATCTTGGGAGTCTAGAACACAAAGACACATTCACCCTGCTAATCAATCCGCTTAAATTAAAGGGAGCTTCGGGTTCTCCTGTCAGAGCATTGGCAATATTAGCCAGTCAAAGTTCTGCGAGCCCTTGACCAGCACAATTACGGCTGATCATCGGTTGAATCTGGCTAAAAAGACATTTATAAATAGTCATTCTCTAGTTGACAATAAAATGCCAATGAGTTCAAATAAGGCAATTTTGGTTGCGTCATTTATTTATCTCGTGTTTTTCTTTGCGCTAGGATCGGGCTTGTTCAATTCTATTCTTGAAGGATCCGGAAGGCTATCAGGCTCTTTTATAATACCGTCAAGATCTATTCAGACGGTTGCTGAAACAGCGGTCATGATCATTATTTTTCTACTTGGGACGAGCGGGGTTTACCTACTCTATAAAGGGGGAATCTCCCAAACACCAATTAAGAATCAAGGTGCATTAATAGCAGCTGGATTCATAATAATAGGAATCGCATTGGTAATAGGGTTTAGGATCATTGATATCAAGCTCTGAGGAAATGATGCCCAAAATATCCAGTCAGCTTATCGTATTGAGTTGATAGTCGGAACTGTAATGCGTGAAAAGCCTCCATTTCGGACCTTTGTATAGAAGTTCTGGCTGAGACTTTACTTATTTCCTTGCCCTTCAATTACTATCATTGTAAGAGTTGATCTGACCTTATCGATTCTCCTAACATGCCAAGTTATCGTTTCTCTCAGTTTATCCATAGAATCGGCCCTTATCTTCACTATAATATCATAAACGCCGTATACTCCGCTTAATTCAACAACCTCATTTAATCTCCTCAGCTCCTTTAGAATTTCCTCCTCTGAACCGAGGTCGCAATTGATAAGCACATAAGCTGTTGGCATCAGTAATTTAAGGCATAATCGGTGTATTAATCCTTTTAGGTCGCGCAACTATGACATCACATCATTTTCGAATGACTTTCGGTAGCATGAGATGAACATACAACCTCCAGAAAAGAATCCATAACCGAACATGCCCAACACCGGAGACATTATGGAACAAATTGATTCTCAGGTACCGATTCGAATGGACGTCTTCAAAATTGAGATTCTCAGCCACCTTTAAACCTGAGGTTTGAAAATCTGTGAATCCAGTTTGTGCTTTCTAGCTATAACGAGAAGGAGTATGCCAAATAGTAGAAGAACTACTGCAACACCCTGTGCATTTCCGTTAGGAACCAGGATGAAGTATGAAATGGAAAATGCAAAGCTAGTTAAAGATTGAAGACCGTACTTTAAGAAATCGGATAAAGCAAACTTCTTTCCCAGGTAGCCCACCACGAAGAAAGCCACAGTCGGGTAAATCGCAAGAAGTAAGAATTGATCGATGTCAACCCCATTGTGCGTCATTCTCGATTGCCTTATTTAGGGTCCATGAAGAATATTTGCGTTACTCAAGCCCAGCTGTTTGGCGAGCAATCGTAATTACGGAGCCAGCATTTGGATTTCCTCTACAAAACCATTCTGTGTTAGAGCTCTAGCATTCTCTGACGGGAGTAGTGCAATGTCTTCTTCGACGTATGGCCCGTATGCCACCATATCTATCCCCATGAAACGGTCAATCGGCTTGATAAACCTGACCGGAACGCACTTATGGCTTAGCATATTAGAAATTTTGTCCAAAACTACCGGTCTTCCTGTTAGAATGGCCGAGAAGATCATCTCGATTCTTTTCTCTGTTTCCAAGCTCCCATCCAGCACAAATTTCTCTTCCCTGGTCATATTGGAATAATCTATTATTTCTAACTCATTTTTTTGCCTGTCACGAAA
Organism: uncultured Nitrososphaerales archaeon; assembly: GCA_963713605.1. Taxonomy (GTDB): domain Archaea; phylum Thermoproteota; class Nitrososphaeria; order Nitrososphaerales; family Nitrososphaeraceae; genus TH5896. The sequence goes on along the minus strand of CAVQMO010000001.1, from coordinate 308,352 downwards.
GTCTGCCTTTTGGCTTGCTACGATTTTGGCATATCTGGCTTCAAAGAGCAACCTTATTGCACTAAATAGTAGTTCTGTCTGCGCCTTTGCGATTTGTTCTTCTGCCGAAATTCCTTTGAAGTCCCTCTTAGCGTTTCGATGCGTGAAGTAACCTCATGATAGATATTTACAGGGAGATTTTGTAACGAATCGGTGTTAATTTCCTTTATCAACAATGTGCACAGATGCTTAAGTGAGATCGGTGCGTCATCTCTATGTACTGAGCGTCCTGTTGGATCCATCCTTACCTATTTGTTTGCTGGAGACTCCTTTACTTATTGTTTATTGGGAGATGAACCGATTGCAAGCTCGAATAAAAAGACAGTCATCATCGTCTTGAGCCAACGAGGGCAAATGCTTTTAAAACCACAGGGATACTACTCACTTTATCATGTCAAATCACCCGGATGAGAAATCATCGGCAGGGTATGGGAATCTCACCCCAGTAGCATGGTCCATTTTGGTAATGGGTATATCATTGGTAATTGTGATTGTGCTGTATATTTGGTTCGGATACCTGGGACCTTCATTTTCAGAAGATGTTCTTATGCGACAACAAACTGATTTGAGAGAGCATTATAACCTTCCACCTCAAGAAGTTATTACGGATCCCGAAATTCTACAGACTCCTCCTTCCCTACGTGGTGTGAACGGGGAAAATAACAGTGCCGTTTAAGGCAAAACTGCATCATTGAGACAGTATACGAATTTCATAAAATGCTTTGGCGTGAAATTAGAATTTTCTAATATTCGGTTGTCCTAAGCGGACTTTGATTTGCCCAGTCTTACTACTAGTAACATTATTTTTGAATTTTCCTTGGATAGTTCCTAAGTCTATCTAACAGATCAAGATACATTCCAATCAGTTCGATTCGTTGTTTCTCACTATTTAGATCGTTGGGTTCACTCTTCAGGATCTTGAATTGTTCAGCTATCCTTTCTCCGATCTTCTCTTCAAAAGGATGAGACGAAAATGACGGGTCATCGTGGGATTGGTCTCCCGCATTGCTGACTTGGTGCTCGGACGCAGGCTTTACAATGATTCCGTCAACAGGCTCTTGTTTTCCGCAATTTATGCAGATTATCTCACCCTTGTACTGGATTTGAACACCGCTACATTTCGCACAAGGTGCGCTCAACAAAGATCCACCTCTTAAAAGATACGAAACTGCGTCTTTCATATCTGATCTTGCTTCGTTATCTACATCATTTGATCTACTAGAATCCATGATTATTACCATATTTTGTTTCTATCCCTTGAGGACTTTCCAAAAAACCCTCATTGGGAAATGGGTGCAACTAATAAGATGAACGGATATATAAATAACGTAGGATAAAACAAACCTCGATAGAATCCAATACTAGAATTTGCCATAAGAAATCAGTCAATCAGATAGAAATAACCAATATAAGCATTAGCGGTGGTCTCGTAGCGGAAATATGACTGATAGGGAGTTCGAAAGAATCATCTCCTTTTTTGTGAATGAAAACGTTATACGGCGCCTTCTCAACTCAGTAGACCAGTCTGATAAACCGATTGAATATAATGGAACCCATACTAAAGCTTATACACAAAGTACCAAGCGCATGAAATTTTTTAATTGAAACGTACTGAATAATATTTTGAACCCAAATGGATTGATGTGACCAATCCCAATTAACAATCGTGAGGCACTAGTCTAGAATAGAACGTTTTATAATCTTAAGGAGACTACATGAACATAACGACCAATGGAAATAAACAATTTCAGAGAACCTGAGGTGAACAGACCCATCATGATAGCAGCGATGCAGGATATGGGAAACGTAGGAAGCATCGCGATAGATTTCTTAAAGAAGAGTCTTAAAGCGGTCCCATTTCGCTCCGTATGTTCAAATTATCCGAACTATGTCATGGATAGAGGAGGCTACATTGAATTTAACCCAGAAAGATGGGATTACTGCTATGGAGAGAATATGATCCTCTTTGGCGGCGGATACGGACAACCTCAGAGTAACGAAGAATTGACTTATCTGTGCAATGATGTGGTCAATGTTGCCAAGAAATATTCTGCTCAGATAATCTATACGTGTGGGGCCTTTCATTCTGAGTCGAATTTTGGAAAGAGTCCAAGGACCTATGCGACTACAAACTCACAAGCCCTAACGGAGCAGATTACGCGTCTGGGAATCTCTAAGACGGAAAGGCCGTCATATATCACAGGGTTTAATGGATCAATTCTTGGATTTTCGAAAGTAAATGGGATCAAAGCAATTGGGCTTTATGCAGAGATCCAAGAACCCCAAATTCCTCAATATAGATCGGCTAAGAGTATAATCCGCGTTCTAGAAAAGTTGACATATCACAGAATAGATGGAATTAACGAATTAGATGTGATGGGAGAAGCCGTCGACAAAGAGATGGAGAGAATAAAAAAACAAGAAACCGAAAATAGTACTCAATGAAATGAGAAATAGTCAAATTTCATACTATTATATGAATGGAAAATAAATCAATTCCAAGCTAGACGTGTTCTACTATCGATCTCTTTTCCCTTCGACGAATTCTAAAAACTTCTCTTTAGCATCTAGGTAATGCATTTGAACCGGCGGATGTTTAAAACAATATGCAGACACACTCTCTAACGGACCGCTAATATTCCTATCCATTGCTAGCTTTACACCTCTAATCGCGTCTACCATTACCCCTGCACTGTTATACGCATCCACAACTTTTAGCTTCAAATCGAGTTCAACTGGGATTTTGCCAAAGTATTTGCCTCTAATTGATAAATAACAAATCTTGTCATTGTTGAGAAATCCAACATAATCGGAAGGACCGATGCGTGTTGGAATAGGATACGGCGACATTGCCTGAACTGCAGAAGTCTTGCTAATTCTCTTATCTTCTAACCTATCTTCATCAAGCATATTATAGAAGTCCATGTCTCCGCCTACATTTAGCTGATAAGTGTCATCAATTTTGACTCCTCTATCGACGAACAACTTTACTAGGCTTTTGTGTACCACAGTTGCACCAAGTTGACTCATAACATCATCCCCTGCGCAAACCAGCCCGCTCGCCCTCAAATGACTGCTGCCATTTAGCAGCCGAGGCGATAAAAACGGGGATAGCATTTATGAACGACACTTTTCGAGTCTCTAGACACTGCTCAGCATAGAATTGAGTAGCGAGCCTGCTTCCAACTGGAAGGTAGTTCAAGAGTATTTCAGCTCCGCTGTCTTTTAGAATGCCTGCTACATCAGTATCTGGGGCATCTGAGACCTTTATTTTTTCTAGGTAATGCTTACCAAGGCCGTCAAGGACAGAACCTTTCTCAACTCTAACATCTAGCTTGTCTAGCCCATCAATTATATTCGGCGTATTATTGGGTTCTGCATATATCGCCTCCGAAAGATCCTTGCCCACCTTACCCTCTGTGACGTCAAATGCTGCAACAAATTCGATATCACCAGGATCAATTCCACCAAGTGAATATGCGGTTAGGCCAATAGTGTCAGACCAATTCGCAGCATAGTAGTGAATTCCTTGAATAAGGGCGGAAGCACAATTCCCGATCCCAGCAATAGCAACACGGACTTTTCTCGACATAGAATATACCGGATCTGAAAGTATTGGCTCACATATATAATATATGAAGCGAGTGTTGAAAAATTAGAGAAAGAAAATCAAAACGACTGCGACGATTCCCTGGATCATATATTCTGTTGACTCTGAGTATAGAAGTTCAAATATATTCTCCGAAATCATCTAAATTGTGAGATTGAAAAAACCTCCACAATGTTCTTCTTTTCGCCTAACTGTACAAGCACATATTCATCGGACTGAATCTGCAGATAGGCTGGAAGCGGCACTTAAAAACATAGTTCGGCTATCTACAACAAATATAGAGAGGCAAGGTATTTTGGTGGGAACGTCCAATCAAGTTGAATCTCTTTCGATCGTATACGAGCAAGTTAAGTCACGGAGATCTTTCTCGGGTACTAAGAAGAATGCTGATCAACAACCTAGATGGAAACACTACCTCATTTCTTTTGAATAAGCAAGCTGCGGCCGCAGGAGTGGTGGCCTTGATAGACAGAGAGAGCGAGTCACCTCTGGGTGGGCTTAGAATACAGGTTCAATGCCAACCAATACAACAAGTGATTGACTGGTTGACTTACACATCACCTGCGGATTGACATGAAAAATATCGGAGTCAGATGGGCAATGATTGGGTGAAAGCGATGCAGCAGGATTTGCACTAATGTCGGCCCACTCAGGCGAGAATCCTATTGAGACGGCATTACTCTGCGGATAGATCCCAATAGTTGGCGTCTTTGAATTCTGCCTTTGGCTTGCCTAACGCTTTCCATTCCTTAAATGACCTTGCATACAATCTTACATTTTTCAGGCCAGCAAGTTTAAGTCCATAATATACTAAACCCGACAATGTGCCAACGCTGCCGCAGTAAGTTACAAGTTCTGAATCTTCATGTATGCCTCTATTTTGCAACAAACGTCTAATATCATCACCTTTGCTCAAAACTTTCCCGTCAGCTCTAAGCATAGTGTACGGAACATTCACTGCTTCAGGAATATGTTCAGTAAGAAAGTTAAGTCGCTCTCTCGAATCAATTAGCACCTTATTTGAGGCTACTTTTTCAACGTAGGCGAGGTCAGCATATATCGATTCATTTATTCTTAGGGGATGAAATTGCCATTTGTAACTGTTTAACTTTTTCTCAGTGCGAAATCCCATACTTTTCCACTGAGAGAACGTGATTTCCAAAATTGATGAATGTTGATGACCTACATATTGAAATGTCCATGCGACTCGTGCAGCCAACGCGCCGAACGTATCGTCATACGTAACCACGGGGAGGCCCTCGTTCACTCCGATGTCTTGCAACAGTTCAATGCACCGTGCTGGGCTTTCTTTCTCCAAGATTTTAGCTAACGGCAACGAAACTGCCCCTGGTATGTGTTCCCTAGCATATTCCTCATCCTTCCGTACATCTACAACTCTTACGTTCTTTTTTCTCATCAATGTGGAAAGGGTGTCAACATCACAGACAGTGTCGGGAATTGAATAATACTCAGATTTTAGACCACTACCTCTGCCTGGGAGTGTATTGTCCTGTTTTTGACTATCCATGGACAAAGCCTTTTTCGACGTCATACCAAACTAATACCAAACTGATACCAAACTAAGCGGCACATTCACCTCTAGCCGTTCTTGCTGTAAATCTTGCATCACTCCCGTAATCCTGGTACGCTTCAGGTTGCTGATCTGCTGGTGGAAGCTGCACAACAGCCAGCTAATGCTCTCTTGATGTCTTCGATGTCATGGATAGAGCCGATTGCTTCACCTTTCAATACTTTGTCTAGCCAGTAGCGAAGTGTTTCACCTTCACCGTGCTCGCTCCTGTAGATTTCTATTATTTTGAGAACTGTATCAATTACTCGCTTTGCAGGAACACGCATTATGACGCGCCCTAATTCTCCTCTTTCTCCTGCCGAGCCTCCAAACATCATAGTGTAAGTCGGTGCCATTACACTGCCTATCCTAGAAGCACCACCAAAGAAACCGATAGTCGCTATCTCATGTTGTCCACATGAGTTTGGACATCCACTAATTTTGATCGTGCTATCAAGGAGCATATCATCAGTATCTAGACCTAATTCCAAGAACTTGTACTGGATCTCTTTGGCCAAACGATGCGAGTTCGTTATGGCTAAATTACAAGATGTAGTCCCAGAACAGCCGACTGCAGACGTAATAGTCAAAGCTCCCGGATTTGACAATCCCACTGATGCCAATCGGTTGTAGAATTCAGGTAAATCATTGCCATTCACGTATCTGATAGCGAAATTCTGTTGTGGAGTATTTCTAGCTGCACCTTCCATCGATAGTTCGCGGATAGTCCCAGCCAATACTCGCAACTGGTTAGCGGTTACGTCACCAGCACCGAGTGTGACAAATACCGTGTAATATCCAGTCTGTTTCTGAGCGATCACATTGGAGTGAACCCATCTCTCATATGCACTAGTGCTAGACGAATCTCGTTCAATATACATTCGCAGTTTAGTCCCGCTACGATTTTCCTTGGGCAAATATTGATCGTCTTCTTCGGCGGTCAAATTGAACATAATTTCCGTGCTGTGAGCAGTTGTCATCATGACTATAGACCTTTCTTTGAGCACCATCTTTTGGAATTTATCCCATCCCATTTCATTTACCAGATACCGCATTCTATTCCTAGCCATATTTTCTCTGTTCCCATTCCTGTCAAAGAGTCTAATGACTGCCATACACGTGGCCAAGAGCTTTTCCTCCGACGTGAACTCTTCTAGCAAATGACCTATAAAGGAAGCAGCACCTAAACCTCCTCCGAGATAGATCCTAAAGCCTCGTGAGCCATCTTTTGTCATCGGAACAAGACCGATATCTGCAATTCTAACTAGTCCATGCGTCTCACAGCACGCGAAGTTGATTTTAAACTTCCTAGGTAGGTTTTGGCACATTGGATTACGTAGGAAGAAGCGCGCTATTGCCTTCGAATAAGGCGTAGAATCAAATTCCTCATCTGGACAGACTCCCGCAAGGTGGCTACACATCACATTCCTAACTGTGTTACCACAAGCCTCTCGAGTCGTGAGGCCAACTTCAACCAATCCTCTCATCACCTCGCTAACATCTTCAAGCTGAACCCAATGTAGCTGAATATTTTGCCTGGTAGATACATGTGCTGATCCGATCGAAAATGATTCTGACAGAGACGCTAGTTTTTCTAGTTGTATTGGAAGTATCTCACCGCCAGGAACCTTAATCCTTACCATACTGTAATCCATTTGGAGACGTGAGCCATAGGCGCCGTGTTGTAATCGAAATCTGCGGAATTCATCCTCTGACAGTTTGCCAGTCCTGAATAACTTTACTTTCTCAGCAAAAATATTAGTTTCCTCCTCCTTCCCCCAGCGAGGATTGGGCCGGGGTTTAGGTATATGTTTTTGATGAGAATGACTAGCATCTTTTCTCGTTTTCAATTTATCTTACTTCCACGCAAAAACCATATATTGTTTGTGGAAGGGAAATGAGAATGGAATGAACTGGCTGTTCGGCGGCAAGAATCGACCTTTAGTTAGCATGCATACAATCCCTGGACTTGAAGACTTGCCCTAAAATCTCGCTTATATGATTCTTGTGCAAGTCTAGCCTACGCTAAAAAACCTACTAACATTTCAATTAAAGACTCTTACACTTATATTTCAAGCATAATCTGATATGATGAAGAGGTTATGGGGAAGCTAAATTTTCCTAAGGAATTAAAGTATATTATAATTGCAGTGGTTATAGTGGCTCTTGTTTGGGTAGCAATCAGACTATCCTTTGGCGTGATAAACCCTTTTTATGTTGTAGCTAGCGAAAGCATGGTACCGAGACTGAATGTGGGAGACTTTGTGGTCGTGAGCCACAACATCCCTTTTGACGAATTGAATAAAGGTGACATCATAGTCTTTAAAGAACCAGTACCTGATGGTGAAGAAGCGGATGCTATCGTGCATCGAGTTAACGAGATCTTGACTGATCCGGAAGAGAACCTCGTAGTCGTTACGAAAGGCGACGCTAACTCGGGGTCTATCCCCGGTATAGACTTCCCCATTTATGAATCAAATTACGTTGGGAAGGTAGTTATAGACATTCCAAAACTAGGCTTAGTAACCAAAGCGATAAGCCCGCCAGTTAACTATATCATAATAGCTATAATACTTGTGATCCTATTCTTTTTGTTTAAAAAAGGCAAAGATAAGGGCCGGTGATTACAGCAGTATTCAAGAACCTGCAACGGCATCGAAGAGTTACTTGATTGAAGCACAAATACTGAACAGTAACATAGGTGATATGGAATTGGATAGCATCATATGCGGATGTAGATGTATTAAATGCAAAGAAACAAAATTGATGAGTTTTACTTTTAGAGCTTCTGATGGCTACGATGATATCCATCACACTTGTCTAGCTTGTGGAACTCACTTCAATCATCTCGACGGTGAGATATACATTAATTGTAGACTTTGCACATCACACTGAATGTTTACTTCGAGCTAAACCCGTCTGTAAGCTTCTTGTGGTAGATTGAATTACAAATTCTGTCGGTTACCTCGGGCGAAAACTCCCTAACCTTTTTGATTCTTTTTTTGTCATAGATGGTTGCGAGGAACCTGAAGCAAATTGGACAAACCTCCTCCAAAAATCAAGCACCCATTGAAGTCCTTTTCATAATTGGTACTGTGATTGAAGACCGACTTTGACTACGGGGAACACCAAGGAAGGGCATATGGAATTCAGGAAGATTTGATTCAATGAATTTTTCATTTCTAAACTCGTAAGTTTTTCCATCGTAGGTGCACTTGATCGTGGAGATGTCTTCGATATTTCCTACTTTTTCAATTGATTTGTAATATTCCACAAGTTTCCGAGGCTCATATACAGTTTGTCCCTTCCTAACGTAACGCTTTTTCTTCATAAACTTGAATGCAAATATCGTATATCTACGCTTGTAATAGCCAAACATGTTCTGAATTAAGATGCACCTTCGAATCTGATCTTGAGGTATATAGAGAGCATCACCTGTGCCTGACTTGGCTTCTATGGACAACAGAACCGACTTCTTGTTATTAACTGCGACTATGTCAGGAAGGCCAGCACTAGATCCTCCGAGTCTTCTCGCACACCAGTCTCCAATATTGAGACGTTGTACCAAGGAATGCTCGTAACTATATCCTCTACTTCTGCGAAAGCTGCTCAATCTGAATCAATAACCTGCCCTTATGTAAATTAGACTCAAGCATAATCTTGTCAGTACCAAATCGGAAGAAACCAGATTCTCTGTAATATACTTTATCATCGTCATTTGTTGGTATAGTCTCGAGTTTATATCAGTATGTTAGCATTAGAAAGTTTTAAGGTCAGAACTTGTAGGCCATGCTTGAGTATACAAGCATTATTTTCCTAGTCTCCATCTTCTAGATTTTGCTCCCAATATTGAATCTGCTTGGTTTGGCACTGAGTTTCTACCTATGCTGCATAAGTACCTGATCACCATGTTTCTAGGTTGAACAATTACTTACAGCACGAAAACCAAACGAACAGTTCAAGGTCGAAAATTCAATTCAGAAATCCACTTTCCTCATACAGGAAGATTACTGCAAGTTTAAGGGATTATCAGCAGTAAATAAATCCACAGTCAATTACGATATTGACCGCTGACGTTCGTTTAACACTTATAAGTAATCCAGTACTATCTCGACGACCATTACTGAATTGGAGTCTAGAGCCATCACTTCTGATGATATGTACAAGATCGAGGAGAACGCGGAAGAGAATTTTGGTGTCCGTAGAATGTATATGATGGAAAATGCGGGGCATGGACTTGCCGACTTTATTAAATTCAAGATGGAGGGGATGGATATGAAAATCGTCGATAAGAGAATTGTTGCCGTATGTGGTGGAGGAAACAATGGCGGTGATGCCATGGTTTGTATGAGGCATCTTTCCTATAACCCTAATGCGAAATATACAGTGTTGTTATTAATTGATCCCCGTGATCTTCGAACTGAGGAAGCAAGAGCAAATTGGACTATTCTCAAGAGATTAGATTCTATAGAGTCATTCTGGAGTAATCAGATAGACCAAATCAAAGATAGGATTCTTGACTCTGACATAATAATAGATGGCATTCTAGGAACCGGAGTAAGCGGTAATATCAGAGAACCTCATTCTTCTGCGATAGATTATATTAATAAATCCGGTGCTTACATATTCTCTGTAGATATACCATCGGGACTTGATCCTAATACCGGCAGAGTCCACGATAAGTGTGTAAGAGCAAATGCAACTGTCACATTTCACAGAATGAAGAAGGGTTTGTTGAATAATGAAAAATATTCGGGTCAGATTCACCTTGAACATATTGGGATTCCAAGGGAGGCTGAAAAGGGAATATTGGTGAACGAAACTTGACCGAAGGTATATATCAGCTCAAAGTCGGGAATATGGCCAATTTCACTTATATTATCTCCGATATTCAGACTCGCCTCGCTGCTATTATAGATCCATCATGGGATCTCCAAGAGATATTCCAATTACTCACCGATAAAAAGCTGAAGGCCAAGCATATTATAAACACTCACTCACATTTCGATCATGTTTTTGGAAATGATGAAGTCGCAAAAGCGACTGGGGCAACTGTCATTCAGCACTTGAATTCTCAGCTTCACAAAGATATGTCTGTAGTAGAGAACGATATAATATCTATCGGATCTGTTAGCCTTCGAGTTCTACATACCCCAGGTCATTCCCAAGACAGTATTTGTCTTATTATCGATAAAGAGGCAGTGTTTACTGGAGACACTCTCTTTGTTGGTGCTGTAGGGAGAATAGATCTTCCAGGAGGGGATCCAAAAGACATGTACCTTAGTTTGTATAGAAAGGTTTCTGCTTTGGAGGATCAACTTACGGTTTATCCTGGTCATGATTATGGCTCCTTTCCAGTTTCAACGATTGGAAAAGAAAAGCGATCAAATCTTGCGTTACAGGCAAAATCTGAAAGTGAGTTTCTAGCTTTCATGGGCGTTGGTTGAAGTCAATTTGAAATATGATGGGGTAGATTATCCAGACCTCAGATCCGTCAACCAAGATCAGTCTTTTAAAATACCTATAGCATCTAGCAATCCATTATTTGCACTAGTAATATCATACACTCAAACAGGTCTCATACCTGGAATTACGGCAGCTGGCCAGAATGAAAATCTAATAAAATATACATCTCCCGCTGACGCAGAGTTCTTGAATTACGGTCACTGTAAATGTCTGGATTCAGTCCCTGTTACTCCAGATGGAATGCCTACTCCGGCGATTATCACAAAGACTGCATTAGATCTATCTAATATTCCATTTCTCATAATCAACGCTGGGTCGGTAGTTAAACCTCAAGTCCCCTATATCTCATTTGAAATGAACCCAGGAAACGACATACGAACAGGAAATGCAGTTGATGAAATTTATGTCAAGAAGGGCTTAAAATATGGGGAAGCCTTTGGTCACGAACTCGCTAAACTTAGTAAGATGGTTATTCTCGGTGAGAGTATCCCAGGAGGAACTACTACTGCCCTGGGTGTGCTTGTTACACTTGGAATCAATGCCTGGTCTAAGGTGAGCAGTAGCCTCACGAAGAATCCTCACACTTTAAAAAACAGTGTAGTAAAGGAAGGGATGGCTAAGGCAGGCATTCCCTTTGGGTGTTTCAAAAATGATCCTGTAAGAGCGATAGCTGCAGTTGGGGATCCGATGATCCCAGTTGTGGCTGGGCTTGCTTGTGGCATCAGTGGATCAGGAAGCAAGGTTATGTTAGCTGGAGGGACACAGATGACAGCCATACTTGCGGTAATAAGTGCTATGAACAGATCGTTAGAAAATATTTGCATAGGAACTACTTGCTATGTTGCAAAGGATCCTTATTCAGACATTCAGGGCATAGCTAATGAAATTTGCTCTGATTTTCCGATTTTTGCTGTAGATCTTCACTTTGAAGATTCCCAGAGGCCTGGCCTAAAGGCATTTGCGAACGGTTTCGTGAAAGATGGAGCAGGAGCCGGAGGTGTATCCATTCTTACAATGCTTAAGAGTAGAGCATCGCTCACAGGTACTTCGATACTAAGATCAGTAGAAATTGAATATGATAAGCTCATGCAAAAGCAACCGCAGATATAATCTCATAAAAGGACCAACCCTTTCAACTCGAAGACAGTGTCGGGATCGATATTATATACTAAATTTCTAAAGGGCTATTATAGATCATGTCTAGAAAAGCCACAAAACGCAACGGCCCGCCTGCTCGCGTCACGGGAAAAGAACTAACAGAAGTAGAGGAGGTTACTGTAATGTTGGATGTTCTCATCGAGGAATTACAGCGGAGGGGCACCATTGATAAAAAAGAATATAATAGACTGGTTGCGATGCGTCTGCACGAACTTTCCAAGGCTAGGGCCTTTGAAGAATTAGACGAGGAATTATGAAGGGAAAGTTTTGTAATCATATCACGACGTGGGCATATTGTAATCAGAAAGAGCGCCGGGAGAGGGATTCGAACCCTCGTGACCCCAAGAGATCACAAGCTGGCTGGATATTTTGCAATTTCCAGGCTTGCGCCCTACCAGGCTAGGCGACCCCGGCCTGATGTAGTAACCATAGCTTCCGTTCGACTACGAATTACAAGCTTGCACCAACTTATGTGTTTATCCGACCTATTAATTCACTGAGTGTGAAAACACAATGCTGTAAGTGCTTTCTCTGTCCAGTCAACTAGGATCAACGTTGAAATGTTGTTTTAGGAGGGTAAAGCAGCTTATTTCTAGTCTACCTATTTTTCTTTAGCTGCCTGGTTTGAAGTGTGCCACGATTTAGGGTATGACCCTGGTTTCATAATTATTCTCTTTATATTAACAGCAATGCCTTTTACATTGGATTCAATCTCTTCCCTTGTCATTGCGACTTCACCAAATCCTACGATCTCCCCTTTCATAGAAAAAATACCAACAAAGCTCCCCACTTTAAGTGCCTTAGATACAGACAAAATACCCGGGATTGCGAGCTGGGCGCCGTGACATAAGGCATCAATTGCTGTATCCCTGACGACTACAGTCTCCACACCGTCTATGCAATATTCAATAGGCTTGATGAGCTTCCTTAACTTTGAATCGTCCTCTTCATGCCTGTACAATTCTAGAGCATCAGCTAAATCGTGCATCCTGACCAAGCCGTCTTTACTTTCTGACAGGTTGCTTACCTGCGTTCGTCGGAGCTCCACCATGGTAGCTCCTGTTCCAAGAATTTCTCCTATGTCATATACTATCTTTCTTATGTAGGTACCTGACTGAGATAATATACGTATCAAGATAAGACGATCGCATCTTTCTAGCCTTTCAATTTCATGTACAGTCCGAATTCGAGTAGCCCTTTTGACCGAAGATCTTTGGGGTGGCCTCTGGTATATATCTCCAACAAATTGGCTTATCACAGTATCTAACTCATAATCGTTAATGTGATCGTGTAGCCTTGCCAATGCATAATACTCCTTCGGTCCGAAGAGCAGTATGGAAAGGGCCTTCGTGCCTTCCCCCAGTCCAATGGGGAGAAGTCCAGTAGCGCCCGGATCCAAAGTTCCACTATGCCCTGCCTTACTGACTCCTATGATTTTTTTCACCCATGCGACGACCTCATGGCTAGTGGGACCAGGAGGTTTATCGAGCATAATCAAGCCGTAATCTAGCAAAGAGCTAATGGGTCTGCTAGATGGATAATATCCATATTTCTCGTTGGTAACATCGTCATCCAGTTTGACCAAATTATCAAAGGGAGAAGATATCAATACTTGCTCAAATAACCCAATGAGAGTTCAGATATATAATCGAAGAACCTATAGGTTACTTAATACCCTCGAATTTCCTCAATGGAACAGAGATCACAGACTTCATTCGCCAAAATGAAGGCATCTCCTTCTGAATGCTGACCGAATGCAGCCTCTTTATAGATTAAAATGATAGGTTAATCGAATTGTCTAGTTTCACTTGACCTAAGAATTTTATACTAGAAAGGCATAACACACCTTAACGTGATGAGGAATCGCCATCGAAGTAGGGGGGAGATTATTGCATCTATCCTTCAGGCAGTTAATGGGAATAGTCTTAGGCAAACGGAAATACTTTATCGCACATATCTATCACATAACCTTCTAAAAGAGTACCTAGTCCTCTTGCTTGAAAATGAATTAATTGAATATACCGCAGGAGAACGAACATTCAAGACTTCTGGAAAAGGGATGAGATATCTTCAGATGTATGCTCAGTTGGGTCAGTTAATAGTAAAGCACAATAGTAAGTTTACTTTGTCTGACGCAAGCCCTCTGTGGGGATAGTTTTAGTTCTTTTTAAATCGTCTAGAACACACGCAAACTTGGGTTAAAACTCAAGAACGATGTGGAATATCGAGATATTTTGTTACCGTGATCCAATCGTCAACCCAAAAAACATACAAAGTCGCTACCTTTCTTGATTGCTTTGCTCACTTGGGCCTCTTCAGTCTTTGTCACACAAAAATAGTGAGGGCTTCGTGACCTAAGCTTTTACTTGCTGTAACCTTTTTTCCACATCATCCCAGTTCACAACGTTCCACCAAGCCGAAACATATTCAGGTCTTCTATTTTGATATTTGAGATAGTATGCGTGCTCCCAGACATCGCAGCCTAATAGGGGGTTTAACCCTTCAGTTCTTGGGCTGGTTTGATTTGGCATTGCCTTATACTCTACTTTCTTTGTGGTAGGATTATAGATCAGCCATCCCCAGCCACTTCCTTGTATCACTGCAGTATCTGACGAGAATTTCTCCTTAAACCCGGAAAAACTTCCAAACGATGAATTTATTGCATCAGCAACCGCACCTCCTGGCTCTCCACCACCATTTGGTTTCATATTATTCCAAAATATTCGATGATTATCGAATCCTCCTCCATTGAAATTGATTGCACTTTTTTGATCAGCTGGAACTTGACCCAAATTTGATAATATTTCAACAATGTCCTTTTCTTGAATTTCAGGAGGACATTTTTCGAGGGCCGCATTTAGTTTGTCTGTATACGTTTGGTGGTGTTTTGTATGATGTATCTCCATAGTTCTTGCATCGATATACGGTTCAAGTGCATCATAACCGTACGGAACTGGTGGCAATTCATATTTTTTCATACATTTTAAAGTAAATCTTTTACTATTAACTGTTCTGTTAGCATATCCTAAATACAATTCAGAGCGAATTAAAATGAAATGATAGTCTGAAGGTCAATTACTCTCATATAGCCACGAACAAAAAACTAAGCGATCAGAGTAAATCCGCACTAAATTAGAATGTAAGTGATTCAGAGTCGTAACTAACATATTGCATTGCATCTATAGCGAATTTGTTCCGACTGAAATCAAAGTACTTCTGAGGATTTTTTGGGAAACGTATTTATTAAAATCTATAGCACTTGATGGTTGATTAACGATTGCCGATAAATGACGAATCTGTTACGTGCCAGGAAGAAAGTTTCTGCAACCCGACCTAAATTCGTAAGGCAAGAGAGTTGGAGATATGTCAGGCTCGCGGAAAATTGGAGGAAGCCAAAAGGCGTTGATAACAAGATGAGAAAACAGGTATCCGGAGTCCCGCCGCTCGTCAAAGTGGGATACAGGGGCCCTAAGGTAGCCAGAGGTCTACACCCTTCTGGATATAATGATAGATTAATTCATAACATCCGAGATCTGGAAAAATTGGATCCCAAGATTGATGCTGCGAGAATTGGTCACACAGTGGGTCGGCGGAAACGTATAGATATTGTGAGTAAGGCCAACGCATTGGGTATCAAGGTTCTCAATAAGGGTAATGTACCGCAAAAGGATGAGAATAAGGGGCAGACGTAATGGTAGTTAATATACGAAAGAAGCGAGAACTCGTCGCGCGGATCTTGGGGGTAGGAGTCAATAGAGTCAGATTTGAACCAGATAAGCTTGAAGATGTAGCTGACTCTATTACGAGGGAAAATCTTAGAGCGCTAATCAAAAACGGGGCTATTTGGACCGCAAGGAGGCAAGGAACTTCTAGATATAGAGCTAAGCTGAAGCATATGACAAGAAAAAAGCGGGGAATAGGAGAAGGCTCTAAGAAGGGGAAAAAAACTGCAAGAGTAGGTAAGAAGGAGCTTTACATTGTAAAGATCAGAGGCATGCGACATTACTTAAAGGTCCTCAAAGATCGGAATGACATAGATAGAGAAACATATTGGTCGCTATACAAGAAAGCCAATGGAGGTCAAGTTAGAACGTTGGCGCATTTGCGAGATTTAGTAAAAGCATCCAAGTCCAAATAAATAGAGACCTCCCCTCTCACTTTGGCAAATGTCTTCTATGCATCATTTGAGATAAACGGTTCGAGATCGTCTATAACTTCAAAGCAACGGATTCTTTTACAAATTCGTTTCCAGCCTCAAGCAATATTCTGATCTGCAAACAGAGGATGTTTATGTGACTTAAGCATTATTAAGCATCATTGAACAATCAAGAATTGAAAGGTGGCGAATTGGGAGAGTAGATCTGATGCAACCCAATGACAGCAATGAAGACAAGGTGGTACGGATGTTGATTTATATACATTATCTTTGTTAACCTTTGATGAACCCCAGTATAAATCCCGCTGCTAGGCTGCCCACCAGAGGAATTCCGAAAGCTGCCATGACTGAAGAAATACTTTGTTCAGTTCCTGGGAGATTCGAGTTGCTGACGTTACCCATCAAGCCTGAACCTGCTTCTTGTATCTTGCTCCAGTCAACTGAAACATATTGTTGATACCCAAGGGCAACAAAGGCAACTATCATTAATCCAGCGATAATAAGGACGATCTTGATTACCTTTTTTATTGCATATCCCACAAGAAATCCGGCTATGCCTCCTACTGCTATTGGGGTAGCACTCGACGCTAAAGAACCGAAATCCATACTCATTTTTGTCTGCCGATTATTAAACATCCTAAATATCTATATAGAGTCTGATAGTTTGTATCATAACCTTATCTCTATAAAATTAGTCCCTTCTTTATTCATGGATTTCTGAGGGGACTACTTCATGATTTAGAATGCGATCCAATATACACTTAATTACTATGCTCAGGCGGCCTTGCTATTATGTGATAGAAGCAGGTTAGAGGTCAATGGTGCGAGCGCCTAGGCCAATTAGTATGGCCTTCTAAAATATGAACGACACCTAATTGCACCGTCTGTGTCAGTATACGTTACTCTATTATAGAAACAGTATTCAAAGCCATTTTCCCGTAAAGTAACAATTATCTCAGGGGCTATAGGTTGTGTGTGCCCCAAGACCAAATCCATGTGAAATCGATCTGGCTTGAGTTCAGCCTCGAATCCATGCCTAGCCATCATATATAATATTCCCGCCAATAGAGAAGGAGTTGGCTTAGTATTTGATTTCGATTTATCCATATGGTCATGCATGGTCTAATTGTTCAATCCCCAATCAGCTTATCAGGCTTGAGATAATTCTCCAATTCGCTAAATGTGTTCATAGGAGGGGAACAGACAAAATTCTTGCAAACATACGCTCGGGTTGAACGATTTGCTTGGGGACCTGCAGGTTCCAATTTTCCTTTGAAGAATGGTAGTAGCAGTTCTAGCTGATTAAAGTTCGTGTTCGACTTTACGTACGCAAATATACCGTTGGGAATATACGCTCTATTTAGAAGCGTCAGCATATTGTTGAAGATGTCCTCGTTTGGTTCTCTCCCTTGCACCACTGTGAACTCGATCGGCCTCTTCACGTACATATATAATGAGACAAGGAAATGCCCGAAACCGAATGGATTATCTCTGGCAATAGAAGAAACAGACCTAAAAATGTCTTCCGATTTTTTCTGGTAATCATTTCTTTGAGAAAAATGATATAACCTCATTAGATTCATTGCTGCGACAGAGTTGCCGCTAGGAATCGCAAGGTCGTAATAATTTTTAGTTCTAATTATTAGATCCTCATGGTCATCCGATGTGAAAAAAAATCCATCATTCCTCTGTTTATCCCAGAAATGATCTAACATAAAATCTGTGTGTCTGAGGGCGGAATTCATATAGCTAGGGATAGGAAGAACTTCGAACAGATCAATCAATGAATTCACAAAGAAAGCGTAGTCATCAAGATAGCTATTCAATTTAGGTTGACCGTTTTTGAAAATCCTGAAAAGTCTCCCGTCTGGGGACGACATTCTAGCCTCTATGAAATCTGCTGCCTTGACAGCTGCTTCGAGATAGGTCTCTTCTGAGGTAACTCGATAGGCCTTTACTAGTGCAGAGATCATTAGTGAATTCCAAGAGGTAATCGCTTTGTCGTCCTTTCCTGGACGTACACGGCGCTTTCTTGCTTCGAACAATCTTGCCTCAGATCTTCTAAGAATATCATCTATAACCTGAACAGGCTTGTCGAATTTTTGTGAAAGGAATACTTTATTATTTTGGCTATTTAGAATATTTTTACCCTCAAAATTCCCTCCTTCAGTTACGCCATAGTATAGGCAAAATATGTCAGCGTCCGTCTTGTTGTTCAAACTTTCCAAGATTTCTCTTTTTGTCCATAAATAATACTTACCTTCCTCTCCTTCAGAATCAGCGTCCTCAGCAGAATAAAACAAGCCATCCTTTGAGGTCAACTCTCTGAGAACGTATCTTATGCTTTTATGCAAAACTTCAATATACTTTTCATTTCGAGTTACCTGATAAATTTCAGAGAAGAGTTGTATGAGTAATGCGTTGTCATAAAGCATTTTTTCAAAGTGAGGAACCAGCCATTTTTGATCCGTTGAATATCTAGCAAACCCTCCCCCAAGATGATCGTGGATACCTCCTGATGCCATCTTATCAGCAGTAAATACAACGAAGTCTTTGAATTTGGAAATCTTTGATAATTCATAATATCGTAACATGAACATAAGGTTGGAAGGGTTTGGAAACTTCGGAGCTTGTCCAAATCCGCCATATGTAGAATCACCAAAATGCAAGAGGCTAACAGCCGCCTCATCCAGTACAGAACGCTCAGGGTCTACTGGAATTGGACGACTAATAGAAATATCTTCAGCAGCACCTGATAGTGCATGCATGAATTCAGAGGTAGCGCTAAGTACTTCCTTCTTATTGTTAACATATGTATCAGCAAGCTGCTTTATAATAGACATAAAACCAGGCATTCCATATCTAGAATTCTTGGGGAAATATGTTCCGATATAGAACGGTTTCTGATCAGGCGTCAAGAAGACTGATAGTGGCCATCCACCACTACCTGCCGCTAGTTGACATACACGTTGATAGACATCGTCAAGGTCAGCTCTTTCTTCTCTGTCGACTTTAATGTTTACGAAATTTTCATTCATAATCTTTGCAATCTCTTCATCTTCAAAAGATTCGTGTGCCATTACATGACACCAATGACATGAACTGTAACCTATGCTCAAGAATATTGGTTTATCTTCGGATCTCGCCTTTTCAAGAGCGTCCTTACCCCACGAATACCAATCTACAGGGTTGTAGGCATGCTGCAAGAGGTAGGGGCTGGTTTCGTTGATTAACCTATTGGCCTTTTTGTTATTCTTCTTAATGTGATTGTCGTCCATTGAATGAGAGCAAAATGGCTTTGATATTATATAAATACTAGTTGAATAATATTCTGGTCTGGTAGACCATAGAAAAATTATTCAGTAGTCGCCACTGTGGTTCCAGTATTTGAGCATTACTCCTTAGTGAAAGGAATCACAATAGGTTAGAAGCGATCTCAGACGTCCTAACCTTCAAGAACTTGCCTTGAATCTCATTCAGAGAGGTTTGAGATCTCTGGTTTAATCATACTCCAATAGGGTAAATAAAAAAAAGTTACCGCAAACCGTCTATCGCTAAACGCTAGTTTTGATTCGTGATTAACATTTGAGAGATTTATTAGTTGACCAGTGTCATTTCCAATCCTCGGATGGAGCGTAGCAACTATCGGGTCGCCTCCAGCAAGAGACGCAGCTGAGGTGAGTCGAAGGATTTCGTGCCCTTTGATCCTTGGTATCCTTCTTGATGATTTCACCTGTATAAGCCATTTTCTTTGTTTTTTCTTAGAATTTAACACTGCGACTATGTCAGCAGGTCCTCGGCTATTCTTTGACAGACGAACCCTCCAACCAATTAATCTCAGGTATAGAGCTACTATGTACTCTGCTTCTCTGCCAAATGTTCCGACCGAATAAGATACCTTCAACCCCAAGATACATACGATCCTCAGGTTAGCTTTAACTGTTGTTGTGAAAACTCTCTGATACACTTATGAATAGTCCCTTTTGTTTGGCAATGAGTTGGATTATCGCCTTGACATCGATATTTGGCCCTCGACCTATGACGGAAGTATATGAATATATTTCCATTTCTGATGGAAATATCTAATGATCACAAAGAACACTGATCCATACAAGTTAAAGAAGTGCGTTTCTTGCAAAAACGTAATTCCACTAAATGCCAAATATTTTACTATGTCGCTATCGCTTCAGCATGTTTGTCTCGGCTGCGCTGATAGAGAAATTCCTAAACTAATCCAAAATCTCCAACAGGATTTACGAAAAATAAAGGAAGAATTGAAGAATAACTAAAATCACATGCAACACTTAGGTTTATCCATGTTTGGAAAGTAGAGTCAAATGTCCATAGATTATTTTAATCCGGAGTTGACAATCAATAGTGGACAGATGTTCTTATGGCAAAAGAAAAGAGATGCATGGTATGGAATTCACACCAATCACGTGTTGAAACTATCATTTGAAGATCAACATAATGATCAGGATAACAGCCGTATAAAATATGAATCGTTTCCTGAGGATCGCGGATGGGAAAAGAAGTTGTTTAGAATGGATGACGACATTGACAAAATACTCAATACCATTTCATTTGACCCACTCGTGCGTAATTCTATAATGAGATTTCGAGGCCTTCGAGTAATGAGACAGGACCCTATTCAATGTATGTTTTCGTTCCTGTGTGCTAGTAATATTAATATTCAGCGAATTCGCAAAGTACTTTTTAATTTATGTAGGCAATTTGGAAAAAAAATGACCGTGAATGGGGACCAATTTTTTACTTTTCCAAAACCAAGAGATCTCCATGAAGCGAACATATCAGAATTAGTTACCTGTGGTACAGGTTATAGAGCTAAATCGATCAAAATGCTTGCAACTAAAATATATTATAGAGAGATTGTTCCTGAGGAGCTTACCCGAATGAGCTATGAAGACGCAAAACGGGCTCTGATAGGCATCCACGGAATAGGAGACAAGACTGCAGATTGCATACTCTTATTTTCACTTGAGAAATTGGAAGCATTTCCCATAGACACATGGATAGCGAGAATAATATCTCATAATTATGAACTTCCCGTTGGTGAGAAAAAAAGGGGAATAAACGGCCAACAAAAACATCATCTTAGTCATCAGCAATATCGATATCTGTCTAATCGCATGAGGATGCATTTCGGTACATACGCTGGCTATGCCCAACAATATCTATACTATTACAGTAGACATATCGCTGGAAGAAGGTGGTAAGGATCTGGCCTAAGAGAAAATATCACATAATCTTGAACGCTGTAAGAGTATTCAGGTAGCACTTACTTGTGGTGTCCAAGGCCTGTCCTATTCTATATTACGCGAATCCTTAAAAACTCGAAGCGGCAAGTGGGAGCCTAGATGAAGTCTCAATCCTTTATATTGTAATTCATATACCAGATGATAGTAGAGTATAATCCCATGGATACGAAAAATGACGCCCAATCAAACTTGCTTACTAATTATACTAAAGAAGAGAACAAGGGACGGTACTTGTACGGAGATTATACGCCATTTGAAGAGAACAAGAATATTATCTATGTATTGAAGGATTTCGTATCTACTTCTGCAAATATAATTGAAATTCATAAAAATGTAGGCACCCTTCGATTCGTTTTGGAGAATGTTGATATTTTTCAAGACGAGATTATAAGAAAGATCGGGAATTTGCAAATTTCAGTAGAATCGTCGTTAGACGCATTTCATACCAAATATCACGAGAAAATCGTGAGCTCCTCCGACATTAAGAAAGAAACTGAATCTTCTTTCTTTCGCATGAGGGCTCCTCTAATAAACTCAATAGGGGATATTGAAAAGCAATTTACAAAGTACTCCAATGAATACAGAGAAGAAATACAGGAGAGGATCATTGGTTCGTATAATAATGCTATTACTTTACTTCAGCTTTGGCTATCGAAGGACGAATTTAACTTGCCAGGTACTATCCTCGAAAGGCGAAACAAGGTACTGACGGCAAAAATAGATAGGGATCCTTATTCATATACAATTACTTCTACAAATGAGATCATCGGCGTCACCAACACTGATTCATCTAGTTCTGCCGGTGCTAAAATTGACGGACTCGAGAGCCCGCTTGCATCCACATTTTCGTACCATTTCACTATTGACTCTAAGTTTTCTGAGTTTTGGAAACATCGAAGAAAAATATCTGATCTAGGAATAGACGATCTGTTGATCCCAATCGGATTCAAGAAATCAATATCAGAAAAACTACGACGGTCTTTCGGGCTTGGATCAAGCCAAGCAGACCCTCAAGACTTATCTGAGAGAGAGGTCGAGTTTGTCAACGCGAGTAGTCTATACATTACGTATATCAAAATCCATATTGGCAAGACGTTAGTTGTTAAGCTCTCAGGAGACCCTGCAAAGTGTGACGAAAAATCAGTGGAGCTAGAATATAATTTGCCTGACTTAATACTGGAAGAAAAAAGCGCTAATAGTAATAGTAGTACTACTACGATAGAGTACTATAAGGGACTCGTATCGGAAGGCAGAGTGCCAAGGATTGATTACCTTGACAAGGGTGAACGAAGGAAGATAGACCTTACTCAGAAAGAATTTCAAGAAGGGACAGACAACCTCAAAATTGTAATGATGGGAAAAATATTAGCAGATAGAATAAATGACATCTCGAATACCTCTGCTGTGTCACCTCACATGAAGCTAGATTCGATCAGGGTAGGTGATAAGGAAGCTATAATGAGCTCAAATGAGTCAAACAAGGCGCTACTATATTACGAAGACATTGTAATGTCTTTTCTCGAACTTGTTGCAGTCGGATTTTCGTTTTTGATCCAAGGGATTTCTAATAAGAGCCCAGTAAAGGGAGAATTAATTTTGAGGTACGAAACTGATGAAAAGGAAAGACAGGAATATGTATTACGAACTGAGGAGCTAAGTGCTCCTTTGTCAGATGAAGAAGGTAGAAGGGTGTTAGAAAGACTCAAACTTTAGTTCGTATCGCATGTTACAACTTAGAGTGACTATTTCTGTCCTAACAGTAAGAATAATGTGTAACTGGGAACTCGCGTAGAAAATGATTCTGACAGTTATGAACTTTTGTGGACAACTATTTTCAAAAATTGATTACACATCGAGCGTCAATTTCTTGCGATCGTTCCATCCACAAAAGTCCTGTAGATATTGAGTGCATCTGTTTCGTTAGTTGCTCCCACAATGGTAGCTGCTCCACTGGTAAGGATACTGATTGATACCTTCCCCTCGACCCCACTGCCTGAGGCGGTTATTCCTAAATTTCCACGGGATGTCACATCATACCCAAGATGCTCGGCATTTTTTATTATCATGGAGAGACTTATGGAAGAGAGTCCAAACGGTGCTACTGTATAAGTTCTCTTACCCCTATCTCGCCCACAAAGTTCCTCTACAAATAACTGTTCTCCTGCAACTACCTTAGCCGTGGGAGGCTTTGAGATATTAGCAGCGGGGCCACAAGATGGACAAGCTTCTTGTCTTAACATTTGTACCTTCTCCATCGTCAAATCGTTCAGATCTATATATAGCAGCTTATCAACCAACGATGGCCTTTGACCGGTGATTATTTTAACGGCTTCTGACACCTGCGTTCCTGCAACTAAGTAAAGTATCGACGGATGAACACCTTCTGTACTGCAAGTAGGCATGTCTTCCTCCTCTAATTCAGGGAACATACACCGCAGGCATGCTGATTCGCCGGGAAGAATCTGTACACACCGAACCAAGCATCCCCAAAGCTCCAGCATAAATGAACGGTACCTTTTGCTTTATACAAGCATCATTCAATGCATATCTTGGCTCCACGCTGTCAAGCGCATCAATAACTATGTCTGCCCCCTCTACTATGCTTTCTGCGTTATATCTGGTAACAGAGATCGGTATTGCCTCAATTTTGGCGTTTAGATTTAATTTCTGCAAGCGCTCAGCAGCTACTTCCACCTTAACTTTACCGATATCGTCCTCGTTATACAAATGCTGTCTGTGAAGATTAGAAACTTCGATAACATCTCTGTCTACTATTCTTAGTTTACCCACACCCATAGCAATGAGCATAGTTGTGACAGGATTGCCTATTCCCCCGACTCCAACTACGCACACAGTAGCCTTCCTTAGTTTTTCCATCCCATTGAAACCGATTTCTTCGAGCATGATCTGCCGTGAATATCGCTGCATATCCTTCCCAGAAAGCTGTTCATCTCCTCCTTGTTCTCCTCCTCCTGCAACTGCAGGAAGTATGTAGATAGTGTCATCTTTGTTCAGTGCAGTGGCCATGCCATCGCTACTAAATCTTATATTTTTCCCGTTTAGGTAGATATTGATCAATGATCTTGGTTTACCATCAAGATCAAATACTCTTCTCTTGAAATCCTCGCCCATTGTCTCTGACGCTTTTTGAAAGGCGTCACTCAAACTTTCAGCTTCAATGGGTAATTTACGCTCTCCTCCACCTTTGTTTAGGACTGACGGAATTACAAATTCTATCTGAACCATAATCTCTGTGTCTGCTCCTATCTCTGGTTCATCTAATCAGCGCCGATACTACCTGTATATCGGGCTTTACAGCATCTAGTTTTGGAAGTACGTCCACAATTGCTTCGGTCGCTTTAAGTCCATTGCCTGTAACATAACACACAATATTTTCGTCCTTATCAATTCTGCCATCCTGAACCAACTTCTTAAGCGCTGCTACAGATACTCCTCCAGCCGGTTCTGTAAAGATTCCCTCGGTCCTTGCAAGAGCCAGAATACCATCCACAATCTCTTCGTCTGTGACTTCCTCTGCAATACCATTATACTGAGCAAGACGTCTAAGTACATACAGTCCATCGCCAGGATCGCCGATCGCCAGACTTTTTGCTATTGTTTCAGGCTTTTCTATTGGCCTGACTTCATTGCTCTTGTTTTTAAAAGCGTCGACTATTGG
This sequence comes from uncultured Nitrososphaerales archaeon, assembly GCA_963713605.1. Classification (GTDB taxonomy): domain Archaea; phylum Thermoproteota; class Nitrososphaeria; order Nitrososphaerales; family Nitrososphaeraceae; genus TH5896. Next base: position 283,395 of record CAVQMO010000001.1, on the reverse strand, counting down.
TGCACAACCATGTGGTTGAGCTGCAATAATTTTCATCTTTGACACATTATCCACCAGCCCTAAGTTTTCTAGTTCCTCAAATCCCTTACAAACTGCGTTGAGCATAGCCCCACTACCTACCGGGATTACAAGAGTATCTGGGACTTGCCAGCCTAATTGTTCTGCAACCTCGAAGGCGAGTGTCTTGGAACCTTCAACATAATATGGTCGCATATTGATATTGACTATCCCAATACCTTTGGAATCACCAATTACAGATGCAACTCTGTTGGCGTCATCATAGGTACCGTCTACTGCAACAAATTCTGCACCATATGACAATGCTTGAGAGATTTTTACTGTCTCGATATCAGAGGGTGCAAAAATAAAGCATGGCAATTTAGCCTTGGCAGCATGTGCGGCTGTCGCAGAAGCTAGATTCCCAGTAGATGCACAACCGACTGCTCTTAACCGAATTTCTTTCGCTTTAGATACTGCAACGCCAGCCGGTCTATCTTTGAATGAATATGTAGGATTGACAGAATCATTCTTTATGAATATATTCTTCAAGCCCCCAATCTGCTCTCCTAGTCTATCTGCTAGTTGGAGCGGAGTGAATCCTGCACCTAGACTAATAATATTATTTTTGTTTGCAATGGGCAAGAGTTCAAAATATCGCCAATACGACTTTTCCTGCCTTTTTGAAAATAACTCCCTTGTTAGGGCAGAAGTGGTCTCATATTCAACATCTATAGGACCAAAACAATCTTCGCAGATATATCTAAAATCTGGCTCATATTCCCTGTTACATTCCCTACACTTAAGACATCTTACAGTACCCATAAGAATCAAACTATATCGATTAGTGGTATAAATAAGGATCTCTAACAATAAGTTTAGTAATACTGAACTTTGTTACTTATAGAAAATGTTAGTCCGAATACCAACTTTGTTATGAGAATTATTACAATATGGCTACTAAATACTGATTTTAGCACAAGTGGCGAGAGAATTTGTTTTTATTACAAAAATTTCTCCGTGAAATATCGAGTACAAATTCAGTGTTCCTGTTGATCCCATTCACAACAATCAGAAGTAGATATAAATCGCAATATAATGAATCAAGTATAACTCCCTGGGTATATAAAAAATGCAGGTTTCCACCAAATCTTCTATAAAGTCGCCTATAGTACATGTCGGGCTAGACGACACAGATTCAACGCAAGGCAAGTGCACTACCCATGCTGCTTATAGGATTATTGACCACCTGCTGAATAACAAGACTACTGAATTTGTTGACTATCCTCTACTTATCAGGTTGAATCCAAACATTCCTTGGAAGACTAGAGGCAATGGGGCTGTATGCCTGAGATTCAGAACTTCATATCATGAAGATCTTTTGGACAGGATAATGGATTTAATTCACAAGGAAAACTTAGTAGCAACTGGTGCTAATCCGGGAATAGCTGTCTACTGTGGGGACACAATACCATACAATATTCAATCTTTTGCTCGTAAAGCGTTATACGACGTAGTTAGCAGGAAGGCGGCAGAAGACTTAGCTACACATCATCAGATTCGTTTTTTTATAGACGGAAATGGACAAGGGCTGGTTGGCTCTATAGCGGCTATTGGTACACTTCTACAAGAAGACCACACTTTCGAAGCTGTGGCCTATAGAAAACATGAAAAATGTGGAACAGTGAGAAAACTTGATAGTACACAGGTAGTTTTATGTGATGAAGAAACATTTCCTTACACCTTCAATAACTACGATAAGGCACACCATAGGGTTCTAATTCTTCCTCATGGCCCAGACCCTGTTTTCTGTGGAATAAGAGGTGAAAGTGCAGAGATAGTATGCTCGGCACTCAGAAAACTACAGATTCTTGAGAAACTTGAAGGTTACATGGTGTTTAGAACAAATCAAGGTACGAATCTACATCTTCAAAATGAGATTGGATTCACAGACATTAAATGCTACACAGCCGGTTTCAGCCAATGCATAGTCGATTCAAGGCCTTCGGTAATTGAAGGTGGCCATGCAATGTTTAGCGTTAGGGATTCCATTGGCGCGGTTGTTAATGCTGCAGTCTACGAACCGACAGATATGGTAAATATCGCATCCAAACTGGATGTTGGGGATGTCATAAAGATAGGGTTTGGTGTCAGGAAGCCCAGTTCAAAGCATCTTAAAACGTTAAATGTAGAATATTTGCAAGTGTTAGAGACGAAGGAAATCTTCGAAACTGTCAACCCCCTTTGCATAGCCTGCAATAAGCGGATGAAATCTGAGGGAGCTAAGAAAGGATTTCAATGTCGAAAATGCGGTTTTCGCAATAGAGGAGCTAAAAAGATTTTGATTCCAAAACCTCGAATGATAGAGACTAAGCTCTTTGTTCCTGCTCCAAGAGCTCACAGGCATTTAACTAAACCTATTCATCGCTACGGAATGGAGAAGAATCTGAAAAGTAGCTTGGAAATGAATTTGTGGCCGACATGGTTCTCTAAACCCTAGGTACCTGGTGGAGTCTGAGAAAGAACTACAAGTCCAGCCCAAAATATGTCAATTTCAATATTGCTAACACATTATAGCGGGGGGTTGATTTGAACTTACGGCATGTACGTGTGAACGTAACAAGTAACCGCTCTGCGGGTTATGAGCCCGCCGGGATAACCTAACCTTCTCCTTGGAGAATCTGGCTTCCCCACCCCGCTAAAAATGCATCAGAGATGAGATAATATATCTTTATTTATCTCAAAAATCAACACCACGAAAAAAAGGTCAACATCCTTGTCAGGCAACTTATTCTAACTGCAGTTCTCTGTCTGGTATTAGAGGTCCTGGATATTGAGATACTTACGGCTATTTCTTAATGCTCTTTTCTTTTACGAGCCGTGCTACGAAGAAGATGCCTCTCTCGAGTTTTTTACGAAGTAGGTCCCCGCACGACGCCCAACTATTGCCGCGTCTCTAGTTGATGCTACAGACTACAAACCCTCTTCCAGAATATAGCAACACAAATCCATGCATCTCAATGCTTCAAATTCAATAGGAATGGATAACTTGATTTTCTAGGCAAATCAATAGAAACTCTGATGGAGCGGTATCCCTACTTCATTGAAGGAGATGCGGAGACTATTATCGAGAGCCTTTCACTATTACCGGAGCAAAGAAAAAAATATAGGCTTATAGTCACCTCGCCTCCCTACTACAAGCACCGAAAATATGGCGATGACATTAGGGAGCTAGGTCGAGAATCATCCGCTTGCGCTTTTGTTGAACGGCTTATCATGTTATTTGCAAAATGCAGAATGCTTTTACGAGATGATGGAAGTTTGTGGATTGTTATCGGTGACAGTAGACGAAATTATGGCAAGCTCTTGATCCCTCAGCGTCTCACTGCGGGTTTAGTCAAAGAAGGTTACATTCTTCGGGAGGACATTATTTGGTACAAGAGAAACTACATAGCTTCAGGTTCCCAAATTAACTTCTCTCAGGCTTATGAATATGTTCTTTTCCTCTCCAAACGTGCTAATTGTTTTACCAATATGGATTTGATAAGAACCAAGGGCAACGAAGCAAAGGAAGGACGAAATAAAGAACCGCCCCTAAATATGTTACAATTTGGTCCAGATAGACCCGACAAAAAAAAGATTGCCCGTATAATGGAAAGAATAACAAAATGGAGCTCTACTCCGAACACAGAATTATTGCCGTCTACAAGTGAAATAGCAAGAGCATACGGCTACGATCCCGAGAAATATTGTCCTACATGCTATCGAAAGTTTAAACGTCATGCCACGAGGAACAGGATTGGAGATCACAAGCATTATCCTATATTTGCAGTGTGCAATTTGAAAGGTAAAAATCCAGGAAATGTGTGGGACATCGCAACTAAGGCTCATCATGGAAATGAACACTTTGCAATCTTTCCTGAAGAGTTGGTCGAGAGAATAGTCAAATTTGCTACACAAGAAGGAGATTGGGTTTTGGATCCGTTCTTGGGTAGAGGGACTACAGGCATTATTTGTAAAAAGTTGAAAAGACGGTTTGTAGGCATTGACCTTTACCCCAGTAATATTTCACTCTCAAAGAGGAATGTTCAGAATGCGTCAGCTTATGACTAATGATGTCGCCATAACCACGAACTTTTATATTACCAGATTTGTTCATCATCAAAATCTACAACATGCGTGCTGCGGTTTTCTACTCTCCAAATAATATTTCATTAGAAGAAAGGGATCATGGATATCCCTCCGGTCATGATCAACGGAGAGGGATTTTGTTGAGGATGAATGCATGTGCAGTTTGCGGATATGATGTGAACGTTTATAGAAATGGACATGTCAAAGTCAGGGCACCCGTTGTCCTCGGGCATGAGATTTGTGGGGAACTCGTAGAACCTCCCATTACTTCAATACCACATTCTCATCCAGATGGGGATGTTTCCCAACTCGATCTAGTTGAAGGTACACGAGTGGTACTTTCACCTGTTGTACCTTGTTTAAATTGTCTGTATTGTGATAGCAGACAATACAATTTATGCAATAACCTAGGAGAAATTGGATCTTCTATTGATGGAGGATTTGCCGAATTCGTACGCATTCCAAGCAATACTCTGAAAATCGGAGGACTCATTCCACTCCCTAATTCTCTTACCAATGAAGAATCGACATTGATTGAGCCTCTCGCATGCTGCCTTAATGGCTTTAAGCGCATTAACTCTTTCGTTAATGGTCGATTGGAAGATAAAACTTTAGTGATACTTGGAGATGGACCAATAGGGCTCATTCACTTACAGCTAGCAAAAGATCTATATGGTGCTAAGGTGATAGTTATCGGACGAATAAATCATCGATTGGAAGCTGCAAGACGGATGGGGGCCGATTTTGTGATCGAGCTCGAAGAGAATGAAAGCTCACCGACCTCTGCTATCAAAGAGGTATTAGACGTAACTGAAGGAAAAGGAGCAGATGTATCGATAATTGCCACTCCAAATCCTGACGCGTTCGAGGTAGCTGCTGGAATCGCCTCAAAGAATTCTATTATCAATATCTTCGCAGGGATGCCGAGGCATCAGAGTTCTCGACTGGATCCAAACTGGGTTCACTATAATCAGATTGCTCTTATTGGAAGTTTCAGCGCTACGCCCAAATTGATTCACGAATCAATTGAACTTGCCGCTGAAAAGCACGGGATTAACCTTTCCTCGATCATTACTCATCGATGTAAGCTCGACGAAATATACAAGGCGCTTGAAATTACTGAAGGATTTTTGGGCTTACGCGTAGTTATAAATTCTTTCTAGATCATTGCTTATATTTCCGCCGATATTCTCTCACAGAAATGATGCAGTCAAAATGGCTCGTGAAATATGGACTGTAAATAGACTAAGATTTGTGCACTTCGAGAGATGTCGTTAGTTTTTGTCACAGGAGAACGTTCAATTTTCTTGTTCCCAAGCTAGAATCGACTCATTAAATCCTTTGAATGCGGTCCGCTATTTCGAACAAAAGATCAAACTACCGTCAGACGTCAATCTATCTATCTGATAGGATGTGGGGACTCGGAAACAGATATCAGGAGCTTCTGACCACGACATGCATTCATATTACACTGAAATGTGGTTTAGGATAGAAACTCCTTCCCCTAATTTAGTACTCGTGCTGATGTTTGTAAATCTGAGAATTCAATTCATGTTTTTGAAATAAAGATTTGATTCGTTTCGCACCATTTATCTTTGCTATGAATTCAGCCGTTCTGGGGGGGACTAAGCTTTGCCAGTCCCTGTCCATCGCCATTCGACGTCGAACTTGAGTGGCTGACAAGACTCTTCTCTTATGTAATCGTGGCTGCACTACGCTTACCCCCCTCTCGGTGAAGAGGTATTTGGTAAAGGGATCATTTGTATAAACCCTGTCATATCGTGGTACAAGTAGATCCATCTGATATGTCCAGAGATAATGAATATTGGTATCTGGAACTGGAATCAACATAACCCTATGTTCATCAATTTTTTGCTCTGCAATTAGAGTCTCCCTGATCATCTCTATACGTTCACCAGCTGTAAATGGATTTCTAAATTCATGGCTCCTTTGAGAACTTCCGATCACTATTACCAATTCGTCTACTTCTATAGACGCATCTCTCACAGCCTTTAAATGGCCCAAGTGGAATGGTTGGAACCTTCCCACAAGAATTCCTCTTACAACTGCCATAGCGTATTACCCCGTAGATGAAAGTCCAATTTAAAGGAAATTCAAAAATATAGCAAGTAAAACAATTTACTTTAATATGTCAACGGCCTATTATAATCATTGTTTCCTGCTCGCAAGATGGAAAAGGTTGTAGTAGCGAAGAATAGACAGCCAGGAATTCCATATGGACCTTGGTTCGATGATCTAAACAAGCTGACAAATGAAGAGCTTATGCGCATGTACAATGTGATTTCAACAGGATCATATGAGTTTGCAAAGAATGCTTGGTATTTTCCAATAGGAGGTGACCAGAGGTGTCCGATAATGATCGCCAAAGGATATAAGCTTCCAATTACCTCAAATGAGATGATAGACTTCCAAGATATAGCTCTTGGCCTCGAGAAACAATTCAAGGAATTCGTCGATGCATGGGACTATGGAAAAATTACGACAAGAGATATAGAAAACGCAATACTTGAGTTGTTTGAAGTCAGAAGCATCAAGATTATTCAAGATTAGATTGGAAGTTGATGATTTCAGAGAGATGAGACGTGATTTACACGTCCATTGGACATTAAATAATACAGCGTGGCCTCTTAATTCAGAATGAAGCATTCATGATCTAATGATCGCTCATTTTTCTGATTTAAAAATAACTCAGATTCAGTTTAAGTCTAGACCCTCGTACGTGGATCATTTTTCTCTGTGGGGACATCCCAACTCATATCTGAAAGACGCAGCCAAGAATGTCGAGTACGGTCTGCACACCTCTGTTGAGCATTCCCCAAACAATTAATACCCTTTAAAATAAAGAAATTACCTCAAATCGTTGTGGGTAAAATACGTTGAGGGACCTAAAAAAAAATGTACCCGATTCTAAGCATGAAATGAATAACAAAAATGTTTCAACTGGAGACTGGGTAGTGGTAACTACCCTTAGTGGAGATACATTTCAAGGTACTCTTATGCCTAGATATGCATCAATGGACAAGAAACATGTTGTCCTAAAATTAAAGAGCGGATATAATCTAGGAATTTCAACTTCTAAGGTAAAGTCTATCTGTAAATCTGAATACAATTTGGGACGTGCTACAAATCTTGTAGATACTACCAAGCCAAGGATACAAATGGAGAAAGAAGGCTTGATGCCTGTTCATAAAATCGCACTTATTGGCACCGGTGGCACTATAGCCAGCAAAGTAGATTATCGGACAGGAGGAGTAAGTGCTCGCATTGTCTGCGTCAGAGATCTATGATGCAGTACCTGAACTCAGAAAATACGCGTCCATAGATGCTGATTTCATGTTCAATGAATATAGTGAAAATCTGGAACCTCATCATTGGACTCAGATTTCCAACAAGATCGCTGAGAAAGTAAGGAGTGGAGGCTATCGGGGTATAGTGGTCTCACATGGTACTGATACGATGCATTATACAGCTGCTGCCCTGAGTTTTGCTCTTCACAATCTCCCTATTCCAGTTGTTCTAGTTGGATCTCAAAGATCGTCTGATAGACCCTCTTCCGACGGAGCCCTTAATCTGATAGGTGCCACGATCTTCGCGATAAAATCTCCTTATGCTGGAGTATTTGTTGCGATGCACGGAAGTACTTCCGATGACTTTATCTCCTGTCATTTGGGAACAAGGGTTAGGAAGAACCATACAAGCCGTCGAGATGCATTTGAATCAATAGACAGGTTGCCTATCGCCACAGTGAAAAATGCAGAGGTGAAGATAGAGTCACAATTTGTTAACATGGATATTCCAAATCGTCTTAATAATTACGGTGCAAATATCTCTAAAAGGATCGAGAATAATTTCGAAGTCGAGTCGAAATTTGATCCAAGGGTTACCCTCATAAAATACTATCCAGGAATAGATCCAAATCTATTTGGGTATGCAGCCAAGTCTGGCTGTCGAGCAATCGTTCTTGAAGGAACGGGATTAGGACACGTAGGGAGAAAATTCTTCCCCGAGATCTTAAAAGCCATCAAATCTGGTGTGTTGATATTCATGACATCTCAATGTATTTGGGGAAGAACAAATATGAAAGTATATGACACGGGCAGAGATTTGATCGAATTGGGGGTTTTGCCTCTCGAAGATATGACTTCAGAGACAGCTGTGGTAAAGGCAATGTGGGTAATGGCAAACTCGCATGACAATGTAGAGGCTGCAAGAATGATGGAAAGAAACGTAGCAAATGAAATATCTTTAATGTCTCCGATGAATAGGCGATTGTTATATTATGGGAAGGATTAGCGAGTTTGATAAGCAAAGCATCTAGGACTAGTTCAAAGTATTCCCTGCCAGAACTGGACCCAAAAATTTCAGGAGCCAGTGTAATGGTAGGCTTGGAGATACATCAACAATTGGCTTCTCAGAGTAAGCTATTCTGTGAATGCAGTAACAAAGCCGCTGAGTACTCAACCCTAACATTTATGCGTAAACTGAGACCTGCATATAGTGAGCTAGGTGGGTACGATCCAGCAGCCCTCTTCGAAGCTACTAAGATGAAATCTATAAGATATCACAGTCATCCCTTCACGAGTTGTTTGGTTGAGGCTGATGAAGAACCACCCCATTCTGTTGATAAGGAGTCTCTCGAAACAGCACTTATACTTGCTTTGGCGCTCCATTCTAAAGTAGTTGACGAGATTCATGTTATGAGAAAAATTGTGATCGACGGATCCAATACGACAGGATTTCAACGGACTATGTTAATTGGCACAGGAGGGTACCTCGAAATAGAAGGAGACAAGAAGGTAGGAGTACAAAGCGTATGCCTGGAAGAGGATGCGGCTCGACTCCTTTCCGACGATAATATCGCTAGAGATTACTCCTTAGACAGGTTAGGCACTCCATTGGTTGAGGTAGCTCTTGAACCTATAAGTGGAACTCCGCAAGATGTGTTACAAGTTGCGGTAACATTAGGAAGGCTGCTTAGAGCTAGCAAAAGAGTAGAGAGAGGCATAGGTACTATAAGGCAAGATATCAATGTCTCGGTCAACGGAGGATCAGTTGTAGAAATTAAAGGGATACAACAACTAGATCAGCTCATTAACGTTATAGAATTTGAAACAACAAGACAACTTGGCTTGATCCAGATCGCAGCTGAATTGACTCGAAGACGTACCTCTCACGCCCCGAAATACAATAAATATGGTATTCAAGAATTTACGGTAGAAGATGCAACTGACATTTTAGGACGCTCCTCCTCTAAGGCAGTAGTCCGGATTTTAGAGAGAGAAGATACACAATTTATGGCGATAAAAGCAGAGGGATTCGATGGAATCTTAGGATACGAGCCTTATGTGGGGGTGAGGCTGGGCAGACAGTTAGCGGAAATAGTAAGATTCTATGGGCTAGGCGGAATTTTTCATTCTGATGAACTGCCTAACTATGGAATAACAGAGTCCGAAGTTGGCAGCAATCAAGGAAAAATTGAATATGACAAGCGGATGTGATGCGTTTATTTTGATTGGCGGAGACAGGGATAGGGTTCAATTCGCCATTGATGCAATTCTACAGAGGTTGGGCAAGGCAACGCAAGGTGTTGTACCTGAAACGAGGGCAGCGACGCTAGATGGGAAAACGATTTTCATAAGACCGAGACCTGGGTCCAGCCGGATGTATCCTGAGACGGATGTCCTTCCCATAAAAACAGATGATTTGATTTTGGATTCATTGAAAGGCTCCGTACCTAAATCATTTGAAAGTTACATAAAGGATATAATGCAAAGATATCGCCTGAACCGTAAACTGGCCCTTGAGATCTTTGACTCTGATCGCCTGAAACTCTTTGAAGACATAGTCAAAAGTACAAAGGTACAGCCAACTTTCGTTGCCTCAAAGATAACCGAGGATCTCACTAGCATAAGGAGGAAGGGCTTGAATCCGGAGAGACTTTCCGACAAGTCGATTAAAACAGCATTTCAAATGCTTGATGGAGGCGAGATAGCGAAAGAATCGATTCCAGTGATACTTGAGACCATGCTAACGAAGGATCTCGACGATGTAAAACAGGCGATTCAAATTCTGGGTCTTACACAAGTAAGCGAGAGTGAACTAAATGAAATCATAAACAAGATTATCATCGATAACATGGGTTTGATTAAACAAAAAGGGAGGGATTCGTTGGGAACGCTAATGGGCAGGAGTATGTCATTACTTAGAGGCAGAGTAGATGGAAAAACGGTAAGTTCCATTCTTGAAAGGAAATTGGAACAAAGTCTATCATAAAGTAATTGATTTGCAGTTCCGACTTAATTTAGCAATATGCGAATAAGACCTATTTCCATGCGATGAGGATTAGTCAGTATTAGTGACGTCAAGATTCTAGCTAGATTCTTTATAACAGAATTTATATTGTTCATATGTGTTAAAATGCGTGAATTTGGATTAGCATGAATGGTTCAACTGAAAGCACCACGCCCTCTACGTCAAAGGTTCTAGCTTCGACAAACAATGAAACAAATCGAAAGGCAAATGAAGCCATTTTTGTGCTCTGTGACAATTGTCATTGGGCTGCGACGTTTATTGACAAGTCAAGATTGAATGTCATAGAAAATGGATGTATTGCATGCGACGAATCACTTATTTCGAGTTTCCCAATTCTTGATAACGAATCATTTACTTTTGATATTACTGAACGAAGGGGTGTAGAATTGAAATTCGGGGACCGTAGGAAAAAAAATAATACATAATAATTCCAATCCCGACCACACACGAATCGGGAGTAAGATGGGCTTTTTGTGGCTAGAATGGAGAGATAATTCTTACTACACTTGCGATTTTCCACATGACCTGCAAAATTTCGCCGTAGAGTTAACTTCTGCACCACAACTATTGCAGGTCCGTTTGAGTGGGCTTTCTGATCTGTCTTCGTTAGATATACTCGGGACAGGGATTCTATCTGAAACGCTCATCTGATGTGTCTCTACTTGCCGCTTACCCCCTTTACTTTCCAAGATGCTCTTTAACTCAAGAACAAACCGTGCCTCCAAAAAGTTTACTTTGGTGAGATTCTAGTAGATATTCGCTTAACTTGTAAAAAAAATTAACATCGTCAATCTTACCTTTCTTGTAAAGCTGAGCATCGTCGATGAATGATTCATACTTATCCTGCACGCCTTCTAATACCTGCTTGAGCTGCTCTCCTAGTTCGGCTAGATTGCCCTTAGAAGAACCTTTCGACATTACAATACACCTATTTTCTAGGACTAATATATCCTATTGACGCCGCCGATACATTTTTCATTATGCCAGTCAAATGCCACGTCATCTTATTGGTCAGATATTGCAAGGCTCCATAAAACACATTAATATTGAATAATGGACTTGAAGTGCATCTAAGGCATTAGAGGAGGGGTTGTCTAGACTGGTTAGGATACCTGCCTTACACGCAGGTGGTCATGGGTTCGAATCCCATCCCCTCCACTGTAGTCTTAGATCTCTACAAAGACCTCTGCCTATGTTTTGTATCTAGACGTGGCCTGTTATCATATCATGAAATTTCTTCACGGCCATTAGCAATCTTCAACATAGATACTCTCGCGCAAAAACTCTAATCAGGAAACCTTATTTTCCAAGACTCAAATCCTTATTTCTTAGAGTAAGTGAATACATCGTCACAGATGCCTACGTTTATAGACTATCATTCAATGGACAGATGTACAGATGACCTCAAGAAGAGTCAAAAGAAACCCATTGATGAATTCGGAGTTAAGAATATCAATAAATTCTATGTCGTGAACTGAGGTATGGTGTTTTGTTTGTTAAAACGCGGTGCGGCCAAATATGCAGTAGAAAAGCATCATTCAAAGTTCGACATGAAATGCGAATGGATTAGCCCCTTACCCTGAACTTAGGATATGAAGATTCTGACTAAGTAGATGAGTGTTTGCGACGGAAATTAAAAATATTCATATTGTAGGGTTCTCCCACGATACTTCAGATAACAAGTAATAACCTAACAGGAAAACGGTCGGAGAGAACACAGTAAATCTCAGAACGATTGGCCCGCCAAGCTCATATGGAATATTTCAATTACGTTGGATTATTTGGATATAGTCAAAGTTCTTACCGCTAACCTGAATACATCCACGATTCGTCACAAGTACAGGAGTCAAGGAGAAAAAGTGACTATAGTAAGAATTCCTCTCTATCTTAAGGGATCCTATTTCTAAAGGAGTATATCCAGAAGTACTAGTGTTCGCTACGGCTTGGCTTACGATATTTTCACCTATAGTTTCGGGGGTTGAAACAATGTCATTGTCAAGTATCATTGATTCTCCTTCTACCGTACCGTGATTTGTCTTATCAGTACCTGTTACGACTTTTTTAGGTAAATGCTGACTCCCAACAATATCGTCTTTACCTATTCGTTTTGAATCTTCGCTCTCGTCGCCTCTGGGTTCATCTGAAACGAATCCTTCAAGACGTGCTCCTACTCCCTTCACCTTGTCGGAAATCTCATCCTTTATTGTTCCAACTTTATCATTAGGAAACCTTTCATTTTTGGTCCATTTCATAATAATCAGCTTCAGAATACATGGGAATTCTATAACGTCTTATTTAAATACTTAAGTTGCGGGACGGGAAAGATTATTAGGTTGTTTGGTTTGCGCATCGCCAGCTTTGGATTCTTATCAACCCAGTCTTATTCCGATGAGCTGATTTGCCTAATCACAGTAGCTGAAGGACGTAATAATTAAAAGCGTTACTAGTGGAAGTTCATAGTAATGAAACTGTTCAATGCCCGAACGGCTACTGAGGAATATATGTCAACTCATTCACTTACTTTTTCTACTCCCGAGATGACTCTGAAGAAATTTGCACTCTGGTTAGGGGAACAAGTTACCTCGCCGGATAGTCATGAAACTGTGCCTAGGTTGACCCTCTTTCTCCAAGAGAAGAAGTCTGATCCGTTGAGCGAGAATACTGAACCGGACATTGATGATACTTTTAGACCCTCGGGAGCTGTTACTGAGATGTACGGGACGGGCATATCAAATATAGGAGGAGACAATAAGCCCGGCGTTAGACAGGTTAAAGAGGGAAAACATTGTATCAACTGTGGTGCCAATTTAAGTATAAATTCCAAATTCTGCAAATCATGCGGTACGAAGCAAGTATAAGCTCGGAGGTCTTTATAAACAAGAATTGTGAGAGTGCAAGAGTTAGGTGATCCGGTGGTACGTTTGCTCAGTGAAATTTTGTGTTTTCAAACCAGTACTTGTCAATCGTAGTTATAACCATCTGTAGATGCATACATTGCTTAATAAATCGGACAATCTATGTTTACAGATTTCCATACAGGTTATGATTCAAGAATTATGGTGTAGTATCTGATACCATACTTTGCATCTCATGCCTATTTTCCTTGTTTATCGTATGGTAATGATTGTAATAATCGTTTTAGAATTTCCTACCCAGACCCTACATCTGAGCATATGTTTCATTATCTTAAGATCTGCTGAGGAGACTAACTGAAAGTTTCTAGGAGGCCAAACTTCAAGTTACATGGGTTTTGGAATATTCATATCTTGAGTTTTCTCATGGTATACAATTTCTTGATACGGTCTAAAACCATAACGAGTCCAATAACTAACAGGATTGCTATCGAAGCTTGAATCAATGAAGTTATTATCCTATTTTGGATACCAAGCAAGCTATCCAGTGGCGCAACAAATATAATCAAAAATCCGCACGCCGATAGGACTATTGTCCACATTACTACAATAAATCCCAATAGCCCATGTATAGCCAATCCTAAACTCCTTCTATACGAATAAGGATTGAATGTAGATGGATATGAATGCTAGCGCTGAGCAAAAAATTGCGAGCTTTGTGACCTGTTTAATAATCTCCTCTTCGGTCAACGGACCGTCTGCAAGTATCAGTCTTAGAAGAGTCACTGGAGCTCTCTTATCCTTTGATGCCATCAATTTGAAATCATCGGTTAGTATTGTGGGACGAGCTTTTACTTCTCTGTGCTCTACTATTTTTTTCATACTTGAAAGAAAAAGAAATGAATTCATGACGGCTGGCAATAGCGCTATCACAGCAATGATCTCGGATTTACCGGCTATGGCAATCGCGCCAAGCATTGTCCCCATTAATAACGTGCCAGAGTCTCCAGGAAATATCCTGCTGGGGTACCTGTGATAGTTGTAAAAAGCTATGGTTCCTGCTAGTAGAGGCAATCCGGCCAAAAACACGTGTACATTACCGAATAACAGAACACTTGCTAATATAGGTATTAAAGCAATGATCACCGAACTACTTGCTACGCCATTCACAACATCAATTGAATTAATAGTATTTCCTACGACCGGTATTATAATGAGTATTAAAGGAATGTAAAGAATCGGAATAAACGCGCTACCAAAGATCAAGTTAAGATAGTTACCATGTGCACCTAGCAAGATTAGTGGAATGGCTGCGGCCACTAGAGCCAAAGGTTTAAACCAACCAGGCATTATCCTTATATCGTCCACTATCCCTACAATAAAGCCTATCACAGTGGTTAGTAGGATAGCAAGCACCGCATCACTAAGTGTCAATATATACAGAATTACTTCGGCCAATGCTATTCCTAATAACAAGATTGGTCCAGCAGGCCTGGGTATATCGGATTTTCCAGGTTTATGATAGTCTTTTACTACCTTTCCCTTCAATTTCAATGATCTAATAGATTTAGGCATAAGAAAAAAAATTACTCCAAAAGAAACCAAAGATACAATTGTTGCAGTAATAAGGTAAAAGGTGTCAGATAACGAATCGATGACCATCAAGATCGGTTCTGCAAGAGGTGTAAGGCCTATTATAAATTTAATTAGTGATAGAATGTGAGAATACGGTAGCAATACCTAAGGAGACGAGCTCAAGCCATAACACTATTATTTCTATACCCAAAATTGGTTTGGGTGGTATCAAATACCATATATCAGAGATTTAATCAGGTTGATAATCAATTAATTTGAACGCCAATTATATAGTAGTAGTATTCATGTTTAGTATGATTAGTATGATAGTGGTATATCATGTCCTCCCTACACAAATTTGATAGTTTCCTTCTTTATTTTTCTTGCCATTGCTGTGCCAATCTTTGGGATACTGGCTATGTGTTGTTCATCCACTTCTGTAAGATCCTTTATGGAGGCCACACCTGCATCAAATAGAGACCTTGCTCTAACTCTACCAATGCCTGTTAATCTTAATACCGACAGCAACTCGGGCTTAACTCCATATTTGATTCGTTTTCTAAGCATGTCAACTTCGACCAAAAGGTCGTCCCTTTTACTTAGTTTAGCAATCTCATAAAAGCATGAAAATAGTCGCTCACCAGCCTCAACAATCCTATGTAAGTCTCCAGGTTCTACCCCTAATTCTAAAGATATTTGTCTCACACTTGCTTCTTGGATCCAGCTGTGTAATACCAATAGGCTTCTTGTGCATGCATGTTCGTCCAGCGGGATTACTAGCCAATTTTCGTTCTTACTCAGAAGATCTAATATGGGTTCTAGATCTTTCTTCCTTAATTGAAGCTTTGGGAAAAAATCCTCACAGGATGTAACTACCTGAAGATATGCAAGTACATGATTTTCTTGAGAATCGCTACCTTTTCTCTCTATCATTCTAATGAATTTTCTAAATCGAACTCCAGTAATCGGATCCATATATAATAAAGATATGGTTTTGCCAAATGAAGTGGCTATATATCTATCATTCTTGGACTTGATTAGTTCTTGTTCTTCAAGATAGTATAGCGTTTCGTCAACCTTACCCAATAACATTGACTTATCATGATAATATGCACATAAGGTATTTGCAAATAATCCATGAATTTCAGACCTCCTGATGCCTGGAACTTCAGCTACCGTGCTCAGTACGTGCGACCTCAAGGACTTCCCGTTCATTAAATTTGATTTTATCGGTTCCGGCGTTCCATTGATATAATGTTCATATAGATCTTGTCCTGCAATATTGTCATTTGCGATGATTATACTTTCTCCCTTTTCGTCATACTGGGGTCGCCCAGCCCGGCCGCATAATTGCTTGTACTCCATAATTCTAATAGGAGCATATCCGCCTTGTTCTAGATCATACCTCATTACGCTTGAGAGTACAACCCTTCTTGCAGGAAGATTCACACCTGATGCCAAAGTGGGAGTGGCCACTATAAGCTTGACGATTCCCTTCGTGTAAGCTGTTTCCACCGCTTCTCTACATTGATGGGACAAACCTGCATGATGAAATGCAACGCCTCTGTTAACTAACTTTACTAACGTCTTCGTCAAGTCTGTATCATCTCCCTTTCTCATGAGCTTAGATGACGCCTCGGCTGCCATCACAGATTCTTTCTGCGATAGGATCTGATGAACTCCATCAGCTGCCCGAACAGCGAGGGAAACACATCGCTTTCTAGTTTCCGCGAAAATTAGTGATTGGCCACCTTTTGCAACACAATCAATAGCAACGTCGACAGAGGCTGAGGCTTTGGCGGAAACATTGACTGTAAGCCGACTGCCGTCATTCATAGCGACTTGACCATCTTCAAATATTCCCTCCACCAATTTTGTAGGTCTCCAAGAACTCATGACCAAGTCACAATCGAGCCATTCTGCTAATTCACTAGAATTGGCGACGGTAGCACTAAGTGCTAAGATTTGAGCACTCGGATACCTGTTACGGATTTTAGTAAGTAACATCTCCAGAGTTGGGCCTCTCTCAGGATCTGACAGTAAATGAAACTCATCCGTTATGAAAAGTCCTACGTTATGTAGCCAGTCAATTCGCCGGCGAAGCAGTGAATCCATCTTTTCGTTAGTCGCAATAATAATATCAGCATCAGACAATCCGCTTCCAGGTGAGCTGTAATCCCCACTTGCTATCTTAACTTTGACCTGCTTGCCTATAAGAGGATGCTTTTCAAATAACTTGAAGTCATGGTATTTCTCTGATGTCAGTGCTCGCAAAGGGGTGAGATATATTACTTTTAGACCTCTTTGAAGGACTGAGATAGTGGCCATCATCGCCGTCAATGTCTTTCCGCTTGCAGTCGGTGTTACAATTAGTAGGTTCTTGCCTTCTGCGACACCTTTTGATAGAGCCAGATCTTGTGGAGGATATAACTCAGAGTATCCCAGTATCTTCAATATTTTATGTAAGTTTTTGCTCCCTTCTCCGTTTAAATTATGTTCAGGATCCTTAATTAATCTCATGTGATCTGAATTGATCTCTAATACCATATCTCCTAATAAGAATAATGTTTTAGGCCTAAAGTTAGCAATAGGATGGTATGTATTCCCATTTATCTACGACAATCCGGATGAATTGGAATAAGTTGATGAAATAATAGTTCTCTAATATGAATCGAAGATTTAAAGAATTTCAAAATCGTTAGGCTATTATTACATTACTTAGCAACCTTGAAGATTGAAGGAATGCCTCTATGTAACAAGGTAAAATTTCAGAGGATCAACTTCCTTCTCTCTAGTTCGATGTGTAACGGGTATTACTTAATTAGAAGCGAAATTAAGAATTGCAGTTGAGAGCACTCTGATCGCATGAATGGGTTCTCAATTATAGCGCTTATCGCCAAAGGCAATCATCAAGCAGTTATAGCAAGGAGATTTTCGGTGTGTACTTCGGCTAGTGCGACAAAGTTGATAAAGTGGAGTTCCCAATTGTAGGGTATATTGACAGAAAATTCTGTCAGGCATATCGACGCAATAAGAGAAATGGAAGCATTAAAACACGAATATCAAGTACGTTGCAGTCATTTCGAATTGCAGTACTCTACAGGCGATAATTCTATAAGTTGCTCAATCTGTAGCAAAAGATGGCTATTTCATGAAAGAAGAGGATTCCAGAATACACTTGAGATTTATACTGCCGAAAGAGACCAGATTGAGCAATAGTCTGAAGATATTTTCAGGATCAGTAAATGCGAATGGACAGATCTTGAACGTCCATCTATTTGCATACATCATATTTGACAGTACAGCAAGTAGCGAACAATTGAATCCAGTAATATCCATCATAATTGAGATGAAAATACTTTAGTTCTGATTAGACCTACACCAACATAATATCTTGCTATTCTTTGGAAATAACAAATTTACAATCCTTCAATAAATGACAAATCCTTACTTTGTTAATCTGGGATGTGCCATACCATTCATTGGAATGAACGTATTATTATTTGATGGCAAAAAGATGAGCTTAACTTAGTCGCGACTGGACAATAAAACAAAATATATAATTGTTGATAAAAGAACCTCTGAAGACAAGTTATGATTTCAATGAGCCAGGTTATTGATATAGTCGACCGTTATGACAGGAGAAACATAAGTGTTGGAACAATTGGAAGCCATTCAGCTTTGGAAATAATGGATGGATGCAAAGACGAGGGCCTTAAGACAGTTTGCGTATGTCAGAAAGGAAGAGAGACTCCATATTTGAGGTTTAGACGACTTGCAGACGAGATTCTCTTGCTTGACAAATTTTCAGATATTCTTTACAAAGAAAATATCCGAAAATTGATCGACCTGAATACAATCTTTGTCACCAATAGGGCTTTCACTGCATACCTTGGCTATGAAAGTATAGAGAAAATATTTTTGGTACCACTATTTGGTAATAGGTCTCTGCTTCGTGCGGAAGAACGGCGAGAAGAATACAACCAATACAATTTACTTGAACAGGCAAACATCAGACATCCAACTATTTTTGATGATCCCTCTGAAATAAAAGGTCTCGCAATAGTAAAAATTCCAGAAGCAACACGAAAACTGGAAAGAGCCTTCTTTATTGCTTCGTCGTATGATGACTTCATTCGGAAATCAGAAATGAGGATTGAAAAAGGCATTATTAATAGAGAGGATCTTAAGAATGCGGTCATAGAAGAGTACGTGATTGGCACTTATTTCAATTTCAACTTCTTTTATTCACCACTTAAAAAAGAGATGGAATTTCTCGGGATAGAAAGGAGGCTGCAAACAAACCTCCACGACTTTACCACATCTATCCCTGCAAAGGAACAGATGGAAATTGATATAGATTTACAAAATATTGAGGTTGGTCATATGCCTGCCAGCATTAGAGAGTCGCTTCTGGAAAAGGTTTTTCTTATTGGTGATAAGTTTGCAAATTTTGTTAACTCAAAATACTCTCCAGGTCTAATCGGCCCCATTTCGTTACAGAGTGTGGTGACGCGTGATCTTGAACTTATTGTTTATGACGTCTCTGTAAGAGTTCCAGGAAATCCCATTATGGCGACTACGAGTCCGTACACAAAAGTACTCACATGGTTTTGTTCTAGGTGTAGGCAGAAGAATAGCATATGGAAATTAATGATGCACTAAAGAACAATAAAATCAAAGAAATAATAACCTAGTCTCAGAATAAGTGAGTGCGAAAGGAGCCTACTGTTCTATTGTCTCTTCGAACAGGTTTTTTCTGACACGGATTGGTATGTCGTAGTATGCTGCCAATGCGATAGCGTCGGAAGCACGATAGTTCCTCATGATAAAGTTTTCTTTACGGTTCTTAAAGTATAGATTTGCCCTAAGAACCGATCCGCTTTGATACACACGTACTTCTAGAAGTAACAGATCTTGGGTCACTGCTAGCCTCTTCCACAAGGTTATAAATTGTGGGAATGGTATTCTTATCACCTTCTTGGAATCTCGAGATGTGCCTAGCAACTTCTCCAGAGAAGGCGCGCATAGGAAACTCTTTCCCATCAAATGTTTTAAGTATAACTATCCCCTCTAGGCCTAGTTGGTCTGCAAATCCAACATAGCTGATCTTGGCAACTATGTATTCATCTTCACCTGTAGGCAAATTGGAAGACATTTTACTTAAGGTATACAATCCTAGGAATTAAAGATTACACTACTCTTCCTCCACCTTGGTAGGAAGGAATAAAATTACTATTGTTATTTCGAAGCACTCCTTTAGTGTATACCTATTTAGGCGAGGCAACAGGAAGACATCATCATATTTTGTTCGCAGGTATAGCGTTTCAGCAGGCCACGGAGTTAGGAGATCCTTACGCCTTCAGGAAGGAACAAATGAAATTGATGGAAAAAGGAGAATTATCATGGACGCCTTGTGATGATACTAGGCCTCATAAATTTCTCCCTGAAATGCTCTTTTTGAAAAGTATTCTAAATACTATGGCTCTCAGGGCGTTGTCATAACAGAATAGGATCGAACTGTATCGTCACTAAGTTAGGATGCTAAGGCAGAAAGAATCGAGATGGTTCGACCTGTCAACCTCAAAGACTTTTTATTTAGGTGGAATTACATGGTGGGCTGTGTTCAAAGAGAACATCTATAATTCTCCAGTGAAAAAGGTGGACCCCTCGTATTTTAGAGGAAATGTGATCCTACAACAGGTGCTTGGTGATGAAAATTCGAGGGAACTGGAGATTTACCATGTATTCTTTAAGGACGGAGCTACTACTACCGTACATTACCACGAGACGGATCAGGTCCTGATTTCTACGAAAGGACGAGGCATAGTAGGTATAATAAATAGTGACTCTATTGCAAATTTTGAGATTGGGGATGTTGAAACAATTCCAATGAACAAGGAGGGAGATATTGTTCAGATTCCTGCCTTTAAGATGCACTTTCATGGAGCAGCTTCAAAGGAAGAGTTTTCTCACATAGCTATCCGTCAGATGTATTTCCTTGACAATTCGACAAAAAAAATACGCCGTGCAGAAAACAAGTGGGAGAGTGATATAATTTTAGAAAAAATGGGGAACCTTGATTCCTCCTCTCGACGTGAAATCGCAGATAAAATTGAAAGGATAATACAAGATGTGATTTGTGATAATGAGGTGGCAAATGCCTAGAGGTCCCATTAGATGGTTGAGAAACTCCTCTTAACAATAATCCGGCCAGAAATTGAGAGTTTATATCAGCTCTGTAGTTATGTGTTTAATCTGAAATTCAAATCATTATTGAATAAGACTTCAAAGTTTCTAATTCTAGTTGTCATTGTGCCCCGAAATAATGAAACAACTTGAAACACACTACCAAAAGCATTTAATACATCAATCAGGTGTTAGTATAATCATATCGTATGAACCTATTTCACCATACCAAATACGAGTGCGATCAAGACGGAGAGAAATTTAGGAGCTATGATGAGCTTATACAACATGCAAGACATGTTCATCACCATCCAATCGTAAAATGCCATAACTGTGGAAAAGAGTTCATACACGAAAAGGATAGATTACATCACGAAAGAGAAGAGCATGAAAAGGTCGTCGACTATAGATTGCACAAAAACTTGGACAATCATCGCAAGAAAACTACGCCGCAAGAGGAAGTATATGATCACACACGTAGTTTTGGGGATAACTTTTGAATTTCTATTGATGTGAGACGATTGTGCTCATCGCATTCGATCTAGTTTTGTGAAAAAAACATAATTCATGAGCCATGCATGAGTCACGCGTACACTACACTGGACTGTCATTTCTGATATCTGTATCTACAAATTTTTTTCCAGGGGGCGAGTTTAATTCTTGGAAGTTGAGATCCTTGTTAAAATTTAATTCGTTGATGAAAGTCGATACAGATTAATGTCACAGCATGGAATTTCTTCTATGATGTTTGACGTCAAGAATTACACAGAGCTACGAAATCGAGGTGTTAGGGTGGCTTTGTTAAGTGGTTTATCATTGGTATCGATATTTGTGATTTATGGAAGCTTAACCAGCCCCCAAGACAATCAATCGCTAAAAGTGAGCTCTCAACTCATGAATCTTGCAAACATCGTATTGTTTTGGACTTTTGTATCCATTCCTATCTGTATCTACGGAATTTATCTAATTCTTAAAGCTGAAATAGCCAGAGCGTACTCAAGTGGTAGCTCTTTAGGTTCTCACTTGATGGTTACATTCACTGATATCAAATATCGGAGAATTATGGTAATATCATCTGTGTTTTATTGGATTGGCTTTGCATTCTTGTCCCAAATACTGCTATACGAACCTAATATGCCAATCAACGTGGATGGAATTGTGACTCCTTCATTGATGGTTACGCCTTGCTGCAACCTACCTGGATATGTTCCTATGTTATCTGTGTATCTAACTGAGTATTTTACGATATTAATAATTCCAATTAATTTTACACTTTCTGTCGCGATATCAGCAATGGTCGGATTTAATTTATCATTGATGGTCTCTTTCTTTAGTATGTCAAGAAGTCAGAATAATAACAAGAAACTTTCAGTAGTGAGTGGAATAGGTATTACTGCTGGGCTTTTTGTAGGATGCCCAACCTGCGCAGGAAGTCTTATTTCACTATTTGTCGGATTTGGATCAGGGGTAGCTGTAGCTTCCTTAGCTCCGTTTCAGACCCTGTTCCTTTTAATAAGTATCCCTACTCTAATGATATCACCAATTATCGCCTCTAAATTAATGAAAAATGATTTCACTTGCAGTTTCAGAGCAAATTCTGTCGGAGCAAACTAGAAGAATTAGTATATCGATTATTTTTCGAATGACATACTTCTTAACCAAAGGATAATAGGCAGAGTCTTACAGTAGTAACATATACCTGACGGGCGGTCCTTCGTTGATGCCAGTCAGGATGCCATCCTTATAAAACAATTTCAAATACTGTAACCTATATGATCAACTATACCATTTTTTTCTCACGCCCAAACGATCTCATCTGACAAATAGAATTGTCACATTATATGACGAAACCCGTTAGTCTATAGGGACTTCCTTTTAGCGACAATATTTTGCTCGAGAGCTGGCAGTACCTTAGAAATACTGTCAAGATACATCTGAACATGCGGTTCTGCAATCCACATTTTTTCCTTCTCGTTCTCGAAAAGGTATCCATATCTCTGAGAACTTCCTACCCTCTCTCGAGATTTGAGTAAGTCCAGGTACTTTGTAGAGATTGTTGATTCGTCAAAGCCGTGTTTTCGTGCTATCAAGTCAACCACTTGATGAATTCCTGATCCATGTTGAGTCGCTTCCTTGGAACGATAAGCGATATCCCTCGGAATGCCCAATTCTTGTGCGAGCTTTCGGTGTACATGCTTGCCAAATGCATCAGACACACCTTTGACATTCAAACGTAAATCTATTTTCATACTTAGTCTGATCAATTTTAAGTCAAGAAAAGGCTCCCGCATTTCAATACTGTGAGCCATGGTAATTTTATCTTCTCTCTCCAGTGTCTCCTTATACAACAGTTGTATATCCTCATTCATGTAATGACGCAAACCAGCATACCCTCCACCATCTTTTACTACTTTACCGTACCATGAGTACCCTCCAAATAGCTCATCTGCTGCCTGCCCGGAGAACATCACTTTGATGCCATCTTCATGAGCAAGTTTTACAGCCGCATATACAGGGATAGCAACTTCCACCTGACCTGCATTTGTATGTTCAATTGTATTAATTACCTCAGGGATCATTTCTTCTACTTCATTGTAAGTTAATTCATTGACCCTTAATTTCAGGTTCAGTTTTTTTGCAATCTTTCTGGCAAATACTATATCACTTGATCCTTCTACCCCACCGGTATAGCATATAACTTCACGAACCATCTTCTTGGCAAGCCAAGCAATGATTACACTATCAATTCCTCCTGAGAATATAATGCCTATTCGATCAAAATCTTGAGTACGCTTTCTCATAGATGAAATTAAAGCCCTTCTGTACGCTTTAATTGCAGAGCTCAGCGTCTTGTACCGAATCTTTTGATTAGATACAGGGTTCTTTGTAATCTTCTGCTGCTCACCAAATGAACCATCTGGCATAATAATTAAAACAGATCCGGGATGAACCCTGAGAGTTGGTTCCTTTAAGCCAATCTTCCACAGCGCTTTTCTTTCAGATGCAAAGGCCACTAATTGGGAGTTTTGGCCATAGTAGAGTTGCCGAACACCCATAACATCTCTTACCAAAGCGATCTCACCAGTTTCCTCATCTCTTATCACAATAGCATACACTCCGTCCAATTCAGAGACCGTCTTTTTTATGGCACCTTGAAGATCCCTTGTCTTAGCATAATTGTCCTCAAAAAGTATGTACTATTACCTCGCTGTCAGTTTGAGAAACAAATCTGTGTGAAATTTCAAGTTTGCTCCTTAGCTTCTTGTAATTGTAGATTTCACCATTATGCTCTACAATAAACCTCCCATCACAACTTCTAAACGGCTGTTGTCCACACGTTCCTCCTACAATCGCTAGTCTAACATGTCCCAACGCAGAGCAGCTTTCTGACATCGGATGTTTTCTAAGGTCACTTACAGAATCGGTTTGGACTATCTGCTCCGCCGCTGGCAATCGCTGCCCCATCAGGACCTCTACATGCAATACATGAAAGCATTGATTCCGCTAAAGGCACTACATTTTCTCCGGTCTTGCTCAAAATACCAACTATTCCACACATACTATTATCACTAAATCGACGAGGACCGACTCAGTTCCAAAACATAACATTAGGAGTTAACTCAGTTCCGGTCACAATAGATTACTCTCAATCCCTTAAAAGCGTTTTTATTGGTTCTATAAACCAAAGGGGCCGATTTCATTAATATCGTGTCTCCCCCTCCGTTGTCTGTTTTCCCTTGCTGATTGCAAGATCTATAGCATTACGAAGCTCTGCGTCATTCTTATTTGTAGAATCAATTCCCAAAGTGTCTGCAATAGACTCTAGCTTCTCTCTATCAATCGATGATTCATCAGTTACATCCTTCGCATTCATCTGGTTTAACTCCTGCTTTGCCTGGATTTTGGCCTTCTGATATTCAGAAGAAGCCCTTCCAACAGATCGTGCAATTTCCGGGATCTTCTTTACCCCGAAAAACAAAACAACCACAATAACTATAATAAAGACCCATTCTAATCCGCCTACTCCAAATGCTTGCATCAAATGGCTTGAAGCGATCATCGGTTAATGTAATATTCCCACCCTTCTGCATTTAAGTGTTAATTCTGACTGACGTAATTGGTAAAATCAGAATTTTGCGCTAGCTTCTGCCCCTGAATTGGTAAGACGATTGTTTTCATTTCTAGATCTCTTGACTACCATTAAACCAGCCAAATAAAGAACAATCATAGGAGCCACAACGAGCCACATACTAACTCCACCTCCATCTGGGGTGATAATTGCACCAAATATCACGAAAACTATTACCGCATACCTAAAATTCTTTTTCCAAAATGCCGCGTCGACAACTCCAGTCAAGGAGAGTGCATACATGATGGCTGGGAGCTCAAAAGCAAGTCCGAACGCCACTAAAAGCTGAAGCACAAAAGGGAAAAACTCGTTTATACTAAAGAAGGTGGCAACACCTATAGATTCGCCAAAGGTGTACAGAAAATTTAGGATAACCGGAATGACAATGACATAGGAGAATATTACCCCAACAACAAAAAGAAGGATTGTCGGAACAAAAGTCTTGACCGATAGGACGCTCTTGGCTTTGCTGAAGGCAGGCGAAATGAAGGCATACATTTCTCTAATTATCAAAGGCATTGAAATCAAAATACTCAACAAGACGGCGATAAACACTTGAGAGAAAAATGCTTGTCCCGGTGCAGTTTGAATTAATGAAACTTCAGGAGGAAGGAGCGTGTCGCTCATGAATGTCGTTAGCTGTATAGCAATATTACCAAACGGATTATAGTAGGGATAGTAAATGGTGATATCAATTGAGTCTGTTTCGACGTGATTGCCTCCATCGTTTGGTGATTCACTTGAATTAATCATTCCAGAGCTTGGATCAAATGACAAATGAATACTGGTCAGCCCGAAACTGAGGCAGAATGCTGTTACAACAAGCATGGCCACTGCTACACGTATTAATCTTAGACGTAATTCGTCAAGGTGCTCGCCAATACTCATTTCCACCGGCAAATCTATCGAATATAGGTTACTTCCACGACTTACTAATATAATTGTGCTAAGATCATACCACTATTGAAACACTTATTTCTAAGGCGAGAAAGTGGCTAACAATTTCATTTTTATATCGGTGTTATAGATTTGGCATAGTGTTTAAATAGTTTCAGCATGAAACGACATTTAGTGATATAGATGCCAGTCGCAATAATTCCAGATGTTAGCGAACAACACTGTATAGGATGTGCTCTTTGCGTAGAAATATGTACAGCGCTAGGTCCTGATGTCTTAAGAGTAAAACCAGTTGAAGGGTGGAAGAGAGGAAAAGCATTTGTCTTTTATCCTGAAAGATGTATCTCTGATGGGGCCTGCATAGGCGTTTGTCCAACAAAGGCAATCTTCTGGATGAGACCGATGGATTATACCCCAGGTCAACCAATTCCACTCAAGAAGAATGCCTTATTCACAAAGGGCTGGGAAGAAGGTTAGAGTCGTAATTGGCCTAAATTTTTTTTTCTAATTTTATATCTGATAAATAGAGGCGGTACTAGGGTTTACGCATATTTTTTGGCTATTGAAAATCCCTCATAGTGGACCTAATTTGCATAATAATTATTCTACGCACGTGACCGAATAAAGTTGTTAGAGAACATAAAGTATCATCTTATGTGGATTTGGGGCCAAGAAGAAGGATTCATGAAGCGAGGCAAGGAGGGGATGCTTGTGATAACGAATATGCGCATAGCATTCATAATGAAAACGAAAATGAAGTACAACGTGCATGAAGAATACTCGCTGAGGCAACTAAGGAGGTTTAAAGACGGTGAATCTGTTCTACTGCCTATAGAACGATATAATGAAATAGACCTTCAGAACGATTTGGACGAAAGTGATAAAAACATAGAGATTCCCTTCAGCGGAATAATCAAAATCGGGCAAGAAAAGAAAAGATGGGGAACCATCCTCAGACTAAAGTTTGTGGAAAGCGAAGACACAAAGGGCTACAAGTTCATGGTCGTGAAAGGATGGGTAAAGTATCCTCTTAAAGACCCTGTTTCGTTCCAGCAGTTGGATTGGGACCCGATTATAGCGCTCATAAAGAAATAGACAGGTCCACTTGCTAATCTAGCTACCAAGTTATAGTGGTAACTAATGACAATGCGGAGTGACTATTTCTAACTGGAAGTTGAATTAGAAAATTACAAAATCGAAACCAGAGTACCATTACCTTAACCAGAAATTAAATAATGCTCTGGGAACATAGAATGTGTGGCTAGAATTCTCGTTGGAAAAAGATCAGACATTCAAGAAGGTGAGTTTACCAATGTTACAGTCGGAGGTAGACAAATCCTAGTGGCAAATATTGAGGGAAGCTATTATGCAACTGGCAATATTTGCACACATGAAGGAGCAGAATTGAATGAAGGCGAAATACACAATAAGGAACTCACTTGCCCGTGGCACGGAGTAAATGGGATCTGACAACTGGACAATTGATTTGGTTCCGCGAATTTCTGGAACCAATAGCATCTTACACAGTTGTAATTGAAGATGATATACTCTTTGTAGAGATTTAAAAATAGGAAAACCGAGGTACATAATGGACTGACTGTGACTCTGGATTCCTACTAAATCGAATTTGTAATATTCCTTTCAATCCCATGCGACATGGAAAATTCGAGAGTTTAAGTCTTTACACCACTTCGATTTCGAATCAACGATGTGGAGTTGTATAATGATTCTTAATATATGGGAGATATGATTTCAGATAGCATATACCGATCCACCAGATTGGGGATAATTATCGGAAGGAAAAGATTATTGGAGGTTAATCACAATTATATTGTCTTACGTAAGCTAGATAAAATACCGCGAAGTTAGCCCAGACTGGTTAAGGTACGAGCTTCCCAAGCTCGGGATCGCGGGTTCAAATCCCGCACTTCGCATGTTTGGATTTTACTGTGACTATATTTTTCACCTGTACTCGACAGTACCTGGATCTTCGTCAGAAAAACACCCTAATCCCAAAAGATGTAAAAAGTTTCTGAACATCATAAAAGACATATATGGACACGTGCTATCATAAACTACATACATGGACTCGTGCTTGCCATGGTTCATTTCCGAACACGAATCTGTTTATGAAAATCAATCTATTAGTATCCCGTAAATCCTCAAAAGCGAAAAGGAGGAAAGTTAATAATTCTAATTAAGTTCCAATCGACTCTTGAGATCCTTAAACCGATTCCTAATTGTAACCTCTGTTACGCCGGCAGCTTCTGCTATATCCATTTGAGTGATGGTTTCTCCCACGTTTTTCGACGACAAATACAATACAGAGCCAGCTAAACCCATTGGATCCTTTCCTGCAGAAATTCCGTGTTTCGTAACATTCTGCATTATACTCATAGCTTCACGTTTTGTTCGTTCACTCAGCCTCGTCTTATTGGCCACTTTTACAATGCATTTTATGGGGTCGACCATAGGCACCTTCAAATCCAATTCTAGTATGAGCAATCGAGTAGTTCTTGCCAATTCTTTTCTCTTAATATTTGTGAGATCTGAGATATCACTAAGGGTTCTTGAAATCCCCATTTCCCTACAAGCTATATATGCTGCCGCAGAGAGTACTGATGGTATGGTTCTTCCTCGAACCAATCCCCTTTCTTGGGCTTTTCTGTAAATGTAAGCGGTTTTCTCGATAGCTGCTTCAGACAACCCAAGCTTATCTCTAATTCTTTCCAAAATACTGAAAGCATGTCGAAGATTCCTATCTGCAGGGGAATATGCCTGTGTTCTGAAATCCCAAGCTCTTAATCTATCCATTGTAGATCTGACTACGGCATCTAATCCTTTCCCACTAGCGTCCTTATCAGTTCGACCTATTACAGTAGCTAGTCCCATATCATGTCTGGCCAGTGACGTTGGCATTCCAGTTCTGCTCCTATGGTTAGCTTCTTCCACGCTAAAGGCCCTCCACTCTGCTCTATTTTCCTCGACATTCTCTAAAATGACCGTACCACAATTGCCACAAATGATTTCGCCAGAATCAGGATCTGCAATATTTTGATTGCTTCGATTGCATACGGGACACTGGATTGAACTTTTCATTATCTTATATAAAAACAGCTATGTGATCTGCATTCAAATATTTAAACCTACCCGAATTTGTTCAAACGTCGGAAAATTTTGAGCTTAGCCAAATTTTACCCATAATAATTTCAAATACCCTTACAATGTACTATGAATAGCATGTTAGGTGGCAGGGATGTTAGAAAGATGATAGTGACCTACCTGAATGAGAGGCGTAGAAAATTAAGAAGAATTATTAATGATCCGACCAGAATTTATACATCTGAAGCGTCTCAGTGTACAAGACTTTCATATTATGAGAGAGTCGATCCAATAAATTCAAATTCAGCAGAACTATTCCAAATCCTTCTGACGCATGGATTTAGACAGTCGTTCGAAAACGTAGAATCGGAATATAAGACTGATAATCTGACCCTGGTACTTACAGCAGATATCATTCTAGAAAAGGAGCTTGTAGTAAGGTTGCAAATAACAGATTCCTTGCCAGATTCTCCTAAGCCACAAGATTTGCTGTATCTCAACGCCTGTCTTTATGCTTTCGACAAACCAGAGGGAATTTTGATCTATGTACGAGGAGATGGGAAATCTTCAGAATTTTTAGTAGCAAAAAGTGCGAAAATGTTTGAGGAATTAATAAGAAGAGCAAGGGTCCTGAGTACGCTCCTTAAAGAAAAAAGAGTGCCTATCATTGAGCCGTCTGAAACTTGCATGACTTGCAAATATTATGGGAGATGTTACATGATGGAAAGAAAGGAAACCAGCTTCTCGATAGAAAGTCTATTTGGCAAGTCTAAAGATGAATCGGCTTAATCAAGGAAAACTTAAAGTGAAAGATTGGTCTCCTCCACTAGCTTGAAGTGTAGACGTCTGGCTAAATGAGTATGTGCCGTTCACTTGGTAAGACTCCATCTGGTTCATACTCAACCGATTCCAGATATCTGAATTTTCGCTGTTCCGAGCAATTTGATCGATATCTTTTAGAGTTACATTCCCAGAAGCTATTACTGGAAAGACATTACCTTGAGACTCAAGAAAGCCTTCCAACCTTTCACCGATTTCGCCTGATGCAATTTCGCTGTCGTTAACTAGAACTTTGTATTGAATTGACTCAAGAATAATAGTCCCCCTATTGGGATTATGAGCATCAAAAGTAATCTGCAAATTGGAATGTGAACTATCTATGGGTTCAACCGTAACATTCTTGATTGAAATGACAATAGGATTGTCTGTCCGATCTGTTGATTGTATTTCTGTGTTTGAAGGACTTTGGAGAGTTGGCGCAGGGGCTTGTCTTTCAGCATTCTCGTTGTTAGAAGCAACTCCCCAGTAGGTAACCCCAGCGACTACAGCTATTGCGACGGCTGAAGAGATGTAAATGATCTTCCTCTTATTCATCTGATGAGATCACTTCAATGTTCTTATATGAATTCTTTTTCAATCTTGAATTAGAGTAAAAGTGGAGAGGAATTTAGAGGATGAATGGCTCAACTTCAACATCAGTCCATCTGGATAGGGCTATCTCGTATGCTGTCGCACAGAATCTGATTAATATGTGATTGTCATAGACAAAATGATTCAAGATTATATGTCAGATATGCATATTATCGCAGAATCAGGCCGCTAATTAGATGCCAACAACACTAAAATACTAAAG
The DNA here is from genome assembly GCA_963713605.1 of uncultured Nitrososphaerales archaeon. Lineage (GTDB taxonomy): Archaea > Thermoproteota > Nitrososphaeria > Nitrososphaerales > Nitrososphaeraceae > TH5896. The sequence continues at coordinate 252,557 of CAVQMO010000001.1, read as the reverse complement.
AATATAGAAGGAATTTAGATGCCTACTGCTTACATATTGGTAAACTGCACATTAGGATCGGAAGAGCGAATTATTAGTGAAATCTCCAATTTGCCTGACGTGAAAGAAGTAAGAGGAACATATGGTGTTCATGATGTTTTCGTGAAAGTAAAATCAGACAACACGGAGGCAATGAACCACACTATAACCAACAAGATTAGAAAAATCCCAGGAATAACTTCCACCGTAACACTAGTAGTTATAGAAGAGCAAGGAGGCAAGGAAAATCTTTAGCTACTCATTTTGAGGTAGCTCTTTACTTCGATCCTCTTTTTTGATCTTCTTGATCATGTAGATGATTAAACAGGTGCTTATTGGCATTATAATCCAGCCAGTTATCCCCACGATGAGATAAACTTCGTACAGGGGGATGAATAAAGAAATACCTGCAAGAGCTGCACCTACCCACCAAATGATAATTAAGGTTTGTAAGTTTGATTTTGCCATAATTCATTAACCTAGCCACGCAGATCTTCGTCAAACCCCTTCAGATGCCTCAAGATTTTACCGCATTTGGAACACTGATCGTATTCCCGAAAGTCAAAGTCATTATACTTCCGAAATGCGAATGATTCCACGTGATTGCAGAAAATTCTTCTTATCAGCTGATGGAGCATCAGATACTCTATTAAGTAGGGTATTTTTTACCATTTCGATCTGATATAAGAATTTCCCCAACCGAAAATGCCGTCGGTGAGATTTGAGCTCACGACAGCTCGGTCTTCAGCTTCACCCCACACTAATTGGTCGAGTGCTCTCCCGGGCTGAGCTACGACGGCACGTTACAGTGTTCTTGGATGGATCATATATATTCCTATCAGATCCTCCGTGAAGCTTGAATTAAATAGTCGACCTGTCTGTGCAATTGACTTTCAATCGGATGCATTCGCTGCATGCCTTCTGTTGCAAGACAGGTATCGTTACGGTTTAGGCAGATAGCTGAAAACTGGTCTAACGCCATCCATTTGACCGGCGCTGGCAGAGTTGTTTTAGCGTGAAAGGTCCCACTTGCAATATGGTTCCATTGATTACAACAGAAGCAAATCAGTGCACAAGATTTCAACCTTATAGAGTCGTTAAGAAAAGTTTATGAAGAATAACAGTAGGAAATGAATAATCCAGTTAGGAGATCTCGTTTGAAGGTATCGGTTCTAAGAATAGGACATAGATTTGTCAGAGATGATCGTGTAACTACTCACATTGCTCTGGTAGCAAGAGCTTTGGGTTGTGATCGAATTTTCATGAATGAAGTGGATAAATCGATTAGATCAACGATTGAGGAGATTATAAAGAGATGGGGAGGGAGGTACTTTGACATAGAAATAATCGAGAATTGGAAATCGATAGTAAAGCATTGGAAGAACGGAGGCGGAAAGATCGTTCATTTGACCATGTACGGTCTAAACATAGATGATGTCATAGATGAATTACGTAACTGTGATAAGCTGCTCGTGGTGGTGGGTGCTTCTAAGGTTCCTAAGGAGCTGTACCAAGTCTCTGATTACAATGTAGCAGTAGGAAACCAGCCTCATTCTGAAATAGCTGCTTTAGCAATATGCTTGGACAGAATTTTCAATGGAAAGGAGCTAACAAAGCAATTCGAGGATGCAAAATTAAAAATTGTTCCTTCTCCAAATGAAAAAAAGGTATTGAAAAATTCACGAGACTAGTACAGTCTTTAAATTAATGACTTTAGGAAGCTATAGTCCAATTCAAGCAAGATTTTTTTGTCGAGCGAAATTGAATGTATATATATAGAACTCAACAATCTCACGTTTGGTAGTATATTAAAAATGAAAAAGATCTAGTCCCTTTGTTTAATGTTGACAAATAATATAACCCTCTCCCGAAAGAGGAATATCATTGGAAAAAGCCATAATGGACATATCCTTAGCGATCAAGAACTATTATTCGTATATGAATCAGATAGTTACTATGCCAGATTTCTTTTTAGATCGAATTCTACTGTTGCAATCCCAAGATGAGCTTTTTCAGTCGATCGTTAACAAGATTCGCGTAGGAGGAGGGAGTATACGCGAAATTCCAACGCTCGATCGAAAGGGAGGAAATGCTGCTAACATTGCCTACAGCGTAGCTGAAGCTAGGAGGAAGAGTAGCGTTTTTCACGGTGGGGGATAATATTGCGAGATCTGTAATCGAAACCGCATTTCAAAAATTCGGAGAGAATGCAGAAATTTTGATCTCTGAGGGGATACAAGGAAAAACAACCTCGATGGAATTATTTGAAAATGAGGGGGGCGATTCTAAAGTGAATGTTATGCTAAGTGATGTTGGAGATAATGCGGACTTTGGTAAAGCGAGAGTAAACACAGAGAACCATATGAAAATATTAAATAGAGCAGACGCAGTCATCGTTGCGAATTGGGCAAGCAACCTAAAAGGAACTGAATTAATGAAATTCGCATTTGAAAGCTCGCCAAAGGCTCTACATTTCGTTGATCCAGCTGATTTTCAACTCAGGAAGGAAGAATTTATTGAAATCCTTGCTCTCTTATCAAATCTAGTAGATGTGCTTAGTATCAATGAAAATGAATGTAACACACTCGGATCATCACTGGGATTAGGTACTTTGTTACCCTGGCAATCGTACTCAAGACAAGAGATCGAGGACGCTGCGCTAAAGCTATCTAAGAAAATCGGAATAAGTATTGACATTCATACCAAATTAGGATCGGCTTGGTCAAACGGGAAAGACAGTGAAATAGTTCCAACAATCAGAAGCGAAATCAGAACCCTAACTGGTGCGGGAGATGTATGGGACGCGGCTGATGTCGTTGCATATCTTGCTGGTCTGGATCCTGTAGACAGGTTAACGTTCGCGAATGCCGCATCCTCGCTTTATGTCCGTAATCATTCGGCCGAGTCACCAAGCCTTGAGGAGGTTGTTGAGTTGCTGGATAGAATCAAAATGTAGGTCTTTTTGTAACTTTTTTGGGCAATGACTTAGAGACTTAAAGGGACTGTAATAGATGGTCCTACTTACACAGATTCGGTTATATAAGTATCAATTTATTTAGCAGGTTAATGACTCCTCCGCCTATCGATGCATCAGAATTCGAAGCGCATAAAGACCTAAACCGAATCGTAGTAGATTTCTTGTGTCGAAATAGCGATAAAGCATTCTCTGTAAAAGAAATTGCAGAGTTTACAGGTACTAGAGAAGAAGACATTAATTACCTGATGCTTAAACTGTCTTTTCAAGATGTAATCAGTAATTTATCTGGAATTATTGTACATAGAAAGGCTAACAAGATTGGTAACCTCCGCTCAATAAGGATAGAGGATGTCACAATTGATGGAACAATATATTATAGATGTGTAAAATTGGATGCTACAAAATGATAGCTATCAAAATGTTCTGCTGTCAATGACTGTCAAAACTAGAATTGAAGGATTTGAAGGCTTAAGATATCTTCTTTGAAGTGAGGTTCTCAGCCTGGAAAAGACCGTTCCCTTGATTGATCAGCAAGCCGGTATTAAACACTATTGTACTGCGTTTAGTGGATTAGGCGGAAAGATCAAACAGAATCCAGAGGATTTTCAAGTAAAAGAGCTCATAAATAAACAATACCTTGAAAACGTGTCTAAGAATTCAACCTCTACCCATCGCTTTCCAATTTTTATTCTAAAAAAGCATAATATTGATTCCAATCATGCTATCATCGAAATACGTAACCAACTTAATTTGGAACTAAGAGTCCTCGGTATAAAAGATGCCAAGGCGAGCACGATGCAATTTGCCACCACAATTCAGAAAACAAGGAATCTACCCCTAAGGACCAAGACTTACCATACTGAAATTTGTCTTATAGGATACAGTAGCACTCTACTATCAAAATCGGATCTTTGGGGAAATCAATTTACAGTTCTGATAGTTGAACCCAAGCATACAGATTTGACTGATTTTCTGCCTGAATTGGATATGATAGCTAATTTCTATGGTCTCCAGAGGTTTGGGAGTGAAAGGATGGTAACTCATAATGTTGGAAGAGAAATACTTAAGGGGAATTTTAGACGAGCATCTGAAATGCTACTAACTGAGACGACCAAATATGATACCGTATATAGCAGAGAAATCAGGGAACAATTATCGGACCCGAGTAACTACAACAAACTCATTGGTCTGTTGCCTAAAGGTATGGATATTGAAAGAGAAATAGTGCGATCGTTACTTTATAAGAGAGACTATATTCGTGCGTTAAGGGCCATCCCCATCGGGATTCGACGATTGTATGTCCAGGCCTATCAAGCATATGTCTTCAATCTTAGTATTAGTGATTCTCTATCTAGCGGTGAGGATATAACAAAATGTAGGGATGGTGACTTGTGTTTTGAGATCGAAGGTAATGATGTACTTGGAAAGATTAGGAAACTAAACCCCAGCGTTGACACCTTTTCTACAGTGCTACCCGCGTTGCGACTTGTAGGATATTCGTTTCAGACCGGAAAAGGACGATTCGAATCTACATCACAAAAAATACTCAAAGAGGAAGGACTGACTCCAAAAGATTTCTACATACGAGATATGCAGGAGCTTAGTGTCAAGGGGGGATTCAGACAATCGGTTCTTTGGTGTAAGGGATTTAATCATATTGGATCTCTACGCATCAGTTTCAAATTGCCTAAGGGCTCATATGCCACTACCCTCTTACGAGAAATTATGAAACCAGACTCCCCAATCCAAGCTGGTTTCTGAGATCAGGTGAAATGACAACTAGTTCCTACAGCTTGGACCATGATGACTGCTAGACAAGGGATTGATTATGCTAACCTTCATCTGATGTTATACGCAAAAGTCCTAATTGGTTCTAACTAGTTTTACTATTCTTATCATGATGTTAATAGTGATGGCTGAGAGCATCCATGATAACACAGTACTTAGAATAGCTGTCTGATACGGAGACATTATAGCTGAGCTGGAGGAGCTGATAAAGGATCAGAATTTTTGATGTGGAATAAATTATTTCAGAGACCGAAAAAGTCGCTATAAGCTTCTTTATGTCGCTCCTTAATTTGTGGGTATCTCTCTTTTTCGTAACTGGATCGAGATACCTGTTTCTATTGTCGATATAGAAAAGTATTCCGAAAATTGGAAAGAATACACTGTACTCAGTAGCTATTGAGACAAAGGAATTTATAAGATTGCTTCCTCCTGTCTGCGAGTATAGCTGAGTAACTAGACTACCAACTAGGAGTGATGATATGCCTGCAATTATTAGGTTTTTATTGAAATACAAAACTTCTTTATACTTTAGGTAAAGGTCGTAAATGCGCTGATTACTCATTGATGTTCCTTAACTAAGTTTTCTAGCCTTTTCAATTATATATTCTATTCGTGTTAAAACCTGTACCAAATGAGACTTGAATTCTCCAGAATATTCCAACTGTGACAAACTTGCTTCAAAAAATCTTTGAAGTAAATCACGCTTAACACATCCCGATTTTGAGAAAGCAACGTAGTTTGCATCAAGTTAGAAAAGCTTTGAGAAAAAAATTGACTACCCTCCTCCATGAAAATCGGAGAACATGAATAATTCATTGGCTCAAAGTAAGGAGCAAGTTCTAAAATAGGAGAGACCCTTAGCTAGGCTTTGAGGTTATAGAGTGAGGCCATTTTGCTACCAAATTTATGGTCTATCACACTAGTTAGTCAGGCACTAGATTCATTGATTTACCGTACCTCAATTATTGAACCAAGAAGGAGTCGGCTTGATTTGCCGGAATAAGGAATCAGTATGCCACCTACTTGATCTTATCAAATTTCTTCATCACGTAAGGCAAATTATCGATAAGGTCAGTTGCGAGGAGATGCAAACCTAGCCTTTTGGAGGCCTGCAGTGCAGCTAAGCCATTTAAGTAAACGCCCATGATAGAGGCAAAAAATGGATCCAATTTGGTGAGAAGACCTGCTACTAATCCTGACAGAACATCTCCAGTCCCTCCTACAGTCATCGCCGGGGTACTGCGTTTGATCACTGATACATTTCCGCCAATTCCGCTCGCTATTACATTATTTTCACCCTTCAAGATTATTGTGATGCCGTATTTTTCTGCCATTTCAACCACAAGTGATATCAATTTCTTGAGGCTTGCCTTTTCTGAATTAAAACCTGGATAGAGCTTTCTGTTGAGAATATGCGCTTGAATTCTCCAAGATGAGGGGTGATTATTGTGTTGGTTCCTGATATATGTTTTAGAACATCTGGGATTAACGCAGAAGCGTCAAGGAGGAGTTTGGTTTGCATACCCTTAAGTTCATTTATCAGGTAAGTCAGTCCTTTGATCTGGGCTATATTTAATCCCATCCCTATGGCAGCAACATCTGGTTTCTTTGGAAGAACGTGAAGGATTTCTCTTACGGAAGTAATATCCAGTGAATTGTGTGAGAAGGGAATGACAATAATGTTCGGAGAATAGGACCTTAGAGCTAGAACGTTTCGTTCTGGTACTCCGGTATAAACAAGGTCGACCCCTGATCTGAGACCGGCCATCGAACTCAATAACGGGGCACCATGGTATATGTCGCTTGCCCCAACTACGAGCATGATCCCGTTTTCGCCTTTTCGAGAAGATATGGATCTGGGCTTCATCGTTTGGCTGACGAGCCGGTCATTGATGACAATTCTCTTTGGCATTGGACTTAGTCCTTCTATCATTCTTCGAAAAGCATTACCTCTTTAAATAGATAGTATCTCATTCCAACTATGAGTGACGTATTAAAGATCGAGTGACCCCTTTTGTTAATACGTACCATCCATTTAACGATCAAATTTGTAATCGTTCCTAGTTCCTGGGTCAGCGAGAACTCTCATCGCCTCTGATAAAAAGCCATCAGGGCAATTGAGAACATTTTCAAGTCTGGTAGGTGGGGCCTCCGAATGTTTCCGAGCTAAAGCGATAAGCTCTTGATCCAAAGTGGGCCAATTAGGATCCTTTTGAATCTCGGTTAGGCTATGTTGGCTTGCAAAGGAACACAAAATGATTTAAACTAATTGACTGCTCTGAAAATATACCTTTAGTCTTGGATTTAACATATAAGCATGTTCTCCTCTGGACCTGAACTAGGCCTTGCTGGGATGCAACGTATTATTAGAAAATCAGGTGCAGAGAGAGTGAGTGACGATGCCGCTAATGAACTACGAATGGTTTTAGAACAAATAGCTGAAAAAATTGCAAAGAGTGCAGTTGAGTTGTCGCTACATGCTGGTAGGAAAACAATAAAACCTGAAGACATTCGTCTGGCTACCAGAACCGTACTTAGAATATGAAACAATTCGTCGGAATTTTTGTTCTTTTCTTCAACAGAGGTTCTTCTGTGTCGATAATAAACTAAATACCAACAAGGAGCGTGCAGATGAATACATCCAGATCTTTTTAACAAATTACATAATGCTTACTTGGGTCGATCCATCGCAATAGGATAACTCCAGAGGTTAAAATGTCAAACTTGATAAGAAGGGGTTTGTCATAATACAAAGGGTGACAACCCACCCCTTGTTATGTGACGCGCACGTTCATCTAACAGATCCTGAATTTTCTCCCTATTTGAAAGAGATATTAACGAGTATTAGAACAATGAACATGCATGTATGTTCCGTTACAGTAGATATCACTACTACCTTAAATGGAATTAAATCCTTTGGTCAATCCAACAATGATATAGTAACTCAATTTATAGGAATTCATCCACAATTTGCTCATGAAGTCTGATATCGAAAAGTTCATGGAGATCTACTCTGAATATTCCGGTTCGATTGGAGGGATAGGAGAAATCGGACTCGATCCAACATACACACTAACTAAAGGGAATTCATATCAAAAGCAGAGACAGGTGTTCCAAGCAATGCTGAGCCTTGCAGAAAAGTCGAACAAACCAGTATCTATCCATTCCAGAAAATCTCTCGACGATATTTTAGATTTGATAAAATCTTACAACCTAGTGAATCTTCTCTTCCATTGGTTCTCCGGTAATAAGAAGCAATTGCGCGTTCTAATGGACATAGGTGCGTATGTCTCATATGGTCCGCCTTTAGTATTTTCTGAAGACAAACGAGTACTTCTAAAAAATACGGACAAAAATAGGATTCTTATTGAGACAGATGGACCCGTTCGGTACCCCAGATGCTTTACAGAATTACCTGCATTGCCAACATCATTCCTGGTAACCGTAGCTGAAGCTGTGGGAGAAGCTCTTGATATATCCTATTTAGAAGCAATTGAATTCATCGCATTGAATACTGAGAAATTCTTGGGCAAGAAGCTGAGGTAAAAGTTTTCCCAAACATGGCTTTAACGTGAATTTCTGAAGTTATTCAATACTCAGTTTCATCAATGATTAGAATGAAATGAATAAAGAAAACGTACAATGCCTGTTGCATGCTTGATGATATCAATTGCTCGCCAAGATCGCATGTCAGATTCGCAGGACGCTACATTGGACTATATTCAATTAGTCTGTAGGCATCGACTATGGTGAAATATTATCAAGAAAATTGATAAAGTCCATTACCAGTTAATTCATGATGAATCATGAAAGTAGTACTGCTTGCAGGCGGTAGAGGTACAAGAGCAAGGCCATTTAGCGATTTTGTTCCTAAATCAATGATTCCCATAGAAGGAAGACCTGTAATAGACCACGTTGTAAGATATCTTGCACAGTTCGAGATTATAGACGAAATTCTTGTCGTATGTGAGTTTGATTCCTTTGGAAACCAAATCATTAACTATTTCGAAGGAAAAGGGAGCATAATCCACAAAAAGATTTCGTTCATTGAGGACAACCAGAGTGGGACAGGTGGAGCAGTCTTAAGAGCTGAGGATTGGATAAAAAATGGGAGCGAACCGTTTCTTGTTTGGTTTGCGGATAATCTCTGTGCGTTGAATTTGATGGAATTAGTCAGCCGTTATAATACGTTGAATATGCAGCTGGAGAGCGGCAAAGAAATCACAGGGATTCTGGTAACAAGAAACCATCGATATGAAGAGACTGGGAGAGTTACTGTCCGTGATAAAGACTGCAACAAAATAGAAGAATTTATTGAAAAGCCAATTGCTGAATTAGAATCCCCTGAAGCACTTGGGATTTATTTATTTAGTAAAAAAGTATTTGAATATTTACACCAACGACAAGAATCAATTGCTCGAAATAAGCAAACCAATAGCTTTAATTTGTCGCACGATATCTTGGCACACCTGCCTTCGAAAGGCGCTAATCTTTATTCTTACAGTCTGGATGACAGCACAGATTGGATAGATATTGAATCGCCTGTTTATGCGGACAGAAATAGCAAGATCATCAGTAGAATAATAGATCAGATGAATTAATGATTCTGTGTGATTACGTAGTCCAGAGGCTATCTTATCGCCTTCATTTTAATCACGAATCACGTTAACACCCCATTAACCACGAAATCAGTTACTTATCCTGAAGGGGTTACTTTTTGGCTGAAACTCCTAGCTTTCATTCTCTTTCAATATTGAGCCTCATGATTTAGGAGTTTGGAAGTTACGAACTATCGTCTGAGTCAAACCAAATCATAAGAAGAGTAACCTTGGCCTAAATCACGAGAAAGAAATTTGCGGTAGACCCAGCAGCTCAGGATATAAAGGTCAGGGAGAACATAGGATGATAATAAACATACTTGGACCACTTAGGATACTACAAAACACTGGGAGTTTCAGATGACTCTAGCTATCACGACATCAGAAAGGCATACCGCCGGCTGGTCAGAAAGCACCATCCTGATAGAAACACATCAAGTCATTCAGGAGACATGATTAAGAAAATCAACGCAGCCTTTGAAATTCTTTCAGATAAAGACAAGAGAAAACAGTATGATGTAACAAGTCCTATTCAAAATAGCAGTTTGTCTACTGACTATCAGACTAAAGTAGACAAGAAAAGTCAGCAACCTCATGAAAGCTTCAGAAACCCAGCCGCAAAGCCTAGAAATTCCTACGAGTCCACAGTTTATCCCAATCAGAAAGAAAATCAAAAGTCTACAGGAAATGAATACAAAGAATGGAGGCACGAGAAATTTGGGGACAGGCAGAGCACAAGAATCAGAAAGGATCCGTCTGTGATAATGGTTGAAGATAATGAAGAGAGCTCCAAGCCACTTGCGCGCTTCAGCATATCAGTAGAACCTTCATTATGCATGGCGTTCGGAAGCTGTGAGGTATTGGCGCCTAAAGTATTTGTGCTGGAAAAGAACAAGATCATAAATCCTAAAGTCCGAATTGAATCAGAAGACGGTGCTCCTTTTGAAGATATATTATCTGCAGCAGAAACCTGCCCTACAAAGGCTATCAGAATTATTGATAGACAAAGTGGTGAGCAGGTATTCCCATAGCTATTGTTCATTTATACGAGGCAATAATATCCCAAGTGTAACTGTTCAAACAGAATCAATGGAAGATGGTCTGTACTAAATTAACCAATTATTGCCCTTTAAATAGCATCCCACTTCTACTTAAAACAAAATGGAAGCATACATATATTTATGTAACGCGAATATTAAGAAGTGATTCTTTCGAGCAATAATATCACCTCGATTATTGCGTTAACTATGTTAATACTTGTAGTCGCAGCGGCTTTCTTCGTACAGACTTATTTTCCTAATCCAATTGCACAACAAATCAGAGAGCAGACACAATTTTTTGATCAAGATAGAACAAGCACTTAATATGACTCTTCCCAATATTGCTGTATATATCTATTCACGTACCACACAGATCATTGATTATTTATTCGGTTCAATTTTCCTCTCGCGAATGTCATTGGGTTAAAGATCTGAATTATACTCCGTGTAGAAAGAGATACTAAAGAGATAGTATAGAAAGAGATACTAATTCATGATAATTATGTGTACTGTCGCTGAACTAGATGTGATTTCCCAAACTATTATAATTCCTGCCATTGGTAACAGCATACTTTTTTTCAGATATGAATCGTGATATGTGGACTCGAATTTCGAGTCCGATCCCAATATTATTGCAAATGCCCAAAAGGTCAATTCTATAAAATTGTAGCTACAGTAAGGTAAAGTAAAAAAATCAACGCGAATGTGGAAGTTGATTACTGCTTCTAGCATGGGAATAAGCTCTCCTTGTCATCTTCCCGATGCTTCTGATGGCGACAGATAGAATTTGATGATACGCTTATTGCCTGCATTCAAGATAATATCCGAATATAATTAGAGTTCTCCCCTTGAAACAAACCTGCCCCTTGAATGTCATTCAACCCACAATAAAGAAAATTTCAGAAGATTAGCGGTTAGTAAATGCAAAGAGACTTTTCTTGTAGACATCTGTTCTTCTGTTCTTTAGAAGTGGTAACTTTCCTCTCACTTTTGTAATATCAGATTTCTCTAATTCCACCACCTCCATCCCTTCTTTATTACCCATATCTAACAAGACAGTCCCAAAGGGATCAACTACCATACTTCTTCCAGTATATATGTTTCCTATCTGATCTGGTGCAATTACAAAGATGCCATTCTCAATTGCTCTGGCCTTTATCAAAGTCTGCCAATGTTCTTCTTTCATAACCCCATGCACCCATGCTGAAGGGATTACTAGAAGCTCTGCGCCCAACACGCTCAGTATCCTAGACACTTCAGGAAAGCGGATGTCGTAGCAGATCATGAGGCCTATTTTTGCAGCCTCAAATTGAAAAGGTTTCTCAATACTATTTCCGGCTAGAAATTTATCCGATTCTCTAAAACCCAGCGCATCGTATAAATGAATTTTTCTGTAATGAGCCATGATGAGCCCATCCTTTCTAATTGCAAGTGCAGAATCAAAGACTTTGTTCTTGGTTCGAGCCTTTTCATAGATTGTGCTTATAAGATCTATTTCATTTTCTTTTGCGCATCGGCCTAATGACTTTACGAAATTGCCAGTATTCACGGCTTCAGAGATCCCGCTCAATTCGATGGGTTTTTGATTCGATGGAGAAAAACCCATTTGAAATTCAGGAAAACATATGATCTGTGCATTTTTATATCGAGCTTCTTTAATGTAGTCCTTTGATTGTGCCAAGTTCTTCTTCTTGTCTGTATCTGACTTCATTTGCACGACTGCTATCCGACATAATTCGTTCATATCATCTTATGACCTAGATAAGCATAATTAGATAAATAATTATCTGGAAGTTTCATCCTAAGTGAAATAGGACAAAAAGATAATTGCTCTTGCTCAGGAGCACCTTAAGAGTATTCCCAATATTCAGATCCATTGATTATGTAGACAGTTCGCTTTGCCTTACGACGTGCAAAAAAGTCTGCGGGATCAATCTGGCTAGAATGCCATGCGATCATGAATTGTTCAACAAGAATCAATAGCCTTCATAATAGGCAACGATGTGGAAAAAATTTTAGCCTAACTCGAAATGTACCTCTGAGGTAAGAAATAAAACCAGCCCTGGAGTCAGCAGTTAAATACTAGTGCAGTGATTCGGGATCGCACGCAGATGACGAGGATTTAGATCACCAATAACTCTAATAATGAGAGCAGAGTATTCTGAATCGAGCAACTCAAAAATGATTAAGCTTGCCTTACTACAGCTTACGAATCTCAACCTATTGGCAGCAAGGGAAATTGATCGCGACGACGAACCAGCTATTTTTAAGCATAATATAGATGCGATTGACTGCAATTTTGAATCTAATTCTATGGTTTTGACACCTGTGTGTAATTGGTTGAATCAAATTTCAGATTCTAATGATATGAAATGCTCGAGAATATCAGATAGGAGAAAAGTACGCAGATGAAAAAGGAAAATTTCGTTTAAAGAATGGTATTGACAGTGATTCTGTGGGAATGCCTTTTCAATGGTGATTTATTGAGGGATGAGCTCCACAAATCCTACAAAATCTGATCCTTCAATCTCGCCACATGGAAACCGACCGCTCTCTTACACTTGGGTGTTTGCCATCGGAATTACGATGATCCTATTGGGCGTAATATTATTTTCATTACGGGCAGCTGTAATTAGCCTTCCGATCATAATTATAGGAATTTCGCTATTTACAGCCTGGCTTTACCTAAGCACAAGATTGAGGGAATCAAAGAATCTTACCCAAAAAGGCGGTTTGCCAAGTAGACAAGTTCAAGCAGAATCGAACGAAGAATGCATTTGTGCTATATGTAAGCATAAGGTATCAAGCACCTGCATTAATGAAAATTGTGCGTGTTGCATTCTGATGAAAGATGACAGCGTAGTTGGGCATTCTAACAATCCCTTGCAATGAAATAATTTGTGGCTTTGCTGTTATAATATTCAGACCTTATTTCTTCTCACAAGAGAGATATATAGGCAAAAAACGTGAATTGAGTTACTATCATACCAATTATTGGTTCCTGTACTTGACTACTCGAACCTCACCATCATTTGCTGTTAAAATAATTCGGTCAAATTCTAGTTCGCTTGGGTTTGGGGAAGAAAACACAGACGCAAAGGGCCCAATGTTTCCAAGGTTCTGGGGAATTCCGTTCTCTCCAAACTGAACCACAACATCGTTCAGTGAATCGAAATTATTGTTACTGATTTTTGCCGTTATCGAATCAATCAATCCACCTCGTTCTATTATTTCGATGTTTACTCCAACCCTTGGAATGAATACCGACAATACAACCAATGCTACAACGACAAATCCGACGATTATACCAACCTTTATAATTTTTATATAGTTTCGTCTCACTTTACCACGAAGACCATCTTCCTGAAATTTGTCTTCGTCCCATCTATCATCCAATTGGAATACACCTATGTTTATGGGCATCCGTGTGCATTCTTGTACTCTATGGCATTTTGATGCAACCTACCTTAAATAGATACACACAAATAGAGAATTCCCGATGCTGGTCTGCAATACCTCAATATGATTCATCTTCCAGTTTAAGAATACCAATTGGAATGAAATAAGAATAAGAAACCCAAAAGTTTCCCTGTTCATTAGTATTCACCTCCTTAATTGGGAATTAACTTCAAACATCGTAATAATGTCCTTGATATTTTCGTCTGAAGCAAAGCTGCAGATCGTAATCCACTTTCTATTTTTCCTTGCCGTAATTTGACAAATTGCCTTAGGATTATCAGGGATCAATTCTACCTTCACTTCATACTTGCTTCTCAATTTCTCTTCCAAGATGGCCGGAATTCCGCTGGGGGCTTGTATTGTGATATTACGCATTTCCTTACATATCTGGATAAGTGTGGACGTGATAATTCTTTCGTTAATAAGGCATTCAGACAGATCAGACTATTCCTTACAGTAAATCCAAAATTCATCAAGTCCAATAATAATGCCAAGTCTCATTTCTTTGATCTTTCAAGTAGGCCTATTATACTGCGAAGGTTATCCTGGATTTCCTCTATTGCACTACTTTGATAATCCGTTTTACTCTCGAGGTCTACCAGCTTATTGATTACAATGAGTAGGTTATTTATCGGATCATCGAGTTCAGTCCGCGGCTTACCAATGGCCATTGAGGTATCCTCCTCGTGCATCAGAGCAATACATGATTCATTTATGCAGATATCTATACTTTACGAGCGCTATCGGTTCTAGATGATTATTAAACATGGACGTTCAAGGTGCAAGGGCAACATTGACTGTCAATCCAGGCTTGTTGTTGGGATTGGATAAGCTAACTCACACCTTTGATAGGTAAATGTTCTGAAAGAACCTTCTCGAACACGGAAGTTATCAATCAGATAAATGCCGTTGGCTCGATTGTCGAATTAAATCGATTAATCCTATCTTCCGTGAGCGGGAAATAGATCGTGCAGTTTTATTCAGTATTCAAGATATTACCAGGAATTTGGATTAGAGGTGGGGAAGGGATTCGAACCCTTATAGATTCGCTTACTACATTGAATTCTGCAGGCGAACGCATAGCCGCTCTGCCACCCCACCATTCATGTCTTGCCCATTGATAACCAGACAAGGACGTACTAGATTTCTACGATTATTTAAATTAAATCCTATTGAATGTTTAAGACAGAATTCTGAACTCGATAATTGAAATTCTAGCAATATTCAAATTATTAAGCAGCCAAAACTGAATTAAAGCAACGGTTTGTTCGATGTTGGAGATCATACGTCTATCATGTCGTTTTCAGTGGTCTTCTTCTTATGGCATTGCCAGCACAATAATTGCATATTTCCGATGTCGAAGACTGGTCCCCCTTTAGATATAGGAATGATGTGGTCTACTGTAAGCAAACCGATAGGAAAATATTTACCACAACCCTTGGAATATTTGTTGTCCACCCCTTGGAAAGTCGAGAGGCTGCGGATAGGATTACATCTAGATCCATACTTTTTTGCTAGAGTAGTCTTATAATCCTGTCGCATGGAAGGGGGTAGCTGATACCAAGAATCTCCACTTTTACCGGCAACATAGATTCGTTTTCGCACCATGATTGAACGGGTATAGTGAATATATCATATGCATAAATAAAATGTTTGCTTCTCTTGATTTTGTGGTTAAAATACATACGAGAGAATAAAATAGTTAACGTTTTTTAGCGACTTTTACTTTGCTATTATGATTCTATTTAACACAGAATCTGATGGACTTCATTCGATAAAAGCATCACTACATAATATTTTCCAATTGGCCAGAAAGTAGGGTGCTCAAATTAACGGATCTTGGTTATCTGTCATGTAGGATCCTATCATGTTGTGTTCCCTCTTTAGTAACGACCTATCGTAATGGTCTCTTATCTAGATATCTTCACTAGTTAGTTGTTTATTGATTCTTAAACTCTATGCCATCAAGCATTTATAATAGCCCTTTAATTACCCTGTGAGAAGTCCTCTAGCGTTAGTTCTACCAATGCCTCATGTATCCTTTCCTTGGTCCATTAAGAGAACAACACAAGAGATTCTACTCGCGCATACGCCTGTTCTATTTCAGTATTGAATTGGAGTAATTGCTTGACCACGATTTTCTACCGTTCTCCCGAGAGGCGCCACTCCGATGATCGATTCTTATCCTGATTCAGCTGGACAATTTGTTTGATTCAACTAAGCGGTAAACTTACTCATGCGCTTAAGTAGTAAAAGACCAAAAAAATGTGAAAAAATTATACGGCATAATCATCAGTATCCAGTGCTTAGGGCATTTCTTATTTGTGTCTAATCTAGAACCGTTAAATTGGCTCTTCGATGAAAATGCCGTTGTCGTGTTCATCAATTTTATACAATTTCAAATTGCCTGACTTTCGCCAATTGGGGCTCTGTTCCATCCAGCTATCTTCCTTTTTCCAAGATTTCATATTTTCTAACGTGCCTGTGAAAGTATTATATTCATACTCGTGCATATAGCATACTATGTTATTCCCATTAAAATGTCCCTTTGATAAGGAGGCTCCTCTGTGAGGACATGAATTGCTGCACGCAAATAGCCTTCCGTTTCTTCTTCCTACAAGGATATCCTTATTGTTAATTGTGAAAACATTCAATGAATTATCCTTTATATCATCACTATTACAGATCCTTATCATCTTTGGAATCGTAAAGTTACCGATCTAGATACTATAAATCTATTTACTAAATTATACTTCGCCTTTGATAGGAATCATAGTCGTAAGGATATTATAGCTTCACTGTACATTAGAATCCTACAGTGTTATATCCCTGACCAGCCTTACTAGCCGGTCGTGGAAATTAAGGCCTGGCCAAAAATATCTGGACAAGCGTGAAGATTTTTATATCTATGTTGGTTAATAATAATTACATTTTGCCATCAGAAATAGTTACTCCTATGAAAATTTCAGTTAAAACTAGAAATAGTTTAGTCGAACAGGCGCTCCAAACCATCTCTCGAAGTGGAGAGAATGGAATATTCCAAACCGAACTTTGTAAGACTTTTTCTCTGGACAGCCGCGATGGATCAAGGCTTGTGGGGAATTTGGAAAAACAGGCCCTTATTTCGAGGGAAAAAATCCTTTACAACGGTAGATGGACTTATAAGTTGATAGTAAAGAAACCTGCTGCCTCTGAAATTGAAAAAAGACAAGTAGAGATAAATAGCGTTGAGGGAGCCCCGTGTTTCAGTTGTAATTATCAACATTTATGTTCGTCTGAAGATGATATGAGTCAGTATAGTCCTGCCAAGTGTACATGGATCGAAGAATGGGTACTCTCTAGTTTTAGCAGGACGTTGAATCATCAGCGTCATATCGATCTATAGCCAAGGCTGTGTGTGCAGGTCAGGAGCAGCCTGCCCACTGTAACGATGCTTGTTGTCTCTCTTAACCAGGATACATGATCCTTACAGTCTTACGTGCAAATGTATCCGGAAAGAGGCTTTCTTACCATACACTATTTTAACTTGAATATTACGGAGGGTTCTCGCTCCGATGAGTTTATGAAGAACGCTTTAATTCATCCCTAAAGGCCAATGGAATTGTAGCAAATCCAGACTCGATGTCAGCAGTACCTTCCGCATCCCAATCTATGTCTGAGCTAGATAGATTTCCAATATTGATTTGTGTAAGACTTGGATCATTACGCGGTATTTCGAACTTTGACATGATTGTAGCCTCGCCTCCAGATAGAAGTTGTGGTCGTCCGTGGACGGGAATATCTACGTAGTCGATATGCCCGTTACCTAGAGACTCACCATTAGCGTAAAGAGTATAATCGATTTTAGAAGTCGTCAAAGTCGTATCGGTAGGGTTATCGACTTTAAAAAATACCCTAAGTGTAAGCAGGTTCGCTGTTTCCTCTTCTGGAGAGGGATTCTCAATCTCAACTTTGTCGAGGTTGATCTTTACGGCATTGATATCAGATGGAAGAGTGAGAGTCAAGATAAGCGGTGTAAGAATTATCGCAGCGCCTACTGCTGCAATTGCTCCAATGAGAATAGCTCTGCGTCTTGTAAGAAACATCCTGGCATTTATGCTAATCAAAAGCGCATTAAAATCCTTTCTAAGACAATACGAATAATAGTATTAACGTCAATCTCTGTTTCGTAATGACGTTGGCGGATGTCTTAGTTTTTTGGGTGCATCTAACCTGTGCATCAATATGGGTTGGTGGTTCCTTATTCTTAGGGATAGTATTAGCACCCATGTTAGGAACGATTGCCGAATCGCCAGCAGATCGTCTTGCCTTCATGCTAAGGATTGGAAGGAGATTTAATAAAATTGCATTACCAGCATTTATAATACTAATAATAACCGGAATTTACAATTCTCGCGCTTTTCTTTTGCAGCCTGATGCGCTAATAGATTCAGACTATGGCATTATTTTGCTTATCAAAATCATCTTCGTTGTTGTTACGCTAATGATCTATATTGTCCACATAAGGTCTCTAGACATCGAAACTGAAAAGAGGATTATGAGTGGTGACTCCAATTCTTATATTCAACATGTAAGATCTAGAATTATTCTTTTGGGAAGAGTGATTGTGGGATTATCGTTGATAATCTTGTTCCTTGGGGCATTACTAAACAACAGCAGTGCCCTATCATTGTGATGAATGGTTTTTCATTTTAAGTGGATCAATATTGTATCTGATCAATCGATTTAGCTGGGCAGACTAGGTATCCACTAAAAGAAATAAATAGCCCCTTTCTACCATTAGGAATCAATAGATACCTTTGAGGTAACTTCTAGGACAAGGGCGATCATCTGGTTTCACTTTAAAGTTCCTGTTATTAGAGACACCAAGATGAGACGATTCATAAGGCCTCCAAATAGTAAATCAAGTATTTCCTGACTCTTTAAACCGAATGGCCAATCAGTGACATACACTTTTATACTAATATGGCATATAGGAATTTTGAGAGTAATTTGAGGAGTTTAAATATTATTGTGAAGTCTGATGGCATCAAAGACGCTGAAGACACTTACACTGCTGGTTTTGACGATGATGTCCCTTATGATTTGGTCTCTCGTCCCTATTACGTAGATTCTATTGTCTTTAAACTCGATCGATCCCCTTCAAATGTTTTCGATTTTGAATAGCAAATCCAGATACGATGGATATAGTAGTTGTTCCTAATAGGCTGATTAGTACAATCGCTACTAGCTTTTGGGTGTAATGTCTGAAATGATTTGTTCAATCTTTTGTCGCAAAGCCTCCTTTACTTGATTATTATCAATCATGTTCAGCGGTTCCTTACATGTACTGCATTTGAAAAACTGCTCTACCGCAAGATCAAATTTGACATGTGAACAATCGTTGTTCCCACAATGGTAGAACTCGGAGGATTCTTCGTATTCAAGTCGCTTTTGTAAGCGATCGAGGATTTTTTTCTTCTGATTATCGATAAAATTGTCTACCTGATCCCTTTTAGCTCTCCACCTATATACGAACCATCCTTTTTTCTCGTCCTTTACACGAATTCCCGTGATCAACGCTTTCCCAAACATATCATAAAGTACTTTTCGAATGATGTTAATTCTAAGACCAGTGGCTCCTGCAATCTCCTCATCAGTTGCATCTTCTGAATGCAAGAGGGCACGTGCAACTTTTAGATACTCCTCACCTCCAATGAGGGCTGCGATCTTTACAAAAGAATCTTCACTATTATCCTGTTGCATCTACTTTATATCATCAATTTTTAGATATATAGTTACCGACAGACAAATGAAACTGACTTACTTAACATCAAAGTTCAAAATAATTCGAGTTAGATAGGCAATATTTCTATACCACTGTCATAAACGAATTTTACCTTTTCCCACCTGATCGCTATAACCAAACTAAAGAGACCGTTGGTGAAAGCCTCTATTATTTCTCTTCTGATTGTTATAGCGACTTTCTCCTCTTCCTCGGTACCGAGAGTTGCTCATCTCATTGTTATACTTCCTTTGACCATACTGATTTTCTCGTCTATCTCGATAACCGTTTGAAGGCCTGTACGATCTACTCCTTGAATAAGGGGGGCGATGGTTCCTACCTTCGTGCACTGGGACTTCTATGCCTAGTTCAAAATTCAGCTTGCGGATGGGTTGTTCTGTACGATTGATAATTCTCTGAAAGTCTTCTACTCGTTCCACAGAAACTAAGGAGACTGCCTTGCCAGTGCCACCTGCTCGAGCTGTTCTTCCAATACGGTGAAAATAAATCAATGGATCTTCGGGGACATCATAATTCACCACATGACTGACTGCAGGGATGTCGATACCTCGAGCTGCTATGTCAGTGGCGACAAGTATATCTTCCTTTGCCGTCTTGAATCTATACATTGCCACTTCTCGTTGCTTTTGCGACAAATCTCCATGTATAGATATGGCCCTAAAGCCTGCATCTTTCAAATCATTAGCCAATCGATGAGTTCGCTGTTTTGTAGCAGCAAATACGATCATCTGTTTCTTACTTTCATTTTTAATTAACTCACAAAGATGCTTAAATTTCTGCCTTTCGTGAGTAACTAAATATGACTGATTGATTGTATCGAGACTGATTTCTTCTTCGTTAAGTAGAACTTGTTTAGGATTAGTCATATACTCTTCGGCAAGGCGAAGGATTTCAGGAGGCATTGTGGCAGAGAAGAGACAGGTTTGATGCTTTTCGCTTATATAGAAAAGAATGAACCTGATGTCATCAATGAAACCCATATCCAGCATTCTGTCGGCCTCGTCAAGTACGACGTGACTTACCTTATCCAGCTCGATGGTTCCTCTCTTCAAATGGTCAATGAGTCTGCCAGGAGTAGCAACGACCACCTGAGCTCCTCTCTCCAATCGTGACTGTTGCTGACCGATACTAACCCCTCCAAAAATGGACACTACACGAATTGGAGTATACTTCGAATATTTTGTAATCTCATGGGTTACTTGAACCGCTAGTTCCCGCGTGGGTACCAATATCAAAAATTGTACCGGACCATTACTTTTGAGACGTGATAATACAGGCAAACAGAATGCTGCCGTCTTACCCGTTCCAGTGTGTGCCTGACCAATTACATCATGCCCTTGCAAAATAAATGGTATTGATGCTTCTTGAATAGGAAATGGCCTGGTGAAGCCTATTTCTTCCAGTGCCCTAGTTAGAGGTGGGCTTACTCCTAATTCTTCAAATGTAGATTTCAATCTTTCTTTTCACTAATATTTTTCTGCACAAATGCACGGAAGAAATGATAAGTAGGATTCCGATACTTGACAGATCTGCCTGCTGCTTTTGACGACATATCTTAGAAAGCACAGAAATATAAGGGATACGGAAGCTAATCCGATATGAATCAGGGATACTGATATTAGACGTTAAATTAAGTGTTAATGCATAATACAAGTTTTTTATATTCAGACCCGTTAATACTTATTCGTGCTAAGCGAAACGCCCACAAACGACTACCAAGACAAGAAACTTCGCGGATCCGGAGGGTACGTTCTAGCTAAAATAACGGAAGAAGAGCAAAGAAAAGGTAACCTAGGAGGGCCCGAGCTTTTTCTAGCAGGCGTGGGAAGACTAGATGAAAATAGGCTCTTGAAACACTATTGTAACAAATGCGAAGAGCAATTTGATGGTCCTCCGTTCATTGTGTACGATAACCCAAATGAGGATCTAGGGGAAGGGGTGGTCTTAGAAGAGAAAGGCGAATACAAATGCAAGAAATGCAAGAACACGATTGCCCAGTACCGCAAGTTTCAATCTCATCAGAAAGAAAAGACAGGACAAGACGATTTATCGTCTGGTAACCATCAGGAAGTAAGTCAACAAATTTCCTCGACGAAACCAGAGGATACTTCGAGAGTTTTTGAACAATCTGCACCAGGCTCAATGCATGAAGTACACAATGCCTTAGTTAAGGGTGAATTTCTTCCAATACATTCACTAATCGAAATGCCAGCATATGACTCAGAAGCAATGCTAATTGGAAATATAAAGGAAATCGGCCTTCGAAGGTTAAAGAATGGACGAGTAGATGTAAGCATCATGGTCAACAGTCAATTGAGGGACAAAGAGGCCAAATCTTCTGAAATCCTATGGTCAAAGATCTCTAGGATTGGGGACATTGTGCTAATCAGCGAGAATCGGTCCAATGTTGAGCCTGATGGGCATAGTGGATCTACATCGCTCGCGAAGTGCAAGGCATGCGGCTATACGAATGAGGAAGGCTCGAAGTATTGTGAAGAGTGCGGATCAGAATTATGAATATAGCATACATGTTTCTATCTGAAGAGATAGAAGAGATCACTTCTCATAATCCGCTAATTTCAATAGATCTTACTGAGGTTCAATTGTAGCTGGGGGCTTGCTCGACACCGCATAGGTCACCCAAGTTACTCCTTCTACCTCATTGCTGATTCGATTGCTAATTTTTCCGATGACATCATGAGGTAATCGCACCCAATCAGCCGTCATTGCATCAATAGAATCGACGACCTTTATTATTGCAATGTGTCCATAGAGCCTTCCATCGCCAATTACACCTACCGCCTTATCATCGCCTACCGCCACGTACGCTTGCCAGACTTTATCGTACCAGCCTTCGGCCATCAATTCATCTTCCACTATTTTGCTAGATTCTCTAGCTATACGAATTTTCTCATGATTCACCTCGCCTACAATTCTTACGGCCAAACCAGGTCCAGGGAAAGGATGCCTCTTCAATAATTGCGAGGGAATGCCAAGGGCCGCTGCAAGCCTCTTCACTTCATCCTTATAAAGTGTATTTAATGGTTCAATAACCTTTAGATTAAGCCATTTAGGCAATCCTTTCACGTTGTGGTGACTCTTGATAACGGATGCTGGACCTTGAGACACTCCGCTTTCTATGATATCAGGGTAAAGAGTTCCTTGTGCCAGCCATTGAAAAGGACCATGTTCAGAAGCAACGTCACTAAAAACTCGAGCAAATTCGTCACCTATTATCATCCTTTTTTCCTCTGGATCCGTTATTCCTCTCAATCTTGTAAGGAATCGCTCTGACGCATTAACTACGATAAGCGGTATATTTAGAACTTGGTCAAAAGTTTGAACTACTAACTCCTCTTCTCCAACTCTTAGCAAACCATGGTTGACAAATACACATCGAAGGTTCTTTCCGACCGCTCTATGTAATAAAACCGCTACCGTAGTCGAATCAATCCCTCCGCTAACTGCGCATAATACCCTATTGCTTCCTACCTTTTTTCTGATCTCTGAAATAGTTCTTTCTAAGTAGTCATTTATGTTCCAGGTAGGCGCTGCCCCACTTATTCGAAATGAGAAATTTTTGAGAATCTCTGTCCCTCTTTCTGTGTGCAATACTTCAGGATGGAACTGAATTCCAAATAGCTTCTTGTTTCTATTAACGATTGCCGCTGACGAAGAGCTATCGGTATGGGCCAGAACTTCGAAACCCTTTGGTATTAGTTCAGCAGTGTCGCTGTGGCTCATCCAACACCTTATGTTACCATCTATGTTACTAAAAAGGTCGTCATGGTCGTCAATTACAAGGTTCGAACTACCGTACTCGCGAACGGTAGATTTTTTTATCCTTCCCCCAAATCTATCGACTATTAATTGATGTCCATAACAAATGCCCAAGATAGGTATTCCTAATTCAAAAATACCGTAATCTGGCCTAGGAGACCCTTTAACATATATACTAGCCGGACCGCCCGAGATAATTATTCCTTTAGGCTTTGTTTCCCTTAGCAACTTCGCAGATGTATCATGAGGCAACACCTCGCAGTATACATTTGCCTCTCTTACCCTCCTGCAAATTAAATGGCTATACTGAGAGCCGAAGTCGAGGACTACAATTCTATCCATGATTCACCGCGAGCCTTTTTCGATCATACGACTAAAAACCCACGCGCATGTGTTGAATATTTCATTGAGTCGTTCCTTCTCCCTGTAGTTGTTGATCCTTATCTTACGTATTATATTGTTCTCATTCTCTTCTACAACATACGTTAATGATTCTGACTCTTTAATCTGTAAATTACGAGCCTTTTCTTCATCTTTAATCTTCATGCCATCGAGAATTCTTCCCAAGAAGAAGGATCGGAACGGGGCCGTGTTGGTATTTAGTAGGATATTCTCGGCAGGAACGATATCTACAAAATGAGTGGTAAACTCTGCTTTGGCAAGCAGGAGATTATCTCTCACTCTATGAAGTTCTTTAAATTCTGTAGTCTGAGATCTTGACGAATCGGAAGTTGTTGTACTAGATTCATTTCCTCTATGAATTATGTCCGTTGCAGTCCCTTGATTATTAGGTTCTACAATATTTGAGGCTATAGTTTGCTTTGATCCCGGATGACTTGAGATACCATGGGGTTCAGACGGCGAAAATTGATTTGTTGGATTTGATTGAAGCGTATAAGTATCCTTCAAGCTAGATGCTGGTTTGAAACTTCCTGACTTAAGCATGCTATCGACGAGGGAAAGAGTGGTACGTAAGTTTTCAATTTCCTCATGCTTGTCAGAAATTAGTTTGACAAGCCATTCACGGATCTCAGCAGCTCGCTTGATTTCATCGTCAGAATAGCTAGATGACAATTCAATTTGCATTGACATGAAAGATATAATAGCTTTTCAGAGATCAAGTATCAATTCGTAGTTTCTACCTCTGGATGCATGAACCAACTTCACCTGAGTTAATTCAAACTTAGAATTTAAGTAAGGCTAGCTTTTTGGATTGCTTTCAAATATCATCTGAACGATTCTTCATAGGCTACGTCGAAGATGATTTAACATAGGCGAATCCTTTAATGGGGCTTATCGCCGTATCAAATAGTTCTGATCGCGTTCTAACTGCCAACATTGCTAGTAATCTTTTTGCTACCTTCATCTTCGCCCTTTTTAATTCGGAATCCTGTACCGTACTCTTGGAATAATACCTCCCGATCTTATTTCCCAAATCCATCCCAACAAGTATTATTTGACTCGCCCCCAATTCTTCAGCGAGAAAGACAGATCGATCGCCATCGGTGAAACCACCGAAATTGTACACATTTTTCATGGGCATTACCTGAGTTGAGCCTATGACGTGTCTGAGTTTGGGCACTAATTTAGTCAAGAGTGGAATATTATCTCCGTGAGCGTGGACTACCATTATTGCTCCTAGTTTGTCAGCTTTCTTGAGAAATAATTGATTCCCATCCAAGTCTGTCACCACGACATCCGGTTTGATCCTGCGTTCTAAAATCGCTTGAACTGCTCCATTAGCAACAATTTTCGTGAAATTTCGGTTTCTCTTGATAAATGGAATGCTAGCTTCGAGATTAACCCCTGCACCTATTACCATGACTTTTTTTCCGTGAATTTTCTTTCTTAGCAACTTTAGATCTAATGCCTTTCTACGGGTCATATGAGACAGAACTTTTGCAGCTTCCTGGTCCTTTTCGGTGCTATAGCCAAATTGTTCCCTGATTTCCTGATAATAAGGAAACCATTCGATAAACTCCACGGTTAAGGTTGTAAAGAAGTTACTAATAGGTTGTTTGTTCGTGGGCTTGAAAGTCTAACAACATAAATACTCTTGCCGCTAACATCGATTTTGTTCCAATACCTACGAAAACGGAATAGTATGCTCTCCTGTAACAATTATAACTTTCTAATACAGAATGTCTCTTATAACTTTGACAATTGAAAAAATGAAACTAACACCTAGCTTTCCAGGCGATCAGATTGCGTTTATAGAAGAGTTTGAGAGCGGCAAGAACACCTATGTCGATGATGGTAGGATTCGATCGAGCACGGTTGGACGCAAGGTGTACGATTTGAAGAGACGAGTAGTAAGGATAGAGCAAAAAAATACTCCGAAGTTGCCAAAAATAGGGGATATTGTCGTCGGCTATATTGATATGCTCTTTGGTAGCATGATATCAGTGAGAATTTTATATATTAATGATGTAAAATCTCTCTCTGGATTTTCAGCGATTTCAACCACAAAGGGCTTATCGCTTTCAGGTGGACAAGGTGGATGGTCCAGGGAAAGGGGAGATCGTAGGTCAAGAATCACGTTCAGGGTAGGAGATATTATAAGAGGAAGAGTAGTAAGCCTCCTTAATTCTAACATTCACATCACTATTGCAGAGAAGGATTTTGGCGTAATCTATACATTGTGCTACAATTGTGGAGGAAACACAGTCAGAGTGAATAATGCTGTAAAATGTGTAGAATGCGGAACCTACGAAGAGAGAAAATTGACGTCAGACTATGGGAAAGAGACCTTTAGTACAATTCACAATGGCAAGACATTAAATGGTGGTAAATAGAGTCGCTTTCCAAGGTGAGAGAGGGGCATATAGTGAGCTTGCTGTCATTCAATTCTTCCCTAACTCTACGCCGACTTCCTGTGCGATCGTTTCAAGAAGTAATTGAGACACTGTTATCAGGCCTGTCCGACTACGCAGTAGTACCTATCGAAAACTCAATTGAGGGAAGCGTAAATGAAGTATACGATTTACTGTTGCAATCGAACTTGTACATTGTAAGGGAGACCTATCAAAGAATACATCATTGCCTTATTGCAGTAAAAGGAAGCGATTTGGGTTCCTTAAGGCAAGTCTATTCACACCCCCAAGCTCTAGCGCAATGCAGGCATTATGTAAACGAGAAGAAACTTGTCTCAATACCCGTATATGATACTGCAGGCGCAGTGAAGATGATCAAAGAAGGCCAAAATAACAGGGCAGCAGCAATCGCAAGCAAGCATGCCGCTGAAATCTATGGAATGGAGATTTTGGACGTTGGAATCGAGGACAGGAAAAACAATTTTACAAGATTTTATGTGCTATCAAGAGAGCCCGCAAATACGAAGCCGTCAGGGAATGACAGAACATCTATCATTTTCTCTGTCAAGCATGCACCAGGATCGTTAGTGAATATCTTGTCTGAATTCGCAAGAAGAGAGATCAATCTTACTAAGATCGAATCACGTCCAACCAAAGAAACGCCGTGGGAGTACAATTTTTTTACAGACTTTGAGGGACATGTTCTTGACTCAAAGGTTAGGGATGTTTTAAAAGTCATAGAACCAAAGACAGCTTTTGTAAAGGTTCTAGGGTCATATAAGAAGGAAATGACTAATTGGTAACATTAAGTATTTTCACCGAAGCCTCGCTCGTAACCCGAGTCCGAGTACGATAATTCCGGTTACGATAAGCATAAGCTGTCCGCCTAAAGCTATCTGACTGCCTTTCGTGAAAGCACTGCCAGCTATATTCAAATCAGAACTTCCCAAGTTCTTTACGGTTATCAAGTACTGTCCATCGGTCCGAGCTGTAAAGTTATATTGAAAACTTGCAGTATTGGATACCGACTTAATTACTTTGTTTTCAGGATCTACAATCTCAATGCTTGAATTAGATCCTGTGACAGATAACACGACAGGATTACCCACATTCATGTTTGGGGTTAATGTGTCACTCTGACCTGCTTCAACTGTTCCATTAAGAGATACTGGAATTGGGGTTAGCGTATAAAGTGCTGATGCCGAGCCTATGACAATAAAAGATACTCCTGCGCCAAGTAAGACATAGAAGATCCTTGACTTCGACGCGAACGAACCTGTCATGTATCATTTGGAGTATTTAAGGGCTATAAATACATCGTTCTAAATTCTTGCAACATTGTTGTAATTTACGGCCGTCGATCTCGTCGGATCAAATGCAATGATTGCACGGTGACGTGCACCTTCTAGGTCTCCTGGTTGTTAAAGACGATAGTATATTATGTTTTATACTGCTTACGATCCCATATTATAATGGAACGTTCGATTCTACAAATATCCCTATATCATGATGGAAAATGAACGTCAGGCAATTTCAGACCATGGTCTGTACTACCATAGATTAGCAACAAACTGAAAATGATAGTCATCATTATTAGTTTACCGTTAAATAGAACTAATTAAAGTATATTTTAGTTGCTTCCAGTTATTTCATCAGAATCACCGAGTGTTCTCTGAATTTCGCTTTGTGTTTCCTTAGTAGGACCACTATAGTCCAATAGCCTTCGGATGCGAATAGCGCGGTTTGTCCCCAGGCCGGCTATCCTTGATAGCTCTGCCACTG
This sequence comes from uncultured Nitrososphaerales archaeon, assembly GCA_963713605.1. Classification (GTDB taxonomy): domain Archaea; phylum Thermoproteota; class Nitrososphaeria; order Nitrososphaerales; family Nitrososphaeraceae; genus TH5896. The sequence continues at coordinate 224,517 of CAVQMO010000001.1, read as the reverse complement.
ATGCAGTTAGAGTTCTCATAGGGGTTCCAAATTTTTTTAGCATACGAACAGCTGTTTTGTCACCGACACCTGGCAAAGAAGATAGAACTGATAACTGTTGAACGTAAATAGGATTTTGCTTACGAATTCTTCTGAGAAGTGGACCAACTGTTGATCCCTCGCTACGAACTAGATTCGCAATCATCATAAGTATTCGAGATGTGTACTCAGGAGTAGGCGTTGGTATTATTGGAATCCGAAATTCAAGTGCAACCCGTGCTAACGCGTCAAGAATTAGAGGCATTTGTTCCGCATATGAATCATGGTAACTGTCGTCTGCCGTTTGGAAATACTGTTCTGGTTTCCCTAATAATGCGTTTCCTTCAATCACGATTAATGGTCTGGCATAATATTGGACCAAATCGTTGCACTGCAGGAACAATCGCCCGTCATAAATGGAACTTATTAGATCCGAAATAGTTTTCCTTTCAATGGCAGTCTGAGAAGACACAATGTAATCACCTACTGTTAGAAGTGAAAATTCTATTGAGGCTCCAAGGCCACCTAGCAGCTCAGGAATCCGACTACCTTTCTCCCTTTCGTCAATTACGATCCTAGCCCCCACAATTAGCTATTGAATATCTCTCGTTAATGTTTCTAACTACGTTCCAAATGAATCCGCTCCTCGACCCTAATCCCTCCTTAATATGGTTGGGGTTGCTGTTGTTGATTTAGTATAATTGAGCTATTTCAGATAATTTGTGAGGGTATCACGTTTATATCATTGTGGGCTTTGGGCTGACGAGTTGGTGCCTCCTAACATTCCAGGTCCCCCAGTAGGACCTAAATTCCCTTGTGCACCTCTTATCATTTGATTAATCTTGTTTTCAACTTCCTTCAGGTTGTCCTTTACCCTCGTTTCCTGTTTTGAAAGCACCATCAAACGAGTCTTCGCTAGCTCCTTCTTCTCTTCAAGCTCTTTCGTAATATCCTCTTTTTTAGCTCTAATCAGTAATGGGCCAGCGCTCTTGTAAACGGTGTCTTCTGGACCTGCCTTAATGAGGTCCTCTAATGCTCTATCTATCTCAACGGATTCCAATTCGACCTGCTGCTTCTGCATCATTATGGCTTGTAAGTTTTGTTGGAGCTGTTGAAAGCGTGATACTTGTTCTTTCAGCCAGGGTGGAAGTTCTTGTTCACTCATTTATATGACAGGGATTAACAAACACCAACATAAAATCATAGCGCTAAATATCAGACAAGGTGTTAATACACAAACTAAAGAGCATAAGATACGAATTCAAACTTGCCCGTAAAGAAGGTATATCGTCCGCCTCCACTCGGATTGTTATCATGTGATCCTCGAGAAAAATTTTCGACATAGATGAATTATCTTTTGAAAAGTATTTCGTATCCGGGCGAAGTGCAGAGACTGCAGCCTCTGCTACGAGTCTAGTCCTTTGATTATCCTGGCGGAATGAGAATCTGATCTCTGATTTACAGTGCCTGCGTACTAATATCATAAGCTCCCGAGGCCACTTTAAAATGACATTTTGGACAATGCCATATTCCAAGTGCAATCCGAGAAAATCTCTTGGAGCCACAAGACGGACATTTTCTGTGCTTATGAAGGATTCTGTAAACTGCCCCATATCGCTTTCGAACAGTCGCTCCAAATTTGACTCCTAATCCTTTAAGAGATGTTGATTTGCGCTTTCTTCTAGTGACCATTATTAGTAAGCTCTTTAATTTTGGTTCGAACTTCCTCTCCTTTAATTCTTGCTATTTCTGCCGCCCTTTTGATCTGTTCAATCGTGAATGACCCGGTGGATCCTTTTTGTAGGGCTGCAAAATTACCTTCAGAATTAGTAGTTATCGTGATCCTTGCATCCATACAGGCTTCTTCTTCAGCAGTTGGATCGAGTATCACCGAATCGCCTATTCTAACGGCAGTTATGGAAACAGGAATAGTTGTAAGTGGAGGATCCATTTTCTTTCCAGTGTTTACCACTGCGTCGCCCGCTTGCACTTCAAAGATCGGCAGTTTGCTAGACATTAGTGCTGAAACTACGGCGTATGATGATGCATCGAAGAGATTACCATCATAATTTATGATACTGCAATCAACGAAAATAGTATAAACAACCTTTCCCGGAATTAGGGCTAGCTTGTCAAGATCAACCATTTCTGATTCTCTTACTCCTCGATCCACAACTCTTGCCAATTCAATAGTCTCCTCGTCTGGAGGTCCTGGTTCAATGTAAGGTGATGCAGTCGGAAGGACCTCTGCTGACAATATTAAGGCACCCTTGTTCTCCAACCCTTCGAATGGTTCTCCCGTTTCCACTTTAACCCCAGCAACAACCTCAGAATTCCCTAACCTTACCCTTGATGAACCATCTGCCTTGCCAATTATGCCCAGCTCTATCTCGAGCGGTCTCATTTCATCAAGGTCTCTTCCGTCAAGCCTCTTTGATTTCGAGATCGCCTCTCTCATCTGTTGCCTTCGAAGATGCTCTACTATTATTGTCGAACGTTTTGACGAACTCAAGACTCCTCTTTCAACCCCTGTTCGTCTCCAAAGTATTTCTGAATAAGTGCTTTTCTTTGAATCTCATAAATCATTTTGCAACCCTGTAACGCCTTGTCTAGACACTCATTAAACTCTTCCTGGTTCAAAATGCCGTCAAGCTGCAGAAGAGTGATTCGTTCAAGATGTGGCATATATGCCAATGGCATATCCGCACTTCCTTCCTTATCTTCAACATCATTAATGTCTAGAACTATCTTCCCATCAACCTTTCCGGCAGCGCATGCGGGAACAATATCTCGCATGTTGATGCCTGCGTCGGCCAAGGCAACCGATGCAGCAGTAATGCCAGCACACCTTGAGCCTCCGTCGGCTTGCAAAACTTCAACAAATACATCGATTGCTGCCCTTGGATAATCCTCGAGCATCAGCGCTGGCTCCAACGCCTCCCTCATTACTTTCGAAATTTCAACTTCTCGCCTTGAAGGAGCAGGATTCTTACGGGTATCAGTTGAGAATGGTGACATATGATATCTACATCTTAAAACACATCTATCAGGTTGCGCCATGTGTTTCGGATGGACTTCTTTGGGACCATATACAGTGGCGACAATTCTGTTTTTCCCAAACTCTATATAGGCAGATCCATCCGCATTTTTCACTACTCCCACTTGTATCTTGACATTGCGCAACTCATCGATGGTTCGCCCATCAGTTCTAAGCCCTTGTTCGTCTATTAGGCTCCTTGTCTGTACCATTATTCTTTGTCACCTTTTTCCAATTCTTCCACCACCTGTTCTTCTGTTTCCGGGATACCGCTTAATTTTTGGCCTTCTGGTTCAACCACCTCTGAGAGGGTTTCAGTAGATTGAGGCTCAGGAACGTTCAAAAGCGTCTTAATCCGTTGAGTGAGGTTTGATGTATGTGCTTCCTCCTCCACCATCCGAATCGCTCTAATAGCGAGTTGAGTGCCATCAGCATTTCTGCCGGTAACAACTACTACACCATTCTGCCCTATCAATATTCGCGTCTGAGTAGCTTGTTCGATTGTCTGTATCATAGAACCGCGTTTTCCAATTAATCGTGGAACACGAGTAGCAGAGATTTTCAGAAATTCGCCTCGCGGAATTCTTCCAAGATCCTTATCCTGAATAGTTAGCATAGGATCTCGTGTCCTGTCAAATGCCATTATTCTCGCAGTAACTAGATCACCTATTGCGAGTTGCTTATTCATATCATCACGGGCCGGTGAAAAATCCCTTCCAAAAACATCTTGAGCGGGCAAATGCGCAGAGAAGCATGAGCTTATGTCGACCTGCCAGGACAAAGAAGAATGATCGATAATTTTGCCAATCACTATATCATTAACACGAGGAATATATACTCCGGACAAAGGAATTACCTTGATCCCATCTCTTGTGGCTTCTGCAATACCAATTCTAGTTGCAAAAATAGAATTTCCAGATTTAGTCACATTCGAGAGAGGACGGAAATTGCCATCAATAATCCTGTCTCCCGGGACTACGTATTTTCTCTTTATTTCTTGCATTGATCAATATCTCCTCCAATATATCATATTGCTTTTAGTACAAGGTACTTGTCATTTCTTTCTCGCCTTTGGGAAACATGATGGGATTTATATTTTAAATGAATTTCAGTTAGAGATCCTCTCTAATTTGAGCTGTTCCTCGAGTCGCTGATCCAATCTTTTCAATAATCCTACCTTTCATGCCTGCGTTGACTTCTAACGTGACCCGAACTGAACCGTCTGCAAGCCATTCATCACTCTTGAAATTTCCTATACTCTTTAAAGCACTATATCCTTGAGCGGAGTGGTTTGCTGGAATAGTCACAGTCAGTTTCAATATTTCGGATTTTAAAGGAAGGACCTTTCTTAGCGAGTCGATAATGAATTTTGCTTGTTCATCTGCTTTCTTGAAAGGATCGATGCTAATTCTGACATCTTCCATAGCACTTTGTATCCTCAAAGGTGGGTGCGGAAGATGTGTCTTCGGGTCAACGAAGGCTCTTGCTAATGAAGTCGATAATCTGTTTTTTTTTCTCTTCTACCATTTTTCGCCTCTGTTCCGTAGTTAAATTTAGCTCACCATTCAACAGGATCTGTTGAGCGACTTCGCCTAAGTCATTAGTTTTAAAATATTTAGAAAGCTTATCACTGGAGGCTCTAGATCCTTTGTTTGCATCCGAATATACCTCATCAGATATCAAAACATTGGTCAGATCGTTTCTCTTGCCCAGTCTATAATCAAGAGCAAGATCAGGTTTAACCAAAATTTCAAATCTATTACCTTCAATTACCAATTTCACGACAGTCACCTTGGCTTCAGGCATATGTCCATCCTAAATTCTTAGACAGGTTGGAAGCAATATATGTATACTGTAGCATTTGGAGGCTACCGGGCAACGGTAGATTGAATCATCATCAAGAACAACATATTAAGCCTAAGATTTGAAGGCACCATATTGGACGAAATAACATGTAGTGATGAACCGATAATCGACCACTCCGCATCGCTTCCTTCCACTCGCTTTTTCTTGAGAAAACCCTTTGAGCTATGTTAGATGTCCGAGTGTGGTATCCAAATACGAAAACATGAAGATAGTGAAAAAAAGTAAAATGGAAAAAAGGAGGAACCTTTTATTCCGTCACGTATGCTCTTTCTCCATGCTGTGAAAGGTCCAGCCCGACTTCTTCTTCCTTCGGTGTAACTCGTATTCCACCAGGCCAAACGAGGTCCATCACCTTAATTATAAGTGCGGTAATGCCAACCGCCCATGCTAAAGCTGCAAATGCACCTATAGCATTGTTCAACAATTGGACCGGATTTCCAAACGCAAGACCATCAGCTATGGGAGTGTATATTGTTTGAGCGAAGATTCCTGTTAAGAGTGCACCTGCTAGACCACCCATGCCATGAACAGCCCATGTGTCAAGCGCATCATCCCACTTTCTGCGGTTCTTGAATACTACTGCTGCGTAGCAAACAATCGATGCTGCAATGCCTATTATAATCGCCGCCATCGGCCCTACAAAACCTGAAGCCGGAGTAATTGCTACTAGTCCAGCGACAGCTCCTGAAGCTGCCACCTACTGTTGACGGTCTACCAGTGTGCGCCCAAGAAATTAACATCCAGGTTAAAGCCGCAACCCCAGTTGCAATTTGAGTTGCAACGAATGCGCTAGTTGCGTTTGTTCCCGCTCCACCTGCTGAGCCAGCATTAAACCCGAACCAGCCAAACCACAGCAGAGCAGCACCTAGCACTATTAGTGGAACATTGTGGGGTTCCATCGGGACCTTTCCATATCCCAATCGTCGGCCGAGCATTACAGCGATGACTAATCCTGCCCAACCTGATGTAATGTGGATTACAGTTCCTCCTGCAAAGTCAAGTGACGGCAGCGCTCCAGTCCAACCTACAGCAGTCCCTCCTGTACCGAGAGACCATGTCCAGTGGTCGGCAAAATCATAGACAAAGGTAGCCCATATTACTACAAATACTACGTAAGCGCTCCACTTCATTCTTTCCGCCAAGGCCGCAACAATAAGAGCCGGTGTGATTATGGCGAACATCATTTGAAAGATCATGAACGTCCCGTGAGGTATCGTTATAGCATACACATCAGAAGGGACATCATGTAATACATAATTCAAACCAGCCCAGTCAAAATTACCTATAAAACCATGACCTGTTGCGTCCGGACCAAATGCAAGAGAGTATCCCCAAAGGACCCATTGAATAGTCACAAGTCCTACAGCCATGAAAACCATATGAATGGTACTTACAGCGTTTTTGTGTCGTGCCAGACCACCGTAGAACATGGCCAATCCCGCCGGTGTCATGACGAGAACAAGCGCCGAAGCAGTAAGCATCCAGGCGTTATCTCCTGAATTTATTTCACATGGTATTAGATTACCCTCTTCATCAAGCAGATATTCACCGGTACTTTCGTCAGTCTGAAAACAACTAAATTGGATGCCTGACTGATTTTCCGTATACCCTGATGCATAATTTACCGCGCCAAAGGAGACCAGCACGCCCAAAATTGCAAGACCTGGAAAGATAGCTAATAGTCGTGACTTTTGCATTATATTGCATTCCACCTAGTAAGCACTATAAAAAATATAACTAGCTTTCTGTATGCATCACAGTTATAATAATAAGGTTTGAAAGTTTCATTATTAACTAAATATTTGTTTTTTAGGATATTAGTTCCTGATGTAGAATTGGAGACTGGACGATTGCCGATTGTAGTCAACGATACACGTGAACGTTCCAATTGACAAACGCCAACCAAAACATTCAAAGGGCAATCTACATTCAACTTACGACAATAAAGTGGCGGTCATCTTAATCGATTATTCATTAGCCTATGTTCCCACAAGCAGTCCAAGCAGTCCAAAAGGTAGACAGAATCCAACTTATGAGCTTGTTATTGACAATTAGCAACGCCAAAGCGCATCACTGTTCCATTCCAAGCAACTCAACAAAATCATTTACTTTCTAGTAAAGTTTAAAGCGTCAAGCCCAGATGTAGTGGTTTGTGAGTCTAAAATCTTCCTTGCAAACTGGTGTCATCGTAATAATCTCATTTATATCTGCAGGGATATTCCTGATGTCCGTGCCTTTGCCTTTGGTGAATGCAACAACAGGCACTGCTACCTCAGAAGATATACCAACGGGAGCTAATGATCCAACATTGCCTCCAAGCTCTACTCCCGATATGTCTAATACAACGTCTGAAGACATCCCCACGGGAGCTAATGATCCAACATTGCCTCCAAGCTCTACTCCTGATATGTCTAATACAACGTCTGAAGATATTCCCACGGGAGCTGATGATCCAACGGTACTGTTGCCGAATTCATAAACAACTTATCGCGCTTTTGAGCTTTTGTGTATTTGACATGGCAACATATGCACGAAAGAGGCTATTTTTCGGTAGATTTTTAATAGCCTCTAGTTAACAATGAAAAGTTGGTTCAGGCGCCTTCTCTAGATGTTGTGAGTAAAACTAATAATCGCATCGTGTTGAGGTTTAATAATGTTCCTAGACAATATGTTAATGCAATAAGAAGGATTTCGATAAGCGAAGTTCCCGCATTAGCGATTGATGATGTGGTCATGATGGAAAACTCGTCGGTAATGCACGACGAAGCGATCGCGCATAGATTAGGACTGATTCCGCTTCGTACTGATCTGAATAGATTTGTTCTGCCGCAGGATTGTGATTGTAACAATTCTCTCGGTTGCTCAAAATGCAGAGTATTGCTAATATTAGATTCTGAGGCCAGTGACAAAACTAAGCTTGTTACTTCGGGAGAACTGGTCTCTGAGGACGATGTTGTTAGACCAGTGAGTAACGATATTCCAATCATAATTTTGGCACCATCTCAAAAATTAAAGTTTGAAGCATATGCTAGACTAGGGGTAGGTAGCAATCATGCCAAGTGGCAGCCGACCACATGCTCAATTGTCACAGACGGGACAGAGCAAAATCAATCAATATTGACTGTCGAGACTACAGGAGCACTAACTGCAGAAGAGACAATTGATGCTGCAATCCAGAGGTTGAATTCGAAGGTAAAAAATTTTACCGATACTGTCGCATCTTTGCATGTTCCCTGAAAAAGTTATGTGAGTACATTTATTTGGGGATTCAAAAAGTAACACTGCAAGATAAATCATGCTAACTGACGGTGTTATTGCAGACACAGTATGGACGCTTAGAATGGCATCCAAAAGGACAAAGGCACCTCTCTGGAAAGATGTTGAACGCAGACTCCTTAATTCAAGAAGTAATAAACGAGAGGTAAATGTAGATAAATTATCAAAGTTTACGAAAGAAGGAGACGTGATTATCGTTCCTGGCAAGATACTCGGTGCCGGAAATTTGGGTCATTCTGTTATAGTATATGCATATTCGATTTCAAAATTAGCTACGAGGAAGATAAATGAGGCCGGTGGTCAGATCCTCGCTCTTGCTGACCTTATTGAAAAGTACCCTCACGGCTCGGGAGTGAAGATAATTGGATAAGAAACACCCACCATCAACAATTATTGTTGATATAGCAAATTGCATTGCGGGTAGAACTTGTTCACGCGTTTCCAAGCTCCTGTTGGAGGGTAACAAAGTATCGGTAATAAATGCAGAAAAAGCCATGATATCTGGAAACAGGTACAAAACCATAGAGATCTATAAAGAAGATTTAGAGATTAGCTCGGTCACTAACCCCATTCATGGCCCATTTCACCCTCGTAGGCCGGACACAATATTAACAAGAATGGTCAGAGGGATGATCCCCAAACGCAAGACTAGCGGCATCGAAGCTTTCAAGCAATTGAGGGTTTATATTGGCGTGCCTGAAAAATTAAGCCGCGAGCAGCCAAAAGTATTTGAGGATTGTAAAATAAGAAAACCCGAGTCTTATTATATTACCGTTGGAGATGTTGCCAAACAAATTGGATGGAAGGGTGAATACAATAAATGAACAAGGTAGATCTTTATCCTGGACAGCGTAAGACAAGTAGAGCCACTGCCACCATATCGAAGGGCAACGGCAAAGTCAGAATAAACAATATTCCCGCTGAAGTCATGGAACCGGAAGTCGCAAGAGAAGTTGTCCTGGTCCCAATCCATTTGATAGGAGAGATAAGAAATAGGATAGATCTTAGCGTAAAGGTCCACGGAGGTGGATTCATGGGACAAGCCTTCGCAAGTGCAGTTGCCATTTCTAGAGCTCTGACCGGAGAAGGGAAAGGAGGAAAAGACCCTAAAGATCATCCTCTGTCAAAGAGCATTCGTGAAGAGATAAGAAGAAAAATAACAGAATATGACCGTCACTTTTTGGCGGGCGATCCTAGGCAGACTGAATCAAAGAAATTTGGTGGTCCAAGTGCTAGGCGTAGAAAACAAAAGTCATATAGGTGATCTAAATCCACCTTTCTTACAAGTTAGACGAATAGGACAGACCTATTTGTTCTCAAGGAAGTGAGGACAAGACCTAGTTTCGCTAATTCCGGTAACAGTCATTTGTGCCGAATTACTATGCATATTTATCCTATTGCTTCGTAAGATTCCTACGATCAGGAGTTAGATAATATTCAGCGAGCTTTTTTTCGTAACAATCTCCACAAAGATAGCCATCTTGTGGCAGATTCCACTGGGCCATTGGTTTGAAGCGAAATATTACAGCATTCTTGCACCATATGCATTTTACTACGTTCTTGGTCAACTTGGTATTTAGCATTCTTGAATAGTAGACCAAATTAAAAGTTACTTGTTGAAAGTGACCGAGTCTTAAAATCCTTCTCAGTCGGAATTATGTTCAATATACTCACTAAATTAGCATTTGGTCATTTAAAGATGATACATGCAAATGTTCAGCGAACCTTTGTATCAAGGATTTAATATGGGTCAGTATTTAATGAACCTGCCAAGATGGGATCAGTTGGAAAAGTAGCATTTGTATCTATACTTGGTTTGGGTGCGTTAACCGGAGTTTTAGTATATTACATCTTTGGTAATGCTGCTCCTGACCCCGGAGTAATAGAATCAATTTACCGTCAGAATTTACCTACAACCGAGGGAGCTTCGCAGGATAATCCTCAATCTTCATCTGAAGGAGCCAACTCTACATCAGCCAACTCTACATCAGCCAACTCTACATCAGCCAACTCTACATCAGCCAACTCTACTTTATCCGCAACTTGAACTACTCAGAAATAATATGCCTCTGACGTGCTTTGGCGTGTATTGAGTGAGAATCAACAAAACTGAAATGAGCTTTTAAAATGCCCAGCTAGTGATATATACTTATATTAAGCATTTTGAAGTACACTATTTAATGGTCTTTCTTGAGGTCAACGACCTTCATGCAAGTATCGATAATAAGGAAATACTGAATGGGCTAAATTTGAAGATTGACAAGGGTGAGGTTCATGTAATTATGGGCCCAAATGGTTCTGGCAAAAGCACATTTGCAAACGTCTTGCTGGGGCATCCCAAATACTCAGTTACCGGAGGAGATGCTCTGATCAAAGGGGAAAGTATCATGAAGCTACCCACTGATGAGAGAACGAAGAAAGGTCTATTCCTTGGCTTTCAGTATCCTATTGAAATCCCAGGAGTTGGGTATAGTCACTTTTTGAGAAATGCCTATAATACTTTGAACAAATCATTAGCCGACGACCAAAAAAACCGTGAGGTATTCCTTACAGTAAGAGAATTTCACGAATATGTCAAGAAGAATCTAGACTCAGTAGGCCTAGACAAATCATTTCTAAGCAGGTATTTGAATGAAGGATTTTCTGGAGGAGAGAAAAAAAGATCAGAAGTCATGCAGATGTTGGTCCTTAAGCCAAACTTAGCGATTCTCGATGAGCCTGATTCCGGCCTTGATATAGATGCCGTGAAAGCTGTTGCGGAAGCAATCAACCAATTAATTGATACTGGTGCTGGCGTACTTGTGATAACTCACTATGCTAGGATATTACGATACCTGTCGAAACTTGATTATGTACATGTGATGGCAAGAGGTAAGATCATCAAGTCAGGGGATAAAACTCTTGCCGATGAGCTCGAAGCTAGAGGATATGGCTGGTTAGGTTTGGAAGATAAATAGACCTTACAAAACCCATTTAGAGTAGGATATAATGGAAGTTCAACGTAAAAAGGATCAGAATAAGACTTCTAAATCTACCTTTCTCAACTATTCATTTTTCAAAATTGACGCCAAATGGCGTTGGATGAATGAAGTGGCAAAGGAAGAGGCAGCTAAAGAATTTGCCACCCTAGTTAGCGTAGCAAACACCAAATTGCGAGTTTATACATATACAACTCTTGGACTTCACAGCGGAACAGATTTCATGCTTTGGATGGTATCTGATTCGGTTGAAATGTTTCAGACGCTTACGTCTAAAATCTATGGTACAATTCTAGGAAAATACATTGAGCCTGCTTTCTTGTACCTTTCGTCTTTCAGAAAATCTGTTTATTCCGAGAAGGTGACGCCGTCTTTTATGACAGATTCAAAGCCGCTGAAATATCTTGTCGTGTATCCATTTGTTAAGTCTAGGGATTGGTATCTTTTGCCATTTGAAGAGCGTAAAAAAATGATGGATGAACATATTACAATCGGCAGAAAATTTCCAGAGATTAAGCTTAATACATCCTATTCATATGGAATTGATGATAATGACTTTACTCTTGCATTTGAGACGGATGATCTATCAAAGTTTCAGGATCTGATTCTTCAATTACGTGAAACAAGAGTGAGCTTGTATGTTGTGAAGGATACTCCAATGATAGTATGCGTACAAAAGGATATACAGAGTATTATCATGGGGCTTGGGTGAAGCATCGATCATGCCAATATCTGCGCTAAAGGAATGGGCAATAGTATGTAAGGAATTAGAAGAAGGGAGGCAAACAATTCTGCTAAGAAAAGGCGGGATAATGGAACGTAAGCACGGTTTTGAATTGAGACATAATGATTTCTACATGTTTCCAACATATGAACATCAATCAAGGGACCTTTTACAGGAAGAATACGTGGATAAATTTGAGTCAATATTACAGCATAAGCCTCTAGATGATCTGAATACGATTTACCTTTACGCAAAAGTTATCTTCATCACTGAGACATTCAGCAGGAAAATACTTCATGACTTACGCGACTTTCATATATGGAACGAGAATTACATAAACGCAAGGATGGATTACAACCCCGAAAAACCTCTCAGTATTATACTTCTTCGCATATACAGATTGAACAAGGCCTTAAATGTCGCTCTCAGTCCACAACAAGCAGGCTGTAGATCATGGATCGACTTTGAATCATCAAGTACAGAAAATTATCATGATAACATAGGAAAACCGGTTCTAAGTAACGATATCTTTCAAGAACGGCAATCGCAATTGATGGAGGTACTTAAAATCTAGATGAAATATCGTCGATTGGGGAAAAGTGGAATTATGGTAAGTGAGATAGGGTTCGGTGCATGGACAATAGCGCTAGACTGGTGGGGCGGAAAAAAGATTGACGATGAAGAGGCCATTAGAATGTTAAAGCGAGCATTTGATCTAGGCATCAATTTTTTTGAAACGTCTGACGTGTATGGAAAAGGGAGAAGTGAAAGGCTCATAGGTGAAGCCTTTAGGGGAGTGAATCGTGATGAGGTAATCTATTCGACCAAATGGGGTTACGATATTTACGGTGCTGAACAAGTTGGCCATAACGAACTCCCGCAGAAACATGACCCATCTTTCTTGAATTATGCGTTACAAGAAAGTATCAAGAGACTGCAAACGGATTTCGTAGATGTGTATAGTCTACACAACCCTAAGATGAATGCGATCCAGAATGATTCTCTATTTGAGACACTTAATAGAACACGCAAAGAAGGTAAGATTAAAAGTTATGGAGTCGCCTTGGGACCGGCCATAGGATGGAAAGAGGAAGGTATTTTGTCAATGGAAAAAAGGGATGTAACTTGTCTTCAAAGCGTCTACAATCTTTTGGAACAAGACCCTGTAAAAGATTTCTTTCAGATTGCTGAAGCTAATGACGTGGGCCTTATGGTTCGAGTTCCTGATGCGTCCGGTGTGCTAACAGGAAAAGTAAACATGGATACGGTATTTGATAAGAATGATCACCGAAGTACGCGCAAGAAAGAATGGATCGTTCAAGCGCTTAAGAAAATAGAGTACATGAAGCCAGTAGCTGATTCGTATGGTTGGACAATTACTGAGCTCGCTATAAAATTCATCCTGTCTCAAAACAAGATCTCATCGGTCCTGCCAACAGTAGTCAATTCAGAAGAGATCGAATTATTTACAAACATGTCTGATGGGAAGTACTTGAGGCAGAATGACTTGGAAGCACTCTCACAATTGTATGACAAAGATTTTTACACAACAACAATTAGAAAATAAGCAAATGAGCATTTTGTGGTCATAATTCTATCTTGTCCTAATGATAACCAGATTAGCAGTCGTGTTTGTGCCTCCGCCTTTAAGCCAACTACTTGTTAGTGCATAAATGAAATCCAACATTTATAAGAAAAAATCGCAATGCACTCACTCAAAATACTTTACCCTCTGCTTCTTGAATTCACGGGTGCTGAAAAGAATAGAATAGTCTTGAATTTTCACTACTGAAGACATGGTTTCGGCTATCTTTTCAGCAGCCTTAAGCGTTCTAGCATGTACCATACTAAAGAGGTTAAACGGCCAGTCAGAAAATACTGGTCTACGATAACAATGGCTAACTTGGGGAAACGCTGCTAACTTATGTCCCACTTCATCGATTTTGTCGTCAGGTACTCTCCATACTACCATACCATTTGCAGAAAAACCTGCATCTCTATGACGCAGAATGGCAGCAAATCTTCGCATAACACCTATTTCCTCGTATTCCTTTGCTTTTGCAAAGAGCTCACCTGTTGTTATTCCAAGAACTCTGGCAGACTTCTTGAATGGCTCCGAAGTGGTTTCGATGTCTTCTTGTAACACACGAATAAATTTTTTGTCCAATTCAGTGGCTGTAAATTTTGCTTGACTTACGGTTTTCAATTCTTCAGTAGGTTTTGGATTAGAAGGATCCTGGTTCAGCACATCCAACTTTACACCAATCTTGTAGAGTTTGAGTGTAGGTAATACTCTGTACTTCATGACACCGTCTAGCGAAGCCATGTGTTCTAAATCTCGCTTCATATCACCGAATGGAGGAACTGCTAAAGTGAACCACATGTTGTATTCATGGTTCCTTTCGTAATTATGGCTGACTCCGGGATGGCTGTTTACCTCATTAGCAACTTGTTCAAGCTTGTCTTGTAAAACAGAAAAAGCGACTAGGGTGCTCTTATAACCTAATCGTCTGGTATCAAAGATTGCATTAATCTGCCTTATCAGGCCAATGCTTTTTAGTATTCTAATCCTCTCTAGGACCTCATCCTCAGACACATTGTACCGCTTAGAGATTTCTAAAAAAGGTCTATCCACTAAAGGAAACTGCCACTGGATTTCATTCAGCAGTTGTTTATCCAGTGAATCGATAGTTTGCAGCTGCATCAGGTCGTCACAATTTACAGATGTGCCTGCATTATTAAATGCTCCTCAATCTGGCATAATTCTCCGAGAGTGACCATGAATCTCACGAATTGATCTTGAACTCCTATCAGGATGATTTTTAAATCAGGAGTCTCATTTTAGTGAGGGGATAGAAGGACAGATGACTTGGTTTAGAGATCCTTATGGTCACATAATTGAATCGAAAAATAAAACACATAGACTAGTATATTGTTCGTTGTGCCATAAATTGGCAAGTAAATCAGACTGTATAAAATTAAGAGTAAGCAATAGGAATGGAAAGTTATACGAGATTAGATCCTACAAATATACAAAGGGATCCCGAATGAAACGTCCTTATAAAGAAGAGTCGGCCAAACCTCTGAATGGTCCATCAAAGGAGATTAAGAGAGTAATTGGGGACACCAATTAGGATTTCGAATACGTCGTCCCTTATACCATTTAATTAGTGCCGATTCACGCCTAGATCTAGGATATAAACGGGAACCGCTTCCGTCAAGATCTTTTTTTAGGATGAGTATTACTGAATGTCATGACAGCGGCAACAACTTATTTTAGATTTTCTGGGACCTCCATACCCGAGACCGAAATCATATATCATACCATTTCAAGCATATTTGGATCGGTCGAAGAAGAAAGAATAGCTACAAATGACAACCAAAAAATCCAAACGATAATAGAAATTCACTTCCCTGTTGTCTACGGTGACGATTTTTTTACTCTATTTGGTACTGACAGATGGCACAAGTTAAGGAATGTTATTGCAGACATAAAAAAAAGAAGAGGCAAGAGTCAAATGCAAATTGTATTTAGCTTCCCCGGAGTCTCTGGAGTGCGCAGTACTACCACTAGGCTCATCTTGCAAACTTTAGAAACAGAGTACAAAAACGTTGAAAGAGCCATCGATAGGGTTGAAGTATTAGTTGAAATAATCGAATCTCAAATATCAAAGATGCCTGCAGAGGCAATTGAAATGACGTATCGTTTCGAATCTACACGCTCGAGGTGGATTCCCGATTTTGTGAAAACAGACAAGAATATTTACAAATACTTAAACGACAATTGGAAACTTATTGCCTAATTCTTCTAATATTTTAACGAATATTTTTATTATTATAATTTGTTAACCTATTTGGCCAATTACCGATGATTCATGTAAGGATTTGAGGAGATCGCGATACTTTCGATCAATAAAGTTAAGCGATTCTGATAATTTTTTTGATTTTCCATATTTGAATCTGACAAGCTCCCGGTGCCGCCAAAGATGCTGACCTTCAGGAACTGAAAGAGTCGTAAAATAATCTGGACCTTTTAGATGGTCTGGAAGCTTGATACTCTGTGGTATAATGTATTCGATGGTAAACCATTCATCACCATCAGGATAATCATTACCTGTAAATATATCGAAATACAAGTGCAATACATCTTCAACATTTAAGCCGCCCTCTTTGCTCAAAGGATGTTTTATAAGTGACCTTCGATAATCCATTTTTATCAATTCTGGTTCAAAATAATTCCTTATTATTGCAAGTCTAAAGATTTCATTTGACTCCTTAATATTCAAAGCTAGTATAACCAAGGATCTCCGTTTAATAACCTTTTTAATACGGTGGTAGTAAGTACACGACTTCCAATCGCCCGAGCTATTTTTATGTCCCTGAAGCAGAGCATAATCAATATCAATATATTGCCTTCCCATAAATCTCCAGGTCAGGCGGGGGTCGCCTAGCCTGGTAGGGCGTGGGATTGCTAATCCCATGTTCGCAAGAACTCGTGGGTTCGAATCCCACTCCCCGCGCCTTACTTGGGTATTCCAACAGAATGCTTTTTCAGCTATCAGCGCAACGGTAGCTTTGATCGGGATTTATGCAAACCATAGCTGATAACAAAGGAACTGACTTATATGAACTCAAGATGAAAGTACATGCCATCACACACAGTTGCTCTAAACCCTACTTCCGCAAGGCCTTGGAGAGGATGTTTGCAATAAACCCAGAGAATTGTAACTATATCTGCGATTACATCCTGGCCGAGCAAAGCGAAATAAATCTTAAGGATTCGACTAAAGAGGGCAAGATAAAAGTGCTAATATGGCTTTCAGCCTTTCTAGGAAGTAATATTTCAAAAGTATTATTGACGTGCATGAAAACATAGAAGATAATTTTAATTACCATATAACGGGTGTTGACGGATCTACTATTTTCTATGTGGGCAACAGTATGACCCTCTATTGATCTTGGCAAGAGGAACTGGACGTTAGAGATTAATGGAATCTGACTTCCTTCAGCATCAAGACATGCATTCAGTTACTGAAAGCTCGCAAAATCGCTCTCGTCATAGGCTGGCACTAGGCCGATAATTTAGAGACTCTTCGAGATGGTAGGGCTTAAGAATGAAGATCATTTCCGTACACCGATCAAGTAATCTCGATGAGCTAATTATTTCAATTCAGTTCCTGTTTTTATTTTATTCAGGAATTATGGACACCACCAGTACCGACGAATATTCTATTGGATACTGGACTTGGTATCGGCCCACGTAGCTTCGATATGGCAATCTATCACATTGCAATCTTTTTTAACAGATACACACTTTTATAGAAGATTGTCCTATATGTCTTTGACATTAATCTATGAGTTTCACGGTGAAGCACTGCGTCAATTTGTTTACATGGGTGTTTACACATTGAGCGGTAAACCTAGGTGGGCTTGTACCATGTGTGGAATGTACTCATCTCGTAAGTACAGTGTGAAGCGCCATATCGAAAATTTGCATAACGGCATAGGAAATATTGTTTCGTTCATTGATTACATAGCTGGTAGACGCCAGGGAGTCTATTTTCCTAACCCAATTCCAAACTACTTGATTAAACAGACCCAGACGACAGACTTCCAAGACTAGACCATTAGATGTTATGAAAGATGAAATTTTCAGGTCAGTTTTACGAAAGCGGTTAGGAAATTTGTAATTAGCCAGCTACCTGCTAAGTCTTATTGCATATGTATTGTGTTTAATGCAGGTGCAAGTCCAAGACCGAACAGACAAAGGCTAAGCTATCGGCAATGGATTTTTTCCATAGACTATCGTATGACCCTATTCTTCTGGAAGCGGATAAGTCATTTATCCGAAAAATGCATACAAAGCCATCAAATCTTTACATTTTAAGACACTCAACCTAACTCAGAAATCCCTTATCCTGAAGGAAGCGATGTATTATCAGGATCAGTATTACATTGCCACGTAGAACAGGAGTAAGCATAGAGTCATTGTTTAACATTAATCATATCTTTACTTAGCTACTAATACGTTTGTTTGTCACATAGATAGAGTTTGGTGTGGCTATGCTACCGCCTGGCATCATTCTGCCCTGGTCTGCATTAATTCAGTACTTGTTCGCCTTCAGTTAGCATCTTGTCGATCCTTGTCTTTGCATCTGCGCTGGTTATCTCAAGAGCTTTAGTCGGCTTGCGCCAATGCCTTAATTTTCTATCCAGTGTAGTCTTATTTTCAGTCTGCCCTTTTTCTCATCAATCAAGTTTCATTTTCTCCCCACAACTAACCACGCTGAAACTCATTTCTTTGGTTAATTCGTTCAGATGAAGTGCTTATACTAATACTATATGGAAGAAAATGCAAGCTCTATGCATAAGTTCAATCTACTATACCAAATTTTACCAAGTTTATTGCCCTGTTTTGTAGTATCCAACATGTGGATTATCAAGACGATGTAATAAAGGGTCAAAGGCTTATAGTACCCAGAGATGGGAGATTGATAAAAAAAACCAACAAAAGTTCGTGAGTATTCACCTTCTTGTAGATGTTGTCAGAAAACGGCATAAAAACAGTCATTTATACAGGCAAGTGTTCTCCGATTCCCCCGCTAATATTTCAATCATTAGACACTAGTATGATGATGTTATCCCTGCAATTACACCTCCAGCTCTACCCAATGTATTGACGCCTAGGTAGATGGGACCGCTAAAGTTAGCCCCGTCCTCGTCAGTAAAACTAGAAAAAATTCCACTGAATCCAGATATGTCACTACCAGCATCCCACATTACATTTTCATTGCTCGATGTAGATATGGCTGGAAATTGTGAAATTCCCCCGCTATTGCTAAGACTAATTGTACTGCTAAAGCTAGCTCCAACATTCAGTGATCTTCTGTACAGGATCTCATTATTTCCAGGTGTTGAATCAGTCCATGTTATATATACATTGTTTCCTGATGCAGAAATATATGGATTAATTGAATTTCCCGCATTGCTGCTTAGGTTAGTTGTACCACCGAAATTAGCTCCACCATTTACACTTCTTCTATAGAATATTTCATTATTTGCAGGTGTCAAATCCTGCCATACAACATATACATTATTTCCTGATGCAGCTATAGAGGGTCTAAATGAACTTCCTGAATTATTGCTCAAATTAACTGTATTAATGAACATAGCTCCACCGCTTGTAGATCTTCTGTATAAGATATCATAGTTTCCTGTTGTTCTATCGAACCAAACAACATGTACGTTATTATTTCCGGATGCGGCTATAGATGGCCTAAATGAACTTCCTGAATTATTGCTCAAATTAACTGTATTAATGAACATAGCTCCACCGCTTGTAGATCTTCTGTACAGGATCTCATTGTTTCCAGGTGTACTGTCAGCCCACACTACGTAGACATTATTTCCTGACGCAGCTATAGATGGGGTAACTGAATTTCCTAAATTATTGCTCAAATTAACTGTACCACTGAACATAGCTCCACCGCTTGTAGATCTTCTGTACAGGATCTCATTGTTTCCAGGTGTACTGTCAGCCCACACTACGTAGACATTATTTCCTGACGCAGCTATAGATGGGGTAACTGAATTTCCTAAATTATTGCTCAAATTAACTGTACTACTGAACATAGCTCCACCGCTTGTAGATCTTCTGTACAGGATCTCATTGTTTCCAGGTGTACTGTCAGCCCACACTACGTAGACATTATTTCCTGACGCAGCTATAGATGGATTCTGTGAAAAACCAGCATTATTACTTAGATTAATTTCTCCGCCAAATTCAGAGCCTCCATTTGTACTTCTTTGATATACTATGTCAGTGCTCTGCTGCCATGCCGCATATACATTATTACCCCATGCTGTTATTGCTGGATCAAGCGAACCAAATCTGTCGCTCAATCTTGCAGTAGTTGTTGGTGTAGGTGATTGTGAAGAAAGAATATTAGAATGATCATTTCTAGTATTTGCTACTCTATCTTTTTGATCTAGTACTTGCGCAAGTGCTACTGCCATGATACTCATTTCTCTATTCTGATTTCCAGACATAATGGTTGGATACGTGCTAGACGATACAATCAAGAACGCAGCAACAAGCATAAGAATAATGCCAGAGTGATTAGAGTGTGTTCTCCTTAACTTCTGCATCCTAAATAGATGAAACAACAATATTGCATCCATAAGATTTGATTGAAGAAGAATATAAAATATCTGGAATTTGTAACTCCTGGTGGTTGTATTGATTGTACAAAGTAATAAGGCGAGTTCAAGTTTCATATTTTAGTCAGAGATTCTTTGGAGGCTTGAACTTGTAAAGAGCCAGTCTAAACTAGTCTAGAATATCATCATGCTATGTTTGTTGCTAGTCTATTACCACTGCATTCCGCAAAGATGCTGTGAGCCTTTGAAGCGATGATGATGATGATGATGATAGTGAGTGGACCCTGATAAGCCAGGTGGAGGACATTAAAGCGTGGGTTCGCTGGAGATTTCCGTTTCCCTATGTCTATTCTAGACGGAAGCTGACTGGGACGATCTCCATATTATCTTATGAATATTTTTAATTTTCAAACTAAATAAAATAGCACATTGAATGTGCAATTATCTGTTGGTAGATACACATAGCATTATCCGATCATTGCTGTATGTAATTCGAATGGTGAAAATCCATGAAATGTATGTGGGAGGAATATCCAAAGTTCATTCTAGAAATTCTGCAATTTTTCCTGAAGATATAATTGCTAGTTTGAGCACTGTATCGGAACATGAATACAATTCTACGAAAAATTTCCAGAAATTTTTTAGTTGAAAGACAACTTACAAAAAGCATAGACTATGTCAAGAGTAAGGTCAGTCAGCGATAGAAAAGGACACGCCTTACCATTCCTCTGGAGATAAGGACACCTCTGTGCGCAAATTATTTGGATAGCGTGTGGTAAAGCTAGTAGATGAACGGACACGGTCAGAAACGTCATACATATTTCATCATCGCAAAGTTTTCATCAAAGTCAGAAGTCGTAACAGAGGACGCCGAACACCATGTAATGAAGGCATTGAAAGATTTGGATGATGGGATTGATGTCGAAATAGTGCAGTTAGGTCACATTTAGGTTTGGAAAAATGTAAACTGTTGAGATACGATGGGAAACTCTTTTCAGAGCTCTTAGATTTTTATATAGACTCGAGATGGGTTGATTTGGATCCTGGACAAAAGTGATGGTAGTAGAGGACAGCCTCTCCCAGGAGAATCAGAACGTAGGTCGGTCAGCTGATTAGTCCGCACTCATGGAAATAGGCAAGTTATCATCCAAATTAACAATAACAAGCCACCCGCCGATTAAAACTATTATGGCTGCTGCGAATCCTTTGCTTGGAGATTCTAACAATATGCTTTTTAGCTCTGCAATGTGATTGTAATTTGGCATCTATACTAACAAGAGCATCTCACGAAGAAACTGCCTTGCATGAACTCATAAGAAAGATAGACATCACCACAGACGGCTACTCCAAACCCTACTATGATAAGGCACTAAAGAGGTTAATTGAAACGAATCCAGAGAATTGTGACATTATCTGTGAGTACATTTCTGGCCGAACAAACCGAGATTGATCTCAAGGATTCGACTAAAGAAGACAAGATAAAAGTGCCGATATGGCTGTCATTCTTTCTTGGCTACAAGCCATTTCATAATATTATGAAAGAAAAGTGAGGCGCTATGCAGGTGGCATATCCGATTGGGAAGACGTAGGATAACCATTAAAAGGTAGTTTCGAAGTTTCGAAGATTAGTCCGAGAATTGCCTTTTATGTGTCATATTCTAATCCTCGATGGCTTCTAATTTTGAAATAGGCCTCTCTACATTCTTTACGCTTCTTCTTGGTTATCCAATGGTTTAATCCAAGACCAATACCTTTTCTCTAGTCCCTCATTATAGATGATAGGCAGGAGGACCTGAAAACGGGTCTCTCCTGGGCGAGAGTATACACGAATATCCCCTCTATGTGTCTCTGTCACAATCCTGTGGCTTATACTCAATCCAAGACCAGTTCCTTTGTCCAGATCCTTAGTAGTGAAGAATGGCTCAAAAATTCGTGATTTTAGGTTTTCTGGGATACCTTGACTTCCATTATCCGCTATTTCTACAAGTATATGATCATTCCCCTCGTTCTTGGTACGAATTGATATAGTTCCGTGCTCTCCTATGCCGTCAATAGCATTATCTATTAAATTTGTCCAAACTTGATTTAGCTCGTTTCCAAAAGCATTGACATGAGGCAAATTAGAATCATATTCTCGACTTATAGTTATGTCAGCTTTCCTTATTTTATATTGCAGAATTGTCAATGTGCTTTCTATTCCCTTATGGATATCGACCTCCTGAAGAGGAGCCTGATCCATATATGAATATGATTTCACAGCCGAAACTAAATCACTAATGCGTGTGGTACTGCTCTTGATTTCATAAAGTAATTGATCTACTCTTGTCGTAGTTGTAAGCCAGCTTAGGATGTCCTTAAGATTTTTATCCACCATATCATTATTTGTCATCTTGCGCCCTTTTGGTGATTGAGTTGAGTTGATAGTTTTGGTGATCTCATTCAAATCATTTATAGTGATTCCTGCGGCGATTAGATCAGATGCTATTTTCCATCCATCACCAATACCGTGAGATCCAAGCCAGTCGATGATCTCTTCCTCAATTTCGCTTTGCTTTATAGGATCATCTGTGTCAGTATCAGTAGAAGCAGAAACAACACCAAGAGTTTGTCTGGCAGCAGAAGGCGGATCAGGATTTCGAATATTATCTCTTAATTTAGAAACATATGACCATTGTGCAGGAGTTATACCTTCTTTCCCATTCAGCTTCCGTGATAGAGATCTCCACTCTTGAATGGATTCAGATAATTGTGTTACGGATCTATTGGGAGCTGCTGCGGGATTATTCAATTCATGAGCAAGACCAGCAGCTAGTCCACCAAGTGCAATGAGCTTCTGGTTATGTTGTAAGACTGTCTCCAATGTTTTAAGAAGTTGCGCCATTGAATGCAGTATTTGTCTTGTCAAAGAAGGAGAACTGTATACCATTCGCCAGAATTCGTCTTTATCCCATTTGAGCAGGCGACTTTTTTTAGCAGCAAAAGCAGCACATTTGTGATCTGACCATCCAAGAATGATCGGAAGTTCTCCAAAATGATCTCCAGCGTCATAGGTGGAGAGAACTGATTCTTTGGCCCCATCTCTTAATATGACGTCGACCTTTCCTTCTACAACTACATAAAAAGCATCATGCTGGCCCTCAGCAAGTATTTTATCGCCTATGTTAAACCACACCTCTTGCCCTTTTTCTAATGAATTTAACTCCTGTTCGTTCAGCCCCGAGAAGAGCCGTATTTGATGAAGTAGAGATTCTTGATCATGAGTAATGTTGTTGCTATTAGAACTGATGGTCATGGCCTACTGTTGATATCACTAATTTCTAGGTTATTAGTATTTTCATCTCTGTGTCATAGGATCAAAGCAAACGCAATCCATTATTTGACATCATTTGACGCTCTTTAGGTATTGATGTATTAGTTGAACAGCTAGAGACCCTTCCCCAACACCTGTAGCCACTCTTTTCGTAGAGCCATGACGCACATCTCCAGCAGCAAATATACCAGGCAAGTTTGTCTCAAGTAAAAATGGGGACCGATCCAGGTACCAGCCCCTAGGACGTTTATGCCCATCCTCCTGTATTAAATCCTGACCTGTCAATATAAAGCCATTTGCATCTCGTTCTACTAATCCAGCAAGAGCATCCGTATGTGGTACGGCACCAATAAATATGTAGAGCACGGAACAATCCACAGTATGCTGCTCTCCTGTGTGGGTATTTAATATGGTAACGAATTGAAGCCGATCTCCGCCCTGTACTTCCACAACTTTTGAGTTTAATAATACTTTTATGTTAGATGTCCTATTTATTTGATTAACAAGATAGTATGACATACTTTTGGTTAAAGAATCTCCACGAACTACAAGTGTTACTGTTCTCGCATATTTAGAAAAATGAACTGCCCTCTGACCTGCAGAGTTTGCCCCTCCAACCATATAGACATCTTCATTCTGAGACGATAACGCCTCTACCATAGAGGCACCGTAATATACACCAGCTCCAGTTAGTTTATCTATTCCCTTTATATCTTCTAACTTACGATACGATACCCCACACGCAATAAGAAGGGCATGGCAACTTATCTCTTTACCATCCTTTAATTGAACTATTCTATATGGGCCATCGATTCGTAAACCCATAACTTCCTGGGGGGTCAAAATCTCAACGCCAAATCGGATTGCTTGCGCAACCGCCCGTCTAGCGAGATTGCTGCCAGTTAGACCAGAAGGAAAGCCGAGGTAATTTTCAATATTAGAGCTCATGGCTGCCTGTCCGCCCGGTGCTTGTCTTTCAATTATTAATGTACCTGAGACCCTCTGACGCGCCATATACTGCTGCCGCCAATCCGGCTGGTCCTGCTCCTATTATTATCAAATCATAGAAAGGCATCTGTGCTTGAGTCTTTAGACCAATTTTTTCTGCAAGCCCTGAATTAGATGGCTCATCCATATATGAGCCATCAGGAAAGATAACAAGTGGCAGTTTTAAGGAAGAAGGCAACAGTGTTAATGAAGGTGATCTAATCAAGGACGCTGTATTATCAGTGTCGTTTTCATGCTGGTTATGATTAATATCAGAAATGGAGGTGTTGGAAATTTGACCAGATTCCTCTCCCTTACTAGTCGAAGCGACAAAAGAAACCAAATGGCGACCTTCATCAGATTCTATATCTAGCCATTGATAAGGTATACCATTTCTCGCTAGAAAGTGTTTTACTTCATATGATCTTGGCGACCATCTTATTCCTATAACCTTGATGCCCTCATATGGAGGCTTAAAAGAAGCCCACCAATCGTCTAATAAATCATCGAGTACTGGATACAAATGTTCTTCAGGAGGGTCCCACGGTTTCATTAGGTAGTAATCAATTTTGGCTTTGTTGATAGATCTTATTGCAGCCTCAGTATCTGCATACGCCGTAAGTAACACGCGCTTAGCCTCTGGAAAAATGTCAATAGACTGCTCCAGTAATTCTACTCCAGACATCTGAGGCATCCGCTGGTCTACCAAGAGCAATGCCACGGTCTCATTTCGCAGTTTCAATTGCTTCACTAATTCAAGAGCTTTTTGACCAGATTCAGCTTTAAGAATACGAAAGCGCTTGCCATATTGATGCCTTAAATCCCGCTTAATAGCTTGAACCACCTGCGGATTATCATCCACGGTAAGCAAAACTGGTCTCATACAGTTATGTCGATGCCTCTTTCCATTCCCTATTATTATTTCTAGTTCCAATTTAATTACTTTTAATTCATAATTATGATATTCACACACTCATTTTCCTAGTGTGGAACAAATAAATGAATAGTAATTATGATATTGAGAAAAGATAAGCAAGTAGGATTGTGAAAAGGCAGATCAGTATACTCGTCTTTTCTTCCTCCCCACGGATATCATGCAATCTTGACTAGTTTAGGTATGATTGCAAAGTTTACTGAGACAATGATACTGCCGGCGGTACCTGATTTTGTTGAAGATTCGGATATTATACGAAAGATTATCATGGATCCTGCACTATTTTCATGGTCATACAGTTATGACTCCAATTGCAGTAAAATTACCCTAGGGCTCTTACTGAAGCGCTTTCAACAAACTTTCTTTTCATAGTTATTCATTCAAGAGCAGGTACAAGGCCTTGGCATCTCTATTTTTCCCATAGCCTTTTAGCATTAGGACCTAGACCATATTCAAAACGGTACCACTGGAGGTGAGGTTCACTTGGATAAAGACTCGTGGAGATCATATTCCCGATATTACGGAGCTCAAGAAGAGAACAGGAATCCTCAAATCGACTATAGAAGAAGTTACATGTCCACATTGCATATTGCATTTATTGTCGCTCACCATCCTTTTCCTTCTTTACGCTCTCTGCTGGCCTTAACTTCTCCCAGGACCTCCTCAACATATTTCTTTATTTCTTCATCACTCAGGTCGGACTCATCCCTGGTTCCTTCCTCCAAAATATCTCTATTTCGTTCCACCAGTTCAACAACTCTTTGCTCAAGATAACTTTGCATTTCAGCGGTTCCAATGCTGTCCAGAAAGTTAAGTCCTGGAGTTGCCATTTTTCTAACACGTTGTCGTAATGATGCGTCATGGGCTACTGAGATCGCCGAGGAGTAAATGCCCACCGAAACTAAGTAACATGCAAATCCTATTGTAGAAGATGCAATCAAACCGAAAGGTGGAAATGGGATATTTATTAACAGGATAGCCTGACTGGACACGAACAATAGAATAAAACCAAAGGCTGAAATGAGTAGATACCTCCGTTCTCTATAGCTAGACGGTATTTTTTTTGCTACAGTCCAGAAAGCTTATGCCAAAAAGGATTCCTCCGACTGGTTTACTCAGAGCAAAGAGCAAAGTTATGAGCGTCCCATAGAAAAACGGATCAATTGTAAACAGAGGCGTAAATAAACTGAAATAGAAAACAATATACTGACCCATAAAATATGCCAACGGAATGGAAAGGAATATCCAGTATGACTTCTTCCCGATCTTTTCCGAATAGTTAGACAGGAGTAGAGTGGTTGATTACCATGTAATTCCAAACGCAATTATCGAGGTGACTAATTCAGCAAAAGTTACTAGCTCAGAGAGGGGAACCGCTTTTAATGTATATGGCAGTGGTTCCAATAAATGAAGGAGAAGTAGAACTCCAGCCAAAAGAAGCCATCATTACAACGCTCAGAGTTAAGATTAGGTTTGCAGAGATCACTATGAAGGAAACACTGTACCCTAAGACGACTTTGTTAGTCCTGTTAGATTTGGACCAAATTACAAAGTGCCTAGTAAGAACAACCAAAATATAAATCCCCAAAACGTAGCTAGTAGCAATAATAATAATTAGGAGGATTGTACCGTAGTGATGGAGAGATAGCAATTGCATTAATACTATAGCTATGAGTGATAGTAGGACAGGTTGAGTTATTATCAGTGGCTTTTGCATATTCTTACTTCCAATCTTCACTGCTGACCACCAGCCATTTTTAAGACTACCAGTAATGATGAACACCATCAGTACAACATACAATATTGATATCGTCGAGAAGAGATTTACCCGCCAAAAATTATCACTTTGGACAAAAAGCAGATTCAAGATTTTTATGAGAGAAACATCAACGAATAAAACAGCTAACAATATTATAAAAGAAGCGTAGATGCACCGGTCCTCAAACAATCTATCTAGCAAATACATTTTCCAGTCGTCCGTCGCATCATGAACCGACCTCTATAGTTCAAGATGGCACAATAATTAATAATCTTTTTGCCGAATTGAAATAGAATGTGAGAATTTATATAATAGAAACCCATCCCATCCTTGACAGGCGAGCTTTGATACTAGCATGGACGGATCCTGATTTAAGTAGACTTTTACTTGTTACACTCTTGTGCGTCTCGGCGCCATTATTCACAATGACCCCAGATACCATTGCAATGGGTCAAAACGAAAGTGGTGTTGTTGCCGGTCCCCAAGTATATCCCCAATCGTCTGAACCCTTTGGAAACAGTTACGGTAAATGGGGGGAATTATGGTGGCTCTGGGCGTATTCAATTCCTGAAAGTACGAATCCTGTAATAGATACGACAGGAGATTATTGTGCTCAAAAACAGCAGGGACCAGTCTGGTTTCTAGCAGGTACATTTGCTGGATCTGTTGAAAGAGCTTGTACCTGTTCCTTCGAATGCATCACTATTCTTTCCGATTCTCAATTCCTTTTGTTCACCAGCCGAATTTCCTAATTTAAGTACTAAGGAGGATATGATTGAATGCGCGAAAGACTTCCAAGACAAAGTTACCCAAATGGAAGCCAGTGTGGATGGGAGACCTGTTGAAAGTTATCGTGTAGCTACACCTGTGTTTAACTTTACTCTACCAGAGAATAACATATTTGGCGTCGACGCAGGAGAGTTACGAAGGAGCAGGTAATGGACAGTATGTATTTCTAAAGCCGCTACCTCCAGGGAAGCATGAAATTCATTTTAAGGGCACTAGCGTAGACGTCACTGCAACCGGTCCAAATACATTCGCACAAGATGGCAGGTACCATCTTACCGTACGCCCCTAGAGGAAAATACATTTTATTACGTATGCCAGGAAACCTGAATTCCAAGTTTCCATCATTATCGTTTATCGGTAGTTTGATGTCTGATCCTGTTCTACGGTTATTTGCCAAGTGATATCGACGGTAGTTTTTCCGGATGAACATGCACCGGAAGCTCGAATTGTATGCTGGCCCAACGGAAGGGGTTTGAGAAAGGCCCAGTAACCGTCCGAAGCAGCACGCGTGAATCCAGGCTTAACTCCAAATACATTATCCTCAGGAAGGATTAGATCAAACACATCGGTAGTGATCCGGAAGGCATCCAAGTTAACAACTCTATTTCCATCGATTATCAGCTCCCTACGAATAATGTCATCGATATCGCGTCTCACTCTACTCAACAAGTCTTCCTCACTCTGCAAATATGGTTCTTCATTAAAGGAAGTCTCGAAATTAATAATAGGCAAGAAAATTGATTTTCCTCCGGGTATCTTATAGGAGCGTTGAGCCCTACCGCCAAACGTGCCTACAAGAAATATCACTGATTCCCATTGCGGATTTAGGAAATATTTTTCGCCAGTGCTATCTATCCCTGGGTTCGATTCCCTAGGAATGGATAGTGCCCATTTCCACCACCTGCAGCACCATTCCTCCCACGAGACTCCAAATGGATGCTCCTTGCGGCAGTAGAATAGAGAGCGTTCGTATTGATTAAAATTCTCCTGAAACAATCTAATTCCAATTCATGATTGAGGCACATAAAGCTCGTATGTGACATGAACCTGAAAGGGATCATGCGGACTATTGTGAGCGTGAGTACACATCAAAAAAAGGCGAGTAAGAGTCAATTTGTATTGTATATGGGGATGACTTATCTGGTTCTAATCCACGCAGGAATAGCCAATAACCATCTAGGCGGCGTGTATCTCCTTATTCTCTCCAAAGTGATGCCACATACCTGCCCTTACAGTTGGATTATGAACAGGGTATCTAACCCGATCGAGTGTTCCTTTATTAGAATGAAATTCATGCATTTCACCATTGGGGGACTTAATCTTTACCGCAGAATAAGATTGGTCTATTACATTTTTTGCCCGCATATTCAATGTCTTCAAGGGAAAGTGCTCGTCCGAAAGCATCGGGATGCTCTTCTGGAGAAATTGCAGAGGATACTGCATTGATGAGAATTGGAACGTTACCTGGAAAGTCCTCGACTTTGCGAAATATTCTAGCTTGATTAAAATAATATCCGCCTTTAATGATATTATCAAGCGCTGGCTCACCTTCGTCACCTTCCCAATATCCACCGAAAAAGATACTCTATCTGAATTTTCACCTGCAGGAAGTGTTCCGTGAACTACGACGTGAGCCCCCGTATCAAATTCCTTCAGCGGATGCTCATTCACAACACCGCTCACAGGAGGAGATATAGCCCATTTCAACCATTGTCTTGACCAAAAACCATAGCTATGGCCCAGAATGTCGTCCCATAATCCGTACCTTTGAATACTCAATTTAGGATAACACCTTAGTTATGGCCGCAATCCGGATGAGCTGGAATGCGTTTGTTCGTACACACTGATATCCTCCGGCTTCCAAGGTTTATTAGCAAACTGAATAGATTGTTCATGATTGTCACGTACAAGACCGCAATTTATAAGATTTTCCTTTCTACTCTAATTTGTTGAAATTATGTCTGATCTGGGGGAAAAATACGGATAATAAGCCGTGACTCAATCAAACGCTTGAAGAGCCTATGCGTAAATGCAGTAACCAATGTTTGACGTTGATTGCAAGGGTATGGCGTTCGCAAACGGAGTGGGATAAAGCATTCTGGCAATATACAGAATCAGATGGAATCCCCATCTTTGGCTAAGGGATTCGAATCCCACACCCCGCGCCTAATTTGGGGGCTTACAGAGTTGTTATAAGACAGATTACTTTAGTGTCGACTTATTGAGCATCGGGCTGTGTAATTTACTCTAAGGATCGAGTTACGGGGCTTTTATGTGTGTATCCTGCATGGTTAAAAATGATGTTGCGCTCCAATTATCGGGCATTCTTTAAATACTCAAACACTGCAATACGATTAACGAGAAGGGTTGAAAGCGAGCTGGCGAGTAGATCAAAGAGCCTATATTCCATACTGTACACTTGCGGGATTTATAGCTGTATGGGCCATCTCAGGACTCCTCGTTGTTGTTGACCTTATCTCAGGAACTCCTCCTGGAACATTCTTTGCTGTGATCGGAATATCGTTAGGTTTTAACGATCCGATAGTTGCACAATATGTAGGATTTAGCTTTCACTTGTTAACTGGTACCATAGCAGGAAACATATTTGGACAAGCATCAACATTTTGGAGATGGATAGCGCCATACGACTATCATCATGGGATAATTACTGGACTAATAGTAGGAGTCGTTTTATGGGCAATATTATTTGTTCCAGTTACCACATTTGGAATACAGCCTCGACTTGACTCGCTTTCCAACTCGGCACCAAATCAATACATCTATGATATTGCCAGTCACTTCCAATCGTTGTTTCCAGTTATTATTGGTGGTTCATTGGTATTTCATATTATCTACGGTTGTTTATTGGGATTTCTGGCTGGACGAATGAAAGAATTAGGATCCTTTCTAAAGAAATAGACATGTATAGCGCTATCCTTCACCTGACCACAAGCACACATCGACAAACTTAGAGTAACAATAACATTGCCATTGCCAGCGATCCACTGATTATCTTATTGGCCTAATAAGAAATGCTTATTCATAGTTATATTCTTAAACTTATGACTGAATTAATTTTCGATCACTTTGCTAATTGCATAAGCTTCGAATAATGTTGACATTGGTATAGATTATTGTTTTATGACGTCGGATAAAGTAGGTAGATTAAATAACATAAATTACTAGTAATATGGAATGCATTACTGGGTAGGTTCACATTGTCTTGTCACGGATAGCGAGAAGAGCAATCCTAAGAAGGTCAGATCCTTCTTCCCTTTGGGAGTGATATCTGTAGCAGACAGAATTACAATCGTTAATGAAATGGCGAATAACATTCCTGACAAATCATGGATGCTCTATCTCTTAGAAATTTTTAACAATCAAGGCATCGCATTGGAGCTAAACCTAATCTGCCAATTCGATGGTCAAGACTATTTTGAAGCGATATTTCGAGGGGTTAATCAGTATAGGTTCGTGCACGTTCTTCCAGTTATCGGGCACACCTACAATCGCCAGATATTTCTTGATTCCAAAAAACAAACAATCAGATATGCGTTGACAGATAAAAACAATGGACAAAATGAAATCTACGACCTCTCTGCAAAGAATGTCGCGGGGTTTAATTTTCAAGGCTCAAGACAATTCACAGGAATAGAATGGTGGAATAAAATGAGGAATTCACCGTATCCAATAAAGTATGAAGTAGAAGTTTCCCAGTTATTGTTTGGACTTAGCGATAATTCCTCCGATGAATATTCGACTACCTTTTATCCTTATAGCGCCTTGCTGCCTAATGACGATGGCTCAAGGGCCTCATACCCCGTTTCGATGCAAAACCTGAAAATCAAGGATGATGGGTGTATATCGTATCATATTACTTCTGGTAGATGCAGTACAGGCATACGATACGGCTGCTGATGTTACAACACTAAGTTCCATATGGAAGCGAACTTGAACCAGTTTACTCTTTAAAGCCAAGACATATTACGTAAAGTTCACTGCTTTCCTGTCTGCTGGCTGGAGGCTTGCTAAGCTTTACTAAAGTGAAGTGTATAGCAAGTTCCTCTACAAAGGATCGTGTTGAAACACCTTGAAAAATCTTATAAACAGCATTTCCACCACTTTCAAGGATTTTTGTGGAGACATGTAGGGCATGTTTAGTAAGAGAAATTTGTCTTTCATGATCAACCTCCCAAATTCCACTTACGTTAGGTGACATGTCACTAAGTACTACATCAAATTTGTTACCAGGGCCGATAGTCTGGAGAAGAATTTGTGTCAGTTGCGGATCTTCTATACTTCCCTTGATAAATCTCGTACCCGCCAACGGACTAATTTCCTTTAGATCCAATCCCAAAACAAAACCGGATTGACCGACTAGTTGACTAACTACCTGAATCCACCCTCCTGGGGCGCAACCAAATTCTACCACTCTATCAGATTTCTTGAGTATCTTGTGAGACTTGTTGAGCTGAAGGAGTTTAAACGCAGCCCGACTACGATATCCTTCCTGTTTTGCTAACTTCCGATATTGATCTTTCCTAGCTTTGGTGAGCTTCATAATATTATGAGATTAAGGAATCAAGGTACGTACAAGAATATAATTGATGCTGACCCAGGGATTGTAAAAATATGATTATATATGATACTCTTGAAGCAATCAAAAGTAGAACACAATTGCCCACCTAGTTCGAAAGAGTCATCCTTTTACAGGTAATCATAATAATCAACATTAAGTCATTGGGTTGCAGATTCAAAACCGAACTAATAGTACTTAAGTTAATCACATTAGGTAAACGTATTAATTAAACGAACCCAAAAATTCTAAAAATCCTGTTCAGAATCAAACCCCAAAAATTCTTGAATGCAGATTGCCACCAGAGATTTGAAAGGTTTGGATATAAAGAGGCATGCACATTTTGCCGAGAAATTCTGTCAAAATTAAACCCTAGTGACTTATGCGTTATTTACACAGATTATTCTGCCATAATCTCAAACATTATTAAGATAACCATCCTGCTGTAATTTCTCCGCGTGTGCTCTAATATACCTCCATACAACATCTGCTTTGGACGATTGAAAATCCCATGGAGCTACCAACACAACATCATTATCTCTAATCCACATTCTTCTCTTTATTTTTCCACTAATACGACATACCCTTACTTCTCCATCTGTGCACTTGACAACCACATTGTCTCCCCCTACAAGCTTAATAACCCTGCCCAGCAATTGTCCATCCTGTGGGAGGACTAATTCCTTCAAATGAGACTCGCTCAGTACTTTCCTTTTGCCTATTTCTAAGACCTACCAATATTACCCCAGCGAACATCTAATAAAAACGTATCATTTTAAAGGAAAAACATGTCAGGTTGGAGATAAAACTTTCCATTGAAAAAATTGCTGACTATTACCATCAATAAAAGATATCCTACTCCGGTAATAATACTAACCTATTTTATCTACGAAAATTAGTAATAACAATACATTAATTGTATTGCTTCAACTTCCTCTTAATAATGACCCTACAAATACTTTTGAAGAAAATTTCATGTTTCTAAAAAAATGCGTATACCAAGATTTCTTCTTACACCCTCCAAGACCGTTACAATGAGTAACAGTCTAGATATCTCTATTCTCTACTTCGAGAGATAATTTGTAGAAAAGGTTAAAAGAGTAAATTTCATTCATAAAATTAATTCCGTAACAATTTTCATAACCGTCGTGATATTATTGCAATGATCGTTACTACATATATATTGTTTCTTGACTTCTTTTGTCGTACCTCAGCAGTAAAATGTCACACCGATCTGTTTTATTCTTCAACTTTCATGTTGTCCATTGGTATCATTCTTTCCATACCACTATAAAGTTCCAGATACCTTTCTCCTTTGTGAGTTATCTGATATGTTTTTCTATCTTCATCATATTTAACAAGCCCATTATCCAATAATTCTGCAAGATATTCCCTTAATTGATTGGTTGATAGATAAGCCTTAAACATGATCTTCGTTTTACTTGTCCCTCTGCCTTGAGCAGCTTCTCAGGATCATCGCAATAATGTCATTTCTAGCCCTATTCTTCACTGCAATTCCCTAAACTATATTCATGCAATATATTTATGGAGGACTACAGCATCATCTAAAAATAAAATAGGTACGAATCCTAGTATCAACTAGTAAAAACATGGGTAATTAAAGATTATAACCTAAGATTTGTTATTTTATTGATTCAGATTAATGATCGGGATACGCCAATACGGATCCAAGAATCGAATCTATTCATATTACTAAAAACGAGGAAATTCCGCGGATCTAATATTTGCATACCCCTTGTGTATTTATTAGATAAATAACAGATAGTAAACCAGTATCTTTTGTCGAGAACAAACTAATTTGCAATTCTTAGGTTTATCAGCGTGAAATTAAGAACTATACTTACTTTTGGTTGGTTAAATTCCTCAAACAAGAACGGAGGTGTGGTAGTAGTAGTAACTAGTACAATATGTTTTGTATCTGCTTTTTAATGGTACAACGGATAATTTTTTCTAGATAACTGGATTTAACGGGCGGATGGTGCCCAAAAATTATATTTCAGACTATTCGTCAAAGACAGGTAGATTTACTAAGAATCGGTACCTCTAAGATAGTTTATGCAGTATCCCAAGGAGGAGGTAAGTATATTTAGCTAGATTTCGAATTGACTTTGTTATCCTTTTCCCGAAAGATCCGATACGCTATGCTCGAAACTACTTCAATTTCCAATGCTAGTTATCAGAATGACCATTCATTCAGAGAATCATAAATTATTTGTCAGCAAACAATATTTTTTTGTTCATGATAGTCTAGTGTTTTCTATGATGATATAGATCCTGGGGTTGGTAACTCTGTCATGCATACAAAGGAGAAGAGGCAACCTATAAATGACGACTAGTAGATGTTCTATTGAATGTCACAGCCTCACTTCACAGATGGAAATCTCATTATTCTCTTTGGTGTACATACTGAGAGCGAGGCAACCGAAACTGAAACTGTTCCAAACTATGTTGAGGAGCGAGTAAGAGTATGTGTCGATTTGTATCGTATTGTAACAACTTCTAAGCCTGATCGTAACAATACGCTAGTACTAGTCATTGTGGACACCAACACGGGACTGGCCATAAAAAAGATGCTAATTGAAGGTGGAATTAAAGAAGATCTAATCTTATTTACTGATTCTCCTAAGACCATCGAGCAAACATTTGATTATGTGCTTAAATTCATAAAAAAACGGGCTAACCCTCCGTATCTGTACCTCGTTGGATCGGTTTGGCATAAGGATATTTATGATTCAGCCATTTTCTCAAAAATGAAAAATTATCAGATAAGATTTGAAGGTGCTCCTGATCACAGGCCAGTAGATAGTGTCGCAAGAGAAAAAGCACTGAACACACCAACAAAAGGTATCGGATACTACAAAGACAGACTAAAGAATAAAGCCGTCGACATGGTTATCAATTACATATTTCCTGATGATAAGAATAAGTAGGGTGTCTTCGCAAGACCGATTTATTGTTGTTAGCCGGTCACAACTGGGGCTGGATCGAATTTTCAAGACTGTATGCTGATGCCATTGCGTTTGTGATGCCTGTAATTATTCTCCTTTGTGGCTTGCCCGGAGTAGGTAAGACGACTCTCGCTAGGTCAGTAGCCTCCAGAACAGGGGCTAGCATATTATCTTCCGACAAGATACGGAAAGAGCTAATAAAATACCCCGCCTATACAAGGGCTGAAGGTCGTTTAATATACGACGTGTTGATGTTATTGACTAAGTATTTGACCGCCGCTGGAAATAACTGTATTCTTGATGCAACATTTAACAGAGAACGATCTAGAACGGAAGTCGAAAACAAGCTTCGCTCAAATAATGTGCAGCTGTATGTGATTGAATGCACCTGTCCGGAGGACATGGTGCTAGAGCGATTGAGAAATCGGAAAAATGACTTCTCTGATGCAGGTTATTCAGTTTATTGCAAAATGAAGAGCATATATGAACCTGTTCAGGGACGGCATCTAAGTGTAGATACTACCTTACCATATGAGGTAAACTTGCAAAAGATTCTATCATATGTATTTGAAGCAACGCAACAGAATGAAAAGAGAAGCCTCTAACAATCTAGACCAGGAACAAACCAGTGCTTGATATATTGACGGCAATAATACCTAGAGAGAACTATTGAAAGGTAACGAATCTTTAATTCGTAGGTCACTAAATTCTCCTATTCATTGTCACTGCGTGCTACATTAGTGATTCTTAATGTTTTCCGCTCTTAACGGGTGAATATTTTAGCCATTGACCCACCAACGAATGATGGGTTAACAGCCCAGCATTGTGCAGTGAATGGGGATAACAAAAAAAGTAAACTAGATTTGATTTTAGTCTATTTCGAGGTTCCTCTCTTTGAGTTCTTGGTCATCCAGTTTCTTGAGCTCGGAAACGAGAAATTCTCGATATTTTCCCTTCTCCTGTTCCGTCATCTTATCTAAGTTTGAGCTAAGAGCAGTGCCTATGGCAGAAGCTCTATCAATGAGGTCCAATGCCATGAATTTGCCTACATTTCCGAATCTTAGCATAACATCTAACTGCTTTTGTATTATGTTA
Organism: uncultured Nitrososphaerales archaeon; assembly: GCA_963713605.1. Taxonomy (GTDB): domain Archaea; phylum Thermoproteota; class Nitrososphaeria; order Nitrososphaerales; family Nitrososphaeraceae; genus TH5896. The sequence goes on along the minus strand of CAVQMO010000001.1, from coordinate 188,039 downwards.
TTTATCGATTCTACGTCCGAAGCCATTTCTAGTCCCTTCATAGTTATTCTGTACCTACCGTTTTCTGCCTCTTCAATTAGTCCTTCTTCTAGAAGCCTACCTAGCATTGGATAGATTAGACCAGGAGAAGGCCTCCATTTTCCGTCGCTCTGGAGGACTGCCCTGTCAATAATTTCTTTCCCTGTCATAGGAGCATCCTTAAGCAAATTTAATACATAATGTCTCGAGAAACCACGCGGGATCGAAGCTGCCCACCCTTGAGATCCAATTCGATAACATATCACTAGTAATATCGCTAGAGACATATTTAAGCCTTATGGCCTTAGGCTTTGTTAACTTGACGGGTTCTGCTTTTGGGTGTTAACTATCGGGTCATGGATCATTCGTAAACTGAACTTCTTGGAACCCCTAAAATAGCTATTTATTAGTTATAATACTTGCATATGTAGAACCAATGGAACCAGATTTCAATTGATCTTTCCATCACAGACAATCTATGCCCTTAGGAAATTCCTATCCGCACATACTCAGTTTCGGGTGACTCCTATTTTTGGCATCCTTACCGTATTCACAGGTCCATTCTGCCTTATTTTACTATAAGATTGAACGTTACATCTTCCGCAAAATTAGGCGCCAGACAGTCGCTTCCTGGACAGATAAGACTTCCACTGTAGTCAATCGTATAATTTCCTTTTTGGAGTTTGTTTGTTATCACGTGATAACCGTCTCCTACCGCCTTGGATGGGCCAGGAGAAGCTCCAAAAATAGCATTCTCGGGAAAGACAACCTCAAAATCTCCGGTATGAACCCTATACTTCTTAAGGTCGTCGAAAGAATATTCTTTATTACCTATCTTGAGAGCCATACTATTTACACTATCCTGATCCTTCTTTGCCAATCTATGTAAGTCATCCACCGATGCATAGGGTACCTCCTTGTCTGAAACCTCTACGCTCATCACTGGTATAAAGACAGCTTTTCCAGCGGGGATTTCACACGTTTTTGTAAATTCACCCCCGCCCGCACCCACCAGGTAAAACACCGATGAATTAAAGTTTTCCTGTCCATTAGCGCAGTCTTTTCCTGTCACATCATTAGAAGGATTGGAATCGGCCGGTTGTGATATAAGCCAATTATAAAAGTTCTCAACATGTTGCTCGTAAGACATGCCATAAGGTTTTTCTGTAGGTGGGGGTGGAAGGATTTCGATAGCAGGACTTGCAAATGTAGTTCCGAACCAAACCGCCAATGTATAGGCTAGTAGTGATAAGAAAATTACAATAATGCTTAATATCAATTCGATTTTAGAAGATATTACTAATACAAAAAGATTATGTTTAACTTGATGCCAATAATATTGCTGATTGTTACTTCGGAGTTATGGCAGAAATAAGAAGCTCTTGTTCTTGATGATTTGCCTCTTTGCAGTCTTACTAATAGATACATCTTTGGTTAAGATCTATGACCTTATTTACAAGCAATTCATTTCTAAACAGATTAGAGTTATAGCATTCGCAATTATCAGCAGCACCTGTCTACTACTTCAGTTCTTAATCATTTACCATCTACGAAATTTGTTTACAAAGTATAAACTAGGTCGTAGCGGCTTAAATGTAAGTTTCTTCAATATCATGACCTTAATTTCACTGTCCGCTCTCGCAATTACTTTCGGAATATTGATTATTCAAATAAATTACCTTGGTTATTATTCTAACTCGATCTCTATTTCCATTATACTCTTGAGTTATGGAACATCATCAGTGTTCCTATTGTTTCTGGCGGGACTGTTCTTTTCGTGGTATAGATCTAATCGTGATTTGGTAAGTTTTCTTTATTTTCTCTCAATGGCGCTGATCTCGGTCAACCTTCTTGTGACAGCAGTGTACACATCCCTTAATCTGAGCGATAGACCAAGTGAAATACGTATATACATTGGTGGCAGCATAGACATCTCTTATGGTCGTTATTCGACTCTAAGCATTCTTTACTCTATATTTTCGGGCGCGGCATTCCTGTGTCTGTGGATCGCTACGGGGACACTAATGAAGAATTATGCCAAAAATCTAATAGGCTCTATTGCCTACTGGTCTCTTTTATCGCTGCCGTTGGTTTATTTTCTTGTGGATTACTCTTACCAATTTATCATTATGAATTTACTCGCAGGATATCCAACTACGAACCCAGTCACGGTCTCTATCATTTTAACAGCCTTTCTCTCTTTAAGTAAACCGATAGGAGGCTTAACATTTGGCGTAGTATTTTGGAGGATATCAAAAACAGTAGGATATGAGCGAAAAATACAGACATGCATGATTATCTCTGGGTGGGGAATCTTATTGACGTTCGCTTGTAATCAAGCAGTGTCACAAAGTTTAGGTCCATTTCCTCCATTTGGACTGGCAACCAGTACTGCCTTGATATTGGGTACATACCTCATGTTATTTGGGATCTACAACTCCGCAAGACTTGTAGCAGTGAATACGGATTTACGTAAATCCATATACAGACACGCCGTGAATTCCAGGCTCTTAGGTCTTATAGGGCAGGCTGAGATGGATATAGAACTTCAACGTACAGTAGGTAAGATTTTGCAAGATAAGGACGTCATAGAGGCAGACATTAGAACAAACTTGGAATTAGACGGAGAAGAACTAAAGAAATATCTTGATCTTGTGATTAGGGAAGTTAAGCAGGTTGACGACTCATAATGCCAGCCTGTTCCTATGTAGCGTCGCAATGAGACTCCTCGCTTCTAACTAATTGATGAAATCAATTTGCGTGAATAATGTTTATAAATTACAGAGGAACTTCATTAGGTATGAGCAGCACAGTGCAGAGTGAAGGTCGAGGATTCCAATTTGACCGTAGCGGTTTAGAACGGTTAAGCTTTTATGCTGTCAATAACGATATAATTATGGTTATATACATTAAGGACGGATTCGTACGACTGTCCATTAGTTTCGATGGAGGATCAAATTTTGGTAATGACGAAGGATTATTGAAACTGGCAGGTGAGCTTAGAGATCTGCAAGTCTTGACAAGGTCAAATCAGTTCGTAATGGGAACATTAGAATGCTATGCTGGAGCTGATCACAAACGGGCGGTTGCTGGTTGGATCTTTCCTGAAGAAAAAAGATTCAGGTTTAAGGAATGTACGGAGACGGAAATACAGGGAAGAATCATCAATTTATCGTTGGGGTTTAGGGAGACTGAACCCGGAAAATTTGAATCTGTGGATTACGTGTTTCATCTTAACCAGGAAGGTAGAGTAGTTATGTCAGCCACTGGCCATCCATGCGTACTCGTTTGACTGCTTAGGAATTTAATACTATGTGAAGGATGTTTTTCTCTGAGATTAGTTGATTGCGTTAATTAGAATTTTAGCTTCACTCTGATACGTCTTTGAGTCGGCCCGAACATATAGAAAGTGGTCACCAGAGTCAATACGGTCTGCTCGTATCAAAAGCCAAAAGCCCCCATGAAGTAGATCTACACTGACCCCATTTTTAAGTCTCTCTTTAGGTATTCCGATCCTATTGGTCGGTGGGATCCCGTCGACGGGAAGTGGATCGCTTCTGATCACGCATCTGCCGTACATTCTGTACGATCAAAAGTAGCCTTAACAGTATTCCACTCAATGCCGAATAAATCCTTCTTAATCAAATTAAGTAAACTTGTATTAGAATTCAGCGAAGGGTATTCCTGGGTAGATACAGACATTGCGTAAATAGGGATCAAAAGTGAAGCCCCTTCTTCTCGAATAATGATTCTCTCAAAATGAGGTCTCTGGAAGGGGATGGGTTCAACAAAGTAAATAAATGGCGATGTTGGATCTTCGAAAGAGGTATAATTCTCAGACTCGCTTGTACCATTATTCTCCCTTCTTAGGTACCATTTGTATCATTCATCTATTACGGTTTCGGAATTGTATCCCGTACTCGCTATGTCTTCATAACGATCATAAGAATAAGGTTCTCCTCCAGTTATCTCAAGATCTTGCTTCCCGTCGAGCCACAACTTGACTCTGGAATCGCCGATGCCGCTAATGAAAGCTTTCACTTCTGACTCAGCCATAAAGCCTGGATTGGAGTCTGTTGTTGGACTGCTCATTTGTTAATTTAATATTATATGTTTGGTATGTTTTAAAGGTTGTCAAATTTTTGTTCTCGTAGGTAGTCGCTACCTATTACTTTCGAGATGGTGAGAGATACTAGTTATTCCTCATCATCCTCATCACCTTCATCTTCTCCTCCATCATCACAATTGTTACTTCCAGGATTACCTATGCCACCACCTATAGTTACTGTGTGATACGTTACTGTTATAGTATCATTAGTTGTAACGACAGTTATTCCTACAGGTGGAAATTCATTCATATCTAAATCGTCTGCTCCTTCTGTACTAATGACTACTGTACCATTTAGGATGACGACATGTTCACCCTCTTCGCGAGGTTCTGTTAACTTCACCACTAGACCAAAAGGCAAAGATCCCAATGATTTCCTGGAATGAATACTAATTGAGCCAGTCCAATGTAGGAATCAATTTGTGAGGCTTCATTTTTAGAATGGTATCGACCTATCTAAACGCGAATCAATTTTCAATTGAAATAAAAAATTATGAACATTACATCATTTTATGACAACTTCAGACATGAAATTAAGTACTTCTTATAACAGGTGGAGTGTTAATTACTCTCCCATACTTTGAATCAATTAGTCGCGCAAGAGGCCTCGAACTACTCTTGCGCCAATAATTATAATATTGATTATGTCCTGACTATCCATTAAGCATCATCTCAAAATTTCCCAAAATAATTAATTTTTCTTTGGATCGAGAAATGGCCACATTGAGATCCTGAAGCGTCCCTGCTTCCCCTACTATTCTTTCAGGATTATTTCTGACAAGCGAGAATATCACTATATCTGATTGGGTACCCAAGGCTCCCGTAGTAGTTGTTACCCTGATATCAGATAGATAATTTCTAATTTGCATTTTCTGTCCTGTAAACCTAGTAATTACGACTATTGATTTATTAGTTAAAGTTCTCAAATGGTTACAAATTTTTGTGCAAGCCCTTGCCTCATGATCATTCAGCCATGAGGAGGCTAGAACCCCTTCTTCAGATCCATCCATATCTACCCATGTTACAACTTCATCGGGCTCAATAATCTCTATGTACGGAATGTCTGGAGCATGATTTAATGTCAATCTTCTCATTGCAATATCTCGTGCAGACTTCAGTCCTCCATACTGTGCAAATTCATTAACTAAACCCGATAGCTTATCAGGAAGTCGGTGAGTGATAGTGCTATATAATATTGAACACCTTGTTGAACGTCTTGAACACTTTTGCAAATAGGTACATAAGGTAAATCGGTTGGGGATAGAATCGTTACTGAACGGTCATTTTGAACATTAACGTGCTTGAGCGTGAAATCTAATTGAACGACTCATAAATCTGTTAACGTTAACAACTCGATAGAAATTCTGCTAGCACCACCTGTTAACAGTTAACAATAGCCGTTAACGCCAGCAATAGCCCATTCTTTAATTCAAAACCTCAAGAACTCATAACACACAGTAATTACTAGTTCGTTTGCTCCGGTGGTAAGTCTGTAAGATTTACGAGTTGTTACATATTCGTCTGCTAGTCTTCGTGAATCTGATGAAACACCAAGATCTATAACAACCTGATCGACTGACTTTCTTTCATTCGATGGTATAGCCCCCATTTATCCCTTCAAAATACTCTGTATTTCGTACTATGCCTCACATTAATAAATAATGTAATTGAATGTCATGTAGACAGTTATTATTATCCAAATTGTACACTTCATCGTGGTCGGCCACTTAAATAATAGACTGGCAGGATAATGCGCGTGCTCTTCGGTTCTAGAACAAAGAGAGTAATCAATATCGACGCTGACCCTAAAGATACGCCCATGCCGATCAAGGACGAAGATGAATTATACAGAATCACAGACATAAGTAGTATGCTAGACATAAATGAAAAAGTCCTATTAGTTATAACCCAGAGCAAAGTAAGATTAGTTGGTCTACCGCTCTCTTCTTACGTTATATATGCTACTGACAGGAGAATAATTATCCGAGATATTTCATTGCATGGATTGAAGGAAAACACCGTTGGATTGCCGTACACAATAATTACCGACATCAACCACAAGGAAGGATTAATTTCAGCCTGTATAAGGTTGAGAGTGAATCGATCTCAAGGTGACAATGAACTACCTGCACTGGATCAATTCGAAATTACTGGAAACAAATTTGAATGGATAATTGAGAATATTCCAAAGAGTAAAGCACTTCTCCTAGTCAAAATAGTCAGATCTATGATATGTAAATGGGAGTCTTTGTCGGAAGATCATCAATCGGTCTCCGATGCAACTGAACATATTGTTGCCTCATTCTCTACATTGGATTCACCAGCCGATGAGCTCTTCAAGATAGCTAGATTGAAAAACGAAGGCGTAATAAATGAACAAGAATTCTCTCGGCTGAAGCAAAATATAATAGAACGTATTTACTGAGTTTGCCTCAACTCAGTGATTAGTTTCTAAGAGGCAACGACATACCTAAAGGAATACTACTGTACGAATTGCTTGTGTCTGCTTTGCGATTATCAATGCTATTACCTAAACTCGAACCTTCTTTGGTTAACACAGATTCTTGATGGTTGTCCTGTTGGCGAATAGTGTTTTTCGGTTGCGCCGGCTGTTCTATGTCATGAAGTCCATTTAATACTGTTTGGTTATTCATGAATTGCCATTGTTGATTGCTTTGCCAAGGTGTCTGCAAAGAATTATCGGTAGTTATCTCCTCTTCTAGAGGTTGTTCGGCAACCAGAGGTTCATATTGTGGATATTCATCAACATATATTTTCCCTACGCCCTTGCTTTGAGTATTGTTATTAGGACTAGTACCAGTATCGTTCTGTATTACATTTTCAGCTCCTTCATGTGGGTTTAAAGAGCTATTCGTCAATAGCGCTTGCAGCTGCTCTTCGTTAATTACCATTTCAGGATTAACAGATAACGGCGGATAACTACTACTGTTTGTAGAATTTGTGGTGTTTGTAGCATTATTAGTGCGGGTACTGTTTGTAACCTCCCCAGCATTTGGCGAAAGTTCTTCATCCTTCATAACCATTTGACATATTGTTATATTATATTGGTAATTAGGTGAACATACATTTAAGTCTCCTTTTAGGATCCTGAAAAACATTGTATCAGAAGATGGTTTATCTCCACCTCCATGCTCTGTATAGGCCAATACACTGTAACTTGTCATCATCATAATGAGAAAAAATGCAACTGTCGTGGCTGCGATGATGTATTTATTGCATGCCAGTTTTCCTCCGATCACTAATCCCTTCACAATTTCGCTTCTTCATTCTGTGCTTAAATGAGCTTGCGTAGTTTATCGTATTGCATTATCCAATCAGAATTTGACCCTCATATTTGCTGGGAATTATGTCTACTAGCAAACGAGATAAGACATGATACGTACATTGTTTCAAGCTTAATAGATTTGTTGGTCTCACTCGCAGGAACGAGGGTTTTTGAAGAAATTAAACTCCAAAGTTCCCCTTCGTAAACATACATACATACATTTAATCATGTTTGACTCTAGAACAAGGACATAGATTTACCATGGCACAGGATATTAAGATAGGATCTCAATAATGTAACATAATAAAAAAATAAAGCATAGATCAAGTACTCACTTTGATTCACCTTAAATACTCAATATTCACCATGATCTTGACAGAACAAGAATATGAAGTATAGATGCAGAACTGATATTATTGGACTTATATTGAACGCGGCAAATGCAATAGACGGGGAATCCAGATCACATATCATGTACAAGAGTCTCGTCAATTACAATCAGCTTAAGGATTACCTTATTTTTCTACAACAGCAAGAATTAATAGAATACGATAGATCTGCCAGAACTTACAGAACAACAGTAAAGGGACGAGATTTTCTGGAATTGCAGAGAGACATGGGTGAAATGGCCCATCTCTATGGTGGAAGCTATAATTTATCCCATCCTTCCCGGCAACAGGCATAGGCATTTAGCCCACTAGAACTTCCATTGCATATGAAAATGTCTTAATAAACCTGCCAATACAAGTCAAGATAGCAATTATATACGAAATAGTATAGAGTTTTGTGGAAAGGAATTTGGGAAAAAGTGGTATAGATGAAGAAATTTCAAAATCAATTGTAGAGGAATGGTCGAAGTGGCTTGATTTCAGCCGAGATACCATCAATTCTGTTGTACCCGATGAATCGGGATTGTTCAAAGTTCATGCTAGTATGAAAATATTGTATATAGGAAGTGCTCAGAACCTCAAATCAACACTATTAGATTCTATCTTAGATCCTTGTCTAGGGAAGGGTCAAAGATTCAGTTATTTGGTTAGTCATGGCTCCCTAGAAAATTTGAAAGCAGAACTGCTGAAAGATTATAAGCTTAGGCATAATGGGACTCTGCCAGCCTGCATGGAAAGTGCGACATGATGAATGTGTCGCTATATGTAACAACTTGAGTGTTATACTTTTTGGGCTCAGCTGTTTTGGTCAGATAGCCTTATTTGAGAATCATAGATCTAAGTTACCTGTAGATTAGGAGGCAACCAGATCAGCTTATGTCTGTTTGAGCTTAGGAAGTCATTAGGCTCATAGTGTAATTCGGAAATATATGAGTAGCCTATTTGTTTCAATAAGATATTTGGGGAAAATATGAATTGAAAAGCTAGACTCAGACCGTTGTAGACGGACACAAGAACCTATTCATAGGAGGCCTTTGAGTGGTATCCTGTTGGGGATCAAATTCGCTGTTTATATAATGAGGAAAATCCTTGAACCCGGTCCTACCATGTTAGCTAGAAAATACTCTGTTACGATGAATAGAAATTCGTTGTCACCTTCTAGAAAGGAAATCTTGAGAAATGTTGTTGGCAAGGACGCATTACTTTGCAGCTTGAATGAGCGTATCGATAAGGAGGTTATGGAGAAGGCAGGACCTAATCTTAAAGTCATTAGCACCTTAAGCACCGGATATGACCATATAGACGTAAACGAGGCAAAAAAAAGAGGGATTTATGTTACTTTCACCGGAGAAGTTCTTTCTGAAGCAACTGCCGATTTGACCTTCGCTTTAATTCTTGCTGTATCCAGAAAAATCGTACATGCAGACAATTACATAAGACAAAAAAAATGGAAAGTGGGATGGTCACCTGATCTTTTTCTAGGCTCAAATGTCTACGGCAAGACACTGGGGCTAATTGGTGCAGGGCGAATAGGGAGAGCGGTAGCCCGAAGAGCGAAAGGATTTGACATGAATATTCTATATCACAACCGCCGCCGGTTGGAGACAAAACTCGAATATGAAATGGGTGCCAGGTATGTAGAGATGGATACTATCCTAAAAGAAAGTGATTTTCTTTCCATACACGCTAATTTAAACAGTGAAAGCAGTAACATGATTAACGAGTCAAAACTCAAGCGGATGAAAAATACGGCCTATATAATAAATACTTCACGTGGTCAAGTAATTGATGAAAGGAGTCTTATCAAAGCACTAAAGAAAAAGTGGATTGCTGGGGCTGCGCTAGACGTTTTCGAAAGTGAGCCATTAAGAACTAACAGTCCGCTAATGAGAATGGAGAATGCGGTGCTATTGCCCCACATCGGAAGTGCGACATATCAGGTTCGATCGAAAATGTCAGAAATTGCTGCTCAGAATATCATAAAAATTTTACAGGGGAGAAAAACACGCTTAATGGTCGACTAGGCCAATCTTCTGAAGTTGGTCCTTCAGCGCTGAAGCTCATGCCCATAATTTTGTCATTGTGGTTGAACATATCATCTACTTTCGGGACTTCAACTCGATGGTTTATCTTGGTTAACAACGGCTCAGTACGTCCCTAAATTAATCGCCAAACTATCTAATTAGATGTAAATTCTCAGTACGATTGGCAGGAATCTTTCTAATGTAATTTTCTTACTCAAGCTAAATATACTAACATATATGGTTTTGATTATAATTCAGCATGATAAACTCAGCCGAAAGTGAACCAGAATCGCTAATTGAAACTCCTGAAGAAAGAAGGGAACGATTCTTACTCGAATTTGAAAAGCCATTTAAATGTGAAAAGTGTAATGAAAGGTTTAAGAAAAAGAAGTATCTCAGAGAACACAAGGCCGAAATTCATTCATACTAAGTGGCTATTGGAGAATCAAATTTTTCGTAGTTTTCGTCAAGGTTTCTACTAGAATTACCTCATTCATGATCGAACGAAAGCGGCCTATCTAACAAGTCCAATATGGACATCAAAAATTAATTAAATCTTGAGTGAACTATTACTGCTGCATATGAAAATATATACTAAAACTGGTGATCTAGGTGAGACAGGACTCATAGGCGGAAGGAAAATATCAAAGCATCATGCAAGAATAATTGCTTATGGAACAGTTGATGAACTAAACTCAAGCGTTGGCTTAATCTTGGCAATTTTGCAAACTTCCCAACATATCAGCAGTTTCTCAGATTTTGTGAAGATTCTGTTGACAATTCAAAACGATCTGTTCATCCTAGGTGCAGATTTAGCCGATGACAGTCCGAGTACCGATAGCCGCTATGGAAGCCCACGGGTAAACGAAGACATGATAACCAAGGTTGAGAAGACCATAGACACTCTTGAACAGGAACTTGCACCGATTTCTTTCTTTATACTGCCTGGAGGCAGTCTTGAATCTGGTCACTTGCATCTGAGTCGAAGCATTGCCAGAAGATCAGAGATTTCAGTTGTGGGTTTATCAAAGGCTGAATCAATTAATCCTCTCGCGATAATCTATCTGAATAGACTTTCTGATCTATTTTTCGTTATGGCTAGAACAGCAAATAAGCGGCTTGGCATTCCAGATAATGCATGGAAGAAGGCACATTAACTTTCGTCCTCTTCATTTTTGGCTCTGTAGTCTGGCTTCAAAAAGCTCACTCATATTGGGTTATGTTCCTTAGTTGAACTATATCTTCACAACAAGTAGTCTTTTTAGACTGGTAACAAAGACTGGTATGAGAAATTGACATGTCAGGTCTTGCCTAGTTAGTATAGTCCAAAAATGTTAGTTTTATATTCAAGATAATAACGCGTAAGTATTTACATCACCTTAGAATAAGATAAATGACAAGTTATGTCTACGAATATAGCTCGATTTTGGATATGATTGAGTACAAGTTACTACACTAGATGTTGAAATTAAAAATGATGGCTTGCTAAATATTGAAAGTTTCAGCATGAATATCCTGATGTTAGGTACAATCATGAGCGAAATCTTTTATTAGGTAATTTGTAGGACAACATCGATGGTATTGTCACCCCTTAACTATCAGTTGTTGGCAAATTTCTTTAATTATGTGGTGGAATTAAAAGCAATAAAGAGATCAGGATGGGTCAACAAGGTAAAAGTAAAGAATCCTGAATCTGTGGCAGATCACACCTATGCACTGAGTACAATGGTCATGGTATTCTCTGACATTTTAGGTATGAAGACAGAGAGAGCTCTGAAGATGGCAATCTTGCACGATCTGGGGGAGTCAATCATTGGAGACTATGAACCAAACGAAATCTCTATCAATGAAAAGAGAATCAAAGAAACTGAGGCAATCGATCGTATTCTAAATCACTTGCCGCCAGAAACACGGAACGAATATGAAGATATTTGGAAAGAGTATCTTGAAAATAAGACTGATACGTCACAGCTTGTTCATGGTGTGGACAAATTCGAAATGGCTATTCAAGCCAAGACATATGAAAGTCAAGGATATCCGTCCAGAGTTCTTGAGCAGTTCTTTACTTATACAACGGATGGAGAAGATGGTAACGATGTGCTGCTGCTTCTAAAACGTACTAAGGACGCTATTTTTTCTAAGTGAATGTCTGTAGAATAGAATAACTCGTCTTGCAATTAAATAATTCTACTAGTTCATAAAAGCAAACTGAACACATATTGCATTTGTATTTGAAAACGACTAGTGAAAACTTAAAATGAACAAAAGGATTTAACTACAAATAAGTGGATAAAAAAATAGACCTTGCCCAGGAAGTGGAAGTTAGGGGTCATTTAATTGATTCAATGATCTTAGGCAGAATTCTTGATACCATAATGGATCTCAAGGGGGAGTTTCAGGTTCTAGAATTTCTTGTCGGCAAGAAAAAAAGAGAGGAGAGTACTTCGCGTCTTCTTATAATAGGGAAAGACAGGGACCATTTGGACAGACTATTGGAATCAGTGTACCGTGAAGGAGCACAGCCGCTCCACATAGATGAAGTTGTACTAGAACCAGCTAGAAAGGACATGGTATTACCGAATGCTTTCTATAGCACTACAAATAATCCAACTCAAATCTACTTTAGAAGTTCTTGGATAAATGTAAAGAATATGATGATGGACAAATGCATCTCGTTGAACATTGAAAGCAAGACCGCGGAATGTAAGATGATTCGTGAGATACGAAAAGGAGACATGATTGTCACAGGCGATCTAGGAATTCGAATCATTCCTCAGGAACGTCCAAGAGAAGGAGTGGATATATTTCAGTTCATGAGTAGCTCGAGTTCAAGTGAAAGACCAACTCAACAAATCGCTCGAAAAGTAGCTTACGACATTTACAATACTAAAGAAAAATCTCATGGAAAAATAGTTGTAGTATCAGGACCAGTTATAGTCCACTCTGGTGCCTCAGTGGCCTTATCACAATTGATAAGAATGGGATACGTTGATGGACTACTTGCTGGTAATGCTTTAGCAGTTCATGACGTAGAAAACGCCATCATGGGTACTTCTTTAGGCATGCACGTTAAAGATGGAACTCTAGCGGTAAGAGGTCATAGAAATCATATGCAAGCTATAAACGAAGTTTTCAAAGCAGGATCCTTAAAGAAAATGGTGACAAAAGGTGCCTTACGTAGCGGGATAATGTATGAATGCGTTACAAAGAAGGTGCCGTACGTTTTGGCTGGTTCCATTAGAGATGATGGTCCCATTCCTGATGTTGTGACTGATGTAGTCCAAGCTCAACGCAGGTATAAAAAATTACTGCAAAATGCCAGGATGGTCTTGATGTTTTCGACTATGCTGCATTCCATCGCAGTAGGCAATATGCTACCGTCATCGGTAAAGGTAGTTGCAGTAGACATCAGCCAACCTGTGGTAACAAAACTATTGGATAGAGGCACAACTCAAGCAATCGGGGTAGTGACGGACGTAGGGACATTCCTGCCTATGATAGTGGATCATCTGACACAAATTAGGACATCGAGCAGGGACAAGCGTGCACAGTTTTTGCATAATTGATAATGATTGGATCGATTAGGAGAACAAAATAGAACAGTAGTTTACAAGTAATATTGCACAGAGAACACCAGAATAGATGATTGACCATTGGGCTGCCGACTTTACCACGAATTTCATATAATAAAAGATGGAACACCCATCTATCCCAACTTGTTTTCTTACTAAATTCTACTCAGCTCAGGTATAGTGATAAATTACTCGTACATAGTAACGTTAAATATAGTCATGACATATTTAAGTAATGTGATACACTTATTCCTGTTAAAATTGTATTCATTAAGCAAAATAACTTCAAATGTACAACCCTTCATTCATAGTGGTGAGCACCAATATCATTAGGAGATTCAAATAATATGGATGCAAGTAAAAGAAAAAGCGTGAATTTGGATCTCAAACAGAGGATAAAGGAGGACATCAGTATGCGCCTTAGGGAGTCCCTGTTCGAAGAACTGTTAGATTATTTTAATAATTTGAAAATTTCGTCAGATGATCCTTTGTACTCTACCTCAATGTCATATGTAGAGAAGATTTCTGTTCAGGAGCTTCAGATCCAGCCGGGTTTCTTGGAGGCAGTAAGAGTAATTGTCCACGCTGCAAGGGCAATTAGATATTATTTTAGTCCTTCTGAATTATCAGACATACTTACTATCTCTGTGGGAAAGATAAGGAAGGGTCGCAGTACAGAGGAAAAAAACCTTAAAACATTTGATCAAGTCGTTTTTAACATCTACAAGGATCTTAATGAAAACTACCAAAGTTTCAGCGACTCCATAAAGGCATCCTATCCAGAAATACTTGTAAATGTGATTTCTGTTATCTATAGTGGAAAAGATGCTTCGGGAGTACGCATTGATTCGTACAATGCTGAAGCGTATTATCGAACTAGAAAAGCTCAAGAAAATTTGGCACACTCCTTGAATTTGGATTTCTCTACCGAGTCTCCAGCTAATCAGATACGTAAACCAGTTACTGAAAGGGCGATATCTGACAAAGGGCTCGTTGATAGTTTAGTACAGATAACAGGAAGAACTACGGAGTCAGTCCATGATGCACTTAAAGGATTGTCTGAGTACGACTTGAATAGCCTCGATGACCTATGTAGTAACTACACCAAGCTACAAAAGTACTACAACGTTGCTGCAGACGAAAAGGAATTCAAGGAAAGAGCGGAAAAAGAAGTGGGAAGGAAGTTACTGGATAGTCAGGTTCAGCATGCGATCCTGTCGGTGAGAAGATCAAAAATATACATTGAGAACATTCTTGACGATAAATTTGTTCCTGATAAGTCTCATGGAATAAATCATGTTAAGCATAACCTGGAGTATGGATATCAGCTAATCGGGATCATGCAAAGTAAGAGAAAGAGGAAAAATCGGAGGTCAGATTAGTCTTCTGTTTTTACAAAACTAGTCAAGCCAGCAATGTTTAACAATATAAAAAATAAGAGGCTCGCAATTTATCATCAATGATATACTATGAATCGATACAATTACAAATTCTAAGTTCGAATATAAACGCATAATGATTAAACTGGCAGTGACAATCTCCCTACGTATTCTTCCATCGCGTGTTCTGACTTTATTCTAGATACTATATTGTTTTTTTCCTCCTCATTAAACCAATTTGCAAGACTCTTTGCGATTCCATTTTTGTCGCATATTACAATCATGTATCCATTTGGTTCCTTTACAACTCCGTAATAATTCTCCTCACCCACTGGCTCCCATTTGTCGGCTTTGTTATCCTTCAATGCCAATGCAGGCATAGCATTTTCCGCATAAATTTTCAAGAAATCCTGGGCGGATTTGACCCTCTTTTGACCTATTTTAAGGGCGGTGAAATACTGCATATATCTAGTTCAATTTTATTTCTCTTAAAAAGGTTAGTGTGAAGGAATTACTTCCCTTAAATATTTCTTAGACCCAGATTACATTACGTTGGAGTCACCTTCAGAGCGTTACCTACAACAAAATGATGAGCAACAGGAAAGGATATACGTGTATGGTTCCATCATGCATCTTACTTACCTATCTCGTTTTTAACACATTTTAATTAATTAAGTGTTGCCAACACTGGCAACAGGATTTGAAGCAGCAGATGGAAAGACAAGAATGTGAATGTCTCGAAGCCTACGAAATAGGAAAGGTAAGGTCAGCCGAATTTCTCCAACCCGCTATTATTCTTCTTCTATTTGGATAGCCTTTTCTAACTTAGCTACACGTTCTGTAAATTCACTTAATTTATTAATAAAATCTTCATGTTCTATTAGACCTAGTAAATGAGCCCATGTACCAATTCTTTTTATTTTGGACTTCTAGCCTGTCCATTTTGGTTAGTCGGTCGCTGTTTTCATATCTACTGTAGAGGGCTATCTTTTTTTCTAGAACTGCTTTCGTTTTGTCGAACTCTCCGTGTGCCTCTTCCAACTCCTGGTCCAGTTTGTCTGTTTCCTTTCTTATGCTATCCATTTATGTGTGCATGAATTAGGGCTATATCTTATTACAAGATCCTAAAAACTTGTTACATACTACGGGCTAAAAACCAATAATTCGTTCGTGACAACGCAAGTCTTAGATTCGCCGACAGAAATCACGCCGTTACAATCTGGTGACAAATGGATTCTGATATTGGGACTGGGAAAGTATGGACTGCTAGGAATTTCCTCTGTTACAATATATTCCCCTGGACCTAACAGTCGTACCCACTGCCGACCCTGCGAAAAATGCAGACGATGGGTTAGGATGTCTGCAATTCTAGCATAGACTACACAATTTTTTAGTATTTTCGGCTGCTATATGTCGAGTAGGAACAATGAACGCTGCGAGATTGTCAAGTGTTTAACCTAATGTTATCATTTGGTTCATTTGTAGGCTATAATTAGGAAATGCCATTTGAAGATCACGCAGCACCGCAGTATAACCTATATACTAAAGAGGAAACCCCAGGGGATGACACAGAACTAGTCCGTTTCAGACTCCGTATGTTATGAAAACCGCAGGAACCCGGTTAGCCTCATCTTCAACAATTTGAGATATGCTTTCAAACTATCTCTGCAGTTCTGGCATTGATTATATCGATTTAGGCTCTGGTTTCGGCGCTACTTCTTTGTTTATGAAGTTCTCGAAATCAGTATGGAACCATCTCTCTGACAGTTCTTGTTTCCAATGTTCACCTATGGTTCCATACTTAAAGCAATTTCTCATCCACAGTAACCATCCTGTCCATTCATCATCATTAAGCACTTTTCTTTGGTGCATAGCATATGCATGAGAACAAATAAACAAGATATAATAAGCAAATGCTAACTCATCTGATGGTTTTTCAAGTTTATATATGACTCTTTGCATCGATGGTTTTTCAACTATGATTTCACACATCTTGCGAACCTTTTCATCCAAATCATTGAGAACCTTTGTCTGGATGTCTACTGAGAGACTCTGCATTTGCTTTCTTGAAAAGTATAATATAACAAATAGAGTGGCCATAATTCCTATCGCTTCACCTATCCCAAATAGGCCTTCGAGACCTAACTCGGCCATGTCATGTATCTCTCGGTTTTTGGATATCTGCATTCAGAAATATTGTTACGAGTTATTCTTAGGTGGAATAGATGGCCTAATCCACTACTGCATGCAGAAGAATATACCCGACCTGACTTTAACAGGATGATAGATATTACAATAGATCTACACAAGTCCTTTCATAGATAGGAGACCAACAAGGATTGTCCAAATTACTAGAGAAAAAAGGGCACGGCTACAATCGTCATTTATACTGGTACTTGTGCCACCTTTTCTAATCATATCATCTAGTGTTTATGCTGCTATTATATCTGGAATACAAAATAAAGAAATGGCGCTCATTGCACAATTACAAGAAAGTAGTAGGCGGAGCATAGTTATACTTCTGGTATTAAAAAAGGAAGGCAAGGAAAAAATGAAAGGAAGTTCATTAGGGTGCGTCGACTAACTTTGCACATTCTACGACCCCTTTTATAGTAACTGGGTTGTCACCAGGGTTAGCGTATACTATTCGCCAACCATGGCTGCCTGACGATCCTATTAGATCAGGGTCGATGCCTCTCCCGAAATCATTCTTAAATTCATTTTCTACGTTTCCACCCCCACTTGAAAAATAACTTCCCCCAGTTGCAAATTCATCTGTTGCGCAGAACACATCTTGGATTCCAAGCTGTCCTGCTGGCACTTCTAGATTAGGGCCATAAACACTTCTTACTTGTAGTACTTTTTCTGGCCCTGCCGGTCCTGCTGGCCCTGCCGGTCCTGTTGCTCCAGTTACTCCTACCGGGCCGACCGGTCCTGCTGGCCCTGCCAGTCCTGTTGCTCCTGTTACTCCCTGAGGTCCAGTGGGTCCTGGCTGTCCTTCTATACCCTGAGGTCCTGGTAGTCCTTGAGCTCCTGTCGCTCCCGCTGCTCCTTGAGGTCCTTGTACTCCTTGAAGCCCTTGTTCACCAGTTAACCCTTGAGGACCCCCTGGACCTATTAATCCCTGCTGACCTTGTGGACCAACATCGCCTTGTGGACCAGTCAACCCTTGAGGACCTTCTGGACCTGTGTCACCAGTATCACCTTTAGGTCCAGTCAACCCTTGAGGTCCTGCTGATCCAGTCAACCCTTGAGGACCTTCTGGACCTGTGTCACCAGATGACGGGGGGAGTTGACGTGGATAGCACCAGAAGTCCTTTGGTTTTATTCCCGAACAATAACTTCAGCGGCAAATAGATGAAAAATTGACTTATATGGATTCGGTGAAAAAGGTTTCCCACATAAATCTGATTAATCACCTATAGTTTATGTAAATCATTTCACATAGTATTCTACACTAAGGTCGCTAAGACACATGACTGATTCAGCACTAGTACATCTATCGCAACTAGTCATTTGTTGACCTGAACTTTCTGGTTCCTATCATTTCTCAAAAGAACACAAGAACATGCTGGCATACGCCAAGAAATTGATGGAGTATGGCAGTGGAGTAGTGGCCATTGGCCCTGAGCATACCGAACTCATCACTGCATTAAGGACTGCAGTTGAGAGGGGAGAGGGGACACTTCACACACGATGACCTGTTTGATGCCTTCCGCATGAGTCTACAATTCCCTATGATATGATTTGACTAGTAATTGACTATCTAAATCAGATAAATACAATGTTGTCTAAAAAAGGCCCATGGATGACAACAGGTCTTTGGCAATGAAAGCACAGCAGGTCAGGACAGAAGAACAGGCCCGTCAAGTCATAGCCAAGTTTCACAGCCTAAGCAAAAACTGAATCCTCTAACCGATACCCATTAACTACTTTAAATAGATCTAAGCAGAGCTCAGACTGATCTCAAATGCAAAGTATGCAGCAGTTACCTATAGAAAGTATACTTACTTTTATTGGATCAAATTGCATATACTAGACCAGGCTGCACTTGATTTTAGCTTGATAATAGCTAAAATCACGGTTTTCGTAACCTCTCTTATAGGGCCTAGTAAGCGAATCCGTGCATCAGGAGCTCAGGGAGTTCACGTATCCCGCTAAATCGAAGAACGAAAGTTGAAGTTTGAACTTGTGCCTAGGAATTTAAGAGGATGCAAATGCTATACAGTAAAAGGTTAGTGTGAAGCATTTACTGCACATAAATAATTTGTAAGTCGAGAATACATTACGTTGGCAGTGGATGATGGATAGTCTATATCACCTTCAGAGCGTTATACACAACAAAACGATACCAATTTACAGAAGGCGTAAAATCTCAATATACGAGAGACACATATCGCGTCGCATTCCAGATTTTTCTTAACGAGACAGCAAAGAACCAAGACTTACGCGCATTGCTGGACACTAAGCCTTTGGTTATCGAATCCAAAATCATATCGCACATATCATACTTGAAAGATGTTAAGAAGGTAAAACCGTCAACCTACGCGCATAGGAAAGAAACTGATTTTAACTGTATTTGGTTATTTAGGACTACCCATTTCATATCGGAAGTGTAACATAAAATTTCTAGTTTTAAATAAAAAATGAAATTACCTATACCCTAAAAAATTGAATCATGTAAATCATTCCTCATATCTTGTGAACAAGCAACGGCTTAGTAATAATAAATCAGATTCGCTTACAATTTGAGAAGCGCCATACCTGTTTATCTTTTTGATAACCTAGGCCCAAATCTTTTCATCAATTCTCGGACGCCAACCATAGCCAGTGGTAACAAAATTGCGCCAATTGCCCTTGTAGTTGCTGGACTTACCATATCAATTATTTGTCGACCTCCTTATTTATCTCTACGGTTCTAAATGCAATTCATCTGACGACTAGATGGATGTATGGGAGATTAATTGGGGGCACTAAATATTACCCGACGTTTTACATACTTACGAAATCACCAAGAAAGGCCTACGATGTCTGCAGTTATTCGGAGAGTTAGAAGACGATTGAAGACTTCAATGAGTCTTAGTGAGGACGCTAACAGCAAACCATCAGAAGTCTTTTCTTTCAAAGTCACCAATCTGCAATAATTTTCTCGGAAACTACTCGTCTTGGCTTCATCTTATATCGTACTGCTCCGTCAGTAGTATTCCTTTTGGCATACATGTCTGCCTTTTCTGATCCTACATATCTTGCAGATATTTTTCTCATCCAATGTAGAAAATCCCTGGATTCATCTAGTATGTTCTTGTCTTCTATACTTGGACTCTCTCGATATCGCCTGAAACTCTCGGCTTCGCCAAATATTGTGGCAAATGCATACTGCAATTCTGCAATGTGTGCAAATACACACTCTTGGATCACGCGAGATATTTTTTCCCTTAACTGAACTAGTTTCCGTTCCCTAGACTTAGAAATCTATTAAGTTCACTTTTTGACATCTCTGTCATTGTGATGGGACTACTCCCAGCTAGCTTTGTTCTAACTCTTCGATAATTGCCTTCAAGTGATTCAGATCCTTTTCGACCGTTTCTACATCTTTGGCATATCCATTGTCTGTCATCTCCGGTGCCTGAAACACCGTCAACATTACCTCGCTCCCATTCCCATTTCTCACCACACGCATAGGAACGTATATCTCTACCCCAGAAGTCAACTTCACATGGTGGTCTAAAATTCCAAAGTTATTTCTTTCCGCAAGCATGACTTTATTCTGTCCTTGCGGAGTGTCTATGACCCATTCCCCATTCACTTCCTTTATGGATGGAAAGGTGCTAGAAGCCCACCTAGGCAGGTTTTCCAAGTTTGAGACGAAGTCATAAACTATTTGAGGATTGCTATTTATCGAGGTATTCATCGTTCTGGATTTCATCATTGTCCTATCGGATAATGGGGGCTGCCTAATAAGCGAGCGGTGCACGGGCCCGCTTGTGATATTTACTGGACATTCCAAAGTTCTGCCTAGCGGATGCAACTCTGCATTTTCTCCATTAAACTTACAATTTCAAAGTACCGAGGCATAGAAACCAAGAAGAACGGTACGATGTTCATGAGAAGCGAACAACCTCTTATCCTTCCTTGCAACGAGTTGGTTGGTATGTTTAAGTCCCATCGCAAGAATTCATGCAAGGAAAAACGTTCATCTGGCTCATTACTGCTATTGCCACTTCTATTGGGCCATGGATTATTGGGATCTAGATTTTATCCATTGCCCTACTTTAGGCAAAACGTTATTTTGAGAATAGCTGCTCGCGATAAGCCCCACATGACCAGTATGGAATCTCATCAAACGCTTATCTTTACTCGATACCAAGTCATTCAATGCAGAGCTGGATGCCGGCGCAACTAAGTGGTCCTCTTCAGCGACTATATTTAGTAGTGGTACTGAAATCTTGGAAAGATCTAAAATGTTATGATCATCTGCTGCATGATTGTTCATACCTGATATTTCTTTTATTCGCATTTCGTTTTTTGCAAGCAAGTTGTTTTGGTATATGTCTTTTATCCACTGCCTAAATGTTTCACCTGCAATAGGGGGAGTATCATAAAGCCATTTCTCAACTCCTAGGAAATTCTCTACGAACTTTTTATTGTCGATATTTTGCACTAGGTTGATGTATTTGTTCACCCCCTGTTTAAAGGGTTTAAGGATCGAATAGCAACTATAAAGTTGTTCAGATGTAAAATTCCCTAAAGTATCTACAAGTTTGTCGACATCAATATTCTTGGCAAAATTTGCGAGGACTGTTGAGTCTTGATCGGCATCTATTATCGGGGCAATAGTCGCTAGATTTCTAACTTTCTCCTGGTGTGTTGCTGTATACATTACGGACATCGTTGCACCAAGACAATAACCGTGTAAAGTTACTTTTCCTACGTTTCTTTTTTTCTTTACAATTTCAACACACTGGTCTAAGTAGTAATTTACATAATCATCGAAAGAAATGTATTTATCTATAGTTGTTGGAGCGTTCCAATTAATCAGATACACATCAAAACCTTGGCGAAGAAGATTTTGGATCCAACTTTTTCCTGGTTGGAGATCAAGAATATACGATTTATTCATAAGGGCGTATACGATCAGTATGGGAGTTGGAAAAGTCTTGTTTGTCATAGGCATATAGTGCAAGAGAGTATAGTTTCTCGTTTCATGGAGTATCTCATTAGGTGTTGTCCCTACTTTGATTGTCTTACCAGCCAGATGGAGCGTTTTTCGACACGCTTCCAAACGCTTGGAATAGTCTACGAGTTCCCGGGCGAAATCTAGAGACGAATCCGGTTCGGTAGTAAGTTGACCTTGATTGGATGTTGGCAATCTTAACGTCTCATCACTGGGTTCAAGTTTCCGTTCAGTAGTGGTTTCTTCCTGTTTGGTCACAAATATTCGCCTGCTTACGTACCTTTCTCCTTCTAATTTTTATCGGTGAGATTTAAAAACTTATAGATTTTGTAGTGAGGCAGCTATCACACAATTAAGTTTTAGGAAGTATAAGCCGTGGTGGGACAATTTTGAGGCTGATAAAATCAAACACTGTTCACCGCTAAGGCAGTTAAGTATCGTGTGTCATATCAATATGATTGACATCCAGTCCAGTCCCAATACCCATGTGAACCAAATGCTGTCTATAACAACTGAAAAAATTAGAGCCATTCAGAAAGTACTGGATAATAGGCCTTTCGTCGCGTGTCATCTAGGCTATTTTTCTCTAAAACTAATCCTTGCTCCTTAAGATCTTCAATGGCATTTTGAATTGTTCTCCTAGGTAAATGGCTAATTCGTATTAATTCACTCTGTTCTACAGGGTATTTGGTTTTGATTATGTAGTAAACAAATTTGGACGCAGGACCGCCTTCTGGATCCTTTCGAAAGTAGGAGACTCCGTACGCTGCTTTTGACATTAAACCTCTTCGTTGTGTTTCGACAGACATGAGCAAGTCTGGCCTAATTTCTGCCAAGTTTACGCGTTGTCCAAACTCAGCTATAAGAGCTGATTGCTGCGATTCAAGCGGGGCTTCAAAAACGAACGCACTTGGGGGAAATTTTGATGTGAGTGCACCCATAATGTGCCATCTCACTGCGCCACGTTCATCGAAAATTCCTACACCTATCCCTTCATTTGCCTCGAGTATAACCTTGTTACTACCGAGCTTAATACTTTGTTCAGTTCTTGAAAGAATCTGTTCAACGCTCAATTGGTGCCTAGGATCCTTTCTTCCGATTTTCCACAGGTACCGCATATCTTTTGATTCAATAGTCTTGACGATCTTCTCTTTTTCGTCAAAACTCAAATCACGATTGTTTTCACTTATTTCTATTACGTCAATGCCCATTCTAGCAGCCTCAGATACGAACCTCTCAAATACATTTTCGATTATCGCATACTCGGTCATTGTACTTCCCAGCGACACTTGAACGCCATGTTTGTGATAAATCCCTATTTTCTTTTCGAGAATAATCTCAGGAATCAAAAGCGGATATGCTCCATAGATCTTCACCATATCTACTATCGGTGAAAGGGTTTCAATACCTTCGCTATCTATGTTAGGTAGCCTGTCTATCATGTAAGTTAGCCCTTCTTCCCGCGGTTTTTTCGAGTCGATTCGATCCTTTATTATATCTTTAAGCATCTTCTCTGAGAATATTCATTGGGCTCCTTTACCTATATTGAAGTTGCTTACCTGATCCGTATATCGATATCCGCAAGCTCTAAAGTGCACACTAAAAGTACCGAAGGACACCATCTTAATGGTCCTGTTCATGTCAAATTGGTCATTTTAATATGAGTTGTTACCTGCATATTAATTTCTGAATCTAGAGCAATACCAATTTTATGCAATACAATTAACATGAAGAAAGCGTGTCATATTCGATCCATCGCATCTTGAACCTCTAGAAGCGCAGAAATGATCTGTTCCGAGTGGACTGAAGGCAACCGTTTAGTATTTACGAAAGAATCAATTGCTCCCGTTTTTTCATTCTTAATGGTCCCAACGTCCACGTACATGGCAACTCCAACTTCGCCCTGCATTAATTTATTGTAATCAATCAAAACCGGAGAAACCTGATATAGTTCTATCACGAGGTTCTCCAATTCTTTGAAAAGTAACTTCTTTTGATAGTCAATGTCAAGGGATTGGGGGAATCCACTCTCAATCGACTCGACCTTCTTCACTAAATCACCATAGAGCCCTTCATTTTCAAGTAGGTTCTTAAATAATTCTTCCTCACTCATTTTCGCGAGCCCCCTAAATGACAATTCTTCCTCTATCATCTTATTCGCTTGCTGTGATATCTGAGAATAATCTTGGATGCCTTTATCTTCTAATTGTCTGAGATTTCTCTGTATGTCTAGCACTTTTTTATTTACCTGATAATAAGGTAGAGTATGAAACTGAATTCCAAAATACCCTCTGACATCATACTTGCCCACAGATTTCCTAAATTCGCAATAAATCCTATTCAAATCCTCGATTTTGGACCTTGATATGCCAGAACTTTGCCAACCAGATAGAGATCCTATCAAGTGTTCGTAGAATTTCGAAACTTTTCCAATATCGAATGTAGGTGACTGTGTCACAGTACCATCTGCGAGCATAACGTTTATCTCATGCATAGAGATCTTGGGAGATATAGAGCGTATGAAACACTCTCCGACGCGAGAGAAGACAGAATTTATTTCTTGAATATTACTATTGTTAGTACCCTTGAAAGGCAACCTCATTACGAGTTCAAGGCTATTATCTTACTGCAGATACTTATAATTCAATTGTGCCAATTGGGAATTAACTCTAATTGATTAACTCTGAATCTACTCATACAGTCCCATCGGCTATTACTTATGGTTAGGACTAAGAAAAGAGCTTGTATAGCTACCCCTGCTGTTCTATTTGTATACTTCCACTCGTCAACCTGTGATGTACAGAAGACCTTTTTCTCAAAGGAGGGTCAAACGCAAAATACACGTCCTCACCAACTGTAATTTGATCGGCTTCCTGATGGAAGTTATCTTGGAGGATATGCTTCTGCCCATGATATTGACTGACGAACCCTTGTCTTATCCATATAATACAACCACATTCTATCCTTCGTCAATTCCTATTCTTCCGCTCGACTTAGGCTAATCATATTGATTTATTGGATTAATTCCCTTCTTAATCGTACTCAGGACGGATCGAGCACATTTAATTGAGTTCATACAAGCAATGATCCGGTCTAAAATCCGATAACCGTATCACCAACATACTTTAATACGTACACACCGTGGCTCCGTATTACAGAAGTCACTTCGTAAGAAAAGCTCGTATTATGGTAACGAGTTTGTCGACAGGCAATGTCGTGGCTATACGGGTAGAACAGACTAAGTCCACGTACATAATTAACAGTCGTACCTTGGAGCTGACATTATTAAGAAGGGATCCCTTACCGACCTTGAAGTTAGAAGTATACTCGTGCAATCTTTTTAAGACCTTCTAAACTCGGCGCTTGAGTCGGAGTGACAAGTGCTTTTGTGTCATTACCCCCAATTGTGGATTTTCCGACCCGTAATCGATATAATCGGCCGGCAGGGTGCCTATTTCTTGTTAAGACGGTCACATTACCCCATTCCGCTATCAGAGTAAAATCATCATCATTTGGTGAAGGCAGCATTTGGCATCTCCGCAAGGAGAAGCATATAAGACTCTGATACACTCATCGTTGTGTGGTTGAATTAAGGTTAGGTCATACTCCTGACGCTGATGATGCATTCATGTTTTATGGAATTGCATCAGGCAAGGTGAATAGTAATTCGTTTGAAATCAAGCACGTTATAGAGGATATCGAGACCCTTAACAAGATGGCATTGAATCACGAACTTGATGTCACTGCGATCTCAGCGCACGCATATGCGTACCTGAGAAATTACGTTATCTTACGGTGTGGTGCTAGTTTTGGACTTAACTATGGTCCGGTGATTATTGCAAAGAAAAGAATCACAATTCCTGAACTCAGTCATACCACGATTGCCATACCTGGAAGAATGACTTCAGCATATCTGATCTCAAGGATTGCATTAGGGAACTACCCTGAAATGCAGATGCCTTTTCATATGATTCCAAGTGCTGTAAAGGAAGGAGAAGTGGATGCCGGTTTGGTAATTCATGAGGGGCAGATCACTTTTGATGCACATGGTCTATTAAAGGTCCTAGATCTGGGAAGTTGGTGGAATGACATCACAAATGGTCTGGCAGTTCCACTTGGAATAAACGTGGCCAGTTCAAAAACAATGTCAGATTTCCAGATTAAGGAATTTGAGCACTTGTTTAAGGACTCTATCCTCTACGGGCTTAACCATTTTGATGACGCACTGGAGTATGCCATGACGTATAGCAGAAGTCAGTCAAGAGACGTGATTGGTAAATTCATAGGAATGTACGTAAACAGGCTAACAATAGACATGGGAACAGAAGGTGTTGCATCCATCCAGAGAATGTTTGAACTGGCGTCTAATAAAGGAATCCTAAAGGAAAATATCTCAGGTTTGATCAAAGTTTAGATGAATTCTGTTTAAAGGAATGATATCCTGAGGGAGGACATGACCAATATTGGAAGAGTCCAAAAATACAGAAAGATATTCTCAAATAAGTTAAAAACGTTTGAGAATATTGAAAAACGTATCCCTTTGCGCAGGTTGTCTATTAATTTCACCAACTAAACTAATTAGCTCTTCTGTTGAAGTTACATTATGCTTACCTGTCGCTTTGAATATTTCCTCAGAAAACGCTGTCCCGACTAGGTCGTTGCCACCGTATTGGAGCGCGACTTGAGCTAACTTCTTTCCAAGGGCTATCCAATATACAGAGATATTGTTCAGTACGTTTGATAGTAGGATCCTTGAGACTGCTATTACTCTTAGGTCGTACGTCGATGGACTTTCTCTCTGAATCATATGGTTCTTCTCAAGTTCGGTATTTTCTAGGCTAAATTTTAGTGGGATGAACGTAGTGAAGCCATTGGTATTCTTGTGTAACTCTCGAATGCGGATGATATGATCAACGATGTGTTCAGGTTTCTCAACATGGCCAAAGAGCATCGTACAGTTGCTCCTCAAGCCTATTTCGTGGGCTTGGCGGGCAGTATCAAGCCATTCCTCTCCTGAACATTTCCCTCTCACAATCAAATTTCTTGTTTGCTCGTGAAAAATTTCTGCGCCACCACCAGGTAATGCGTCCAGCCCAGAATCCTTCAATCTACTCAGTACTTCCTTTACGGAATTCCTAGTTAGCTTAGAAATGAAAAAAATTTCAGCTGGTGTGAGTGCTTTTATACATACATGAGGGAATTCCTTTTTAATAGAAATGATCATGCGTTCATAGTAATCCAGTCCCAACTTTGGATGAAAGCCTCCAACAATGTGTAACTCCGTGGCTCCCAATTCGTTCACTGCTATTCTGGCCCTTGCGATGAGTTGCTCGACGGTAAGGGTATAAGCGTCTCCCTCTTGACCCTTTCTATAAAAAGCACAGAGTGGACAACTTGCGGCACAGATGTTCGTATAATTGAGATAGTACGAACAAACGAATGTTACGGTATTTCCGCTATTTTTCCTGCGTAAATTATCTGCAACCACTCCCAGTAAGAATAGGTTCTCTTCATTCATGAGTTGCATTCCATCACTATGTGATAGTTCTTCGCCTGCCATCGCCTTCTCGAGTGCAGGGGTTACTCTTTCAATACCTTGTTGCAATCTAGTTGACTTATGTCTATGAATGTCAATATAAAACCTATGCAACGGTCTCCTAGCAAAAGCTTCCTAGGCCAATTCTCATATCTTTTTCTTGCATTTTTCACGGCTTGATCCATATGAGTAGATTTAAAGTATCACTCCATTGAATGAGCTTTAAAAGGTTCATATTCATTCCTAGTATCAGAAGTATACCTGAAAGCAAGTTGATTGTGATAAAGGTATTCCGTTTGTTGAATCATCAATTCTAGGGTTTGTAAAGAATAAATAACATCATTAATTCACATATCATATATATTGAATAGAGTGACCGGGTTTGCTCAGAACTTGATCGACAAGTCAGATATTTCAGATATCGTATATAATGTTCTAGATGGAAGTCGCCTTAAATTAAGCGATTACCTTAGACTCTTGGAATCTGATGATACTTATTCTCTTGGTATTTCAGCTAATTATTTGCGCAATAAACTATTTGGGAATGACGCCAGCTTTGTTAATAATATTATACTTAATTATACCAACGTATGTGTAACGTATTGCAAATTCTGTGCATTCTATAGACCTCCGGGGCATTCAGAATCATACA
The DNA here is from genome assembly GCA_963713605.1 of uncultured Nitrososphaerales archaeon. Lineage (GTDB taxonomy): Archaea > Thermoproteota > Nitrososphaeria > Nitrososphaerales > Nitrososphaeraceae > TH5896. Next base: position 159,901 of record CAVQMO010000001.1, on the reverse strand, counting down.
CATTGTCTCTCAGGCATATACTCGAGCGTGTGAATGGGGCTAAGGAGGCATATGGCATAACTCAAATTCTCATCCAAGGTGGTCATAATCCAAATCTTAGAATCGAGTATTATGAAGAAGTATTCAGAGAAATAAAAAGGCGATATCCTGAAATCGGTATCCACGGTCTATCTGCATCTGAAATAGATATGATAGCGAGAGTAGAGAGGAGTACTACAAGGGAAATTCTTCGTAGATTGAAGTCGGCTGGGCTTGACTCGCTTCCTGGTGCAGGTGCAGAGATACTGGATGATAACGTAAAATCTATAATTAGTCCATTGAAAATTAAGACTGATGAGTGGTTAAGAATCATGGAGGAGGCTCATAGCCTTGGAATTAGGTCTTCTGCTACTATGATGTACGGCACGGTGGAGACGACAGAACAGAGGGCGAATCATCTACTCCTAATTGCGAGATTGCAGGAAAAAACGCGAGGCTTCATGTCATTTATACCCTGGAGTTTCGAGCCCAACAAAACTGAAATGCAATCTGACGGTTCTGTGAGGTATTCTTCAGGTGGATTGGGATTACTAAAGATGATTGCGATCTCTAGGATTGTCTTTTACGGGTTGATTAATCATTTGCAGTCCTCATGGCTAACCAACGGAATTGGTATGGCTCAGCTGGCCTTGAATTATGGAGCAGACGATTTCGGAGGAACACTTATTGGAGAAGAGGTTGTTAGCGCTACTGGGGCAAGGTCCACCGAATTAACCGCAAGCAAGATAATAGAGTCCATAAAGCAGATAGGGTACAGACCATGCGAAAGGGACAACTACTATAACATAATTAGGTACTTTTGATTGTCTGTTTCTTAGTCGAGGACTCTTTACAGTATAAGAAGACATTTGTTATTGTCAATCGAGTTAAGATAGTTTGTCAAATAAGCTTAGACGTACCTTTAAATTGTCTATAAAGGTCAAGTCATGTCATCATGCCAGTAGGAATCGATGATCTGGCTATCTACGTTCCTAAGCTCTATGTAGATTGTAAAGAGTTTGCGGAGGCGAGGGGAATAGACCCCCAGAAGCTAGAATACGGTATAGGGATTAGGAAAATGGCTATAGTTGATGTTAATCAAGATCCGGCCTGTATGGCGTCCAACGCCTGCTTAACATTAATGAAGAAGAATGGTTTGCAACCCCAAGATATCGGGAGAATGTATGTAGCAACCGAATCAGCACTTGACGAATCAAAAGCAATGAATTCTTTTGTGATTGGGATGCTTGAGCAGGTTTATGGTGAAGGTTCTTTTGAACACGCAGGGGGAATCGAATGCAAATTTGCATGTGTAAGCGGATCTTACGCTCTATATGACAATGCAAATTGGATACGTGCGGAAGAAAATAATGGTAAAGCTGCAATTGTGATTGTTAGTGATATTGCTAAGTACGATATTGGTTCGACAGCTGAATACACCCAGGGAGCTGGTGCAGTAGCCATGCTGATCAAGGAGAATCCGAGATTGCTGGCCTTCGATCAAAAGGTCACGTCGACTATTATTAGTAATGAGTATGATTTTTACCGGCCATTCGGAAAAGAAACGCCTTTGGTCAATGGGACTTATTCAAATCTGCTATATTTGATACAGGTCAGGAAGGCCTTTGACAGTTATAAAGAAAAGGCATTGAGATACGGTCTAATTGACCTTAAGGAAGGAGAATCCATTACTGATCATATTGATCTAATCAGTGTTCATCTCCCCTACAGACGGATGGGTGAGAAGGCTTTGGCATACCTCTTAAGACACGAGTGGAGAAACCTTCCTAGATGGAAAGATGTTATTAGGGAAGTAGGGGTAGAAGAGCCTTCTCCAAAAGATCCTAGGGGAACCATTGAATCTATTCTAGCGGATACAGAATTTATGAAAGCAGATGAGAAGTTTCGGAGACTGTTTATGCAGACAACCCTTTACCACGAGGCTTATGAGAAGAAAATGGCGAGCTCTTTAAAGGCTTCCGAATTGATCGGCAATCTATATACCGCTTCAATGTATATGGGGTTCAGAAGCTCGATAGAGTTTGAATATAGGAGAGGAACTGATTTGGATGGAAAAAGGGTAGGCTTCGGTTCCTATGGTAGCGGTAGCAGTGCAATGGTTTTCAGTGGTGTAATTCAACCTTCCTATAAGGAAATAGTAACTACAATGAATCTAGAAGAGGAGATCGGCCCTAGAATGAAGCTTTCAATGGAGGAATATGAAGGATTACACAGAGGAATAGGAAGGGAATTGTTTGATTCTATCAATCATAGCAATAAGGAATTTGTATTGATCAAGATAGGAGGAAAATCGACTGAAAAAGCCGGATTACGGGAATATGTCTATACGACCTAGAAGACATTTTGAGTCTATGGGACTATAGTTTAGAACCTATTGTCCCAATTTTTTGCCAATGGTTTGTCAGATATTATTACATTAAAAACAAATGACTGCCCTTATTGTGTAAGAAAATAATACCATTGACATTTTAGGACTAATCCACTCGCTCCTATGAATAGGCAAAGTACAACTCTAAGAGTCCTAAGGCATCAAATTCACAGAGCAGGTTAAAGCCTTAAGTATCTAGGATAAGAGGATATATACAAAGAAGGACTACATTGCAGTTAACATTGTGATGAATCGTCTAAGAATAAAAAGTAATGAAACTAGTGCAAAGTTTCTTTTTGATCGGTATTCCTTATCTTCAGACTCGTCCCCATCATACAATCATAGTGTGATAAAGTTCTATAGTATGAAACGCGGTAACGAGAATAAGGATATATCGTGCTCATTGTGCGATCCAAAAATGGAAAAGGCAGGAAAAGTAAACCTCAACTATTAATACTAGATCCTTAATTTACTAGAGCAGATCTTACTATAATTGGTGAGGACCAAGCGGATTACTGCTTGTGCACTAACTTAGGTACCTCCCCTCTCGGTGAGTGTCCATAGTTATTAGCATCGATGCATAATTTTGAATAAATTGCTTGGCAATTTTTTTACTAATATATATATATTAGAGTACATTGGTGTCTGCAACTCGATGCTGCAACAACAATTCAAAAATATCATTGCAATTGATGGGGCGTTCGATTTTAGCACTTTAAACACCTTGCTTAATGATACAAAATGTATTTATTAATTCTGAAGATCTAGTAATCGTTGTTCATGTCAGAGTAGATCTCTCAAAGAACTGCCATTAATCATGGTAGACGCATTTAACAATATTATTGTAGAGTTTCTCGTTTCGATTTGATAACGCATTGAGTGAATAGATAGTGGATAATAGGCACCACCTAATCCACGTGGTAGATGGTGGTCGAAAGAAAGCATAAAGATCTTTAGGCAAATGAAAGAGGTCCGATAGCGACTAGGTATTAAACCTAATATTTATCTAATTTCATCAAGCTCACCTTTGGTTTTTTCCAAGATATGCATAAATTTCCTATCAGAAGCAATAAGACCTTTCATTGAACTTTCCAATTCATATAGCGAGACTCTTGCACTGTCATTTTGCGCAAGTGCAGAAGAAATGGTTAGTAGATTTGACTCACTATACATTAAGGCCAACTTCACTGCGAGTACCTTGATTAATTCCTCTAATCCATATCTTAATGAGTTTTCTCTTTTATCATGGCTTTCCAATTCGGATTTTAGAATGACATTTTGATTTGTCAATAATCTTGCACATTCATTCAAATACTCAGTAATTGCCTCAAAAAATCTAGCAGTGCATTGACTTATCGTTTTAGTTTCAAAATACGGAAATAGAAGCGTTTTGAGGACGCTATTCACACTATAATTTAAGAGTAGCTGAGGAGGGTAGATTAGCTTGTTTGCAAAAATATAAAGCAAACCATGAGTAGTAAACCTATATATCATACTTCCACCGAATATTCTTCTCTGTTCTTGATTTTCTTCAACATATCGAAGCTCGATAAGCCTTTTTAATACTGTATAATCATTTCTTTCTTCGGAATTTTGCTGTCGAAATCTAAACTTTGATGATGCAATTCTATAAGTTGATTCTTCAGAGTTGATTATCCTGTAAATTTGAGCCTTTTCGTTACTGGATATATCTCCAAGTTGATAACCTCTTGTCATATTTATGAGTTCTGTGTAATCCATTTGGTGCACTTTTTCAATAGATAGTTACTCCTATCAGTAGTTGACAATCGAATTAAAACATATCTGCCTCAGGGATTCCATTAGATAAACTAGGTTTCGCATGATAGCTGATACAGTACAAGCATTATAACTATTCTAATATTTTATAGTTACTGATGCCTCAAATTCAGTGAGATGATATTGATACTTAAAATTAGAACAGAGTATCATAGGGTTCTTGCTTTCTGAGGTATTGGATTAATCCAACATCCCTATACAACTGGCTGAAATCTTAAAATAGGTTAGAACCTGAACTTTGAAGACATACGGAATCTAATTGGTTTCAATTTCATTTTTAACACTGTCAGCCTTCAACTTATCAGAAAAGGAAACCAATTTGCCATGATCTTCGATTTTTATAGTTGTATTCATTCTGATGTTCACTCCCAACATACGGAAAAGTGACAACAATTCTCCTCCCGATATTTTCTGCTGTATGTCTCCTCTTTCTATTAAGTCGAGTATGCGATTCATTACCGCCATGGATTGTGCCGGAAATTGAGATTCAGCCGCAGACAATACCTCGTCCCCTCGGTCATAAAGATATTTGAGAAAAGTCTGTTTCTTTGACCTTTCTACAGATTTGGATTCATCTTGGATTTTTCGTCGCTTTTCTGTGGCAGCAGCTTGCTCTCTGAGCTTCAGCATTTTTCGAGCTTTTATGATCTCTAAATCTGGATCCTCTTCTGACTTCAACCCTTCATTACACCTAACGGGACTAATCTTGCCACCTTCGTTGCAATTCCAACAGAATGAGAAATTGCAGCGACCCTATCAACATCTTTATATGCATTCGGTGTTTCTTCCACGATACCTTCTTTAGATAGGGCTTTGAGATAAATACCTTTATCTGTGAGATTATTTCTGACTTCATCCAAAGAGTATGTTCGCTTTGCGGCCGATCTTGACATGGTTCTTCCAGCACCATGAGCGGTAGAGCCGAAGCTCAAATCAAGGGATTTCTCATTGCCTAGTAGAATCCAACTTGCAGTTCCCATAGATCCAGGTATGATAACTGGCTGGCCCACGGCTCGATATCTTTCAGATACCTGCGACATCCCTGCAGGGAATGCCCTAGTTGCGCCTTTACGATGAATCATTAAATCACGTGTTCCCTCGCCATTGATATAGTAGCGCTCTATCTTGGCAATATTATGCGAGACATCATATACTAGGTTCATATCCAGCCCTTGTTCACTTGTACCAAACAGTTTTCCAAATGTCTTTCTCGTCCAATGTGTAATTAATTGCCTATTGCACCAAGCAAAATTGAGTGCAGAATACATTGCTTTCCGATAGTTCATGCCCTCCTGAGAGTTATTCGGAACACAAGCCAATTCTCTATCAACTACTTTTAACTCGTACTTTCTTGAAATACTTTCAGAAAGGCGTAGGTAATCACTGCATACTTGATGACCTAAACCTCTAGATCCGCAATGAATGAGAATTGTCACTTGGCCTATTTCATTTAAACCCATAGCAGTCTGCTGCCCTTTCATCAAGGATTTTATCTATCTTCTGAATTTCTAGGAAGTGATTTCCAGAACCGAGACTCCCTAGCTGGTTCATCCCTCTCTTCTTAGCAGTCTCCGTAACACTATCTGGATCAGCTCCAATCATCTTGCCTCCCTCCTCACAAACCTCAGCGTCCTGTTCCCAACCGTACCCGTTTTCAATAGTCCATTTCACACCTTCAACGAGAATTTCATCAAGACTAGATTTCGTTAATCTAATAGAACCTGTTTTTCCTACGCCAGAAGGTATGGTCTTAAAGAGGTCATCAACTACTTTTTTGATTCCTCTCTTCAAAAGATCTTTTTCAGTCAGGTTTGTGCGGATCAGTCTTACACCACAGTTAATGTCATATCCAACACCTCCTGGACTGATGACGCCTTCGACCAAATCGGTTGCGGCAACCCCTCCTACAGGAAAACCGTAGCCCTCGTGACCGTCAGGGAGGACCACGACATGCTTTCTTACGCCCGGGAGTGTGGCAACATTAGCAGCTTGATCGATCGTTCGATCTGTGACCATTTTGGAAATTAGAAGATCGTCTGAGAAAATGGTAACTGGAACATTCATTCCTTTCCTTTCATTCTTTTCGAGCCGGAATTCAAAATCATTAACCTTTTGAATTTTATGATTGCCATGTTTGGTAATTAATTCATTCATCACACAAGCTTCATTGTAAGTTGTTATTATAAGCCTTGCTTAAGTAACTCCGATCATAGGATGCATATATCACGGACAAAATACTATAACATAGAAATAAATAGCCATTGCTTGCGAGCCTAAATATATGTGCGGTCATCGTATAGTTTGGTTAGTACACTGGCCTTCCATGTATCCTAAGATACGAGGCTAGCCCGTAACCCGGGACTCGATCTTTTATCAAGATAGGGCGGGAATTCAAATCCCGGTGACCGCACCACAAATTTGTATATGTCTATATGAACCATCTATATATTACGAGTAGCAGTAAGATTACCGACTGCAAGTTATACAGCCGAAGAATTGTAATAATCCTTCATTGTTTACATTTTTATTTGCTAACGTTCAGTTATCAGTAAAAGCCAGTTAGCTCTACCTTTAAGGATATCAAATTATATGAAAGGAAATGGATCTTCCAAGAAGCACCATGCTATTAGTGAATGTTCATTTTGCAGAGCTCTACACATAGCTCATTTACCGACATAGCAAGATTGTCCGATTCGTTAAAGCCTCCGCTCTTTAAGACGGAGGATTTGCGAAATGAGCTCTCCGGTAACTAGATCCATTCGAGGCGAAGTGCAATTAACATTTGAATGCAAATGCCCAAAGATGAGGGTTATTGTCGCAATGTAATTCACCAACTAATGCATAAATGCTACCATTGTACAGAACAGAGCAGAATTTGAGACTTAGGGTGGAGGAGATTGACGTGTTCAATTATCCATTAGTCGTGAAAGCTGTAGCCGACCCCTAATCAAGATTCCTCTATATTTTTGGATTCAAATTAGTATCGAATGGTATACTATAAAAAAGGTTTTTTTGATCATGTCATCGAAAGACGGCGGATGAATTAGGAGGAGATGAGAGACGAGTTAAGCGGAGACACTTGTAACAAATAGGAAGATACAAGAGCTCAGCTGAGTTAGATCATCTATATCTGAAATCGCACAATTTCAATTAATTGACCGGTTTCAAAATCGGGAAGCAGCCTAATTGCTTATTTCCTTACGACAACAACGTTAGATAAGCTAATCTAATAATAGGGAATAGAAACTACAGACTAAGGAAAGTTATCTTCGAATTTATTCCGGCTTGGTATAGTATGCTTTGTTAGAACTCCAATTTTTTATTCTAGATATCTGTACGAGGATGTCTTTGCAGTGCAATATTGATTCAGGTAATGGACAACTATTTTATCTCAAGACAAACCTAACTATCCCTCCCCCATGGCAACACACCTTACTCATTATAAGGTCTTATATGGCGGTCACTTCATTCAGAATGAATTACCAACTCTTAGAATACTCCTGTTCAGAGTGCGGAACGTTACTAAAGAAGACAATAGGAGAGGCATGTCAGGATCTTTTGACAATCAATGTGGAAGAAGAATGCCCAAAATGTGGTTCTATCCTAAAGACTCTGAAAAAAGAATGGAAAAATCCACCACAACCACAGCAACTATATGACAAATACCACAAAAGACGATCGTTAGCATCACAATCGCCAATACTCTCATCAAAATTCCAGACGGCGTATGATGAATTTATTAGCAAACTGATGTTCGATATCGAGGCTTTAGATTCTTCTCTTCAGAACCTTAATACGGATGGCAATACATTAGCTATAATTGGCGATAATAATCATAGCAAAAATAATAGAAAATTCACAAATGTTCTCTTGACCAGACTATGTATCTACTCTTTATCTTTATTACGGCGACAAGAAGGCTTCAGTTTATCATCAGCATCATCGTCACCACTTTTATTGCCATATGTAGTAATTGTGGATGCTGGAAATAGTTTAGATTTTTATCAATTTGTAGAATTTATAAGGCAGTATGGTTTAGACATAAAAGAGACTTTACAAAGAATAGTTGTAAGTAGAGCTTTTACAATCCATCAGCTAACCAATCTAATTATTAAAGAATTACCTAATATCATTAGACAACTTGACACGTGTCTAGTAATTGTTCCAGATTTATTGCACATGTTTACTCATGATCCCAACATTGATCGTAAAGAAGCGAAACATCTAATAAAAGAAATTGTTTCTGCGATAAGGAAGATAGCAATATCGTCAAGTCGAACTCGATGCGTAGTGTCTTGGAATTATCACCATCAGTCTTCTTTATACATTAAGATTCTTCTTCCAATATTTGATAAATACATTCAAGTCGCAAGCTTAGGAGGAGGATCGTCATCGTCATCATTCCCACAATTAAACATAAAGATCAATCATGAATGTTGCAGCAGCAATAGTAATAATAGCTGTAATAGTTGTAATAGCAGTCGTCACTGTTTACTTCGGGTAAGAGACATGTATTTCGTTCCGCAATTAGATCGCTAATGCATTATAAGTATGCCATATGGCAAGAGGTAATACCGTTACCAAGAATGCTAAGAAACAAATAACAACAACGGACGAAACTAGAGCTCAAACTGAAGTCAAGAAATTAGATAGATCAACTTATGGCTTTAGCAGCGGGAATGCAGGATCTTGAAAGGAATAAGGTGTATGAGTAGTACCATCTTCTTTCAAACCTAGATAGAAGTGGATGATTATATAATCGAATTTATTTCTTCTCCTCGGGGTAGAAAGTGATAAGGAGAACCACTTCAGGAGAATGATTACCTGAAAAAATAAGAAGTTTACATTAGGTACTAATTTTGATTCATGATCCGGATTTTCGCAGTAATCTATTTCATTGATATCTTTCATACTTCTTTATTCACCTTCAACTAAACTGATTTTAACTCTCGCCAGACTAAAAGAATCTACTGATCGACAATTAGTTAAGATACAATATTTGTACAATTCTGATGATATCATTGATATTCTTAGGGAGAACAATGAATTATATTAAATTGGTGTTGAAAATCATAGATCAGTATGCCAGGTATGAATAAATACATACTCAAAGATAGGAAGAAATAAGATTATTGTACAGGCTCTGCATTGAATGCATCATTTAGCATATCAGCTGCTCTGCATCCCATCGGTAATTCAGTTTTAATTTAAGTGTGATTTTACAGTTTTAATCAAGTCATTCATACCTATTGGTTTTCTAATGAAACATTCTGTTTCTTTCAAATGTGGAAATTGTTTCTTGAATTCATCATAATATTCTTCAAAGGCAGTCATAAAACACACCTTGACTTTATCATCAATTTGATTAATCTTATTATATAATTCAAAACCACTCATCTGTGGCATTTTAATATCTAGCAACAATAAATCATATGCACCAATCCTATAGCTAGACAATGATTTTAAAGGATCATTAAAAACATCTACGACAAACCCGGCTCGCTCTAGTGCTACTTTAAATAATTTTCCAATGTCTTGTTCGTCATCTACTATCAAAATTCTTTTGCTCGTAGCAACAGGAGAAGGTATAGTAGACTTGTCGTTAAGGATTGTTGTATGTGTAACAGGATGATAATCTTTTAGTCGATTTTCAGAGTTAGAATTCAATAAAAAAGAAAGGTATCTGCTAAATTCATGATTGGGTATAAAAGGAGAAGAGAATGGGGGCTCTCTATGATTTATCATATGTAATTGTCTTCTCGTTTCCTTCCTTTCAAATAATAACCTCAGTGACCTATACTCAATTAACAATTTAGCTTGTGATAATAACCTCCAATTAGAATTACTATGTGGGTGTATGAGTATTTTAGGCTTTCATCAATTTTTAAATTTGTTAGCAAATCATAAGAAAATGACATCATAAAATCAATAAGAGGGAAATTTAACAGCATTATTAATATAAATTTATTACTATTCGCCTATACAATAGGCAAGCTAAATGCGAAGGTAGCACCTTTTTCATGAGCATTATTCTCTACCCAAATCCTTCCACCATGTTCCTCAATAATGCTCTTTGAAATATACAGTCCTAAACCAGTCCCGGTGTTTTTTGTTATTGATAATGACTTGGTACAGAACTTCGTAAAGAGGCTTGGTATGATATCATTGTCTATACCCGGACCCGTATCGCTTACACTAACTATAACTTCCTTCGTATTATTGATATGCTTATTTTCACGTACCTGGATAACGATCGATATAGTATCGTTTTCCTTAGTAAATTTGAAAGCATTATCTAATAAATTGGTAATTACCTGAATTATTCTTTCTCGGTCAGCGTCAATACAGATATTACGATCATCATAGTTACAGTGCTCTGCTTCTTGTGGTGGCCGTGATATCTTACTTGATGCTGATATTGTTCTTGCTATATTACCATTGATTAGGATTCTCCTTTTTTGCACATGTTGCCTTTGAGTATCTTGTACAACTATTGGTACGATATCATTCAAGCAAAATCTTTGTTTATGTCAGCTTGAATGTTTGATTCTCAATTCTTGAAACATCCAAAAAGTCCTTTGTGAGTCTGCCTAGTCTAATAGAATTCCTGTATACGGCTTCAAGAAATCCTTCATTCCTATCAATTTCAATATATCTAGGATCAGTTAGTAGTAATTCTGTGTACCCGACTATAGACTGTGCTGGAGATCTCAATTCATGAGCTGCTATGTTAACAAACTCCTGTTGCATGTCATTAGTATTGCTTGCCTTTTGATTTAGCATTCTCTCATTCCAAAGCAGTTCAAACATCCATCTATACAAGTCTGCACTCCTTTCATTATTGGAATATATAGCAAATCCAATTGCCTCATGAAAGACCTCAACTTCTGGTTTTACAAGCTCTACCCTGAGAAACTTTTCACGATCGGCTATGTATATTCCATGTTGAGAGTCATTGCCATTGAGAATTTGGATATCTGGTGCATTATCGCTTATCCAATTTGTAATAGGTGAACTTACCTCAGATAATGGACAGATAATCTTTATAGTTACGCCATTATTTTTGGACGCCTTTACCAGATTATCGATAACTCCTAATCTGCTCACTCTCAACATAGCCCTATCATTAGGAAGTAACAACAGCATCTCATACTTTACTGATTTTGCTAAATCAGCCAGAATTTGACTTATTTTCTTACTGTCTACGACTTCAAAGAATTCTGCTTCTACGCCTTCTTCTAATTCTTTGATCTTCTGCTCGGCCGGTGTGGACTTGTCCCACAGGTTATCAAAGAGATATTGTTGCTGCTCTATAATTCCCTTGACGTTACTGAATAGAATCTGTGATTGTTTCGGTGACGACGACTGTTCCACTTCATTTGAAGTTATTATACTAATGTACTCCGTTTTACTGATAGAAAAGTTTGCCTTAACGCCCTCTAAGTGACGAACCTCTTTGGCAAACTTCATTATTTCTTTACAATAGATAATATTATCTCTGTTGATATCTGTAAGAAATCTTAATTTGATATGTTTTTCTCTCTCTTTGAACTGAGGCGATAAACCCTTGTATGCTTCAAAAAGTATGGAAGGAGCTTTAAAATCACCGCATGAATCCACTCTGTCTGCATTAGTTAATAATTGTGAAGTTGTCTTTACAACTTTTTCTTCACGGTAAGTCACTCCAGTCCCCTTAAATTGATTAGTATGATGATCTTTCGCCACTGTCAATAATAACAGCGTATAGAATAACTAGATAAATAAAGGCAGCTATTATATTATTATTAATATAAACCACATATGTTATTTTCGGGACGACGGATAATGGATACCATTTTCTTACACTACTTCTCAAGAGCTGTTAGCGCTTTATCTGACGCACCGTTAACCATGACTAATATCAGGTCCTAAGTACACTATACTGAAGGAACACTTACGATAGGGGATAAGGCATGGACTCCTATCACCGCTATTTATGTGACTACAAGAGGAGGAACTCTAGAATACATACAGGGCTTCAGTCATATAGATCATTATCCAGAGGTTAGTCAGGATTTAGAAGAAGAGAATGAGTTAGAAGAAGAGAATGAATTAGAAGAGTGGTCCTGATCTATAATATTGGTAATGTTCGAAATCGATCAAAAGGCTGTCCTGATTGATCATCTACCGAAAAATACAACAAGTTGGGTCTAGTGAAAGGAGATGGTATATAGATCAGGTTGATAAAAGCGAATCTTCTAAATTTAGAAGCAGGATTATCAGATGTATTATCAACAATGCGCGTATCAAGAGAACATTTCATTACTTGCCGTTCTTCTTCCTTCTTTTGAGCTTAGTATTTGGATATTCGCGCCGTTATTCATCAAGGCTTGGCAAATGGGTCTATTTGAATAACTATGTCATATGGAGGGATCATTGATCCGGCCAACAACAATTCGGAAGTTATGTTTAGAGTTTTAGGAGATGGTGGACAAACATACGCAAAGTTAATCTGAGAAATTCAAGCGCCTCCAATTCAACCGACTTTGATGATAACGTAATCGTAGGTTGGTGGGAAACTAATTCTACAAGCTCGGAATCAGCATTAGACACACGGTGCAATAAAAATGTGGGAGGTAGATCATTTACTTACTTCAATGACGGTCCTACCTCTGTTAAATATTTGTACACAATCCATTTTTTGTGCCTATGACGAAGATTGTGCAAGACAATTCTCTAATGCGAAAAACGAGATGACAGATAAATATTCGCTAAGCCCTCCGACTTCATATGGTTAGGAACGATGAAGAAATAAACTCACTAGGCCAATTAGTTGTTAGTCTAACTAAAGAAATCCTAGATACAAATCATAGGATCTTCGATTTAGAAAAACGAGTCTCAGAACAAGAGAAACAAGTCTTAGAAGTAAAGACAACCCGTAACGTCCAGGATCTGGAGAAGCGAATTACAGAACTTGAGAAGAAACAACATGAGTCAGCAGAGGGCAAGACCTAGATCGGAAGCATAGTTCTGGGTCTTGAGTGTTCCTTAACTGCATGCCTCTCCTTACTCATGCTCTGTTTACGCGAGTCTGAAATGTATTATCATATATTACCTTTTGGCTCCCCACAAATTGAAAAATAGTTCGGTATTAAATGAACTTTGGATGGAGGCAAATAAGTTGAATTCTGAGGATTCAGAGTGAGAGAGCACTACTGATTTTATAATGTACTCACCAATTGAGCATAACTTACAAGCAATTATATTATCGCCGAGTCATATTATGCGAGGGTGCTCTCGAGATGATGTACCGTTGATTTTTGGGTACACGGACGCCTTGAAATTGATCTAGGTCTTCCTATAAGCTTAGAATTGGATGCTTTTAGTCTTTACATGAAGTGTGCGAGCTGAACATGAGTGGTATAACCCTTTGGTGATAAAAATAGGATCGTACCTCGAATAGAGAATTACGTTTAGCATGGATTCAGCATTGGAGGATAGGATATAACGCTATAGCGTTATAGGTTTATAAGATTCAATCCTAGCTACATGATATGCCAGAATTTCCTGATACCCAGGCATGGATCAAATTGATTGATCAGAGCAATGGTAAAGCAGTTTCTAGTGGATCAACACTAAATCATCCTTCTAGTATTACGATCCGCTACGTTGTAGCTAACGACAGCAATCAGCCTGCTGGAGAAATAGCAGTAATGGGGGTCCTCTACAGGGATAATGTGAAGGTCGTTCCTAGCCCGTTACCCATAACGTGGATTAAGCTGCAAGCGAACCATCTATGGAAACATGAATATACTGTGACCAGCACGGGAGAGTCAAATGAATTTCGTGCCACGCTATTCGGAGGAGTTGGTAGCTCTATAACAGAAGAGGATGAGAAAAATAACATTTTTAATACGAAATTTTCCTTTTCGGCCGCTCACTAATAACAAGACACAAACGATCATTATTTCTTCTGATAGGTTGTATCGATTCATAAGTTAAGAGTCGTATCCAATGGTGTTATTGATTTAGGGGTCTCTTTTCTTGTTTACTTTGTCGTCCAAAATGCCCCAAAGTACTAGCTCTTTCTATGCCCCCCATCCAGGAAAAATCAATAGTACCCTGAATGAAGGATAATATTAATAGGATTGGAACACTACTCAGGGAGATTCCAAGGCCGATGCGAAGGGCGTATTGCACAAATTGTAAACTTGTAGTAGATATTAGATCATCTTCCTATGTAAGACTTGCCAATCATAAAGCTGCAATCGAAGGTTTCTGTCCAATCTGTAATTCAGTTCTCCTCAATGCCCGCGTAATGCCAACCTCCTCCAAAAAACCGATGGGCAGCAAAAGGAGAAGGAAGAAGCTAAGTATATACTCATAAGCCAATCGAAGCCTACGATGATTCATACGGACGTATACAGCAGCAAATACACTTTAGTACGATTCCAACCAAACTGAGATCGCATAAAAATCCTACGGATGTAAAGGTAATTCACCAAGGCGACTGTGTCTGACATCACTGATTCTGGTAACCATCGTGTACAAAAATTCACAAGTAATAGGACATGTATTGCCGAATGGGGTGAAGAGGGGCAAGAAAATGGACAGTTCTCAATGCTGGAATGACTTACAATAGATCCCCTATCAGGTAACGTGTATGTTATAATTATGTACTGGTCTTTGGCCCCTCAGAGAACTGAATTATTTTTAGCAAGAAGATTTGCGCACAAAACTGAATCATACTATAATTTCTAAGTATGACCCCATAATATCTGCCCAAATATGGTTCGATAGAATGGTAGTATTTGTACTTCAAGTTGCAGTCATTGAATTGAATTCTGTAGTTGATCCGCTGCAATTAAATCATATATTAACTAGAGTCGACTAGCTTCAAAATTGATATTCTTGATTTTGCTAGACCATATTATAAACAAGATATGGCTATGGAGCTGTAGGATATTTGACGGATTCTTTATCTGTTCTAGGTCAACAGATATCATTTAAAGGAATATTTATCAACCGGTCTTTTATTGGGGGTTGTGTGAATTAGCTTTCGATACTTTGAAGAAAGGTTTCGAACCGCTGGTCAGGATTTTGTGATGCAATCATTCGTCAATTAACAATTTGGCCCTTTTAATCGAGTCGGAGCTCGCTCCCACAGTTGCGGCACAATCTGCAATGTCTGATGTTAAAACGGCCACAAGACTTACAAATGACACTCTCACATATCTCCGCAATCTTTTTTAGGTATTCTTCCTCTTCCTTAGACACAAATTTCTGCTTATTCTTTGAGACCAATCTCGGATCTATGATTATGCTGAAAAGGAATATAATTCATGCAGGATCATATTCCAATTATTTATACGTGTTGAAACCTTCACTAACAAATAGCAGGTAGATAAATCTTCGGTGGAAACCTTTCTTCGATACGTAATCCATCTTATTTACATTTTAGATTTCAATTTCCCACGAAACGGACAATCCAAGATTTGGTCCCCCCCTAATTACATCAGGCATGTCTAAATGAAAATGGACTCGTAGTTCACGTAAAGAAATAGATGTCGTCATTTAATTCGATGGCGGTGGTCAAATTCCAATCGAGAAGGAGGTATTCTCAATCCCGCATGATATGACTTTCTATCAGCGTTTCCATAAGTTCCAATAGTTATTGTTAAATGTATTAGCCACACCTAATTAGGTGAGGGTAATTCTCTTTATCAGAGGATGAGGCTAATACATTTAACTTATCTTTGTTTATGATTCTCTTTAGGAGAACTTTTCCAAACTCATGCACCTTCGAATAACCATGGGTTTAGTTGTCTCACTTAGTCGGGCTAAGGCAAAAAGTAGACAGATATCCATACTGTAATCCTTGAGCTATATTGTTAAAGTTGATTATTGCTTTCCATGTTCCTCATACGTATGTTCCTTCAATAATTCTTCAGATCTACACCTAGCATTGCATTCGGTGCAAATGAAAATCATGTTATCTCTAGACGTTTCGCTATCACTGCGTATGTTGGGCTTGTTCAATATCGTTCGTCTTATGTGCGCAATGGGTCTTATATAGGTATAAGGCGTTCTCATGCAATGTTTTATCTAACAATCTTTTCTAGGTCGGAACATTTCACTGGCCATAATTTCACATTTTCATTCGTGATAAAGTGTTGTCAATTATTGGATACCACTGGAGCCTATTGTAGCAGAACTAGACCCTCAGCATCATTAGGATAGCAAAGAAATTGGCCTTCCCTAATTGATAGCCCGCCGCGAGTTAGAAAGGATAAATTGTTAGTTTATTCAGATTATGCAACACCCTAAAGAATGATATTCCGGTTCTCAATCATTGGTTTAAATAAAGGTAAATCCTGATAATTAGGTGACACTAATTCGAGAGTATATAAGGGATGTCTGGCGAACAACGTGAATATCTGAACCAAAATAAGATTGCAGAATCTGATGATCATAGCCAGAATGCCGACATTTCTCCTCATGCCAATTATCGGACCAATCCAGATTCTAAGAAAAGGCGGATAAGAGTTGGTATCGATGTCGGGGGCACGTTCACCAAAGCAGTTGCAATCGATATGGCCACAGGGAGTATTCTAGGACAGTCTACTCTTCCTACCACCCACAAATCAGATCAAGGTGTTTCAACAGGCATTTTACAAACACTATCAGATGTCATGAATGAATTTCATATACAAAATTCTGAAGTGGAACTCATATCTCATACGTACTACTCAGGCTGTGAATGCCCTGCTCGAAGGTGATACAGCTAAAGTGGGAATCTTAGGAATGGGTGTTAGCTTAGAGAAGTCCAATATCATTAAACGCACACATATAAAAGATATACTACTCGATGGTAACGGGAAAAAGTCTATTAAGACTTGTTATAGGTACTTGGACACTTCCTCCTATTTGAGCGAAGAAAGTGTGAGATCTTCAATTTGCGAATTAGTGCGCGAAGGAGCTGAGGTACTTGTAATCAGCGAAGCATATGGTGTAGACGATCCCAGTAACGAAGATTTCGTAGAAAATATTGCAAGGTCAAGTAATACGGGAAGTGACAAAAAGAAGGTTCCAATAATTGCAGCACATGATCTGACCGGGATTTACGGTCTTGAGATCCGAACTATGACTGCAGTGATTAATGCAAGTATACTACCCAAAGCTGCCAGTACAGCAAGGTTTGTTGAATATGCCGTAAGAGAAAAGCTGGGAATTCCCAAGAATATACCAATAAAGGTAATGAAAGGTGATGGAGGAGTTACAGATATCAGTGCGTTTGAGATAAAACCCATTATAACTGTTCTTTCAGGCCCTGCTGCAAGTGTAGCGGGGGCTCTTCTTCACTTAAGGGTACTAAATGGGGTTTTTGTAGAGGTTGGAGGGACTTCGACAAATGTGTGCGTAATAAAAGATGGTAAACCCAAAGTCAACTACGCAACCATAGTTCAACATCCAACATGTATTAGATCATTGGATGTAAGAGTTGTGAATGTCGCTGGAGGTTCTATAGTGATGTTGTCAAAAGATAAGCGAAAAATAGTAGATGTGGGTCCTCGATCCGCGCACATAGCTGGCTTGGAGTATTCCTGTTTTGCAGAGCCTTCCCAGCTCGATGGAGGAACGATAATACAATTTCGGCCGGAGATAGAAGATGGCTCTGTTCTCAAACATTCAACTAGTGTAAATGAGTCCAACAGTAATGTCGAAGATCAAAGCATGGTATACGCTGTAATTAGAGGCAGAAGTGGATCAGAAAAAGACGGGGATTTGAGAGAAAGGCTATTTGCCATAACTACTACATGTGCCGCTAATGCGCTTGGTTTGATCTCTGATGACGATTATGCCAAAGGCAATTCCGAATCTGCTAAGATCGCCTTATCAATTCTTGCCAGAGAAATAGGTACTTCGATGGAAAAAGCTGCCAACCAGATACTTGATATCGCGACCGACAAGGTTTTGCAAATCATGAATCCTATGTTGAAGGAATACAATTTAACCTACAATAGACCAAGAGGGTTTTTACTGAATAGGACAGGGAATAAAAACCGCTTTGGAAATAAAGAATGGAATACTACTAACAGTAATTTTATATTAGTAGGAGGAGGCGGAGGCGCATCAGTGCTTGTTCCTCATCTAGCCAAGACACTTAATATGAATTATAAAAAAGCACAACATGCGGAGGTTATATCTTCAATCGGTGTAGCTGGCAGCTATGATTCATGAAGAACTTGAGAAAACAGTTGATGTGAATCCCAAACCGGATGAGGTCTCAATGATGATGGATGAAGTGAAAGATTTAGCATTAGCTAAAGGCGCTCTACCGGAGTCTATTACCGTACAATCAGAATATGTTAGCGATCGATCTCTCCTGCGAGTAACCGCAACAGGTAACATGAGCCTAGACATAGGCACATCGAATTCTAGGGAAATTAGCATACATGAAGCTGAAGACATCGCTAAGAATTTATTTGGGACAGCGACGAGCCCGAATTCAAAAGCCCCGGGTGACGACATAATGGAAGCGAATAGGAATGTGACCGTAAAACGAGTTGATTTTAATTTGAAGAATTACCACATATTTGAATGTGAAAAAAAAGTCAAGAATTTATTTGGGTTTATCCCTCGTTCTCAGAAAATGCGAATTTCTATATTGATTCTCGATAAGTTTGGACGGGTAAGACTTTCCTTAGCAGGTGTAAACATTATCAAAGGTACCAAACAGGAAGTCTTGACTGACTTGCTTGCTTTGCTAGGAAGCTCAATTGATCACAGAGAGGGATATAATGATGATAAAAATGAAAGGTTCCGATACAGCAAAAATACAAAAGACAAGCACTGGGATCTTCCACCACAGGTACACCTTTTGGATGATATTCGTCTAATTGATTTTTCGAATCTCACATCATCAGAGAATCTTTCTAAAGTCATCAGGGATGAAGTTCAAAAATCATCCTCAAAAGATGTACTTGCTGTAATCAAGAAGTAAAGTATACCGAGTCATAATAGGCTGTTAATGATTCTCAACCCATAGAAAATCATTCACGGGGAAAGGAGATATCGATGCGACACATAAATATTTGTATGGCAGCTGAGAATACTAATTTTGGATTGCACAGCAACATGCGAAGCATGTTTGAATTATGTGGGCAAATTTGGAACTATCCGGTAAATGTTTCCGTGGATGTGCGACAGCAAATATAGATACCCGTCTGGTCCTTCCTTATTATCGGTAATAACCCCAAATCCCTGCCCTAATGCCACCTTTTCAAGTTCCCCATTATCGTTTGCAGTCTTATCTACAAGCTCACCCTCAAGGTCCAACTTTGTTCTGTCCTCGCTTAATTCGAAATCATACAAATAGTCATTGTTATAATCTGCTACGAACATATTATTTTCATATTCTTCTCCTAGTGCATTTCCAGAGCCTAAGGCTGTTACGCCGACAGACATATTCCAAGCAAATTCAGGACTACTATATTTTCCCTTGTCTGCGAAGGTTTCTAAAATTGCTGGTACCGTTACCATATCATCCGCAAAATATCCCCTAGCAGCAGGCAATGGGTTTGAGGTAGTAACTGGCCACCATCCTTGTACCCTTAACCATTCGCTATTGAATCCAGGTTCCACAAGGTTGATTTCATCACCATATCCAGGTCCATTTTCGGTATCCTAGAGCTTTACTAGTAACCGGATCGAACGCAATTCCAAAACCATTTCTTATGCCAAATGCATAGTATTTGTTAAGAGGACTATGATCGGCTAGAACACCAGTGGTACCATTTTTTCCCTCCAGTACGGGTTCACCAAATGGTGTTATCCTCAGAATTCCACTTCTTCCGTCCGGGGGGAGTTCCTGTAACAACATTGGATGATTCAGAGTTCACGGTACTTGTTTCAAAAGGTCCAGCACACCAAAACTCCCAGCAACTGTCACCATCTCCTACAAGAGCCAACAGGTCCTTTTTTCAATACACCTCCATTATGGTCTGCTCCTGGTCCAACTAGCAAATCTAAAATCAAACTCATACTTACAAACTCGCTACCAGTCCATTCGTATCGATACACTCTATTACCTATAGGATTTGTATGCCACAACTAGTTGCGCCCGGGCACAGGTCGTTACCATCCTCAGTAGACTGAGTATAAAAATGATAGACTGTCTTGTTAAACATATCATTTCCCAATGTCTGATTTGCAACTGCAATACCTAGCAATCCTCTTTCTACCTTATTTGCGACATTGATATCCAAGAGACAAGCTTATCGAACAATTTGCCATTCACAATCCTTCGTATGGTGTCATTATTTTTTTCTAGCACAAGAATGTCATCATTTCCTACGAATGCCATAGCAGTTGGATATTTTAGCCCACTCGCAACGAGTTCAACTCTTAGATTCGGATCCCTCAGACTTGGCATTTTTTGCATGGGTGAAGAATTATTGGTTGGTTGTGGTAATGAAGATAGATGAAAACCTTTGAGATCATTAATTATTAGTATTGTTCGCCTAATGGATAGCATTTAAATATTAGGCTACACTAATTAGGTTAGTCTAATCGGAAATGAGCCTTTCAACTGATTACGGAGAAAATAGTTCATTATTGTTGTTAAGAGAAGTCGCAGAAATGATTACTTATAAAATAATTACATCGACTATGTACTCAGCAAAGACGGTGCTTCAGATCTCAACGGAGAATAAGCTACCATTGAGTTCAACCTACAAGAAGATAGGTAGATTGTGTAAAAGCTGGGATTCTGTCTGTGGAGAGGGCATCTATAGATGATAATGGAAAGAAGGTGCTCTATTATAGAAGCAAGATAAAAGCAATCGAGGCATGTCTCAATGAAAATGGGCTCGCTGTTCACGTTAGAAAATAGAGGCAATCAAAAATTCTATTAAGTAAACTATCTTTTCAACTAGCGAACCACTAGAACTAATCTCTACGATTCAGAGCTTGTTAAATCAAGCAGTAGTAGGATACGGTAATCAGAATTTCACTGGTGCAGTGGAATTAGCACAAATTGCTTATTTGGATAATTACGAGTTCCTAGAGGCTCCGTTGGGTCAACTAAATCCAGCTTTGATGAAAGCAACTGAAATAATGATAAGAGAAGATATTCAAAATGCAATCGAAACCAGAGTACCTCTTGCAACAATTGGTAAATACAGTTGGTGGTAATTTGATTACTGCACAGCAACTGTTCGGTTGATACGCCACACGCCTATCTTTCCAATAACCACTTCATTCTTTCTTGTCCATTTTTTAGAGTATTCGCTTAGGAGCAATTATTGTCTTTGGGAATAATATTGGGGCAACTAATTGTGGATAGCCTCATAAGCTTTACCGCAAACAAGATCGCATATATTGAACCTTTTTGTGTCAAATGTTCAATATGCTCATTTTCTGAGTGATGGTCTGAGATACACGTAGGCTCTTGCAATGCGACATGATTGAATGTTAAGACTTCTAGATACCCTTCATATTTGATAATAACTATGCTTTTGGTTCATACCAAGTTGGTTGGAGACCTACTCGATTGGGTTAGGTTGTAGTTATAATCCAATCGAGTAGGAGGTGTATTTTCTGACCTGGCGTTTGCAGCGTTCTTCTATTGGAATTTCCATAGATGCCAATCCCAGACATTCCAATAGTTAGTTGTTCACCGTATTAGTTAATACTAATTAGGTTAGGCTAATATTTATCCTTGTTTATGATTCTCTTTGGAGAGACTTTCGCAATTAAAATACCTAATTAAAGACATATGATTTGGACCGCCTGATCTATTCAGTCGATTTATGGGATAAAAGGACACACAGATTCAAACTGCAATGGATGAAATATGAGGAACATATCAGCGTTAATTATTGCTTTCCATGTTCTTCATACATATGTTCATTCAACAAATCTTCAGATTTACACCTTGCTCTACACTCCGAGCAAATGAAAAGCTTGTTATCGCTAGACGTGTCGCTATCGGCAAAAAATAAAATGACTTTATGCCTGTCTGGATCGTATGTTTCGTTATTATCGAAAAGTGGTTGGAGTCAGTTCTCCACCCAGGACGTAGATTGCTCCATTTAATGAAACCGCACCTATTCCGCTTCTTTTTGAAGGCTTCGGTTCAAGATTTGTAGTCCAACTGTCTAAAACAGGGTCATACACCTCAGCGAGATCTACATTGTTGAATTCCTCTCCAATTCTCCCTCCAACTACATACAATTTACCATCCACTACGGCGAATGCTGCGTGATGCCTAGCTGTGGGCATAGAGGCGTGACTAGTCCATTTGTTCGTGACAGGATCAAATGATTAAGTAGCATTCAACGACCTTTCATTAGTAGCTCCGCCATCGCCTCCTACGACATAGGGTACCATTTACGAAATTTGCAGTAGGATAACCTCTTGGAGTAGGCATAGGTTTACCTTGAGTCCATTCATTGGTTGTTGGATCATAAGTAAACAATCTGTCGCTCGCGCCAATCTCCCGTATAGCCTCCAGCGACATAGATCTTACCTTGATATGAAGCCGCAGAAGTATGGTGCAGCGGAAGAGGTAGTTGAGCAATCCCTTCCCCCAAGAATCAGACGTTGCAATGTACAATTCTACCATATCAACCACCCTCATCATAACCACATATTATGTAAATAGTATCACCAAGAACGGAGCAGCAACTTCGGTAGTTGGACGAGACATTGGAGATCCAATGCGATCTAGTTGAAAGGGAAATAATTCATCGGTCAGGTTTCTGGTATACGTGGCAGTTCCGTTAGAAAAAATTGGAGAAAGATACAAGTTACCCGCAGGTAATGATTCTGGCATTACTGAAATATTGGTCGGAACTAATGAGTAGAAGTTAATTTCACTATTCTCTGATTTCATTTCATTTCTAATTTCGCAAGGTAACGACGCCAAAGCATAATTTTGGATTGAAAGCCCTAAGTATGTCATCGAAAACATCATTAGAATCAAAACAGATGCCAAAATATTATAATTTATTCGAATTTTATTGAAACATTTAAACATATTTTAGATCGATAAATGTACATCTTAGTTTTCTGACCTTATAATAGGATCGTCAATTTATCATATTTTGTTTTTCTCTATTGAGAATCAAACGGGAGTATATATATATAATATTTTATAACATATTCGACCATTGAGGGATCAAAGAGCAGCTGAGTTATTTCAAACTCATCAAGAAAATGAGACATCTCATATCGAAGAAACATCCTCTACTTTCTTGTCAATTGTTATACCTACCTATAACGAAAGCGAAAATATCATCAGGCTAGTAAGAGAAATTACGAGCAAGATCCCTCAAGATATTAGGACGGAAATTTTGATAATTGATGATAATTCTCCAGATGGGACTGGTTCTCTAGTTGATAAGTTTGTACTAGAGAGTGATTTTGACGTAAGCCATAACGACAGTCGCCCACCGACAATCAAGGTTATTCATAGGCAGAGACGTGATGGCTTGATGTGTGCAGTGCTTGATGGTATCAAGACCTCGAGAGGGAAGAACATACTAGTAATGGATGCTGACTTTTCGCACCCTCCTCAACTTATACCTCGCATCATAAGTGAACTCAAGAACGAATCTAATTGTGTCGTGATTGGTTCAAGGTACGCAAAGGGAGGCACTATTGTAGGTGTACCATTAAAGAGACTTTTAATTAGTTTTGGTGCGACTGGAATTGCAAGGTATGGCCTCAACGTAAAGGAAGTTCGAGACCCAATGTCCGGATTTTTTGCTTTACCACGTCATGTTTTAAAGGACATCGATTTCAATACCCAAGGGTTCAAGATTTTGCTTGAAATATTGGTTAAGAAACAGAGTTACGTTACCGTAAAAGAGATTCCATATACATTTACTGTGAGAAAATATGGGAATAGTAAACTGGATCTCAGGGTCTTAGTGGATTATACTAAGGCAGTTTGGAGTCTATACAAGTACGGAAGAAAATCGCAAAAAAGATTGGAGAGGTACAGAACACAGAAGATTCTGTATTATTCCTGTCAAAAGCAGCTAGGTTCTTCACTGTAGGAGCCAGCGGACTAGTAATCAATTTCTTGGTTTCTTTTCTACTCTCTAATGGAACCTTGGCTAATTTTTGGTATGTTCAGGCTACCGCAATAGGAATAGCTGTCTCAATAACCACTAATTTCCTCTTGAATAAGATTTGGACGTTTGAAGACAAAAAGTTTTCAGTGCTTTACACTTTGAAACAATACGGGTTGTTTCTTATTTTCAGCTCTTTAGGGATTTCTATACAGCTTACGTTAGTCTATCTTATGGTTGAATCTGGAATATCTTATAATCTATCGCTCATTTGTGCAGTAGCTGCAGCTTCAATAAGTAATTTTATACTTAATAAGAAATGGACTTTCAGGGAGAAAGTATGGGGCTAAGCCACTTTTACAAGATTATTTACAATAAGGTTGAGAGCTTCAATTACTTTACAATTAATTTGAGGAAATGAAAGAAAAAAGTGTCAAAAAATATTGCAGAAGTACTCAATGGATTTCCAGCTTTGCGAGTATGTCCTCAATTGTCTGTTCGTCCTCCAGCTCTGCATCAAGTAAGTCTAGTGCCAGATGGTAGGTACCGTGGTCTTTATCCTTAACGTTATTCGCAAGATCATTGTATAATTTGATAACGCTCCTTTCGAATTCCAAAGCTTTCTCTAAAGCACTTCGAAGTGTCAAATACCTTGAAGGTTGTAGTTTGCCCAATCCACTTTCTTGTTCCCACAAGGCAGGGTCGTCTTTGGCATTAGTTCCTAGCTGCATTAGTCTAACGGAGACTTTTTTAGCGTGTCCCAGTTCTTCATCTGCTCGTTCTTCAAAAAACTTTTGTTCCAGCACGCCTAGTCCCTCTATATTCTGAGAAACGTACCAGAAATAATGAAACGCCGACAACTCTCCAGCATATGCAGTCTTTAGCATCTCTATTGTGCCTTCTACACCAGAGCCAGCTATTTCTTTTCCCATTTTGCCCATTTTATAATCAATATCTATATAGATATACTCCTATTTAATAATATTCAACAATTTAGTACGAACTAATAATAAAGCGTAGATAGATTTGTAGAAACCGCAAAATAATTCCAAATAATATTAAAAATATTCGTTCTACACTTTCGCCTGCTGATATCACAAAATTGATGATCTTTCTAAGCCTTAATCTCAGATTTATATAAGATATTTAATATATTCAAAGAAATGAAACTGCATTCAGCTGCAACTTGGAATTAGCCTTCAAAACGGAATCAGCCTTTAAATATAAACAGCATATGCCTGCATTTAAGTTTGATTCTGCGATATATCCTTTTCGTTCTTCCTATGAGGAAGTTCCAATCCAATGGTTCCCATTATAGAGTCACCTATTGGTTCGAAGATAATTCTAAGAGATTCGGTGTCATAGTATTTTATTACCTCATTCAACTTATTCTCGATCTTTCTTTGTTCAATTTTCAAAAGCATATATCTAGATATTAACGCCTTCACCTCATCGGCCTTGTCATCCTCAATAGGATTTTTATCCGAAGAGTTTGGCGGAGACATTTTTCATCAAGGTGCATCTTTCAAGACCACCACATTGCCGTACGTAACCTGAACCTCGTTCAATCCATAAGTAATCTGGTCTAAAGGATCCAAAATCCCATCAGTATTGTCACAAATATAGGTCGTTAAATCTATTTCTTCAACTTTTTCAATTTTTTCATTCTTATTTATACTTTCGAGAAATTTGAAAGCCTTTTCCATTGTTAGACTTTCCTAATTAGGAAATCCTAATATTTAAACAGTATTATTTTCATCTATGACCCAATCGATGTCTAATAAAAGAAATCTATTTATTTGTGAGTCTTAGGTTAGCCTAATAGATGAGTCTGAGCAGACGCTTAACAGAATCGTTGTTTTTAGCGTTTTTGATTCTTGCTGCTAGTAACTTAGTTATTTCCTCATTTTTTATCGATGATGGAATCGCGCAGCTACCAGCCGAAAACCAACAATCGGCAGATCCACTTATAGTTTTCATCAATCTAGAAAGGATTGGAACTCAACTTAACCTCACGCAATATAGTTTAAACAGCGGTGACCTCGAATCTGCATTCCAGCATGCCTATATTCCTCATTCGGTTACCTTCCCAGTAATTAGGCCCTTATTAAGTCAAACAGACCCAGCATCTTCAAAAAGTCTTGAAGCACTACTTACTGATTTTCCAATTAAGATTCGAGCTTCAAATAGCCCAGAAGTCGCAAATTCCAATATAGAATCTGATGTCGTAACGATAAACAACCTATTGAACGGCCTCTCGAACTCAATTGCAGGACAAGGCTTTGCTGAAGATAAGGGATTTTTCCTGCAGGCCTCAGCTGTGCTTCTGGAAGACGCAATTCAATCCTACAAGCTCAGCTAACGCTTCAGCTATCCAGGATGAATCTAGCACATTTAATCTTCAGAACTCATTAGGGTTGGTAAACACGTCACTTGCAGATTTTGAAAGGGTTGCGGACTCCGTTGATGAGAGGAGACGAGATGAAATTAGATCTTTTTATCAACAGATACAGGTAAGTATGAACAATGATACTCCATTTGATACTGTAGTAAGTGTTGCTTCTGCAATTGAACGAGACTTTACAGAGGAACTAACTTTAAGTGGTGGCAGTGAGAGCGCATCAGAACAGGCAAAATACTTTTCTACTACAAGGGATCTGCTTAACAGTACTATTGTGTCGGTGAACGAGGGCGACTATAAAGCTGCAGACGCAACTGCAATCAAAGCATATCTAGATAACTTCGAATATCTGGAAGCGCCTATCGAAAAACACGATCCCGACTTGATGCTCGATATCGAAATAGAGATGAGGGAAGAACTTCGTCAAATGATAAGGGAGGAACAATCTCCACAAGGGATTAGTGGTTTTATCACAGCTATCCTAGGCAAATTGGACCAAGCTGAGGATTTGCTCAAAAATGATCCTGAATACCGTTCGAATTTGAATATTAATACAACAGCTAGCGGCGGGTCTTCACTTGCAAATATTCAAGGATTGAGGCAAGGCTTCGGTACTTATACTGGCGAATTCCGGCAGATGGGAGAAGCAGATGATCCAGCAAAGGAATCTGTGAGAAACAACATAGACCGGATAAGATTGAAACTAAGTGAGATGCTTAGAATATATGAGAATAAGAATTACGAAGGTGCACTTTTGGCCGCACGGTCGGCATATCTAGATAGTTATGAAGTCGTTGAAATTCCGCTAAGGCCAATAGACCCCGATTTTACACTTGAGATGGAGATTAGATTTGCTGAATTAAGGAACCTACTTCAGCGAGCATGTACCACTACAGGAAGTCGAAGCAAAGACCATAGAAATTAGAAGAGGCTTAGACGAATCAGAGAGACTTGTGTCCGGGGTGGGAATTGTGGCACCTGCAATTGCATTCTCGACTTCCTTTTCAATTATATTCAGAGAAGGTCTTGAATCAGCCTTAATAATAGGCGCTATTCTAACGTATCTGCAAGCGTCAAGAAATGCACGCTTCAAAAAGCATGTCTACTACGGGATTCTAATTGCAGTAGTTGCTACAGCTGCAACTTGGTTTGTGGCACAGTATGTAATTGAGATTTCTGGAGCGAATAGGGAATTGATAGAGGCAGTGGCTGGACTTTCAGCTGTAGCAGTTCTTTTTTGGGTGAGCTTCTGGGTACTAAACAAGATCGAAACCAAGAAATGGATCGAATTTGTTAAAGCAAAGGTCTGGAAGGCCACTACAACGGGTAGTGTAATTGTATTTGTTGCTCTGGCGTTTTTCACGGTCTATAGGGAAGGTTTTGAAACCGTCTTGTTTTACCAAGCCATGCTATCCTTTGCAAAGTACATGGAGTTGTATGTTATTGCAGGTATGGTCATAGGACTAGCGGTGATCATTGGTGTTGCTATTTTAATCAACAGGCTTGGCAGAAGGTTGCCCTTAAGGGTACTCTTTGCCTTAACCATGGGGATAGGAGCATACATGTCCATAGCATTCATGGGCAATGCAGTCAGAGAATTGCAAGAATTAGGAATAGTATCTACTACTCCACTGGTCGGCATAGTTCCTAGGTTGGATATTAACCTTGCAACCATGACAGGTATCCATCCCACACTAGAATCTGTGATTGCTCAAATTGTTCTCCTTTCCATATACTTGATAGGCTCCCTTTATATACTGATTTTGAAGCCCCGAAGACAGAAAGCTATCGAAAGTGCACGAAAATCTATGGCGGATCTACAAAGAAAGAAGGGTGGAATGAGATCGTCATAGGTAGAGACATCAAAGCCTACCTGCGGTACGGAGAGAGGAGCGAGGTCTATTCACTAAATACAATCCATGGAGATTTGCTCTCTAGTTGGGTTATATCAACCCAACTAGTGGTAGGAATACTTCACTCAAGATGCTTTGAATGCCAAATCTGTAAAATCTTAACCAACCAAAGTGTATCGTTTGATCCCCTCACACTTGCAGGATACATCTAGGCCGACCACTCACACATCTATCAAAAATAATAAATTAACTTCTGATTATTGATTTCATATTGGCCTGTGAATGATGAGATCTAGAACTAAGGAGAAAGGAAAGCATGCCCACTCTACATACTATCGGAGATTAGTATGGGAGTATATAGTGTGGCCTCTCATCATTCAAGTAAATCGTCCTTATTTTACGCTAAAGGAATATCAGTGCAAGAGGAATGAATTTTGTAAAATTAATACTATCCCTGTATCCAAGCTATCTGGTGGGCTAGTGTCATTGCTTATAAAGGATATCCTGAAGAAGGATTATGAGCACAAGACCTGGATTTACTCAATCCATTACAGGCTCATTCCATATATGCGCAAAAAATCAAGGCTTGAATATGGTCTTGCAGTGAGGGAATCATCTGGGAAGCGATAAAGGGTAGATTCAGAAAGAATCGTCCATTATGTAGTCGCAATTTAATGCTAGCGTCTTTAATAAAGGAGACGAATTTGTACTTTATTGTATGTACTTAATTACTACTGATAGGATTCTGATTAACTAGAACTGTACTTTGAAGTAAGCGAAACCAGTTATGGCTTCAATTAAGATTTATTCAAGAAATGCAAATTTGTCGATGTGAAATCTTGAATTTCCAAGTCCCTCCCCTTTCACTCTACAGAACAATAGAAAGAAACTAATTCATTAGTATCGTCACGCAGTTTCAGTCACATGGAGGATGACCCTAAAATTCGGAACGATTCTTGGATAAGGTCCCAAAGGTTCCGTGTCTAGTTCGGTTAGCAATTTTGAACATATGGAATAACGCAGGTACTTAGGTACCCCTATCAAAACATGGAGTACTCCTTTCCGAATGTTAAGCAGCTGGTGACCATATCTTTAATTAGGATGCACTCGCATAAAACATGAACAAGAGGTGTAGTCGACAGCTGGAACTCCTGAATCTCGACATGGACAGCTCCAGTTACTGCGGATACCATATCGAATAGTCTCCTATTGTACTGACATTTTATTCATCCAATGGGCTCGCAATCAGGCTTTATCAAAGTGACATGTAAGTAGAACAAAAATGATAAATACTTAAAGCCTTGAATGTAACATAGTGGAGCCTCGTTCAGTTGGTATTATAATAGTTATCAATTGTATATTCCTCACGGCCTTTTGTATTTATGAATCAAATTCTAGTTTCGCGTCCACAACTCCAGTCCCTAATGGGAATGGAGAAAATGTTACTTTGAGAGTTCTGTTTGATGAGTTTAATAAAAAAGGGATGGGAAAATCTCTTGTAGATAATGCTCTCGAGAAGTTGAGGGTAAATCATCCTGATCTCAATATCGAGGTCGAATATACGGATACCCCATACTCTCAAACAAAGAGGCAAATAGAGAACTCTATAACTAACAGAACTCCATTAGACGTAATAAGTGTCGATCAGATTTGGTTGGGAGAACTTGCGGATAAGGGGCTATTGACGGATCTGACAGAGAAGACTGAGAATTGGGGAAGACTCCCAGACTTTTACCAGTCTAACATAGATGGCATGATTTATAATAACACCGTATATGGTATTTGGGCATGGACTGATGTGAGAGGAATATGGTATTGGAAGGACTTACTTGAGGTGGCGGGGGTAGAGCCCGGATCATTAACTACATGGAATGGATATATCGAAGCTGCAAAGAAACTAAATTCTACGCATGGACCTAGAGGTATTGGAGGGGTTCACCTCACTGGGGCTAATCATTCTGCTGATGTGTGGTATCCATATTTGTGGATGCTCGGTGGAGAGATACTCCAACAAAAGGAAGGGTATCCATCAGGAGGCAGTTATTGGTTTCCAGCTTTCAATAGCACTGCAGGCGTTAAAGCCCTTTCATTTATTCAAGACCAGGTGAAAGATGGAATAAAGCCACAGACGACTCACGGTTGGGGAAAGGAATTCGCAGATAGAAATTTTTCGGTAATGATTGAAGGATCTTGGTTGCCCTCAAATCTAGGTGCAGCGGATTTCCCTAATGTCGGTTTTATACCGAAGTTACCCACGCCAGACAATGATACAGTCACGGCAACGCTAATGGGTGGTTGGCAATTTGCAATCCCTCAGACATCCTCCAACAAAGATCTGGCATGGGAACTCATTTCATTGATGCTAGAACCTCCCATTCTATCTCCTTGGTTGGCGAAGAGTGGATATCTCCCTACGCAGCTAATTATAGGAGAAGGACCATTTTCTGAACAATTAAGAAAAATAAATCCATACTATGATGACATGGTTTCTATGATCCCATTAGGAGGTAGTAGGCCAGCTATACCGGCATACCCTCTTGTTGCAGATGAAATTCGGGAAGCTCTCAATGAGGTTTACTACCATAATGGAGACCCAAAAGAAGCATTAAATGAAGCAGCAGAGAGGTCGGCAGAAAAATTGGGATGGTAACTGTAGCTAAGATATTATGATCAAAATTAATCTTGCAGGCAGGAACATAAGAAAGATCACACTTGTTCTAATAGTGCTGATAGTTGGCTTTTCGTTTGCATCACTATTTTTCATACAGAACATTACTAAACAAGATATCGAAACCAGAATTTTTGAACAACAGAAAGGAAGACAGACGGAGTATACAAAGATAATTAGCACACATATGAGCTCTGATCTGGAAAGGGTAATAGCCATGATGAATGGTCTAGGTAATTCGATATACGTGCAGGAGAGGGGATACTCATCTCCAGCATTAAAAGAATTGATGCAAGAAGAGTTTGATAAATACGATAACATCATAAACCGGCTTTTCATTTTGGACAATAACGATGTGATGACTGTTGGACTAGCACAAGAGAGGGAACCACTTATAGGAAGTGATTTGTCATTTAGGGATTGGGTAAGACAGACGAGGGAGAGCAATTCGACGGTTTTCTCTGATGGTTTTGAGCGACAGGGTTTATACAGGATATTTATCTCATATCCGGTCTTCGACAGACTTTCGGGGGAATATATAGCGACGATAGGAGCTTCAGTTCTCGCAGATCCCTTTTTTTCCCATTATAAAAATATTGAGAACTTTGAGGAAGGATTCTTGGTTTCATACAACAAAAACGGAGATTTGCTGTACAACGGGCTCAATAAGAGTCTAGTTGGCTTGAACTTTTTTGGTCCTGAAGTTCAGGACGCTGTCAACCATAATGAGGTCGTTAACAATTTAACAAAATCGTTGATCACATTCTCTCAGCCTTCCTATGCCGTCTACGATTATGGTGCTGGAGAAAGAATTAATACCCAACAGCCTGTGCTAGTAAACGGCGAACCACAATATTTTTTGCAGGTTATTAC
The DNA here is from genome assembly GCA_963713605.1 of uncultured Nitrososphaerales archaeon. Taxonomy (GTDB): domain Archaea; phylum Thermoproteota; class Nitrososphaeria; order Nitrososphaerales; family Nitrososphaeraceae; genus TH5896. The sequence goes on along the minus strand of CAVQMO010000001.1, from coordinate 127,842 downwards.
TCCAACAACTCATATATATTCTCAGATTCAGAATTCATTATACTTAGAAGAGGTCAAGATCTATCTCTTACTTGCTGGTACGCTTGCGGCCATTGTAGTATTAGTGTTCATTCTTGTGGAATGGAACAACATATTACAAGGAGAGGTAAAAAGGAGAACGACTGAATTGCATGAAACAGAGACTAAAGCAAGGGAATTGGAAGACTCTTATGATGCAATGAAAGACTATTTGCAGGAGGTTATGAAGGAAATTAAGAGAGAACAAACTGGCTAGTCAGATATTCTTTCATACTCAATAGTTAGTCTTTTCCTGACTATGATTCATACAATGGCTACTGCTTCATCGGAATCTCATGTATTTTTGAAAGAAACGTATGCTTTTGAAATTAGATAAGGTCGCCTCTGATCTATTCTTGTTCCTCATCAGCTGACACGTATAGTTTTATTTGGAGATACCTTTCAAACTTCTTTGCAAGCAACTCGTCTGGCTTCAATGCCCCTGTCTCTATCTTCTTAAGGAGTGAGGCCTTTTCACTCATCTTTATGGCTAGCTGTTCATGGGTAAACCCCTTTTTCATACGTGCTTCTCGAATCATTCTTCCAAAATCTTGTGACAGTAACGTTTCGTCGGTAAGTTGGAGTCTATTACTCGAATATCCTCGCTTCTTGACTACTGGTTGGTTTTTAGTAAGAGGCTGGCGAAATGTTGATTGTGTCGAAGAATTGATTGATGGTTTATTGGTTTTAGTGATCCCTGGATTGTAGGGCTTTCCTCGCCTAGAACATTGAGAACACACTCTAAAGATCGTTCCTTCAATCACTACAACCTTAAAATCCTCGTTAACCTGTCGCCCGCACACTTCGCAAAATGATGATGATGAAGACGTTGGCAAGTTTAAGCCCTTAAATTAACCTGTTTTAGCCTTTCTTTAAAGTTTGCTGGACCGTCATATTGAGTACGATTTCTGCGATATCGCTCGAGTATTCTGCGACTCTTCGAAGGTTTTCAGTTATTATTTTTACTCGATAAATATCATTCATGTTCCTCAAATTGCTTAAACCATTCATGATTGACTTTTCTAAATAATCAATTTCTCGCGCCTTCTCGATTGCCTTGTCAGCTGAATTATAATCCTGTTTAAACATGGACAAACAGGCTTCATCCAATACTCCCAAAGCAAAATTGCTCATTGCAGTAATCCTTTTCACGATATCTAGATTAACCGGTCGTCTAGAATCTATTAGTTCTTTAGCTATTAACACCGCATGATCTGCTATTCTTTCTGCAAATTTAGTAATTAATCTATATCCCAAGCAGCTCCTAGAGTCTTGCAAACCAATTTCACTAAGTAGATATTCGTTCTTAATTGCAATATTTAGCTGCCTAACTATGTAAAAGCTAAATCGGTCAACTTCATCATCCGACTTAAGTACCTCTCTCAGCTAATTCTATATTGTTCTCCTTCATTGACAGCATGACGTCAGCGTGCATCGACTTTGCAATAAGAATCATTCTCTTGAAAGCTGCGTCAACTGATAGATCCAGTAAATTGATTAGGACTTGCAAAGTCATTCCACTGGCTGAGTCTGCAATAATCTCTGTCCCCATCAAAAGTCGTCGGACTAAATCTTTGATTACATCTCGTTGATCACTGGTTAATCTGTTGTTTTCTTTTGGAAAAATGTGAATCATATGATAGCCGAGGAAATAAAGAGAAACCAATTTTCTAGCAAGATAGTATGGATTGTTTTCATTTAGTACTTCAATAGTAGCTTCTTTTTGCTCCTTTATTGATCTACGCGAGGCAGGCGAGATCTGCAAGAATGAGTTTGCTTGTCTCGAAATCAAGACGTGATCTCCCTGTTTGAGTCCTAATTCCTGAATCCATCTCTTGGGTAAAGAGACGATAAAAGATGATCCTCCTGTGTATTGTATCTTCCGGGTCTCTTCCCTTTGATCAGAAGACTGCGTATTTTCCGTCGATGTCACCGCAAACACTAGTAAGGCGAACTATATATTTGTATTTTTTCCTATATAGATCATTTAATCAAAAACATATTTATCCAAATATTCCAGTTAAGGTTCTATTGGATCCTATTTCTGTGGACCCTCACGAGAAAATTCGCCATCATTTGAACGCATTATTCGGCGCATATTTTATCCTCCCAAAATCAACTACCTTCGACTTTTCGAGAAGAACTGGACGCATAAAGAGCTTTAGTTTTGACAATCAACTGGCTGGGACTTTAAGGACGGACGGTGGAATAGCTCTAACACTTTCGGGAGCTGAGCTCTTGATGAAGAACCCGCTATTCAAAACAAATTGTGTTATACCAATTCAGGAAGCTGTTCCCTTCGTTAGCGAAGGACGCTCCCTTTTTTGCAAACACGTAAAATGGTGTGGGTCTAACGTTAAAGTTGGGTCAGACGTTGTAGTTATAGATGATAACGAAAAGATTTTGGCTGTAGGACGTGCAAGATTTGCGTCAAATATGATGAAAGGGTTTGATACCGGGGTTGCGGTAAGGGTTAGACAAGGAATAAAAAGCGGGACAAGTACAGAAGGATTTGTATGATGCGAGGTGGTAACCGCGAAATGAGACGAATGTTAGATAAAATGGGGCTAGAGATGAAAGAAATGGGCGAAATTGAAGAAGTCGTTATTCGAACAGAAACTAAAGAACTTTATCTTATAAAACCGCAAGTAGTTGAAATGAAAGGAAAGGATAGTACCATTTTTCAGGTAGTTGCAACAGATATCGAAGAAAGACAAAAAGAAGTTCCGTCATTCAAAGAGGAGGACGTTGTGCTGGTGATGCAGCAAGCGAGCGTCAGTAAGGATAGAGCTATTCAAGCACTTACCGATTCAAAGGGCGATCTGGCTCAAGCGATAATTAATCTGACAACGTGATTATAGTCCTAATTACCATCAAGCGTTAATTAATAATAAGCTGGATCATGATTTTCTCTACCTATTTAGTATTCCAACAACTTTTTGTTGATTAGGCTTAATGCACGCCCTGGATCAACTCTGCCCTTAGTGAGTTCCATCACCTTTCCGAGCAGATAGTTGGATACATTAGGATTTTTTCTTGCATCAAGCACTGCTATGGACTCTGCCTCAAAGACATTTTCAATAGAACGCAATATTAGGCCCTCATCGTTGATCTTTCTAAAATTCGTGTCATTTTCACTTGGAGTTATTAATTTGCCTGATAATACAGCTTCATATAGGATTTGCTTAGCAGTTTTTCTATTAACGATCCCTTCCTTTATCATTCGAGCTATTTCAGCTAATTGTTTGGGTGTCATCTTTATGTTCCTTATTGGAGATCCAAGTTTCTTAGAATTGTCATCTGCATAGCTCATAAGGTCAGTCACGATAATATTTGCTATTTCTTTGGGGGCAAAATAGATCTTGACTGACTCCTCGAAGTAATCTGCGAGATCTTTATGATCTATTAATACTTTGGAGACGTGCTCCGTAAGTTTATAATAATTGATAAACCGTTCTTTCCGTTCATCTGGAAGCTCAGGCATTTTTGAGTGTAATTCCTTCAAATAATCCTCATCGATCTGAATTGATGGTATATCTGGCTCGTAAAAGTATCTGTAGTCTTGTTCCTCTTCCTTGGTCCTTGACTGCTTGGTTATTTTTCTTTGTTCGTCCCAATGTCTGGTTTCACCTCTGATTTCCATTTCATAATTAAGCATAGCTTTTTGCCTGGTCATTTCAAACTTGAGAGCCTTTTCGACATCTCCAAAGGAAGAGACGTTTTTTATTTCAACTCTTCTTGAATCACCTATGGAAATATTCGCGTCGCATCTAACTGCTCCTTCAAGGCTCGTATCACAAACTCCCAGGTGTTCAACTATCGATGCTAATTTATTCAGAAATAATCTCACATCTTTTGGGTCATGAAAATCTGGCTCGGTCACGATTTCCACAAGGGGTATTCCAGCCCGGTTGTAGTCGATTAGTGAGCCTGAACTTCCATTCATATATGATAATCTACCAGGGTCCTCTTCGAGCTGAACTCTACGTATTCTAGTTTCTCCTTGTCCATATCCCAGCAACCCATCTACACCAATGCTGGTAATTCCATGGGCATTATATTGGGTAAGTTGAAAATTCTTAGGTAGATCTAAATAGAAATAGTTCTTTCTGTAGAATAGTATATTATTTGGAATAGTACACCTTAAAGCCATGCAAACCATTGCCGCTATTTCTATTGCTGTCTGATTCAATAGAGGTAGGGTGCCCGGAAGCCCTGTGCACGTCGGACAGATATTCTCATTGGGACTGTATTCACGATAATTGCAATGGCATGAACAAAATAGCTTGCTTCTTAAACCAGTAAGTTGACAATGGATTTCCAATCCAATTTTAGTACTGTATGTAGACATCATAATGGAGTTCTCACCTGAATTTTGGCCGTTCTTTCGAAAAGTAGAGCTGCATCAAAAATCTTCTGTTCTTGAAATTCATCTGACATAATTTGGAGACCTATCGGGAGACCATTGCTAAACCCAGCAGGTATTGAAATTGCAGGCATTCCTGTGAGATTGGAAACAACGGTGTCAATATCCACGTAATAAAGCTTTATCGGGTCACCTATTTTTTCACCAATTCTAAAGGGTAGTATAGGCATGGTAGGAGCTATTATAACATCATATTTGGAATACAACGACTTGAACTCTCGTCTTAACAAGGCTCTTACTTTTTGTGCCTTAAGATAATATCGTCCATAGTATCCTGAAGAGAGAACATATGTGCCGACGATAATTCGTCTTTTGACTTCTTCGCCAAAATTACTTCTTACTTTCGCAAAATATGAATTCCATTCATACCCTTCAGGATCCAAATTGAATCCGTAACGAATATTGTCGTACCGTGCAAGATTACTACTCGCTTCTGCCATAGCGATAACGTAGTATGAAGCAAGAGCATAATCCAATGAGTTTAATGTTAACTCCTCGCAGATGCATCCTGCTGAAGACAGCGTATCCATCGCGGAATATATACACTTGGAAACTTCAGGTTGAGCATCGACGGTCAAATTGTTTAGTAAAGCTATCCGAAGATGATTTTTAGGTGCTTCAACAGAATAGGGCAAAGCCACTGTGCGTGTGGTATCATCATTAGGATCTACTCCTGAAATTGCGTTCATCAATCTGACAACACCTGGTACTGTTCGAGCAATTGGACCAATTTGCTCCAGGCTATTAGAATAGGCTATTAAACCATATCTACTAACCGAACCATATGTGGGCTTGAATCCTACTACTGAACAGAAACTTGCAGGACATCTAACTGAACCCCCAGTATCCGATCCTAATGACGCGGTGCACTCGGCTGCTGCAACAGCAGCCGCACTACCCCCCGATGAGCCACCGGTGACATAATCTAGATTCCACGGATTTCTTGTAGGTCCGAAATTACTAAACTCAGTTGTTGAACCCATCGCAAACTCATCTAAATTCAATTTTCCGATAATGATTGCATCGCATTCTTTCAATTTTCGAATTACAGTCGCGTCATAGGGTGGGACATAATCTGCCAAGACCCTTGAAGCACATGTAGTTCTTAATCCTTTGGTGCTTATGTTGTCCTTTATACCCACTGTGATACCTGCCAAATGGCCAACCTTCTCTCCCCTACGAATCTTGCTATCTAGTCTCCGCGCAGATTCTATAGCGCCATCAGTATTCACACCCACAAAGGCCTTGATATCGACATCTAGTTTTGCTATACGCTCCAGGGTTTGGGATACATATTCCTCTGCAGAAAAATGTTGATTTCTTATACCGTCTGTAACCTCATCGATCGAGAGATCACATAGCCTACTCATTGTTTCACATCACTTTTAGGGCCTTTCAAATAGCCATCCTTTCTATTTTTGGTTTTGGGAAGTACATTCTCGCCAAAATCCTTTGCTTTATCGAGACGTAAGTTGCGCACCGACTTAGTCAAGTAAGTAGGTTCCATGATATCTAATTCTAAGCTATCTAAGATGTCAAAATGTTGAATAATTCGATCAATTTGAGATTCATATTTTGATAGCTCTTCCTCTGATAGGTCTAACCTTGCAAGCCAGCCTAAATGCCTTATCTCGTCCTTTGAAACCATTCCGATTTAATTCTCCTCATTCACGGGGTAAGGCGATCAATATCCCTTGGATAGAATGTAGCGTCTCGGATATTCTCGATATTTAGGAGTACCATCATGAGTCTTTCCATGCCTACTCCGAAACCTGCATGAGGTGGAACACCATAATCAAAAACTCTAAGATGGAAATCAAACAATTCCGTATTTAGCCCTTGTTTTTTCATACTTGCTAGAAGAGACTCCTTCCTATTTATCCTGGTACTGCCAGAGGAGATTTCAAGAGAACCAAACATTAGATCAAATGATTCACAAAACTTGTCAGATTTGGAAGTCGGCTTTACATAGAATGGTTTTATAGCAGTGGGCCATTCTGTTATGTAGTAAAAAGTATCGCTGTTGAAGACTTCATTTGAAAGTCCTTTTATAATCTGAGGGTTGATATCGTCACCCCATCTGATACGTTCACCTTTTGCTTGAAGCTTATCAATAATCTCATCGTACCTGTATCTTGGGAAAGGCGTCTTGATGTTAGGCAATGTGCTATGCATACTTTGAAGATCATCCCGATGTCTGTCATTTATCGATTTGATAATATGTTTGATCATTGCTTCTAGTAAATCCATAAGGTCATTGTAATCTGCGAAGGCCTGTTCAACGTCAATCGAGGTTGCTTCGGATAAGTGTCTTTTTGTTCTTGAGGGCTCTGCTCTAAAAATAGGTCCAATCTCGTAGAGATTCTCAAAAGCCATCGTGAGCTGTTCCTTATACAATTGGGGACTTTGTGCCAGGTATGCCTCCTTGTTATAGTAGAAAATTGGAAACAGGGCAGCTCCCCCTTCAGTAGCTGTTGCGATCATTTTGGGTGTGTTGACTTCAATAAAGCCTTTCGCATCAAGAAACTCTCTAACAGAACTAAGTGTGGTATGACGGATTCCAAATGTGCTTCGTAAAAAATTTCGCCTTAAATCTATAGCTCTAAGATCGAGGCGAGTATCAATACCTACAGTTGATTTATTTGCCTGGATGGTAAATGGTGCTGCTTGCTTAGCCAACGAGAAGATTCTTACCTCGTTGGGAATAACCTCTATTCCATTGGGTGACCTATTTTGTGCTCGAACTTTCCCTCTGACCGCTAAGGACGTGTGTTCCTTTATACGTGAGAGTTGATCGAGAACCTTGTCTGAACATTCGCCTCGTTTTGCAGTTACTTGTATTTCACCTAGTCGATCTCTTATTACAACAAATTGAATATTACCGTGGCTCCTTGTGCTAGAAACCCATCCCATTACAGTGATCTGCCTGGTATCTAAAGTAGGCAGAATCTCCCTAGAGTAATGGGTTCTTCTCCAATCACCTAATTCTTGTTCATGCAATAATTCGCTCAATTTCAAAACCTTGACGATGCTTAAGCTTGTATTAATAAGTTTAATTTATCTTTTCACGTAAGGTCTATTCGGCAAGGACATTTTTGCTCCTCCTTGCAGTACAAGAGCTAAGCGCGAGTATTTAGAAATACGCATATATATTTATAATCAATATCTCGAAGGTGAGGTGAAATCTGGTGTCTATCGAACAAAGTGATCGGGGTAAGGAAGAAATCGGAAGTACTGCTGACCCGGGAGCTAACGTAAATGTTTCAATCTGCATAGGCGATATTCGGGTCCAGTTTAATGGATCTGCAGATTCGGTTATAACTTCCGTGATATCATTTCTGACAAAACAAATTCCCTCATTGGAACTGGCTAATAGGATTTCACTTAATTACACTATTGCCGATCTTGTTGAATCATATTCAGATATCATCAAGATTACCCCCGAAGGTCCGAAGATAATTCCAATATTGGACGGAGTCGAACTTAGAAAGTTCTCAGACAAACAAATCGTTGCCCTTCAACTGGTTGCTTCCCGTATCGGAAAGGGATTAGGGAAGACTGAGGATGACAGACTACGTATATCTGACCTACAATCAGCAACGGGTCTAAAATCAAAATCTATTAGTTCAAGATTGTCCGAATTGGTTAAAGTAGGATACGTACAAAGAGACATCGTCAGAAATGGCGGTGAATTACCAGCATACCGAATCACCACCGCAGGAATCAGCTGGCTAAATTCTATGCTTGCAAGACGGAAAAAAATACAAGGACTGGAATAGATGATCATATATGATGAGGTTTGTTACCTGAACGAGTTCATTTCAAGTCGTCTTCTGTAAATAGACATAATTACGGGCGGTTCCATTTCGGACTATAATGCCTTCTCTAACCATATCGGTTAGTGAATGTGAAACAGCCGTTCTGTCGTAGCTGTACCCCCTTCGCAGTCACTCTTCATGAATTTCTGCTAGGAGTCGCTGGGTAATGAAGTACCCTTCTCCCCATAGTGTTTCCAGAAGTATTCTGCATGTCATACCTGTTTTATGCGATGATTTTCTTTCTCTCCTAATTACCTCTTTACTAGGAGGTATAGGGTTAGAATCTATAAGCATTTTTATATTTTCAACCTGATGTTGAAGTTCGCCAATAGCTACCGCATTCTTTTCATCCAATGGACTTGGATGATCGATACTATCAAGGACGTTTTGAACCACCTCCTTGACTTTGTTTTCTGCGCATGTTATTTCGACTTCCCATCCATTGTGCTTCAGCCTGATCTTCACTTCATCCGACTGCGCAGCTGAGTGGTGGGGGGCTATCATTCATGTTGAACAAGCAACGTTGGAAAAGTTCACCTTGATAAACTTGTTCCTTTGCATCTTGCGCATCTTGCGCAACATTAATTAGGTTCGGTTCGCAGATATTGTTGATCAAAATGAATGCAAATGCGCATTTAAACTTCTATCTTGAGGAAGATTGTATAACAGAATTTGAAAACACTTTCAGAAAATCGATGAAAATGTGTTTGGCAAATCAATTAGAGGAAATCCTCAAGGGGAGAAGAATTATTTTTGATTCAATTGAACAAACGACTGTTCCAGTTAGAAGGCAGGGTAGCTTTGAACAGGCTTGCGCAGTGACTCCTATGGTCCTTCAACCAAGTGAGGAGATAACCTACATCAGCGCTATAGATTCAAGTGTTATTCATTTAGCGAGGACGGAAGAAGGAAGGTTGTATGCTGCAAAATCTGGAGTCGTCATATCATCCGGCAGAAGAATCCGACGCCATATCAGGCTAGGCCCCATGCTCATCTATCTAACCGAGGAATTCCTGGATAACTCCAAAATAGATCATAATTTAGGAAATCTATTGCTCGTTGACAGCAGCATCGCCAAACGTCTTATCAGAATTAGATTAGAGAGAGCAATTCAACTAGTGCTCTCCAACCGCTTGAATAATTCGATAATACTAATTGATGGAGCTCTGAGGCCCTCTGTATTTGAGGATTACAGCTGTACCATCAACAAAGTAATTGAAATGTCCACTTTAAGTAATAATGATGTCATAGGGTTGTCTAAAAACACGAGCATGACGATTCTTAATCAATTTGAAAGTTTACTTAAAACAATGCCTTACTCGGCTTGCATCGATACGGATTGTGTGATTAAGAGTCTGGCAAGAAATACATTGGGTAATAATATGCTAGTGAAACTTGGAAAAAATGAAAATGAGTATGTCCTCCGAGCTGACATATGCTCTGCGAATGGTAATGATTTGGAATGTTTAGAGAGACTAATCGGAAATGACATACTCTTTCGTAGCTATCCCGAATCACTTAGGATTGCACATCACATTTCAACTTTCACTACCACAGAGGTCTCATCATTAAAGGGATTCATATCAAGGAGTTATGGCGCTGAAGAGGTTGACCAAACTGCTACTAGAAAGAACATTTTGGGGGTCTCGTTTGTTTGAAAATCCTTCAAAAAACGAATGATGAATTGATACTGTTGGCAGTAAAATCAGAAATGGTCTCCAAGGGCGACTACTTTCTGATTGAGGATACTGAAATGAAAAGGGAACTGATAGTTCAAGTATATAATGAAGAATATCTCTCGAACCAATCTATTGTTGAGGATATCGTCAAAGACGAAATAATTCGCGCAACCAGTCCTGGAGTATCATATGATCCGTTAGAAATAGGATTAATATCAGGCGTAGTGCGCGATTCGAGACTTTTCAAGGCCAAGATAAGAGGTTCTTCCGTTGGTGCAAGTACCAATATGTCAAGTGATATCAATTGGTTACCTTCGAGAGTAAATTCGAGGATTAGACGTCTTTCAATTTCTGAACTGAATCATATACTTAACAGAGGTGGTGAGTCTCCCATTTCGATCGGCTTCGTTGGTAATAGTCAAGATCCGTTTATGATATACGCTGAAGACCTTGATGGCAGGCTAAACATCATTGCAGGTAAGAAAGAATCGGGTAAATCACATTTGTCAAAATTACTTGTTAAGTCCCTCCTAGAACATGGAGCATTTATTCTTGTATTTGATCTAAATAATGAATATACGGGATTAGGAGTTAAGACCAATGGCTTGGGCTCAAATATTGAATCAAAGATCGTTCTTCTTGAACCAGGAAAGAATTTGCGCTTTTCATTAGAGTATTGTGGCAAACCATCTGTGTCTTCCATGCTAAAGAACGCTTTAGATATGCCTTCCACATCATTGCGAGAGTTCTTTAGAATTTGGGATAATCTTTTCAAAAGAGACGTCCTAACATTAGAAGCATTTTCAAATGCAATTAATAATTGGAATTTCAATGATCTTGTTCGTGACGCATTAATCTCAAGGTTTCATACGATATATAATTCGAGGCTATTTCTCAATGACGAGAAAAATGATGAATATGATGGATTAAGATTCGAAAATTTGATTTCCAATAATGTTCATGGACTGGCAATGATCGTGAAAATGGGAACTTTTGCACCGACCATAAGACATATGGTCGTAGAGTTGATACTAAATAAATTGGTTGAGTTGCTGGGAAACGATGTCATCCCCCCCATATTTCTCTTTGCGGAGGAAGCCCATCTGTATATCAAAGAGACCTACTGGGACGACATTATCACGAGAATGCGTCACTTTGGAATTTATTCTACGTTTATTACTAATCACCCAGAGGCATTAGGAGAAGGGATCTTGAGGCAAGTTGACAACATTTTCTTGTTCAATTTCGTGAATGAATCTGACTTAGAAAGAATTTCTAAAATTTCACTAGTTGACAAGGATACGATCAGGTCGATAGTTAGGACTCTTCCTCAGAGGCATTCACTCTTAATCGGAAAAATGGTTCAGGAACTTCCAATAATAGTTAAGGTTCCTCAATTGGATATCAAAACGTACGGTGAAACTAAAAAATTCTTTAGAAAGAAAAGCCCCACCCTTTTATCTTCTAAATAATCGCCTCTTCACCACGTTGTCTTGTTCCTATATCTATCGTCTCAAGAACAGGAGAGATGAATATTTTTCCATCTCCTGCTGAGCCCGTACTTACCGAGTCCAGTATTGCATTAACCACATTTTCTACTTGGGAATCAGGAACTACTGTAATGATATTGGCACGGACTGAAAATTCAGATACAAACCTACTTGTCCCTCTCCCACTTTGAACCATGGGCTTCTCACCCTTACCTCTGCCTTTTGCTTCCATGATGGTACATCCGCCTATACCAGCCTTCTTGAAGGCTTCATTTACTGCGCTAATCTTTTCATTAGGTATAATTGCCTCAATCCGCTTCATAGGCTCGTATAAATTAGTTCACGATATAAGGTTTTCAAACTATATTTGCGATATAATAAATAAAAGTAAAAATCGATAAAACGTGAAATTATCACAGAAATGGGCCATATCATACTAAATGTTTTATTTGCTGCAGTGAGATAGTCTTTTAACTTTCTCATTGACAGTATCGCTTTGGATGTACAATGTCAATGCATCGATCATTGGTTTCATTTTAAAGACTTGAGGAACGACATCCACCACTACCCCGTTCTTGTCTAGCTCACTGGCCGTGGAGGGTCCAATCGCCACGACTATCGTTATTGAATTAAGTGAATTTTGTAAAGTTTCCCATAATTTGTGTCTCTTTGCAAAATTTAGCAGTCCTCTAACTGATGGTGGACTTGTAAAGGTTATAGCATCGATATTCCGTAGATTTATATCCCTTACCAGATTTGTAACCACGGTTTCATCACTTAGAACGGATTTAAAACCCATGTACTCGAGAATTCTGGTTTCATTGAGATCATTGGTTTCTGAATATCTGTACACATGTACTTCAATAATCTTATTTCTCAATCGCTCAAGTCCATCAACTAAATGTCGGGAAGAGGTACCATGCCAGATGATTGCGATTTTCTTCTCCGTCACTCCCATACTTTCGAAGAGCTTCAGCACTCCAGTAGATGTATAATCTAGATTAGGGATTAGAATTGGCCTCAGGCCAAAATTAAATAGCGACATCTGGGTTTTTGGACTTCGTGCAACCAATATCGTATTTCTAAGTATATTGATTAATGGTTCCTTCTTTCCAAGTTCTGAGGACAAATCGATTAGTGAGTATACACTTGGACCTGTCATAAACACGACAAAATCTGGCCTGCTTTCCTTGGCGAGTTCTATAAATTTTGATACATCAAAAATGGTACATTCCTCTCTTTTGATTCCTGTTGTGGGAGCGATGTACGGCCTTCCTCCGAGCGATCTTATGATCTGGGCTAGCTCACCTGCTCTCCTACTCGCTGTAACTGCAATGTTTAGGTTCAAGAGGGACATTCCGTATTCCTTGTTACACTGCTCTGCTAATGTTATGCATTTTAATTAGATCTTCTTCGAAAGGCAATAGGTTCTCGGGAATCGCTAATTCTATAGGATCCTTTAGTGATAGCGGCTTTCCGGTTTCTGGAGAAATAAAAGACTTTTTCTTGTTCCAGACCATGGAGTTAAAAATGATAATTAGCTGCGTATACTTAGAATACTCACTGTAATCTCCCTCTACTTCTGGTAGCTTACGCAGATGGATGCTTTCATTTTCATTGCTATACATGCTCGTCCAGATCTCCTCGGTTATATACGGACATATCGGGGCCAACAATGTAAGGATTGTCGTCATACTTTTATGAAGGGTATAGATCGATGACTGCCGAGATTGACTAGACCCATCAAGGTATGCCCTCCACTTGACCATCTCAATGTAGTGAGTCTGCAAAAACGTTCCAGGTGAATTCTCGTATGGCGTTCGAGGGAATAAAGAAATTGAATTCGGAAAATCCTATCCTACATTCCTCAACTAGTTTCTGCAATTCTCCCAGCAACCACATGTCACTTGGAGCTAAAGTTGTTGGCTTTTCAGAGACATTATCAAACGAGGATATGAACCTTGCAACATTCCATAATTTAGACAAGAAGTTCTTTGCAACTGATATCTTTTGTTCAGAGCACCGAAAATCATAGCCTAAATTACATTCCGATGCTGACCAGAATCTGAACGCATCCGCCCCATATGTATTGATTATAGGTATAGGATCCATTGCATTACCTCTGCTCTTACTCATTTTCTCGCCCCTTTCGTCAACTCCAAAACCCATTATCCAGGCCTTTGACCAAGGCAGCTTATCGGTCAATTGAACACAACGTAGCATTGAATAGTATAGCCAAGTTCTAACAATGTCCTTTGCTTGGGGTCTAATCGTACCGGGGTAAGGATGTTGGATTCTATCTGATTCCCCATATTTACCTATGTATATAGCAGTCAAGCTGGAGTCCATCCAAGTATCGAATGTTCGTTCTTCTCCAACAAATTTTCCTGCTCCGCAACTGGTGCATTTATCAAATGGAGGATCCTCTTCCCAAGGTCTGTAATATTTGCCAGGGGGCGGTAGGTTGGGATAATTGCAATTCACACAATACCAGATAGGAATCTCTGTTCCATAATATCGTCTCCTTGAAATGGGCCAATCAGTTGCAACCGAATCAAGCCAGTTCATTAGAATTTGTCTGTGAATTTCAGGATAAAACTTGAGATGGGTTGTCAGCTGCCTTAGTTGGGGAATATACTCAATTTGTTTAAGGTAATAATCTTGCAATGGAACAATCTCCACAGGAGTTTTGCTTCTCTCGCATAAAGGAGTTCTATGCATAATATCCTCGGTTTTTTGTAGAAAGCCGTTTGTCTTCAAGTCAGAAATTATCTTAACTCTAGCTTCTTGTATTGGAAGATTAGCATATGAGCCAGCTTCGACTGTAGTGCGCCCATAGATATCTATAGCGATAACTTCCTTCAATCCGAGCTCTCTAAATAATGAAACGTCATTCTGATCGCCATAACTACAGACCATAACTACACCAGTTCCAAATTCTGGTCTAGCTGAGTGGTGTGCATAAACTGGGACTTGCTTGTCGAAGAGAGGAACAGATACCTTCTTCCCTACAATATCCGCATAGCGCTCGTCATTAGGATTTACTATAACTGCTTGACAAGCAAAAAGCAATTCTGGTCTAGTTGATGCCACTATTATTCCCTTTGTTTCGTCCTTTATACTAAAATTCATGTATACGAGCTTGGTGGGAACTTCCTCGTATACAATTTCCGCATCTGCTATAGTGGTTCCGCAGTCTGGACATAGGTTATTAGGCCTATTAGCAATGTAGATCAACTTCCTGTTCCACAGCTCTATGAAAGTACTTTGAGTTAGCGCTCTAAATTTACTTGAATCGGTCTTATAGTAATTCTTGAAGTCTGCACTCAATCCAATCGACTTCATAATCTCAATCATCTCTTGTTCAAGTTCGTCCAAAGCACTCTTGCACAATTCTAAGAATTTCCTCCTATCTGTTTTCCTCATCCTAATTTTGTATTTCTTTTCCGTATAGATTTCAATTGGAAGACCATTTCGATCGATACCTATTGGAAACAGGACGTTGAAGCCCCTCATTCGAGCGCTCCTAGCTATCATATCGATCTGCGCATAATGAGCCGCTGCTCCGATATGCCATGGCCGACCTGAAGGGTATGGAGGGGGAGTATCGATTACAAAAGGGGCCTGTCCTCTATTGATTGGGGTATTATCAGTCCTAGCATTCTCCCATTTTTGACGAATTTTCGCTTCATTATCGGAATTCCATTTCTTCTCTTCAATTCTATGAGTTCGACTCAATCCTAAAGTATTTCCAAATATTCGATTATTAAACATAATACTGGTTTTCTAAAGTACAATGCAAGAATCGCCATACATTAGATTGCAGATCTGTAATGATACCTTTCTGTTTGTTCTCTTCAAAAACTGAAAACATCAATGCAATTGGATCAGGCTAAAACCAGAACATGCAAGAAACATATGTGACCACTTCATAGGATTCTGCTGATGGGTATGACGCTTTTAATGCGACCTAAACCGACAATATGGAATCTATCACAGTTGATAGAGAACCATAAAGGAGAAGAATTACAGAATCTGATAAAATCGATTGAGCAGGCTGCAAAGCGGATCGAAGGCGAACGTGGGATGCTTAAAGAGAGCATTTCTGCAAGTCAATTTCAAAAACTCATGAATCTTGTTGAAGGAATAAATGAGCAGATCAGTATTGCAGTTGGGTACGCCCATCTGAAATATGCCTCTGATACCTCGTCAAACGAAGCCGCTGCCCTACTAACTAAGATGGAAATGCTGTCAGCAGACGTATCAAACCGCTTATTATTTTTTGACATCTGGTTTAAAAAACAACTTGATGATTTGAACGCCGAACGTCTGATAAATTCTGCTCCGATTGTTTATAGAGAGCATCTGAAACATAGTCGGCTTCTGGCCAAATTCACATTATCTGAACCTGAAGAGAAGATTATTAGTACACTGGAGGTGAGCGGGTCAGGAGCCCTCACAAAGATATACGACAGAATGACAAGCTCTCTAGAATTCGTTGTACAGCTAAAAAAAGGTAAACTGGTCATAGAAAAAAAATTCAACAATAAGGAAAAGATGCTCTCGATGATTAGGAGCACAAAGAAGGAAGAGAGGGTGTCAGCATACAAGTCGCTACTAAAGGAATACAAAAAGAATAGTGGTGTCCTAGGCGAAATTTATTTCAATAAGGTGATACAGTGGCATGATGAATTCATAAAATTACGTGGATTTAAGAGACCAATCTCGGTACGGAATACATACAACAATCTAGATGATTCAACCGTAGAATCTCTTCTCCAAGCTTGTCGTTCTAATGCAAAGGTATTCCAGAGGTACTTCAAAGAAAAAGCTGCGATGATAGGCCTCAAAAAGCTTCACAGGTACCATTTGTACGCGCCCCTAACCCTCAGTGGGAGGTATCGGGAAAGATTTAGCTACCAGAACGCGGTTAGCACGGTCATCGACACATTTTCTGATTTTGATCCTAGATTTGGTAAATTTGCAACAAAAGTATTCAATGAAAAACATGTGGATTCCGAAATAAGAAAAGCAAAACAAGGTGGCGCCTTCTGTTACACGGTTACGCCAAAACTTACGCCATATATACTTCTTAATTTTGATGGTAGAATTAGAGATGTTAGCACTATGGCTCATGAACTAGGTCATGCTATACACAGTATGGCAGCCTCAGATAAACCAATATCTGTTGCCCACGCTCCATTACCCTTGGCCGAAACAGCGTCAGTCTTTGCTGAAATTCTCCTTAATGATAAACTCATCAGCAAATTAACACGCGAGCAGAAAGCTGTCCTGCTAGCTTCTCAGATCGATGATATGTACGCTACTATTATGAGACAAGCTTACTTTACCCTATTTGAGATTGAAGCTCATAAGGCCATAACTGAAAAGAATGCAAATATAAACGAAGTATCAGACCTGTACTTACAAAATCTTGAAGATCAGTTCGGTGATTCGGTAACTGTTTCAGATGATTTTCGATGGGAATGGCTATACATTCCACACTTATATCATAGTCCATTCTATTGCTACGCGTATTCATTCGGAAATTTGCTAGTTCTGTCTCTTTACCATCAATTCAGAAAAGAGGGAAAGTTGTCATTTATTCCTAAATACTACAAATTGCTTTCGTCCGGAGGATTCTCGTAAGACAGAGGAAATTTTGTCTGATATAGGAATCGACATCTCTTCCAGGGACTTTTGGCAGCAGGGATTTGATTTAGTTGAAAAAAATGTGCAGGAACTACGGGATTTGTGACACACAAATATGTAGTTGCCTACTCTCCTCATGCATAGCGATCATTCGAGTTGTAAACCTTGGACTTATCTAAAAAAAATGATGAGTTCTTATTAGGTATTTTATGGTATGATTGAAAAACCGGTGCCAAAGCACCAACGAGTTAACGGCTATTCAAGTTTACTGAAAACTCCAAAGTCATGTTCATTTTTTGGTTACTGTACGTTACGTTTGATTTACCCACCGCTTAAATAAAACTGTCATAAGAAAAAATATAACTCGAATGATTAAGTTAAAAGTAGGAGCGTGATAAAATGGCAAACTACCAATGTTTCTCGAATGAGAAGCGACTGACTAGTATCCAAGATTCGTACAAGTTGGGATACCTAGTAGAAGATGTTAAAGTGCAGTACAAGGAGGCTTTAAATGTGTCACTGGATGAAATTGTTATCGATTCGAAGGAAGGCGACATTAGCTCGATTCCTCGGTGGCTGGCGCAGAACCTCTCGGAGTCAGGAATAGTCACAATCAACGACAAGGACGATGCCGCTTACGTTTCAAGAACACTCAACTTGGAGAGAATTGCAAGGGCTCACGATCTTTCTGGCATAAACGCCGACTTCTACATCCGAGTTAACGACTATCTCTCCTCATTAGACGAAAAGGATCGGGAAAGAATAATTGTATCACTTAATTCATTCGTAGTATCGAGAATCGAAAAAATTGTCAAGTTGGTCTGCAACCTCCACATTAACACCGGCAATAAGAGAAAAATTATCAGTGGAGGAGCGCGAACTGTATGATTTAATTCATGAGTCGACTATTGCGTTCAAAAAGAAGGTTTTAAGGAAATTTGACTGAACAGCAGACCTCTGCATCGTTATCTAATGAACTTGAAAGATTTCTGAGAGGTTTTAAGGATAACCTAGGCAATTACAAGTACTTTGAAAGAATAAATCACATGATGGCTCTCGGCTCTACATCTGTTGTAATTGACTATATTGATTTTGATACTTTTACTCCTGACCTTGCAAAGGAAATGACCCATCATCCTGATGACATGCTCGAAGCATTTAACTCTGCAGTCTTGACAGTATTGAACGAGATTCATCCGGATTATGCTGAAGAAATAATCGACAGAATAAAGGTTAGGATTGGCAATTATTCTGTTCAGAGAACATTACGTGATATTAACGCAGAGGTGATCGATAAGCTAATAGGGGTCTGGGGTATGGTTGTAAGATCTTCAGAAGTTAAGCCCTTAGCCAAGAGGATCGGGTATAGATGTACGAATTGTCAAACGATTAATGAAGCGCAGCTCAAAGGTCTGTTGTTAAAGAAACCGGCAAAATGCGTGAATTGTGCAGAAAAGGAGCTTGAGATGGATCCAGAGAATAGTATCTTTACCGACTTCCAATTGGTACGACTTCAAGAGCTTCCGGAGGATTTACCTGCCGGTCAATTGCCACATTATGTGGAAGTGACTGTCATGGGAGACCTTGTCGATCAGTGTCGTCCCGGTGACAGAATTATGCTAACTGGAATCGTAAGAATAGAACAAGAACAAGTCTCTCCCCAGATCAGAACCAGTCTATTCAGACTAAGAATGGAAGGCAATAATATAGAATATCTTGGTGGAGGAACTGGCAATAAGGACTCGCGCACAATAGAGCGTCTAACCATAAGGAGCGAAGATGAAAGACAAATCATAACTGTATCAAGTAAAGCCGATGCATATGATAAATTGATTGCATCATTCGCCCCACATGTATACGGACATGAAGTGATAAAGGAGTCCATATTACTTTTGATCGTTGGTAGTTTAACAAAGAAACTTAGTGACGGATCAACCAGAAGAGGAGATATGAATGTCTTCCTAGTAGGTGACCCGGGTACAGCAAAATCAGAGATGCTAAAGTTTGCGGCAAAGATAGCTCCTAGGGGGCTTTATACTTCAGGGAGAGGCTCTACTGTCGGCCGGACTAACTGCAGCCGTAATTAGGGACAAATCCGGTATAATGATGCTGGAGGCAGGAGCAGTCGTATTGGGCGATCAAGGATTGGTTTGCATAGATGAATTTGATAAGATGAGACCGGAAGATCGATCTGCGTTACATGAGGTAATGGAACAACAAACTTGTTCTGTTGCGAAAGGAGGAATCGTAGCTACGTTGAATGCAAGAACATCTATTCTTTCTGCTGCCAACCCAATGTATGGAAAATACGATCCTTTCAAGAATATTACAGAAAACGTTAATCTACCTATCCCCCTCCTTACGAGGTTTGATCTTATTTTTGTGGTTCGGGACACTCCTGAAAGAGAAAAAGATAGTCGGGTCGCAAGCCATATTCTGGAAATTCATAGGGATGCTAATCGAGCTCGCTCAACCCGCGATTGATACAGAATTACTTAGTAAGTATCTCGCATATGCAAAGCAAGTCGAGCCTTCTCTATCGAATGAAGCAATGGATATAATTAAAGACTATTACATGAAAATGCGAAATGTAGAAGCCGAGGGAATGATTACTGTTACTCCCAGACAACTTGAAGGACTCGTGAGGTTAGCGACTGCTCGAGCCCGATTGTTGTTAAAGGACATGGTAGAAATTGATGATGCTGAACGTGCAATATATTTGGTGCAAAGAATGCTAGAGACGGCTGGTATGGATGTGAATACTGGGAAGGTAGATCTAGGGGTACTTCACGGTAAACCACACAGCGAAGTCTCTAAACTGAAGCTATTTATAGAGATATTTAATGCCCTTGCAGGCGAAGATAAGAATGACGTAAGTGAAAGAAACTTCATTGACGAACTCATAAATACTGGAAAATTTACGGAAGATGAGGCAAAAAATTATCTAAGAAAAGCCATGCAAAATGGCCAAATCTTCGAACGGAAAGCAGGATTTTATGCAAAGGCTTGAGCTCGCCTGCTACAATAGCCTGTACCAAAACGTGAGATTCGTCCTAATGTTACTTGAGAGGCTTGTAAAGCGAGTTCAGGAAGAATGAAAATAACTGACTTGTAACAAGAGCTCCTATCTTTAAAAGCAATATACATCGATCTAGACTATATTTTGTTTATGACAGATGTTTTGAGATAGAAATTTCTCAAGGCTACATGTGTTAAGTACTACTATGTATGTACTCAATTCAGGCACTCAAAATAAAATGAAGATTAATTTCTGGAGCCTATGTGTTTTTGATGCGTATTATGACCTTAGCATTGTGCAAAATAATCAACTTTGGTGAGCAATGGCAACAGAATATCCTTTATCTACCGAACCTTTGTCAGTCTAAAATTGACCTTAATGTAAATAATGCGTAAATTTGTTCTTGATAGATTGATTTAGTTACTCGACCGTTTTTTTAGTATTGTTGGCTCGGTTTTGCCAAACATGTAAGGTGGCTCATTCTTTCTGATAAATGTTAAATACACTTCCTACCTAAGTAAGACAGAGGATGCGTCGTAGTATTGTCGTTGTTATTATAAGTGCTATAATTGCGTTGTCAGGGGTGTTGATAGTAGTCTATGGTTTTAACATATTTTCTGCGGATTACAATCTTGAAATAGATCCTCTTAAGGACGAACAAAACCTCTTTAGTACTGCAAGAGTCACACTATCAAATACAGGAAAGCTTCCTCTAACCAACGTAGTAATAAATTATGGTGGACAGAGTACTGAGTCAGTGGAATCAATTTCACCAGGACAGAAAATGCTGTTATCTCCGCCCGGAAACGTCCCGCTTGACTTCGTTACTGTCACCACCAGTGAGGGCCTGAACCTGACGAAGATGTATAGAACACCCATCAAACTACCAGGAATGATGGGATCATAGGACCGATCATATTGTGATACCAACCACACTTCTTGGGCTAACTAGTTACATCTGCATCCATGTATTGATCGAAAGGCATTTGCATGGACAATACTACGTGCGATACATCCTTCAAGGTTGTAGGACGGATTAATGCACATACGAGAAAGTATCTTGCAAAATAATACCTCCATATGACTGATTCCCATAGATATTGATAGTAGTAGCCATATCTAACTATTTACCCGTTTTAGCAATATGCAAAATTTACAACAAACACAGCCTGAGGATATTCTCACTCTGCAAAACTTAGCGAGATTTAATATGCACTTATTTGTTCATTTCGTTGTAACTACATATGTTTACAGGAATTATTGAAGGGTTAGGCGAGGTGAGATCTCTCTCCAGCTTGAAAAAAAATTTGGGACGATCTGCTCACATGAGGCTAAAATTGAAAATCCCGGCAAGATTATTGAAAGGGCTCAAGTTGGGTGATAGTATGAATCTCAATGGAACCTGTTTGACAGTTATAAACAAACGAAACCAAATGGTCGAATTCGAATTAGTGCGTGAGACAACTAGGAGATCACAAATGGGACAATTAAAAAAGGGAGACTTAGTTAATATCGAAAGGAGCCTACGGTTAGGCGACAGACTAGGAGGCCACATCGTTTTAGGGCATACAGATGGAATGGGAATTATTGACGAGGTTAAAAGAAAAGACACAGAGACAAAAATGTGGATCACATGTGAAGATCATTCTCTCATGCCTTATATTGCCCAGAAAGGCTCTATTGCAATTGATGGGATAAGTCTAACCTCAAATGATGTAGATGATAAAAAGAATAGATTTTCTGTTTCACTTATTCCCTTTACGCTGGAAAATACTACATTAGGTTTAAAGCAACAAGGAGATTTAGTAAATATAGAGATTGATGTGATATGTCGCTACGTGATTAATTACCAGAATATTGGTAATAACTAAAAAATTAGTAAGATATATAACAAATTGATGTCGACTAATATTTGATTGTATTCACTTGAAGATGCAATAGCCGCACTCTCAGCCGGTAAATTTGTACTTATCCATGACGACAAAGGGAGAGAGAATGAGGTCGATATGGTAATCGCAGCGGAGTTCGTAACCCCTATGCACGTTGCCATTATGCGCAGGCATGCAGGTGGTTTAATTTGTACTGCGATCACCCATGAAGCTGCGTCAAAACTGGGCTTGATGTATATGCATGACATCTTAAAACATATGTCTACTACTGCTCCTGAGCTTTCGAAGCTTACCTTTAGCAGGTCCCCGTATGGTGATCGATCTGCTTTTTCTATTTCTGTGAACCATCGTGATACCTATACAGGTATTACTGATTACGACAGGGCGTTAACAATTAATAAAATTGCAGAGGTGTGTAGAAACATTGACTCGGATGGGCCAGAAAGGTTTTCCAATTCCTTCAGGGCTCCAGGTCATGTTCCAATCTTGATTGCATCGAAGGGACTACTTAATGACAGAATAGGTCATACTGAACTGTGTATGTATTTGGCTCAAGTCTCAGGACTTACTCACTCAGTTGTCGTTTGCGAGATGCTTGACATAAATACACATCGTGCATTGACCATCGGCGGGGCTCAAAAGTATGCTAGCGAAAATAACATCCTTATACTCGAAGGTAGTCAACTAACAAATTATGCTAAGGCGGTATAACGAAATTCTTTGGACAAGATCAGGATTGCCTTAGTTGTATCTGAATTTAATAAACAAATCACTTATAAAATGTCTGATCTTGCAAAAGAAAACATTTACAAGCAAAACGATGTCACATTGAGCTATGTGTGTTACGTCCCTGGTTGTTACGACATGCCACTGATCATTAACGAGTTATTAAAACGAAGGGATGTTGATGCAGTAATCACATTGGGGGCAATTATCAAAGGAGAAACAAAACATGACGAGCTAATTGCCAATAGTGTAGCCAAGAGCTTCATTGATCTTTCATTAAAGTATCGTAAACCTGTCATACTTGGCATCAGTGGGCCAGATATGACTCTGCAACAAGCAAGACATCGAGTTGAGATTATTTCATCAAGGACAGTAATTGCAGCAGTTAACATGGCGCGACGCCTAAAAAAATTAAAAACGCAAAGATCTGGTTTTAGTACTTCCTTGAAAGTAATAGTGTAGTTAGATATGCACTTGACAATAATAAAGATTGATAGATATGGTCCATGGACTCTAACTCTCGGCAGCGATCGAGAATCAGCACTCCAAATGCTTCAAGCAAGGATTTATTTTGATATCCAGCGACTATTTTCTGAAAAGCATTGCATTGTCTACCCCAATAGATTTGATGAATTCTTTGCTATCACCAATGGATTGCTAATTTCAGAATTAGTGGATATACAAAGAAAGCTTACCAAATTGTATCCGCAGCTGGGTTTTTCCATGGCCTTAGGATACGGTGACACTCCTACTCAGGCAGACAGAAGCGCTTTTGAAGCTCGAAAAAAGGGGGTTCAAATCGCGTCTCGAGGAATCTATGGACATGACTTACATGGAGTAGGAAATCATATGACCGATATCCGGATAATGCATATCGATGTTAGTGGACTCAGTAAACTGAATTTGGAAATGTCCCCTTATCAAGTAACATCGATGATATTTGACATATATTCGCGATTAGTAGATAAATTTATGGAAAAGGATTGCCTTACTTTTTATCTTGGAGGGGATAATTTCATGGTGATAGCAAGCAATATACTCAAAGAGGAAGTAGAAAACATACTGCTTGAAATTACAGAAGATACACGTATTCCTCTTAATTGTGGAATAGGAAAAGGAAAAACAGGGAGAGAAGCTGCTATGATTGCAACGAAGGCCCTTGACAAAGTTAGAGAATTAAGAGATAATGGAACACACGTTTCAATTTATGAAATATAATGCCTGTTCTCATAAAGAATGCAAGTCTTCTGAGAGGGCCAGATCTAATATTTGTTGAAAGAGGAGTCGTACAGATCTCTGACAATGGTATCATTACTAGGGTTGGAACTGATCGGGAACTTAGCCCCATGGATAGGGAATCATCAATTTTTGATGCGGAAGGTCTTTTGCTAGTTCCGGGACTCATAAATGCGCACACACACATCGGGGATTCCATTGCAAAGGACTTTACCTCAGATCCCGATTTGTCGTCCACTGTTGATCCAATTGTCGGTATAAAACGCAAGATCCTTTCCAGAACTGATCCCACCCACCTCGAGGCATTCATGAGAAATACCGCGATCTCGATGTTAAAAGGTGGAATTGTAGCGTTTGCAGATTTCCGTGAGGGAGGTCTGGATGGCGTAAGGCTATTAAGGAGAGCTGTCTCCGGCTTAAAAATTAAACCTTTAGTCTTGGGTAGAATAGAGAAATACTTTGAGTCTCCCTATCTCCATTCTAACTCAGGTACCGAAAATAAAGGATCATCGGTAGATTCTTCAGTTTTAACACAGGAGGTGTTTGATGTGCTTGATGTTTCGGATGGACTCGGAATAAGCGGGACAAATGAAAATACCGATCGGTCGCTAACCGAATATTCGAAGGCGGTTAGAAACTACGATAGCACAAATAGGCTGGGAACCAAGAGATTACTCGCGATCCATACTGCCGAGTCTCAAAAAACGACCGCACTGTCCATTAGGAAGTCTGGGTTGACAGAAGTTGAAAGAGCAATCAGGTTCCTCCAGCCTGACTTCGTTATTCATATGACGCAAGCGAATGATAAGGACATTGCAGCTATAGCGACAAATAAAATGGGTATAGTGGTTTGTCCAAGATCTAATGGATTACTAGGTTGTGGTGTCCCTAGAATTGCGGATATGATAAACAACGGTTGCGTAGTCGGATTAGGAACTGATAACGTTATGCTTAATTCCCCAGATTTATTCAAGGAAATGGACTACATTTGGAAGGTTTCCAGGGCTACGGGTGTACATCAGATAAGTGCGCGAGATATATTGAAGATGGCTACAGTTAATGGAGCCGAAATTCTTCACTTGAATTCTGGTTGCATCGAACCTGGGCGATCCGCTGACATAATGTTTATTGACAAGAACCATGTCGACCTATTTCCAATCCACGATCCTTATGCATCTATAGTGCAAAGGGCTGGCCAAAGTTCAATCATGGGTTTGATGATAAACGGAGAATTTGTAACAGTGAATTTGTGAAAGAGGCAGTCAGATAATTGAAGATTGTTATTAATGCAGCAATGACAGCTGATGGAAAAATAGCCACTAAAAGCGGAAATTCAGCTATATCATCAAACGTTGATTTGAGAAGAGTTCATCAATTAAGGAATTCTGCGGACGCGATAATGGTCGGTATTTCTACAGTGCTTGCAGATGATCCCCAGCTGACAGTCAGATTTGGCACGGCCGTTTCAAGGTCTCCAACAAGAGTGGTCGTTGATAGCACCGGGAGGATTCCTTCAAGTTCTAGGCTCCTGAAAAAGCTAATGAATTAAATACCATAGTGGCTGCCTCTCATAAGATTTCTTTTGACAATATCAGTCGGATAGAGGGTACTGGCGCAAAAGTTCTAGTTGCAGGACGAAATAAGGTTGAGCTTAGGAAGGTTTTCAGAATGTTGGAAGAGATGGGTTATAAGAGGATTTTAGTGGAGGGAGGAGGAGAGCTAAATTGGTCCGTTCTAAAACTTGGTATTGTTGACGAATTAATAATTACGATGTCTCCTCGGATTGTTGGGGGGAGATCTGCAGTCACATTAGTAGAGGGTGAAGGTTGCGATCGGATTTCTAAAGGCATACCGCTAAAGCTTAGAGATGTAAAAAAGCATACAAATGGGGAAATAATCTTATTCTATGAACTCTAAGCCTTGCTTATCACCCGTCTATACACGCGCATCTAATATTCGAAGCGTAAATGCTCTGGTTTGTTTCGTTCTGGTATGAAAATTGTTACGAACGAAAAGCTTCTATGGTTGATAAAATTAAAATTAGTCTACATAGTCAAATGTACGATGAATAGAAAGGAATTATCTAATAATTGTAAAAACGGAAATCATATTGATTGTGAAGAATGTGTGTGCAAGTGTCATATCCCTGGTACTATGGAATACATGTCACGCAACATAGCTCGTTTAGAGAAAGAGCGTCCTGGGTTGGGCGAATCACTTCCAGCCTTCACCTAGGGAAAATGTTTAGCCTTCGGACAATTGATTGAGGCCTTTTGACCATTTTGAGAAATCGGACGACTAACCCTGTTGTTTCCGTAGTGACTATTGTATCATACTTGACAAGTCCAAATTGAAGAACTCCTTCAAAATTCCAATATAAGCTTTCACTGGGGGAGGTATTTCGCTTTCGCATGCAATACCTATGTTCCAAGCGTTTATCCAGATAACCATGCATTGAACCATGGTCACGAATCGCTGGTGCTCTCCTGGGACTACTTCCATTTCCGTAATATATCTACTTGCTATATTCCATGATCCTGTAAAATCTAGGCATTTGGTACCGTGAATGATTTCAATCTGCTCCTGCAAGTCACGATAAAATTCAAAAGGTTTCATAGTCATGAAGAACGGAAAATTTACTTTTGATGGTTTGATCAATCCAAGCGGGGATAGAATTGTTAGTATCCTGATGTTTTCCTTTGTCTCTTTCTTGAATTTCGCCGTCATTTTATCTGCTATTTGTTCATCATTAAACCAAAACAAAACTACTGTCGCGTCAGAAAGACTAACGTTTCTGATATCTTCAACAATTATTTGTGCATTCTTCAGCCTTCTTATCCTTTTTTCTGCCACAGAGGCTATTTCATCTCTTATCTCGACACCGATAGAACGTTTCACCCCAAACTCCTTGGCAGCAATTTGTACCGTATTCCCAACCCCACAGCCAAGATGGTAAAAGATATCATCACTGTTAACCTCTCCAAATCTAAAGATTTTTCTTATTACACTTTCAGGTAAAGATATATCATCACCCGTTAGTACATTTTCCGGTAATGAAGATACAAACTCTGAAATGTCCAATCTAAGTTTCTATATTCCATGATTATAAATACCATCGTCTTGAATGCATCGAATCTAGGACTCTCGTAACTTAGCCTGAGCAGATAAGAATCTTCGCAGAGGGAAGTTGTTTTTGCCTAGTGCATTTCAATTTGCAGATTTGGAAGAGTAAGAAGCAACAAGGGATCACGTTGACATAACGGAACTACTAGAACTTTATCTACAAATGACAAGCCTGAGTCGTTCACAGAAATTTAGCTTCATTAAAATTGATTGGGTGAATGGTTGAACTGATAACCGTTATTAGATAGCCTGTGTTAACTGCAGCTATTACAGATTAATCTGATTCAATTACAATAAAAGATCATAAAAAAATATAAAAAAAATGCGGTAGTTAGGATAATTTGATTGTTCGGTCCTACTAACCTTCTTCCCAACCTTTCTCAAACACACCATTCTTGTGTAGAGGAATCGGTTGTCCTGAAGTGTATTCCATAGGTCTCATCCAGAATATCGCATGGGTAGGACATACCCCTAAGCATGCGCCATCTGATATGCATCTTTCAGGATAAAAGATGAATGCTTTTCCTCTTTTCCATCCTTCTACTGGCTTTACTCTGAGCACATCTGGACCTAAAGCTGTACAAATCTCTACGCAGAGAGCACAACCAATACATCTCTGTTCGTCTATATCTGGGATTATGGCCATTGGCATCTTCTAATTCACTAATGGTGCATCTCCTCAAGAGTATTTAAACACTATGTCAATCGTAAAACAGCGTTATATCAACGCAAAAGCTGAAGAAATAAAAAAAGCGGGTGCAAAAAGTTACTAAAAACTTATTTATTCATTCTAAGAACATCTACTTGTCCGCTGTGCAGCCAATCCTTCAGCTCATCGTGACTTGGCTTGGCATCATGTTTCCCAGCTAAATGAAGATGCAATAGTACATAGTTAACCTGATTCAGCAATGGCTTGTTTTGCTCATCACCTTGTCGACTCTTCCTTTTCAAATCGTCAGGAACAGTAGCCCACCATTCTTCGAATTTTCTAACCATATGTCCACATTCTATTGGAAGTTAATAAGCCTTTTGGGGGTACAAGATATTATTTTACTATGTCGAGTTTGGTATATTAGTTAATTACAGATATAACAAAAAAGGTAGACTAAGGAGCATATGCCATTCGATCGCCAGGACTTGCTTAATGCATATCAAGAGTATCTAAATTTTACTACAAGTTCACGCTATCAAGGTCACGCTCGATATATTTTTCCTTTTTTTGAAGGTACATACTTTGCCTACCGCAAAATTGATGTTTTGAGGATCGTTACTATTGCAAGAGCAATATCCTCCAACCCGCAGTACTTGGACATAGGCTGTGGATATGGAGACTTTCTTAACAAAGTCATTCGGTATATCCCCAGCGCAATCGGTATAGAAAAAGACGCAACAATTTACTATCGCTTAAACAGACCCAAACCTGAACACATTGTGTCACTCCCGATAGAATGTGTGAGCCAACCAATAGATGTTGCATTCGTTGGATGGATGGAGCCGGGGGTAGACTTCAGGCTTCGTGTAGCTGAATATGGCCAAATGTGTCATAACCACTTTTGACCAAGGTGGACAGTGCGGAATCCATAGTGGTTGTGAATATGAAGAATTTGGATACAGCCGTGTTGCTTGGTGGCGGACTCCTTCGTGGATTGATGTAAATCATGAGTTAATGAACAGATACTATACACAACAGTTGATTAATGACAGTATCCTTAGAAATTTGCTGACAGACCTTCGATCTGCACATAACCTCTGGTACGTCTATGTGCGCGACGAAAACCTGAAAGACAAAATCTATTCTCACTTGATGAATTGGTTAAAAAAAGAAGGTCCCATTTCAGAGACTGAAAAATTTGAGTTTGAGCACATACTTGATCAGTGCGGGTTTCAATATAATATCAGGCTACCTTCTGTGCGAGCAAGTGATAAGCTATGGGAAGTACACTTTGATTAATTTTCGGTTTCAATCCTGTCATTGGGGGATTTAATGGTATATGAAAAGCGCTCAAAGCAAGTGTGAAGAGAATTTATCTACATTAGATAATATTGCTCTTGTGCATCTCCAGATTTGCATATGATATTTCAAAGATCCGATAACTTCACCTTCACGATTTCGATTGACAGATATTGACTATTTGCCACCATCTTATTTCCTTAATCTCGAAGATTTCGCAAATGTAAAATCTCAATAGATAGTTTCATAAATGAATTCAAAGTCTAATAATCAAGTCGTTTTGGATGGCAATATTTCGGATTCATTTAGATTGGTCATAACTGGGAATCCCGGCGTTGGTAAACACACCACGGCGTTGGAGCTAAGAAAAATTTTGGACTTTACGGTTATTGATATTAATGATTTGGCTATTAAATATCATGCCTTTCTGCAAATACCTAACATAGAAATTGATTCAAATAAGATAGCAAATATTATAGAGTCGAAGCTTGGAGAATCACAAAGAACAATAATTGTGGGGCATATAGCTCCTTATGTCCTGAAAAAGGAATGGATTGACTTAGCGGTAGTATTGCGCAAGTCTCCATATGCCATTCTTAGCACCTTAGAAAACAGGAAATATTCTGCCGAAAAGATCAGAGAAAATGTCGCCAGCGAAATTTTAGGAATAACGCTGTACGACTCAGTTACAGTGCTTTGGAATAGAAAAACTCGCTGAGTTAGATACGACTCAATCTACACCTGCAGAGGTTTGTGAGAAGATAATTTCCTTAATAAGTATTAAGACGAGTAGAAAAATTGGGGTTGTAGATTGGCTATCTATGGTATACGAAAAAGGTGACGTAGGACGATTCCTAGAATATTCGTAATTTTTAAGACCGTCGTGTCATCCAGTGGGCACCGAGTCATTCAATTGTAACCCGAGGAATTGGTTCTTGTGTATTCTTATGATGTTTCTTAGCCACGCCCTCATTGTAATTCAAATATATATATCCAAGTCTATAAAGCCGGTGTAAAGATTATGTCCACAGTGTTAATACGCAAATTTGGGGAAGAAGCGATTCAGTTTCTTGGTAAAAAGGTTTCTGTAGAAACTTCCGATCAGAGAGTATATAAAGGAACTTTAACTGGCATCGACGAGAGACTTGACTTGGTCCTAAATGACGTTGAAGGTACTGGAATACTGAAAATGATCATCAATGGAGTATATGTGAAGGAGATTAAACTAATGGAGAAGCCCTTTGATTTTAAAGCCCTTTCCGAAAGACTCTCCAAGGTTTTTCCCGGTCTTGTAAGGATTAGAGAGGATGTGGGCGCGATTATAGTTATGGATAAGATAAAAGTAACAGAAACTGGTGTAGAAGAAGGATCTGGTTTAGCAGCCGATAGAGTTAGAGTCATTTATGATGAGTTCATGAGGGAGAACAGGAAGTAAATTTGTCCTTCGAGGTCAGATATACTGACCTAGCAGGTAGAATAGGGCAATTGAAGACAATGCACGGAGTCCTGGAGACTCCGGCTTTTCTTCCTGTTGTTCATCCCATCGATCAAGTAATACGACCTCAGTTTTTAAGAGATTTAGGATTCAATGCTGTAATCACCAATGCGTATATTACGCTTAAGCGTCATAAAGAGCAAGCAATACAAAGTGGTATACATAATCTAATCGATTTTGACGGAATAGTAATGACTGATTCGGGAGGGTATCAGGTGTTGGAGTACGGCGATATTGAAATAGGGCCAGAAACCATGGCAAAATTCCAATTTGACATTAAAAGTGATCTGCCCGTGATGCTAGACAGACCAACTGGCTATAGATTAGATTATGGGCGTGCCACAGATTTTGTAGAGGAGACACTCCTAAATGCCAAATCCACTATAAATATAGTTAAAAATCAACTTGATCATCGAAATCAATTAGCTGCAGATGGAATGAGTGACATAAAGAGGCCAATTTGGGTTGGTACTATTCAAGGGGCAGAACATCTCGATTTAATCAAGTATTCCACTAAGGAACTTGCTAAACTCGGATTCGATTTTTTTGCGCTTGGGAGTCCTGTCGAAGTCATGGAGGCATATGATTTCCGGTTATTGGCGAAGATGATCCTAACAGCTAAGGAGTCAATACCCAACAAACCCTTACACCTTTTTGGGGCAGGTCACCCACTTGCCATTTCCCTTGCTGTGGCGCTGGGATGCGACAGCTTTGATTCTGCTTCCTATATATTATATGCACGTGACAATAGATACATTACCCCCTATGGAACTGCTAAACTCAATGAATTGACCTATCTTCCTTGTAGCTGTCCTGTATGTAGTTTTTCATTCTGCAAAGGAATTTCGTAGTATGGATCATGGTACTAGGACAATTGAACTGGCAAAACATAATCTGTATATTTTGAAATTGGAGATCAATATATTGAAACAAGCGATAGTGGATGGCAGACTGTGGGAATATGTAGTACAGAAAGCACGCTCCCACCCAAAGCTCATGGAGGCCTTGGCTTACATAAAAGATCATCCAAGTATAGAATCTGGGACCAAGAGATTCAAAAGTAAGGCGGCTTTTTTCTTTGAATCAATAGATTGTTACAGGCCAGAAGCAAAGCAATACAGGGAGATGGTTGCCAGGTTCAAGTCGTCTAAGTCACGCGTGTTGTTCTATCCAGAACAAGACTTAAAGCCGTTTTATTCTAGTAATCAATACATTGATCTTGTACACGAATATGAAGGATTTCAGATTTGCTCGTATAACGCTTTCTTGGGAATAATTCCGGTTGAATTATGTGATATATATCCCGCTGCTCACAATCTGTCGAAACGGGCTAATTCTGATGACGAAGCGATGGAGTATTCGTATGACCAAACTATCAAGTCTTTGAAAGCATTTGTGAACTCGAACCGTTTTGAAGAAATTGTAATCTACGCGAACAAGGCTGTTAGAAACACTCTGAATCGCAATCCACTAAATCATGGCAATATAACAATTCTTGAATATGAGGATGACAGTAGATAGTTTATTGGAGTTGCAACTAAAACCTGACTTGTGCAATAATTTGGATCCTGTTTTATATTGCACGAAGCACAAAATAGGGAAAAAATAATTTCATAGTGTTGTAGTAATAATTGTTGTAATGAGGCAAGAACCATAGCCAAGTCTCATGATGGAGCTCACACCTGGACCACCCAGAATTGGCAAAAATTCCGCCCCAACGGAGCGAGTTCCCAGAAATTATTATCCGTTATGAGTACATTTTTCTTAACGTTGCCATACTTAATTAGCTACTTTCACTGCCTCCTTCTTCTCCTTGGGGAGTTCTCTAAATCCGTCCTTATCTATAATAACAACGTTAATACCGTCGCCCGTGCCCGCATTTCTTCGGATGGCTCCAGCAATTGCACGGATAGCTAATTTGTAGCCATCGTCTACATTCAAGTCATTTCGGAATTCAGATTCTAAGTATCCGTATGCAACGGGGGAACCACTTCCAGTAGAGATAAAGTTTTCAGTAGTCATTGACCCAAATAGATCAATGTTATAAATCTTGGCTACTTCCTCGGAGTCATAGCCAGCCATTATGATCTGCACGTAATAAGGGAAATATCTTTGATTGAAGAGCACGTTAGAGCACAGCCTAGCGGCAGACTTGACTGGCATCAATTTTCTGTTCGAAAGTCTAAATATATTGGCATTATACCTCATGATGTCGACAAGATTTTGAGCGTCTGCTACACCCCCTGCTATTGTCATGCCTAGATGCCTATCGACCTTCTGAATTTTCATGACATGTCTATCTGCTATGAAGAATCCTGCACTTGCCCTTGTGTCAGCAGCAAGAACTACTCCATCACTACAGGTTAAGGCACATGTAGTAGTACCTTTCTTCATATGCTCTAGAACATACTTCGAGTATCCGCTATTCTGTAGATCCATCCTACAGGTATGAAACGGGTACTAAATTTAAGTATTGTCCAATCTATTATCTTCTGAAAAGCCGGATTGGTTCTAAGTCGATGGCCTAACCGTTTCCGATATCAGACGTCAAAATTCAACACGTACGTTATCGCTATAATTTCAGATTGTACTCCTAATAATTATATTCGAGTAAATGGTCATTGCTGTAGTGATGGAAAGGACGCTGTTTGATAAGATTTGGGATAATCATGTAGTTTATCAAGGAATGGACACAGCGTACGGTAATCCATCTCTACTTTACATAGATTGTCATCTCATACACGAGGTCACATCCCCTCAAGCTTTTGCTGGCTTGAAGCAACGTGGACGAACGGTCAGACGCCCAGAGCTGACGTTCGCAACGATGGATCACAATGTTCCAACAACTAACCGTTCTATTCCATTAATCGATGGTGACTCCACAGTACAAATGCATGCATTGAGTGACAACTGTAAAGAGTTTGACATCACGCTCTTTGATATGCTCAGCCCGCAACAGGGCATAGTCCATGTCATCGGTCCGGAACTGGGCCTTACTCTGCCAGGAATGACAATTGTTTGTGGAGATAGCCATACATCCACTCACGGTGCATTTGGAGCGTTAGCGATGGGTATAGGAACAAGTGATGTCGAACACGTACTTGCTACACAATGTCTCTGGATGCAAAAGCCCAAGAGCCTCAACATCAAATTCGTTGGAACAATTAACGACCGTCGAGGATTATCTGCTAAAGATATTATTCTTGCAACAATTAGAAATATGGGCATATCTGGCGGGATAGGTTCGGTGATTGAGTACAGTGGTGAAGGAATTTCCACTCTTTCAATGGAGCAAAGAATGACAATCTGTAACATGTCTATTGAGGGTGGAGCAAGGGCTGGTTTGATGGCTCCAGATGATGTTACCTTCGATTACATTAGAGGACGTCCATTTGCGCCCTCCGGAGAAAAGTTAGATAAGCTAATTGAGTATTGGCAATCTTCTCTAATTACGGATTCTGAAACTTGTTTCGACAAATCCATCAGCATGGATCTTTCGAAACTAGCCCCTCAGGTCAGTTGGGGGACAAATCCTTCGATGGTTGTAGATGTCACAGAAAATATCCCGTACCCAGAAGAATTTGCTGATGGAAATATCGAGCAAGAAAAATCAGCCAAGAGGGCATTGGAGTACATGGGTCTAGAGCCTGGCGTGCCTATAACCGAGATAAACATAGATCGTGTGTTTATTGGATCTTGCACGAATGCTAGGTTGGAAGATTTAATAGATGCGTCTAGAATGATTGAGGGAAGGACTGTCTCGTCAAGGGTCAATGCAATGGTGGTTCCTGGTTCTCAATCTGTGAAAAGGGCTGCTGAAGAGAAAGGTATCGATATAATTTTTAAGAAGGCTGGCTTCGAATGGCGCGAATCTGGATGTAGCATGTGCCTAGGAATGAATCCCGATATACTTGCTCCTAAGCAGAGATGTGCAAGTACATCTAATCGCAACTTTGAAGGACGACAAGGATTTGGCGGAAGGACTCATTTAGTTAGCCCAATCATGGCCGCGGCTGCAGCAGTGGAAGGAAAATTTGTTGATGTGAGAGATTGGTTTTAGATCGATTGGAACTTGGGTAAAATGAAACCCTTCAATTTCATACGCGATAAGGCAATCCCGTTGGATATCATAAACGTTGATACTGACCAGATCATTCCAAAGCAGTTTCTTAAGATGGTAAAGAAGGAGGGCTATGGCGAATTTCTTTTTTACAATTGGCGATATCAAGACAATGGAACGCTTTCAACTGACTTTGTTCTAAACGACAAGAGATACGCGGGAAGACGAATCCTTCTTACTCGGGATAATTTTGGCAGCGGGAGCTCCCGCGAACATGCGGTATGGGCATTAAGAGATTTTGGGGTTATTGTCCTCATTGCTCCTTCATTCGCAGATATCTTCTATAATAACTGCTTCAAGAATGCACTCTTACCTATCCAGCTCGAACACCAAGAGGTAGAATTTCTATTTAAAAATTCTGAAGATGAGGACATCATAGTTGATTTAAATAAACAAAAAGTAGATTGTCGTGATCGGTCATTTAGTTTTCTCATTAATGGCTTTCACAAAAGGATGTTAATGCAAGGTTTAGATGAAATAGGGCTAACTCTTGAATTGGAAGGAGCCATAAAAGAATACGAATCTAAAAGAGGCAATCTTTCTTCCTCATAAATTCTTCCACATTCTTCCAGCTATCTCTTTATGTTGTAATAATAAATACTTAATTATTTAACTGCCATAAATCGTTGTCATTTAATATGCTAGTACATTATTAACCATTTATGGATTACTCATTAGTAGGAGACTCTGATGAATCAACAATTACGTAATGTTACTACTATGTACGTGAATTAATATTTACGCAAGGCTTTTGAATTTGTTAGATGTAGATGCTTCAGTCGCCTGTATATAGAGATACCCAAATGAGATTGTCTGATTCAGTATTTTATTCACGAGTTAGGAATCTTATCACAGCAGTATCACCTGCTGTCAATTCTTCGTAGACTTGCTCCCTCAATAAGTTTGCCTTCTTGTCGATAACTGCAGAATAGGCTTCAATCACTAGAAGTTAATCTGTGTAATTTGGAATTATCTATGATATACTAATTATGTAAGGTCCATTAGATCCATGAAAGTTTGATCTATTATCGAAAAATCGAGATGAATTGAGAGTAGTATTCGAGAACA
Source organism: uncultured Nitrososphaerales archaeon (assembly GCA_963713605.1). Taxonomy (GTDB): domain Archaea; phylum Thermoproteota; class Nitrososphaeria; order Nitrososphaerales; family Nitrososphaeraceae; genus TH5896. The sequence goes on along the minus strand of CAVQMO010000001.1, from coordinate 92,093 downwards.
AAATAACAGAAGCAAACTCATGTAATAGAGACTGAGTTTATTGAACGTCCTATAAAACGAAGGAATATCGGAATATGTACCTTAGGTGGAAAACTTGGAAAAGAACTTAAGCCGCCGCATAATGCAGAAGCTGCAAAGTATGAGGATTCACTTTTTGATACTTGGTTTAATGAACATGTACGTATCAAGGCTGACCTCTTTCAACCATCCAATACAATTATTAGGGGTTTTTCTTCTTACCCACACCTTATGCGACAATACATTGCTGACACCTGGCTTAAAATGTGGAAATCAAATTCAGATGAACTAAAGGGAAAGGCAATTAATTGGAGGAAAGAACCTTCAATTCATAGGATTCCAAGACCGAGTAGACTAGATCGTGCTCGAAAGATTGGTTATAAGGCTAAACAAGGCATAGTTGTGGTGCGTGCAAGAGTGGGCAGAGGCGGAATGAGAAAACAAAGACCCGTGGCAGGGAGAAGACCCAAACACTTAGGGGTTGTACGTATAAAACAAGGGACTAGTATGCGAAAAGTCGCAGAAAGAAGAGTGGGTGAGAAGTTTCCAAATTTAGAAGTAGTGGGATCTTATTACTTGCATAAGGACGGAATGCATCAGTGGTTTGAGGTCGTGTTGGTTGATCCCATGCATAGATCCGTTTCTAAAGATAGAGAAATGAGAGGAAAGCTTGTCGCTTTTTCGAAATAGACAAGGCTGCAATGCATATCGTTAGTTTATTCTCAATTGCTCAAGATGGGATCTTCATGCGTTTTAATAGATTCAATTATCTTTAGGATTTCTTCATTCTCTGTGTCTTTTTCCAAGGTAATATAGAAAAATCCTCTAGTTATTGGTATCGATACTATTTTGACCTTTTCATTTTCAGTAATTGTGAATCTTGTCTTACCTATGGCCTTTTCAAATTTCTTTCTTAGCAGATTCCTAGTGGCTTCCAGAAAGTTCTCATCTCTAGCTTCATCAGGAGAAAACAATGGTATAACTCCCTTTCTAAGCTGTCCTGAAATAGTTCTTCCAAAATTGTTCATTAATCCGACATATCTAATTTTGGGTGATAGCTCCAAAAATTGCCTACATAACTTTCTGTTTTCTCTTAATTTCTCTTCATCAGCGTCATTCATCGCGTAGAGGTATAAAATTCTAGAATATATTTGTTGAATCTCTAAGTTTGTGATGGTTAAGTGAATGCCATGATCTTGAAACCGGAAAAAACTAAACGATAGTAGAATGAAGCGATTTCGTTTCTCAAATTGGTGTTGATTGTTTCTAGCAAGACTGGTTGCGTCTTCATTTTGATGTATGTCGCGGAATTTATTCCAGCTACAGTTAAATTCAATTAATCCCAACTTATACTACGGTTAAATAATACGCAAACGACTGACCCATCGTTGCTATTAATAACAATGGATTAAAGACAATTATCGATTATAAAAGGGAGCAACAGGCAGCAAATAATAGAAAGCGAATCTTTGAAGTAAGTGACGGAATTCGATCTAGAAAGACTGCAGTCAACCATCAACATTGGATCCACAAATTGCCCATTATATTAAAGAAGCATTAGACGCAGTTTATTACGACACGAAGGATCCAAAAATGCATTGGATGTCGCAGCTACAAAATCTGCGATTATACTTGATATAAGTATCGTAAATTCATTTGTTCACAAGATTCGGGGAAGCATTGATATGAATAAAGGGTTATTATAAATCATAATCTTCTATTCAAACAAGGAGGATTTTCTATTAATCATACACAGAATATACAAAACTTATTGAGTATCGTTCCTGTATTTGACATTATGAGTAGACTGATGTATGTAAAAAAACCAGAAGTAAGAAGGAAGAAATACCTACAGATACACCCTTAACAACCAACCATACGACATTGATGCATACGATCGTCGTCGTCGCAGGATTGTCAATACTGATAGGAGTCGGGTTCGCATATACGGGATACACCTCAGGTCACTTTTCAGAAGCATATGTACGTATGTAAGAACGACGTGTTATCACAGGTAATAATAGGTGAATACCAATCTGCAAACGAAATTACTGCGGCGCTAAGATCATGTAATGGAGTAACTAGTTAGAGAATTAGATCTCCCCTCAAAGTATAAAGTCTGCATTGGCACTAACTAGAGTGTTATATTATAGCATTGTCTATCCAGGTAAAAGTGATTTTGAGAGGTTTGCGATATATCCAACTTTAGCGCATATAGAAAGATTGCCGGGTTACTTAATCTGAGCAATTGGTTATGAAATAGCTCACATAATAACATTAGAAGGAAGAATATTTATCAAGATTTAACTTTATACGAAATTGGGCAGAGAGTGCCAAATCAAGAGAAAAGAGTTGAGACAGTTTACAAGCTATTTAATGAATCGTTTATCTACCGGTAAAGCCTATTACAACATGGTTCTATGAACTGAATCAATTTTTAGGTAGTGTATCTCCGATACTGGTAATAAGCCGCTTTACCTGGAATCTAACCCCCCCTAAGTCCCAGCAACAGCAGGGCTACCGACCTTCCAAAATTGATATAAGAATTAACTGCAGAACTAATTAATCTGTGAGATTTTTGATCATTAGTAATCATTATAAAATAACACTGAAATGGATGACACAAATGGGGGTGGTGCTACGTTCAGTTTTAGTTTACCACTAACTTACGCTTGACCGATTACACGTAGCAGGAACGTATAGTTGCAATAAAGCATGTCAGATTAAGACTAACTCTAAGTTAGAAAAAACACATCGAATCTTATGTAGGAATTCCAACATAAAATGGGTATTCCAAAGTAACCGAATGTAGATAATATCGGTTTCTTTTCTGTGTTATGGAAAACAAAGTTGTTCCATCTATTTAGGATTGGGAAGTTAAGGTGTACGACCAATGTTTCTAATCGTATCATCTAGTGTATATCCTGCAATCATCTCTGATATCCATAATAAAGAAATGACGATTATAGCCGATGCGTTTGCGCAATTACAAGAAAAAATTAGCAGAGGTGATTCAAGTGGTTACCATGCCAATATTCCTGTCTCAGATAGGTCTTCACCTTCACCTTCTCCCACGCCTACAACTGCTGCTCCATCTTCTATAGCATCTACTGGTATTGTTAACAATAACAAAGATTTCGCTACCCAGTGGAAGCTCAAGGCAATAGAATCTATCCAGATGTCAAGTCCTGCAGGTGTGAAACTACCAGGGGAAGAGTTCTCTAAATTAGTTGATACATTGATAGATGATTATAATATAAAGAATATGGTTACAAAAGCAATAAACCCCCCACTGACAAACAGTGAAAAGTATCCAAGACAACAAAAAGAAGAAGCGCAAACAATCAAAGTACAATCAAGGACGATATGGACTCCACGAAGGATTTTGATAATTCATCCCAATGGTATTTGGAGGAATAGAGGAACGATTCAAGGTGCGTCAATGACGCATACCTACATTTAATGTATAATACTTGCATTCTATACAACGGTTATTCTACGTGGATCAAATTCAAATTCAAATCCGCAGGATTGAGGAGGTCTAGACCTTGTGTTCTGTAGCATAACTGGCTGATAATGGTATAACATGATCTATGCTGGCGCCACCCTTACGCATTAACTATACCAAGTATATCGTGCTGTATCATCAATAACAGTACGCACCATCACATCATTACCTTACTTCATAAGAATTTACGAAAATCGTCATTTTTTATGACCTAGGTCCACTAATTCGCTATTTCAGCGGTATAAACCGCAGTATTCGCTAAATCGATGAACTATTCAAGGCATAAAGTCGAGGATAACATACCAATAAATTCAATAAGCCGAAAGGTCTTTACTTTTATTCGTAATCTATCATTGGCGCTGGATCTTCTTCGTTCAAAAGCACTTTTTCAAAACACTATTGATGTATGGATTATGTTTTGTGACGAGAGAGGAATCGATTGGTATGACATTAATGCGTATAGAAGCTTTGTCAGTTATCTTAAATCAAATGGGTTTAAGATGCAAAAATTCCCCCTTTGCATTAAGGAATCAGCAGGAGTATATGAAAGAGGTAAAGACAAGGCCAAATTTCTAGAGGATTTATCTCATATTACTACGGACGACGCAGGAGCATTCACAATAAAATTGGCGGATAATGCAATGTCTATTATACGAAAATTTAGGACGTAGTTTCATTACCTTTTGATGCAACAACCAAACTCTGCAACACAATTCTAGTCCCATTTCATTTTATTATTGTCCAACGGACGCCTCTTGAAATTTGTGTATGAGTTTTTCAGCAATCACTCTGGCTGCCAATTCTTGTGCTTCTTTGGTTTGTGCACCAATATGAGGAGTGCATAATACGTTGGGCAATTCTAAGAATTTTTTACTAGTAGGTGGCTCGACCTCAAAGACGTCCAGTCCAGCTCCCGCAATTTTTTGATCTTTCAAAAGGTCATATAGGGCACTTTCATCCACGATCCCTCCTCTTGAAGTATTTATAATGTAGCTTGACTCTTTCATTCTAGAAAGAAGCTCATTATCAAAAAGATGGTATGTGTCGGACGACAGCGGAACATGGATGGTTATGAAATCAGAACTTTCAACCAGTGTATTTAGATCAGCGTTAATCATGCCAACTTCGTTGATGTATTCTCTGCTAATAGGGTAAATGTCGTAGCCTATGATGTTCATTCGCAATGCTCTAGCAACGCGCCCTACATTTCTGCCTATATTCCCTACTCCGACGATGCCCAGATACTTTCCACTCAGTTCTGTTCCCATCAGAGACTTTTTTATCCAATTTCCTTTTGACGTTTCAGAATGGGCATATGGAATGAGGCGAGCCAATGATATCATGAACCCAATCACCAATTCTGATACCGCCTTTGTTGCTGCTTCTTGAGCATTTATGACTTCAATGTTCTTACTTTTCGCATAGTTGGTATCAACGTTGTCCAATCCGACACCTACCCGTGCTATGACCTTAAGAGAATTTCCATTTTCAATTACGTCTTTGGAAACATTGGTCCTGCTCCTAACAACTAAAACGTCATATCCGTTAACCAAGGAAACGAGTTTTTCGAATGTTATTTCTGGCTGGTAATCAACAATCATTCCAGCCTTGGTTAATATCTCGACCCCTATCCTATCAATTGAGTCACAGATAAGAACTCTCCATGCACTGCTCATAATGGTCAGGCAACTAGTAGCCCATATATACTATTTCAAGATAGATTCAAGATTTCATAAGTCCTTGATGGGTCATGTTCATGCCGCTAACTATGAACTATAAAATTCTCCCCTTAAATAGGCTATAGTGGTAACGTATTACATAGGTTGTTTCAGAAACAAATACTTGGGTAGTTCTTCGACATTAGTATGGCATTAACACGTTCATTTTAGTTATCAATTTTATTTGAAAGGGTTTGCCTCAAACCAAATATTTCTGTTACGGAGGATGGCATGCTTACTATCATAATTGTGATTAAAAATGCATAGTGTGATCAAATGATGAACGATTGAATCAGTACATTTGGAAGTATTTTTCATTGTCTCAGCCTGTTGAACACTCTAAATTATCCTGGTAGTCATTAATACCATATGATGTATCAACTAGCTGATCCTTTGAATGAAGAGCGGTTGCCTCTGGGGCCATTAGGAAACTTTAATTTTCACGTGTGCTATTATTAAAAAAATAAGTTCCTTTGATTCTCCTTATATTTTGTTTATGATATACATTGCTAAAACCTTTATTTAGATTTCCAGAATGTAGTTTGAAAAGAAAATAACTATTTAGCAATACCATTTGAGTAAATGTCGCTAAAGCTATATCATTGTCATGATTTCTTATCGGTCCCCCAATTGTTGCTCAATACTTTTGTCGCTATCCGACCATGTCACGGGCATATCGGTGGTTGAGCCTTCACGCGACGAGTAAATCTGATTCTAGGTTCTCAATCGCTTTATGGAGTGTGTCCATTGTTCCGCCATTTAGCGTATTATTCAATCTGGAATGCATAATGCCCATAGCCCTAATTACAGATCCTTTCAATTCATCTAAATCAACATACTGTCCTCTTGCGGCTTTTATGAGTGGTGAGAATTCTGCAGCCGCTCCAATCTTCTGAAAGAGATCCATCTGTTGTTTTGTATTGGTGTCGATAGTTTGCAGGCTTTTTGCCACCTGTTCAGCAATGGAAAACGATTGATGCTTCATTATTTGGAGAGACTTATCTGTGGTCTTATTCGATTCACTAATTTTTGCCTCCAAATCCTTCAAAAAAAGTCTGAACTATTTTTCTTCCGTGAGACATATCAAATCCAATGCTTAATGAAATTTTTTACCTTCCTCTCTCAACACTTGAACTTTAGCTGATAGCTCTACACTTTCCAAACTTAAAGACTTCACTTTTGAATCAAGATGTGTCTTCGCATTCACTAGGCCTCCGTATTGAATCAAATCCTCATTCATACTGGACAAATCTTTTGTATATCCCTTGACAATATTGTTCCAACATACAATATCACCTTGTGAAACACCGTAATTCAATTCTTCGAGTTTATTATTGAGATCCCTAAGTTTCGAGTACTCTAACGAAATTGGGTGAAGCTCCTGTCTGGCATGAATCAATGATGTGTTCATCTCATCAATCTTCTTCTGGAGGCCAAGCTTAGCATCATATTGATCTTTGAGATCACTACAAAATTTCTTAAATGCGAAATGTGGATTTATACTATTATTGTTTGAAATTTCGAGAATAATATTCTTTAGCAGAGTTAGCTCCTTCAGACCGCATTCCATACTCTCAAGCTGATCATACAATTCAAGACGTATCCGGCAGCGGGATAGTATTTTCTCGCTCTCCACTCGCTCTTTAATAATCCTGTTTAATTTTTGTTCTTCAATTGCTACTTTTTCCTGTAGCTTTAGTTTTCTTTCCTGAAGGTTATTAATAGTAGATAATTTGATCGTGACCGTCCTGGGATCGTAAGAACAATCTTTAACGTTATAAAGTACCCTTGCCAACTTGTTTATTTCGGAGAGATTGTCAAATGTTAACCCAGATTTAGATAACATATCCTTCAATCCGATAAACTCGTTGATGTTACGAGTGGTAATCTGGCTGTTCTTCAGCGCTTCTTCTCGTTCTTTCTTGGCGTTTGCCTGCTCCCTTCTCAATATTCTAAGCTCCTGTTCTAAGTCTTGCTTTTCCACGATCATCCTCTGAACGAATTGTGGAATCCGCGAAATTGGAATCTTTTCAGCTGTAGAAAGTATCTCTAGTGAGCATTCAACAAGCACCTCAGGTGTGATGTTTTTACTCAGGCATCTTTGATATATCTGAGAAGCAAACGATTCTAGACTTTCCTCATCTATCCGTATCTTTATTAGCACACTGAGAATTCTACAATCTGAAACGCATTGCGATGGGGTAGCTCCCAGCCGTCGTAGCTCAGTCTAAAACTGCCTTAGTGCATCAGCATTAGGGATGCCTATCTCTATCTTCCAATCCGAGACTACGGCTGAAACTGTCCCCGCTCCTAGTTCCAAATCAGCAGCAATCCTGTCTCTCTGTCCATCTAGATATTATCTCCATTTTTGTATAATGAGGTAATCCCACTTTCAATTCTTCTAGTACATTTCTAGTACTATTTCTTATATATGAGTATTCGTCGAAACCGTCGTGAACCCTCGTCAAGTTTGTCGTCAATCTCGTCGTCAATTTCGTCATGCGGATCTGCCCTCAATTTGTATGTGGTTGACATGCATTACAACCAGGCCAGCTTCAGCGATATGATTATATTGAAAATTAGATATAATAGGGATCAAAAGCACCGGGATGTCATTCATCAGATATCGAATAATGAGGATCAGAAGGCTAACTGGGAATAGAGCATATCTAATTGTCAGATCGTTGCTCTACCTTTATCTTAGAATAAAGATAAAACTAGGCTGGTATTGACTTTATCGATATCCGATCGAACTATGATTTAGTTAATCCAATTCTTACGTCTACTGCCCTTGTTCCACCTCCTTCTTCGAACACTAGAAGTGGATTCATATCAAACTCTTCTATTTCTGGAAAATCAGTTACCAGCTGTGATAATCTTTGAAGATTTTCTGCTAAAGCTTTCAAGTCGGAGGGTTTCTCGCCTCTCGCTCCCTTCAATAATTTAATTGACTTTATAGACTCGATCATCTCAGCAATGTCTTTTTCAGTCACAGGGGCTATTCGAAACGTTACGTCTTTAAGAACTTCCACATAAATGCCTCCTAGACCAAACATCAATAACGGACCGAACAAGGGATCACGTTTGGCACCGATAATAGTTTCTTTACCGGATCTTACCATTTCCTGAACTAAAATCCCTTTGATTAAGGCGTCCTTATCGTATTTTCGTATGTTTCCGATGATATCATTGTAACCTTTCCTAACTTCCTGCTCAGTGGAAAGGCCAATTTTGACTCCTCCTGCATCCGATTTATGAATGATCTGGGGAGAGACTATCTTCATAACCAAAGGATATCCGATGCTTCGCGCTGCCTCAGCGCATTCATCTTCGCTTTTTGCCAAGAAGCTCTTTGGTATCTGAAAACCATAGGCCTGAAGAACCTCGTACCCCTCTTCTTCCAATAGGTTGGGACGTCCTTCGCTCCGAACGTGATCGAAAATTTTTGTTACTTTGTCAACATCTACTTGAAAGTTCTTTGGTGGTTCTTCTTCTCTTGAGAGCCACTCTCTGAACTTATACATTGCGGCAAGTGTTTGTATAGCTGGTTCAGCGTACATGAAATGCGGGATATCTCCTTCAGATAGTACTTTCTTGTTTTCCTCACCCTCCGCTAAACCCATTAGGGCTGCAAGCATTGTTCTCTTTGTTCCTTTCGAAGTATTCACAATAGTCCTTGCAAGTTCCGTATAGTCTAAAGTCGCAGATGGGGTACACATTGTTACTATTGCTCCAACGTTACTATTAGACAGCAATTCAACCAATACCTTCTCGAATCTCTTGTAATCCGCGTCTCCAACTATGTCAACCGGATTTCTAGCCGATCCATGGTGGGGAATAACCTTTGAAATTACATCTCTGGAATCAGATAAGTCTGCCATTTTCAACCGAAATTTAGCACATATATCGGTGGAGATTATGGCTGGTCCTCCTGCGTTTGACACGATAGCAATTCCTGAATCCTTAGCTGGAACTAATTGTTTTGAAAATGCCGTGGCCAATTCGAATAGGCTTTGCATCGTATCTACACGAATAACTCCTGACTGATCAAAAAGCGCATCGTAAGCTTCATCTGATCCCATTAGAGCCCCTGTGTGTGACATTGCCGCTTTTGCTCCTTCAGGCGTTCTTCCTGACTTAAGGACAATGATAGGCTTCTTGTATTCCTTTGTTGTCTTCTTGGCTATCTTCATGAATCTCCTTGCATCGTGAATATCTTCCAGATACATCACTATTACCCGTGTTTCTACGTCATCGGCTAACAGTTCCAAGACATCATTTTCGTCCATATCAACTTTGTTTCCCATACTAACAACTTTTGAAAATCCTATTCCTTGTGCAATAGCATCTTCTACCGTGGCAGCACAAATTGCACCGCTTTGCGATACCAAGGCAATCCCTCCATGCTTAGGCGTTATTTTGAGAAAAGTGGCATTCATCATGTTTTCTGGTGAAAGACTCATTATCCCCAAACAATTTGGACCGATGATTCTTGTTCCGTATTTCGCACCTATCTCCCCAACTTCTTTCTCAAGGTTTGCACCATCGCTGTCAACCTCCTTAAACCCCGCGGTTACTATTATTGCTCCCTTTATTCTTTTCTTTCCGACTTCCTCAATAACCGAAGGCACAGTTTTGTTAGGAGTCGCGATGACCGCAAGATCGATATCGTCGGGAATGTCCAGTACACTCTTGTAGGCTTTCAAATCGAAAACGGTAGGATTGGAAGGAGTAACAGGGTAGATCTTTCCCTTATATCCTTTCTGTATATTAGAAAATATTGCCCTTCCTACACCGGGTCTTTCTGACGCACCAATTACTGCTATGGAAGAAGGCGACAGAAATACCCGTTGGGTTCCCTCATCTGCCATACTAGAGGTAAAAACCCAGAAGGATAGTTATAAATGCATTTGTTCTCCACTCGATAATGACAATGTGAGATTCGCTGCTCCAAACACAGTGTATTCAGCAGAGATCATGGCATTTACACGGAACTAAATTCTGGAAGCGATACATTATGCAGTACAGGGATTCGACCCTAGGAGGACGTTCTCCAAACACGCGTTATTCAAACCATCTAAGTGATCAGAATGTCAGAAATTATGACCGTCATCTGCTTCTGAGTCTTGATGCCCTAGTAAGATCTTCTATCTATTCCGCATATAATGTGGGCACCTTTGTTGGTTCCTTCGTAAATATAAACTCCCAACGCATCGACATTGGGTGGCATCTTTGGAGCAAGCGAGCCTTATTATTTCGGTTGAAAGATTTTCGACTGTTGCCTCACCTGACAACATAAATGTCGTAGCCTTAGGTACTTGTAGGTTGAAATCCCCATGTAGACCTTTGAAGGAAACAAAATAGTGCTTCTCGTCCTCTTTTACAACATATTTTTTGCTAATGAAGAACTTGTGATCCATCAAATTCAAGGTTTGTTTGATGATCCGTTTAGCATCTCCAAAATCTATCACAAGGTTATTCTTGGTCGTCCCTATTATCTCTACCATGACGTTTGATGTATGTCCATGCAGTATAGAGCACCTTTCGACTAAGGGAAGAATATGTGCATAATCAAATGCTAGTGATGGATCTTCGATAAAAATAGAGCTAGTTTCATTCTCATGTGAATCGTACACGAAGACTGATTCTAGTTCGTCTACCTTTGCAAGATATCTTGATGAGCCTATAGCAATGATGTTAGCGTCGGGATTTTTCTGTTTTATAGCCTTGAATTTCTGGAGATCAGTCTCGGAATCAACTACCTCAATATACTTCTTTCCAATTTTGAAATCTACCGTTAATGGTTTACCATTAGACATTCCTGGGAAAACTACGTCATAATCAAATTCATGATCCAAAAATGATAGCAATTTTGCGAGAGTCGATTCAGTCCTACTTCTATAAATTACTCTCTTCTTATCTAGATACCTAATGTCTTTATCTTGAAGACTTTTCATATAAAATATCCACAAATTATTAGCGCTTTCACATATAAACTGTTTTTGTCCCTTAGTTTTCACTTATCTCGACCCGTCGTCATCACAAGTTCGTTAATGCCAGAGCTTTGGTATGCGAGGGTGACCCGACGCGATTCGTTTAATGTCCTGATGGATTGATGCTTGTACAACATAGGAATTATTAGGGGAATCCAACACTTTTTTTGCGAATTCATTAAAGAACACACTTAAGCCGAGTATGGTTACTGTGCAGTACCATATTTTGTTTTTGGAATGTCTTGCAATTCGGTTCCCATTACTGAAGTATGCGGATACTCCCTTTAGAATGGTATCCCCAAATAAACAATCTACCAAATCAACTGGCTGAATTACGAGCCACAATTACCTAGAAAGGAGTAAGGAATGCATTCAATGTTTATAGTGACGCAGTAAAGGGTACTATGTTATTCGAGTGTCTATCTAAGTGATCTCTTCTACAAGATCATAATGACCTATCTATTAAAATCTGACAAAATAAAGATCTATAGATGAGTTAGATTAAGTCACAAATTGATAATAATGTAAAGCAATCAAAATAGTGTTGTATCAAATTGAAACTATCTCCATTGTTGAGCTCGATGAAATATTATGATTTGCTACGAATCCTGATGAGGCGAGCTATCACATACTTAGCGAGCGAGGTATTCTTGTAAGTACATTTTGAAGCATCAAATGGGTTGTTGCAGATTTGTGCATTTTCTTTTGTATATACCACATGCCCATTCTCATCAAACCAGATCAAATCAAGATTATATTGAATGTTTATAAGCCATAGTGCGTAAAGATCTGGCTTTCCATAAACTAATAGCATTCCCGAGTCCAGAGGAATCGGATCCGCTCTAAACATCAACCATCTTTGTCTCTCTTCAGGTGATTTCGCTACCTCTACTTTGATAGTATCATTGTCAATTTTTATTGTGCCCGTAGGAAAACTGAGATCTCTGTTCTTAACCTCGGAAGGGACCAATAGGAGACCTAATACTCCAATAATAAAGGCGGCTAAAATGGCAGGTAACAAAACTACCATCTTCCTAGCCATAACCACATCAGTTAAACAATAAATGGATTTGAACCTTGCTATAATTGGTTTAACAGGTAAGGTCCAGTTCAGCTTCGTCCTTCAGGGTAGTCACTAAGGAACAGAATGCAATTAAATAGTTTTTCTAGGTTATTTGAGAATCCTGAATACATGAACGGTACCAAGAGTATTTAAGAATACAAAGCCCTAATAGCAAGTTTATTACATGAGGTTTATGAATTCTGACTCTGTACCAGAATTATATCTGACTCTGTTTTTGTCTAATTGATACTGCATAAATAGGATCTACAATTTCTGTTCTCTGATCCCGTTTGTTGGGGGTTGCAACCAAACTTGTATACTAGTGACCTAACCACAGCAGATATTCTACGGGGATTTTGGAAGGTAGCTAATTTGGATGCTAAATATTTGAAATATACATATATTGAACCACAAAAGCTGACCCATATTTACTCGTTATCAATAGGGGGTTAGTCTATTGTTTCTCACTGTACACCATTACTAACTTGCAGACCACTTACGAACTTGCAGCCAAAAAATCCGTTAACGATGAACTACTGAATCTATAGTTTTGATGAAATTATCCAGATTTGGCTGAACATTAGTTTAGAATTATTACCACTCGAGTAAAACCAGGGAGAATCTCTCACTTCCGATTTGAATGGACTGTATTTAAAATCAGCGAGATAACCTGTTCTAGATTAAAATAGTATTGAACTCAATTTCCCGCATGGGGTAATACCATTCTTAGAATCAAATTGTCCTGTGTATCAACCTATATGTCAAGAAAGATCGAAACCGTTATTACTGTATTTAACAAGGCATACAAAGTATTGGGCAAAAAGGAACTTTCTTCTCTGTTTTCCGCTAATCCAGACAGATACTATAAAGTAGCACTATTCGATAAAGTTGGATTTCAACGGCACAAATGTAATCTTTGTGGTAAATTTTTTTGGTCTCTTGTAGATAGGGCAGTTTGCCCCGATCACGAGGCTTATGGGTTTCTTGGAAATCCTCCAACAAGCAAACGTCTAGACTATATTGATACGTGGAAGGAAGTCGAAGCATTCTTTGGGTCAAACAAACACACTGTAGTAAGCAGGTACCCTGTTGTCTGCAGATGGCGCGATGACCTTTATTATACAATAGCCTCCATCGTTGATTTTCAGAGAGTAGTTCAAAACAAGGTGTTTTTTGAACTTCCTGCCAATCCACTAGTAGTACCACAGATGTGCGTTCGTTTCAACGACATCGAAAATGTGGGCCTCAGTGGTCGCCATTACACAACCTTTTGCATGATAGGTCAAACCTGCAATGCAGATGCGGAAGGAGGATATTGGAAAGATCGTTGCTTGGATTTAGATTACCAATTGTTGACAAAAATATTGGGAATTGATCCTAAGGCCATCACCTTCGTAGAAGACGTCTGGATGGGAGCAGGAGCCTTTGGGTGTTCACTAGAATATTTTGTTAATGGGCTTGAACTGGGTAACGCGGTGTTCACTGAATTCGAAGGAGACGAAAATGAATACCGAACAATGAAACACCGAATTATAGATATGGGGGCAGGATTGGAACGTTTCTCATGGATTACAATGGGCACACCGACTAGTTACGACTGTACATTCGGTCCAGTCATTAATGAGATGATGAGTAAAACTGGAACGATGCTCGATAAAGAAATACTAGGAAGTTACTTTAGGTTTGTCTCAAATGCACTCGAGAGAACAGAGGTGGATATTAAGAGCTCTCAAGACCACATTTGCGAAGGAAATGAAAGTCTCATTTGAAGATTTGAGCAAGATCGTTAATCCGTTTGAAGCAATGTATACTGTCGCTGATCATACTAGGACTTTACTCTTTGCCATTAGCGATGGTTCAATTCCATCTAACGTGGGAGGCGGCTATAATCTAAGAGTGATTCTTAGAAGAGCATTGGCAATACTGGAGAGAATGGGTTGGAAATTTGATTTGGCTGAAATCGCTGACACTCACATCGGATATCTGAGAAGGATGTACCCGGAATTAGAAGAACATGTAAAAGATGTTAGAACAATTTTGCAGATTGAGTCTAATAGATATCTAGGGTCGAAGGAAAGAATGAATTCCATTACCTCGTCAATAAAAGGCAAGAAACGAAGCCTTTCGGTTGATGATCTTATAAGACTGTACGAATCAGATGGCATCACGCCTGAATTCCTTATAGAGTCAGGAGTAATTGAAAGTATTCCTCAAGCCTTTTATGTACAGTTATCTGAACTGCATGAATCTCACCGTCCTTCGCATAGTCTGGGACCAATTACTGGCATCGAAGAGCTGCAACCAACTAGATTACTATATTATGAACATGATTTGATGACCGAGTCTGATGCCAAAATCTTGGCCATTATTGAAAACAATTATGTTATACTTGATCAGACTGTATTTTATCCTCGAGGTGGAGGTCAGGAGCCTGATAGTGGCGATATTGAAGGTATTAAAGTATTAGACGTAATAAAACAAAATGAAATTGTAATTCATAAAGTAAGTTCTTCAAAGGGCCTCTTGCCCGGAATGAAGATCAGGGTCCGCATTAATCCAAGAAGAAGAGACCTAATCACTAAACATCATACTGCTACGCATATTGTAAATGCATCTGCAAGAAGCATACTTGGACCCTGGGTATGGCAAAATTCAGCGTCCAAGGACGAGGACTACGCAAGACTGGATATCACCCACCATTCATCACTTACCCGAGAGGAGATCGAAGGGATAGAAAGAGCTGCAAACAAGGTTGTGAGGCAGGATAGCCCGGTACTAATAAACACATTCGATCGTATCGATGCGGAAAGAAATTACTCCTTTAGAATTTATCAGGGAGGTGTGGTCCCATCCGGTACAGTCAGAATTGTAAATATTAAGGATTGGGATATAGAAGCCTGTGGAGGAACTCATGTTAGTCGTACCGGTGAAATCGGCCTGATAAAGATTTTTAGGACTGAAAGAATTCAGGATGGTGTTGTAAGACTAGAATTCGTAGCAGGTGAGGCTGCTATAGACTATGTGGAAAAACAAGATAACCAGCTTAATACCATCTCGCGCGTCCTAGGAGCAAGTAAGGAGAAGGTTGTAGAATCATTGCGTAAATCTGTTGACGAAGCAGATGAGACCAAAAGGAAACTTAAAGCTGTCGTAAGAAAAACTCTACCCTCTGTTATGAATTCCATTTTCAAAAATTCAAAAGTGATTTCGTCTGATGGAATCAAATTATTTAGTACGTTACGATGAGGAGCTAGGGGAAGAGTACTATATTTCATTAGGTGAGACGGTGATTCAGAATGATCCATACCTGATTTTCGTCGCACTTATCGGTAAAGGTCAAGGTGTACGTGTTATTACGTTTGCAGGAGAAGTTGCAAGGAAAAGGGTTAAGGCAGGCGATTTAGCCCAGCGGCTTTCACAGACACTCGGGGGATCAGGTGGAGGAAACGCGGCATTTGGTCAAGGAGGCGGGAAGTTGAGGCAAAAAATACGAGAAACAATATCATCATTAGAAGAGATGGTTTCTCAAACCATTGGGCGATGAAATGCTATGTCTGATTCGTACTTACGTCCACAAAAGCATGCTCCTAGTCCAGACTGGAATTTAACGGAGAAAAAGTGGAGGCAGATTTGGGATGAACAGAGGCCATTCGAATCGAATCCTGATTCTACAAAGCAAAAATATTTAGTAACAGTTGCATATCCATATCCAAATTCCCCACAGCATATAGGTCATGGGAGAACATACACACTTGCTGACGTTCACGCTCGTTACAAGAGGATGAGAGGATACAATGTTTTATTTCCAATGGGCTTTCACTATACAGGCACCCCCATACTAGCAATGTCTCGTAGATTGGTATCAGGGGATACGGATTTATATAATACTTTTCGCAATGTGTATGGTGTTCCCTCTGAGGTAATAAAATCATTCAATGAACCAGTTAATATAGCAAGATTTTTCCACCAGGAAATAAAAGAAGGGATGAAGGAAATGGGATTCTCGATAGATTGGAGAAGGGAATTCACTACTATCGATGAAGCGTTTTCTATATTCATATCATGGCAATTTAACCTTCTCAAGAAAAAGGGCCTCATAATCCAAGGGTCTCATCCAGTAGGATGGTGTCCTAGAGACCAGAATCCCGTTAGCCAGCATGATACATTAGGAGACATAGAACCCAATTTCATTGAATATATGCTAATCAAGTTCCGTTTAGGTGACACATATGTTCTACCAGTGGCTACACTAAGGCCTGAAACGGTTTATGGTGTTACCAATCTATGGGTTAACCCTCATGTAAGGTATGTAGTCGCGCGTGTAGGGGAAGGTAACGAACCAATGTGGATTATCAGTCGTGATGCAGCAATGAAATTAAAGCATCAAGGTCATAATGTGGACATTAGCCACGAAATAGATGGGATGAAACTAATAGGGCAGTATGTGAGTAATCCTATAACGCAGAACAGCCTTCCTGTATATCCTGCGTCCTTCGTGGATCCTAAAGATGGCAGTGGATTGGTCATGTCTGTCCCAGCACACGCTCCATACGACTACCAAGCCTTGCTAGATTTCACAAATGGTAATTCATCTAAAGAAATGCATAACCACGAGATAGTCAAGCCAATAACAATTATCGAATCTGAAGGCTATGAAGGTGACAACTTGGTTCCCTCTCAGATCATAATTGAAAGGCTAGGTGTGAAGGATCAGCATGATCCTCTTTTGGAAAAAGCTACTGCGGATTTATACTCGCATGAATTCTACAAGGGGAGGCTAAAAGGAAATGCTGGGAAGTATGCTGGTATGACAGTCTCGGAGGCAAAAGATCTTATAAGATCTGAATTACTGCAGAACGGAATTGGAGAAATCCTTTATGAATTTATCAAAAAACCAGTTAAATGTAGGTGTGGGGAGGAATGTGTTGTAAAGGTATTAAGCGATCAATGGTTTCTCAATTATAGTGATGCTCAATGGAAAGACTTAGCCCACGAATGCATAAATAGAATGGATATCGTTCCAGATGAAATAAGATCTGAATTCAATTATGTAGTAGACTGGTTGAAGGAGAGAGCCTGTGCGAGGAAGTCTGGTCTTGGGACACGATTGCCTTGGGATCAAGACTGGATTATCGAAAGCCTATCCGATTCGGTCATATACACTGCATACTACATTCTTTCAAGGTATATTCATTTTGATGATGATAACAACATTACTGCACAAAATCTAACTGAGTCCCTTTTTGACTATGTATTTTTAGGAGAAGGCTCTCCGAAAAAAATTTCCGCAGAGACTAAACTATCTGAGGAACTTATATTAAATATGAGAGCAGAATTTAAGTACTTTTATCCCGTTGACACACGGCATTCTGGAAGGGATTTGGTCCCTAATCATCTCACCTTCTTTGTCTTTAATCACGTAGCTATATTTGATAGAGCCAATTGGCCTAGGCAAATTGTAGTAAATGGTTCGGTGCTTATGGACGGTAAGAAAATGTCTAAATCATTCGGAAATATTATTCCCCTACGACAAGCCATAAGAGATCATAGTGCGGACACAATTCGGGTTGCTTTGTTGAGTTCAGCTGAACTTCTTCAAGACGCAGATTTTTCATTCGAGGCTCTGCGGGGGATTAGATCTCGGTTGGATGATATTTATCAAATGGGGATACACCTTTCCAGCTCTAACAATAGCCAAAAGTCGCTAAAACAGCTATATCATAGTCAAAGGACTACTGAGTCTGAAGACAAGTGGATTTTGAATATGATACAGAGAAGGATAAGAGACACTACGGAATTGATGGATCGGCTACGAGTGAGAGAGGTATTGCACACAATATTGTACTCGATGGAGCAAGATTTACAGTGGTATAACAAGCGAATCAAATCTAAGGGAAGACCCGAGTTATCAGTAAATATAATACTATCAACGTTTCTAGAGACTAGAATCAAAATGATTGCACCGTTTGCTCCTTTTTTGGCTGGCGAAGTTTGGAATAGCATCACTGACGAGGCTACTAGAATAAAAGAGGATTTGGATTGGCCGAGAGCAATGGAGGAATACATTGATCCCACTGCTGAAGAATCGGAAGACTTGATCAAGAATCTGATACAAGACATACAAAATATTTTGAAGGTTACTAAAATGAAACCTACTAATGTCAATATATACACTGCGGCAAAGTGGAAGTGGAAGGTATATCAAAGAATACTAGAACTAATAATCGCCAACCGTAATTCGAGCCTGAGTGATGTCATGAGAGCACTAGGCGAAGATTCAGAAATTTCTCACGCTCGGTCAGATGTAAAGTTGATAAAGAAAATTATGGAGGATGTTCTTTCAACTCCAGTGGAGCGGCGCTCACTTAGGTTAAGTATCAAAAATCTGGACGAGCTCGGAGCAATTGAAGACGCTGCCTCGCTGATTTCATCTGAATTGGGTGACTCGAAGATAGAAATTTCAGTGTCTGGTGAAGATGACGAGAAAGCAAAGAAAAAAGATCCACAATCCAAAGCTAAATCCTCTCGACCATTCAAGCCGGCTGTGTATCTAGTCTGATACTTGTTTTTCATTTCCTAGTCTTCTTATAGGTAATAATAGATGAAGCGAAATACAAAAAGAAACCAGCGATTACAAAGAATAGGCCATACAGTGAAATGGCACCACGATCATAATAGGTTCCTATGCCTACTATGATTGCTCCAACAACAAGTAAGGCTATTCCTAGTCTTGTGAATGAGGACATCCGAGGTTTCCTATGTTCGGGCATTTTGTAAAGTTCGCCTTCCTTAGTCGGGAAGTAAAAACTTGGATATGTAAATACTTCTCTTCCTAAACCTGACAAAACACCAAATGCCGTAGTTGTCTTTCATGTTCTTGGTCATTGAATTGAATGGCTAACTAAATATCGAGCTCTAACTAATCTAGTAGTATAACCAACTGAGCCATTCACAAATCGGGTGTTATCATTAGCCGTATACTGAATTATAGTCGGATAGCGAGCTTGAGTGTGCTTTTTAGCGAAAATTCGTCTTCTCAACATACCCATCTCAACTGCTCTTTAAATGTCGGTTTATTTATCTTTTCACATGCAATCTTCCTCTACCTAAGTCTATTTCATGTGGACTATTCAATGTAGCCATTGGTTGACCTTTACTATGGGATATCGTTGCTATTTAGTAATGGGGGTCGGTTTTTTTGGCCGATTGGACCTCTGGAATAGCAGGGATCAAGATTAATTAGTTAAAGCTCATTAACAATTTTTTTTAATATGTATTAAGAATAATCAAAATCAAAACTGTAGCAGTACCTATCATGTCGTTTCGCAATAAATGGAATAAACAGCAGGGAGATAGCGTGGGTGAATCCGTTAGAAACAAAATACTTGAAGGTGTAAAACCACAAGTTCCACTGAAGCCGCGTATAGAGGAAGCTAGAAGCAAATTGCAGATGCAGGTTACAAAGTTAGAAACGATATCTAGCAAAATGCAGGAAAAAGATAAACTCATTTTCGGTAGGATAGTAACTGCAATGCAGAATCATGATAGCCGCTATGCAAAACTATTATCAAATGAGCTATCTCAGATCAGAAGGATGAACAAGATGGTCAATTCAGCTAAGTTGGCATTAGAACAGATACAATTACGGCTTAACACCATGACTGAACTAGGCGATGTCGTGATCACACTTAGTCCAGCGATGTCTGTCATAAAGGGGATCCAAGGTGGACTTTCCTCGATGATGCCTCATGCAGATCAATCTTTCGGTCAAATTTCTGATCTATTAGGCAATATAATGTCTGGCACAGGTCAGATACCTTCTCCTGAAATAGCTAGTGGCACACTTAGCCTAGATGATGAAGCTGTAAAAATTATTGAAGAGGCTACTGCTGTTGTTGAAGAAAATACCAGGGACAAATTTCCCGACCTCCCGACTCAGGGTCAGGAATCAAGGACTGAAAGCTCAATTTACTAGCCTATTAATATATTGAGAAATGTAACAAATCGTCCCCTATTTCTTTTTTCTTGCCTCTTAATTTTCCTAAAAGTATGAGAAGATTGTCGATTGGAGTTGCTGTCAATCCTATAGCTCCCACATCTGATTTTATGTCAACTACAAATCCTTTTTGATCATTTGCTATTATATGTAATTTTTCATAACAGGGTACAAAGCAAGGATCACACTTCAATCAGAGGTATTGATGAGAACAACCGTGTAGGTATACTGTACCAGAGGATCACAAGTGTTTGCTCTAAATCTTTTTGCTCATTTGAGTTGATAACAGTGACCCACATTTTTGATTCATTCAAAAAGCATAGATCACGATAATGAATCGTCCAATGCATTTACAACCATTAATGACTTCCATATATCATTGAAATGAATTGAATATCACTCTATATCGGAAAACTAGTGGGACCTATCCTGAGGGCCCCCTCCATTTTGCAGCGCAACCAAAACATCACTTCCTAGTAACACACGTGCTTTCTCCTTAAGCTTGGAATATGTTGTCGAGAAAACATAACGAGTAAAAGCGCAATATTAAACATTAAAGGTATATATCAATGATGGGTCGATCGAATTAGCGAATTCGATCACTGCATATAAACCTGGCAATACTCACATTTTTTATCAAGACTAATTACTTTTCCTTCTTCAGTGACATGATAATTAAGATGGGATCTGGCCTTCTCAATATTTTTTTTGATGCTAGAAATAGTCTTTTCGGATGCGTTACCAATACCAATATTCCTAATTATACTAGTATGCAATGTTCTAACGTACACAAGAATTGTAAATACTTTATAGTTTTTGAAATAAGACAATGGTGTCAACTTTCTTCTAACAGTAACTTTGAGAATTAAAAGATCGATGTTCCATGCAAAGTGGCTTTAACCCCGATCTCTAATAACTTTTTTTACATGGTCTGGCTTTTTTTTGAATGAACTGAATGTAGTAACCAAATTTTTGCATCTACTAGCTGAGCATTGAAGCTTTGTGTAGTTCCTTAGCTTTGGTAAAGGAGAGACCCCTGTTGCTCTTGCAACGTGGATCCTGATGTTCGAATGAGGTGTAAGCTGCGTACTGTGCATTAAGTGGATGAGGTTTGGTCAGGATATTAATCTATGCTACATGAAATAATGGATCCTTTCATGTACTGTTCTTTCCTCTATACTTTTAAAGAATGTCCCACAATGACTACACATGTGCATTCCAAACTGTTCGACATCGCCTTGTTTTAGTATTGTTAAGGTATTAATCGCGTCGGTATCTTCTGCCATTATGTACCCATCATGATTGCTTCGTAGTATATTTTCTACAAAAAGTTTGAAATCCTTTAATGAACCATTGACCCACTGAACAGTATAAAGCCGATCAGTTTCGTCTGTGAAACCAACTACTCTATTTTCATAGCTGTCTAAAGTCATTGAATTTGACTTGGTTTCAGGAATGCCAACTAGATTGTTTTGAGATCTTAACGCTGTTTTGATATTCCTTATGATCGAAGATCTTAATTCAATAGGTAAAAAGGAAAGATCCAATATAATATTCAAATTTTCTCAGATATTAAGGTTGAGATTTGAGATTCAATCAACATAGGCTGGCAACGTTCGGAACGGTGACTAAGAGGGAGTGCGAAAAAAAGATTTGCGGCTCTAAACATAGTGAAAAAATAGCTGGCAATATCTGTATATACCCATGGTGGAAATGCAAGAAATTTGGTGTGGGTTACGTGTTGGACCATGGAAAGAATCTCATTCCAACGATTCATCGTTTGATTATTGAAAAAATTGTGACTCAAAAAGTTCTCACCTCTATGAAACATTAACATCGAAGGGGTAGTCTAATGGCTCTACTAAGTCTGTCTTGTCATTGTCTATCGTAGTTAACTCCAAATCTACATTATATGTACCACTTTGATTGAATACAGGGCCCCTAATCGTTATAGGGGACCCTGGATCAGCTATCCATGCGTTTGTAAGCACGTCTTGGTTTCCCCCGATAGTGTGACTTGATAAACTTCCTCCTTTATCTTTGAACATCAATCTGACTTCACCGTTATGATCGTGAAAGAAGTCAGAGAATATGTGTTTTCCATCCTTAGAAATATCCATTCTAAATGTCACATGTTGAATATTTGCATTTTTTCCTTCATCTAGGAATCCAATCGTCATTAGTAAATCGTCACCTTGAATAATATTTACCGGTACTGTTTGCATATCTAATACCAACTTTCTGTCTCCAATCGCTGCTGCTGGAGGTGGTGCACTGTGATGTTGAGCTTTGATTTCTTCAGAGGGTGGGTGACAGCCTATAACAGTTCCTCCAATGATAATGAATGATGCAAAGATAATGAGTAACATCCTGTATCTCGTCATGACAAGTTTCATTATAGTCTGGCTAGAATATGAATTTAGTCGGCATGGCCATTCGTTTGCTAACAGATCAAGACGAAGGACAGATCAGCACTCTACTTTAGACGCTCAATAAGCGAGATGTCTCAGCCGCTCTTACCAATAAAGGGGTTTTCGAAGCAAGCAAGTTCTTGATTATACTTCTGTATACATCAGAGAGCAGAAATTGTTCCGCCTATATAAAAAATAAAATTACCTGCGCTCCTTGACCCTTCCTCTCCCAGTCTTCCTTGGAGAAATGTTTCCAACCTTTCTCCCAGGAGGGGTTGTTCTACCTACTGAAGATTGACGTCCAATGTGCTGATGTCTGCCACCTCCATGTGGGTGATACACAGCTGCTTGAGCTATTCCCCTAACCTTAGGATAAAGCTTTCCACGTGAATGCATAAACCTTTCTTTGTTGCCTGCTTTCAAAAATGGTTTCTCTCTCCTTCCTCCCCCTGAGATTGCTCCTATCATGGCTCTGCATCTACGGTTTAGCATAGAAAACTTGCCTGAGGGAAATTTGATAGTAACGCCTTCCATGCCATGAGAAAACACTATGGCTGAAGAACCAGCAGATTTGATCAACTTTCCTCCATCGCCAACATTCTTTTCAATATTGCATATTGTGGTTCCATCTGGGATTGATTCTAGTGGAAGTATGTTTCTCGCCGTTGCACTAGCGCCTCGTCCCATTTCAATATTATCTCCGACTTTCGATCCATCAGAAGCAGGAATATAGGAATTAATACCATTCTCAAAACGCACTTTGGCTAATGGGGCATCCCTTCCCCTCTCACGAACCAGATCAACAATTACTCCAGAATGATTTTCATCCAAACTATAATAGGGATACTTTGCAGGTGCTCAGCTTGCCTACTATAATCGCTCTAAATTGTTTTCCTCCTCTTCCTCTTCTTCGGACTAAGGTTCTCTTCCCCAACTTGGATAATCAAATCAAGGATTCTAAATAGGTGATTTTAAGTTTATGCTAACACTAGGTATCTTAGAGGCTACTTACACATATTATTTGAAGAGCAAAAACGAAAGCGAAAGCTAATAAGGTATAAAGATGAGTAAAGTTCTAGGTATCATCGTGAGCCAGAATACACTCTCGCTAAAAGTACTTGAAGCTTATACTAGAGACGTTGGCAGAGGAGTAGCTCGTATTGATTATGATTCAATGGATTCTCTCACCGCTTCCACCGGGGATGTAATTGAAATTAGAGGCAAACGTCGAACGGTTGCGAAGTGTTTGCCGCTATACCCTTCTGATGAAGGTAAGGGAATAATTCGTGTTGATGGTCTTGTACGAAATAATGCTGGTGTTGCTATAGGCGATACAGTAGTTGTAAGAAAGATAAAAGCAGTTCCAGCTGAAAAGGTAATTGTAGCACCGCTTGAAGCAATTCCACCTATTGATGAAAGGTATCTTGCAGATGCACTTGAAAGTGTACCTCTGATCAAAGGTGATAATGTCATGGTTCCATATTTTGGTGGAAGACTTACTTTCCAAGTTATCGGGGTAACACCAGCCGGTAGTGATGCAGTGTTGGTCACTCAAAAGACCGTCTTCCACATAGCCGAGAAGGGTGAGACGTTAAGGGGAGTGCCACAAGTTACCTACGAGGATATAGGTGGCTTGAAGGACGAGATTCAAAAAGTACGTGAGATGATTGAGCTTCCTTTAAGACATCCAGAGATATTCGAGAAATTGGGAATTGAAGCTCCTAAAGGTGTGCTTCTATTTGGACCTCCTGGAACTGGTAAGACACTATTGGCAAAAGCTGTCGCTAATGAAAGTAATGCTCACTTTATCAGTATATCAGGACCTGAAATAATGAGTAAATTCTATGGAGAATCTGAAGCACGTTTAAGGGAGATCTTTAAGGAAGCGAAGGAGAAGGCACCTTCGATAATTTTCATTGATGAGATAGATTCAATCGCACCAAAGAGAGAAGAGGTAACTGGTGAGGTGGAACGACGAGTTGTATCTCAATTACTTTCATTGATGGATGGTTTAGAAGCTAGAGGAAAAGTTATAGTCATTGCTGCAACCAATAGACCAAATGCCATAGATCCAGCATTACGCAGACCAGGCAGATTTGACAGAGAAATTGAGATCAAAGTTCCTGATAAACGAGGTAGACTAGAGATATTACAGATTCATACAAGAAATATGCCTCTGGAAACTGATGTAGATCAAGATAAGATTGCTCGCTGTAACTCACGGATTTGTAGGTGCAGATCTAGAATACCTGTGTAAAGAAGCTGCTATGAAGTGTTTGAGAAGGCTTCTACCTGAACTCAATATGGAGGATGAAAAACTTGCTCCAGAGGTGCTAAATAAACTAGTAGTTACTATGGCTGATTTTGAAAACGCTGTAAAGGAAGTCATGCCATCTGCCATGAGGGAAGTATACCTGGAATCTCCAGATGTTCCATGGACTGCGATAGGGGGGTTAGATGATGTTAAGCGTGAATTACAAGAGGCTGTAGAATGGCCACTTCGCTATCCCGATCTCTATGCGAAGTTGGGCCATACCATGCCTAAAGGATTACTGATGTATGGACCTTCAGGTACGGGGAAAACATTGTTGGCTAAGGCTGTAGCCACGGAATCGGAAGCCAATTTCATTAGCGTTCGAGGTCCAGAATTGCTTAGCAAGTGGGTAGGAGAATCCGAAAGAGGTATACGTGAAATATTTAGAAGAGCTAGACAAGCATCTCCATGCGTAGTATTTTTTGATGAGATTGATTCAATTGTACCAACGCGTGGTATGGGTGGAGACAGCATGGTCACTGAAAGAGTAGTATCTCAATTACTTACTGAATTGGATGGTATACAAACCTTATCGGGGGTCGTGGTTTTGGCTGCAACCAATAGATCAGACATGATAGATCCGGCTTTGTTGAGACCAGGACGATTTGATAAAATAGTATTCGTTCCCATGCCTGATAAACAAGCTAGACAAAGGATACTTGAAATTCATTCGAAGGATAAGCCAATAGGTCCAGATATCGATTTAATCAAGATCTCTGAACTTACAGAGGGCTTCAGCGGAGCAGATACGGGCTCGGTAACAAACACCGCTGTTTCATTAGTACTGACATGAATACTTAGCTAGATACCCTACTCCTGAAGAAGCTGCTAAACACGTCACAGAGGCTCATGTGATGATGCGTCACTTTGAAGAGGCAGTGAAGAAAATCAAAGCTCAACGCGAGGGAAAACCGGGGGAAAGAGTTACGGTTCCGTATTATCGGTGATACCGATACTCACTATGGTAAATATATCAAAATCAGCCTATTGAATTCAAACGGGCGTAGGGTACCATTAATTTCACTTATTACATTATGTTAGGAAACGGTACGTCGATGGTCGGCACGGTAATGCAACTTGTATCAATTTTCCTTCTGGCTTACATGAAGGAACACCAAGAGCGGTCTATGTACAGCCTATCATAATCAGAGGGGGTTGAAGAAAATGCATTCCTATTGTCTGGGTGATACATTTTGTAATAGTAGAACGTTAATCCCCCGATCCGTCCTGGACTGGATGGAGCAATGTTTTTAAGTTATATGATTTACCGTTAACTAACAAAAAAAAATTGATGGAAAATTCGCAACTTCAATTAACAAAAAAACTAAATCTATCAACACATCGCCTCAATCATTTTGCAGAACCAGTCGAAATCGAGAAGCTCGCCGTACGATATGGCACTCCTTTGTACATTATCGATGAAAGTACGCTGCATAAGAAGGTGCATGATCTTCGAGACGCCTACTCTAAGTTCAAAGGACCTGTGAAGCTTGCATATTCAGTAAAGGCAAATTTCACTCCCGCTGTTCTAACCTCGTTCATTAAGGATGGAATCACTTTTGATATTACTTCGTTAGGAGAACTTCACTTTCTGAGAAGATGCATGGCACCCCCTGAAAACATAGTATACACTAGCATTACCGAAGAATTTCAGGAATACTCTGTAGTGTTGCAATCGGGGATAAGAAAGGTAGTAGTTAGTTCTTTTAATGGTATGACTAATTTAGCCAAAGCAGCAGCAGAAGCTCGCTGTCAAACCTCTGACAATGATCAGAGTTAATCCAGAGGTCGGTGTGAAAGCAGGGATACGTGCCTCATATAGAAACGGGAAATTTGGTGTTCCTTTTAATGGCGGCACCATTGACAGTGCTACAAAAATGGTCAAGCATCTTATGGATAATGATTTGTTGCATTTTGAGGGATTTCATTTCCATCTCGGATCTCAAATCACAGATTTCTCATGTTTTATCCACGCTATTGATAAGATGCACAGCTTTATGACAAAGATGAAAAAGGAGTTTCCGAAATTTACCGTAAATACGTTAGACATAGGTGGAGGTACCCCAGTATATTATAACGAGTCCGTGCCAACTCCTTCGCAAATGGCAGACAGTTACGTACCTAGGCTCAACAGATTGGTCGAATCACATGGACCATTGGATCTTTTGATTGAAAGCGGGAGATATCTTGTTGCAGAATCATCGATTCTGGTATCAAAGATAGTAAACACAAAGGAGTATAATGAACAAAAAATAGTCATAGTTGATACAGGGTACCATCTTTTATTAGACGCAGCTCTTCTAAAGCAAGAATACCCACAAGAAACAGTATTAACGCTTGGCTATACCAATGAACAAGACCGTAACACTAATGGTAAGGGCATTCATTTAGCAGGTCGATTATGCGATACATATGATGTATTTCCTCAATCTAAGTCATCAGATCTTACTGGTGCAAGAATTGGTAGGTATGTTTCATTTTACAACGTAGGTGCTTATTCTGTTGTCTTCAATATGCCTTTCCATTGCCAAACGAAACCTTCCATTATCATGAAGACCATGAACGGCGAATACAAGCTAATTAGAAGAGGAACGTCCTATGAACAATTGTTTATCGACGAGGGTGGAAGCTTGATCTAATGTGGTGTCATAACAACTGGGATGAAATGTGCACCGGTGTACTTGTCAATGATTATGCATCAGTACAATGAACGACTTGAACCGGAACAAGAATAGCCAAATTAAGATCAGAGCAAATATCGTTGTTAAAGGTAAGGTACAGGGAGTATATTTCAGACAGAATGCTCAACGCATTTGCAATGAATATGGAGTTACAGGTCGGGTACACAACGTAGAGGATGGTAGTGTAGCGGCGATACTCGAGGGTGACAAAAATTCTGTTGAAGTTGCAATTAGTTGGTTTAAGGTGGGGCCCCCAAATGCACACGTAGATAAGATTGAACTGAGCTATGATACATACTCAGGGGAATTTCAGGAATTTAAGATAAGCTACTAGTATCGCCTTTCATGATCTCTAATCTAATCGTTCTCTTTCATCCCGGCGGCAAGAAAGTTTGATAAAGCTAAGAAATTTAGAATACAAGTATGAAATCAACTTAGTAAAATAACCTAAGCCCTCATTTACGATCTTGAAACTGTTTACCCAACTATACAAAGTAATGCAGGATGAACTAAAAGCTTCTTTAGGAGAGGAGAAATCCGTAGCAGTAGCCTTCTCTGGCGGACTTGATAGTTCAGTGCTTGCAAAGATGTGTAGAGATTTGAATAGGTCAGTGACTTTATTGACGGTGGGATTTGCGGGCTCACATGATATGATTTTTTCCGAGACTATTGCTTCCCAGCTGCTGATCCCTTACAAGAAACATATTATCCAAGAGGATGAATTTTATGAAATCCTCAATAGGGTAAAACAGAGAATCAATTGCGGAATTGTGTCACATTTGGAAAACTGCATTGCCTATTTATATGTAGCTCGTCTGGCTAAAGAAAATGGTTTCAATATAGTACTGACTGCGAATGGAATAGACGAACTTTTCTGTGGCTACAATCAATATCGATTTGTGTATAAATATGGTAAATCTGGCATTATGGAACTTATGCACGGAATGATTCTAAATGAACTGTTACTAATGGAGGAAATTGCAATAGTAGCCTCTTATCACGGAGTAACTATTAAAAAACCATTTCTGTCAGAGAAGTTCATCGAATTTGCCAACACAATTCCAATCGGGGAGAAAATAAAGAGCGAAAACGATATGCTTAGGAAACATATCATACGTAGGCTTGCATTAGATATGGGTATACCACAGGAAGCTGCTATGAAACCCAAAAAGGCATTACAATATGGTTCTTTGATTCACAAATATTTTACTAAGCACAATCATCGTAATCAACGAGAATGTCTTTAGGCTTTCGACCAATTGATGCGGAGTCTATATTAAGCTGGCTGAGCATATTTGAGCTGTGCATCATAGACCATTTTTGCTATATTTTCAATTATTGTTGTCGATGCTGAAAGATGTTTGCCTGGTTCAAAAATGTCGATTAAATCTTCTGACATCAAACGTTTTCCCAATTCTGAATCATTTCGAATAGCGTCGAGAAATGACTGTTTATTTTCGATTGCTGAGAAAGCAACTCTTTGGATGCCTCGATAAGCGTCAAATCGAGGAATACCCTTCTTTATCAGCAGATCCAACACGAATTCAGCGTAGATTTGGCCATCTGTAATTTTCAAATTCGAAATAATTCTTTCGTTGTGAATCTCCAAATTGCTGATGACATTTGTCATCAAATTTAACATTTCATCCAATAGAATAACTGTCATAGGAATGGTAAATCTTTCGTTGGCCGAGTTTGACAAATCACGTTCGTGCCAAAGAGATACGTTTTCCATCGCAACACCTACCAGCGCTCGCAAGAGTCTGGAGAGAGATGAAATCCTCTCGCTTTTGATGGGATTGCGTTTAACTGGAACCGCGCTACTTCCCATCTGACCTCTTTTGAAGGGTTCAGAAACTTCTCCAATTTCTGTTCTCTGCAAATTTCTAATTTCAACTGCCATCCTGTCCAAAGTTGTTCCTATAAGAGCGAGGAAAAACTGGGCTTCTGCATATCGTTCCCGAGAGACTACTTGTGTGGCAGAATCGACCGGAAATAGGCCCAATCTGTCAGCGACTAATCTCTGCACTTCTAACGCACGTTTGCCCATCACAGATCCTGTTCCAACTACTCCCAGCGTCTTGCAAACCAGAAAGCGCTTTTTCCCCTCGTCAATTCTTTCCAAGTGCCGGACAATTTCTGATGCCCAGACTGCGAACTTAAGACCGAAAGCAATTATACTGGCATGCTGACCATGAGTCCTACCAACTGCTGGCAAATCTTTGAATTGCAAAGCACGATCCGATAGGACCCTTGCTAACCTAAGTAATTTGTTTTCGATAATCTTCAACGAGTCCCTTAATTGCAAAGAAGTACTTGTATCGACTATATCGCTACTCGTTAAGCCATAATGTACCCATGGCTTAGCCACCTCTGAACATTCTTCCGCGACGGATTCTACGAATGCAGCGGTATCGTGTTCACTAATCGACTCCAACTCTTTTATTCGTTTCAAACTTATTCTACTAGAATTCGCGACATCTGCAATTTCCTTGGAGGCATTTTCTGGGATCACTCCTAATTCGCCTTGTGCCATAGCAACTTCAGCTTCAAATTTCAACTGGTAGTCTAATTTGCAATTGTCATCAAATATTTCTCGAATTTCTTTGCTTCCATAGCGACCACTATCTAAGGGTAGGATAGGCATCAGTGATTGCAATTGATCTGAAAGAATAAAATTGTTATGAAGTATCTTTCAAATGAACCATTACCTTTTACTTTATACATTTTGAAAACACGGTTGACTTAATACATCACGTTTATAATATATTCGACATATTTTATGGGTCAGACTATGCCTTGAAAGCTTAATTATGGGATCTGTGTCCTAACATAGGATATTCCATTGCCGTATAAAGTTACTGACGGTAGAATAGAACCTTTGTCATTTACTCCAAGCGAAGTGATGCGTAGATTGAGGGTTGATAAAATCAAATTCATTGATCTACAGTTTACTGGTTTAACAGGACGGTTTCATCATACTACTGTGGCTGCAAATATGTTTCGCGTTGAAGATTTCGAAATTGGGCTCCCGAAAGTCGATGGATCATCGATACGTGGATTCACAGAAATACAGGAATCCGATTTAATAATAATGCCTGACGCCTCTACATACGCTACTATCCCATGGCTCGAAAAGGATCAGACTGCCCGATTGATTTGCGATGTTATTAAAGGAGATTCTAGAAGGGATGCATTTGTCAGAGATCCCAGAGGAATTGCAGATAAGGCAGAGAAATATGTTCGCAAGCAAGGCTATGAATACTCTTACTGGGGCCCCGAAGTTGAGTTTTTTGTGTTCGACAAACTTGAGGTAAATACCATGACTCCGTATCATGGCCAGAGCTATAAAATTACTTCCAGGGAATCACCTTGGTCAGCAGAAGGCGCTGGTTACGCTCTTCGTTTGAAAGAAGGCTACCTTCCCAGTGCCCCAGGAGATAGTCTCATGGAGTATCGAAATGAATGTGTAGATGTGCTAAGCAACAACTTTGGGATTGTCTGTGATGCCCACCACCACGAGGTAGCAACGGCCGGTCAGTGTGAAATCGATATTCGATACGATACTCTGGTTAATTCCGCAGATTCGGTACAAAGTTATAAATATATTGTGAAAAATGTAGCCAAGAAACATGGCATGATTGCTACAATGATGCCAAAGCCTATTGCGTTGGATAATGGGTCGGGGATGCATGTTAATGTAAGCCTGTGGAAAGATAACAAAAATCTCTTTTTTGATGCAAATGATAATTATGCAGAAGTATCTGAGCTTGCAAGGAATTTTGGAGGTGGAGTATTAGATCATGCATCTGCGCTCGCTGCCATAGTTGCTCCAACTACAAATTCATACCGTCGTTTGGTTCCAGGGTATGAAGCCCCTGTATATATCTCATGGAGTACCGGAAATAGATCGGCCATTATTAGGGTCCCTGCCCACTACAGGGGTGAAAGGTTCTCGGCCCTTAAGCGACTTGAATTTAGAGCACCCGATCCTTCTTGTAATCCATACCTGGCTTTTTCAGCAATAATGGCCGCTGGATTTGATGGTATCAACAAGCGTAGCTCAATAGGAGACCCAATAGATGAGGATATTTTTAAAATGACCCCTAAAAGAAGAACTGAACTCGGCATAAGACAACTGCCAACTAGTTTACGTGATGCTTGCGAAGAATTACGTAGTGACAGAGAATTCCTGAAGCCAATACTTAGCGATGATACAATTGATACGATCTTAGAACAAGAAATTAATGAATACAATGAGGTAGCTGTGAGACCTCATCCACACGAATTTTCGATGTATGCAGATGTATGATGATATTGCTATAGGCAGAAAGAATCTTCCTGTTAGGACGTTTGGAATATTAATCTAATATATTGTATTGAGCCAAATCATTTGATTGTCCAAGGTATGGATTCTTGCAAAAGTTTCTACAGATACCCAACCTGATCCTAAGAATGAGAACAGGCTGTTAGTTAGGATTCTTATAGAAAACATACCAGTATGACAAAGGGCTAGAAAATGATTAAATGACATGTAAAACAAGCGACCTCAATTGTGAACTACACAAATTGATTAGCATACGGCTGAAGTTATAGCCCATTGAGAATGAGTCCTCAAATCACTTCTCACCG
Organism: uncultured Nitrososphaerales archaeon; assembly: GCA_963713605.1. Lineage (GTDB taxonomy): Archaea > Thermoproteota > Nitrososphaeria > Nitrososphaerales > Nitrososphaeraceae > TH5896. The sequence continues at coordinate 59,759 of CAVQMO010000001.1, read as the reverse complement.
AATTCTGAAGAGGTAAGAGTCAAATAAAAGCCCTCTAATAAAACTCTCTTATAAAACAAGTCTTATCCCTTCATCTAAGTACTTTGAACTTAATACCTTGGTTCTTAAGCCGGTCTATGAGACGTTCCTCATGAGAGATATCTTCAACCTCTAGGCTCAAATAGACACCTGCTGTTCCCGCAGGAATGTTAGAGCTTAGTCGATCGTGTTCAACTTCGACAATATTCACACTCAAGCCAGCTATGCAGTCAACCACATTCTTCAATGCTCCTGGTTTGTCTGGCAATTGAATAAATATTTTAAGCATTCTGCCCATATACATTAGACCCTTCGCTACAACCTGTCCCAATAGGTACATGTCAACATTTCCGCCAGATAAGAGGGCGATTACCTTTTCATCCTTTTTGGCGTAACCGTTGGACACAAGGTACGCTAGGCTAGCTGCTCCAGCAGGTTCAACTACCAGCTTTGCTCGTTCCATTAACAGGAACATGGTCTTGACGATAGAGGTATCATCTATTAGCACAATATCATCAACCAAGTCCCTTATTATTTCGTATGTCAACTCCCCCGGTGATTTCACTGAGATGCCATCTGCTATAGTATAGCCTGAGTTTATGGTCTGCAATTTACCTTTGGCAATAGATTCCTTTATTGAAGGAAATGCTTCCGATTCAACTCCAATAATCTTAACATTGGGCCTCTTTGCTTTTACTGCGATAGCTACTCCGGCTGCCAATCCACCCCCCCCAATGGGCAAGTAGATCCTATCAAAATCATTCAAATCCTCAAGTAGCTCCAAGCCGATTGTTCCTTGCCCGCATACTACCTGGCCATCGTTAAATGCGTGAACAATTGTAAGCCTTTGCTCCTTTGCGATACGAACCGTTTCATCCCACGACGCATCATAATTCTCACCTGAAAGGATCACCCTAGCTCCATAAGACCTAGTTGCGGCGACTTTAGCAGGGGAGGCATTTCTAGGCATTACAATAGTACAATGAATATTTTCTTTGGAAGAAGCGTAGGCAAGGCCTTGGGCATGATTCCCTGCTGAAGCTGCAATTACTCCATTGGATCGCTCCTTGTCAGACAGAGAATTTAACTTGGTAAAAGCACCTCTAACCTTAAACGATCCTGTCTTTTGTAAACACTCCAGCTTGAGGAATATATCCGTGCCCACCATCCTTGAAAACGTATCAGATTTGTGTAATGGAGTTTTTCTTATACTCATGTCAAGTGAACTTCTTGCTGTGGATATATCCTCTATTGTGGGACGCCTACTGGTAGGGATATTTTCGCCGTTCATGCGGAATATATCTACTGGTGCCCCTTCCCCCTTACTTATAATTTTGTGTTCGCAAGTTAGTGTGAAGCCAATTAGTACTCAATGTTACTAATTTTCAGAAAGGCTGAATTCTTGGTTTAAGTTTACCCTACTTGACTACCAAAAATTTACGGCCCATATCGCTCCTTTTTATTTTTGCAAAAATTGGATGAATATGTTGGCAGCATGCGGGCAAGGGCAATGGAATATTTGACTGTTCCGAAAATGAGGTGCTGTCAGGCGACATTTGGGAGAACTTTGGTCGTGATGAATCACGAGTAGCTCTCAAGGAAGCTTTGTTTACCGTACTTTCATTGACCACATTCCCAATCGGTACCCAATTGACGCGGACACAAATCAGCGTTGACCTGATTTCCCTCTACAGAACAAGCATTCAGTATCTATAGAATGCGGGGAACTTAGGACAAAGGAACGTTTAATAGACCTCCAGCAAAATTTTCTGACTGAATAGATGCCTAAATTCAAATCGACCCAGGATATCCTTAGAATTATAGGAAATAAAGAGCAGATTCGCAATTTTGGGGTCATTGCTCATGTTGATCATGGCAAAACTACTATGAGTGATAGCCTCTTGGCGGCATCAGGAATTATCTCGCCGTCAATTGCAGGGCAGGCTCTTGCATTAGATTCAATGAAGCTTGAGCAGAATAGGCAGATGACAATTAGAGGGGCTAATGTTACTTTGTACTACGAAAAAGAGGGGAAAGAGTACGTGATTAACATGATTGATACACCCGGGCACATAGATTTTACTGGAAGGGTTACCCGTGCGCTGCGGGCGATTGACGGTGCGGTTGTGGTTTCAGACTCCGTCGAAGGGATAATGACACAGACCGAGACAGTGACGAGGCAGGCTTTAGAAGAGAGGGTAAGACCCGTCCTGTACATAAACAAGATTGACAGACTGGTAAAGGAATTGAGATTGGATGCCGCAGCAATGCAAAGGTGGTTATCTAATATCATCGCCGACTTCAATCATTTGATTGATATTTACGCAGAGCCTGAGATCAAAGAAAAATGGAAGGTCGGTATCCAAGGAAATAGCGTTGCTTTTGGCTCAGCCAAGGATAGATGGGGATTTAATTTCAAAGTTGCACAGAAAAAAGGAGTCAGTTTTAAGGATGTCTACGATGCATATACCTCTGATGATCCTTCAGCAATCAAGAACCTGGCAGAGAGGGCACCACTGCATGAAGCCGTTCTCGGGATGGTAGTTGAACACCATCCACCTCCTCACGTTGCTCAACGGTATCGAATTCCCAAAATTTGGCCTGGCGATTTGAATTCCGAACTCGGTAAATCTCTCATTTCCTGTGATGACAAAGGTCCAGTAGTAATGATGGTGACAACGATTAATGTTGATCCTCAGGCAGGTAGAATAGCAACAGGACGACTTTTCTCAGGTACCGTGAAAGATGGAGATGAAGCATATCTGATCGATGCAAAGCGGCCAGGAAAAATTCAATCCGTGAATATCTATATGGGAAATACCCGCGAACTAGTAAACATGTTGCCTGCAGGAAATATTCCAGCACTACTTGGATTGGATTATGCTGTCGCAGGTGAAACAATTTCTTCAGTGAAGTCAATTCCAGCCTTTTGAATCAATTAAATATGTTTCAGAGCCAGTTGTAACGATAGCAGTCGAACCTAAGCATCCAAGAGATCTGCCTAAATTAGTTGAAGCCCTAAGGAAGATCACAGTTGAAGATCCTAATCTGATTGTAAAAATCAATGAGGAGTCAGGTGAAACGCTGATGGCAGGCATGGGGGTTCTTCATCTGGAAATTGCTACCTCTCTTTTGCAGGAAGCAGGTTTGGAAATAACTACGACTCAGCCATTAATCAACTATCGTGAAACCAGCAGATATAAAACAAGCCCTATCATGAGCAAATCTCCTAATAAGCATAACAAAATCTTCATGCGAGTGGAGCCACTAAATGAGGATATTATTGATATGATAAGGACCGGGCAAATTAAAGAAGATATGGACAAGAAGGAAATGGCTCGGCTCCTTCGTGAAAAAGGATGGAGTGCAGATGAGGCACGTAGCGTCGCTGCTCTAGACGTAACTGGAAACATGCTTATTGATGAGACAAAAGGTGTTCAATTTATTCAAGAATCCATGGATTCCATTAGGTCAGGGTTTGACGATGTGACACATTCTGGACCAATTGCACATGAGACCGTGAGAGGAGTCAAATTTGTGTTACATCACTTTGTTCCTCACGAGGATCCTGCACATAGAGGGTTAGCTCAGTTAATGCCGGCAACACGTAGGTCCATGCTTGGCTCAATGCTGATAGCAGATCCCACCTTACTCGAACCGATTCTTGGCATTGAGGTAAAATGTCCTCAGGAACAGATTGGTACAGTAGCAGGAATTCTCTCGAGTAAGAGAGGCAAATTGATTAACGTGGATCAGAAGGGACTTATCACAATTATCCAAGGCGAAGTTCCTGCATCTGAAACGTTCGACCTTTCTGAGGTTATGCGTGGTGGTACCGCCGGAAAAGCTTTGTGGAGTACCTATTTTAAATCCTGGCAGCCAGTCCCCCAATCCATTTTAAAAAGTCTAGTCGCAGACATACGAAAAAGAAAGGGTCTAAATCCAGACCCACCAAATCCAGACGAATTCATAGATAAAGAATGACAAGTTTTATTCTTTTAGGATTAATGCATAATTTTTTGCTTAGTCGTGCAGTTTTATGCTCTCGTCTAAAGGGTCTTGCTCTAGAAAACAGATGACACAACAGGAAGAGGCAGTATTTTAAGTTGCAGCTAAAACTACAGGAAATTTATTACTGAAGAGTATGACATTAGCCCAATCTGGTAAGTCTGCTAGACATTTTGAATGATTACATAGCTCCCAATAGTTATAAGCGATAAAAACATTTCCTTTCTCAAAATGAAACTTGATCATCCCAGGTATACTGAGAGATTTGGGGCAATAAGCTTACACGGTGTGCAGCGTGTATATGAGTTAGACTCTGGCTTTAGTAACGGAAGGCCCACTTCAGAGACTATTCGAAGCATTGGAAATGAAGAAATCTCTGAAATAGAGAAAAAAATGGCCATTGTAATCCCAATTAAGGGCGAACGATTAAAACTTCTTGAGGGTGTGTTAAGTGGCATTCCGCACGATTGTCTTACGATCATTGTTTCCAACAGTCCCAGGCAACCTGTCGATAGGTACAAATTGGAAAAAGAGGCGTTGGAGCAGTTTAACCGTTTCGTTGGTAAGAACGCGTTAATTTTGCACCAGAAAGATCCTGGGCTCTCAGATGCGCTTAAAGAGGTAGGGTATAACAGCATCTTTGGACCAGATGACATAGTTAGAAATGGAAAAGCTGAAGGCATGGTCACCGGGATGCTCCTTGCTAAGATGGCTGGAAAGGATTACGTTGGTTTTATCGATGCAGATAATTATGTTCCTGGCGCAGTAAATGAATATGTTAAGATCTTCGCATCAGGACTTGCCATGTCAAATAGCCCGTACACGATGGTTAGGATTTCATGGATATACAAACCTAAAGTTTCAGAGAGTGGTCTGTACTTTTCCAAGTGGGGGAGAGTCTCTGAGATAACTAATCAGTATCTTAACTCTCTAGTTTCTTATTATACAGGCTTCGAGACCGAAGTTATGCGTACCGGGAATTCGGGTGAACATTGCATGTCGATGAAGCTTGCCGAATTGCTTACTTATTCATCTGGCTTTTCAGTAGAACCTTATGAAATAGTCAATGTCCTGGAAGAATTTGGCGGAATTCTACCCACAGAAAACCAAGAGGCAATGGACAAGGGGATAGAAATTTGTCAGGTAGAAACACGCAATCCTCATTTTCATGAAGAGAAAGGAGATGACCACATTAAAGAAATGTTCTTCGGGTCTCTTGGTTGTATTTATCATAGCAAGATCTGTCCTCCGAGATTAAGGGAAAAAATCGTAGAAGAATTGCGCAATCGAACTATGTTAGAAGAAGGGCAAGAAATAGACACTCTAAGAAAGATCAGCCCATTTAATAAAATAGATATGCGACAATTTGCAAACATACTGCATGAAAGGGCCTCGAGCCTAATTCACTTTGTATAAACTATTAATATGGCTGATCACAATAAACTGGAATTCTTTAGTTAACAATAGACTGCTAATTCTTTGCTAAGAATTAGATTTCTTGTTCTACTCATCAAGTTAACTCTCAAGCGCAGATTGATGTGAACATTATACTCCTATCTCACAGTAACAGTAACAATTAGAACTGAGATGGTCGGTATATGAGAAAAATTTTCAAATACTATTGATAGAAGTTACTCAACATAGTTAAGTAGCCATAAGTTACAATCGGCTTTAATATCAGCTACGATAATTGTTCAGATATGCGTTATCATGATCTTTCGGAAATGAATTTCAGTATTTCAAGGAGACAGAGAAATTTCTTATCAAGAGTCGATAACGCATCCAAATTATTGCGGGAATATGAAGAAGAGTGTTACCTTAAAGAAAGAATCAATGATAGGATTGTACCAGTTTTCAAAAATATTGGAATGCTAGGCTGTCCAATTTCTACAAAATATGGGGGTCTGGGGTACGACTTTCTCACCTACTGTCTTGCACTGGAAAGGATAGGAGAAGAAGGAAGTTCTGTTAGAACATTCCTATCAGCTCACACTTCAATTGGTCAGCTGGTCCTTCAAGGGTGGGCTAACGAGGCACAGAAAAAAGAATACCTTCCGCATACCACAAGAGGGAAAAGCATAATGGCATTCGCCCTTACTGAACCTACTGCTGGAAGCGATCCAACTTCTATGGAAATGGGATTTGAAGAAAAAAGCGACCACTATGTCCTAAATGGAAGGAAGCATTGGGTTGGTAATGGAACGTTTGCAGACCTGTTGACTACATATGCTAAGGAACGGAACAGTAAAGATGGACGTGGAGACGGAAGAATTTCTGCATTTATAATAGATAAAGACTGTCAGGGTATAAGGCGAAAAGAGATCAAAAATAAAATGGGTCTCCTCACAGTAGAGAACGCTGAACTTCTTTTTAGAAATTGCATTATTCCCAAGGAGAACCTCTTAGGCCTGAAAGGGCAGGGTCTAAGCATAGCATACAGCGCACTCATAGATGGTCGCCTGAGCGTCGCAGCAGGAGCCATAGGCGTCATTAAAGATTGCTTGGTAGAGTCAATCCGTTATTCCAAACACAGAACTCAGCACGGAGACCTCCTAGGTAAAAAACAACTAATTCAAGATCATCTTGCAAAGATGGTTGTAAGTCTAGAGAGCTCTAGATGGCTTGTTTATCGTGCGGCTGTCACTAGACAGCATTTGCAAGATTATGTCGAGTCATTTAAGAAAGATAATACGGACTGGCAATTAAAATTGAATAAATCCAATAAGAAGTACGTTCGATTAAGAAACGAGGCAGACAGAATTTCTGCTATATCCAAGTTCTATGCTAGCAATTGTGCGTTTGATGCCGCTAATCGTTCAGTTCAAATATTCGGCTCCGCTGGATACACCAAAAAATCTAGGGTTACAAGGCACTTCTTGGATACCCGTGCGACTATTATCTATGAAGGCACGAATGAGGTGCTGGCACTCAAAATTGGCTCACAGAGCTTGGGCAAGAATTTTAAAGCATATTAGCCCTCGTTGATTTGTTGATTTCTGATGATATTGGCTCGAGCTTTCTGAAGTCATTATATTAAATAGGTAGTATGGAGGATCCAATTACTGTATTTTCTTCCGATGTTAATGACACTACCTTTCGTATCAAATGTATTCACCTTCTATTATTTGTAATATGTCATTAATTGTTACAATTTTTTTATTCTATTTCTTATCCCCATTCTTTTTAGAAAATATGTTTTTAGGGGGATCTAGTCAATCCTTTTATTAGTCCCTTGTGAATCATGCATTAAGAATGAAAATTGCTGTAGTTGGGATTGGTGTCGCTGGTGCATACATCATGAACAAACTCAGTCAAGATGGGGACAACACAGTAAAGGGCTTTGAAAGAATGCCAGAGTCAAAGCATGATGCGGTGTGTGCTTGGGCGACGTGCGAGAACGTAATGGATGGTTTAGTAAAAGAATGCGGTTTGGATTTCAGCGTGTACGTTCTCCACAAAGGTAAAAATATGAAGGTCGAATTGATAGATGATAGTATTGACGTTAAGTTAAGAGGCATGGTTGCTTATGATAAATTGCAGCTCATTAAAGATATGATACGTGGTACCGACATAGAATTTGGAAAGGTGCCAAAGAAGGAGAATTTAGAATCTGATTTTGATCTTATTGTAGATGCTACAGGATTTCACAGGAATTATTTGCCTAAAATTACCAATGAGACTTGGATTCCGTGCGTACAATACAAAGTGAAATATGATCGGAATAAAAATCCATATGATGACTTTTACTTGAAGGCATTTTCGAGTATGTCAGGTTATTTTTGGTATTTTCCTCTCGGTAATGGATATGCCCACATAGGAGCTGGTGATTTCGGACGAAAGTACACGATGGGATTCCTCGATGATTTTTTAAACACGCATAAATGCGAAATCATTCACAAGGTAGGCAGACCAGTCAGAATAAGTCCCCCTTCTCTATGTGAACCGTTTTCGGACGGCAGAAAAACAATCGGAGTAGGTGAATCGATTGGTACTGTCTATGCATTGTTGGGTGAAGGTATCGTCCCATCTACTTGGTGTGCACAGTTATTTGTAGAACATCTAAATAATTTGAAACAATACAGAAATGCAGTATTAAGGAAGTTTGATATATACGCCTTGGTTCATAAATTCATCAAAATGAAAATCTCAGGCAGATTCAGCATGTTAAGGAATTCTCGCGACTTGTTGAGAATCTATACTCACATGAAGATGAATGAAAAGAGATATGGAATGAAGGTTGAAATGAAGAACATGCTAAAGATCTCAAAGGTATGATGGAAGATCTTAGTTGATCAGATTACATTGGCTAGCACTGGAATAAGCCATACTGGCACATAAATCATCAGAATCTGGATCGTATCATCGACTAGAGGACTATATTCTGGAAGGGACTAATATTCAACAATTGGGGAGATAGATGACGAAATAGTTACTCTGAGCCTGTGGTCGAGTTGTATCTATCAACTTGTCCTTTGTTTTTTCCAATTCGATGCGTTTTCAGTAAAAATCTTTCTTTTTTTCATTTTTTGTTTAGAAGCAGAATTGTATTTTAGTATGGATATTATTGCGTTGAGGTATTGTCTTGAGTAAATTCGTTTACTAATATCTGGTAACGACGAGTACCTGTTGATTTTCAGCTGCGAGGATGTGACCACCATGATGCTTGCTGGAATTTACTTGGCTTTTATGACAAAATCAGATCAGAACTCATTTTAGCAGCGTAATAATAGATTCAATCAAGCGTTCGAAGAATCTGACATATTATTTTAGTCTGTAGTGGGAAATATTTTACTAAAACTTCTAGTCACAAATATAAGAAAGCCCGAGGATTAAAGGTTGAATGAGCAGCGGAATCAGTGGCGAACAAGCTGCCCTCGAACAAAGGATTAATGAAATGATGCAGCAAGCACGGGTGCTTGAAGCTCATTTGAATGAGATCATTGCTCGTGAGGCAGCTGTCAATAGACTTCTAGAAGAAGCCAAATTAGCATCTAGTGCAGTGCAAGAGGTTCAATCTGAAACGGAAGTTGAATCGTATGTCCCTGTCGGTGTTGGGGTTCATATGAAAGTATCAATACCCCCTGTTAGGAAATTGCTTATCAATATTGGTGCAGGAGTGGCAGTGGAAAAGAGTAGAGAGGATACAATCAACTACGTAGAGTCTAGGTTGAAGGAGTTCGAGATTGCTTTGAAACAGTTAATGGGACAAAAACAACAGGTATCTCTTCGGATGGAGCAAATCCAAGTTCAAGTCAACGAAATGGTGCAGAGAGCTACCTCTGGCAGGAGCAACTTGGGTAAACCCAGTAGTAATAATAAGTAGTCGCGTTAAGGTTACAGAGACGCAAATGTTTGAACAGCTCAAAAGGGCATTTTCCGACGCAGCGAGAAACTTATCGTCTCATAAGGAAATTTCTGAAAGAGATTTAAGTAATCAATTATCTGAACTTGAACTTTCTCTTCTTGAAAGTGATGTTGCCCCAGAGGTAGTAGACGATCTTGTTGGAAGCCTGCGAACCGAATTACTTGGTCTAGGACTTGAAAAAGGACAAAGGGCAGAAGAAGTGATCAGGCTCAAGCTCAGAATTCGGATAGCGGACATGTTTAACAAATCTGGAAATATGAATCTTATCCAACAAATCAGATCTAAAAAGGAAGCAGGAAAAGGACCTTTTGTTATACTTTTACTTGGAATTAATGGTACTGGTAAAACAACGACTATCGCAAAAATTGCTCGTCTGTTTAAGAAGAATGGAATCTCGACTGTACTTGCAGCTGCAGATACCCATAGGGCAGGTGCAATTGAACAGCTATCGCAGCACGGAGAAAATTTGTCTATCAAAGTCATCTCGCAGCGATACGGAGCTGATCCATCTGCGGTTGGACGTGACGCTGTGGATTATGCCACTAAACACCGGGTAGATACGGTATTAATTGATACTGCAGGCAGAATGCAGACTGCTAAGAATCTGATGGATGAAATTAACAAGATAGTTAGGGTTGTAAAGCCAGATATCAAATTATTTATTGGTGATTCATTGGCAGGAAATGATACCATTAACCAGGCACGTGAGTTTTTTGAGTATACCAAATTCGATGGTGCAATACTAACAAAAACGGATGCAGATGCCAAAGGAGGTTCAGCCATATCGATTGTGCATACCACATCAAAGCCAATCGTGCTTTTAGGAATGGGACAAGGGTATGACGACATCACACCTTTTAGTTCTGAGAAATTTCTCGATTCAATCTTTGGTAATTCCCCTTTAGTTAGTGAAATGGAGATCCTTTCTAACAATAACATTCAACATGATATAACCAAACAAGACTCGAAAAGGAATGAAAGAGTAGAAATGGATATAGAACTACCGGATAAGGAGGTAACTTTGAGAACTGTAGGCAATGAAGATACTTCTGAAAGTCCAAGTCAAAAAATAGACGGAACTCCCCCACAATTGCCTCCAGATTCAGGTGATTTTAGTTCAAATAAATATGAATCACTAGATAGAGTCGCCTCTGAAAGGCTTACTATACAGAGCAGCCGGATCAGCAAGAAGGACCTTTAAAACAACCACAGCATTCAGAACAACAACATGAGCAAGTACCCCCGCAACAACAAGAGCAAAAGCAGGCAGCAAGGTTATCAAGAACAGCAACCCAAGTTCATTAGTGTCACATCTGACAAGAAACCCGAGTCTACATCGGAGAAAAAAGAACCGGGAGGCTTTTTTAGAGGTCTGTTTGGAAAGAAAAATAAACAGAAGACACAAGATTCAGAAAAGTACTCTACAATGGATAATCGTACCATGAAGAGTTCTCATGAAAAGGACCTCGCCCCAGCCATTGAGTCTGAAGGGAAGTCCAAAACTAAGGATTTAGTCGAGGACAATGAGAAAAAAATCAAAGGTCAGAAGGAAGGCAAAGAAGAAGAAATAGTCTATCTAACAGATGAAGACATTGAAGACCTCCTTAAATAAGAAAGATTTCTTGAGTTTGAAAGACCTAGGTAAAGAGGAAATCTTATCAATTTTAGATTTGTCGAAGGATCTCAAGAGGGACTTGAAGAATGGAAAATCGTCCCAATTACTGAAAGGGATAACGCTTGCCATGATTTTTCAGAAACCTTCTACTAGGACCAGACTAAGTTTTGAAACGGGAATCGTACAGCTAGGTGGGACCGCTATCTATCTGAGTTCAAATGACCTTCAACTAGCTGAGAGGAGAATCAATCGAAGATACAGCTCGAACGCTATCGCTTTACGTTGACTTGATTATGGCGCGAGTATATGCGCATTCGGATATTGAGAAACTTGCAGCTCATTCCTCTGTTCCCGTGATAAACGGGCTTTCGGATACTTTTCATCCTTGCCAAATTTTGGCCGATCTCCTCACGATTCAAGAGCAGAAAAATACATTTAATGGATTGAAAATTGCATGGATAGGAGACGGTAATAATGTTTGCAATGATTTAGTACTAGGGTGTTCGAAAATAGGCATAAATCTTTCGATTGCTTGTCCTCCGGGTTTCGAACCTAATGACGATGTACTAAATGTAGCAAGACAAGAAGCTTCCAATAATTCTACAGAAATATCGATCACAGATGACCCTTTAGAAGCGGTTCGAGATGCTGACGTATTAGCAACAGATACATTCATATCCATTGGAAAGGATGAGGAAAGAAAACGAAGGGAAGAGATATTTTTACCTAGGTACCAGGTAAATTCTGATCTGTTAAGGTCTGCAAAGAAAGATTGCATTTTTATGCATTGCCTGCCGGCCTCCAGAGGTCGAGAAGTCACTTCCGAAGTAATTGACGGTAAGTCATCTGTAGTGTGGGACCAAGCTGAAAATAGGCTACACGTACAGAAGGCGTTAATGTGTATGCTACCTTTGAGATAATCACTCATTGTTCGGAACGACTTGAAGTCATTGAATGAACTCTTTGTTGCCAGCAAGATACTGAGAATATCTTCCATAATGAAAAGCATTAGTGATGCCATCCAGGTTTGTACACATCGCTCTCCATCAAAATTCCTGCCTGAATTGTTCGTATCAATACATCAAAAATGACATTTTGGAACTCTCGATAGACGAATTGATATTATTCAAATTTGACACAAGTTATCCTTAACTTTTTATGATCAACGCAAAGACTACTCCCAGCAAGAACTAAACTTATCGTTTCCTACTCTAGGACTAGTACATTCATGCAGTTTCGATAGAAATTTACCTTTATATTATGGCTACTAGTAGGTGGATATTCATGCCTTCTGATGAATTGCAGGAAATAAGAATGGTTTTTCAAGGCTTACAAACTCTGTATCAGTTACATCTCCCAAAAATAAGTCCTGCACTAATACACGATCTTCTCATCCGCGAAGAAGAGGAAGTACGAAAGTCTATTGAGACATCGAAGTCGTCTCCTCCGTTTTATATGGTCGAAATATCCACTACGAAGAGCACAGACCCTGAAAAAATGAAAAATTTAATATTTAAAGAGACAGGGCTTCTGCCGTCAGTTTATGAAAATGGTACTCACTATGTGGCAAACATGAGACTGACTTTGGAATTACTGAAGGTGATTAGTGAATCTGAAGAAGGTATCGTGAAAGTATCAGGGGACTATACCGGAGGCATATCCGGAAGATGAAATCAAAAAATAGCTATTACTAGAATGACGTTTATTACCTCAGTCTGAGTAAGCGAGTCAATACCGTAAGCAAGTTCATACTATGATTGGGCTAATTTGGTCAGAATCATCGTTTAGTAGTATACATTGAACCGGGGAGTGAACCTCAAGTTTCTCGGAATTTTGTCCATAGCATTTCATTGTATCCGTACTAGAATCAATCTGTGAGATGACTAATAAGGACGAGGACCTTGTAGAGTTATTATGCGCAGTACTAATGGTGAACTCAACCCAAGGGTAGGCTGGGTTCAGAGCAATTTTAAGATTTATTCTAATTTACAAGTCGCCGGTATATATCCTGAACTTCTAATGCAGATTAAAATATACTGACTAATTCCAAATACAGGATTAGTTAGTTACAGAATATTTACGATGAAAAAATATATCGTTGAAGCATTGAGTCACTTGCTAGTAGAATGTTTTATGTAGCTGCGTCCGCTTCTGCGATTACCACGTGTTTGTCAACTTGATCACGACCAAGTGTCTCCAAAATGGTAAACGGCACTGACTCACCTGGTTGGAGTGTCTGGGACGGCTGAGTGATGAACCTACTGGTCTCAAGTAAAAGTTGTCCATTTGGATCGTAGAACTGCACATTTACTTTTACATCATTTACAGCCGCAGTCGAATTGTTTACAACTTGTCCTTCCAGTTCTACATTATTAGTAGGACCTGCTATTAATTCAACTTGTGATGTCGCTAAGTTGACAGTGTTCTGTTGTTTTTGTGCTAATACCTCAGCAGTTGTAAAGATTGTCATTGCAGTCAATACAGGAATTAACACTTTGATGATTGAGTTTGTCATCAACTGAGTTATCTTTTTACATCCTTAAAAACTGTTCACTTGCACATAAGAATTTGGTTCGGAGCAAAATATTGTCCAAATAATTTAAGCACTTATTCCTTCCGCTAACAGGTCAGCTAATTTTAACCAGTAATAAACACCTATCTGAAAAAAGTAGGATTAGATAATCCTCGCAATGCATTTAGGCGTTTACTTCCCATGCTCGTGCTTGTGCTTTTGTTGTTGTTGTTGTTGCCGATGCTGATGCAATATATCAGGTACCGAAATCCATCTCCTGAATGAAGTAGATTGTGTTGTCATTGGCTTAGCGATCGATGAATGCGGAATTATCGAAATTCTTTCTAGATCTGGAAATTTTGAACGGATCTCCATTTCAACCTGAAGACATATCAATTCCACGTCTTTTAGCGGCTTATCACCATCTACTTCAATATGCACTTCAGCTTGGGAGACCATTCCGGCTGGTCTAAGCAACACCGAGCGAACCTTGACTTTAGTTTGTAATAGTTCCGGGCCTTGGCTAATTCTAAACTCCTTTTGTTCGATGTGTTGCTTAATAAGTTCAGTGAGTTTGGGGTTCTGCCACGAATCTACAAGTATCAAGGATGACTTTTTTAATGAGATGTAAGATACCGAAAAAATGTAGCCTGCAATTATCATCCCGCCTATGGCATCCATTTGCAAAAATCCAAACTGGGAAGCTATCAAAACGCTCAGAAATCCAATTATTGATGCTGAACCATCTTTTATCGAATTCTTAGCATCAGTTCTCAATGATAACAAATTGTACTTGTTTGCAATATTCCTCATCTGAAAAGCCCTATGTAATGAGATTGCACCAGCTGCAGCCAAAACAACCATCGTCAGAATTGGTTGCCTTATTTCATGTGGGTGCAAAATAGCTTGATATGAATTGTAAAATATTACAATACCTATGGCTACCATTCCTATAGCAGCCATCAATGCGGCAAGCTTTCCACCTTATGGTATCCAAAATGAAATTTCTTGTCAGCAGGTTTGTGAGCAATACGCAGACCTAATAGAACAATAAATGAAATAGCAGCATCAGACATAGAATCTATACCGTCTGCTGTTGCTACTACACTACCACTATAGTATCCCGTAAGAATTTCTACAATTCCAATGCTGATGAGAGTAACAACGGATATTTTTGCAATTCTTTGTCCTGCAATGATTCCTTCGCTCACAAGGCTGCTATGTTCGGAAAACTTACGATTTCTCTTTGATACTTCCAAGTCGTTTAATTTCTTGCCTTCGAGGTTCAACCCTTTATCCCGACCTTGAGATGAACCATTCATAGCACTATCGCTTAGACCGTCATCAGAAGCTCCGGTATTACTGTCGTCCAATTTCTAAAATGTGCAGTCATTAGTATTCATTCGCAAGATATAAACATCGCGCATTAGATAATTTTCATGTTTTTAGCTAAAAGTTCATCAATTTTGTTGGCATGAAAGCAGATCATAGATATATTATTAATGGAGATATAAAAAATTAAAATGTAGAGATTATACTTGATTGCCGATTTGCAACTTGACGAATATTTTGAACTAAGCACAAACCACGATTTGCAAGGTATGCATGAGTATTGAGAATAGAGATGGAAGGTAAGTACTCACACAATTGTGGCAAAAAGGCAGATATATTCCTGCTTAAAAGGAAATTTGCCTATCAGAAGCTAGATATATCCACTTTAATGTCTTATCCAGAAGGTCGCAAATACATTATCACATACTTATTGCTACTCAGAGTAAAACCGTTAGAGTAATGAAGTTCACCGCCTGGTAGGTGTCGTAAGTGTTAATAGATCCGAATAGCAGAGAAAATAGTCATAGATCACAGACTAATAATAATAAAGTAGTTACAAATCGACTAAATGTGCGTCGATATCCGTCTGGTGATATAAAGGTATGGTTACATAACTCTACCTAAAATTTTAACATTCTGTTTCTACCGTTAAAATAATAATACTAGCCTTCTCATCAGTTAGTCTCATATTCTATCTCGGAAAGCTAACTTGTATCAATGTCCATTACAGCGCAGATCGATTAGAGAAACCGGCGCAGATTCTCAATTTAAAGCATATTATGATACTACAGTAGCTCGTGATTATCTATCTGTAATGTATCTTATGGTGTATAGTTTTCTAAGAATTGGTAACCATAGGTTTAAAATTAACGTGAAAGTGCTTCACATAAAATAGTGACTGACAGCCATATTTACGTATGGGTCCCTGAGGCCGATAATTAGTTAGTATTCCATATCAAATGCTGAGAAGTGGACTATCAGAGTTTAGATAAAATAGGAGATTAATAACTACATGATTGCAATAGTCATCGTGTTATGTCAATTGCATGTCGTATTACTTTGAAGTTCAGGAATTTATTTTAGCGGATCGCCAAATTTTGACAGACAATTGTCTCAATTGGAACAAAATGATTTTCAAGGTATTTATATCAATGCATTTTATATGAGTGGAATATGCCGCCATCATCTGATTCAGATGACACTGAATTCCTGATATCTCAATTAGGAACAAGAATAGATTCTCTACACAAATTACCTATTAGTACTGGCGTCTTATTGGCCTTAAGTCTGGCTAGCTTTTTTACTTATTATGATTTTTCAAATTATGCATACATATCCCCAATGT
This sequence comes from uncultured Nitrososphaerales archaeon, assembly GCA_963713605.1. GTDB lineage: Archaea > Thermoproteota > Nitrososphaeria > Nitrososphaerales > Nitrososphaeraceae > TH5896. Next base: position 43,564 of record CAVQMO010000001.1, on the reverse strand, counting down.
TGAAGCAGAGCTGGAATGTTCAAGATTCAGAGATCGCTCTCGGCGCATCTTTAACAGTTTTGGGATATGTTATAGGTGCAGTCCTCATTACAATCTATGCGGATCTCTATGGAAGAAAACCCGCGCTCATAATTTCAGTTCTGATCTTGGCAGCAGGTTCCATCCTGTCGGCGTCAGCACAAAATATGACTCAGATGGTCATATTTAGATTGATTACAGGCATTGGAATTGGCTCAGAGATTGCAATTGTAACGACATACATCGGAGAAATATCACCAAAGTCAAAGAGAGGTAGATACACTTCACTGATAGTTTTTTTCGGGTGGACAGGTATTGCTCTATCGGGGCCCATTTCTTTTGCACTGTTCGAAAGCGAAATCGGCAATGTAGTCCAGATAGAGAGTTGGCGAATAATTCTGGCGATAGCAGTAGTACCAGCCCTGATTGCACTAATTCTAAGAATGGGTATGCCAGAGTCCCTTCGATGGCTTATATCTAAGGGTAAAACAAAGGAAGCGAATAGACTACTTATCAAGCTTGGTTTAGATCCGATTACACGTCATGGAGTTGTAAATCACTCTGAAACGGAAAATACGTCAAATAAGGTCTCAGATGTCACAAAGGAAATTGGACAGGATGACAAAAAAGGACTAAACAGCTCGAGTCGTGGGGCAACTAAGAATCTAAGTCTTCTATTTAAGAAATTTGTTACTAATAGGAGACTCGTTTTTGGCAGGATTTTCATACTGTCAGCCATTTGGTCTCTTGCGCTTATACCGATTTACGCTTCACTTCTATTGGTTGTTGAATATACTAACCAAGGATATGATATCACAGAATCCATATCTGTGAACATGATCGCAAGTTCGGGGTTTGTGGCTGGAGGCATATGTTCTCTTATTGTTGCAGACAGAATTGAAAGAAAGTATCAAATCGCATTTTCATGCATTATGATGGGGTTGGCATTTATCCTACGAGGTATATTCATTCATGATTACGTTGGATTGGTTATCTCCAGTTTCATAGCATTTGGGGCTAACGCATGGATGATTTCGAATCTCTTAACCTACACAGCAGAATATTTTCCTACCGAGATTCGCTCCACAGGCTCTGGAATTGTTGAAGGTACTGGTAGGCTAATTGCCACAATTGGTCCTTTTGTCTTTATCATGCTTGTAATTTTCGGATTTTTCAATTTGATGGTTGGGCTCTCTTCATTTAGTTTTGTTGCAGCCATAGTAGTTTTATTGCTAGGAAGGAATACGTTAAATCTATCTTTGGAGAAGTTGAGTGCATAAGCTAGTCAAAATGACTGTTTGGGATTATGAGTGAACTATTTGCTGTTTGAAATGTGCATATAGAGCTGCTCGAGAAATCTAAATATAAACATAATAAATTATTTCAGTAGTGCCTGGATTGGCTACACAAATCGCCAAGATTTGCGGATGTAGCTACGAGATAATAATCGCCTAACATAGACTTGAAAAGAAGACATGGTCAACTTGAAATATGTCACTTTATAAATTTTATCGGGACTTCATTGGTTACTAATCCTGAGAATCTAGAATCATCTTAGCAGTTTCAAAGATTCGTATCCACATTCTCCAGGTTAATCTTCCAGTATTAGTATTCTGCCTACTTGGATGATATGACGATAAAAGAACCTTGCTGCCTTTGATATTGAACTTACCCCCGTGGTGAAACTCTATTGCAGTGATGCCGATAAGCTTGCAATATGTTTGAAACGCAATATGCCCGAGAGTGACGATGACCTTGACTGTTTTATTAAGTGAATCCAATTCAGACCTCAGATAGTGAGCACAGTTTGCTATTTCAGACGAATTGGGCCGATTGTAAGGGGGTGCACAGCGTACTACTGCAGTAATATATGCATCCTTTAGTGCAAATCCGTCATTCGTGCACTGACTGACAGAAGAGCTGGCAAACCCCGTTTGGAACAATGCCTTGGCGACCCAGTCTCCCGAGCTATCACCTGTAAACATGCGTCCTGTTCTATTTCCACCATGGGCTGCCGGTGCTAGTCCGATTATTAGTAACCTTGCATTCGCATCTCCAAAGCTGGGAACTGGTCTTGCCCAGTAAAGATCATTTCCGAACCGTTTTGGTATGTTTGATGAAATTAATTTTATATGCTCCGATAACCTCGGGCACATCTGACACATAGTTACTCTTGTATTAATCTCCAGAAGCTTCTCCTTTGAATCACTGTTTCCAACATTGGCGTCCATCAATCTAGATACAAACTCTTTTGGCCTTTGTGATAACTTCTCGGAGGTAAACCATGTATATTAGTATTTAATGCCTACTTTCAAATTGACGTAGCCTGCTCTCAATGATACCTGCATAATGATAAGATCGGGTATCAATTTTATGAATAGGAGATCAAAACTTGTGTTGGCGCATGGTTTTGTCATTATGATTCTATTCATCAATCGAAATTCCTGCTAATTTTTGTTGATATGCATTCATGAATATCAAAGGATTTCTTTACTAAATAGTGTTTTTTAAATATCTGGTGGTATATGTATGCATTTGGTAGAGATGCAGGAGGATGTCAGTGTTGACTGAAGATTTTTGGCGGCGGATAGAAGAATATCGACAATTGGGGTTCGACCCTTTGAGGTGGATTACTACTGGTTCTAATGAAGTTGATAGTTGGAAACTTGATCAAGCGGTAAAAGAAATGAAACGTAGCTCTATAAAGTTGGATACAAATTGGTTCGACGCATTCCCTTATGCAGATGGGAAAACACCTGATCTTACAAGAAGGGTCTTTTCCATCCGTGAACCTGCGGTTGAAAACGAGGTAGATCTTAAACACTCCCTTGCGTTGTTCCGGATACATAAGGAGATAGAGGACGATTCTACATTCTTTACGGAGATTCTCAATAATTTCTTCAAAAATTTCCGATGTAAAGTTTCGATTAATAGGAGCACGTCTGCAGTCACAGAGCATAGAGATGCACAATTTGCATTGCTGGACTACATAGGTTTGCACAGAGGGGATAAGGTAGGTTTTACGGTTGCCGATAATGCTACTGCTCACGTAATTGATCCTACACTAGAGCCCGATTCTGAGCTTCATACAGACATTCCTATGACACGGTGCATCGATCATTTGAATTTGCTTGGATGCACATCAGGGTTTGACCTCTATCCCATATATGATTCCCCTCAAGAATCTTCACTTGATACCATCAGAAAAAACCTTGACGCATTTACATCTAGATACAATCTCAAGATGGATGATTATAGTTCTCTTAAAATAGGAAAGCTGTTCTTTGGGGCAACAGGGATTGCTAACACCTTCAAAGAACTACCTACTTATTATGAGCAGATTAAAGAGACCATGCAGATTATTGTCACTAATCCTCTCGGTTCATTGATGGCATTAAGTCTTTATACGCTAGCACATATAGATGAGAAGATTATTGCAACTTTAGAAAACAAAGGCATCAACAATCAAGAGCTGGTATCTGCAAAAGATGAATGTATGAAGAATCTCTGTGAACCACATTTTTCACTTGGAAAAATAATCTCAAAATATTGTCCTGTATTTGGGACCCCCCTGCAGGATAACGAGAACATAATAGCCGTTCATCCATTAGGTAGTGACGGTATTCTTGGCCTATGGAAGCTTGCCCGTATAAGTAATTGTCATCTTGTGGTCAATGACATTCCAATGATGTTTGAGGAAATTGCAAGGATACTCTCAAATGAAGCTCTTGTCATGAACCCAACTGCTGCGATAAATGGATGTCACACCATTATCGCAACTAAAGATATTTCAAATATAATCCTCGATGAATTGCGAAGACATAACTTTAGAGCAACGGTGATAGGTTTTGTTGCAAAAAAGGGAGAGCAGAATGTTACCTTTGGAAATAACATCAAGGATCACTTCGCTGCAAAAATTGGATTATCAATACTTAATAAAATAACAGGTAAGTGAAAGATGTTGGTGGATATATATATAACTGAGATTATTGATTACTCGTATACTTGAAGTCTCATACGATTACTGATTGCCAATCCGAGGCTAATCCGAGAACTTGTTTGTCCGATTCTCATCAAAATCGTTCTTGTCGAGTGAAACATCTCCGTCTGGTTTGTTTCTGCCTTCCTTAACCGAAACATATTTGATTCTAACAAACGAGAGCATAATTGCTAATCCGAGAATTCCAAAAATAACAGCTATGGAAGTAGGTACGGGTATCTCGTAAAACTCGGATATTAACATCTTGACCCCTATGAAGAGCAGTATTGCTGCCAATCCTGGCTTAAGATAGTAAAATTTGTCTATCATCCCCGCGAGAAGGAAGTACAGGCTCCGCAAACCCAATATGGCAAATATATTAGAGGTTATTACTAGAAATGAGTCTGTAGTGATCGCAAGGATTGCAGGAATAGAATCAAGGGCGAACACCAAATCTGTCATCTCGATAATCACTAGCGCAATTAGCATTGGGGTTGCATACATTATGCCATCAGAGGCTCGATGAAGAAATTTGTCGCCGGTATCACCTTTTAACTCGATAGGAATAAACTTTTTCAAAATTCTTACTGCAATGTTCTTTTCAATTTCTATTTTCTTTTCCTTTTTTTCTACTATCATTCGTATTGCGGTGAATACTAATAGCCCACCAAAAATGTATATCATCCAATGAAATGATTCAAGCAGAGAAATTCCTGCGAGAATGAGGGCTATTCTCAGTCCAATTGCGCTCAGTATTCCAAGCATCAATACCTTGTGCTGATAAATGTATGGAATACCAAGTGATGAAAATATTAGCACAAATACAAACATGTTATCTACACTTAATGATTTTTCAATAGCGTATCCTGTTAGGAACAAAAGTGATTTGTCATATCCCATACTAACGAAAATTAGACCTGCAAATACGCCAGCTAGCGAAATCCAGATTATAGTCCAACGCAGTGCATGTTCGAATGTTTTCTTGCTCCTTTCCTGCTGACTTAGAAGCTGTACATTGTTGTCTATGGAGTTCTTATCGTTTGAAGATATTCTTCGCCTTATACCCTCAATCATCCCTAAGTCTAAGGCTAAGGCTATCCCTACGAATAACCCAAAAGCAATCCACATCAAAGATTGATAGCTACCATCCGCGAATACAATAGATTCCATAGTTTGAGCGATAAGAAATTTGCAGTTTAAGCTATATATGACTTGCAGGTATTCAATGTGATACTTTGTATTGCCGTACGATCCTGGCCTTTGATAATACTAAGATCAAGTAAGCATGTCCGTTATACTCGGCAATTGGTTTATCGTAAGTATTCTTTCTAGTCTTATGAAGAATTGGTTTTTCAACCGATGGGTTATGACTTGTGGAGTCGTGCCTATAATTTGTTCAAGTCATCATATAATTACTAATCTTCATAGGTTCGAGGAATTTTATTCGCTGTTCTGGAAAATCATCAATAATTACGTCAAAGCTCATTTCTCTCAAAGTTTCTGGAACACCGATCAACGCTTGGTCACTTGAAATAATGCCTTTTGCAGCATTTTCGATTTCGTCCTGAGATTTGTGCTTTCTCATTTGTTCGATAACATACGCACAAAAAATGGCAAGTGTTTCGTTGGCATTGATCTTGAGCCCCCTTTCAATCTTTTTCTTGATCGACGCTACGGAATTGAAAAATATCGATTCCTCTTCCTTATCAGGATATTGGAATATCCTTACGAATGAAGGAGTATCAATTTCCCCACGCACTAAGACTTTAATATCTATCATCGATTGTTTCTTTTTGGGGGCACTGCTTTAGGACCGTTACCAAAGTCATAAGTATGTCCCTTCCCGCGATAGAACTTTGGTCTTACAGGATTTCCTTCCTTTTCCCCTTTCTTCGTGAGTGAAAGTCCAGCCAAAAGTTCGACAATTAGTCGATTTGCCAAGCCGGAAGTGATTCCTCCGTTGTAGGAGTTGACATCACTTACATCATAGTTGGGTGCCACTTCTACCAAATCAAATGCAAACTTGTCTGGATCAAAAGAAGTAGACAATAATCGCATCAATCTCATTCCCTCTCTTGAAGTAAGGCCATTAGGTTCTGGTTCTCCAGTACCTGGCGCATAAGCGGGGTCAAACGTATCGATATCCCAGCTTATATAGACCGCATCGACATCATCATTTGCCCTATCGGCTGCTTCCTTAGCAATTGCATCTATTCCCATTTCTTCTACATCCAGCATTGTAAACCACTGGAAATCCTGGTCAGCCATCCACTTATAGAGATAAGGTCCAGGCCAGTATCCTCTTGGGCCAATAAGTGTATAATTTTTGCCTTTTAGACACCCCAGCTCCATAATTCTTCTTATATGCGCCCCATGATCATATTTGAATCCGCAAAGCCCTTGAGGGGCGCAATCAGCATGAGTGTCAATATGAATCATACCAATGTTTTTGTACTTTTTCGCAAATGCTCTCACGTTAGCGAAAGTAATTGAGTGATCTCCACCTAACATTACAGGAATCCCGTCGATATCCAGAACCTCTTTGACCTTGTCTGTCATTCTTCTGTGTGATTCAATGACATCGCCAGGAGACACTACAACGTCACCATAGTCTACAGTTTTAAATACACCAAAAGGATCCACTCCCGTTTCAATGTTGAAATGTTCATAGGGAGGAGATGGCACGGTTGAGGCTGCACGGATTGCGCGTGGCCCGTATCTCGCGCCAGGACGTATCGTTGTTCCAAAATCGAATGGCTCTCCTATTATAGCTACATCTGGTTTTATTTTTTCTAATTCCTGACGGGATCTAAGCCAAGGTAGCTTCAGAAAAGTTGGTATACCAACAAAAATTGGCTCATCATTACCTTTGTACGAATCCCCATAGAATTCCATTCCCATCTTTTATTCGCTAAATATTAGGACACGTATAATGTTTTTAAGTATTTCTAAGTAGTTTACGAATCGCTTCATCGACTATACACAAGCCATACGTTCCTAGATTTAGAATCAGATATTCATAGATAATGGAAATTAACGGCACGAGCAGGACATGATACTGGTCTCGTCAATTGCATCTAAGTTTTATACATTGAATTCATTGATTTTAAGCTAAACCGACCTTTTTGGAACTATGATGACCATAATTCTCTAATAATTAGATTTTCGTAAATTGAAGATATAAAGAGATTTGTCAAATGATATACTAACGTAATCTACGCATTGTATAATACTATACTGATGGCTAAACATTATAAAATGAATGATAAATCAATACTTTTTTATAGTTACTCTCCTTATAGGAATACGCAATGAATGCGGTTAGAAATGAAAGTGATGTACAATCTCGAGCAGTAGGAGCAATTGAGACACTGTATGGAAAAGACATTACAAATTTAAAACTAAGATCATTATTCTCACTCCCTAATGAACAAAAAAGAGAGGAATGGGACGCACAGACAACTTTTATGTTAAATAACCTTCAATACGTGGTCGATCTTACAATTAGAGAACAAGATGGCATCATAACTAATGCTAGGCTAATAGACGTGATGAAACCTCTTTAACCGACTGACGTCTCAAACTCAAGCATTCATTTTCGCAGGCTCCTAGCGAAGAAAGCCATTAATGGGATAACTGGTACAAATCCTATTTTATTGAACAAGACTTGTTACATGAATAATAATCATTATTATAAAACAGCATAAATTCGTAATCTACATGATTCAACCCCGCTTTATGATATCCTAATATTGGTAGTATACATATACTCTCGTGCATTATACATAATATCCATATACTCTCTTTAAGGGTGGTTTCGGAGTCCTTGGTACAGGGAGTACACCAAGTGCAGCACCGGAAGAGGTACATTCATACAGGACGAGTAGAACTACAGAATTCGTAATAAGGTTATGACAGTTGTGCCAGACTACTCTAAAAAAAATAGTTGACGAGCTCTACTTTCCGGAGTAGATTTCAAGACGGATGATGGAGATACTAGCAGCCTGAGTATAGCATATGATATCGTTATTGTGTCCAAGGAAGTGGATAACTGTGAACCCAATTCCATCGAATGTTACAGGTTCGTTCCCAAGGTAAGCTATGATTGGTATGATCCAAATTCACCCAATCCGAATCTAAAAAGATTCGCTGCCTTTTATAAACTGGACTATGGTTCTGATACTGGATTAGCCAGAATCAGGGATGCTGATACTTTTGGTTCAAGTTTGATTAATAATATAGGAGATCAACCTATGATAATAAATGAAGTAGCTTTTTTAGCAGTAAAAGATGGTCAGCCACGCGACTATGACAATATTCACACAGCCCATTCTAACCAAGGAATTTTCATACCTGGCTGCAAATATTTTTCTGAGTTCGATTGTGTTCATATGCACTGGAGGTGGGGAGAATCAAAGATTCCTGTAAGGATAGATCCCATGGTTGAGCCGTCAACGGGTGAACCCCTATCCGGAGTTTCGCCGGGAACTCCAAACTTAGTTCCAGGCCAAACAATTGCGATAGCAATAGTCAAAGATAACCCCGGCGAAGAAGATCCGGATGACATATTTACCCTATTAAATCCACCTGAACAGATCGCAACAGCACGTGCGGCGGGCACCGGTAAGTTAACTCCGGGGATGCCGGACATCGAACTCTGTAAAAACTGTGTCTTGACCAAGGGTGGAGATCCTATAGTATGGTACGTCGCTTCAGTCTCCGACAAGAACAAAGATACATTTTTCAGACATGGTTTCTTTGTCTTAGATACTAATCCCGGAGATCCCAGAACAACAGGCCGAAATCAAATACGGGGCTCTCTTCAGAATGGAGAAAATGTACAATCAGAATTAAAAGGAGTTGATGAAGCAAGTGACTCAATGTCTTCGCCTACAGAATCGTCACCCTCTATATCCACATCCTCGCCCACGAATTCTCTACCCATTGCCAGTTCCCTAACTGTCAGTATAAATGGGAATACTCCAGTTGAATTATGTCAACAATGTCTGAAAACCATATGTGAATTATTTCTGCTATTGACGCCTTGTCTTAACTTAATTGTAAAGTTCGATTACAAGCGCTTTTTTTCTGATGCCTATTTAGCTGTACTATATTTGACATAGTTTACTAGAATATCTTCAAAGATCTTATTCAAAAACCTTGTTATCTATCACATTCAGTATTCAACTGCTATCTACCCGAAATCTGATATAAACCACGAGTATGATTATCACAGTGGACTCTGGTTCGAAAGGGGAATTTCTAGTTCCCTTGTTGCATCAACTGCCTGAATACCATATGTCGATGCAAGACTTATTCCACCCACGATCAATGCTGTTATTATTGCAAATATTTTTCGCATACATTTGTTAAGCCACACATACTTCATATTCGCTTCTGATCAAAGTTGATGAGACGTTATAAGCTAAAGTAAGTGTATCTTTATAGAAGATAGTTCTACAATTCCGGCCAATTTATTGATTTTGTTGGTTTTTCATTTAATGCAACTTGCTTTTGATTTATCTTTTTTTCCAAGTCTGATAAGATTTGTTTATTGAGCTCAGTATTTCTATGATACCAGCTTAGCGTATCCTCAAGTTGTGTTAGCGCATCTATAGATAGTTTTTTCTTTGATTCCAAATCTATGACTTCGTTTGCAAGTTGTTGTAATCTATAAGTTAATTCGGGTATAACTTGGCCTGCATATTTTAGAAATTCTAAGAGATACTTTTCATTCAGCATCTTACGATCCTTCAACAAATGAAATAACCTTAGAAATGCTGGCAGAAAGGTGTTGATCTCGCTATATGCAAATGCTAACTCGTGAAGCTGGTTTAAAGCCCAAAACTCTTGTAATATATTCTCCACTTCATTGGACGAAAGATCTAATTCTATAGCAACGTCGACGGGGCGCTTACCTTGCAAGAACAGGGATAAGGCTTGAGTTACTTTGCTTTTACCGCTTAGATCATTCGGCATAATTTCACCTTCTAGACTATTTATCCGTCTAATGATCTTGCCTATAGTTCCAAATGATAAATGTCCTTGCTGTGCAATCTCTCGAATCGGCTTACCTTCTTGATATAGCTTGACCCCAGCTGCTCTTTTTCTTGCTTGTTTAATACCACTTGCAATATATTCTATTGGCAATCCGCGCTACAAAGCTTTTTGATCTGTTACCTGTTACTACCGTAGTAGTTATTGTTTCCGACTGATACTAGCTGCTATTTTGTAATGTATTTTGTGCGGATTCTGAACAGCTAATTGATAGATTGAATTAATATTCAATTTGTTAAGTTTCTTAATCATATCGCTAGTGATATCTGGGATCTCTTCCATAGTGACTTCTTTTAGTCGGCTAGTCATGCGAATCACGACAGTGTATGTTAAACATTCTTGACTCTTTGTTAATAAAATTAGCAGTAACTTATAGACCCGGGGAGTGGGGTATGGATAGCGAGTCTCTGACAATTAATAGTTACTAGCACTATTTTATTAGTATCAATCACACTTACGATTTCTTAGATCGTAGTTGCTAGTACAATACATCACACCGTAAAAATAACAAATTTTACTGCATAACGATTCCACTAAAAGTTTGTCCTATAGCCTTCGTATTTGCAATATCTGTTGATTGAGTAACATAGGGAGTTGTTAGAACTGCTTGCGCCGTAAATTCACCTCCGCCTGCGACTCCACCAACATTTTGACGTAATGTTGAAGGTGCTACCGGAGTAGGCCCGGTGTTTACACATTGAGCATCAAACCAAGATGGGCCCGTACCATGTGTGGAATGTATTCATCCCGTGAGTATAGTGTAATGTGGCATATCAATAATTTACATGGCGGCATAGGAAATATTGTATCATTCATTGATTGATTGATTATATCGCTGGTAGACGGCAAGGGGTTTATTTTCCTAATCCAATTCCTAACTACTTGGTTAAACAGACCCGGACAGCAGCCTCGAAAACTTGACCCTTAGATGCTATGAAAGACGAGTTATTTAGACCCGCATTAAGAAGGAACTTTAGATACCATAAGTAGTCATAGACTTAAGATCAGACAGTGTAATAACGCGTGTATGTCTTGCCTGATATCGGAGTACTGGTGATATTTCCTATGTTGAATGCATTTGCAATTCACTGGTTCCACTGTTTGACAGGATCAATTGAAAAACTGGTCCGGCTCCACGAGAATACGGAACAAGAATAAAAACAAAACCGCCGAAAGTTTCAAATCAATAATAGTGATGCATGGGCCGTTGTTGTTTTCCTAGTCGATCGAAATAGTGATCATGCCTCTTGTCTCCTCCTGGATGTGAATGTTCTACACCATCAGCGTGTGTATGAGCCTGCATTTTTGGTTTAGCCATTAAGACATCGTCCACTCGTAGTAACATGCAGGTTACCTCCACAGCTGTTTTAAGAACTTGTTCTTTAACAATGGATGGCTCTATTACTGACGAAATGATATTCTCCACCTTTCTGTTTTTTGGATCAATTCCATACCACCTAATCTTGCTATTAGCAGGCAAGTGTTTAGATCTCAATTGGGCTATCGTGTTGATGGTATCCATCCCAGCATTTCTAGCAAGTGTGGTTGGTATTTCCTCTAATGCTTCAGCGAATTTCTGAAGAACGAGTTGAGCACCGCCCTTAATTTGTCTAGCTCTATCTCTAATGATAGCTGCGGCCTTCATTTCAGTAACTCCAGCCCCTCCAACTATTCGAGGTGATAGAATATAATCTCTTAGAACAGCAAATCCATCCAATACAGAACGGTGGTATTCATCGAGTACCTCTTTTTGAGTTTGCCCTCAATAGGAGAGTCATTGATTTGGGATTTTTACATTCATCTATAAAGACCATCTTATCATCGCCAACCAATTTTTGGTACACTTTCCCTGCGTATCCCAAGTTATTAGATGGTATGGGGTCATTCAAATCTTTAACAATACTTGCACCTGTTGATTTCTCCAACCACAGTATGTCATTTTCTTTGACTCTATGAAGGGCGATAACACCTGCTCTTGATAAGTGCTGTTGGACAATTTTGTTTATTCCCTTCTGAGAAATCACGATATTTGCACCAGAATCTATAATATTCTGTACCTTTATTTCGAGCAGTTCATATTCAGATCTGTAGTATTTCTCTAGCTGATCAAATGATGATATAATTAATTCAGAATTAGTCCGGGTCCTGCTTCTATCGAGTTCTTCGTTAGTCAAAAGTATCTTGGCGTTTTTAATCTGTTTGGCCCCGAATGAAGCTTCAAAGGTCTTGTCAATCACCGTGCCTCTTATTAGGGTAGTATCGGAAGAGTTACCCAGTTTTTCCTCAATTTTGATATCATCTACATCTATTGTTTTGTTCCTTAAATCTGCTATACTCCAAACGGCCTCAACAACCAAACCAGCAGCACTGGTATTTTCTCTAGCAACTACATCGGAGATAGACCTAGTTTGGAGACAAGTCTCGGCTAGCTTATTCATTACTTCTCTGTGTATACTTGTTGAGGATACTGAAATTTGATCGAGAGTTTGAAGTGAGATTTCTAGGCCCTTGAGATACCCATCAATTATAATTGATGGAGCGATTCCAGAGAACAACAATTCTTGTGCCTTGGATAATAATTCTCCCGATAAGATGACAACAGAAGTAGTACCGTCTCCTACCTCATTATCTACTGCATTGGCGGCCTCGATCAGAATTTTTGCTGCGGGATGTTCAACATCAAGTTTTCTCAATATCGCTGAACCATCTTTTGTCACAGTAATCTCTCCCATTATATCGATATACATTTTTTCCAATCCACATGGACCGAGTGAATTTTTAATAAGGTTTGAGATCAATGCAGCTGCCAAAAGATTATATCGACGACTCTCGCCCTCTTGACTTCTGCTAAATCCATTACCGAACAGCTGCTCCGTGCGAGGATCCATGTATCCTCCACGTGTCTGATTTGAACTATATAAGGCTTGTCTGATGAATGAATCAGAATGTCATCTCTAATAATTGATTTGAACCGCTCACCTAATAAATAATTGAAATCTCGAATTTCAGTCGTCTACTATTCAGATTATGAGAAATTAAAGAACATGAATCTAATAATTGTTTTTTATCGTCTAATCACATGTAGTATACGAATGTTCGTTCACTCTCATATCCGTAATTTACATTATTTGGCCTAAAATTTATATAATTTCACGTTTAGAAACCAATGTGCAATTCGGTGGCATTATTGCTTCTAGTCTGACTAGTGGTAACGTACCTTCTGTAAAGAGAGTGGAGGACTCACTTTGGTAGACGGATATGCGATTGGGGTCATCGCATTTTTGGCGCTTTCCGTTATCGTTGGGACTCTCGCCTCGAAGCTTGTAAAGAAAAGCAGCAAACGGTTTATGGTCGCTGGCAAGAGCTTACCGCTTTTCTTCGTGGGTACTATGCTGGCTGCCTCAATCCATCGATGGTAATTCTTCACTAGGAAACGTATCACTTGTTTATCAATTTGGATTCTGGTCAGGAGCTGCCATTCCAATCGGACTTGCTGCCATGTCTCATCTTAACTGCAATATTTTATGCAAAGAAACTTAATAAAATGTCAATGCTTACTTTGCCAGATTTCTATTTCCGAAGATATGGCAATGCGAGTGAAGGAATTTCTGGAATTCTCATGATGATTAAGCTTCGTAGTATTAGTGGCAGGCAATTTTGCGGCAACCGGTTACATCTTGTCGGTCGTTTTACATATCGACTTCATATGGGCAATGCTAATTGGTGCCATAATCGTGCTAATCTATACCTACGCAGGGGGTCTATTCTCCTCGGCATATACGGACATTTTTCAAATTTATTTGGCAATAGTTGCATTTTGGGCAGCTTTTCTATTCTTCGCAGGAGGCTTTGCGGGCGTCAGTTTTGATACTATTCTTGGGAGCGCACCACCTGGGTATTTGGATTTATCTGGACTAACGGATATGGGCAATGGTGCCCTTGTTAATTGGGCTGGAATCATGGCTTTGGCACTAGGAGACATTGTAGCATTGGATTTCATGGAAAGAGTGTTCGCAGCTAGGGATGGAAAAACAGCGAGTAGAGGTGCCTTCATGGGAGCGGGACTAACAATCTTGACCATTATTCCCACAAGCATGATGGGGATAGTGGCTCTATACTTTTTGCCAGATCTGGTTGACCCCTATACGGCTTACCCTGATCTAGCGATTAACCATGTTCCATTCGTTATTGGGTTAGCCTTACTCATGGGCGTTCTTGGCGCCTCGATGTCAACTGCAAATGGTGGCTTGCTCGCCATTTCCAGTGTCATGTCGAGGAACATTGTTCAAAGAAATATCTTGAAAAGGATACTAAAACGCCCAGGATTGGGGGACAGGAAATTGTTGATGGTAACACGTATTTTCACTATCCCTATGATGATAGCTGCTTTTGTACTTGCATACCTGATCCCGCAGCCCGGTGTTTATCTTATCCTTGCATTTGATATCGTATTTGCGGGTGCGTGGGCCCCACTAACATTTGGTATATTCTGGAAGAAGGCCAATACACCTGCAGCATTGTCTTCGCTCATTGTTGGTTCATTACTTAGACTGACCTTATTCTTCATAATTCCAGTAGAATTGGCAGGACTAGATACATTGATACCTCCAGTAATATCTGTTATAATCTTTGTTGTAGTAGCCTTAGCAACCCAAAAGAAATATCCTGGCAGGTATGGAGTAGTTGACTATATTCCCCCAGAAGAGGACGTAATAATTGGGGAAGATCTCAAGGGATATGTCGCACCGAATCTTGGGAAATGACTTGATATTTTCTATATCCTGCCACTTTATTGTATCCCACCGAGAGAGCACATTGGTGCCTTTCTAAATTGTGACTTGTCAATTTGCTGGAACTGAGTAGTATTAAGATTGATCGTAGTCATAGTATGATTTCCTACCATTCCAGCTGCTATTGCCGGCTGAGTTATTCCAGTCTGGACAGCCCTCGTTGCATTATCGTAGTTTTTCTCGAATTGAAATTCCGGTGAATGAACACCACTTACCACCAAATCTTTATCCTTTCATTCTTGTACTGACCAAGCCTGATTAATGTTAGGATTATCGAAATATATTGTAGAGCCAACGATAACAGAAACTACTATCGTCATTGCCATTACTAATGCACTAATATTGTCTCGATTCATCAGAATTTCCGCTCTGATAGTAAAATAATTCTTCCTGCTCTTGTTTCATTATTGATCTATGGAATAGTTGAGCACCGATAGCATAATTCGTAAATAGCAAATCGATATTTATATTGATAAAGATGCCTAGTTATACATATGTACCTTCATGCTAGGATATATACTTTTTATTGTACGTCTATTAATGTAGTCGAACTACATTGACAGGAGCATCTATAATACCGATTCGACAATCAATCAAAGCAGAGATATGAAGTGATAATCAAAAAAGAAAGCTAAATAGGAAATGCTATTGAACCCTTTTACATGCAGAGACCTAATGTTCATGCAACAATTTGGCGATCTCCGTTTCTGTATGTCCTTGCGCTAGCATTTGTGCTACTTCCTTTCTGCGTTCCTCTTATAGTAATTCCAATTCTTTTGCCTGCTCCCGTGTACATCCGCGATTGACCAGTTGGCCGAAACGACTACAACAACCACACAAGTGATCGCCATCCGAGATCTGATACCAAGTAAGAAGTCGTTTCCATGATCCATGGAGGACCAGATTTCTCGCATAGAATTGATTGATTGATGGATTTGTACAGGCTGTCATAACTGCGACTTCACATGTGTCAACGTCTTGCGCGAAAGGTCCCTGGAACATTGCCGAATCTATGTAGGCAAACTCTGCGCTATCAAACATCAAAAGATCTTTTGGCAACTTTCCCAAGTCAATGAAATCAGACAGCGACTGGCCATGCAAATTAGTAGGAAAGAAACTCACCGATCTCTGTGTAGATTTGGGACTCTCAGATGATATGTTTGAGTCCTTTATTAAGTATCAAAACATGTTAGCAAAGGGATTTCACAGGATGCAGAAGAGATACGGATTGATTCCTACAGACGGAAATCGTACAATTGAAGAAATTAACGCAGATCTCCTAAAACGTATTAGCGATTTTCTTAATATAGGTTCTGTTAGATAAGGTTCAATATTCATATAAATTAATTTAATCAATTTCAAGTATGATTTATTTATTACTCCCAGTTATGTTCAGGGAATTAAGAAACGTCAGACAAGGTTTCATTTAAGTTCCCAACAAATGAGATATTAAGAATCCCTGGTAAAAACACACTCGGTTTCAGAAAAACCCAGTCACCAGCTGCAATCCCTGAAACATTTTGAGAGGATATCCCGAGAATGTTGTCATCCGGTACCTCGATTCCAAATAAGTTTGACTGCATCCTTGTATTTGTAATGTTGTACGCAAATGTGTTAAGGTCACTTCCATCAATCGTTACTTTCGTATCCATATTGCTTTTTTGTAGCGAGGCACAAGCTCTAAGCTGGTCTTCTGTTCTATTCACTAGTAGAGTATTATAACAATAGGAAGTTGTTGCCGGAAAGAATATTGATACGTCAGATGGAACTGTACAATTCCTAGAGGCAGTATTATTCAATGATCCCGCCAAGAAGAAGACAGGGTACTTATAATGCATACCTTTCTGACATTCTTTACCATCCATATCAAGGGCAGGGTTGGAACTAGAAGGTATACTAACCAGCCAGTTCCACCACGATTCTGTCCACTTGTAATAAGGAATTCCAAAAGGCTCAGAGTCAACTAAGTAGATGTAAGTCTCAGACTCATCCTGCCCAAAAGCATTACTCGAGGCAAAATTAGAAATAAAGAGTGGTATGACGAAAAACGTCGCGACGATAATCATCGCTCTTCTCATCGGAAGGAACACTTCTATTCTGTAATACCAAAGATACAATGATTAATTTAAAGTAGATTCTATATGATCTATATTAAAGCGACAAAAGAAATGATCTAACTCTCCCTACTTTTGACCTTGGCTTTGTTTAATGATTAAAGTATCATGCTCCTATATCGGTGTAACTAGGACAGTCGCTCAAAGTCATCCCAGAAAAGAACGTTTTAGTCGCATAGATCTATATTCAACTATTGAATTAATTGATTTCATTTACGTCAAGCTTTATTGAAGCTGAGAGCATTACATTTGATATACTCAATTAAAATAAACAAAAGGTCAAATCCCTATGCATGAATACATCAGAGAAACTTCATCCTGGAAATACGACATTTGTAAATGTTGTGATAATAGGACTTCCTTTACGTGTGTAAGATGTAAATACTGCTGGAGTTGTCATTGGAAAAAAGAGCGCTTAGAAAGGAATGAACTTTTAGGGAAAAGAATTCTACCTTACGAGAAACAACGGATAGGAAGTGATACGGCAACTAGCAGCAAACTAGTTGCAGGAACATCGCGATTGAAACAAGAGAAAATAGAGATCGTCAAACAACAGCCCCCTCCTACGAGGGCAATAATTAATGTGTTTGGAGAGGAGGAACCGGATCCCATATGCAATTACCTGAATTGCAATCACGCCTTCTCTCTCCATAAAGATAGAAACAATCATTGTAAAAGTGCTGCCTGCAACTGTCAACATCCACAAAACTCCGTAATTGGATTAAGATAATGAATTCTAAGTTAACTGTTCTCCTTTTTGTTAAAGAACAAGGTAATTCCCTCAAAGGATTCTAAAACCCGTAATAAGCGATTGCTCTACGAAATTCGACAACCAATGCCCTAAGGATCTGATGAAAGAAAATTACTTTTCTGCCTTCGGTAAAGAGTATCAGAACACTCCTTCTCTTAATACAAGAATGACACAAATGATGATATTACTAGTTCTAAACTGATTGTCAGCTCTCGGTATAAATTGCAATCAGATAGTAGTAATCCATTAAAGGCTATAGCATATAGTACCATAAAATGCCTTTGGGTGTGCTTTTATTCTTTCAAATGCTTAACTGTGGTGTTGTAATGGCAGATATATCCACCGAAGTATAATTTTGAATCATATTGTAGTCCTTTAGGATATGAACATCATCATCATCATCATCATCATCATAGCTCAGTGGAGAATAGGATATGAACATTAAACCGTTCTGCAGCGCATTGATGCTTCCAATTGTCACATTATCAAATGTGGAAATTCCTTGCTTAGCAACAAGTCGAGACCTTTTTACTTCTCAACATGGGAAGAATTTCGATTGCCATCGCCGTTGTTTAATTTTGAGGATGCATTATTTATTGAACCATCGTTCTTGTCTTGCATGTGCTGTTGTTACAATTTTGTTCTTATTCCCGCTCTGTACTGCGATAAACCTTTTTGTAATGTTTCCCGTCCATGCAACACCCAGTACTGTTTTTCCAAAAACCAGTACCATTGCTACGACAGAACCTACTATAACACCAACAATTATTGCTGTGTCCAATCGGGTCCCTTACTATTATATGTTCCCGATAATATACTGAGATATATAGATTGCTGGGTCAGACTAATTAGCGATTTACATATTCAAATAGTTAGAGTTAGTTGGTATCCTTCTTAACGATGCGATGTAGAGCTCTTCATACTGTTTAAGTATTTTAAACAGGATTACTGTAAATATCAAATTGAAGTATAAAAAGTTCAATATTCAAATAAATGATGCTCAAAATCAAATTAAAGTCACGAAGAAAAACAAATCTTTTTGTATTAGACGCCTAAGACCAGATTATCGGGGTCTGCGTTTAACACTTTGATGCCACGTTCTCGCCCATTAATTATCGCATAGGTAAAGCTCCATAATCCTCTTAGATTTTTGTCAATACTACAATTCTCTCCTAAGTATACTCTCACCTCAGAATTCATATCGAATGCGCACTTAACTGCGTTAAAATAATTCACCCTTTGACAATTTCTAAGGTTATCTGTAACCGTCGCAGAATTCGTGCTTGTCTCGCATATCCTTATGAAAGCCTTAGTAACTATTTCAGATGATATTTTTCGTCCATTACCGTAAACCTCACTATAACAATTGGTACAAAGTCTTATTTTTCGTCTAGATAATCCGTAGTTGTAATAATAATTCACTTCAAACAAGCAACACGGACATTTTTTTAAATCACAGTAATGACATATTATTGCCTCAGGGGGGACACATTTTCGCCATAATTGACATCCAAATTATCTTGTTGCCTTTGTTCATAACTGCTACGCTCACTGTCATAAATCTCGACCAAGGGTAAATTAGAAATTCATTACGAATATTAATTATAGTATATATCGTGGAGTTTCACATGCATGTATAATTTTGTTGAGTTTTAGAAGGTTGGCCCTTCCTTTGGTTCGGTTCGGTTTGGCTTCTAAATTAAGCTTGCACGCTCACGGCATTACGTACATGTTACTAGCGACCTACCTGACCTCGAATTACGAGCCACCATCTTTAACTTGGCAATAGCATACCCCCACAAAAGGGTTGAATTTTACATCTATTAGCCCTTATCAGACCCAGATCCTTCGGTGTATAGGGGATTATAGATACTCTGACAAATATGAAGCTTCCAAACAGTATTTAGGTGGGATCCGACTCACTCAATTTGTGAGACTTTGATGTTTATGTGTGAATATTGTAGTACCGAGAAGAGGTAAGGAATGTGACGTGTGTTTAGGAGTGATAGTCTGCGAATTGCATACGCAGATACATGAACAAAGTCACGAGCACAAATATCATTTTCGGCGTCTGCTCCAGCTGCAGCTTCAGTTGGATAATAAATCCTCATAGTTTCTTAAGTTAGTTAAAATTTTCTAAACAGTGCAATTCATAATCAGCACCCTTGTTTGGTGTCTAAAACCATCAATCTCACAGACATTAACGACCATATTCGGGTCATTGATACCAAGGCGACTGCTCTAGCATAATCTATGCAACACGATAGATGAGTATACAAGTCCCTTATGCAGAATGACCAACCGTACAAACGGGAACGAAAAAACCTTATTGAAGAGGTGGGAGGAGCGAACAATGTGTGAGGACAAAACCGAATAAGAAGTATTTAAGGATGCAGACGAGGATGACAATGGTGATAGTTAGTGTAGGTGAAGATACTCAGGATGAATAGTTGAATAGTTAAACAGCAGCTTAGACGCTAGGATAAAAATACTTACTTATCTATAGTAGTATCCTTTGTTCTTCGATGTAAACTTGACAATATTCGCAATTTGGTTCAAGCTCTATGATAGTTCCATCCTCCGTTACGTGATGTTGTAGGTGAAATGATGCAGAGTGGATATCTTGCATGATTATACATGCCATCTTATCTTCAACTCCTACATAGATATCTGACATTCTATTCCTGTATTTCATTCATATTATAAAAAGGATTTTGAATATAGATACTATAAAACAATATCATCTAAATATAAATAGATAATAGCCGAGTTATTTTGAGTATGTTGCGTCTCGAGAATCATTCGCAACATACCCCTAAATTTATGGAAGTCATTGAGCCTGATTTGGCGGGATAGAGACTTATATAGCAGTGTGTTTCCCATCATTTAGCGACACAATCTTGAGTACTTAAGAAATAAACATCTGCTTGGAAAATGTAGTGATTACTATACGCGAAGTAAAGACAATAATAGAAGTATATAGATCACATACAGATTTGTGATTGCGGACAGGTTGGCGGCCTTAACAAACTGGGAACACACTTCACTCGTGAGATGGTAGGTAGCCAGTTCTAGGCATGGATGAGGCATGGTCGCCCCCTCGTTGTTGTTTTCATATTTTATTTGAAGAATTCGAGAGCGAGCATCGCCTAACACTCTTAATTCTTTCTACCTCACCAACTATAGACATACTGCCGCATCATGATTGAGGGTACCAGTGCACTTTAACCTATTATAGAGAATTATCATTTTTAGTATCACCTATTAGTTATTGTAACTTTTTTTCGACAAAACTCTAAGTAGATGGATTTCTACAATCAATTGCAACTTACCCAATTACAATTTGGCAGTCGATTAAATCACCGCTCCCTGTACTGCCTCTGCATGAGGGATCGCATATAGTAGCTGTAGATGGCTAGGTTTTAACTAGAATTTTTCCCTAGCCGATCTACTTTTTTGTTACCAATCATATGATGGAAGTGTTATCGCAAAAGTGGTAACTACCATAAAAAGGAATCAACCATTTCTCCGGCCAGACCCGTAACTTTACCATGTTAGAAAATATGAAATTCTATCCCTAATTCAAATGAATAGCCTAATCATGGCGAAGTCTCCTTTTTTAGCTTCTTCTGATATCTGTCTATAGATTTTTGAATCATCTTAACGGCCAAGTCTTTACCTCCCCACCCGGTCAACCGAACGAATTTTCCTTCTTCCAAGTCCTTGTGGTGGTTCACAAAATATTCCAATTTCTTTCTAAATTGAAGCGGGATATCTGAAATAGTCGCGATATTGGCGAACTCGGGATCAACTCGATTTTCCGGAACTGCTATTATCTTGTTGTCATCTCCACCCTGATCCTCGGTCAATATTACTCCAAGGGGACGTGCAGAGATTACAGAAAAGGGAAATAATGACTCATTTTCGATGACAAAGACATCCACTGGGTCGCTACTATTGCGTTCCATTGTATTGGGAATAAATCCATAATTGCAAGGATATACTACCGAGGTTGGAAGGACTCTATCTGCATAAAGGATTTCGCTCTTGGTGTCGACCTCGGTACTTTACACCGCTACCCTTAGGTATCTCTATTACAACATGAATTAGTCCCGGCGGCTCTTTTCCAGGACTGGACGGGATCATATAGGGAGCCAAGCAGATGTGTCTGAAGTACAACGATTGAACTAGATATAAGTGATAGCTTCAAAATCCAGGGCAACTCAGCATCTAATACAATGAGGACCGACTTCAATTAGTCAAATATTTTTTCACCTAGTCCCCATATTTTTACTGCTTGCAAATAATTCAAGAATACCAGGCCTCTGTAGATCTGCTTATCCATATCTCGCATTATCTTTGGTATTGCAGCTCTTACCTTGTTGATGCTGGGATGTTCTACGGATAAAGTAAAAGCATCTTCAGAGCTTGTCAAATGTGAAACCTCAATTGTGACTAGCTTCCCTAGTTCCTTGTTGCCTTTGTCTTTGAGGTCTTCATCTATAGGAAGCAGACGCTGCTCCCTTTCCTTAACTATCGATAATATCTTAACTGAATTTGATTGTGATTGAAGTAACTCAATAAATTGTTCCTTGTTATCTGCCATATGCAAAGATTTAGTTACATTACCTATTTTTAATCCCTTTACTATTCTTTTCATAAGAGACGTAGAAATTGGAAAGCTATAGACCTCTGTGGTCCATTGCTCAGCGTAAGTGGTGATACCTAATGAATTATCCATGTAACAAGGCTGAGACCCTAATAGCTCTTTTATTTTTAGGTCCTGTCCCCGCAACTTAACATTCAGATTACAGTCAGGGGTCCAAACATAATCATCAGTCATTTTGGTAGGGCGATCAAATTTCACGGGTAACTTATGTATCATGTTTAAGAAGCTTTTATGAAATACTTTGCTAAATGAACGCCACTCCCGTAATCTTTCCGAGAATTTCGGAATTTCTTTCATGGTTTAAGAATGCACCTTTCCTTGTGTCTGGCTATTTGCTTAGACACGAAAGGCGTATTGCTCGAGCTTACAAAATATCTGTAACTTGGCTTACTTCTTCTAATCATGCTCTAAATCTCCAGGTTTGACTCATCAGGTCTCAATATCTCAATGAGTCTACCTCGATCAGCCCGTCCCCTTAGTATTGCGGACCATTTTTCTGTATTAAACTCTATTTGAGCTAGCGTACAAGTTGGAATTATATGGATTTCACCAGTGAGCATTTCAATCAACTCTTCAACACCAGGATTATGCCCCACAATCAAGACTCGTTGATATTTATCATCAAGTTCTCGGAGCACTGCTAGATAAGCAGCAGGCTCAGCAGCATATAATGATTTAAATTTTATCTTCTTACCTTTGTATCCACTGTGATCTGCCACAGCTGATGCTGTATCCTTTGCACGTGTAGCGGTTGAGCTAATAACAATGTCGGGAGATAGTTCTTTTTCTTTCAAAAGTTTTCCCATCCTTGGCGCATCTCGCTTACCACGTCGGTTCAGTGGGCGGTCGTGATCCAATAGATCAGGAACCTTCCAACTGGATTTTGCATGACGAAGAATAAGTAGTGTTTTCATCTAGCTCCTCTCTGTAAGAACACTAATTTTATCAAAAGGCATCAGCTTTGACATGATTCGAAAGCTTAATGCAACTAGCCATAATTTGAGCCTATGCGTTCTTTTCGTGGTAATCAAGCAATTTCGAACAACACATAGCTCCCTTCGTTTTAGCATAGTACTTTTTAGGGTACTATGCCCTCTATATTGCTAAGAGATATGCCAACTATAGTACACTTTGAGATTCCTACGGATGACATTGAACTATCAAAAAAATTCTATAATGACCTGTTTGGTTGGGGCATAGAAAAGTGGCCTGGCTCGGAGAATCTACCAGGCGGACCGGAATATTTGATGATAACTACCATGGACGATAAAGGAAATAAGGCGCTTACTGGTGGGATGATGAAAAGACAGATGCCAGAACAGCAGGGGATTACGAACTATATTGATGTCGAATCAGTTGATGAATATTCAGCCAAAGTAACACAATTGGGAGGACAGGTTAAAATGTCAAAAACAGCAGTTCCTGGGCTGGGTTATTTTGCCATTTGTACAGATACAGAGAAAAATGCCTTCGCAATTTGGGAAGCTGATAGCACAGCTAAATAACCAGCATGCCTGTCTATGACCCTTGTAATATTCTGCTTTACTTTCTCGTCCCCCTTTTTGTGAGAGCTATTATACCTCCAATGTTCGATGACCATCCTTTTCTTATAATTTCATATTTTCATGTTTAAGGTTACTTCAATTAGGACTCATTCAGGAGACTTCGATATACTTAGTTTCGCTTCGAATGACTTCTCATCCCACGCGGAATACTGCTTCGAGCAATTTCCCCTTAGATTGGTTGTTGTGCGGTTTGACTCGCAAGATATGATCGCAGCAAGGACACCTAACACCATCCCATTGCAGAAAGATATCACATTCGACACACCTCTTGCATCCATTTTCATAATAACCAGTAATGTATCTACTTTTACGCGCCTTATAGAACCAACATGTGTCCCTGCATAGCTTCCTTTTCAGTACTCTTTCTCGTGAACAATCCTATTGATAAATTGCCGCTACAGCCAGTCTCGTCTTAGAATCTGTCGTGAAATTAGATGATGATCCTATCGGAGGATACTTGGATATTTTTTGATTTTTCTTTTTTCTCTCCTTTTTACTTTCTTTAACTAGTGATATCTCCTTTAATAACATTGGAGTAAGTAGCCATCTCAACTCACCTTTAAGTTTAGGAGCCAAAGAGGTAATGCTGATCCTTGCCAATCCTGATCTCTTTAACACGATGCTACGATGATTGCAACCATCGTATCCTAAATTTGGATTAGAACTAGTTGAAGAATACCTGAGTCTTCTGAGAGTGTTCGATGATGATGACGAAGAGACAATATCTGCTGCCACTTTTGTCAAGAAAGGGCTATGGCCTATGACGAAAATTTTAGAATCATACTTGAATTTTGCGAGGTTGTTATACACAAGCGCTCGATCTCCCTCTGGAGCTAGGTCATTCCAAATTTGAACGCTTTTTGATTTCTCCTTCTTTGGTTTTCCAACTGGATCGCGTTTATTGGCAAATAGAATGCTATCAACTATTTTAGCACTTTGACATGCATATCTTAGAGGACTTGTGACAATCGCGTCTGGTATCATGTTCAGAGTCTTAGGTACTTCGCCCGTTCGCTTAATTCCAGCAATACCTGCAGCAGTCAGTGTTTTCTCGTTTATTCCATCTTGGCTCAAATTACGACCTAAACTTTTTCCAGAACTTGATTGACCATGCCTAATTAAAAACAGATCCATTTATGAGGTATCGTGGTGACATGTAACTCTACGTGTCACTTTTACTTACCTGCATTCTTCATTCTTCCCTTCTTGTTCTTTGAATTAGTGCGCCGACCCTTCTTTTTTTCTGCGTTTGTCAAAGTTTTCGCTGCTTTAGTTTTCCCCTTCCCCTTCAGCTTCTTTCCTTTTTTCTTGTCTTGCCTCTTCCCCTTCTTCCCTTTCTTGTCTAGCTTCCTCCCCTTCTTCTTTTTCAATTTCTTCTTTGATGAGGTCTTTGATTCCTCCGCCTCGGGAGTTCTATCCAATTTATAGTACAACGCCGCCATGCTTTCTTCAATTCGTTTTATCGACCTGTCATTTTCATTTATTTTCTGATTGAATTCCTTTAAAGTCGTTTGAATATCATCTTGAAAAAGAAGCGATTCACTTGGGGTAGATTGAGTTTCAGTATCTTCTTCCTCCAGATTGTCCTGTATTAGAGTCTCGTCGTTCGTAACCAAATCGTTTGTTTTAATATTATCATTATCCTCGTGAGTGGATTTTGACATACCAAATCATTTGAAGCATGTCCTATATATTCCTTATAGTTCTATGTGTTCTATGGCGAATAATATTATATCCATAGTCGGTAACGATGGATGAATTTTAGCCTTCAAACGCCAGTAATATAGCATGGATCTTGACGACGATTACTGCGTGAAAGATTAGTTTGTTTAAGCATCTATTTGGAAAATTAGTACCCGAATGTCGACTAGGGATTGACGACATCCCCGCAGTTTGAGAAGCATTGAGATCCTCAATTAGGATTCGTTGACGCAAATCCAGGTTAAGCCGTTACATCTGTCATCCTAATTAAAAAATTACTATCATCTGCGGCAAGATCTCCATTCACTAATTTTACAAAATCCTCATACTGATTCTGTCTTTCTCGGTTTATCTTCGCTAGTATCGAATAGATTTGAGTCGATCTACTTCCAGTACTTTTGCGCCGATTGAGATAAGCAATTATTGTATCATAATCATGAGTGATGCCAAGTATATCTTGAACTTTCTCTAACTTTTCAATCAACTTCGATACATAGTCATCCCTCTCACTTCTCTGATCTCTACTACTATTATCTGGTAAAAGTTCCAATAGATAACGCAACTTTTTGCAATCTTTTCTTAGCTCGTGTAGCTCAGTTACTTTTTCGTTGTCATTGACTACTATAGGAAGATTATGCTCAATTCTGGTCGCAAATTTGCCAATCACCTTGCTGAACCTTTTCTTTGATCTCTTATTTGATATCTTGATCTTCTTTGTAAGTTTAGGGACCCGCAGCTTCCTTAGCTCTAATGCAACTGATATTGCTTCGTTCAGTTTTGTCTTCCTCTGTTTGAACAATGATCCTTTGATTGACATTATTGTAACCTGTTGAGCTGGGTTTTCATCACTGGAAAGTTTTTCACCAATAATATCAAAATCTCTGATTTGACTATTTATGCTAAAAAGCTTTTTGCTGTACTCTGTAAATTCTCTTATTACCCGTTTCTTTCGTGCCTTCTTTGATGGAAGCGATCTATAGCTGAGCTTCTAATCTTCTGATGGCTTTACGAATGTCATGTATGTTCTCTCCATTTGGCTCCTTTATGTAATCATCAAGCTTGTTGCTCACTCTTTGGACATTTCTTTCAGATTTGTCCAAATATGTGTCAGAATCAAAGGAGTCATGAAGATCATATACGGTAGCGTTTGCCATCTCGATATAACCCATTATAATACACTATTCGTATTTAATTTATGTCTGTAAGCATGATCAGAACCGCAGTTGCTTCGAAACGAGACCTTTTGAGCTTTTCGCTTGCGTTTCAAAATTCGTATAAAAAAGCATGCAAGTTACGTACTAACATACTATTGCGGATTCAAGCCTAGGCACAAAGCTTTATCAATTAAAACGTCGATATTAATTATAGTGGAGAAAAGTTACAATTTAGAAGGATCCATGGACGAAATCTTAAGGGAACTAGACGCTGAAAAGGCGCAGATAACCGTTTCAACGGAGATCAGAAGATTCAATAAACCTGTTACAATCGTACAAGGTCTGCAGGATAACAAGGATGTTCTATCGATAACTAAGAATCTGAAAAATAGAATTGGAACAGGAGGTACGTTTAAGGAGGGTAAAATAATGTTGCAGGGAAACCACAAAGGCGAAGTGGCTAAATTGCTTTTAACGTTCGGCTTTGATGAAAAAATTATAGCAATCAGGTGAGTAGTGAGTTAAGTCATCGGATGCAAAATTAACCCTTTCTAAACTACTGCCACTTTTTATTTTCTTTGTATGTTTTTCTACAGATCCCTTTTGCGGCATTGATAGACCTACGCTTGAGTTTGAGGTTTCAAAGTAACTTGAACCAATAATCGAGCTGTGCTGAATTATTGGGGCATCTTTCGCTCCTGTGGTGCTTTAATTATCACTAAAGATCCTAAGAAATAAAACTGACTGATTAGTCATGTTTATTTTTTTTGGCCGTATAGTGTAATATGGAATGACTGGAATACTAACTGACCAACAACTAGCACAAGAACACTCACCACGTTCGCCGAAATCAATTTCTCACCGAAGTAAGCCCGTATTACCACTAGATGGTTTTCTAATAGGACATATAATGACAGACTTGAACGGCAAAATTGCAATCGTTAATAGTGATGGGGATCAATTCATTTTACCTGACTGCAGAATAATTTCAGCTGATAAGAGCCTAAAATATGGCTTCGTCGTGGACATAGAATATCATCAACTATCAAAATACCAGACAAATGATCACATTTCCAGAAAGAACTGAATCACTTAATGACTCTGTTTTTGACCTAGAATATTAAGCACATCTATAGGGTCTGAATCTATCACTATTCCCTCTGCATGAATATCCTTCTATCCACTACGATGGTAAATACTATAGGATAAATGGTGCTTCTCCCTTCAAATTAAATACCAGTGCCAAATTCACGAAAACAAAGATCCCTGTCCAGTTAGAGTAGTGGAAATAACTTGGATGTTCATTTACGCTATGCACTAGCGCTATATCGCTAGTGATTCCATTCGTGAAAAAATGATATGCTCTAACTAGTAACGTTCTTAATCTTTGGTGAATAATGACGGATACCATCTTCCTTTAGGTGTTATATTTGGTCTATTACCCGTCTTATTATTGGTTGCGAATCTAAGAGTTTATCCGTGAGCACCAGGACCGATTGGACCGCAAGGACCAGCAGGACCTCAAGGCGAACATGGTGAGCCAGGTGGGCCAGGTGCAACAGGGCCAGCGGGGCCAGTCGGAGCAACTGGAGCAACAGGGCCAGCGGGGCCAGAAGGACCAGAAGGACCAGAAGGACCGGCTGGACCTTCGAATCAGATTGCAACAAAAATAGAACCAGGTCAACGTGGATGCAATCCAAATGGTCAACCCCTTGGTACCACTGGCGTTCTCCTGAGTGGAATCGCTAATCATATTCCCGGAACTTCCTATTATATAACTTGGGAGAGTCCTGAGTTAGCCTTTGGGTCAGAGCATTAGGTTCATGTATTCCGTTTGGAGAGGGACCAGGAATAGGTTTACCAGGCGATATTCTGCTTATGGACTGCAACAACGCCGCCGTCCCTAGTGGTTCCACCCTCACTATCGTAATCGTTACTCCAACAGCAGCCCCCTCCATTTAAGAGATAGCATGCTATCTAATTGACATCATTTACAGCATTAGAAGGCGTTGGTCTAGAACTCTCACTTTATCACAAGCGATAAACTGATACTCGATTATTTTTCTCATCGTTATTCATCCTTTCCATTTGCCTTGTTCAAGTAAGAAAGTCTACTATTAATATAATAAGCAGATTAAGAGCTAAATATCAAACCACCATCTTACTAATGACGGCATATAACCCCCATTAATGATACTAAAAGTAATAACAATCATAGTGGCACTCGGTATCATAATACCTAGTGTACTAGCATTACTACCGACAACAGCAGCAATGGCAGAACGTGAGCAGTCAATAGATGAGATGAATGGGTAAATAAGGCGATAAAAGAAATGGGAGTATGTCAAGTCTGTAGGCATCGAATCGAACAGGATGATAATAACAAAATAATGATCTTGCCGGGTAGGGATCTAATGCATAAATCATGTTATGAAGAAAATCAAATGTATGAGGGACTATTTTTAAAACATGGCAAATAGTTTTATTCAATCACCGGAAGGCGAAGCCGAATACAGCAAATTGCAATTGGCAGCGGCTGCATCAAATGTATTCATTGTCATCATTCTAGTTTATTATT
Organism: uncultured Nitrososphaerales archaeon; assembly: GCA_963713605.1. Classification (GTDB taxonomy): domain Archaea; phylum Thermoproteota; class Nitrososphaeria; order Nitrososphaerales; family Nitrososphaeraceae; genus TH5896. The sequence continues at coordinate 14,188 of CAVQMO010000001.1, read as the reverse complement.
AAGTGGCTGTAAAGTGAAGAAAATGTCAAAAGTAAAATTTGGTTTGGTTATCGTTCTATTAGCCAGTGGAATTTTAGGTATCCTTCATTTCTCAGTAGTTTGATTCACTACTTAGAAGCAAAGAAAGAAGCACAAGAAGCAGAGAGAACTTGTAGCAGCAGAGAGCGTGAAAGTGGTACGATATCGCATGTGACAAAGAGGAAGTAAGAATGCGGGTAGGATATAGTCTCCCCAATAAACTGCTCAACTCGTACGAAGGATATCACTCAGAGATTTCGTTTCATGTTGAACTCACAGAAAAAGGGAAGGAAGACCATACGCAAGAATGAAAGCCTCCTTTATTGTGACTGGTTCTGAAGAGAGGCGATAGAATCGTACTTAAGTACTCGCAGGCAGTTAAAAGAGGTAGGCCTTAAGGTGGCTCCAGAGGAATAGATAAAATGGCAAGTAAAAGTACCTATGATTGTTTTATACCATTGCTTCGAACGATGGACGCAAAACTCGACATGATTCTTAATGTTCTAACGGCAAGGGAAACGATCAAAAACAGAGCCCCACAGATCAAGGGTCAACATAGCACCCACAACATAATGACATAGGAAATGATGTCAGTAAGTATCTGCCTTTGAAGGGGCTGAAGACATCACCGATGCGGATATCAGATGTAAAGAGGTGGCTATGGCCTAGCTTCTTCTTCTTCTTCTAACGAACCAGCGAATGGTATTATTATGGTGGATGGCGGCTATGACACTAAATAAATGCCTAGACGTGTCATCGTCAAACCACTGCAGCAGATTGATGTAACCAGGATGATTGGACATGCTCGTAATCAACTTTATGGCAAGGGGCGCACCGCTGCTGCTAATTCAACTTCTTATGCGTTAGGCTACTACTACAGCATAGCATCACTTAAGCCAAGGACCGCTAATGGCATACCATGCCATAAGTGTCGCTTAGTCATTGAGCTGGGAGAACCGTTTGCTAAGAAGGCCAGTGGGGGAAAACCATACCATGTCGCATGCGCTAAGCAGTTAAACCTCATTTAATCATCATCTGCTACTAGATCAAGTTAAAATGGCTGGTGCTGCACCTAACTTATCAAGATGTGGATTACCAAGTAGAGAAGAAGATAAGTGCGGGTCATAGCCTCTAAGGTTTTACGAAGGAAAGATTGTACTTCATCTATATGAAATGCTAGACGAAAGTTAAACAATCATCTAAATAATAAGACCTTAAATCATCTCGGGTATGAACGACTGTTAGCGAACCTGAATACAGGGGGAAAGGCAACAGGCGTTTTTGTGCTATCACTGCAGGGAACTCATAATGATTGGAAGTAGCTATGTCAAGAAACATGAAGGTAGAGGCGGAGGGCCATACCACTTGCTTTGTGCTAAACGATTGCACATAATATTATGAATAATCGAAGAGATTCTAGAAACGACGACCCACGGTCGGCGAATATACTGGTCATTTATCATAGAAGGCATCTTTCAGCCTAGGCTACTATATGTCGAGATCTGACAGTCGTTAAATATTGATCTAATATCAAAGTCATTAGCTTTGTTTTGATCTATATTCTTTTGCCCTTGAAATATCTGGCCGAATATGGCATCCTGCTGTTGACCTGTGATTATTTGACCATTATCGGAGTTTATCTGTACTGCAAGTCTTCTATTGCTTTTGCCGCTGGACTGCCTGTTGTCGTCATCGTTATCACTGTTACCATTATTGTCTCCCCCTTCAGATGATGGAGTAATCCTATCGTCACCGTTACCATTGTTACTAGTAGGGATTCCTTCTACCGTCATAACAAAAGTTCCACCACAATTAGTGGCAGGAAGGGACGGGAACCATGGCGCTATTATTTGCGAAGGTGAAGAGACGCCACCCATACCACCGGCCGCTGCCATAGGATATCCAGTACCTGGATAGGTACCGACAGGTGGATAACCGGTTGAGGGGTATGTTGTACCTGAAGGTGGATAAACAGTGGGGGGAAATGTTGTACCTGAAGGTGGATAAACAGCTGGAGGGAACGTCGTACTTGAAGGTGGAAAGTACGATGCTTGAGGCTGCACTGTGCCAGTTGTAGATGTTAAGGGAGAAGATGGGAAGAACTGTTGTTGCTGCGGGATAGTTTGAGTTGCGGTCGGAGATGTTGTGGGTAGTTGTTGCAGTTGTGATAGTGGAGACGTAGGTGTTTGTCCGATCACAGGCTGCTGGAGCAATGTCATATTAGAAGTTTGTTGGCTGGGTAGTGTGGTCATATTTGAAGACTGTTGCTGCTGCACACTTGCGGTTGAGTTTCTTTCTCCTAACACCACGAGGTCTGCTCCTCCGGAAGTAAAGGCTAATGAGCCATTTAGAATCTGGTAATCAAAATCACCCCCAATGAGTACATTTCCTTTTCCTATTTTTAGTTCACCACTTAGAAAACTAATAGTCCTATCAGGTTGCTCAATGGCCCTGACCCTAACAAGCTCTCCTCTTACCTGATATATTTCAGAACTCGTGCCAGTAGCCTGTTGTGTTGATACCATAAGCCTTCCCTCAAGAACATATCCGCCCGTATACGTATTGGGATAAAGCTGTCCATCTTCAAATCCATATTGACAATTGTTTTCTGGGCAGAGCTGGCTGTTTGGACTCAGATTTAGTCCAAAAGCCGTCATTCGATAATATCCATTGTCGGCCAAACCCGGATTTTCATGTGGCATAAACTTTGCGCTCATTGCCATCTGTTCGACTGGTTTTGGAGAGTATAACGATGCGTTTCGGAAGCCCGTATAAGCAAGCGGGGGTTCTGTTTGAGTCATATTAGGTATCGTTATTGTTGCTAACGCTTCCCCTCCCATGATGATACTAAAACTTGAAAGCAGCGCTAATGATATTAGAAGCAGACGGGCATTTCTCATTGCACTACGATCCAACTTGTACATGAAAGATAGTATTACTTGAGCTTTCACGAATAACAATGTAGGTATATTTTCTGTATTTTCAGCTTCGAGTTGCGTAAGGCATGTAGGCAGCCATGATGATAGAATAAATTTTTCACACTTCACACCCTCTGCCGTCCCTATTTTCGTCAAATCTATGTGGATCAGGAGGGAGTACTCTGAAGTTAGAATATGGAACTTGCCAACAGGCTAACTGAGGCGGAGGATTCTGTATACATACGTCTGGATAAGATGGACTGCAACTTCCGTTTGATGTTGAAGGAACACTCGATGTAGAAGTTGGGTAATATGGCGAAGTATTTGGATAACCCGTTGTAGTAGAATAGTATGGCGCGTAAGGATTGTAGCTGTTTCGATTGATTGCAAGTGCTGCTAACAAAGGTGTTATAGGAACTCCATCATCAGATAACACCAAAGTTGGAAGTGGCGTCTTTATATTCTTGTTAACATCTGGTGATGAACTATATGCTAATGTTCTGCAGGTATTGAATAGATCTTCAACCTCAAAGTCTTTCCACTTCTGTCTTTCTATACTTTTCTCCCCTACTGCTATCTGACCTTGTACATCATCATCAAATATTCTGAAGCGATTATTGTCACGGATTACTTGTAATGAAACAAGATTCTTTTCTTTATCATTATCATTATTATTATTATCTCCATCTGCTATTGGGATATCTACGGCTCTATCAGGCACTCCAGTTATGGTGAATGAGAATAGACCAGCCCCGCATGCTATAGCGGGAATAGATGGAAACCACGGAGATAGCTGATGCTGTCCAAATGGAGGACCCAGTGGCGCATTTACAAGAGTAGACAATGCCAATGACGTTGGATTAGTTATGAAAAACGGATTTCTATTGAGGTTAAACTGATTGGAGTAATAAGGATCGTATAGGTATGGAAAATAGGGAAAAGTTGTTGTCTGTGCGTATACTTCTGATACCGTTGTCGTCTTCATGCTCAGATTATTGTCAATGGGGTTAAACGGCAACAGGAGCAATAGACATAGTAAAACAGAACAGCAGAATCTCGCGAGTTGAGTTGGGACGATCGGAGTAATCACAGGTTTTCCTATTTCACTTCGTGTTATATGCAGATACTGACAGAATAAACTTTTGAAATATATATATGGATTCTTGTATGGTCTTAGAAATCTTAGAAGATAAGACCACAATAATGTACTAGTATCATCGTCTTGGATACTATGCATAGGATTTGCTGAAGTCCCTATTTTGGGACCAAGAACTGAGATTATAAAACATTTGTCGTCAGAATGCAGCGGCAGCATTTCTTTCGGCGAATCCAAGTTATGACAGACGTAGACACTCCTAAACTAGAACTTCAAGACGAGACTATTCCAGGAAACCTTACTGGCCAAGGAATACTAAATGGGAATTTAAATATGAGTGCTGAAGTGAATTATACAAGAACCTTTAGAGATAACGATACTGCGTTCCTTCAAGGAGATACAAAGTTCGTCGCTGAAAATGAAGACACAGCAGTATATAGATTTGACGCGATACGATCAAGATGGAACATCAGATGGTAGCGGAGCGAGCAGTCTTTGATGACGGAGCGACTGGAGATCTTTCTTTTCTAAGTAATTCATTGGCAATATATAAGAACCGTGTAGATAGTAACGGTAACGGTACTTTCCTAATGTGGTTCTGGAAATAGATCCCATTAATAAATCAGGGTATAATTACATATACCCTAAAAAGGGCGGATTTGGCGTCCAGGTGTTAGATGACAAGCTCTACACACCTGGTAATGTAAAGCAACAGACCTGGTATGAAGTTTCTCGCTTGTTCACCGAGTTGCCTCAAGACTCAACCTGATTGGTTGCCGGTTTGATTACTTTCATGGCAATGAAAATACTGTAGCGTTAGACGGCTTCCAACAAAGCTATTGAAGATAAAGAAGAAAGTGACAGTCCAAAATAAGTTAGTTTAACTCTCTTTTTTTGTCTCTACATACCCATTCCGATGGACACAGCAGCTTGTTCAATACACATGCCGATTACCGGTATGAATCAAGTTGTTGAAGAAAATTTTCACCATATGACGTTATAACTAGTTTGTTAAAGTAGTTTGTAGTTACATAATGTGTTTGCTTCAAAGCCCCAATCCAAGTTTTTACTAGCAATATATCTCTATCAAATCTTTCAGCAATCTGTTCTTCATTTTTCCCGTCTGGCCAGCTTGATCGTCCTGAAGTTTTCTGACGTTAAGCAAATATGGTGCAAGTATGCGCCACACGCAATATTTGCGATAGTCTGGTAATGATATAGTTAGGAGTTTCTCGATCCACGGAATAGTATCCGTGGTACTGTAATGAATGTTCTTCGAATTACTGTATCTCCGAGATCTCTTTACTTCTAGTTTGTCATTTATCTTTTCAGCTACCAGCCAAGTTCTGTACTCTCTTAGTAAATACTGAATCGGTGGTCTCATGATAGACCTAAAATTGAATCCAGCTCAGAGTAATGAAGATAACCATAATAAAACCCATCTGTTGTGCTTTTTTGGATACAAACAATACGATTCTTATTTATACGCAGAGCAGGTTAATTGAAAGATAGGGGTTAACTATGATTGGTAAATATATATGGAATAAATAAATCTCATGCGAGGTTCTTTACCGACGCGGTTGTTGGAGTCGCGATCACATTACTCGCTGTAGATTTTGCAATTCCACAGGTAGGAGAAGACGGCCTCTTCAATGAAGATGATCTTGAGGAGTTGGTATCTGATATTATCTTGTTTGTTATTACTTTCATAATTATAGGATTGTACTGGATTACTTATCAATCAATATCTGCCATGTTGGCAAAGACCACAGATCTGGCGATTTGGCTAAACATCATTTTTCTCATGTTCATAACAATGATACCATTTACATTTAAACTAACAAATATATACGATACCAATATCTATGCCTATGGATTTTACTGCGTAGTTCAAATTTTTGCTGGTTTTATGCTCTTTGGCATATGGACTCACGCGCTGAAAGCTGAGCTAATATCTCCTAATAAGACTATTGATAAAAATATAATATATTTGACATATTTCCGTACTACTGTGATACCCGTGGTCTTCATGATTTCATTAGGGATTTCGGTTTATTCTCTTGATTTTGCCTTGGGAGTCCCCGCCCTCATCATTCCTGCCTCATTGGTGATGAGATTCATATATCGAAAAAAGAAAGATCTATACCTGACCGACTGAATAGTGAAGTTATCCCTCATGTCCAAACTTTACTCTCATAGATTTAGAAAATTAAAAAGAATGGATAACACGCTGTAGACTACCTACTATTTGATCTTAGTAGGCTCAATAATAAACAAAGTCAATGAAGCATTTTCTGCTGCCTAGAATATTTGGTCCACAAATCCCAACTTTCTTTTTGAGATGTAGATGTCGTCTATCGTATTGACACTAGCTGTCTATCAGTGGTAGTAGTGGATGTGTCTTATGAATTCTAATTCTGGTAATTGTCCAAGTGATCGTTGAAGCACAGCCTGACGAGTCCGATATGGAACTTGTCAATATCTGGTGAGCGTAACATAATCAGACTTCAATAAAGTGTTCAATACATTCTGTTAACGACTAATACGGCAGAACGACAATGTTTACGAAGTCAGGCATCCGTTAACGGTCGTAAACAGGTTAACAGATTAGCTTCGGCGTTTGAACCATCAGTGTTTGAATGAACGTATCTACTAGAAGACTAACAGGGCCGCAAAATTGACTCACATACCACCGAACCGGAAAGAAATACTATTAGCAATTAGAGACTACGTCTAAATTCGAATCTACAATGTGAACCTGAGTCGTATTAACGGTAAAATTAGCAGTCCTCACACTGTTACAATCAAATAAAGAATCATCAAGATCTGCAAGATGTAGAGATGCGTTAGTGAGATACGAACCTCGTAAATCTGCTTGTGTCAGATCGGCATGGCGGAGGCTTGCATTTGTAAGATTAGCGTGACCAATAATTGCACGGTTTAGATTAGCATTTGATAGATCAGCGTTTGCCAGGTTGGCGAAATCAATAATAGCACGGTTTAGATTAGCATTTGATAGATTAGCATCTTTTAAACTGACATTTGATAGATCAGCATCTGTTAAATCGGCATAACTTAAGTCGACATCCGTCAGATTGGCATAACGGAGATCCGCATCCAATAAGTCGGCATCAAGTAGGTATGCATCAGTAAGATCAGCGTACCGGAAATCGGCATCAGTAAGATCAGCGTACCGGAGATCGGCATCAGTTAGATTAGCACCGATAAAAAGTGAATTAGTTACATCGGCATTCGCAAATAAAGCATCTTTTAAGTTAGCATCGGAAAGATCTGAGTCGGATAGATCTGCGCTTAGGAGACTGGCATTGCTCAGGTTTATGCTTGACAAATCACCGGAAATTTGCACACTATTTAATTCAGAATTCTGCAGATTGGCACCTGATAAATTAGAATTCAAAAATACTACAGAATCCAAGTTTACCCCAGTTAGAGTTTTATCGGAAAGATCTAAGCCCTCTATTCTGATTGGCTGTTTAAACTCTTTTCTTATGTCGTTAAATTCCAATACATTTGCTTTAGATTTAGCTTCTTCTGTGATGTTTAAAATACGATCTAATACTGATACTTCATCGTCTTCTAATATTCCAGACAACATCCTCGGAGTGACACTGATGTACTCATTAAGAATGACGGCGGCGAATGGGCTAAGTATTACACCAATTGCAGTGAATATAATTGCCACCCTATGCCGTCGTAATACATCTACTACAGCGGGCATAATACAGTCAGCAACCCTTTGGCTCTTATATTCTAGCTCGTCATCGGAGACTTAAAGTATGCACGCACTAGAAGACTTATAATCTTGGCCCGCACGTTCATCAAACGTCAAAGATCTTCCAATTTGTTATTTAAACCGCGCAGCCATATGAGTGTCTAATCGTGACGAATCCGAAAATTATGTCAAATTTGACTCACATACCACCGAACCCGCGTCAATCTTGACCGTTTATTTAGACTCACTTTCATAATAATACCGTCAACAAAAGCATGGTTTCTGCCCGATTTTAATCCATTGTCAAGTTTTTGGAGTTTCATAATGGTAGAGCAAGAAAGAAAGAAATCGTATTTGGGACAGTGGCCAATTATTACAAAGCCATAAAGTTATTTTGCGAAATGAATTCTATAACTTAAAAAATGGATGGAATAGTATAACTGATATCATAAAGAATAGTTTTCATAAATTGGTGTCATTGCTGTCATACCGTCGTTTTGGTCAAACGTATATACAATGCTTTAATTGCCGTCGATGTATCTGAGATTAAGATGATATGTCAGGGGAGTTATCTAATTGACGTTCCGTTACTAAATTGTGCTTATACCAATCAATGTCTAAGTTTTGGGGATTCGATTGAAGAGTGCTATAACGATTCAAAAGGGGATTACAGCCCGGACTAGATCGAACAATAATAGATTGAAGATCCTGCTACTGCTGTGTTCTTTAGACCAGTCGTATGTATAAGATGATACAAAATAACAGTTAGTATCAATCGGTAACAGTAAGCTTTATGGTGTTAACAGTCGAAAACAGTTAGAAAAATCTATGAACAACTGTTACTTATAATTATTGTCTGAAAAAATGTCGCTGAACAAGAAAGAAAAAAAGAATTTGTGGTCAAATTACATCAGGAGAATAAAACTATTCGCCAGATAGCCGAGATAGTGCATATGGGATTTAAGGACATTGGCACTATTATTAAACGAATAGACGGGCAAGCCTAGATGATATTGACTTGAGTAACAAATCCAAAGCGAGTCAAGCATTATACATGTTCAATAATGGTAAGAAACCAATTGATGTTGCAATAGAATTGGATCTTCCTGAAAGTGAAGTATTTGATCTGCAACAGGAATTCTGGGCTTTACACCGGCTATATGATTTGCCATTAGTTTATCAACAGCTCAAAAATGACTTTGATTCATTCTTCGAACTGTTCAAACTATTAAAGAAAAATAAGATGCTAAGTAAACAGCATATCTTAAAGATTCTGAGATATGCAGGTCATGAATTGCCGTTATTGGAGAACAAGATGCGGAAACTTACAAATGACGTCATCGAACTGGAATTTAGAAAGAAAGACTTGAACAATACTATTATGCTACAGCGGGCACAATTATCTGATCTTGGCCAGGCTATCACGAAATATCAGAATGCTATCGATAACGAGAAACTACAGTAATATATAGTAAACCATATCCTCAACTTACCAAGAACTACTAGAGCATACTAGGGATTATGTTTAGAGAAATCTATTACTCATCGAGTATTCTCTTGTCTTCCTGTAATGTCTAGTTATCATTCTCTTTCATTTTTACTTTATTTTACTGGGTTCTTTGCTTTAACTTTATCTTTCTTTTTTATTTTTACTTCGGGTTCGGGTTGGGGTTACATTTCATCTAGACCAACTTGTACCCGAAGTTAATCAATTAAAAAAATGAGTCCATGTCACGGTTACGGCGGGGCAAGTCAAGGTTCCCTTCTCTAACTTCCTGCAATGCCTTGCGGAATATTGTCCATGATTAAGTTTTTACTCCTAAAGGTGTGTATCCCTTCTTGTTTTGCTAAGTTGTAGCTCCCTCAGCATGTCCAAATGTGGTATTAATTTCTACGAAAAGGTCTGCTAATTGTAATCGATAACTCCCTTTTTGTCTGCACTGTTGGTTGTGCTAATTCAAATGTCATCGCTGTTATTCTCTCTCCCTTTAGCAGATAACGTGCAGTCAGTTGGGCTCGCTGTCGGATCACCCCTTATAGACTTCAAGGCTTCAAATATTGGCATGTTAATAGTAAGCGACTCTTCGGCCCTGCAGACGGCCTTATCATGAAATGTTTTTATGTATAGTCGAAAGACCCTTTCTAGGTATTTGAGCTGTATGTTAAAGCAACCTAATTGCATCATGTTTGATACTTCAACGTCCTTATTGATATCACATTGAACAAGCCCACTACTACCTTGTGAGGACGACGATAACAATGGTGGAACTATTCTTTCAGTCGGATTGCTTATGTGAAAGAGCATTCGATTTCTGACTTGGCCCAAAAAAATGCAAACAATATAGTTTCATCTTGTTCAATTTGGATTCTAAAGGGATTATGCTACATGCTACGTAAACTAGAACCTTGCCATTTGGGGGAATACGCATATTTAGTCACTGTTTTGCCGATTCGTTCTTCGATGATTTTTGATTTGTTCTGTGAGGAGAGTGGTCGTGCTTGATTAATTGATGGTAACATTCTTTATCTATTGCTAGATGTATGTGCCACTTATGTATGTAAAGTGGAGCATCACCATTACTGATGGATACTAGAATATCAAATAGATTCTTTGCCTTTTGATATTCTATTGCCATATGTAGCGGATGCCCTTTAGTCCCGTTGGATACCGTGGGTCTTACTTGGTCATTATTATTCAGAAGATGTTTTAATACATCTGCTCTTAGGCATAAAGGATAGTACCTCTGAGGTTTGTGATTTTCAAATTCCGGTATAAATAAGACTTTTCGCCTACAACAACCCTTTAGTTTACGCTGTGCTCGTCTTTTGGTTATTTTAAATGTGCTAATTAAGTTATTGAAAGTTATCCCGTGCTTGGAATGATTAAACGTTTCGACAGAGAGCTTTCTAATTTCTTGCGAAGAAATATTCTTCCGGCGATGGACTGATTCATGAACAGGTACATTTACAACACTACCTAATGGTACATTTTCTGGCGCAGTAGTAACAAAATGTTTATCTTTAGTTTTATGTGATAACATATCAGTATCATCCATCAAATACCACCCCTCTGCTGTTGTGCAGAACGCTCATGTTGCCCAATCCGTTCTAACGACCCTTTTTTTCTATAATGGCCACATTCGCACATACACAGAAACTCAAGACCTAGACCACGCCATGCGTAATGGCAATCTTTATGCATTTCATTTTTACATTCTCGGCTCTTAAATCTAATTTCATTGGGAAACTCATTCTTTCTTTTCCCTAGCATCTATCAAACGTTCGTTATCTTCTATGAGGCGTGCTATGAGGTCACTGTATTATTCCCCAAAAATACCCTTGCTCTTCAATTTTATAAACTCGTCGTGGTCTATAGTTAACGTGTGTCTTCTATTCAACGAGGTATTTGAGTTGCATTTATATGAAAAAGCTTTTACCACTTATATTGAAAAAAGTGGGAAATAGTCTGCCTTTCGAATTCATTCAAGATGATATGATGACTTTTGACAGATAATAGTAGCCAGAGCCTATGTTACATTACGGCAGATAAGAAAATATGATAGCCCAAGAAAATATGGTCCGAAAAGGTATTGCAGCGCCTAATACAAGAAGACTATTCCAGCATTGTTTATTGTTTATGACCATAAGAATGTGGACACATCATATCTGTATACACCAGGAGAAATCAGAACAAAGATTATTGATGAAATCAATTCGGATGTCTCTATTGATGGAGTGATATGATAACATCGACCGGCTCGGCTGATGATGGAGATTATTATCTAAGTTACAAAAATCTGAATAAGGCTATGCACCTCCTGCAGAAGGAGATTGGACTAATTAATCTGAAGGGTAAAAGAGAAGTTAAAAAGAATATTACATCTAAACAGAAGTTAGGGCTGAAGGGAACACCGTCAGTCTATAAAATGCCAAATATTTTTGCAATTTTAAATAAAGTATGTTCTGATGGACTGGCAACAAACAGGTGGTTAAAACTCTATCGAGTATGGGTATGTTGGCTACATTAGCATTTATTTTAGAAGCCTCATTCTATGCTGTGAAAGATGGTAACGCGAATAGGATAGATGAGTTATTTAAAGTATCAAGAAGAGGGATAATCGACACTGAGGTTAAAATAGATATGGATACATTCCGATTAAATAAGGATTACATACGATCTTTAGATGAAAATGAGTTAAAATTATTAGCAGTAAATAAAGCCAAAGAATTGCTCAATCATCCAGAACTTTATGGATATATCTTGTTTTCATCATTATTTTAGTGATCTTTTCCATTGTCAATCGATACTCTCCGTGGTCGGTACTATTTGCCCTGAGTCAATAAGGGATTGAATTAGCAGTTCAAATTGTTCCTGTTTGCGCATCATTTCTTCAATTTGTTTATCCTTAGTTTGTTTTTCTTCAATCGTTTCATTGTAGGCATCATAAGTTAACACCATTCTACACTTAACGCAATTTCTGGTCTTGTCTTTTAGGTTCGTTACTAAATTGGGGCATTGTTTAGGCCGTAGTACGTCCGCTTCTTTATTATTCTTTGGTAATATACCATACTCTTGAAGTATTGATTCTGATGATTCATTGCCAAAATAATGAACATACTTTAGGTGCATTTGTGATCGCGGTGACCAACCCGCATGTTGTCTTAAAATATGTTCTTTCAGGAACTTGCTTTTCTGAGTTAAACTGCTATGTCTTCTTATGTAAAGGTTCCATGGTTTTGTTAACAAACATTCAATTTGTCTTCCTCGGATACTGTTGGATCCTTTAACAAGATAGGAAAATACTTCTCTTTATATTGTGAAGTGTAAATATGTAATAAGCCATCTCTTGTTAGTCGACCACCTACATTACTTCTGTTCATGGTACAAATAAGGTATGCATTTTTGTTATTTCTCTGTGGGTGCTGATCTAACCATTCTTTTACGTAAGGGAGAGAATCAATTAATGGTAAATGTCAGCTGCCAGTCTTACAATTGACAATACCTCTGCATATTGCTTATTGTTTTCAACCTGTCTAAATATAACATCCTTAATCTTTAGATCTAGAATCTCTTGTGGCCTTGCAGATAGGTCCCTTGATATTGCATGATAGCATCTGTCTCTTTTGTTAGGACACCATTTTAGAAATACTAAATCATCTTCTAATGCCCAGAGATCTGTTGGCTTGTATATCGAAGTCTCTTTTCTCTTCAGTTTTGGTATGTTGTATAGGAGTTTGGGTTTAGGTCTCTGTCTAGGTTCCAGTGTGGGGTTATACAACCATTTAAAGAATCTAGTAAGATTCCCAATATGCAAGTTATAAGTACCAATCCACTTGTGTAATTGGTCTACTTCATCTGATTTTCTAAGACCGTTCAAGTAGGAGAGGATATCCTCCCTTTTCATTTTAATAAAGGGTTTATTGTTATGGAACTCGATAATTTGTTTAACTAATTTCGGATGATCTCTGTAATTAACACTTGGGGTTAATTTCAGTCTGCATTGCGTCAAAATAGTCGCTAATTATCATATCATTGGTTTTTGTTTTTATTGAGTGAATATTGTTGTGTTTCTGCATTTATGAATGAGGGATTATTAACATAATGTATTAATAAAACGTTGCATCGCTAGCATTATGTTTGGTAAATGCAATGCATATTACAGCTAGTGTTTTTATAAATGATAACGAAAGTGGACTGCATCAGGATTTTGATAAATGGCTAGAAAGGTTGGCACCTCACGCTCCTACGGATCAGTATAAACATAATGAAACAGGAGAAGATAAATGCAGATGCGCATCTAAAACGACAAATAATGGGTCGCGAGGTTGTAGTTGCCATCACAAATGGAAAATTAGATTTTGGTCCATGGGAGCAAATATTCTACGGAGAATTTGACGGCCGGAGAAACAAGAGAGTATTAGTAAAGGTAATTGGTGAATAGAAGACCTTATTGAACTTGATTTTATTATTAAATATTTTCTGAATTAGTTAGTGCTATTATATCTTCCGAAGGTAGATTCTCGTCTAATAAATGATTTACTTATTTGTGAGCATAAATAAAAAATAAAAAATCAGATGAAATATCAACATTGCCTCCTTTCTACATAGTTGAAATAAGGTAGTGGGAACAAATCAAGAAAAGATGAAAAATATGATATTTGAAAAAAATGTTTTCTTCCATCGATCACTGAAAATGTACTCATTTTGTAGTGAATATGAGATTAAGTTTGGAATTGTTTAAGGAAATGTGTGAATCTCATGTTGTAATGAGCTCGATATTAACGCAGAAAATATTTCGTTTTGCAGAGTTAATGAATTAACCATACTTCTTCTTCCTCTTCTTTTCCTTATTTTCTACATATTCTTTCAACGAATTTAATTTATAGTCATACATTTCTTCAAGGAATTTAGCTACTTCTAAC